>OZ251505.1:0-3480000 GCA_965242795.1 uncultured Binatia bacterium (SeqCode)
GTGGTCGGCGTCGGCCCGCGCCAGCAAGACCTGATGGATGGTCGGCACCGCGGAGTACCATGTCGGCGTGTACGCGGCCACGCACGGCCAGAACGCGCTGGCACTGAAGCGCGGGGGCACGACGACCGTTCCGCCCGCGGCAAACGTGGACAGCGTCGATGCGACCAGCCCGTGGATGTGGAACAGCGGCATGACGCACAGCGCCACGTCATCCGCGGCGAGCGCATACGTCTCGACGATGTTGGCGGTCGAAACGATCAGGTTGCGATGCGAGAGCGGCACGCCTTTGGGGCGGCTTGTCGTGCCGCTGGTATGGAGAAAGAGCGCCGTATCGTCCACGCTGGCTCGGTCGTGCGCGGCGGTTCCGGGTGGGTCGCCGAGGCGTTCGAGTCCGACGTTTCCATCGGGCGTGGGCGTTGCTTCGATGAGCAGCGCGTCTGCGGGGACGGCCCTACGGGCGGCTTCCCCGCCGCCGGCCGGTACGATCACCGCGCGGGCGCCGATGTCACTCAGATAGAAGCGGAATTCGTCGCGGGTATAGGCCGGATTGAGCGGCGCCGCGGTCGCCGCCGTGGCCGTGGTTGCCAGAAAGAGGGCGACTACCTCGACCCCGTTCGGCAGCGCGAACGCAACGCGGTCGCCGCGGCCGACACCCCAGCCTTGCAGCGTGGCGGCGAGCGTAACGACCTGCTCCCGAAGCGCGGCGTACGACAGCGCCGTCCTGTTCTCTGGAGTTCCTATTTTCGGGCTGACCAGGGCGGTCCGTTCCGGTGTGCCGTGCAACAGCAAATCGGGCAGGACCTCGGTTCGGCGAATGTCCGTGCGCAGGGTGCTCATGTATCGGATCCCAGAGCGGTTCGTATCTCAATCAGGGGCGGAAACCTAGCTTCGGAGGCGTTCTGCGGGCCGGCCGCCGAAGCTGACCGCGCTGTGGGAAAAGACGATGGTGTCCTCGTTGGGGTAGCTGTGTGCCGTCTCTATGGTCACCCGACGCTCATGCGGGTCAAGGGCCACGCAGACCAAGGTTCGAGGTGCCGCCCCTGTTTTCGGAGGGGCCTCGGATGCACCTTCGTGCAACGCACCGGAGGGCGGTTCGGGGCGCCGTTCGGGGAAGGAATAGTCGAGGCCGAGGGCGGACGCCGGGGACGGGTCTTCGGCGATGCGTTGCTCGAGTGCCTGGAAACGCGGCAGGCCGCTCCGCCGGTCGGTGCGGGACGCGGCGAAGCAGTAGCGAAGTCGGGGAGAGAGTTGCAGTTCGACCGTGGCCGACATGTCTTCGATCCAGCCCGAGAACGCAGGGGAAATGTCGGCCGGCAGTGGTCCGCACGCCACGATTTCGGTCACCCGACCCGTGAGGTCGCCTGTATGCGCGTCCGTAATACGGATGACGTGGCTCGCCCCGATGACGCTGGCCTGCACGCACAGCCCGTTGCGGTCCAAGCGTGCCGTGGCGAGTGGAGGAAAGCGGCCGACATCCAGCCAACCCGCGACCACGTGGAGCCGCAATTCGCCGGCGGATTGGTCTTTGTAGTGAATCCCGTTCATTCCATATCGTTCGTCGGCAGCGTCTCGATCGGCTTTTCCCGGACTGAAATGTTTGCTCGATTCCGACGTTCTACAACAAGCTCTCCACGACCGGGGACGCGCTTGGCGGCTTGCGCATTGCCGCGGGGACGGGCGGCAGTTCGTCGGCCCGGAAGCACGAACCTGCGACTACGGCGTCGAGCAGCCGCGCCTGTTCCGGGTAGCTGGTGAGTGTGGCTTCCAGGACCCAGAGCAGTTCGAGCAACTCGGTCGTGAATTGGCCGGTCCAGCGTGCGGGGCGGATGTCGTCGAGCGGGGAGGACTTTTTGCCGGCGCCTTTCTTCATTCGATAGCCGAGCCACGATTGGACGACCTTGAGGCCGGAGACTTCGAACCCGTACACCGCGGGCGTCACGGGGGCGAATGCGCCCGCGCCGGCGCGCAGCGTCTGCGTTTCGGCGGCGTAGTGGAAGGCTTCGGGATAACCGTCTGCGTCGCCGGGCACGACCTTGGTGCATCTGGCGGCACCACGCTGAACTTGGCCGCGCCGCGCGCCTTCTGGAACGAAGCGTTCGCCGTAGGTATGCAGCCACAGCAGGCGTGCGCCCGCGGTGCGAACCTGCTCGAACAACGTGCCGTCCTTGGTGAGCGGAACGCGCAAATCCCGCGTTTCCAACTCCTCGGCGAACCGGGCGGTAAAAGCCGGATGCGCCAGCGCGCCATAGATGTAGGCCAGGAAGTCTTCCGCCGTCACCCGACGCCCGTATTCTCGGCTGAGTTTACCAAGTAGTCCGGGCAGGACGTTCGCCTCGGAGGCGTCTGCGGTCCGGTAGAGCGGAACGATGCTCTTTCCACTACCGCCGGGGAAATGATGAAGATCGGGAATCGGCGCACAGGCGGTGAGTGCCGGCCCGTTGCCGAGGGCTTGGCTGAGGAGGCTGGTCACGGACACCTGCCGTTCGCTATGGGCGCGCCACAGATCGGGACGCGGGCGGGAGATCAGCCGGCCGTCCGCGATCAGGTACTGGCGGTCGAAAGAGCGGTAGGAGTACCGCTGCACTTCCGGGACGGGCGCGCTCTGCGACAACTCGGAGATCGGTTTGGATTCGCGCTCTTTCGTCAGGGAAGCGCGGTACGTGCCGGTGATGGCGCGGTCGCCGGTTTCACGGAATGCCTTGGCGCGGTCAGCGGCCTGTAACAGCCCGCACCAGCGGCGTTGCAGCGTTTCTTCATCCGGCGCGATGGGCCACGTCCGTTTCAACTGGACGCCCGAATGCTGCCACGGCATCAGATCGGTCAGCAGCGGCCACGTGAAATAGCCACCCGTACCCGCCGGACGGAACGGCGCCTGCCATTCGCTCGGGCAATCGTGCCAGTCCACTTTCTCGAAACGGTCGATGGTGTCGAGCGCGGCGAGCTTTTCCTCGCGCGTGCCTTCGATCCGGGCATAGCGGACGTGCGCAGGCCAATTCCCCTTCGCTGCGTTCGTCCGCACGGCCACGGCAATGGCGACCGGCGTTTGAATGGCGAAGACGTTGTCGCTCTTGCGCGTGCCGCGGCCCTCGCCGCCGAGATCGAGAATCCAGAGTTCGTCACAGACGCGCCGAATGTGTTCGCGCATACCCCGGAAAGCGTCGCCGTCGAGATAGCTCGCCGCGGTGATGAAGCTGATGATACCCGGGCCGGCGGCCGTGTCGTGCTCGAAGACCTTCCAGAGCGCCCAACGCCAGAAATAGACGTACAGATTGTAGAGGTTCTTGAGGCGGACGCCGTGGCCGGCGTGCTTGGCCGGGTCGAGAAAGTCTTTCAGGATGGAGAGTTCCTGGCGTCGTTCCAAGCGGGCTTTAGCGGTCTTCCTTGCGCTTCGCGTGCCCGTGTCGTTCGTGCCCCCGGCGTCCAGCGGGTCGCCGAACCGCACCCAGCCGCCGTACGGGGACAGATTGTCCTCGGTGTTCCAGTCCACGGCGTCGTGTCGGTCGTAGGGTGGGTTGCCCAGGCAGACGATGACCGGCACCGCGCGTTTGATTTCGAGCGCCTTCCGGTGCTGTTCGGCGATGGGCTCTAAAATGAACCCCAATTGCCGCGGCTCGGTGTGCGGGCTTTCCAGCGTGTCGGTCAGATATATCTGCGTCCCTTCCTCGGGTAGCTGCGCGCCGCGGTCGCGCAGGGCGCGGGTGACGCGCAACTCGCTCACCGCGTACGGGCCGACCATCACCTCGAAGCCGGAGAGATTCTTCGCCAACGCCGTGGCCTGTCCGGCGACGGCGCCCGCGCCCTGTTCCGTTTCGATACGGCCGAGGGCGTGCTCGATGACGCCCAGCAGATACGTGCCGGTGCCCGTGGCCGGGTCAAGCGTAACGACGCCGGCATCCGCAAAGCCGAGCGGTTTGTCCAACCGATGGACGAGCAGGTCGTCCACCAGCCGCACCTGCGCCCGGACGACTTCGACGGGGGTGTAATAGGCGCCGGCGTTCTTGCGGAGTGCGGGGTCGTAGGCGGCGAGAAAGGTTTCGTAGAAATACAACCACGGGTCGGGTCCGCGGCTGGGCGTGGCCGGCGGGACGACCGCGATGACGCGCAGGATCAGGTCGAGGGCCGCAGTCATGTCCGCGCGCGCGCCGGGATCGGTCAGGACTTGCAGGGCGCGCGACAGCAGACTGTGTTGGGCGGCGAGTGCGTCCTGGGCGCGGTCGAGCGTCAACGGATCGGCCCCTTCGCTGCGGCCCAGCAACAGGGCGAAGGCGACGGTCTGCGCGTAGGCGTCGGCGAACTGTTTGTTCGTGGCGTTGGGAAAGAGCAGGTGCCGCCAGTCTTGCGCCAGCCGGGCGAGCGGCGAGGTCGCATCCCGGAGCGCGTCCGTCACGTCGTCGCGCAGCATCCGGCACAGCGGGGCCAACAAGGCGGCAAATACTTCGAGATCGATCCTGCCCGCGCTATCGGTCGGCAGGATCGGCTGCCAGGAAAGAAAATCGTGGAGCAGACGTTCGACGCTCCGGGCATCCGCGGCCGCGGCGGCCCGTTTCCCATCTTCTGCCACGTCGCCCGACAGGCGGACGAGGTCGTGCACGCGGCCGCCGCTGCGATACAAGGCCCATTCGTTGCCGTCGGTGTAGATGAGGTTAGGAATGGCCGAGAAGCGTTTGAACTGTTGGCGGTTGCGACCGGTGAAGCGGGGTGCGTTGGCGCCCACGCCGGGGGCTTTGATCTCGACGTAACCGACGAGCAGACCGTTGCCATGAACGGCGTAGTCGGGCCGCCCGAGCCGACCCGGCAGCGGCGTTTCATCGGTGCAGACGACGTTCCGACCCAGCGCCTCCGCCGCGCTTTGCATGAAGGTCTCGAACGGCGCGCGCAGTTGGTCTTCGGGCTCGCCCGCGGTGGGTTGCGCGGTCTTCTCCGCCACCGCGGCGGCGAAGGCTTGCAGGGCAGCGTGGATGGACGTGGCGTTCTTCATGGCAAGGTCATACAAGATGATCCCGCGCCCGTTTCGACAAGCTCAACGGGCTGCCCCTTGAGCTTGCGGCGTCTTATACCTGTATTCATGCGGGTGTCGCGGTTCGACGGAGTGTCATCAGTCTCCGAAATTCAATTGATCTTTGGCCCCTGGACGCGGTGGCGGTTTGCGCATGTCGGCGGGGACGGGCGGCAGATCGTCGGCCTGGAAGCACGGCCCTTCGACTACGGCGTCGAGCAGGCGCGCCTGTTCGGGGTAACTGGCGAGTGTGGCTTCCAGCACCCAAAGCAGTTCGAGCAACTCGGTCGTGAATTGGCCGGTCCAACGTTGGGGGCGGATGTCGTCGAGCGGGGAGGACTTTTTGCCGGCGCCTTTCTTCATGCGGTAGCCGAGCCACGACTGCACGACCTTGAGGCCGGAGACCTCGAACCCGTACACCCTGGGCGTCACGGGGGTGAACTCGCCTGCGCCGACGGAAAGCGTCTGCGTCGCGTCGTGATACTGAAACGCTTCAGGATAGCCGTCCGCGTCACCGGGCACGGCCTTGGTGCATCTGACGGCACCACGGGGGACCCGACCGCGTTGCCGCCCGCTGGCGAAACGCTCGCCGTAGGTGTGCAGATGCAGCAAGCGTGCGCCCATCTTGCGGACTTGCTCGAACAAGGCCGGGTCTTTCGTGAGGGGGACGCGCAACTCGCGTGACTCCATTTCGTCGGAGAAACGCGCGGTGAAGGCCGGGTGAGCCAGCAGGCCGTACACGTAGGCCAGGAAGCGTTCGGGGGTGACCGTGCGTCCAAGGGTCTTACCGAGGAGGTTCAGCAGGCCGGGTAGGATGTTGGCTTCCGAGGCGTTCGCCGTTCGGTACAGCGGGATGGCAGCTTTGGCGCCGTAAGAACCCCGAAAATGGTCGAGGTCGGGAGCGTGCGAGCAGGCCGTCACCGCGGGACCTCTGCCCAGAGGATGGTTGAGGAGGCTCGTAAGATATATCTGCCGGTCGTTGTGGGCGCGCCACAACACGGGGCGCAAGTAATCGGCCAGCCGCGTATCCAGAAAGATGTACTGCCGATCGAACGACCGATAGGCATAGCGTTCCACGCGCGGGGTGAGGGCGCCGCGGGTCAGGGTGGCTATAGGCTTTCCGGCCACATCTCCCGCGAACAGGGGAGGGCATTCCGACGAGACCTTGCGATCTCGTGTTTCCTTGAATGCCACCGCCCGGTTCACGTCCGAAGCTGCGAGCAGCCCGCGCCAGCGGCGTTCCAGCGTTTCCTTATCCGGCGCGATGGGCCACGTGCGTTTCAACTGGACGCCGGAATGTTGCCACGGCATCAGATCGGTCAGCAGCGGCCACGCGAAGTAATTGCCCTTGCCCGCGGGGCGGAACGGGGCCTGCCACTCACTCGGACAGTCCTGCCATGCCACTTTCTTGAAGCTGTCGATGGCATCGAGTGTAGCCAGCTTCTGATTCCGCGTCCCGTCGATGCGCGTGTAGTGGACCTTCGCGGGAGAGTCTCTATTCGCCTCGTTCGACCGGACGGCGACGGCAATGGCGACCGGCGTTTGAATGGCGAAGACGTTGTCACTCTTGCGCGTGCCGCGGCCCTCGCCGCCGAGGTCGAGAATCCAGAGATCGTCGCAAACCCGCCGGATGTGTTCGCGCATACCGCGGAAAGCGTCGCCGTCGAGATAGCTCGATGCGGTGATGAAGCTGACGATCCCCGGGCCGGCGGCCGTGTCGTGTTCGAAGACCTTCCAGAGCGCCCAACGCCAGAAATAGACGTACAGATTGTACAGATTCTTGACGTGCACGCCGTGGCCCGCGGCTACGACCGGATCGAGGAAATCCCTGAAGATGGCGTCCGTGCCGGCAGCGCGTGTCCGGTCGCCTTTTGCCGGCAGTGCGCCGTTCTCGCCCCACCGGACCCAGGAGCCGGTGTGGTCCCCGTTGTGCGGCGTCGCGGCCTCGTGCCGGTCGTAGGGCGGATTGCCGAGACAGACGAGGACGGGCGTTTCCTTCTTCACCGCGAGTGCTTTGCGGCGTTGTTCGGAAATGGGTTGGAGGAAGAGCGGGAGTTGCGGCGGCTCGGCGTTGGGGCTTTCCAGCGTGTCGGTCAGATACACCCGTGCGGCGCTGGTGGCCGGCGCTCCCCGGTCACGCAAGGCACGGCTGACGCGCAACTCGGTCACCGCGTACGGGCCGACCATCACCTCGAAGCCGTAGAGATTCTGTGCCAACTCCGCCGCCTGTCCGGCGACGGCACCCGCGCCTTGTTCCGTTTCGATACGGCCGAGAGCGTGTTCGATCACGCCGAGGAGATAGGTACCCGTTCCCGCGGCCGGGTCGAGCGTGACGACGCCAGAGTCGGCAAAGCCGAGCGGTTTGTGCAGCCGGTTCACGAGCAGATCGTCCACCAAGCGGACTTGCGCGCGGACGACTTCGACCGGGGTATAATACGCCCCGGCATCCTTGCGCAGTTTGGGATCGTAGGCGGCCAGAAAGTCTTCGTAGAAGTAGAGCCACGGGTCTTGCGGGCCGGCGAGGGCGGTGGGCGGGACGACGGCGATGATGCGCAACAGCAGGTCGAGGGACGCCGGCATGTCCGCGCGCACGCCGGGGTCGGTCAGGACTTGCAGGGCGCGCGACAGCAGGCTGTGTTGGGCGGCGAGCGCGGCGTGGGCGCGGTCGAGCGTCAGCGGGTTCGCCCCCTCGCTGCGGCCTAGCAACAGGGCGAAGGCGACGGTCTGGGCGTAGGCGTCGGCGAACTGCGAGTCCGAGGCATGGGGGAACAGCAATTGCCGCCAGTCCTTCGCCAAGTGGACGAGGGGGGAGTTCGGGTCGGCCAGCGCGTCGGTGACGTCGTCGCGCAGCATCCGGCACAGCGGGGCCAACAGATCGGCGAAGCGTTTGAGATCGATTCGGCCCGTACCGTCGAGCGGGAGGATCGGTTCCCACGACAGGAAATTCCGTACCAAGCGTTCGATGCCCGGGGCGTCTTCGACCGCCACGGCCTGCGTGCCGTCGTGGGCGACATCGCCTGAGAGGCGAATGACACCCCCAACGCGGTCGCCGCCCCGATACAGCGCCCATTGATTGCCGTCGGTGTAGAGGAGATTGGGAATGGCCGAAAAACGTTTGAACTGTTGGCGGTTGTGGCCTTTGAAGCGTGCCGCGTTGGCACCCACGCCGGGAGCCTTGATCTCGACGTAACCGACGAGCAGGCCGTTGCGATGGACGGCGTAGTCGGGCCGGCCGAGCCGGTTCGGCAGCGGGGTTTCGCCGGTACAGACGACGTTCCAGCCTAACGCGGCGGCGGCCTCCGCCATGAAGCTCTCGAACGGCGAGCGCAGTTGATCTTCGGGCTCGCCCGCGGTGAGTTGCGTAGTCTTCTCCGTCACCGCGGCAGCGAAGGCTTGCAGGGCAACGTGGATGGACATGGCGGAACTCATGCGGGTGTAGGCGTCCAATGCGTGGCGTTCTGCGTATGTACCATCAAAACCGATTGGAGCCAGCCGCGCGGAAGTCTCGCAGTTTGCATTTCACCCGGCCCCGCGTGGTGTAGGGGCAGGCCCCTATGCCTGCCCACCCTCTCTCCCGAATTTGCTAGGGACTCCACTACCGGCCGAGCAGGCTGCCGACATCCAGCAACTGCAACGCCATGACGATCACGGTCGCGGCCACGACGAACCGGATCCACATGTCGCCTTTGCGCACGCCCCAGTGGGCGCCGCACCATGCACCGACGCTGGCCGTCGCGGCAAGGAGCAGCCCCACTCCCCAATCTACCTTGCCGTCCAGAATGAAGATGCACAGGGCGACCCCGGTCAGGGCCGTCACGATGACGACCTTGACGCCGTTGGCGAGCACGAGCGACAGCCCGCCCAGGGCGTTCAGCGCGACCAGCACGAAAAGGCCCGTGCCGATCTGCAGCAGGCCGCCGTACAGCCCGATTCCGAACATGACGCCTTGCAGGACGCGCCGCGCGCGCAACGAACCGCTCGGGACGAAGCGCGAGGTCCTGAACGACGATTCGAAGAGCACCGGCACCAGCAGGACGATCATCATGCCGGCCAACAGATTCTGGAATACCGCATCGTCCAGCCGCACCGACACCAGCGCCCCGCATCCCGCGCCCAGCATGGCCGGGATCGTCAGGGACCCCGCCAAGCGCATGTCGGTGTTGTCCAGCCTGGAGTACGCGGCCAGCGCGGTCAGGCTTTGCGCCACGACGGCCAGCCGGTTGGTGCCGTTGGCGACGCCCGGGGGCAGGCCGATCAGGATCAGCGCGGGGACGGTCAGCATAGCCCCGCCGCCGGATACCGCGTTCAGAAAGCCCGCGGCCAGTCCGGCGAGGGTGACGAGCAGAATATCGGTGGCTGACATGGATGGGGCGCGGCGTATGCGTAGCACCGCGGGCTGAAACCGCTTGCCACTGTATGCCCCCCGCCTTGCTGGGGAAAGCTGCGACCTGTGTTTGCGGTGTGGGTTAGTAGGGTATTGGTTTGAAATTATCAGGTTGAGCGAGGGACCCTCACCCTAGCCCTCTCCTGGGGAGAGAGGCAATGAACAGTACAATCTCTCCTGGAGAGGGGAACAACGGGTAAAGCTATGTTCCAGAAGGAATTACATACAAAAAGATTCCTAAGGTAGTTTTTCCTCATCATACCCACGTAAGCAGGGAATGGGGTAAGATCTTCAAGTATGTAATTCCCAAAAATAAAGAGCAAAATCCCCTCTCCCTCTGGGAAAGGGCTAGGGTGAGGGTTCCCCGTAGCTCTGTATCAACCCCGAAGCTACGAAACCGAGGCACGCCCGCGGGGCGGTTTTCCTTGACCCTTCGGAAGCGCCTGCCTATGATCCGCGCGTTTTTCTCGACACGAAAACCCCACGATACCGAAGGAGGGCGCCATGCCCGCGCAGGGTTCAGCCCCGCAGACGTTGAAGGATCGGACCGCGATCTGCGGGGTAGGACATTCGGCTTACGGCCGCAAGCTCGGCCGCAGTCAGATCGACTTGGCCGGGGACGCGATCCGCAATGCGCTCGACGACGCGGGCTTGGGCCGAGACGATCTCGATGGGCTGATCGTCAGCTTCGGTACGCCGATCGGCGCGGACGCCGACACGTTGGCCTACGCCTTGGGCCTGCGTCTGCGGGCGTACAACCAGACCTGGGCGCATGGACGCTTCACCGCCAGCAGCATTCAGTGGGCGGCGATGATGGTCCACGCCGGCTTGGCGGACGTCGTGGCCTGCATGGCGTCCATCAGCTTTTCGGGTTTCCGCAAACCCATGATGGGCGGCGCCGGCGATGCGGAAGGCGGGCGCGAGGCCGGCGGCGGGCACGGGGAGGACCCGGTCTTCGGCATGACCTCGCCCGGTGCGGGCGCGGCGTTGGTAGCGCGCAAGTATTTCGACACGTTCGGGGCGAGCAGCGAACAGTTGGCCGCGGTCGCCTTGGCATTCCGCAAGCATGCGTCGCGCAATCCGCACGCGATCATGCAGGCGCCGATCAGCGTCGAGGACCATCAGAATTCGCGCTACGTGTGCGAGCCGCTGCATCTGTTCGACTACTGCCTCATCAACGACGGCGCGGCGTGCGTGCTGGTGACCAGCGCCGAACGCGCGCGCGACTGCAAGAAACCGCCGGTGTACGTCAGCGGTATGCAGGCGCTCCCGGCCGGCCGCCACGAGTTCATCTGGACCTATCCGGGCTTCGGCACCTCGCAGCAGGCGGTGTTCGACTACGAGCCGGGCGTGCAACCCGTGTACGACATGGCGGACGTGCGGCAGGCGGACGTCGACGTGCTGTTCACCTACGACGCGTTCTCGATCTTGGCGTGGACCGCGCTGGAACGTTTCGGGTTCTGCGGGCGGGGCGAGGCCGCGGCGTTCACGCAGGGCGGCCGGATCGAGGTCGGCGGACCGCTGCCCATGAACACCAACGGCGGGCTCATGTCCGAGGCGCACGTCATGGGCTGGAACCATCAGGTCGAACTGGTGCGCCAGTTGCGCGGCGAATGCGGTCCGCGCCAAGTGCCCGACGCGCGGGTTGCACAGTGGGCCAACGCCTACGGCGATTCGCTCATTTACCGAAGATGACAGCAGAGGGAGCCATGTCGGAGGGAGCCTCATACGCGAAGCCGTTGCCCGCGGTCTCGTCGCTGAACCGACCGTATTGGGACGGACTCAAAGAGGGGCGGTTCGTCATGCCGAAGTGCGGGGCCTGCGGCGCGGTCTGGTATCCGCCCGCACCGTTTTGCCCCGAATGCTGGTCGCGGGATTTCTCGTGGCAGCCACTCAGCGGTCGGGGCCGGGTCAACTCCTGGGTCGTGTTCTACCAAGCCTATTTTTCGTCGTTCCGGGACGACGTGCCCTACAACGTGGCCGAAGTCGAACTGGAAGAAGGCCCGCGGTTGCTGACGAATCTGGTCGAGGTCGCAAACGACGACATCTCGATCGGGATGCCCGTCGAAGTGGTGTTCGAAGTGGTGAACGACGAGGTCAGCCTGGCGAAGTTCCGGCCGCGGCGGGGGTAAGGATGGGGCGCTGGATGAAATCGAAAACAATGGTGAGGCCCGGTTGAAATCCTGATTCTTCGGAGAGCACGTTCCGCTACGGTCGGATCGTTCGAGTGGGGAGCGCGGACGGCGTTTATCGGAGCGGGCGGGGCGCCCGCGCTCCCAGGCCTTTTCTTACGGCGTGTAGGCGGTTTCGCCGTGCTGCGACAGATCGAGGCCGACCTGTTCGTCGTCTTCGGTGACGCGCAAGCCGATCACCGCATCGACGATCTTGAGCAGGACGTAGGTCATGCCGCCGCAATAGACCGCGGTGACCGCCACGGACACGAACTGAATCCAGAGTTGGCCGGGATTGCCGAACAACAGGCCGTCCGCGCCGCCCGGATTCACCGCGGTCGAGGCCAGCACCCCGGTCAGCAGGGCGCCGAGCGCCCCGCCCACGCCGTGCACGCCCACCACGTCGAGCGAGTCGTCGTAGCCGAATCTGAACTTGACGCTGCATGCTGCAAAACAGACCACGCCGACCGCCACGCCGATCACGATGGCCGACAGCGGGCTGACGAAGCCGGCCGCGGGGGTGACGCCCACCAGACCGGCGACCGCACCCGTGGCGGCGCCCAAGACCGTCGGTTTGCCGCGCGTCCACCACTCGGCGCCCATCCAACCCAGTGTCGCCGCGGCCGCGGCGGTATTGGTGGCGACGAATGCGCCGACGGCAACGGCGTCCGCGGCCAGCGCACTGCCGGCGTTGAAGCCGAACCAGCCGAACCACAGCAGGGCCGCGCCGATGACCGTGTACGGCACGTTATGGGGCGGCATGGGTTCGGCCGGATAGCCCAGGCGCTTGCCCAGCACGATGGCCGCGACCAGCGCGGACACGCCCGAACTGATGTGCACGACCGTCCCGCCCGCGAAGTCGAGCGCGCCCATGCCGCCGATCCAGCCGCCGCCCCACACCCAATGGGCCAGCGGGTCGTACACCAGCGTCGCCCACAGGAGCGCGAACGCCAGAAACGCGCTGAACTTCATCCGGTCCGCGACCGCGCCGGCGATCAGCGCCGGTGTGATGATCGCGAACATGCCCTGAAAGATCATGAACGCCTGGTGCGGGACGGTCGGCGCATAGTCGCTCGGCGCGCCGCCGACACCGACGAGCCCCAGCCAATCGAGATTGCCGATCACGCTGCCCACGTCCGGCCCGAAGGCGAGGGTATAGCCCCACAACACCCACTGGATGCTCATCACGGCCATCAGGATGAAGCACTGCATGATGGTCGCCAGCGCGTTCTTGCGCCGTACCAGCCCGCCGTAGAACAGGGCCAAGCCCGGCGCGGTCATCATCAGGACGATCGCCGAACTGACCAGCAGCCAAGTGGTGTCGCCGCTGTCGATCATTGCGGCGTCCTCGGCCCATGCCGGTGCCGACAGCACGGCAAGGCCGAGCAGGCTGCCGGCCGTCGTCCCCGCGGCACGTCCGGTTCGCGCGCGCATCCGTTGAAAACGTGTCATGTCCATGCCCTCCATGCCCTCGTCGGCCGGCTCGGACTCCAGGCCGGTGTCGCTCGCCTTTTCGGAAACGCCGCGTTGCCGTGGGGATTCCCGTCTTTCCGCGCGGAACTTAGCGATTTGCCGTAGGGATTTGAAGCAACCGTCCGCGTGGGGCGGAGGGAGGGTTCGAATGTAGGGGCAACCCCCTGTGGTTGCCCTGGGGCGGGGAGGGCAGGCACGGGGGCCTGCCCCTACGTTAGGTAAGGAGCCGGGGCGTTCAATGGAGAGAGCCCTGGGAGCGTGGGTCTCTGGCCCGCATCCGAAGCGATACGCAACGAACCGCGGCGTGTACTGCAAGGCGAGAATTCTACCCGGGCGCCGCGGCCCCTTCTGCTGCCGTCTCGTCTTCATCGACCGGCGAGACGCGGTCCCGGAGGGCAGAGACGCCGAGATAGAACAGCGGTGTGTCGAGCGCGGCGAACACCAGCTTGAACGAATACGACGACACCATCAGCGGCAGGAGCTTGTCCACGGAGTCGATGGCCGCGCCCAGACCGCCCGATGCGTACAGAATGGACGTGATGAGCACCGTATCCACGATCTGGCTCAGCATGGTCGATCCGTTGTTGCGCAGCCACAGGTGGCGCCCCCCGGTGACGCGCTGCCAGAAGTGGAAGAGGGACACGTCGACCGATTGGGCGACGAGATACGCGATCATGGACGCGGCGACGTTGGGCTTCATGAAGGCGTAAACCGTGTCGAACGTGGCCGCGGCGCCGGACACGCCCGCGGCGTCGGGCAGGCGATGTCCCAGCCACATCAGCGACAGCATGAACACGTTCATGCCGAAGCCGACCCATACGATCGATTGCGCCCGGCGCTTGCCGTACAACTCGCAGATCAGATCGGTCGCCAGAAACGTGAACGGATAGGCCAGCAGGCCGGCCGGGATGACGAACCAGCCTAGGTCCACGAACTTGGTCACGCCGACCACGTTGCCCAGGGTCAGCGACGTCAGGAAGACACCGGCCAGACCCGAGTACAGGACCTCGCGTCGATGCGGCGACCAAGCGCGGGACGCGGGGGCCATGTCGGGGGTCAGCGCGCGGGGCGGGGTTCCGCGACGCGCCGCTCGACGAACTCCAGCACGCGGGCTTCCAGGCAGACGTCGTCCAGCCGGTCGATTTCCTGCACGCCGGTCGGACTCGTCACGTTCACCTCGGTCAGAAAGTCGCCGATGACGTCGAGGCCGACGAAATACAGGCCGTCGCGGCGCAGGGCGGGGCCGACCACCCGGCAGATTTCCTTGTCACGGTCGGTGACGTCGGCTTTGACGCAGGTGCCGCCGACGTGGATGTTGCCGCGGTTTTCGTCGGCCCGCGGCACGCGCAGCGTACAGCCGACCGGCTCGCCGTCCAGGACGATCAGCCGTTTGTCCCCGCGGCGCACCTCCGGGAGATATTGCTGGGCGATGATGGCTTGGCGGCCCTCCTGCGTCAGGGTTTCGAGAATGGCGTTGAGATTCCGGTCGTCGCGCCGCACGTAGAACACCCCGGCGCCGCCGTGGCCGTCGATCGGTTTGACGATCATCTCTCCGTCCTGCCGGTCGAGGAACGCCTTGAGATGCGTGGCGTCCGCGGAGACCAGCGTGGCGGGGATCACGCTCGGAAAACGGAGCGCGTAGAGTTTCTCGTTCGCGGCGCGCAGGCCGGCCGGGTCGTTGAGCACGAAGCAGCCCGCGGCCTGGGCCAGTTCCAGCAACTGCGTGGCGTGCAGGTAGGCGACGTCGAACGGCGGATCCTTGCGCATGAAGATGGCGTCGAAGTCGGCCAGCGGGCCGCGGCGTTCTTCGCCGAACGTGAAATGCTTGCCCTCGACGCGGCGGACCTCGATACGCCGCGCCCGGCCCATGGCCTGCGCGTCTTCCACGAACAGGTCGGGCATTTCCAGATACCAGACGTCATGGCCGCGGGCCTGGGCTTCGAGCATGAACGCGAACGTGGTGTCCTTGTCGATCAGCACGTGCTGGATCGGGTCCATGACGAAGGCCAAACGCAAGCGTTCCATTCTCGGGTGCCTCCTGCGGGGCGGGTGCGCCGTGTCCTCATCGGCGCGGATCGGCAGGGTCTTCGCCTCCCGACCCGTGCGCAAGGGCGGGATGCTAGGAACTCGCTCGGCTCAAGGCAAGGGGAGAAACGGTAGGGTGTCGGGTTGAAATCGTCTCCGCGTGGTTTTTCTATCCCCTCTCCCCTGGCGGGAGAGTTAGGGAGAGGGGGGAGGTGCATGCTCCGCTCTGACCGATATTTCGCCGTGAGTGAGGAGTGTGTCCGCCGGATTCCTGCTTGCGCAGAGCCTACCGCCGGCTCGAACGGGGGAACGACGAAGGTGAAGGTGAAGGCGTTCCGCCCAAGGAAATCTCAAACTGACGCCCTACCGGGAAACCGGACGTCGCCCCACAGGAATCGGCACACGCTCACGGCTGCAAGGCTGGCCGTCTCGGCACGCAGCAGCGTGCCGCCCAAGCTGACCGAGACGAATCCTGCACGCCGTGCGGCTTCGACTTCGTGCGCGGCGAAGCCGCCTTCCGGTCCGACCATGACGTACAGAGATCGGCAATCCCGCTCGGTCCGTGCAAACCGCTTGAGGTGCAGGCCCTCCTCACCTTCCCAAAAGAGGATTTTCCGCGCGTTCTTCGGCGCGACTCGGAGCGTCTCGGAGAGCGACACCGGCGGGTGAATCGTAGGCGGCGGGCTGCCGGACTGTTTGGCCGCGGCCTGCGCGATGCGCTGCCAGCGGGCGGCGCGTTCGGCGTACTTTTCGGGCGGAATCCGGGCGACCGTCCGCTCGGAGACGAACGGTACGATCGCGTGCACTCCCAACTCAGTCGTCTTTTCCATGACCAAGTCCATGGCCGGGCGCTTGAGCACGCTTTGGGCCAGGGTCAGCCGAAAGCTCTGCGGCTCCGCGGCCGCCCCCTGCATCAGCGCGATCTCCGCGGCGTCATGCGCAATGCCGCGGATGACGCCCCGATACGCGGTTCCGCGTTCGTCGCACACTTCGACCGCCGCCCCGACTGCGAGGCGCAGCACGTGTTTCAAGTGATGAAACTCGGGGCCGCGTATCTGCACCCGATCGCGGACGATTTCCTGCGAGGCAACAATGAAGCGTCGCACGCCGTCCTCCCGCGTTCCGACTCTCTCCGCGAGTCTGCCGGCTCCTGCCGCTCAACCATGCTGCAGGACCAAGGTCGCCCAGCCGTCCTGCGTGATCCGTTCGTGCAGGGTCCAGTCCGGCTCACAAAACGCTTCGAGAACGGTCGCGGCCTGGTCGGACTCGATGCCGGACAATATCGCGTGACCAGTGCGGCTCACGAGGCGCGTCAGTTCGGGACGCAGCGCGACCAGCGTGGCGGCAAAAATGTTGGCGACGACAAGGTGGAACGGGCCGCGCAACGCGGACACGTCCGCGGCGCCGATGCGGATGTCGGCAACCCGGTTCCGCTCAGTGTTGCGGTGCGCTTCTGTACACGCGTCGGGATCGGTATCCGTCGCCCACACTTCCGGGACTCCCAATTTGGCCAGGGTGATGGCCAGCACGCCCGAGCCTGTGCCGAGATCGAGTGCCCGCGCTGGCGGCCCGCTTTCCGTACATAGCCGCTCAATCGCCTCCAAACAGGTCTTCGTCGTGGCGTGACGTCCGGTGCCGAAGGCTTGCCCCGGATTGATGACGATGGGGATCCGATCCGACGCCTCGGGTGGCGGTTCCCACGGCGGCAGAACGAGCAGCCTGCGGCCGACGGGCAGCGGAGGGAAATGCGCTTTCCAATGATCCTGCCAAGCCGCGCTCGAAATGACGTCGAACTCGGGCGCGCAGCCGGTCAACGCCGGGTATTCGACCGCAACGCTGTGGAGATAGCGGCCGAGTCGGGCGCGCAGGTCCGCGGGGTTCGTCTCTTCGGGGAAGAATCCTTGGACGACGGTTTCTGCCGGTTGCGGCGTCCCGGGCGCCCGCGCTTCCTCGGCGGTACCAGACGAACCGGATTCGACGAGAAAGTTCGCCACCGCATCGAGCGCGGCATTCGGCACGCGGAGGGACACGCGATGCCAGCGTCGGGCGGTCATTGCGGACTCACGGGCGGACTTCGGCGCGGTGCCGGTCGCGGCCGCGATGACGGGCAATCGAATGCGCCGCCTGCCGTCAGGCCGAGGCGGCGCCCGGGCCGACGACTACTAAGGTTCGCGAGGCCGGCGCGAGATAGGTTTGCGCGGCTCGTTGAATGTCGGCCGCGGACACGGCCTGGATTCGGTCGAGATACGTTCGCCCGTAATCGTAGCCGAGGCCGTAAAGTTCGTTGAACACCATCTCCTCGGCCTGCGCGGCGTTGGACTGGAGCGATATTTCGTAGCTGCCGACCATGCACTTCTTGGCCTGGTCGAGCTCGTCCGCGTCGATGGGGGTATCGCGGACGCGGGCCAATTCCGTCTCTGCCGCGGCCACGGCTTCGTCCACCTTGCCGGGATCGGTGCCCAGATAGACGCCGAAGACCCCGGGGGCCAATCCCTCGATGTCGAACGCCGTCACCGAATAGGCCAGCGCCTGCTGCTCGCGAAGCTGGTAGAACAGCCGGCCGCCCTGACGCGACAGCACGGTCTCCAGCACCTTGAGCGCGCTACCGTCGGGGTTGTCCAGGCTGACGCCCTGAAACCCCAGCACGACGTGGGACTGTTGCCGGTCGGTCTCGCGCGACGCGCCTCGAACTCCATCCGGGCGCGATTCGGACGGTGGGGCCGCGGGCGGCGTCGTTGCCGCCAACCCGGACAGGACGGCGCCGAGGCGGTCTATCACTTGGTCCGCTTTCACGTCGCCGACCACGCCCAGCACCAAACGGCGCGGGTCGAGCAGGCCGCGGTAATACGCCGTGGCCCGGGCTTGCGACAGGGCTTCCACGCTGGCTTGGCTGCCCAAGGTCAGTAGGCGGTAGGGATGCGTCTCGAACACGGTCCGATAGAACAGGTCGAACGCCACTTGGGCCAAGTCGTCTTCCCGGTTCTTCAGCGCCAGCAGGATTTCACGCCGCCGCTTTTCGACTTCGTCTCCGGGAAACGCGGGCTCCAGGAGCGTTTCCAGAAAGATGTCGAGACCCCGGTTCGCGTGCGCGGTGAGGAAGGAGCCAGCCAAGCCGAGGCTGTTGCGGCCCGAAAAGCCGTTCAGCGAGCCGGCGAGCGACTCGACGGTCTCCGCCAACGCTTGGCGGGAGAAGCTGCGGCTGCCGCGCGTGAGCAGGCCGGCGATGAAGTTCCCGATGCCGGCGTCGCGTTCGGTCTCGAACAGCACGCCTCCCAGCGTCGCGGCTTGCAGCGCCATGACCGGCACGCTGTGGTGTTCCTTCACCAACAGCCGCACGCCGTTGTCCAGACGGTGAACCGTGACGGAGGAGTCGCTGCGCGTCCGGCGCCGGGGCATGGTGGCGTCCGCGGGCGGGCCGGCGCCGTTGGTCGGTTGCTCTAGACGGCGGCAGAGCACGCCGAGGTCGTCGGCGCTCGGCAGGGCGGCGTCCGGCGACCTGCCCAACACGGTGGCGTTCAACGTCGCCGCGGAAAGGTAGCGGCACGCCACGCGTCGGACGTCCTCGGGCGTCACTGCGGCGAGGCCGGCCAGATACCGGCGTTCGTAATCCGGGTCGGCAAACACGGTCAGAAAGTAGCCGAGTTGGCGGGCTTGGCCCTGGACGGTTTCCCGCCGGTAGATGAAGTCGCCGGCCAGATTCGTGCGGGCACGGTCGAGTTCGGCCTGCGAGACCAGTTCGTGCCGGTAGGCGAAGACGAGGGCCAGGCTACGTTCGAGTGCGGGGCGCAGCTTCTGGCGTTCCGCGGCCGCGGCCACGATGAACAGGCCGGCATCGGCCGGCGTATAGGCGCTGGCCGTGATCCAGTTCACGAGTTCGTGCTCGGCCTGCAGGGTCTGGACCAGGCGCGAACTCTCGCCGCCGCCGGCGATGAAGCTCAGCAGGTCGAGCGCGAAGATGTCCTCGTGTGCCGCCGGCGGCAGCGGAAACCCGAGGTACACGTAGTCCTCTTCGACGTTCATATCGACGACGGACACGCGCGGCTCGGTCTGCGCCGGCTCGGCCGGCCGCGGGCGGACGGGCAGATCCGCCCGCGGCGCGGATCCGAAATGCCGCACCACCTCTTCCCGCGCGGCGTGCGGGTCCAGGTCGCCCACGATCACCAGCGTCATGTTGTTCGGGTGATACCAGCGCCGGTAGAAGTTCACGACGCGCTCGCGCGTCAACGCCTCGATGGTCTCGCGGTAGCCGATCACCGGCCGGCCGTACGGGTGGCGGCGGAAGGCCAGCTCGAACAATTCGGTCGCGGCACGCGTGCCGGGGGAATCCTCGCCGCGTTTCCATTCCTCCATGACGACCCGGAGTTCCTTGTCCAACTCGCCCGGGTCGAAGGTCGAATTGCGGATGGCGTCCGCCAGCACGCTCAGACCGTCCGAAAAATGCCGCGACGCCACCACGACGTGATAAACCGTGTGGTCCGCGGTGGTGAAGGCGTTGATCGTGCCGCCCGACGATTCGATTTCCGCGGCAATGACGCCCACCGGCCGGCTGGGCGTACCCTTGAACAGCATGTGTTCGTGCACGTGCGCCGCGCCGGCGACGTCCGGCGTCTCGTCCGCGCTGCCGGCCTTGACCCACACTTGCACCGCCACGACCGGCGCGAAGCGGTCTTCTTGAATCGCGACCTGCAGCCCGTTGTCGAGCGTGAAGATCAGGCGGGCCGAATCCGGGTCTGGGTTGTGAGATCGGATGGGGGAGGGCGGGGCGGCACCGTGCGACATAGGGCCGGTGTGTCTCATAAGCCCGTGGCAGAGTCAATTGCGCGCCGTTTTCAATGGTGCCTCGCTTTGAAATCCCCCACTGCTTCCCCGTTATGTAGGGGCAGGCCCCTGTGCCTGCCCGTCCTCAAAGCAAGGTCACTACCCTTCGACAGGCTCAGGGACCACAGGGGGTTGCTCCTGCAATTGAAGGCCCGGGCTCGCCGAGGAAGAATTTGCAAACTGCCCCACTCCCGATCTCCGTTCAGGAGAGTTGGACGTACTTCGCGGCTTTCGATCTAAACGAGATGACCGAAGGAGTGTGGTGACGAGGGGATTAAGTAGAAGTCAAAAAAAGAGGGAGAGAAAAGGGCGTGCGAGGAGGGGGACTTGAACCCCCATGGGTGTTACCCCACTAGTCCCTCAAACTAGCGCGTCTACCAGTTCCGCCATCCTCGCACGAAATCGATTCGTATCGCCGCCTCCTCACCATTGGCAGAGGATTTGGACGAGCGCATCCTATCCCGCTCCCGATGGTGGGTCCAGAGGGAGGCCGTTCGGAATGATTGCTAGGCGATTGGTGTCATCTGGCCGGCGAGGGTTCGGCGGGGACCGGTGGGCGGTCGGAGATGGGCTGGCGTTGGGGCGTGCGGCGCATCCAACGGCGGAGCGTGCCGCGGGCGACGCGGCCGGCAACCGCCGGCGCGAACAGACTGGACGGCGGCTCGAGCATCTGCAGCACGTCTCCGAAGGCGCGGCGCAGATGGGCATCCTCGATCGAGACTTTGAGCAAGGCGCCCAAGTACAGGCCGGAGAGGAGCAAACCGGCCGGCCGCTTGCCTTCGGTTCCCGGAATGCTGAAGTCGGCGCCGGTCGCCAGCCCCCAGGCGCCGGCTTGAATCCGCGCCTGAGCGGCGAAGAACGCCCGCGACAGGTCGGGGCGGTCGGCTGCTCGGGTGCCGAGACACTCGTCCAGGATCGTAGTGGAGAGGACGCCGGTGGTCATGCCCTGGCCGTAAACGGGATTGAACGCGCACACCGAGTCGCCGAGCGCAACGAACCCGTCCACCGGGTCGGCCCACTTTTCGTAGTGCCGCCAGCGATTCGCCATCTGTCGGTTGGCGTACACCGGGGAGAGCGGTTCGGCGCGGCGGACGGCGTCGGCCAGGACCGGTGAGCGCAGCCGGCCGATGGCGGTCTCGAAGGTGGTTTCCCCCCGCGGCGGGTAGTGTTTGGCAAAGCCGGCCAGGGTCACGATCCAGCGGTCGCGTTCGACCGGAAACAGGACGCCGCCCACCGGGTTCCGGGGCAGCTTCGCATCCAGCCAGATGCCTTTCCACCACCATTCCCGCGGCCGGTCTTCTCCGGTCGGGGCTCGATACCAGCGCGAACTGTAGCCGGCGTGCGCATCGACCACGGTCTCGCGCGGAGGTCGAAGGCCGAGGGCGGATAACCACTCCGGGGCTTTCGACGTGCGTCCGCTGGCGTCCACCACCAGATCGGCTTCGAGCACGGCGGGGTCGCCGGCCTCATGCGGGACGACATGGACGCGGTCGATCCGCCGCGGGGCACCGCGCGATAAGCCCAACCCGGTGACTGCGGTCCGCTCGCGCAATGCCACGTTGGGGCGCACCCGAAGCAGTTCGCGGACCGTGGACTCGATCAACCCGCGGCTGGCGAACAGCGTGGACAGGCCGGAGGGAGTGCGCGGTTCCCAGCCCCAGGTGCGCAAGGTGGCGAAGTCGGTACCGAAGTCGATTTCGTGCGCGCCGCGCTCCAGCATCAGCCGATCGAAATCGGGGAACAGGCGGTTGAGTTCGCGCCGGCCGCGCACCAGCAGGGCGTGGACGTGGCGGCCTTGGGGGACGCCGGCCCGTTCGGGCATTCCCGCGGGCAGGGCGTCGCGGTCCACTATGGTCACCTGATCGAAATGGCGGCTGAGTACCTGCGCCGCACACAGCCCGGCCATGCTACCGCCGATCACGACTGCGTGGTTGCGGGACATGTCTCCCTCCCTGTTTCAAGCGCCGTAAGGGATTCGACCGAGTGCACTTGGCCGGAGGTCAGTTCGTCGGCTGGTCCGCGGGAGGGGATCCGGGCTCCGGCACCGCTGCTTGTTCCATCTCTTCCGACGGAGCTGAGTCTGCGGCTGCGACGGGTTCCTCGTCGAGATCGACCGACGGCACCGCGGCTTCGTCGGGACTTTCGGTGAGGGGGATGGTCGTTTCGTCGCCGAGTGGCACAGCGGGCGGCGGCGCGTCGTCGAACAGGCTTTGCGAGGTCCGCCGCGCGAGGCCGTAGGTCATGGACAGCGAAGTCAGCATGAACAGGATCGCGATGCCGGTCGTCAGCCGGGTCAGGAAGGTGCCGGCGCCCGAGCTGCCGAACACCGTTTCGCTGGAGCCGCCGCCGAACACGGCCCCGATGTCCGCCCCTTTGCCGGTTTGGAGGAGGACGACACCGATCAGAAACAGGGCGGCCACGACGTGAACCGCGATGAGCATGGTGTACAGCATGGTGAAACTCCTACGCGAAGCGGACGATGCGGGCAAACGACGCAGCCTGTAAACTCGCGCCGCCGACGAGGGCGCCGTCGATGTCGGGTTGGGCCATGAGGCCGTCCACGGTGTCGGGCTTGACGCTGCCCCCGTAGAGAATGCGGACCGCGTCGGCGCCGGGCCGGTCGCCGAGTTCGGCGAGGGTCGCGCGGATGGTGGCGTGCACCTCCTGCGCCTGCTGGGGAGACGCGGTGCGGCCGGTGCCGATCGCCCAGACCGGTTCGTACGCGATGACGAGCCCGGCGACGTCGGCCGCGGACTGGCCTTCCAGCGCGCCGCGAATCTGGCGCGAGATGACCGCCAGCGTGTCGCCGCGTTCGCGCTCGGCCAAGCGTTCGCCGACACAGACGATCGCGGTCAGTCCGTCACGTCGGGCGGCGCCGATTTTGGCGGCAACGTCCCGGTCGGTCTCGCCGAAGTACTGCCGGCGCTCGGAGTGCCCGACGATGACGTAGCGGCAGCCGGTCGCGGCGAGCATCGGGCCGGAGACCTCGCCGGTGAACGCGCCGTGCGTTTCGTGGTGCAGGTTCTGCGCGGCCAAGCCGATGGGGGTGTCCTTCAACACCTGTGCCGCGGTCTCCAGCGCAGTGAAGGGGGGCGCGACCGCGGCGTGCCGGTCCGTCAGCGCCGGGACGACCCGCGGAACGAGAGCGGATAACAGCGCCGCGGTCTCGGCCGCGGTGTTGTGCATCTTCCAGTTACCGACGATCAGCGGCACGCGCGTGGCCATGCGGCGTTATCCGAGTTGCCTGCCGACGAACAGGCTGACGTCGCGCATCCGGTTCGAGAAGCCCCACTCGTTGTCGTACCAGGACAGCACCTTCACGAAATTGTTCTCCATGACCTTGGTGAGCGGCGCGTCGAAGATGGACGAGTGCGGGTTGCCGTTGAAATCGACCGACACGAGCTGGTCTTCGCAGTATTGCAGCACGCCGCTGAGCGGCCCGTCGGCCGCGGCGCGCACCGCGGCGTTGACCTCGTCCGCGGTGACGGTCGTGCCGAGTTCGGCCACCAGGTCGACGACCGACACGTTGGCGGTCGGTACGCGGACGGCCATCCCGTCGAGTTTGCCCTTGAGTGCCGGCAGCACTGCGCCGACCGCGCGCGCGGCGCCGGTCGAAGTGGGGATCATGGACTGCGCCGCGGCGCGGGCGCGTCGGATGTCGGAGTGCGGCAGGTCGAGAATGCGCTGGTCGTTGGTGTACGCATGGACGGTCGTCATCAGTCCGCGCGTGATGCCGAACGCCTCGTGCAGAACTTTGGCGACGGGCGCCAGGCAGTTCGTGGTGCACGACGCATTCGAGATGATGTGGTGCGCTGCGGGGTCGTAGCCGGTGTGGTTCACACCGTAACAGAGGGTGATGTCCGGCTCCTTGGCCGGAGCCGAGATGATGACCTTGCGCGCGCCGGCCGAGATGTGGAGCCCGGCCTTGTCGCGGCTGGTGAACAGTCCGGTGGATTCCAGCGCAACGTCCACGCCCAAGTCTTTCCAGGGCAGCTTGCCCGGGTCGCGTTCCTGAATGATCCGAATCCGTTTGCCGTTCACGACCAGCGCGTCGTCCTCTGCGTGCACGTCGGCGTCGAGTCGACCGTGGACCGAATCGTAGCGCAGCAGATGGGCCAGCGTCGGGGCGTCGGTGATGTCGTTGATCGCTACGAACTCGAGTTCCGGCGTGTCCAGACTGGCCCGCAAGACGTTCCGTCCGATGCGGCCGAACCCGTTGATCCCTACACGTATGGACATGCGTTCCTCTTTCTCTAATCTTTCTTCGTGGGGTGTGAACCGATTTTTTTCATATTTCGCGGGCCGGTGAAAGCCCGCCCGCGGCGGATGATTGACTCTCCCGATCGGGTATATTAGTGCTTTCTGACTTGCGCGTCCGACGTTCGTGTCGGACGTCCGGCGCGGAACCGGGGCAACCAGCGTGCGGCCGGGGAGGGGTGGAGATCGGTTTATGGATGTGTTTCCTGAAGGCCCGGCGGTCCAAGCCGGCGTTGCGTTCCAACATTCCACGAGCATGCTCGACATGCTGTCCGGGGCCGGACCGGTCGTCCTGGGCGTTTTGTATCTGTTGCTGCTCTTCTCCATCGTGAGTTGGGGCATCATGCTGTACAAAGCGCGCCAACTCCGCCAGGCGCGGGTCGAGTCCAAGCGGTTTTCGGACGTCTTCTGGGAGCTTCAGGATCTGCCAGCCGTCCATGCCGCGGCCGTGGAATTGCGCGGCAGCCCGCTGGCTCAGGTTTTCCGCGCCGGCTACCAGGAACTGATGCGCCTGACGCGGTCCAGAACCTCGGTTCAAACGGGCGCGGAAGGCAGCCCCGGACACCAGCAGGAAGGGAACGAGGACCGCGGCATCGACACGGTCGAGCGGGCCTTGCGGCGTGCGGTTCGGGAACAGGTCACCCACTTGGAACGCGCGTTGACGTTTCTGGCGACCACGGCCAGCACCGCGCCGTTCGTCGGCCTGTTCGGCACCGTGTGGGGCATCATGAATGCGTTTCGCGGCTTGAGCCTGACGCGCACCTCGACCATTCAGGCCGTGGCGCCGGGCATCGCCGAGGCGCTCGTCGCGACCGCGATCGGCCTGGCCGCGGCGATTCCCTCCGTCGTGGCCTACAACCATTTCAGCCGGCGGGTGCGCGTCCTGACCTCGGACATGGAGAATTTTTCGTCCGAGTTCCTCAACATCGCCGAACGCCATTTTCTCTCGACCAAATCGGCGGCCAAGGACCGGCGGCATGGCGTTTGACGACCGGCAAACCGACACGCTGTCGCAGATCAACGTCACGCCCTTCGTGGACGTGATGCTGGTGCTGCTGGTGATCTTCATGGTCACCGCCCCCATCCTCCAGCAAGGGTTGAACGTGGAACTGCCCGCGGTCGAAGCCGGCCCGCTCGTTTCCGACACCGAGGATCAGTTGGTGGTATCGGTGGACCGCACCGGACGGCTGCACTTGAACGACGCGCAGGTCGATGCTGCCGGGCTGGCCGAAAAGCTGTCGGCCATCGTGAAGCTGCGGCCCGACCGGGCCGTCTATCTCCGGGCGGACAAGGACGTCGTGTACGGCAAGGTCGTCGAGGTCATGGCGGCCATCAGAAACGCCGGCATCGTCAAGCTCGGCATGGTGACCGAACCGCTCCCCGCGCCGGAAAACGAACCGGATCCCACGTCCGCCGAACGTCCGGTCTCCGCACCTTCATGAGCAGGCAGTCCAGATCGGACGACGACCGGCCGAAAGACGCGCGGCTTGGCCGGATGGTGTTGCTGTCGGGGTTCGTCCACGTCGGCATGCTGGGCGTCCTGTACACGCACGGCGAATCGCGCCATTCCACCCCTCTGCCGCCCCAGACCTATACCGTGTCGCTGGTTGCGCCGGCCGCGGTAGAACCAGCGCCGGTGCCACCTCAAGCCGAGGTTCTGCCGCCCGAACCCGAGCCGCCAGAACTCGAACCTCAGAAGAAGGAAGAGCCTCTGAAGCCGACGGTAGAGAAACCCGAGCTCGAGAAACCTGAAGTTCAAGTAACCGAAAAGAAATCGCAACCGCCCGCGGTCCAACCTCGACCCGAGCCTCTCAAGAAAGATGAGAAAACGGTAGTCGAGAAAAAGCCGGAACCCGCGGTCGAGGAACCGGCTGCCGAACCGCCGACTCCGGAGGTCGCGGAAAAACCCGAGCCGGAGAAGAAGGCCGAGGTTCCGCAAAAACCGCCCCCAGAAGAAAGCCCCACGGACGAGCAGCGCGACCGGCAGATATTGGCCGCTTTGGAGAAAGTCCGCAGCCGGGTGAAACCCGCAACGCCCGCGGCCGGCACGGCGGTCCGCGGGCTTCCCTTTCTGTTGTACACGAGGCAGGTGAAGCAACGGGTCCGGGAAAGTTGGATCGTCGCCCAACAAAAGCCCGGGACGAGCGCGGTCGTGCGATTCGGCATTCTGCCCAGCGGAGACATCGTGGCGATAGAACTGGCGCAAGGCTCGGGCGACCGGGTCTTCGACGAATCGGTCATCCGCGCAGTCAAGAAAGCCAATCCGCTGCCTCCGCCGCCCGAGGCGTACCGCCACGAATTCACCCGCCAGAAAATCGAGGTCGTCTTTGGCGATACACGCGCAACGCCATAACCGGCGGGCGGGCCGCAGCGGAACGCTCCGCGCGCTGTTCGGTCGCCTCCTCCTCGGCGGTATGCTGCCGCTGGTGTGCTGGACGGTTGCGGCGTGGGGACAGATTCGTATCCAAGTCCCCGAACCCGGGGGTGCGGGCGTGCCGATAGCGGTGTCGCCGCTCGCCAATCCGTCCGGTGCCGCGGACGAACACATCGCCGAGACCTTCGCCAACGTCCTGGCGCGGGACTTGGAATTGTCCGGGTTGTTTCGGTTGATCCCGCGTCGCGCCTACATCGAGCCCCCGGACCGGTTCGAAATTCCGCACGTCAACTTCGCCAATTGGGTGGTGCTGGACGCCCTAGCCCTGGTGAAGGGTGCTTTCTGGCTGGAAGGCGACCGGCTGATGATCGAGGCGCGGCTGTTCGACGTCACGCAGAAGAAACAGCTCGGCGGGCGTCGCTACCAAGGCCACCGCGACGAAGTGCGGCGCATGGCGCATCGCTTCGCCGACAAAGTGATGCTGTATCTGACCGGAGAAGAGGGGCCGTTCAACTCCAGCATTGCGTTCGTCTCGAATCGTGCCGGCGGGCGCTTCAAAGACATCTACGTCTCCGACGTGAGCGGCAGCGAGGTGCGCCGCGTGACCCGCGACCGCACGCTCAACCTGGGGCCGAGCTGGAGCCCGACCGGCGAGGCCCTGCTGTTCATGTCGTACAAACGCGGCGGGCCGCATCCGATGACGCTCGATCTGGCCAGCGGACGGCGGACGCGCGTCTCCGCCCGCGTCGCCTATACCGGAAGCTGGTCGCCGGATGGCGAGCAGGTCGTAGTCAGCCTGGAGCAAGACGGAAATTCCGACTTGTTCCTGCTGACGCCGCGCGGCGGCCTGATCCGTCGTCTCACGAATCACACCGGCATCGACGTTTCCCCCGCCTGGTCGCCGGACGGCAGCCGGCTGGCGTTCTGTTCGAGTCGCAGCGGCAGCCCGCAGATCCACGTCATGAACGTTGCGAGCGGAAAGACGACGCGGGTCACCTCGACGGGCAATTACAACACCGACCCGAGCTGGTCGCCGAAGGGAGACCGGATCGCCTACACCGCCCGGGCGGGCGGCTTTCGGGTCAGGTGGGTGGAGCCCGACGGCGGCGCGGCAACCGAGATCGCCCGCGGCGAGGATCCGTCGTGGTCACCGGACGGCCGCTATCTCGCGTTCACCCACCGCGGGCATATCTTCATGGTCGGCCGCGAGGGACACGGCCGGAAACAATTGACGACGGGCAGCGGCAATGATAGTAGTCCCGCGTGGTCGCCACGCCGTTCATAAACCCACGGCAGATTTAGGAGAACCTGACAATCATGCACTCCCATCGCTCGCATCCCGCCTGGTTGGTCGTCGTCCTGATTACCGCTCTCGGACTGTCGGCCTGTCCGAAGAAGGCCCCGCAGCCGCTCGTCCGCAGCGCGCCGAGTACGTCGGGTTCGTCCATGGACGAATCGGACCTGGAGAAGCGCGTCGAGGAACGGGTCGCAAAAGAGCCCGAAGGCGGCCCCCTGAAGCAGATCTTCTTTGCCTACGATTCCTTCGCGCTGTCGTCCGAAGCCCGGCAGACCTTGCAGGTCAACGCCGACTGGTTGGCGAGCAATCCGGACGCGAGGGTCGAGATCGAAGGACATTGCGACGAGCGTGGCTCGGCCTCGTACAATCTGGCGCTCGGGGCGAGACGTGCCCAGGCGGCCCAGGAGCATTTGGTCGGATTGGGCGTAGCGTCGGAACGGCTCTCCACCATCAGCTATGGGGAGGAGCTGCCCGTGTGCAACGACGCGAACGAATCATGCTGGCAGCAGAATCGCCGCGGCCATTTTCAGGTCACCAACCGCTAGGGCACGCAGCCCGGTTTTCCATCCTTCCCGTGAACGCGGTGCGGCGCATATTCCTGGCGGCGGTCGGACTCCCCCTCGTCTGGCTGGCCGGCTGCGCGACGCAGGCCGACATCCAGGACGTGCGCAGCGAACGGAGCGGGCTTCAGTCCGCGCTTTCAAAGACGACCGCGGCGATTGACGGGCTGCGCCGGGACGTTGGACAGGTGCAGGATCAAGTCACCGACCTCCGTATGCGGCTGGACCGCGTCGCGCAGACCGGGAGCGACAACACCGCCCGACTCGGCAAGCTCGACCGGGATCTGGCCGCGCTCGATACGCGTCTGCAGTCCGTCGAAAATCGTCCGCCGCCGCTCCCCGCGGATGACCCGGACGCCCTCACCGTGCCGGAACCGCGTGTGGAAGAAGCGCCGCCGGCACTGCCCTTCGGGGGGACGCCGTTCCTGCCACCGCCCACGGAGACCGCAGCCACGACCGACACGCCGGTCTGTGACGACGTCTTTCGCGGCGCGTTGCAACTGTTTCAGAAGCGCAGCTACCCGGCCGCTATCGAAAGCTTCCGCACGTTCCAGCGCCGCTGCCCCGACTCGGAGCGGGCCGACGACGCGCAATACTGGATCGGCGAAAGTCATTACGTCCGGGAGGATTACAACCGGGCCATCTTGGAGTTCAACGACGTCCTGTCGTATCGCCGCGGCGACCGCGTGCCGGCGGCGCTCCTGCGCCAAGCGCAAGCCTTTCTGGCCCTCGGCGACAAGACCGACGCGCGGTTGATCGTCCAGAAACTGGCGAGCGATTACCCCGACGCTGCGGAATCGCCCGAAGCGCAGGAACTGCTGCAGGCGTTGGGGCGCTGACGCGCCCGTCCGTTGCCCGCCCTCACGCGGCGCGCGCATGAAGATCATCCGTCACGTCCGGCGCTCCGCACGGCTTCCACATCCCGTCATCGGCCTGGGGAACTTCGACGGCGTCCATCTGGGCCACCGGACGATTCTCCGCGGCGTGGTGGAAGACGCCCGTTCCCGGGGCGGGACCGCGCTGGCCATGACGTTTCATCCCCATCCGCTCACGGTTCTCCGACCGCAACGGCCGGTCGCCTTGATTCTGAGTCTGCGTGAGAAGCTGCGCCGGATCGCGGCATTGGGCGTTGATGGCGTGATTCTGCAACGCTTCGGGCTCGACTTCGCCCGCCAAGCGCCGGAACGATTCGTACGGCATGGTCTGCTCGACACGGTCGGGGTGGAGAAGGTCTTTGTCGGCCATAATTTCAGCTTCGGCCGCAACCGGGCTGGAAACGCCGCCTTGCTCGCCGACTTGGCGAAGGCGTGGGGCTTCGAGGTCGAGGTCATCGGGCCGGTCGCGGTCGGCGACCGTGAGGTGAGCAGCACCGAGGTGCGCACGTTGTTGCAAGCCGGCAGGGTAGGGGAGGTCGCCGCACTGCTCGGCCAGCCGTACGCGCTCGGCGGGCGCGTGGTGGAAGGATTCCGCCGCGGACGAAAAATCGGGTTTCCGACCGCCAACCTGTTGCCGCGCGGCACGGTTCTGTTGCCGAACGGCGTGTACGCGGTGCGCGTCGAGGTCGGGGAAACCGAGTACGACGCGGTCGCCAACGTCGGCGTGAACCCGACGTTCGGGAACGACCGGCGGACGGTCGAATCCAACATCTTCGATTTTTCGGCCGACCTGTACGGGCAGCGCATCCGTGTGAGCTTCGTCGAGCGGTTGCGCGAAGAACGCAAGTTTCCGTCCGTGGACGATCTCGTACGGCAGATCCACGCGGACGCGGACCACGCCCGCCGGCTGCTGGCCGCGGGCGCCGCTGCGACCCGGTGACTCCCCAACGGTTCCGGGTTCCCGCGGTTTCGGCCAATCGGCGCCTGGATGCGATCGTGGCCGACCTGGGCGAGATCAGTCGGTCCCATGCCAAGCTGCTGATCGAACGGCAGCACGCCTTGATCGACGGCACGCCGAGAAAACCGGCCTATCCGGTCCGCGGCGGGGAGACGATCGAGATACGGCCGCTGCCCGCGCAACCGGTGGTTGCCGAGCCGGAAGCCATTCCGCTGGACGTATTGTACGAGGACGCCCATTTCGCGGCGATCGACAAGCCGCCCGGCATGGTCGTACACCCCGCGCCAGGACAATGGCGGGGCACCCTGGTCAACGCCCTGCTGTCGTATTGGGGCTGGGACGCGCAGCGTGACTCCGTACGGCCGGGGATTGTCCACCGGCTAGATAAGGATACGTCCGGCGTCATACTCGTCGCCAAGACGCGCGAAGTCCTGGACGCCCTCGCCGCACAGTTCAAAGCGCGAGAGGTGAAGAAAACCTACCACGCCGTGGCGGTCGGGCGCATGCCGCAGTCCGAAGGCATGATCGCTTTACCGGTCGGACGACATCCGCGCGAGCGAAAAAAAATGTCCGTTCATGCACGCAAGAGCCGTCCGGCCGAGAGTCGCTACAAAGTATTGCGGTTCCGGCACGGCGCATCACTGGTCGAACTGCATCCCAAGACGGGCCGCACCCACCAACTCCGCGTGCACCTTGCGGCGCTCCGGCGTCCGATCCTCGGCGACGAGGTGTACGGCTCGCGTCGTATGGAACAGGGATTGTCGCCCGCGTTCCGTTCGTTTCCCCGCCAAGCGCTGCACGCGCAAGCGATCGAGTTCAGACATCCGACGACCGGGAACGCGATGACCGTCCGTGCCCCGTATCCCGATGACTTCGCCGAACTGCTGGAGAGTTCTTTCCTTGCGAAGACGTGATCCCTCTCGTTGGGAAATGACGTCCAAGATGATCCGTGACCCGTTTCGACAAGCTCGACGGGCTTATGGTCACTGAACTTGTCGAACCGTTTCGAAGAGTGCTCGACCGGAGACTTCTTTATGTCGGCCGGAAAAATTTCAGGACCATTGTTGCAGATCCTTCCTTTTCGTTGACAGAAAGCCTGTCGTGTATTACCCTGCCCGCAACTCTCAGGGGACGAACCGTCACCTGCGGATACCCCGATACCAAAGATTCACACCGCCCGCGTTCGCGGCGTTCCACCGACAGATTGTCCTTCGAAGACGAGCCACCGCCCGAGGCGGGGCGTCTGGCACAACGATTTTCATCACCACGTCCACGCGGGGAAGTGTGGGAAGCCTGGAGGAAGGTATGGGTCGAGCGACCACCAAGACCACCACTCAGATCACCGGTCCGGAAAAGGTGCGGCGGGAAGCCGTGCAGAACGGCAGCCGCAACGGCGATGCCGCCGGCCGGCAGGACGCCGTGCGTGACGTCCGACTGAACGGGGTGAACGAGGACGGCGGTCTGAACCTCAAATCCCTCAAGTCCAAGAAGATCGGCCAGCTCACCGACATCGCGCGGAACTTCAACGTCGAAGGCGGATCCGGCCTGCGCAAGCAGGATCTGATCTTCAGCATCTTGCAGGCCCAGGCCGAGCAGAGCGGATTCATCTACGGCGAGGGTGTGCTCGAAATCCTGTCCGACGGGTTCGGCTTTCTGCGCTCGCCCGACTACAACTATCTGCCCGGGCCGGACGACATCTACGTCTCTCCCAGCCAGATCCGCCGCTTCCATCTGCGGACCGGCGACGTGGTGGCCGGCCAGATTCGCCCGCCGAAAGAGGGCGAGCGTTACTTCGCCCTGCTCAAGGTCGAGGTCACCAACTACGAAGAACCCGAACGCGCGCGCGACAAGATTCTCTTCGACAATCTGACCCCCCTGTATCCCGAGGATCAGTTACGGCTGGAGAACGAACCCGAAGAATACACGACCCGCACGATCGACCTGCTCACCCCGATCGGGAAAGGGCAGCGCGGGTTGATCGTCGCCGCGCCGCGCACCGGCAAGACGATGATGCTACAGAATCTGGCCCAGGGCATCGTGCACAACCACAAGGAAGCCTTCCTGATCGTCCTGTTGATCGACGAGCGGCCCGAGGAAGTGACGGACATGCAGCGGCTGGTGCCAGCGGAGGTGGTCAGTTCGACCTTCGACGAGCCTGCCACGCGGCACGTCCAGGTCGCCGAGATGGTCCTGGAAAAGGCGAAGCGGCTGGTCGAACACGGCAAGGACGTCGTCGTGCTGCTCGACAGCATTACGCGCCTGGCGCGCGCCTATAATTCGGTCGTTCCGCCCAGCGGCAAGCTGTTGTCCGGCGGCGTTGATGCGAACGCATTGCGCGGTCCCAAGAAATTCTTCGGCGCGGCGCGCAACATCGAAGACGGCGGCAGCCTGACCATCATCGGCACCGCGCTCGTCGATACCGGCAGCCGCATGGACGAGGTGATCTTCGAGGAGTTCAAGGGCACCGGGAACATGGAGATTCACCTGGACCGGCGTCTGATGGACAAACGCATCTTCCCGGCCATGGACATCGGCCGCTCCGGCACCCGCAAGGAAGAACTGCTCTTGCCGCCCGAGGTCCTCAACCGGGTCTGGATCCTCCGTAAACTCCTGACCCAGTTGAACGCCGTCGAAGCCATGGAATTCCTCATGGACAAGGTGCAGGGCACCAAGGACAACAAGGAATTTCTCGAATCCATGCACCAGTAGGACCCCGCGGCGGATTGCAGAGGGGGGCGGCCTTTGGTACGTGTTGGCCGCGCCGGGCCGGCGCGGTGTTTCAGGAAGAACCGGAAAAGAGAGGTCTCCCATTCATGGCGGACATCACCATCAAGCAGTTGTTGGAAGCCGGGGTACATTTCGGCCATCAGACCAGCCGGTGGAACCCCAAGATGAAGCCGTACATCTTCGGGGCGCGGAACGGGATCCACATCATCGATTTGCAGCAGACCGTCGGGATGCTGCGCGACGCCTGCACCTTCATCCGCGACCTGGTCGCCGACGGCGGGCAGATCCTGTTCGTCGGCACGAAGAAACAGGCGCAGGAAGTCGTGCGCGAAGAAGCCGAGCGCTGCGAGATGTTCTACGTGCACAACCGCTGGCTGGGCGGCATGCTGACGAATTTTCAAACCATCCGGAAGTCCATCGACCGCCTCAAGCGGGTCGAGGACATGCTGGATACGCCCGCGGTCGCGGAGGCGTTGACGAAGAAAGAACTGCTGGGCATGAGCCGCGAACGCGACAAGTTGATGGGCGTGCTGGGCGGCATCAAGACCATGCGCAAGCTGCCGGACGCCATGTTCGTCGTGGATACCAAGAAGGAAGAGATCGCGGTCCGTGAGGCCAACAAACTCGGGGTGCCGGTCGTGGCCGCGATCGACTCGAACTGCGACCCCGATCTGGTCGCGCAGAAGATTCCGGGCAACGACGACGCCATCCGCGCCATTCGGCTGTTCGCATCGGCCCTTGCCGATGCTGCGATCGAAGGACGCGAGATCGCCCAGGAGCGGCAGCAGGCCGAGGCCGACGCCCCGGAGCCTGCCGAAGACGAGGCGCCGGAACCGCCGGCGAACGCCGAAGCCGTGGCAGCCTCAGCCGAGGAACCGGCCGCGGTCAAGGAAGGGGGTGTGGCGTGACGGACGTCTCCATGGCCATGGTCAAGGAACTCCGCGAGCGGACCGGCGCGGGCATCGTCAACTGTAAGAAAGCGCTGGCCGAACACGGCGGCAACGTCGAAAAGGCCATCGACTTTTTGCGGGAAAAAGGGCTGGCCGTGGCTGCCAAGAAGGCGGGCCGCGCAGCCCAGCAAGGCATCGTCGGCTCCTACATCCACGGCGGCGGCAAGATCGGGGTGCTGGTCGAGGTGAACTGCGAGACCGACTTCGTGGCACGTACCGAAGAGTTCCAGCGGCTCGTCAAGGACGTCGCCATGCAGGTCGCCGCGGCCAACCCGCGCTGTGTCCGCCGTGAAGAAATTTCGGACGCCGAGCTGGAACGCGAGCGGACCGTCTATCGCGTGCAGGCCGAAGAGTCGGGCAAACCCACGAAGGTGATTGAAAAGATCGTCGCCGGCAAAGTCGAAAAGTTCTACGGCGAAAACTGTCTGCTCGAACAGGCGTTCATCCGCGATTCGGGTAAGACCGTTCAGGACGTCGTCAACGAGGCCGTGAGTCGGACCGGCGAAAACATCGTCGTCCACCGGTTTTCGCGTTTCCAGATCGGAGAGGCGGCGGACGGCTCGGCCGAGTAGGCTGCATGGCGGACACGGCGCTTCCCTACCGTCGCATCCTCCTGAAGGTGGGGGGCGAGGCGCTGGCCGGCGCCCGCGGGTACGGCATCGACGACACCGTATTGGCGCGTATCGCCGGAGAAGTGCGGGACGTCCAGCGGTCGGGGTGCGAAACCGCGCTCGTCCTCGGCGGCGGCAACATCCTGCGCGGCGTCGAAGCGAGTGCGCGGGGCATCGCCCGGGCGACCGGCGACTACATGGGGATGCTGGCCACGGTCATCAACAGTCTCGCCATGCAGGAAGCCCTAGAAAAAGTGGACGTGCCGTCCCGCGTCATGTCCGCGCTGTCCGTGGCGCAGGTGGCCGAGCCGTACATCCGGCGGCGCGCGACGCGCCATCTGGAAAAGGGCCGCGTCGTCATCTTCGCGTCGGGCACCGGCAACCCCTATTTCACGACCGACACCGCGGCCAGCCTGCGCGCCATGGAGATCGGGGCGCAGGCCATCTTCAAGGCCACCAAGGTCGACGGCATCTACAGTGCCGACCCGATGCAGGACGCGGCCGCGGAACGTTACGGGAACCTGACCTATACCGATGTCTTGTACCGGAACCTGAAGGTCATGGACTCCACCGCGATCTCGCTGTGCATGGACAACAATCTGCCGATCATCGTGTTCAGCATGCTGGAGCCGGGCAACATCCAGAAAGCCGTCCGCGGCGAGCCCATCGGCACGGTGGTCCACGGAGGAGCGGCATGAGCGCCGAAGTGCTGGACGAACTCACGCAGGAGATGGAGCGGACGCTGGCGTCGTTGCGGGTGGAGTTTTCCAAGGTCCGCACCGGCCGGGCGTCCACCGCGCTGATCGAAGGCATCCTGGTGCCCTACTACGGGTCGCCGACGCCGCTGCAGCAGGTCGCGTCGCTGTCCGCGCCCGAAGCGCGGCTGCTGGTCGTCCAGCCCTACGAAAAGAATCTCATCGGCGACGTGGAAAAAGCTATTTATCAGGCCGATCTGGGGCTCGCCCCGATCAACGACGGCAAGCTCATCCGCATTCCCATCCCGGAATTGACCGAGGAACGCCGCAAGGAGTTCGTCCGTAAAATCCGCAAGAGCGCCGAGGATTATCGTGTCTCCATGCGCAACCACCGGCGCGACGCCAACGACCTGCTCAAGGCCATGCAGAAGGACAAGGACATCACCGAAGACGAACTGCACGCCAGCCAGGACCGGGTGCAGAACGTCACCAACGACTACATCGAGAAACTCGACCACCTCCTGAAACTCAAAGAGGACGAGTTGCTGTCGGTATGAGCAACGTCAGCCGCGGCGTCCGTCCCGACGCCGATTTCATCCCCTCGTCTCTTTCCGCGCGCGCGCGCCCCTTCAGCGAGAAGGATCGGCTGCCCCGGCACGTGGCCGTCATCATGGACGGCAACGGCCGCTGGGCGCAGCGGCGTGGCCTGAGCCGCATCGAAGGCCACAAGCGCGGTAAGGAAGCCGTCCGCACGATCGTCGAAGCCGGCCGCGAACTCGGGCTGGCGTACCTGACCCTGTACGCCTTTTCGTCCGAGAACTGGCAGCGCCCGCCGCACGAGGTACGCGCCCTGATGGGGCTGCTCAACCGCTACCTGCGGACCGAACTGCGGCGCATGATGCGCTACGACATCCGGCTGCGCGCTATCGGCAACCTGGAGCGGCTGCCCGCCAACGTGCGCAAATCGCTCCTGGATGCGGTGGACGCGACCCGCGACAACACGGGCCTGAACGTCGTGCTGGCGGTGAGCTACAGCGCGCGGGAGGAGATCGTGTCCGCGGTGCAGGCGTTGGCGCAGGACGTCCGCTCCGGGCGGCTCGACCCGGGCCGGATCGACGAGCGGACCCTGGAAGGCGCCTTGTGGACGTCCGACATCCCGGCCCCGGACCTGCTCATCCGCACGAGCGGCGAATTCCGGGTGAGCAACTTCATGCTGTGGCAACTCGCCTACACCGAGCTGTACGTGACGGACACGCTGTGGCCGGACTTCGACCGCGCAGCGTTCGAGCACGCCTTGGCGGAGTACCAACGCCGCGACCGGCGTTTCGGGCGCACGTCCGAACAGTTCGCCGCGCCCCCTCTCGAACGTGCTGCGCGTTAGACTCCTGACTGCACTGGTCGGGCTGCCCGCGCTGATCTACGCGGTCGGCTACGCGCCTGCGTGGGTTTTTGCCGCGGCGGTCGTCGGGCTGACCTGCGTGGGGCTGGCCGAATACCATACGCTGACCCGCGCCGACTGCTGTTTACCGGGGTCGGTCGGCGTGGCCTGGGGCGCGCTGGTTGCGTTGAGCATGGTGCCCGGCGACCCGCGGCTCGTCGCCGGCGTGCTGGCCGCCGGCTGTCCGGTCGTCTGCATCCTGAGCCTGCGCGACCCGCGGCCCGAGCGCGCCGTGCGCACCGCCGCGATCTTCGTGTTCGGGAGCGTGTACGTCGGCGTGCTGTTCCCGCACTTCGTGTGGCTGCACCGCGGCCCGGACGGCGCGGCATGGGTCTTTTTCGTTCTGCTGGTCGCCATGCTTGGGGACACCGCGGCCTACGCCGTCGGGCGGGCGTGGGGCAAACGGCCGCTGTTGGCGCACGTCAGCCCGGCCAAGACCGTCGAGGGCAGCATCGGGGCGACGGGCGGGCATCTCGTCGCTGGGCTGATCGCCTGGCAGTGGCTGCTGCCCGGCCGCGGGGGACTCGAACTCGTGAGTCTGGCGTTGCTCGGCGGCGTGCTGGCGCAGTGCGGCGACCTGTGCGAGTCCGCACTGAAACGCGCGTACCGCGTCAAGGACGCTGGGCGGTTCTTCCCCGGCCACGGCGGCGTACTCGACCGCATCGACAGCTTGCTTTTCCCCGCGGTCTTCATCCACTACTATGTCGCCGTCTGGAACTGAGGGCGGACCCGAATCGAGGAGCAGGGAGACATGGAACTGTCCACATTCGACGTGGCGTTGCGCGTGGTCGTGGTGTTCGGGCTGATCGTCTTCGTGCACGAACTCGGCCATTTTCTGGCCGCCAAGTGGGCCGGGGTCGGGGTCGAGCGGTTTTCGCTCGGGTTCGGGCCGAAACTGCTCGGCCGGCGCGTCGGCGAGACCGAGTATCTGCTGAGCGCCATTCCGCTCGGCGGCTACGTGAAGATGGTCGGCGAGGAAGCCGGCGAGCAGATCGGCGAAACCGACCGGCAACGCTCGTTCACGCACAAGCCGTTGGCCAAGCGCGTCGTGATCGTCCTCGCCGGTCCCGCGGCCAACTTCGTCATGGCCGCGGTCGTGTTCAGTCTCGCCTTCGCTGCGTTCGGCCTGAACGAGCCGGCCGTGCGTCCGTTGCTGGGGACGGTCATGCCCGACATGCCGGCGGAGACCGCGGGCCTGGAGCCCGGCGACGAAATCCTGGAAGTCGATGGCACCGCGGTCGCCACCTGGGAAGAACTCGCCACGTCCATCCGCGCCAGTCAGGGCCGCCCGATCACGCTCACCGTGCAGGGCGCCGCGGGCGACCGCCGCACGGCCGAAGTCACCCCCGCGCCGCGCACCGACCCGACGGGTGAAGCGGCCTACGTCATCGGCGTGGAACGGGCGTCCACGCTCGTACCCGTCTCGCTCGGCCGCGCGGTCGTGCTGGGCGTCGAACAGACGTGGCTGTGGACGCAGCTCATTCTGGTCAGCGTGTACCAACTCATCCTCGGCGAAGTCTCGACCAAAGAGCTGGGCGGCCCCATCCTGATCGCGCAGGTGGCCGGGCAACAGGCGCGCTTGGGGTTGGACTATCTGCTGCGCTTCACCGCGGTCATCAACGTCAACCTCGCGGTCTTCAACCTGTTGCCCATCCCGGTCCTCGACGGCGGCCATCTGCTGCTCATCCTGATCGAGTTGTTCCGGGGCCGGCCGCTGAGCGACCGTTCCAAGGAAATGGTGATGCGCGTCGGCTTTCTGGTCATCGTGTCGCTCATCGTGCTGGTGTTCTACAATGACATTTCGCGCCTCGTCGGTTGAGCCGCGCGTATGCACGTCCTGGGCGTCGATGCGGCCACGCCGATTGTGAGCGCCGGCCTCATCCACGACGGCCGCGTCCTGGCCGAAGCCATGGGCAGCGCGGCGAACCACGTCGAAAGCCTGCTGCCGCTCATCCGCGACGTACTGGACCGGGCGCACGCCGACTTGGCCGACCTGGACGGCCTCGGCCTGACCATCGGCCCGGGTTCCTTCTCCGGTCTGCGCGTCGCCCTCGGCACGGTGAAGGGCTTGGCGTACGCGCGCTCCCTGCGCGTGGCGGGCGTCTCCACCTTGTCGGCACTCGCGCACGCCGTCCCCGACTGGACCGGGCGCGTGGGCGTGGTGCTGGATGCACGCAAGCGCGAAGTCTATGCGGCGTTTTTCGACCGCGCCGCCGACGGGCAGGTCACGCGACTGACGCAGGACGCGGTGCTTGCGCCCGACGCTCTCCCCGTCGAAGACGCGGCGCCGTGCCTGTTCGTCGGCGACGGTGCCGAGCGGTACGCCGAGATTCTGCGCGGCCGGTACGGCGCCGCAACGCGCCTGCTCCCGCTCGCCCGGCTGCAACCGCGGGCGAGCATCGTGGCGCGCTTGGCCTGGGCGCGTTTCCGCCGCGGCGACGCGGACGACGCCGCCCAACTCGTTCCGCATTATCTTCGCCGCCCGGACGCCGAACGGAATCGAGCCGCCCATGCCTCCGCCAACGACACGCCTGACGGCCGCGGTTGAAACCCGATTTACCCACCTGCGACGATCTCGCATGTCGGCACTGCAGGCAGTAGGACTACGACCCGATGACGGGCATGCTGAACGCCGTCGGCTGTCTGGTCAGACCGAAGGAGTTCTGCATCTCTGGGGTTTTGTTGCTCCACGTCACTTGAGAGGCTCAAGCGTCAAAGCATGAGACTTTTGGGAAGGACGGAAGCAGCGTGCTTCGATTCCATTACCTCCTGTCGCTACTATTACATCCTCCGCGTCGAGATTTTTCAACATACGTCTAATATCATTCTTCGAACGATGATGTTTGTACCAATCCGTTAGACTGTCATAGGTATCTAATCGAGACCATTCGAGTTGTTGTATTTCATTCAATTCGGGGAAATCGAAATGGTGAGTTAGAATTGGAGAAACTCTTGCTAAGATAAGCCGAAAGAATCGATTCCACGAGGCAATACGATGGAAGGGGAAAAATATATCCACCAGTCGATTTGTATATTTGAGAGCATTTTCCGGATCCATCCGCTTCAAAAAAGATCGGGCAATGTTCCGACCGAACCACGTGTAGTGCTTAAAGGGTGCGGCGTAATGGTCAAAAACCAAAGCGCCGCCAGGTTTAACGAATTTGTATAACTTTGCAATTGTCTCTTGTGGGGACGGTGTATGCTGAACGACACCGAGACAAAAAACAACATCAAATTGATATGGAGCGAAGGGTAATCGGTCAATATCAGACTGAAAGATGAAGTGTCTTTTGTCTATAGGGAAATTTTTCTTATTAGCTTCAACTGCCAAACTGTAATCTACCGAGTAAATGGACGTTGCAGGAAAATCTAACAATATCTCAGTAAAACGGCCAGCGCCACATCCAGCTTCAAGTATATTGCAAGGCTTCCCGCATGAAAGGTCTCGCACCAATCTCTCACCTAAACACCGTCGCAAGCGTTCTCTGGAAAGAGATAATCCTGTATAAGAATCGAGTTGAGTTTTACGCCATCTCTGCCACTGAAATCCGAAGGCTGATGAATAATTCCAATTTTCGTCGATCGGATTCAAAAATCGTGGAATAGAATTTCTAATTTTCCATATATGGCCATGCGGGCACTTGAAAAAATTCTCCCCATGGAATAGCTGCGATCCGTCCTCAGGGCACGAGAGTTGAACGTCCATATCTACGACCTTGAAGGGCATTCCGAATTTTGTTGAAGTAAACTGGGAGGATAGTCACGAAAGCGTACTCTGAAATGAAAGAAAATTCAAGTCCCGATAGGTCCGTGTTCATCGACTGTCACAGGCTGACGGGGTGTGCCAGCAGTTCGGCGGCGATAAGACCGAGTGATAGGGACCTGACGCGAATCATTGGACAGACGATGTGCTGGAAGAAAATCGTTAGGCAGGTCAAGCATGCTAGGGCGTGTCCACACTATGGAGCGCGTCGAAGATGGACGCGAACACGATGAAGCCGAGGAAGATGACGGCGGACTTCTCAAATCGAGAGCAGATGCGACGCACCCCTGTCAGTCGCCCGAACCGTTGCTCGACCTCGTGGCGTCGCTTGTCCATCTCGCGGTCCTATGCCCACGGGGCACGCCGGGTCGTGAGCGGAGGCGCCACGGGCTCGAATCCTCATCTCCGCGCAAGCGGGCGCGTCTCGCCGCCCTCGTACGCCCGGTCCATTCACACAGGCAGCTTCTCCCGCTGGCCTCCCAGGCGGCGGCGGAACAGTTGGCCGCCGGCGGGCACATCACGCGCCTAGCCAGATGCCAGCGCCACCGCCGTGCGCGTCTCCGCGGCAACCATCTGGATCTTGGTGGCCCAGTCCCCGCAGGACTGGTCGTTGGCCTGCGGCCCGTGGGGCGCGCGCCCGTCCCGTCGGGATGAACCTGCACGCTGGAGATGTCTTGCGCCACCGCCCCCAGCTTGGTCCGTCCGAGCCGCTCCTTTCTGAGGGATTCGAACACCCGGTCGAGAACCCGGTTCTTCGACCAGCGATGCAGCCGAGTATAGATGGGGTGCTAACGCCCGAATCGGGCTGGCACCTCCCGCCACTTGCAACCCTGCTCGGCGACCTCCAGGAGGGCGCTAAGCACGTGCAGGTTCGAGACGCGCCTAGTGCCTCGCTGCATCAGCAGAAGCAGCGCAGGGCGGTCGTATTGCGCATAGGTCAATTCCATCCGTGAATGCCACCATCGTCCAACCCTTTATGTGAACACGTCCTAGGCCATGAAGCGACGGAGCATTCGACGGCACTGCAGCTCGGGCAGCAAATCAAATTACTTTGTCACCCGCCTTGGTCAAGGACGGTAGGGTCCAGGCGCTGATGGCAGGAGTGACAATACTGATCTACCCGAGGACAGATCGGATACTTACGGAAATGCTCAAAGGGATAGAAGTACTCAGACTTGTCCAAGGAAATCGCGTCGACGCGAGAGCATTCGTTGACTCATTCCCTTGGAGCCGAGGACATAGAAAGGGAAGGTGCTAAGGGCGGTAGGAGTCGACCGAGTGCGTAGAGCGTGAAGCAATTGTAGGACAAGAGCGTAGCTGAAGAAAAGTACGAATCGACAGGGGTAATACAGCGATTCGGTGAGCGGCATATTCAGAAAGTTGGTGACGTAAGCGTCTTCAACATGAGAGGGAGTACCCTGACGACCCTTTGAGTCAGAGGAAAGCAAGGCTAGGAGACAAATTCTCGGTCTTTGACGAAAGCGTCGGACTCGGGGCCGGGAGGTCGGGTAGAAGTGTACTGACGCGATCAGTGCTCCGATGGTTCTGGCCTTCACACTACAAATCTCTCATTGAGTTTTTGTCACCCGTTCGGGCTCATGTCTCGTGGGACTACAGTCGGCCTGGACACACCCGCGGAATTTTGGCATCTTTCCCCACAATCTCGCCCGACCCTCTTCTACATCAACGGGCGGCGCGTCGGCAGAGGGCGGCTCGCCCTCGTTTTCGGATATGAAGAACGTATGAGCGCGTGTTCGGGACGGAGCGGAATACGCCAGTCTGGAGGACCTATCGCATGGCTCGGAAGAAAATCGCCCTGATCGGCGCCGGGAACATCGGCGGCACGCTCGCCCATCTGTGCGTGCTGAAGGGGCTCGGGGACGTGGTGCTGTTCGACGTGATCGAGGGCATGCCGCAAGGCAAGGCGCTCGACATGCTCGAAGCCGGACCGATCGAGGGCTACGACGCCAGCATCGTCGGCACGAACAACTATCAGGACATCGCCGGCGCCGACGTCTGCATCGTCACCGCCGGCGTGGCGCGCAAACCCGGCATGAGCCGCGACGACCTGCTGAACATCAACTGCAAGATCATGAGCGACGTGTCGAACAACATCCGGGAGTACGCGCCCGATGCGTTCGTGATCGTGATTACCAACCCGCTCGATGCGATGGTCACACTGACGCGGCGCGTCACCGGCTTTCCCAAGCACCGGGTCGTCGGCCAAGCCGGCGTGCTGGATTCGGCCCGCTACCGCACGTTCATCGCCCAGGAACTCGACGTGTCGGTGCAGAACGTCACGGCCATGGTGCTGGGCGGCCACGGCGACGACATGGTGCCGGTGCGCAGCTATTGCCAAGTCGGCGGCGTGCCGGTCGAAAAGCTGATCTCGGGCGCGCGGCTCGAAGAAATCGAACAGCGCACGCGCCAAGCCGGCGGCGAGATCGTGGCCCTGCTCAAGACCGGCTCCGCGTTCTACTCGCCGGCCTCCGCGGCGGTCCAGATGGCGACCGCGTATCTGCAGGACCGCAAGCAGATCCTTCCCTGCGCCGCGTATCTGGAAGGCGAGTACGGCATCGACGGCGTGTATTTCGGGGTGCCCGTGTCCATCGGTGCCGGCGGGGTCGAGCGCGTGATCGAGATCGACCTCAGCGAAAAAGAAAAACAGGAAATGGCGGCGTCCGTCGGCCACGTCCGCGAACTGATCGCCGCCATGGACGGGATTCTGGCGGACGGCGCCTAGCCGGTCACGAAACGGGTACGTATGAACATCCACGAACATCAGGCCAAGGACATCCTGCGGAAATACGGCGTGGCGGTGCTGGACGGCCGGGTCGCCGCTACCCCGGACGAGGCCGAAGCCGCGGCTCGGGAGTTGGGCGGCGGGGTGTGCGTCGTCAAGGCGCAGATTCACGCCGGCGGCCGGGGCAAGGCCGGCGGAGTCAAGCTCGCCAAATCGCCCGAGGAAGCCCGCCGACACGCGGAGGCGCTGCTGGGCGCAACGCTGGTCACGCATCAGACCGGCCCCGAGGGCAAGGAGGTGCAGAAGGTCTTCGTCGAGCAGGGCTGCGACATCGCGTCCGAGTTCTATCTGGGCATGGTCATCGACCGCGCCACGTCGCGGGTGACGGTCATGGCCAGTTCCGAGGGCGGGGTGGAAATCGAAGACGTGGCCGCGCGCGCACCGGAGAAAATCCTGCGCGCGAGCATCGACCCCGCGGTCGGATTCGCGGACTTCCAGGGCCGCCAACTGGCCTTCGGGCTCGGACTGCCGAAGGCCGCGGTCGCCAAGGCGGTCGCGTTCATGCGCGGCCTGTATGCCGCGTTCGTCGAGTGCGACGCGTCGATGGTCGAGATCAACCCGCTGGTGCTGACCGCGTCCGACGACCTGATCGCCTTGGATGCCAAAATCGGGTTCGACGACAACGCCCTGTTCCGGCACGCAGCCATCCGGGACCTGCGCGACGTGAGCGAGGAGAACGAGAAGGAGGTCGCGGCCTCCAAGTTCGACCTGAACTACATCGCGCTGGACGGCACCATCGGCTGCATGGTCAACGGTGCCGGTCTGGCCATGGCGACCATGGACATCATCAAGCACTACGGCGCCGAACCGGCCAATTTTCTGGACGTGGGCGGCGGGGCGACGACCGAAAAGGTGACCGAGGCGTTCAAGATCATTCTGTCGGACGAGAAGGTCGAAGGCGTGCTGGTCAACATCTTCGGCGGGATCATGCGTTGCGACGTGGTCGCCAACGGCGTGGTCGAGGCCGCCAAACAGGTCAATCCGGCCGTCCCGCTGGTGGTCCGCCTGGAAGGCACGAACGTGGAACAGGGGAAGCGGATTCTGGCCGAGTCCGGCTTGGCCATCATTCCCGCGGACGACCTGGCCGACGGTGCCAAGAAAATCGTGGATGCCATCGGGGCGTAGGCCGCGGCGAGGAGGAGGGCGTGAGCATTCTGGTGAACGAGAACACGAAGGTGCTGACCCAGGGCATCACCGGCGCGACCGGCCAACTGCACACACGCGGCTGCCGCGACTACGGTAGCAAAATGGTGGCCGGCGTGACCCCGGGCCGCGGGGGCACCGACTTCGAGGGGATTCCGATCTTCAACACCGTGGCCGCGGCCGTGGACGCGACGGGCGCCGACGCGTCGGTCATCTACGTGCCGCCGCCGTTCGCCGCGGACGCGATCATGGAGGCCGTGGACGCCAAGGTGGAACTGGTCATCTGCATCACCGAGGGCATTCCGGTGCTCGACATGGTCCGCGTCAAGCGCTATCTGGCCGGCAAGCGGTCGCGCCTGATCGGCCCCAACTGTCCCGGGGTCATCACCCCGGGCGAGTGCAAGATCGGCATCATGCCCGGCTACATCCATACCCCCGGGCCGGTCGGCGTGGTCTCGCGCAGCGGCACGCTGACCTACGAGGCGGTCCACCAACTCACCCGACTCGGCATCGGCCAGTCGTCGTGCGTGGGCATCGGCGGCGACCCGGTGAACGGCACCGGCTTCATCGACGTGTTGCGCATGTTCCAGGACGACCCGGAGACCAAGGGCGTCGTGCTGATCGGCGAGATTGGCGGCACCGCGGAGGAAGAGGCCGCGGCCTTCATTGAGGCGCACATGACCAAACCCGTGGCTGCGTTCATCGCCGGGCAGACGGCGCCCAAGGGCAAGCGCATGGGCCACGCCGGCGCGATCATCGCCGGCGGCAAGGGGACCGCGGCCGAGAAGGTGCAAGCCTTTCGCGACGCCGGCGTGGCGATCATTTCCAGCCCGGCCGAGATGGGGAAGACCCTGGCCGCGGTCATGGAGTAGCCACCCGAACGCGGCGCCGGCTTGCCTGCCCGCTTCGGCTCCGCTCCTGCCCGGCAGTTGCCATGCCGCCCCGGCCCGCTTCCCAACGGCTGTTCGCACTCGGCGAGCGCGCTCGAAGTCGCAGTCGGTTCGCGGATGCGCTGGACCACTACCGCGGGGCGATGCAGGCCGCGAAGACCGAACGGGCCGAAGTCCGGCAACTCGACGCCCAGCTCGGGGCGGCCGACTGCCTGCGGATGCAGGGCCGATACGGGTTGGCGGCCCGCGCGTACGAACGGGCGCAGCGGCTGGCCGAACGGATCGACGACAGGCAAGGGGCGGCCGACAGCCTTGCCGGCCTGGGGCTGAGCGTCCGTGCGCGTGAAAACCCCGCACACGGCCTGCCGTATCTGAACGAAGCGGGTCGGCTGTACCGCGGGGCCGGTGTCCGCGAGCGGGAGAGCTTCGTCTTGTGGGCGTTGGGGAGCACGTATCGTTTTTGCGGCGACTTGCGAAAAGCCCGGACCCATTTTACGCGCGCGTTGCGGCTGGCTATCCGCGTGGGTGACGCCGGGGCCGCGGGCTACGCGCTGTGCGGGCTGGGCGGCGCCGCGCGTCTGATGGGCCGATTCGCGGAGACGCAGCAGCACTATGCCGACGCCCGCGACGTGTTCGAGGCCGAGGACGACGTGTACGGCCGCGCGTATGCGTGCTGCGGACTGGGCAACGCCGCGCGTATGCGGGGCGAATTTTCCGCGGCGCTGCGGCTGTTCCGCACCGCGGAGCGGCTGTACACCCGCATCGGGGACAAGGCCAGCTTCGCCTATACGGTCTGGGCGATGGCGACCGTCCATAAAATGCGGCAGGACTACGTGCGCAGCGCCGCGGCCTTCCGCCGGGCGCTGCAACTCTTTCGGCAGACCAAGGACGTGCGCGGCGCGGTCTATTGCCGGCTGGGAAGCGGCGAATTGGCCCTGCTGCAGGGACGCCGGAAGCAGGCCCGGGCCGCGTTCCGCCGCTGCAGCGAACTCACCCGGCAACACGGCTACCGAGCCGAAGCATGCCACGCCCGGGCCGGTTTGGCCCTGCTGGACGACCCCGCGGATTGGAGCACGGTGCGTCGGGCGTATCGGAGCTGCGGGCTGCACTTCACCCCGCCGCCCGCGCCGTTGAACCTGCCTTGAAGCGGAGGCCGAAACCAACATCTTCCGGTCGTCTCACTCTCGGTCTCAGGCGGCGAGTACTCCGCTGACGTATGAAAGAACTCCTCTCTAGGAAAGGCGGCGTATGATCGAACGAACTTTGTCCATCGTGAAACCGGACGCGGTCCGCAAGAACGAGATCGGCGCAATCCTGGCCCGCTTCGAGGCGGCCGGACTCAGGATCGTGGCCACCAAGATGATCGCCCTGAGCAAGACCCAGGCGCAGGGATTCTACGCGGTGCACAAGGAGCGCCCGTTCTTCGACAGCCTGACGACGTTCATGTCGTCCGGCCCGATCCTGGTCAGCGTCTTGGAAGGCGAAAACGCGATTCGTGCGCACCGCGACATCATGGGAGCGACCGACCCGGACGAGGCGGCCGCGGGCACGATCCGCAAGGACTTCGCAACCGACATCGAACGGAACGCGGTCCACGGCTCGGACGGGCCGGAGACCGCGGCCTGGGAGATCGGCTATTTCTTCGGCGGGGTCGATCTCGTCTGAATCCGACCTCGCGCGCGGCATGGACCTCAAGAATTTCACCAAGGCCGAGTTGGAAGCCTGGCTCGCCAGCCGCGGCCACCCACCGTACCGCGCGGCGCAGATTCTCCGCTGGCTCTACCCCGGGCGGACCGACGACTTCGACCGCATGACCAACCTGTCCGCGGCCCTGCGCCGGGAATTGGCGAACGAGTTCCGCGCGCCGCGGCCGGCCTGTCTGACCCGGACGCACGCGGCCGACGGCACCGAGAAATATCTGTTCGGTTTGGCCGACGGCAGCCGGATCGAGAGCGTGCTCATCCCCAGTCCGGCGCGCCGCACGCTATGCGTGTCGTCGCAGGCGGGCTGCGACATGGGATGCCGGTTCTGCGCCACCGCGGCGCTGCGGCCGGCACGCAACCTGACGGCCGCGGAGATGGTCGGCCAAGTGTGGGAGGTTCGCGCCCGGCGGCCCGCGGACGAGGCGCCGACGAACGTGGTCTTCATGGGTATGGGCGAGCCGCTGGCGAATTACGACGCGCTGCTGAAGGCGGTGACGATGCTGACCGCGGCGTGGGGGTTCGCGCTGCCGCCCCGCCGCGTCACGGTCTCGACGGTCGGCCTCGCCCCGCAGATGGAGCGTCTGTTGGCCGATACCAAGGTCAATCTGACCGTGTCGCTGGGCGCCACGACCGACGCGCTGCGCAGTCGGCTGATGCCCGTCAACCGACGCTATCCCCTGGCGCGCCTGCTGGCGGCCTGCCGCACGGCCGCGGCCGGGGCGCGGACCCGCATCACGTTCGCCTATACCCTGCTTGACGGGATCAACGACGCCGCGGCGGACGCCAAGCGGCTGGTGTCGCTGCTGCACGGCGTGCGCGCCAAGGTCAACCTCATCCCGTTCAACGATTTCCCCGGGGCCCCGTTTCGTCCCGCGCCGCGGCAACGGATGCTGGAATTCCGCCATCTGCTGATCGAACGCGGTATTCATGCCAGCATCCGCGAGAGCCGCGGGCAGGACGTACAGGCCGCGTGCGGACAACTCGCCGCGGCCCGGCCGGCCGAGCCGCGGTCCCCGCTGCGGGTGGACGTGCCGCGGGCACCCGTGCAGATGGAGGCATCCCCGACATGCTGACCCTCGGCGTCATCGGCGGCAGCGGGCTGTACGAAATGGACGGCATCCGCGGCGGAAGCTGGCAGACCGTGGAGACCCCGTTCGGCGCGCCGTCCGACCAATTCTTCGTCGGCGAATTGGACGACGTGCGGGTCGTCTTTCTCCCGCGCCACGGCCGCGGACATCGGCTGCTACCCACGGAGTTGAACTTTCGCGCCAACATCTACGGCATGAAGACGCTGGGCGTGCGCCGGCTCATCGCGGTAAGCGCGGTCGGGAGCCTCAAGCAGGACATCGCGCCCGGCCATCTCGTGCTGCCGGACCAGTTCATTGACCGCACGCGCGAACGGGTCGGCACGTTCTTCGGCCGCGGCCTCGTGGCCCACGTGGCGTTCGCCGATCCGGTTTGCGCTTCACTAATCGATGCACTTGTCGAGGCGAGTCGGGGGCTGGACGTGACCGTCCACCGCGGGGGAACGTACGTGTGCATGGAAGGGCCGCAGTTCTCCACACGCGCGGAGTCGTTCCTCTACCGGAGTTGGGGCGCGGACGTGATCGGCATGACCAACCTGCAGGAAGCCAAACTCGCGCGCGAGGCCGAGATGTGTTTCGCGACGCTCGCCCTGGCGACCGACTACGATTGCTGGAACACCGAGGCCGGCGACGTGGTGATCGACGAAGTGCTCGCTATCTTGCGGAACAACGTCGAGACCGCCAAACGCATCGTGCGCGGAGCCGCGGGGCGGCTGTCTCCCGACCGGACGTGCGCCTGCGAGTCGGCGCTCGAAAACGCCATCATAACCGACCCGGCGTACGTTCCGGAGGCGGTGAAACGCGAACTCCAACCCATCGTCGGGAAATATCTGAACGGGGAAGCCAAGGGAGAACTATGAGCATCGTGATGGTCGGCTCGGTGGTGTGTCGAACCCCCAAACCCCCCTCGTCAGGGGGGCGGGAGGAACGATGAGTATCGTGGTGGTCGGCTCGGTGGCGCTGGATTCCATCCATACGCCCACGGGCAGCGCCGAGGACGTGCTGGGCGGTTCGGCCGCGTATTTCGCGGTCGCCGCCAGCTATTTTTCGCGGGTGCACGTCGTGGCCGTGGTGGGCGAGGATTTTCCCGCGGCGGCGCGGGCCGCGCTGACGTCGCCGAACATCGACCTGGACGGGCTGGAAGTCCGGTCGGGGCGGACGTTCCGCTGGACCGGGCGCTACCACGAGAACCTGAACGTCCGCGACACGTTGGACTTGCAGATGAACGTCGTGGCGGACTTTGCGCCCACCCTGCCGGACGCCTCCCGTCGGGCGCCGTTCGTGTTTCTGGGCAACATCGACCCCGGCCTGCAAGCGCGGGTCCTGGATCAGGTCGAGGACATGGACCCGCGGCCGCTGATCGGCTGCGACACCATCGGCCATTGGATCGAGCACGACCGCGCCACACTCGAAGCCGTCATGCAGCGGGTCGACGTGTTGATCATCAACGACGAAGAGGCGCGCATGATCGGCGGGGAGGCCAACACCGTCAAGGCCGCGCGCCGGATACTCGACATGGGACCCGAGACGCTGCTGGTGAAACGCGGCGAGTACGGAGTGCTGCTGTTTTCGCCGCAGTCCGTCTTCGCGGTGCCGGCCTATCCCCTGGAAGAGGTGATCGATCCGACCGGCGCGGGCGACTCGTTCGCCGGCGGGTTTCTGGGCTGTCTGGCCGAGACCGGGGACGTATCCGAGGCCGGCATGCGCAAGGCGATCGTCTGCGGCAGCGTGGTGGCCTCGTTCACGGTCGAGGACTTCAGCCTGCGCCGCCTGCTCACCCTGGATCGCGACGCCATCGAACGCCGCTACCGCGCGTTCGTGAGTCTGACCGAGTTCTAGCGCGCTGCGGTCTTTACCCGAGCATGGACTTGTCCGTCGTCGTCCCGGTGTACAACGAGGTCGACAACCTGCGCCCGCTGTGCACGCGGGTGCACGAGGCGCTGGCCGAGGCCAGTCGGGAGTACGAGGTGATCCTGGTGGACGACGGCAGCCGGGACGGGAGTAGCGAACTGCTCGCCGAACTGCACGCGGAGGACGCCACGCTGAAAGTGTTGCGTTTCCGGCGCAACTTCGGCCAGACCGCGGCGCTGGCCGCGGGGTTCGAGTATGCCCGGGGCGACGTGATCGTGTCGCTCGACGCCGACCTGCAGAACGACCCGCTGGACATCCCGCGGCTGCTCGCCAAACTCGACGAGGGCTACGACCTGGTCAACGGCTGGCGCGCCGACCGCCGGGACCCGTTCCTGCGCCGGCGGCTGCCGTCGCAGGTCGCCAACGCCCTGATCGCATGGGTCACCCGGGTCGACGTGCACGACTCCGGCTGTACCCTCAAGGCGTTCCGGCGTGACGTCGCCAAAGGGCTCAAGCTGTACGGCGAGATGCACCGCTTCATTCCGGCCCTGGCCGCGGACATGGGCGCGCGCCTCACGGAGCTTCCGGTCGCCCACCATCCGCGGACGCACGGCACTTCGAAATACGGGCTGACCCGCACGCTGCGCGTCGTGCTGGATCTGCTCACCGTCAAATTCCTGTCCAGCTACGCCGAGCGGCCCAGCCACGTGTTCGGGCTGTTGGGCCTGCTCGGCGTGCTGGCCGGCGGCGGCATCACGACGGTCCTCGGCATCCAGCGGCTGTTCTTCGGCGTGGCGCTGGCGAACCGCCCACTGCTGTTGTTGGGGATTCTGCTGCTGGTCACCGGCGTGCAGCTCGTGACGGCCGGCCTGCTCGCGGAACTGTTGTCGCGGACGTATCACGAGAGCCAGGGCAAACCCGTCTATCTCATCAAGGACGTGCTGGACTAGCCGCCGCGTCCACGCCGTCGGTCCGGGAGGAAGGTCATCGCACGCATAGTCATCACCGGCGGGGCGGGATTCATCGGCTCCCACCTGTGCGAACGCTTTCTGGCCGACGGGGACGCGGTGATCTGCCTCGACAACCTGTGTACCGGTGCCGAGGCCAACGTCGGACATCTGTTCGGTGCGCCGAATTTCACCTTCGTGCAGCAGGACGTGACCCACTACCTGCACGTGCCCGGACCGGTCGACGCGATTCTGCATTTCGCCTCGCCGGCCAGCCCGATCGACTATCTCGAACTGCCGATTCAAACTCTGAAGGTCGGCTCCCTCGGCACCCACAAAGGGCTGGGTCTCGCCAGAAGCAAGCATGCCTGCTTTCTGCTCGCCTCTACGTCCGAGGTGTACGGCGACCCGCTGGTCCACCCGCAGGCCGAGGACTATTGGGGCCACGTCAACCCGGTCGGCCCACGCGGCGTGTACGACGAGGCCAAACGTTTCGCCGAGGCGCTGACCGTGGCCTACCACCGCGCCCACGCCCTGCCCACGCGGATCTGCCGGATCTTCAACACGTTCGGCCCGCGGATGCGGCTGCACGACGGGCGCGTGGTGCCCAACTTCATTCGGCAGGCGCTGCGCGGCGCGCCGCTGACGGTCTATGGCGACGGCAGCCAGACGCGCAGCTTCTGTTTCATCGACGACCTGGTCGAAGGCATCGTGCGCCTGCTGCGCAGCGAGTGGGCGGACCCGGTCAACCTGGGCAACCCGCACGAGATGTCGGTCTTGGCGTTCGCCGAGATGGTTCTGCAGCTGACCGGAAGCCGCAGCCGGATCGAGTTCGCCCCGTTGCCGACCGACGACCCGAAAATCCGCCAGCCGGACATCGCCGCGGCGCGCCGCATTCTGGACTGGGAGCCGAAGGTGTCCCTGGAAGCCGGGCTCGCCGCAACCATCGCGGATTTCGAGGAACGGCTGTGAGAGCAACCGCGTCCACCGCGCCTTCTTCTTCCCCTCTCCCCTGGTGGGAGAGGGTCAGGGAGAGGAGGAAGGTCGGTGACCGGCCGGCATACGTCGGCGGAATTCCGGCCGGGCGTGGCCGATAAGGAGAGACAGTATGAACATCGTGGTGACCGGCGGGGCCGGCTTCATCGGCTCGCACGTGGCCGAGGCGTATCTCGCCGCGGGACACGCGGTCTGGGTCGTGGACAATCTGGCGACCGGCAAGCGCGCCAACGTCCCCGCCGGCGCGCACTTCGTCCATGCGGACATCAACGACGCGGCGGTTCGGCGCCTGCTCTCCGACGAGCGGATCGAGGCCGTCAACCACCACGCCGCGCAAATGGACGTGCGCCGCTCCGTGGCCGACCCGCTGTTCGACGCGCGATCCAACGTGCTCGGCCTGCTCAACCTGTTGGAGGGCGCGCGCGAAGCCGGCTGCCGCACGTTCGTCCTCGCGTCGTCCGGCGGGACGGTCTATGGCGAGCTGACCGCGTTTCCGGCCACCGAAGACCACGCCACGCATCCGATCAGCCCGTACGGGATCAGCAAGCTGGCGGGTGAGCACTACCTGGATTTCTACCGTCTCGAATACGGCCTGCGGACGGTCGCGCTGCGCTACGCCAACATCTACGGGCCGCGGCAGGACCCGCACGGCGAGGCCGGCGTGGTCGCCATCTTCAGCCAAGCCCTGCTGGCCGGCCAGCCGATCACGATCAACGGCGACGGCACGCAGACGCGCGACTACGTCTTCGTCGCCGACGTGGTGCGGGCGAATCTGGCGGCGCTGACGACCGACGTCCACGGGCCGTTCAACGTCGGCACCGGGATCGAGACCGACGTGAACGCCCTCACCGCGCATCTGCAGCGGCTCACCGGCGCGCCCGACCTCGCGCAACACGGCCCGGCCAAGCCCGGCGAGCCGCGCCGCAGCGTGCTGGACTACGGGCGGGCGGCCCGAGAACTCGGCTGGACCCCGAAGGTCGCATTGGCGGACGGACTGGCAACGACCGTCGCGTTCTTCCGGGAGTGATTGACCACCTCCACCGCGGCACCGCGGGCCGGGTATGGACGTTCAGCGCATACGGAATTTCTGCATCGTCGCCCACATCGACCACGGCAAGTCGACGCTGGCCGACCAACTCCTGTCGCAGACCGGGTCGATCGGGGCGCGCGACCGCGGGGCGCAGTTCCTGGACACGATGGACCTGGAACAGGAGCGCGGCATCACGATCAAGGCGCGCACCGTCCGGCTGCGCTATCGGGCGCGCGACGGCGCCGACTATGCGCTCAACCTGATCGATACGCCCGGCCACGTGGACTTTTCCTACGAGGTGTCGCGGAGTCTGGCGGCCTGCGAGGGCGCGATTCTGGTGATCGACGCCACGCAGGGCGTCGAGGCGCAGACCGTGGCGCACGCCTATCTGGCGCTCGACAACGGGCTCGAACTCCTGCCGGTCATCAACAAGGTCGATCTGCCCAGCGCCGACCCGGACCGCGTGCGGCGCGAACTGGAGGACGTCATCGGCCTCGACGGCAACGACGCGATCCTGGCCAGCGCCAAGCAGGGGCGGGGCATTCCCGACGTACTGGAGGGGATTCTGCACACCGTGCCGGCGCCGCGCGGCGACCGAACGGCGCCGGTCAAGGCGCTGCTGTTCGACAGTTGGTTCGACCCCTACCAGGGTGCGGTCGTGCTGGTGCGCGTGTTCGAGGGCACGTTGCGGTCGGGAATGCGGATCGCCCTGATGTCGAGCGGCAAGGAATACGAGGTGGCCAAGGTCGGCGTGTTCGCGCCGCACGCCCGGGCGGTGCCGGACATCGGGCCGGGGGAAGTCGGCTTCGTCATGGCCGGCATCAAGGAGGTGCGCGAAGCGCGCGTCGGCGACACGCTCACCGCGGCCGAGCGTCCGACCGCGGCGGCCTTGCCCGGGTTCCAGGCCGCCAAACCGATGGTGTTCAGCGGCCTGTATCCGGTCGAGTCGCAGCAGTACGAAGGGCTGCGCGACGCGGTCGAAAAGTTGCGCTTGAACGACGCCGCGTTCTGGTACGAAAAGGAAACCTCGCTCGCGCTGGGGTTCGGTTTCCGGTGCGGCTTTCTGGGCCGCCTGCACATGGAGATCGTCCAGGAACGTCTGGAGCGCGAGTTCGGGCTGGACCTGATCACCACCACGCCGACCGTGGAGTACACGGTCGTCACCCACGACGGGCGGACCGTGCTGGTCGACAACCCCGCGCTGCTGCCGCCGGCGCAGGAGTTCGAGCGCATCGAAGAGCCCTTCATCCTGGCCAGCATCCACCTGCCGACCGACTACGTCGGCAACGTGATGGCGCTGTGTCAGGAACGCCGCGGAGTGCAGCGCACGCTGAAATATCAGGGCGCGTCGCGCGTGGCGCTGGAATACGAGTTGCCGCTCAACGAGGTGGTGATCGATTTCTACGACCGCATGAAGTCGGTCAGCCGCGGCTACGCCTCGTTCGACTATACGTTTCTGGAGACGCGGCCGGCCGATCTCGTGAAGATCGACGTGCGCATCAACGGTGAAGTCGTGGACGCGCTGTCCGTGATTACGCACGCCGAGCATGCGTACGCGCGTGGGCGCGAGCTGGTCCAGAAGCTGCGTGCGCTCATCCCGCGCCAGATGTTCGAGGTCGCGGTGCAGGCCGCGATCGGCAGCCGTGTGATCGCGCGGGAAACCGTCAAGGCGTTGCGCAAGAACGTGACCTCCAAGTGCTACGGCGGGGATATAACCCGCAAACGAAAGCTGTTAGAGAAGCAGAAGGAGGGCAAACGGCGCATGAAACAGGTCGGTCGGGTCGAAATTCCCCAGGATGCCTTTCTCGCGTTGCTCCAGGTGGGCGACGCCGAATCGTCACGCCGCGGATAGTCTTGCACGACATGGCCAAGGGCAAAACCGCGGCCCGCGCAACCCGGACCCCGTCGGACCTCGTCCGTGAGAAGTCGGTCGTCCGCGAATACGCCGAAGCGCTGTTCTTCGCGCTGCTGATCGCGCTGTTCATCCGCAGCTTCATCGTCCAGGCGTTCAAGATTCCGTCCGGCTCCATGCTGCCGACGCTGCAGATCGGCGACCACATTCTCGTCAGCAAGCTCCGCTACGGCCTGCGCCTGCCGTGGCCGTTCGAGTGGCCGGTGGTGGAGTGGGACGCGCCGGAGCGCGGCGACATCGTGGTCTTCGTGTATCCCAAGGATCCGGGCAAGGACTTCATCAAGCGCGTGGTCGCGGTGGGCGGCGACGAGGTACGTATCCGCGACAAACGGTTGTTCGTGAACGGGGTGGCGGACGACGCCGACTACGCGCACTTCGGCGACCCGCACCTGATCGTGCCGGGCCCGCGCGACAATTACCCCGAACGGACGACCGGCGGGGCGGGAGCACCGGCGACCGTGGTCCCGGAAGGCAAGCTGTTCGTGATGGGCGACAACCGCGACCACAGCCACGACAGCCGGTTCTGGGGCTACGTGGATACGGGCGCGGTCAAGGGGAAAGCGCTGCTGATCTACTGGTCGTGGGACGGCGGGGACCGCTGGGTACGCTGGGAGCGGCTTGGGTCGTTCATCCACTGAGCGGCACGACCGGTGCGGTCGCAATGCTGCCCGCGCTGCGGCTTGGTCGTATCTCGAATGGCATATTGCGCGGCATTGTGGGTTGTGTAGGGAAACCCCCTGTGGTCCCCGAGCCTGTCGAAGGTTCGTTACCCTTGAGTGGGGGCGGGCAGGCACAGGGGTCTGCCCCTACACTCGGAAGCCGCCGCTCGTCGAACGAGAAATTTCACATCGAGACCCAACCCGCGGCTTGTCCGTCTCGCCGTATTTCGTTAGGGTATCCGAAATTCACGTCTTCCCGCATCTTCCACGCAGAAACCGACGGCACGCGAACCGTTCCCATAGCGGGGAACCCAGCTCGTCGGCGCAGCGTGCGGAGGCGCCACGCGGAAGCCAGAGGAGAAAGGAGACGACATGCGGATTGGAATTCAGATGGTGCTCCAGAACCACGTGGACCACGACGACCGGGTCATGTACCGCAACGAGACCCGTCTGGCGGTCGAGGCCGAGGAGATGGGCTTCGACGTCATCTGGCCGGTCGAACATCACTTCTTCGATTACTCCATCTGTCCCGACAATATGCAGTACCTGAGCTACATCGCCGCCAAGACGGAGCGCGTCGAATTGGCGACCGGGGCGATCATCCTGCCCTGGAACGACCCGATGCGCGTCGTCGAAAAGATGGTGCTGCTCGACCACCTGTCCGAGGGGCGTGCGGTGCTCGGGTTGGGCCGCGGGCTGTCGCGCCGGGAGTACACCGGCTTCGGCGTGGACATGGGCGAGGCGCGCGACCGGTTCAACCAGGCCGCGGAGATCATCGTCGAGGGCCTGGAAACCGGCGTCGTGGAAGCCGACACCCCGTACTACAAGCAGAATCGCATCGAGGTTCGCCCCCGTCCGTTCAAGAGCTTCAAGGGACGGAGCTACATGGTGTGCATGTCGCCGGAGTCGTTCGAGGTGGCGGCCCGCCTGGGTTTGGGCGCGATGATGTTCTCGCAGGTGACGTGGGACAAGGTCGCCGAGCCGATCAACAACTACCGCGACCTGTACCGCAAACATAACGACGGGCGGGAAGCGCCGCCCGTGAACTGCGCCGACTTCGTAGTCTGCCGGCCGGACGCCGCGGAAGCCGAAGCCATCGCGCGCGAAAAGATCGTCGGCTACTACTTCAGCGTGATGGACCACTACGAGATGCTCGGCGACCACTTCGCCAAGACGGGCAAATCGTACGCCCACTATGCCGAGGCGGCCAAGGCGATGCGGGAAGCAGGCGAGGCGGCCATCCTGGACGACTTTCTGGCGGCCAACCTGTGGGGCACGCCCGACATGATCGTCCAGAAGCTCGAAAAACGCCGCAGCCAGATCGGCGAATTCGAGGTGAACGGCTGCTTCAGTTTCCAGAGCCAGCCGTTCGACCAGGTGGAAGCCTGCATGCGCATGTTCGCCAAAGAGGTCGGCCCGATGATGCACGAGTGGACCCCGGCGACCAAGGCGCCGGTGGACGTGGCCGCGGCCGAAGTGCGCGTCGGTAAGTAGTCGCGTTTCCCTCGTTCCTTACACAAAGGGCGGAGCATTGATGCTCCGCCCTTTGTTTTTTTAAGACGCCGGAACGCGCCGAAAATCCGTGCCGCTCGAGTCAGTCGCTCTTCCGCCGAATCCAGTAGTGCGGATGTTCGGCTTTCAGGAGGCCGTGGCCGGTGAGGTTGCACCACGCCGGAATGTCCGCTGGCGCGCCCGGGTCACTCGCGGTGAGAAGGAGTATCCGGCCCGGCTGCATGGTCTTGAGCCGGAGCCGCAGCTTCAACACCAACTCGCCGCAGGCCATGTCGCCTGCGTCCCAGATGTCGTCTGGGGCCGTGGGCGCACCGGACGTCGCAAATACTGTCTCCGGTTCTTCCGGAGCGATCTTGTCGGGCCATATACAGGCCGGCCGCTCGAACGGTTGGCGTTCTTTTCGGCTCGCCCACTCCCAGCCGCTCCGGTAGCAGGGCTGGCGGCGGATGTAGTCGAAGGCGTCGCTGAGGAAGCCTGCTGGGGATTTGTCGAGGCCGCGGGCCAAGCAGGCCGCGCAGTGCGGCGTAGTCTTGAATCCGGTGACGACGCTCAGCACGTATTCGTGGGAGCAGAGAGGGATGCGGCAACGGAAGCAGGTCGGGTCGTTCAGTTGTTCCAGTTCGTCGAGGATAGCCGCGGTTCGTTCCGCTTCGGCGTCCAAGTCGTCTTCGATAGCGGGGAACGGGCTAGAGCCATTTTGCATGGATTGCGCCATAAACGCGAAGCTGTGCAGAGTCAACGACTCCGTAGGGGCGACGCGTGCGTCGCCCCTACCGTATGAGGCAGGACGGCCCGACGGAGCGGTTCCGACCTTGACCCCCGTACCCGGACGGCCTATCGTTCCGGCCCGAATCTCCCACGTTTATTGCTCCGTTCTCGTATGGAAACAGGTGTCACTCCGTCGGCCGGGCCGCTGGCCGGCATTCGGGTCATCGAATGCGGCGTGCTGCTGGCCGGGCCGTTCTGTGCGCGGCTGCTGGCGGACTTCGGCGCGGAAGTCATCAAGGTCGAAGCCCCCGGCAAGGGCGACCCGATGCGGACGGTCGGACAGTCGCTCGTGGACGGCAAGAGCCTGTGGTGGCCGGGCATCGCCCGCAACAAAAAGTGCATTTCGCTCAACCTGCGCGACCCGCAGGGGCAGGAGATGCTCCGCCGGCTGGTCGCGCAATCCGACGTGCTCGTCGAAAATTTTCGGCCCGGGGTCTTCGAGGAATGGGGGCTCGGGTACGAGACCTTGCGCGCAGCGAATCCCGGCCTCGTCTTCGCGCGGGTGTCCGGCTATGGGCAGACCGGGCCGTATCGGGAAAAGCCGGGCTTTGCCGCAGTGGCCGAAGCCTTCGGCGGGCTGCGGCATCTGGTGGGGTTTCCCGACCGGCCGCCGTGTCGGGTGGGCATCAGTCTGGGCGATTCCCTGGCCGGGATGTTCGCGGCGCTGGGCGTGCTGATGGCGCTGTACAACCGCGACGTGCACGGCGGCAGCGGCCAGATCATCGACACGGCGCTGTACGAAGCCGTGTTCGCGGTGCTCGAAGCCACGCTGACCGAGTACGACCAGACGGGCTACGAACGTACGCGGACCGGCACCCTGCTGCCCGGGTTCGCGCCATCGAATCTGTATCCGTGCAAGAACGGGCAGTGGATCGTCATCGCCGCCAACACCGACGGGCTCTTCACGCGATTGTGCACGCTCATGGGACGCGAAGACCTGCTGACCGACGAACGGTTTGCGACGCAGGCCGTGCGCGCCGAAAATCGGGAGGCGATCGACGCAATCGTGTCGGACTGGACCGCGGGGTACGAATTGTCCGACCTGCTGCCGCGCGTCGAAGCGGCCACGATTCCGGCCGGGCCGGTCTTCAGCATCGCGGACATCATGGACGACCCGCACTTCCGGGCGCGTGAGATGCTGTTGTCTCTGCACGACCGCGTGCTCGGCGAACTCAAGGTGCCGGGCATCGTGCCCAAACTCAGCGCAACGCCCGGCGCCGCGCGCTGGCTCGGGCCGGACATCGGCGCCCACAACCAGCAAGTCTATGCGGAACTGCTGAACGCCGGCCCGGTCGAATTGGCCGCCTGGTCGGCCCGCGGCGTGATCTGACCCGCGGCGTTCCAGCGATTATTCCAGGGCTGAACGATAAAGGGACGAACAGGGAGGCACGTCATGGCAGAGCAACTCCTGTCGGGTCTGAAGGTCGTCGAGTGCGGGAACATGGTCTCCGCGGCGTACGCGGGGAAATTGCTGGCCGACTTCGGCGCCGACGTGGTGAAGGTCGAGGAGCCGAGCGGCGATACGGCCCGCGGCCGCGGCCCGTTTCCGGGCGATACGCCGCACGCCGAACGCAGCGGCCTGTTCCTGTACCTGAACACGAATAAGCGCGGCACGACCCTGAATCTGGCGGAGGCCAAAGGCCGCGGGGTGCTGCACGGCTTGTGCGCGGACGCGGATGTCCTGGTGCACAACTACGCGCCGGGCGAATCGGCCGCGCTCGGCCTCGACTATGAAACCCTGCGCACCGTCAACCCCGGCCTGATCGTGACGTCGATCTCCTACTTCGGGCACGACGGGCCGCACAGCGGCTACCACGCCTACGACCTGACCGCCAGCAACGCCGGCGGTTGGGCGTTCATCAGTCCCGGGGCGTCCGACTATCCCGACTTTCCGCCGCTCAAACCCTTCGGACACCAGGCGAACTTTCAGGCCGGTGTCCACGCCGGCGTCGCCACGCTGGGCGCCTACTACCACAAATGCCTCACCGGCGAGGGCCAGCACGTGGTCGTCTCCGCGCAGGAGTGCATCGCCGCCATCCTGGAAATGAATTTCATGCACTATACGTACGGCGGGCTGGAGACCTCGCGGCTGGGCCGGCGTTCGATCTATCCCTGGTGCATGTTGGACTGCAAAGACGGCAAACTGTTCGTGATCTGCGTGGAAGAGGATCAGTGGAAACGGTTCGTCGAATTGATGGGCAACCCGGAATGGGCGAGCCTGGAGATTTTCGAGGACCGCGTCGTGCGCGGCCAGAACTACGATGCGCTGGTGCCGTTCCTGCAAGAGTTCGCCGCAGAGTGGACGGTCGCCGACCTGTACAAAGCCGGCCAGGAACGCCGTATCTGCATGGCGCCGGTGAACACCATGTCCGACTTGCTGGCATCGGCGCATCTCGAATCGCGCGAGTTCTTCGTCGAGATCGGCCACCAGGTCGCGGGTGCGCTGCGCTATCCGGGCGCGCCGTTCAAGGTCGCCGACGTCGGCTACGCTGTTCGGCGGCCGGCGCCCCGGCTCGGAGAACACAACGCCGAAGTCTATGCCGAGATCGGCGTGTCCGAGGCCGAGCAGACCGCATTGCAGCAGGCGGGGGTCATCTAGGCAGCGTGGATCGAGCGGCGGCCGCGGCTCCGCTGGCGCAGACGCACGACGCAATTCGCAAGACGAAGGAGGAGGGTATGGCTCGACGACCGTTGGAGGGTATTCGCGTGACGGACTTCACCTGGGCCTGGGCGGGGCCGTATTGCACGCTGCAAATGGCGCACATGGGCGCCGAGGTGATCCGCATCGAAAGCGCCAAGCGCCCGTGCGTGACGCGCATGATCCCGCCGTTCGCCGACAACGAGCCCGGCCCGAACCGCGCCGGCTACTTCAACCAGTACAGCCAGGGCAAGAAGAGCCTGCAACTCGACCTCGCCAAGCCCGAGGCGTCCGAGATCGTCAAAAAGCTGATCGCCAAGAGCGACATCGTGGTGCAGAATTTCTCGACCGGCGCGATCGACCGGATGGGCTTCGGTTACGAAACGCTCAAGCAACTCAAGCCCGACATCATCATGATCTCGATCTGCGGCTACGGGCAGACCGGCCCGGAACGCAACTACATGGGCTACGGCCCGGCGTCGGTGCCGCTGGCCGGCATTTCGTCGCTGACCGGCTACCCGGGCGTCGGCCCCGCCGAAGTCGGCATCTCGTACGGCGACCCCAACGCCGGCATCTTCGGCGCGTACGCGGCGATGGCCGCGCTGGCCTACCGGCAACGCACGGGCCAGGGGACGCACGTCGACGTGGCGTTGTGGGAGGCGCTGTTGGCGCTCATGCCCGAGGGCATCATGGATTACACCATGAACGGCACTCAGCCGGAACGTGCCGGCAACCGCGACCGGTGGATGGCGCCCCACGGCACGTTCAAATGCCGGGGCGACGCCGAGAAATGGGTGACCATCGTGTGTGGCACGGACGCGGAATGGCGGGCGTTGTGCGGGGCGATGGGCCGGCCGGAATTGGCCGACGACGCGCGCTTTGCCGACGCGACCGCACGCAAGGCCAACGAAGACGAACTGGAAGCGGCCGTGACGGCCTGGACGAGCGAGCGGGACCGTTGGGAGGTGACGGAAACTCTGCAAAAGGCGGGCGTGGCCGCATATCCGTCCATGAGCAACAAGGACTTGGCGACCAGTCCGCATCTCGAAGCGCGCGGCTATCTCGTACAGAAAGAGCATCCTGAATTCGGCAAACGCATTCATGCCGGCATCCCGTGGCAGATGAGCGGTTCGCCCTGCGAAGTCCAGACCGCGGCCCCGCAGCGGGGGCAACATACCGAGTACGTCCTGCGCGACATTCTCGGTTATTCGACCGATGACGTGGAGAAGCTGCGCGGAGCGGAGGTGTTGACGTAAGCCGGGAGCCCGAGTGTCGGATTACGCCTCCGGCTAATCCGACCTACGGGAAGGAGCATGTTCATGAACTCCACGAATACGTCGATCTTCGATCTGAGCCCGGCGGAAAAGCTCCAGCTTGTCGAAGACCTGTGGGACGATCTGGCAGCAGATCCGAACGAAGTGCCGCTCCACGATTGGCAGAGAGAAGAACTCGCCCGGAGAAAAGCCAATCTGATGAGCAACCCGGCCTCCGTACTGACATGGGAAGATGTCAAGCAGAGGGTCCGACATGCCAGCCGAATTGGTCATAGCACCAGAGGTTGAACAGGACATCGTAGTGGCGTGTGTGTGGTACAGCAGGAACCGGGCAGGTCTGGATAAAGAATTCCTGAATTGTCTCGAAGCTTGTATTGAAACAATTCGTCGTGGACCTGAAAGATATGCTCCTATCTATGGGAATTATCGCCGCGCGCTAATCCGTCGCTTTCCGTATGCCGTCTTCTACGAATACGTTGGGGGCGTGCTGACGATCTACGGTGTCTTTCACAATGCGCGCGATCCAGAAAAATGGCGTCAACGCCTTAGTTGAACGAGAGAAAAGGGTTGGTCCGGTTCTTTCCTCCACGATGGAGGAAGGAGATGAAGGAAGGGAAGACAGACCGGCTAGGGATTTCTGTGCTTCTGCTCTGCCTTGCGCCGCCCGCGGCTTGCGGGTAGTATTCGCCGCTCTCCGGTGACTGAACCCTCGTTCAGTCGATCATGTCCGACTCTGCCGGAAAGATTCAGGGAAAGGATCGCACGATGACGGGCGCGGCGCGTCAAGGCATGTTGGCCGGCTACAAGGTGCTCGACTTCACGCAGGTCGTGGCCGGGCCGACGACGACGCGACTGTTGGCCGAAATGGGCGCCGAGGTCATCAAGGTCGAGCAGGCGCCCAAGGGCGACCCGGCCCGCCTGAACGGCATTCTGAAGCAGGGCCGCAGCGGCTATTTCATCCAGCACAACGTCTGCAAACAAAGCCTGTGCGTCAATCTCAAGACCGACGAGGGGCGCGAAATCATCCGCGACCTGATCCCCCACATGGACGTGGTGGTCGAAAACTACAGCCCGGGCGCGATGGGGCGGCTTGGCTTCGCCTACGACGTACTGAAGGAACTGAACCCGCGCCTCGTCATGTGTTCCATTTCGGCGCTCGGGCAGACCGGGCCGCTGGCGCACGTGCCCGGCTACGACTACATCGCGCAGGCGTATTCCGGGTTCAACGAAGTGACGGGCGAGCGGGGCAGGGCGCCGGCCATGCCGCAGGCCGCGATCGGCGACGTGAGCACCGGTGTGCATGCCTTCGGCGCCATCGCCTGCGCGCTGCTGCACCGCGAGCGTACGGGCGAGGGGCAGTACATCGACGTGTCGCTGCTCGACGCCTACATCCACTCGCATGATTTCACGATTCAGGCGCACAGCGCGTCGGGCGGCAAATTCGTGCCCACGCGCAGCGGCGCGCATCACATGGGGCTGGCGCCGTGCGGCATCTTCCAGGCGCGCGACGGCTACGTGGTCATCGTCGGCGTGCTCGACCACCAGTGGCAAGGCGTGGCGCGCACCATCGGCCGCCCGGAGTTCATCGAAGACCCGCGCTTTCTCACCAACCGCGACCGCGTGCACCACAAACGGGAACTGATCGAGGCCATCGAAGCGTGGCTCGACACCATGCCGAACCGTGAAGAAGCCGTGGCCGCGTTGCACCGTGCACGGGTGCCGGCCGCGCCGGTCCTGACCATTCCCGAGGTGGTCGCGCATCCGCACCTGCTGGAGCGGGAGGCGATTCGGCCCGTCCACGACGACGTATTGGGCGATTTCGTGCTGCCGGGGTTTCCGTTCCGGTTTTCGAGCCCGGCCAGAACGGACGCGTCTTTCGAGGCGCCGGACTTGGGCGAGCACAACCAGACCATCCTCCGCGAGTACCTCCGGTACGACGACGCACGACTCGATGAACTCGCCCGCGCCGGCGTCCTTGTCAGCCAGCCGACGCCCGTGGCGTGACCGCCCTTCCCGATAGAACGGATAAAGGAAGGAAATTACATACGAGATGATCCCTCGCCCGTTTCGACAAGCTCAACGGGCTGGTCCCTGAGCTTGCGGTGCCTTGAGCCTGTCGAAAGGTCGAAGGGTTTTCCACCAAGGGACTCGAGACACAAGCTGGGGAAAGTTTCAGGATCATCTTGTCTGGAGTTCCCATAAAGAAAAAGAAAGAAACGAATGTCGGACGAATACTGGTTTCAATCTCTCGTGCGCCGCGTGCTGTGCGGCCTCCTGTGTCCCGTTCTGTTGCTTCTCGCTGCGCTCCCGAGCCACGCATCCACCCTCGAACGACGGCTCGCCGCGATCGGAAATTCCTGGTCGCGTTTCGACCGGTTTCTCTCGACGTTCGACCCGGCCGGCCGCTACGTGCGCCAACCCATCGAGCGGCAGGTGCCGGCGCTGACGTTCCGCGGGTTCTTCCGCCAATGGTCGGACGTCCAGCTTTCGGGCGACCGCCGCGTGGGCAACCGGCAGAAGGATTTCCGGTTCTCGCAGATGCAGAATCAGTTGGAACTGGAAATGCACTATCAGGTCTCGCCCTCCATCGAGATCACGAACATCAACAATTTCGTGTACGACGACGTGTACAACTGGCAGTCGTCCGCGGGCCTGTTCGCGCCCCGGCAGGAGGAGACCGCGCGGTCGTACCACGACTTCGAGCGCATCGTCCGCGAACTGTACGTCAGCTACCGGACGCACAATCTCGACGTCGTGCTCGGCAAGCAGCAGATCGCCTGGGGCAAGATGGACGGCCAGTTCATCGACGTCATCAACGGCATGGACCGCCGCGAGTCGGTCCAACTCGAAGCGAGCGACTACGAATGGCGCCGCTTGCCGGCCTGGATGGCGAACGCGACCTATTTCTTCGGCCACAACTCGCTCAACCTATTGTGGATTCCCAATTTCGAACAGGACCGGAACGCCGTCCCCGGCTCGCCGTGGTATTCGCCGCTGATCGGCCCGCGCGACGATACGGTCAAGGCGCGGCTGGACGGCCGGGAGATGGCCACGGGCGACGCATACCGCACGACGCGGCGGCCGTCCGCGGGCGACTTCGGCGACCATCAATACGCCATGCGCCTGGACGTCTCCATGGAGCCGCTCACCTGGGGGCTGATCTACTATTACGCGTGGAACAAGAATCCCGCGTCGTTCATCGTCGGCCGCACCGGACGGGATGCCGACGCGGACGGCGACATGGACCTGATCTTCCAGCCCCGCTTCACGCGGCTCCACCACCTCGGCGTCACCGCGGACTATGCCTCGGCGCTGAAGAACGTGCCGATCGTCGGAGATCTGCCGGTCGTCCTGCGCGTCGAAGGGCTGTGGACCAAAAACGTGCCGTTCGCCGACTTCGACCATCAGGCCGCGGCGCGCGACGGCCGGCTCAACTCGGGGATCGTCCGGCGCGACACGCTGCGCGCCGCGATAGCGCTGGAGTTCGCCTTTCCGGGCAATACGTCCGTGCTGATGCAACCGTCGTTGTTCTATACGTTCGATTGGCGCCGGAATCTCGGCGGCGGGTTCGGGGGCGGCATCGGCGACGAAATGAGCCTGATTCCCGTGTTCTTCATCGAGCGGCCCTTCCGGTTCACGCGCGACCGCCTCCGGGTCGGGCTGACCGTGAACCCGGTCATCAGCCTGCCGCAGAAAAAATGGCAGGGCATCAAGACCAAGCTCGTCGCCAGCTACCGCTGCTCGCAGTTCATCACGCTACGTCTGATCTATACCGCGTACAGCAGCGGGGACCGGGCCGACCTGTACGGCCAATTCAACAAGTGGGACAACATCGGCTGGGAGGTCAGCTACGAATTCTGAGCCCGGTATCGAGCAGTCCACGTGATTGCCCGGTGCCGGGAATCTTCGCCAAGTGAAATCCTATGACCAGACGTCGTTCCGTTCTTATCGCGGCCCTTTTCTTTTTCACGTTCGTTGTGCCGCTTGCGGCCGCGGGCGATGCGGCTCGGCACGGAACCGGAGACGACAGTACGCCGCGCAAGAGTTGGAAGACCGTCGAGGACATGTCGGAGGCGGAACGCGCGCGCGTGGATCTGCGCACCGATACGCCGCGCGACCCGCAGACGCCGTATCTGCCGGCCGAGGCGTATCCGTTCCAGCCGCCGTACACCGCGGAGGAGATGGGCTACCGGGCCATGGAGTTTTCGCACGTCGCCCGCTGGTCGCACGCCATGGCCGACGTGTTCGGTGCGATCACCGGCAGCGGCTATCTGCACGAAGGCATCACGCTGGGCTTCAGCCATTACGTCCCGGACGAGGACGGCGTGCCGGGACAACTCGCCGCGGCGCCCGGGGACGCCTATTTCCGCATGATGTTCTTCTATACCTATCCGCCCGAGGATCACGGGTTGCAGGATTTGTGGGTCTTGCGGCGGACCGATAAACAGGCCACGACCAAACTCGACAATTTCATCTACAGTCCGACGCTGCGGCGGGTGCGGCGCCAGCCGCAGCCGCGGCGCGACGCCCAATTTCCCAACAACGTGCAGACCTTCGACGACGTGGTCGGGCGCGACGCCTGGGAATTCTCCTGGCGGCTGCTGGGGACCGACGTGCTGTACGAGACCGTCCGGTTTCCGACCACGCGCCCGACCGTCACGCTGGCCAACCCGGACGGCAGTTTCTACGAGCGGACCGCGGAGCAGATCAAGATGCTGGGCGACGACTATCCGCGGTACACCGCGGACGGCGGCGTGCCCTGTTACGTCGTCGAGGCGACCCGGCGGACGGATTGGCTGCCCAATTACCGGACGGGGCGCCTCGTCTATTGGCTCGACCAGCACGGCTTCTATCCGCTGCGCATCGAGCAGTACGACAACGACGACCAGCTTTTCGTGATCGAGGTGCGGAACGCCTATCTTGCCAACCCCGCGTTGAAAGAGCGCGGCTACTCCTCGTTGTTCACCGTGTATTTCGACCTTCGCCTGGACCTGATGAGCTACAGTGCGCACGACGCGCAGTGGGTCACGGAGTGGTCCGAAGAAGATCGCGGCACGATGTTCGAGCCCGACTTCATGCGCCGGACCTGGCTCAAATACCCTCTCAAGTCGCAGGCTCTGGTGTACGTCCCGGATAAGTTCTTCCTCCGTCCTTCGCTGGACGGCGACAAATTCCCCCAACACCGGCCGATGACCGTGTCCGCGGCGCTGGAACGGAACTACCAATTACAGGAAGAAGCGGGTCATCTCGTCTTCGAGAGCGAGCCTGCGGTGGTCGAGGCCGCAGCAGCGCGCTGATTGCGGCTGCGGGGAGAGCGGATTGTCTGCCGTGAAGAAGCGACTTGGTGACGTTTGAAATGTACCGCGCCGCTCTTGGAACGGTTCAAGCGGGAGCTTGTTTACTGTTCGGCGTGAGCGGCCTGCCACGCACGGCCGACCGAGTCAGCGGCCAGAATCGCATCGGCGACCGCGTCGGGCCGCACCTCGAACGGTTCGTTGTGGATGGTTTCGCCCTCCGCGGTGGCGCGTTCGGCCACGCGGTCGAGCACGTCGTCCGGCATCTCGGCCAGCCCGATCTCGGCCAAGGTAATCGGCAGCCCGACGGCTGACGAAAAATGCAGAACCGGATCGATGACCGAACGTGGCTTCCCTTCCAGCACGAGTTGGGTGAGCAGCCCGTAGGCTACCTTCTCGCCGTGGTAGTAGGGGTGGGTTTCGGGCGCGGTGGTCAGGCCGTTGTGAATGGCGTGGGCCGCGGCCAGTCCCGATGACTCGAAGCCGAGCCCGGACAACAGGGTGTTGGCTTCGACCAGCCGTTCCAGCGCGGGGTTGACGACGTTGCGCTCCACCGCGCGTTTGGCGTCCGGGCCGTCCTCGACCAGAATCTCGTAGCACAACGCGGAGAGTTTCTCGGCGCTGCGTGTCGAGGCGCCGCCGCGCATGTTCTGGATGTGGCCGTCCACGCAGGTCTTGGCCTCGAACCACGTCGCCAGTGCATCCCCCATACCCGCCACGAGCAGCCGGGGCGGCGCCTGCGCCACGACGTAGGTGTCCACGACGACCAGGTCGGGATTCTTGCGATAGAAGCGATACTCGTGGAACACGCCCTCCGGCGTGTAGATCACGGACAACGCGCTGCACGGCGCGTCGCTCGAGGCAATCGTCGGACAGTTGACGATGGGAAGGTCCATGTCGTCCGCGGCTGCGCGGGCCGCGTCCAGCACCTTTCCGCCGCCCGCGCCGATGACTACCTGCACGTCGTGTTGGGTGCCGGTTTCCTTGATGCGTTCGATCTCCGGGTAGGAACACTCGCCGCCGAACTGGTGCACGACGTGCTGGACCCCGGCGTCGCTCAGATGTTTCTGCCAGACTTCGGACAGGAGGCGTTGCGCGCTCTTGCCGGCAACGATCAGCGCCGGCCCCTGCAAGCCGATCCGTTGCATTTCGGTACCCAGGGCCGCGGTCGCATGTTTCCCCTGTACATAGTGGCTCGGAGCCGAAAAGACGGACAGCATGATTTCCTCCTTACGAAAAACGGTTCGCTCGGATAGACCCGTCCGGATGGACGGCTTGGGCTGGACGTTCGGAACTCGTGCCGTAAGCGGGAACGGACTATAGACCGAGACGAATCGCCGCGGCAAGCCATAACTCCAAGCCGCGGACGTTACCGCTGGACAGATCTGTCGGACCGTGAATATGCACAGACCGGCCCTACGGGTGTTGGGAATCTTGCTCGGCTTCTCCCTGACCGGATGTCCGGGACTCGACGGACGGCCGACGGATTCGGACTTGATGCTCGGTCATTACGCCTATCCGCTCGACGCCTCCGACACGGACTTCGACGCCTGTCCTCCGGGTACGCGGGATGGGCCGGCCGGGGCGAGTCACGACGAGCGCACCGAAGACGGCATTGCGTATGCGGTACGCACGCCGGCCAACTATAACCCGTCGGTCTTGCATCCGTTGCTGATGGTGTATGCGCCTGCGGGCACAAACCGGTTTCGTTCCGAACGGCTGACCGGCCTGACGTTCGAGGCGACCACGGCCGGGTTCATCGTCGCGTATGCCGACGCGCGGCGGCTGTCGCTTCCCGTCATTGCTCAACTGGGGAGCATCCCGCGGCGGATCGGTGAACGCTGGTGCGTCGATGCGAAGCGGGTGTACATGACCGGCCATTCGGACGGCGGGACGGTCTCCCTGGCCCTCGGGCTGCTTGACGGCGAGCATGTGCGACCGGCCGGCGTTGCTCCGAGCGGGGTCGGTATCAGACACGCGGACCTGACGACCATGCAGTGTCCCGACAGGTTGTCGGCCTTGATTCTGCACGGAGCGGAAGACCGCTTGTTCCCGGGGTATGGAGCCGCGGCCGCGGCATGGTTGGCGACCTGCCATGCTTGCCGGATGGAAGAGACGTTGCCCGACCCTGACGAGCCCGGCTGTCGTGTGTATCGAGACTGCCGCGCAGGGACGAACGTCACATATTGTGAACACGACGGCGAGCATGCGCGCTGGCCGGCCCTCAACTCGGTGTTGTTGTCTTTCTTCCAGGGTCTCGATGCTCAGCGGGGTTGACGCGGTCCGAGACGTTGCGTTGTTTCACGTCCTACGGCCTGTTATCTCGCCCGGAACCGCGAACCATCGAGACTCTCTGGAAACCGAATCGTGCGCGCTCATCCGAGATTTCATAGCCAAAAACAGCGCCGCGGACTGTTGGCCGCGGCCAGGTGGGTGTGCGCTGCGGTCGTCGTCTGCCTCAGCCTGCCGCTCCCGGTTTCAGCGCACCGTGACCGGGGACCGGACGACCCATGCCGCCGCGAGGTCGGCCCGTCGCTCTTGCACATCACGCTGTATCAGACGCAGTTCGACCCCGTGTCGGAGTACTGCGAAGAGGTTCCGCGCGTCGGCAGCGCGTTTCTGGTCGTGGACGTGACGCCCGATTTGTGGGAACGGCCGCTCGGCGTCGAACTGCTGGCACTGGACGACGGCGGGGAGGCGCGCTTGGTTCGGTCGCTCCCGTTCCAGGTCTATGAGCGTGGCGTGGCCGATATGGACGTCCTCCTCCAAGCCGGTATCCGTTACGAAGTGCGCGTCGATCTCGGAGTAACGGACGATGAAGAACCGCAGAATTTCCGCTTTCCTTTTCAGGTGGCCGCGTGGTATAAGGCGCTCGTGACCCCCGCGCTGTTCGTGCTCGGCTTGGTCGTCGTCGTCGCGGTATCGGTCGTCCGGTACCGAATGGCAGGGCGGAACGGGCATGTTCCCGCGGAGTGACGAGCGGCAAGAGACATTCATATCGTCGCAACTACGAGGAGGGATTCCCATGGCTCAGGCACAAGCAGTGCAGAACGCACCCAAGGGTTATGGCGATGGTTCGATGACGAGCGGCAGTTCCGCCAATCCGACCGATTGGTCCGTCGGCTGGCATCCGCTGTTCTGGGGATGCGGGCTGATTCTGCTCGCCAACGTTTTTCTCTGGTTCTGGAATTACGCCTTCATGTTCACGGCCGGACTCAACTCGGCCAGTTGGGAGTTCACGCTGTACTATCGCACCCTGTTTTGGGGCGAACTGATCGTGCTGGGCATCTTCAGCGGCGTCTGGCTCGGCTGGCTGATGCGGAACGGGCGCGCCATTGAAAAGCAGCCGTGCTCGCCCGCGGAAGAAACGCGCCGGATCGCGATTCTGTGGAGCCTGATCGGCGCGACCAGCCTGTCGATCTACATGGAGGCCAGTTTCTGGCCCAACTGGGACGGCTCGTGGCATCAGACCATGGTGCGCGACACCGCACTGACGCCGACCCACATCCCGATGTTCTACTTCTTCTTCCCGCTGTCCGTCATTCTGGCGGTCGGCACCTATCTGTACGGCCGCTTCCACATCCCCGCGTTGTACGGCAGAGAGAAGGGCTTCCCCTGGTCCTTCTTCCTGGTGATCAGCGCCTGCGTGTTGGAGTGCATGGCGGTCGCCGCCAACGAATGGGGACACAGCCTGTGGATCTCCGAGGAGATCTTCTCGGTGCCGTTCCATTGGCCGTTCGTCATCTACGGCTGGCTGGCCGCGGGGATGTTCGCGGTATGGGGCGAAACCCTGCTGCGGATGTTCGAGGTCGAGAAGAAGGCCGACGAAGAGGAAGGGCCGAGTCCCGAGGCCGCCTCGATTGAGCCGCCGCTGGCCGCGGACTAACGGATCGGGGCAGCCGAATCCTGGAACCTCCGCGCACGGAGAGGAGACGCGCATGGCGGCCGGCACGACGGATGTCACCGACATTGCCGAAGCGGCGGAACGGCAGCGTCGGCTCGAACTCAAGGCACTCCGCGAAAAGAAGTACCGCTGGGTCGACTGGAAGTGGGACCTCGTCTTCTGGGTGACCGCGGTCTTCGTCGTCGCCGGCGCGGCCGACATCACGAAGCAGTTATTCGCCGGCGACTGGGACTTCTGGACCGACTGGAAAGACCCGCAGTGGTGGCCGGTGGTCACGGCGTTCGCCACGATCATCATCCCGTCGGCCCTCCAATACATTCAGTGGACAGCGTGGCGGTTTCCGACCGGTGCGACGTACACGGCCTGCTGCCTGTTCTTCGCCACGTGGGTAGGACGCTATTTCCAGTGGGATCTGGCCGCCAACTATCCGATGAACTTCGTCTGGCCCATCTCCATCGTCTGCGCGGGCATTCTGATGGACTGGATTCTGATGAAGACGAAAAGCTTCCTGCTGACCTCGCTGATCGGGGCGCACGTCTGGGCGATTGCCGTCTGGGCGTACAACTACGTACCGCTGGCCGGCTTTCTGCAGCCGGCGTACTTCATGGACCACGTGGTGACGGTCGCCGACGTCCAGGGCATCGTCTACATCCGTTCGCAGACGCCGGAGTACCTGCGGCTCATCGAGCGCGGCGCGCTGCGCAGTTTCTTGGGCGAGACCCAATACGTGTCGCTCGCGTTCGGGGGTACCGCGGCCTTCGCCGGCTATTGGATCGGCCAGTTCATCGGGCGCTATTTGGCGGTCTGGCCCATCCGGCGCTACCTGAAGACCGTGTAGGTGAGGGCGGGACGCGAGATGCACCGTTTCCGCTTAGGGACACGTCGGACGTCCGACGCGCCTCGACCTGCGCGTTCGGTTCGTCTCCTTGCGGTCCGTCTGGCAGTCTTGGCTACCGTCCTGAGCCTCTCCGGCTCGGCGTACGCTCACGGTGTGAATGCCGAGGAAATGGCGCCGCCGATCATCACGGCCGGAATCTTGGGGTTCGTGTGCTACTGGCTGGTCATCCTGTGGCCGGCGTCGGAACGTGCGGCTTCACGCCCGGATCGTTTCGCCGCCCAGGCCGTTACGCCCCAGCCCATCCGCATCAAGCGCAAACCCCGTCTGCGAGTGATCGTGTCCGAGGCGTCCGAAACGCAAACCAGGAGGGCGGCGGATGGCTGAACGTACCCGAGGAGCCGGACGTTGGATGCCGTTTTTCGCGGCGTTCGCCCTAATGGGTTCGATGGTCGTTGCTCCGAAGCCTCCTGCATTCGCGCACGGCGAGGCCGCGGACGAGCCGTTCCTGAAGAACATGACGACGGCGTTCTTCAACGTCTCCGTCTCGCCCACGGAAATCGAGGTCGGAGAGCCTGTCAAGGTCACGGGGTCGGTCAAAATACTCGAAACCTGGCCGCATACGCTGGAGACGCCGGAAATCGCGGCGATCATGCCCGTCGTGCCCGGACCGGTGTTCGCGCTGCGTGAACGCTTCGTCAACCGCGAGGCGGCGATCGGCTCGTTCTTCGTGGAGAAGGGCGGCATCTACGAATTCGAGATGGAGCTGGTCGGCAAGGAGCCCGGAAACTGGCACGTGCATCCGGGCATTGCGGTGTACGGCACCGGCACGCTGATCGGCCCCGGCGAATGGGTCACCGTTCGACAGGGCGAGAAGCCGTTCTCGTTTCCGTTGACGCTGGTTTCCGGCGAGACCATCGAACTCGGCGAGTACGGCGGCCAGTTCGCGTGGTGGTGGTCGTTTGCGGGATTCGTGCTGGGGGTCGGCTGGATTCTGTATTGGACCTCGAACAAACCCACGGTGACGAATCTCGCGGTCACGTCCCAACTGCCGGTGAACGACGACGCGCCCGACATCGGCCTGATTACCCCGCGCGATCACATGTGGATGAACGTCTTCGCCGGCGTCACGCTGATCATGCTGATCGTGGGCTGGACGTACGCCACGTCCAACGCGCCGGTACGCTGGCCCCAGCAGACCGACTGGTTCACGCCGTCCGCGATCTCGTCCGGGGAGAATCTGGCCGAGGTGCGCACGAAGGGGGCAACCTACGACGAAGCCAGCGAGACGCTGACCATGCAGGTCGGCGTGACCAACCAGAGCGAGGCCGAGATTCGAGTCAAACAACTCATCATGGGGATGGCGACGTTCGTGAACGGCTCCGCGAACGAACAGGCCGCGGCCGGACCGCAGGATTTCGTCGACCGGCTCGAAGTCGAACCGAACGTGCCGCTGGCGCCCGGCGAGACCAAGGATTTGACGCTCACGGTATCGAGTCCGATCTTCGGCGTGGAGCGGCTCATTCCGACCGATTCTCCGCAACAGTTCATCGGCGCGGTTCTCCGCTTCGAGGACACCGACGCGGCTCACGAATTGGTCACCGTCCGGTCCAGCGTCGTCCCGACCCAGTTCCGTTCCGCGTATCTGCCGTAGAAGGCGGAACGACGCGCCCGGGCCGCTTCGGCGTGCGGAGCCAGGGGTGCACGATCTCTTCAAACGGTTCGCGCTGATTCTGGCGGCGTGCTGCCCACCGGCGGGCGTATGGGCGCACGGTGGCGTCGGGATGGACATGGACCCTTGCGTCGAACGAGCCGGCGCGTACCTGATTCATTTCTCCGCCTACCAATTTCAGGAATACGCTGCGCAAGAATTCTGCCGCAGCGTGCCGCGGACCGGCGAGGTCGTCCTCGTCCTCGACCTGATCGATCCCGAACTTCGCCGCCGCCCCGCGGCGTTGCGCGTCGTGCAGGAGTCCTCCCCGCAGCGCGTGCTGCTCGACGTTCCAGCCCAGGTATATCCGAACGGCGTGGTCAACGCGGAGGTGAATTTCGAAGCGTCCGGCAGGTACAGCGCGCTCATGACGGTTGCCGGTGTGGAAGGCGCGGTGCGCTTCCCCATCCGCGTCGCCGCTTTTCCGAACGTGTTGATGTCCATCGCCGTAGGCGTACTGGCCGGTTGCGGGATCGGCTACGTCGCGGTGCGCGGCGGTCTTGCCAAACGGTGGATCCGGTCTCGCCGCGTTCGAGTTCAGCCGCGGCCCGAAGGATAGTCATGCCGTACGGACATGCGGAATCGTCTCGTGCAAAGCCCCGCTGCCACGCTGAACCAGACCGGTGAACCATGCGGATACGTGGCGCCCTGCTGAGTTGCCTGCTCATCGTCGTCTTCGTGCTTGCCGCGATGTACGGCCTCCCGCGGGCGTGGCTGCCCGGTCCGATGCGTGACACGGCCTTTCGCCTGTTCGGGGAAGACGCCTATCGCGCGCCCCCGGCGAGTCGGGATTTCGCGTCTCTTGCAGCCGAGCCGTTCTGTCCCGACAAGCATCCCGAGTGGCGTGCGGAACAGACGATCGACGTCGTGCGGGTCATAGCCTCTCCGGTCTGCGCGCCCGACAATCCCGCGGAAATCGCGGCGTTCGTGCGCGGGACGAACAACGTTTCGCCGCAGACGCTCATGCAGACCCGGCTGACGCCGAATACGCTGGTCAAGGAACACGACACGGACGGCGACGGCGACCCGGATCACATTCACCTGCGGTTGGAAGTCGTCGAGTTGAACGGTCGCTCGCCCGACGACCCGGCGCCGTTTCCGGCCTATGCCATTGCGCCCGGCGTCCAGCCCGGGCTGTGGGTGTTTGCGCCCAAGTCGCGCGGCATGGCCACGGAAAATTTCGAGACCGACCGGGCGTACGTCGGGCTGCGCGCGCCGTCCCCCGTCATTCGCGTCGAAGCCGGCGACACCCTGCGGGTGACGCTCGAAAACACGCACTACCTGCCGCACACCATTCATTTTCATGGCGTGGATCATCCGTTCGTGGACGCGGACGGGGAGGGCAACGACGGTGTGCCGATTGCCAGCGAGTTGCCCGTCAGGCCGGGCGAAACGCGCACGTATGAGATGACCCCGCGCCAGACCGGCACCATGTTCTACCACTGCCACGTCCAACCGCAGGCCCACATTCTGATGGGATTGCAGGGGATGTTCGTGGTCGAGGAGAACCGGCCCAACAACCGGCTGCAAACCCTCAACGTCGGGGCCGGGCGGGTCCGGCATCCGTCGTCCGCCAGCCGGGAACGCTACGCGCGCGAGTTCGATCTTCATTACCAGGATATCGACCCGGCGCTGAACAACGTCATCCAGACGGCCAACGACCCGCGGCTGATCGCCGCGGCCATGAACCGGGGCTACGACATCACGGACCACGGACCCGGTTATTTTCTGCTGAACGGCCGGTCGTTTCCGTACACTACGCGCGAGTCGTTGGTCGTGGTTGGCCCGGACGAGCGGGTCAAGCTGCGTGTCCTGAACGGTGGAGCGGAAGGCATCGCGTTACATACCCACGGCCACAAGGTTACGGTGACGCACTACGACGGCGTCGCGCACGCTCCCGCGGCGCGCATCACGCGCGACGTCGTCTGGCTCGCGCCCGCCCAGCGGTTGGACCTCGACCTGAAGACCGCCAACGACGGGCTGCACAGCTACGGCCCGGGCGTCTGGCTGCTGCACGACCACAAGGAGAAGGCCATCACCACCGACGGCATCAATCCGGGCGGGAACATCAGCGCGATCGTCTATCCCGAGTATCTGGGCGACGCCGGCCGACCGCTGACTCAGGGTATGGACTGGACTCCGTTCTTCAGCGCCGCGTACTACCAGAAGAAGATTCCGGTGTGGGCCGACCTTGAAGCATCGGGCCTGCTCGGCGAAGCGGAGGGCGAACATCCGCAACTCTCCACCGCGTTCATCCTGGGTGCGGGCACTGGCCTGCTGATCGGCGCCGGGTTCGCCCTCGGCCGCTTTTCGCTCCGGCGCAAGCGCAGGGACTCCTGAATGCCATACCGCCCGCCGATACCACGGACGAGCCGGCGTCCTTCAGTATTTCCAGGACCCCGGCCGATTTCCCTGACGCGGGTGCTCGTCGGATTGGTCGTCGGCGGGTGTCTCTTCTATTCACGTGGAGACGCCCAACAACGTCCAGACTCGGACATCACGCCGCCTATGGATCACGCGCACCACCACGCAGCCCATCACGCCATGCACCTCGACGCCGAGGGCATGGTGATGAACGAAAACCGCGACCAACTGCCGCGCGGGTGCCCGCGCATCGCCGCGGAGCGGTCCATCACCGTCCGCGCCGGCAAGGAGTTCGCCGCGCCGGGCAGCATGTTCGCCTACGATCAGACGGACTGGACTTTCGCGCCGTGCACGCGACTGACCGTCACACTGGTGAATACGGACGACGTCCGCCACCAATGGATGCTCCACGGGCTGCCACGCTATCTCTATCCCACCGGAATGTTCAGCGTTGAGGTCGCGGGCCGCGGGCAACGCGCCGGGACGTTCATCCTGCCCCCCGGAGACCGAACCTATCTGGTGCACTGCGACGTGGCGCAGCACATGGAGAAAGGGATGAAGGCCCAACTCAGGACCGGCCGCGGGGAAGGGGATCTGCCCTCGATTCCCCGATTGACCGGGCCGCGGCTGCCGGACGCCTACGAGTCGCGCTGGACAAGCGTCGGTCTCGGCTTGGCGTTTCTCGCGGGCTTGGCGGGTGCCGTCACGACCGCCCAATTCCTCCGTTGGTTCTGACCTTTTTACGCACGGCGTTCAACATGTAGGGGCAACCCCCTGTGGTTGCCCTCCGCCGGAACAGGGCAACCACGGGGGGTTGCCCCTACACTGGGATGACGTTGTTCGCCGAAGGAAATGCAACTGAGTACACCATAGGCCGTTCCTTGACCGTCCGCCGAAAACTCCATACGGTTCGGCGCAATTCTCCCTGAGTTCTTCGTTCACATCCCGGTTAAGGAGGCGTATCCCCATGCGAGGTTCCTGGTTGCGGACATTCCTTTCCATAAGCGTTGTTCTTCTGCTCGGCATGCCGTCGCTCGGCGCCGCGGACTCGCCCGGGAAGACCGAAGACGCGCTTCCTCCGATCACCCACGAACGGCTACTCCAAGGGACGCAGCAGGCCGCCGATTGGCTCATGTTCGGCGGCAATTACGAAGGCTGGCGGTTCAGCCCGCTGGACGACATCAACCGCGACACCGTGAAGAATCTTCAGGCCGCCTGGATATTCCAGACCGGCGTGCCGGCCCAGATGCAGGCGTCTCCCGTCGTGGCCGACGGCGTGATGTATCTGACCGCGGCCTACAACAAAGTATTCGCACTCAATGCCGCCACCGGCAACCCGATCTGGAAATACGATCATCCGCTGCCCGACGACCTGCGCATCTGCTGCGGGCCGGGAAATCGTGGGGTCGCGCTGGCCGGGGATAAGGTCATCATGGCGACGCTGGACGCGCGTGTGGTGGCCCTCGACCGCAAGACCGGCGAGGTCGTCTGGAATACGGAAGCCGACGATTATGCCGGCGGGTTCAGCTTCACCCTGGCGCCGCTGATCGTGCGCGACAACGTGATCGTGGGCATTGCGGGCGGTGAGTACGGTATCCGGGGCTACATCGACGCCTACGATCTGGCGACCGGGCAACGCAAATGGCGGCGCTACACCGTTCCCGACGAAGGCGAACCGGGCGTCGAAACCTGGGCGGGCGACTCGTACAAGAACGGCGGCGGCCCGGCCTGGGTGACCGGCTCGTACGACGCCGACCTCGACTTGGTGTACTGGGCGACCGGCAACCCCGCCCCGGACTGGAACGGCGATGGCCGCGAGGGCGACAACCTGTACACGAACTCGGTGCTGGCCCTGGCCCCCGACACCGGCGACGTGCGCTGGTACTTCCAATTCACCCCGCACGACATCTGGGACTACGACGGCAACACCGGCATCTTCCTGCTCGACGTCATGCGCAGCGGCGAGCCGGTCAAGGCGCTCGCTCAACCCAACCGCAACGGCTATCTGTACGTCCTCGACCGCCAGAACGGCACGTTCCTGCACGGCGCGCAGTACGTCGAACAACTCAACTGGGCCACCGGCTTGGACGAGAACGGCCGGCCGCAAGTCGATCCGCGCTACGTGCCGATGGAAGACGGTAACCCCGAACTCATCTGCCCGGGCAACGTGGGCGGCCAGAACGGCTCGTACGCCGCGGCCTACAGCCCGCTGTCCAAGCTGATCTTCGTGCCGACGATCGAAAGCTGCGGCAAGATGGAGAAAGCCAGGTCCATCTTCATCCGGGGCATCCCGTTCTGGGGCGGCGGCCCGGGCCAGACCCAGGGGGACCTGGGCACCGCGTACGGCCACGTCTCGGCCATCGACCCGACTAGCGGCGAGGTTAAGTGGCGCTACAAGGACGACTGGCCGATGGTCGGCGGCGCGCTGGCGACCGCGGGCGGCCTCGTCTTCACCGGCAACCAGCAGGGTTACGCCCTCGGCCTCGACGACCAGACGGGCGAAGTCCTATGGAAGTTCCAGACCGGCTCCGCGGTGCGCGGCCAGCCGATCTCCTACCAAGCTGGGGGAAGACAATACGTCGCCGTGCCGAGCGGCGCCGGCGGCTTGGTGGTGGACATCGTCGGCAAATATCCGAAGACCACGCCGGGCAGTTCGGTCGCGGTGTTCGCGTTGCCGTAGCGTTGTCTGCTCGACTCACTCAAGAAATGCCGCGGTTGGGACGGTACTCCCTGTCCAAGACGGTTTCTTGAGGAAAATCCGGACAGAGCGCGGACCGGACGGCCTCGCCGGCGGGATCGAAATACGTCATGCGTCCGTTCTGGTCACACAGCCAGAACTCTTGCGCGCCTTGCTCGAAATATAAGGCCCGTTTTTCTGTGATTTCTTCTTCGGTGTTGCTCGAAGAGAGAATTTCAATGCAGATCTCCGGGGCGACGGAACAGGCGGCTTCGTCTTTTATCCGCCGATAGGTCTCGTTCGATACCCAGGCAACGTCGGCGACCTTGGTGCCTTGGCGCGTGTGGATCGCGCATTCGGTGAGAATCTTCCCTCTCCGTTTGTGGACGCGCAGGAGGGCAGCAATCTCTCCTTGGAGTGCAGAGTGGTACACCTTGTTGGGAGACATCACGATCTTCCCGCGCGTGTCGAGTTCGATCTTGTAAGGGAGGTTGTGTAACTCGGAGCGGTCGCAGACTTCCTGCCAGTTCATGTCGGTGTTCTCCCGGCGAGGCGTGCAGATCACGACTTGGGCGGCGCGGTTCGCTTGATGAGCGATTCGAGGGCGCGGCTCTGGACGTCGGATTGTTTGATCATCGCTTCGAGAGCCCGCATAGTCTCGTCGTGCCGATCTGCATGTTCCTGGGCACGGGCGCGACCTTCCGTGCTCATCAGACGGAAACCTCGTAGAATCAGAAAGGCGTTGACGATAGTTCCGGCGAGCGCGACGATAATTTGTCCGAGTCCGATCCAGGATGCCTGAGCCGTAGCGGCGCTTTGTCCCGCAATCGTGACACGCTGTAAGGCGAGGGTAGCAGTTTCGAATTCAGTCATGGTTTCCCCTTCTTTTTTCGCTGGTATGAAGGCCATTCTTAACCGAAGGGTAAGGCTGGACGCAATGGAGACCCAACCGGTCGTCCAACCTAACTCAGTATGGCGGCAATGCGGCGGCCGACTTCTTCCGGCGCGGCGTTGCCGTCCACGCGCTTAAGAATGGCCTTCGCTTCGTAGAAGGGGACGATGGGCGCGGTCTCGGAGTGGTATTTTTCGAGCCGCGCGCGGCACGCCTGTTCGGTGTCGTCCTTGCGTTGGATGACGCGGGGCGCAACGTCCGCGGGCGGGGGCCTGAATTCGACGTGATAGATTTCACCGGTGTCCGGGTCCAGACGGCGACCGGTGATGCGTTCGACGATCAACTCGTCGGGTACTTGGATCTGTAATACGACGTCCAGGGCCAAGCCGGCTTTCTCCAACTCGGTGTTCAATGCCTCGGCCTGCGGCCGGGTGCGGGGAAATCCGTCCAGCATGAAGCCGTCCGCGCAGTCCGGTTGCTGAATGCGTTCGATGACCATCGCAATGACGAGGTCGTCCGGCACCAGGCCGCCGGCTTTCATGTGGCCGTCGGCCTGCTTGCCCAAGGCCGTCCCCTGGCTGACCGCGGCGCGGAGCATGTCGCCGGTCGAAATATGCGAGATTCCGAACCTGTTGACCAACGCTCTCGCCTGGGTTCCTTTGCCCGCGCCGGGCGGGCCGACCAGAATCATGCGCATGAGGTCCGTCCTTTCCGTTGCATGACCGGATTGCCATGCGTGGTACGCCATTTGGGGTTACGACTGCGATTGAAAGGCGATTTGCATACCATATCGCGGCTAGGCGCGCCAAAGGGGCCATGTTAGGGTAGCACCCCGTTGGCAAAGGACAGAAAAACCTCGGATATCGGTCCCCTTGAAGGGGAGACGACGAGGAAAAAGGAGGACGTATGAAGATTGGTATTTTCGAATTCTGTATCGACCGCTCGGTCGATCCCGCGGTGATCGCCAAACGCGCCGAGGAATTGGGCTTCGCCTCGTATTGGGTGCCCGAGCACCCGATCATTCCCATCAAGACGTCGTCGCCGTATCCGGCTTCGGACGACGGGCTCATTCCCGACGAGTACGGTCGGATCACCGATCCGTTCGTGTCGTTGGCGCGGGCGTCCGCGGTGACGACGAAGATCGAACTCGGCACGGGCATCTGTCTGGTGCCGGAGCGCAATCCCCTCGAATTGGCCAAGGAAGTCGCAACCCTGGATCATTTCTCGAACGGGCGGTTCATCTTCGGAATCGGCGCGGGCTGGCTCCGAGAAGAGACCGAGATCATGGGCGGCGACTTCGACCATCGCTGGGGGCAGACCAAGGATGCGGTGCTGGCGATGAAGGAACTCTGGACCAAGGACGAGGCCGAGTATCACGGCAAGTATTACGACTTCCCCGCGGTCCGGTCGTTTCCGAAACCCGCACAAAAGCCCCATCCGCCGGTCTATATGGGTGGGTCGTCCAAATACGTGTTCAAGCGCGTGGTCGAGTGGGGGGACGGCTGGATGCCGGTGCTGTCACCCGTGGAAGACATCAAAGCCGGTCGGCAGCGGCTGAACGCAATGGCCGAAGCCGCGGGCCGCGACCCCAAGGAAATCAGCGTGCTGGCTTTCGGATTTCCCGAGAAGTTCCGGACCAAAGCGGCGATGGACGAGTTGGCCGCGGCCGGCGTGGACCACGCGACCGTGTGGCTGTTGCAGAGCGAGAACGGGGAAGCCGCGGTGCTGTCCGAGTTGGAGTCGCTCGCCCGCGAGTTGTTGTAGCGCGGCGTGGCTGAACGGCGGTCGATCCAGGTGGCGGCCCGGCGCCGCCGGCCGGGGCGGTGAGATCACGGAATGATGAAATTCGGCATCATGGTCATGCCGCAGCACCCGCGTGCCGATGCGCCGGTTGAGCGGTTCCGGCAGACGGTCGCGTTGACCCGCTTGGCGCGCGACGCCGGATTCGACTCGATCGCCTGCGGCCAGCACTTTCTGGCGCCGCCGTATCAGAATCTCCAAAGCGTGCCGCTGTTGGCGCGGCTGGCCGCGGAGAGCGGTTCGATGTCGCTCGTGCTGTCCGTGGTGCTGCTGCCGTTGTACAACCCGGTCGTTCTCGCAGAGGACGTCGCTTCGCTGGACGTCATTAGCGAAGGGCGGACCGTCTTCGGGGTCGGCCTCGGCTACCGCGACGTCGAATATCAAGCCGCGGGTATTCGACGGGCCGAGCGGATTCCCCGTTTCGAGGAAGCCTTGACCCTCATCCGCCGCTTGTGGACCGAAGACGACGTCACGTTTCACGGTCGGCACTTCAACCTGGACCATGCGACGTGCACGATTCGGCCGGTCCAACGTCCCCACCCGCCCATCTGGGTCGCGGCCAACAACGACAGCGCCATCAGGCGCGCCGGCCGGCTGCGGTGTGCATGGCTGGTGAATCCGCACGCCACGACGGAAACCTTGATCCGCCAAACGGCGTTGTATCGCGAGGCATTGGCCGCGGCTGGGCAGAAGGCCGACTCGGCGGACGATCCGGAGTTTCCCATCATCAAGGAACTCCACGTCGCCGACACGCATGAAGAATCGTTGGCGGTGGCGCGCCCGTACCTCGAAAAGAAATATCAAGCCTACGCCGACTGGGGGCAGGACAAGGAACTGCCGGGCGACGAGTCGTTCCGCGTATCGTTCGACGAGCTGGCCAAGGACCGGTTCATCCTGGGCAGTGTCGAAGAAGTCGTCGAGCAGATTGACGCCCAACATCGGCGGCTGGGCGTCGATCACTTCATCTTCCGTATCTGGTGGCCGGGTATGCCGGTCGAACACGCCTACCGTGTGGTGGAATTGCTCGGCGCGCACGTGTTGCCGAAGTTCCGATCGAGTTCCTGACAAGCCGGCCGGCCCAGCGTCGTCCGCTCACGCCGCGGTCAGGCGTCGGACGAGCCCGCTGGTGGGCAGCACCTCGGCGAACATGGAGGCTTGGGTGAGCAGCGTGGCGCGGTGCAGGTCGGCGTGACCGACTTTTCCCAGGGTTGGGTGTTCGACATCGCGCGTGGCGGTCGCGTCGTCCAGAAACAGGACCTTCAGGTTGCGCTGAAATCCCTCGCGCGCGGTGGTGTCGCAGCACATGTGCGTCATGTAGCCGGAAATGGCGACCTGCGTGATTCCGTTGGCGCGTACGACCTCGTCCAGATCGGTTTGTGCGAATGCACCCGGATAGTGCTTGACGATCAACGGGTCTTGGCTGCGCGGTTCGAGCCGCGGATGCAGCTCGAACCCGTGCGTCCCGCGCAGAAAAACGCCCCGCTCGCGCTGCAAGACTTCATGCTGAACATAGACGACGTGCATGCCTGCGTGTTCCGCGGCGTCGATCGCCGCCCGGATGTGCTCCAAGGCGGCATCGCCGTCGGGGATCGGGACTTTGCCGTCGAAGTATTCGTTCTGGACGTCGATGACGAGCAGGGCGGTCTTGGCGGGATCGAGCGACATTGCGGCCTCCTTTTGCAAATGGAGTGAAGGACTGGATCCGTTCGAGCTATACCGGACGCGCCTCAGCCGAGTAAAGCGCCTCGTGCTTGACTGCCGGCTCGGATAAGATAGATGGGCCGCTGAGGAGGACGCCTATGATCTACGAACTGCGTACCTATCAATTGGCCTTCGGCGGTCTGCCCGAATATCTGGAGGTCGCCAAAACCATGATCCTGCCGGGAGTCGCAGCGCACGGGCTGGAGCCGGTCGGATTCTGGAGCAGCGAGATCGGCCAGCTCAACGAGGTCGTTCATCTGTGGGCGTATGCCGACCTGAACGAACGTCAAGCCAAATGGGCGCAGTGGGCTAAAGACCCGCGGCGCGTCGAGGTGGCGAAACGGCTGCGCGGCATCGTGCTCAGTCAGTCCAACAAGATCCTGAGCCCGACCGATTTTTCTCCCATGCGCTAGGCCCTTCGTCCGGTGAAGAAATTCCTCTTCTCCCTGTGCCTGTCCGCGGCCGCGGCCGGAGGCTGTGGGCCGCCGCCGACTCCCGAAATTCTGTACGGAGAGGGGATTGTCGAGAAGGTCATCCGCGCCGACCGGCGTTTGATCGTCGCGCACGAAGACATTCCCGACTTCATGGACGCGATGACCATGAGCTTCGAGGTGGACAAGCCGAGTCTGTTGGACAAGTTTCGGCCGGGCGACCGAATCCTCTTCACGTTGGAGCGGACCAAACTCACGCTCTATATGGTCGCCGCGGAAAAGATTGTCGACGACTCGGAGACGTCGGAGCCAGATCTCGAATAGGCGGGGATGACTGGAAAGCTCAGTCCCCCTCGTCCTTTTTCGGTCGGAAGAATCGGAAGATCCTGGCCGGGACGCCAAGGGGGGAAACCCGTTCCGGCTCGGCCTCGCGTTCGAGTTCCTCTTCGTAACGCCGTTCTTCGTCCAAGAGCTCCCAACTCGTCCCGCCGTAATCGTCGTCTTGAACGTCGCGCGGTCGGTCGGGTGCAGACGACCCCCATGTCCAGGTGCCGAGGTTGCTGCCCGCGTCGTCGTGACGTGAGGGCTGAGCGGACGTGACCGAGCCGAGAACGAGACTGCCCACCAAACAAACGGCCAGCATACGAACGGTTAGGAAACGGATCGCCGGGGAGAGGAGAAGAAGCCCCTGGTCGAATGCAGTGAGGAATCTTCGGCGCTGCATCGTGACGCTTTTGTACCACAGCCGAATGCTTCGGCCAACGTGAACTTGCTGGCGGAGAGAAGACCAGACCCAGAGCCACCAAGACCGCGACATGGCCGGTGATCCGATCTCATGGTACGTAACGGCTTCGGGTGAGGCGCCGTTCCGCTCACCCGGTCAATTGAACTTCGAAGACGAGCCGAACCCATGAGAATTGCGTATTGCGACGCGTTTTCCGGCATCAGCGGCGACATGCTGGTCGCCGCACTGCTCGACCTGGGGCTGGAGTTGGACCGACTCGAAGCCGAGTGCGCCAAGCTGCCACTCGACGGATACACGGTGCAGCAATCCGAGCGCATGGTGAACGGCATCCGGGCCGTGGGGTTCAACGTGGAAGTCGAGGAGGGCCGGCAACCCGAGCGCAGTTTCCGGTCGATTTCGGATATGCTCACCGCCAGTTCGCTCGACCCGGCCGTCAAGGCGACCGCGCACGAAATTTTCACCAAGCTGGCCGAGGCCGAGGCGCACGTGCATCGCGTCAGCGTCGAGGACGTCCACTTTCACGAGGTCGGCGCGGTCGATTCGATCCTGGACGTGGTCGGCGTCGCGGTCGGGATCCACACACTGGGCATTCAGGCTGTCTATACCAGTCCGCTCCCCCTCGGCAGCGGGTTCGTCTCCGCGCGTCACGGACGACTGCCCGTACCCGGGCCGGCAACCGCCGAACTCCTCAAGGGCTTTCCGGTCAGGTTCGAGGATGGCGAATCCGAGTTGGTCACGCCGACCGGCGCCGCGGTGCTGGCGGCCTTAGCCCGGCCCGACCCGCCGGAGTTCTCCATCGCCCGGACCGGCTACGGCGCAGGCCAACGCCAATTGGCCGACCGTCCGAACGTTCTGCGCGTCTGTATCGGAGACAGTCCGCCCGATGACCGATCCGCGGACCTCCGTATGGACCATCTGATGGTGCTGGAAACCCACATCGATGACCTGAACCCGGAATGGTACGAGCACGTCGTGGAACGGCTGTTTGCCGCGGGCGCGCGGGACGTGTCCGTCACTCCGGTTCAAATGAAGAAGAACCGTCCGGGAGTATTGCTGTGGGTCTTGTGCGACCTCGGAGACCGGGACCGCCTGTCCCACATCATCTTGACGGAGACGTCGACGCTGGGGCTCCGCTCGTATCCGGTGAGCAGGCTGTCGCTCCGGCGCGAGCACAGGCACATCGTCACCGAGTATGGAACCGTGCGCGTAAAATGTTCTTATCCGCCGGACGGACGCGTGAACCACAGCCCCGAATACGAGGACTGCAAACGGCTGGCACGTCAACACGCCGTGCCACTCGGTGCCGTGTACCGAGCGGCCACGCTGGCAGCGCAAAATCCCGGTACGGCTTCAGCCGGCGGTCGGGAATAGTCGCGGCGCTCAAGCCCGCGGCGTCGGTCTATGAGGCCAGATCGGCGAGCACTTCGGCCGGGTGGGAGCGGGGATTCACCGAAGCATAGACCTTTTCGATGGTACCCTGTTCGTCGATCAGATAGCTGATCCGGCCGGCGTAGCCCGCGGTAGGTGCGTCGCAGGCACCGTAGGCCAGACCCATGCTACGCGTCGTGTCGCACAGCAAGACGAACGGAAACCCGAATTTGTCCGCAAACGTGGCGTTTTCCTCGACCGTGTCGAAACTCACGCCGAGCACCTCGACGTTGCGCTCGGTAAAGTCGGCGATCTGGTCGCAGAACCCGCGACCTTCGATCGTTCAACCGGGGGTGTCGGCCTTGGGGTAGAACCAGAGGAGGACTTTCTTGCCCCGCAGTGTAGAGAGACTGAGATCGTTTCCGCGGTGTGTCTTGACGGTGAAATCCGGGGCCGAGTCTCCGACGTTCAGCATGACGGTGCTCCTTTCCATCGGCGAGGGCAGACAAGAGGACTCTGAAGTCGGATCTTCCTCGCTCTACTTGCGGCTGCATAGCCGGGTCAGGACGTGCCGAGGAGGTTGGCTTGGTTGTATTCTATCTGCGCCTGCTTCTTGAGGTATTTTTCGAACTCGCGGAGCGCCTCGGTTCTTTTCTGCTGCACCAACGATTCCCGCAGTTCCTCTCGGCGTTGTTCGAGTTGCTCCGCGTCCGCGGGGATGCGTTCCTTGAACGCCACGACGTAGGCGTTGCCGCCCCAGACGTACGTCTGGGAGGGAATCGGGTTGTCTGCGTTCAAACGGAAGGCCGCGGTCTTGAGCGCAGGGAGATTGCCGATCTTGGGAACGTAGCCACCTGCCCGGGTGAACGAACCGGTCTCTTCGACCGACAGGTCTTCCGCGCGCGCCAGACTCGCCAAGTCGCGGGTCTCTTGCAGTTTCGTGAACAGGGCGTCCGCTCTTTGCTCGGCAAGAGTTTCGGCCTGTTCGCTGCGGTATCGGCGTTCGACTTCGCTCTGTACGTCGCTGAAGTCCGGAATGCGTGAGGGTGCCCGTTCCTCGAGCGAGACGAGGAACCAAGCGTCGTCGACCTGTATCGGTTGGCTGATCTGGCCGGGCTCCTGGCCGAGGGCCGCCTGGACGAGCGTCGGCCGCTCGCCGAGTCCCGGGATCGTCTCGCCCGGGGCCACCAGTGGCGTCTCCTGCGCGTCCAGTCCGACCGACTCGGCGAACTCGGCCAGCCGCATACCGTCGCCGATGGCTTGCCTATCCGTTCGGGCGCGATCCTCGGCAAGGCGCAGGCTTTCGCGTTCGAGAAGCGTTTCCGTGACCTCGTCGGCAACGTCTTCGAGCGGACGGACCTCGGCGGGTCGGATCTCGTCCACCTTGATGACGTGAAACCCGAACGTCGTTTCTACCAGATCGCTGATCTGCCCGACGTCGAGGGAGAAGGCCGCCTCTTCGAACGGCTCGACCATGCGGCCGAGACCGAAGAAGCCGAGATCGCCGCCCTGCTCCGCGGTGCCTTCATCCTCGGAGAACTCTTCGGCCAAGCCGGCGAAATCCTCGCCCCCGCGGGCGCGTTCGAGCACACCCAGCGCGGTGGTACGGATCTCGGCTTTGGCCTCGTCGGAGTCGTTTTCGGAGACGGACAACAGGATGTGCCGGGCGCGAACCTGTTTTTCTTCGGTGAACAGGTCGTCCTTGTGCGTGTCGTAATACTCTCGAACCTCGGCTTCCGACACCGAAATCTCGGACTCGAAATCGACCGGGTCGTACGTCACGTAACTGAAACGGACGCGTTCGGGGATGCGGAACGCCTCTTTGTGATTCTCGTAGAAATCGGTGAGCCCTTGTTCATCGACGGTCACGCTCTCGACCAAGTCTTCCGACGCTATCTTGACGAACGCGAGATTCACCTGTTCCTGCTCGAATTCGTACAACTTATCGACCTCGAAATCCGTGGCGCGTACGGACGATTCGATGAACCGTTGGAATCGTTGCAGGACCAGACTGTCGCGCTGCTGTTCCTCGAATTCTTGCGGGGTCAACCGGAGGGCGCGCAAGAGCCGCCGATACCGGTCGGTGCTGAACGAGCCGAAGCCCTCGAAAGCCGGATTGGCGGCGATCTCCCGCCGTACCTCTTCGTCCGACGCCCGGAAGCCGAGCCGGCGCGCTTCTCTGGCGAACAATCTGGCCGTAATCAGTTGGTCCAGCGTCTGCTGCCGAAGGTTCATCTGCCGGGCGAGCTCGGGGGTGAATTGATCCTTGTACTGCTCCCGATACCCGGCCTCGACGTTGCGGTAGGCACGCTGGAATTCCCGGACGGTGATCGGCTCGTCGTCCACGGTGGCGACGACCTGCACCTGCGCGTCGTCTCCGAAACTGCCGATGCCGAAGAAGACGAATACCAGGGCAATTACCAGAAAGAGCCCTTTCGTCCAGACGGATTGGACGCGGCTACGCATGAAATCGAGCATCGGATCTCGTCTCCCCCGGTCCCGGAGTCTTAGTCGAGAGGTGTGGAAAAAGCAACGGCATTCCAAGGACTTGTCAAAAATATGAATGTTTGCTAAAGACTCTCTCACCCTCATTATCTTCATTCCGCCACACGAGCAAGAAACATAACAAATGGTGTTCAAGAAATTGGCAAGTTACATGTCGATGGACATGGCCATCGATCTCGGAACCGCAAATACACTGATCTACGTCAAGGGCGAAGGCATCGTCTGCAACGAAGCCTCCGTCGTCGCCGTACAAAAAGAAGCGAACAAGGGCCGGCGGGTGCTGGCGGTCGGCATCGAAGCCAAGCAGATGCTCGGTCGGACGCCGGGGAACATCGTCGCCATCCGTCCCCTCCGGGACGGAGTCATCGCCGATTTCGAGACGACCGAGGCGATGCTGCGCTACTTCATCCGCCGCGCGCACAACCGCCGCGCCATGGTCCGCCCGCGGATCGTGATCTGCGTTCCGATCGGCATCACCGAAGTGGAAAAACGCGCGGTCCGGGAATCGGCCGAGTCCGCGGGCGCGCGGGAAGTCTTTCTGATGGAGGAACCGATGGCCGCGGCGATCGGCGCGGGCCTGCCGGTCACCGAACCGGTCGGCAACATGATCGTGGACATCGGCGGCGGCACGACCGAAGTCGGAGTCATCGCGCTGGCCGGGATCGTGTTTTCCCGCTCGGTGCGCTCCGGCGGGGACAAGATGGACGAGGCCATCAGTCAGCACATCAAGCGCGCCTACAACGTGGTGATCGGCGAGCGGACCGCGGAATTGATCAAGATGACCGTCGGCTCGGCCTATCCGACCGACGAATCCTCCGCCATGGAAGTCAGGGGCCGGGACCTCGTCTCCGGCATCCCGAAAACACTCGAAATCGGCGACGCGGAGATCCGCGAGTGCCTGCACGAGCCCATCAATCAAATCGTCGACGCGGTTCACCTCGCGTTGGAACGCACCCCTCCCGAACTGGCCTCGGATCTGGTGGACAAGGGAGTCGTGCTGTCCGGCGGCGGCGCATTGCTCCGGAATTTCGACGTGCTGTTGAGTAAGGAGACCGGGCTGCCGGTCACCCAGGCCGAGGATCCGCTCGTGTCGGTCGTGATGGGGGCGGGCAAAGCCCTGGACGAAATCACGTTGCTCAAAGAAGTCGCCGTAGCGTAGCCTTCCCCGAGCTGACGTATGCTCGCGGTACGCCCCAGATACCGCGTCCTCATCGTGTGCGGTTTCCTGCTCTTCATCGCCGCATCCCTGGCGACCGTCAACGCCAAGTCCCCGTACCGGATCGACCCGGTCGGCGCCCTGTTCGCCGAAATCCTGTCGCCGTTCCAGACCGGGGCCACTTCCCTGTTCCGGGGAACGCAGCACCTCTGGACGCAATATCTGGACATGCGCGCCGTTCACGCGACGAATACCGCGCTTCGGACCCGGTTGGCGGCCCTCGAACCCGTGCCCCGGCGTCTGGCGGAACTGGAACAGGAGAACCGCCGGTTGGAACGGCTGCTGGAGCTGCGGCGCCGCACCCCGGGCACGTCGATTGCCGCGCGCATCATCGGTCGGAATTCGAGCCCCGGAATCTCGACCGCGGTGGTGGACAAAGGCGCGCAGCACGGCATCCAGAAGGGAATGGCCGTCCTGACTCCCGCGGGAGTGGCCGGGCGCGTCGTTTCGGTCGGCCCGCACGTTGCGCACGTCCTGTTGATCTCCGCGGCGACGAGCGGGGTGGACGCCCTCGTGCAGCGTTCGCGGGTGCCGGGCATCGTGTCCGGCACGCTGACCGGGACGTGTCGGCTCAAATACGTGCAGCGCGACAGCGACGTCCGGGTCGGCGACGCCATAGTCACCTCCGGCCTCGGCGGCATCTTTCCCAAAGGGCAGCATATCGGACACGTCGCCCACGTGGCGGCCCGCGACGACGAGATGTTTCAAGACGTCGAGGTGAAGCTGAGTGCCGAATTTACCCGAATCGAAGAAGTCTTGGTGGTTGCCCGGGACGACGTCCCGGCACGGGCCGAGCCGGTCCCCGGATCGTAGCGTCCGTCCCTATCTGCTGTTCGGCCTCGCGTCGGTCGTGGTCGTCGTGTTGCAGACGAACGCGTTGTTCCACCTGCCGTTCGTCCCGGACGTGGCGCTGATCTTCTGCGTTTATCTGGGGGTGGCGCATGGCTCCGCCGCGGCCGCGGCCGGGGCGTTTCTGTTGGGCTCCGTGTTGGACAACTGCTCGGGCGCCCCGGTCGGCTCGCATACCTTGGTGATGAGCGCCGTCTTCGGAATGGCCGTCCTGTTGTCCCGAATGCTCTGGACGAGCGGCGTGCCGGCCATGATCGGGCTGATTGCCTGCGCCGTGGCACTCAAGGCGCTGACCACCCTGCTCCTGCTCGACGACGTTCCGGTCCTGGATGTCCTGCGGCCGTTCGTCGTCTCCCATGTCCTCCGGGACGTTCTCGGCGCGCTGCTGTTGACTCCTCCCGTATTCGCCCTGCTGGCGGCGACCGAACGGGCCTGTGCCGGGAGGGGCAATGCGTGACCGGCCGGCCCTGTCCGCGACCAGCAAGACGCTGGCGGCTAGCCAGGGGCGCGTCTGGGCCATCGGGCTGATCGTATTCCTCGTCCTCGGGGTGCTGGGGGCCCGCCTGTGGCAGTTGCAGGTCGGCGACGGCGTCCGTTTTCGCGATCTGTCGGAAAAGAACCGGGTGCGCCTCAAGCGCGTCCACCCGCCGCGGGGCCTGATGCTCGACCGCGAAGGGCACGTCGTGGCGGAGAACCGGCCGTCCTTCGACATCCTGTTCGTTCCCGAAGATGCCGCGGACCGGGAGACCACGTTGCAGAATCTGGCCGGGCACGTGCCGCCGGCGGTGTGGCTGCTGAACGGCGGCACACCGGAGCGGTCGCCGTTGGAAGGGTTGGTCGTCGCGCGGGACGTGGCGTGGGAGACCTTGGCGAACATCGAGGCCCACCAATTCGATCTCCCGGGCGTGACGGTCTCCGCACGTCTCAAACGGTTCTATTCCGACGCCGCGCTCACCGCCGCGCACCTGCTGGGGTACGTGGGCGAGGTCAGTCCGACCGAATTGGCGGATTCCGACGAGTACCGGCGTGGGGACATCGTCGGCAAGCGGGGGCTGGAGAAGTCCTGGGAACACCTGTTGCGCGGGCGGGCCGGCGCCCAACAGGTCGAAGTCGATGCGGCGGGACGCGAATTGCGCGTGCTGGACGCGGTCGAAGCCCACGCCGGCCACGACGTCAGCCTGACCCTGGACCTGCGCCTGCAACAGCGGGCCGAGCAGGCGATAGGCGACGCCGAGGGCGCCCTGGTCGTGCTCGACGTCCGCACGGGCGCAATCTTGGCCTCCGTCAGCCGCCCGACGTTCGACCCGAATCTCTTTTCGCGCGGCATTCTGCCCGACCAGTGGCGGGCGCTGCTGGACAACCCGCTGAAGCCGCTGACCAACCGGGTCCTGCAAGGCGGCTATCCCCCGGGCTCGACGTTCAAACCCATGATGGCACTGGCCGCGCTCGAAGCAGGCGTCGTCACGCCCGACACCCACGTGTATTGCTCCGGCGGCCTGAAGGCCGGCGGCCGCACGTTCGGCTGTTGGAGGCGACGGGGGCATGGGCGGATGGATTTGAAGCAGGCCATCGTCCAGTCGTGCGACGTGTATTTCTACCGACTCGGCGAACGCCTGGGGATCGACGCCGCGGCCGAGTACGCGCGCCGTTTCTGGTTGGGCCGCGACCTGGGGCTGTCTTTGGAATCGGTCCGCGGCCTCTTCCCCGACCCGGAATGGAAACGGCGCCGCTTCAACGAGCCGTGGTACCGCGGCGAGACGCTCAACGTGGCGATCGGCCAAGGCTCCGTCGTGACGACCCCGCTCCACATGGCCGTCGCCACGGCCGCGATTGCCAACGGCGGCGTGGTCTATCGTCCGGCGTTCGTGCAACACGCCATCGACCAGGATGGCGTCGTCGTCCACCGGCAAACGCCCGAGGAGCTGACCCGCCTGAACGTCACCGAAGCCAACCTGGAGATCGTCCGGGACGCGATGCGGGAGGTAGTCAACGGCGTCAGGGGGACCGGCCGCGCCGCGCGACTCCCCGATATCGAAGTGGCCGGGAAGACCGGCACCGCGCAAGTCGTCGGCGGCGTGCTGGACCAGAACGAAAGCGTCCCCCGCCACCACCGGGACCATGCGTGGTTCATCGCGTATGCGCCCGCAGACCAGCCGGAAATTGCCGTGGCCTGTCTCATCGAGCACGCCGGCAAGGGCGGCGGCGCGGTCGCCGCCCCGGTCGTCCGCCAAGTGCTGGAGGCGTATTTCGAGCCGACCCGATCGCAGGATGAGGTCCATGCCGGCATTCGACCAACGGCTGATTGAACGGTTCGACTGGCTGCTCCTCGGCCTGAGTCTGGCCTTGGCAGGGATCGGACTGCTGGCGGTGTACAGTGCCACGTACACCGGACCGGACCAGCCCAGCCCGATAGCGTCCCGCCAACTCGTCTGGGTCGGCGTCGGCCTGGTTGGGATGGGTGTGGCGTTCGCCGTCAACTACCGCGCCCTGGAGCGGTGGGCATACGTCATCTACGCCGCGGCGCTGGTGCTGCTACTGCTGGTCCCGGTGCTCGGCTCGATGAGCGGCGGGGTCCGCCGCTGGATTCAGTTCGGCGGGTTTTCCCTGCAACCGGCCGAATTCGTCAAGATCGGACTGGTCCTCGTCCTGGCCAAGCTGTACCACCGCGCCGAGCCGCGTGCGGGATACCGGATTCGCGACATCCTGCTGCCGGGCGCGTTCGTGGCCGTGCCGGCCGGCCTGATCCTGCTGCAACCGAATCTGGGCACCGCGGTCACGCTGGGACTGCTCTTTCTCAGCGTGACGTTCGCCGCGGGGCTCCGCCTCCGCGCGCTGGCGATGCTGGGGGTGATCGGCAGCAGCGCACTGCCGTTCGTCTGGGCGTATATGAAACCGTATCAACAGCGCCGCGTGCTGTCGTTCCTGCAGCCCGACCTCGACCCGCTCGGGGCCGGCTATCACATCATCCAGTCCAAGGTCGCGGTCGGTTCCGGCATGGTGTGGGGCAAGGGCTTTCTGCTGGGGACGCAGACGCGGCTCGACTTTCTGCCCGAGAAGCACACCGATTTCATCTTCGCGGTCCTGGCCGAAGAGTGGGGCTTCGTCGGCGCCGTCGTCCTGTTGGCGTTGTACGGCGGCCTGTTGGCGCGGCTGCTGGCGGTCGCGGCGAACGCGCGCGAACGGTTCGGGTTGCTCCTGACGGTCGGCGTGGTGGGAATCATCTTCTGGCAACTCGTCATCAATCTCGGCATGAACGTCGGGCTGCTGCCGGTCGTCGGGGTGCCGCTGCCGTTGCTGAGCTACGGGGGCTCCTCGTTGGTGACCGTCATGCTGGGCCTCGGTCTGGCGCTCAACGTGAGCACCAGACGGTTGCTGCACTGAGGCGAATCTACACGACTTCGTCGATCGCTTTGACGAGATGCCCTTTCGGCACCGCGCCCACGATCTGCTGCTTGACCTCGCCGCTCTTGAACAGAATCAGATTGGGAATGCCGCGCACCCCGTATTGGGCGGGCGTCTGCGGGTTGTCGTCCACGTTCATTTTGACGACTTTGAGCCGGCCGTCGTATTCGCCGGCCAGTTCTTCGACCACGGGCCCAATCGCCTTGCACGGGCCGCACCACGGCGCCCAGAAGTCGATCAGAACCGGCACGTCGGCCTGCAGGACGTCGCTGTCGAAACTCGCGTCGGAAACCTGTTGTACGTCGGCCATACTGCGCCTCCTTCTACGTGAATTGTCGGGCCTTCTTACCAGACCCGCGTTGCGGAACCTATCCCCTTGACACCCTCCAGGGCGCCTTCTAGGGGAGGGGCCATGCGCGCACTGGTAACCGGAGCGTCCGGGTTCGTGGGCAGCGCCGTGGCGCGGGCGCTGGTCCGCGCAGGCGTCGACGTGCGCGTGCTGCTGCGGCCGGGCGCCGACACGCGTGGCATAGCCGGCTTGCCGGTCGAGATCGTGCACGGCGACCTGTGCGACGAGGCCGGTTTGCTCCCTGCGGTGCGCGACTGCCGACAGGTCTATCACGTGGCCGCGCTGTACAAGCTGTGGGTGCGCCGCAAACAAGACATGTACGACTGCAACGTGCGCGGAACGGAGAACGTTCTGAAGGCGGCGCGCGCCGCGAACGTGGAAAAGATCGTCTATACGAGTTCCGTCGCCACGCTCGGGTACGGTCGGGACGGCGCTCCGGCAACCGAAGAAACACCGGTCGGCCTCGGCGACATGCTCGGCCACTACAAGCGCAGCAAATTCCTGGCGGAGCAGGTCGCCCTCGCATCCGCCAGCGAAGGTATGCCTGTCGTGATCGTCAATCCGAGCACGCCGGTCGGCCTGGGGGATCTCAAGCCGACGCCGACCGGGCGCCTGATCCTCGATTTTCTGAACGGCCGTATGCCCGGATACGTGGACACCGGTCTGAACCTCGTCGACGTCGACGACGTTGCGCAGGGTCATCTGCTGGCCGCAGAACATGGAAAGCATGGAGAAAAATACATTCTGGGCAACGACAACCTCACGCTGCGCCGGATTCTCGAACTGCTCGCCGAACTGAGCGGACGGCGGGCACCGCGGCTGAAAATTCCGTACGCGCTCGCCCTGGCCGCGGCGTACGGCGATGCCGCATGTGCGAGGCTGCTCCCTGGACGAGAGCCGCGCATCCCGCCGGTCGGCGTCAGGCTGAGTCGCAAGACGATGTTCTTTTGCGCGGCCAAGGCGGTTCGCTGCCTCGGATTTCCGCAAACCCCGGTCCGCGAGGCGCTGCGAAAGGCCATCACTTGGTTTTCCGATCACGGCTACGTCAAGACCGCCGGGCACGCCTCGCTGCCGTCCCGCCGGTAACCCGCGGAGCAGGGGCATCCCGAGGATTCCTGCGTGGCGGCCTGTCTCGTGCTGGGAGCGTTGTCGCTCCTGATCTGGGTCGCCATTGCGTTGCATCCGGCGCGGCCGTGGGCGTTCCGCCCGGTCGGTGAGGACGAAGCCGCACCCGCGGAGCCGGCACGCTGGCCGCTGGTACGTATCCTGGTCCCCGCGCGAAACGAGGCGCAAATCTTGCCCGCAACGCTCCCTTCGTTGCTGCATCAGGATTATCCGGGCCGGTTCGGTATCACCCTCGTTGACGACCGCTCGGAAGACGGCACTGCCCGGTTGGCCGAGGAGATTGCCGAACGGGCCGGCGTCGGGGATCGGCTGCGCGTAGTGTCCGGCAGCGAGTTGCCGGAAGGATGGGTCGGCAAGATGTGGGCGCTGCAACAGGGCGCCGAGGCGTACGGTTTCGGAGCGAATACAGCAGGTGGTGCACCGGAATACGTCTTGCTCACCGACGCCGACATCCGGCACGCGCCGCACTCGCTGCGCCGTCTGGTCGCCGAAAGCGAGGCGAACCGACTCGCCCTCAACAGTCGAATGGCTCGACTGCGCTGTACGTCGCTGCCCGAACGCCTGTTGGTGCCGCCCTTCGTCTTCTTTTTCGGCCTGTTGTATCCCATGCACTGGGTGAATGCCCCGGCAAAACGCCCCGCCGCGGCCGCGGGCGGATGTCTGCTGCTCACCGCACAGGCACTCGTACGGATCGGCGGCTTTCGCGCGGTTCGCGACCGAGTGATCGATGACGTGAGCATCGCAAAGCTGGTCAAGGCGGCCGGGCTGCCGATACGACTGAGCCTGAGTCGAACCGACGTCGAAAGCCTGCGCGCCTATGATCGCCCTGCCGGTCTCTGGCGCATGGTCCGCCGCTCGGCGTTCACCCAGCTCGGCTATTCGTGGACCCTGTTGGGCCTGACCCTGGTCGGCATGGCCGTCGCGTTTGCGGCTCCGCCCGTCCTGCTCGGCATAGGAGCGGGGACATTGGGGACCGATATGACAGCCGGGGTTCCGGTGTGGCAGTCGTCCGCTGCTTGGCTGACGTTGGCTGCCGGGCTTGCGTGGGGACTGATGGCGACGCTCTATCTGCCCGCGGTGCGCTTCTTCAACTTGCCGCGGGGCTGGGCGCTGACACTGCCCATCGCCGCGGTGCTGTATCAAGCCATGACGTTGGACTCGGCGCTCCGTCACGTCACGACCGGTCGTGTAGATTGGCGTTAGCCGCCGCACGGAAAGAAACGCATGCCGCTGCCGACCCTCGTATTGACTGCGATGGCTTGGGAAGCCGCCGCGGTTCGTGCGGCACTGGAGCAGGTGCAGCCCGAAAGGGAAGGAGTCTGGCGGGGAAGGTGCCGCGGGCGCGAGGTCGTGTTGGTACGCGGAGGCATGGGACCGCGCCGGGCCGAGCACGCAGTGGACGAGTTCATCGACACGCCTTTGGCAGCGGTGTACTCGGTCGGATGTGCCGGCGCCTTGGTGCCTGGGCTGACCGCAGGCCAACTGGTCCTGGCTCCTGCGGTCCGCATGTTCGATGGGGCAGGGCGGCTGACTACCTTCAAAGCGGACCCGCGGTTGCTGTCGGACACTCAGATCGCAGCGCGGCAGACTCGGGTAGCTGCGACCGACGGCGCGGTGTTCACGAGTCCCCGCGTTCTACCCACACCGGAGAAGAAACGCGCATGTGCGGTCCGGACGGAGTGTGTCGCGGTGGAAATGGAAAGCGGGGTGCACGCGCGCTTCGCCGCGGACCGCAAGCTGCCGTTTGCGGTCGTCCGTGTGATCCTGGACTCGCTCGACATGGTCATTCCGGCCATGCGGGGCGTGGTCCGACCGGACGGCGGGATTCGGCCGGTTGCCGCGTTCCGACATCTCGCAGTCCATCCGTGGCAGATCGGATCCCTCGTGCGGCTCCAACGCTGCCGTAAACAGGCAGCGGACACGATCTCCAGGCTGTGCCGAGAAATTTTAGCAGGTTCGAAGTAGAGGGACGTCGGTTACCGCTGAGGGCTACTCGGACGCGGGAGAAGTTTTCTCGGCGAGCAGCTTCTTCTGCAACTCGTAGGCAGGCCGAGCACGTTCGCGCTCTCCCCGCACGAGATAGAAACGGACGGCCTGGCCGAGCGTTTCTATGGCTTTGTCGCGCTGGCCGAGCTTGCTGTACGCCACGCCCAGGCCGTCGTGGGCCACCGGGTCGCGCGGATGTCGGGCAATGACGTGTTGGTAGCTGCGGGCCGCCTGTTCGTACTCGCCTCGGTCGGCGTAGGCCGCGGCGAGCCGGGTGTGGGCGACGCTCTTGCCGGGGTCGAGTTCGACGGCCCGCCGGTATTCCGTAATCGCTTCATCGAGTTGGCCTTGCCGTTCCAACTCCTGGCCGAGCTCGAAGCGGGCCGCCGCGGAGGAGCCGTTGACGGCCACCGCGCTGCGGAACGCGGCCGTGGCTTCTGCAAACTGCTTTTCCCGACGATAGGCGATGCCTTCGTTGACGTAATGCCCCTCCATCGCCCTGGTCGCCTCCGGGTGGCCCGGGTTGAGCCGCAACACCTCACGGTACGACGCCAGCGCGTCCTTTATGGCGCCGACTTTCTCGCGCACGACGCCGAGGCGGTAATGCGCCTCCACGTAATCGGGGTCCATCTCTTTGAGTATCCAGAGATACTCGGCCATGGCCTCGCCCCAGCGCGCTTCGCTCTCGAAGCGGCGGCCGCTGTCGATGTAATCCTGCGGCGTCGCGGCCATAAACGTCACGGTCGCCAGACTCAGACTCACGACGAACCAGCGGGCGGTCGGCTGTTGCATACGCTCCTCGTTTTCGGTTGGCAGGGTAGCGAGTCGTCCATCTCCTTGGACGCTCACAAGAACGCATTCCCGCGTATGCCGTCAAGATCGTCCCTCTAGGCGGCCCCCGGTCGGTCGGCTACAATTCGCGGCTATGGAAACGCCGCTCAACAAGGCCGAGCCCGGCTTGGTCGCGTGCGAGCATCTGGTGCAGGCCGAAGAACAGTTGCGCGAACTGCTCCACGTGATTCACGACCATCTCACCTCCTACGACCCGGACGAGGACGCCTACGGGACGCTCCTATCCGTGGCGTACCACGTCAACGAGGGGTTGCGGGAATTGGGCTATGCGCTCGACCAGGCCGAAGGGGCCGACCCGCAAGGGATGGGCTCGGAGGTCGGCCACTAAGCGGTTCGCTGCCGAACGAAACGTTGCGTCGTATGGAACCGTCCAAAAAGCCTCCGCGTCTGCTGACCGCGAAAAACGGGTTCGTCCTGCATGCCTCGGCGCGTCGGACGCCCCAAAAGGTCGAAATGACGAAATCCGCGGGGACGAAGCGCATCTACGGGATCTCGTATGCGTATCCCGTTCCGATGCCCGTCACGCTCAGCAATTGACGCCGCCGCGCACTCGGTCCCCGGGACTCACCGGGCGCCCTCATAGACCATGATCGACTTGCCCGAAGCGAGCCGGCTGGCCGGCACCGCTTTGGCGTAGTCTATCGACACCTTTGCGGGCGGCAGGTCGGGGACGTTGCCGGGCGAACCGTGGAACGGGAGACACAACAGCCCGAGTTGCCGGGCGACTTCCTCTTCGACGAAGGACTGGTGGCAGCGGGGACATCTCGCGGCCGGGATGTTCCAGACCGTGACTTCGACCCGGCTGCCGGGCCGGGTGAAGCGTTGCTTCAGCTTGTGCGGCCGGGGTTGGGCGCCGCACCCCAGCGTACAGCTTTGGAGTACGACGTTCATGCCTACGCCGTCCGTGTCGGGTACGGCCACGGGGCGTTGGAGAACGCCCCGTCCGGTATGCAACCGGCCTCTCCACAGGGAGGACCCGCCGCTTCCAGCCCATCGTCCAACATCGTGCCTCCCTCCTCCCCACACCGGGTTCTGCCCGTCTAGGAACATCCGCTGGTCGATCCGCAATCGAGACATTTGTAGCAGGAGCCGTTGCGGATCATGATCGAGCCGCAGTCCGCGCAACTCGGCGCGTCCGCCTGCGCCTGCCACGTCGGCTGCGTATGCGCCGCGGGAGAGGGCGTCTGCCGCGGTGCCGTCCGATCCGCGGCGACAACGGGCGGTTCGGGTGCCGCCCGCTTGTCCGGGTCGGGTTCCGCATTCGGTTCGGGTTCCGTGAGCCCGGCCTCGTGCTTCTGCTCCCGCGTCAGCAAACGCGTCCCCAGAAAACGGAAGATGTAATCGGTCAGCGACTTGGCGAACGGAACGTCCGGGTTCTTGGTGAAACCGGACGGTTCGAACCGCACGTGGCTGAATTTGTTGACCAGAGCTTCGAGCGGTACGCCGTACTGCAAGGCGACCGAGGTCAGCGTCGCGATGGTGTCCATCAAGCCCGAGATGGTGCTGCCTTCTTTCGCCATGCGGATGAACATCTCGCCCGGGGTGCCGTCCGGGTAGAAGCCGACGTGCAGATAGCCCTCGTGTCCGGCGATCTCGAATTTGTGGCACAGCGCGCTGCGGTCCGCGGGCAGGTGGCGGCGGGTCGGCTCCGACTCCGCGGGCGTCTCCGCCGCTGCCGGCTGCTTGCGCGTGTCGAGCGGCTGGATCTGCTTGCAACCGTCCCGGTAGATGGCCACGGCCTTGATACCGAGCTTCCACGCCTCGACGTACGCGTCCGTAATGTCCGCGACGCTCGCCGCGGTCGGCATGTTGATCGTCTTGGAAATGGCGCCGGAGATGAACGGCTGCACCGCGCCCATCATGCGCAGATGTCCGAGATGGTGGATCGCGCGGCTGCCGCCGGCGGGTTTGAACGCGCAGTCGAAGACCGGCAGATGCTCGTCGCGCAGGTCGGGTGCGCCTTCGATGGTCTCGTGCTCGTCGATGTATTCGACGATGGCTTGGACGTCCTCGCCGTCGTAGCCCAACCGTTTGAGCGCGCGGGGGACGGTGGTGTTCACGATCTTGAGCAGGCCGCCCCCGACCAGGCGTTTGTACTTGACCAGGGCGATGTCCGGCTCGACGCCGGTCGTGTCGCAGTCCATCATGAAGGCGATCGTACCGGTCGGCGCCAGCACGGTCGCCTGCGAGTTGCGGTAGCCGCCGCGCTTGCCGAGTGCCAAGGCGTCGTCCCAGACCTTGCGCGCCTCGGACAGCAGGTCGAGCGGGACCAGCGCGGGGTCGAGCGTGTGGCTGTGCGCGCGGTGCTTTTCGATCACCCCCAGCATGGGTTCGCGGTTCTCGGCGTACCCCGAAAACGGGGCCAGTTCTTCGGCGATGCGGGCCGACTGCACGTACGCCTCGCCGGTCATCAGCGCGGTCAACGCGGCCGCGTATTGCCGGCCGGCTTCCGAGTCGTAGGGCAGGCCCAGCGACATCAGCAGCGCGCCCAGGTTGGCATATCCCAGCCCGAGTTCGCGGAATGCGCGGGCATTGGCGGTGATTTCCTCGGTCGGGTAGCTCGAATGATCGACGATGATGTCCTGTGCGGTGATGCTGACGTCCACCGCATGCTTGAAGCCCGCGGTATCGAACCCGCCGTCGTCCCTGACGAATGCGAGCAGGTTGAGCGAGGCGAGGTTACAGGCGCTGTTGTCGAGGTGCATGTATTCGGAGCACGGGTTGGACGCGTTGATGCGCCCCGTGTTGGGGCAGGTGTGCCAGTCGTTGATCGTGGTATCGAACTGCATGCCCGGGTCGCCGCACTCGTGGGTGGCCTGCGCGATCAGGCGCAGAACCTCCCGCGCCCGCAGGGACTCGCACGTCTCGCCGCTCGTCACGAACCGCGTCTGCCACTCGCCGTTTTCGACCACGGCGCGCATGAAATCGTCGGTCGCGCGCACCGAGTTGTTGGCGTTCTGGAAGAAGATCGAGCCGTACGCGGCGCCGTCGATGGACCCGTCGTAACCGGCCTCGATCAGCGTCCGGGCTTTCTTCTCCTCCTCGGCCTTGCACCGGATGAACTCGACGATGTCGGGGTGGTCGGCGTCGAGGACCACCATCTTGGCCGCACGGCGGGTTTTGCCGCCGGACTTGATGACCCCGGCCGAGGCGTCCGCGGCGCGCATGAACGAGACCGGCCCGGACGCCGTGCCGCCGCCGCGCAGGTGCTCTTTTGCCGACCGGAGGCGGGACAGATTGACGCCCGATCCCGAGCCCCCCTTAAAGATGACGCCCTCCTTGCGATACCAGTCCAGGATGGAGTCCATGGTGTCGTCGACCGACAGGATGAAGCAGGCCGAACATTGCGGTTCGGGCTCCACCCCGACGTTGAACCACACCGGACTGTTGAAGGACAGTTTTTGCCGGACGAGCAGATGGGTGAGTTCGTCAGAGAAGGTCTGGGCGTCTTCGTCGCTCGCGAAATATCCGTCGCCCTTGCCCCAGGTGGTGATCGTCTGCACCACGCGGCCGATCATGTGCCGGGCGCTGGATTCGCGGCTCGGCGTGCCGAGCGGACCCCGGAAATACTTCGAGACGACGACGTTCGTGGCAAGCTGCGACCAGGGCTGCGGAATCTCGACGTCGCGTTGCTCGAAGACGACGTCTCCGTTCTCGCCCGAGATGACCGCGTCGCGTTTTTCCCAGCCCACCTCGTCGAACGGGTCGCGGTCGGGCGAGGTGAAGTGGCGGGCGATGCGGAGGCCGGGCCCCTGTCGAGGCGTTTTTTCTTCCAGCGGTCTCCCCGCGGATACGCCGTCTGCGGGCGTGGTGGATTGGGCGCCCTGTCTCGCTTCCTGCCGGACGCCTTTCTTTTCTTCCGTGACGGACGTTTTCGCCTTGGTGGCCATCGATCCTCCTCCCCACACCGCTCGACGGGGTTGCATGATTCGGCTTCGGTCGGCTTGCGAATGATTCGCCTGACGAAATGGGCGCCTATCTGACACACTAGATGTTGTATTGTCAAGTTTTTTTTGCACTAGATTTGGGGTCCGGTCGATTCTCTTCTCTTTTCGAGGGTTTTCGCCTAGGCTGGCGGATCATGGGGAAAGCTCCTGCATCTGTCGCCTGGAACTCGGTGGCGTCGGTGCTGCGGTCGGTATTTCCGCCCGGCACCGATACCGAACAACTCCGCGTCTATCGGGCGTGGGAAATCTGGCCCGACGTGGTCGGCGCGGACGTTGCGCGCGGGGCGCGGCCCACGAAATTCCGGGACGGAAAATTGATCGTGACCGTGTATCATCCCGCGCTGATGCAGGATCTCCACTTCGTGAAAGAACACCTGCGCGGGGAACTCAACCGGGGGATAGGGAAAGACCTGATCCGGCAGATCCGTTTCGTGCGCGGTGCGCTGCGACCGGAAGACGTGGCGCCGACGACCGCGGCGCAACGTCCCGCCCCACGGTATTCCGAGATCGAACCTCCGCCGGTCCACGACCCGCAACTCGAGGCGGCCTTCCTGTCGTTGATCAAGGTCAGACGGACGCGGTTGGCGGACGCGGCGTCCGAGGACTGAGAAGCGTTGAATCGTGTATTTGCGATTGCGGATCGCGGTGCGCCGAGTCTGTCGAAGCGTGGATCGGGGAAGGGCGGGTTCGTTGGATGAATCGACACTGCCGCGTGCATCGGCACGGGCCGCTTACGGGGCTGGCCGGCACGGCTGTGCTCGTGAGTATGATCGTGATGGGCGCCTGTTCGAGCCAAGGTACGGACAGGATGCCGGGCTTGCGCAGCGTCGCCGTTCCGACCGGCGGGCGGGACGCGCGTGGCCGGGCGGTTTCGCAGCGGGCGCTGCAAGCGTACACGACTTCACAGGTTCGCACCGCCGAACGCCGGTACGGCGCCGCGAACCAAGCCCTGTCACGACTGCCGGGCGTCGTCTCGGTCCAGCCCGGCGCCGGCGTCGTGTACGTCTATACCCGCCGCCCGGCGGCGCTGCCCGAGGAATACGACGGGATGCCGGTCAAGGCCCTGCCGCCGGAATTCATCGACGGCGTATCCGACGATTGGGTGACCCCGGACCAGCTTCCGCCGCTCGGCCAGGGGGATTGAGCACGCGGTAGGACGCGCAACCGAAGAAAGGAGCAACGGTATGGCGAAGTTTTTCAGCATCGAAGAAGCCCGCGCACAATCCGGAATGCGGCTCATCTGCGGGCAGGGCGTGCCCGGCCCGTGGGCCGAGGCGGCCAAGAGCATTCTGGACGTCAAGAACGTTCCCTATACGCGAGGGGAGTTCGTGATCGGCGCCGACCAGACCGCGCTGATCGCCTGGACCGCCCAAGCCTCGGCGCCCGTGCTGGCCTGGAACGACGAGTTCCCGAAGTCCAACTGGGCCGAACAACTGTATCTGGCCGAGCGGATTGCGCCCGAGCCGCAGTTGATCCCCGCGGACCCGGTCGAGCGACGCCGCATGTTCGGTTACGCCAACGAGATCTGCGGGATGCACGGCCTAGGCTGGAGCCGCCGGCTGATTGCCTTACACGAAGGGCTCTCCAACCCCGACTTACCCCAGGAGAACCGCGCCTTTCTGGAAGCGTTCGGCGCGAAGTACGGCTATTCGCCACAAGCCAGCGAAACGGCACCGGCGCGGGTGGCCGGTATTCTGGACGAACTCTGTACGTTGCTGGAAAATCAACGAGCGCAGGGCAGCCGGTACATGATCGGCGACCGACTGTCGGCCCTCGACATCTATTGGGCGGGGTTTTCCCACCTGTTCGAGCTCATGCCGCCCGATCTGTGTCCGATACTGGACGAATTCCGCCCGCTCTATCAGACCGCCAATCCCGAAGTCCGCGCCGCGACCAAGCCGGTCCTGATCGAACACCGCGACTTCATTTACCGCGAGCACCTCGTGCTGCCGATCGATTTGTAGGCGGAGGCGCCAGCCGGACCCGATTGCCGTCGAGGTCCAGGCTGGTCTTCGAGTAGGTCAGCTTGCGGATGATCTTGTCGTCCTGAAAGTGCAGCACGTCGAGGCCGCGGCGGATTTCGTGCCGGCCCTCGTATCCTTGCTCGAACGACGGCGCGTCGAGTTGCCAGCGGTACAACATCTTCTGCGCGCCCTCGTCGATGAAGGTTTCCTCATCGGTGAACCGGAACCCGCCGTGGTCGGCGAACCACGGTGTCCACGCCCGGCGCAGGTTCTCTTTTCCGCGCACCCAGCCGCCGGTCCAGTTCTCGAAGTAGATGTCGTCGTGGAAGAGCGCCATGACCCCGTCCAGGTCGTGCGCATTCCAGGCGGCGCCCCAATCGGTGAATGCGGCTTCCATTTCGCTGCGCGTCAACATACAGCCTCCTGATTCGAATGGGGAGGGCGACGCATGCGTCGCCCCTACGGGTTATCGAAGGGTCGAAGGGCGTCGAAACGTGCTCTGACCAAGAACGCTCTCCTACGCCGCGTCCTGCACCATCGCGGCGAACGCCCGGACTTCCTTGGCGATGTTGTCCGGGTCGCGGCTGAGCGGCACCGTGTACAACACCTTCACGCCCAGGTCGCGGTAGGTCTTGACGTCCTGCGGGGTGGTGCGCGTCGGGTCGGTCATCGCGGTCAGTTCCAGCGCGTCGTAATCGCGCCCGGCCGCGTCCATGAGTTGCTTGAGTCGTTCCAGCATCGGACGGATCTGGGCGAAGGTCAGCAGCGCGATGTGCCAGCCGTCGCCGAAACGCGCCACGCGCTTGAGCGCATATTCGGATTCGCCGCCGACCCAGATCGGCGGGTGCGGTTTTTGCAGCGGGCGTGGCAGCACGTTGACGTCTTCGCGGAGCTGCACGAACTCGCCCTCGTAACGCGGGCTGTCTTCGGTCCACAGCGCCTTCATCATCTCGACGTATTCTCTGGTGCGCTTGCCGCGGCGCTGAAACGGCACCCCGAGCAGGTCGAACTCTTCTTCCAGCCAGCCCACACCGGTGCCAAGAATGAACCGCCCGCCGGACAGCACGTCGATGGTCGCCACGCGCCGCGCCACGTCGAACGGGTGGCGGTACGGCACGATGAGCACGCTCATGCCGATCCGCACCTGTTCCGTCACGCCGGCCAGAAACGCCAGCGTATCGAACGGGTCGAGCCACTCCATGCTGGTATAGATGTCGTAATTCGGTTTGCCGTCGTTGTACTCCTCGTACGGCCACGGGGTCGTAATCTTCTTGGGCAGGACGATGTGGTCGCCGATCAACAGCGAGTCGCAGCCCTCGTCTTCGGCGATCCGGGCGACGTCCATCAACACCCGCCGGTCGCACACCGACGCCCCGCCGGCCAAATGCAAGCCATATTTCATGTCGGCCCTCCTTCTCGTCGCGTCATCAGAAGCCTCGGGAGATCGGATCCCGTGGTAGCGAAAAGCCCGAACAGCCGCAAGGCGAACGATCTCGGTCGCCCCTACGCTATGCCCGCTTGTGTTGTAGGGGCAGGCCCCTGTGCCTGCCCCTACCGGCGAGGCTGCTCAGGGGAGGGCAACCACGGGGGGTTGCCCCTACAGGGGAACGGACGAGATGCTTCATTGCCAGCGCAGGGCACCACAATCTCGGGGTCCTTCCCACCCCTAAGTTCGTTGAGCCTGTCGAAACGAACCCCACTGTCACCGCGACCTTCGCCCATCACTCCGGCCCTTCGACCCTTCGGCGACCTCGTGGAGGGGGCCGGGGCAAAGGAAATACGTGATAACGTCCCCTCCCGGTTTTGCTCTTTCGTGGGTGTAGTAGAGAAAGCGGGCCAGCGCAGTCGACTCGGACCAATGCATTGGGGAGAGATGGAAACGGAATCGGCAACGGAAATGAGGACACGATGAGCGGACGGAGACACCTACTGAACAGCGAGGAAGCGGCAAGGCGAGCGGAAGCGGAGCGAGTCGCGCAGCGGCGCGTACGAGATTCGGTGCTCCGCGTGGGGCAGACGTTCCGGGACGCCTTGCAGTCGGGGGGCGAGGGGCGGGAGATGGTAGTAGTGCCGGCGGGAGCGTTTCGGATGGGGTGCGTCTCGGGGCAGGACTGTCAGGAGGATGAGCATCCGGTGCATCGGGTGACGATCGGCGCGCCGTTCGCGGTGGGGGTGTATGCGGTGACGTTCGCGGAGTGGGACGCGTGCGCGAGGGCCGGGGGGTGCGGGGGATACCGGCCGGACGATCGCGGTTGGGGGCGAGGGCGGCGACCGGTGATCAATGTGAGTTGGGAGGACGCGCAAGCGTACGTGGGGTGGCTGAGTCGGGAGAGTGGGGTAGCGTATCGATTGTTGAGCGAAGCGGAGTGGGAGTATGTAGCGCGGGCGGGGAGCGAGACGGTGTACAATTGGGAGAACGACATCGGACTGGCCCGGGCGAACTGCTGTGGGAGTGCGGCAGTCGCCGGGACCGCGAGCAGACGGCGCCGGTAGGATCATTCGGAGCGAACGCCTTCGGGCTGCACGATGTGCACGCGAACGTGTGGGAGTGGGTAGAGGACTGTTGGAACGACAGTTATGCGGGGGCGCCGGCGGATGGCGCGGCGTGGGAACAGGGAAATTGTGCCTCCCGCATTGTGCGCGGCGGCTCCTGGAGTGACTTCCGGAGGAACCTCCGGTCCGCGAACCGCTACAGGTACCCCACCGGCTACCGGGGCAGCTACGTCGGATTCCGTATTGCCCGGAGTTTAACCCCTTGAATCTTTACTTCCTTACGTTCCGGGGGCTCCAAGGGGGGCTGTGCCCCCTTGGTTCGGCATCGCCGCGGTGGGCCGAAGGGAGGAGGGGCGAAACCTTGTCTTCGGATGAGAGATCTGCGGGCCGGCGTACCGCCCGTTTCGACGCCCTTCGACTCTTCGACAAGCTCAGGGACCGAGCGCAGCGGGCTGGACCCTGAGCCTGCGGTGCTCTGCGCTCGGTTGCGGCTTTGCCAACGCATTTGACCCCCGCGGCCTGCATTGCGCGGCGCCGTAGAGCGGGTCGTGCCATGCCCGCCGGTCGGATGACGTTTCTACGTCGGTGATCGTCCGCCTGGTTCCGGCTTCCGCCGAAATGACGAGGGGGTGCAGGAATGACGAAGGGATGTAGAGGTGACGGGGAGATGTAGAGTGGATAGGGGGATGAAGGGATGACGAGGGGGAGCGGAGCATATCCGGTGGTGAACGCTATGGACCGTGGGCGGATCGTGACGTGCGGCCCGGTCACGGTCTGGCATTCGGCGGCGGGACGGATTATATTTCGCGGGCCGAGGTACCGCCCATGACGCAGACGCTGATCAATACGCTCCGGTTCGCCGACCGCCTCAAGGAGGCGGGGTTCGTTGGCCCGCAGGCGGAAGCCCTGGCGCGCATCCTGGGCGACGAACTGACCGAGCAACTCCCCTCCAAGGCCGGCTTCAAGACGTTGGAAGCCAAAATCGGCGCGTTGGATGTCAGCCTCAATGGGCAGGTGGACGCGCTGAAGTCCGGACTCACCGGGCGGATGGGCGCGCTGGAATCCAACGTCAACAGCCAAATCGAGACGTTGGCCGGGAAGATCGACGGCCAGCGGTTCGCCTTCAATCTGGTGCTGGCCGCGCTCGGCGTCCTCATCGCGCTGGTCGGCGTGCTGGGGGCCATCGGACTGGTTGAGCCGGTCTCGCAGATGGTCGGCTCCTGACGCTCCTTTCCGAATGCACCCCCCGTCTATCCGTCGCCTGCGACACCGTGGAGCGACATGTCTCCGCCGCCGTGCCGCTGCCCCACCCGTCGGGGTTGCGGTAGCACATGGCGGCGATTCCCCTGCCCGTCGAAACGCGCGGCATCTGGGCAGGGCGTTGATCGGGCCGGCGGAGATGAAGTTGGCGGCAACGGAGGGAACGCGATGAGGGAGCCGAGGCGGGGATGGAATCCGGGTCGGGGGGTGGCGATCGGGTTGGTCGTTCTGTTGTGGGCGGCGTCGGCGATAGGGCAGACGGCGCCGGGGGATGTGACGCGGGAGGCGGAGACATATCGCGTGGGGCAGACGTTCCGGGACGCTTTGCAGTCGGGGGGCGAGGGGCCGGAGATGGTGGTGGTGCCGGCGGGGACGTTTCGGATGGGGTGTGTATCGGGGCAGAACTGTCAAGACGCCGAGTCTCCGGTGCATCGGGTGACGATCGGCGCGCCGTTCGCGGTGGGGGTGTATGAGGTGACGTTCGCGGAGTGGGATACGTGTGTCAGGGCCGGGGGGTGCGGGGGATACCGACCGGACGATAAAGGGTGGGGGCGGGGGAAGCGGCCGGTCATCCACGTGAGTTGGAAGGACGCGCGGGCGTACGTGGCGTGGCTGTCGGGGGAGAGCGGGGCGCGGTATCGATTGTTGAGTGAAGCGGAGTGGGAATACGTGGCGCGGGCGGGGAGCGAGACGGCATACAGTTTGGGAAACGCGATGAGGAAGAACCGGGCGAACTGCTGGGGGTGCGGCAGTCGCTGGGACCGTGAGCAGACGGCGCCGGTGGGATCGTTCGGAGCGAACGCATTCGGGCTGTACGACGTACACGGGAACGTGTGGGAGCGGGTCGAGGATTGTTGGAACGACAGGTATGCGGGGGCACCGACGGATGGGACGGCGTGGGAAGAGGGAAATTGTTATTACCGCGTGGTGCGCGGCGGCTCCTGGTTCAACAACCCGAGGTTCCTCCGGTCCGCGTACCGCATCAGGAGCACCTCCGGATACCGGAACGTCATTCTCGGATTCCGTGTCGCCCGGAGTTTGACCCGGTGAATCTTTACTTCTTTACGTTCCGGGGTTCCTGGGGAGCTTTTTTCCCCCTCGGTTCGGCATTGCCGCGGTGGGCCGAAGGGTGCTTGCCCGACCGGTGAGGCTGCCTGGGGGAGGGCAACCACGGGGGGTTGCCCCTACATGTCAAAGGGCGAGAGAAGTTTCACACTGAACCATCATCTTCCGGAAGGGCTTTGCTTGACCGGGGGGACGAGTTGCTTCATTGTGGGCGCCGCATCCGAGACGAGGACCATGCGGACGATACGTCATTCCTCTCATGCGCTCCGCCGCACAGACGCCATCCGACTGGCGTCTCTCATAGCGGCCGTCGGTATGGCTGCGTTGGCGTGGGGCTGCGGGTCGTCGGCCACGCCGTTGGAACGCTTGAAGGCGCAACTCGCTGCGGGTCCCGATTATTCGATCATGCTCGCCGACATGCGCGAGGAAGGGACCTTCTTCCAGTCGTACTACCATAAGTACCAAGTCGTGCAGGGCGAGAATTCGTGGACGACGGACTGGGAGCAGGTCCGGGAGAACGTCTATCGCGCCAACGCCAACTTTCTCGGCATGACGCTGGCGTCCAGAACCGCCGGCGATCAAAACGACGTGCCGCATCCGCCCGGGTATCAGTACGTCGGCAATCCGCAGTACGGCGAGTGGCGCACGAACAGCAGCGGCACGTCGTTCTGGGCGTTCTACGGGCAATACGCACTCATGCGCGATCTGTTCGGGCTCGGCTACGGATCGATCTACCGGAACGATTACGATGGGTATCGGCGTTCGCGCGCCGAACGCCGCCCGTACTACGGGCCGACTGGCGCCGAGTACGGCACGCGCGGGAGCGTGACGCAGCGTCGGCGTCCGTCGTTCTTCGAGCGCCGGCGTGCCCGCGAGGTCGCCAGCCGGCAGCGGTTCCAGCAGAAATTCAGCAACCGCTTCGGTCGCAGCAGTTCGCCGCCGCGCGGCCGCGGGTTCGGCTTCGGCAAATAGCCTCGGCAGTGACGCCATGACGCTCGATACCGTTCTGCTCGCGGTCATCTATCTGGTCGGCGCGTACGCGCTGTTCTGGGTCGGGACCGCGGTCTTCAATCTGCTCCACCGCGACTTTCACGTCCACGACGAACTGATCGCCAAGAAGAACGCCGCGCTCGCCCTGAGCCTGGTGGGCTATTACTTCGGGCTCGTGCTGGCCATCGGCGGCGCGATCGTCGGCCCGTCGCACGGACTCGTCGATGACCTGATCGATCTGTTCGTGTACGGCGCGCTGGCCATCGTGCTGCTCAACGTCTCCACCCTTGTGAGCGACCGCCTGATCCTGTTCCAGTTCCGGATCACCGACGAGATCATCCGCGACCGGAACGTCGGCACGGGCGCGACCGTGGGCGGCGTGCACGCGGCCACCGGCTTGATCCTGTTCGGCGCGGTCGCGGGGGAGGGCGGCAGCGTGGTGACCGCGGTCGCGTTCTGGGCACTCGGGCAGGTCGCGCTGATCGTGACCGGGCTGGTGTACGAGTGGATCACGCCGTACAGCATCCACGCCGAGATCGAAAAGGACAACGTCGCGGTCGGCGTCAGCTTCGCCGGAGCGCTGCTCGCGATGGGCAACCTCTTGCGCCACGCGGTCGGCGGAGATTTCACGACCTGGACGGACGGCCTGACGACGTTCGGCGTCATGGCCGCGGTCGGCTTGGTCATGCTGCCGCTGGTCCGGCTGGCGACCGACAAGGTGCTGTTGCCCGGCGCGCCGATTGCCGCGGAACTGGCCGGGCCGTCGGAACCCAATCTCGGCGCGGCTTACGTCGCCGCGTTCTCCTACCTTGGCGCGTCCCTCCTCATCACCTGGTGCCTCTAGGCTGCTCAAACTCAGCGTCGTAGCCACGGGCTGCGCGGGCATCGTCGCCGAGTTCGTGCTGTGCACGCTGGCGACCTATTTCCTGGGCAACGCGGTCGTCCAGTGGACGCTGATGATGTCGCTCATGCTGTTCGCGATGGGCGTCGGCAGCCGCCTCAGCCGCCACTGCGCCGGGCATCTGCTGGACACCTTCGTTGTGCTGGAGTTCGGCCTGTCGGTGTTGTGCGCCGCGGCCGCGGCCGTGGCCTACGGCCTGTCGCCGTTCGTGTACAACGTCGGCGTCGTCATCTATCCGCTCGGCATGGCGATCGGGCTGCTGGTCGGCCTGGAAATCCCGCTCATCATGCGCGTCAACGCCGCGTACGAGGAGTTGCGCGTCAACATCGCCGCGGTGCTGGAAAAGGATTATTACGGCGCGCTGCTCGGCGGGCTGTTCTTCGCCTTCGTCGCCCTGCCGTACTTCGGGCTGACGTACACGCCGGTGGCGCTCGGCACCCTGAACTTCGCGGTCGCCTCCCTGTTCGTCTTCCGTTTCCGCGGCTTGCTCCATTTCCCGCGGCTGCTGAGCGGTGCCTGGGCCGCGGTCGGCGCGGGATTGATCGGCCTGTTCCTGTTGGCCGATCCGATCGTGCTGTACGGCGAGCAGGCGCGCTACAAGGATACCGTCGTATTCGTCGAACAGACCGCGCACCAGCGCCTGGTCATGACCCGCTGGCGCAACGATTATTGGCTGTACATCAACGGCAACCAGCAATTCAGTACGTACGACGAGGAGCGCTACCACGAGCCCCTGGTCCATCCGGCGCTCGCCTTGGGCGCGGGCCGTACGGAGATTCTGATCCTGGGCGGCGGCGATGGGCTGGCGCTGCGCGAAGTGCTCAAATACGCGGACGTGGAGCGCGTGACCCTGGTGGACGTCGATCCGCGCATGACCGCGCTGGCGGCCTCCCATCCGGTATTCGTGCAGATCAACGGCCACGCGCTGGGCGACCCGCGCGTCGAAGTCGTCCACGCGGATGCGTTCGCCTTTCTGCACGGGACGGGGGCCGCTCCGCCGCGCTTGTACGACGCGATCATCGTCGATCTGCCCGACCCGAACACGGCCGAGTTGGCCCGCTTGTATTCGGTCAACTTCTATCGCTTGTGCAAGCGCCACCTGAAACGCGACGGCCGGCTCGTGACGCAGGCGACCAGCCCGTTCTTTTCGCGCCGCGCGTTTCTGAGCATCAAGAAGACGATGGCCGCGGCCGGCCTGAGCGTGCTGCCCTACCACACCCACGTTCCCACGCTCGGCGAATGGGGCTTTCTGCTGGCCGTCGATGCCGCACGGCTCGCGCCGGCCGACCTCAGAGAAACGGTTCTGCGCCTTTCTTTCGCCGGCGTGCCCACCCGCTTTCTGAACACCGATGCCATGATCGGCATGGTGTACTTCGGGAAAGGCGTCTTCCACGACGAAGCCGACCTGGACGTGAACGTCGAGAGCCGGCCGGTGCTGCACGAGTATTACCGGCAGGGCAGGTGGGAAGTGTATTGACGGACGGGATCGGTAGGAATTCCCGCAGGTGGTCCGGGAACAGGCGGAGCGAGCGTCGTCAGGAAGAAGATGCGCGGGGCAGGATGTTCGTGAATTCGTACTCGTGGACCCCGCGCCCGACCGCGGCCTCGAATTCGTCTTCGCCCCACTGTTCGATGGTCAGGAAGCGGTCGTCGTCCGCATCCGCATAGTCCCAGTAGATCATCTCGTCCCCGCCGACCCGGCCGTCGGGGTGATAATGGCCGGCGCCGCTCTCCTGGAGGCGATACCGTACGCCCTCGTATTCGATCTCGTCCGGCGGGTCGTCGTGGCGTTGGACGTGGTCGCGTACCCGGCCGCCCAACGCCGCGAAGTCGATCTTGTGCGACACGCTCCACTCGACGCCGTCGTCTTCCTCGCGTTCCAGAAAGCAGACCGTGTCTCCGGCGTCGAGCCGCCACTCCTCGGCCTTGGCGCCGTCGAACGTATAGGTGGCGTACGACGTGACTTCCCAGGTCTTGAGGTCGTAGTCGAGCAGATAACCGACCTTCAGCTTGGACAGGCTCAGGTCGCGCAGCGGGTCGAGTTCCTGCGGGGGCGCTTTCCCGCCGAACATTTTCTTCCACAGGGACATCGGCGCCTCTTTTGCCAGGGCGGGCCGCGGCTAGGCGGTGGCAATGCCCATCTTGGCTTTCAGGGCGTCCAACGATTGGCTGGCCGCGGGGCGCCCCTTGGTGAGTGCGGCGTCGATCTCGTCGTCGACGGATTTGTCCACGTCGGCGATGTCGCCGTACGCCTGCGCCAGCGACTCGTCTTCTTCGACCTTGCTGCGCATTTTTTCCAGCATGGCGATCGTGCTGGACGAATCCACCTTCGCCAACTGCTGGTTGATCTTCTTGGTGGAAGCCGCGGTACGCGCTCGCGCCTTGAGCGTGATCAGGTCGTTTTCGTATTTGGTGATCGTGGACTTGAGCTTTTCGATCTTACCCTGAAGCTGGGTCGCCATCGCGTCCTGCCGTTCCCAGTTCTGCAACGCCTCGGCTGCGCGCTGGCCGGCGTCTTCCTTCTTTTGCAGCGACTCGGTCGCCAGCCGTTCGGCCTCGGTCTGGTCGATGTCGCCGTTCTGCATCTTCTGGAGCAGGAGCATGGCCTTGCGCTCGTATTCCGCGGCCGCGGCCTTGTTGCCGTCCGCATCCTTCTTGAGCCGGATCGCGACGCCTTTGACTTCGGCCAAACTCTGCATACTGGCCTGCAAATCCTTCTTGAGGTCGCGAATGCCCTGCTCCGTCATGCGGATCGGGTCTTCGATGGCGTCCAGCGCGGCGTGTGCCTGCGACTGGCCGATTTGAAACAACCGTTGGAAAAAGCCTGACATGTCTCTGTCCTCCACGGGAAGCGGGTTTTAGCCGTTGTAGCCGAGTAGTTCCGTCGCGTTTTCGGCCAGCGCGAGGCTGAGGGCCTCGATCGAGCCTTCCAGTTCGTTCGCGTCCAGATTTTCGAGGCGCAGGGTATCGCGGAACAGGATGGTCCGCGCGTCGTCGTCCAGCACGAACGCGCCGTGCACGAGCAGCCGGTTCATTTGCAGCAACCGCCGGAACAGGTCGTCCGGGCCGGCCGGCACCGGCATGATGACCTGTTCCAGAATCAGCAGCGGGTCTTCGCAATCGACGATCAATTTGTTGATGCCGCTGTCCGTGTCGTCGATCACGAACAACTCCTGCGCGGCGTCTTCCTCCACGATGTTGTACTCCAGGTCGAGCAGCAGGGTCTTGACCTTGTCGAAATACGTTGAAGGCATGCGTCTGAATCCTCCGGGCCGTTTCCGGGATGCCGCCGGGTCACGGCTTGCCCTGACGGCCGATCACGATGAATTGGTCGCGGCGGTCGATTATATAGTCCGCCGCGGGGTTGGCAAGTAACGCCCCGCCGTCGGGGGGTTCGACGCCCACCACGGTCAGGTTCCGCTCCGTCTTCAGCCGCGCCAGCACCTCGGCGAACGGCTGCCCGGCGCACTCGGGCGGCGCCGGGATCTTGTAGATGTCGTTGCCCACGCGGTTGTTCACGATCTCGCTCAACAGGGTGGTCACGCCGTGGTCCAGTGCGGCCTGAACGAGCAGGTTGGCGCTGAACGCCCCGATGACGATGACCTCGTCGGCCTTGGCCATTTTGCAGTGGGCCAAGTTCTGCTGGTCGAGCAGTTGGACGCAGGTGTACAGGTCCGGGCAGGTGGTCTTGATGGTCAGCGTGTCGAGGATGGTCTTGGCGTCGCGGGCGTGCGGTTCCACGTTGTCGTCGGCCAGCACGATCGCGACCCGCGCGGCGCGGGCGTTGGCTTGGTGCAGCCGTTCGGGGCTCACGTTGCCCGCCACGAACTGTACGTGCGGGCCGTCCCAGGGACTTTCGGGCAACGCGGCCATCAGCACGATCGGATACGCGTGCGCCTTCCCGTCGGCGCGAATCTGTTCGATGATTTCCCGGGCGTTGTAGTTCCAGCCGCAAATCAGGATGTGGCCCGTCGTCGTAATCGGCTCCATGCCCTTTCCCCTGCGCCTTCGGTCCTCGACGAACGAACTCGCCAGCGTCGCGGTCAACATCCCCAGGAACCCGATGCCGAACAGCATCAGCAGCACGCCGACGATGCGTCCGCCCGGTGACGTGGGCGCAATGTCACCGTAACCGACCGTCGTAATCGTGACCAGGGTCCACCATGCCGCGTCGACGAGGGACAGGCCGGGCTCGAACACCAGAATGCCGAGCGTGCCCCCGACCGTTATTACCAGCAGCGCCAGCAACACGAAGTCGAGATGGTCCTCGCGCAGCCGCCGGGCGAAGCGCCGGAACAGGATGAACATCTGGATCATGGGCCAACCCTGGCGCTGGCGGAGCCTGCACCGGCCGTCTGCTCACAACCGGGACCGGACGTCAATGCGCCCGACACGTCAGGCGGTCACGCGGCGCGTTCTGGCAGGCGATCGTCTCCGTCACCCCGGAGGCGAGCAGCGCGCAGGCGTTCGTAATCGCGGCCATCTGCGCCTCGTGTTCCGTCGTCCCGTCCACCGAACGGCAGACCTGCCGGCCGTGGAACGTGATGCACGCCTCGCAGCGCACCCCCCCGATCCGAAAGGTCAGAGACACGGCCACGCCGACCACCCCGAGCAGCAGCCCCAGGCCGATCCAACTCGTCCGCCTCATGGACGCGCGAGCCGTTCCGGGAGTATCCCCGCGTCAACCGAGTTGCTAAGTCTCCGCACGCGCGCTTGTATAACACACCCCCGGCGGGCGGACAGCCGACACCTGCCCCGCACGACGCGCCACCACCGCCTATGAATCAGATCTGGTGCGGCCTGATCATCGCCTCGGTCCTGACCGCGGCCTGGACCGGGCGCATGGCCGACGTCACCGCCGCGTCCATCGAGTCGGCCAAGTCCGCGGTGACGTTGGCGATCGGCTTGGTGGGCGTCATGGCGTTCTGGCTGGGCATGATGCGCATCGTGCAGGTCGGTGGGCTGCTGCACACCTTGGCCGCGTGGCTGCGGCCGGTCATGGTCCGACTGTTTCCCGACGTGCCGGCCGACCACCCCGCGCAAAGCGCCATGATCATGAACATCGCCTCGAATATGCTCGGCTTGGCGAACGCGGCCACGCCGTTCGGCATCAAGGCCATGCAGGAACTCGACACCCTGAACCCGCACAAAGGCACGGCCACGAACGCGATGGTGCTGTTTCTGGCCATCAACACGTCGAACGTCGCCCTCGCGCCGCTCGGCGTCATTGCGCTGCGGGCGTCCTTGGGATCGAACGACGCGGCCGGCATCTGGCTGCCGACGCTGCTTGCCACGGCGTTCTCGACGGTAGTCGGCATCGCCGCGGCCAAGCTGCTGCAACGCCTGCCCGCATTCGCCGTGACGGAACCCGTGGACGATGCAGGCGCGTCGCGCGGATCCGAAGCCGAAGCGCGGCCCGCGTCCGTGCCGGACTCCGACCTTCGACAAGACCCGCCGCGGCCCGTTTCGCAATTCGGCCGCGTCGTGGCCCTGGTCTCGCTCGCCGTGCTCACGGCCGGATTCCTCTTTCATGTGCGTTCCGGCCTGTCCGCGGGAGAGGCCACAGGCGACCTGTTGCGTTCCGCGGCGTCCACGTGGCTGCTGCCCGTGCTGATTACGGCCATGCTCGGCTACGGCGTGGCGAAGCGCATCGCGGTCTATGACGCGATGGTCGAGGGCGCCAAGGATGGCTTTCAGGTCGCCATTCGGATCATTCCCTTTCTGGTGGCCATCATCGTGGCCGCGGGCATGTTCCGTGCCTCCGGCCTGCTGGACGTCTTGATCGCCGGGTTGCATCCGGTGCTGAGCCTCGTCGGCTTTCCCGCGGAGGCCGTGCCGATGGCGATCCTGCGCCCGCTGTCCGGGTCGGGCGCGTACGCGATCATGGCAGAGACCATGCAGGCCGAGGGGCCGGACGGGCCGGTCGGCTATCTGGTCTCCACCTTGCAGGGCAGCACCGAAACGACCTTCTACGTCTTGGCCGTCTATTTCGGCGCGGTCGGCGTCGTGCGGATCCGACACGCGGTGCTGACCGGCCTGACGGCCGACTTGGCCGGCATCGTGGCCGCGGTCGCCGCGGTCCGCCTGCTCCTGCTCTGATAAAAACCCAGGTCAACAGGCTCAACCCACTCGGGGATAAGTAAGGAGGTCCCTGAGCTTGTCGAAGGGCCGGGGGTGGGGGCAAAGGCCGAGGTGACGGCCGGGTTCGTTTCGATCCTTCGACAAGCTCAGGACACCGCAAGCTCAACGAACTTAGGGGTCGAACCATATCGAAAGGCATCGCAAGCTCAGGGACCACCGGGACCTGTCCCTACGACCGCGAGCGTTGGCGTGATGCAAACAAGGCTGTTCCTTCATGGTGTGTCGATCTGAAATTTCCAGGCTGACAAACGGACCCTCTCCCCCGGGTTACATCCGGGGCAGGTTCTAACCTTCTCCCAAGGGGAGAGGGAACGAAACCGCCTGCTAAGGAGCCGGACGTATGCACGCCGTCTGCGGACTGCTGTTGCGCGAAGCGGAGGCCGCGCATGGATTGCACGCCACGTTGACGGCCCTCGCCCCGTACGGGACCGGGCGTGCGGAATGGACGGACGGCAGCGTCGGTCTAGGCTCGCGGGGTACGAGGGTGGCAGGGGACGAGACCGGCTCCGCGCTGCATTTCGCCCGTCACGCCGGACTCACGGTCGCCGCGGACGCCCGTCTCGATGACCGCGACGCACTCAATGCCGCGCTCGGCGTGCCCCATTCTGCCCGCGGCAGCCTCGCCGACGGGAACCTCATCCTGCGTGCCTACCAGCGGTGGGGATCGGAATGTCCTCACCACTTGCTCGGCGACTATGCCTTCGCCGTGTGGGACGCCCGGACGCGCACCCTGTTCTGCGCCCGCGATCACATCGGCGCCCGACCCTTGTACTATGCGGAAACTGTGCGGGGTTTCGTCTTCGCCGGCGCCGTGGAAGGCGTGCTGGCCGCGCCGGGCGTCTCCGACGCACTCGACGAGGCGACGGTGGCGCAGTATCTGACGGGTCTCTCTCTGTTGAGCACCACCCGGACGTTCTTCGAAGCGGTGCGCAAGCTGCCGCCGGGCCATACGCTCACCGTCGGTGGCGATGCGCTCCGGCGAAGGAGTACCTCTTCACGCTTGCCGATCCGGCTGGAACGCTACTGGCGCCCGGAAGCCGTGCCACGCGCACGGACGGCCTCCGACGACGGGTATGCGGAGGAGTTTCTGGCCCTCTACGCCCGGGCGGTTCAGGACCGGTTGCGCGGTGCCGACCCGGTGGGCGTGCATCTGAGCGGCGGCTTGGATTCGTCCAGCATCGCGGTACTCGCGGCGCGGGAGTTGCGGCGTCAAGGCCGTCCGCCGCCGCTGGCGTTCAGTTGGCTGCCGGAGTTGGGAGCCGCGCCGCCTGAATCGGCGCACGCACAGGAATACGCCCGCATCGACGCGGTCTGCGCCCAGGAAGGAGTGCAGGTCTTTCACCGGGCGATGAGCCCCGTGGACTTCGCCGCCGTCCTGCGCCGCGACGGGGCGTATCCCGGCGTCCATGTCCATCCCAACGAGGAAGTCGTGCAGCAGAGCGCAGAGGAGCGGGGCGTCCGCGTGCTGTTGTCAGGCTGGGGCGGGGACGAAGGCGCGTCGTTCAACGGCCGGGGACATCTCGAACGTCTCTTGTTGAGCGGACGGTGGGGGAAGCTGGCAGCCGAATGCCGGGCTGGCGGCACGGGCCCGCGACAAGTCCTCGGCCGCGTCCTCAATCTCGCGTTTCCCGGTCTCATGTTGGACCTTCGACGGCTGCGGCGCGGGAAGCCGCGGCGTAGCCGCTCGGGAATGTTGGACCCGGCGTTCCGGCGACAGACGAAGCCGCGGCCGGAGCCCGTGCTCCGCTATCCGGACGTGCGGCGCAGTCAGGTGCGGCTGTTGCAGCTCGCCCACCTAAGCGTACGCATCGAGGGGTGGGTCGCGAGCGGCGCGTACCGCGGGATCGAATATCGGTATCCGTTGCTGGACCGGCGGGTGTTGGAGTTCGCCCTGGGCCTGCCGCCGGAGCAGTTCCGACGGGCGCGGTGGAGCCGCTGGCTGATGCGTCACGCGCTGCGTACGGTGTTGCCGCCCGAGGTGTGCTGGCACGCGAGCAAGGAAGACCCGGCCCGGTTCGAGGCGATGCACGCCGCCTTCTTCGGGGCGGTGCCAGCCATCCGGGAAGAACTGGCCGCCGCCGCGCCGTCGCGGGCGGGTTATGTGGACATGGCGCGCCTGCTGGAGAGCCTGGATGGGGGCCGTCTGCAAGCCGAGCCGCAGGTCGCCCCGGGGATTGGCGCCGCCTTGCAGTTTCTCGATTGGGGAGCGGACGTTGCGAACGCCGGCGCTGCCGTCGCTCGATGAGATTCCCGGCAAAAGGATTTCGTTCGTACGCCCCCGGAGACGACCGACCCGGGGGCGTACTTCGGTCTGCGGTGACGAGCGGGTCAACTACTGATGTAGGCGGTCGTCGGGCCCTGCATAGCCTCGGTAGAAGACGGATCACCGCCTGCCCCGACTTCCGCAACACCATCATCAATTACCATGACGGTCGGCTTGCTCCAGGGTTTCTTTTTCTGTGGCGCGTCAGTAAGCGCGTCTGCGGGGGGGGGGGGGGGGGCTTGTGTGCTCATTGCTTCCTCCTGTCGGTATGTGAGTGGAATGGTGAGATGTGCGTTCCCCGGCATGTACTGAAAATAGGGAGGAAAAGCAAGGGGAATATGGTGGTGTCTCAATTTCAATCTTAGACCATTACTGGTTTGTGTAGGGGCAACCCCCTGTGGTGGTCCCTGAGCCCGTCGAAGGGTGGTTGCCCTGAGATGGGGCGGGCAGGCACGGGGGCCTGCCCCTACACTCGGAGGTCCACGTTCGTCGAAAGAGAAATTTCGAACTGAGACACTACCGGGGTTATATACAAGATGCCCCTCCGCCCGTTTCGACACGTTCTACGGGCTGCCCTTGAGCTTACGATGCTCTGAGTGTTGTCCCCGAGAGTGTGGAAGGGGAACGAAAGGTCGAAGGGGCGGGGTGCGAAGGCCGAGGTGACTTCGGGGTTCGTTTCGATGTTTCGACAAGCTCAACACATCGCAAGCTCAACGAACTTATGGGTAGGAAAGCCCCTAGGCTTGTCGAAGGGGAAGGAGGGTTGGAGAGAGCATTTGCAACCGCCGTCCGACTACAAAGGCGGCTAAACCACGGCTTTCCACCCGCCCCCCGGCGACATCTTCGCGGCTTCGGGAATCACGCGCTCGCCGCACCAGCGCATCTGTTCTTCGAGCTCGGCCAGCTCGCCCGATGGACAATCGAAAAACAGCACCATCAAGGCGTAGCCCTGATCGGCGAACCCTTGCAGGTCTTCCAGCACCTGCTCGGCCGTGCCGGTACAGATCCGCCGCGGCCGTTCTCGGCTCGACGCATCGCCGGCCTCGGTCAACCGCGCCGAACCGACGCCCATCATCAGAAACTCGTCGGTCGCCCGACCGAGGGCGTCCAGTTCCTTCCGAATCACCGCCTGCTGGTCGGCGTAGCGATCCGGCCGCGCGAACGGATCGAGAAAGATTGGATAGAATCCGTCGCACAGCCGCGCGGCCCGGCGTGCGCCTGCGGTCGTCACGCCGCCGTAGATGATCGGCGGACGCGGGCGTTGGACCGGCTTCGGGTCCATCGAGACGGAGGCGAACCGGTAGAAGCGGCCCCGATACTCGGCCACGCCGTCGGCCCACGACCGTTTGTACACCTCGATGCACTCGTCGGTTCGGGCTCCCCGGTCGGTGTACGGCACCCCGATCGCAGCGAACTCCTCCTGCATCCAGCCCGCGCCCACCCCGAACAGCAACCGACCTTGGGACAGCCGGTCCACGGTGGCGAATTGTCGCGCATCGCTCAACGGGTTGCGGTAGGGCGCGATCAACACGCTCGTGCCCAGCTTGAGCCGGTGCGTGGCCTGGGCCGCGGCGCCCATCACGACCGCGGCGTCCAGCATGGTATGCTGCGGCTCGTACGCACGGCTGCCGGAGGCATTCGCCACGTGCGCACTGTCCGACGCCAGCGGCATGCACACGTGGTCGGGAAACCACATGGAGTGAAACCCCAGCCGTTCGGCAAGCTGCGCCGTCTCGACCGGGCGCAGCCCATCCGCGGGCCGCGAGCGCAGAAACACGTTTTCGTCGTCGCGATAGGCCAAGCCGTGCGTGACCGCGTAGATGCCGACCTGCATGTCGTTCTCCTCACCCCGCGGCGTGCGGTCATCCCGCCGTCTGCCGTTCCAGCGCGGCGCGGACCGCGTCGTGCTCGGGGAAAACGCCGGTCTCCAGCTTGGAATAGATGGGAGCGCCGTCCACGCTGACCTCGAACCGCCCGTCCGCGTACGGGGCCAAGCTGAGGGTGTGGATGCGCTGTTTGTAGGTGGTCAACAGATAGTCCGTCAGACCGACGGCCTGCGGTTCATAGCCTCACGCCGCACAGTATTCGATACGAATGTCCATACGTCCTCCTTGAATTCAGAGATCACGCGACCACGAATGGATGCCAGCCTACGGCGCAACGCCGCGGCCCGTCAACGGCAGAGATGGAGGAGGAAGAAGGAGGCTAGGGAGAACCTGCGGCGGGTTCACCCGAGTAACTTGACCAGGGTGACGGTGAGTCCGACGATGCCGGCTGCCATGATCCACAGGTGCCGGTGCAGCCGGGCCTCCAAACCACTGATGTCGGCCTTCAGTTCGGCCCGGACTTGGGCAATCTCCGTTCGGACTTGAGCAATCTCTGTTCGGACTTCGGCAATGTCGGCTTTCGTAGCAACGTCGCCGGCGATTGCATCGCCAACGGTCGCTACGACGGCTTCGGCCAGTGGTTCCGCGGCGCCAGCTTCGCAGAGCGCCTTGACGGCTTGGTGCGTATCGAAGGCGAGCGTGGTCATGCACGCCACTGTACGGCGGCACGCCGCGGTTCGTCAATGGGCGGCGCGGCTCGACACCGGGCGGCTTGGCCGGTAAGCTCCGCGGCACACATGGCGGAGACGTTCACCAACCGGTTGGCCGGGGAGACCAGCCCCTACTTGCTACAACACGCCCACAATCCGGTGGACTGGTACCCGTGGGGCGAAGAAGCGTTCGCCAAGGCCAAGGCCGAAGACAAACCCATTCTGCTCAGCGTGGGCTATTCGGCCTGCCACTGGTGCCACGTCATGGCGCACGAGTCGTTCGAGAACGCCGAGACGGCCGCGCTCATGAACGACCTCTTCGTCAACATCAAGGTGGACCGCGAGGAGCGGCCCGACGTCGACGACGTTTATATGCACGCGGTGCAGATGTTGACCGGTCGGGGCGGCTGGCCGATGACCGTCTTCCTGACCCCGGACGGCAAGCCGTTCTACGGCGGCACCTACTTTCCGCCCGAAGACCGCCACAACATCCCGGCCTTTCCGCGCGTGCTGACCGGCATCGCTGCGGCCTACCGCGACCGGCCGGCCGAGATCGTCGAATCGACGGCCCGGATCGTGAGCCGGCTCGAACAACTCGACCGACGCGAGCCGACCGACCGCCCACTGGACCCCGCGGCCCTGGAAACCGCCGCGGACGCACTGGCGCGGCACTACGACGCGGAGCACGGCGGCATCGGCCAGGCGCCCAAATTCCCCAACTCGTTCGTGTTCGCCCTGTTCCTGCGCATGGCGCACGCCACCGGCCGGCGGCGCTATCTGGACATGACTACCCACACCCTGCGCAAGATGGCGCAGGGCGGTATGTACGACCATCTGGGCGGCGGATTCCACCGCTATTCGGTCGATGCGCGCTGGCTGGTGCCGCACTTCGAGAAGATGCTGTACGACAACGCGCTACTGTCGCGTCTGTATCTCGAAACGTACCAAGCCAGCGGTGATGATTTCTTTCGCCACGTCACGGAAGACGTGCTGACCTACGTCGCGCGCGAGATGCAGAGCCCGCAGGGCGGCTTCTACTCGACCCAAGACGCGGACTCCGAGGGCCAGGAGGGGAAATTCTTCGTCTGGGATCGCGCCGAGGTGATGCGTCTGTTGGGCGCGGACGCGGGCGAGGTGTTCTGCCGCTACTACGACGTGACCGACGAAGGCAATTTCGAGGGCCGCAACATCCTGCACCCCACGCTCGAACTGCCGCAGTTGGCAAAACTGTTCCGCCGTGACGTGGACGCCGTGACGCGGCTCATCGCCGAAGCTCGACAGACGCTGTTCCGCGTGCGCGAAGAGCGGGTCAAACCCGGACGCGACGACAAGATGCTGACCGCGTGGAATGGGCTTATGATCTCGGCGTTTGCCGAGGCCGCGCGCGTGCTCGACCGGCGCGAGTATCTCGACGTGGCCCGCCACGGCGTGGCGTTCATCCTGACCCATCTGTCCCGGTCGGAAGCCGGCGGCCTGCGCCTGCTGCGCAGCTACAAGGACGGGCAGGCGAAATTCAACGCCTATCTCGACGACTACGCCTGCTGTGCCGCGGCGCTGCTGGACGTGTACGAAGCAGGCTTCGAGGCCGACTATCTGGACCGCGCGGTCGGGGTGACCGACGCGATGCTGGCGCAATTCTGGGATGCGGACGCCGGCGGCTTCTTCTATACCTCCGCGGATCACGAAACGCTGATTACCCGCTCCAAGTCATCCTTCGACGGCTCGGTGCCGTCAGGCAATTCGGTCGCGGCGAGCGTGCTGCTGCGCCTGTACTATCTGACCGAGAACTCCGAGTATCTGGCGAAAGCCGAGACCCTGTTCAAGCTGTTCTACGACGCCATGCAGCAAAACCCGTTCGGGTTCGCCAACCTGCTGTGCGCGTTCGATTTCTACGCACGCAAGCCCAAGGAAGTCGTCCTGTTGGGCGACCCGGCCGCAGCCGACACCCGGGCGCTGCTGCGCAACGTGCACCGCCTCTTCGTCCCGAACAAAACCGTGCGCTGCCTCGACCCGCGGGGCTCGGGCCGGGATGGCGGTCCGCGGCTGCCCGGCTTTCTGGCGGACACGCCTCCCGCGGGGCAGGGCGGCCCGACCGCCTACGTCTGCCACAATTTCACCTGTTCGCTGCCGACTACGGATTGGGACGGGCTGCGGGCGCTGCTCGTCCCCGCGGCGGACTGAGGAGCCCGTCGCGGCCACGCCGGAGGAACGGGCTATGCAGGACACCACCCGGCGTATGCTGAGCGGCGGAGCGCAAGTCGTCCTTTTTCTGGCCCTGATCGGGGCGTCGCTGGCGGCCGCGGGACTGATCTCGAACAAACCGCGGTGGACGGACCCGCCCGGTGTCGCGACCAGGCTGTGGACATATCTGACCACCAACGTGGCCGAGACCACGCCCGATTCGGCCTTCCCCGAATTGCGGCCGCGCACCTACGCCGGGCCGGCCGCGCTGATGTTCGACGTGGCGCGCCGCGCGGCGCTGGCGCTGCATTGGGAGTTGACCTCGGTCGACGCGGACGCGCGCAGAATCGAGGCGGTGGCGACCACCAAGCTGATCGGCTTTCAGGACGACGTTACCATCTGGGTCACGGCCGGCGCCGAAGCCGATGCGGAGCCGCGCAGCACGGTGTACGTCCGTTCGGCCTCGCGCGTGGGCCGCGGCGACCTCGCCGCCAATGCCCGGCGCGTCATGGACCTGTTCGCCACGACCGACGCTCTGGCGCCGGTCTCGACCGTCGTGTTCGACCGGGACGGAGAGTCGGAGTAGCTTGGCTGCGTCATGTCGCGGCAAACGCAACTGAAGAATTTTGGATTGCGGCGCGCTGAGCTTGTCGAAGCGTGGATTTTGGATTGTGGATTGGGTGTGCTCCTCCCCGGAAGGTCATCCCCCCAAGGGCCACGGTCATCCCGGGCCAGGGAATTCCATACTTGAAGATTCCGCCAAGTCGTCATTCCCGCGCAAGCGGGAATCCAGGGCGTGGATACCCGCTTGCGCGGAGTCTGCTCCCGGCTTGAACGGGGGCATGACGAGGTTCGGGAGCGTCTCGTCCGTAATTCCCCTACGCTCCGAATAATCGGACGTCGCCCTCTCTATCCCGAGTCGCGTTCGGGACGGCGTCGAATTCCCCAATCAAAAATCCGCAATCCACGCTTCGACAAGCTCAGCGCGCCGCAATCCACAATTCCATGACCTGGATCGAAATCTCGATCGCCGCCGGCATCTTCCTCACCCTGCGTAACGCCCTCGCCCGCGCGCTCACCGGCCACGTGTCGCCCGTACTGCTGAGTTGGGCGCGGTTCGCCTTCAACCTACCGTTCTCCACCCTCGCGGTCGTGTGGCTGACGGTCCATAGCGGCGCGCCGCGGCTGCCGGCCGCGTTTTTCTGGTACTGCCTGCTGACCGGCGTAACCCAGATCGCTGCCAACCTAGCGCTCGTCTCGGCCTTCCGGCACGCAAATTTCGCGCAGGCCATCATCCTGTACAAACTGGAGATCCTGTTCACCGCGCTGTTCGGCATATTCTTCTTTGCAGAAGCGCCGTCGCCCTTGGGCTGGACCGGTATTCTGGCCGCAACCGGCGGGTTCGTGCTGATGAACCTCGGGCGCGCGGGCGGCGTCGGCGGCTGGCGCGCCGCCCTCCGCCTCGACTGGGGAGCACTGCTGGCCCTGGTCGCCGCGGTCTTCCTGGTGCTGGCGAGCTTCCTGCTGAAGGAAGCCACCGCGGCGTTCGCCGCGGCCAACCCGCAGTTCGGCGCGAGTCGCTTCGAGGCCGCGGTCTATGCCGTTTTCCACACCACCTGGATGGAAGTCGTCATCCTGACCGCGTGGGTGGCGCGGTTCCTGCCCGACGAGTGGCGCCAACTCCCCGTCCATTGGCGTCGCATGGCGCTGATCGGCGCGGCCGGTTTCGGCGGCAGCGTGTGCGCGTTCTGGTCGTACTCGCTGACGCTGGTGGTGTACGCCAAGGCCCTGGCGCAGGTCGAAGCCGTCGCGGCCATCGTCCTGGCCATCGTCGTCTGGCGCGAGCGCGAAGTCTGGCGCCAGTTGCCCGGCATGGCGTTGGTGCTGGCCGGCATCGGGATCATCCTGCTCGGCTGAGATCCCGAGGAACGAAGCCCACAAGAGCCTTCCGACACGGACCGAGACGCTTGGACGCGCGCGGCGTCCATCTTCGCCGGGCAGACGGGAAATTCACCTGCGGATTGTCAAATCCGCAGCGGCACGGATACAACGCACCGGGCGGGCCGTTCCCGTCGGTTCTGCTTTCGGACGGATCATGCGCAGACTCTTTCTGCTGACCGCCGCCGTGGCGGCCCTCTTATGCGCGGTCGATTTTCTCGCCTTTCCGCCCGGCTCGTGGTGGTGGCTGCTGCCCGGGGCGGTCATCGCGCTCGGGCTGTACGATTATTTCCAGACCAAACACGCGGTGCTGCGCAACTTTCCCGTCGTCGGCCACGGCCGCTATCTCCTGGAACTCGTCCGCCCGGAAATCTACCAATACTTCATCGAGAACGACACCGACGGCGTGCCGTTCGACCGCGAACAGCGCTCGCTCGTCTATCAGCGCGCCAAGCGCGAACGCGACACCCTGCCGTTCGGCACCAAGGAAGACGTGTACGAGGTCGGCTACGAATGGGTGCATCACTCGCTGGCCCCCATCCACCTGGAGCCGACCGACCTGCGGACGACCATCGGCGGGCCGGACTGCACCCGGCCCTACACGGCCAGCCTGCTCAACGTGGCGGCCATGAGCTACGGCGCGTTGAGCAGCCACGCGATCCTCGCCCTCAACCGCGGGGCGAAGCGCGGCAACTTCGCCCACAACACGGGGGAGGGTGGCATCAGCCCCTACCATCTGGAGCACGGCGGCGACCTGATCTGGCAGATCGGGACGGGCTATTTTGGCTGCCGCACGCCCGACGGCGCGTTTGCGCCCGCGCCGTTTCGGGAGAAGGCCGGCCTGCCGTCCGTCAAGATGATCGAGATCAAGCTGTCGCAGGGCGCCAAGCCGGGCCACGGCGGCATTCTGCCCGCGGCGAAAGTCTCCCCCGAAATCGCGCGCATCCGCGGGGTACTGCTCGGCCGCGACGTGATCTCTCCGTCCGGCCACGCCACGTTTTCGACGCCGGTCGGGCTGCTGGAGTTCGTTGCGCGCCTCCGCGAACTGGCCGGCGGAAAACCGGTCGGGCTCAAGCTGTGCGTGGGCAAGCGGCGCGAGTTCCTGGCGATCTGCAAGGCCATGCAGCGCACGGGCATCCTGCCGGACTTCATCAGCGTGGACGGTGCGGAGGGCGGCACCGGGGCCGCGCCGCTCGAATTCTCGGACCACATCGGCTCTCCGCTGATCGAGAGTCTGATCTTCGTGCACAACGCCCTGGTCGGGTTCGGGGTACGCGACCGCGTCACGGTGATCGCCAGCGGCAAGATCACGTCCGGCTTCCGCATGGTGAAGTTGCTGGCGCTGGGCGCGGACGTGTGCAGTTCCGCGCGCGGGATGATGATGGCGCTCGGCTGCATTCAGGCGCTGCGCTGCAACTCCAACACCTGCCCGACGGGCGTGGCGACGCAGAACCCGCACCTCGTCGCCGGTCTGGTCCCCGCGGTGAAAAGCGAGCGGGTCGCCAATTTCCACCGCGAAACGATTGCCAGCGTGTGCGAGATCATGGGCGCGATGGGCATCGCGACGCCGGAGGAGTTGCAGCCGTGGCACGTCCAGCGCCGCGTGTCCGCGACCGCCACCCGGCACTACGGCGCGCTGTTCGAGTTCGTGCGGCCGGGCGACCTGTTGCAGGAGCCGATTCCGGGCGGTTTCGAGCAGGCATGGCGGACGGCGTCCGCGGAGACGTTCGCCAGGGCGAAGTGAAGGAATTGTGGATTGTGGATTTTCGATTGTGGATTGGGGAATGGGGAATGGGACACTACGGATCGGGCCTCCCCGTCATTTCCAACGCCGGCCCCGGCCGGGCTCGACATGCTGGAAGGCGGGGCAGGTGAGCCTCCCCGTCATTTCCAGCGATGGCCCCTGGGACCGCGGGCGTCCCGCCCGCTCTTATCGGGGTTCCCTGTCGTTTTCAGGGACGACAGGATGAATATCCGAATGGGGAACCAACGTAGGGGCAACCCCCCGTGGTTGCCCTCCCCGACGATTCGATCCCGCAATCCACGCTTCGACAAGCTCAGCGCGTCGCAATCCACAATCCACAATCCACAATTCCCCGGAGTCTTCCATGAACCTTCCATCCCACTCCCAGGTCGTGATTATCGGCGGCGGCATCATCGGCTGCAGCGTCGCCTATCATCTGTGCAAGCTCGGCGTGACCGACGTCGTGCTGTTGGAACGCAAGACCCTGACCAGCGGCACGACGTGGCACGCCGCGGGGCTGGTGGGCCAATTGCGGGCGACGCGCAACCTGACCAGGCTGGCCCAATACACCACCACGTTGATGCAGGAACTCGAAGCCGAGACCGGCCAGGCCACGGGCTTCAAACGGACCGGCTCGCTGTCCATCGCCGGCAACGCGGAACGCTTCGAGGAGTTGCAGCGCGGGGCGTCAATGGCCAAGTGCTTCGGCCTGGAGGTCGAGGTGATCTCGCCGCGCGAGGCGTCGGAACTGTGGCCGCTGATGAACGCCGAGGACCTGGTCGGCGCGGTGTATCTGCCCGGAGACGGCCAGACCAACCCGACCGATACGACGCAAGCCTATGCCAAAGGCGCCAAGCTGCGCGGCGCGCGGATCTTCGAGAACGTGCGCGTGACCGGCATCCACCAACGCGACGGGCGCGTGACCGGCGTTGCCACGGACCGGGGCGACGTCGCCGCGGAGACCGTCGTCAACTGCGCCGGGATGTGGGCGCGCGAGGTCGGGCGGCTGGCCGGCGTCAACGTGCCGCTGCACGCCGCGGAGCATTTCTACGTGGTGACGGAGGCGGTGCCGGGACTCGCGTCCGGCCTGCCCACGCTGCGCGACCCGGACAGCGCCACGTACTTCAAGGAGGAGGTCGGCTGCCTTCTGGCCGGCTTCTTCGAAGCGAACGCCAAACCGTGGGGTAGGGGAGGCGCCGCGATTCCGGACGACTTCGCGTTCGGCACGTTCGCCGAGGACTGGGAGCATCTGGACGACGTGTTCCACAAGGCCATGCGCCGTATGCCGGCGTTGGAGACCGCGGGCATCAAACTGTTTCTGAACGGGCCGGAAAGCTTCACGCCCGACGACCGTTACCATCTGGGCGAAGCGCCCGAACTCGCACATTTCTACGTGGCCGCGGGGTTCAACTCGATCGGCATCCAGTCCTCGGGCGGCGCGGGCAAGGTATTGGCCGAGTGGATCGTCCACGGCCATCCGCCCCTGGACCTGTGGGATGTGGACGTGCGGCGGAACCTGCCGTTTCAGAACAGCCGGCGCTATCTCGAAAAGCGCGTCTCGGAGACGCTCGGCCTGCTCTACGACATGCACTGGCCGTTCCGGCAGTACGCAACGAGCCGCAACGTGCGCACCTCGCCGCTGCATTCCCGCTTGGCCGCGGCCGGCGCGTGTTTCGGCGAGACCGCGGGCTGGGAGCGCGCCAACTGGTTCGCGCCGCGGGGCGTGGAGCCGCGCGACCGCTATTCCTACGCCCGGCAGAACTGGTTCGACCATTCCGCGGCCGAACATCGCGCAGTACGCGAAAACGTTGGCCTGTTCGACCAGACATCGTTCAGCAAATTCCTGTTCCAGGGCCGCGACGCCGTGAAGGTCCTTGACCGGATTTGCGGCAACCGGATCGACGTGCCGGCCGGCACGGTCGTCTATACGCAGATGCTGAACCCGCGCGGCGGCATCGAGGCCGACGTGACCGTCACCCGCCTGGCCGCGGACGGCTTCTACATCGTGGACGCCGCGGCCAACCAGACGCGCACCTTCGCGTACCTCCGGTCGCACATCGCCGCGGCCGACCATGCGTTTCTGACCGACGTGACGTCGGGCTCCGCGGTGTTGGGCGTCATGGGGCCGCGGTCGCGCGCGCTACTCGGCCGGCTGACCGACGCCGACCTGTCCAACGCCGCGTTTCCGTTCATGACGTGTAGGGAGATCGACTTTGCCGACGCAACGCTGCGTGCGCTGCGCGTCACGTACGTCGGGGAATTGGGTTGGGAACTGCACGTGCCGACCGAGTTCGCGGCCCACGTCTATGACGCGCTGGTGGACGCGGGGCGCGCGGACTCGTTGCAACACTGCGGGTATCACGCGCTGAACTCGCTGCGTATCGAACAGGGCTACCGCCATTGGGGCCACGACATCACCGACGAGGACACCCCGTTGGAGGCCGGATTGGGGTTCGCGGTACGGTTTTCCAAGCCCGACTTCGTAGGCCGCGCGGCCCTGCTCGAACAACGCGAACGCGGCCTGACGAAGCGGCTGGTGCAGTTCGTTCTGGACGACGCGGACGCGCTGCTCTACCAAAACGAACCGATCTGGCGCGACGACGAGATCGTCGGCTCGATCACGTCCGGCATGTTCGGCCACACGCTGGGGGCCGCGGTCGGCCTGGGCTACATCCAATCCGCGGCCGGCGTGACCGACGCATACGTCGAGTCGGGCCGCTACGGTATCGAAGTGGCGGGCCGCCGCATCCCCGCCCGCGCCTCCCTCCGCCCGCTGTACGACCCGCGGCACGAGCGCGTCCGCATGTAGGGCGAGAGCCTGTTCGCCTCTCCTTCATTCTTCCCCCTCTCCCCAACCCTCTCCCACAAGGGAAGAGGGGGCAGAAAGGAGGCGCGTCGTTTCCGTTGAAATCCTTCCCTCTTGCTTTCTTTAGCCCCGCTTTCACCTCTTCCCTTTTTGGAGCATGACGTACTTGAGGACTTTTGCCTGTTCTTTCCCTTCAATGCCGATGTATAGGGGCGTAAAATTTTACGCCCCTCCGCCTGACGAGTGGCAAAAAGGCGTCTCACGATCGTCAAGTATGTAAGCCCCATTTCTTTTCGCCCCCTCTCCCCGACCCTCCCCCACGGAGGGGGGAGGGGGAAAAAAGGGGAGAGATGAAAGCGCGAGGGAAGAAACCAAGAGGGAAAAATCTCCACAGAAACGACGCGCCTCCCTCCTGCCCCCTCTCCCCTCGTGGGAGAGGGTTGGGGAGAGGGGGCGAAAAGACACCTGCAATCAGGAACCAGCCCGTTGAGCCCGATCCCCGAGCCCGCGGCGCTTTCCCGCCGCCGATTGACAGCCGCCCGAACCGCGCCATACAGAGCCGACCCTATGCACACCATTTGCGGATTCCTGTTGCGCGAAGCGGACGCCGCGCACGGATTGCACGCCATGTTGGCGGCTCTCACCCCGTACGGGACCGACACCGTGGAATGGACGGAAGGCAGCGTCGGCCTCGGGGCACGGTCCGCGAAGATGGAAGGGGACGCCACCGGCCCCGTACTCCGTTTCGCCCGTGACGCCGGACTCACCGTCGCCGCGGACGCCCGGGGCTCGACGACCGCGCCTCACTCTGCGCTGCCCTCGGCGTTCCGCAATCCGAGCGCGCCGGCCTCGCCGACGGCGACCTCATCCTGCACGCCTATCTGCGGTGGGAAGAAGAATGTCCCCACCACCTGCTCGGCGACTACGCCTTCGCCGTGTGGAATGCCCGGACGCGCACCCTGTTCTGCGCCCGCGACCACATCGGCGCCCGGCCCTTCTACTACGCCGCAACCGCGCAAGGCTTCACCTTCGCCAGCGCGGTGGAAGGCGTGCTGGCCGCGCCGGGTGTTTCCGACGCACTCGACGAGACCTCGGTGGCGGAGCATCTGACGGGCATCATGCTGTTGACGACCACCCGCACGTTCTTCGAGGCCGTGCGCAAGCTGCCGCCGGGCCACATGCTCACCGTCGAGGCCGGCGCGGTGCATCTGAAACGACACTGGCGCCCGGAAGCAGCACCGAGTGCGCGGCCAGCCTCCGACGAGGCGTATGCGGAGGAGTTCCTGGACCTCTACACCCGGGCGGTGTGGGACCGCTTGTGGGGGCCGGGCCCGATAGGCGCACATCTGAGCGGGGGTCTGGATTCGTCGAGCATTGCGGTGCTCGCCGCCCGGGAGTTGCGACGTCAGGGCCGTCCGCCGCCGCTGACGTTCAGTTGGCTGCCGGAGTTGGGCGACGCGCTGCCTGACCCGGCGCACGCACAGGAATACGCTCTCATCGACGCAGTGTGCCCTCAGGAAGATTTGCGCGTGGACCACCGGGCGTTGAGCGCGGCCGACATCGTGGCCGTCCTGCGCCGCGACGGGGCGTATCCCGGCGTCCATGTCCATCTCAACGAGGAGGCCGTGCAGCAATGCGCCGAGGCGCGGGGCGTCCGCGTGCTGTTGTCGGGCTGGGGCGGAGACGAGGGCGCGTCCTTCAACGGCCGCGGACATCTCGAACACATCCTGCTGAGCGGGCGGTGGGGGAAGCTGGCGGCCGAGTGCCGGGCCAGAGGCATGAGCCTGCGCGGGTTGCTGTTCGGCTGCGTGCTGCGGCTCGCGTGGCCCGGCCTCATCCTCGACCTTGGGCGGCTGTGGCGGGGCAAGGGGCGGCGCTCCCGGCGGGGGTTCATCGACCCGGCGTTCCGGCGGCGGACGCAGCCGCGGCCGGAACCGTTGCCCCGCTATCTCGACGTGCGGCGCAGCCAAGTGTGGCTGTTGCAGTCCGCACATCTGAGCGCGCGTATGGAGGGCTGGGCGGCGAGCGGGGCGCGCCGGGGCATCGAGTACCGCTATCCGTTGCTGGACCGGCGGGTGTTGGAGTTCGCCCTGGGTCTGCCGCCGGCGCAGTTCCGGCGCGGGAAATGGGGCCGCTGGCTGATGCGCCACGCGCTGCGGTCGGTACTGCCGCCCGAGGTCTGCTGGTATCCGAGCAAGCAGGACCCGGCTCGGGTCGAACCGTTACGCGCCGCTTTCGTCCCGGCGTTCGCGGCCATCGGAGAAGATCTTGCCGCCCGGGCGACGCTCCCGGAGCGGGCGCGTTACCTGGACGTTGCGCGTCTGCTGGACAGCCCGGATGCGGATCGCATCCGGGCTGGCGTCGCTAACCAATCCATCTGCAACGCTTTGTCGTTCCTCGATTGGTGAGCGGTTGTAGCACGCCCCTGTCGATCGACGAGCCGTCCGGCCGAGTCAGCGGGGGCGATTTCGCGCTCCGGGCCGCGGCCTGTTGGGAAACTGCAGTTCAACCCGCGGCGGGGGAAGGATCAGCTATCGGGACGGTAGGCGTCATTCCCCGTCTCGGTCGTGATGGGGTCGTTGGCGGCCAGGACACTATGAACAGTCCAGTCGTCGAGGGCCAGGACGGTCGGCTTGGCCCAGGGCTTCTTTTTCTGCTGCGCGTCAGTCAGCGCTCCCGGGGGGCGGGGGGGGGGGGGGGGCTGTCACTCGATCCCGATTCACTTCATGAGTCATATGCCTTTCTCCTTTTGTGATGAGATGAGGAATCAGTACAGGAAATAGTTCCCGAAGTGAAGAGCAAAAGTGAAGGTGGTCGGAGAGGTCGAGGGGCCGGGGAGGGATGCGAAGACTGAGGTGACGGCGGGGTTCGTTTCGATGTTTCGACAGGCTCAACACATCGTAAGCGCAACGAACTTGGGGTTGGGAAGGTCTTCGAGCTTACCGAGTCTTGAGCGCGATCCTTGAGCCCGGTTGGTGAACCTGTGGCGCCTTGATCTCGCCGAAAGGTCGAAGGGTTTTGGGCCAGGGAGCGCAGCACGAAAGCCAGGGAAAGCTCCAGGATCCCCTGATTGTGTCTCGATGTGAACCTTAACCCATGGACCTGTTCTGTAGGGGCAGCCCCCTGTGGTTGCCCTGGGGTTAGGGACGGGCAGGCACCCTTCGACAGGCTCAGGGATCACGGGGGCCTGCCCCTGCACTCGAGGCCGACATTCGTCGAAAGAGAAATCTCGAACTGAGATACTCCCAATCACTTCGTAGCAATGCCGTTTCCTTTCCGCCCCCTCTCCCCTCGTGGGAGAGGGCTGGGGAGAGGGGGAGAAAAGAAATAGGGATTACATACTTGACGATCCTGAGACGCATTTTTGCTTCTCGTCCGGCGGAGGGGCGTAAAATTTTACGCCCCTACACATCGTCATTGAAGTGAAAGAACAGGCAAGGATTCTCAAGAATGGAATTCCCACAGAAATCTACGATTGAAAGATAAAGACGAGCCCGTTGAGCTTGTCGAAACGAGCGACGGATATTCTCGCAAGCCATTCCGCTTCGATTGCGTCGAATCATTATCTACTTTCCGCACCCCGGAACCGCTCCGCCACGTTCTGTGCAAACTCGGCAACGGTCTTGTCCGCGCGCTTGCGGATCATCGACTGGCCGAACTCGCCGAGCTTGCCCAGCATCCGCGCCTCGGTCGTCACCACCAACTCCGTCCCTACCGCGACGGCGCCCGCTTCGCCTCGGGATTCCAGCAACGCGAGTTCCGCGTTGATGTGCACGCCGCCGCCCACACGGCGGTCGTTGGCTTCGGCCTTGCCGACGGCGCGCCAATTGGCTCGGTCGCGTTCGTCGATGGTCAGCGAGCCTTGCAGGGTGAGCCGGATCGGACCGAATTTCACCTTCATCCGGCCCGTGAAATGGTCGGCGTCCGTGGCGGCGACCTCGCTCACCCCGGGTACGCAGCCCGACATGGTCGGCACGTCCATCAGAAACGCCCACAGCGTCTCGCGGGCAACCGGGACGGTGCAGCGGTGCTCGAAATTCATTCGATCGCCCGCCCGTTCAGCGCCCGCGCAACCGCCAGATCGATGGCCCGACGGACCATCACGACGGCCATGTCGCGCTTGAAGGCTTCCGAGCCGCGGAAGTCGGCGACCGGCTCGACCTCGTCGGCGACCAGAGCCGCGGCGTCCGCGGCAAGCTGCGGGCTCGGACGTTGGCCCCGGAGCGCGGCTTCGACCGCGGCGCTCCGCAACGGGACCGGCCCCGCGGCCGCGAGCGCCACGCGAGCTTCGCCGATTCGGCCGTCGCGCAGACCGACACGCGCCGCCGCGGCGACGGTGGCGTAGTCGTCGTGCGTCTGGGGAAGGAACTTGACGTAGGCCGTGCCCGACCCGAGGGGCAGGGCCGGAATCTCGATGCGGGTAATCAACTCGTCGGGGTGCAGCGCGGTTTCGTAGTAATCGACGAACAACTCGTCGAGCGGGACGGCGCGTTCGCCGCGCGCCGACGCCAAGTGCGCCCGGGCGTCGAGGACCAGCAGGGCGGCCGGCGGGTCCTGATTCGGGTCGGCGTGCGCCAACGCGCCGCCCAAGGTCGCCGACGCGCGGATGCGGACGGTCGCCACTCGATGGAGGGTTTCGGCCAGCAACGGCGCGTGTTCGCGGACGAGCGGGGACGTTTCGACCACGCGCTGGGAACACAATGCGCCGATGTCGAGTCTGCTATCGGCCTGAATGCCGCCCAGCTCGGGCCGGCGCGCCAAGCGGCGCAGTCCGACCAGATACGCGGGCTGCACCAACCGTTGCTTCATCAGGTTGAGCAGCCCGGTGCCGCCGGCCAGCGGCTTGGCGTCTTCGCCATGCTCCGCCAGCAGGGCGAGCGCCTCGTCCAGGCTGTCGGGTTCGACGTATTCGAAGGCGATCATGGGGGGAAGTGACTAGCCACTTTCCACATCCGCCGCGGCCTGGATCGACTCGATGATCTTGTAATAACCGGTGCAGCGGCACAGGTTGCCCATCATCCAGTCCTGGATCTCCGCCTTGGACGGCCGCGGGTTTTCGTCGAGCAGGGCCTTGGCCGACATGATCTGCCCCGGAGTGCAGATCCCGCACTGGAACCCGCCCCGGTCGATGAACGCCTGTTGCAGCGGGTGTAGCCGGTCGCCGTCCGCCAACCCTTCGATGGTCTCGACGCGACAGCCGTCCGCAGTGACCGCCAACGCGAGGCACGAACTGACGGGCTTCCCGTCCACCAGCACGGTGCACGCCCCGCACACGCCCACGCTGCACCCTTCCTTGGTGCCGGTCAGGTCGAGGTCGTTGCGCAGGAAATCGACCAGCAGCCGATGGTCCGGCACGCGCCGCTCCACGGCGTCGCCGTTGACGTGCAACGCGATCGTCTTCATGTCTCGCCGCCTCGTTCGCCTCGGGCGCGTAGCCCGGCGTACACCTTTTCCGCGGTGACGGGCAGATCCGTCAGCCGCACGCCGACCGCGTCGGCCACCGCGTTGGCCACGGCCGCGGGCACCGCCACGTTGCTGTGTTCGCCGACCGCCTTGCCGGCGTACGGCGCCGGCCCGGCGTCGCTCTCCACCAGCACGGTCTCCAGTTCCGGGATGTCCATCGCCGTCGGCAATTTGTACTCGCCCAAATGCAGATTGGTCACCGCGCCGTCCTGCACGACCAGATGTTCGGTCAACGCCTGACCGATGCCCTGTACCGCGCCGCCCTCGACCTGCCCCTGGTGGGTGAGGGGATTCAGGACGGTCCCCACATCGTGGGCGGTCGTCAGTTTGGTCAGCTTCACTTGGCCGGTCTCTCGATCGACGGCGACTTCGGCGACCTGGGCGCAGAACGAGGTCACGTCCACCGGGGTTTCGGCCACGTATTCGCCACGGAAGCTGAGCGGCGTTTCGTTCCGCGCCGCCAGCGCCGCCATCAAGTCAGTCAGGGTGAGCCGGTCCGCGTTCTGCATGCCGACGAAACCGCCGGCGCGGTATTCCACCTGATCGGGCGGCGTCTCCATCTGCCGGGCGGCGAATTCGATCAGCCCGTCCTTCAGCGCGCGGACCGCGGCGAGCACGGCCTGGCCTGCCATGTGGGTCAGGCGGCTGCCGCCCGCGCCGACTTCCCAGCCCGCGGTGTCGGTATCGCCTTGCACCACGGACACCTGCGACAGGGGAAGCTGCATGGCCTCGGCCACGATCTGCTGCAACACGGTGTACGAACCGGTGCCCGTGTCCGCGGCGCCGGTCATGAGTGTCAACCCGGCGTCCGCGTCGATGTCGAGCGTCGCGCTGGACGGCCCGAACGCCCCGGGCTCGCGGTCGTACATGCCGATCCCGCGGCCCACGTCGGGCGGCTTCGCCTCGGTCCAGCCCGCGGCCTCGGCCGCGGCTTCGAGCGTTTCCCGGCAGCGGATTTTCTTCCACTTGTCGCCCAGCGGTGCGGCGTCCCCCTCGGTCAGGGTGTTGCGCAGCCGGAACTCCAACGGGTCCAGGCCGAGTTCCGCGGCGATCAGGTCCATGTGGCTCTCGACGCCGAACACGATCTGAGGCGCCCCGGGCGCGCGCATGTGTCCCGCCGGCACGGTGTTGGTGTAGGCGCGCAGCACCTCGATCTCGACGTTGGGCATGCGGTACGGCCCCGCGGCGTGCACGCTGCCGTGCACCGTGTGCAGCGGCGTGAACGCGCTGTACGCCCCGCAACTGAACACCAGCGTGGCCTTGCGCGCGACGATCCGGCCGTCAGCGGACACGCCGGTGCGCAACGTAATGATCGCGGGGTGCCGTGGGTTCCCGGCCAGCAACTCCTCGGTGTAGGTCATCACCATCTTGACCGGCCGGCCCGCGGTCGCGGCCAGATGGTAGGCGGCCACGCTGTCCATGAGCGACCCCTTGCCGCCGAAGTCGCCGCCGATGGGAGCCGGGTTCACGCAGACCTGCGCTTCGTCCGCGCCGACCGCCGCGGCGAACTGGCCGCGCGCGATGAACGGCGTCTTGTTGGAAATCCACAGATCGATCTTCCCGCCCGGTTCGATCCGAACCACGCTGGCGTGCGGCTCGATGTAGCCCTGGTGGACCGGCGGCACGCGGAACGTGTGGGTGAACTCGCGCGCGGCTTCGGCAAAGCCGGCTTCCACGTCGCCGTGCGCATACACGACGCGCGACACCACGTTGGGAATGTCGGGGAACAACCTGTCGTCGCCCGGATGTGCGAAATCGGGAATCGGCGGGTGGCGGTAGCCGCTCGTATCCGCGTGGACGCGCGGGGCGTCGTCGCGCATGGCGTCGAGCGGGTCGAACACCGCCGGCAACTCGTCGTACTCCACGTCGATGCGCGTCAGCGCCTCTTCGGCCACGTCCATCGATTCCGCGGCGACCGCCACGACCTTTTCGCCCACGAAGCGGACCACGTCGCGGGCCAGCACCGGCATGTCGAGAAAGAAGCGGCCGATGCGCCGGTCGGGCAGGTCGGCTCCCGTGAGCACCGCGTGCACGCCCGGCAGGGCCGCGGCCTGTGCGGTATCGATGGACACGATCCGCGCGTGCGGAAACGGGCTGCGCAGGCATTTGCCGTACAGCAGCCCGGGCAGCGCCACGTCCGCGGTATAGCGCGCCTTTCCGGTGACCTTCGCCGGTCCTTCCACGTGGCCCGCGGGTTGCCCGACGCTGACGAAGTTCACCATAGCCCCCTCAACATCATAGAACGTGGGCAGTGACTAGTGGTTGGGGGTCAGTGGGGACGGGTGGAAAAGCCTCGGTGCCGTAGGGGCGACGCATGCGTCGCCCCTACACAACGTGGTTCACGAGTGGACTTCAAGCGACGCGGCTTTTACCATTCAGCCCGTTGAGCTTGTCGAAACGGGCGCGGGATCATCTTGTAGGTAATTTCCTTGGTGAAGGTCGGTTGACCCGATGTGTCTCTGGGAGCGCGACATGCCGAGTTTCGACGTCGGCGTCGGTCACGGCGCCGCCTATCACGACATCCGGGAACGGATCGCCGAGCACGTCGTCGGCGCGTACGGCGACGCCTGCGAGCGTGCGCTGACCGCGGGCGGCATCGCCCGCAGAATCGTCCGCCGCTTGGGCGTGTCGGGCCTCTCGCTGCAACCCGAACACGTCGTTGAGTGGGTCGGCGTGTTCGAGGAACGCACCGGCCGCAAAGTGCTGGAACCGACCGGGAACGCCGCACCGCAACGGTATCGCTGCGTCTATCACCGGGACATTCGGATTCTTTGAGGGGCAGGCGGGTGTCTCTCCCCCTCTCCCCCGGATCAGATCCGGGGCAGGCTCCAGCCCTCTCCCACGAGGGGAGAGGGGGCGGAAAGGAAAGGGAATTGCATACGGGACGACCCCGGAGCTTTCGCTGGCTTACGGGCCATACCCCCCTCGGACGAAAACCCTTCGAACCCTTGACAAGCTCGGGGATCGTTCCATCCCCAAGTTCGTTGAGCCTGTCGAAACGAACCCCGATGTCACCTTGGCCTCCGTATCCCACCCCCGACCCTTCGACAAGCTCAGGGACCGCAGGCTCAGGGTCCAGTTCGTTGAGCTTGTCGAAACGGGCGCGGGGTCACCCGGTATGTCGTTCCCTGACGGAGATTGAGCCGGTCGGTCCGTCAATGGGGAGACGAACCCGCTCATCAGGCGGTGCGCCGGCGCACTACGCGGAATTTGAGGGAGCGGTCGGGGCGGACGACGGGTAGGCGTCTGATCTTCAATCGGTAGTCGGGGGGATCCAGGGCCAGTTCGGCTTCGTGCACGAGGGTGGCGACGTTGAGCGCGATCAGTACCTCGGCCAGACTACTCCCCAAACACCGATGCGCCCCGACCCCGAAGGGCGCATAGACCCCGGCTTGGCGATGCTCCGCCCGTTCCGGGGTGTAGCGTTCGATGTCGAAACGCTGCGGGTCGGGGAAGTATTCCGGCATCAGGTGGGGCAGCGTGAATCCGACCAGGACGTCCTCGCCGGCCGGAACGTGATAGTCCGCGAACTCGAACGAGTTGGCCACGGTCCGCGGCACCACGGGCGCGAGCGGATACAGGCGCAGCGTTTCCAGTGCCACGCGGTGGAGCACGTCCATGCGGCGCACGTCGTTCGGGCCGGGCGTCCCCCGCTTGAACAGGGCGTCCGCTTCCGCGGTCACGCGCGCGAGCAGGTCCGGGTGTTTCAGCAACTCGTAGGAAATGAAGGAGCAGAGCGTCGATACGGTGTCGAGCCCGACCATGAACGCTTCCAGCACGGTCAGCAGCAGATTGGTCTCCGGCATGAAATGGGGGTCGGTGCGGTTCAGTTCCAGGACGTCGTCGATGAAATCGGGGGGGCGGGTTCCGCGCTTCTCCGGCGCGTGGTCCGCCAGAATGTTTGCGGCCAGTTCCTCCATCCGCTTGGCGGCCCGCCGAAAACGCGGCAGGGACATCGTCCACCGGGGCCGTTGCCGCGAGAAGTAGATCTTCAAGAGCGTCTGGAAGTAGAAGATGACGTCGTCCAGGTATTCTCCCGGGGCCGCGTTGACGATCAACCGGCCCAATTGCGTAGTGACGATGCCCTGAAAGGCGTATTGCCCGGGAATCCCCGTGTCCGAGGGCCATTCCGCGATCTGGCGTTGCATGATGCGGACCGCCTCGTCCGTGCGCTCTTTCATCAGCTTGTGCGAATAGTGGTCCGCATGGGCGCGGCGCATGCGGACGTGTTCGGGACCGTCCATGCCGACGAGCAGATGCGAGGCCCCGAGTCCCGTCGTGAACGGCAGCCACGCTTCGTAACTCCGCAGATGCCGATTGTCGCGCGCCACGAACCGATTCGCCTCCGGGCCGGCGAGGACGATGAAGCGGCGATGGAACGCACGGATGCGGAAGACCGGCCCGAACGCGCGGTACTGTTTCATCAGAAAGGCGCGCAGGTCGGACAACAGGCCGAAGGCATTCCCGACGAGCGGCAGCCCCGGGGCCTGCGGGATGTCCTTGTGCCGGCGGGGGGGCGGGGGAGGGGCCGGTTCGATGGTGCGGATCGCCTGCGTCACCGCCTGCCCGATCAGGTCCAGTTTCCGCACCACTGCGATCCGTTGCTCCACCTCGGCCCGTTCCGACTTGGAGAGGATGGCCTCGAAAATGCCGCAGGCGTCCGCCAGACAGATCAGCACGACGTCACGCGGGTCGGGAATCTCTTCGCTGAACAGCACGCGCATGATCCGCAGGCGGACTTCCTCCGTGGCCTTGCCGTCGATGCTCGGATAGCGGCGCGCGCGGGACACCGGACGCGACAGGAAGACCGGTCCGTCGCCCTCGGTTTCGAGAATGCCGCGTTCGACCAGCCGCGCGAGGACCCGATCCCGAATTTCGGGCCCCCGCTCCGCGGTGCGGGCGATCCAGAAACCGGTGTCGTGCGCCTCGGGCGCCCGCGCGACGTCGTCCAGCGTCGGATCAAGCAGGTCGTCCGCGAGGGGCGTCGAATCCACGACGGTCAGGCGTTCGAGGTCGGTATCGATGCGGTCTTCGAGGGCCAGTTCCATCAACACCGCGCCGGCGAGCACGACGTTCAACGACTGCGGCGGAAAGGAGGGCGTGAGGTCGCCGCGCTCTTCGTCGAGCAGCAGCAGGACGATCTCTTCGGCGAATCGCAGCACGTGACCTACCCTTCTGATCCCCAAGTTCGTTGAGCCTGTCGAAACGAACCCCGCTGTGACCTCAGCCTCGGCATTCCACCCGAAAGTTGGAAAGGTGTCGCAACGGACGCGGGGCCATTCATATCCGATTCCCTTTTCTTATTCCCTCCCCCTGTGGGAGAGGGTCCCCGACTACCAGAGAATTTTTCAAGGGGAATGACATACTTGAAGATCCCACCCCATCGTCATTCCCGCGAAAGCGGGAATCCAGGGGATGGATACCTGCGTTCGCAGAGCCTGCCCCCGGCTCGAACGGGGGTATAACGAGGGGTTCGCAGGTATGACGAGGAAGAACTCCCTTTGGGATCGTCTTGTATGTAATCCCCTTTTCAAGCCGATACACGGTCCGACTCCGCCGTCGTTTACCCATGCAAACCCCCGGGAACGCGGGCATCCCGCCCGCCCTCACCATCCGACTCCCCGACCGTCTGCACGTTCAGGCCGGGCGTCCATACTCCCAGACGTCGAGCGCGAAGCGCCACTCCCGCTCGATGCGGTCCATGACGGATCGGTCCAGCGAGAAGCGGTTCTTGCGATAGCCGGAGAGGGTTTCGAGATAGGCACCGATGGGGCCGCGCGCCTGCGCCCACCCCGGCAGGGCCAGCTCGGCGTAGCAGCGTTCCAGTTCGGCGAGGGGCTGCCGCTCGAGATCTTCGTAGCGGACTTCCACGAGATGCCCCTTCGGAATCGCGGCCCGGTCGCGCAGATACTGCCGCATGACCAGTTCGTAGGCGTACAGGACGTGCTCCGCCATGTCCTCCGCCGCCACGACCTGCAGTCGAAAGAGCGGGAGGAGTTTCCGATACATGTGCAGCATTGACCGATAGACGGTGTACGGATTGCGGACGATATGGACGAATTTCGCACGGGGGAAGAGGCGGAGCAGGTGCGAAATCCGGCCGGTATTGTTCGGACTCTTCAGGACCAGGGGCCGGCCGCCGCCATCGAGGGTCGCCTTGCGCAGCGTGTCCATATAGACCCGATCCCAACGGGCCAGTTCCTTCTTCGTCACGCCCTGCATCGTGAGGTATTTTTCCAGATAGGCGCGGGCACGCCGCGGGAACGACAGATGGTGGATCGGCGAGAGCGCGCAGGTATTGCTGATCGCGGCCTCCTCTTCGATCGGCGCGTCGAGGGAGACCCGCACGTCGTCCATGGGCCTCGTGGCCGGCAACGCCGTTGCCATCCGGCGTTGCAACCAGCCGCGTCCGATCAGGAAGAAGGTCGGCACGATCGCCTGAAAGGTCGAGACGGTCGCGTACCGCGGGTCGCGGTGCAACAGATTGTGCAGATGCGTCGTGCCGCTGCGGGCGAATCCCAGAATGAAGAGCGGCTGGTCGTCGATGGCCGTGCGTGCGACCTGCCGGCCATAGCGGAGTCGCTCCGCGAGGCGCAGCGGGCTGGCGAGGGTGGTCAGCAGCAGAACGCGGCCCAGCTTCCCCCAATAGGCGGGCGCCACGCCTCCGTTGTCCCACAACAGCCGCGCCCAGGTCCGCAGCGGGGCCATCGTCGAAGGGTGTCCGGAGACGTCGGTATCAGGCATCAGCGTTCCCTCCCCCCTTGAGGGGGAGGGCTAGGGAGGGGGGTCCTCGGAGCTACTTCCACCCTGCGGACTCACCCGAATAATCGATTGTACATCGGTTTGAGATTTCTTTGGGGGGAATGCCGTTCCTCCGTCATTCCCCTTTCGAGCCGGGGGTAGGCTCTGCGCAAGAGGAATCCGGGGAGTTCCTCCTCCTTACCGCGACATGCCACCCGGGGCGAGGCATTCACCTTCCCCCTCTCCCTAACCCTCTCCCACCAGGGGAGAGGGGATAGAAAAACAACGCGGAGACGGTTGCAAACCGATGCACTCCCGCACACCCCGTCACGCCGCCAGCCGCGCCTCGTCCGCGGGCGTCGGCCCCTCGACCTTGTACAACTGCTGGGCGTTGTCCCACAGGATCTTCCGCCGCACGTCGGCGTCGCAGTCTTCCAGGCCGTGCTTGATGCGGTCGTGCACCTCGTCGCCGAACAGCGAGGTGGGGTGGGGAAAGTCCGTCTCGAACATGATCTTGTCCACGCCGACCTTGTCCACCAGCCGCCGCGGGGCGATCTGCTCGAACCAGTAGCAGGCGTACACGTTGCGCGCGAAATACTCGGACGGCAGCATGTCGAGGTCGGGCCGTTCTTCGGGCACCCGGTTGCCCAGGAACTGGTAATCCAGGGCTTCGAGCGCGAACGGAATCCAGCCGATGCCGCTTTCGACCGATACGAATTTGATGTCGGGATAGCGCGCCAGCACGCCGGAGATGATCAGGTCGCTCAACTGCACGCCGTTGCGCAGGAAGATATCGACCGACAGTTCGGCGAAGGCCGCCATCTTGCCGTAGGTGCGCACCTTGTCCTTGCGCAAGCCGCCGTCCATGTTGCCCGAGCCGATGTGGAAGCTGATCGGCTGGTCGAGTTCGCAGGCCACTTCCCACAGCGGGTTCCAGTGCGGGTCGCCCAGCAGCGGCTGCCCGAGCGACTGCGGCTCGCCGGTGAACAGAATGCCCTTGTGGCCCATGGCGTGGCAGCGCCGGACCTCGGCGACCGTGGCCTCGACGTCCCAGAACGGCGTCGAGGTGATCGGCAGCAGGCGGCGCGCGTCCGCGGACGCCCACTCGGTCTGCCAGTCGTTATAGACCTGCACGCAGGTGCGCTTCAGGTCTTCGTCGTCCATGCGCAGGAACTCCTGATTCCCGAAGCCGCCCACGTTGGGGTACATGACCATCGCCCAGATGCCCATCGTGTCCATGTAGGCAAGGCGCTCCTTGGCGTCGAACGCCCCGGGGTGCATCTCGTCGTAGGACGTCGGCCACTTGGTCATGTCCCCGACGCCGGCGGTCGCGGTCAGGCCGGGGTTGGCGATACGCCGGTCGCCCAGGAACCACCACTGCCGGCCCTTGGCGTCCAGATCGATGCGCGGGACGCGGTCCTTCATGGTGGCCGGCACCCGGCTGGTCCACACGTCGGGCGTTTCGGTCACGTGCGTATCGACGTCGATGATGGTGTAGCCGCTCATAGTGCTCCTCCCTGTGCCGGTAGTCGGCTCGCGCGCAAGGTAGCGGAGGGCCGTGCGTTTGCCAAGGCGAAGCCGAACCGCTCGACTTGACCGCGGTCCTTCATCGTTCTCGATCATGGGATGCAGGTCGGGACGAAAGGCAAGACAATCCGCGTCCTGCCTGACCCGTACTTGATTGCTCTAACGCGGTTTGATACACGCCCCGCTTTCTAAATTCGGGGAATCCTGAAGGGACCACGCCGGCCGGCGAACGGAGCCGGTTGCCCGCCATGAGGGACCCCGCCCGAACCGACACCTCCAACTGAAAGGAGGACGGTGCGAAATCAGCCTATAAAAAAGTGAAGGAAAGAGGGTGCCGTCGGAGAAGGCTACTGCCTGGTCGGCGGCTGAGGCGGAAATGGAAGGGAGAGGGAACACCCTCCATTGACCCGGCCTACGGGCCGGCACGGAAGGAAAGGAACGAACGATGGCAACATATCGAGAGCACGATGGGACACGATATCGAGAGCAAAAAGGGGACGAGGGGAATGATATTTTATATGGTCATTCCACAGACTGGTTGTATGGTCTGGGGGGTAACGACTTCCTGTATGGGTATGGTGAGAACGACATCTTGGAGGGCGGAGACGGCAACGACGCCTTGGAGGGTGGAGATGGCAACGACATCCTCAAAGGGGACGCAGGAAACGATACCTTGAGCGGGGGCGCCGGCGACGACACCCTGGAAGGCGGAGACGGTGAAGACGTTTTGTGGACAATAAGCGGAACTAATACGCTGGACGGTGGAAATGGTCACGACTTCCTTAGTGGAGGAATCGGTGCTGACACCATGAACGGCGGCACCGGTCATGACCGCCTGTATGGTGGAGACGGGATGGATACCCTGAACGGTGGGCATGGTAGTGACTACCTTCATGGCGGTTATGATGCCAGCAGCGATACTCTGAACGGCGGAAACGGCAGTGACCATCTGGAAGGCGGGGCCGGCAACGACATCCTCAAAGGGGACGAGGATAACGATATCTTGGCGGGGGGCGCCGGCGACGATACCCTGGAAGGTGGAAACGGTGAGGACGTTTTGTGGACACCAAGCGGAACTAATACGCTGGACGGTGGAAATGGTCACGACTTCCTTGGAGGAGGAATCGGTGCTGACACCATGAACGGCGGCACCGGTCATGACCGCCTGTATGGTGGGGCTGGCAACGACACCCTGAATGGTGGGCTGGCAACGACACTTTGGACGGCGGCGCCGGCCACGACCGCCTGAAGGGCGGAACAGGGCATGACAACCTGTATGGGGGCGCCGGGAACGATTCGGGAGGATCGGGCGCGACTCAGAAGGGACTTTTCGGGGGCGCCGGGGATGACTATTTGAACGGCGGGGCGGACAACGACCATTTGGACGGCGGCGCCGGCCACGACCGCCTGAAGGGCGGCACTGGCGCCGATACGCTGACCGGCGGGGCCGGGGACGACCGCCTGGAGGGTGGCCTGGCGGCCGATACGCTGACCGGGGGCGCCGGGGCGGACACCTTCGTCTTCGGGGAGGAGAGCATCGTGAACACTCCCACAGTGTCGAGGGATTACAGTTCTGAGAGGGATACAGTGACGGACTTCTCGCAGGACCAGGGCGACCGATTGGATTTTCGGGGACTGGCGGAGAACAAAGGCTTCGAGCATCTGATCTTCAAAGGGACCGATGCGTTCTCGGGCACGGGCCTCTTGGCGGATGGCACCGCTAACCCCAACTTCAAAGCTGAAGTGCGATACCGCCACGTCCCGACGGGCGTGGATGCGGATGGCACCACCACGTACAACACGGTCGTGCAGGTAGATGTAGATGGGTTGCAAGACGAGTCCGGGAAGGGAACCGCCGAAATCGAGATCCTATTGGAGGGAGACGATTACACCCTGACGGCCGCGGATATGCTGGGGGTGGAGATAGCGTAGAGACACCGGGCGGGCCGGCCGCGCGCCGGTCTGGCCTGCCCTTCTGCCTTTTTCTCCCGCCCCTCGAACCCCCGCCGCCTCAATCCCGTGACCTCTTTCGCGCGTCCCAACCCGCTGGCAGCCCCACTTCAACAGGCCCTGCGCCGGTGTCGGGGCGGGGTGCTGGGCGTGGCGGGATTCAGTGCGGCGGCGAACGTGCTGTTGCTCGTGGCGCCGGTGTACATGTTACAGATTTATGACCGGGTGTTGCCGAGTGCGAGCCATGCCACCCTGCTCGCCCTGACGGGCGTAGCGGTCTTCCTGTTGAGTTGTTTCGGGCTGCTGGATTGGGTGCGCCAGCGCCTGATGACGCGCGTGGCCCTGACCCTGCATGACGGGGCGGTGGCGGCCCTTGGCGTCCAGATCGATGCGTGGGACGCGGTCCTTCAGGGTGTCCAGCACCCGACTGGTCCACGCGTCGAACGTTTCGGTCTCGTGCGTATCGACGTCGATGATGGTATAGCCGCTCATAGTGTTCCTCCCTGTGCTGATAGTTGGCCCGCGCGCAAGGGAGCGGAGGGCGGTTCGTTTGCCAAGGCGACACGGTGGCCGCAGCGCTCCATCTCGCCCGGTGAATCGGACGCTTGACCATCCTTGAGGTGCTTGGTAGGCGCGCCCGTCATCGTAACCGTGGCAGCATGGACGGCTGGAACTTGCTGAGTCAGTCAGCCGGTTCCGCGTCGGTTCATTCACAAGCGTAAGCCTCGGAGCAGGACACACGTAAAAACTTCGGTCTGTAGGTCGAACGAGAAAAGAAGGAGCGAAGGATGGCACGTTTGATAGGAGATTCTGGAAACAATATTTTGAGAGGAACGTCTTCAGCCGACAGGTTAGAAGGTGGGGCCGGGGACGACTGGCTCTACGGCGGGGCCGGGGACGACTGGCTTGACGGCGGAGCCGGGACTGACTGGCTTGACGGCGGGGCCGGAAGAGACACGTTGCGCGGCGGCCCGGGATACGATCGTGTCTGGTATGCCAGTTCGACGACCGGTGTGACGGTGAACTTGGGGCGGCCGGCGGACAATACGGGCGACGCGGCCGGAGACACGTACGACAGCATCGAGGGTTTGGTAGGCAGTGCGTATAACGATAAGCTGACGGGGACCAGGGGGCACGACTTGCTCTGGGGCCGGGCCGGAGACGACACGTTAGAAGGTGGGGCCGGGCCCGACGGGCTCTGGGGCGGGGCTGGGAACGACGGGCTCAGCGGCGGGACCTGGAACGACTGGCTCTACGGCGGGGCGGGGAACGACACGTTAGACGGCGGGGCGGGGAACGATACGCTCAGCGGCGGGGCGGGGAACGACACACTCAGCGGCGGGGCGGGGAACGACACGCTCAGCGGTGAGGCGGGGAACGACACGCTCAGCGGTGAGGCGGGGAACGACACGCTCAGCGGTGAGGCGGGGAACGACACGCTCTACGGCGGGGTGGGGAACGACACGTTAGACGGCGGGGCCGGGAACGACTGGCTCTGGGGCGGGGCGGGGAACGACACGGCGTCGTATGCGGGGGCGGGGCGGGGCGTGGACGTGAACTTGGCAACGGGAAGGGGGGGCGATGCCGTCCGCGGGCAGCGGAGCGATGCGCACGGGGACACGTTGCAAAACATCGAGAATTTGACGGGCAGTGCGTATGCCGACACGTTGACGGGTAACACCGGGGCCAACCTGCTGCGTGGTGGAGCCGGCAACGACACGTTAGAAGGCGGGGCCGGCAACGATACGTTCTACGGCGGAGCGGGGAACGACACGTTAGAAGGCGGGGTCGGCAACGACACGTTAGAAGGCGGGGCCGGGAATGACTGGCTCAGGGGCGGGGCGGGGAACGACACGCTTGACGGCGGGGCGGGGAACGACACAGTGTCGTATGCGGGGGCGGGGGCGGGGGTGAAGGTCAGCTTGACAACAGGGAGGGGGGGCGATGCCGTCCACGGGCAGCGGAGCGATGCGCACGGGGACACGTTGCGAAACATCGAGAATTTGACGGGCAGTGCGTATGCCGACACGTTGACGGGCAACATCGGGACCAACCTGCTGCGTGGTGGAGCCGGCAACGACACGTTAGAAGGCGGGGCTGGCAACGATACGTTCTACGGCGGGGCCGGGAACGACATGCTCTACGGCGAGGCGGGGAACGACACGTTAGAAGGCGGGGCCGGGAACGACACCCTCAGCGGCGGGGCGGGGAACGACACGGCGTCGTATGCGGGGGCGGGGCGGGGCGTGGACGTGAACTTGGCAACGGGAAGGGGGAGCGATGCCGTCCGCGGGCAGCGGAGCGATGCGCACGGGGACACGTTGCGAAACATCGAGAATTTGACGGGTGGTGCGCATGCCGACACGTTGACGGGCAACGCCGGGGCCAACGTGCTGGAAGGCGGGCGGGGGGCGGATACGCTGAATGGGGGCGGGGGGAGCGACACCGCGTCCTATACATCTTCGGCGGGAGGGGTGACGGTGAACTTGGGGCGGTCGACGGACAACACGGGCGAGGCTGCCGGCGACACGTACGTCAGCATCGAGAATCTGCGGGGCAGCGACTACGATGACAGGTTGACGGGCAACGCCGGGGCCAACGTGCTGAAAGGCGGCGAGGGGGGCGACGTACTTAAAGGCCAAGCCGACAACGACCATCTCGAGGGCGGGGCCGGGGCCGACTGGCTCTACGGTGGCACGGGGGCGGACACCTTCATCTTCAATGAGACGAGCGACTCGACCGTGGCGGCGCCGGATGTGGTGAAGGACTTTTCGGGGCTGGGCGCGGATGGCGTGAAGCAGGAGGGCGAGGATGGCGACAAATTGGATCTGCGTGGCCTGAAGGATGCGTCAGACAACACGACCTTGCGCCTCGCGGATAGCGGGGCCGGGCGCGTGTGGTACAGCCATCGGGTGGGAAACACGACCGACGACACCACGACGAACGACCGCCTAACGGACGTGTTTGTGGACCTGGACGGGAATGGGAGGGCAGACTTCCAAGTGACGTTGGAAGGGACGACCGACATCACCCTGACCGCGGCGGACTTTCTGGGAGTGGAAGCCGCGATCTCGTAAGCCGCCTGCGGGCGGGGCGCCGGTACGCCGCCCCGCCCGGTTCCATTGTCCGTCAAGCTGAGAGTGCCCGCGCCATCCAATGACGTCCCCTACGCGCCTCGACTCGCCGCCGGCGCCCTTGCACGCAGCCCTGCGCCGCTGTCGGGGCGGGCTGCTGGGCGTGGCCGGGTTCAGTGCGGCGGCGAACGTGCTGTTGCTCGTGGCGCCGGTGTACATGTTGCAGATCTACGACCGGGTGCTGCCGAGTGCGAGCCACGCCACCCTGCTCGCCCTGACGGGCGTAGCAGTCTTCCTGTTGAGTTGTTTCGGGCTGCTGGATTGGGTGCGCCAGCGGCTGATGACGCGCGTGGCGCTGACCCTGCATGACGGCGCGGTGGATGCGGTGTTGGCGGGGACGTACCACGCCAGCCTGCGGCGGGCGCGGCAGAGCGGCGGGCAGCCGGTGCGCGACCTGACCACGGTCCGCCAATTCCTGAACACCCCCTCGACCTTGGCGTTCTTCGATGCGCCGTGGGCGCCGGTGTTTCTGACGGTGATTTTTCTGATCCATCCCTGGCTGGGGGTCCTGGCCCTCTGTAGCACGGTGACGTTGCTGGGATTGGGCATGTTGACGGAGACGCGGTCGCGGGGGCCGTACCGCACGGCGGGGGAGCAGGCGGCGGACGCGCAGCGGTTCGCGGAGAACGGGTTGCGGCACGCCGACGTATTGGCGGCGATGGGGATGTATGGCGCCTTTCGCCAGCGCTGGCACAATCGGCACGATCGGAGCGTAGCCGCCTACGCCGAGGGCGGCGCCCGGTTGAGCGCATTGTTGGCGACGACGAAGACGGTCCGGCAGACGGTACAGGTGGGGACGTTGGGATTGGGGGCTTGGCTGGTGCTGGCGCAGGAGATCACGCCGGGGATGATGATCGCGGCGTCGATCATCCTGAGTCGGGCGTTGGCGCCGATCGAGCAGGGGATTGCGGCATGGCGGGGCTGTGTGACGGCGCGCACGGCGTGGGACCGGCTGAACACATTGATCCAACGCACGCCCGCACATGAGGAGCGGGGAACGACGTTGCCCCGCCCGACCGGGTTGGTGCAGGTCGAGGGCGTGATTGCGGTGCCGCCGGGGGCCAGCCGGCCGGTACTGCACGACGTCAATTTGACGTTACGGCCGGGGACGGTGACGGCGGTCGTCGGGCCGAGCGGGAGCGGCAAGAGCACGCTGGCGCGGGTGTTGGTGGGTGTGTGGGAGCCGCAGGCGGGGCAAGTCCGCTTGGACGGCGCGGCCATCGGCGAATGGCCGGCCGAGCGGCGGCTTCAACACGTCGGCTATCTCCCGCAGGAAGTGGAACTCTTCGAGGGCAGTCTGGCCGAGAACGTGGCGCGGTTGGGGAAGCCGGACGACGCCGCGGTGTTGGCGGCCGCGCGGTTGGCGCATTGCCACGACGTGCTGATGCGGCTGCCGGAGCATTACGACACGGCGATTGCCGAGGGCGGAGGGAATCTCTCGGCGGGACAACGGCAGCGCGTCGGATTGGCGCGGGCGGTGTACGGCGACCCGGTCTTCGTAGTGCTGGACGAACCGGACGCCAATCTGGACGCGGAAGGGGAAGCGGCGCTGCTCAAGACGCTTCAGACGTTGGCGCAGCGCAAAGCGACCGTGGTGGTGGTGACGCACACCCCGCGGCTGTTACGGGGCGTGGAGCAGGTAGTGGTGCTACAAGAGGGGCGGGTAGTGGACGGTGGTCCGCGGGAGTCGGTCTTGCAACGGCTGGTGCGCCCGGCCCACCCCTCGGTCCGCCGGCGGACCGGATGAGCGGGGGGTCCCTCCGTTTGCCAAGGGAATTCCATCCTTGACGCTCCCGAAGACCGTTTGTCCTCGTCATACCGGCGCAAGCCGGTATCCATCCCCTGGATTCCCGCTTTCGCGGGAATGACGAGGGGGCGCGGGAATGACGATCGGGTGGGATCGTCAAGCATGTACTCTCCTTTGCCATCGTCTCCGCGGGGTTTTTCGATCCCCTCTCTCCTGAGTGGGAGCGGGCGAGCGCCTGCCCCGGATCTGAGCCGGTCAGCCTGAAATCCTCTCGATGAGCGGATCATCAGAATCCATCCTGTCGGCGCCCGACCTGCAGCGGCGGCCCTTGCGGGACGTGCGGATCGGGGCGGCGGTGTTGGCCGTGGCGCTGGGTGGCTTCGGGGCGTGGGCGGCGTTAGTCCCGTTGACCGAGGGTGTGGTCGCCGTCGGGACGGTTGCAGTAGAGACCGAGCACCAGACCATTCAACATCTGGAAGGCGGCATCGTCGAAACGGTGCACGTCCGGGAAGGCAGCGAAGTCCAGGCCGGCGACCTCCTGTTGGAGTTGCGCGACACGCAGGCACGGGCGGAGCGGGAACGGTTGGACACCCTCGCCGTGAGCTTACGGGCCGAACTCGCCCGGTTGGAAGCGGAACGGCAGGAACAGGACGAGATCGTGTTTGCGGCGGAGTTGACCGATCGACAGGTCGAACCGGAGGTCGCCGCGCTGCTGGCGGCGCAGCGCGACTTGTTCGCCATGCGTCGCCGCCAGTACCGGGGCGGGATCGAACTGTTGCGCCACCGCATCGAACAGTACGAAGAACGCATCCGAGGGTTGGAAGCCAGTCGCACGGCCCACCAACGGGAACATGTCCTCATCGAACGGGACGTGGACACACTGCGCGCCCTACACGCGCGGCAGTTGGTGGACGAAGGTACGTTGATTGCCCGGCAGCGGGAGTCTGAGCAGACCGCCGGCCACATCGGGAGTTTGACCGCAGAGATTGCTGCGGCACGGGTCGCCATCGGCGAGGCGCGGCAAGAGATCCTGCAACTGGAACACACGCGGCATACGGAAGTCGCCGAGCGACTGAGCGACGCCCGCCAGGAATGGTACGCGACGCGCGAACGCCTAGTCGCCGTGCAGGACGTGCTGACGCGGACGCGCATCCTAGCGCCGCAAGCAGGCAAGGTGATCGGCTTGACGGCGCACACCGTGGACGGGGTGATTCTGCCGGGGGAGCCGATCCTGCACTTGGTGCCGAGCGACACGCCGCTGATCGTGGAAGGACGAATCCGACCGACGGACATCGACCGGGTCCATGCGGGGCAGACGGCGCGGCTCCGCTTCTCGGCATTCAGCGCGCGCACGACGCCGACGGTACAGGGGCGAGTCACGCGGGTCTCACCCGACGCCTTCCAGGACGAAGTGACGCAGGAGGCATACTACGCCGCACGAATTACGGTCGCTGACGCAGAGCTTGTGAAGCTGGGAGACGTCCAATTGGAGCCGGGGATGCCGGTGGACGTATTGGTGGAGGGAGAGCAACGGACGGCGTGGGCGTATCTGACGGCGCCCTTGGTGGACATCGTGGAGAAGGCGTGGGTGGAAGAATGACGACACGAATGCAGCGCATGGGAAGCGGGCTGGTCTGCCTGTTGGCGGTCAATCTCTGGAGCGCGGCGGCGGTCGCTGAGGCGGATGTTGCGGGCTATCCCTTGCCGCAGGCGTGGCAAGCCGCGCTGGAACGGGACGCCCGGTTGCGCGCTGCGGCCAGTCGGATTGCACAAGCGCGGGGCCGGGTAGGGGAGGTCGCCAGCGAGCGGTGGCCGAGCCTGAGTGCGACGGGGCAAGTGGGTCACGTGTACAACCGCAACGAGGCGCGCCGGGCGGTGGTGTACGAAGGCCGCTCGCTGCGCGGCACGCTGTATCTGAGTCAACCGCTGTACACCTTCGGGCGGCTCACGGGACGGACGGCCCGGGCGGACGCCGACTTGGCCGAGGCGGAAGCGGCGGCGCAGGAGGTCCGCCAAACCGTGTTGGCGGAGGTGACGCAGCGGTTTGCGGAGACGGTGTGGCAGGGCCGGATGTTCGCGCTCCAGCAAACGTTCGAGACCCTGACGGAGACGCTGGAAGCCAGCGCGCGCGAACGGCTGACGCTGAACGCCGGCGACCGGACGGAAGTGCACGAGTTGGCGCGGCGTCGGTATCGGGCCACGGCGGCCCGATTGGAGGCCGGGGCGCGGTATCGGACGGCGCGGACTCGGTTGGCGCGCTTGACCGGGACCGATCATGCCGATGTAGCGGGCGAATCGCTGGACGTGTTGCTGGCGGCGCTCCCGCCGAGTCTGGCCGCCACGCTGGCACAGGCCGTGCGGCAATCGCCGGTCCTCGCGCAGGCCCGGGCGCGGCTGGCCGCGGCGGAGGCGGAGTTGGCGATCCGCCGGGCGGAGTTCTGGCCGACGCTGGGTGTGGAGGTGCAGGCGCGCACCGGCCAAGTGAGCGCCATCGATATCTTCAACGTCGGCAGCGGACTGACGTTGGACATCCCGTTGTACGAGGGCGGGCTACTGCGGGCGCAAGTGCAGACCGCCCGGGCGGCGCTGGCGACGGCGCAGTGGGAGTTGGCCGCGGAGCAGGAGATGGTGGAGACCGAGGCGCGGGCGCAGTGGGAGATGATCGCCAGTCTGGCGTTGGCGGTGCAGGACTTCGGGCAGGCGGTCGAGGAAGCGCGGACGGCGGCGACGTTGATCCGAGACAAACTGGCAGCGGGCCGGGCGACGGTCGTGGACGAAGTGGACGCCCGCCAGGCAGTGTTGCGCACCGAACACGACGTGCTGGACGGGCGCCTGCGGCTGGCCGTTGCCCGCATCGATCTGCTCCGCCTCCTTGCTGCCCTCGAGCCGGGCGGTTGAGATACTTTTGTTGAGTGGGGAACGTCTCGCTCGAATGTTCCCTCATCTCAGGTGCACCCCGGACCCTCTCCCCCGGATCAAGTCCGAGGCAAGTTCTAGTCCTCTCCCGGTGGTCCCTGAGTTTGCCAAAAGACCAGGAGTGGGGTGCGAAGGCCGAGGCGACATCGGGGTTCGTTTCGACAGGCTCAACGAACTTAGGGGTGAGAAGGTGAGGAGAAGATGGTGTTGTTGTTAATTTCCGTCTCCCTCTGGTCCCTGAGCCTGTCGAAGGGTGTCGAAACAGGGAAAGGAGTATCTCGTCTGTAATTCTCTCTTTTTCACCTTCCATTTCATATTCGTACGTGCACAGCCTGTCCCGAATAGTCTGCCCGCCACTGACCACTCGCCACTAGTCACTGCCCACTTTCTATGATGTTCTTCAGCCTCCGAAGCCGGCTCGGCCTTGCGGAACCCGATAACGGACGACAGGAGCACGCATGGACTTTGCACTCAGCGAAGAGCAGGAGTGCTTTCGCGCCGAGGTCAGAGAATTTCTGTCCGGCGAGGTGCCGGACGCGGACCGGGTCGAGGACGGCTGGATCAGCGGCTATTCGCGCGCGTTTTCGCGCAAGCTCGGGGCGCAGGGCTGGATCGGCCTGACATGGCCCAAACGGTACGGCGGGCAGGAGAAGTCGTATCTCGACCGGCTGATTCTGACCGAAGAACTGCTGCGGGCGGGCGCGCCGGTTGCCGCGCATTGGCTGGGCGACCGGCAGGTGGGGCCGGCGCTGCTGGCCTACGGCAGCGAGGAACAGCGCCGGGAGATTCTGCCCCGCGTCTGCCGCGGGGAAGTCGTGTTCTGTCTGGGCATGAGCGAGCCCGGCTCCGGGTCGGATCTGGCGTCGCTCAGCACGCGCGCCGTGGAAACGGGCGACCACTATACGCTCACCGGCCAGAAAATCTGGACGAGCTTCGCGCACGTCGCGGATTACGCCTATCTCGTGGCGCGGACCGACCCGGATGCGCCCAAACACAAGGGCATCAGCGAGTTCCTGGTCGATATGGCGACGCCGGGGGTGGAGGTGCGCCCGCTGATCGACGCCACGGGCGAGCACCACTTCAACGAGGTGTTCTTCGACAACGTGGAGGTGCCCAAGCACCGCCTGATCGGCGAAAAGAACCGCGGCTGGTATCAGATCGCGTCCCAACTCGACTACGAGCGCAGCGGCATCGAACGGCTGCTGAGCAACTATCCGCTGTTCCGCGACGCGGTCCGCTTCGCCAAGGAGAACGGACTGACCGCGGACCCGCGCATCCGCGATACGCTGGCGCAGTTGCACGTCGACCTGGAGGTGGGCCGCGGCATGATCTACAAGGTCGCCTGGCTGCTCACGCAGAAGACCGTGCCCAACTACGAGGCGGCCCTGGCGAAGTGCTTCTGTACCGAGGTGGAACAGCGTATCGCCACCGCGGTCAGCGAATTGCTGGGCGACTATGCGGTGCTGCTGCCCGACTCGCCGCACGCCAAGCTGGCCGGGCGGGCGGCGCGCGAATATCTGTACGCGCCGGCGTACACCATTCAGGGCGGCACGAGTAACATCCTGCGCAACATCATCGCCATGCGCGGCCTGGGTCTGCCGCACGGCTGAACGTCCGGGAAAGCGTCGGACAATGCTGCTCTCGGAAAAGGTCGCGTTGATTACCGGCTCGGCGCGGGGGACGGGCGCGGGAATCGCCCGGGTGCTGGCCGCGCAGGGCGCCAAGGTCGTCGTCAACCAGGTCGAGGACGAGGGCGACCCGCGGGCCGTGGTGTCGCAGATCGAGTCCGCGGGCGGGGATGCGTTATTCCTCGCGGCGGACGTGACGGATGCCGCGCAAGTCCGCGACCTGGTCACACGCGCCGAAGACCGGTTCGGGCCGGTCGATATCTTGGTCAGCAACTATGCCGGCAGCATTCCGCACAAGGCGTTCCAGGACACGACGTGGGACGACTGGCAGTATCAGATCGATACCACGCTCAAGGCGGCGTTCCTGTGCTGCCAGGCGGTGCTGCCTGGTATGCGCGCCCGCGGCTGGGGCCGCATCGTCAGCATCAACACGATCGGCATTCATCGGCCGGCGCCGAGCTACCACGCATATACCGCGGCCAAGACCGCCATGTTGGGATTCACCCGGAATCTCGCGGTCGAGGTCGGCGCGGACAACGTCACCGTCAACGTCGTGTCCCCGGGCCTGACCCTGACCGAGGAAGTGCGTGCCGCGTTGACGCCCGAACAGCAGGAAAAACACGAGCGCAGCGTCCCGCTCCGCCGGACCGGAACGGTCGAAGACACGGCCAACGGCGTGCTCTTCTTCGCGTCGGAACTCGGCAGCTTCGTGACCGGCCATTATTTGCCGGTGTGCGGCGGCCAAGTCCTGGAATAGACCGCACCGGACGTTCGAGAACGGAGGAGTCGGAATGCAGCGGCTCGGCATCGCCCTCTTCACGCCGACGATTCGCGACATGCAGGACGTGGCGCGGCGTGCGGACGCCGCGGGGTTCGACTCGGTGTGGAACGGCGAGTTCTTCAACCGCAACGGGCTCGTCACCCTGGCCGCGGTCGCCCCGTGCACGCAGCGCGTGAAGATCGCGACCGGTATCGCGTACGCCTACCTGCGTAACCCGGTGCTGAATGCTACGGGCGCCATGGACCTGGACGAACTGTCCGGCGGGCGGCTCATCCTGGGCTTAGGCAGCGGCACGCGGTCCATGAACGAAGGCTGGTACGGCCAGCCGTTCGAGCCGCGCTCGGCCCGCAAGATGAAGGAATACGTCGCGCTGCTGCGCGCGCTGTGGGCGGCGCATTCCGGCGGCGGGGTGCAATTCGAGGGAGAATACTACCGGATCGACATCCCGGCCTATGCCCGGCCGTTCATCGTGCGCGAACGCATTCCGGTGTATCTCGCCGCGGTCCAGAAGGGCATGTTGCGGACGGCCGGCGAAGTCGCGGATGGGCTGGTGGGGCATCCGCTGTACAGCCGCGAGTTCATCGCGCGGGTCATTCGGCCGAATCTGGAGGTCGGGGCCGAACGCGCGGGCCGCGCCCCGGATCGGATCGACCTGACGACACTGCTGATCACCGCGGTCAGCCACGACCGGGAGCAGGCCATCCGCGAAGCGAAGAACCAGATCGCCTTCTACGCGTCGGTCAAATCCTACGAGGGCATTCTGGACCTGCACGGCTGGGAACGGCAGAAACGCGCCATTTGGGAGCACTTCCGCACCTTCGACCTGCCGAAGATGTCGGCCGCGGTGACCGACGATATGGTCAAGCAGATCGCGATTGCCGGCACGCCCGACGAGTGCCGCGCCCAGCTCGATAAATGGCGGGGTTTGGTCGATCTGCCGATCCTCTACACCCCGACCGCGGGGGTCAAACCGGATCGTGTGCGCGAGAATCATCGGCTGATCGTCGAGACGTTCGGTAATTGATGGCTCCTGGATGTCGTCGTATTCCCCTGATCCTTCTCCGCGCTCGGAAAGTAAAGGGGAGTGCATCCGGTTACAATCGCCTCCGGGGGGTTCCTATCCTCTCTCCCCTAGTGGGAGAGGGTTAGGGAGAGGGGGAGGGGTGAGTGCCTCGCCTTGGGCTGACATTTTGCTGTGAGGAGGAGGAGGGTTTCCCCTGGATTCCCGCTTTCGCGGGAATGACGATGGGGGACGCGGGGATGACGATGGAGAGCGAGGGGATGACGACGAAGGGGGATCTTAATAACGGCGGGATGGGGTCTTGATGTCAGCGGGGTGGGATCTTGAGATGGCGGGATGGGATCTTGATGACGGCGGGATGGGATATTCAAGTATGTCATTCGCTACGCAAGCCGAGGCACGTCCGAAGATCGTCTTGTATGGCACCCCCTGAAAGAAGGAACGGTTCGTGAATCCGGACGCCGCGATCGGGATTTTCGATTCGGGCATCGGCGGCCTGACCGTGTATCAGCAGATTGCGGCCCTGCTCCCCGCGGAAAACCTGATCTACCTGGGCGATACGGCGCGCTGCCCGTACGGCACGAAGTCGCACGACGTCGTGACGCGCTATGCGTGCGAAAACAGCGATTTCCTGGTCGAGCGGGGCATCAAATTGTTGGTGGTGGCCTGCAATACCGCGTCCGCGGTCGCGCTCACGACGTTGCAACGCCGCTACGCCATCCCGGTCGTCGGCGTGATCGTGCCCGGAGCCGCGGCCGCGGCGCACGTCAGCCAGAACCGCAAGATCGGCGTCATCGGCACCGAGGCGACCATTGCCAGCGGCGCGTACACCGAGGCGCTGCGCGCCATTGACCCCGCGGTCGAGATTTATACGCGGGCGTGTCCGTTGTTCGTGCCGTTGGTGGAGGAAGGCTGGCTGGACAACCCGGTCGCGCGCGCGACCGCGGACCTGTATCTCCGCAGCCTGACCCACAGCGGCATCGACACGTTGATTCTCGGCTGCACGCACTACCCACTGCTGAAGGACACCATCGCGGCGTGTTGCGGGGCGGGGGTTCGGCTCGTCGATTCCGCGCAAGAGACCGCCAAGACCGTGGCCGCCACGTTGGCCGACGCCGGCCGCCCGGCTTCGGCCGGCCCGGGTCGCGGAAGCTTTTTCGTGACGGACGTTCCCGACCAGTTCGTCAAGGTCGGCGCCCGCTTTCTGGGCGACGCGGTCGCGTCCGCGGTCCGCGTCGAGCGCTAGGACGCTGCCGTCAGGCTGGCTATACTATGCGCCGCATACCGAACCTTCTGTCCGCTCCCGGCAGGACGTTCCGTTTCATGCCGGGCACGACGCCATCCCCATCGAGTAACGACCATGCTGGCACACCTCGCACGCAAGATATTCGGCAGTAAGAACCAACGGGTCCTGAAGCGCCTGCAACCGCTGGTCGAGGAGATCGGCCGAGCGGAACCCGCGGTGCAAGACCTGAGACCAGAGGAATTGCGCGCGAAGACCGACGGTTTTCGGGAACGCATCCGCGAGGCGACCGAGGACGCGCGCAAGGAACTTGCCGAAGCGGAACGACAGGCCCGCGAGTTGGCCGAGCAGCCGACCGGTGACGCGGACGACGCCGAGCGGCGCGACTATTTCCAGGAGGAAAAGAAGCGGCTGGAAGAGGCGCTGCGCACCGCGGAAGCCGAGGTGCTCGACGAACTGCTGCCCGAAGCCTATGCGGTCGTGCGCGAGGCGTCGCAGCGGGTCACCGGCATGCGGCACTACGACAGCCAGTTGCTGGGCGGCATCGTGCTGCACCAGGGCCGCATCGCGGAGATGAAGACGGGGGAGGGGAAGACGCTGGTAGCGACTCTGCCGCTGTATCTGAACGCGCTGACCGGCCGCGGCGCGCACCTGGTGACCGTCAACGACTATCTGGCACGGCGTGACGTGCAATGGATGGGGCCGATCTACCACAGCCTGGGGCTCACGGTCGCCTCGATCTCGCACGACGCCAGCTACGTTTTCGATCCGACGCACGTGGTGAAGGATTACCGTTTCATGAACCTGCGGCCGGTCAGCCGCCAGGAGGGGTATGCCGCGGACGTGACGTACGGCACGAACAACGAATACGGGTTCGACTACTTGCGCGACAACATGAAGTTCTCCCTCGAAGAATATGCGCAGCGCGAATTGAACTTCGCCATCGTCGATGAGGTGGACAACATCCTGATCGACGAGGCGCGCACCCCGCTCATCATCTCCGGGCCGTCCGAAGAATCCACCGAAAAATACTACTCCATCAACCGCGTGATTCCGCGTCTGCAACGCGAAACCGATTACACCATCGACGAAAAACTGAAGACCGCGACCCTGACCGAAGACGGTGTGTCGAAAGTCGAACGCATCCTGGGCGTGCGCAACCTGTACGACCCGGCGGAGATCGGCAGCCTGCACCACGTCAACCAATCGCTGAAGGCCCACGCCATTTTCAAGCGCGACGTGGACTACGTGGTGAAAGACGGGGAAATCGTCATCGTGGACGAATTCACCGGTCGCCTGATGCCGGGCCGGCGTTGGTCCGACGGCCTGCATCAGGCGGTCGAGGCGAAAGAGGGCGTCCGCATCCGGGAAGAGAACCAGACGCTGGCGACGATCACGATCCAGAACTATTTTCGCATGTACCACAAGCTGGGCGGCATGACCGGCACCGCGGACACCGAGGCGGTCGAGTTCAAGAAGATCTACGACCTGGACGTCGTCGTGATCCCGCCCAACCGCCCGATGGTCCGTCTCGACCACCCCGACGTGGTGTACAAGACGCAACGCGAAAAATTCGACGCGGTGATCGAGGACATCGTCGATTGTCACGAACGCGGCCAGCCCGTGCTGGTCGGCACCGTGTCGGTCGAGAAGTCCGAACATCTCAGCCGTCTGTTGAAACGCCGCAAGATCAAACACAACGTCCTGAACGCGGTGAACCACGAGGCCGAGGCCAACGTCATCGCCCAGGCCGGACGCCGCGCCGCGGTCACGATCGCCACGAACATGGCCGGTCGCGGGACCGACATTCTGCTGGGCGGCAACCCGGAGTTCCTGGCCCGCTCGGACATCGAAAAACAATGGATCAGCCGGGCCAGCGCGGCGCGCTCCGACAACGGGAAAAGCGCCGGCAAGAAAGGCGGCAAGTCCGGCAAGGCAGGAGGTCGCGCCGCCACGCCGTCCGACGCACAGTCGGAACACGGCGCCGAAGACCGCCTCGAAGCCATCCGGGCCGAGTACAACGCCGCGGTCGAACAGGCGCGCGAGAAGTACGAACCGGTGTGGACGCCGTTCGAGGAAGCCCGCAACGCGGCCCTGACCCGCATGACCGAAACGTTCCGGCCCTATCTGCACGCCGCACTCCAAAAGGCCCGCGCCGATTTCGGCGAAGCCGCGGATGCGCTCCATACCGGGGAGGGGACGGCAGCCCGGCTGGAGGCGTACGCCACCGCGCGCGAAGCCTACGAGAACGCCCTGACCGAGTATGACAAGGTCGTCGGCCCGGCGCTCAACGAAGAACAGCAGCGCGAGTACGAGACGGCGCGGGCCGATTTTCTGGCCGTTTCGAGCGAAGACCGCGGGAGCGGATCCGAAAGCCTGGACCTCGTGCGCGGCCGGTACGAAGACTGGCTGGAAAATTACTGCCAATCCATCGTGCACATGGCCGGCTCCGTCGGCTCCCCCACGGCCGATGCCAGCGATGACCGGCCGCCGGACCGCGACACTTCCGCACCCGCGGACGTCGACGGCACGGATGACGACGACGGAAGCCTAGCCAAAGTATTCGAGTCGGCCCGCCGCGCGTACGAAGAAAGCCAAGCCGCGTATCGGGAAGCCGACGCGCGCTATGAGGAAGCGCGCAAGCCGTACGAAGACGCGGTCGCCGCGGCCGAGCGGACATACGAACAGCAACGGAAGGAACACGTTCAGGTCATCGAAGAGGTACGCGAGCAACTCGAAAAAGCGCCCGACCTGTACCGGAACCGATACACCGAGATGCTGGCGGACTACGAACGGGTCTGCGTCGAAGAACGGAAAGAGGTCGTCGCCGCGGGCGGGCTGCACATTTTGGGCACCGAGCGGCACGAGTCGCGCCGCATCGACAACCAGTTGCGCGGACGCGCCGGACGCCAGGGCGATCCGGGCTCGTCGCGCTTCTTTCTGTCGCTCGAAGACGACCTGCTGCGCATCTTCGGCGCCGAACGGGTACAGAAGATCATGGACAAGTTGGGTATGGAGGAAGGCGAGCCCATCGAACACGGCTTGGTGACGCGCGCCATCGAAAACGCCCAGGGCCGCGTCGAAGGCCACAACTTCGACATCCGCAAGCACCTGCTGGAATACGACGACGTCATCAACAAACAGCGCGAGGTCATCTACCAACAGCGCCGCGGCTTTCTGTCCGGCGAGAATCTCAAAGGCCGCGTGCTGGATATTCTCGACGAGTTGGTGGATGAGGTCGTCGCCACGCATCTCGACGCGAGCATAGCGCCGGAGGACTGGGACTGGGAGCGGCTCGACGACAACCTGTTCCGCCAGTTCAATCTGCGGCTCGACCTCGACCAGGAACGCCGCGACACCATCGCACCGGACGACCTCGAACGTCTTCTCCGCGACCGGATCGTCCAGCAGTACGACGACCGTGAGGAGGCGTTCACCCCACCGGTCATGCGCTACCTGGAAAAGGTCATCATGCTGCAAACCATGGACGCGCTGTGGAAAGATCACCTGTTCGCCATGGACCACCTGAAAGAGGGGATCGGGCTGCGCGGCTACGGCCAGAAGAATCCGCTCCAGGAATACAAGAAAGAGGCGTTCGACCTGTTCAGCGACCTGTCCGGCCGGATGCAGGAAGAAGTGGTCGAAAAGCTGTACACCGTGCAGATAGCGAGGCCGGAGGACATCCAGCGGATGGAAGAACGCGTGCGCCAGCCGGTCCAGATGACGCATGACGGCCCGGCCCTCTTACCGCAAGCCGAGCCGGCGCCCGCGGCCATGCCCGCCCAACGCATGGGGCAGCGCGCGCCGGCACAGGCAGCACGCCCGGCCCAGGTCGTGCGCGATACGCCCAAGGTCGGCCGCAACGCCCCGTGTCCCTGTGGCAGCGGGAAAAAGTACAAGAAGTGCCACGGGGCGTAAGAGTGCGTCGCCACTGCGTGATTGCCGAATGCGTCACCGGACCTTACAATGCCGCCCAAAGTCATACGGTTATTGAAGACGAACCATACGCCTGAACAGGAGAGAGACATGAGTTCCATCAGCGAAGCCCACATTCGGCAGGCGTGGCTAGGCTTGTTGGATTCCGAACGGCTGACCCGGTACTACAGCTATCTGGCCGCCCGTTTTCAACAAAGACACCGGTGGATTACCCTAGGTGTTACGGCTGGATCAGTCGCGACCGCTATCTTATCCTGGGCACCGAGTAATGTTGCGAGCACTATCTTCGATTCGAAATCTGTTTCGGTCTCGGACGCCGGGCTGGTCAGCATCGCTGTCGCCGGTGCCGCAATCTGGTTGTTGCTGGCTGACTATTCGCGCAGATCTCTCCACGCCTCGACCTTGGAATCTGATTGCAACGAAATCGTGTTGCAATGGAAGATGTTATGGTCCGAGATGGCCAACCTTGATGACCAGCTTGCGGCGAAACGCATTCGCGATCTGGAACTCAGCGGATCCAGAGTCACTAAACACGTTTCTTCTCGACTCCCTTTACTGTCAAGGTTGAACAAAAGGTGTGCTCACGAAGTCTATAAGGAGATACAGAATGAGCAGCGGCAACAAAGTCGTCCATGACGCCCCCTTTCCGCCGCGGCCGCCAAGACCGGTTCCGCCGCCTCCACCCCCGCCACCCTCCCCGTCAAGGGGCCTGCCCAAAACCGATCCATGAAAATCAAAGTGACGAAGTCGTCGGTCGTCGTGCCAGGATTCCGCTTTGCCGGGGTGGCCTGCGGCCTCAAGCCGAGCGGCAAGAAAGACCTGTCGTTGCTGGTCTCCGACGTTCCGGCGACCGCGGTTGCCGCGTTCACGACTAATCAGGTCACGGCGGCCCCGGTTATCATCGGTCAAGAGCACATCCGCGGCGGTCGCCTGCAAGCCGTTGTAGTGAACAGCGGCAACGCGAACGCTTCTACCGCCAGACCTGGCCTTACGCTCGCGCGCGATACGTGCAAAGCGGCCGGGTCCGAACTCGGCATCCACCCGCGGCTCGTGCTGCCGTCCTCGACCGGGGTCATCGGCGTGCTGCCTGACTGGAAGAAAATGCAGACGGGCATTCGCCACGCTGCGGGGGCACTCTCGCCGCGCGGCTTCTGGAACGCGGTCGCGGGCATCATGACGACCGACGCCTTTCCCAAGGCTGCGGTTCGGCAACTGCGCCTCAGCGGGAAAGCGGTGACCGTCGCCGGCATGGCCAAGGGCGCGGGCATGATAAATCCCAACATGGCGACCATGCTGTGTTACGTCTGCACCGACGCGGCCGTGGAACGCGCGGCACTCCAACGGACACTCGACGACACGTTGCGCGACTCGTTCAACGCGATTTCCGTGGACGGCGACACCAGCACGAACGACACACTGGTGCTGCTTGCCAACGGACAGGCGGGCAACCGCCCGCTGACCGCCCGCAGCCGCGGCTATGCCGCCTTCCGCACCGCGGTCGGCGACATCCTCCGTGCCTTGGCGCGTCAGTGCGTCAAGGACGGGGAGGGCGCTACCAAGGTCGTCGATGTTTACGTACGCGGGGCGAAGACCGATGCGGACGCGGAAAAAGTAGCCCGCGCCGTCGCGTACTCGCCGTTGGTGAAGACGGCGTTCTTCGGCGGCGATCCGAATTGGGGCCGAATCGCGTGCGCGGTCGGCTACGCCGGTGCCCAACTCGACCAGCACCGTTTGGCGATCAGTGTCGGCGACGTGCAGATCGGCCAGAAAGGGATGAGCACCGGGCCGCAAAACGAGCGACGTGCGGCGCGCGTCATGCAACAAGACGAGTTCTCCATCGACGTGCATTTACACTTGGGCCGGGGACAAGCGCACGTCGTTACGTCCGACCTGTCCACCGGCTACGTCCACTTCAATTCGGCCTACACGACATAGGTGAGTCCCAATACATGCTGCACTGCGCGCTGCAACCCCCGGGAACACGGGGTAGTGCATCAGTTTGAACTCGTCTCCACGTGGAGTTCCGATTCCCTCTCCCTTGGAGGGAGAAGGCTGGGGAAAGGGGGAAGGTGAATGTCCTGCCCTGGCTGGTATGTCGTGGTGAGGAGGAGGGTCTCCGCTGGATTCCTGCTTACGCAGGAATGACGAAGGAAAGACCTTCCGCACAAGGAAATCTCAAGCGGATGCACTACCCGTCCTTTTCTCGAGGATTTTCCCATAACACTCGGTGATATGGTGGAACTGCGGACTTCATGTTGAAGTACGCAGTTTCTCACGCAGCAATTCGTTCACCAGCTTGGGATTGGCCTTCCCCTCCGTTGCTCGCATGACTTGGCCGACGAAGAAACCGATCAGTTTTTCCTTTCCACCGCGGTAAGCCGCGACTTTCTCCGGGTTCGCAGTCAACACTTCTTCGATGGCCGTCTCCAAGGTGGCGGTGTCGCTCACTTGGCGAAGACCCTTGGCCTCGACGACCGCGGCCGGGGGCTGACAGGTGCGGCGCATTTCTTCGTACACGGTCTTGGCAAGAGTCGTGCTGATCGTGCCGTCGTGTATCAGGCCGACCAATTGGCCGAGATGTTCGGGCGGGCAGGGCCACGTCTCTATTTTCAACACCGCGTCCAGTCCTTCTTCATTGATGAAGCGCAGCACGCCGTCCATGACCCAGTTGCTGATTACTTTGGGATCGGTGGGATAGGCTTGCGCCGCGGCCTCGAAATAATCGGCGACGTCTTTGCGCGCGGTCAGGACTTCCGCGTCGTAGGCTGGTAGCCCATACTCCTGCATGAAACGGGCGCGCCGTTGCGCGGGTAGGACGGGCAATGCCTCCCGCACGTTCCGAATCCACGCCTCGTCCATGACCAGCGGCAGCAGATCCGGGTCCGGGAAATACCGGTAGTCGTGGGCGAACTCTTTGCTGCGCATGGAGCGCGTGACCTCGCGGTCGGCATCCCACAGGCGCGTTTCCTGCACGACGCGGCCGCCCGACTCGACGACTTCGGTCTGGCGCTGGATTTCGTGTTGAATGGCCTTTTCCACGCCGCGGAACGAGTTGAGATTCTTGATCTCCGCGCGGGTGCCGAACTCGGTGCTGCCGACCGGCCGGATGGACACGTTGGCGTCGCAGCGCAGGCTGCCTTCTTCCATGTTGCCGTCGCAGACTTCGATGTAGCGGAGAATGGCGCGCAGGCTGCGCAGATAGGCGCCCGCCTCCGTGGCCGAGCGGATGTCGGGTTCGCTCACGATCTCCAACAACGGAACGCCGGTTCGGTTCAGGTCCACCAGACTCGCGCCCGCCTCGCCCGTATGGATGCTCTTGCCCGCGTCTTCTTCCATGTGAATGCGCGTCAGGCGGACCTGTTTAGCCTGCCCGTCGATCATCACTTCCACGGAGCCGTGCTCGGCGATGGGCAGTTCGTACATGCTGATCTGATAGCCCTTGGGCAGGTCGGGGTAGAAATAATTCTTGCGCGCCCACCGGCTGGTCGGCGTAATCGCGCAGTGCGTGGCGACCGCGGCGCGAAGCGCGAACTCCACGACCTTCCCGTTCAGCACCGGCAGGACGCCGGGCAGACCCAGACACACCGGGCAGGTATGCTGGTTGGGGTCGGCGCCGAAGCGCGTCGAACAGCCGCAGAAGATCTTCGACTCGGTCAAAAGCTGCGCATGCACTTCCAGGCCGATAACGGGTTCGTACTGCATGGTGAGACCTTGGTTGAACTATAGCCGCGAGACCTACGCATCGTTGGGGAGTGTCTCAGTTTGAAGTTGCCAGGCTGATTCGCCGCGGCGGTTCGAACTCTCTCTCCCGGATCAAGTCCGGGACAAGCTCCGGCCCTCTCCCGGTGGTCCCTGAGCCTGTCGAAGGGGAAAGGAGTTCTGCCTCTTACTTATTCCTTTTTATAGGAATGACATACTTGAGGATCCCTCCTTGTTTTTTCCCCTTAATGACAATGTGTAGGGGCATGAAATTTTACGTCCTTCCGCCTGACGAAAGGCAAAAAGGCGTCTCAGGATCGTCAAGTATGTAATCCCCTTCTTAATTACCTTTTTATAGTGGCGGCCGGCATCGCGGCTGCTCGTACGCGTATGCGGCCCGCAGCAGCGTTGCTTCGTCGAAGGCGCGCCCGATGAGTTGGAGTCCGATGGGCATCTCCTGTTCGTCGAAACCGCACGGGACGGAAATGCCCGGCAGGCCGGCCAAGTTCACGGCGATCGTGAAGATGTCGGAGAGGTACATCGTCAGCGGATCGGCCGTTTTTTCGTCAACCCGGAACGCGGTCGTGGGCGCTACCGGTGTGGCGATCACGTCGCAGGTCTCGAAAGCGCGCAGAAAGTCGCGGCGCACCAGGGTACGAACCTTCTGCGCCTGTAAATAGTAAGCGTCGTAATAGCCGGCCGACAAGACGTAGGTGCCCAGCATGATGCGACGCTTGACCTCGCTACCGAACCCGCGGGCGCGCGTAGCCCGATACATGTCGGCCAGATCGTCCGCGTCCGCGGCACGATAGCCGTAGCGTACGCCGTCGTAGCGAGCCAGATTCGAGCTCGCCTCGGCCGTGGCAACGAGGTAGTAGGCGGCCACCGCGTACTCGGTGTGCGGCAGGGAGACGGGTACGACATCGGCCCCTCGATCTTCCAGACATTCGACCGCGAGCCGGACCGCGGTTTCGACCTCGGGCTGCATCCCGTCGACGAAGTATTCGCGTGGGATGCCGATACGCAGGCCCTGCACGCCGGCCTCCATTTTCGCTGTATAGTCGGGCACCGGGACGTCGACCGATGTGGAATCGTGCGGGTCGTAGCCGGCAATCGTTTGCAGAAGCAAGGCACAGTCGCGCACGTCTTTGGTGACCGGACCGACCTGGTCAAGGGAGGAAGCGTACGCCACGACCCCGAAGCGGCTGACGCGCCCATAGCTGGGCTTCAGGCCGACGACGCCACAGAACGCCGCGGGCAAGCGAATCGAGCCCCCGGTATCGGTGCCGAGCGATGCGCAAGCTTGGTCCGCGGCGACCGCGGCAGCGGAGCCACCGGACGAGCCGCCCGGCACCCGGTCGGTATCCCATGGGTTGCGGCACACGGTGTATGCCGAATTCTCGTTGGACGAGCCCATCGCGAACTCGTCGCAATTCGCCTTGCCCACGATCACCGCGCCCGCGTCTCTGAGCTTCCAGGTAACGGTCGCGTCATACGGAGGGACAAAGTTTTCGAGAATTTTCGAGCCCGCGGTCGATCGGATGCCGCGGGTGAGAATCACGTCCTTGATCGCGATCGGAATCCCACAGAGCGGGGAGGGCGGGGCGCCCGCGGCCAACGTTCGGTCGGCGGCTTCGGCTTGGCTCAGCGCGTCGTCGGCGCAAACGTGGAGATAGGCATGCAAACGATCGTCGGTCGCCCGGATGCGGTCGAGGACGGCGCGTGTCAACTCCACGGCGCTCAACTCGCGCGCGGACAGTTTCGCCTGTGCTTCGTGAATCGTGAGCGTGCAGGGAGACATGAATGCTGCGGGCTGAACCAGCCGCTTCCGAGCTGAGGGGCGAACCGTCCAGCACCGGGAAATTCCGGGTCCGTTGGACGACAGCTACTCGATGATCTTGGGAACCCGAAAAAAGTCGGCTTTCCGGTTGGGTGCATTCGCCAACAGAGCGTCGGTATTCGCACGATCGGTGGGATTGCCGACCACGTCGTCCCGCAGGGGCGCGGTCACGTCCACGGCGTGCGCGGTCGGTTCGACCGAGTCGGTCGGCAACTCGCGCAGCTTTTCCACGTAGCCCAACATTTTCTCGAAGTGTTGCGTCAGGTCGGCCAATTCGTCTTCCGAAAAGGTCAGCCGAGCCAAGTCGGCGACGTGACGGACTTCATCGGTGGTGATGCGCATGGATGGTCCACGGAGGGGAAGTCGGGTAACTCTGTCATACCCCTGCGGACAATTCAACGCGGGGTTGGGGCGTGTCGGTTTGCAATCGCGTTTCCCGGTTCTTGCTTCCCCTTTCCTCTTGTCCCTCCTCCCGATTCCGATTAGATAAAAACACGCAAGAATCCTTGCCCCCTCGATGAAGGAGGAGTCTTATGACCGAGTTCGAAACCGCAATGTTGGCGGTACAGCAAGCCATGCTCGCGGTGCAGCAGGCCACGCTCGCAGTGCAGCAGGAAGAGTTGGAAGTCAGCCGGGCCGCGATCCGCGTGGGGTTCGGACAGATCGCCGGAGGGATTCTGCAAACGTTGGTGATTGCCGGGGGACTGTGGTTCATGCGCCTGGAAAGTCGGGCCCGATCCAAAGAGCATGCCGACCGACATGAGCGAGGCATGGCCGCGCAAAAAGAGCAGCACGAGGAAACGATGACCACGATCAAGACGCAGCACGAAGCAACGATGGCCGCGCTGAAGACACAATACGACGCACAACAAACGCAACACGACGCAACAATGGCTGCGCTGAAGACACAATACGACACAACAAGGCGTGCGCTTGAAGCTCTGATCGAACGCACGACCGGAAAGTGACTCCCTCGCCACGCCTGCGCATCTTCCCTGTCTTTTTATACTTCTTCGACTCGAAGCCGTCCCTGCGGATCTTCAGAAACGCGCTTACGGCAGGAGCCGGGCGCGAATCGAGCCTATCGGGTGAGCATTGACGGGAAGCATGACACCACAGCCATTTGAAGACAGGAATAAGAGGATGAAAAAGGGTCAAGGAGAAATGAAGGTGTTCGATTTCGGGAATGACATACAAGAAGGGACGGGATGCGAGGGCCGAGGTGACATCGGGGTTCGTTTCGACAAGCTCAACGAACTTAGGGGTGGGGCCGTATCTGAGCTTGTCGAAAAGTTGAAAGGTTTTTGGCCGGCCTGCACGCGAGGGAAAGCGTCGGGATCGTCTTGTATGAGATTTCCATTCGAAAGGACTCTAACCTCACGTTGATGTCGAAGACGACGATCAAGCGTGCTTCTTTCCTGGATCGTCATCTCCCTGAACGTCTGCGCCCTTGTGCGGACGGCCCGGCCTTCCGGCTGCCCTACTAGCCCCTTTGCTCCGTACCGTCCGTCAGCCCGGTTTCGTGCAGCTCCGCTGCGATCCGGTTCGCCAGCGCCTCCAACAGGAACGGATAGACGGGCCTGGTCACCCGCAGGACCGGCACGTGCCGCGCCAGCGCCGTTCCGATGCGGAAATGCGTGGGGCGCCGTCCCAGCGCGTCCACCACCCGCTTGCGGTGGGTGTTCTTCCACAACAGCCGGAAGGCGGGGCCGGGCGGCACGGGTTCGACGGCGATGTCCAGGCCGCTGTGGGCCGCCAGCACGAAAGCGGCGCGCACGGGCAACGGCGTGGATCGGATCCGGTGCGGTGCCCGGGTCCAGTATTTCTCTTCGCCGCGTCGCACCGGCGCCTGCGCGTTTGCGCGCCAGTGCAGCGTGTCCAGCGCGTCGGCCCACAACCGCAGGCGCGGAAACGCCGGCAGCGCCAACGGACATCCATCCGCGTCCAGCACCACGCCGGTCACGTCGTCGGCCAGCAAGGCAAAACCGCGCTCGACCAGGGCCGCGGCCAACGAGGATTTGCCCATCCCGCTCCCGCCGAGCAGCAGGATCGCGCCGGTCTCCGTTGCGACCGCGGCGGCGTGCAGCGTGACGACGCCACGCTGTTGCAGCAGGGCGGTGAACGGCGAGCTCGTGAAGAAGGCGGTGACGTCGTCAGCGCCGCCGCCGCACGGTTCGATCAGCATGTCCCGCCCGTCGGTGACCAGATACCGGGCGACCCCCTCCACGTGCATGAGGAAGGCGCCGGGCCGAGCCTGCCAGATGTCTTTGTGCGTTACGTGGCCGGGACCGGCGGGGAGCGTGGCGGGAACGGTGCCGCGGCGCACCGTCACGTCCGGCTCGGAGGGAACGGATTCTCGCGGTTCGGGTAGAGGGTCGAACGGCAGGGGGACGGCCGAGCGCAGGTGCAAGCCGTAGGCACGGTACACGTATGCCCGACTATTCATCGGGATGCCTGCTCGTTTCCGTTGGCCTTCGCGGTTGCGCCGGGGAGACGATCCGACCGTCCGGGCGTGCCTCGTCTCTCGAGCTCGATCCACTCCATGCCCGCGCCCTCGCTGACCTCGAAGATGAAGTGGATGCGGTCGTGCGTACCGCCGTTGAACGCGCCGTGCGGCGCCATGTTGTTGACTTCGTAAGCGGAGCCGACCTCCAGATGGAAAGCCGTATCGCCCACGGCCAGCGTCGCCTGCGGATTGGTTTCCAGCGGCACCTGGATCTTGTGTACGAGGGCAGTCGTGCCACCGCTGTCATGGTGGCGGTCGATCCCGTGCCCGGCGGCGAGACGGGCGAGCATGGCCTTGGAGTAGACTGGTGCGGCGTAGCCGTAGGCCGCCGCGGCCCGCGTCATCACTGGCAGCAGCCAGCGCTGCCAGATTTTCCAGATCGGTCGGGAATAGTAGAAGACGCGCGACCGGTCGATAGCGGGGAATCGGAAGACGATGTGGCGGGTGTGTGCGAAGCAGAAGAAGTCGTTTTCCTTGACGGCGTTCTCTTGCTCCCACACCTTCTCGGACAGCTTGGCGACCTGCGCCCGCAACGCCGTAACGTCCACGGAACCAAGCCGTCGTACCGCGGCCGGTTTCTCGACCGGCCGAAGCCGGCGCAGTCGGCGTTGCTGCCTATGCCTTGCTCGCCGGGTTCAGGCACCGCAAGGCCGTTTGTCGTAGAGACCGGCGATCCTATGCGGGGGGGGGGGGGGGGGGATATTCTATTCATGCCCGCTCCTTGTTCTGAGACCTTTCGGAACCTCGTGGATGGTTCGGTTTCCTAAAACAATATTCATCAAATATCAAGCAGTGCATGGAGGAAGGTCGCAGGTTGTACTGCACACTCTCTCCTAGTTCAGTCCGTCGAATTTGTCGAAGGGGCGGGGGTGGGGTGCGAAGGCCGATGTGGTCTTGGGGTTCGTTTCGACGCCGGGGCCGAGATGGACCAGAACAACCGGTGTCTCTCCGTGCGAAGGCCGAGGTGACGTCGGGGTTCGTTTCGACAGGCTCAACGAACTTTGGAATAGGATAAACTCTGAGACAGTCACTTCTTCCGCCGCATCTTGCGTCTGCCGCATTTTGCGTAGGGGCAGGCCCCCGTGCCTGCCCTTCCCCCGCCCAAGGCAGCCACCTCTCGACATCTCAGGGACCACGGGATTGCCCCCACACGTGCAAACCTGCCCTCGTCGTCATTCCCGCTTTCACAAGCTGTGACGAGGAAAACCGAACCACAGGCTACCGTCAAAGGTCAAATCTACCCACCGGTCCTTGCTCCTGCGATGGGGTGTCGGTTACGTTGCGACGCATGGCGACCGGCGATCCTCGGCGGCGGGTAGGGCAGCAGGGCGAACGCCGCGCGGCGCGGTTTCTGCGATCGCTCGGTTATACGATTGTCGAACGGAATTATCGCACGCCGCGCGGAGAGATCGACCTGGTCGCCCGGGATCGGGATACGCTGGTGTTCGTGGAGGTGCGCACCCGCCGCAGGGACGGATTCGGCGGCCCGCTGGCGTCGGTCGGCCGGCACAAGCAACGCCAGATCTCCAATACCGCCCTCCATTACATGACGCATTCCGGTTTGCGCGATCGCGCCGCGCGGTTCGACGTGATCGGGATCGTCGGCGAGGGTGCGCGCGCCGATCTTACCCACGTCAAGGCGGCGTTCGAATTCGCCGCCTGACGGCCCGCCTCCATCCGTCCCCCGCCATGCTCGACATCAAGCTCGTACGCGACCGGCCGGACGACGTGAAGGCACGGCTGGCGACCGTGGGTGTGGGCGCCGCGGACGTCGATGGGTTGCTCGCAGCCGACCGGGAGCGGCGGGCCGGGATCGGCGAATTGGAGTCGTTGCGCGCCCGACGCACGCAGCGGTCCAAGGAAATCCGCACAATTACCGACGCGGACGAACGCGAAGACGCGGTGCGCGCCATGCGCGAGTTGGGTGCGCGGATCGGCCAACTCGAACAACAGGTCACGGCGCAGGAAACCGCCTTTCAACGCCGGCTCCTCGAACTCCCGAATCTGCCGCACCCCGACGTGCCCGTCGGCGCCGACGAATCGGAAAACCGGATCGTCCGCAGCGAGGGAAACCTGCCCGACTTTTCCTTTCCGCCCCGTCCGCACTGGGAGTTGGGTGAGGCGTTGGGCATTCTCGACTTCGCGCGCGGGGCCAAAATCTCCGGGTCGCGGTTCTACGTCCTGAAAGGCTTGGGCGCCCGGTTGCAGCGGGCGTTGATCGCGTGGATGCTTGACCTGCACGTAACCGAACACGGCTACACCGAGGTCTATCCGCCCGCGATGGTCAAGGAAGACTGTCTCGTCGGAACGGGGAACCTGCCGAAATTCGGGGAGAATCTGTACCGCGACGCGGAGGAGGATTTCTGGTTCATTCCCACCGCGGAAGTGCCGGTGACCAATCTGTACCGGGAAGAGGTGATCGACGCCGGCCGGCTGCCCATCTATCACGTGGCCTACACGCCGTGTTTCCGACGCGAGAAAATGTCCGCGGGCCGCGACGTGCGCGGCATCAAACGCGGCCACCAATTCGACAAGGTGGAGATGGTCAAATTCGTCGAGCCCGCGCAGTCGGACCGCGAGTTGCTCGCGCTGCTCGACAACGCCGAGGACGTGTGCCGCAAACTCGCCATCCCCCATCGCGTCGTGCAGATGTGCACAGGCGACCTCAGTTTCGTGGCCGCTGCCAAGTACGACGTGGAGATGTGGGCGCCGGGCTGCGAAGAATGGCTGGAAGTGAGTTCCTGCTCGAACTTCGGCGACTTTCAGGCCCGCCGCGCGAAAATCCGCTACCGCCCCAAGCCCGGGGCCAAACCCGAGTTGGTGCATACCCTGAACGGGTCGGGCTTGGCGCTGCCGCGCGTGATGATCGCGGTCCTCGAAAATTATCAGCAGGCCGACGGCAGCGTCATCATTCCGCACGTGCTTCGGCCCTACATGGGTGGGGTGGAGACCATCGAGCCGGTGTGAAATTTCCCGGCCTTTACCGCGGATGAAGGGAAGGGCGGCTGCTACGATTTCCAAGCCGGAGTCGGTGACGAGATGAGGAAACCCGTTGCCAGGCCACTCTGGAGATCCGAAATACGGTCGGGAAAGCAGCGCAAATCGCCCTATCCAACGCGGCTGGTTGTCCTCGCCGGAGTTGCCGCCGCGGTTGTTATGGCCGCGGCGGCTTGTCTTTTCCCCCGCCTCGCGGGCGCCGAAACGGACGCGACACCCGTCTGTTCGGACAGCGCCCTCACGGTCGGCTTCTATGCCGACTTCGTACCCCTCAGCTATAGCGAGGACCCCCACGCACCGACGAACTCACGCGCGTACAATACCCATCTCGGTTACGAGTCGGATTTGTTGACCGGGTTGGAATCGCTCGACGACGCCGGCCTGTCTTTTTCCCGCCGCGGGATTCCGACGTTGGAATTCGGCGGCATCTGGTTGCTGGCCGCCACACCGGAGTACGACATCATCGGCGGCGGCATCACCATTCGCGACGATCGGACGAGAGACGCCGGCGGACGTACCGTCATCGCCTTTACGTCGGGACACGTGGCGTTCCGCCAGTCGTTGCTGGTCCGCAGCGAGGACGCGGCGCGCATTTCCACCCACGCCGATTTGACCCGGGACGACAGCGTGAGCGTGCATCCGGGCACGACGGGAGAACTGCGCTTGCTGGAATTGACGGGCATCGTGAATGCCCGTGGCGTGCTCGTCGCCGGGGCCCGGGTCGAAACACCGGCGGGGGGCGTCATCGCCGACGGCAGCGGGCGCTACACGATCGGCGCCGGGGCCAACGGGACATCCCCCGAATTCGCCGACCGGCACCGGATCGTCCCGCCGGCGCCGTTGCCGCAGGTGATCTACCACGCGGAGGAAAGCGAGCAACTTCGTGCCTTACGCGACCGTGAGGTGACCGCGGTCGCACGGGGAGAAATCGGCAACACGGACGCCAGCGTCAAATCGGGCGGCGCCCTGGTCGTCACGGCCTTGGACCCGAAGGTCGAGCGCGGCGGTTTCGCGCTGGACGTGCGAGAACCCGCGTTGCGGTCCTGTCTGAATACGCACATCGGCCGGCTCACGGACGCCGGACGCATCGGTTACGCCGAATGGGCGGCGAACCCGGACATCTTCCTGGAACGCGCGGTCGCTTTGAACGCGGAACGGACCGCGGCACGCGCACGGACGGCGGCGACGCGCGGTCGGGCCATGAAGTTCGCGCTGGCCGGCTTCGGGCGCACGTTGGCGTCGGATTCGGTGGACGTGATCGGCGAGCGGTTTCTGCGCCCCGCGGGCCGCGGAATGCAGGCCACGCTGGGAGGACGGGCGTTGAGCCTGCGCAGCGGACGTAACTGGCGGACGTTAGGCAGCTTGGCAAGCGAAGTGGCCGGAGCGTTCGGAGTGGATACGTCGTTCGTAACCGACGGATGGAGCGCATTCGGCGGGCGGGCCAACCGTTCGTGGCAGGCACTCGAAGCCGCCGCTGACCCGTGGGGGACGTTCGGGACGACGCTATATCATCCAATGGACGGGCCTTTCTCAACGTTGGACGCCTGGAACTCCGCGGGTTCGGAACTCGGCGACTCATGGGAGCGGCTCGGTCTCTCCCGTGCTTCGTGGCGGAGCGCGGAGGATTGGGGCGCCCCGTGGGCGACGGGAGATCGCCCACCCGTTTCCAGACAGCAGACGTGGGGCGGGCACGGCGGCGAAATCAGAGGCGACTCGTGGGGGACGTTGGCCCGCTTTGTTTTTCCTGGCAACGGAAATTCGGATTGGCGCCGGCCGGTAGGCTTCCGGCGTGTTTCGACAGGTCAGGTGTTGTCGCAGAGTTCCTTCGATCTGCCGTTAGGGAATCAGGACGCCACGAACGGCTCGGCCTGGACCTTGTGGGGGCGAGGGAACGTCAGTGGATTCTCCGGGAAACCCAAGGACGACTTCGAGATGGATGGTGACGTGTTCTCCGGCTACCTCGGGTTGGATTACCGTGCGTGTGCGAACGTGCTGTTGGGCGTGGCCGTGTCGCACGCCGCGGGCAAGGTCGATTACGAAACCGCCGCCGCCGAGCGGGGCCGGGTCGATACCGCATTGACCAGCGTCATGCCGTACGCGCACTGGACGGTGCGGCCGGGGCTGGGCGTGTGGGGCTTACTGGGAGCGGGCTGGGGCGATGCGGAGTTGACGGATCCGGACGGCGAGGTGAAGACCGATATTCACATGCTGATGGCGGCCGGTGGCGCGCGTCAGGAGGTCGCCACGCTCTACGGTGTCGATCTGGCCGTCAAGACCGACGCGTTCCTGGTCGCGCTGGAATCGGACGCCAGGACCGGTCTGATCGACGAGGCCAAAGCGGACGCCGAGCGGGTACGCCTGATGCTGGAAGGACGCCGTGAGTGGGCGATGTCGGAATATGCGCGTCTCGTGCCGAGCCTGGAACTCGGCGGACGGTGGGACGCCGGCAGCGCGGAGACGGGCGCCGGCGCGGAGTTGGCCGGCGGCGTGGCGTACACGCACACCAAGCTGGGACTCGGGATCGAAGCGCGCGGACGGTATCTGCTGGCACACGAGAAGGACGACTTCGAGGATTGGGGCGCGAGTCTGCTGCTGCGGATCGATCCGGCCGTGCCGGGGCGCGGGTTGTGGCTGACGCTGGCCCCGCTCTGGGGCGGTTCCACCGCCGCTGATGTGTCCAGCGTATGGGATGGGGAACGGGCTATTCGGGCGAGTCAGGGTTTCGACGCGAACCCCGACCGGGGGTTGGGGCCGGAGCAGGTGGACCTGGAAGTCGGGTACGGAGTGACGACGCACGAGGGTAGGGGACTCCTGACCTCGTACGGCGGGGTCTCGTTGGCACAGGCAGGCGCACGCGGGTATCGGCTGGGCGGACGCATGATGCTCGGCGCGGCGCTCGCCCTGAGTGTCGAGACCGAACGGCAAGAGCGCTTCGACGGCACCGCGGAGTACGGCGCCATTGTGCGCGGGCACGTGTACTGGTGAGCCGCGGCGATCACTGCGTGTCGCCGGCGGGGGACACACCGGCGGCGGGTTCGCTCCCTGCTCCTCCGACAGATCAGGGAGGGCACGGAAGAGAATCCCGGGGGACGGAGCAGGACGGGGGAGTTGACGGCCTGGGGGCCGCTCGTTAGTTACTGCCCGAGAAAACGGCGAGATTCCGTGGTACAAGACGCCCCAAAACCACCACACGGTCAGGAGGTCGAAGAACGGATCGAAGACCTGACCAAAGAGCTGTCCGGGCTGATCAACCAAGCCGGGACAGAGGGGCGCGATGAACTCCGCGACTACGCCGTCAGTCTGCTGCAAGGCGAAACCGAGACCACGCTCCCGGAAGAGCCGACAGGGGGGAGTAAGACTGAAAACGCCGGACCCTTCAATCCGGTCGCACTGAGCATTCCATTCCTCATCATCGGAATCATCCTCTTGCCGCTGTTCGCTCCGGTCGGGTTGTTCATGCTGATCGTGGCCGCGGCGATGGGAGTCGGCGGCTGGTTGGCGCTGATGTTCCGCCGCAGGTAAGGCCACATCCCCGACTCCCGCATGAGGGTAAGGAGCAGTCGTCATGGCGAAGAAACCGACCTCTCCCGAAGAGCTTCAGGAACTCGAGGAGCGTCGCCGCGTCGAACAACGCGCCGAACGGGAGAAACGGATCCGCGAGCGGACCCAACGCGCGGGACTGTGGTCGCGGCGCGACTTCTTCGGCCGACTGAGTTGGGGCGGGTTCGGCTTGGTCTCGCTGGTGGGGCTGCTGGCGTTCGTGCGGTCCGCGTTTCCGCGTGTGCTGTTCGTTCCCCCATCGACGTTCAAGGCCGGGTATCCGAACGACTATCCGGTCGGCGAGGTGAGTGAGAAATACCGCTCGGATCAGCGCGTCTGGATCGTGCGCGAACCGCAAGGGTTCTATGCGGTGTTCGCCAAATGCACGCATCTCGGCTGCACCCCGCGCTGGTCCTCTTCCGAGAACAAGTACAAATGTCCGTGTCACGGCAGCGGCTACTACCGCGACGGGTACAATTTCGAGGGTCCGGCCCCGCGGCCGATGGACCGCTTCGCGCTGCTGCTGGCCGACGACGGACAACTCCTCGTCGATAAGAGCAAGGTCTTCAAGATGCAGCCTGGGTTGGCGCCCAACAAGCAGCATCCCGACAGCATTCTGCGCATCTAGCAGCCGGGCGAAAGAACGAAGAACGCGGCGAACCGGACGAAGTGGCGAAGAAGGTGCGCAGAAGGAAAGGCTATGAGCAGTCAATTCGACGAACTCAAACGCCAGGTGATGGAATCGCAGGTCTGGCAGTCGATCTTCCGTCACGGCTACGAGGACACGCCGCGCAACCGGGTGCTGATGGTCTCGGGCAACGTCTGGCTCCACCTGCACCCGTCCAAAGTCCGCAAACACGCCACCCGCCTGCGATTCACCTGGTGCATGGGGGGCATCACGTTTCTGATGTATCTGGTGACGGTCGTGACCGGCATCTATCTCATGTTCTATTACCGACCGGTCGCGGAATACGCCTACGCGGACATCAAATACCTGGAATTCGACATGCCATTCGGCATGTTGATGCGCAACATGCACCGCTGGGCGGCCCACGGCATGGTGATCGCGGTGTGGCTGCACATGTTCCGCGTGTTCATGACCGGCTCGTACAAGCCGCCGCGCGAGTTCAACTGGGTGGTGGGCGTGCTGCTGCTGGTGCTGACGCTGCTCCTGTCGTTCACCGGCTATCTGCTGCCGTGGGACCAGTTGGCGATCTGGGCCGTGTCCGTGGGCTCGAACATGGGCCGCGCCACGCCGCTGCTGGGGAACGAAGGCCCGTTCGCCGAGGTGCTGGGCGTGAACCCCGTCTATGACGCACGGGCGTTTCTGTTCGGCGGAGGCGAGATCGGCGCACATACGCTGCTACGCTTCTACATCCTGCACTGCATCTTCATTCCGCTGGTCACCAGCCTGTTCCTCGCCGTCCATTTCTGGCGTATTCGACGGGACGGGTTCTCGGGGCCGGCCCTGTAAACCGAGGTTCGTCATGCGCGTGCTGGTCATTCCCATTCTGGTCGGAGTCGTGTGCTGGCTGTTGTATCTGGTGGCGAAACCGAAACCCTCTTCCGAGGAAAAGGGGTAGGGGGGAAGGCGGTCATGGCGGAACCGAGTCCGGCGGCGACCCGCGTCGAAGTCACCCTCAAGAAAGCGACCGGCCCGGGGGACGACAAGGTCCACACGTGGCCGAACCTGGTGCGCGCCGAATTTCTCTGCGCCTTGCTGGTGACGATCTTTCTGCTCCTGTGGTCGCTCCTGGTCGACGCGCCGCTGGAAGAGCCGGCGGACCCCGGCCGCACGCCCAACCCGTCCAAGGCGCCCTGGTATTTCCTGGGGTTGCAGGAAATTCTGGTCTTCTTCGACCCCTGGCACGCCGGAGTCGTAGCGCCCAGCCTCATCATCATGGGGCTGATGATCATCCCCTACATCGACATCAATCCCAAAGGGAACGGCTATTACACCTTCAAGGAACGCAAATACGAGATCATCACGTTCATCTTCGGCTTTCACGTGCTGTGGATCTCGACGATCATCATCGGCACGTTCGTCCGCGGGCCGGGGTGGAACTGGTTCTGGCCCTGGGAAGTGTGGGACGCGCACCTCGTCGAAGCGTTGACCAACCAGGATCTGCCGTATCTGGTCGGGATCCGCGACTACTGGACCGCGGCGGCGTTCGGCCTGGGGCTCATCGTCGCCTTCTTCCTGGTCGGCACCGCGGCCATGTACTGGTGGATCGTCCGGCTGAAAGGCCGCGATTTCATGCAGCGGTGGGGCGCGGCGCGCTTTTTCCTGACCTCGTTTCTGACGCTGAACATGATCGCCGTGGTCATCAAGATGCTGCTGCGCCACATTCTGAACGTGAAGTACATTCTGGTCACGCCGTGGATCAACGTGTGATGTCGTTCTATCTGGCGAAAATTCTTCAGGCCCTCGGCATTGCCTACGTCGGCTACGCCCTGCTGGTCGGTCTGACCGAGGAGAACAGCATGGGCAAGGAGTTGCGGCAGTTGGCGGTCGGCGTCGTGGTCTTCTACCTCGGCCGCTACATCGAGACCCGTGCGGCCGCCTGAACCGGCTTCCCTGGAAAAAGGCTATGGCACGACGAGAAGTCGACGACGGAAAAAAATCGTACAGCGGAATTTTTCTGCTCAGCATCGCCCTGCTGCTGATCGGCGCGGTCTGGTCGGTGTGGGACGACGCGGTGTCGCGCCGGCCGTGGAAGAAATACCAGGCCGAGTTCTCGATGATCGCCTACGACAAGACGACCGAAGCGTTACGGGCCGAAGAAGAACGTCTCGCCAACGACGCGGCGTATCAGGAAGCCGTGGCGGCTTTGGAGGCGGCGCAGACCGACGTGACCGGCGGGGAAGGGGGCGCACGGTTGGCCGGGCTGGAAGCCGACCTTGCGGCCGCGGAAATCCGCACCAGCGATGCCGAGAACGCCCTGCGCGTCGTGCGCAGCGAGATCGAAGCCGCCTGGTACGAGTACGACCACGCCATTCAACTCGAACATTCCACCAAAGACGAGAAGGCGCATCTGGACGCCCTGCAGGCCGAAGCCGAGGAACGGGAAGCCGTGTTCCTGACCGAGCAGTCCGAGCGCGACCGGATCGAGAACGAGATCGCCGAAATCGGGGCGCGCGTGCTCGAAAGCCAGGAAACGTTGCGCGTGATGCAGCGCGAGCGGGACTTTCTGGAGCAACGGATCGAGAACTACGTCATGCAGCCGGTGCCCGGGCTGGTGCTGCCGCACATCCCCGCCATTACGCAGGTGGTCGTCCCCGAATTCGACCGCAGCAACTTCGACACGCCGCTGGCGCGGGTCGACCGCTGCCAGTCTTGCCACGTCGGGATCGACAAGCGCGGCTTCGAAGACCAGCCCAACCCGCACAAGACGCACCCGCAATTCGATCTGGTCATCGGGAACCACCCGCCGGAACTCTTCGGGTGTACGAGCTGCCACAACGGGCAAGGCGTAGCGACCAGCAGCGTGGACATCGCACACGGCTACGTCCAGTTCTGGGAGCATCCGCTGTTGCTCGGCGAAAAGATGGAAGCCAACTGTCTGAGTTGTCATTCCGACATTCAGACGGTGGCCGGCCGGCACGACTTCGGCCAGAACATCGCCCGCGGGGAGCAACTGTTCATGCAGCTCGGCTGTACGGGTTGCCACCTCGTCCAGGGGTATGGGGAGGCGAAGAAAATCGGCCCCTACCTGCGGCGCGTGGCTGCCAAGGCCGACCCGGCATGGATGGTCGAATGGGTCGCCAATCCGCACGCATTCCGATCCCACACGCGTATGCCGCACTTCTTCTTCGACGAGGATCAGGCCCAGGCCGTCACGGCGTATCTGCTCAAGGCGAGCCGCGAGGAAAGTGTCGAGTGGCTGGAGTCCCACGCCGAGCCCGACGGCATCGACCCGATGAATCCGGAATTGGTCGAGCAGGGTGAATCCCTGGTCAACTCGCTCGGCTGCCGCGGGTGCCACGGGTTCAACGACGCGGACACGGCCACCATGGTCGGCCAGAACAAGAATTTCGCACCCAATCTGGCGCGCGTCGCAGAAAAGACGACCGCCCGCTGGCTGTACCACTGGATCAGGAATCCGCGCGCCTATTCGCCGGATACCGCCATGCCCGACCTCCGTCTCACCGATGCGGAAGCCCAAGCCGTGGTGTCGTATCTGCTGACGCTCAAGACGGACGCGGTGCGTCCCGATCCCGGTGAAGAACTCGACGACCCGGATCTGATCGTGGAAGGGCAGGGGCTCGTCCGCAAATACGGCTGCCACGGCTGCCACGACATCCCCGGCATGGAGAACGAGGCGCGCATCGGCGTGGAGTTGACCTCGTACGGGGAGAAGAGTCTCGAGGAATTGTTCTTCGGCAATCGGACCGACGTGCCGCACACCTGGAGCGACTGGACCTATGAGAAAGTCAATGCACCGCGGGGGTACGCGACCGAGCGCATCGAACAACTCATGCCCTGGTTTGATCTCACGGACGACGATATCCGTGCGGTGCGCGTCTTCCTGAAGAGCCAGACCGGCCACCACGTCCCCGAACAGTTCGCCGCGCATGACGACTGGACCGACGACATCGTCGAGGGCCAGCGGCTCGTCCAGTTCTACAACTGTAGGGGATGCCACGTGATTGAGGGACGCGGGGGTGAAATCCGCTCGCTGTATCTGGACAACCCGGCCTTCGCGCCGCCCATTCTGACCGGACAGGGCAAGAAGGTGCAGTCCGAATGGTTCTACGGCTTTCTCAAACAACCAGTGCCGATTCGGCCCTGGTTGGCGTTGCGGATGCCCACGTTCCATTTTACCGACCATGAGGCCGGCCAGGTGGTGGACTACTTCAACGCTCTGAGCAAACTCGAAATCCCATACAACCACTTCGACGCGTCGGTCTCGTCGCCCGAGCTGGTGCACGCCGGCGACGTCCTGATGTCGGACGACTACTTCGCCTGCTTCTCCTGCCACCAACAGGGCGACCGGAAACCCGAAGGGCCGCCGGCCGGCTGGGCGCCCGACTTGGCCATGGCGAAAGAACGTCTCAATCCGGGCTGGATCGTCGAGTGGATCAAGGACCCGCAGGCGCTGATGCCGGGGACGAACATGCCGGCGTTCTATCCGGGCGGGCCGGACGACATCTTCGACGGCGACGAAGACAAACAGATCGTCGCCATGCGCGATTACATCATGCTGCTGGGCATGGACGACCCCTTCGCCGGCATGGAAACCGCGGAAACCAACGGGGCGGCAGCGGATACCGAATCCGCGGAAGCGGAGGAAGGCGAAGCCGCGGCACCGGACGGGGCGGGTGGAGCCTAGTCGGCTGACTCGGCCATGGACTCGACCTTTAACAACGAGAAGACCCGAAGATCCGTAACGAAGGAGGTACCAATGGGTATTATCAAGGGCAGAACGACTCTGGCCGTGCTGGCCGGCGCAAGTCTGGCGTTGGCGTCACCCGCGTTCGGATACGAGGCCGGCGCCGTCAGCGACGGGGGCAGCATCAGCGGGACGATCATGTTGGCCGGCGACGTGCCGGCACCGAAAGCCATCGAAGCCACCAAGGACGTCAGCGTCTGCGGCAAGACCCAGAAGTACGACGAAAGCCTGGTGGTCGGCGAGAACAAGGGCGTCAAGAACGTGGTGGTCTCGATTACCGAAATCGCCAGCGGGAAAGAGTGGGCCGCGTCGGAGCCGTTGGACCAGCAGGAATGCGTCTATACTCCGCACGTCGTCCTGACGCCCGCAGGTGCCGAGTTGGAGATTCTGAACAACGACGGCATTCTGCACAACATCCACACCTACAGCGAGGCCAATCCGGCCTTCAACCAGGCGCAACCGAAGTTCAAGAAGAAGCTGAAGAAGACGTTCGCAAGCCCTGAATATATCAAGGTAACATGCGACGCCCACAATTGGATGACCGGCTGGATCGTGGTCATGGACCACCCGTACTACGCGGTCACCGACGAAGCCGGGAGCTTCATGCTCGCCGACGTGCCGGCTGGCGAGTACGAGATAAAAATCTGGCACGAAACCCTGGGCGAGTCGATGCAGACCGTGACGGTCGAGGCCGGCGGCGAAGCGAGCGTAACCGCCGAACTCACCCAATCGTAAACCCCGTCCATTCTCTCTCTCTTACCCAGAACGAGAAAAGGCCCCGGTGTTGAAACCGGGGCCTTTTTCTTTGGAGAAGCAGGCTCAGGTACAGCCCGTTGAGATCGTCGAAACAGATCAACACCATTCGACGACCTGAACGGGCTAGACCTTGAGCTTGTCGAAAGGTCGGGGTGAAGGCGGAGGTGACAGCGGGGTTCGGTTCGATACCTAGGACAAGCTCAACATTTCGACTCATTATTTGACGAAATATATCTTATCGGACATATAATAATCCGATGCGGATCTTTCTAGTTGTACAGTGCGATTCTGGATTCGACGAATTTGGCGAACGGCGTGTCCGGAAATTTCTTCAGTAAATCAAGATATGGTTGCGGCGGACGGCCCCCTTCCATTTTCTCCAGTATCTCGCCGAGCGCCAAAAGCGCTTCACTTGAGCCCGGTCCTTCGATGATGGACGCTTCCCGGTACCAGCTTTCGGCGGCGTCGAGGTCTTCGGCCTGCTCGGCGCCGTGCCCGAGCCGAAGAAATGCCAGTTGTTCGATATAGCCGGCGACGTCGTCGCGCGTTGCCGCACGTTCGTAGGCGGCTTTCGCGTCCGCGGCCTGATCGTTCTTTTCGTATGCCTCGCCGAGATGGAGCGTAGCCAAGTCTCGGCTTTCTCCGCGCAGGGCGGCTTCGGCCCGGGTCAACTCGTCAATCGCCTGCGCGTACTCCGAGGCTTCTATCGCCGCCAATCCCGTCCGAAAATGAATCAAGCCATGGTCATACCGATAATCCGCCCAGACCAGCCACGCCCCGCCCCCGACACTTCCTACGCCCAGCAAGCTGCCGACGATGACGACGGCCCGCGTATGCTCGCGCAGAACGGCCCGTTGTTCCCGAAGCCAGCGGACCAGACGCGCGGACGGGTACGACGCAGGAGATAGCGCTTGTTTGCGACTGCGAGCCATGTCGGGAACGTTGGGGCGCTCGCAGCGGACTACATTTTGTATTTGAAGTCGTCCGGCGACATTTTTTCCAGGATGTCCGCCCATTTGTCCCGCGACACGCTGGACAGGTCGGCGTCCCCTTTTTCTTCCGCCTGCTGCAGCACGCTCGACGATTCCAGCACCTTGGACGCAACGAAGATCGGGCACTTCGTGCGCAGCGCCAGCGAAATGGCATCGCTGGGACGCGAATCCACCGAGACGGCCCGTTCGCCGATCTTGATCCGGATGGTCGCGTAGTACGTGTTGTCCTGCAGGTCGGTCACTTCGATGGCCTCGACTTGGCCGCCCGCCTCGTCGATGAAGTTGCGCAACAGGTCGTGGGTCATCGGTCGCGCCATCTTGATCCCCTCGAGCTCGGTGGCCATCGAGGTCGCTTCCATCAACCCGATCCAGATCGGCAGGTTGAGCTTGTTCTCGGAGTCTTTCAGGATGACGATCGGGGTTTTGGTCACCGGGTCCAGCGTCAGCCCGCCGACTTTCATCTCGATGAAACCCTCTCTGTCCATTCCCGCCTCCGTGTACCTATCGTCTTCACGCGCATCCTGTCTGAAAGTACGGCGCCCTGCCCCGCGGTTGCCTCGCCTTTTAGACCTAGGCCGTCACCAAATGGTCGATCACCCGATACAACTGGTTGAGGTTGCGGCACTCTTCGACCAAGTCGCAGTGCGGCGCATAACGGTCCATCTCGCTGTCTCCGAACCCCCACGTCAGCCGGCTTTCCGGGTTCAGCCAGATGACCTGCTTGGCCTTCTGCTGCAAGTCGCGGACGACCCAGTCGTGGGGCAGATTGTAGTTGTTGCGCGCGTCGCCCAGCACCAACACCGTGGTGCGTTTGTTGATGACGGACAGATAATCCCGATGAAAGGTCTTGAACGCCCGGCCGAAGTCCGAGTGCGCGTAGATGTTGATGAAATTCCCGCGCAGCGCCATGTCGATGGCTTGGTGGACCTCGTTGTCCTCGAACAGTTTGGTGACCTCGCCGATGTCCGCTACGAAGATGAAGCTGCGGACCTTGGAGTACAGATCCTGTACCGAGTACACGAATTGCAGCATGAAGCGCGAGACGTTGCGGACCGAATCCGACACGTCGCACAGGATGACCACCTGCGGTTTCTCCTTCTTCTTCACGTCCAGAATGATGTTGAACGGCACCCCGCCGTACTGCAGGTTCTTGCGTAGCGTGCGTTGCAGGTCCAGCCGGCCGCGTTTGGCGCGTTTGCGGCGGATCGCGATGATGTGCTTCAGGCGCTGCGCCAGCCGGGTGACGGCCTCCTTCATCTTCCGGATTTCGTCTTCGGAGAGATAGTAGAAGCTCTTGTCCGCCAAGCTGCGCATTTTCTGCTGGTCGCGCAGTTCGGCGTCCTTCTGCTCCAACTCGGCGCGGACGAAGCTGCGGATCATGTGCGCCAAGTCTTGCAGCCGCCGGTCGATGTATTGCGAAAGCTGTTCCATCTGCTCGGGACTGAGTCCGGCCTGCTGGAGGGCGTCCTTCAGGTTCTGGAGTTCCTGCTGGATGTTTCCGAAGCCCATCATCTGCGCCAGCGCGTTGGCGAACTGGCCTTCCTGAAACGAGCGCTGGATGTCTTGCAGATTGGCGCCCTCGGCCGCCTCCTTGAGCATTTTTTCGAGTTGGCCGGTGTCGTTCGTGAGTAAGGCGCGGGCCAAGTCGGACATCTCCTCGCCCATGTTCTTCAGGGCGTCTTCCAACCGTTCGAGGAATTCCTGAAACTCCTCTTCGGTCATGTCCATGGCCTGCATGGTTTCCGCGGCCGCGGCCTTGATGATCTCGCCCAGGCCGGTGAAGAACATGTCGAACAACTCGTCGTACACCGGGATATCGACCTGCCGCTTGACGTAGGTCGCGCGCAGCGCGTCCTTCAGCAGCCGTTTGTCCCGGACGCCGACGAGACCCAGCGCGGCGAACGTATCCATGTTCTCCGCGGCCGAGACCTTGAGCCCGTTCTCGCGCAGCAGATGGGCAAACTCGATGATCTTGTCGTCCATGCCGCAGCCTGCCGTCCCGCTTAGTGGAGCAGGTCCTTTTCCTCTTGTTCCTCGGCCTCGGCGCCGGCCTTGGCTTTGGCCTTCTGCCGGCTGACGTATTCCTTGAGTTCGGCTTCCGCCTTGCGGACGTCGCCCTCGTATTTGAGGATGGTGTTCAGGGTCTCGTTCACCTGCGTTTCTTCGAGGCGGTGAACGTTGAGCAGCGTCAGCGCCTTGGCCCAGTCGAGCGTCTCGCTGATACTCGGCACTTTCTTGAGGTCGAGCTTGCGGATCGACTGCACGACCTCGACGACCTCGTTCGCCAACCGTTCCGCAATGCCGGGCACTTTCAGCTTGACGATCTGCAACTCCTGTTCCTGGCTGGGAAAGTCGATGAACAGGTGCAGGCAGCGGCGTTTGAGGGCGTCGGACATCTCGCGCGCGTTGTTGCTGGTCAACACCACGACCGGCCGCTGCTGGGCCTGAATCGTGCCCAGCTCGGGCACGCTGACCTGAAAATCGCTCAGCACTTCGAGCAGGAACGCCTCGAACTCGCTGTCGGACTTGTCGATTTCGTCGATCAGCAACACGAGCGGATGATCGGCCGAAATGGCTTGGAGCAGCGGTCTGGGCAGGATGAACCGTTCGGAGAAGAAGACGCTGTCCTGCTTGCCGATCCGCTCAACCGCTTCGGTCAGCGTGGACGTGCCTTCCAGCACCTCGCTGATCTTGTCCTTGAGGATCTGCGTGTACAACAACTGTTTGGCGTATTCCCACTCGTACAGGGCTTTGGCCTCGTCCAGCCCCTCGTAACATTGCAGGCGCAGCAGCTCACAATCCATGGAACCGGCCACGACCTTGGCCAACTCGGTCTTGCCGACACCGGCCGGCCCCTCGACCAGGATGGGTTTGCGCAGGCTGTTCGCCAGATATACGACGGTCGCGATTTGTCGATTGCAGATGTATTGCTGTTCCGCAAACCGGGAAATAACGTCATCGACAGAATCGAACATTCTTCCTCCTCGGTGAGTCAATGTCGGCGAACCGTAGCATACGGGTCCGCCCGACACAACGAACGCGCCCGTTCCTCGCTTGCCGCCCTCCCCTGCCGCTCCTATAATCCGCCCCGCCCATGTGTACGTTGGCCCTGTATTTTCAGACCTTTCCCGGCTACCCGGTCGTGGTCGCCGCCAACCGCGACGAATACCTGAACCGCCCGTCGGCCCCGCCCTGCGCCTTGCAGCGTGTGCCCTGGATTTTCGGCGGCAAGGATCTGCAGGCCGGCGGGACGTGGCTGGGCGTCAACCAGTACGGCCTGCTGGCCGGGTTGCTGAATCGTCACACCCCGGAGCCCAACGACCCGGCGCGCCGTTCCCGGGGCCTGTTGAGTCTGGACGCCCTGCAGACGTCGTCCGCGGCCGAGGCCGCCGCCCGCATCGGACGCGAACCCGCGGACCGGCATAATCCGTTCAACCTGCTGGTCGCCGACGCCGCGCAAGCGTACGTCCTCTTCCCGCGCGACGGGGCCATCCGCACCCAGCCGTTGGCGCCCGGGGTGCACGTGCTGACGAACATGAACCCCAACGACCCGGAATGCCCGCGCATCGCCCGCTCGTTCCGGTTGTTCGAAGCGGTGGCGGACACGGTGATCGCGGAACCGCGGTCACCGGTATCGGTCGCCGAATTGTTCCGTTCGCTCCACGAGCGGCTTTCGGACCATTCCACTCCGCTCGACCCGCGCGCAGAAGATCCGCGCAACGGCCTGTGCATCCATCTCGACGGCTACGGCACCTGCTCGTCCAGCCTGCTGGCGTATGCCGCACGCGAGCAACGCTTCATTTACCGTTTCGCGCCCGGCGCGCCGTGCCGCACCGCCTACAGCGACGTCAGCCTGCCTCCCGCGGGGCTCGCCAGCCAGCCGCCGTCAACGACGTAGCTGGCGCCGGTCACGAAGTCGCCCTCTTCGATCAGAAAGCGCACCGCGCGGGCAACGTCGTGCGGACGGCCCAGGCGTTGCAGCGGCGTGCGTCGGCGCAGTTCGTCGCGTCGGCGCGGGCGGTAATCCTCGGGTACGAGCACCGGGCCCGGCGCCACTTCGTTGACCTGCACGTGCGGGGCGAGCGCCTTTGCCAATGCGCGCATCAAGGCGTGGACGCCCGCCTTGGACACGCAATAGGCCAAATATTCCGGGCTGGGCCGCCGGCCGCTCCAATCGCCGAGAAAGAGGATTTTGCCGCGGCCGCGGGCGGCCATGCGCCGGCCGAGCAGCAACGACAACAGAAACGGGGCCGACACGTTCGTATCCTGAAAGCGGCGCCAATCCGTGAGGTTCAAGCGGGCGACCGGCGTCGGAAAGAAGATCGCGGCGTTGTGCACCAACACGTCGACCCCGCCGGTCTTTCGTACCGCCTCGTCGGCCAGCCGTTCCACGTCTCGCCGCCGCGACAGGTCCGCCTGCACGAGCCAGGCACGGCGCCCGCGGCGTCGGACCGCATCGAACGTTTCCTGTCCGGACGAGGTATGCACGTGCAGGACGACGTCCGCGCCGGCGTCCGCCAAGCTCAGCGCCAACGTCCGGCCCATGCGGCGACCGGCGCCGGTGACGAGCGCCGTGGAACCTCGGAGTTGCATGAGATCGGTTCTCTGGGATTCCGTGCGAGATACTCCCGCGCCCGTTTCGACAGGCTCGACGGGCTGGCTCCTGCGCTTACGGTTCCCTGAGCTTGTCGAAAGGTCGGAGGGTTTTCGACCGGAGGCACGCTATACGGGCCGGGGAAAGGTCTCGCATCGTCTCGTCCGTCATGTCCGATTTCTTCATCCAGCCGGTTCGGCCAACGGAAGATCGAGCACGAAGCTGGCTCCGCCGTCCGCATTGTCGTGCGCCGACACGGTTCCTCCGTGGAGTTCGACGATTTTCTGGGTGAAGGCCAACCCCAGGCCCGATCCGGTTTTTTTCGTGGATACGAACGGCGCGAACATCTGCTCGCGCACCTCGTCAGGAATCCCGCTCCCCGTATCGCGGACGGTAATGCGTACCCGCCCGTCGGCCTCGCGCGCGGAAACCGTGACCGTGCCGCCGCGGGACGACGCGTCGAGGGCGTTGGTCAGCAGGTTCAACACCGCCTGTTTGAGTTTGATGTGGTCGAAGGCGAACGACGCCTCGCCCTGCCCGTCCAACTCGTACCGCAGCGTGACCCCGCGGGCCTGCGCGGCGTCGCCGACCTCGTTCCCGGCCTCGCGCAACAACCCGGTCAGCGAACCGGGCTCCCGGTGGACCGCAAATTCGCGGGAGAACACGAGCAGGTCGGACAGCGTCGTATTCAGGTCCGTAATCGCCGCGTCGAGGTGTTCGACGTGCTGGCGCGTCTCCTGCCGGCGCTCCTCCCCGCGGACAGCCGCAACGTTCTCCTCGGCCGACGTATCCGGCTCGCCTCGGTCGGTCCCGTCCAGGCTGTCGCGCAACAGGTCGCATTGCAGACCCAAGAGCCCGATCTTCTGCAGGATCTGGTGGGAGATGGTCGAAGACATCTGGCCGATGGCGGCCATGCGTTCGCTCCGCGCCATGTCCACGTTCAGCCGTTGGAGCCGGACGTTCTGCCGCTCGATCTCTTCCCGGCGGCGGGTCAGCGTGCGTAGCAGGACGTGGGCCGCGCCGACCGGCAGGGCGCTCAGGTACAAACCGGGAATGCCGAAGGCGTTCACGCCGAGCGTCATGATCGCCACGGAAGGCGTAATCAACAACAACCCGGTCGCCAGCAGCGTCGGAAAACTCCCGGCAAAGTCCAGCCCCGCGGTGTACAACGTGCCGTAGCGCGCCCGGTGCTGCACGGCGTAGCCCAGCGCGAACACCGTCCAGCCGCTCGCCTCGCTGATGACGAAGCGCGCCAGGGTCTCGAACTCGCCGAGGGAGATGGGGATCTGGCCGCCGCTCGACCGATAGACGACGTAACGCGCGAACAGCGCCGCTTGCAGCAACGCGCTCAATTCGAGCACGCGCCGGACGGGCCGGACGTCGTCGCCGACCGTGGCGGGGATCACGTCCACCCCCCAGCGTCTCGCCATGTAGGCGACCGGCAGACTCACGAGTATGCCGACCAGCAGCAACGGCAGCGCAAACAAGCCGGCCGTGTAAACGAGGGCGGTCGTGACCGCGAACAGCAGCAGCGACAGGAACCAGTCCTGACCCACCTCGACGCGGAGCAGGACCCCGATGCACAGCAACGGGAGGAACGCCTGATACAAATCGAGATAGCCGAGATTGAAGGAGACGAGCCCGAGCCCGCCCAGTCCGAGACACAGCGGCGCGCCGGCGGTCCCGGCCTCGAACTTCGGGGCGACTCCGCGCATCACTCCCGACCCGTGAGAAACCAGTCGAGCCCGGGGACGCCGCGGAACAACAGAAATCCGTACTCGGGATTCGCGGGATCGAAATCGCGTTCGTCCAGGGCGACGTTGAACCGTAGGTCGTGGAAGGCGGAGCGGGCCGCGAGTTGGTTACTCCAGTCGTAGGCTTCGTGTTTCACCGGGACGCGGTGCACGATGTCCCAATGCAGCACGACGCGATAATGCCGGTGCGTCCGCCAGCGGCGGTTCGGGAAAACGAATTCCAGGACGTAGCACGGACGCCCGTCGTGCGGCCGGATACCGCGGAAACGGACTTCCAGTTCGCCGCGCAGCCATCCCTGCAAGAGTTGAGTCTGGAGTCGTTCCACCGCGCGCCCGAAGCCGAAGTCGCTGACCGGGGAGCGCGTGACCCGGTGCAACACCGCACTGTCCGGCCGCAGGTCGCCGATCACCGGCAGGCCGAACAGCGAGGTCCGCACCCGCACGCGACCCGCGTTCCAGCCGGTCCGAAACAACGCCTCGTGCGGCCCGCGGTCGCCCGTCTCCCACGCCAGGTACACGTCGAGCGGTTTGCGGAACTTGAACGCCGCACGCCGCGGGCCGGCGCCGGCTTCGGTCACCCAGACCCCGGAGTAATCGCGGATCTCGCCGGCGCGGCGCAGCCAGTTCTGTGTGAACCCGCGCACGTCCAGTTCGGTGCCGGGCCGAAACAGGCTGCGCGTCGCCACGCTCTCGTGCTCGCGCGCGAACGCCCGGACCGATACGCCGGCATTGATCTGCAAATCGGTGTACGACAAGCGTTGAAGCACCTCACCCGCGGGTCCGCGCAACACGAGTTCGTACGGCACGCCGGTGCCCCGTTCGATCGCGAAGTCGTACACGGACACCGTGTCGTCGCGGAATGGAATCAGAAACGCCGGCACCGACAGAATGACGCGGCCCTCGGCCAGTTGCGGGTCCCCGGGCCGGAGTTCCACGCGTTGCAGGCTGCGGTCCTCGGCCGGCCGCTGATGCAGCGCCCGCAGCGCGTACAACCAGGCGTTGACGTCTTTCAGGGCCGGGGAGAACGGGGCATCGACTTCGGTCGGCGGCAGGCTGACGCGGACGTAGTCGAACCAGCCGCCCAGGCGGATGAAGACGGCGGCGAGGGTGCGCGTCGGGCGCGTCAGCAGGGTGGTGCCGGCGTACAGGCCGGCCTGCCACTGCATGTGCAGAAAGCCCGGTTTCCGGAACGTGACGGCAATCTCGTGCTGTCGGGCGCCGCCGCCTTTCTCGAACACCTCGTGCCGCAGGGTGCCGCGATAATCGACCAGCCGGTGATAGGCGGCTTGGCATTCGCTCAGAATCCGTTGGAGTTTTCCCCCTTCGTCCGCGCAGACGGCCGGCGCGGCTCCGAGGCAGCCGAACGCCAGCACCCCGCACGCCGCGGCGTGGCCGAGTTTCACACGTCCCCCAGACCGGCCTTGATCGCCAGAACGGCGGCTTTGGTCCGGTCGTTCACGTGCAGCTTGCGGAAGATATTGGCGAGATGCATTTTCACCGTCAGTTCGCTGATGAACAGTTGGCCGCCGATGTCCTTGTTCGAGGCGCCGGTCGCCACGAGGCGCAGTACGTCGTCCTCGCGTCTGGTCAGCGTCTGCACCAGCCGGCGGAGCGTTTCGACCTGCTGGTCGCGCTGGAATTCTCCGAGAAACTTGCTCGCCAATTCGGGGTTCAGAAAGACTTCGCCGGCGGCGATTTTCCGCAAGGTCTCCAGAATCTCCTTGGACCGCGTGTTCTTCAGGAGATAGCCGACCGCGCCGGCCTTCAGGGCACGAAAGATCAGGTCGGGGTTGTCGTAGCCGGTCAGCATGACGACTTTGGCCTCGGGGGCGTGCTCGCGCACGAGCGTCGTGGCGCTGATGCCGTCACCGTCCGGCAACTCGAAATCCATCAGAATGAGCTGGGGGGTGCCTCGTTCCAGGAGTCGTTCGAGGCCGGCCACGCTCTCGGCCACGCCGGAGATCTCGAAGTCGGCCCGTCTGTCGAATATCTGCTGCAACCCGGACAGAAAGATGGGGTGGTCGTCCACCAGGGCGATCCGGATTTTCTCTTTCTTCTCCCGGGACGTGCGGGTCCGGGACTTTCGCGGGGGACGCTTGGTCGAGGTTGGAGCGGTCATATCGCCTCGGATGCGGGCGGGACGCCGGCGTTCCCAGGGGCGTCCCGCCGAGGTTGTGAGGTCGTGTCGGTCATACCGCCCTCCCCCGCTGCGATGGAGCACGCCCGTAATGCTTGCGCGCGTCTGCGTTCCGACGTTGGGATGACATGAATCTGCCGCGGCTTCTCTCTCGGGCTCGCGCACGACCCGCCTTTCGCGTCCGCAGGGTAGGAAGTCTCTCCGAGCGGGTCAAGAAATACCGGGGAGTGGGAGTGCCTCGGTTTGAAATAGTCTCCGTGTGGTGTTTCGATTCCCTCCCCCCTGGAGGGAGAGGGCTAGAGCCTGCCCCGGACCTGGATCCGGGAGTGAGGGGGAAGGTGAATGCACCGTCCCGGCCGGTATGTCGCTGTGAGATAGAAGTGACTCCGCTGGATTCCTGCTTGCGCAGGAATGACGAGTGGGCGAATCGTCAAGCATGTATCCCCCTGAAGAAACAGGAACGCCCCGTCGCCTTTACTTCGGCCTGTCCGCCCCCTATGGTTCCGGCTCGCAGGCCGATCCCGGACTTCGAAGGCCGCCCGACCCGTTCGTTCCCCGGAATTCGATACTTCACGATGCCAGACATCCCATCCGACGCCTCGACCGCATCGGCTGTTCCACCCGCACGGACGCTTGCAACGTCTCAGCCAGCGTCGCCCGACACCGTGGGAGCGAAGCTCGCCCGTCTCTTTTTCGCCAACTTCTTTCGCCTGCTGCTCCCCACGCTGAGCATCGCCCAATGGCTCGTGCCGGTCTGGGTGCTGACCGTTCCGTTCCCGCTTTGGTCCGACCCCGGTATGGCAGCGCACGTCGTGGGACCGCTCTGTTTCTTCGTCTCGAATCTGGTGTTCTTCCGCTTTTCCCGTCGGATAGACAAATTTTCGCTGGTGCCACGCTTTCTTCTGCGGCTGTATTTCGCCTTTGCGCTGACTTCGCTCTTCTGCTTCGTCTGGCTCGTGCTGTGCGGGCTCGCCTGGGGTGGGGTGTCGCTGCTGCTGGGGGCGGTCGCCGGCGGACTGGCCGTGCTCGACATGCGGCTGACGCTTCAGCCGACCTTGGCGGTCGGGATGCAGACAGTGGCCGGACTCGGCGTCGTCGGCTTGGTGCTTCTTTTCGCGTATGGCTACGTGGCCGGCCAGCGTCGGCTGCAAATCTCTCGCATGGAGTTGCCGCTTGCGCGCTGGCCGCGTTCCGGTCCGCGGCTCAGGATCGCCCACATCAGCGATCTGCATATCGGCACGAACCTGACCGCCCGCGAACTCGATGTCTCCGTCCAGCGGGTGAATGCGCTCGACCCCGACCTGATCGTCGTGACCGGCGACATCCTGGATTCCAATCCGGCCGATATTCCCGTCTTCTTTCCGCGTCTGAAGGCGCTGCGTGCCCGGTTAGGCGTCTTCGCCTGCCTGGGCAACCATGACCGGTTCGCCGGCCCGGGGCGCGTGGCCGCGGGCTTGGCCGAACATACCGACATCCGGCTTCTCCGCGACGAGGTCGTCCACCTGCCCCTCGGCACCACCACGCTGCACGTCATCGGGCTGCGGGACCGCGGCAGGGACTGGGCCCGCGGACTGCACGCGGATGCGGTCCTCGGCCGGCTGCGGAGGACCTTGCCCGACGACGAGCCGTGCATCCTGCTCTCGCACCGTCCCAACATCTTCCCGGCCGCGGCCGCGCTGCACGTCGACCTCACCCTGTCAGGGCATACGCACGGCGGGCAGCTCGCCCTGCCCTTCTGGCCGCAGCGCCTCAACATCGCGCGCTTCATTACCCGCTTTCCGCGCGGGCGCTACGTCATCGGCACGAGCCTGCTGTACGTCAACCGTGGACTGGGCGTCTCCGCGGAGCGCATCCGGCTGTTCTGCCCGCGCGAAATCGCCCTGATGACCTGTTCGGCCGGCAAGCCTGCACCGGCCCACGCTCCGAACCCCGCTTCCCCCGGCCTCGTCGCTTGACCGCCCCGGGCCGTTGCTGCATTCTCGAAACCGCCCGGCCTGCCCATCCGACGCGCCGCGGGAAGCCGCCATGCACTACCTGACGCGCTTCGTGGAGTTCGAAGCCTCGCACCGTTACTGGAATCCGGATTTTTCTCCGGAAGAAAATCGGCGCGTCTTCGGCCGCTGCGTCAGTCCGCACGGCCACGGCCACAATTACCGGCTGGGCGTCACCCTGGCCGGACAGACCGACCCGCGGACCGGGATGGTCATCAACATCACCGAGTTGAACCGCCTGCTGCAAGCCATCCCCGCGGAGTTCGACCACACCTTCATCAATCTCGATCACCCGGCCTTTCGGACGACGATTCCGACGACCGAGAGCTTGGCCGGCTACATCCGCGACGGCCTGGAGGCACGCCTGCGCGAACAGGCCGCCGCGGCCCGGCTCTTCCGGGTCCGCCTGTTCGAGGACCCCACGTTGTGGTCGGAGGTGTCGGGCGGAGAGGGGAGACACATGGCCTCACTCACCAAATCGTTCGGTTTCAGCGCGGCCCACCGCCTGCACAGCCCGGAACTCAGCGACGCCGAAAACAAGCGGGTTTTCGGCAAGTGCAACAACCTGCACGGCCACGGGCACAACTACGCACTCGAAGTGACGGTCACCGGCAGTGTCGATCCGCGGACCGGCATGGTTTTCGATCTGGCCGAATTGATGCGCGTCGTCGAGGAGGAGGTCGTCGAACGCTTCGACCACAAGCATCTCAATCACGAGACCGAGGAATTTCGGCGGCTCAACCCGACCGGCGAGAACATCGTCCGCGTGATATGGGACCTGCTCAGCGCACGCCTGGGCGGACGGTTGTCCCGGGTCGGGCTGTGGGAGACGCCGAGGAATTTCTTCGAGTATCACGGAGAAGACGCCGCCTGACGACACGCGGGCGGGAGCAGCACGATGTCAGCCGACTCGACCCACAGTCTGGCGGGACGGACCGCGGTGGTGACGGGCGCCAACTCCGGCATCGGCCGCGCCACGGCACTCGCACTCGCCCGGGCCGGCGTGAACGTCGGACTGGCCGCACGCACCGCGGCGACGCTCGACGCGGTCGTCAAGGAATGCGCGGACTTTCCGGGGAAGACGGTGGGCATTCCGACCGACGTGACGGACGAGGCCGCGGTGGTCGCCCTCATGGACACGGCCGCGGACCGGTTCGGGCACCTCGACATTCTGGTGACCAGCGCGGGCGGGGCCGCTTTCGCTCCCATCATGGAATCGCGCACCGAGGATTGGGATCTGCTGATGGCCGCCAATCTGCGCGGAACCTATCTGTGTTGCAAGGCGGCCCTCCGACACATGCTGCCACGCAAACAGGGGCACATCCTCAACGTGCTGTCGATCGCCAGCCGGATGATTCTGCCCGGTTCCGCGGCCTACACCGCGTCGAAGTTCGGTGCGTTGGGGCTGACCAAGGTCATTGCCGCGGACGTGCGGGCGGAAGGGATCAAGGTGAGCGCGGTGATTCCGGGGGCAGTCGATACGCCGCTGTGGGACAAGAGCGGCGGGGATCTGGACCGCGCGAAAATGCTGTCGCCCGCGGACGTGGCCGACGCCATGCTGGGCATCATGGCCCAGCCTGCCGGGATTCACACCGACGAACTGGTGCTCATGCCGCCGCTCGGTGTGCTGTGACGATGATCCTTCGCCCGTTTCGATGTTTCGACAAGCTCAACACAGCGCAAGCTCAACGGGCAGGTCCCCGAGCTCGGTTGGTGAGCCCGTCGAACCATGTCGAAGGGTTTTCGACCTGGGATACGGGACGCTTTCAGGAGAGTTCCAGAACCGTCTTGTATGGAATTCCCGTTTGCAGGGAACCGCGTCGGAGCGGAGGGAGTGGGATTCGAACCCACGAGAGCCGTTGAGACTCTACAGATTTTCAAGACCTGCGCCTTCAACCACTCGGCCATCCCTCCCCGCCGGCGTTCTTACCGGGCTTCGGCACCGCGGGAAAGAGGGCAGCGCACAGCCCACAGGCGGGCCGCGCCGAATCAACCTGCCGGCGGGGCGTCCGGACAAACCTTGCGTTCCGTGAATCGCCATTCGCCGGCGATTTTCCGAAGCCGGTCCTCGTACCGTCCCGATATCACCAATTCGGTTTTTCCGTGCCCGGCGTGAGTCAGCAGCAGGTAGCTCTCCGCGCTGGCGGTGTCGCCGTCAACGTCGATGAGGACGTTCATCACGCAGTGGCGCGGCTGGCTGTCGCCCGTCCACTCCCGGTACTTGGACGTGAACGCCAACAGTTTTTCGGGTCCCCGCCACGTTCCGAGGATCGGACTGTCGAAGCAGCCGTCCTCGCTGAAACAGGCGACCCAATCGGTGGAACGCCCGGCGTCGATGGAGAGGCAGTAGCGGGTCATCAGATCGCGAATGGCGTCTTTGTCCTCGAGCAGGCTCATAGTCTTCCTTTCGTCGACAGGTTCGACACGGCGCAGAGAATGCCGGGTATTCAGTCGCCGGGCACATGATCCACGTGGAGGTCGCGCCCGGACCGGCGTACCAATAAACGCACGGAGCGCGTCCGGCGCAACGTCTTTTCGCGGAAATCCGAAACGTCGCGGACAGCTTGGCCGTTCAGCGCCAGAATGACGTCCCCGCGGCGCAGATCGCTGCCGCCCGCGGCCACGTTGGTCACGACCACCCCATCTGCCCCAGACAACTGGAAGTGTTCCACCAACTCTGCGGTGACGTCCTGCACTTCGATCCCCAGAACGGTGCTGCTGATCGGTCGGGGTCCTGCTTGGCCTCCGGCACGGAAGACGTCTTGCCTCACGAAGATCGGACGGTCGAAACGCAATGCGAGCGCAATGGCGTCGCTCGGCCGGCTGTCGATTTCCATGCGCCGTCCGTCCGAACGCAAATGAATGCGGGCGAAATACGTATTCTTCTCGAGTGCGCTGACGATCACCTTGCGGAACTCCACCCCGACCCGGTCGAGCATGGTCTTCATCAAGTCGTGCGTCAGCGGGCGCCGACGCACGACGCCGTCGAGTTCCATTGCGATGGAGCGGGCCTCGAACGCGCCGACCCAGATCGGCAGGAAGCGGGCACCCTGGGCGTCTTCGAGGATCACCACGGGCGTGCGGGCGTGGCGGTCGAAACCGACGTGACGGACTTCGACTTCGATAGTGTCGCTTGCCACCGCGGAACCCGCACCGGCCGCCACGATGCCCGCGAGCCCCAGCCCGAACGCAAGTGCAATTCGGCGAAGGCGCAACTTGGCCCCGGCGAAGATCGGGCGGAAGAAGCGGTGGCGCATATTTTCTCTTCTCCCCGGCGGTCTCTCGTCTGAGCGTGACGGCGGCCAGGGCCGCTGGGCGGCATGAAGCTCGGGTGTTTGCCTGCCCGGTCTTGTCGCCCTCTTTTCGTTGCTAGTACAGTTCCTTGCCGTGAGCAAGGGAGAGACGCGCACTTCGTCGGAGTCCTGTGTGGGCGAAGGAGAACCGGGCCGGCAGCGGCTCGAATGGCAGGCGTCGTCTCGGCACAACGGCGTGCGTCTGGATCGCTTTCTGGTCAGCCGGTTGCCGTTCCGATCGCGGCGCGAGTTGGACGAGAGCATCGCCTGCCGCGAGATTCTGGTCAACGGTCGCCCCACGCGCAAAGGTCGGCTCATCCAGGCTGGCGACCGCGTGACCGCGCACATCCATACTCGGCTCGAACCCGCCCCCACGCTGGACATCCCCGTCCTTGCCGAAGACCCGACGTACCTCGCCTTGGACAAACCCGCCGGCGTCCCGAGTGTCGCGGTACGGCTGTCGGACACGTTCACCGTCGCCAATTATCTGGCCGCGGCTTTTCCCGAGTGCCTCGGCGTCGAGTCGACCGGGCGGGACGCCGGGATCGTCCACCGGCTGGATACTGCGACCTCGGGAGTGTTGCTGGCCGCGCGAACAGCGGCGGCGTATGCCGCATTACGGGCACAATTCAGCCGCAGGGCGGTCTATAAAGAGTATCTGGTCGTTGTCGAGGGGATGTGCCGTGTCCGCGGTCGGGTTCGTTTCGATCTCGCGCCGCACGGCAGACGTCGCCATCTCATGCGCGTAGTGTCGCCCGGTCAGGGAACCGCCGCGATTACGGACTATCGACCGTTGCGGTTCGAAGCGGACCGTACGCTGTTGGGCGTCGTGATCGAGACCGGGGTGCGACATCAGATCCGGGCACATCTCGCCTCGCTCGGGCATCCGGTATGGGGCGACGCCCTGTACGGAAGCCGCGTGGAATCCGACCGCGTGTTGCTGCACGCCAGCGTGCTGGGATTCGATCATCCGGTCACGGGCCGCCGAACGCGGATATGCAGCCCTCCCCCTCCGGCGTTCGGCCCGGAAGCGACGAAATCCGCGGACGCTGTTGTGTAGTAGAGCAGCTCCGCCGCCGTAGCAGTGCGGAACCGCGTCGGCTGCGGATGAAATCGGAAGTGGCGGGCAGGAACCGACGAGAAAGCGTTTTCTAGGCCAGCTAGGGGAAGGGAACGTCATTTGCGCCCGCTGGCGCACGACGAACACAGGTTGTTGACGTTGTCGGGGTCCTCGACGATGCCTTCGTCCAGGCTGTGGCAAATGCGGGCGCATTCGGCGCAGATGAAATAAATGCCTTCAATCGTTTTGTTGATGCGCTCGCGGTTCAGGACCCGGCCGCGCAGCTTGGACATCCGAATCCCCAGCAGGTCCGCATAGCGTTTCTTGATCTTGAGCCGCCCGGCCTCGTCCTTTGGAAGCTCGTCGTCGGAATCGTCTTGCCGCTCGTCTTCGTCGAAGAGGCCGGAGAAGGCAGGCTTCTTTTTCTTCGTGTCCTTGGCCCGCGGCATGGACTGGCTCCAGGCTCAGCGCGTGCGCTCGGAATAGTCGCAGCCGTTTTTTTCGCACATCCAGTAAAAACCTTTTCTTCCGAATCCGGCCAACTGCACGACGCGGCTATCCGCCCCGCAGGCCGGACACGTCCGCTTGGCAGTGCCGGCTTCTCTGCCTTTTTGCGCCGTCTTTGCTTTGCCTGCCATGAGTTCCCTCCAATCGGTAGGATGTCAGGATGAGCGGCCCGAAGCCGTGCGAACCCGTTGAGAAAAGGCGGGTCAGAATAAGGGATCGATCATCGGGCTGTCAAGGTCGAGACGTTTGCGTGGGCACGCGCGCGCCATGATCGACCGGGTTCTTCGACCGACGCCGATCATCGAGCGGTCCGAAGGCCGTCCGTTCTTGTCGGTTCGAGGAGCGCGTGGTACTGTCCGGGCCGTGACGGTCACGCTTCTTCCGCAAAATCGAATGCTTACGTTTTCGGGCAGCATGGTCGTCCAGGTCTTGCTGCGCAAGCTGGAACTCCTGCCGGAGTCGGTCATGGTCATCCGCGGGAGGGAGTTGCTGACGGAAGACGAGCGCGTGCACGCCGACGATGTCATCGAGATCCGCTCGGTCATTTCAGGGGGCGTATGAAGTGCGTCCGCTGCCGCGAACGGGCCGAGTTGGCGTTGCGTTCGCATAACGCGGCGTTCTGCCGTTCCTGCTTCACCGCGTATTTCAGGCGCCAGATCGAGCGCACGATTCGCCGAGACGAGATGTTCACCCCGGACGAGCGCCTTCTCGTCGCCGTGTCCGGGGGAAAAGACAGCCTCGCCCTGTGGGACGTCCTGATCGAACTGGGGTATCGCACCGAGGGACTCTACCTCGCGCTCGGCATCGGCGGGTATTCCGCACAATCCCGGGAGAAGGCCGAAGCGTTCGCCCGCGCCCGCAGTGTCAATCTGCGCGTCGTCGAACTCGACGAGCAAGCCGTCTCCGTCCCGCAGGCCGCCCGGTTTACTCGGCGGCCGCCATGCGCGGCGTGTGGGACGATGAAGCGGCATTTCTTCGACCAGGCAGCGGTGGACGGCGGCTTCGACGTGCTGGCGACCGGCCACAATCTGGACGACGAGGCCGCCCGCCTGCTGGGCAACGTGATGCACTGGCAGACCGAATATCTGGCACGGCAAAAAGTCGTGCTCGAACCGAGTCATCCCGGCTTCGTGCGCAAGGTCCGTCCGCTGTACCGCCTGAGCGAGTTGGAGACCGCGGCGTACGCATTTTTCCGCGGGATCGACTATGTGATCGAGGAATGTCCGAACAGCCGCGGGGCGACCCAGCTTTTCTACAAAGACGTGCTGAACCGCATGGAAGCCGAAATGCCGGGCACCAAGCGCAGCTTCATCCAGAAGTTCCTCCAGTCGGCGCAGCCGTTGTTCGTAGCGCCGGACGGCAGCCCGCCGCGCGAATGCGAGCGGTGTGGCCTGCCGTCGTTCGCGCCGGTGTGCTCGTTCTGCAAGCTGGTCGGCGAGGTCGAGCGCAAGGCGGGGCAGGCCCGCTCCGACCCGCCACACCCGGCCTCCGCTGCTCCGACGGTATCCGAACCCGCGGGCTAGGCCCGGGTATCCTCGCCCGCGGCTGCTTCCCTCCATATTCGTAATGGCCGACCGCGTTCCCGTTCCGGCGACTTTGCAGCCGAACGACAACGTCCTGTTCATAGACCAGAAAGACCGCGAGTATCTGCGGACGCTGCGCCCGGGAAGCGCCATTGCGCTGCGCGGCGGGAACGTGCCGGCCGAACGCTTCATCGGCCTGCCCGAGGGAAGTCTGGTCCAGGTCGGGCCGCGCGAACGATTCCGCATCCTGCGCCCGACCTATGCCCGGCTGATCCCCAACCTGCCCCGCCAGGCGCAGGTCATTTACCCCAAGGACGTCGGTCCGATTCTGCTGTGGGGCGACGTGTTTCCGGGCGCAACGGTCCTTGAAGTCGGAGCAGGTCCGGGCGCGCTGAGCCTCGCCCTGCTGCGCGCCGTCGGCGAACACGGGCGCGTGCTGACCGTCGAGGTGCGTGACGACCACTGTCGCATGGCGCGTACCAACGTCCGACGTTTCCTCGGACCTGCGCCGCACTGGACGTTGATCCGCGGTGATGCCTACGGCGGCTTGCCGGTTCGCAACGTCGACCGGGTCCTCGTCGACGTGCCCGAACCCTGGAGGGTCTTACCCCACGCCTGCGACGCCATGCGGCCTGGCGGGGTCCTGGTCGGTTACGTGCCGACCGTGCTGCAAGTGAAATCTCTGGCCGACGCGCTGGCCGCGGACCCGGCGTTCGCGTGCGTGGAGGTGATGGAGAACCTGCTGCGCTTCTGGCACGTCAAGGACATTTCCGTGCGGCCCGAGCACCGAATGGTCGCGCATACCGGCTTCATCATCGTCGCCCGCCGCGTCTCTCAGACGGACGTCGTCCAAGTCAAACTTCCGAAAGCGGTTCGGAAGGAGCCGACTCTACCGTCAGGTGAAAATCATTGAGAACAGAATACTCGAATGCACAAGACATTCACATCGGCGCAAGTTAGCGTAGCGATCAGGCGTCGGGCTCGACAAGCGCGGCGTTCGTCATCTGCCAGACTTTGAGTTCCTGCGCTCGATCCGCGACTCCTGGTCGTACGGTTTCCCCGGCTACGACCGGCAACACCGAGAGACCGGTTTTTGCCAAGTGGGCACTCCGGCGGGCGGCTCGCTCGACGTCTTCCAGGTCGATCGTCCATGACACCTCGACAACCAAATACACAAGCGTTCGGTCTTTCCGTCGGATGCCGCGGACTACCAAATCGGCCCGTCGGATCTCCAACGCCTCGTCTGACGAGAGATTTCCTTGGTCCATACCGGGGTCGAGGATATCGCTCAATTCCTCCGAGGACAGGACATGTGGACGACGCAGGAGAGACCCGAAGAAGGGAGAACCATGCAGGCGGTAGTGAGTTTCCAGCCCCTTTCCTTTGAGGGTCCCAACGTCGTCGCTCAGACGTTTGACCACCCCAGTGAGCGAGTCGAGGCGCGTCTCGGTTCGCGCTTGTCGCTCCTCGATTTGCGCCTGCCATTCCTCGGTTCGTGCCTGCCACGCCTCGGTTCGTGCCTGCCATTCCTCGGTTCGCGTTTGCCGCTCCTCGATTTGAACGAGCCGCTCCTCGGTTCGGACGAGCCGCTCCTCAATTCGCGCCTGCGCTTCGGTCAGCCGCGTTACTTGTCTGGTGAGTTCGGCAAGCTGGTCCGGCAAGGCGAGCAGTTCCTCGGTCAGTACGAGACGGCGCAGCTCGGCCCGCCACTCCGGATGCTGTTCGAGCAAGCGAACGACATCATGAAAATCGGTAATGTCTTGCAGCGAGGTATCCATAATTGCCGCCAAAAACCTTTCCTATCATACAGCCGATGATGGAGGGAACTAGATGCGGACTCTCAGGTGACTTTCATACCAAAGCGGTTCACGGGCGCCCTTGCCCGGCCGCGGCGTGGGCTGATAGCTGACGATGAACCGTACACCCACGGCCAAGGAGGCTGGCATGCCGAAAGTGCTGTTCGAGAAGAAGGGGCAGATCGCCTACGTGACGATCAATCGGCCCGAACGTCTGAACGCCTGCGACTTCGAAACCTACAATACGCTGGCGGACGTCTGGACCGAATTTCGGGATGACCCGGCCTTGCGCGTAGGCATTCTGACCGGCGCGGGCGAGCGCGCGTTCAGCGCGGGTAGCGACGTGAAAGCCAACTACGTCAACCGGCCCAAGAACGAAAACACGAATCTGTTTCCCGTCCTGTTCGACCTGTACAAGCCCATCATCGCCGCAATCAACGGCCACGCCAACGGCGGCGGCCTGGAACAGGCATTAGCCTGCGATATTCGCGTAGCGGCCGAGCACGCCCAGTTCGGGTTCGGCGAAGTGCGCCTGGGCTGGCTGCCCGGTGCCGGCGGAACGCAGCGTCTGCCGCGCATCATTCCGCTGGGACGCGCGCTGGAGTTGCTCTACACTGGCGCGCGCATATCGGCCACAGAAGCCTACCGGCTGGGTCTGGTCGATCACTTGGTTCCCATGTCCAAACTGATGAGGAAGAGCGAAGCAATCGCGCATGAAATCTGCAAGAGCGCGCCCCTGGCGGTTCAACATATCAAACGTGCAGCTCTGCGGGGCATGGACGTCTCTCTCGAGGAGGGTCTGAGACTCGAACGCCGGTTGTACAGCGAACTGCAAGAGACCGAGGACGCGCGAGAGGGCGCACTCGCCTTTGCCGAGAAACGGGCGCCGGTCTGGCAGAGCAAATAAGTGCGAGCCGTAAGACACTCGGCGGTTTGCATCGAGTCCGACGGCCTCCCACCCTAGCCCTCCCCCTCAAGGGGGGAGGGAATGGAAGGGCCGAAATCATGCCTGAGACTGACGTGGAACAGCACGCCGTCATTCGGAAAGCAGCGGAGATACTGTTGTCCGCGGAGTACGTGATGGCGCTCACGGGTGCCGGCATTTCGGTGGAGAGTGGCATTCCACCGTTCCGCGGGCCGGGCGGGCTGTGGACGAAATACGGCGAGCCGCCCATGAACGGCTACGAACTGTTTCTGCAAAACCCGAAGAAAGCCTGGGAGGAACGCTTGTCGCCATCGGGGCCGAGTCAGGAGGTTTGGCGGAAGCTCGGCACCGCTGAGCCGAACGCAGGACACGTTGCGTTCGTCGAACTGGAAAACATGGACGTGCTGCGCAGTCTGATCACGCAGAACGTCGACGACCTGCATCGGCGCGCCGGAAGCCGCAACCTGATCGAGATTCACGGCAATTACACTCTGGCGCGCTGCATCGAATGCGGCGCGCGCTTTCCGGCCGCGGAAATTCCGATGCACACCCTACCCCCGGCGTGTCCGGACTGTTCCGGGATATTGAAGAGCGACACGGTCGCCTTCGGCGAGCCCATTCCTGCAGATGCCCTGGATCGCTGCCGGACGGAAACGCAGCGCAGCGATTGCGTGCTGGTAGCCGGTACGTCGGCGACCGTGTATCCTGCCGCCGCCTTTCCGATGGCGGTCCGCGAAAAAGGCGGCACGCTGATCGAGGTCAACCTGTACGAAAGCGAATTGACCCCGCTGTGTACGTTGAGCTTGCGCGGTTCGTCCGCCGCGGTCCTGAGTCAACTCGCCAGCGCCGTCCGCGAACAGCGCGTCTGACCGCCCCTCCCTGGAAGAAAAACGGTCCCCGGTCGCTCGTACCGGGCTGCACGCTTGAGGAGAGAATATGAAACTCGGATTCATCGGTGTCGGAAACATGGGCAACCACATGGCGAACAATCTGCTCAAAGCCGGCCACACCTTGCAGGTGCACGACGTCCGACCCGAGGCCGCGGCCAATCTGCTGGAAGACGGCGCGGTCTGGACGGAGTCACCCCAGGCCGCGGCCGACGGGGCCGAAGCCGTCTATCTGTCCCTCCCCATGCCGGCGCACGTCGAACAGGTCGTCCTGGCCGACGACGGCGTGCTGGCGGGCGTGACCAAGGGAAAAACCATCGTCGATATGAGCACCAATTCGCCGTCGGTGGTCCAATCCCTTGCCGAGAAATGCGAAGCGCAAGGCGTCCATTTTCTGGACGCGCCGGTGAGCGGCGGTGTGCGCGGCGCCCGCAAAGGGACGCTGGCGATCATGGTCGGCGGACAACGTGAAGTGTACGAGTCGTGCGAAGAGACGCTCGAATGTATGGGAAGCAACGTGTTCCACGTCGGGGCCGTCGGCACCGGGAACGTCGCCAAGCTCGTCAACAACATGCTGGCCTTCATCCACATGATGGGCGGGGCCGAAGCCCTCATCCTCGGGGCCAGGGCCGGGGTGGACCCGAACGTGCTGTGGAAGATCGTGAAGGCGAGCAGCGGCAACAGCTTCGTGTGGGAGTCGGGCACGCGCGCCATTCTCCGCGACCGGCTCGCGCCGACGTTCACGATCGATCTGGCGTGCAAGGACATCGGCCTCGCCGCCCAGCTTGCCGACGAACTCGACGTCCCGCTGACCATGGCCGCCTCCGCCCAGGAGTTGCTCGAGGGCTATCAGGCCGGCGGCTTCGCCCAGGAAGACGTGCTCGCCAGTATCAAGGCGCTCGAACAACGGACCGACACGACGGTGCGCGGCACGTGGGACGACGCCAACGAGTCGTAACCGAGCGTAACCCCGAACATGGCCCCCGTCCGTTTTCAGCCTCCGTCTCCCGTACGCCGCTGACACCGGCCCGACACGGGATAGTCCAGCCGTGCAGATCTACACCAAAATCCTGATTGGCATGGCCGCCGGCGCGGTGCTCGGTATCGGGTTCGGCCCGAACTCCGATTTCTTGACGCGCGACGCCTACGACGTCGCCGACCCCTCAAAACTCGTCTTTCGACTGGACCCCACGGAGCCGACGTCAGACGTTGCGCTTCCCGCCGGTATCGCACTGCGGCTGATCCGGCTCGAAACCCGTTCCGAAAAACGCCGCGACCTGCTGGGACACGAAATTACCATCCCCGTCTGGGAACACGTCCGGTTTTCGTTCGACCGCCGGCTCGCCCTCGCGGACCGGTCCGGCGCGCTGCATCGGCGACTCGGCGAGCCGGCGACCGGCGCCGAGGTCAAAGGCTGGTTGCAGGTTTCGGCCACCCCGCTGGAAGGCGGCGGTTTCGCCTTGTCCCCGCGGCCGATCAGCAGCACCGGTGACCGGCTCATAGCGCTGCTCCGGCCAATCGGCCAGCTTTTCATGCGGCTGATCAAGATGGTGGTCGTCCCGCTGGTGTTCGCTTCGCTGCTGGTCGGGGTCGCCGGCCTGGGAGACATCCGCAAACTCGGCCGCCTGGGCGGCCGGACCCTGGGGTTGTATCTGGGCACGACCGCGGTCGCAGTCTCGCTCGGGCTGGCCTGTGCCTACGTCATTCAGCCCGGGGAATTCATCGCGCCCGCGGACCGGGCGGTATTGCTGGCACAGTTCGGCAGCGCGGCAGGCGACCGAATGGCCGCGGCCGCGGTCTCGCCCTCCACGGTCGATACGCTGCTCGACGTCGTGCCCACGAATCCGGTCGATTCGCTCACCAGCGGCAACATGCTGCAAATCATCTTCTTCGCCATCGTCCTGGGAGTGGCGATCACGGCGTTGGGCGCCGAGGAAGGCGCGTTGGTCGTCTCGCTGTTCGAAAAACTCCAGAACGCGATGATCGTCATCATCGGCTGGGTCATGCGGCTGGCCCCGTACGGTGTGGCCGCGCTCGTGGCCGAGGTCACGGGTACGAGCGGCGTCAGCGTGTTGACCGCGTTGCTGGTCTATGCCGGGACGGTCATTCTGGGGCTGACGCTGCACGCCGGACTGGTCTATGGCGGGCTGGTCCGCATGTTGGGGCGCATTCCGTGGGGGGCGTTCATGCGCGCCGCGCGGCCCGCCCAGCTCATCGCGTTTTCGACCTCGTCGTCCTCGGCGACGCTGCCCGTGTCTCTGGAATGCGCCGAAAAAAGAATCGGCGTGAGCAACGGCGTGGCGAGCTTCGTGTTGCCGCTCGGCTCGACGGTCAACATGGACGGGACCGCACTGTATCAGGGCGTGGCCGCGATCTTCATCGCCCAGGTGTTTCAGACCGACCTGTCGTTCGGCGCGCAACTCGGCATCGTGCTGGCCGCCACGATGGCGTCGGTCGGTGCGGCCGGAGTGCCGGGTGCGGGCATGATTACCTTGGCGCTGGTCTTGACGTCCGCCGGCATTCCGACCGTCGGTTTGGCCCTCATCCTCGGCGTGGACCGCATTCTGGACATGTTCCGCACCGCGGTGAACGTGACCGGAGACTTGGCGGTGACGACCATCATGGCCAAGGGCGAAGGCGAGCGGCTCGCCATACCCGCACAGCGGGCCGCGTGACCGTGTGAAGTTGTCGGCGAAGTTACGAGCCGGGGGGATTGCGGCACATGAGAAAGACGGCCATGTTGGGGCCGAAAATCACGACAGGAGGAACACGTATGTCCGACCCAGACCAACCCGTATCAGCCTCGGGCGAGCAGGATGACCCCGCCGAACGACTGGCACGACACCTGTCCAGCCGGCCGTTCGACCTGATCGACGCGCGGCGCCTGTTCCAGCGGTTTCAGGTCACGCCGCGCGACTTCCAGCGCGCCCTCACCAAACTCGACACCGCGGACCCGTCCCGCGACCTGCGGACCCATCCAGCCTGACCGGACGGCTTCCCCGTCGCGGGGACACCGGAAGGTGTCATGCGAAGGGAGGAAGCCATGCCCAAACCCGGCCTCGGATTCGAATACGACATCGGACAATACGTCACCCACGAACGTGACGGAAACGTCCCGCCCCCGCGCTATACCGTCGTCTCCCGACTTTTCGAGACCGGCCCCGACGGCCCGCAGCGTTTCTACGTATCTCAGCCCGACGAGACAGCGCCATTCGCAACGTCCGACCGAGCATGTCCGCGCCGCGGAAACGCAGCTTGCGCCGGCTTCGATACCGACACTTGAGAGGACCGCATGATCGCCGTCAACGGTATCGCCCACGTCATCCTGACCGTCAGCCGTTTCGAGGAATGTCGGGCATTCTACAAGAAGCTCCTCCCCTTCCTCGGCCTCGAACTGGTCTTCGACGGGAACGACATGTGTTACCATGTCGGCGCGCGGACGGCCGTGGGCATTCAACGCTGCGCCCCCGAACAGCGGAACGAACGTTTCGTCCAGACGCGGGTCGGGCTGCACCACTTCTGTTTTCGTGCGCGCTCGACCGAGGACGTGGACGAAGTGTACGCCTTTCTCAAGGAACGGCAGGCGAAGATTGTGACCCCACCCCAACCCGGCCCGTGGGCACCCGGCTATTACTCCGTGCTGTTCGAGGACCCGGACGGGATTCGGCTGGAGGTGAACTTCGTGCCCGGTCACGGCGTCTTGGCCGAAGGCGCGACGTTCAGCCCGGGCGGCGATTACGAGTAGCCGGGTCAGGCCGCTTGGCAGGCGCGCGGTAACGCCGCCTGTCGGCCGGCGATCCGCCCGAACACCGCGCCGCGCAATACCGACGTGGCGCCCATGTAATTGTAATAATACAGCTCGCCCATCGGCTCGCCCGCCACGTACAGGCCAGGGATGACGCGCCCGGTCGTGTGGACGACTTGGGCCTTCGTATTGGACTTGAGCCCGCCGAAGGTGAACGTGATGCCGCCGGTCACCGGGTAGGCCAGATACGGCGGCGTATCCAGCGGTCGGGCCCAGTTCGTTTTGTCGATCGCCAGCCCGCGGGTCGCCAGCCCGTCGAGCACGAGCGGATCGAACGTGCCGGTCTGGCACGCCGCGTTGTACTGCTCGACGGTCTGTTGCAACGGCTCGGCCGGGACGTTCATGAGTTCGGCCAAGCCGGTTAGACTGTCGGCCTCGAACGCTTCTTCGTCCGTCCGAATCGCCCGCTTCCACGCCGCCGGATCCTCCGAGCGCGGCTTGCCGTCGAAGACGTTGAACGCCACGCCGCTCTTGTGGGCCATGATGGCCTTGCTGAATTTGACGTAGGTCTGGTCGCGGAAATCCTCGCCCTCGTCGAGAAACCGCAGGCCGTCTTCATCGATGAACAGCCCGAGTTGGAAAATGTAGATAGCGGTCACTCCGCACTCGAACGGCGTGGAGCGCGCGTCGATCACCGCGGAGTGAAAGTCGCCCCACTGGCCGGCCGGCATGGCGCCGATCTCCAGGGCCATACGCAAGCCGTCGCCGGTATTGTAACGGCTGCCGCGCAGGATCAGCCCGTCCATGTGCCGGCCGAGATAGCGCACGCGCATCTCCGGATTCGCCTCGAACCCGCCGCAGACGATCACGACTCCGCGGCGCGCTTCGATGTCGGTGTAGCCGTCCGGTTCGAGTGCTCGCACGCCGACGACGCGCCCACTGCGGTCGGTCAGCAGTTTTTCAGCCGCGGTCTCGTATGCGACGTGCGCCCCGCCCCGCTCGACGTGTCCGTACAGCGTCTCGACGAGTTGCCAACCGCCACCCACGGGTTGGCGCCGGTAGCCGGCAACGTTGGGGTAGCCCTTTTCCCACGCAACGCCGAGGCCGGTCAGCCAGTCGACGACGTCCGCGGCCTCGTCCACCACGACGCGCACCAACTCGGGATTGGCCCGTCCGCGCGAGACGCGCATGAATGCGTCGAAGAAGTCCGCTTTCGTCTGGCCCGTGGGGCAGTATTCGTCGGGTTCGTGCGGATACCGGATCTGGGCGTCGGCTATGGCCGAGTTACCGCCGCGTTGCAACTTGGGCGCTTTTTCGAGCAGGATGACGTCGGCGCCTGCGTCCAACGCGCTCAGCGCCGCGGACAGGCCGGCAATCCCGCCGCCGATGACGACGACGTCACAGTCGATGTGGGGAATGGGCTCGGACACGGTCTTCCGCCGAGCCGAGGGGATTACCCGGCCGCCCGCCGTCCGAACAACCCCTCGCGCAGGCCGTCCAATACGCCTTCGAGCCGCGTCATCCGTTGGCCCAGAGCTCCTACATGCTCTTCGAGGCCATCCATCCGATTCTCCAACCCATCCATGCGTTTCTCCAAGCCGCCCATCTGCTTCTCCAGCCCATACATACGTTTTTCCAAGTCGCCTATCTGTTTCTCTAATCCGTCCATGCGTTTCTCCAAGCCATCCATCCGATTCTCCAAGTCGCCTATCTGTTTCTCTAATCCATCCATCCGATTCTCCAGTCCGTCCATGCGTTTCTCCACACCATCCATCCGATTCTCCAACCTCCCCATTCGCTTATCCAATCCGTCAATCTGGCTCCCCAGCCCGTCCATCCGCTTATCGAGTCGGCCCTCCATGCGCTGCATGTCTTCTCGCAGGCTCTTGATACTCGTCAACATGATCGCCGCGAGGGCGACACCTACGCTGAGAATCCCGATCAATTCACCGCTCATCATCCTCGCCTCCTCGACCGCCCGCCCTGTTTCACGATCTCATTTCCCTCCGGCGATGCCGACCATGAAAGACACCGTCTCGCCGTCGGCCAGCGTGTCGTCGATGAACAGACGCCTGCCCGTGGAGTCGATGAACAACGTGCCGTTCGTATTCAAGTCCTGCGTGTTCGGGTCGATCAGCAGGGCTTCCATCTGCGGACCGTATTTATCGGTCAGCGTGCGGGCCAACTCCGCCATTTGCGGGGTTTCGAGTTGCAGACTCTCGCTCGTGACCCGCGTAATCTCCTTGAAACGGGCCGTGTATTCGGCGTGGACGGTAATCACGGTTCTTTCCCCTGCGTTGCGGTATCCCCGGGGTTCTAACCAGAGCGTTCAGTCGGGAAGGCCCGGTTCGTCCGCCAGCGCGACGTCCACGTGTACCGCCCGGCTTCCGCCGCCCACCACGGCGCGATCTTCGGCCAGCACGTCGGCCACGTCTTCCAGACCCAACGCTTCCATCCTCTTATGGGTCTGCAAACCGGTGCCCCTGTCCCAGCCGCGCCACTCGTAATACTCGTCGAGCACTTGGTCGAACATATCGCCGGCCACGCGCCCTTCGTTCGGGCCTTCGGGACACGGCTCGTGCATCCACCGCTCGCAGATCGTGTCGTGCTCGCGGCGCATGCCGATGCGCGAGTTGAACGCCTTTTCGAGATTGCAGATGCGTTCGCCGTCGCGCATGCGTTCTTCCTTGGACTTGTCGATGCCGGTCACCGCGGCGTACACCTCGCCGTAATAGCTCTCCGGGGCGTAGCCCAGCGGGTCCAACATCCAGTGGAACATGCACACCCCGTACGAGTTGATGAGCGCGACCTGATTTTCGATGACCGCGGTACACGCCCCCTTGAGATCCGGGACCGTCGGATCGCCGGCTTCGGTGCGCCCGTCGAAATAGACTTTCGAAAGGTCCTTGCGCTGGAACTTCTCGATCAGGCCGATGCCTTTCAGGTGATCCGCGCCGCGCGAAGCCACCGCCATGTTGTTCATCCAGGTCGGGAAGGGCCGCATTTCTTCGGTGAAACTCGCCCCCGCCTTCCCGTAGATGGCGTACTTCATGAAGTTCCGGCCCTGCTGCTGCGAATAGCGCAGCGCCCCGTGATACGCCCCGTCCCGGAACAGCCAGCCGAACGGGTTGCGCTGGAAGACCACGTCTTCGACCAGGGCTTCGATGTCCTCCATCTTGCCCCATTCCAGGCTCTGCGGCCGGCCGAACAACTCGTGCACGTCGCGGTCGGCAATGATCTCGCGCTGCTTCAACTCCATGAGGAAGCTGATCGAGCAGCACAGATCCTGATTGTCGATACCGTAGTCGTTGGTGATCTTGCCCCAGTGGGCGACCTCGGCCCAGTCGCGTACGTCCAACGCCCCGGCGCTGCTCCCCGTGGTCAGATATTCGGGATGCCGGAACGTCTCGCCCGCGTATTTGGCGGCCTTGTCCGACTCGTCGCCTTCGATCTTGTAGCGGCCGTCGCACGCGATGTAGCAGTCGGACGAGCAGACCTCCGAATACTTGTGGTACTTCTTGACCCAGTTGTCGGAGCGCACCTCGTCGCCCCGGAACAGCGCGCCCTGGTTGTTGCGCCAGAAGTTGCCGCCGATGCGCTGATACATCTCGACCGCGCCCAGCGTGCCGCGGCGCTTGAAGCCGTATGCGGCCTCGTTGGCGTCCAGCTTCTGCCGGAAGCCGTCTGACCATTCGAGCAGATGGGACGGGTTCTCGACCTTGATGCCCTGCGTGCCCTGCGTGACGATGGCCTTCAGGTTCTTCGAGCCCATCACTCCGCCGCCGCCACAGCGCGCGTGAATGCGCCAGCCGTCCGACACCACGCCGGCGATGCCGACCTGGTTTTCGCCGGCCTGCCCGATGGACAGCGTATAGGCTTCGGACGGGTAGTCGCCCAACTCGCGCCGCAGCGTTTCGTGCGTCTCGGCGCAGTTCTTGCCCCACAGGTGGGTCGCGTCGCAGATGGTGACGTCGCCGTTGCAGATGTGGATGTACACCGGCCGCGGGGCCTTACCGGTCACGACGATGTGGTCGTAGCCGCTGAACCGCACGACGTAGGGGAACTTGCCGCCGCCCGTAGAGTCGCCGAACGATCCGTAACACGGGCTCTTGAACGTCAGCCGCCCCTTGACGCCGATCCCCGAACCGACGCCGGCCAGCGGCCCCACGCCGAAGATCAGCACGTTGTCCGGCCCGCGAGGGTCGCACATGACGTCGTGCTTCAGGAAATGTTCCCAGAGCAGCCAGTCGTTGATGCCCGAGCCGCCCACCCAGCGTTCGAACATGGCGTGCGGCAGGATTTCGCGCTTGATTTCCCCACTGCTGAGATCCACCCGGAGCAGTCCGCTCTCCATGATGCCGCCTCCTTGTTTCTGCCGCATGTCCGTCCGACATGCGGCCGTAGGCTCGAATCGTTTCCGGTGTTCGGCGTTCGTGCGGCGACTCCCGCGGCGTCAGGCCGCGGAACTCACTTTCCCCTTGGACAGCATCGCCTGCATGATGCCGACCTCGTCGCGGGCCTCCGGCTTCTGGCGGAGGATTTGGCCGAACGCGGCCTTCTCTTCGTAGAACAAGACCGGCAGGCGCGAGTACTGCTTGCCGGCGTTCAACATCTCGGGCCGGGTGGAGCACGCCTTCACGCACGCCGGGTCCCCGCCGCACAGGTCGCATTTGAGCAGTTCCCCGCTCGGCGCCACGAACACCGTGTCGAACGGGCAGCCGGGCACGCATTCCATACACTGGATGCACTTGTCCTGGTCGATGACCGCGGCCTGCGTGTCCGGGTCGTAGTAGAACGCGTCGGTCGGACAGACCTCGGCGCACGGCGGCGGGTTGGCGCAGTGGTGGCAGATGGCCGGCATGAACCCGAAGCCGTCGTTCGACACGCGCGACACCTGCGGCGCATGGTCGATCTTGATGCGCGTCCAGACGGGGTTGAGTTCGCCTTCGGGCGAGTGGATCAGCGAGCACGCCACTTCGCACATCTTGCAGTCGGTACACAGGTTCTGCAGCGCGAAGAGTTTGGTCTGCACGTTGGGGACGTCGTCCCCCGGCGCATACCAGACCTCGCCGTTGACGAGTTCTTTTTGTGGGGTGTCGTGCATGATGACGATCGAGAAGCGGTTGAACATTATTCCCGACGTCGTTAGCCTGTCAAGCGAAACCGCGGCCCGCATCCTCACGGAAACTCCCCCTATCATGCCGACCTCCGCCCGCAAACGCGAAACTCTGCTGCATCCCGAATACGGCCGGCTGCCTGCCCGCAAAGTCCTGGACTGCATCTTCGCGTTGGCGCCGACCGGCAAGATCGCGCACTTCCACACCGAACAGGTCGAGCCCACGGAAACCGCCGGTGAGATTCTCTACGCCAAGACCGACACCGCGGCCACGGCCGGGCGCGAACGCTGCCAGGTGATCCCGCCGTTCGTGCGCGAATTCGACCCGCCGGTATTCCCGTCTCCCGAAGCTCCGCGCCCATGAACGCCGCGGCCACGCTCAGCCCCGAACAAGCGCACGAGGCACTGACGGGCGACCCGACCGCGGTGTACGTGGACGTGCGAACCGTCGCCGAGTTCGCCAAAGGCCACCCCAAGGGTCACGTCGTCAACGTCCCGATCGTCTTCTTCCACCCCCACACCGACGACGTGTTCCAGAACGAGAGTTTCGACCTCGTCATGGACCACGTCTGCCCCAAGGACACGCCGCTGATCGTCGGGTGCGAACGCGGCCCGCGTGCCAGACAGGCCGTCGAGCGGCTCAGGCTGGCCGGCTATACCAATCTGCGGCTGATGGAAGCCGGCCACGCCGGCTGGCAAGCTGCCGACCTGCCCACCACGACCGACAACCGCGACGGCATCAGCTACGTCTCCCTACTGACTCCCGCCAAGCGCAAAGCCAGAAAGAAGAAGAAAAAGTCCGCCAGGTAGCCATTCCATTATTCTCGTCATACTCCCGTTCGAGCCGAGGCAAGCTCTACGGAAGCAGGAATCCATCCTCTGGATTCCCGCTTTCGCGGGAATGACGACCGGGTGGATCGTCAAGTATATAATTCCCCTTTTTATCCCCTCTCCCCCGGTGGGAGAGGGGGAAGGTGGAAGCCACGCCCCCACTGGTTTTTGCCGTAAGGAGGAGTGTCTCCGCTGTATTCCTGCTTCGGCAGAGCCTGCTCCCGGCTCGAACGAGGGTATGACGAAGGGAGAGGCATTCCGACCAAGGAAATTTCAAACCGATGTATTATCTGCGAGCGAGAGGCGGCGCCTCGGCACACCAGTAACCGGGAGTCCGATGTGTTGACGCAAGACGAACGCGCCACGGTGGTCGCCGAACTCGCCGCGCGCCCCGGTCACGAGAAAGTCCGCGCCCTGCTCCACCGCCTCATCGTGGATGGGCTCGGGGCCGAGAGCCGGGACATCGACTTCGAGCGGCGCGTCCCCGAGGTCCACGGCCGGATCGATGCGTTGCTGGGCCGTACCGTCCTGGAGTTCAAGTCCGACCTGCGCCGCGAACGCGGCACCGCGGAAGAAGAACTCACGCGGTATCTGACCGACCGCCAACGCGCGACCGGCCAGGACTACGTCGGATTGGCGACCGACGGCGCCGACTTCGTCGCCTATTTCCTCAAGTACGGAACCCTGGTCGAAGCCGGGCGCTACCATACCGACCCGCAGGCCCCGCGGGAGTTGCTGGTCTGGCTGCAAAGCGCCATTGCCGTCGGCGAATCCCTGCCGCCCGACCCGCACACCATCATGCGCGAGTTCGGACGCCACAGCATCACCGCCCGCCGCGCACTCGCCGACCTCGACGCGCTCTGGGCCGACGTCGGCGGCACCCCGGAAGCCCGGCTGAAGCGCGAGTTGTGGGACCGGCTCCTGAGCCTCGCCTACGGAGCCGGCGTCGGCGACGATGCTCTGTTTCTGCAACACACCTATCTGGCCGTCATTTCCAAAGCCGTCGCCTGGAGCGCCATGATCGACGCCCCGCCGCCGAGCGCCGCGGCCCTGCTGCACGGCGAGGCGTTCACCAATCTCGGCATCACCGGCCAGAGCGAGCCGGACTTCTTCGATTGGGTGCTGGCGGCCGAGCATGGGCCGGCGCTGGTCATGCGCATGGCGCGGCTGGTGGGCCGGTTCCGGCTGCACGACATCCGCATCGACATCCTGAAGGCACTCTACGAAAGCCTCATCGACCCCGACACGCGCCACGACCTCGGCGAATACTACACGCCCGACTGGCTGGCGGCCCGCATGGTCGCCGCCGCGGTGGACGACCCGTTGCGGCAGCGCATCATGGACCCGGCCTGCGGCTCGGGCACGTTTCTGTTCCACGCGGTGCGCGCGGTGCTCGACGCCGCGCAGGCCGCGGGTCTGCCGCCGGCGCAGGCGGTGCAGCGGGCGATGGACCGCGTGGCCGGTATCGACATCCATCCCGTGGCGGTCATCTTCGCGCGCGTCACCTATCTGCTGGCGCTCATGCCGGCGCTGCGCGCGGGCGGCCATCCCGGCCAAGTCGCCCTGCCCGTCTATCTGGGCGATGCGCTGCAATGGAACCTGCACCGGCACGAACCGGACGGCGCGCAAATGGACTTGCTGGCCGGCAACGAAACGCTCGACATCTTCGTGCCCCGCATGGAGGTGCGCGTCCCACACCCCGAGGCGCTGGCCGCGGTCACGCTCCGCTTCCCGGCCGCGGTCGCGTCGGACGCCCAACTGTTCGACCGCGTGTTGAACACCATGATCGAGTACGGGGCGCGCGGCGAACCGGCCGACCATTTCACCGCGTGGTTGGCACACGAGACCTCCGACGCCGACCGGGACGCACGCGTGCTCCGGGACACGTACGAGACCATGCGCCGCTTGCAGGAGGAAGGCCGCAACCACATCTGGGGCTACGTCGCGCGCAATCTGGCCCGCCCGGTGTGGCTGGCGTCCGAGGCACAGAAGGCCGACGTCGTGATCGGCAACCCGCCCTGGGTGTCCTACCGCTACATGCGCGGAGACTTCAAAGCGCGCTTTCAACGGGAGAGCGGCGCCGCGAACCTGTGGGTCGGCGGCAAGGTCGCCACCCAACAAGATTTGTCCGGCTATTTCTACTTGCGCGCGGCCGGTTTGTACCTGCGCCGCGGCGGACGGCTGGCCATGATCGTCCCCCACGCCGCGCTGTCCCGCCAATCCTATGCCCCGTTCAGAACCGGCGCAGTGGCGCGGTTCGGGCAGCCGGTCTTCCGCCTGCGGTTCACGCAGGCGTGGGCCTTCGGGCCGGAGGTCGCGCCGCTCTTTCCCGTGCCGAGTTGCGTCCTGTTCGCCGAGGTGCACCCGGATGCGGACGTGCCGCGGCTGCCGGCTACCATTCGCGCGTTCAGCGGCACGCTGCCCAAACGGGACGCCGACGTGGCCGAGGCGGAGACGAACCTGACGGAAACGGCAACGTCCTGGCCGACCATCGCCGCGGCCGAGGCGGACGGCTCCCCGTACCGCAAACTTTTTCAGAACGGCGCGACCCTCTTCCCCCGTCGGCTGGTCCTGGTCGATCTCGTCTCGCCGTCGGGAAGACTGCCACCGAATCCGGAGTTTCCATTCGTGCGCGGACGCACAGGCAGCCAGGACAAGGCGCCGTGGAAAACCGTACCGCCGCCCGAAGGCACGGTCGAAAAGCGGTTTCTACGACCGGTTCTGCTTGGCGAGTCCATCGCCCCGTTCCGGATTGTGGCGCAGCCGCGCGCGGTCATTCCCTGGGACGAAGCGGAAGGCGGGCCGATGAACGCCGCCCAGGCAGCGCAACGTGGCTATCGAAAGTTGGCACAATGGCTGGAGAAAACCGAAGCGCTGTGGACACGGCACAAGCACGGCACGCTCGGTTTTCTCGAACAGTTGGACTACTACGGGAAGCTCTCCGGCCAATTCCCGGTCGCGCCGATGCGAGTCGTGTACACGAAGTCGGGCACCAACCCCGCGGCCTGTTTCGTGCAGGACGAAGCCGCGGCCGTCGATTCGCAGCTTTACTGGGCGTCCGTGGAAACGTCAGAAGAAGCGCATTACCTGTGCGCGATTCTCAACAGCGAAACGCTCCGCGCCGGCGTGCAACGCTATCAAGCCCGAGGCCAATGGGGCGCGCGACATTTCGACAAATACGTGTTCAACCTGCCCATTCCGCGCTTCGAGAGCGGCAACGCGGCCCACCGAGCCTTGGCCGACGCGGGGCAGACCGCGGCCGACGTGGCCCACGGCGTTCCCTTCAAAGAGGATGAGTATTTCACCCGCACGCGCAAACGCATCCGCACGGCCCTGGCCGAACACGGCGTGGCCGCCGAAATAGACCGGCTGACCGCACACCTCCTCAACGCCGCGGCGTAGGGGCTTCCTCCCCCCTGAAAAAGGAGTCAGGGAGGGTCCGTCCGCCCCTACACATATCCACCTTCCTTAGTAGATCCTCCCCCACCCTTGGGAGTTCTATACAAGATGACCTTTACGCCCGTTTCGATGTTTCGACGAGATCAACACACCCGGGGGCGGGGGGAAGGACCTTGAGCGTGCGGTCCCTGAGCTTGTCGAAGGGTCGAAAGGTCGAAGGGGCGGGAGGCAAAGGCCGTGGTGGTATCGGGGTTCGTTTCGATATTTCGACAAGCTCAACACATCGCAGGCTCAACGAACTTAGGGGCGGGAAGGTCCCCGAGATTGTGGTGCCTTCAGAGGCCGATATTCGTCGAAAGAGAAATCTCGAATTGAGGCCCTACTGGGGCTTGACATATTTCTATATTTCATTATTATTGGAAATATGAATAACGAAAACGCCGTCAACGTCCTCGCCGCACTGGCACAGGAGACCCGCCTCGCCATTTTCCGGTTGTTGGTACGGGCCGGAGAGCCGGGGCTGGCCGCGGGGACCATCGGCGAGACCCTCGGCATTCCCGCGGCGACGCTCTCCTTCCATCTCAAGGAACTCAAACATGCGGAGACGATCCGCTGCCGGCGCGAGGGACGCTCGCTCATCTACCGCGCCGACTTCGGCACGATGACCGACCTGCTCGGTTTTCTGACCGCCCACTGCTGCCGCGGCATCGACGACGAAGGCCCCGGGCCGAACGCATGCGGCCCGGACTGTTGACCCCAACCCCGTACGAAAGGAGCATCCCCATGCGTTTCCAACTCGCCCTGAACGTCCGCGACCTCGACTGCGCGGTCGCGTATTACTCCAAACTCCTCGGCGCGCCGGTCAACAAGCGTCGGCCCGGCTACGCCAACTTCGCGGTGGACTCGCCGCCCATCAAGCTGGTCCTGTTCGAGAACCCCGATGCGACCGAGCGGCTCAACCACGTCGGTTTCGAGATGATGGAAGCGGACGAAGTCGATGCCGCACGGGTCCGGCTCGAAGGCGAAGGTTTGGCCGACCGCGTGGTCCAGGACGAAACCTGCTGCTACGCCAAGAAGAGCACGGTCTATTCCGAAGACCCGGAGGGCTTGCTGTGGGAGTTCTACAAGTACAACGGCGACGCGGACTTCCTGCGCCCGCCGACGCGGGATGCCGTCCCCGCGGTCGTGGAAACCACCGCGGAAAAGTCCGCGGAATGCTGCCCCTGAGACATCCTTTCGGGATTGTAGATCAACGCCCCTCCACCCGGCCCTTCGACCTTTCGACACCCTACGACAGGCTCGGGGACCGGAAGAGGGGTGAAGTAAGGAGACCGGCATGAAGATCGTCAGTTTCAAGATCTGCCCGTTCGTGCAGCGTGTCACGGCGCTTCTGGAAGCGAAGGGCGTCGGTTACGACGTCGAATACATCGATCTAAGTAACAAGCCACAGTGGTTTCTGGACATCTCCCCCAACGGCCAAGTCCCCGTCCTGATGACCGACGACCGGCATGTGTTGTTCGAGTCGGATGCCATCGTGGAATATCTCGACGAAGTGGCAGGCACGCAGGTCTCGTCGCAAGACCCGCTTCGGAAGGCCCAGGACCGCGCCTGGTCCTCCTTGGCGTCGAGGAATTACCTGGTGCAATGCAGCGCCCAGCGCAGCCCCGACGCGCAAACGCTCGAAGAACGGGCCGCGCACCTGTCAACCGCGTTCGGAAAGGTCGAAACGCGGCTCGGCGATGGTCGTTATGCCGGCGGCGATGCCGTAGGCATGGTCGATGTCGCCTGGCTGCCTTTGCTGCACCGCGCTTCGATCATCGAACGCCAAGCCGGTTACGATTTCCTGGGGGATTTTCCCAAAGTCAAACGCTGGCAACGGAACCTTCTGGCGACGGGAATTGCCGAACGATCCGTGTCGAAAGATTTCGAAGCGCGCTTCAACGCCTTCTATCTTGCAGAATCAACGTATCTTGGCCAACTCGCGAAAGAGAAGCATGGCGTGCCGTGGACCGGGAGCTCCGAATGCACGGCGGAAGACATGGCTCGCTGCGCCTGAATCCGGAGTTCTTCGGTCGCTGGGAGGAGAAGGTGTCCTCTGGATTCCGGCTTGCGCCGGAATGACGAATGGGGCACCGCAAAACTCATCGACCTTCCCACCCCCAAGTTCGTTGAGCTTGCGATGTGTTGAGCCTGTCGAAACATCGAAACGAACCCCGATGTCACCTCGACCTTCGCACCCCACCCTTGGCCCCTCGACTCTTTGACGATCTCATCCAAACCACGAGACGTTCAAAGCTCCCCTTCCTCGCTCCCTTCTATCCGGCATGTCCCTCGCTCGACTCATCACTAGATTTCTGCCCCTCGTCGCCCTCCTCGTGACGGCCCTGCCCGTCTCCGCCCGGGCCACGGACGACTACCGTTCAGCCATTGCGCGGCAGGAGGCCGTGGTGCTCGATTTCCTGCGCGCCTTCGAGCGCGTGCAGGAAAATCTGCACCCGGACAGGTTTCCGGCCATGCGGGCCGAACTCGCGGAGGCGTTCGGCAATCGCCTCGCCCGGCTGCACACCGAGGCGAACGCCCTCACCCCGCCTCCACGGCTCGGCGAATTCGACCGGACATGGCGCGAGGCGGTCGGCTTACTCGATACCGCCTACGGCGTATTCACCCGACCAGACGCGGCGCGCTTCATCCCGACGGTGTTCCGCAGCCGCGCAGCGTTCGTCCGCGCCTGCTATCTGTTGTACGAAGTGCGCCGCGAGACGCCGGCGCTACAACGTTACTGGGGAGAGCCGGACGCGGCACCCCTGGCCGAACCGCCGGCCGAGGCTGCGGAATCGGTCCCCGATGTCGGCATCGTCCACCGTCCCGCTTCGGGTGCACACGCCGGCTACGCCCTGTACGTACCGGAACGTTCCGCCGCGGGCAGGCAGGATTCCGAGTCACTCATTCCGGGCCGCCGCTGGCCGCTGATCGTCGCCCTGCACGGCGCCGGCGGCTCGGGCGCCGACTACCTGCTGACGTGGCTGCGCCCGGCCAAGCGTCGCGGCTACGTCGTGCTGGCCCCGAACGCGCACGGCCCGACCTGGGCTATCGAGCAGCCCGACCGCGACGTCGTCTCGATCGGTTCCATGATCGCCGAGGTCCGCGAGCGGTATGCGATAGACCCGGACCGGATACTCGTCACCGGCTTGTCGGACGGCGGCACGTTCACCTACGCCCTCGGCGCCCACCGTGCGCAGACGTTCGCCGCATTGGCCCCGGTCTCCGCGGTGCTGCCGCCCTGGCTCGACGTGCAGAAAGCGCGGCGGTTACCGGTATTGATCGTCCACGGCGGCCGGGACTTCATCTTTCCGGTCGCCGCGGCCCGTCAAGCGAGCGCCACGTTACGCGAGGCCGGATTCGCCGCGGTCACCTACCGCGAGTTGCCGGAGTGGGGCCATGCGTTTCCGTATGCCATCAACGCGGACGTCGTGCTGCCCTGGTTCGCGGCGTTGTTCGAATGACGATGCAGGGCGGGAGCGAAGGGAGCGTCTCTGTTTCACCCCTTCCTTATCCTCATTTTCTCCTTCTGTTCCCCCTCCCTCTGGGAGAGGGCCAGGGTGAGGGCTCCCCGTCTGCGCCACCGGATCAGCCCGGATAATGAAAAACTACAATACGCCCGAAGCGGACGTTCCCTTGTAATCCTGCCCGCCATGTGAAAGATACGGACCCGATCATCATGCGAACCAAGAACCCCATTTTCTCCACGATGCAAGGACAACCCCACGTGAACACCCCCATGCCAGCCGTGACGAGGCGGTCCGTACTGCGCGCCGGGCTGGCGGGATTGATGACCCTTCCCTGGCTGAAAATCCCGAACGCGATTGCGGAGGACACCATGGCGCAGAGCAATTCCATCGACGGGGCCGGCGTGACCGATACCGAAATCGTGCTGGGCATGTCCGCAGCATTCTCCGGCCCGTCCCGCGGGCTGGGCATCGAACTGTTTCGCGGGGCCAGCGCGTATTTTACGCATGTCAACCAGAACGGCGGCGTACAGGGCCGCACCATCTCCCTGAAGACGTACGACGACGGGTATCAGCCCGACCCGTCCGTCAAGAACACCATGACCCTCATGTTGGAGGACAAGGTGTTCCTGCTGTTCGGCTACGTGGGCACGCCCACCGTCACGCGCGTGCTGCCCATGCTCAAGAAGTTCCAGGACCAGGGCGTCTATCTGTTCTTTCCGTTCACCGGCGCCCAGCCGCAGCGCGAGCCGCCGTACGGAGATTTCGCCTTCAACCTGCGCGCCTCCTACCGGCAGGAGACCGCGGGGCTGGTCGATAACTTCGTGCGCATCGGCAGACGCCGCATCGCCGCGTTCTACCAGGCCGACGCGTACGGCCGCAGCGGCTGGGCCGGCATCCGCCGGGCGCTCAAGGAGCACGGCGAGCAGATCGCCGGCGAAGCGACCTATCGCCGGGGCGAGAAGTTCACCGGCAGCATGCGCTCCCAAGTCGAGATCCTGCAGGCGGCCAAACCCGACGCCGTGATCTGCGTCGGGTCGTACGCGGCCTGCGCCGCGTTCGCGCGCGACGCCGTGGACCTCGGGTTGCGCGTGCCGATCGCCAACCTGTCCTTCGTGGGCAGCGAGAACCTCCTGAAGCTGCTCACCGAGGGGCGCGACGACAGCCGGCGCTACACCGACCTGCTGGTCAATTCCCAGGTGGTGCCGAGCTACGAGGACGTGTCCATCCCCGCAGTCGTGGAGTACCGCGAGATGATGCGGCGCTACGACCCGCAGGCGCCCGAGGAACTGGTGCAGGAGGCGTACACGCCCTTTCCGTACAGCTTCGTCAGCCTGGAGGGCTTTCTCGACGCCAAGCTGATGGTGGAAATCCTGGGCCGCCTCGGGAACGCGCCCGACCGCCGCAACCTGGAGCAGGCCGTCTTCACGGTTCGCGACCTCGACCTGGGAATCGGCGAGCCCGTCTCCTTCGGGCCGGACCGCCGCCAGGGGTTCCAGCGCGTCCACTTCACCGTGGTGGACGGCGGCCGTTTCGTGACCCTCAACGACTGGGAAGCCTGGTTCGCACGCGTATGAAAGTCCAGAAACTCTTCCAGAAGACACTGTTCGGCATCTTCTCGCTGTTCGGCCTGATCGGGCTGTCCACGTCGATTCTGTGCGTCTATACCGTGGACACGCACCTGTCGCAGGAATACGAGAGCAACAGCCGGGACATCGCGAAGACCATCGCCGACTCCAGCGTGGACATCCTCCTGAACCGCGACTTGGCGGCGCTCCAGTCGCTGATCGACCAGTTCGTGGACATTCAGGGCATCGAGTACATCTACATCACGGACGAGACCGGCGAATTTCTGGCCCACACCTTCGTCCCCGGCATCCCCGAGGAGATCCGCACCGCGGACCCGTTCGACACCGCCACGGTCGAACGCAACCTGCCCGGCATGGGCGACTTCGTGGAAGTCGGCAGCCCGATTCTGGCCGGCGTGGCCGGCGCGGTACACGTCGGCATGGACACCGGCCTGATCGCACTGAAGATTCAGCGGGCCATCGGACAGCAGGTCTATCTGATTTCCATCATCCTCGTGGCCGGCGTCTTCGCCGCGCTGTGGTTCGTCAATCTGGCGGCCAAACCGCTGGGCGAGTTGCTCGCGTATGCCGTGGGTGTGGCCCGCGAGCCGGACGGCGAGGCCGACGCCCCGCTGCTCGCGCGCAACGACGAGATCGGCGACCTCGCCCGACTCTTCCGACACGCCGCGGAGCGCGGGGTGCCGCAGCCCTCCCCTCCGGGAAGCGAAGGCTGATTCCGGCGCCGCAGACCGTTTCCCCGTTCATCCCCGCCGTACTAGCCGAACGAGAACGTCATGTCGCGCTGGCTCGTCGCGGTGTTCTGCGTCGTCCTGCAACTCTGTTTCGGGACGGTGTACGCGTGGAGTTTCTTTCAGAGCCTGCTGGTCCGGCAACTCGGCTGGTCGTTCACGGAAACGGCCTGGGCGTTCAGTATCGCCATCTTCTCCTTGGGCGCCTCCGCGGCCGCGGCGGGTGCCATGCTGCCGCGGGTCGGCCCGCGGCGGTTGGCGCTGGCCGGCAGCGTCCTGTTTTCCGGCGGCTACATGATCGCCAGCCTCGCCCTGCATCTGGACCATCTCTTCCTCTTCTACCTCGGATTCGGCGTCATCGGCGGCGCCGGCATCGGCCTCGGCTACGTGACGCCCGTGGCGACCGCGGCCAACTGGTTCCCGGACTACAAGGGGTTGGTGACGGGCATCGTGGTGATGGGCTTCGGCGTGGGCGCGCTGGTGTTGAGCATGGTGCTGGCCCCCGTGCTCCTGCTGTACGCCGACGGGGACCTGCCGCTCGTGTTCCTGTGGCTCGGCATCATCTTCGCCTGCGTGCTGGTGCCGTCCAGCTTGGCGCTGCGCAACCCCCCGCCCGCGGCCGAATCCGCGGCACAAAGCCGCGGCGTGGCGCCCGCGGAGCCCGACGAGTCCGAGACCGCGGCCCCCTATCTGCGGACCAGGGAGTTCCTCACCATGTGGGTCGTCTTCTTCTTCAACATCGCCGCCGGCATCTCCGTCATCAGTTTTCAGTCGCCGCTCCTGCAGGAAGTCTGGGGGCTCGCCGACCCGTTGATGGATCCGGCCACGTTGGCCGAATACGGGGCGACGCTGATCGCCGTCAGTTCGCTGTGCAACGGCGTCGGCCGGCTGTTCTGGGGGCTGTTGTCCGATCGTATCGGGCGTGTGCGGGTCTTCAGGATCCTGCTCGCCAGCCAGATGATCGTGTTCGGCGTACTGATGACGGAGCGCAACCCGTGGGTCTTTTCCGCGCTCGTGTGTTACGTGCTGCTCTGCTTCGGGGGCGGCTTCGCGACCATGCCGTCCTTCGTGCTCGACGTATTCGGCGTCAAGAAGATGTCCACGATCTACGGGGCCATGCTGACGGCCTGGGCCGCGGCGGGCATCTTCGGCCCGCTGTACGTCGGCTATCTGAAGGACAGCTATCCCGACCGCGCGGTGATCTACTGCTTTCTGGTCGGCGTACTGATGCTGGGGCTCGGCTACGTCTTCTCGTACCTATTGAACGACGGTCGCATGCGTCTCGGCCGCCCGACGATCGACGGCACCTTGCGCCGCTACGGCGTCTCGCCCGCCCCGCCGAACTGAGGCGTGAGCCTGCGATCCCCCCTCTCCTTCTCCCTCGAACCGCGTCAGGAGCAAGCTCTCACCCTCTCCCGGAAGGAGAGGGTCCCAGCCTCGAAATAACCGGGCGTCGTAGGGGCGACGCATGCGTCGCCCTCCGAAGGAAGAGCAACCGCCCGAGGGTAGAATAACGCTGCCCGTAGGGGCGAAAAATCTTTCGCCCTTCCCCCCACGGACGGAGTCCGTTCTCACCAACACGGGGTGAACCCGAGACCCCACCGCAGGTCCTCGTAGGGGCGACCTGCCGGTCGCCCTCCGTCGGGAGCCGCGCAGGAATTGACACTTCCCCGGTCCCTGTACGTGCGGTGCCTTGAGTGTGCCGAAAGGTCGAACCACGCCGAAGGGGCAGAAGGGGGGGGACGACCACGTTCCTAGGTATTGAGACAAACGGGGTGTTGGAGGGGCGACGCATGCGTCGTCCCTACGAAGGGGGGAGCAGACGCCCGAGGGGAAGATAACGCTGCACGTAGGAGCGAAAAACTTTCGCCCTTCCTACCGTGGACGGGACATCCCCGACACGGGGTGAACCCGAGACCCCGCCGCATGTCCTCATAGAAGGGCGACCGGCCGGTCGCCCTTCATCAAGAGCCGTGTAGGAATTGACAATTCCCCGGTCCCCGCGCGTGCGGTTCCCGAGCTCAGGGGGAGGGGCGAAAGATTTTTCGCCCCTACGGAGAAGGGTAGGTTCAGAGGAGGCGGTTACCAGCCCAGGTGGCCGTAGAGGGCGACTTGATGGGCGGCGCCGCTGCCCTGCGTGGTGCGTTCGCCCTCGACGCTCAGGTCGATCCATTCGCCGAGTTCAATGCGCCCGCCCACGCGGTAGCCGTGGCGCTGCGGTCCCGCCATCGACACCCCGCCGTAGGTCGTCAGCAAGCCGGCGCCCTCGTGCGTCACCAGCCCGTAGCCGACGTCGAACTCCACCTGCGCCGGCGACAATCCTGGCGTGGCGGAGTCGGCGCCCGCTTGCAACACGTCCGCGCTGCCCCACAACTGCTCCACCTGACTCGCTTCCGCGCCCCACACCGGCGCCACCGCCAACCACAGGCCGCGCTTCGCCTCGCCCGGATCCAGCTTCAGCGTCAGGCTCGCGCCCCACTCGTCGAACGCCGATTTCTGGTGCGTCAACAAATACCGCCCCCGGGCTTCGATCCCCAAGCCGAGCTTCGTGTGCGCGTACGCGAAACCGCCGCCGAGTTCCGCGCCGACGCCCGTCTCCGCCTTGCCGCCGTCCCAGCGGCCCCCGATCTCGAACACCGGGGTGAGGTGCGACTCTTCCGATATGGCCCACGCCGTGCGGCCTTCCACCATCAGGCGCAGCCGTTGGGCGTCGCCCGCCGTCTTGGGCAACCGGTCGTCCGCGCCCGCCTCCAATTCCGTCAGGAAGGCGTCCGCCTTCAGCGCCACGTCGAGCCGCCGCCACGTCAGCACTTCTTGCCGGGCACCGACCGCCGCCATCAGCATCTCCAGGTCGGTCTTGACCTTCCCCGCTTCGTCGTGGAGTTGCAGGTCGCCCCAGCCGGCGCCGAACAAGCCCCACACGCCCAACCCCGGACGCGGACTCCAGTGCGCATACGGCAACACGCTCGTCAGCGTCAGGTCCACCTCCCCTTTCGTCACGTCCCGCGTCTCGTAGTCCACGTCCCCCTGGCTGTGCGCCACGGCGAGGCCGAGCAACACGTTCGGCTGCAAGCGGTAGTCCAAGCCCAAGTAGCCGGTGAAGACGGTGCCGTCCATCGAAAAGTCGTCCTTGGGTTTCCCGTCGAAGCCGCTCGCCGTCCCCCGGCCCCACAGCGTCCACGCGGCCGCGGCCGCCTGCGGCGCGGTCTCGACCGGCGGGATCGGTGCGGCCGGATCGGCCTCCGTCACCCCGACCGGGGTCGGCGCGTCGGCCGCCGGCTGGCGCAGCGGCAGCTCGAACTCGCTCTGCGACAACACCTCCGCCCCCGACACCCGCCGGAACTGCACCGGCGCCCGGAACGCCCCCACTTTCATCGCCTGGGGCGTCGCCGCATGCGCGCGGTCGAAGCCGAGTTGCCCCAACCCCGTTCCGTAGCCGGCCAAGCCGGGGACCGCACCCCGGCCGAACGGGGTCGCGCCGGCACCGCGTCCCGGAGAGAGCGGGATCGAATCGACCGCGCCCGCATGGCCGAGCGCTCCCCAGCCAGTGTGTGGCGGGCCGCCCGAACCGGTCCCGGTCGGGGCCGGGAACGCGCCCGGGGCGTCCCACGCGCTCAGCGGCGCCGCCGCGGCGTGCGGGTCGCGCAAGTGCCGCGTCAACGTGTGCCACGCCGCCCCGCGCACCTGGCCGAACTGCCCGTCCCCGCCGGCCAGCGGCGAACCGACCTCCACGCCCAGCGCCCGGGCCACGCCGTACGTCACCCCCGCCGCCTGCCGCCAGCGACCGGTCTGCGGGGCGCGGTGCAGGCTCAACGCTTGGCCTCCCACCGTCGCCTGCGGGGTGCCCGGTGGCCGCCCGAACCGGTCCCCGATCACGTCCACCGCGTCCGTCGCCAGCGTGCGCCCCACGCCCGCCAGCACCATCCCCAGACTCCGCTGGCGCGCCTGTTCCGTGTCGTCGTCCTCGATCCGCCCCGTCGCCGTCGCCTCCGCGCTCTCGAACAGCGGGTCGTCCGGCAGCGTCACCGTCACCGTAAACGTCTCGGTCGGCTCCACCCGCCGGTCGTCCACCGTCGGCACCCGCAGCGTCCCCGCGGTCGTGCCCGCCGCCAGCCCCAGCCGGCCCGTTCCTTCCGCAGCATAATCGTCGCCCGGCGTCGCGCTGCCCGGCCGGCCCGCCGTCCACCGCAACGTCAGCGCCCGCGCCACCGCCCGCGACAGCGTCACCGGAAACTCCACCGCCGCGCCCTCCACCGCCAACGCGTCGCCGATGGTCACCTGCACCGGGATGCGCACGACTTCGATGGTGAACGTCACCGTATCCGCGTCCCCGTCCGCGTCCGTCGCCGTCAGCCTGTACGCCGTCGGCGGCCGGCCCTCCGTCGGCGTGCCGGCGATCACCCCGCCCGTCGCCGTCGGGTCCGCCGGCGGGGTGTAGCGCAGCCCGGCCGGCAGGGCCGCCAACGGCGTCAGCGTGTAGCGCACTACCCCGTCCCCGCCCGTCGCCGCCGGCAGCACCAGCGGCGCAATCGCCTCGTTCACCAGATACGTCTGCGAGGGCACTGTCTCCCCGAACCGCGGCACGTCGTTCGCGTAGCCCACCGCGAACGGCGAGAAGGTCGTCACCCCGGGCGCGCACACCTGCCCGTCCGGGGCATCGTCTCGCGACCCCGCCACAGGGGCCCACTGCCGGCCGTCGTAGTGCAGCAGCTCCACGGTCCGCCCCGCCGCAGCCGTGCGCACCGCCGCCAGCACCGGCAGGCACACCCCGAGCCCGTCCGCCGGGACCGGCGTCACGGTAATGTCCACCGCCACCTCCGCCCCCGCCGGCCCGAAGCCGTACCGCCCCCGCGCCAGCGGCACCTCCGCGCCCGCCGGCGTCACGGTGATCGTCACGTCCTGCGCCAGCGTCGGCGGCAGCGTCACCACGACGCCCGCCGGCGTCCCCGGCGCTTGCGTCACCGTCACCTGCTGCCCGTGGCGCTGGTACGTCCGCGTCCCCGCCTGCGCCCGGATCGGTCCCGCCGCCTCCACCGTGATCGTGAACGTCAGCGTCGCCGTGTCCCCGTCCGCGTCGGTGGCCGTCAGCGTATAGGTCGTGGCCGCCTGGGCCGCGGCCGGCACGCCCGCGAGGGTGCCGCCGCCCGTCGCGTCCGCCGGCGCCGTGTACGTCAACCCCGCCGGCAGCGCCGGCGTCAGCGCGTACCGCAACGGCGCCTCCCCGTCCGTCGCCGCCGGCAACCCCAGCGGCGCAATCGCTTCGCCCTGCCGATAGACCTGCGCCGGTACCGTCACGGCCCCGAACGTCGGCTGCCGGTCCTCCGGGACCGGGGCCGGCCCGGGCGCCGCCGTCCCCGTCGCCAACGCGAACGTCAGCTCCGCTTCGTTCCCGTCCCGGTCTATGACCGTCAACGTGTAGGGCGCCGTCGGCACCCGGCCCGTCGGCGTCCCCACGATCTGCCCGCCGGTAGCGTACGCTCCCGTCACCGCATCCGGCGTCGGCGGTACATACGTCAGCCCCGCCGGCAGCTTCCGGTCCAGCACGAACGTCAGCACCGGCGTCCCCGACGCGACGTCCGGCGCCGGCAGCGTGTACGTCTCCCCCGGCGTGTACGGCTCTGCCCCGCTACTGAAACCCAGCGGGTTCGCTTCCACCGTCAGCGTGAACGTCTGCGACACCGCGTCCCTGTTCAGGTCCGTGGCCGTCAGCGTGTACGTCGCTACCTCCGCGGTCGTCTGCGGCGTCCCCTGAATCCGCCGCGTCGTCGGAGAGAACGTCAGCCCCAGCCCCGTCGGCAACGCCGGCGTCAGCGCGTAGCTCAGCGGCGCGTTCCCCCCCGTCGCCGCCGGCAACCGCACGTTCACCGCCTGCCCCGCCCGCACCGTCCGATTCGGGACCGCCCCCAGCGTCGGCACCGTGTCTTCCTCCTCCATTACCGCCACCGGCGACAGCGACTGCGCGCTGAAGCCGACGGTCTCCACCGTGTGGTTCACCGTCGCCGTCCCCGGCGTCGTGTCGCTGTCAGTCTCCGCCGTCACCGTCACCGCTTGCGCCGCCCACCCGTCCGCGTCGAACGTCAACTCGGTCGGCACCGTACTGACGTTGGCGTTCGTGTCGTCCACGACCACCGTCACCGTCACCGGGTCCGCCGGCTGCACCCTCGGTTGCACCGTGTACGTCTTCGCCAGCCCGTCTTCCAGCAGGACGATGGCCAGCGGGTCCACCCGCAGCGCGCCCGTGGCATTCAGCACCGTCACCGTCACGTCGGCCGCCGTCGTCCCCGCGCCATATCCGCTCACCGTATGCGTCACCGTCACGTTCTTGTCCGACATCACCGTCTCGCCCGTCACCGTCACCGCTTGCGGCGTCTGCCAGGTCGTCACCGTGAACTCCAGCGCCCGCTGCCTCGGATTCGGACTCGCCGCCGGCCCGACCGCGACGTCGGCATCCGGGCTCTCCACCGTCACCGTCACCGGCCCCGCCGGTTGGGCCGCCAATCGCACCGTGTACGTGTTGTGCCCGCCCCCCTGGACCGTCACCGCCCGCCGGCTGAGCTCCACCGCCGCGTCGTCGTCCGTCACCTCCACCGCGACCGTCACCGCCGCCAGCCCCGTGTAGTCGCCCCCCGCCGCCGTGTGCGTCAGGGCCGCCGCGTCCGCCCGCGCGTCCGCGTCCCCGTCCGCCCGTACCGTCACCGTCTGCGCCGTGTTCCAGTCCGTCGCACTGAACTGCAACAGCCCCGGCAGCGCGTGCACCTCCGGGTTGTCGCTGCCGATCCGCACCACGACCGGCGCCAGCGGGGCGCTCCCCAATTCCACCGTGTACGTCGCGCTGGCCTCCGTGGCGTGATCCTCCGTCAGCATCACCGTGTGCGGCGTGGTGCTCCCGTTCACCCAGATCGCCTGCTCTTCGTCGTCCTCCACCGTCACCGATACCTCCACCGCCTCCAGCGCCGCGTATTCCGCCGCCCCCGTCAGCGCGTGCATCAGCGTCACCGGCGCGTCCACCGCGTCGTCGTCCGTTACCGCACTCGCCGTCACCGTCTGCGCCGTCCCCCATGTCGTCGTGCTGAACGTCAGCGCGCCCGGTACCACCGTCACCGCCCCCGGCGGGCTCGCCGTCAGCGTCACCGTCACCTCCGCCGTCGGGACGTGCGCCAACACCATCGTGTACGGTTTGCTGCCGTCGGTCGCGTGGTCTTCCGTCAGCGCCAGCGGCGTGGACTCCGCCGTGGCCGGCGTAGTCGGCTCCGTGTCCACCACCAGCCCAGCGGTCTGCGCGTCGTCCACCTTCACCATCACGTCCACCGCCGCCAGCTCCGCCGGGTACTCCGTGGCCCCGCTCCCCGTCACCGCGTGCCGCAGTGTCGTCGTGTCGTCCCCGGCGTCCGCGTCCGCCTGCGGCGTCACCGTCACCGTCTGCCCCGTCGCCCAATTGCTCGCGTCGAACGTCAATGCGGTCGGACTCGCCGCGATGTCCGGGTCGTCCGCCGGCGTCTCGGTGATCCCCACCGTCACCGTCCCCATCCCCGTCGGCTCGGTGCTCAACCGGACCGTGTACTCCCCCGTCGGCAGGCTCCCGCCGGCCGGTTCGGCGATCTCCAGCGTCGCCACGCTCACGGCCAACCCCGGCACGTCGTCGTCCGTCACCGCCACCGTGACCGAGGCCGCGCTCGCCCCGTCATAGCTCGTGTCGGCACTCGTCACCGCGTGCGCCACCGTCACCGTCTCCCCCACCCCGTTGGCGTCCGCGACCGCGGTCGCCGTCACCGTCTGCGCCGTGTTCCAATTCCCCGCCGTGAACGTCAGCACCCGCGTCTCCGGCGTCCCGTCCGTGTCCACCGCCACCGCGGCGTCGTCACTCGTCGCCGTCACCGTCACCGGCCCGCTCGGCGCCGTCTTCAACACCAGCGTATAGGCTTTCGCCTCGCTCCCGTCCGGCGTCGGCAGCGCCTCCGTCACGCTCAGCGTCGTGGCCTGCGCTCCCGGCGTCGTCAGGTCCGTATCCACCGTCACCCCCTCCGAAATACCGATACTCACGGTGTACGTCTCGGTCATGCCGCCGGACGCGGCACTGATGGTGACGGTGTTGGTGCCGCTCTGCAGGGCGTCGACCAGGTGGGTCGCCCCGCTGCCGACCGTGGTGGCGCTGCCGCCGTTGACGCTGACGGTGAGGGTGCCCGTCCCCGTGGGTGTGACCCGCAGGCCGGTGGCCGCGGCCGGACGAGTCGCCGTGTACGCGGTCGTGGCCCCGTCGAAGGCCGGCGACAGCGTGAGATTCGAGACCGTGGCGATGGGTACCCATCTCGCTGACACGGATCTTGCGTCAAGGTTATTTCCGCCAGTCGATGTCCAGGTGTGCCAGATGACGTAGCCTCGGGTGACCTCCGCTTGCGTGAGACTGACGGAGAGGGACGATTTCCCGGTACCGAGGTATCGGCAGTTGCTATTCTTATTGACGGCAAGCAGGATAAGCACCGCAGTCTGGTTACAAAAGCTGTGACGCTCTTCCTCGTTGAATCCGATCCCGCTGAAGCGGATCGTTTGCGCGGTCGTTTGCGGCAACAGGTACGGCTCGAGGATTCGGTTGTTGTTCCCAAACGGCCAGTTGTTTCTGGAGGTGACAGCCGGCGCGGTCGGCAACGTGACGGAAGAGATGGTCAGGCCGGTCAGCGATTGCGCCGCCGCCGGCGCGGCCGCCCCCAACGCGACCGCCATGCCCACCGTCCCGAAGACTCGCGCCCCCCATGCGCGCCGGGCTCTACGCCCCTCCCTTTCAGCCATCGGTGCACCCCGAGATTCGGGGGGGGGGGGGGGGTACATTTCTGCGTCTGCAGGTTCCGGCGCAAGAACAGCATGGTCGTTCTCCCTCGGTGTGCTACTTCATGGGGGTTGGTTGGTCGGCAGGGGAGCTTGTCCGTCCCGGGAGCGCGGGCGTCTCGCCCAGAGCGGTCGCACTCGTTCATGGCCCCCATCTTCTTGCATACGGACTGCGGTATGTCAATACTTGTGCCCCGGGTCCCGGCCCGCTGCATCACCCCGCCGAGTCGATGGGGGACAGGCGGCGTACTTCCGTAGGGGAGAGCAGCCGTCCGAGGGGAGGAGGACATGGTGCGGCGGGGCGAAAGACTGTTCGCTCCGACCGTGAGAGCGACATCCTCGTCCCGTCCGGGCGACGCATGCGTCGCCCCTACACCCGATGGTCCTCCGCGGGCCGGGCCGGTTCCCGCCCATTGACGGCCTGGCCCGCGGGGCCGTACAGTAGCGTGCATGAGTTCGCTCGCCTTCGACACGCACCGGGCCGTGAAGGCCCTCTGCGAAGCCGGCGCCGCGGAGCCGCTGGCCGAAGCCTTCGTCGAGACTATCGGCGACGCCATCGTCGGCAACGTCGCCACCAAGGCCGACATCACCGCTTCCGAGGCCGCGCTCCGAGCCGACGTCGCTGAAGTCAAAGCCGACGTCGACCGCGTCGAAACTACGCTCAAAGCCGAGATTGCCGAAGTCAAAGCCGACGTCGACCGCGTCGAGACTACCCTTAGAGCCGAGATCGCCGAATCCGAGGCCAGAGTCCAAGTGAAGATCGCTGAAGTCCAGGCCGAAACGAAAGCCGACATCGCCGGGGTCCGAGCCGAGGTCGCCAACGTCCGGGCCGAACTGAAGACGGATATCGGTTTGGTCCGGGCCGACATCGGCTTGGTCCAGGCCGGGATCGGCGATTTGGAGGGGCGTCTGTATCGGCAGTTGTGGATCATGGCGGCCGGCATCGTCGGGCTCACCGTCGCACTGGTCAAGCTGCTCGGCTGACCGGGCCTTCCCTCTTTGCAAGACAACTTCCGGCGCAGGATCGGTCTTCCCTCTCTTGATAGGCTCAGCGGCGGAGGAGCTGCTCCTCTTTGCGGGTTCCGGCGTCCGCCGGGGAGGGTCGTTCCGAACGGATACGCCGCGGCTTCGCTTGCAATCCGCTTGGGGCCGTGAAAAATTCGGCGCGCCCGCCCGTATGAAACGTACGCCCGCGGAGGTTCGGCATGAGTACCCGCCTGGATGGAACGCTCCCTTCGCAGCCGGTCGAGAAGATCGATGTGTCCGCGCCCGCCTCGGCCCCGGAACGGTTCGACGCGCGCGTCCACCGCTGGCACGAGAAATATCCGAAGCTGGGCACCGGGCCGGTGTCCGTCGAACCGCTGGTGTCCAAGGCGTGGTTCGAGGCCGAACGGGAGTACGTGTACAAGCAATGCTGGCTGCACGTGGGCACGGTCGATGCGATTCCCGATCCGGGCGACTATTTCGTGCACGAGATCGCGATTGCCAAGGCGTCGATCGTCCTCATCCGCGGCAAGGACCGCAAGGTGCGCGGCTTCTACAATGTCTGCCGGCACCGCGGGAACAAGCTGGTCTGGGACTACAAAGGGTCGAGTGCCTGCTATCTGAGTTGCAAGTTCCACGGCTGGGTGTACGACGCGGAGGGGAATCTCGAGAACGTGCCCGACGGCGAACGGTTCTACGAGGACCTGGAGGGCCGCGCGAATCTGGTACCGGTGCATACCGACGTGTGGGAGGGGTTCATCTTCGTCAACCTCGACCCGCATCCAACCGAAACCCTGCCCGAATATCTGGGCGAAGCCGGCCGGCGCATGCGCGACTTTCCGTTCCAGCGCGTGCCGCTCCAGTTCCACTATCAGTCCTACCAGCGCGCCAACTGGAAGCTGATGCTGGACGCCCAGTCCGAAATTTATCACGTCCGCTATCTGCACGGGTATTCCTGGCCGGACGTGTTCACGCGGCCCGACAATCCGTACGGGCACGCCTACGCCCTGGACCTGTACGACCGGCACCGCGTCGGCAACTGGCCGGGCAACAAGTATTTCAAGCCCAAGGACGTGGAGGCATTGGCGCTCGGCAAGTCCGCGGCCATCACCTCGCGCGGCAACGCCTTCGAGTTGCCCACCGGCCCGGGGATCAATTGTACGAACGCGGACGATTGGGGGTTCGACATCGTCCATCTGTTCCCCAACCTCAACATCCTGATCCTGCCGGGTGTCTGGCATACGCACCAGTTCTGGCCCATCTCCGAAAACGAGGCGCTGTGGGAACTCAAGATCCACATGGTCGCGCCGCGGACGCCGAGCGAGCGCTTCGGGCAGGAATACAACAAGATCCTGTTGCGCGACGCCCTGCTCGAAGACGGCGCCACACACGAACATACACAAGAAGCGCTGGAGACGGGCGCCATCGCTCACTTCCATCTGCAAGACGAGGAATTGTTCGTGCGGCATTCGTACTGGGCGGTCGAACAGGAAATCCGCGCCCGGCGCGATGGGGTGCGCGACTCCCTGTTCGCCTAGCCCTCTTCCAGGTGGAGGATATGGCCGACCCGCTGTTGCCGCCCGAATTCGCCGACTTGGAGCCCTTGGCGCAGGCGGGTTGGTGTCTGGACACCGAGACCGAGCGCACCAGGAAGCGCCGCACCAGCACGACGGAGACGCTCCGGGTGTTCTATGAACAGTTGCGCCCGCGGCTGGAGGCGGTGTTGGAATATCTGGACCGCTATCCGCTGGACGGCCTGCCGCCCCAACAGGCCAACCTGCTCGACCTGACGCTCAGCATGACCGAAGTGGCGTTCGCGGTGGAAAAGTACAAAGGCAATCCGACCGGCTTTCAAGCCATTCCCGCGTCGCGCTTCGTGCCGGTACACGACCTGCCGTCCGGCGCGGCGCCGAAACCGAGCCTGTACAACGTGACCGACGAATAAGACGGGATTTCCCTTCCCCCTCTCCCCAGCCCTCTCCCACAAGGGGAGAGGGGATGGGAAAAGAGAGCTTCTTCCCTCCCACAAGGGGAGAGGAAGACGAGAGCTTCTTCCCTCCCCCCTTGAGGGGGAGGGCCAGGGAGGGGGGTCCGCCCCACAACGTTGGAACGTACATCGAAGGAGGAACACCATGATCAAAGGCTACGCCCTGATTCCGAAACGGCCCGACATCAGCCTGGAGCAGTTCCACAGCCACTGGCGCGGCGTCCATGCCGACCTGGCGTGCCGGATCAAGGCTCTGCGCCGCTACGTGCAGAGCCACCGCATTCCGCAGGACATTCCGGGCATGCCCCACAGCCCGTACGAAGGCGCCGCGGAGATCTGGTTCGACGACCTGCAAACCGGCCGGGGGCTGGGCGACGACCCGGACTACGTCGACGGCGCGTACGCGGACGAGCCGAATTTCATCGCCGAGGAAGGGCCGTCGTTCCTGATGACGCGCGAGAACGTCGTCGTTCCCGGCCCGCCCCTCGCCAAGGACGCGCCCGGGGTGAAGTCGCTCTTTCTGCTCAAACGCAAGCCGGGCCTGAGCGTGGCCGACTTCCAGAAGCACTGGCGCGAGGTGCACGCCCCGATCGTGCCGAAGACCCCGGGCCTGCGGCGCTACGTGCAGTGTCACGTAGCGCCCGAAACCTACGAGAGCGACACGCCGCCCGTCTTCGACGGCGTGGCCGAACTCGACTGGGCGAGCATGGCCGATTTCGAGCGGGGCTGGAACTCGGACGAGATGCAGGTGGAGCAGATTCAGGGCGACGTGCCCAACTTCATCGACCTGGAGAACACGGTCGGCCTGCTGGTCGAAGAGGCGCGCATCATCTGGCCGTGAGCCTCGGCCGGCTGGATCTCGTTAAATAGGGACGCGTAGGTCGGATTAGCCGGAGGCGTAATCCGACGTTCCCCGCTCCGTCGCTCGTCGGATTACGCTCCGCTAATCCGACCTACAGAGGGCGAAGAGGCAATCCTTCAAATCAGGATGCCTCCCGTCAGGCTCTCTTCTGGCGCATGGTCACCAATTCCTCGGCCGAGGTCGGGTGGATGCCGACCGTGGCATCGAATTGCGCTTTGGTCGCCCCGCACTTGATGGCAATCGCGACGCCCTGCACGATCTCGCCGGCTTCGGGGCCAGCCATGTGGCAGCCGATGACGCGGTCGGTGTGCCGGTCCACGATGAGCTTCATGAACGTCTTCTCGTCCCGACCGCTCAACGTGTGTTTCAAGGCGCGGAATGCCGACGTAAACACGTCGATTGCGTCGTACTCGACGCGCGCTTCTTCCTCGGTCGGACCGACCGCGCCGATGCTCGGATGACTGAATACCGCGGTCGCCACGTTCGCATGGTCCGGCTTGGTCCGGGTGGCGTTGAACAGCGTTTCGGCCACGGCCTGCCCTTCCGCAATGGCCATCGGCGTCAGGTTGAGCCGGTTGGTCACGTCCCCGACCGCGTACACGTGGGACAGGCTCGTCCGTGAGTAGGCGTCCACGCGCACCGCGCCCTCCCCGTCCAACTCGACGCCGATGCGTTCCAGACCGAGCCCGTCGGTCTTGGGCGTCCTGCCCGTCGCATACAGAATGACGTCGGCGTTCAGCGTGGCGCCGTCGGTGAGCGTGGCGCGGATTCCCTCCGGCGTTTTGTCGAGGTGCGTCACGTCCGCATTGAAGCGCAGGTCCACCCCGCGCTTGCGCATTTCGTCGGCCAGGACTTTCCTGACGTCGACGTCGAAGCCGCGCAGGAACAGGTCGCCGCGGTACAACTGGGTGACCTGCGCGCCCAAGCCGTGAAAGATCGTGGCGAATTCGACCGCGATGTAGCCGCCGCCGACGATGACGACCCGCTCCGGCAGCGCGTCTAGATGGAACGCTTCGTTCGAGGTGATCGCGTGCTCGATGCCGGGCGTCGGGGGCAGCGACGGCCAGCTTCCGGTCGCCACCAGAACGTATTCCGACGTATAGCGCCGGCCGCTGACGTCGAGCGTATGCGCGTCGACGAACCTCGCAGTTCCATTGATGATCTGCGCGCCGGCGTTTTCGAGCAGATTCTTGTAAATGCCATTCAACCGGTCGATTTCTTGATCCTTGTTCGCAATCAGCGTGCGCCAATCGACCGTCCGTTCGCCGACGGTCCAGCCGAAGCCCGCGGCATCCTCGAAATGGTCGCGGAACTCCGCGGCATACACCAGCAGCTTCTTCGGAATGCACCCGACGTTCACGCAGGTTCCGCCCAGATAGCGTTCCTCGACCACTGCGGTCCTCGCCCCGTAGGCCGCGGCCATCCGGCCGGCCCGCACCCCGCCCGAGCCCGCGCCCAGCACGAAGAAATCGTAATCATAGCGGCTCATGTGGATTGTCCCTTCAGCAAGGCGACGCCTTTCGCCAGCGCGTCGTCCCATTCCGCGGTCCCGATGATTGCACCCAGCGGACGGGGCGGCTCGGGCGTCGCCGGTCGGGGGCGCAACGCCAATTGCCAGACTCCGTCATCCAGCCATTTCCCGAACTTGTAGCCGATGCCCTCGTACGTCCCCGTGCGCCGGAACCCCAGCGTCTCGTGCAACCCGATGCTGGCCGGGTTGGGGAGCGTAATCACGGCGACCGCGACGGAATACCCTTGCGCGGCCAGGCATTCCAACAGTGCGGTGTACAGCGCCCGTCCGACGCCGCGGCGGTAGTAGTCTGGATGAACGTACACGCTCGACTCCACGGACCATGCGTACCCCGCCCGCGGTTTGAACGGGCTCGCATAGGCGTAGCCGGCGACCGCGCCGCGGTCCTCGCACACCAGCCACGGCAGCCGTTCCAGCACGGCGCGGATGCGTCCCCGGAAGTCTCGCACGGACAGCGGCTGGGTCTCGAAGGAAATGGTCGTCTCCCGCACCACCGGCGCGTAGATTGCCGACATCGGCGCGGCGTCCGCTTCGGTCGCCAGCCGGATCCGGGCGTTCATACGTCGCTATCCGTCGAATGCAGTCTCTCGGCTTCCGGTATTCCCATAAAATTCGTTATTCAGAAATTCGTCCGCGGGACAGGCTCTGGACAGCGTTGCGGTCCGTTGCTCTGCCAACTCGATATATTCGGAAGCCACGTCTATCCCGACCGACTTTCTGTTCAACCAGAACGAGCCCGTGGGTTTCAGGACCCGTTCGACCTCCGCGCAGACGGCGCTCAGGTTGCGGACGAAGTCCCGATAGTCGGGTTCCAGCCCGATACCGCCGCCAGAATAATCCCGCTTCCCCCAATACGGCGGGCTCGTCACGCAGCAGTCGAACGTCTCGGACGGAAACTGCTCCAGGACGGCACGCGCGTCTCCGACGACGAACAGCGGCGAGCACCGCGGGGTGCTCAGATATTCGTCCAGGCGGGCACGCGCCTGACCTTGGGAACACGGGCGAAGCATTGTCGTCCGGAGAGGCGGCTTTCGTTGTCTTTATAGTAATCGGCTTTTCCCAATCCGCCGAAGGACCGCTGATAGTCTATGCGACTATTTCGGCGGTGCGGTGCGTTCAATCAACGCTTGGAGCGCCTTCATGGCCTCGGCGTGCTGTTCGCGACGGTCTTCCCGGTCGGCCTGCAATTCGGCGCTCCGGGTGTCCGAGGAACGGCGCATGACGCGGAAGCCGTACAGGACCAGACTCGACGACACGACAAGGGTGATGCCGGTCTGCCAGTAGCCGGCGGTGATGGTGGCCTGTTGCAGGGCGAGGTTGGCGATCTCGTATTCGGACATGCTGGCGCGCTCCTTTTGCGTCGTTCCATGAGGGAATGACATACAAGATGATTCTCCATCTTCTCCTAGCCTACCTATCATGCTCTTCTGGCCGAAACCCCTCGACCTGTGAAGGTTCGTTGACAATGAGCTTTCGTCGACCCGCCGAAGGATCGCTTTCAATCCATTTTCCTATCCGGGCGGTGCGGTGCGTTCAATCAACGCCTGCAGCGCCTTCATGGCCTCGATGTGGCGCTCTTCGGAGGCTTTCATAGCTTCGATGTGGCGCTCTTCGGAGACTCTCATGACTTCGGTGTGGCGTTGCTCGGCGGCCGTCATAGCTTCGGTATGCTGTTGGGTAGTCTCGACGCGGCGCTGCTTCGTTCCCTGGCGCATGATGTGGAAGCCGTACAGGACCAGACTCGACGACACCGCAAGGGTGATGCCGGTCTGCCAGTAGCCGGCAGTGATGGTGGCCTGCTGCAAGGCGAGGTTGGCGATCTCGTATTCGGACATGCTGGCACCCTCCTTTCCGTCGTTTGATGATCGTCATTTACCGGCGTCGAGAACTTGCCGGGCGGCTGCCGCCGCACCTTCGAGAGAGAACCGGGCTTCTTGTCGGCCGACGGCTTATCCCCCTTGAACGTCTGCCGCCCCCCGCCCGCGGTCGATCAGCGACAGGACGCGCTCCGGGGTGAGCGGCAGTTCGTTGACGCGCACGCCGAAGGGCGACAGCGCGTCGGCGACCGCGTTGGCAATCGCGGCCGGCGGCGCGATGGCGCCCCCCTCGCCCATGCCCTTGATGCCGTTCAGCGTGTATGGCGACGGCGTCTCGATGTGGGCGATCTCGACCGCGGGCACGTCGGTCGCGGTGGGAAGCAGATAATCCATGAACGTGCCGGTCAGGAATTGGCCGGCGTCGTCGTACACCAGATGCTCGTACAGCGCGGAGCCGATGCCCTGCGCCACGCCGCCCTGAATCTGGCCATCGACGATGATCGGGTTGATGATCGTGCCGCAGTCCTCCACCACGACGTAGCGCAGCAACGCGACCCGGCCGGTTTCGACGTCCACCTCGACCGCGGCCACGTGCGTGGCGTTGGAATGCGTGATGGGCGGCGGTTCGTACGTGACGGTGACGTCCAGCGCGGCGTCCTCGTCGGGCGGCAGGCTGCTCGGGTTGACGATGATGCGGGCGGCCAACTCGCGGATGGACACGATCCGCACCGCCCCTTCGGCCCGCCGCACCCAGCCTTCGGCCAACTCCAAATCTCGAGACGGGATCTCGGTCAGGCGCGAGGCGATGCGCAGCAGCTTGTCGCGCAGTTCGCGTGAGGCGGTGATGACCGCGCCGCCGCCGGTCACGGCGCTACGGCTGGCCCACGTGCCCCAGCCGCGCGGCGTGGCCTGGGTGTCGCCCTGTATGACGGTCACGTCCTCGACCGCGACGCCGAGCTCGTCGGCCACGAGTTGGGCGTACATGGTGTGATGCCCCTGGCCGTGCGAATGCGTGCCGACGAAGACGCTGACCTTACCCGACTGGTCGAGGCGCATACTCGCCACTTCGTAGCCGCCGATCTTGACGCCGAAGCTGTCGAACACTGCGGAGTTGTGCGCGGTGCCCTCGACGTAGGAGCCGATGCCGACCCCGAGATACCGGCCACATTCGCGGCCGCGACACTGTCGGGCGCGAAAGTCCGCGTAGCCCAGAACGTCGAGCGCCTGTTGCAACGCTTCCCGGTGGCTGCCGCTTTCGATTTCGGCGCCCATGATCGTAGTGTACGGATGTTCGTCCGCGGCGACCATGTTCCGCAACCGGACGTCGGCCGGGTCCAGGCCGAGTTCGGCCGCGGCCACGTCCAACAGGCGCTCCATGACCAGCACCGCAATCGGGATGCCGACCCCGCGATACACGCCGATGGACGGTTTGTTCGTGGCGACCGAGCAGGTCTCCATCTCGAAGGCCGGAATCTTGTACGGTCCGGACATGGTGCCGGCGGCGTGCTTGGGCTCGAAAGACGATCCCCAGGGGTAGGACGAATAGCCGCCCGCGTCCCCGAGAAACCGCGCCCGCACCCCGCGGATGGTGCCGTCACGGTCCAAGGCGAGTTCCGCGGTCACGATCTGATGTTTGGCGTGCAGGGATGCGGACAAGTGTTCGCGGCGGTCCTCGATCCACTTGACCGGCTGGCCGAGTTCGCGTGCGAGATAGGTGACCAGCACTTCCTCGGGGAAGGGATGCGCCTTGAGCCCGAACCCGCCGCCCACGTCCGGCGCAATCACCCGGATACGGTGTTCGGGCAGGCGCAGCAGCGACGCCAAGCTGGCGCGCAGGGTGTGCGGCACCTGGGTGGACGACCACACCGTCAGCGCGTCGCCGGCGGCGTCGTAGTGGGCCACGCAGCCGCGCGTCTCCATCGGGACGGCCATGTGCCGGTTGGTCACGAAACGGTCGGCCACGACGCAGGCCGCGTCCCGGAACGCGGCGCCGACCTCGCCGATGCGGGCCTCGAAACGCTCCATCACGTTGTCGCCCCACTCGTCGTGCACGAGCGGCGCGCCCGCTTCCAGCGCCCGTTCCATGTCGGCGACCGGCTCCAGGGGTTCGTACTCGACCGCGACGAGTTCCGCGGCGTCCTCCGCGACGTAGCGGTCGGTCGCGACGACCGCGGCGACCATGTCGCCGACGAAGCGCACCTTGTCGTGAGTCAGCACGCGCCAGTCGCACGGCTTGTAGGACGGCACCTTGTCCGCGTCGAACTCGACGCGCAGCGGGGCGATCGCGTCCATCACGTCGCGTCCGGTGAGCACCCGCCGGACTCCGGGCAGCGCCGCGGCCGCTTCGACGTCGATGGACTCGATTCTGGCGTGGGGATACGGGCTGCGGACGAAGGCGACCGACACCGTGTCGGGCAGGTGCAGGTCGTCCACGTATTGCGTGCGGCCCAGCAGCACGCGCGGGTCTTCGACCCGGCGCACTTCGGCGCCCAGCATCTTCCCGGTCCCCTGCCGACTCATGTCGCGTCTTCCCGCGGCCCGTCGTCCCGCCGGTCGGCGCGCATCAGGCCGCGGCCTTCGTCCGGTCGATCCATGCCAGCACGCGCTCCGGCGTGATGGGCAGGGCGTTCACGCGCACGTCGAACGGGGCGAGCGCATCGGCCACGGCATTGGCAATCGCCGCGGGCGGTGCAATGGCCCCGCCCTCCCCCATGCCTTTGATGCCGTGCGGCGTGTGGGGCGAGGGGCTTTCGATGTGCCCGATTTCCACCGCCGGCACGTCGGCCGCGGTCGGCACCAGATAATCCATCAGCGTGCCGGTGAGCAGTTGGCCGGTGTCGTCATAGACGGCCTGCTCGTACAGCGCCATGCCGATGCCCTGTGCCACCCCGCCCTGAATCTGCCCGTCCACGACCAGCGGATTGATGATCGTGCCGCAGTCCTCCACCACGACGTAGCGCAATAGGCCGACGTGGCCCGTGTCGACGTCCACCTCGACGACCGCGAGATGGGTGGAGTTGGCGTGCGTGGACGGCGGCGGCTCGTAATGCGCGGTCGCTTCCAAGCCGGGTTCTTCGTCCCGCGGCAGGCTGCCGGACAGCACGCGCCGCGCCACGTCGGGGAGCGGCAGGAGCGGCGTATCGTGCCCGCGGCGGCGAACCGTCCCCTCGGCGAGTTCCAGTTCCGCGTCCGGCACTTCGGTCAGGCGCGAGGCGATGCGTACGATCTTGTCGCGCAGCTTGTGCGCCGCGCTGGAAATGGCGCCCCCGCCGGTGACCGCGCTACGGCTGCCCCAGGTGCCCATGCCGTACGGGACGGCGTTGGTGTCGCCCTCGACGATGCGCACGTCGGTGAGCGGCACGCCGAGTTCGTCCGCGGCGACCTGGGCCAGCGTGGTTTCGTGACTCTGGCCGTGGGAGTGGGTGCCGACCAGCACCGTGACCTTGCCGGCGGCGTCCATGCGCACGGTCGCCGACTCGTAGCCGCCCAGGTCGAGCCCCATGGACGCGAACGCCGCGGAACTCGGGGCCGTGCCTTCCACGTAGCAGCCGAGGCCGACGCCCAGGTAGCGGCCTTCCGCCCGGGCGTGCCGTTGCGCGTCTCTCAGCGCGGCATAGTCGGCCATGTCCAACGCCTTTTGCAGCGCCTCGCGGTGGCTGCCGCTCTCGATCTCCGCACCGATGATCGTCCGGTACGGGTGCGCGTCGATCATGTTGCGCAAGCGTAACTCGGCCGGGTCGATGCCCAGTTTGCGCGCGGCCAGATCCATCAGCCGTTCCGTCGCCAGCACGCCGATCGGCAGGCCGACGCCGCGGTACACGCCGATGGTCGTCTTGTTCGTCGCGACCGACACGGCCTCGAAGCCGAACGCCGGCGTCTTGTACGGCCCGGGCATACTCGACGCCGCGTGGCCGCCTTCGAACGCGGAACTCCAGGGATATTCCGTATAGGCGCCGACGTCGCTGACGAACCGGCCGCGCATCCCCAGGATGGTCCCGTCGCGCGTCAGCGCAAGTTCGGCGTGGACGGTCTGCTGCTTGGCGTGCAGGGCCGCGGACAGGTTCTCGCGGCGATCCTCGATCCACTTGACCGGCCGCGCCAGCCGACGGGCCAGATACGCGGCGACCGCCTCCTCGGGAAACAGGTGCGCCTTCTGTCCGAACCCGCCGCCCACGTCCGGGGCCACGACGCGGATGTGGTGTTCGGGGAAGTCGAGCACCAGCGCCAGATGGGAACGCAGGACGTGCGGCACCTGTGTGGACGACCAGACCGTCAGCGTATCGGTCGCCGGCTCGAACGCGGCCACGCAGCCGCGCGTCTCCATCGGCAGCGCCGTATGGCGTCCGGTGGTGAACCGTTCGGAGACCACGCACTCCGCGTCCTGAAACGCGCGGGCGACCTCGCCGATTTCGGCGTGCAGGGTCTGCATGACGTTGTCGCCCCACTCCTCGTGCACGAGCGGCGCGCCGGGTGCGAGCGCCTGCTCGGCATCGTGGACGACCGGGAGCGGGTCGTAGTCCACCTCGACCAGCGCCGCGGCGTCCTCGGCCGCATAGCGGTCCGTGGCGACGACCGCGGCGACCGCCTCGCCCACGAAACGGACCTTGTCGCGCGCCAGCACGGGCCAATCGCACGCCTTGTGCGTCGGCGCCTTGGCCGGGTCGTATTCCACGCGCAGCGGCTTGACGGATTCGGCGATATCGGCGCCCGTCAGGACCATCTGGACGTCGGCGCGAGCCGCCGCGGCGTGCGCGTCGATCGACAGAATGCGGGCGTGTGCGTGCGGGCTGCGCACGAAGGCGACCGCGGCGGCATCGGGCAGGACGAGATCGTCCACGTACTGCGACTTGCCCAGCAAGACGCGCGGGTCCTCGACGCGGCGCACCTCGGCGCCGACCATCTTTCCGGTACCGCCGCGCTGCGCCATCCCCGACCTTTCGACGCCTACGCGGATGGGCCGTCCGCCGCGCTGGCGCCGGACCGTTCGGCGACCGCGCGCACCGCCCTGACGATGTTGGCGTAGCCCGTGCAGCGGCACAGATTGCCGGACAGCGCAAGGCGGATTTCGTCTTCCGAGGGATGGGGCGTTTTCTGCAACACGTCCACCGCGGTCATGAGAAACCCGGAGGTGCAGAAGCCGCACTGCAAGGCGTGGTGGTCCCAGAACGCCTGTTGCAGGGGGTGCAGTTCGTCGCCGTCGGCCAAGCCCTCCAGCGTCCGGATGTCGGCTCCGTCGGCTTGGACCGCGAACAGCAGGCACGACCGCACGCTTTCGCCGTCCACGATGATCGTGCACGCACCGCACACGCCGTGTTCGCAACCCAGATGGGTGGCGGTCAGCCCGAGGTCGTGCCGGAGGAAATCGGCCAGCAGCCGCCGCGCTTCGACCGGGCGTTCGTACTCCCGGCCGTTCACGCGAACGCGAATGGTCTGGCGGGCGGCGAACCCGGAATCCTCCATGCGGTCACCCTCCTTGTCGGTTGCGGGCCGTTTGCCGGTGCGGGAGCAACGAATGCGGAGCGGAACGGAACCGCGCTACGCCGCTGCCTCACCCGCCTTGTCCCACGCCTCGCGCAACGCCCGGACGCCGAGCACCTTGACCATGCGCCGCCGATACTCCGCGGAACCGTGTACGTCGCCCGACGGCTCGACCGCATCCGCGGCGCGTTGCGCGGCCCGGTCGATCTCCGCGGCGTCGTCCGCGCGGGTGCCGGTAAGGATCGACTCGATTTCGGGAACGTGGAGCGGCGTGTCGTGCGCGCCACCGACTGCCAACGCGGCCGCGGTGCAGCGCCCGTCGTCCGCCACGGCCAACTGACACGCGACCGCGGCGATCGCAAAGTCGCCCGGCCGGCGGCACAGTTCCTGAAACCCCCATACGGCGCCCGCGGGCGCGACCGGAAACCGCACCTCACACAGAATTTCCTGCGGCTCGATGGCCGTCATCAGCGGCGCCACGAAGAACTCGCGCGCCGGCACGGTACGGGTTGCCGCCCGGGAGCGCAGCACGAATTGCGCATCCAGTGCCACGGCCACGAGCGGCCACTCGGCCGCGGGGTCGGCGTGGACGAGGCTGCCGCCAATGGTGCCGCGGTTCCGAATCGCCAAGTGCCCGACTTCGGCCGCGGCCCGCGTCAGCAACGGTTGCGCCGCCTCGACCTCCGCGGACACCTCGATCTGCCGGTGGCGCGTCATGGCGCCGATGCACAGCATGTCGCCTTCGCGCCGGATGTACGCCAGTTCGTCCAGGCGGTTCAGATCGACGAGGCCGTCGACCGAGGCCATGCGCAGATTGAGAAGCGGGACGAGGCTCTGTCCGCCGGCGAGCAGTTTGGTATCTTCGCCGCCGGCCTGCAGCAGCGTCAGGGCCTCGTCGAGCGAGTCGGGGCGGGCATACGTAAACGGGGCGGGTTTCACTGGGTCCGGTTATCAGGTTTGCCGTGTACGGGCAAACAATCCGCCGCTTCAGGAGTGCATCGGTTCGAGATTTCCTTGGACGGAATGCCGTTCCTTCGTCATTCCGGCGAAAGCCGGAATCCAGGGGACACCCTCCTCCTCGCTGCGAAATACCGGCCAGGGCCGGGCCTCCACCTTCCCCCTCTCCCTAGCCCTCTCCCGCTAGGGGAGAGGGGATCGAAACCCTATGCGGAGACGATTCCTGATCTACTACCATGCCTTCGGGAGTCTCCCGATTCGGGTTTCACGCCGTCCTTTGGTGTGTAGGGGACCCTCTGTGGTTCCTGAGCCTGTCGAAGGGTGGTCGCTCCGGGGACGGGCAGGCACAGGGGCCTGCCCCTACGACACTCTACAGTTCGAAATTCATGGATTCGTTCGTTGCTGTGGTCTGAGGGGACCCTCTCGGGATCGAGGGCAAGAAACGAGGATGTCCCCCAATCCAAAATCCACAATCAACAATCAACAATCAACAATTCCCCCGCCCCCCTGCGCCCGCCGCGGCGCAAGTTCCTCCTCCGTCACGCCCAATTCGGCGGTCTCCGCGGGCAGCCGCCGATCGACGATCAACCCCGCGGTGCAGCGGGCCAACGCCGCGGAGGTCTGGATGCCGTAGCCGCCCTGCCCGGCCAGCCAGAAGAATCCGGGCCGCTCCGGGTCCATGCCGGCGACCGGAGTGCGGTGTTCGACGAAGCTGCGCAGCCCCGCCCATTTGCGTTTGATCGTGCGGATGTCCAAGGTCGTCGCGCGCTGAATCCGTTCGATGGCCACGGCGACGTCGTAGTCGTCGGGAAACACGTCGCAGGGCGGCATGGGCGTCTCGTCCGCGGGCGAGGCCAGAATGTCGCCCGATTCCGGTTTGAAATAGAAGTCTTCGCCTATGTCGGCGACCACGGGCCATGTCGCGGACTCGGTATCGCGTGGCGCGGCGAACGTGAACGCGGTGCGGCGTTTGGGCACCAGGCCGACCGGGCGGGCGCCGGCGAGCGTGCCGATCACGTCGCACCACGCCCCTGCGGCGTTGACGACCACCCCCGCGGCGTAGCGCGTTGCCGGCGTGCGGACTTCCCAGCCGGTGCCGGATCGCGTGAGGCCGGTCACCTCGGCGTCGGTGACGAGCCTGCCCCCGAGGACACGCACCCCGCGCAAGAAGCCCTGATGAATGGCGTGCACGTCGAGGTCCAGAGCATCGGGTTCCAGCACGCCCGCGGCCACGTAGTCACGGCGCAGAACCGGGCAAAGCTTGGCCGCCTCCGCGGCCGTGACCGCGTGAATGCCGGGGACCAGACGGCGGGCTTCGTCGAGACTCGCGGCCAATGCGGCGCGTTGGTCTTCGCGCGCGATCCAGAGCATCCGCCGCGGCGCAGTGAGCGGCTGTTCGGTGAAGCCGTCGGGCGGCTGCTCCAGAAACGGGCGCGTAGCGAGCGTCAGCCGCCGTACGGTCGGATTGCCGTAATTCTCGGTCAGGACTGCGGCCGAGCGGCCGGTGGAGTGGTGGCCGGCCACGGTTTCGCGCTCCAGCACGACGGTGCGACCGTGCGCCGCGAGTTCGTAGGCCGCGGAGGCGCCCGCGATGCCGGCGCCGATGACGAGAAAGTCGCAGGTTTCCATGTGGCTCCCGGAAAAATAGAGCGATTGTCAATTGTGAATTGTGGATTGTGGATTTTTGATTGTAGGGCGCTGAGCTTGCGGTGCCTTGAGCTTGGTCCCTGAGCCTGTCGAAGGGTGTCGAAAGATCGAAACGTGGGTTGTGGATTGAGGGCGTAAGGCGTTCCCGTGTCCTAGCGCCGCGGCGGGGGACGGCGCAATCCGGGCGCGAATGTGGTATGCCGGCCGCGACTGTCAACCGCAAACAAGGAGGTAGGTATGGAGTTCAGTCTTACCGTCGCTACGAACATCGGCGACTGGCAGTTGATCAAGGAGGCGGAGGACCTCGGCTACGACCGCGCCTGGGTGCCGGACTCGCAGATGATCTGGTCGGACTGCTACGCCACTATGGCGCTGGCCGCCCAGCACACGTCGCGCATCAAGCTCGGCACCGGGGTGTCGATTCCGGGCACGCGCATCGCACCCGTCACCGCGCATTCGATCGCCTCGATCAACCGGGTCGCCCCCGGCCGGGTCTTTCTGGGCATCGGGACCGGACATACCGCCATGCGCGTCATGGGCATGAACCCCATGAAGATCCGCGACTTCCGCGAATATCTGCGCGTGGTGCGTACCCTGCTCGGAGGCGGCGAGGTCGATTATACTTTCAACGGCACGACGCGCACGATCCGCTTTCTGCATCGGGACCTCGAATTCATCGACCTGGAACATCCGATTCCGATCATCGTCGCGGCCAACGGCCCCCTGGCCCTCAAGGCCGCCGGCGAGTTCGGCGACGGCCTCGTCTCGGTGCTCAACGAGCAGGAGGCGGTGCTCAACCTCAACATGGACTACGTGCAGCAGGGCGCGGCGCGGGCCGGGCGCACGCTGGACGACTATCACACGGTTTCGCTCACCACCGTCGTCGTGCTGGAGCCCGGCGAGGACCTGACCTCCGAGCGGGTCATCGACGAGACCGGTTCATGGGTGTCCGCGGTGCTGCACTTCGCGTACGAAATCTACCAGTTCACGGGCAAGGAAGAGATGATTCCGCCCGCGGTGCACGACGTGTGGGAAGAGTATTGCGCGTACGTCGAGAAGATGGAGACGCCCGCGGAGAAACGCTACCTGCAGATCCACAACGGCCACTGCACCTTTCTGATGCCGGAGGAGCGGCGCTTCATCACGCCCAAGGCGATCGAGGGGACGTGCATCGTGGGCACGCCCGACGAGATCATCGACAAGTTGCGCCGGGCCGAGCAGAACGGCCTCAAGGAAGTCACCCTGCTGCCGCCGATGGCGAGCGCGCGCAAGGTGCTGAAGGATTTTTCGGAAAACGTGATGCAATGGTACGCGTAGGCCGCGCCCGCGGGCCGGCCGCTTGGCCTGCCCGCGGCTCAGTCCAGCAGGTCCACGCGGTCGCCGACCGACACTCGTCCGGGCGTGGCGACCGTGGCGTACACCCCCAGGTTCTGGTCGGCTTCGCGCACCAGCGTGCGCATGATGTTCGGGTCCTTGGGCAGATTGGCGAAGCCCAGCGTGGTCATCACGCAGCGCATGCAGTTCATCTTGACGTCGATGGTCAGGCCGCCGAGGCGCATGCGGCGGCCCGGCCAACCCGTCTCTACGAATCCGTCCGCGTCCCCGGTGTCGATCAGGAAATTCGGGCGGAAGCGGCGCGCGTCGATCCGCGAGCTCGGGGTGAGCCCTTGCAGCGTGTCCAGCGACGCCTGCGTGGCCGCCAGCAGGGGAAACGCATCGAAATACGTACCGGGCGGCGATTCGTACTCGACGATCTCCTCGGGCAGGCCGGTCAGGTCGGGCAGCGGCTCGCCGGGCTCCAGGGCGAAGATGGCGCGCAGTTCGTCTTCCCAGTTGTCGTGGGTCGGCTTGCCGCGGCGGTAGTGCTCCAGGTTGTCGGGCGGCAGGATGGGCCAGATGGTGACGTCGTGATCCAGGGCGCGACTGAGGCGGGCCGCGGCGTCCGGGGCGTTGGACAGAAAACTCGTGCCGTCCGGCACGGTGATTTCGGCCGGGCCGGTTCGGTCCGCGGTCGGCGGCTCGGGATAGCGCGCCTGACACTGCATCAGCGCCGGAATCTTCTTGGCGCCGCGAATTCCGCCGCGCACCTCGTCACGGACGGCCCAGCCGCGGTCGCCGTACAATCCATTGGTACCTACCTCGGTCTGCTCCAACAGTTCGCCCATCATGCTCTTGAACGGATAGCGCCAGATCTGTCCGACCGTGCCGACCTGCATGATGCCTCCCGATTTTTCCGGCTGCTGCGCGTGATTGGCGGGGAAATTATTTCCCGGTGAACGCGGGCGGGCGCTTTTCCACGAAGTGCGCCACGCCTTCCTTGAAATCTTCGCTGCCGAAGCTGGCGTCCATGTGATCGATACCCGCGGACAGCGCGCCGGCGAAATCGACGTCCTGGGAGCGGAAGAGTTGGGACTTCATCACCCGCATGGAACGCGGCGACACCAGACGCGCGAGTTCCAGGGCGTAGGCGCGCGTCTCGGCCAGCAGTTGGTCCGCGGGATAGAGGCGATTGACCAACCCCATCTGCAACGCTTCCTGTGCCGTGACCTTGCGCGCCGACAGCAACAGGTCGAGCGCGTTGGGCAGCCCGATCACGCGCGGCAGGATCCAATCCACGCCGTGCTCGGCGATCAACCCGCGGCGCGCGAACGCCGTCGTGAACACGGCCGTGTCCGCGGCGAAGCGCAGATCGGTGTACAGCGACAGGACGAGCCCCAAGCCGGCCGCAGGGCCGTTGATGGCGGAGATGATCGGCTTGGGCACCGTCGGGAAATAGGCATAGCGGTAGGAAAACGCTTGGGGCAGAGCGAGCCCGCCGGGGATCGGGCCCGCGGCGAACGGGTCGTCGGTTGCCGCTTTCTCCGACTTTTCCGTCTTCTCCGCCTTGTCCACGATCGTATGCAGCATCGTCATGTCGGCCCCGGCGCAGAAGCCGCGGCCCGCACCGGTCAGGACGACGACCCGCACGTCGGCGTCCGCGCTCGCCGCGGTCAGCGCGTGGCGAACTTCGCGCTCCAGAACGTTGGTCCAGGCGTTGAGCTTGTCCGGTCGGTTGAGCGTGAGCGTAGCGATGCCGTCCTGGACGTCATACAGCAGTTGTTCGTAATTCATGGGCGTTCCTCCGTGCGGTCGGGCGCCTCGGCCCCGCCCGCGGAAAAGGATTCCAAGCCGATCGCTTCGACACGCTCGAGGCTCCATGGATCGAGAACCTTCCCACCCTAAGTTCGTTGAGCTTGTCGAAACGAACCCCGACGATGTCACCTCAGCTTTCGCACCCTACCCCTTCGCCACGCTCAAGGCACCGCAAGCTCGGGGACCTCCCCCCTCGTCACCCCGGCGAAAGCCGGGGTCCATCCTAGCGTCGCAACAGGCGAAGACCCTTTTGTATGGAATTCCCCCTCGGTACGGGCGAGAGCGACCGTCGCCCGGCACGGGCGTTCCTCGCGGCTACGCCGCTGCGGGCGCACACGAGGCCGCGGCATCCGCGGCCTCGTACAACAGGTCGCGCGTCTCGTCCCACCCGATGCAGGCGTCGGTGATCGACACGCCGTACGCGAGCGGCGAGCCCTGCTGCAAACTTTGGTTCCCCGGCTCCAGATTGCTCTCCAGCAGCAGCCCCATGACGTCGTGCCGTTGTGCACGCCGCAGGCGCAGCACGTCACGGCACACCGCGGCTTGGCGGGTGTGGTCCTTGTTGGAATTGCCGTGCGAGCAATCGACCATGACCGGACGCGCGATGCCGGCGTTCGCCGCCTCCGCGGACACGCGCGCGATGTCCGCGGCGCCGTAGTTGGATCGGCCGCCGCCGCCGCGCAGGATGACGTGGCGGTCGGGGTTGCCCAGCGTCTTGATGATCGCCGTCACGCCGTCGCCGTTGATCCCCAGAAAGTTGTGCGGATGGCCCGCGGAGATCATGGCGTTGATGGCGCCGGCGACTTCGCCGCCGGTCGTGTTCTTGAAGCCGACGGGCATGGACAGGCCGCTCGCCATTTCGCGGTGGGTCTGACTCTCGGTCGTGCGTGCGCCGATGGCCGCCCAACTCAACAAGTCGGCCACGTACTGCGGGGTGACCGGGTCGAGTAGTTCGCTGGCGCACGGCACGCCGAGCCGGTTGATGTGCAACAATATCTCGCGCGCGAGTTCCAGGCCGGCGGGGATGTCGCACGAGCCGTCGAGGTGCGGGTCGTTGATGAGCCCCTTCCAGCCGACCGTGGTGCGCGGCTTCTCGAAATACGTCCGCATCACGACCACGAGATGCTCGCGCGTCGCGTCGATGATCGGCTTGAGCCGCTCGGCGTACTCGAACGACGCTTCCGGGTCGTGGATGGAACACGGCCCGGTCACGACCAGCATCCGGTGTCGGTCGCGGCCGTGCAGAATGTCGCAGATTTCCCGGCGCGCCCGCATGACGACGTCCGCGGCGCTGTCGGTGAGGGGCAGTTTGGCTTTGACCGCGCGCGGCGGGGTGAGGGGTTGCATTTCGACCACGTGGGAATTTTCGATTCGTTCGGGCATGTCGATCCCTGCTACACGATGTGAGGAAACGGTGAGCGTACCACGTCGATTTTCGGCGTGCGAGCCCAGGTCAGCCCACTCGTATCCGTCCCGCGGATTCCAGGCCGTCGGACGCCTCCAGCCAGGCGTACGACCGGACCCATAACAGGCGGGCGCCCGGAAAACTCGCTCCCAGACAGTCGGCAAAGGACGTCTCGGCGCGCAGGGCGCTCGTCCGACACGGCCGTCCGTTCATCGACGAAGCGATAACGAACATGTCCTCGACCATGTTCGGGTTGACGTGCACGGCCAGCCGCACCCGCTCATCCGGTGCACGGACGGCGCGGAGCCGGATTTCGAACCGGCCCTTGAAGAAACGCCGCGCAACGTCCGGGTCCGGCCACAGCGTGAAGGCAGTCACCAAATCGGGCTCTTGCAGATACAGTGCCGCCAGCACGACGCCGTCGTGGGCGAACATCTTCACCTGCCAGGAGACCTCGGCGAGTGCCAAGCCGAACGGTTGCAGACGACATTGAAACTCTCGGTGGGGGACCCCGGCCTCCAGCACCACGCCCATGACTTCCTCCTCCTCATACTCCACCACCCCATCGGTCCGGGCCGTCCTGCCGGTCCGCATGATCGCCGCGGGAAAACGTAACCGCCGCGGCGCGCGCTGTTTTTCCTAGATGACGTGTCACAAAAAGTAAAGCAACGTCGGCGCGAAGGAATCTCTCAGTTCGAAATTCTCCGGCAAGACTCCCACCGCCTCGTCGTCATTCCGGCGAAAGCCGGAATCCAGGGGAAAACTTTCTCCTTCCGTTGCCCGCCGGTCGGCAGAGACATGCTCACCTTCCCCCTCTCCCTCCAGGGGAGAGGGGATGAGAAAGAGGCTTCACCGCCGCCACGCGCCACCTTTCCAGAGGACGTGTCACAAAAAGGAAAGCGACGTTCGTGCGAAGACGCCGCTCAGTTCGAAATTCTCCGGCACGACTCCCACCGCCTCGTCATTCCGGCGCAAGCCGGAATCCAGGGGAAAATTTTTTCCTTCCGTCGCACACCGGTCGACAGACACGTGCTCACCTTCCCCCTCTCCCCAGCCCTCTCCCACCAGGGGAGAGGGAGCAAGAAGGGGGCTTCAAGGCCGTTCCATCAGCGTGGACGCAGTCCGGGCTACAGATCGCGGTCGAGGCCACGGCGCGCGATGATCTCGCGCATGATCTCCGCGGTGCCGCCCGCAATCGGACTCATGCGGATGTCCCGGTAGAATCGCTCGATCGGAAACTCGCGCATGTACCCGTAGCCGCCGTGCAACTGCACGCATTCGTAGGCGACCTTGTTGGCGACGTTGCAGCCGTACAGCTTCGCCATCGACACCTCGGTGCTGGAATCCTGCCCGCGGGCCAGTACGTCGGCCGCGTAGTACGTCAACTGGCGCCCGGCCTCCAACTCGGTCGCCAAGTCCGCCAACCGATGCGCGACCACCTGGTGGTCGAAGATGCGGCTCCCGAACGTCTCGCGCTCGCGCGTGTAGCGCAGCGTGTCTTCCAACGCCTGTTGCGCGGCGCTGACCGCCATGCTGGCCGCGATCAGCCGCTCGTCCTGGAAATTCTGCATGATGTAGTAGAAGCCGTGCCCCTCTTCCCCCAGCAGATTGGCCCGCGGGACGCGCACGTCCTCGAAGACCAGTTCCCCCGTGTCCGAAGAGTGGCAGCCCATCTTGTCCAGCTTCTTGGCGAGGCTGAAGCCGGGCGTCTCCCGCTCGACGATGAACAGCGACACGCCGCGGGCGCCCGCCGCGGGGGCGGTCTTGGCCGCCACGCAGAACACGTCGGCATGAACCGAATTGGTGATGAAGATCTTGGCGCCGTTCAGCACGTACTGGTCGCCGTCCTTCACCGCGGTGGTCTTGATGGCCGCCACGTCCGAGCCGCCCGACGGCTCGGTCACGCCGATGGCGCACACCGTCTCGCCCGTAATCATGGGCCGCAGATACCGCGCCTTCTGCTCCGGCGTGCCGTTGCGCGCGATGTGCGTGGACGACATGTCGGTGTGCACCAGCACGCTCATCGGCATGCCCATCGCCCGGCAGCGGCAGAGTTCCTCACAGAACACCAGCGTCATCCAGACGTCGCCGGCGCTGCCGCCGTACTCGATCGGGTGGCGAATGCCCAGGAACCCCAGTTCGCCCATGCGCCGGTAGAGCGACTTGGGGAAGAGCGCGTCGGCCTCCCACTGCTCGACGTAGGGCGCAACTTCTTTGGTCACGAAGCCGCGGACCTGGTCGCGGAAGATGTCGTGCTCCTCGGTGAAATAGCGGGACGGCGCGGTCAACATGGCGGTCTTCGCCTCCTATGGCTGCGGTTCTGCGGCCTGCGACTTCTCGATGTACTCTTTGTGCAGTTCGAGCTCTTCCTTGACCCGTTTCGTCAATTCCCAACCCTCGGCATGATCGGCGATGACGTACGGAATGACCAGGATAATCAGCTCCGTGCGATCCACCTGAAAGGTATCCGAGCGGAACAAACGGCCGAACAGGGGCACCTTGGCGAGGCCGGGAACGCCGGTTTCTCCCCCACTCTGACTTTCGGCTATCAAGCCACCCATCAACAGCGAGCCACCGTCACGGAGCGTCAAACTGGTGCTGATCTCCCGGTTCAGAATGGTCGGCGACCCATCCTGACTCGTCGCCGCAGTGGGCCGGGCCTCGCTGAGTTGCTGGGAAATTTTCAAATCCACGAGCCCGTTCGCTTGGACGATCGGCTCGATTTCGAGCGTGATACCGGTCTTGCGGTAGGAGATCTGTTGCAGGACGTTGTTCGTGCCGCCGGTCTGTACCCCTTCTTCGACCGAGTTCTGCGTGATGACCGGAATTTCGTTCCCGACCTGAATGTTGGCCGTCTCACCGCTCTTGACTACCAATTTGGGGCTCGACCGGATCATGACGCGGCTGTCCTCGTAGAAAAAGTTCAGCGCGGCCCGCGTGTTCCCGGCGCTATTGAGCACCAGAGACGCGCCTTGCCCAATGCCGGCCAAGCCCAGTCTCCCGGTCGTTCGGCCCACGATGTTGAAATCGTCGCCCAGGAAATCGAGATCGCCCAGGCCGCGGCGCAGCAGGAACTCGAAGCCCGACCGTTCCTCGTCGTCGAGCGTAATCTCCGCGATCAGTGCCTCGATGAGGACGGATGGTGCAGGCTTGTCCAGGATAGCGACGACGTCGAGAATTTCGGCCCACTCCTTCCCCGACCCCCGGAACAGCAACAGGTTCCGGCGTTCGTCCACGACGATACTGCCGGTGCCCCCTCCGACAGGAGGAGGCTGCCCTTCCGCGGAAGCCGACTGCCCGGCCGGTCTGCCCGACGCCGACCCGGAACCGAGCATCCGGTTGAGCGTTTCGGTGATGTGCTCGGCCTGGGTATTGCGGACCTCGTAGGTGAACACCCCGTCCTCGATCTCGTCTTGCCGCTGGGTATCCAGGATGCGCGCCCACTCCTGGACGTGTTCAAGCGTGGCTTGGTCCGCGGCAAATGCCACCAATTTATTGGCGTTCTCCAACGGGACGAGGATGGCGGCACCCCCGCGGGTGTGGAGAGAAATGCTGTAGCCTTCGGATTGGAGCACCTGAGACAGGGACTGCGCCATTGTGCCCACTTCCAGAAAGCGCGGTTCGATGATGAGTCCGTGCTGCCCTTGCATCAGGGGTTGGTCGAGCACCTCGATCATCTCCAGCGCCAGCGCGATCAGGTCCAGACTCCCCCGCAACAACAACGTATTGCGGTCCCGGTCGGATTCGATTTTCAGATCCTGCCCGGTGAAAACGTCCAGCAGCGTCCCCGCCACGGCTCCGGCGTCGACGACTCGAAGGGGCACGAGCTGAAAAATCGTCCGGTGGGTGGCCGGCACTTCCGGCAAGGTTCTGCCGCTGATGAGCAAAGGAATATCCCGGGCCGATATTTCCGGCGTCTCGACGAAGCTGAGTACGCCGTCCTCGTCTCGCACGTCGATGCCGTAATTCTCCAGGACCAGCCGCGCGGTCGCAAAGAGCTGGCTGGGCGAGACCGGTTCACTGAGTCGTAACGTCACCAGATCCTCTTTCTTGTCCAACCCGGGAGACACCGCATAGGACAGGCCCAAGACCTCGCCGAACACCTCGTTGATGAAGGCGATCAACGGCACGTCGCGGAAATTCACCTGAATCGGGGCGCCCTGCAGGTCGGCGCCCAACGTATCCCGTACCCCTTCGACCTCGGTGCGTCCGCGGGCGACGTCGGGGGTGCGTGCGAAGCGCGGTTCGTCGCTCGACGTGTCCGCCCCGCTGACCCTGGAATCCGGTTTTTCGGCCAGTTCCTTCGGTGGCCGGAGCGCCGGCGGAAACGGCTTCACGTCGAGCGTCGTGCACGCGCCCATCGACCACCCGACCACCACCACCAAAGAGAGTTCGGCGATTTTCACACTGGCTCCAAATCCGTTGCGCTCAATGCGCGGGCGTTACGTCCGACGCGACCGGCAATCCTGGCGTTTCGGCATCCGGCGCGGCCAGCCGCAGTTCCGCGGGAATAGGGGGAAACAGGTCCAGCACATCGGTCTGTCCGTCCTCGGTTCCTTCGAGCGTCAAGGTCGTCTCCGTCGCCAATGTCAAGACGCGCCCATCGGGCAACCGGTCTCCCGGCAGGAATCGGGCGATGCCCCCGTCCGGGAGCCGGATCAACGAGACGCGGCGGTCCTGCAGCGTGGTCAATCCGACTAAACCGATTGCGTCTCTCGCTTGGCGCTTCGCTGCCGCGCCTTCAGCCATGGCGGCGCGTTGTTGCAGGTTTTGCAGCGATTCGTCGCCCCAGCGCCGACTCTCCAAGAACACGCGCAAATCCTGTGGTGCCGGCGCCCGCGTTGCGATGCCGTCCGGAATCCCCCGAGGCCCTTGTCCCTTTTCGGGTTCGGGGGGAGGGACGGGCACGGCCAGGGCCATGAGCACGGTCGCGACACCGACCGCCGAGACGACTCCCGCGCCGCGGCCATATTTGGCCGTGCGGCGCACCCAGCCGCGCAGTCCCCGTGGTTGTTCCGTGCTTTCCATTACGTCGTCATGGCCCGAGTCGGCCGGCTCCGGTTATCCTCGGGTCGATTCGATTCCCATGAAGTACGCGGACACGACCAACGTCATCCGCAACGCCTCCCGGCGGACGTCCAATCGTTCGACGGCCAACTTCTTCGGATGGGTCGCGAGCCGGTACAGGACCTGGAGTTCGGCCCCGGGTCGATAGTGACAATTGAGGCTGGTTTGCACCTGCCAGACGCCCGGAAGGTCCGGCACCTCCAGGCTCACGCCCGAACGAATGCGGGACCGATGCAGATCCAGCCCTTTCGTCATCGCCGTCAGTACGGCCTGCAGACGCGCCTGCGCCTCCCCTTCCGTCTCGGCCTGCCAGAATGCGTCTTTCAATGCCTGGTGGGTCTCGCGCTCCGCGGCGAGCAGACGCGTCCAGTCTTCTCCTCCCTGCAAGGCCTCCGAGCGTGCCAAGCGGGTTGCTTCCGCCGCGTAGGCGGCGGCGGCGTCCTGCAGCCGGTCGGATTGCACCAGAAGGCCGTACCCCAACACGAGACCGAGAATCAGCCACGCGCCGCCGCGGACACGGACATTTTCGGTGAATTCCGCGCGGACGTACGCCAGCGTCGTATCCAGCGTCTTCATGCCTCCACCTCCATCGATATCTTCAACCGGTCGGCCTTTCGGTCCGGCTCGGCCTTGACGTGGTGGAACAATGGATGGGCTTCCAATGCACGGACGTACGCGATCGGGTCCGGCGCCGCGTCCTCGACCAGAATGGAAAGTTCGCCCCGACGATAGCGCCACTCGTGGAAGGTGGCCGACGGGCTGGGCAACGTCCGGTCCACTTCGTTCATCACGTACGCCTGCGACGGCGTTGCCAACAAATCGGACAAGGCGCGGTTTCTCGTCCGCAGGCGCACGAGTTCGTTGCGGGCTCGAACCAGCGGGGCGACCTCGGCCTGAATGCGGGAAAATGCCCCCTCGGCCGTTCGGGTGAGGTGGCGGAGCTTGCGGAACCGCCCTTCCTGCCAGAGTGCGGCCATGGCCAGCGCAAGCACGCACGCGGCCACCACGGCACGCTCATTGGTCTCGAGCCAGGCACGCGGCGACATCCAGCCGGTCCAGGGCTCGGAATCGAAGGCTGACGGAGGCACGTGCGGAACGTCCAGGTCCGCCGCGGAGACCGAGCGCCCCAGGCGGGCGAGAAACCACTCGGTCTGGTTTTCGTCCGGCCGCTGCGCAAACCAGAATGCGTCGCGCAGTATGTCCGCACGCCAGTACTGCAACTCGAACCCTTCATGACAGGCTTGGAGATGCACGCCGTCGGGCTTGCGGGGGAAGAAAACGGTTTCAGGCAGGACCCGTTCGGGGTTCTTCCGGTCGGCCGTGCCTGCGGGCGTTTGCCCGTGGACAGCCTCTGCATCCCAGAACCAGACCATGGCCGTGCTGCCGGCCCAGACACAATGAGAGCCGGTCGTGTCGAACGGACTCCAGACCGGCAGCTTGAGTTCCAGGGCCGGGCGCCGTTTGGCTCTCGGCACGTGTCCGAACTCCTCGCAGCGGTACATGCACAGGCCGCGGCCGACGATCCAATGTCGATGCAGCGCGGTCTGCTGCAGCGCGGACACCCCGGACCGGGTCTGGATGACGTTGGACTTATTGGAGAAGCGGCGTCGCCACTGTCCGAGGCGTGTCTGCAGCGTCTGCGGTCGCAGGCTCCTCATAGCGGTAATCGATCCTCCAGGGGGCGACGTCCGAAAACGGGGTCAGTTCGATGCCGACCAGCATGCGCACGCCGTCATCCTCGTGCCACAGGGTCATGCGCAGAAAACGCGACGGCATCAGACGGATGTCGGTCGGGTCGATGTCCAGGTGTTTCCCGGTCTGCATGGCGATGAAGCTCAACCGCGAGACCGATTGTTCGGCCCGCGCATCGAGGAGCGGTTGCACGCTCTGCAGATCTAGGTCGAGCAGCGCCGCCATGAGCTCGGGGGGCATCGTGTTGAAATTGTACCCGACGGGAGCGCGTATGGAAAGCAAGGGACTTAAACGTCGCCACTGCGCGGGAGTCACGATTTCGGCGATCCCGAGCACGCGGTGCAATTCCAGCGGACTGGCCATGATCCAGTTCGGCGGGGGCGGCTTCCCCCGGGCGCGGTACTGACCGGCTTCGGCCCCATTCAGGCGTAACGTGCGATCCAGGTCGATGTAGTCCTCCGCCCTGGCGACGATGCGCGCGACGTCGTCCCGCGCAATGCCGACCCACCGGAGCACGGCGCCGAACACCGGGACGGTCGGCCGATTGACCGACGCCAGCCCGCCTTCGTCCTGCACCGCGAACCGCGTCGTTCCCAACCCGGCGTACACGCGGCCGGTGACGTGCAATTCGCCCTCGCCCCAGTCCGGCAACGTTGTGGTTTCGGGGAGCCGGTCGGAAAAGCGTTGCGGGGTCTCCAGGATCAGCCCGCGGTGGTTCATGCGATTCGTGGCGAGCAGGTAGGTGACGGTCGCCTGCGTGCTGCGCCGGTCGAGGGTACGTTCGAGGGACCGTTTGGCGCGCCGCGCGGTTTCGACCCGGGCGGTCGTCACCGCGTCGATATGCGCGGCCAGCAGCGACAAGGCGGCCAGCACCCACAGCACGGCGATGAGCACGAATCCGCCGGGATTAGGTCTCACGAGAAATCCCGAAAATTCACCACCGGTCGCGGAAACACATCGGGCCGCACCGCCCAGATTTCGTCTCCCGCATGCGACACGAGCCGCACCATCCCGGGAAGACTCTGTTTCGATCCGGGGTCGAGCGGCCAGCGTGCATACCACCGGCCCGCCGCATCGGCATACTCGAACGACAGCCCCGGTTTGCGCACGGTGAGGACGGTCCACGTCAAGCGGCCCTCCTCGGCGTACACCACGAGAGCAGCCCCCGCGTCGTTCGGGTCGATGGACCAGCGGACCCGGGTCGGCTGGCCGGGCTGGCCGGCGAGGGGTCGAAGGGTGGTCCCTTCGAACGCGGTCTGCCGGCCCTCGAATCGGCGCGTGGCGCGCACGGACGGGACCATTCCCCCGACCGTGGAAGCGAACCAATGGCGTTGGAGCGCGATCGACGCTGACGTCTTCCCGACACGGGTAGCGGTTTCGTACCGGCCGAGGAAAAAGCCGGTCCCCTGGATCACCAGGGTGCCGAGCAACGACGTCAGGACCAGGACGACCAAAAGTTCGAGCAGCGTCAGACCCGCTACGCCGGTTCCTACCCGAGGCTGGCGAACGCTCCGGCGGACCGTCGGTGTTCCGATTGCGACAGGGCCGGCTGCCGTCGGTCTCCCCCGGGTCCGTTCCGGAAGGGGGAGAAGAAGGGAAAAGGTTCGTAATGCAGGAGACATGGCCGAACGACGGACCCCAATGAAGAAAGCCCCTGATACTCTCGAAAGAGTCAGGGGCTTTCGGGTTGGCCCGGACCGTTGGAAAACGGTCCGGGAGCGGAATGAGACTATTGATCTATTGGGAAGCGCCCAGTCCACCGATGAAGGTGTTGTTCGTCAGCACCCCGCCGCTGCGGACCAACAGTTGCACCGAAACACGGCTGGAGGAGTGGAGACTGCAAGACAGACGACCGCCGACCCGATCGCCGAGATTGACCATCCAACCATCCACCCCGAGCATGGTCGCGATATCCCCCGATGAGTAGCGCTGGACGCTCTCGCCCTCGATGCTAGTCCTCACGAAGCCTCCGACGCGCCCGCCCCTCTGGTCCATACAACGGAAGAATACGGTACAAGTCGAGGCTCCCTCGCACCGGATTCGCAGGTTTCCCGAGTCCTGGTTAGACGGGTCCGGAATTCCGTACGCGTACGTCGTGAAGTTGATCCCGCTGTATTCGAGCGTCAGAGGTTTCCCGGCCATCATGCTGTCCTTTGCCGTCGCTGCGGCGAAGTCGAGCGTGTAGCTGACTCCGATATCCCCTCTTCCGATCTGGCCACCGCCCGGCACGTAGTACAGAGCACGCTGCGAACCGGCGACGATAGCCCCGGTTCCAGCCAGCGGCCTGGCCCCCTCCGCGGTCGTTCCGTCCGCGGAGATGGTCAGCAGGAGGTCGTTACTCTCGTTGTAAGTAACGTCGCCCGTCGTCGTCGCGCTGAGGAACAGACGATCCGACGAAGAAAAGTTCCCGCTTACCGCGACCCGCAACATGTCGGTAGTTCCCGCGCTGAAGTTGGTCAATCCGTCCGCTGCCTTCTGGTCCCCTGCGGTGTCCTCGATCGTGACGGAGGAGAGCTTGATTCCCGACGTGGCGTCAGCGCCGAGCCCACCGATCTTTATGAGCTGAGCAGTAGAGCTAGTCGCTGTAAGCATGGTGGGGTCGTCGAGGTTGATCTGCCCCATATGGGCGGTCTCGCTCGTCGCGGAGGGGTCCACGGCCAGCGTGTAGGCCGGAACGATCCTTGCGATGGCGACTGCGTTGCGTGGTCCTGGTTGCTCGTCTTCGGCTCCTGGATCGGCCGTGTCCGTGGCTGTGGAGGTAGCGGGGTACTTCGGAAAATTATTTCCCCCGGTCGAGAAGCGATCCTGCGCTGGAGGATCAACCGTCACCGTCACGATAACCATACGGTCACGGGGCGTCTCACCATCGGCAACGGAGACCATTTCCACATCGGGAACATTGAAAGTGAAGCCCTTGCCCTGCAACGCCACCTGGCCGCCCCCCTCAGGCGCCGTGACCGTGTACGATACGAAGTCGTCACCTCTTTGGCCTCCACCCCCGTCCCGGCCCTGCGAGAAAACGAAATCACCAGCGTCGGTGTAGGAGAGATCGCCCGCCGAGACGGGCTGGGCCAATCTCGCTCCAGTAAAACGGAAGGTGAATACGGCGGACTGCCCTTCGTCGACCGTAACCCCACTCGAAGCTCCATAGTTGATCCTAATAACGGACGCCAGCGCCAACTTGACGCTCCCTGAATTGGGGCCGAATAGCTCCTGAGCGAATTGCGTCGACCCTCCGTCAATGTTACTACCCGTGCTGCGCAGGGGAGTTACGTGTTCTGTTTGTGCCCAGACCGGTGCCACGAGCATGGCGGTCAGAGCGGCTGCGGTTACGGTCGAAAGAATCTTTGTGCCCATTGACGTTCTCCTCTCTCTCTCTGCTTCCCCGATGGTTGGTTCTCCGGCTGAACGTTTCCCTTCCGGCTCCTTGATCATTTCGTCCTCCTCAACTTCGACGTTCAATACGCCATTTCCTTCTTCGGTGCAACTCCCTTTTTCACAAGGGTGCGCTTTCCACATGCCCCCTGAAGCCTTCGGTATCCGGCAGGCCCCACGATCGAGCGGTCGTCCCCGCCCCTTCGAGATTCGGGCAGCCGGGCCTTACGAAGAGTTTCCTTACTCCATCGTGCATGACTTTGCAAGGGCGTCGTCCGCGCAACGGCAGGCTCTCGTGACGGCTGAGGATCACAGGCTCTCTCGTACTTTCTCGTATCCGATCAGCCGCAGCCGATACGTGCCGACGGGCCGGCCTTGTTCACTCACAGTGAACTCGACCCGGTACAGCCCGACCTCGTAGTCCCCCATCCGCCCGTACGCGTTCTGTCCCTGGCGTACGGGCTCCAGCAAGCGGGCGGACCAGACGATCGCGTAATCGTCGAATTCCAGTCGCCCGCGTTCTTGTCGACGGGGGTTGACCGCGGACAGATACGCGACAGCCCGGTGGGCGGCCGGCAGGTGCGCGCTCACGGCGCGGACGCGGTGCAACGCGATCAGGTTGGTATTGAACAGACCGTACAGGGTCAGCGCCCCCGCGGAGAAGATCGTCAGCGCGACGATGGCCTCCAAGAGGGTGAAGCCCGGGGACGCAGAAGGAATTGTGGATTGTGGATTGTGGATTGTGGATTGTCGGCCGCGGCCTGCGGCGCCACGGGCGTGGCGGTCTGGTCGCCTGAAGATTCGTATGCCCCGGAAAGCTGTGGGCGCCGGTTCAGGCATCGGTAGTGACATGGCAGTACGGCGGCTCCAGCACGAGTCGGACGTCCGGCGCGCCATTGTAGGACAACGTGACCTCGCCCCCGAGACACACGCCGTTCGCGCGGACGAGAATCGGCGCGGGCAGATGCAGGGTCCAGCCGTCGGGGAGGTCCATGCGGTAGGGCTCGTGATGCTCGAACGGCGAGACGTGCTCGGGGGCAGGCGTGTCCTCGTCATCGGGACCCGCAACCGGAGAGGGATTCTTCGCCACCATTGCGTCCGGCGCACCGCTCCCCACTATTAAATACGCGCGGCGCTGCAACATGGCCCGCCAGCCCAGGTTGGCGAACCGGTCCAGGATGGCGTTGCGTTCGGTCGTTCTGGCGACGGCGCCGTACAGCCGCTGCAGGTTCGGTGCTGCCACCATCGTTATCAGCGAGACGAGCGCGAGCACGACGACCAGCTCCAGCAGCGTGAAGCCGGATCCGAACGTGCCGGAAGCGTCAACTCGCTTGGGCGGGCTGTTCGGGCAGGTAGCCGACATCGGCGTTGACCCCCTCGCCGCCGGGTTTCGCGTCCGCGCCGAAAGAGTACAGGGCGAACCCTTGCGAGGTATTGGCAGGCTGCTCGTACCGGTACGGCGTGCGCCACGGATCGAGCGGCAGGTCGTCTTCGAGATACGGGCCGTTCCAGTACGCGGCAACGTTCGACGGCGCGGCCATCAGCGCGGCGAGTCCCTGCGCGGTGGACGGATAGGTGCCGACGTCCAGGCGGTACGTCTGGAGGGCGCCGCGCAGCATCTTGATCTGCGTTTCCGCGGCCTGGACCTTGGAACTGTCCACGCGGCCGAACAGCCGCGGGCCGACCAGACCCGCGAGCAGCCCCAGAATGACCAACACGACCATGAGTTCGATGAGCGTGAACCCGGGGCTCCTGCCCCCCTTGTGAAAGCGGGTGAGGGAATGCGCCTCGGCGCCGAATGTGTGCAGTGCGACCATCGTTCGTTCCGTCTCCATACGTCAGAGCGCGATTTCGTTGACGCTGGTAATCGCCAGAATGATGCCGATCATGATGACGCCGAGAAAGCCGCCGATCAACAGGATCGCCAACGGCTCGATCAGGGTCAGGACCTGTTTCATACGCCGCGAACCGTTCTCTTCATAGAGGGTCGCGAGCGCGCGCAACATTTCGGCAAGCTGCCCCGACTGTTCGCCGACGCGGAGCAGGTTGTAGCCCGTCGGCGTGAGCGCGTGACGCTTTTCCAACGCCGCGGACAACGCGACGCCGCCGCGCACGTCGCCGGCCGCCTGTTGGAGCACGGCTTTCCTGCGCGAGATGCGCACCCCGCGCGACGCGAGGTCGAGCGCCTCCATGAGTTCGACCCGGCTGGTCAGCATGGCGCTCATGATCGACGCCCACTTGGCCGTATCGACCTCGGTGTACCACTGCTTCACGAGCGGCAAGCCGGCAAGGATGTCGTTCGCCCGCTGCCGCACCGCGGGCTGTGGAAACAGGATCGCCGCGGCCCCGGCCGCCGCGGCCAGCCCGCCGGCCAGCAGCCAGCGGCTGTCGTTGAACCACACGCCGGTACGCAATACGACCTCGGCCAGCAGCGGCAGTGAGCGGTCGTCGTCCAGCAGGTTGGCGAATTGCGGGACGACGAACACGAAGACGAGCGCGACCGCGGCGATGCCCGACACGACGAGAATGGCCGGATACGTCAGCGCGCCGCGGACCTCCGCGGCGATGCGCTGGTCGTAGCTCATCTGATCGACCGCTTGGCGCAGGGACCGGGCCAAGTGCCCGCTCAACTCGCCGGCCTCGACGAGATGATAGACGTACTCCGGCAGCGGCAACGTGCCGGCCCGCAGCGCCGTCAGCAGACTCTCACCTTTTGTGAGTTCGCGACCGATGGCGGCGAAGGCGGCGCCGAGCAGCGGGTGGGAACTGCCCCGGCTCTGCGCCCGGACGGCGTCGCCCAGCGCCACGCCGGACTCCAGCAAGGTCGCGAGTTCGTGCAGTGCGACGACGACGTCCTGCCCGCGCAGCCGGCGGCGCGCGACCGCGGCCGGCGCCGTCTGCCGGGCGTGCACCTCGACGACCGTGCGCCCGTCGGTGCCGAGCGCCCGCACCGCGTCAAGGGGGGACTCGGCTTCGATTTCCCCTTTGAGCAGACGGCCGTCGCGATCGACGACTTCGTAGCGGTATTCCTGCATCCCGATCTCTCTGCGCCGCGGGTCAGGTGTCGGTCAGCGTCAGGCGCGTGACCTCTTCCAGCGTGGTCCGCCCGTGCGACGCCTTGATGAGGCCGTCCTGGAACAGCGTGCGGTGGCCCTGGCCGTGGGCGAAGCGTTTGAAGTCGTTGAGGTTGGCGCCGGCGACGATCATGTCCTGCAGCCCGTCGGACATCGGCACCAATTCGTAGATGCCGGTCCGGCCACGATAGCCCGTGTGCTGGCAGGTCGGGCAGCCTTCGGCCTTGACCCACCGGTCGCCCAGCATCGATGCCGGCAGGTTGTCGAGATGGTTGCCGATCGCAGAGGGCACCGCGGCGGGCGCGGCGCATTGTGTGCAGACTTTCCGCACCAGCCGTTGGGCTTGCACGCCCCGGATGGGCGCCGCGACTAGAAACGGCTCCACGCCCATATCGACCAGCCGTGTGAAGCTGGACGTGGCGTCGTTGGTGTGGACGGTGGACAGCACCAAGTGGCCGGTGAGCGCCGCCTGAATCGCGATCTCCGCGGTCTCCAGGTCGCGGATCTCGCCGACCATGATGACGTCCGGGTCCTGGCGCAGGATGGCCCGCAGCGCACGCGCAAAGGTATAGCCGATCTCGGTGTGGGTCTGAATCTGGGTGATGTTCGGCATCTGGAATTCGACCGGATCCTCGACCGTGATGATCTTCTTCACCCCGTCGTCGGCCTCTTGCAGCCCGGCGTACAGCGTCGTGGACTTGCCCGACCCGGTCGGCCCGGTGACGAGCATGATGCCGTTGCTGGCGTGCAGCCAGCCGCGGAACAACTCCAGATGGTCGGCCTCCATACCGAGATTCCGGAGCGCCAACTCGTCGCGCTCCTTGGGCAGCAGGCGCAGCACGATGGATTCGCCGAACGCGCAGGGAACGGTCGAAACCCGCACGTCCATTTCCCGCCCGGAGATACGGGCGGTGATGCGGCCGTCCTGGGGCAACCGGCGCTCGGCGATGTCCACGCCCGAGATGAGCTTGATGCGCGAGGCGACCGCGGGGAACCGTTCGATCGGCTGGGTCAGGCGGGTGTGCAACACGCCGTCCACGCGCAAACGCACCGCGAAGTTTTCTTCGCTGGGCTCGACATGGACGTCCGACGCGCCCACATCCACGGCCTGCGACAGCAGGTTGTTCACGAGTTCGATGACCGGCGCTTCTTCGGCCATTTCCCGCAGATGCTTGGCGTCGCCGCTGGCGAACAGGTTTTCGATGGCGCGTTCCTTTTGCACGAAGTCCAACAGGCGGTCGATCTGATGATTCGCGGCCAGACAGAACGTCACGTCGGCATCGGGGTAGAAATAACCGAGCGTTTCGCGCAGCGCGTGGTCGAGCACGTCGCGCGCCAGGCAGTGGAGCGTGCCGTCCCGCTCCCACATGAGCGCCGCGTTGTCGAGAAACCAGTCCAGCTTGATCGGCGACTCGGAGACGAACCGATACACTTCCAGACTGTCGGGCAGCGCCTCGCCGTCGTGCAGATACGTCAGCCCGGTCTGCTCGGCCAGCGTCCGCAACAACAGGTCTTCGGAGATGACGCCGGTCCTGACCAGGAGCGGGCCGAGCCGGCCGCCCACGGACTTCTGAATCTCCCGGGCACGGTCGACGTCGGCCTGCTGCGCGGCGTTTCGTTCGACGAGCAGTTGGCCCAGCCGGTCCTCGCGAAATGTCGGTGTCGGCACGTTTTTCGCCTCCGGCTCCCGGGTTTTCTTAGTGAGCGAATCGGACTATAGAAGGGGGCTGTCACCCGTCGAACCTATCACGCGGACGAAAGGAATAGAAGCTGGAGAAAACCCGCTGGAACACGGGGCCGTCGTATCTCGATTACGGCAGGACTGATTCGGAGGGGCCGGGAACTTACGATTCCGGAAGGAAGACCTCGCCGGTTTAGACACAATAACGTTCAAGGCATGATCGTTTCCATCCATATTCCCAAAACGGCCGGCAGTAGTTTCAGAGAAGGGCTCGAACGACAGTTGGGAGGGCGCTTGCTGACCGACTATGGGGATCGCCCCCTCTCTGATTCCATTTCCGACCGTTGGAGGCGGTTGAAAACCCGTATTGAGGTCCGCTCTCGGGCTGATGACTTGGTGGCGAACTACGATGCCGTTCATGGCCATTTCATCGCCACGAAGTACTTACCCCTGCGGGACCGTGCCGTCTTCTGTGCATTCTTCCGCGAGCCGGTGGAGCGTCTGCTCTCACAGTATCGCTACTGGTTGCGTACCCCCGACCTACAGAACCGGATGTGGGTGCAATTCGACGCACTCAGGATGACACCCGCACAATTCGCATCCCTGCCCAGACAAACGAAGCTGTACCGGTTGTTCACCGGTGGGTTGCCGATGGAACGATTTGCCTTCGTCGGCATAACCGAAGAGTATGAAACCAGTCTCGAGCTCTTCAGAGCGATCTTCGGGATCGACATCCCGTACCGTCGAGCCAACGTCGATGAACAACCGAAGGAGGGTCCCGATCGTCGAGAGCACGAAGCCGTCCGCGCCGCTCAACGTATGAACTCCGCAATCTACGATGCGGCCCGGCGGAGGTTCGACATCTTGTACCACCAATATGTACGCAGCGGAGAACAGTGAACTTCCAGGAGAGGGCTTCCGACTATGAACTCTTCCCTTCCAACGAAGCTTGGCTGCTTATGGAAAAAATTCCGACGGGGCAGCTCTGACAGCAGAAAATTCGTCGCAGCTGTGGTAGATGTTCATCCACGATTCGCCTGTGAAGCCGCATTATGGGCCGAGTGCATTGAAACACTCGAAGGATGTCAGCCGGTATTATATCTTGTTGGCTCCTCACCGCCGAATCTTATTGCATTCGCCCGGGAAAGAGGCATCGAGATACGCACCTGCTCGCATCTCTATCCAGAAGCTCCCCACTGCAGTAAGTATATCCCGTTCGATGATCTGTGCGGACAGAACGTAGCCGTCCTCGACTGCGATCTCTTTCCAGTCAGGGACTTCACGTCATTCTTGTCGAACGAACTGATACGCCTTCCCCCCAACAACCATGCGAACCCGGCACGGCCGGTTTTTGCCCGGATAATGCAAGCGGTCGGAGTCGAAGATTCCGAGCCTGGACTCGCGCTCTTCAAAGGAGGAGGGGGGAGGGATACAGATCGCTTTAATGTCAGTGCAGGTCTGATTTGGCTGCCCAGCATCCATTCCGCCCGTCGAAACCGCTTTCGCTACTGGGCCGAGTGGCTGTTAGCAAACCGGGATCGCCTCGAACTTCGTCTTGTCAATATCGACCAGATCGCCCTTGCCCTGGCTATTCGGGAAGACCCCACAGCGTTCTCATTTCTTCCTGCCCACACGAATGCCATTCTCCAGTTGTTGCCAGAAATTAACCAGGTATTCGCTTTCCACCTGACCTCGGGGCATATCAGCCAGTATCCCGCTTTCTTCAAGAAGCGGCAACTCATAGCCCAGGAGATCAACCCGGCCTTATCAGAAGAGATCGAACGTCTCAATACACGGATTCGGCGGGTGCTCCCTTACCTGGACCGGTGGCCAGAGACGAGAGACTTCTCCGAAAATTTCTTGAATCCATCATGGCGCAGGCTAGCATAACACGGATAAATTATCCTTTCCATTGAAAAAGCCAATTCCCTATGAATCCACACCCTACCACGAACGATGCCGTTTCCCCCAGCATCCCTCAAAGAAGGGAAGACCTGGAGACCTTCGCTTTGTACAAGCGAAATTTTGCAGAACAAGTGGTACGGAATCTGCCGATTATACACGAACCGTTGTTCTCAACATCCTTCCTCGCCCGGACATGCCTGAACGGAAAGCCCCGCCGGCTCATTCTGCACGCGGGCACCTCGAAGACCGGCACGACGGCGTTACAGTGGCATTTGGACTCACAAAGAGCCGTACTTGCCGAAAGCGGCGTTTGGTACCCCCCGTCTTCACATATGAAGGGGGGGGGACCGAATCATCAGTGGCTCGTGTCGGTGCTGATGGGCGCCGATGAAGCGGCATTTGTCGAGTCTATTCAAGAAGCGCTGCGCGACATGCCCGAGTCGGCCCATACGGTCATTCTGACGGCCGAGGGTATCTACAACCACTGGCGAGACTATCCCCCGCAGGCGAAGGGCTTGTTACGGCATCTGGCCGCCCTGTTCGACTTCGAGATGTGCGTCTGGTTCCGGGAACCGGTCTCGTTTGCTGCTTCCTTCTATGCGCAAAACCTGACGAACCCTACAACATCGGAGACGCCAAGGAACGTCTATGGTCGGGATGTCGATTTTGACGACGCCTTACAAGACCCGTGGTGTCGGGAGCACCTCGATTATCTAGGCTTTTATTACGAAGCCCAATACCTGTTCGGTCCGGGGCGCGTCAGGCCGTTTTTGTACTCGGGCGATACGGTCGAGGCGTTTCTGGCGCACTACGCCATTCGGGCAACGGAAACCGTACACTGGGAGAACATCGGGTTGAGCGAGGCAGGCGTGCGGCTCATGCGTCAGGTCAATCGCTGGCGCTGCCGTTTGTCTCAGCCCCGGCAGAAACGCGTGGCAGCCTGGGTCCGGAGCATCGATGGCGTCGTCGGCAGATTATCCCCGGCGTTCCGCTTGACGGAGCAACAGGCAGTTCTCGTCAATCGCTACGCCGGACGGGGATGGGCCATTCTGCAGGAGGAATGTCGGAAATCCGCAGCCTCTCGCCAAGTTGCCCGCTGAACGTTCAAGCGGTCACGTCTTCCGCGGCGAACCGATCCAGACGTTGCCGGATACCCGCGGCGTCAACGCCGGAAAACGCAAGCGTCAGCTTGCCCGCGTCATCGACCGTAAAGCGCGCTTGCGGTGCGAGTTCTTCGGCGAGGCGCGCAATCCGCTCGTTCCACGCATTGCCATCGAGTGCAGGAGCGTCCGTGGAAGCCGCGGCGACCGCGTCCACTACGGCTTTGTATTTTTCGATGGCGTACAGTGAATGGCCGATCACGCACTGGCCGTATTGCAGTGCGGTGTACGTCCGCCCGCGGCGCGTTTCTTCGAAACACCGCTTGGGCGGAATCGGCAGCGCGTCGAGCCGGGCGCGGACCCACTCGTCTTCCGGGTCGGGCCGGACGGTACAAAACAAAAAGTTCACGTGCTGCATGCCGTCCGGCTTGGGGTAGATTTCCAGCAACATGGCCGTTCCCGATATGCCCGTGCGCGAGGGAAGTCCCCGTTCCGGTGCGTTTCGAGGTTTCGACCTTTCGACACCCTTCGACAGGCTCAGGGACCAAGCTCAAGGCATCGCAAGCTCAGGACACCGCAAGTGCGACACATCGCAGGCGCAACGAACTCTCCCCCCAAATCAGCAATCCACAATCCCGCCCCTACTCCATCAGGAAGTTCGAGACGGTCGCCACGAACCCTTCCGGCTCTTCCAGCATAATCATGTGCCCGGAGCTGTCGAAGTGGACCAGACGCGAGCCGGGGATCGCCTGCTGAAACGCCTCGCCGTAGGCCGGTGGGATCAGTTTGTCGGAATCGCCCCATAGCAACAGCGTCGGAAGCTGGATGCGGTGGATGCGTTTCTTGAGCCCCTTGTCGGGGATCGGCCAGAGGAATTTTCCGGTCGAGGCCAGGCAGCGGTACATTTCGAGTTGCGCTTCGGGGTCCTTCATCTGTTCGGTGAACATCCGGCTGACCGGGCCGCTCGGATCGTGGAAGACGTGTTCGACCAATTGCTGTGGGTTGAAGGTGAAGAAGTCCGGGATGGGTTGCTCTTCCAGCCACAGCCCCGCGGGACACACCAGCACCAAGCGGTTGATCCGGTACGGCGCCAACGCGGCGACCTCCGCGGCCAACATGCCCCCCAGCGAGTGCCCGACGACGTGCGGACTGTCGATCTGCAGTTCGTCGAGAAAGTCGTGGTAGTAGAGGGCGAAGTCGATGATGTCGTCGAGGTGCTCGATGCCCGTTCCCGGGCCGAAGCCGGGGTGGGCCGGCGCATAGACCGTGAAGCTCCGCGCCAGCTCTTCCAAAAACGGGGCGCCGACCATCGGCCCGCCCGCACCGTGCAGAAATAGGAGCGGGTCCCCGCTGCCGCCCCACTGCATGGTGGTGCTGAATTTCCCGTTGCGAAGCGAGACTTTGACTTCTTGCATCTCCGATACTCTCCTTGCGTTGGTGCTCGTGCGCCCGCCGGTTCCAGGCCGGGCGGATCGTTCGTTGCCCTACGACCGTCCGTAGCCCACGGAAGCCGGTGCCGCCCTCCCCTTGCCGAACCGCTTACAGCGCGGCGACGGCCACACGCTCCTCTTCGGCGAGCAGATGCGGCGCCCAGCGGTCTTCCCATTCGTTCCAGAGCCGCTCGCGCAGGTAGGGCATGACCTCTTTGGCGTACAACTCGGTGTTCTTTCTGGTCTGTTCGCGGCCCAGGTTGCCGAAGTGCAACAGCGAAAAAAGCTGGCCGACGTTCATTTCCCGCAGCACTTCGTCCAGCCGTTCGCGGACCGTGGCCGGCGAGCCGGCGATCACGTAGCCCTGATCGACGAACTCCTTCCATCCCAAGCCCTTCAACTGCTCGAAGCTGAACGGCGACTTGAGCGACTTGATGGTCTTGAGCGTCAGATACCCCGGGGCCGCGGCCCAGTGGTCGGGCACGTGCAGGCAGCGGTGGTAGAAGTACGAGGCGGCTTCGGCGTAGTCCTTCTCGGCTTGCGCGTCCGTCTCCGACACGCCGATGAGTTGCAGATAGCCGGCGCGATACGGGTTGCGGTCGCGCCCGGCGCGGTCCACGGCTTCCCAATAGCCCCGCATGATCTGTGTGGCCGGCTCGTAACCGAAGTAGCTGAGGAAGGCGTACATGTAGTCGTGCTTGGCGACCCACTCCCAGGTTTCCACGCTGCCGCCGCCGGGGATCCAGACGGGCGGATGCGGCTTCTGGACCGGCCGCGGCCAGATGTTGACGTAGCGCAGCTGGTTGAACTTGCCGTTGAAGGCGAACGGTTCGGGCTCGGTCCACGCCTTGATGATCAGATCGTGCCCCTCGCGGTACTTCTCGCGCAAGGTGATCGGGGTCTGGCCGTACGCGAAATTCGTGTCCATCGACGTGCCGACCGGAAAGCCGCCCACGAACCGGCCGCCCGAAATGCAGTCCAGCATGGCCATTTCTTCGGCGATGCGGATCGGCGGGTTGTACAGCGCGATCGAGTTGCCCAGCACGATCAGCGCCGCCTTGGAGGTCCGGCGCGCCAGGGTTGCCAGAATGATGTTCGGCGACGGCATCAGGCCGTAGGCGTTGGCGTGGTGTTCGTTGACGCAGATTCCGTCGAAGCCCTGGCTGTCGGCGAATTCCAACTGGTCGAGATACTCGTTGTAGGTTTCGTGGCCGCGCACCGGGTCGAACAGCGAACTCGACACGTCCACCCACACGCTGGGATGCTTCTCTTTGAAGTCGTCCGGCAGGTCCGGGTACGGCATGAGATGGAACCAGTGACTCTTCATCGTGCGCCCTCCTTTATGCGCGCCGCATGCGGCATCGCGCAGCCCGTGTGTATCAGCCCGGCGCAGAACCGACAACTCTATTTTCCTTCGATTCTTCGCTGAAGAAATCCGAAAATCCTTCGACGATCTCAGGGTTCGAACCCAAGTGCCCTGAGCCCGTCGAAGGGTACGGAGCCGCATGGGAGAACAAAGCTATTCGACCACTAGCGAATAAAAAGCGAAAATCGTATAGTCCGGCCATGCGCTTCTACGGACAGCCGGTCAAAGGCCGCGGGACATCCACCAACCCGCACAACCGCTTCGAATCCCTCAGCTACACGCCGGACCCGGACTATCTCGACCATCTGCTCGACAGCCCGGACGACGGCGACGAACCGCCCTCCCCGCGCACGCAGGTGTACCGCGACCCGTCGCGGAGCATTCTGTCGCGGAACGACAGCCCGGACCTCGGCTTCTCGGTCAGCGTGAATCCGTACCGCGGCTGCGAGCACGGCTGCATCTATTGTTATGCGCGGCCGACGCACGAGTTCCTCGGCATGTCCGCGGGGCTGGACTTCGAGACGCGCATCCTGGCCAAGGAGGACGCGCCCGCCCTGCTCCGCACGGCCCTCTCCGCGCGGAGCTATCGACCGGAGCCGATCATCATGTGCGGGATCACCGACCCGTATCAGCCCGTCGAACGCCGGCTGTGCATCACGCGCGGCTGCCTGCAGGTGCTGGCCGAATTCCGGAACCCGGTCGCCATCATCACCAAGAATGCGCTCGTCGCCCGCGACCGCGACCTGCTCGCCCAGCTTGCCGAGTCGCACGCCGCGTCGGTGTTCGTGTCGATCACCACGCTGAACCCCGAATTGGCGCGCACCCTGGAGCCGCGCGCGTCCGCGCCGCAACGGCGGCTGGCCGCGATCAACCTGCTGGCCGAAGCCGGCGTGCCGGTCGGCGTCATGTCCGCGCCGATCATTCCGGGGCTGAACGACCACGAAGTCCCCGCCATTCTCCAAGCCGCCGCGGATGCCGGGGCGCGTGCCGCGGGGCACACCGTGGTACGGCTGCCCTACGCGGTCAGCGAGTTGTTCGTCGAATGGCTGGAGACTCACTACCCGGAACGGAAGAACAAAGTGTTGAATCACATCCGCGCATTGCGTCGCGGCAAGCTGAACGACCCGCGCTGGCACGCACGGATGCGCGGCGAGGGCCGAACCGCGCAAGCCATTCACGACCTGTTCGAGGTCGGCCGGCGCAAAGCCGGCCTGACCGCGCCATTTCCGGCGTTGTCCACCGCGGCCTTCTGCCGCCCGGAACGCGGCGGACAACTCGCGTTGTTCACCGCTTGATCTGCCGTGCCGGAGGGGCGAAAAATCTTTCGCCCCGCGGTGGTGGTCAGGACAGCACCATCGGCAGGCCGAGATACTCGGCGTACATGAAATCGCGGTGCTCGATCAGCACGGGATCCAGAGCCCTGGCAATGTCCGGCTGCGGAAACTCGAACGCCGCGCGCAGCACGTCAGGGATGGGACATTGCTCCGGAGGGAGCGGCTTCATCAACGCGCAGAACGTTGCCCAGTAAAAGTCCAGCGCGGTGAGTTGCGCCCCTATCAGAAACCGGTGCCCCTCGGTCCGCCGAGCTTTGAGGCGTGCGGACAACAGCGTCAGGACGTCGATGACGCGCTGCTTGGCGATCCGGCCGACGCCCGGCCGATAGCCGTATTTCTGGCCGAGATAGCCGCCCATCTCCGCGGGGACCGGGTATTCCACGTTCGGGTCCTGCGCGTAGTCGCAGATCAACAGCCGCAGGCACCAGCCCAAGCCCATCTCGCCGCAGATCTCGTGCGCCAGCCCGAACATGAGCGCCCGCTGTTCCGGGTCCGCGGGAATCAGACCCGGGTCCGGCTGCAAGCGTTCGAGCAACAGCAGAATCTCCGCCCAGCCGGAGCGGGGCGCCTCGTCCTCGAACATGGCGTTCGGGGCGCTGTCTTCGCCCGTCCATTCGACCAACGGCTTGTTGGCCGCGGGGTCGCCCGGCATGTACAGCGTGGCCGTAAACGGAACGTCCTTCACCTTGAGCATTCCCTTGACCGCCTCGCCCCACGGGCTGGGCGCATTCGCCACGAAAGCCATGCGCAGGCCGTTTGCCTGCAGGGCATCTTCGCAACTCACGAACTGCATGATCGCCTCCTTTTCTCCTTCTTTCCCTTGCGGCGTTCGTCCCCTTCCGACCGATGGAGGACGACTCGGACGCTCCCTGCTACCGTAATCCTGCGCGCCGCGCCATATCATGCGACTTGATCGACTCGGCCGCGACGGATAGCTTCGGGCGCGTGACGCGCGACAACCCGCCTTCCTTGCCCCGCTCTTCTTCACCGTCCATGTCCTGGTCCGCACCGCCGATCTGGTTCGGGCTGCTGGGGGTCGGGATCGCCGGATTTCTGCTCTGGTTCATCTACGCCAAGCCCGCGGCCTCCGGTCATGGCGCATGGCTGGGCTTCCTGCCCACAGCCAACGCCAGCCTGAACGCACTGGCCGCGGTTTGCCTGACGGCCGGTTTCGTCAACGTCAAACGCGGGAATACCGATGCTCACAGGAAGTGCATGTTGGCTGCACTCATCTTCTCAACACTTTTCCTGGCTGGCTATATCGTTTACCACCACTTCCATGGCGACACCCCGTTTCCCGGCCAAGGCGCTATCCGGCCCGTCTATTTCAGCATTCTCATCAGCCACATCGTCCTGTCGGTGCTCGCCCTGCCGCTGGTCCTGACGACCGTCTTCTATGCCCTGCGTGGCCGATTCGAGTCTCACAAGAAAATTGCCCGGCTGACCTTTCCGGTCTGGCTGTACGTATCCGTCAGTGGAGTAGCGGTGTACTTCTTTCTGAGAGCTTACGCTAGTCACCGAGGTTAAGACATGCCATTCTCCTCTTTTCCCAAGAAACTGTTCCTTCTGTGGTTCCAAGGCTGGGATCACACCCCAGAAGTCGTCACCTACTGTCGGCGATCTTGGGAGCACTACAATCCTACTTGGGAAATTCATTTCCTCGATAACTCAAATCTCTCCGACTACGTCGCTCTGGATGACCTTTCGCCTTTGTCGGACGCTCTTCCCCCCTACATCTTATCCAAAATCGTTCGCCTGCGCTTATTGAAAAAATATGGGGGAATCTGGGCCGACGCAACCTGTTTCTGTTGCCGGCCATTGGACGAATGGCTAAAGGGCCACCTCGAATCCGGGTTTTTCGCTTTCAGCCGACCGGGAGAGGACCGAATGATTTCGAGCTGGTTTCTGGCCGCAGTACCCGGCAACCGTTTGGTCGCTATCTATTCCCAGGCTGTCTGTGATTATTGGTTGAAGAATCCGAAATTGCGCCCGACGATTTCGGACGATCTTCTGGTTGATGCTTGTCGCCGGGTTTCCGACAATTACGAGAAAAAGAACCCCAACCCACGACAGGCAGATCCGGACGACAAGCTCGCCAACTTACTCAAGACCCCTTACGTCCAATCGCTTATACTGAAACGGCCCTGGCTCTGGCACACCTTCTTTTTCGTGAAGGTGTTGAAACTCTTTCCCTATTTCTGGTTTCATTATCTCTTCGAACATTGCTATCGGAACAATCGATATTTTCGGGAAACGTGGGACGCGACCATCAAGATCGATGCCGACATTTCTCACCGCCTCCAAGATGTTGGACTTTTCCAACCGGTCTCCGATCAGATCAAACAGGAGATTGAGAATCGGACGGCCCCTCTCTACAAGCTGACGTGGAAGTTGGACGACGAGCATATTCCCGAGGGGAGTACACTCGATTATCTCAAGAACACCCTGCCGCGGGAACAGACACCCAAAGAGACAAAAAACAAGAAGCACTATATCACGAGGTCGGATACGAACAGAATGATCTATTTCATCAATCCGAAATGCGCATGCACGACGATCAAAGCATTCCTTGCAGCGACTGACCTGACATTGGATGTGGACCCGGCGAAGATCGGGCAGCGCGGCGCCTTCGGTAAAGTTGATAGAATCGAAGATATTTCACCGTATCCGGGTTATTTCAAATTTACGTTCGTCAGGAATCCGTGGGATCGGCTGGTTTCTTGTTATCTTGAGAAGGTGATCGGACTAAGAAGATGGATCGAGATATTCGGCCCCGCTCCCTCCTTTGCGGACTTTATACGTGTCGTGCACAGCATTCCGGATGAAGATGCAGACATACATTATCGGTCACAATATCTGAACGTTACGGATGGCGCCGGTGAGCTGGTGGTGGATTTCGTCGGACGGGTGGAAAACATCCAGGATGACATAAGAACGGTCGCTTCCGCCAGAGACTTGGTATATTCCTTGGAACACTTCAGGAAATCCGAGGGAAGAAAACCATATCGAGAGTATTACAATGAGGAAACAAGGGATTTGGTCGCCGAAAGATATGCCGCAGACATCGAACTGTTCAGCTATGAATTTTGAGTCTCGTCTGTTTTCGCCCAACTTTCTGTAGCTTTTCTCGCGATTCCGATTCCGCCATCAAATTTGAATGCTGACCGGCTCGGAGGCGTTTCGGCGGGGTGTGACCTCGCCGACGGCCGCAGCGTCGGCGTAGCCGAGCGCACGGAGATGCTGCACGCACGCCGGCGCACGGTCGGGCGGAACGCCGGCCAACAGTCCGCCGGCGGTCTGCGGGTCGAACAGCGTGGCATAGCGGGGAAGTGCGTTGACGGTCTCATGGTTGCGTACCGCCCGCCGCAGTCGGACGTTTTGGGGGTGCAGCGAAGAGAAGATGCCCTGCTGCATGACGTCCAGCACGCCGGGTAGTAGCGGCACGCAGTCAAGGTCCAGCACGACGGCGGCCTTGGAAGCATTTACCATTTCGAGCAGGTGGCCCAGCAGACCGAAGCCGGTCACGTCCGTCATGGCCGTGGCGCCGTGGTCGCGCAAGCATGCCGCGGCTGCCCGGTTGGAACGCCGCATGGAGGCGAGCGAGGCTTCGATCCAACGGCCCTTGGCCTTGCACCGCATGTCTGCGGCGAACAGCGCGCCGGTGCCCAGCGCTTTGGTCAGAATCAGCGTCTGGCCGGGCTGGAGCCCGCTCTTTTTGAGCAGCGCCTCGGGACGTGCCAGCCCGTTGACCGCGAACCCCAAGGCCAACTCGCTGCCCTCGCTCGTGTGCCCACCGACCAGTGCGGTGCCTTCCGCGTTGAGGACGTCCAGCGCGCCTGCCATGAGTTGGCCGAGTTGGTCTTCCATCTTCTGTTCCAGGCCGTACGGCAGCGTCACGAGCGCCAGCGCGGTCTGCGGTTCGGCGCCCATCGCAAAAACGTCGCCCAGGGCGTGGGTCGCCGCGATTTGGCCGAAGACGAACGGGTCATCAATGAACGCGCGAAAAAAATCGACGGTGTGAACCAGGACATGGCCCTCCGGGATATGGACGACCGCGGCGTCGTCCGGGGCGTGCAGGCCGACCAGAACGTCCTTTCGGTCCACGGGCGCAAGCCGGGCCAATGCACGGTCGAGCAGCGTACTGCCGACCTTGGCCCCACAGCCGCCGCAGCGCATGGCCAGCGAAGACAGTTCTAGCAGGGCGTGCGCGTCGGCGACTCCCGCTGACGGCTGGACGACATCCTCTGCGGACATGTCCGGCAGCCGGTTGTATTTGCGGATGAATCGCCGGTCGATGAAGTCTTTCCACTTCCAGACCCACGCACCCTGCACCGCCCAGAGAGACCGAGAAGCCACTGCGCCTCGGTCTCCGGTCGAGATCAGGCTTAGAAATTTTTTCTGGGGCCGAAAGGCCCGTAGGCCGCGGCCGCTCAGAGAACGCCGCAGGTTACGCTCCAGCGGAGACCCTTGCCGCACGGCGAACACCCCGGATTTGGGCCGCGGGTAGCTCTCGACCGAGGCGATGTCTCCCGCGGCGAATACGTCGGAATGGGAAACGGATTGCAGCGTGTCGCGCACCGCAATGAACTCCTGCGCGTCGGTCGCCAAGCCGGATTCCCCGGGCCACGCCGCGGCGCCGGCCGTCGTCACCCACAGGATTTCGTCCAGCTCGAGCCGGGTCCCGTCGTGGCATTCGACTCCGCCGTCGGTCGCGCGGCTGACGGCGCAGTTGGTCCGCATTTCCACCCCACGGCGGGTGAACAATTTGCGGAACGCGGCACGCACGCGCCGGTTGTGGGTGGGCAGGATGTCGGCTCCGTCGGTGATGAGCGTATAGGTCAAATGGTCGGACGAACGGTTCTGTTCTGCCAGCAGTCGCCGCAGGCGGTACTGCACGGACAGCAGGAGTTCGACACCGCCCGCGCCGCCACCGATCACGCCGATGCGCGTGGTTTGCGTTCGTTCCAAACATCGGGTGCGTAACCCCTTCCAGTGTCGCCGGAACCCGTCGATGGGCTTGACCGGTACGCCCACGCGGTCGGCACCCGGAATGTGCGACACCGCCGGCGTGGAGCCGACGTTGACGGACAAGACGTCGTAGGCGACCGGCGGCCGGTCGCGGCAGAGGACCTGTTTGTTCGTCAGATCGAGGCCGGTCGCCTCGGCGTGGAAAAACCGCGCGCCCGCGAACCGGCATAGCGGCACGAGGTCGATATGCGCGTCGTCGAAGCGGTAGTGTCCTGCGATATAGCCGGGCAACATCCCCGAGTAGGGCGCATGCGTATCCCGTGAAATCAACGTCAGACGCACGCCCGGCATCGGTCGCATGCCGAACTTCTTCAACACCGTGACGTGACTGTGGCCGCCGCCTATCAGGACGAGGTCTTTGACGACCGGCGCGGCTTGGTCCGCGTTCACTGTTTCATCCTCGGCATTCGGGAATAACAGACAGGATGAGAGGATATTCTCCCTTTCGTCCGACGCCTTCAGACCCTTTCAAATCTTACTGTATGGCCCGAGGAAGTGCAGACCGTCGAAATGGATCAAATGCGACGGAGCATCGGCTACCCATACCTCTGTTTCCCACGCGATTTCACCAAGATAGCGGCCCATGAGCGTTCGGTCTGGAAAGGCTGTGACATAAACCAGGCCCGCCCTGGACCCGGCAAAGAGAGCGGCGAGTTCGTCATGCCGCTTCCCATCGACCGGCCCATGACTGGTAACCGATTCGATCAGGAGCAACCAGTTCTTCTCAGTGTAGTACAGTACGACGTCCGGCATCTTGCCATGTGAATCCACACTCACATCCAATTCGGCCAAGAGGGTCTCGTTGAAATATCCCCACTTCTCTCCGGTATCGCCCACGTAAACCAGCACGCTCCCTGGTGCAAAGCGTGGAGCGAAATCTTCTATGACGGCTCGGATCAGTTCGCTGTGTTCGCCCGGACTGAGGAGAATTCTCTTCCCTGGGGCAACGGCAACCGGGATCCGGTTCTGGTCTCGCTCTTTGGCGTAACGGGTTATGAGAGTTTCGCGTTCGGCCAAATACGCTCGAAGGGCATCAGGCCACGCTGGCGTGTCAAAGGTGCGGAGCAACGTCAGCGCGGCGGGCTCGATCTGATACACGGCTTTCGGGCTGTTCACCGGACGGTCCGGCCTGTCCGGGTTGTAAAGTGCGATACCAGCATCGCAGAATTGGTGCATTGTTTGTCGGCGGACCGTCTCACGGGTGTTCGGAGCGTAGTCCTTGTCGTAATGCTCGCGCGCCCAATCCATTATCGGGGTGATACCTATGAGCGGATTTTCGGCCTCCGCCCAAACCTTGTCAGGAGTAAGGTTCAGTAATGCCAGCAAACAGAGAGCGGATCGCTCATTTTGTTGCGCGCGTGGCAGGCCCAAAGAGATGATGATCCGGTGGGCGGACTTGATATGGTTCTTCTTGTTGTTCATCAGGTTGAAGTCCCCATCCTGGCATCGATCATGGTTTGCGTCAGTTCTTTTTGTCGCGCGGCCCATTTACCCATTCCGACAAGGGCGTCACGACTCGGGTATTGCATCGTTCTGAGATCGGTCGCATTGACCTGAGTATGACCACTGAAGCGTCGAAAATGTCGATCGACAGCCGTTGAATTGAGAAAGACGGCCAGCCCGAATGCCAACGCCTGGGGCAGCCCGTGTTTGTTCTCGTGAAAAAGGTTCAAGTGGTTCTCGAAGCCCAGCGCGGGAGCGCCGTTGAATACGTCCGGCTCGACCACACTCGCTACGATACGCCGTCTTTCTTCTTTGGACGAAAAACGCCGGACCACACAGTAGTAGCCATTCGGATACAGCCATTTTGCCGTCTCGCCAGTATGCAGAATGGCGTTCGGCCTCTTGTTGCCGGGGATCGGCCAAGCGGTGCGCGTACCGGTGAAATGGCATGGGTAGAGCAATGGCACACAACCGGCCTCCGGCATGGCGCGGAGGTGCTCCTTCATACGGAAATCGACCACGGGACCGGTCGAAACGTCGATGCCGAGATCCGCAAGCGCGTAACGGATGCTCGAAGCAAGTTCGACCGTGCCTTCCGGAGATGTCGGCACGTGAACGAATCGCTCCGGGTCATCGGGAAGAACGATCCGGTCGAACGGATGAGTCCTCGTGGCCAAGTCGGTAAAGGTGTCGTCGGTCGAAGTGGACACCGTGACCGGCCCGGCACGTCCGTCGCGTTCAAGCCGGATAATGACGTTCTCTTGCAGGACGGCGTCGTCCTTGAACGCGGTGTTGCGGGACTCGAAAAGGTGCACGTGCCGGAGAGCGGCCCGTTCAAGCACGAATTGGCGAAAGGATCGGTAGTACGGTCCGTTACAGAAACTGCGCGGAATGATGGCTACGACCTGTCCGTGTGGCGCAGCCAGTGCAACGGCCAGCGCCACGAAAGCGGAATACAGGTTGACCGTCTCGATGCCGACGCGGCGCAAGGCCGAACGGTACGACGACTTCCCGTTGATCTTCTTATACGGCGGATTGAGGATAGCGTGCGTGTAGTTCGGCGAGCCGGTGGCGAACAGGTTTCCAGCAAGCCTGTCCACTGCGGCATGGACGAAATCGCCCGGTCGAATCGTCACCCTAAAAGCCGGGTTTTCGCGGTATGGCGCTAACGTCCCGTTCAAATCGGCATGCAGGGAATCGTCGATCTCGAACGCCTCCAAGTCCACGCGCTGGAAATGAAACTTCCCGGAACCCCATCTTTCCAGGAACGCGGCGGAAAGCGAGCCGATTCCGGCCCCGGCATCGAGCAGACGACACTGGCCCCTGCCGTCGGGAAACAGGTTTGCCATGAACGCCGCGGTTCTTGCCGGCGTGAGAAACCGGCCGAATTGCGCCTTCTTCTTTGCTGCGGTGTTCTTGGTCAACCGCAATCTCGTCTGTTCGACATCGGACAACAAGGTCGCCCCTCCTAAGATTTTGTCGTTGCCGGCCGTTGCCGCTGAGCACTGCCCGTCGGTGTCAGGCGGTAGCGTTGCCTACGACTGTGCGGCTTGTCCGGCAGCGTCATTTCGATCAGCCCCGCATCCAACGCCGGTTGGAGATAGGTTTTCCGAAAATGTTTCGTGTCCCTCAAGACCAAGACTTGCCGCAATTCCTGGCCCGTCATTTCTCCTTCCATCGCCCATAGAAGCCGATCTTGGGGGGTCTCAGGGGGGGCGACTCGGGGGGTATCTTGGGGGGTGACTTGGGGGGTCAATTCCCCCTTTTGCGGTCGCTGCCTATGGACGCTGCCTGCCGGTGTCAGACGGTATCGCTGTCTGCGGCTGTGCGACTTGTCCGGCAGCGTCATTTCGATCAGCCCCGCATCCAACGCCGGTTGGAGGTAGGTTTTCCGAAAATGTTTCGTGTCCCTCAAGGTCAATGCTTGCCGTAATTCCTGGCCCGTCATTTCCCCTTCCATCGCCCACAGAAGCCGATCTTGGGGGGTCTCAGGGGGGGCGACTCGGGGGGTATCTTGGGGGGGCACTGGGGGGGTGACTTGGGGGGTGATTCCCTCGGCGACCCGATCATTCTCCACTTTCTCTGCTTCGGTCCGAATTTGCGGGTTCGGACGAAAGATGACGGTGACGAAGGCTTTGGAGTCGAACTCCGGTTCCGGGCAATCCAACCGTTTCGCCTCCTCCCGGATACGGCGGATGCCTGTCCCCGCTTTCTCGATGAAGTCGATACGGTGGAGCAGGTCGGCAATGAGCGCATTGCGTCGTACGCTCGTGCGCCCCAGTTCGGCCGGGGTCAGTCCCTTGGGCAGGCTTCCCGGGCTGATGATCTCGATCCGGTCGGTATAGATCTCGACAAAAACGTTGGACCCCTCGAAAAACCAATCGCGGTGCATGACGGCATTGGTGATCGCCTCACGCAAGGCGCGCATCGGATACTCAGGAACATTCTGCCTTCTGAGCCCCTCGATCCGGTATGCAGTTCGGGTGTTGCGCTCGACGAAACGCAAGGCATCTTCGATGTCGGCCACAATCCCGCCGCTGAAGTCCTTTCGGTCCAGGATGTGGACCTTGTCCGTATCCCTCGCCAACAGACAGGTGATGTAAGCGTGCGGAAAGAACCACCGCACGTTCTTGGCGAAAAAGAGCACTCCGGCATTGCGGAAGAGCAGTTTCTTCCCGGCGCGCTCGGCCGCCTCGATGTTGACCAGCACGTCATCTACGGATGGTTGTCCGGTAATCCCCGAATACCCTAGCCACGTATCGAACTTGTCGCGGTCGAAATCGTCCGGGTAGCGGAAGCCGGGACAGGGCGAACGATCGAATTGAATGATCCGTTCGGCCTGGAAGAAATCGCGGATTTCGTTTCGGTTGAGTTTCTGCGTGACCGCGCCCTGGCGCCAGAAGAAACCATCGCCGCACTGCACAGGCTTAGCGTCGCTTTCGCGGACATGCACGGCGAAAACTCTCCCAACGGGTTCCACCCGCACCTTCACGGGCGGGTCGCAATTTCGCGCGATGTCCTGGACGCGGGCACGGAGCCCATTGGAGTCCTTGACCCCGCTGACGGTGCCGTCATCACGCACGCCCAGAAGAATCTTTCCGCCAATGGTGTTGGCCAGAGCGACCATCTCCCGGGCGAACGACGCCGAAAGGTTCTCCTTGAACTCGATCGTCGTGCCTTCGCCCTGCTGAAGCAGGATGTCAAGGTCTCCGGGCGTCATGCCGAACCATCAATCACTACGGAGCTATTCGGGGCCGCGAAAATGGTTGCGTCATTCATAATCCTCTTCGATTTATACGGAGACAGTCGGTTCCCGAGAGGAAGCCAGCTTTCAACCTCTTCTCCGATTCTTGATCGATCAGGCTACGTCAGGCCCGGAAGCATCTGCTGCTCGTCAGCGGTCCGTGGTGGAACAAACAGGTCTTGGAGGTTGGAAAGATCGTCCGGCAGTTGATTCGCTCCGCGTTGTACCAACATGGAGTTGCCCGAGTTCTCTTCTCCGTTGCGTTTGACCCACAACGGTACCCAACGTGCCTGCAGGTCTTCGACGGCGCCGTTCCACGTCCCCCCCTTCTGAAGATCGCTACTTATGACAACCGCAGCGTCCGCTAAACAGTACACGTAACGGTTGCGTGTCATGGAATTGCCCACGTTGAATCCTGCTTCCGGGTTGAACGGGGAGACGAGCACGACGTTCCGGTCAAGGATGTGTCGGCGGTATTTTGCCGAAGTCGCCGAACGGAGAAGACTATCCGCCAAGACGCCCACCGCCGTCCCTTCGGCCTCCAACGCCCCCAGCATGGCACTCTGGTCGATTCCACGCGCTCCGCCCGATACGATGGAATGTCCCTGTGCCGCGGCTCCGGCGCCCAGCCGCTTGGTAAAATCAAGGTCGCTCCCGGTCGCGTTTCTCGATCCGACCACGGCAAGCCCGCCCTGGTTCAAAAGCCGCTTATTTCCGCAGCCGAAAAGAACCGGCGGCGAGAGCAATTTCAGCCTGTGTTTGAGACGATCGGGATATTCAGGGTCGGAACGGGTGAGGACCCAAAGTCCGGCGCGCTGCCACTTCTCGAGAGCGGACGCGAGCGCGACTCCCCGATCAAGCAGGCGTTCCAGGCGGGAAAGCGTGACCGTCTTGTCCGACCAATCGCAGAGGAGGGTGCTGAAATCCCCCTCCAGAAGAGACGAGGGCGGGAGACCCTGGTCTTCGAGCCACGTCGTTAGCCTCGCCCATTCGTTGATGGAGAGGGGCTTGATCGGGGGACCGACTGATTTTCCGAACGATGTCGTCAGCAGAAGAACGGCGGAGGTTTGGTCGATGGACCGCATTTCAGTCTCCTGCGCTTGCCGTGGCGAATGCGACCGGCCAGACGGGGCCGCATCCTGCTTGTCGAAGCAGTGCAGCAACCACGGTCATCGTCCAACCGGAACCGACGACGTCATCCAGCAAAAGGACGGAGCCGGCGGGAATCGGGACGTCGATACGGAATACGCCATCCAGATTCCGACATTGATGAAATTGATTCTGTTGCGTTTTCTGCTGTTCGTTGTCCTTGGTTTTGACGACAACAGGATGGAAGGGGAGTTGCAATGCCGCGGCCACCCTTTGCGCACAATCGGGAACGAGCACGGGGCGAAGTCGGGAGGGGATACAGGTCACCCATGCAGGCCGCGGGTCCGGCTGCCAGCGGTCCCGCAGCATTTCCACGACGGCCGCAATGAGTTCGTCACGAAACCGTCCCTCACGTTTATCGTCCGCGACAATCCGTCCCCAGCCGGCGTCGCCCCAACGAGAAAGAATCCGTCCGGTTTCGGCGCGGAGGTCGTGGGACAGATTCCCACTGAATCCATATTCGGGAAAGGCATTCGGGGAGATCCGTATCCGACATTTGAGAGGGGTTTCTGATCGGCGCAGGAATCGGGCCGCAGTAATAGCGTGAGGACGAGAAGATGAGGGTTCGACGATCGGGCGACCTAAACAAGGAGCACACCTGCCGCAACGCTGCGGATTTTCGTCGTCGAGCGATTCTGCAAGAAATTTCATCAGGCAGCCGTCTTCATCGATGTATCGCTGAACTTCGTGCCATTCGACAGAGCGTTGCTGCGTCAAACGCCGAATACGCTCATGGTCCATGTGATAATCTAGGGGGGTCCGGCGCCACAGAGAACCGTCTTTTATCACCGGGGCCGGATTGTCCACCGACAGAAACTTGAGTGTTTTTTCGATTTGGCCGTACCTCAGATTGACGGTCTTTTCCAATTGGCGGATGGTGAGCCCGTCGCTCTTCTCGAGAACGTCGAGCAGTGCCTTGACCCACGGTTCGCTTGGAAAAGCCGTCCGGCGAAAATACTCTTGGATGGCGTCGTCTTCGTGACCAGACATCAATATCCCAAAAGCAGACTCGATTGCTCGGCCTGCTCTCCCGACTTGCTGATAATACGCAATGATCGAACCGGGGGCTTGATAATGGACGACGAATCCCAGATCAGGCTTGTCGTACCCCATCCCCAGGGCGGTCGTTGCGACCAAAGCCTTGATCCGATTTCGGAAGAGCAGATCTTCGACGTGTTGCCGATACGCTGCCGAATTCTCGAATCCTTCACCCGTTGCATTGCTGAAGTACGCGCGTGCGGTAACGCCCCGTGCCGTCAGCCAACCCGCGACCTGTTCGGCATCTCGTCTCGTGAGGGTATAGACGATCCCGGTTTCCGGAAGCGCTTTTACATGTTCTGCCAACCAGGACAGACGGGCCGCTTGTGAGGGTAGCCGTATATTCTGCAATGCGAGTGTGTCCCGCATCAACGGGCCCCGCTGAATCCCGATATGTCCGAGTTGCTCTCGAACGTCCTTGACTACGCGGTCGTTGGCCGTGGCGGTCGTACCGAGAAGCGGAATGTTTTCGGGAATACGCTGCAGAACGTTGACCAGACGCCGGTAATCGGGCCGAAAGTCATGTCCCCAATCGGAGATGCAGTGCACTTCATCAATCACCAACAATCCGATGCGACCGGCAAGAGGTAAAAGTACGTTTTCCGCAAAATCGTCGTTGGCCAGACGCTCGGGTGAAATCAGTAGGGCATCGGCCTCATCGTGTCGGACAACCCGTTCCAGGGCAGACCAGTCGTCCCTATTGGAAGAATTAATGCTCACCGCCTTGAGACCGAAGCGATCGGCCGCCTCGATCTGATTGCGCATCAGTGCCAGAAGCGGAGAAATGATGAGCGTCGGGCCGCGCCCGACATCTCGCAACATCCGCGTGGCAACGAAATAGACGGCGCTCTTGCCCCAGCCGGTTCGTTGAACGACCAGTAGGCGTTCGCGCCTGTTGACCAGCGCGTCGACGGCTTCCCACTGCCCGTCCCTGAACTGAGCGGCCCGGTCGTCCAAAGCGATCCGAAGAATGCCGAGTGCTTCTTCCTTGTTCGCCATGCTTGCTTTCGTTTTCGGATTGCAAACGTTGAGCGATTCACCCCGAACCAAGCCGAGGCACGGTCTCTATCGCTTCCAGCACCAAGTTGGCGGAGTCGTCCAGATGCGCACGCCAGTCGGACGAGACGACGCCGGGAGTGTCGAACTCCTCGACGATCAGCGGCCCGTCGGTTCCGTCGCCACAATCCGCGCGGCTGACGACCGGAGTGTCGCGCTCACCGTATTCGGGGCCGAAGTACCCCGGTCGGGTCGGGGACGACGTAGATGCGGATGCGGTACGCCGCACATGCTCGCCCATCTGACGGAATAAGAGAAAGGCGGTTCGCAGGCCGGCGTACGGGAACATTCCGAGGCAGGGTCAGGCGTCGAGCACGGCAATCGCTTCGATTTCGATCAGCAGGCCGTCCAGGGCGAGTGCCTGCACGCCGATCAGCGTACTGGCCGGCGCATGCTCCTGCGGCAGGTATTGCCCGCGCACCTCGCGGATCAGGCCGATCATGTCGGTCCGATAGTTCACGACGTACGTATTCGTCTTGACCACGTCGGCGAACGTGGCGCCGACCGCGGCGAGCGCCTTCTTCACGTTCTCGAAGGTCTGCACGGCCTGGGCGCGCAAGTCGCCGCGGCCCACCAACTCGTTGTTCTCGTCGAAGGCGACCTGTCCGGAGATGAAGACCATCTTCCCCGGCCCCGAGGTCACGACCTGGGAGAATCCGGGCAGCACGGGCATTCCCGCCGGGTTCAGAAATTCCTTTTGCATGGTTGCTCCTCAACCGTCCGAGCCGGGCGGCGTGCGTGGCAGGCGGGAAAACAGGTCGGGAAGACGCGACACGCTTACATGCCGCTGATCAACTCGAGGACCGTCCCGTCGGGGTCCTTGAAACACACCACGCCGACCTCGGCCCCGTCCGGCGTCCTGATCTTGTTGAGCGGCGCTACGAACTCGACGCCCATCTCCTGCAGGTCGGCGTTGGTCTTGTCGATGTCGTCCACCGCGAACGCGATGCGGCAGATGCCGATGTTGTTCAGCGTGGCGTACGGCTCGCCTTGCGGGGGCGGGTCGAGGAACTGGACCAGGTCGAGCACCGGCGCGTTCTCGTCGTCGCCCAGGCGCATGAAGACCCCACGCAACTTGCGCGCGTCCAGTCCCAGTGCCACGCCTACGCTGGGGTCGTCCAGGGTGAAGTCGTTCACCTTGTTGAAACCGAGCTTCTCGTAGAACGGAATGGATCGCTCCATGTCCCGCACACAGATGTTGACGTGGAAGATGCGCGTCAGCATGTTCGCCTCCTTCAGCGAGTTCTTTCCTCAGCGAGGATCGGGTTCAGAAAAACTGCCTAGGCTCGGCCGGAACGCAGCACTTGACCCGGCATAGCCCCCGTGTGCTTGCCGTCCTCGTACAGCACCTCACCGTTCACGATCGTGTACTGGACGCCTTGCGCCGGCATGACCAGGCGCCGGCCTCCGCCGGGCAGGTCGCTGCGCATTTCCCCGCGGCGTGCCGAGCCGATGGTGTCGTAGTCGAAGATGGCGAAATCCGCGGCCAAGCCCGGCGCGATCCTGCCCCGCGTCGTCATGCCGTAGAACGCCGCGGGCTCGGAGGTGATCCGTTTCACCGCGTGTTCCAGGGTCATAGCCTGCCGGTCGCGCACCCAGGTGCCGATCAGATAGGTGCAGTAGCCGGCGTCGCACAGCATGTCCACGTGCGCCCCGCCGTCGGACAGGCCGACCATCGTCTGGTCGTGCGTAATCAGTTCGGGGATGCGGTCTTCGTCCGCGTTGAACAGTTCGTAGGTGTATTGCAGTTGCAGGTCGTCTTCGATGCACAGGTCGAGGAACGTATCCAGCCCGTCCCTACCCCGCTGTGCGGCGATCTCGGCCACGCTCTTGCCGACGAGCGCCTGCATGTCCGGCCGGCCCGCCTCGTGCACGATGGCCCGCTCCCACTTGCCGGTGAACACTTTCGGCCGCTCCATCTCCTGACGGAATGCGGCGCGGAAGTTCGCGTCCCGGTAGAAGGCTTGCTGTTGTTCGACCGGCTGGTCGAAGGCCGGCTTCCAGCACGGCAGGTTGGCGAAGATGAACGGTTTGCGCAGGTCGATCTGGATGATGAGCGGCCGGCAGGTGACCTGCGGGACGGCGCCGCGCCGAAACAGCGGCTCCATCGCCCGCAGCGTGTTCAGCGTGGCGTCGGGCTGGTCGTCGCGGTTGAGCAGCGCCAGCCACGTCACGGGCCGGCCGCTCTCGGCGAGTAGCATGTCCAGCAACGCGTGCTCGGACTCGTCCACGATCGACACGTTGTTGGTCAACGCCAGTTCGATCACGCCCTTGCCCGACTCGCGCAGCGCGTTGCAGTAGGCCGTCAACTCGTCGCGGCTGGCCTGCCGGCAGGCGATCGGCCGGCCCTGATAGCCGATGTGCTGCGCCACGTTGGTGGTCGAAAATCCGAACGCGCCCGCGGCCACCGCCTCTTTGATGAGCGCCTTGATCCGGGCGGTTTCCTCGGGCGTGGCGGCGCGATCCATCGACTCTTCGCCCATCACGAAATGGCGGAACGGCGTGAGCGCGGCCATGAAGCCAATGTTGATGCCGCTGCCGCGGCGGGCCGCAGCGTCCATGTATTCCGGGAAGGTCTGCCAGTCCCACGTGACGCCCTTGCCCAACACGTCGAACGGAATCGCCTCGACGTTGACGAGGTCCCAGGCGGCGATCTCATGGCTCTCGGGCTTGCAGGGCGCGAGTCCGACCCCGCAGTTCCCCATCACTAGACTGGTCACACCGTGCCACGAGGAGGAGGTAATCAGCGGGTCCCAGCAGATCTGGGCGTCGTAATGGGTGTGCGGATCGATGAAGCCCGGGGCCACGATCAGGTCCGCGGCGTCGATGACGCGTGCGGCCGCATCCGCGACCGTGCCGACTGCGGCGATCTTCCCGTCTGCCACGGCCACGTCGGCCCGAAAGCTCGGCGCGCCGGTGCCGTCCACCACCGTCCCGTTCTTGATGACGATATCGTAAGCCATGCTGTTCCCTCCTTAGTACGAGAGCCGTCCACCCTCGACAACCATGAAATGAACGATAGAGCCTCTGCAACGAGTCACGCTCACCTTTTCGCACGCTTCGAGAGGTATTTCCATACGTCCCTATGAAACAACATCATAGATCGCTTCAGCGACCCGTTCCATGAAATCGACGGCTTCGTCAACCATTGGCGCGTCAATAGCCCAACGTGTCTGCGGATACGAGGGATTCACATCGGCCTCGTGAGCAATCTGGTTTCTACGGTTGACTATCAGGCCAAGTCTCTCCCTGACGTCTTGTGCATTCCATCCAAGTCTGTCTGCCACTTCATCCCATAGCCGCACATCGGAAATCAGACGGACAGCGTCCGCTATGTTGTTGGAATTTTGAAAACTTCTATACCCGTGTCGGTTTCTGATCTCTTGCTCTAACCAATTTTCGTTGGCGGGATCAGCAATACCCCGGAGGACGTTGGCAAGAAAAATTTCAAACCTGAGAAAAGCCTGGGTACGTTCACGATCGCCCTTGTACGTCGCTAACATCCCAAATTTGACAATCTCATGGACATAGTGGTCGAGGGCGCTGACGGCGAGAACAAGTTCAGCACGGAGTATATCGGAGAGGTCCAAGACCGTCGTCGTCTGAGCATTCAAGTTTTCAACGAGTGACCCAAGATTTCGAACACGACTGATATTTTCGCGAAATTGACTGATTGCCGCCTCCATAGCTTGCTACTTTTTATGTAGGGCAGACGGTTCTACCGAGATGTCCGGCAAGATTCTCTTTGGGTCCTTCTTCTTCGGAATTATTGTGTCAGTTTGATGACCTTATCAGAAAGTTCTACGAATATGTTCTCGAATCTCTCGCGTGATTCCTCACTTTTCGCCAACACGACACCCGTTTGACCTAGCTGGTCCTGTGTTAGCGCGAAAACCGGAGTATTGTTTTTCTGCGACTTTGCGATGAGCGAGTTGAAGTCGGGAATGGTCGCCAAACAATAATCTGGCATTTCCATCCGACGATATTTCGTGGAGGGGAAGGCCATTGCAATATTCTCTAACGCAGGGATAAATCGCCGAGAAACCTTGTTGTTGATCTGATCGATCCAGTCTTGAAAGCTACGTGCGGGACGATCCGCATGGGGGCGATAATTTTGTACTATCGTCCCTAGGAATGTAGGGGTACCATCGGGAAATGGGTAAACGGCATTTTTTAATATGTCCATTGAGGAGGCTTTTTCCGCCCACGCTTTCCAACGTGGGAGGATGTTACACAGCGAATCTATCGCCATCACTGAAAAAAAATCTGGCGTTGTTGGAACGATAAAATAGTCACTCGTCATTAGCAGATTCTTGTTGAATGCGCTCAGGCTCGGATTCATATCAACTAAAACGTAGTCGGCCTCGAATTTCTTTGCCGTCTTTTCCAAAAGGACCGAAATTGAGCCGGGGAGATTCTGGAGAGTCTGTATAGAGCCTGAAAGTTCCTGCGCTATGCCGAGAGTCACTTCGTATTCGGAAAGACCGATGTGGCCGGGCAACAGGAAGAGTCCTTCGCGGTCTGCAACGGATACGCAGTCCACAGCTTCCATCTGAACCGGTTTGGATTCGAAGGCTGGCGCCAAGCCGACTTTCAAATTTCGATCCTCTTCTTCCTCATAAAAACGTTGGAGTTCTGACGGTCCTTTATATCCAAGAACCAACCCCGTCAAATTGGACTGTGGATCCGCGTCAACGAGGATGACTCGTTTTCCTTTGGAGGCCAGAATCCAGCCTAAATTGAAGGTGGTTGTAGTCTTACTTACTCCACCCTTGTGATTGAATAACGCTATCCTCTTTGCCATTTCTCCTCCGCTCATTTTTCAGGCGCTGGACCGTTGTTATGAAAGGTCTTTCTCTACAAGCTCCTATCAGACGCTTGGGACTTTAGATTCCGGACAGGAGGGCCGCAGCCCCCTCCTTACCTGTCCGGGCTCCCGGTTTACGGTGTGACTTGGCGTGCCGAGACCCTGTCCTCCGCGTCTCCGACCGCCGCAATCTCCGCCGGCCGCGTTGCGCCGTTGTGCGCGACGGCAACGCCGTCCAGCAGGCCGGGCGCCTGCGGCGTGCCGGCATTCTCCAGCATCCCGACCGCAATCGACTTGAGCGGCTCCAGGTACTCGGAAAGCCGCGTGAAACTGTGCAGCGCCCAATGGCGCACCGCCCACGACTGCGCCAACACCAGCAGGCAATGCGCCTTCAGGCGGACGTGCCCGGCCGGGAACTCGCCCTGCTCCACCCCGTACTCGATGATGTCCTCGAAAAAGCGCTGAATGCGCTCTTCGCCCTGCAGAAACCGCTCGCGCTCCGTGGCGGTCAGCGATTTGGTTTCCTGATAGGCCAGCACGGTGGAGCGGCGCATCTCGTCGGTCAGCGTGGCATAGCGCTCGTACGCACGCAGAAACAGGTCGCGTGGATGGGCGCCGTGCTGTTTGAGATGCTCGAACTCGGCGCGCAGGTGCCGAAACTCGGCCTCGGTCCGCTGTTGGCCGAACGACAGCAGAAAGAACAGGATTTCTTCCTTGCTGGCGAAATAATTGAACACCGACCCGACGCTCAGCCCGGCTTTTCGTGCGACCTCGCGCACGCTGGTGTTGTGATAGCCGTCGCGGAGAAAGAGGCCGAGCGCCGCGGCGGCAATGCGTTCCTTGCCCTCTTGCAGCCGTTTGCCGTCCGCGACCCGCGAGCCGGTTTTGCGTTTCTTGCGTAACACCTGGGGCCGCATCCCGCTTGCACCTTGTTCCGCTGCCATCCGAACCGCCCACCGGTGAGTGAGCGTTCATTTCCGCGCTCTTACGCCACGCCCCGCGCCGCTGTCAAGCGAAACGGACTTCGGCCTCGTCTGCATAGGGGGACTCATTACCGTGACGTTCGGAGCATCCACGGATTCGAAGGAGAGTCGCTTACCAGACGATACGGAACGATGTTCGGCCCACCGCGTCATTCCGGACTTGATCCGAAATCCAGTCTCCGTGGGGTGATGACAGACATCCGGGTGTCTTCCAGATTCTCGCTTGCGGGAATGACGAAAAGGGACGTTATGTAATTCCCCAATTTTTCCTTCGTCACACCCCCGTTCAAGCCGGGGGCAGGCTCTGCGAAAGCAGGTGTCCAGGCCCCGGATTCCCGCTTGCGCGGGAATGACGGCCGGCCGGGGTCAGGCTCGGGCACTGGGGCGCGCGGCGACGGCCTCGTACCAGCGGGCGAGGTGGCGCTGCGCAGGCGCGATCTCGAAGACGGACGGGGTGCCGAGTTGGATGGCAACCAAGGCGGTGATGTCGGCGATGGTGTATCGGTCACCCGCGATGAACGGACGGCCGTCGGCCAAGCTGTCATCCAGCCACGCCAGCCGCTTCGCCGCCAGGGCGCGCGCCACGTCGCCCACGGCCGGGACCTGCGTGATGCGCGTCTTGAAGAACTCGCCCGTGTTGCGAAAGAAGTCCCCGACGTTCCGAAACAGGTCGAGTTCCATACGCCGGTTCCACATCTCCACCCGCGCGCGGTCGCGCGTATCCACGCCCATCAGAGGCGGGTCCGGATGCGTCTCCTCGAAATACCGGCAGATGGCGACGCTCTCCGGGAGGCAGGTGCCGTCGTCGAGTTCCAGGACGGGGAGTTCCCCGAAGGCGTTCTTGTGCAGGAATTCCGGCGTGCGGTTGGCGTTGCCGGGCACGTCAACTTGTTCGACCGGGATGTCGATGCCTTTTTCGGCCAGAAAGATGCGCACGCGCCGCGGGTTGGGGGCGCGGTGAAAATCGTACAGCTTCATGTCGTTCGTCCTTTCTTCTGCTCCGGGCACGACGGCCAAGGCGATCCTCGGGCCACCCTTACCACCCTTCGATAAGCTCAGGGCCCTGCCCATCCTCAGTTCGTTGGGCTCGTGCTGTTGTTCGGTTCCCTGTCTGCGAAACGTCCATATCGAATGCCGTCAGGCCGTTCCCTCCGCCGCGGGTTTGCGCCACGAGTCTGGCCCGGGATCGTCGCCGCGGGCCGCAGCGGCCAATCGCGGCAGATAGTGTTCCCAGCCGCGCTGATACCCGTCGCGCGTCTTCGTCGCGGCGAATCCGGAGTGGCGGAGCCGGACCCGCGTTCCGCGGCCGACCGGGGTGAACGTCACCTCGACCGTCGTCGGCACCCGCGGCTGGGTGTTGTCGAAGAGCGAGGTGAACACCAGCCGGCGCCCCGGTTCCAGTTCGAGAAACGTGCCGCGCATGACGTCTTCGCCCGTCACGTTGAAGGTGAAGCGTCCGCCCGGCCGCTGGTCGCTTTCCGCGTGGACGCAGAACCAGCGCTCCAGCAGTGCGGGGTCCGTGAAGAACCGGAACACCAAGTCGGGGCTGGCGTCGATCTCGATCTCGTGGACGAGTGCGAAACCGTCCTGACGATCAGTGTCTGGCACGGCGACGTTTCCTCCTGGCCTCCAATTCGGCCGCGTCCTTGAGCAGCGCGAGCCGGTCTTTCCAGTAGGCGTCCATATAGACGCGCAATTCGCCCAGGGCCTCGGGGACGGCGCGGTAGAAGCGCCGATTACCCTCCTGCCGGACGCGCACCAAGCCGTTTTCGCGCAGCACCCGCAGGTGGAAGGAGATCGCGGGCTGCGACACGTCGAACGCCTCGACCAGCGCGTTGACCGGCAGTTCGGTCTCCCAAATCCGCCGTAGGATTTCCCGCCGCATCGGGTCGGCGACGACCTGCATGACGCCGGTCATGTTCTTGCTCTTGGGGGTGATGGAACGTTCTGTCTGGTGACGTCAGCTTGAGTCTGGGGAGAAGTCAGTGCAGCGGCATCGCGGCCCGGAACGACGCGCGGGCCGACAAGACGTCGTGGGGGAGAGTGAAAGCCGAGGTGACATCGGGGTTCGTTTCGACAAGCTCAACGAACTTGGGGATGAGAAAGTCTCTGAGCTTGCGGTGCCTTGCGTGTGTCGAAAGGTGAAAGATCAAGGCTCTTCTCGTCTGTGGTTTCCTAAGGTTTTCATAATATAAATGAATGTTTATTTTCTGTCAAACGGGGCTGTACCAGGACGAAAGATTCGTAGGGGCAACCGGCCGGTCGCCCCTACGACGGTCGCAAGGGATGGACTTGCGCCCCCGGCCTAGATAGCCTCCCCGGCTCATCACTTCTATTCGCCGAACCCGGCGACGTTACAGGACTCCTATGCACTTCTCATCTTTTCGACCAAGGCTCCCTTGTACCTACGGCCCCGCCAAGCTCCGATGGCTCGCTGCCGCGGCGCTGCTATGTCTCGCCACGGCCGGCCCCGCTGTGGCCCAGCCGCTCAGCGAACTGGACGAAATCGTCGTGACCGCGCGCAAGCAGGAACAGCGGTCCGTCGACGTGCCGCTCGCCCTGTCCGTGTTGCAGGGCGAAGACCTCGACCATCTGCGCGCATCGGGCCGCGACATCCGTTTTCTGACCGGGCGCGCCCCCAGCCTGCAAATCTCGTCTTCGTTCGGACGTATCTTTCCGTACTTGTTCATTCGCGGCCTGGGGAATACCGACTTCGACCTGAACGCTTCGCAGCCGGTGTCGGTGATGCACGACGGCGTGACGCTGGAGAATCCGCTGCTCAAGGGCACCCCGATCTTCGACGTCCAGCGCATCGAAGTCCTGCGCGGCCCGCAGGGCACCCTGTTCGGCCGCAACACTCCGGCCGGGCTCATCAAGGTGGAATCGGCCCCGCCCACCTGGACGCCCGAAGGGTACGGCCGCCTGTCCTACGGACGGTTCGACAGCGTGAATTTCGAGGGCGCGGTGTCCGGCCCGCTGATTCCGTCCGTGCTCGCGGCCCGGGCCTCGCTGCTCGTGCAGCGGCGGGGCGACTGGGTGGACAACACGTACACCGGCGAGGACGACGCCCTTGGCGGCTACCGCGACATCGCCGGCCGCGTCCAGTTCCTGTGGACGCCGCTGGACGACTTCTCCGGGCGGTTCAAGGTCCACGTGCGCGATTTCGACGGGACGGCGCGCCTGTTCCGCGCCAATGCGATCAAGCGGGGGACGAGCCGGCTGCGCCCGAGTTTCCGGCGCGACAAGATCGCCCTAGATGCCGAGAATCCGCAGGAACTCGGCGGACACGGCTTCGCCATCGACCTGCGGTACGACTTGGGACGGCACCGGCTCGTCTCGGTGACGGGCATGGAGTGGCTCGACAATCTGTCGCGCGGCGACGTGGACGGCGGCAGCCCACCCTACGGCCCGGGCCACCCGATTCCCTTCCCCTCCCAGACCGCGGACGGCCATCCGTCGCTGCGGCAGTTCAGCCAGGAAATCCGCCTGGAAACCGCGGAGTCGGAACGCCTGGATTGGCGTGTGGGGTTCTTCTATTTCGGCGAGTCGCTCGAGATCGACTCGTTCAACTACGACTCGCTGAACGACGACGCCCTGACCGGCTACGCACGCCAGAAACAGCGGACCGAGGCGTGGGCGGTGTTCGCCGCGGCGACCTTCAAGCTGACCCAGGATATGGAACTCGGCGCCGGGGTGCGCGTATCCGAGGACGACAAGAAATACCGGGCCGAACGTCTCCAATCGCCCATCGGCGCCGGGCCGCTCGGACCGATCCGCCGGAACCCGCGCGACCTGGTGCCGAGTTGGGACGTGAGCCTGCGCTATCGCGTATCGCCCGGGGTGCAACCCTACGTGCGCGTGGCGAGCAGCTTCCGGTCGCCCAGCATTCAGGGCCGGCTGCTCTTCGGCAACGAGGTGACCGTGGCCGATACCGAGAACATCATTTCCGTCGAGGCCGGCGTGAAGCTGCGCGCGTGGCGACAGCGGCTCCGCCTGGACGTCGCGGCGTACAATTACTGGCTGCACGATCAGCAGTTGACCGCGGGCAGCGGCGCGGTCAACGCCAACCGCCTGGTGAACGCGGACTATACCGAGGGGCGGGGGATCGAGGCGGACCTGCAACTGCTGTTGATCCGCGGCCTGCGCCTCAGCGCGGGCGCGAGCTACAACTACACCGAAATCAACGACTCGGACCTGTTCATTCAGCCCTGTGGCTCCCGCTGCACCGTGCTCGACCCGCCCGGCCCGGTGCTGGGCACCGTGTCGCTCGACGGCAACGACCTGTCCCACGCCCCGCGCTGGATCGCCAACGCGGCCCTCAGCTACTCGTGGCTCCTCGGCGATGGCTCGGAAGTGGTCTTCTCCACGGACTGGACCTATCGCAGCCGGTCCTATTTCGCGCTCTACGAATCCCGCGAATACCGGGACGACCATTTGCTTGAAGGCGGGGCGCGGCTCGCTTGGCGGTCGGCCGCGGGCGGTCTGGAATTCGCGGCCTTCGGCCGCAACATCCTGAACGACACCTCCCACACCGGCGGCCTCACCTTCAACAACCTGACCGCCTACGTCAACGAGCCTCCGTTCTGGGGCATCGAAACCGCGGTCCGCTTCTGAGTGGCAATGAGCAAGAGGCGTGGTTCCTCACTCGGTCTGCCTCCATCCGGGGCGTGCCTGGCACCGACGCGGCAGGAGACGACATGCGCAGCTTGGCGAAGGACACGACGGCAACGCTGATTCCGACGCTCCGGTATCGGGACGCAGCCGCGGCAATCGACTGGCTGTGCACGGCGTTCGGCTTCGAGAAACATCTGGTCGTGCCGGGCGAAGACGGCACCATTACCCACGCGCAGCTCGTGTTCGGCAACGGGATGGTCATGCTCGGCTCCGCCCGGGACGACGACTTCGGGCACCTGCAGAAGCCGCTCGCGACGCCGGACGCCCCGGTCTCGCAGAGTCCCTACGTCATCGTTTCCGACGTTGACGCGCACCACGCCAGAGCCGTGGCCGCGGGCGCAAAGGTGGTGATGGAGCCCGAAGACCAGGACTATGGCGGGCGGCTGTACGCCTGCCGCGACCCGGAGGGCAACCTGTGGAACTTCGGCAGCTACGATCCCTGGGAGGCGGAAGGTTCTTGATTCGACTAGTCTGACTAGTTATGTATCGAATATGCTGAATATCTATTCCACGTATGAAGCCAAGGCGCGCTTCTCGGAGATCATCCGGTTGGTGCGCCAAGGAGAAACGGTCACCGTCTCCTATCGGGGCGACCCCGTGGCCGAAATCCGTTCGATTCAACGGAGCCCCTCGACCGTCGAGGAGCACCTCGGAGATCTCGAACGGCGCGGCATTCTCGTCCGCCCGGCCGGGCCGCGGCAGCCGCTCGAGGTAGGGATACGGCGGCCGGGCGCACTCAAGCGCTTCCTTGCGGAGCGTGACGAGTGAGCGTCGCCTACATCGACACCTCCGCATTGATCTCGATCGTCTTCAACGAACGGAATGCGCCCACGCTCATACGACGGTTGAATGCTGCCTCCCGCCTGTTGTCCTCGAACCTGCTCGAAGCCGAGTTGCGGGCGGCGTGCGCCCGTGAGGAGACCGATTGTACGACCGGCTTCGTTTCCGGTATCGAGTGGATATTGCCCGACCGACCCCTCACCTCCGAACTGACTACGGTACTGGAAGCCGGCTACCTGAAAGGCGCAGACCTCTGGCACGTCGCAACCGCCTGTTATCTTGCCGGAGAAATGAACCGGGAGCCGGCGGAACTTTCGTTCATCACCCTCGACGCCCGGCAACGGAAGGTCGCCGGAGCGCTCGGATTCCTGATCTGAACGGGATTCAAGTGTTACGCCGGAGGCGCGAGCAGACGACGTTAATCCGTTGAAGCCTGTTCTGCGCGGCTGGCGATCGTTTTGATCAGTATCTTGAATACGAATTCGTGCACGGGCAGGAGCGCGTACCAGTACGACAGGCCGAGCAGGCCCCGTGGCGCGAAATATGCGGTCTGCGTCAGCAAGCTACCGGTATTCGTCGGCTGGCCGCTGAATTCGAGCCACGCCTGTCCGGGCAATTTCATCTCTGCGGACAACAACAGACGGCGGCCAGGCTCGACCGCCGCGACGCGCCAGAAATCGACGACGTCGCCCGGCCGAGGGGGACGGTGCGACGCGGTCTTGCGCATGCCGACGCCCCCGATCAGCCGGTCGAACCCCCCGCGCAGCTTCCAGGCCCAGCCGAGCGGCCAGCCATTGGCGCCGCCGAGTGAGGAGAACACGGCAAAGACCGCCTCGGCGTCGGCCCCGACCGGCAAGGATCGCGTGTCTCGAATCATGCCGCGCGAGTCCGTCCGCACCGGGCGCCCCGGCTCTTCGGCGGAGGCTCTGCACGGCGCGGGCCGCAGGTCTTCCAATGCGGCCCGAACCGCGGTCTCGTAACCGCTCGGCATAATCCGTGGAAAAAGCGACCGGGCGCCCCCGGTCCGCACCACGGTCTCGTTTCTCAGCCCTTCCACCACGGGTTGTGCGAAGCTGGCCCTGAGCGGCGTCACCAAGCGGATCCAGTACGAGGAGAGCCTGGGTGTCAGCACCGGCACGTGCACCATCACGCGGCGAAGCCCGCGCACGCGCGCGTACTTCGTCATCATCTCTCCGTAACTGAGCGCCTCGGCCCCACCGGTCTCGATCACGCGATGCCGCGGACGGTCTTCTGTCGGCGACCCGTTCTGGGTCCGATCCGCAGCCAGGTCCAGAGACGCCACGAGATAGGCCAGCAAGTCCTGCACGCCGATGGGCTGCACCCTGGTCGAGACCCATCGGGGGCAGACCATGACGGGCACCCGCTCGGTGAGGTAGCGCACCATCTCGAACGGCAAGCTCCCTGCGCCGATCACCGGACCGGCGCGGAGTTCCGTCACGTCGGCGCCGGCGCGGGCAAGCGCCCGGCCGGTTTCATGCCGGGACCGAAGATGTTCGCTCAGTTCCGCCTTCGGGTCACCGAGCGCGCCCAAGTAGATGACCGGCGCGCCGGCTCGGGCGGCGGCGTTGCCGAACGCCGTACCAGCTTCCACGTCGGCGCTGCCGAACGCCGATCCCGCGCTTTGCATACTGTGGACGAGGTAGTAGGCGGCGTCCTGCCCCCGGACGGCTCGTCTGAGCGCCGCATCGTCGCGGACGTTGCCGGTCACGATGGTGACGGCGTCTACCCACGGCTCGACCGGAAGCCTGCCGCGGTCGCGCACGAGCACGGTCACCGTGTGACCCGCAGCAACCAGCATCGGCGCCAGCTTGCCGCCCACATAACCGGTTGCGCCCGTGACGAGGACGTTCATGCGTTCACGACCGAACGGAGGGGGACGCTCGCTCGGTCCGCGTATGAAGGGTCAGAGCCCGCCGACGGTTTTTCCTCGTCATACCCCCGTTCATGCCGGGGGCAGGCTCTGCGCAAGCTGGTATCCACGTTCTGGATTCCCGGCGCCTGCCCCGGACCTGATCCGGGGTTCGCGGGAATGACGACTGGGTGGGGATCGTCAAGTATGGAATCCCCCGAAAAAGAGAGGCGCTACTCCATGCCGGCCTGCGCCTTGACGTAGCGGGCGATCTGCTCGTGCGTGGCGAACCAGACGCCGGGCTTGCTCTTCATGTAGGTGATGAGCTTGTCCAGCATCCGCATGCGGTAACGGTGGCCGATGACCTGCGGGTGCATGGTCAGAATGTACAGCGTGCCTTCGTCGTAGGCCCCGTCGAATTCGTCCTTCCAGATGGAATATACGTCGTCTGCGTTGCGCAGGCTGACGTGCTTGCTCGGCCAACTGAGTTGGAACAGCGGCCAGTCGTCGAGAATCCACTCCACCGGCAACTCGACGAGTCCGGTGTCTTCCCCGTTGGAGACCAGACTGTAGGGCCGGTCGTCCGCCATCATGCTGCTTTCGTACAGAAAGCCCATGTCCTTCACGATGCGGATGGTCGCCGGCGTCAGGTCCCAGGCCGCGGACCGGAAGCCGGTCGGGCGCTTACCCACCTTCTCCACGAAAATCTTCATGGCCTTGGCGTACACGGCGCGCTCTTGTTCTTCGGTCAGCGTCAGCGGATTTTCGTGGACGTAGGAGTGGAAGCCGATTTCATAGTCGGGATGCTTCTTGATCTCCTCGATCACCTGCGGGTGGAGGACCATGCTGATCGCGGGAATGAAGAACGAGGCGGGAATGTCGTGCTTGTCCAACAGCGCCATGATGCGCGGCATGCCGACGCGCGCCCCGTATTCGCCGCGCGACATGTACGACGGACTCTGCTGGCCCTGAAAGCCCATCCAGACCGGCTCGGTGTCCACGTCGAAAGAGAAGCTCACGGCCACGCGGTTGCCGTCGGGCCACTCCTCGGGCGTCAGATCCTTGCCCCCACGGACGGTCGCGACATGGCGCTGAAAATCTTCGGGCTCCCACTGCCAGAGCGGCACTTCCTCGCCGCCCCCTTCGTGCGCGTTCGCGGCCGGCGCGCCGACAACGAACAGGCCGGTGAGGAGTATGGCCGTCGCAATCCATCCGAACGTGTGTCCGCGTTCCATCGGTCTTCCCCTTTCCAGTCCGCCGGTCAGCTCGGCAAATCGGGCCGTGTCCGTACACCGCATCAGGCGCGCGCGAATATCTGCACGACGTTACCGGCCGGATCGACCGCGGTGAAATACGTGCCGTGGCCGCCCATATCCACCGTGTCGTTCATGGTCGCGCCGGCCGCGGCCAGCTTGTCGCGCATGGCATCGAGGTCGTCGACTTCCAGCACGACCGTCGCTCCGCCCCCGGGCGGAACCGACCCCTCGCTGGGATCGGCCAGTGCAACGCCGACGCCGTTCATGTCGAACTGCGTCCAGCGGTCGCCGTCACGGAACTTCACGTCCAGCCCCAGAACGTCCCGGTAGAAGCCCACCGCGGCGTCCATGTCGTTGACGACGTAGTACGCGCTCGAGAATTTTTTGACCGCCATGCTCGGCTCCTTCCCCTTCCGATGTTCGCTTTCGACCGGGCGCTTCGTCCTGCGTGGCCGGGACGAGACCCGCAGCGCTTCTGCCCGGCTCGGCTATCAGCTATTGTGGGCAGGCGCAAATTGCCGGATTCCACGCGCATTTTGACGATTCAGGTACCGCATATGCCCGAACTCCCCGAAGTGGAAACCATCGTCCGCAAGCTGCAACGTGGCGAGTCGGCCGAGGCCGGGCTGCCGCCCTACCCCACTCCGGTCGGGTCCGTCATCACGAGCGCGTGGGGCAACTGGCCCAACTCGATCAGACCCTCCATCCCCGCGGTCACGAACACGCTACCCGGCCACCGCATTCGAACGCTGACCCGCCGCGGCAAATATCTCGTCTTCGACCTGGAATCGACGACGCCATCGGCACGGCGTAAGGCGGAACCCATACGCTGCTACCTGATTCTCCATCTCAAGATGAGCGGGCGGCTGTCCGTCCTGCGCTCGGATACGCCGCGGCACAAGCACGTCCACTTCACGTGCGACTTCGACACCGGCTACACCCTGCATTTTCAGGATGCGCGCAAGTGGGGGCGCGTGTATTGCGTGGACGAGGCGGAGGAGGTGACCGGCCATCTCGGACCGGAGCCGCTGGACCGCGCCTTCACCCTGCGCCGCTTCCGTCCACTGATCGGCAAGAAGACCGGCCGGCTCAAGGACCTGCTGCTGGACCAGCGTTTCATCGCGGGGCTCGGCAACATCTACGCTGACGAGGCGCTGTGGTGGGCACGACTACACCCTTTCACGCGCGCGGGGGAGTTGAACGATGAGCAAGTCGCGGCCCTGCACAAGGCCATCCGCCGGTCACTCACCAACGGGATTCGGCACAATGGCGCGGCCATCGACTGGGTGTATCCCGAGGGCAACTATCAGCGCTGGTTCCGCGTGTACGGGCGGACGGGCAAGCCGTGCCGCCGTTGTCGGACGCCGATCGAGCGCGTCCTGATCGGCCAACGCAGCACGCATTTCTGTCCGCAGTGCCAGCAAAACGTGTGAAGGGTGAAGCATGGCGACGGGGCTGACACTGAGCGTCGTGGATCAATCCCCGGTTCGGCAGGGCGGCACCGCGGGAGAGGCGCTGCGCGAGACCATCAAGCTCGCGCAGGTCACCGAATCGCTGGGGTATCGGCGCTACTGGGTCGCCGAACATCACAGCCTGCCCGGTTTCGCCGGCACGTGTCCCGAAGTCATGGTCGGGCAGGTCGCCGCGGCGACCGACACGATTCGGGTCGGCAGCGGCGGGGTCATGCTGTCGCACTACAGCGCACTCAAAGTGGCCGAGACGTTTCGGATGCTGGAGTCGCTCTATCCAGGTCGGATCGATCTGGGGATCGGTCGTGCCCCGGGGAGCGATCAACGCACCGCGGCGGCGCTAGCCTATCCGGGGCCGATGCGCGACATTCAGCACTTTCCCCAGCAGGTGGATCACGTGATGGACTACCTGCACGACCGGTCCGACGCCGCCCATCCGTTTCCAGGCGTGAAAGCCGGCCCGACCCCCGCGGACACCGCGCCCGACGTCTGGCTGCTCGGTTCCGGCATCGACTCGGCGATGCTCGCCGCGGAACGCGGCCTGCCGTTCAGCTACGCCTATTTTTTCGGTATCGGCGTCGAGCACGGCCCGGCCATCGTCGAGCACTATCGGCGGCACTTCCGACCCTCCGCCTCGCTGTCCGAGCCGTTGGTCAACGTCGCGGCGCAGGTCTTGTGCGCGCCGACCGAGGAAGACGCCCTTCGCCTCGCCTGGAGCCGCAACCTGCTGCGGCTGAACATCATCCGCGGCCGCGGCGTGGGCATTCCCCCGGTCGAAGAAGCCCGCGCGTATCCATACACCGCACAGGAACGCGCCTATCTCGAACAGCAACGCCGCATGAACATCGACGGCGACCCGACCCAGGTGAAGGACGGGCTCGAACGGCTGGCCGAAGTCTTCGAGACGTCCGATCTGAGCGTGGTGACGATCTGCCACGACTTCGCCGACCGCCTGCGCTCGTACGAGTTGATCGCCGAAGTGTGCGGCCTCTCGCCGGCCTAGTTGTAACAAGGATGTCTGGGGCCGAGTCGACAGAGAATCAGGAGATTGACCTTCAGCCTCGAATGAGACGGACCTCAGCCGGGACGTCGACCTCGGCCCAGACACGGTCCGCTGTCAGGGCCGGAAGCCCGCTGCGCGCCGCAAGCTGTAGGCAGGCTCGGTCGCCTAGAGACAATCCTCGCGCCCGCGTGTCTTGGTAGAGCTCGGCCGCGGCGTAGGCTTGCTCCGTGTCGAAGGGCATGACATCCACAGCCATCAACGCAATCGCGCGTCTTATCTCGATAGGGCTTGCCCCGAGATGCGAAAGTCGCGTGGCCGTCTCGGCGATGTTGACCGCGGAGGCCAGCGCGTCGCCTCGGTAGTCGGCCACTACGTCGGCCCCCGGCTCGCCACGCAAGAATGCCAGTATCGCCGAGGCGTCAAGGACGGCTCGACTCATTGGTCGGCATCTCCGTCGGCGTCCGACGCCGCTTCGCGTCGGCGTTCTTCGATGAGTTCGTCCACGAGGCTGACGCCGGCGGGGACGTAGCGGGCGAGCATCTCCCGAACCTCGAAGACTTCCGTTTCGTCGCTCACGACGCGCAGGCCGTCGCCGTCGAGCCGGAGGAACACCGCATCGCCCTCTTGTATCCCGAGGGCTTGGCGGTAGGCAGCCGGTATGACGACTCGGCCGCCGGGGCCGACGACCGCTCGTATCTGCTCGAATCGGGGGTCCGTCGGTTGACCATACGCGCGGGGTCCCTTCCGCGCAGAACCTCGCCGCCGATTTGCCCCACGCGTCTTGTCGCTCTTGGTACTCAGTCCAACGACCGACCCACCCTTTGTCGATCGTTTGTTTATCGGAGTCGGGGATGACATGATCCTGCCCTCCTTGCTGTTGCGGTGTTTGCCGCGACAAGAATTATTCGTCTGATGACCCTCAATATGACATATTTATTTTTTATGTCAACTATATTTTCTATGACTGATTTAATTAGCAACCCAAATTTTGTTCGGGATGACGAGCCTGCCTGGACGTGAACCGACCCTTTGTAACCGGCTCGCTTACCACACCTCGCCGAATGGCCGCAGTTCGACGTTGAACGACCAGCCCGACCGGTCCTGGTGGGCGACGTGAAACGCGGTGTCGGCAATCGCATCGGGCTGGATGAAGAAATCGTCCGGCTTGTCGGGCAGCATCTTGCGCGTCCATTCCAGATCGATCACCGCGTCGATGACGATGTACGCGACATGGATACCGTTCGGTCCGAGGGTCCGCGCCATGGACTCCGCCAGAATCCGCTGGGCCGCCTTGGTGGGTGCAAATCCCGCGAAGCGCGGCTTGCCGCGCAAGGCCGAGGTGTTCCCCGACGCGATGATGACACCCTTGCCGGCCTCGATCATGTCCGGGGCGACCGCGCGGGCGAGATACAGCAGGCCCATCGTGTTGACCTGGAAATTGTAGGCCAGGGTTTCCGGCTCGATCTCCAGAAAATCCCCGAACGCCCCACCGACCGCGTTGTGAATCACCACTTCCGGGCTGCCCAGGTCGTCCTTGACCTGCGCGACCGTAGCGTTGACCGCGGCTTCGTCGGTGACGTCGCAGACGTACCCCCGCGCGTCGGCGATTTCCGTTTCGAGTCGGGTCAGGCGCTCCTGATCGCGGGCCAGCATCGCCACACGATAGCCGCCGCGGGCGAAACGACGACTGAGCGCCGCGCCCGTCCCCGGCCCCACCCCGGTAATCAAACAGACTGGTTCCGCCATATCTTCCTCCTTCGTCCTTCCTCTGCCTTCGTCAGAGCAGGACCCATAACGAATAGACCGCAAAGCCGACATACACGACCGAGGCAACGAGCATCATGCCGACCGACACCGGACCCGGCCGGGCCGAAACCGGCAGCATGCGCAGATTCAGGTACAACATCAGCGGCACGTACATCGCCATCGTCCAGCCGGACAGCAGCGCGGCGTTGAACAGAAAGCCCAACCCGGTGACCGCATACCGCTCGAAAAACCACGTGCTGGCGGTGCCGGCAACCATGAACAGGAGGGCGAACGGGACGTACAGCTTGGCCTGGTCGAGTCCCTTCCCCCACGGAAACGTGGTGCGCACGATGTACGACCACACCCGCGCGTTGCCGTCCACGCTGACCAGTTGGGTGCTGAACAGCGTGGCCATGCCGATCGCCAGAAAGAGAACCCGACCGGCCCCGCCCATGGACGCTTCCAGAATGAGCGACATGTCCCAGATGATGCGCCCCTCCTCCGGCACCACGCCGTGCGGACGCAGCACGCACAGCGCGCCGAACATGAACAGGAACATGGTGAAGGTGTTGAGTCCGAAGAAGAACAGCGTCTGATCCTGCCGCACCCAGCGGAACCAGTCCTTGAACGCGCGCTGGTTGGCCTCGGTTTCGGGATAGACGTAGCCGGTGGCTTCTTCGGCGTTCGAGCCACCGCGCAGCGGGTTTTCCAAGCGCGGCATGCGTGCGCCCATGCCGATGTTCTTGTCGCGGAGATAGAAGGCGTACCACAGGTTGCCGGCCCCGCCCGCGCCGGCAAACACCACCGCGCCGAAAAAGCGGCTGAACGGAAAATCTTCGGTCAGTTCGACGTGCCCGAAGTTGACCAGTCCCGCAGCCATGTCGGCCACGTAGTCGAGCGTCCCGACCTGCACCGCGACGAACGTCAGGCCCACGGTGATGAACACGACGCACGCGATGACCATCCGCTCCATCGCCTGGTACATGACCCGCGGGCCGAACAGCAGCGCCGCGATCAGGAGGAACGTGAGCCCCGTCCACGCCCAATCCGGCCCCGGTCCCGCGGGGCCGAACAACAAGGCTTTGAGCGCCGCGCCCGACACGCGTGCCCAGCCGGGCAGGAACAGCAGGGCGAAGGTGAGCAACAACAGGATGTGAATGAAGCCCATCCAGACCCGGGCGAAGCCGGTGTACGGCGCCTCGCCGGTCACGATGGTCCAGCGCCCGATCTCGCAGTTGAGCCAGAGTTGCAGAAAGACGCCGAGCGCCGCGGCCCAGACCATGCTGGCGCCGAACTTGGCGGTGATCCACGGCCACAGCACGACCTCGCCCGCGCCGATGGACAGCCCGACCAGCACCGCCCCCGGACCGGCCAGTTGCCAGAACGACTGCGTGCGCCGCGGCAGGTCGGCCGTCTTGAGCGGGGCGATGCGCGAACCCACGCGGGTCTCCGTTCGGTTCCAGGCAAGGGGTGGTTCGGTAAGCAGGTCGGGCGCGGATTGTAGGGAGGATGCTCCGACGGGACAACCGGGTTTCCCGGCCCGTGCGAACGCGGTATGAGCCGACTAGCGGAAGCGAGAACACGGAGACGGCGAACGCCGGCAGGACGGCACAAAGGCGACACCGTGCGGTTCGGCACCTACTATTTTCTCCAAGCCCCGCCCGGCGCCTCCCACCCCGAGGTGATTCACCGGGAGTTCGCCCAGATATTGCTGACCGAAGCGCTCGGCTTCGACAGCGTGTGGCTGACTGAGCACCACTTCATCGAATACGGGATTTCGACCAGCCCGATGGCGCTGGCCGCGGCGATTGCCGCACGCACCGAGCGCGTCGGCATCGGCTTGGCCGCGGTCATCCTGCCGTTTCACGACCCGATCCGACTGGCGGAGGACATCGCTTTCGTCGATATTCTGAGCAAGGGCCGGCTGCGTGTCGGCGTGGGCCGCGGCAACCGCCCGATCGAATTCACGGGCTACCGCGTTCCGCAGATCGAAAACCGCCGGCGTTTCGCCGAAACTCTGGACGTCATGCTGCAGGCGTGGACCAGCGAGCGTGTGTCCTACCGCGGCGAATTCTTCACGCTCGACGACATTCCGGTCATTCCCAAACCCCACCAGAAGCCTCATCCGCCCGTCTCCCTGGTCTGCATCAGCCCCGAGACCATCCGGCTTGCGGCCCGCCGCGGCTGGTCGATGCTGAACTCCATCCTGTTCGGCCCGTTCAGTCAGATCGAGGCCAACCGCGACGTCTACGTTGCCGCGTTGCGCGAAGCCGGCCGGTCCGAAGCGGACGTGGCAACCCTGCTCCGATCCTGGGGCGTATCCCGTCACGTGTACGTCGCGCCCACCGACGCGCAGGCGCTCCGCGAAACGCGGGACGCGGAACTGTGGTATCAGCAGTCGCTCGCCCGCTTCCTGGTACCCGAACGCATCGAGGCGGCGCACCCTTCACTGCAACCCCAATTCCGCACGATGGCCGACCGGCTGGCTTCGATCACCTGGGAAAAACTCGTCGAGGAGACGGTCATCTTCGGCTCGCCCGAGCGGGTGACCGACCGTATCCGCGAAATGGAAGCGGCCGGCGTGGGCGAAGTGTTGTGCTGGATGAACTTCGGCGGCCTGTCCCCCGACCGCGTGGAGCGGTCGATGCGTCTGTTCGCCGAAAAGGTCATGCCGCGGTTCCGATAACCGCATCGATCGCGAGGTTATCATGAGACAAAAAAGAAGATCGCAATACAGACGAAGACGGTCCCCCGCGGGAAGCTGTGGTTTGCTTGCTGTTTTCATTCTGATCGTTGCTGCTCCACTCGCATGGCCGACAACTGTAATGAAGATGTCCCTCGATAGTGTAGTAGAGGAAGCCGACCGAATTGCAGTTTGTGAGGTCATCGACATGACGACGAGATTCGACGCGAAGACCCGCAGTCCCATTACCCGCGTGACCTTCCAGCCCGCCGAATGGTGGAAAGGTGAAACAGAGGAACGAACCGTTGATCTCGAATTTCTGGGTGGCCCGGTCGGGGATGGGACGATCCTTATCGTCGCCGGTATGCCACGATTTCTAGTGGGGGGACGATACGTTCTTTTTTGGGTAGATGGAAATCGTTGGGTAAACCCGATCGTAGGTTGGCACCAGGGACAATATCGAGTTGTCAAGGGACCAAACGGTGAGCTTCTTGTCGAAATCCCCGAGACGCCAACACACGATGAAGACGCCAATCTTGCGGCTGAATTGGCAGCGCGACCAACTATATCTGCCCTCCACCAACGTCGTCCTGCGCGAATGTCCTTAGAGTCTCTTCGCACACGCGTAACCAAAATAACCAATGCACGTTAACCCCTGACCGCTAAGGAGAGCAGCAATGAAAGCGATGAAACGCGGAGCGATCTTGTTGGTATTGTTGTGGAGCACCCAAGGCTCGGCTTGGGTGCAATTTCCGCCAACCTACTGGAACGGCGAAGATCTAGAAGCGCAATGGGCACAAAGCAGCACAGCTACGGTAGAACTCTGGGTTGGCGGCACCGGACCGACCTGTTACGGTCGAGGAAGATGGTTGGTACACGGCCCTTGTTTAGAAGACGTGATTCGGCACGCTGCGCAGGCTTGGATCGACACCGGTGCAAACATCAATATCGTATTCACATCTCACGGAGACCCCAGCGGTATCGCCGGCCGAAATCAATGTATTCTAGGTGACCGCCGTAGTACCGTATCCTTAGCAACCGGCTTTTGTGGACGAGAGTTTAACCCTTGGGTCGGGGCAACCGCACAAGGATATTTTTATTATTCTCAGCAAGAAGGAACTTATCGCTTAGCCGAAGGAGATATCGTGTTCAATATCGGTGAATTGCACGACGGTCCTATACAATGGTCCAGTTACAATGGACCGAAACGTAACCAGCAGATCGACATACACCGCATGGCTATGCATGAGTTCGGCCACTTCTGGGGCTTGGATCATCCGGATCAGCACGGCCAGACTGTGAGTGCGGTGATGAACCTCGTACCGTCACCCGACCGCCTACAGCCGGACGACATCGCAGGGATTACAACGATCTATCCACCTGTACAGGATCCCATCCAAGCCCAAGTCTATGCGATTCCGCCGATTACGGCCCGCGACCAAGCCACGGTGCGGGTGCACTGTGAAGGCTTGGATGGGGAAGCCTGCGCCGTGCATCTCGACTGCACCGACCACGAGGGATCGGAGTACGCGGGACCCGTTCCGGACACCATTCCCGCGTTCGGAACGCGCACCCTCACCGCCCAGGATATCGCCGAAATTACGGGCGGCGAGCCCTGGCGAGGACGTCTGACATGCGCATTGCGCAGCAAGCGCGCCGTCACCGGGCAGGTGTGGACACGGTCGGGGGACGGTGTGTTGGTGAACAATACCGCTGCTTCCAGAAGTTTCCTGTTAGAGTACGCGGGGAACACGTGGCAGGCTGCGCGAGTGTACTCGATCCCGTCGCCCACCTCGTCGGACGTCACCAACTTGCGGATCCGGTGCGAGACCACAGGCGGCCCATGCGAGAACGTCATGCTGATCTGCGCGAACGACAATGGCGAGCTACATTCCGGGTCCGTCGTCGAGCGCATCGAGCCCCGCGCGACCTACCACATGCAAGCCGCGGAGATCGAACGGGTCATCGACTACCAATGGCGAGGAATGGGCTTGTCGTGTTTCGTCGTCTCGACGCGTGACATCAGCGTCCAGGTCCTGACACGGACGGGCGGGGGCGCGTTGGTCAACAATAGCGCCGTGGACCCGCCTCTGTGACCGACCGGACAGTCATGCCGCACTTTCGGTAGGGAACCACCACTGACGACAGGAGGTCGCTATGGGCAAAGTCCGCACGCCGGATGGGACGAGGATGGCCGTGTGTTTCTGTTTCGATATCGATGCCATGGCCTTGTGGCTGGGGTTCTTTCGCTCTCCCACCGCCAACCCGCTGTCGCGCGGCGAGTTCGGGCCGCGCGTGGCCATGCCGCGCATCTTGGACATCCTGGACAAGTACGACATCAAGGCCACGTTCTTTACCCCCGGACACAGCGCGACGCTGTTCAGTGAGGTCGTGCAGGAGGCGCATCGCCGCGGCCACGAAATCGCGGCGCACAGCATGTACCACCAGCCTTCGGAGGTCGGCTTGGCCATGAGCGGAGTCGAGCCGGCCTCGGCCGACAAGCAGCGCGCGTATCTCGAACAGCAGATCAAGGTGCTCGAAAAGACCGTCGGCGAACGGCCGATCGGGTTCCGCTCCCCGATCGGCGATTGGCTGGGCGAGCACGTCCCGCAGCATCTCATCGACCTGGGCTTCGTGTACGACAGCAGCTTGCAGGGCCACGATTTCCTGCCGTACCGGCTGCGCATCGGCGACAAAATTCAAACCGAAGAGCCGTTCGCGGTCACCTGGGGCGAACCTTCGCCGCTGCTCGAAATCCCGCTGCACTGGGACACGAACGACTTCGCCCAGTTCGAGTTCATGGGCTATTACCTCGATCCCAAGAACCCGTGGTTTTCGCCGGCGCCCTTCCACACCCCCTCGCAGTCCAAGGAAATTTTTACGTCGAGTTTCGACTATTGCTACGAGCACGTGCCGGGCGGCGTGTGGAACACGATTCTGCACCCGCAGTGCTGCGGACGCGACTTCAAGCCGGCGTGGCTCGAGAGCGTCATCCAACACGTCTATGCCAAGCCCGGCGTCTGGTTCACGACCATGCGCGAGGCGGCCGCGGCTTGGGAAGACGACTGACGTGGCAGCAGACGAGGCGGGTGAACCGGAACCGGACGCCGTGCTTCGGCATACAACGACCCGCCACGCTCCAGGCGCAAAGGAGGCCGTATGCGCATCTTCATTTCGGTGGACATGGAAGGCATTTCCGGGGTGGAAACGGTCGAAGAGGTGTTCCAAGGTCTGCCCGGCTATCAGACGTTTCGGCAGATCATGGCGGGCGACGTCAACGCCGCGGTCCAGGGCGCCATAGAGGGCGGGGCGTCGGACATCGTGGTGTCGGATTCGCACGGCTACATGTGCAACATCCGTCCCAAAGACGTGCACCGGAAGGCGAAACTCAAGTCCGGCATGCAGCGCAACCTGTGCCAGTTCAAGGGCTTCAGTCCGGATTTCGACGGCGCGCTGTTCATCGGCTACCACTCCAAGGCCGGCACCAGCGACGGCATCCTCAGCCATACCTGGATTCCGGCGTTTCAGGACGTGCGGGTGAACGGACTATCGGTCGGCGAGTACGGATTGAACGGGTTTCTGGTGCACAGTTTCGGGGTCCCGGTGGTCATGCTGTCCGGAGACGACAAGACGGTGGAACAGGCGCGGCCGCTGCTCGGCGACATCGAATACGTCGAGGTCAAACAGTCGCTCGGCTATTTCAAGGGCCGCCACCTGCCGCTGCCCGAAAGCCACGCCCGGATTCGGGAGGGTGCCCGCCGCGCCGTACAAAAGCTCGCCGCGCACACCCCGCCGAGCCTGGACGTCACCCTCCCCGTCACCATCGAACTCGACCTGTCCCATCCGGCCAACAAGTTGGTGACCGAGATGGAACGCGAGAACCGGCGCTTCATAGACGACGATACGCCACAGGGCATGAGCGACGCCGACCTGGTCACGCACTATCCACCAACGCAGACTTCGGTCGAGCGCCGAGGCCCCGAGACGGTCGCGTACGTCTGCAACCGCTACGTCGATGCGTACAACACGCTCTTCACGATCATGACTCATTTCTACGAACGCGACATCGAATGGCTGATCGAAGAAGTCGCCAAGCCCGAAGAGTATCGCCGCAACTTACAGCCACTCATCGCGGGCAGCCCGCTCAACTTCATGCAGTAACTTTCATTGGAGGGACCGGCAGATTCAGGAGCCGTTTCGATGGCTTGACGGAGAGCCGCATCAAGATTGTCGAAACACCCCGGCCCCCGGCGTCGGTATTGACAGGCTGAAGCGGATACTCATACACAACGCGCAGGCTCGGCCCCGTTCGATGCAAGGCCGCGGCTCATTCGGCAAACCGGACAAACGTACCCCATGTGCGGCATAGTCGGCTTTTTGGACAAGACCGGGGACCGCGCCGCCGCGGTCGGGCAGGTGTTGTTCGCCATGCTGTCGGCGTTGGACCGCCGCGGCCCGGATTCCAGCGGGGTCGCGATCTACAGTGACCAGACCGCCCAATCCTCCGGCGGGGACGAACCCCCGCGCTACGTCGTGAGAGTGAAGCTCGGTGAGCACGGGCCGTTCGAGTCCGCGGCGCAGACCGTGCTGGACCGCCTGACCGATGTCGCGACCGTTCTGGACTCGCGCGTGCAGGGGCCGTCCCTCCGCCTGTCCATCGAATCCGCGGCGGCGCCCGCGCGGCTGGAGCAAGCCATCGAGGCCACGGGGGACTCGGGTTCGGAGGGGAACGGCGCCGCCTTCGAAGTGGTCAGCCTGGGCCGCCGGCTGGACCTGGTCAAACAGGTCGGCTCGCCCGCCAACCTCGAACGCACGTATGCGGTCTCCTCCACGCGCGGCACGCACGGTATCGGCCATACGCGCATGTCCACCGAAAGTCGCGTGGACCTGAGCCATTCGCAGCCGTTCTGGGCGCACCGCGGGGCGGACGTCTCGGTCGTGCACAACGGCCACATCACCAACTACCACAAGCTGCGCCGCCTCTATGAGCAACGCGGCCACCGCTTCTATACGGAGAACGACTCGGAGATCATCGGCCTGTACTTGGCGGAGCGTATGACACAGGGAGCAGGTTTCGCGGACGCGCTGCGCGAGTCGCTGACCGAGTTCGACGGCGCATTCAGCTATCTGGCCGCGACCGCCGACGCGCTCGGCTACGTCAAAGACCCGTTCGCCTTCAAGCCGCTGACCGTGACCGAAACGCCCGCGTTCGTTGCTCTGGCGACCGAGGAGCAGGCGTTGCGCGCCGCGTTGGGCGACGATTTCCCGGTCTGGGAGCCCGGCGTGAAGGACGTGGCGACGTGGCAGATAGGCCGCGGCTGAGCCGTTGCTTCCAGGCGCTCCCATGCCGACCGTCGATTGTACGGGCAAAACGTCCCGCGAGATCAACCGGGAAATCCGTGCCCTCGTGCGCGCCGGCGAAACGCACGTTCACGTCCGACATCCGCAGGCGCGCCACAATCTGGGCGTCGCCCTGTTGCAACCCGTCACGCTGACGATCATGGGCAGCGTGGGCTACTACTGCGGTGGGCTGATGGACGGCGCGACGATCGAGGTGGAAGGAAGCTGCGGCTGGGGCGTGGCCGAAAGTATGCTCGCCGGGACGGTCGTCGTCGGCCGGAACGCGGGCAACAGCGCGGGCGCGTCCATGCGCGGCGGGACGGTCGTCGTGCGCGGCAACGCCAGCTCGCGCGCCGGCATCGCCATGAAGGGCGGCACGTTGATCGTGCAGGGCGACAGCGGCTACATGACCGGCTTCATGATGCAGAAAGGCACCATCGTCGTGTGCGGCGACGCGGCCGAAGCGTTGGGCGATTCCATGTACGAGGGCCGCATCTTCGTCGGCGGCCGGATTGCCGACCTGGGCAACGACGCCGAGGTGGGCGAGCCGACCGAAGACGACCGCGCCTTCCTCGCCACCAGTCTGGCCCGCCACGACGTGCGGTCGCCCGCGGCGTTTCGCAAAGTCGTGGCCGGCCGGCGCCTGTGGCAGTTCGACAAAAAAGACTTCGAGACGTGGCGCGAGGCCCTGTGAGGAGGATCGTGAGCACCCGATCCGTCACCCGGCACAGCACGACCTGGAAGCCCGAAGTCATCGAGGACATCCAGGCCAAGGCCGACCTGGGCCGCTACCGCATCCGCGGCTTCAGCGCGTTGCGCAGCCGGCCGCTGCCCTCGTTCGACGATCTCACGTTCATCCCCTGCACGCTCACCCGCGTGCCGCTGGAAGGGTATCGCGAGAAGTGCGCGACCCGCACCGTTCTCGGCAGCCGGTTCGCCGGCAAGCCGGTCGAACTCGACATCCCCGTCATGGTGACGGGCATGAGCTACGGCGCGCTGTCCTACAACGCCAAGGTCGCCCTGGCCAAGGCCGCGGCCCGAACCGGCACGTCCACGACGACGGGCGACGGCGGCATGTTGGCCGCGGAACGCGAGCACTCCGGCACCTTGATCTACGAGGTGCTGCCGAGCCGGTACGGTATCGACGTTCATCATCTGCGGCAGGCGGACGCCATCGAACTGACCGTCGGCCAGGGCGCCAAGCCCGGCACCGGCGGCCTGCTGCTGGAATCGAAAGTCTCGGACGAAATCGCCCGGCTGCGCGACCTGCCCCCGGGCGTGGACCAGCGCAGCCCGTGCCGCCACCCGGACTGGCTCGGGCCGGACGACATGGTCACCAAGATCGAGGAGTTGCGCGAAGCCACCGACTGGCAGGTGCCGATCTTCGTGAAGATGGGCGCCGCGCGCGTGTACGACGACGTGAAGCTGGCAGCCAAGGCCGGGGCCGACGTGGTCGTCGTGGACGGCATGGAGGGCGGCACCGGCGCGTCGCCCGACGTTCTGCTCGACCACACCGGCGTTCCGACGCTCGCCGCGGTCTGCGAGGCGCGCGCCGCGTTGCAGGACTGCGGACTGTACGGCGAGGTGCAACTCGTCATCGCGGGCGGCATCCACGGCGGCGGCGCCGCGGCCAAGGCGCTGGCCCTGGGCGCGGACGCGGTCTACGTCGGCACCGCGGCCCTGATGGCGCTCAACTGCAACAAGCCGCTCTACCACGACGATTACCGTGCAATCGGCGCCGAGCCCTACGCCTGCCACCATTGCCACACCGGCCGGTGTCCCGTCGGCATCGCCACGCAGGACCCGGAACTCATGGCGCGCCTGGACATCGACGCCGGGGCCGAGCGCGTCCAGAATTTCTTCAACGCCGTGACGCTGGAAATTCAGATGCTGGCGCGCGCCTGCGGCAAGTCGGACGTGCACGCCCTGGAGCCGGAAGACCTGCGCGCGCTGACCTTCGAATCGTCCATGATCGCCGGCGTGCCGCTGGCGGGCACCAACGTGGTCTTCGGTGGCGGCCCGGGCTGGACGCCGCCCGCGCGGGGCTGACGCCCATGTCGTTTCTGCTGGCGTGTCCGCACTGCGGCGAGCGCAGCGTGTACGAATTTCGCGCCGGCGGCGAGATGAACCGACGGCCGGCCGGTTCTGGGTCGCCGCGGGAGTGGGCGCACTATCTGTACATGCGGAACAACGTGGCCGGTGAGCACACCGAGTGGTGGTTTCACCGGCTCGGCTGCCGGCGCTGGCTGATCGGCGTGCGCGACACGCGCACCAATACCGTCATGGAGTTGCGCGACGCGGACCAGCCCGCGGCGTGAGCCGTGCGCCCCTGCCCTGCTCCGCGGCCCGATCCGAAGAACGCCGGCCCCATGAGTACGCCGCGCCTTCCCCCCCGTCCGCATCACGTCATCGACCACGACGGGACGTTGACGTTCACGTTCGACGGCCGCAACGTCGCCGCCAAGCCGGGCGATACCATCGCCTCGGCGCTGTATGCCGCGAGGCAGCGCATCTTCAGCCGCAGCTTCAAATATCACCGCCCGCGCGGGCTGTTGTGCCTGTCGGGCGACTGCCCCAACTGCCTGATGAACGTGGATGGCACGCCGAGCGTACGCGCGTGTACCGAGCCGGTCCGCGCGGGCATGCGCGTCCGTTCCCAGAACGCTTGGCCGTCGCTCGGTTTCGACGCGCTGGCGCTGATCGACAAATTCGATGTTCTGCTGCCCGTCGGCTTCTACTACAAAACGTTCATTCGTCCGCGGTGGGCGTGGCCGCTGGCCGAAAAGCTGTTGCGCCGCGTCGCCGGGCTGGGCCGCCTCGACATACAGGCACGGCCCAAACGCGACTCCGACCATGAACACCGGCATACGGACGTAGCCGTCGTCGGTGGCGGACCCGCGGGACTCGGCGCTGCGTACGAAGCCGCGCAGCTCGGCTGTCACGTCACTCTGGTTGACGACCAGCCCGCACTCGGCGGCCATTTGCGGTTTCAGGTCGGGACCTGTGACGTGCCGGCCGAATCGGGCGCCGACATGGCCGGTTTTGCAGTGGCGCGGCGTTGGATCGAGCGCGTCCGCGCGCAATCCAACGTCGAGGTGCTGTCCGCGGCTACGGTGTTTGGCGGCTACGAAGGCGGACTGCTCGGCGTCATGCAGGGCAAGCGGCTGATCCACCTGCGCGCCAAACGCTTGGTCATCGCAACGGGGGGGCACGAATATCCCGCGGTGTTCAAGAACAACGACCTGCCCGGCGTCATGCTCGGCCGTGGGGTGCGCCGGCTGCTGCACCTGTACGCGGTCAAGCCCGGTACGCGCGCGGTCGTAGCCTGTCGTACCGCATCCGGCGTGCGGCTCGCGGACGAGTTGCTCGACGCCGGCGTCCGGGTGGCCGCGGTCGTGGACTTCCGCTTCGAGCCCGGTCGAGCCGACGACCACATCCTGGCGGCGCGAGAGCGGTTGCGCACCGCGGGGGTGGAATTACTTGACGCCTACGCGCTCCAGGAGGCACACGGCCGACGGCGGGTGGATGGGGCGCTGGTCGTTCCGCTCGACCCGCATGGTCGGCAGATTGCCCACGCTCCGCGGTTCATCCCCTGCGACCTGCTGTGTCTGGCTGCCGACCACACGCCGGCCGGGGGACTGCTGGCACAGAGCGGCGGCACGTTGCGCTACGATGAAAGTCTCGGCTGCATGGTCCCGGACACGCTGCCGCAGCACGTCTTCTGCGCGGGCGAAGTGACCGGACTCGACGCGGAAACGCATCTCTCGACCGTACTCGATCAGGGCCGCACGGCCGGCCGGAACGCCGCGCAGAGCCTTGCAAGCTACGCTCCCTCGCGCGCGGACGAAACGCGCGGAGAACCCGCCGCGGATCAGCGTATCCAACGGGCAGCCCCGCAACTCGGCCAAGTCCGAATCGAGAAGAAGCAATTCGTCTGTCTGTGCGAAGACGTGACCCACGCCGATTTGGCCGATAGCGTGGCCGAGGGCTTCGACGAAATCGAAACGCTGAAACGTTACAGTACGTTCGGCATGGGACCCTGCCAGGGACGCATGTGCGCGACTTCGGCGCTGCGCATCTGCGCCCGGCAGGCCGGCAGGGAATTGGCCGCTGCGCGCACCACCACCTCGCGCCCGCCCATCAAACCCGTCCTGCTCGGGGTGCTGGCCGGCCGCGGACGTCACCCCGAAAAACGGACTCCGCTACATCACCGTCATCTGGAACTCGGCGCGGACATGCGGCTGCTCGGCAACTGGCGGCGACCGTTCGCGTACACCGTGCCGAACCGCGAATACCGCGCGGTCCGCGAGGGCGTGGGCATCATCGACGTGAGTACGCTGGGCAAATTGGAAGTCGTCGGCAGCGACGCCACCGCGCTGCTCGACAAGGTTTACACTCACACGATTTCCAACCTCCGTGTCGGGCGCAGCCGCTACGGCGTGATGTGCGACGACGCGGGCATCATCATCGACGACGGAACCGTCTCGCGGCTGGCGGACGACCGTTTTTTTCTGACGACCACCTCGGGCAACGTCGAGGCCGTCGAACAGTGGCTCGCCTGGTGGACGGCCGGGACCGGCTGGGACGTGCAGGTGACGAACGTCACCGGTGGGCTGGCCGCGCTCAACCTCGCCGGCCCGCACGCCCGGCGCGTGCTGACCATACTCACCGATTGTGATCTGGCGCGCGACGCGTTTCCGTACATGGCCTGCCGGCAGGCCGTCGTGGCCGGGGTGGACGCGCTGCTGCTGCGCATCGGCTTCGTCGGCGAGACCGGCTGGGAAATCCACATACCGGCCGAATGCGGGGAGCACGTCTGGGACGCCCTCATCGCCGCGGGGCCGCGCTGTGAGCCCGCGTGTCAGGTCGTGCCGTTCGGGGTGGAGGCACAGCGTCTGTTGCGGTTGGAGAAGCAGCACGTCATCGTCGGCCAGGACACCGACGCGCTGTCGAATCCGCTGGAAGCCGATTTGGCCTGGGCCGTGAAGTTCGACAAGGACGACTTCATCGGCAAGCCTGCCCTGGAAGCAGTCCGGGAACGCGGGACGCACAACGCCCTGGTCGGGTTCAAACTGCGGGGAACGGCACTCGCAAAGGGCGGCCACGCCGTCGTCGTTGCCGGCAAGCCCGCGGGCCGCGTCGCCAGCGCCGCGTTCAGCCCGGCTGCCGGCTGCTGCATCGGCTTGGCCTGGGTTCCGATCGAAGTCGCGCGGGGCGAAACACCGCTGGAAATCCGTATCGACGGCACTCTGGAACCGGCCGACGTGATGCACGAGGCGTTCTACGACCCTGCAGGAGAGCGGCTGCGCACGTAGGATAGAGGGCGATGATGGACACGTCGGTAATGCGCCGCTCCGCCCTGCACGCCGCTCACGTGGCCGCGGGCGCACGCATAGGTGAGTATGACGGTTGGCAATGCCCGGGGGGGTATGCCGGAGTCGAGGACGAGTTGCACGTGGTGCGCAACGGCGTCGGGCTGGCCGACATCAGCCCCGCGGCCAAACTCGACGTGCGCGGCAACGACACCCTACATACCCTTGCGCGCCGACTGGCGCTGTCCACGCCCGCGACCGTCTCTGTCACGCGCCTGTCCACACCCGTTCCGACAACAGAAACCGACCGCCAGCCGGACGGCCTGCTGTGTTGCCTGACCCAGGATCACGCCCGACTGTTCGTCTCCGCCGATGCCGCGGTCGGGATCAAGGCGCGCTGGACACGGGCGCACGCCGCGGATACGCGCCCCGTCCGTGCTCGGCTGACCGACGTCACGTCCGCATACACCCTGGTGCAGATCAGTGGCCCTCGCAGTCGGGAACTGCTGCGCAAGCTGACCGCGTTGGATCTCGGGGCCAGGGCATTTCCCGACCTGACTTGCGCGCAGACCAGCGTGGCGGGCGTACACACACTGATCCTGCGCGCCGACGTACGCGGACTCTTGTCGTTTCAGACATGTTGCGGTCGCGAGTTCGGCGCCTTCGTTTGGGACGCCCTCCTCGACGCAGGCAGCGAGTTCGCCGCGCGTCCGTTCGGGCGCGCGGCCTTGCGGACACTTGAAGCGGAGGGCTGAGACGTGCGGCGGCTTTTTCGGAATTTCCGCACACGACGCATGTGGCGCCGGCGCGATCTCAAGGATCGTTACGACGTCGTCATCATCGGCGCCGGCGTGCACGGCTTGGCCGCGGCCTACTATCTCGGCACACAGGGCGTGACCGACGTCGCGGTCGTGGACCGCGGCTACGTCGGCGGCGGCAACAGCGGACGGAACACCGCCATTCTGCGCGCCAACTACCGCACCGCGGAGGCGATTCCGTTCTACGCCGAGAGCCTGCGCCTGTACGAAACCCTGTCGCAGGAAGTGGATTTCAACGTCCTGTTCTCCCAGGTCGGGCATCTGACCTTGGCGCATACCGACACCGGCGTGGACGGCCTGCGCCTGCGGGCCGAGAACAACGCGCTGCTCGACGTGGACAGCCGCCTGATCTTTCCCGACGAGATCGAGCGCATGGTGCCGGCCATGCACGTCGGCCCGGACGCCCACGCCCCGATTCAGGCGGCGCTCTACCACCCGCCCGGCGGCATCATCCGCCACGACGCGGTGGTGTGGGGCTATGCGCGCGGCGCCGACCGGCTGGGCGTCGAAATCCATCCGCACACCGAGGCGCACGACATCGAGACGAGTGACGGTCGCGTGACCGCGGTGCACACCAGCCGCGGCCGGATTGCGACCGGCACGGTCGTGAACGCCACCTCGGGCTGGTGCTCCACCATCGCCCGGATGGTCGGCGTCGATCTGCCCATCGTGTCGTATCCGCTCCAAGCCTGCGTCACCGAGCCGCTCAAGCCGTTTCTGGACAAAGTCATTGTGTCCGCCACGCTGCACGTCTATGTAAACCAGACGGACCGCGGCGAAGTGGTGATCGGCGCCGAGATCGACCCCTACCCTTCCTACAACTTGGCTTCGACCCTGCCGACCCTGGAAATGATGGCGGCCCACGCCCTGGAATTGTTCCCCGTCCTGGAAGAGGTGCGCGTGTTGCGCCAGTGGACCGGCATCTGCGACATCACCCCGGACTTCAGCCCGATCATCGGCACGGTGCCCGAGGTAGCCGGGTTCGTCGTCAACGTCGGCTGGGGGACGTACGGTTTCAAGGCCGGCCCGGCCGGCGGCAAGACCGTCGCGGAGTTGATCGCCACCGGCCGAACGCCGAAATTGATCGAACCGTTCAGCCTCTCACGATTCTACGAAGACCGGCTGGTCGGCGAAAAAGCCGCGGCCGCGGTCTCGCATTGATCCCGCAGGACGCGCCTTCGCGCCGCGCCTGCAAAGAAGGAGCATCCCATGCCGAGCGTGCAAGACGTCGCCAAACTCGTACAAGACAAGGACATCGAATTCTTCCTCTGCTCGTTCGTAGAAATGTCGGGCGCGCCCAAGGCCAAGGTGGTCCCCGCGGCGCATCTCGATGACATGGCCGCGGGCAGCGCCGGGTTCGCCGGGTTCGCGACCGGCAACATGGGCCAGCAGCCGCACGATACCGACATGTTGGCCATACCCGATTTCGCCAGCCTGACCGTCCTGCCCTGGCGTCCGAACGTCGCCTGGGTCGCCAGCGACATGACCGTGGACGGGCAAGCGTGGCCCTCCTGCCCGCGGACCATCCTGCAACGCCAACTCGCCAAGGCGCGCGAGCAGGGGTACGTGCTCAAGACCGGCGTCGAACCGGAGTTCATCCTGACCCGCCGGACCGACGCGGACGGGTTCGAGCCGTTCGACCCGCTCGATACACTGAGCAAGCCCTGCTACGACCTGCGCGCGCTCAACCGCAATCTCGATTTCACCACCAAGCTGCTGGGCTACATGCAGCAACTCGGCTGGGACCCGTACGCCAACGACCACGAAGACGCCAACTGCCAGTTCGAGATCAACTGGACCTATGCCGACTGCCTGACTACCGCGGACCGGCACACCTTCTTCCGCTGGATGGTGCGTACCGTGGCCGAGGAACTCGGCGCGATCGCGACGTTCATGCCAAAACCGTTCGCGCATCTGACGGGCAACGGCTGCCACTTCCACACCAGCCTGTGGGACGCCGAGACCGACGCCAACCTGTTCCTGGACGAGTCCGACGAAAACGGCCTGTCCGCGTTGGCCTACCACTTCATCGGCGGCATCAAGCACCACGCCCGCGCCATCGCCGCGGTCACCGCGCCCATCGTGAACTCGTACAAACGCCTGATTCGCGGCGCGCCGGCGTCGGGTGCGACCTGGGCGCCGGTGTACGTCACGTACGGCGCGTCCAACCGCACGCAGATGATCCGCATCCCCGACCGGGGCCGTATCGAGAACCGCACCATCGACGGCGCGGCCAACCCGTACTTGGCGCCGGCCGTCATGCTGGCCGCGGGGCTGGACGGCATCGCCAACGAAATGCCTGCCGGCCCACGCAACGACCGCAACCTGTACGAAGTGCCCGAGGCGGAATTGGCCGCGGAGGGCATCGCCCTGCTGCCCACCAACCTGAGCGAGGCGCTCGACGAACTGGCACAGGACGACGTCATCAAGGAGGCGCTGGGCCGCGATTACGCCGAGTATTACATCCGCTGCAAACGCGCTGAGTGGAAGCGCTATCACGATTCGGTTTCGCAGTGGGAAGTGGAAGAGTATCTGGGGCTGTACTAAGTGGGAGTTGGATTACCCTTCGCTAATCCAACCTAGGGACGAAAATCGAGAAGGACAGCCCATTCTCGAAAGGATCCGTTATGCAGCGGCGTTACACCGCGACCTACACCAAGATCGATGCCGGTTATATGGGGCAGGTAGTAGAGTGGCCGGAAGTCGTAACGGAGGGGAAAGATCTCGAAGAATGCCGGCTCATGCTCCAAGACGCTCTCCATGAAATGATCTTGGCCTATCGACAACAAAACCGGGAACTACCGCCGAACCCGCATCAGATAGAGAGAAGGTTTTCCTCGAATGGACGGGGAACTAGGTGACTGTTATTGATCGGAATCAGCCCGTTTCCATGAAGAGATGACAGATGCCCCCCCTCCCCGCATCCGTCGGGCTGCACGCTTGGTCGGCTGGAATGCGTTATGGATCATCGCAGGTCTGGCTCTCCTGGTGAGTACCGGAGAGATATACCTGCGATGGAGCAGACCATTTCTGCAAAATGTACGACCAATCACTTTCGTTCCTGGAGTGGGAGTCATGAGTGAGATCAATGTGGAAGTGCGCGTAACGAACCACCTCGATTTCTGGACGGTCTCTCGAACCAATAGCTTGGGTTTTCTCGATCGGGAACCTCCCGACCCGAAGCGCGCAGCGGCAAGCTGCCACTTTTCCATGATTGGCGATTCCTTCGTGGAGGCGAGTCAAGTCCCCATCTCCGATAAGTTTCACGTCCGTCTCGAACACCTCGCCGCTCGGGAACTGCCCGGCCTGGACGTTACGACATCCGCGTTCGGACGTCCCAACACCGCACAGGCAAGTCAATTGCCGTACTACGACGAGTACGCGACAAAGCTGTCCCCGAAGGTGCTGGTGCTTGTTTTCCTGCCCAACGACTTCGGGGGCAACTCCGCATTGATGATGGCGCTGCGTCAAGGGTGGGACACGGATAAGGCACCGTACGCATATCCGGAACGGACTGGGGAGGGAAGATCAAGTTGCGAATGCCCTCGCCGGAATATCGTGAATTGCCCCCTTCCTGGGGAGGCTATGAGCGGCAACTCCGTAGAGGGATCGACCTAAGGCCGAAATCCTGGCTGTATCGCACCGACTTGTGGGTTACTGACGTTTCCTTTTTTGGTAACTGGCTGCGCGCCAAGGCCGGGACTTTGCTGACTGATCCTCATCTGGAAAGGCATCGTGTAGCGTTCGCATGGGAAGAAGAACTGAGACAACGCCCATCCTATGAGTCCCTCTTTCAGGATCCATCACACGAAGATGACTTCACAGCCTTCGCGTTGCAGCAATTCAAGGAACGCGCCGAGCGCGACAATGTCGTGCTGTTGATCCTGGCGGCGGAGTCCATGGGAAGCCGAGGTCATCGCGCCTTTGATCGCTTGAACGCCATAGTCGAGACACAGGGTATTCCCGTCATCAACATGTACGACTACATCATCCGCCAAGGCCGCAGATTCAAGGATGCACACTGGGAGCATGATAGCCACTGGAACGCCAACGGCCACCAGTGGGCTGCGGAAGCCCTGCTCGAATACCTGCGACAGCACCCGGAAGTGTGCACAAGGTAGTAAGGGACCCTGTCTGTAAATACGGCTCAGGCATCAGATCTCGGTTCAAACTCGCGGAAAGCCAGAGACTTTGGGGAAACGGACACCATACATCTGACTCACCCTTCCGGTCTTTCATTCCATCCTCCGCCCAAGAACAAAGCGGCGAAGCCCGCGGCTAAAGTCACCAAGGCAAAGGTCCAGACAAAGCCCTGTGCGATCAGCAGCGGGGCGAATGCAACGAGACCGACTTCCAGGGGGGCCACGAACAGATACGCGACGGCGAACGGGTCCAGGATCTTGGACTCGTTGCGCGGGTCCACGACGCGCAGCAGGGCGAGCGCGATAGCCATGACGCCCGTCACCCAGCCCCAGGTGAACAGCGCCTTCTCGAACCAGAGTTCGCGGAACGCGCGCGGGCCGTTGACGTAGAAGACCGCCCAGCACAACAGCAGGCCGAAGGCGAACAGACAGCCGAGCGGTAGCGCGTAGCGTGCGACGATTTCGAGATTGATGGCGGCGATGCCGCAGACGACCAGCACGTCGGTCAGTGCGCCGCTGATCCGTACCATCGCCGTGCGGTCAATCGTGTCCGTCAGTTGCAGGCGGGTGCAGGCGTGCTTCAGACCGAAGCCACAGATAAATGCCAGGCAGAAACTCGGCGGACGATAGCCGTCCAGCAGTACGGCGACCGCGCTTGCAAGCAGATAGCCGCCCGCGGCTGCTACGGCGACGAGCGCCACGTGAAACACGAGCGGGTCGATCGCCAGCGCTGACAGGGTTTCGTGGCCGAGCGGGCGGCGCTGTGCCGCAGGGACGCGACCGGTGCGCAGTTCGTCGGGCAACTCGTCGAAGCGGGGAAGAAAGCGGGTCGTGCCGTTCCGGGCCGCCCACTGAATCCACAACAGGCCGCCGACCACCGCGCTCAGAATGCCGACCGTGGCCGAGGTCATGGCCAGTGCTTCGGCTTCGGGCCAACTCTGTGCGCCCAGGCCGTTGAAGGCCGCGCCCAGCGCCGCGGCCGTGCCGTGTCCGCCGACGAAGCCCGCGGCCAGGATCGTCCCGAAACCGAGCGGCAAATCCGGCCAGACCAACGACAACACGATCAGGCTGAATCCCACGCCCAGCCCCCATTGCAGCAGCACGAGGGCCGCGGAGTACGCGCCGAGTTCGGTCGCACGTCGGGAGCCGGTCCGCCAATCGAACGCTTGCGACGTGAACGGCAACGCCGCGAACACCAGCGTAATCAGGACACCGGGGTATTGCGGCAGGAGCGGAGAGAACGGCAACACATCCAGGCCATTGGGTCCGGCCAGTAAGCCCCCGAACCCGGCGATGACGCTGGCTGGGAGAAACAGCCGCTGCGCCCAGACGAGCCACATCCGCGCCAGCAGTCCGGCCAACAGCAGCACGCTTACGCAGCCGAGGTCGCCGAACACGCTCCAGGCGTCGAGAGACGACATATCGCCGTTCCGAATCTCAACATCGAAACAGGAATCCAGGCAGAAACGCGCCGACAATAGCGTGACGTGGCGATGATCTCGCCGAAATCCTCACCCCCGGACAAGTCCGGGGCAGGCTCTAGCCCTCTCCCAGTGGTCCCTGAGCTTGTCGAAGGGGGGAGAGGGGATAGAATCGAGAGAAGGGAGGGGGCTACATGAGAGATAATCCGGGGGTGAGGGTCCGAGGCCGCTACCCGAACGCGCAGGCCCGCCAGTTGTCGAACAACCGCCGCGCGGATTGCTTGAACGTATCGAGATGCGCGCTCGTCCCGGCTTCGAGTTGCGCCACGCCGTCCGCGCCCAGCGTCTTTTCCAGTGCTGTGCGATAGGTCGGAACCTCGGCCCATTCGGCAATCGTCGCGTCCGAGATTTCGGTGTGGTACTGCGTGCTGAACGCCTTGTCGCCGACCGCCAGTGCCTGAATCCGGCATTCCGGGCTGCCGGCGAGTACGGACGCACCCCGCGGCGGCGTCTTCACCTCAGCGGCGTGCCATTGCAAACACGTCATGGTCGCGGGTAGGCCACGCAGAAACCGGTTGGCTTCACCCGCTCGCGTCTTTTCCACGTCGTAGATGCCCACCTCGGGGGCCGAAGCCGGGCCGACCTCCCCGCCCAGCGCGTCGGCCAGCAGTTGATGACCGAGGCAGACGCCGAGAAACGGTATTTCGCGTTCGACGACGGCTTCGCGGATAGCCGCCTTCTCGGTTCTGAGCCACGGGTAGCGGTCGCCTTCCCACACGTCCATCGGGCCGCCCATGACCCACAGCCCAGCGTAGTCGCCCAGGTCGGGAATGGGCTCGCCCCGGTCGAGTTCGACCGTGACCCGCTCGATACCGGCTTCGCGCAGGAAGTCGCGGAACACCCCGGGGTGTTCCACGGCGAGATGTTGGAAGACGAGGATTCGAGGGGCGGTCACGGCGATCCGTCCTGGATGGTGGAACGCGAAGCGGTGGCAGGAACCTTCCCCCTCTCCCTAACCCTCTCCCACCAGGGGAGAGGGGATAGAAGGGATGGAGAGAAGACAGGTGCAGAGGGGCGCCCTACTCTTTTCTTTGATCCTGTTTTCGGCTGTCCAAGGTCGCGGCCAGAAACGATGCGCTCTCGTCTTCCAACGAGGCGCAGGTTCGGAGCACGGCTTGCACCGCGGGGTCGGATTCCGCGGCGGCGAAGTTCTCCCAAGTCTTCTTGCCGGCGCGCTCGGCCCGGCGTTGGATCCCCCACTGTTCTTCGAGGGGACGGCCGGCATATACGGCGCGCACTTGAGCATCAAGGTCGGGAGGCAGCGCGGCTTCCACTTGGCGGCGGAGCGTATCGGCTTCCGGTTCGAGGGCTTCGATCCGTGCGGCGATGTCTTCCTCGCGTTCCGCGCAGCGCAGGAATCCGTCCCGCTCGGGTGCGTCCACTTGCGCGGCCCAGGCGCGGTACATCTCGGCCGCCTGACGCTCGGCGTGCGCGATGAGCAGCCGCTGTTGCCGGAGCGGAAGGCGCGCCGCGACCGGCGTCAGAATCGCGGCGATGCTCGGTAGTTCGGGCGGTACGGTCGGAGCCATGCGGCAACGTCCCGACGAGCGTTACACCCGTTCGATCCGACACGGCACGAAGCGGTGGTAGGGGCAGCCCGTGAACGGGTCGCGGTCGGCCGTGTCGGTGTAGGCGTTCATGTTGACGCCGGTCGATCCCGCGTCCCCGCCGTTCCCTTCGGTCGGGTACAACATGCCGAAGCCGTTCGGCATCCAGACGTGGCCGTCCAGCAGCTTCTTGTCCACCGCGGCCGGAAGTTCGACCGCGCCGCGGCGGGTCTTGATGCGCACCGTGTCGCCGTCCAGCACGCCCAGGCGTTGGGCGTCCGCGGGCGAGACGTTCAGCGCACAGTGCGGGCCGCGACCCTTGCGCCAGCTCGGGTCGCGCTGAATGGTGTTGGCCGTCCAGCGCGTGCGCAGCCCGGACGCCAGCACGAACGGATACTCCGGGTCCTCGGCCGGCCGGCTGGTGATCGCGCGTCCGATCTCGGCTTCGATTTCCTCCGGCAGCAGCCGCACCTTGCCGTCCTCGAACCCGACCCGTTCGTCGAGATTGGCGTCGACGTCGAGTTCGGCCACGTCGATGCCTTCGGGGTGCGCCAGCAACCGGCGGTAGAGTTCCATGCCGACCTCGAACTCGGACTTGTCCTCCCACTCCGGCCCCAGCACGCGCACTACCGCGGCCTTGCGCGCCATGCCGTTCATCATGGCCTGGAACCAGACGCTGGACAGCACCGGCGAATCGAGATGCGGCCCGAGGGTCCGGTACGCCCAATACAGCGGCGCCGGAAACTTGGCGGCCTTGGCCGCGGTCTGGAGCGTCTTCAGATACGCCGCGGCCCCCGCGGGGTCGTCCGCCCGTTCCGCAAGGTCGGCGAGTTCCTGCGGCGGTGCGGGGACGAGGCCCATCGCTTCGGCGAGCCGGTTGTAGATTTCGCCCTCGGGCAACGCTTCGCCGCGCGCCGGCAGAATGGGCGGGCGCAACTGCGTCTGCACGCGCGGATAACCGCGCGGGAAGCTCGCCATCTCCCACTTCTCGTAGCCGGTCGGCGTGGGCAACACGTAGTCGGCCACGAGCGCGGTTTCGGTCATCGTCGGTTCGATCACCACCAGCAGGTCGAGTCGTTCGCGCGCTTCCAGCCAGCGCTTGGTGTCCGGGAACGACAGCAGCGGGTTCGAGCCCTCCACGATCAACGCCCGCAGGCGCTCGGGATGGTCCAGCATGATCTCCTCGGGCACCAGCACGGGCGAGAACACGCCCAGCCGGGTCAGGGCCGAGACCGCGGGAATGCCCGAAGCCAGGGCGCGTTCGGGTTCGTCGTGGCGCCGCCCGTCGTGCGACGGAGGGTTCAGGTTGGACGTGAACACGTTGCCGCCCGGCCGGCCGAGGTTGCCGGTCAAGGCGATCAGCAGATGGATCAGATACGAATTGAGGGTCGAGAACAACGTCATTTCGACGCCGAGGTCCCATAGCAGCGCGGCACGTTCGGCCGCGGCGTATTCGCGCGCGGTGGCGACCACGTCGGCCACGTCCAGCCCGCAGCGTTCGGCCATGCGGTGGATGTCGACGTCGGCGAGGCGGGTCTTCAGTTCGTCGTAGCCGACGGTCTTGCCGGCAATGAAATCCGCGTCCCCGAGGTCCTGCTCGACGATGACCTTCACCAGCGCGAGCAGCAGATATGCGTCGGTGCCGGGGCGGACGCGCAAATGCCGGTCGGCCTGCCGCGTCGTTTCCGTGATACGCGGATCGACGACGACCATTTTTCGGGATTCGTCGCGCGCGAGACGTTTGAGCGCATCGGTCGGATTGTGGCCGCGGTTGCTGATGTGCGGGTTGGTGCCCATGACCAGCAGGAAGTCGGCGTTGTCGTGATCCGGGTGCAGCATGGTGCCGGACGAACTGTCGAGCATCCAGTTCTCCACCATCCAGTGCTGGGACTTCTCCTGGGCGAGGGAATTGAAGAAGCGACGCGACTTCAGCAGCGACAGGAACGTCACGCCGTACGGCGCGTCGAGATGGTTGGCTTGGCCGCCGATGCCGACCAGCCCGACCGACCGCGGCGAGTGGGCGGCGATCAGCGCGCCGAGCTTGGCCCCGATGTCGCCCAGCGCCTCGTCCCAACTCACCCGTTCGAAACCGCCGCCGGGCTTCCGTTTGAGCGGATGGCTCAGGCGTTGTGCGTGGTTGACGTAATGGTCCACGCTGAACCCCTTGTTGCAGATGTAACCGTGCGAGATGGGGCTGGACTTGTCGGCGCGGATGTTCTCGATGTGGCCGTCCACGAGATCGACCGTGAGTCCGCAGTTGTGGCTGCACAACACGCACACCGTGGCTTGGTCGCGCGCGTCGGTTTCGATGGGCCGCTTGGAAATGGACGGATCGACGTGAACCGCTGGCATGACGGGCTCTCCTTTATTCTCCGATTTTCGTCTGTGGTTTCCGCGCTGGTCTTGTGTGAGCGGCGCATTTTTTCAAATGCCGCGGGCGGGGTCTAGGGCCGCGGCGGCCTTTCGGGCGCATGACGGCTGCACGCTTGAGCGGCGGGGTGGATTCCCTTACGCTCCGGCGCACGTCGTAGATTGCGATCTTTCCTTACACTTCACACTTCGCCGGAATCGTTGAGCAGTCGAGACACGGAGGCCGACGTGGAAACGCTCTTCCGCTCCTCCAAGCGCAGTTCTGCCTGGAATCTTCTAACGTTGTTGGGCGGGCTCATGCTTGCGTACGCCGGGCCCGGATACGCCGGCAGCTTGGAGACGGCCTTGGACGGGACGTATGCGGGCGGTTTCGCCGCGGCCGGCATAGCGGACAACACGATCACGGACGTCACCGGCTTCTCGAACTGGGGCAATCCCGGCTCGACCTCCGGGTACGACGAGGCTGCGCCCGTGGGCGGCGTGCTCGTGGGCAAGAAGTTCACGCTCGGGTTCGTGCCGCTCCGAGTCGAGTTGGACGGCACGTTCGGTGACATTGCGGCGGAAACGGACCGGCTCGATCCCCAGGCTTTCGACGAAACCGCGCGGTCGGAGTTCCAGTGGATCGCTACGGCGCGCGCCGGAGTCGAACAGAGGCTGGGCCCCGTGACGCTGTTCGCCAATGGGGGGCTGGCGACCGCCCGGATCGCCGAGTCGGTCACGGACATCGACGGGCTCCCGCAGCGGCACGTGGACCCGGACGATTCCTTTCGGAAAAGCGCGACGAAAATCGGATGGGTGGTCGGGGTCGGCCTGGAAATTCCGCTGACGGACGCTTGGCACCTGCGGCTCGATGGCTCGTACATGGATTTCGGACGGAGCACCCGCTACGTGAACCACTCCGGCAACAACCATTGCGGACCGGGCGGCCCGGCCCAGCGGTGCCCGTACCGCATCGAGAACGAGCTCGGCCTCATGCGGGTGGGGCTCGTCCATCGGTTCGGCTCGTGATCGACCGCCGCGGGAACGGGGGCGTGCGTACGGAAGGAAGCACGCCGGGACCGTGAAGTTCGGGGGCGGCGGCGTTTGACCGTGTCGCGATCTTGCGCTAGTTGGAACGAAGCGTATGGCCTCCGCGACTCTCTCTGCCACCCTGCCCTCGGACCGCTCCGAGGGTCCGGGCTTCTCCGAAGCGCCGGATCTGGAACGGCTCGACCTCGCCATCGAAGGCATGACGTGCAGCGCCTGTTCGGCCCGCCTGGAGCGGGTGTTGAACGGAAGCGCGGGCGTGACGGACGCGACCGTCAATCTGGCCCTCGAACGGGCCATGATCCGCATCGACCGGGCCGCGGCCGACCTGGGCGGGGTCATGGACGTTGTGCAGCGCTGCGGGTTCCGCGTGGGCACGGAAACCGGCACCTACCACGTCGATGACCTGGGCAACGACCGTGTAGCGCACGCGGTTGAAGACGCGCTGCGCGCCGTTTCCGGCGTCCTGGACGTCAAGGTCAGCCCGGCGCTTGAACAGGTCAGCGTCACCGCGGTCTCGCTGATGGTGCCCGACACCGTGCTGGCCGACCGCGTGCGGGCCGCGGGATATGCCCTGGTCGCCACGGCCGGCGTGGGCGGACAGGTCGAACGCGAACGCCGGCAGACCGCGCGCGAACGCCGGGCGATCCTGGCCGCCGCTCTGCTCACCGCGCCGTTCATGGTCGAGATGGTCGTCATGTTCGCCTTCCCCGCGGACGCCCGCCCCTTCCATCTGCCGGCCCTGGTCCAGTTGGGGCTGGCCATTCCGCTGCAATTCGTGATCGGGCTGCGCTTCTACCGGGGCGCGATCAACGCGCTGCGCGGCGGCGGCGCCAACATGGACGTGCTCGTCGCCTTGGGGACGACCTCGGCGTTCGCGTACAGCCTCTATCAGATCGTCGCGGTCCCCGGCCCCAGCCACCTCTACTTCGAGGCGTCCGCGGTCATCATCACGCTCGTCATGCTCGGCAAACACATGGAGGCGCGCGCCAAACGCGGAGCCGCGGCGGCCATTCAGGAACTCCTGGCCCTGCGCCCCGACGTCGCCCTCGTGCGCCTGCCGGACGGCGGCGTGGAGGAACGCCCGTCCCGCGACCTGCGCGTGGGCGACGTCGTCGTGTGCCGCCCCGGGGACAACGTGGCGGCCGACGGGGTCATCGCCCGCGGCGAGGCCGAAATCGACGAGTCGCTCATCACGGGCGAAAGCCGTCCGATTCCCAAAGGACCCGGGGACACGGTCACCGCGGGGTCCATCAACGTCGACGGGTTCATCGACATCGAGACGCGCGCGGTCGGCGAAGACTCCACGCTCGCCAAGATGATCGGCCTCGTGGAGAACGCGCAGGTCGGCAAGCCGGCGGTGCAGCGGCTCGTGGACCGCGTGAGCGCCGTCTTCGTCCCGGTGGTGGTCGGCATCGCCGCGGCCACCTTCGTGGGTTGGCTGCTCGCCGGCGCGGGGCTGGAGAACGCGCTCATCAGTGCCGTGGCCACGCTGGTGATCGCCTGTCCGTGCGCGCTGGGGCTGGCGACGCCCACCGCGATCATGGCCGGGTCCGGCGCCGCGGCCCGGGCCGGCATCCTGATCAAGGACATCACCACCCTGGAACAGGCACACGGCCTCTCCCACGTGGTGTTCGACAAGACGGGCACGCTGACCGAGGGCAAGCCATCGCTGGCCGCCATCGAACTGCTGGCCGGACGCGACGAGAACGAGGTGTTGGAGGTCGCCGCCTCGCTGCAGCAGGGCAGCGAGCACCCGATCGCGCTGGCCTTCCGCAAGGCGGTGGAGGAGCGCGGCCTGACCCTGGACCCGGTCGAGCACTTCAAGAACACGGTCGCGCGAGGCATCGAAGGCGACGTGAACGGCGTGCGCTATCTGGTCGGCAACGACCGGCTGTTCCGCGACAAAGGGCTCGACCCGCCGCCGCGCGAGTTGCAGCGCGGCGGGGCCGAGGTGTGGCTCGGGGCGAGCCTCGAAGGCGGCGACGCCCTGCTCGCCCGCTTCGAGCTGGTCGACGAATTACGCCCGCAGGCCAAGGCCGCGGTCGAGCAGCTCAAGCGGCTCCAGGTCACTCCGCTGCTCGTGTCCGGCGACGCGGTGTCGGTCGCGCAGCGCATCGGCGCCGAGTTGGGCATCGCCGAGGTGCACGGCGAGGCGCGGCCCGAAGACAAATCGACGATCATCGCCGAGCTGGCGGAGCGGGGGGCGAGCGTCGGGATGGTCGGCGACGGCGTGAACGACGCGCCCGCGCTGGCCCGGGCCACGGTCGGCATCGCGTTGGGCACCGGCACCGACGTGGCGATGGAGACCGCGGCCATCACCCTGATGCGACCGGACCCGAGACTCGTCGCCGGCGCGATCGACGCGAGCCGCCGGACCTTCCGCAAGATCAAGCAGAACCTGTTCTGGGCGTTCGTCTATAACGTCGTCGGCCTGCCGCTGGCCGCGTTCGGGTTTCTGAGCCCGACCCTGGCCGGCGCGGCCATGGCGTTTTCCAGCGTGAGTGTCGTCACGAATTCGTTGATGCTGCGGTCATGGAAACCAACCCTTCCTCGTCTCGAGGAGAAAGGAGATCCGTCATGAGTCAACTCGCATTCAAGGTGACCGGCATGGTGTGTGCCGGGTGTTCGGACACGGTCCAGAAGGTCGTCACGGCAATCGACGGCGTCAGTAGTGCGAAGGTCAACTGGGAAACCGGCGCCACGGCCTTGGAGGTGGGCGCGAGCGTCGACCCCGGCGCCGTGCACACGGCAATCAGAGACGCAGGATTCGGCGTGTGCCAATGTTCGAACTGCCAGTGCGACCCGTGCCAGTGCAAATGACCGCCCGTCTTCCGTCCCGCCCGCGGTAAGGCGGACCGCGGGCGGCGACGTCCCGTCCGCGGTCCAAGCCCCCCGACCGTTTCGACAGCGCATCCCTCACGCCCCTGCCCGGACGACACCACGGAGAGGGACCTCGCCATGCTCAGAAGAATCTATTCCCTCATCTGGCCCCTCGCGTTCCTGACGTGCGGGGTCATCTCTCTGACAGCGGACGGACATGTCCATTTCATGGTCTTCGGCAAGTCGGTCAACCTCCACACCCTGATGTGGTTCATGATGGCCGCGGCTCACTCGGATGGGATCTGGGGTGGCCGACAGCGGCGGCACAACTCCCGAGGATGAACACGGGCCGCTCTCCCTGTTTTTCTCAATCGCCGGTTGAGGTGTGGTGCACTCCATTGAACCGAAACCAAGGGGAATGAGGTACAAGAGGGACCCTTCACCCGTTTCGATAAGCTGAACAGGCTGGACTCTGAGCTTGTCGAAGAGTCAAAGGGCCGGGGTGGAGTGCGAAGGCCGTGGCGACATCGGGGTTCGTTTCGATGTTTCGACAAGCTCAACACGTCGCAGGCTCAACGAACTTCGGGGTCGGAAGGTCCGTGAGCTTGTCGGGGGGTCGAAAGCTTTCGCAACGGGTACGGACCCTCTTCTGTATGTAATGCCGAAACCGCCCCCCCCTTCTGGACGGAACCTTGACAGAGGCCCCTGGTTCGAGGAACTGGAAGAGGGACGGAGTCAGTGCGGATCCGCAGTGCGTCGTCCGCGCGTTGGAAAGGGGAGTCATGCACACGGTCTATACCATCGGGGAGCGCGACCGCGGCGTGATCGACGAGTTCGACGCCACGCCGATCGGGCATCACAGTCCGGCCCTGCAACGGGTCCTGAACGTCATCCGCGGCCAGCCGGTCGAGGGCAAATACGTCCTCGTCTGCACCACACCCCACCAGGAGTGGACGCTTGCGCAATTGACCGGGGAGCGCGGCCAGCCGGTACGGATGCTGAAGGATCAGGTGTTCACCGATCTCGAAACCGCGGAGCGGGAGGTCTTCCGCCGCCGCTGGGAGCAGCAGACCGGCACCGGACTCGAACCCGACACGAGGGCCGCGAGATGAAGATTACGGCATACGCCGACAAGATCAGCGTCCGTCCGGGCGAGACCGTGCAGTTCATGGTCAACTGCGAGTTGCCGGAGTATCGGGCCGAGGTCGTGCGCATCGTGTGCGGGGACGAGAACCCCGCGGGTCCCGGCGTCAAGGAACGCCGCGTCCGAACCGCGGCCGACGGCGTGTATCCCGGCCGGCGGCAGCGCATCGAGTCCGGGTCGTACGCGGTCGTGACCGGCCCGAACGGCGAGGCCGGCCGGTCGGCGCTGGACGGGCTGGAGAGTTTCAGCGTCCAGGCCATGATCTGGCCGACCACACCGGAGAACGGCACCCAGGCGCTGGTGTCGAAGTGGCAGGACCGGCGCAAGTCGGGCTTCGCGCTGCTCATCCACGAGGGCGGCCTCGCCTTGCAACTCGGCGACGGCCGCGGCCACGTCGAGACCGTCGGCACGAACCGGACGTTGCTGGAACGCAAGTGGTATTTCGTGGCGGCGACCTACGACGCGGATAGGAAGCACGTCACCCTCTACCAGGAACCGCAGCACGACTATCCGACCGTGGCCGACCGCGGCGTGGTGCGCCGCAAGAGCGGACTCGCGCAAGCGGGCACGAACGGCGCGCCGCTCATGTTCGCCGGCCGCCGGGCCGGTTCGGGCCGGCTCGTCCATAAATTCAACGGAAAAATCGACAGCCCGCGCGTGGCCCGCGAGGCACTCGACCGCGCCGGGCTGGAAATGCTCAAGCACGGCGTCCCCCCGGGACGGCAAGACGCGCTCGTCGGCGCCTGGGATTTCTCACGCGACGTCCCCTCCACGACGATCACCGACGTCAGCCCCAACCGGTTGCACGGCCACACGGTGAACATGCCGGCGCGCGGCATGACCGGCGCCAACTGGACGGGCGAGCGCATGGACTGGCAGCAGGCGCCCGAACAGTACGGCGCGATCCACTTCCACGACGACGACCTGTACGACGCGGGCTGGGACGTGGATTTCTCGCTGACCGTCCCGGCCGGCCTCAAGAGCGGCCTGTACGCCGCGCGGCTGCGGGCGGACGACGCAGATGGAGACGTGGAAGAAGAATACGTCCCGTTCGTGGTCAAGCCGGCCAAAGGCAAGGAAAAGCCGCTCGCCTTTCTGCTGCCCACCGCGAGTTACATGGCGTATGCCAACGATCACATGACCACCAACGCCGGCTTGGTCGAACTGGTGAGCGGCCGGCTGCCGGCGCTGGACAAATACGCGCTGTTTCTGAACGAACACCGCGAATACGGCGCGTCCTGCTACGACTCCCACGCGGACGGCTCGGGCGTGTGTTACAGCTCGCGCCTGCGCCCGATCCTGAACATGCGGCCCAAGCACATCCACGGCCTGGGCGGCCACGGCTCGTCGCTGTGGCAGTTCAACGCGGACACGCACATCACCGACTGGCTGGAAGCCCGCGGCTACGACTTCGACGTCATCACCGACGAGGACCTGCACGCCGAGGGGCTCGACATCCTCAAGCCGTATCGCGTCGTCCTGACCGGCAGCCACCCCGAGTACCACTCGCTCCAGATGTGGGACGCCATGCAGGCGTACCAGCAGCAGGGCGGCCGGTTGATGTACATGGGCGCCAACGGCTGGTACTGGCGCATCGCCTACCATCCCGAACGTCCGGGCCTGATGGAGGTGCGGCGTAACGAGGGCGGCATCCGCACGTGGCGCGCCGACACGGGCGAGTACTACCACAGCTTCACCGGCGAATACGGCGGGCTGTGGCGTAACCAGCGCCGGGCGCCGCAAACGCTGCTGGGCGTCGGGTTCAGCGCCCAGGGCTTCGACGTGTCCGCGCCCTACCACCGCCTGCCGGACAGCTTCGACACACGCGCCGCGTTCATTTTCGAGGGCATCGGCAAGGACGAAGTCGTCGGCGATTTCGGGTTGATCGGCGGGGGCGCCGCGGGATTGGAGATCGACCGAGCCGACCCGGCCCTCGGCACCCCGCCGCATACGCTGGTACTCGCCACCTCGCAGGGCGGCCACACCGACGTCTATCTCGTCGTGTGCGAGGAACTGCTCGTCACGGTGCCGGGGCTGGGCGGCACCGAGAACGAACTGGTGCGCGCCGACATGGTCTTCTTCGAGACGCCGAACGGCGGCGCGGTCTGGTCGTCCGGTTCGATCGCCTGGGCCGGCAGCCTGTCCCACAACGGCTACGACAACAACGTCTCGCGCCTCACCGGCAATGTCCTCGACCGTTTTCTGGACCCCGCGCCGTTCGTGGAGTAGAACGATGATGTGTTTGTCCGCCCCCATACCTGCGATCTCTCATACGGACAAAATTCGCTTAGGTCATCCGACTGTCTTCCAGGGGGACTGTACTGACCTGATCCCCAAATTGCCAGATGGAAGTATTGATGTTGTCGTAACAAGTCCGCCGTATTGGGGCCAACGTCAGTCTGATGGAACAGGCACCGAGGAGGACCCCAGAGAGTATCTGAATTTTTTACACTCCGTTTTTACCATGATTCTCCCGAAACTGAAAAAGCAAAGCATCGTTTGGCTAAATTTAGGGGATGCTTACAATACACCCATTAACTGGGGAAAGAAGGACCATGTTTATAGCTCTCTTGGCTCGGACGGGAACGGATTTAACGCTGAAAATTCTGCCTACACAAAGCCTCGATTCAAACGAAGAGCTTTTGTGAAAGATGGGATCAATTGGCTCCAGTATGGCAATATGCTTATGTTACCACAACGGCTACTTATCAGCCTAGTCAGCAGCGGATATGTATATCGGGGGGAGGTCATTTGGTCTAAGAAGAATGCGATGCCTGAAGGTCGCTGCCGCCGTCCGCATCGAAAACATGAATCGATATTTCTACTGGCACGGAGTGACCGACATTCGTTTCGCACCACCCCTCCCGTGCCAAGCGTTTGGAATTTCCCAAATGAGAGCATTTCTGGTCTTCAACACCGCAGCCGTTTTCCTACGGAACTCCCGCGCAGATGTATCGAAGCCTACGGCCAACCATTCAAGGACACCGTTGTCTTGGATCCATTCTCCGGGTCAGGTTCTACTGGATTGGCAGCTTTAGAACTCGGGTGTGATTTCGTTGGATTTGAAATCGACCCGGCGCAGGCTGCAGCCTCGAATCGAAGATTAGTTGAAATTCGTCCACAAGCTAGTTTTGATTTCAAGAACTGAATTGTGAAGCACGGCGTCGCAAAAAACGGGTGAACGCGTCATCCGGGTTTTGAAAATTGCAACCGCATATTCGTGAACGTACTGAGCGGCCTTTTGGAGTAGGGATTGTATTCTGGTTGTAGGAAAAACAGGCCGAGAAATAGCCGTTCTCCTCAAAATCTTTCCGCTTTTCGCTGTTGTCGTGAGCACTGTGGGCTGGGCCGAATTCTCCACGATTAATAGGTATCTCCGAGGGAAAACTCTTCGCGTCCATTGTCCAAAAGATGGACAGTATGCCCGCTTCAATTAGAGCTTGGCTCATCGGTATGTCATCAGTCCGCCGTTCGGCAAGACTTGCCTTGACGTGAATTACTCCAATCAGGGAGGACTTTTGTCTAAGCTGTTGCGTTACCAAGATATCTGCTTTATCGGGAATCAGCCGGGGATCGTTGCTCGCTTTGAACCAAGCTTTGTTCTTCAATTTGTTGCCTACTTCTAAAGTTATTCCCTTGTCGGCCAAAAAAGGGCCATAATGTCGGACCAAAACGCGCTCTAACGCCCACCCGCTTGTTCGTTTCCAACTTTGTTCAAGATTGAGCCTAGAATCTCTCGGTGGATGGTTGTTTCGGTCACAATAAGCTCTATTTATGAGGAAGGTCCATAGGTCCGAAGGATTAATTTTCGGCCACAAGCGTACCGCATGGAGATAAGCAATTGCAACTGCTTCGGATCGACCCTTCGGGGCAGTCAAACCGGTTCGCAAAGTATTCATTACTTCTTGAAATTCTGGCAACGTCGCCCCATCAAGGTCATATTTCGCATCGTATCGATCATATCTGAACCTAAGCCTTACACCATTATCTCTCTCATCGACCGTCAAACCGGATGACAATTCCGAGTCGTTTTGAACATCATGAAACAAAACTGATGGGTGTACACCTAGTGCGTTAGCCAATCCAAGAATTGTTTTTAAGGCCGGATTACGTTCACCACGTTCAATGCCGCCAATATAGGACCGATCAAGATGCGCAGCTTCCGCTAAAGCCTCTTGCGATAAGCCCCTATCGTGTCGGAGCCTCCGCACGTTCCTTCCGAAAATCAGTATGAAAGTGTCCCCCATTCATCGTATTCTGTGGTACGATCAGGATATGTTCTAGTGACTTATCGTACCATTCTACCGATGACATTTGTCACACCTCTTCGAAAACCATATGCTTGTCACGTTAGAACCCTAATTCCATCGACGCCAGCAGTTCGAGGACCTCGTCGCGTTTGAGCGTGTGCAGCGGCGCGGAACGCAGGTCGCGGAACAGCCGCTCCAGCGGACTGCCCTTGAGATAGCCCAGCCCGCCGCCGACCCGGGTGGCCAAGTTGCCGACCTCCAGCATGTTCTCGGCCATGTCGGTGCGCAGCATCTCGACCGTCGGAATCCGTCGCTCGCCGTACGGGCGGCCCTCCGTGATCTCGCGGGCGAGCGTGTAGAGCATGATCCGGCACGCTTCCAAGCGGTTGTACATCTCGCCGATGGCGAACCGGTTCCACGGAATGTTGCCGACGCGCCTGCCCGTCTTCTGGACTTTCCGCCCGCGGGCGTAGTCCAGGACGTGGTCGTACATGGCTTGGCCGATGCCCAGGTAACAGGCCGAGAACGACAAACAGTACCAGTGCGCCACCTGCTGGAATTCTTCCAGAAAGCGGCCCTCCTCCCCGATCCGCTGTTCGGGCGTGGCGTGCACGTCGCGCAGGACGACCGTATGGCTGCCGGTCGCCCGCATCCCCATCGCGTCCCAGGTTTCCTCGACTTCCAGCCCCGGGGTATCGCGCGGCAGCAGGAACACGCAGCCGCCCGAGTCCGGGCCGGTGTAGTCTTCGAGCGAAACGCTGACGCCGAAATAATCGACCGCGGGCGCCAGCGTGGCGAACACCTTCTTGCCGTTGAGCACGTAGCCGTCCGACACTCTGCGCGCGGTCGAGGCCGGCGACATGATCGACCGCGCACCGCCGCCCTCGGTGTAGAACCCGTTCAGCAGCTTGTGTCGCCGCCCCACGTCGCCGAGGTAGCGTTCCTTCTGTGCCGCGGTCATGAACGGCGTGTAGAATGCGACCGAGTTGCAGTGCATGTTGATCGCGAACGCCGTGGCCGCACAACCCTGCACGAGTTGCTCCTGCGCTAGAATGAAGGTGAGCGGCGTCGCGGCCCAGCCGCCATACTCTTGCGGCGTGGTCATCGTGGTGTAGCCCGTCTCCTTGAGCCGAGCCACGTTCTCGAACGGAAAGCTGCCCTCGCGGTCGTGCCGTTCGGCACGTTCGCCGAATTCCGTAGCCAACTGTTTGGCCGTGTCGATGATCCGCTGCTGTTCCGGCGTGAGATCGACGAACATGGCACGCTCCTTTCCTTGCAGGTGATGCAGGGCGCCGAGGGCGACCGCGATGGGCGCCTGCGGCGTGCTCGGAGAGTCGCCTAGCACCGCCGCCTCGACGAAGAAAGGCAATGGCCGGCGACCGGGCCGGGAGGGGTGAGGCGATGCGCCCGTATCAGCCGAACAGCGGATACGCGCTCATGTAGCCGAGCTCGACCAGTTCGGTGCGCGGAACGCGGCGCGCGAGTTCTCCACGGATCGGCGCGACGTCGATCCGGCGAGAAAACCCGGGCAGCCAGTCGTCATGGTGGCTCAGGATCACGCGCCGCGGGCGGAGCAGCGCGGCCTGTTGGCCGACGAATTGCGCCAGCGTGCCCTGAATCGGCTCGCCGTCGACGTTCCCGCGGCCGGCGGCGGCCAGAATCGCCACGTCGGGCCGCAAGTCTTGCAGAATGCCCTGCCAGTGGCCGGACGTGTCCTGATACAGCAGGGACCCATCGGGCGTGTCGAAGAGATACACCAACGCACCGCCGTCGCCGCGCGCCCCCTGCGCCGACGCTTTGAGGTGCGCAACGACGTCGTCCCCCAAGCCGCGCAACTGCTCCCACACGCCTTCCATGCGCTGGCGCTGTTCCTGATAGGTGACGCCGAGTTCGCCGATGCACACCGCATCCGACGCGGGCAACGGCTCGGCGCTCCATACACAGGAGTGCTGGCTGGGAAACACGTCCACGGTCACGTCCGGCGACAGCCGGATGGTTTCACCGCCGGCGACCGGCAGGAGTTGGGCTTCGGGCACGCCCTGCGCGGCCATGATCCGCACGGATTCGTACGAGCCGATGAGCGTGGCGCCCGTGTTCCTGGCGATCCGCTCGGCGCCGTACAAATGGTCGAAATGGGAGTGGCCGACCACGATCCAGTCGGCCTGCCGAACGTCGTCCACGCGGACGCCGGTCGGCGCGGCGCTGGGAACGCGGTCGATGTACGCGTCCAGCATGACGACCAGTTTGCCCAGCGTCAGGCGGAACGTGGCACAGCCCATCCAATCCAGCGTGGCAGCCATGTCGGTGCACTCTTCCCCATCACGCTTGGGACCGCGAAATGGGATCCGTCCTTTCCTCTCCTCACGTGACTACGTAAACTCCCCCACCGATCGCCAAGCCTTGCGAGAACCTCCATTCCGCTCACCCTTTTTTCCTGGGAACGCGAGCGTCTCGCCCGCTTCGGATGCGGGCCGAAGGCCCGCGTTCCCAGGGCTGCCTACGCCGCGGAGGCCGCGGCCTTCAGTTTGTGGCCGAACCCCTTGCGGAATTTTCGCATCTTGGGGTGCACCACCATCATGCAGTACGGCTGGTAGGGGTTCTGCTGGTAGAAATTCTGGTGGTAGTCCTCGGCCACGTAGAAGGTCGTGGCCGGGACGATCTCGGTGACGATCGGGTCGATCCATTTCTTGGAGGCGTCGGCCTCCCGTTTGGACCGTTCGGCAATCCGTTGCTGTGCCTCCGTATGATAGAAAATCGCCGAGCGGTATTGGGTGCCGACGTCGTTGCCCTGCCGGTCGAGCGTGGTCGGGTCGTGCGTCTGCCAGAAGATGTCGAGGATTTCGTCGTAGCCGATCACGTCCGGGTCGAACGTGATCTGAACCGCCTCGGCGTGGCCCGTCGTGCCCGAGCACACCGCCTCGTAGCCGGGGTTCTCCACCGACCCGCCGATGTAGCCGGAGACCGCGCTCTCCACGCCGGCGACCTCCAGATACACCGCCTCGACGCACCAGAAACAGCCTGCGGCCAGCGTTGCGGTTTCTCGTCGACCCGCCATGATTCCCTCCCTGTTCGCTTCCCCTGACAGCGCGCGCCGTGTGGACTCCCCACGCGCCGAATGGCCGGAAGCTACCACTTCCGCGGCGCGCCTCACAAGCCGGACGTCCGGTCGCCCCTGGGAACGCGGGCGTCCCGCCCGCCTGTATGGTGCGGACCAGAGACCCGCGATCCCAGGACCCGCTAAATGGGCTTGGTTCCCAACGCTTCCCAGTATTCGTCGCCGTAGTCGTAGAAGATCTCCTCGCCCGGCGCGATCGTGCGCAGGCTCGCAATGCGCGCGGTCTTCCAGCGCGTCGAGACGACGAGTTCGGCGTTGGGCGTGTCGCTGTGGTTGATGTAGCGGGTGTAGTTGGCCTGCGGGCCGATGCCGTTGATCCAGTGGTTCCGGCACACCCACATCAGATAGCGCGAGGAACGGTGCGGTTCGCGGTCGGCGTGCCAGTCGCGCAGAATCTCGCCCGCGTAATAGCCGATGGTCTCCCCCTTGCGGATTCCGACCGCCGCGAACAAGCCCTTGCCGCGGCCGCGCGACCGCTTGACGACGAAACTGTCGAGGGTATGCACCCGCTTCTTCTTCGGCATACCGTCCCCGCGGGGCGCCGGCCGGGAAACTCAGCCGTACACCGGCGTGCCGTGAGCACCCGATTCGCGCAGCCGCCAGTATATCTCGTCGAGCCGGCGGGTGACCGGCCCGGGCACGGGCGCGGCAATCGGGCGGCCCGCGACCTCGCGGACGGCCAGCGCGCCGCCCGCTGTGCTGCACGTGAACACTTCGTCCGCGGCATACAGGTCGAACGCGGTCAGGTCGCGCTCCTGCGCGGGAATCCCGGCTTCTCGGGCCAGATCGAGAAAGGTCCGGCGGGTGATGCCGTGCAACACCTCGCGCCCCGGCGTGTACAGCGTTCCCCGGCTGACCGCGAACACGTTGGAGGCCGGCCCTTCGCTGACGGAGCCGTCCGCGGACAACCAGATCACGTCGTCGTACCCGGCTTCCAGCGCCTCGATCCTGGCCAACTGGAAATGGAGGCGGTCCAGGCATTTGTAGCGCGGGTCGAGCGTGTCGGGCGTGAAACCGCGCAGGTGGCTGATGAACAGCCGGATGCCCTGCCGGCGCGTCTCCTCGTCGGCCAGGAAGACGTACGGCGCGGCCCAGACGATGACGGTCGGGTCGTAGTCGCGCGGATCGGCCACCACCTGTTTGGCTTTACCGCGCGTGACGATGAACCGAATCGTGGCATCCTGCAGGGCGTTGCGCCGCACGGTCTCGATGATCGCGGCGCGCCAATCATTGCGCGTCATCGGCGTGGTGAGCCGCGCGGCCCGTAGGGACTGAAAGAAGCGGTCGAGGTGCGCGTCCAGCTTGAAGATCGTCCCCTTCCAGGCCGACACCACGTCGAACACGCCGTCCCCCAACAGAAACCCCTGATCGAGGACGGACACCGTGGCCCGGCTGAGTGGGGTAAACTCGCCGTTGACGTAGAGGAGCGGTTCGTCAGGCATCGGGATTAGCTGTCGGGTCATACGTCAGTTGATGATTCTCGGCTGATTCGATGCGTCGGTCTCAAGAACCCTCACCCCCGGAGAAGGTGTTCGACTCACACCATTGCAAACCGAGATACCGCCCCGGCTTCGCCCGCGGTTCACCCGCCCGCCAGCAACTACGGTGCATCTACCGGAAGGGAGACGTCTCCGCGGCCGGAATATGGTCCGACGGTTTTTCGTCCACCGCGCAGGACAGGCCATGTTCCAGCAATTCGGCGACCGTCCACGTCCCGACCGCGGCCGCGGCACCCGCGGGACCGCCCGCCAGCCCGCCGATCACGGCCGACGTGCCGGCACCCACGACCCGGCCGGTTCGCCGCGCGATCTTTTGCTCGCAGCCCCAGGCCGTCGCCGCCGTCTCAGCCAAGTACTGCGCGCCGGTCGCCGCCCATAACCAGCGCGTCGTCAGCGCCCGCGCGACCGGCTTGGGCGCGACCTTGCCGATGAGCTTGGTCGCGGCCGCGGTTCCGGCAGAGAGGGCCAACTTCGAGACGACGCCGGCGGCCGTCACGAACCGTTCGGTCTGCCGGCTGACGCGGCGCCCCGACCGGCACCACGTCACGAAGTGTTCGCAATTGTTCCACAGCAGGTGATATTCCCGCTCGCCGACCCGACTCAGCGCCCGCCGGACGACGTCCTCGGGTGGAAAGGCACACAGAGACGTCCCCTGCTCGATCGGCCGGCCCTTCGCAAACGCGGCGCGCGGCGTGATCTGAACGGACGCGCGGGCGGCATCCGCCACGCCCCGCCCGTATTGGATCACGTAGCCGTCGCCGAGATCGACGGCGTGGTGCGTATAGCCCCGGCGGCGAACGATGAGATGGTCGGCTTTCACGGCAACGGTCCGTGACGAGAAGAATGAGGCCGCGTTCAAGAAGCCTGACGGAGGGCTTCCTCGACCGCGGGAGGAAAATCCACGAAAACGAAATGATCGAGAGGGTACAGATAATCTTCCCCCTCGTTATCGATCACTCGCACGTATCGGGACCGTGCTGCGTCGTCATCGGGAAGGACTTCGTAAATCCGGCGCGGCGTCAGCAAATCCGCGTCATCCGAACGGACACAGATGACGAAGCTGTTCTTTGCAGACTCGTGAACGGCCATACCGGTCAATCCAGAAACCGCTTGATGCGTATCTTTCTTTTACCTATCCCGTGCGCCTCGAACCAGTGGACTTCCGCACGTCTCAGCGCCCCATCGGCAAGTCGGACAATCGCCACCCCTTTGAGTTTGCGCCAACGGCCTTGTCCGTATCGCTTTCGAAGAAACGGAAGGATCCGAATGTTGCTCCCCACGGCAATCAGCTCGACGTCGGTCACCTCTCCAACGACCCGGAAGTGCATGCCACACTACTACGGAGAGGCCGCGGCCGTCCCGTCCCGTGCCTTCTTGCGGATCGTCACCACGCAGGGGCGCCCGACCACCTCGCCCCGCTCGTCGAACTCGCCGTATTCGGCCTCGAACAGGTCCATGCCCCACTCGCGCGGCTGGGCGTCGAACCACAGCTTGGTGTGCGCGCAGTAGTACAACACGCCCTTTTGGCCGAAACTCCATGTCCGCGGCTGTTCCGTCACGCCGAACGCCGCGGGGTGGCGGTCCGAAGTCTCCGCCTTGCCCTCCTGCAACATGCGTCCGCCGCTCGGACAGTAGTGCAACCGGAACCGAAAACTGTCGTCGTCTTCTTCGCAACTGAAGTCGTAGCCGTGCGAGCGGAGAAACATGGCGTACGTTTCCGCGAGGCGGGCCGGATCCTCGTCGCGGGAGGCTTCCAGAACGGGCCGCCACAGCTTTTCGCCCACGTACCGCCACGCCGCTTCCACCGCGTCCTCGCCGAGCCGTTCCCGCACGAAGTCGAGAAACACCGCGGCCATGTCCCCGTACAGGTCGTGAATCGGCCGCCCCTCGTCCCAAATCTCGTCCACGGCGCGCAACACAGCGTCGGTTCGACCTGCACGAATGGCGGCCTTGGCCCGGTCGCGGGCGGTCTGCGCGAGGTCGGAACGCAGCGTCTTCATGGCGGCCCTCCCCTTCAGACGAAGATGTCCAGCGGCAGAAAGGCCGACACCACGAAGTTGGGCACGTCCACCAACTCGCTGACCTTGAGGTCCACGGCCACGCTGCAGATCGCATACGCCTGCTGGCGGGTGAAGCCGCGCTCCCCCACCAAGTGGTCGATCATGTTGAGCAGGGCGTTGCGCGCGGCCAGGGTCGCGTCTTCGGCATGCGCCACGCCGTCGCGCGTGTAGGACTGGCCGGTCGTGGCGAAGAAACGTTTGGGCACCGCCATGTCCGGGCGGGTGAAATAGTCGTCGCGGAAGAACTGCACGTCGCGGATATGCTGCGCGTCCGCCAAGCCCTTGCGCAGCGTGAACGAGCAATAGCAGGTCGCCGCCATTTCGACCGCGGTACCGCAGCTTTCGCCGTCGCCCTGCGCGAAGTGGGCGTCGCCGACCGAGAACAGGCCCCCCGGGGCGAACACCGGAAAGCGGATGGTGGTGCCCGCGGTGAGTTGTTTGACGTCGAGGTTGCCGCCCGTCTCGTGCGGCGCGATGGTGCGCAGGGCGCCGGCCGCGATGCCGGCGTCGCTCGGCACGGCGTCCGCGGCGTCGGGGGGCAACACCGCGCCGCCGCGTTCGGCCAAGTCCGCCTCGCGCCGGTTGATCTCTTCCAGCAGCGCACGCGACGGCGCCAAGCCGATCACGCCCATGAACGGCGCGCCCGGAATGCGCACCCCGGGCAGGTCGTCCGACGTGGCGAAGCCGTCGGCAATCGTCCAACGCACGATGAACGGCTCGGGAAACACGTCGCGCAAGAAGCCGAAGCCCGGCACTTGCACCGTGAACCCGAACGGTTGCGGATCGACTTGGACCAGTTCGACCTCCAGCACGTCGCCCGGTTCGGCGCCCTTGACGTACACCGGCCCGGTCAGCGGATGCACGACCCCGAGATTCGCGTGGCGCAAATCCTCCGCGGTCGTCGCAGGCGTAATGAAACCGTCGAACGCATCGCGCGTTTCCAGCCCGACGACTTGACCGGGTTCGACCTCGACCAGTGGCGGAATGTCGGGATGCCAACGGTTGTGGCCGCTCGCCGGCTCCTCGGCCAGGGTTTTCGTGCGGTCGATGGCGAGATACGCCGCGGTGTCGATGCGCATGGTGCCCTTTCCTCTCCCCTCACTCCCGGCGGGCGTCCGGTTCAGCCTCTCACTATCGCCCCACCGGTCAGTCGGGCAGCCGCTTTTCGGCCCAGCCGTCTTTGTATGGACTCAGCAGCTTGAGGTCGAGCGCCAGCCGATTGAAACGCCAGCTTCCGTCGGGCCGTCTGACCAACGCGCCGTCGTACGTGCCGCCGATCCAGAACGCCTCGGCTCGGCCGGACGCTTGGTCCGGCATGTTCGCGGCCTCCCACAGATACCAGAACGCCGTGGCCGTCTGCCCGTCCGGGGCCACGACCACGTCGGGCGACACCATGTAATGCAGCGTCCAGCCGATGGACGCACCGGACTGCGACAGGAACTCCCGAATGGCGGGCTTCCCGGCGTGCACGCCGAACCGCTCGCCCCCGTCCCACACCGCGTCCTCCGTGAACAGCGGCAACATGACGTCGACGTCGTTGCCGCGGTCCGCGCCCTGCGCGTAGCGGACGATGAGCTGCTTGATCGCCTCGACGTCTTCCAGCCGTTGCAGGCGCGCGGCGAGTCGGATCAAGTCGACGTCGGTCATGGGCGAACTCCCGGCTTCCCCCGCGGGAGACGGTTACGCGAAGGGCGACCGGTCGGCGTGCAGCGCATGAAAGCGCGACTCGTCGAAACTGTCCGGCACGCGCGGCTCCCCGCGGTAACACTCCACGAACGGGGCGATCTCGGCGAACGACAGTGTGAGGAAGAACAGCCGCTGTGCCTCGGCCGGCAACGCATCCAACCGGTAGGCGTTGAGGTATTCCAGGATCGGGTCGAGCCGCGGCAGCAGTGCGTCGTACACGGCCTTGAGTTCGTCCGCGGTGCTGGCCAATCGCTTCTGCTCGCGTTCGCGCTGGGTCGCCAGCGACCAATCGGCCGCCAGCCCTTCGAGGTCGGCGAACGGTTCTGGTAAGCTAGAACGCATCGGTTCGAGAGTTCCTTGGTCGGAATGCTTTTCCTTCATCTCCGTTCTCTCCCCCACATCCCCGGCTCTCTCCACATTCCCGCTCTCTCCACGTCATTCCTGCTCCTCCCTCGTCATTCCTGCGGAAGCAGGAATCCAGGCGGAGCCCCTTCCACCCAAGGCGAAACGCCCACCAGTGTAGGAAATCAACCTATCCCCTCTCCCTAACCCTCTCCCACCAGGGGAGAGGGGATAGGAGGGGATAGAAAGACTCCGCGGCGACGATTTCCAACTGATGCCCTACTCGATACATCTATCGTCGCCTCATCCGTTCCCGTGTCAGCCCGCGGCGCCGTTCCGATAGAACCCGACGTAGTCTTCCAGCACCTTGTAGCCGTGCCGGATCAGGATCTCCTGCTCCTGGAGATGGAAGTGGGTCTTGACGCCGGACGCCAGCGCGGCCTGCGTGGCCTCCATCGTGCCGGTGTCTTCCAGCCACGCGTTGCGCAGCACCGTATTGTTGAACTCCTGCGCGAACCGTTCGCCCGGGGTGGTCGCCGGCGGCCAGTAAGCGCGGCCTTCCCAGAGCGTCCGGTCGACGTCCAGCGGCCAGAACTGGTGCGTGAACCACATGCCCGGCAGCACGTGCAGGATCAGATTCGGAAAGATCACGTCCAGGTCGAAGCCGAACTCGGGGCTGCGCGTCGGGTTCACGTCCGGGGGCAGCGCGTCCTGCGCCGCGGAGCGTTTGGTGACGGTTTCGCCGAAACGGTACGCCACGGCCGCGGCCGGGCTCGGCTCGTGCTGCGGGTTGCCATAGACGATGCACGAACGGTGCGGGCCGTACAGCCGCACCTCGGGCAGATGACACAGCGGGTTGTTCTTGCCCGTGAACGTGTCCGGGTAGGATTTTCCGTGGATGGTGTTGACGTGGTAGCCCTCGGAGAACGCATCCAGCGCGACCTTCCAGTTGCAGCGCAACTCGGTCCGATAAGCGTAGCGGGCCGTCAGGTCGGCATACGGAAAACCGCGCAGGCGCGCGCCCAACTCCCCGAGATAGGCTTCCAGCGTTTGCGCCGGTTCGGGACGCAGGTTGACGAAGACGAAGCCCTCCCACGTCTCGGTCGCGACGCGCGGGAGCCCGTTGTCGGCCTTGTCGAAGTGGTGGAAGAAGCGTTCGTCCGGCACGCCGATCAGCGCGCCTCGGGTGTCGTACACCCAGCCGTGGAATTTGCACGAAAACCGCTGGCAGTTGCCGGCCGTGTCCCACGCCAGCGTGTTCCCGCGGTGCGAGCAGATGTTGTGGAAGCCGCGCAGGACGCCGTCCTGCCCGCGCACCAGCAGCACGGACGTGCGGCAGACGTCCAGGCGGCGCACCAGATAGTCGCCGGGCTGCGCCACTTCTTCTTCGCGGCCGACGTACAGCCAGACCATGCGGAACACGCGCTCGCGCTCCAGATCGAAATACGCCGGCGAAATGCACGGCTCGGTCGGCACCGGTTCGGTGCCCAGCTCGGGATATTCCTCGGACCAACGCTTGTTCAGGTCGAAGATCGGCTCCGGCATGCGTCCTCCCTCCGAGCGTGCCGCCTCACGCCGTGGACGCCCGCCCGCGGTTCGCCTTTTCGACCTCCGCGGCGAGCATCGGCATGACCTGCTTGGCGAACAGGTCCTGGGTCCTGAGCGCCTCGGCCTTGTCGATGCCGCCGTAGTGCGTCATCACGAGCAACTCGTCGAAGCGGAACTCGTCCCACAAGGCGAGCAGTTGCCGCCCGACGCTGTCGGGCGAACCGACGAAGACGATGCCGGCGTCGACCAGTTCGCGGTAGGACAGGTCGCGCAAACCGGGAAACTCGTCCGCGGCGTAGAACGCATAGCCGGCGTTGATCAGGCGTTGTTTCTCCGCGGGGGTCGTGCGGGCCAGCGAATCGGTGGGCGATACGTTGAAGTCGATGAAGTTGCGCACCGGCGCCTCGGCCTCGCGCAGCGCCGTGGCCTCGTCGTCGGCGAGGTAGATCGCCTTCACCCAGCCCAGATACGGCGGCGTGCCGGCGTCCGCGCACGCTTGGCGATACAATTTCGCCGGCTCGCGGAACACCGAGGTCGGCGCCGGTCCGCCGATGCACACGCCCCATTCGCGCTTTGCCGCCAGCCCGAACCATTTGGCGCTCGTGCCGACCTGGAAGATTCTGGGGTGCGGCTTCTGGTACGGCTTGGGCACCACCGACAGGTCGTGCACCTGGTAGTATTTCCCCTCGTAGGAGAACCGGTCTTCCGTCCACGCTTTGATCAGAATGTCGAGTGCCTCGACGTAGCGTTCCTGGTTTTCTTCCAACACGACGTTCGCCGGCGCGTTGAGCCACGCATGGCCGCGCCCTACCCCGCACTCGATGCGCCCCTTGGTCAGGATGTCCGCCTCGGCGATCTCCCCGGCCAGCACCATCGGATTATGCAGCGGCAGCGTATGGCACAGCGTGCGGAAGCGAATCCCGCGGGTCCGCTCGGCCAGCGTACAGAACACGGCCAGCGGATTCGGGTTGACGGCGAACTGCTCGAAGAACGGATGTTCGAGCGTCGTGAACACCGAAAACCCGTGTCGGTCGGCGTGCACGCCGAGTTCCAGCACCTCGTCGATCAGGCCAACATGGTCCCGACCGGGAGGGCATTGGAACTCGACGTAGGTTCCGAATCGAATGCCGTGCGTCATGGAGCGGGTATTTTCATCTTGTGCCTAGTCTGACAAGGGTGGGGAGTCGGCGTGTCTCGCCGTTGGAACTGCACTGGTTTTCCTCTTATGGTCGCAGAGAACGATCACGAACGTCAGGTTCCCGATGAAAGTCCGCGCCGTCATCAAAATGCTCGAAACCGACGGGTGGACCCTGACCCGCACCAGAGGAAGTCACCGGCAGTTCACACACTCCAGCAAACGGGGTACGGTGACACTGGCAGAAAAACCGGGTGTTGACGTTCCCCCCGGAACACTCAACGCCATCCTCAAACAAGCCTGCCTCAAGTGAAGGGGACCCGCATGAGATACGCGGTCATCATCGAAAAAGGACCGGAAAGTTGGGGTGCGCACGTACCCGACCTTCCCGGCTGCGTCGCAGTCGGCGCTTCCCGGGAGGAAGTCCTCCACCTCATCAAGGAAGCCATCGAATTTCACCTCGACGGGTTGATGGAAGACCGTCAGCCCATCCCCCGCCCCTCCTCGGACGTCGCCTTCGTCGAAGTCCCCGCCGCGGCGTGACGAGCGCCCGCGATCCGGCTACGCCGGTCGGGAGTCACCCACTCTGAACGGCTCCGGCCGCGGCTGCCAATACGGCCGCGCCGCGGGTTCGTGGCGCACGCCGTGCAGGCGCGCGCGATCGATGTAATTCAGCAGCAGCGGCATCACGTCCCGGCCGCGGACGTGGCCCAGCCCGCCGCGGATGGCCGCGCGTTCGGAAAACGCGGTCACGTCGTCCGGCAAGACGTTCGGCCCGCCTACGATCAGGAGCGGAATCGCCTCGCCGGAGTGGATCAGCGGCCCGCTGCTCGGCGTGGCGTGGTCGCCGGTCACCACCACCAGCCGATTCGACCGATCAGGCCGGCCGCCGATTTCGGCAACGAGCGGCCCGAGCGCCGAATCCAACGCCGCGATGGCGCGCTGTTTGGCGCGCGGGTCTTTTCGATGCGCGGCCACGTCCGGCGCCTTGGAATGTACGTGCACGAACTCGTACCCCTGCGCGAAGAGGTCGTCCGCCACACGTAGCTTTTCGCCGAAGTCCGCGGCGGCATCGGACGAGTTTCGGCGCCGCGTGCCGACCGGCGTCATGCCGCAGACGCGGGCGAGCCCGACGTACAGCGGATAGTTTTCGACGCTCGCGGCGCGCAGCCCGTTCTGCTCGACGAAAGGCGGCACGTCGGGGCGGACGGCCGCCCACTTGGTCAACAGGAAATCGATGGGCGCCTCACCGCGCGCCGTGCGGCGGCGGTTGAGCGGGTGCGCGGACAGCCGCGCATAAGCCCAGCCGAGATAGGCGTTGAGCGCCTCCGCGGTGCGCCGCGCGGATTCGGCCCGCGGCGCTTCGGCCAACGGCCGGCACCGCGCGACCCGAGCGCCGTCGTAAAAAGGATCGACGTCCGAAACGGAGCGCGACACTTCCGGGCAGGCGTCGTCTCCGGCCGCGGGCGTCACCGTGAGAATGGCTTCGCCGCGGCCGCACGGAGTCAGGCGAAAGCGCAGCCCGTGCGTCTCGAAGGCCCCGACCGCCTGGGCGAGTCGGTCGCAATCGGCCTCGTCTCCGCGCCGGGCGGCTTCCCACATCAGGGCGTCACGCCGCAGCGTTCCGTCGTGCACGGAGGTTTGCGCAAAGCTCGCCAGCAGCACGACCGCCCCGGCCGGAACGTCGATCCCGCGGCCGACGGCCTCGAACGCGGCGCGGCCCGGAAATCGGTTCAAGTCGTAGCCGAACAACAGAAAATGCGCCGTATCGCTCTCGACCGGCACCCCGGGCGCGAGCGGCGTCAACAGGCCGGTCGTGCCGCGTTCCGCGAGCCGGTCGAGATGCGGGGTCTGCGCGGCTTCGAGCGGCGTCTTGCCGCCCAACGCGCCCTGCGGCCGGTCGGCCAACCCGTCGAGGATCACGAACAGAATCCGCATGGCTCAGACGCCGGTTCCAATGGAGAGTATCGATGTGAATGTCCCCGATTCGGATAGGGAATGACAGACAAGAGGATCTTCATGCTCAAAGGGCCAGGGGTGGGTGAGAAGGCCGAGGTGACCGCGGAGTTCGTTTCGATAGGCTCAACGAACCGAGGGGGGGGGGGCGGCGGGGGAGGTCCTTGAGCCTGTCGAAAGGCCGGGGGCGGGGGGCAACAGGGGAGAACGGGAGTCCCCTCGGGGTTCGTTTCGCCCATTCGACACCCTTCGACAGGCTCAGGGACCGAGCTCGGGACACCGCATGCTCAACAAACCGAGGGTTGGGAAAGTGTCTAAGTCTGCCGAATGATCTCGCAACGAGCGCGGGACCCTCTTGTCTGTCGTTCCCAAAGGAAAGGGGATTGCGGACGAGACGATTCGGCAGTCCGTTGCTCCCATCATACTCCCGTTCAAGCCGGGGGCAGGCTCTACGAAAACAGGTATCCACGTCCTGGATGCCCATTTCCGCGGGAATGATGACAGGGATGGGACCGTCGAGCATGGCCTTCTCGATCTTCTCGTCAGCGGACTCCCTGGCCGGCGGGGATTTTCTCGTCCGAACACTCTCCACCCGACTCTGCCGTTTTTCTGCACCGATCCGGGGCGCCGATCTCGTCCAGCACCGCGGCCACGCCCGGCGGCACCAAGTCGCGCCATCCGCCGTTTTCGCGCAAACGCTGGCGCACGGTCCGCCCGCTGATCTGCTTGGCGTGGCCGGCGTCGAGCACTTCGACCCGCCAGCCTGCGGCGCGCAGCCGCGCGACCTTCTCCCGTCCCCACGCCGAGAACACGCGCACGAACTGGACGGTCTCGCGCGGGCAATAGTGCACCCAGCGTTCGGGTTCGTGGATCGGAAACGGTACGAGCGACACGCGCCGCGGGTCCGCCTCGGCCTCGTGCAGCGCCGTGCGGATCATGTGTTGGCGCTCGAAAAACGTGAACGGATTGGCCTCGGGCGTATGGCGCTGCGCATCCGCGGCCTCGGCGCGCGTCTGCCACGGGTCCGGGTTGGTAATCCCGACGATGAGATGTTCGCTTCGCGCCAGCGCCGCCAGCACGTATTCCAGGTGACCGCGATGAAACGGCTGAAACCGGCCATGCGTCATGCCGTAGCGGACCCGCATGGCCGGCTGCCTATCCGATCCCCCCTGCCCACGCAACGAAAAGAGACGGAATTCCATACAAGAAGATCCTGCGCCCCTTGCGTCACCCTTCGCCGAGTTCAGGGATCGATCTCGACGGGCTGGTCCCTGAGCCTGCGGTGCCTCGAGCATGCCGAAAGGTCGAAGGGTCTCGGACCACGCCGGAGGGCGGGACTCACATTTCCTGGGTATTTGAGACAAATGGGGCGTTGTAGGGGCGACGCATGCGTCGCCCCTACGAAGGGAGAGAGACGCCCGAGGGTAGGATCACGTTGTGCGTAGGGGCAAAAATCTTTCGCCCATCCCCCCAGGGACAAGGCCGGACGTCACCAATACGGTTTGAAACTGGGACCCCTCCGAAGGATGAGCAGACGCCCGATGGGAGGATGACGTTACGCGTAGGGGCGACCGGCCGGTCGCCCTCCGTCAAGAGCCGCGAAGGAACCGGCAATTCCCTCCCCCCTTGAGGGGGAGGGCTAGGGAGGGGGGTCCTCAGGGGTTCCAACCGCCGAGCTTAGCGCTTACCACCCGAGATGGCCGTAGAGGGCGACTTGGTGTGCGGCGCCGCCGGCCTGCGTGGTGCGTTCGCCCTCGACGCTCAGGTCGATCCATTCGCCCAATTCGATCCGTCCGCCCAGGCGGTAGCCGTGGTTCTGTGGCCCGGCCATCGACAGGCCGCCGTAGGTCGTCAGTAAGCCTGCGCCCTCGTGCGTCACCAAGCCGTAGCCGATGTCGAACTCGACCTGGGCCGGGGACAGGCCCGGCGGCGTATCCGTTTCGGCGCCCGCCTGGAGCACGTCCGCGCTACCCCACATCTGTTCCACCTGACTCGCTTCCGCGCCCCAGACCGGCGCCACCGCCAACCACAATCCCCGCTTCGCCTCGCCGGGGTCCAGCTTCAGTGTCAGGCTCGCGCCCCACTCGTCGAACGCCGATTTCTGGTGCGCCAGCAAGTACCGGCCCCGCGCTTCGATCCTCAAGCCCAGCTTCGTGTGCACGTACTCGAAGCCGCCGCCGAGTTCCGCGCCCACGCCCGTCTCCGCCTTCCCGCCGTCCCAGCGCCCGCCGACCTCGAAGATGGGCGTCAGGTGGGAGTCCTCCGACACGGCCCACGCCGTGCGGCCTTCCACCATCAGGCGCAGCCGTTGCGCGTCCCCCGCCGTCTTCGGTAAGCGGTCGTCCGCGTCCACCTCCAATTCCGTCAGGAAGGCGTCCGCCTTCAGCGCCACGTCGATCCGCCGCCACGTCAGCACTTCCTGCCGGGCGCCGACCGCGGCCATCAACATCTCCAGGTCGGTCTTCACCTTCCCCGCTTCGTCTCTGAGCTTCAGGTCTCCCCAGCCCGCGCCGAACAAGCCCCACACCCCCAAGCCCGGCCGCGGACTCCAATGCGCATACGGCAAGACGCTCGTCAGCGTGAGGTCCACGGCGCCTTTGGTCACGTCCCGCGTCTCGTAGTCCACATCGCCTTGGCTATGCGCGACCGCCAGCCCTAGCAGCACGTTCGGCTGCAAGCGGTAGTCCAAGCCCAGGTAGCCGGTGAACACGTTGCCGTCCATGCTGAAGTCGTCCTTGGGCTTCCCGTCGAACCCGCCGGCCGTCCCTCGGCCCCACAACGTCCACCCCGACGTCCAGCCCTCGGCGGCTTCCTCGCCCAACGGCATGACGAATCGACTCTGCGCCAGTAGCTCCGTTGCCGCCACCCGCCGGAACTGCACCGGGTTGCGCAGCGTTCCGGATGCCGCGCGCAGGTGCGGCGTCGCGGCGTGGGCGCGGTCGAACCCGCCCTGGCCCAAGCCGGTTCCGTCAGCCATGCCCGGCAGTGCGCCGCTCCCGAATGGGGTCGCGCCGACCAAGCTTCCCCCTGCCGGCAAACGTACTCCCAGTCCATTCCCCAGCCCGCCCACGAAGGGGCCCGGCGTGTCCCAGGCGCTCAGCGGCGCCGCTCCGCCGTGCGGGTCGTTCAGGTGGCGCGTCAACGTGTGCCACGCCGCCCCGCGCACCTGCCCGAATTGGCCATCTCCGCCTCCGAGCGGGGAGCCGACCTCCACGCCCAACGCCCGCGCCACGCCATACGCCACACCCGCTGCCTGCCGCCAGCGCCCCGCCTGCGGGTCATCGTGCAGCGTCAACGCCTGCCCGCCCACCGTCACTTGGTTGCCGGTCGGCTGCCGGAGGAACCGCTCGCCGATCACGTCCACCGCGTCCGTCGCCAGTGTCCGCCCCACGCCCGCCAACACCATCCCCAGACTCCGTTTGCGCGCCCGTTCCGCGTCGTCGTCCTCGATCCGCCCCTCCGCCGTCACGTCCGTCGCCTCGATGACCGGATCGCCCGGCAGCGTCACCGTCACCGTGAACGTCTCCACCGGCTCTACCCGCCGGTCGTCTATGGTCGGCACCCGCAGCGTCCCCGCGGTCGTGTCCGCCGCCAGCCGCAACCGGCCCGCTGCTTCCGCTTGGTAATCCTCGCCCGGCGTCGCGCTGCCCGGCCGGTCCGCCGTCCAGTGGAAGGTGAGCGGCTTGGGCACCGCCCGCGAGAGGGTCAGCGCAAACTCCGCCACGCCGCCTTCCGCTACCGTGGCGTCCGTGAGGGTTACTTGCACCGGGATGCGTACCACTTCGATGCTGAACGTCAGCGGCGGCGTGGTGACGTCCCCATCCGCGTCCGTCGCCGTCAGCATGTACGTCGTCGCCGCCTGCACCGCCGTCGGCGTCCCTGCGATCCGCCCTTCCGCGGAGGCGGTGGGAAGGGTGAAGGTCAGTCCGGCCGGCGATTCAGGCGTCAGCGTGTACAGCAACGTGCCGTTCCCGCTCCTTGCTCTCGGCAGCAACACGGGCACCATCGGCTCCTGCACCAGCAGGATCTGCGGGGGCACGACGGCCTCCCCGAAGCTCGGCTGCTCGTCCGCCTCCACCGTCAGCGTGAACGACAGCGGCGGCGTGGTGACGTCCCCATCCGCGTCCATCGCCGTCAGCGTGTACGTCCTCTTGTCCCGGGCCTCGGTCGGCGTGCCGGTAATCGTCCCGCCGCTCGCCGCGTCCGCCGGCGCCGTGTACGTCAGCCCCGGCGGTAAGTCGGGCGGCGGGGTGTAGCTCAGCGGCCCGTCCCCGTCCATCGCCGCCGGCAAGACCAACGGCGCGATCGCCGTGCCGACCACGTAGGTCCGGTCGATCACCACGGCCTCGAAGCTCGGCCGCAGATCCGGCTCCACCGTCAGCGTGAACGGCAGCGTGTCCGGGTCTCCATCCCTGTCCGTGGCCGTCAGCGTGTACGTCGCCGCCGCCCGCTCCTCCGTCGGCGTGCCGCTGATCGTCCCGCCGTTCGTCGCATCCACCGGCGCCGTGTACGTCAGCCCCGACGGTAAGTCGGGCGGCGGGGTGTAGCTCAGCGGCCCGTCCCCGCCCCTCGCTGCCGGCAAGACCAGTGGTGGGATCGCCGTGCCGACCATGTAGGTCTCGTCGATCACCACGGCCTCGAAGCTCGGCCGCCGGTCGACTGCCCGCGGCTGTGCCAGCCGGAATCCCAGCGTCGCCATGTCCCCGTCCGCGTCCGTCACCGTCAGCGTGTATCGCCGGGTCGGCAGCCGCTCCTCCGGCGTCCCCGTGATCGTTCCCCCAGTCCTGTAGCTTGATGAGGTGACGCCCTCGATCGTGTCCACTTGCAGCGTCGGCGGCGTGTACACCAACCCCGCCGGTAACGCCGGCGTCACCGCAAACACCAGCCGTTCGTTGTCCTTGACCGTCGGCTTCGGCAGTTCGTAGGGGTCCCCCGACGTGTAGCGCGGCGCCGGAGCATCGAACTGCGGCCGCGGGTTCTCCTCAATCGTGACGGTCACCGTCTGCGTGGCCGTCTGCCCGTCCGCGTCCGTCACCGTGTGCGTGTACGTCCCAATCGCCGGATCCGGCACCGCCGTCGCCGCCCCTACGATCCGCCGCATCGCGTCATACGCCAGCCCCGCCGGCAACGCCGGCGTCAGCGTGTACGTCAACGGCGCGTCGCCCACCGTGGCCGCCGGCAATTGCACCCGCTGCCGCTCTCGGAAGGTCAGCGAGGACGGGACGATCGCCGGCAGGACCGGGCTGCCCGGCGTGATCGTCGTCGGCACGTCCGTCACGGTCACGTCCAGGGACGCGGTCACCGCGAGGTAGTCCCCGCCCGTGGCTTCGTGCTCCAGCCGCGCCGTCGCGTTGGCCGTGTCCGCGTTCGGCAGCGCGTGCACCGTCACCGTCTGCGCCGTGTTCCAGAGGCTGGCATCCACCGGCCCCGGCCTGAAGGTCAGCCACACCGTCTCGCCCAGCGCCCCCGACCCCGCGGCTTGCAGCGCCACATCCGGATGGGCGGCCTGAATCTTTACCGCCACGTCCGCCGTCGGTTGCGTCGCCAACCGCACCGTGTAGCTGACCTGCGCCCCCTCGTTCACCGCCAGCGCCGTCGTCTGCACCCCCGGCGTTCCGAGGTCCGTGTCCACCACCAGCTCCGCCGGGTCGTTGTCCGTCACCGTCGCCGTGAACGTCACGTCGTCCGCGTTGTCGTACTCGTCCGCACTGTCGGCGTCCCGCACCGCGTGCGTGATCGTCACGCGCTCATCGCCCGTATCGTCGTCCTCCACCGCCGCCAGCGTGATCGCCTGCGCCGTGTTCCAGGTGGTCGTGGTGAACGTCAGGTCCTGCTGCGCGGCCGCCGTCCCCCCGGCCTTGTTCACACTGACCGCGCCCCCGTCGTCGCTCGCCACCTGCACCACCACGTCTCCCGTTGGCCCCACGGCGAGCTGCACGGTGTACGTCCCGGCGCTGCCCCCCTCGACCAGCGCCAGCGGCCCGCTCCGACTCACCGTGATCCCCGGCGCCACCAGGGGCACCCACTGGGCGAATATAAGGTTAATTACAGGATTGCCCACCACAAAGACGAACCCCTCGTTGTCCAACATGCCCTGGGTCACGGTGATATTAATATTGATGGTGCCCGTCCCTCCTCTAGGAACCTCGGTACAGCCCGGATCTGCAGCAGAAACATAGGTCCAGGCGTTGGATGTCGGCGTCGCAGTTTTGGGACAGACCCAAGTGCGGGGACCTGACCAGCTAAAACCGGATTGTACAGTTCTCACGGTGACGGTCTTCGAACCCAACGTGGCCACGACGCCTCCGGAAATCCCGGTTATGCCGCTCCCAAATCCGGAGGTGAATGTATTTCGGTTCTGCGCGGAAGCCTCCGGCGGGAAAGACCAACCGCCCGCGGCGCAAACCAGCACGAGCAGGAAGCCCCGCAGCCCCAGCGACCGCCGCCGCCGTGCTCCGTCTCGGTCAGCCATCGGTGCACCCCGAGACTCCGCGGGGGGGGGGGGGGGGTATGCTTGTGTATCTGCCAGTTCCGGCGCAAGATCAGCATGGTCGCTCTCCCTCGGGGTGTAACCTCATGGGGGTTCGTCGGTCGGATGTTCGGTTGGGGAGCGCGGGCGTCTCGCCCAGAGCCATCGCCCTCGTGCATGGCCCTTCGCCATCCTAACGAGCATGACCGCGCCGGTGTCCACCACGCCTTTCACGGTCGTGCGGCGAACCGTGGATTCGTCGCGCAAGCCCTCGCTGACGATGCTGCGGTCGGCGGTGTTTTCCAATTCCATGGAAGCGACGATCTCGCCCATGCGTACATCCATCCATGAATCGGGGGCACTCTAGCCCTGGTGTTACGGACGGTCAAATGCGGCCTTCGCCCCCCGCACGATGCGCCCGCGTTCCCGGACGTCACCCTGTCACCGAGGCACGGCGGAGGGAGGCGGCGCCCCGTCGAAGACGTGGCGGCCCGCGGCGTTCTGGGCGCGGATGCGCGCGGCAAGAGCCGGCGGGAGGTCGATGGGCCGCGCGTCCGGGAATTTGTCGGTATGCAGCGCCGGACGCAGGAAGAACTCCTCCGGGTAGGTCACCTGGGCTTGGGACTTGATCGAGGTGTCCAGATACCATTGCCGGCGCATGAAGTCGGGGCTGAAGAAGACGGTCGCCTCCTCGGGTGCCCAGTCGAGAATCTTGTGGCTGTCGTTGACGAGGTACGACATGATGTCGGTGCGCAGGTCCCAGTGGTTGATGAGAAACGAGCCGTAGCCGCGCACGCCCAGCGCCGGATTGAACAGTTGCGCCATGCGCGTCTCGATGTGGTCGAGGGCGCCGTCGCGCCCGTACTGCTCGCTGCGTAACGGGAAGAAGGAGGTCTGCTCCAGCCAGTACAGGATGCGCGGGGCGTAGTAGTCGGGCAGCCAGTCCTCGCGCGCCACGGCTTCCACCACGTAACAGGCTACGCCGCCGTCCGCGGTGTAGTGCGGAAAGCCGCCGCCCATCGGTTCGAGCCCCGCGGTTGCCACGGTCTGCGACTGGCCGGTCGCGCCGTTGCGGACGATCATGGTCGGGCGCGTGTCGGGAAAGCGGACGGTCTCGAACAATACGTCCGTCCCCAGCAGCCGCCAGGAGAACTCCCACGCGGCGCGGCCCCAGGCGTCGTCCGGGGTCAGCGCCATGTTGGGGAAATTGCTCTGGCGGCGGAACGGCACTTGGTGGCGGACGCGGCGGAGCGACGGGGAGTAGCGGAAGCGCTCTTCCTTGGTGACGAATTCCTTGTCCGTACGATAGCGGATGGCGAGCCACTGGCCGCCCTCCGCGGCGGGCGGCGCCACGGACTGGCTCAACGAGCGATACACCTCCTCGCCCGGGGCGACCGCCAGCACCTTGGCGACGCCCGTGGGATGCGTGTCATAGTGCACGAACGTGATGGACGAGCCGGGGTTGAGCAGCACGCCCTGCGCCGCGATGGACGCCCAGGAGTTCGCCACGACCGAGGACCAGCGCGGCCGCGGGGTGAATTCCATCGCGCGGTAGGCCATTTCCTCCGCGGTGTACGGCGGCGTGAAGGGGTACGCCTCGGCCGGCAGATAGCCGAACCGGGGGTCGCGCGGGGTGTCGGTGTCGAGTTGGACCTGGGCCAGAGCCGCGTCCGACATTTCTTCGACCGGGGTCCAGGTCCGGGCGGTGGGGGACGTTTCGCCGGTGGCGGGGTGAGGGGCGATCCAGGCCAGCAGCCCGGCAGTCAGAACCGATACAGCGAGTCGCCAGCGCGGGGTCGGTCCGGGAATCGGCCGCGATATTTTTCTGGAAACCCGTGGAGAAAATCTCGGAGACATGCCGGATGTGCGCCTGTTCGGGTCGCCGGTCATAGGCGGGTTGCGGTCGCGGGCGACTATAGAGGCTGAACGAGCGTTCAGCAATATAAGGAAGGGTGAACGCGATCCGAACTTGTGAGTAGGAACGTTGATATGCGGCAGGGCCGGAGGACCCTCTCCCTAGCCCTCCCCCGGAGGGGGAGGGGACAGGAGGGGAACCGAGTACAAGATTCCCTCACAACTCCCTCCCGGATCGCTTCTGGTGCCCAAATGGTCTCCGAACCGTCTCGTCTGTCATTCCCCACAGAAAGCAAAATCCCCTCCCCCTCCGGGGGAGGGTTAGGGAGAGGGCCCCCCATAACAGGCGCCTAATCTCAAAAGTTCCAAACCGAGCCACTCCCCTCACCACGCCGCTCCCCCTCAGCGAGGCGCCAACAGTTCCAGCGCCTTGCGCGTCGCCGACATCCGATCCTCGTTGACCGGGCTGACGGCCAGCACCGGCATGGCCGCCCCAGCGGCGTGGAACGCGGCCAGTTGCTCCCGGCAGCGGGCGGGCGGGCCGAATACGCACACCTGCTCGACCATGCGGTCGGTGACACACGCCGCCGCGGCGCGCCGATTGCCGCGATCCCACGCCTCGCGCATGGCGTTCACCTCGTCCACGAAGCCGCAGCGCCGCCACTGCTTGCGGTAGAAGGGCAGATTGCCGAAGAACGCCAAGTTGTAGCGCGCTGCGGAACGCGCCTGTTCCAGGTCGTCGGCAATGAACGTGGGAATGCTGAGGATACAGCCGACCTCGTCCGCACGGCGGCCCGCGGCGGTCGCGGCGTCTCGGGCCGCATCCATCAGGCCGGGCAGATAGGACAGCGCGGGCAGGAACGGCATGATGCCGTCGGCCAGGGCGCCGCCGATGGCCGCGCTTTCGACCGTGACCGCGCCCACGTACACGGGCACCTTGTATTCGCTCTTCTGCGGGCGGTGAAAGCTGCTGAGCGGCTCGCCGCGGAACAGGGTGTTCAGCGCGGTGACGTAGGCGCGCATGTACTCGCGCGGCCGCTCCATGCGGATGCCGAGCGATTCGAGCAACGGCCGGTGGCTCATGCCGAGCCCGAGGATCATGCGCCCGTACGACAGCTCGGAAATCGTGGTGGCCGTCATGCCGGCCAGGAACGGGTGGCGGAAGTAGATGTTGGCGATGTTCGTGCCGACCTTCACCCGTGACGTGGCGAGGCCGATCGCCTCGGCGCAGGCCAGCGCGTCGCCGCGGCCCTCGTTGACGAAGACCGCGGCGAATCCGCGCTCTTCCGCCTGCCGGCCGAGTTCGACCAGTTGATGGGGCGGGGCGTCGGTCGCCGTCGAAAGGACGATACCGAGTGGGTGCATGGCGGGCTCCTCTTTCGTCGGGGTGTCGCGGTTCGGAACGTCCAGGCGGATCAGTCGACGGTGCCCGAGGCCGGCGGCCGGTCGCGGACCTCGACCGTGGTGCTGCCGGGGACGCCGGTGATCGTGTCGAGAAAATAGATTTTGCCGGCGACCAGGGATTGCGGTGGGATGAGTTGGTAGCGGCCGACCTGCGGGCGGTAGATGAGATAAGCCAGCAACGCGATGACGAAGAACATCTGGAACGTGAGCAAGCGGAGAAACTGATACGTGCGTTTGGCGATCAGCGCGCTCTCGTTCGCAGACCGGGAATCCGCCGACGGCATACGTGCTCCTTCCTGTCGTTGGCTGCGATGAACTGCGGGACGGTCGCCCCGTGGGGGGCGTCGGGCAGGTGCGGTTATAGGGGGTCCGCTGTGCTTTCTCAATTCGCGGGGACCATCTCCCCCGGATCACGTCCGGGGCAGGCTCTCACCTTCTCCCAATGGTCCCTGAACCTGCTGGACCTTGAGCCTGTCGAAAGGTCGAAGGGGGGAGGCGGGTATTTTGCTCTTGACCGGGACTCCCTGCGAGATGATCCCCCGCCCGTTTCGACAAGCTCAACGGGCTTCCCTCTGAGCCTGCGGTGCCCCGAGTTTGTCGAAAGGCATCGAAGAGAGAATTAGGGGGAATGAGAGTTCAAGCTCCCCTGACAAGGGGGGTACGGGGGGTTCGATCTCCTGGAGGGAGGGAGAATGAAAAGCGGTCATGCGCCGCGGCCGACGAGCCGCAACGCGGTATCGACCGCCTGCCGTGGGGAATCGGCCGCGTGGACGCCCTCGATGTGCGACCAGGCGCGAACGGCCACGACCGGCTTCTCCAAGGTCAGGGCGAGGCCGATTTCGGACAGCGTCCCGCTCGCCCCGGGCAGCGCGACCACCGCATCGCCGGAGGCCACGACGAGCACGTTGCGCGCGTGACCCAGGCCGGTCGGAATCACGACCGACAGATCCGGGGCCGCACTGCGCGGGTCGTAGTCGGGGAGAATGCCAACGCTGGTCCCCTGCCGCCGCGCGCAGCCGCGGCCATGACGCCGCCGAATCCGCCGCAGACCACGATTGCACCGCACGCGGCAATCCGCTCGCCCACCTCTTCGGCCCACGCTTCGACTTCGGTCGAGGGCCGGCCGTGGCCGATGACCGCAATCTGGATTCGCCGCGGCATGCCGGCGCCGCCCTATACCGCTAGGAGGTCGGCCAGCTCGGGAATGGCCCGCACCTCGTAGCGCGGCCGCGGACAGCCCTCCGGCAGGGCAACAGCCGCGGCGTTGACCCAGGCCACGTCCAGACCCGCGGCCTGAGCACCGGCGACGTCGTCGTGCGGGGAATCGCCGACGTACAACGCGGCGTCCGGCGCCACGTCGAGCCGGGCCAGCGCGTCGAGGAAGATCTTGCGGTGCGGCTTGCGCCAGCCGTGTTCCGCGGAAATCACGGTCGTCTCGAAGTATGCGGCCACGCCGCCGCTTTCGATGACGCGGCGCGCCGTCGGACCGTGATCGAAGTTCGAGACCAGCCCGACGCGATACCGTTCGCGGGCACGGGCGATGAGTCGCGCGTGCGCGGGCGGCACCGCGACGGCCGCGGCCAGCAGGTCCATGTGCGCCAGCGACAGGGCCTCGGCAACGCGGGCGGTTTCGGGCACATCGAACAGGCCGGCGCGCAGCAGGGTGCGGCGGAATCGCTCGGCAGAGGCGACCTCGCGCATCTCGGTCGTGCGGATTTCGTACAACTCCGCGTTCACTTCGCTCATGGCCGCGTGGAACCGCTCGAACGACAGGTCGGGCAGCAGGTCGGCGACCACCTCGCGCAGGCGGCCCAGGGTCGAGCGGCTGCGGCGCCCTTCCCATTCGAAGACCGGCAATTTTCCGGGATCGAACAGGGCCACCGTCCCGAACAGATCGAACAGGACGGCGCGGTAGGGTTGCGGCATGGGCGCTCGAAGTCGGGGAATTCGGAGGGGGTGGCGGAGTGCGACCTTGTAACCGCGGGGTGTCGTTCGTGCAAGTTGTAGAGCGTGTCCGCGTTCGAGATTCCTTGCTTGTTCGTGGCGTGCGGCGAACCCTCACCCCAACCCTCTCCCAGAGGGAGAGGGAGTTATGCTTTCTATTGGGGATTATATACAAGACGGTCCCAAAGACTGTTTTTCCCCGTCGTAACTTGTGAAAGCAGGTATCCATCCCCTGGATTCCCGCTTTCGCGGGAATGACGACCGGTTAGGATATTCAAGTATGTAATTCCCTTTTTATTCTTGTGCCCTCTCCCTCCGGGAGATCGATCCCCCCATCCCTCCTTTGTCAGGAAGGCTTGAACTCTCATTCCCCTTCTACCCCCTCTCCCTCTGGGAGAGGGTCGGGGTGAGGGTTCGGCCCGCAGCAGTGAGTCAACCCGGCAACGACGAGCCGATATACAACCAAGGCCCGGGCTGCGTATGGTGGTTGGATGCGGCTTGCGGACAGGATCGAGAGGGCGGCGAGATACGCGGAGGAGTAGAGGCATGACGGATACCGAAATCGGTACTGACGCGCGGAAAGAAGCCTCGGAGGGCGGCGCGGACGAGTATCTCGCCCGACGTCGTCTGAAGAAGGGCGTGGCCGGCTGGGTGCTGCTCGCCGGGCTCGGCGTCGCGTACGTGATTTCCGGTGAGTTCGCCGGGTGGAACTTCGGCTTGGCGCACGCGGGGTTCGGCGGGATGCTGGTGGCGACCTGCGTCATGGGGCTGCTCTACCTCTGCCTCGTGCTGACGCTGGCCGAACTGTCCGCCAGCCTGCCCACCGCGGGCGGCGGGTACAGCTTCGCCCGCCGCGCCCTCGGCCCCTGGGGCGGGTTTCTGACCGGCACCGCCATCCTGCTGGAATACGCCATCGCGCCGGCCGCGATCGCCGTGTTCATCGGCAGCTACGTCGATGCCCTGATCGGCCTGGACGGCCCCGCGGTGTACGCCGCGTGCTACGTGGTGTTCGTCGGCCTGCACGTCTGGGGCGCGGGCGAGGCGCTCAGGATCATGCTGGGCATCACCATCCTGGCGGTGCTGGCCATTCTCGTGTTTCTGGTGGGCATGCTGCCGGCTTTCGAGAGCGCCAACCTGTTCGACATCGCGGTGAATCCCCGGGCCGCCGGCGCCAGCGTCTTCCTGCCCGAAGGCTACGTCGGCATCTGGGCCGCCCTGCCCTTCGCCATGTGGCTGTTTCTCGCGGTGGAAGGCGTGCCGCTGGCCGCGGAAGAAGCCGCGGATCCGGGCCGCGACCTGCCGAGGGGCATCATCGCCGCGATGCTGGTGCTGCTGGTCTTCGCGGCCGTCGTGCTGGTGCTGGTGCCGGGCGGCGCGGGCGCGAACGCCATGCAAGCCCACGGCGCCCCGCTGGTCGGCGCCCTGCAGGCGGTACATGGCGCCGATTCCACCGCGGCGCGCTTCGTGAACTTGGCCGGCCTGTTCGGCCTGATCGCCAGCTTCTTTTCGATCATCTACGCCTACTCGCGGCAGGTCTTCGCCCTCTCCCGGGCCGGCTATCTGCCGCGTTTTCTCTCCGTCACCGGCGAGCGCAAGGTGCCGGTCTGGTCGCTGACCGTCCCCGGCGTGCTTGGCTTCGGGCTGTCGCTGACCGGCGCCGGCGACCTGATGATTACGATGGCGGTCTTCGGTGCCACGATTTCGTACGCCCTGATGAGCCTGTCGCACGTCATCCTGCGTCGGAAGGAGCCCGCCTTGCCGCGGCCCTACCGCACCCCGGGCGGCGTCGTCACCTCGACCGCCGCCCTGCTGTTGTCGCTGGTGGCGCTGGCCTCGACCTTCGCGGTCAGTTCGCAGGCTGCGCTCTGGTCCGGGTTCTTCTATTTGGTGATGATCGCGTATTTCGCGCTCTACAGCCGGCACCGCCTGGTCGCGCACGCCCCGGAAGAAGAGTTCGATCTGATCGGCAAGGCGGAATCCGAACTGGGCCGCTGAAGGTTCGTTCGGGTTCGCCATGCCTTCGTACCCACTCTCCCTCCGGGTCGGATGCGCACGAGATGCGCGTGCTCCCGGGTTCGAAACGGGGAGCGGACCTGCGCGGCGCCGGCCCGTGCGCCATTCCTACTTGTACTAGCAGGGGGCGTGTATTATGGTTCCGCGTGGCGAGCGGGAACGCGGAGAGACGTTCGGAGGAGCAGCGTATGACGGACATCAGAGTCAGCGCGGGGAGTGAGGAAGAGGCCCCGGAACCCAGCGTCGTCGGATTCGAAGAAGACCTGCGCCACGTCGAAATCCCCGCCGACTTGCCCATCCTGCCGCTGCGCGGGGTGGTGATCTTTCCCTCCGCCATCGTTCCGCTGCTGATCTCCCGCGCCTCCTCCCTCCAACTCGTCGAGGACTGCCGCAACGCCGACGACAAGCTCGGCTTCGCGGCGCAGAAGAACCCGGAAGACGAAGCCCCGGCGCCCGAGGCGCTCTTTTCGCGCGGCAGCGCCGGGCGCATCCTCAAGATGCTGAAATATCCGGACGGGAGCGTGCGCATTCTCGTCCAGGGGCTCCGGCGTATCGACATTCGGGAATATCTGCAGCTCGAACCCTACCATCGTGCCCGTGTGGCGCCGCTGGAAAGCGCGGCCGAGGAATCCCGCGACCTGGACGCCCGCCAAGCCCACATGGTCGGCCAGTTCTCCAAGTTCGTGTCCGCGGTGCCCTACCTGCCCGACGAGTTGCAGGGCGTGGTGATGAACATCAAGGACCCGGGCAAGGTCACGGATCTGATCGGCGCCAACCTCAACGTCTCGGTGGACGAGAAGCAGGATCTGCTCAACACGCTCGACGTGCGGACGCGCGTCGAAAAGCTGTCCGCGATTCTGAACCGCGAGCTCGAACTGTTGGAGTTGGGCCAGAAGATCCAGTCCCAGGTGCAGACCGAGCTGAACAAGAACCAGAAGGAATTCTATCTCCGCCAGCAGATGCGGGCCATTCAGAAGGAACTGGGCGAAGGCGACTCGCGCTCCAGCGAATTGGACGAACTGCGCCAGAAGATCGACGAGGCCAAGATGCCCGAAGCCGCGCTCAAGGCGGCCGACAACGAGTTCGAGCGCCTCAAGATCATTCCGCCCGAATCGGCCGAACACTCCATGGTGCGGACGTATCTGGAGTGGCTCATCCACCTGCCTTGGTCGGTCACGACCGAGGACAACCTCGACATTCCGCACGCGCGCCAAGTCCTCGACGAAGACCACTACGATCTCGAGAAGATCAAGGACCGCATCCTCGAATATCTGGCCGTGCGCAAGCTCAAACAGGACTCCAAGGGGCCGATCCTGTGTTTCGCCGGACCGCCGGGGGTCGGCAAGACGTCGCTCGGCCGTTCGATTGCGCGTGCCATGGGCCGCAAGTTCGTGCGCCTATCGCTCGGGGGCGTGCGTGACGAGGCCGAGATCCGCGGCCACCGCCGGACGTACATCGGCTCGTTGCCCGGCCGCATCATTCAGTCGCTGCGCACCGCCGGCTCGAACAACCCGCTGTTCATGCTGGACGAAATCGACAAGCTGGGCATGGACTTCCGGGGCGATCCGGCCTCGGCCCTGCTGGAGGTGCTGGACCCGGAACAGAACTTCTCCTTCTCCGACCACTATCTCGACGTGCCGTTCGACCTGTCCAAGGTCATGTTCATCACCACGGCCAACTATCTGGAGCCCGTCCCGCCGGCGCTCAAGGACCGCATGGAGGTGATCGAACTGGCGGGCTACACCGAGGAAGAAAAGCTGGAGATCGCCAAGCGCCACATTCTGCCCAAGCAGGTCGTGGAGCACGGCCTGACCGACGAGCAGATCGCGTTTCAGGACGACTCGCTGTTGAACATCGCGGGCAGCTATACGCACGAGGCCGGGGTGCGCAACCTGGAGCGCGAAATCGGTGCGGTGTGCCGCAAGGTCGCCCGCGCGGTGACCGAGGGCAAGACGGACAAGACCACGGTGACCGAAGCGAACCTGTCCGATTTTCTGGGGCCGGTGAAATTCTTCCCCGAAGTGGCCGAGCGGACCCAGGAGCCGGGCGTGGCGATCGGGTTGGCCTGGACGCCCAACGGCGGGGACATCCTGTTCATCGAGGCCACGCGCATGGCCGGCAAGAAGGGCCTGACGTTGACCGGCCAGCTCGGGGACGTGATGAAGGAGTCGGCGCAGACCGCGCTGTCGTACGTCCGCTCCCAGGCCGACGTGCTCGGCATTGCGCCCGACTTCTATGAAAACTGCGACCTGCACATCCACGTGCCGGCGGGTGCGATCCCCAAGGACGGCCCGTCCGCGGGGGTGACGATGGCCACGGCAGTCGCGTCCCTGCTGACCGGGCGCAAGGTGCGCCAGGACGTCGCCATGACCGGCGAGATCACCCTGCGCGGCAAGGTCATGCCGATCGGTGGCGTGAAGGAGAAGGTGCTGGCCGCCCGGCGTGCCGGCGTGGCGACCGTCATCCTGCCCTTCAGAAACGAGAAGGACCTGGAAGACGTGCCGCCGAACGTGCGGGACGAAATGGAATTTCGCTTCGTCGAAGTCATCAGCGAGATTCTCGAGTGCGCGCTCGAAGCGCCGGCCGTGGACGTGAAGACCGCGCCGACCGAATACCGGCAGCAAGCGCCGCCGCCGTAGGCGGTTCGCGTTCTCGCGGCGCGCGGCCCGGTTTCCTCATTCGGGCCGCGGACGGGGAGGCGTCTTCTGCCGGGGACACGTCCCGAACATGGCCATCCCGACCATCAACCAATTGGACCTCGCCCATAAGCGGGTCCTGATGCGGGTGGATTTCAACGTCCCGCTCGGCCCGCAACGCGAGGTGACCGACGCCACCCGTATCCGCGCCGCACTGCCGAGCATCCGGTACGCCGTCGAACGCGGCGCCAAGCTGATGCTGGCATCCCACCTGGGCCGCCCCAAAGGAGCGGTCGAACCCGGGCTGAGTCTCGAACCCGCGGCGCGGACGCTCGAAACGCTGCTGGGCCGGCCGGTCGCACTGGCCGGGGATTGCATCGGCCCCGCGGTGCGGCAACAGGCCGAGGCGCTGTCCGACGGCGGCGTCCTGCTGCTGGAAAACCTGCGGTTTCACGCCGGGGAGGAGGCCGACGACGCGGGATTCGGCCGCGAACTCGCCGAATCGGCGGACGTGTACGTCAACGACGCGTTCGGTGCGGCGCACCGTGTGCATGCGTCCGTCGTCGGCGCGGTAGTGCATTTTCCGGTCGGACAGCGCGGCGTGGGGTTGCTGATGCGCAAGGAACTGGACGCCCTGTCCGCGCTGCTGGACGCGCCGCAAAAGCCGTTCGTCGCAATTCTCGGAGGCGCCAAAGTGTCCGACAAGATCGGCCTGATCCGGAACCTGCTGCCGCGGGCCGACGACGTCATCGTCGGCGGCGGCATGGCTTATACGCTGTTGCAAGCGCAGGGGGTCGCTATCGGAAAGTCGTTGGTCGAGCCGGACAGAGTCGAGGAAGCCGGACGGCTGCTGGAAGCCGCCCGTATGCGCGGCGTGGGGATCCACCTGCCCGAGGATCACGTCGTGACCGAGGCGCTGTCGCCCGGCGCCCGCTCCGAAACCACCGCGGACATCCCCGACGACCGGCTCGGCGTGGACGTCGGCCCGCGCACGGTCGCCCGGTTCCGCGAAGTCCTGCAATCGGCCAAGACGGTCTTGTGGAACGGCCCGATGGGAGTCTTCGAGATGGCGCCGTTCGACCGCGGCACGCGTGAGGTCGCACGGACCGTCGCGTCCCTGACGGACTGCTTCAGCGTGGCGGGCGGCGGCGACACCGTGGCCGCACTGACGCAGGCGGACTTGGCTGGCCGTATCAGCCACATTTCGACCGGGGGCGGCGCCGCGCTGGAATTTCTGGAGTCGGGCGACCTGCCCGGTCTGGCCGCCCTGCGTGCCTAGTCCAAGAGATTCCAACCGGAAATGTTTTCGGGTTGAAGTCCGCTGGTCGGTTCACCGGCTCGGTCAACGCCGAAATCTCACCTCCGTAGGGGCGACCGGCCGGTCGCCCCTACGGCCCCGGACGTGATCCGGGGAATGTAGGGAGAAGGCAAAGGTCGCCGCCTCGGTTTCAACGAATATTCACGTCCGCCTCTCCATGACGATTTCGAACTAACATATGACGGTCGCGCGGCTTGTCGAAAAAATCATTTTCTGACATAAACTTTTCCGACTCGACACCGGAGAAAAGCCGTTCGTATCGATTGCCGCGTCCCCGCGGGATATGAAGGACGGGCGGAAGAGAGAGGGGGAAGGGACATGCTTCGAAGGACTCGCTGTTTTCAGTCGATGTGGGGAATCGCGCTGGCGTTCCTCCTGGCAAGCTGCGCGACCGAAAGACAGACGCGCGCGCTGTACGGCGCGTCGCTGGGCGCCGCGATCGGTGCCGCCGCGGCCTCCGGGCTGGGGGACGACGACAAAGGATTGGCGGTCGGGCTGGGCGCCGGCGTCGGGGCGCTGGTCGGCGGCGTGTTGGGTTATTATTCCGGGGAGGACCCTCAGAAACGGTGTTGGAACGGCAGCATGGTCGGCATGGACGAAACCTGCCCGCCGAAGCAGAAGCGGTGTTGGGACGGCAGCATGGTCGGCGAGAACGCGGACTGCCCGCCTCAGCAGAAAGAATGCTGGGACGGCAGCACGGTCAACGTTGATGACGACTGCCCGCCGCAGAAAAAGTGCTGGGACGGCAGCATGGTCGGCACGGATCAACCCTGCCCGCGGATCATCCTGCGCGGCATCAACTTCGACTTCGACGCGGCCGCGATCAAGGCGGAATCCGAGCCCGTCCTGGACGAGGCGGCCCGAACACTGATGGAGAATCCCGACGTCCGCGTGCTGATCGAGGGACACAGCGACGCGCGGGGACGCGAGTCGTACAATCAGCGATTGTCGGATCGCCGCGCCAACGCGGTCAAGGATTACCTCGTCGGCAAGGGGGTCGCCGCGAACCGGCTCGAGGCCGTGGGACGCGGTGAGAACGACCCGGTAGCGCCCAACATGGATGAAGCCGGCAACGACAATCCCGAAGGACGCGCCATGAACCGCCGGGTCGAACTCATCTTCTCGCAGTAGACTGTCGAAAGTCGATTCGGTCCACGACGCGCCTGCGGCCCGTCCGCGTTCGCTCGTGACTCATCACACCGCACGAAACCGCAGAGGAACGCCGGGTCGGCAAGAACCCGGCGTTCCTCTTTTCCGTTTACGGAGCGCGGCGGCCCGGACGCTCCGCCATCCCCTTCCCTGCTGCGCTCTCGCCTTCGGTGCGGCGCTGAGTCTCTGTCTGGTGTGGACCGACACTGTCCGCCCACAGAATCGCAGGCTGCCGATCGGCCCGTCCGCTGGTCGGTCGAACGAACCGGCAACGTCGATTTCGCGTCCGGACGGCTCTCGTCACGAGACCGCGGACGATCGCGCCGCGGCCGTGCAGGCGCGGCTGAGTTTCGAGATGTTCACGCGGCTGTGGATGGAAAAATTGATGGACTCGGAACGGTTCCATAAGAACGAGCGGCTCACCGTCACCGAAACCGCGGACGGCGTCATCGCCGAATATGCCGGGTATCTCCCCGACCGCGACACCACCGTCAAGGCGACGAGTTCCGCGGAGACCCCCTTCATCGGCATCCTGCACTACTACCAGACGACCATGCGCAGTGTCGGCAAGACGAGACAGCAAGCGGTGCGCGGGCCGTTCGAGCAGGCTGAAAAGAACAGGGTCTCCGAAATCTTCCGCTATACGAAGGACGCATGGGTGTATTAGGGAGACGGGCGGGCGTCCGACGTGCCGATAGCAGGGACGGAGCGGAAGACGCGCCCGACGGGAGCCGCCGCCCTTGCCCGCGGGCGCGACATCCGCAACCATAGCCGCGGCGGGTTTCGGGAATTCCAGCCCCGCGTCAACGAAAGTCCCGGCATGAGATATTTTCGCTCGGTCGTCTTCCTCCTCGGCTTGATTGCGGGCCCCGTCCACGCGGAAGACGCGCCCGAACCGGCACACGGCTGGCAGGTTTCGGAACTCGTGCTCGACAACGGGCTGACCGTCCTCATCCTGGAAGACCGCCGCGCCCCGGTCGCCACGCTGCAAGTCTGGTATCACGTCGGCTCGCGCAACGAGCGGCCCGGCCTGACGGGCATCTCGCACCTGCTGGAACATCTGATGTTCCGCGGCACGCCGACCTACGGCAAAGGCGAGTTCTCGCGTCTGGTCAAGGAGCGCGGCGGACGACACAACGCGTTCACCTCGACCGACTACACGGTTTATTTCGAGAGCGCCGCGGTGCAACATCTCGACCTGTTTCTGGAACTCGAAGCCGACCGCATGGCGCATGCGCTGCTGACCGAGGAAGGTTTTTTGGCCGAACAGAAGATCGTGATGGAAGAGCGCCGGCAGCGTACCGCGGACGAGCCGGCCTCGGACCTGTGGGAACAGGTCAGCGCCGCGGCGTTCACCGCCCACCCCTACGGCTGGCCGATCGTGGGCTGGATGCACGACCTGGAGTCCATGCGCCTGGAGGACGTGCGCGCCTACCGGCAGACGTACTACTCGCCCGGTAACGCCACTCTGGTGATCGCCGGCGACGTGGACCCGGACACCTTGCTCCCGCACGTCCGCACCCATTTCGGCGCGCTGCCCGCGGGACCGGCACCGCCGCCCGTCACGTCGCGCGAGCCGCCCCAGCGCGGCGAACGCCGCGTGCAGCTCCGACGTCCGGCATCGCTGCCGGTGTACATCGCCGGCTATCACGTCCCCAACCTCGAGGACGACGACAGCTTCGCCCTGTCGCTGGCCGCGGTGCTGCTCGGCGGCGGACGCAGCGCGCGGTTGCAGCGCAGTTTGGTGGAAGAACAGCGGCTCGCCCTGAGCGCGAACGCCGGGTACGACCGCACCTCGCTCGACCCGAAACTGTTCACCCTGTCCATGCGCGTGGCTCCGGGACGCACGTGGCAGGACGCCGAACGCGCGTTGGAACGCGAGATCGAAAAACTCCAGACGACGCCCGTTACCGCCAAAGAGCTGGAACGCGCCAAGAATCTCGTGGAGTCGCAGTTCACGTACGCCCAGGACTCGCTGTTCTACCGCGCCCTGCAACTCGGACAGTACGCCGCGTTGGGCGACTGGCGCCGCATTCTCGACGTCATCCCCGGCCTGCGGGCCGTCACCGCCCAACAGGTCCGACAGGTCGCCACACGATATCTGCACCGGGACAACCGGACGGTCGGCGTCCTGGAACCCGATGGCACCCCACTGCGCGAATCTCCCGCGGCGCCGATCGGAGGTAGCCGTGTGCACTGACGGATTCCGTTCGAGGCCGTGCGCGCGGCAATGGACGCCGCGCCACGTCGGCGCGCTGGTCGGATGGATGGTGGCGTTCGGGGCCGTCTGGCTTCCCTCCCCGGTCTCTGCGGCACCACTCGGCACCCGATCCGTGCTCGACAACGGCGCCGTGCTGCTCGTCGCCGAACGGCCCGGCCCGCCGATGGTCGTGCTGAGCATGATCCTCAAGACCGGCGCGGCCGCGGACCCGCCGGACAAACACGGCGTCGCCAACCTGACAGCCGAGTTGGTGACGCGCGGGACGCGACGCCACACCGCGCACGCGCTGGCCGAAGCACTCGACTTCCTGGGCACGTTGTTATCGGTCAACGCCGGCTACGACAGCACGACGGTCAGTTTGACGACGCTGACGAAGAACCTCGACGCCTCGTTCGCCATCCTCGCCGACGTGTTGCTCACGCCCACGTTCGCGCCCGAGGAGTTCGAACGCATCCGTGCCGAGGTCGAAGGCGGGCTGCACAGCCGCGAGGAAGACCCGGGCTGGATCGCCGGCAAGGTCTTCAAGGAAACCCTCTACCCGCAGCATCCGTACGGCCGCCTCGTCTCCGGGCAGGCCGACACGCTGAAGCGCATTACGCCGGCCGACGTGCGGCGCTTTCACGCCACGTACTACCGGCCCAACAATGCGATCGTCGCCGCGGCCGGCGACATCGGCCGGGAGCGGCTGACCGATCTCTTCTCGACCCATTTTTCATCGTGGACGCCCGGCGACCTGCCCGCCCTGACGTGGCCGCCCGAGCCCGACGGGCAGGCCCGGCAGCGCCATCTGCACCGGCCCGTGACCCAGGCCACCATCGTGCTCGGCCACCGCGGCATCGCCCGCTCCCACCCCGACTATTACGCCGTCCTCGTGATGAACCACATTCTGGGCGGGGGCGGCTTCGGCTCGCGGCTGATGGACCGCATCCGCGAAGACAGGGGCTACGTCTATGGCATCGACAGCTATTTTTCGGCCCGCAAACATCCCGGGCCGTTCACCGTCTCGCTGCAAACGCGGAACGGCAGCGCCCGGCAGGCGTTGGATGAAACCCTGGCCGTGATTCGGCAATTCATCGCCGAGGGGCCGACCGAGGAGGAACTGGCCGCGGCCAAAGCCTTCTTCGTCAACAGCTTCCCGCTGCGGCTGGTCTCGAACCGGGACGTGGCCGCGCTGCTGCCGCTGGTCGAGTTCTACGGCCTGGGGTTGGACTACCCGGACCGCTACGCGGACCTGATCGGCGCGGTCACCCGCGAACGGGCCGCCGCGGCCGCCGCGACCTATCTCGACCCCGACCGCTTCCTGCGCGTCGTGGTCGCCGACCTCGACGAGGCGGGACTGGAGCCCACGCCGGCGGCCGACGACTGACCGCCTCGTAGCCCCCTGCGGTTCGTCACGGCGCGCGAGTCGCTCGGCATGTTGCCTCCAGGTAAACCCCCGCCCGACCTGTTAGCGACCTGCCTCCGACACATCGGCGCACCTGACCCACGCTTCGGCGAGGACTGCGCGGTCATCGACAAGATGTGTAGGCGTTTCGGCATCGACCTGCTCGGCCTGATCGGATCGGGCGCGCTCCTACTCACCTTGCCCGCCGACAAGTGGCCCGACCTGGACCGTGCCTATCGAGCCGAGGCGATTCCCGCGGCGGTCGCGTGACCGCCGCGACCGGCATCGATGCGAAGAGAAGCGGACGACCCGTTCCGTTCGTCTATAGTCAACAGGACGAACTCCTGAAGGTGTCCGGTCGCAAGAGTTCGGGGTAATGCGCGCCAGCACGGATTGACAGGAAAACACGATTCCAGACAAATGCCTACGATCAGTCGGTTCCACGGCATCGTCATATTCATGAACTACAACGATCATCTTCCCCCCCACTTCCACGCCCGTTATCAGGACCAGGAAGTCGTGGTAGAGATCGAAACAGGAAGGATTCGGGGGAAGATGTCGAGACGGACACTGCAGATGATCTTCGAGTGGTCGGAGAGGTATCGACGGGAACTGCTCGAAAATTGGGAATTGGCAAGAGCCCGCAAGCCGCTCCAGCCTATCCCGCCTTTAGGATGAGGAGGACGCATGTTTTTGCACGTGACCGACGTCAGTCATGTCGGAGCGTATAGACTCCGCATCGGTTTCAGCGACGGAGTAGTCAAGGAAACCGAACTGTCGAACGAGTTGTACGGAGAGATTTTCGAACCGCTCAAGGATCCTGCGTTTTTTCGGCAAGTCCGGGTCAACGAGGAAACCTGCACCATCGAGTGGCCCAACGGGGCCGACTTTGCCCCGGAGTTCTTGTACGAGATCGGGAAGGAGATCGAACGAGTCGCCTGACCGGGGAATGCGGCGTTCCAGGGAGTCATGGGACGCGCAGCGCATCCATCTCACTCCGAACGACCATGAAGAAATTTCAATCAACACTCGGTTCCGGCGCGGTGGGTTCGTTCGTCCTGCTCTTCTTTCTTCTGTATCCCCTACCCTTGCCGTCGTCCGAACCGCAGCCCGCGCCGGCCATGCTGGCGCAGGTCTGGCAGCCGGGCAGGGACGTGCAGGGATGGTGGATGAGCGAGAAGCTGGATGGCGTGCGCGGGTATTGGACGGGCGAGCGGCTCGTCTCCCGGGCGGGCAACGCCTTTGCCGCACCGGCGTGGTTCACCGAGCATTTTCCGCCCGTTCCCCTGGACGGCGAACTCTGGACCGGAAGGGGGCAGTTTTCCGAGGTCGTCGGCATCGTCCGCCGCAAGGCGCCGCACAACGGCTGGAAGTCGGTGCGGTACATGATCTTCGACGCCCCGCGGGCCGAGGGCGGGTTCGAGCAGCGTTTGGATTTCGTCCGCGCGTGGTTGCGCGACCATCCGACCCCGTACGCGGCCGTCATCAAGCACGAAGTCTGCAACGGCGAGGAGCATCTCCGCAACAGGCTCGCCGAGGTGGAAGCGCTGGGCGGCGAGGGACTGATCCTGCGTCAGCCCGCGTCGGCCTACATGGTCGGACGCTCGACCGCCATCCTGAAAGTCAAGACCTTCCAGGAAGCCGACGCCGTCGTGCTGGAACACCTGCCCGGCTCGGGACGGAACGCCGGCCGCATGGGTTCGCTGCGCGTGGAGACGTCGAACGGCGTGCGGTTCGCCATCGGCACGGGGTTTACCGACGCCGAGCGGGACGACCCGCCGCCGGTCGGCAGTACCGTCCAGTTCAAGCACCAGGGATTCACGAAGGCCGGCATCCCCCGGTTCGCCTCGTTCCTGCGCATCGTCGAACGGTTCTGAGCCCGCGGAACGCCCGTCGAGCTCGGGCAGACGTAAGAACCGGCGGCGATGGACCGATCGAAGGTTGAACGGGCGGCCGGCGTTGGATAGATTTTTCCCTCATCGACGTGACGAAGGATTTCCAGCATGGAACGGAGAACGGCGGCGCGGGCGGATCTAAATGGGCTGATCGATGAAACGGCTGCTTCTCACGAGCCGATTCTGATCACGAGCGGACGACAGAATGCCGTGCTCGTTTCCGAAGAGGATTGGGAGGCCATCCAAGAGACGCTGTATCTTCTCTCGGTTCCGGGTATGCGCGAGTCCCTTCGTGAAGGAAGGCAAACCCCGGTCGAAGAATGTCGACAGGAATTGGACTGGTGAGGTGGAAAGTCGTTTACACCAAACACGCCCGGAAAGATGCAAGGAAGATCGCGCATGGCGGACTGAAAGCCCAGACCGAAGAAATCCTCGCCCTCCTGGAAGAAGACCCTTTCAGGACTCCTCCCCCATTCGAAAAACTCGTCGGCGACCTCGCCGGGCTCTATTCGAGACGGATCAACGTGCAACATCGTATCGTCTATCAGATTCACCGAGCGGAACGCGTCGTGAAAATTCTTCGGATGTGGACGCATTACGAATAGCCGCTTCGTCATGGCGTTACGCGACGTGCTTCCAGGCGTGGTAGGAACTGCGCACGAGCGGGCCGGATTCGACGTGGCGGAATCCGAGCCGCACCGCCTCGTCACGCAGCGCCGCAAATTCGTCCGGGTGGACGTAGCGCTCCACGGGTAACTGCTCCTTGGACGGTTGGAGATATTGCCCCAAGGTCAGGACGTCGCAGCGGACCGCGCACAGGTCGCCGAATACCGTCAGCAACTCTTCGTAGGTCTCGCCCAGGCCGAGCATCAGGCCGGTCTTGGTCTTGAGCGATGGGCGGATCTGCTTAGCCCGTTCCAGGACGCGCAGCGAGCGGTCGTATTTCGCGCCGGGCCGGACGCGCTTGTAGAGTCGCGGTACGCTTTCGGTGTTGTGGTTGAAGACGTCGATGGGGGACGCGGCGACCGTTGCGACCGCGGCCTCGTTCCCCTGAAAGTCCGGGGTGAGCACCTCGACCGTGCAGCCGGGATTCAGTCGTTTGAGCGCGCGGACCGTCTCGGCGAAATGGCCGGCGCCGCCGTCGGCCAAGTCGTCCCGATTGACCGAGGTGACGACCACGTGGGTGAGGTCCATCTTGCGCGCCGCCTCGGCCACGCGCAGCGGCTCGCCGGCGTCGAGTGGCGCCGTCCGTCCGTGGCTGACCGCGCAGAACCGGCAGTTGCGCGTACACGTGTCGCCCAGCAGCATGAAGGTCGCGGTGCCGTGCCCCCAGCACTCGCCGATGTTGGGGCACTGCGCCTCCTGACAGACCGTGTTGAGCTTGAACGTCGAGACGATCGCCCTGGTCCGGGCGTAGCCCCGCCCGCCCGGCATGCGGACCTTGATCCAGTCCGGGTGCCGGCGTTTCACACGCCGGCCGCGGGAGCCGATTCGATCGCCGACACCGGCGCGGTTTTGCTGGCCGGCGTCGGCAGGTGCGTACTCCATACCATCTCCCGATATCCGAACGTGTCCACGAAACCACGGGCGACCGACGCGGCCACGGCGTCGAGACCGACCGCGCGTCCGAGCAAGCGTTGCATGGACGTCATGCGCACGCCGGCCAAGCCGCACGGCACGATCGCGGAAAAATACTCCAGGTCGGTCGCCACGTTCAGGGCGAATCCGTGAGACGTCACCCAGCGGCGCACGCCGACGCCGATGGACGCGATCTTCGCTTCCCCGACCCAAACGCCGGTCGACCCGTCGCGGCGCGTGGCCTCGATCTCCCAGTCGGCCAGCGCGGCGATGACGACCCGTTCCAGTTTGCGTAAATAGACGTGGACGTCCTTCCCGTGCCGCCGCAGGTCGATGATCGGATAGCCGACGAGCTGGCCGGGCCCGTGAAACGTCACTTCGCCGCCGCGGGCGACGCGGTGGACCGGCACGTCGCCCGGGTTCAGCAGAAACGTTTCGTCCGCGCCGCGGCCCAACGTGAAGACGGGCGGGTGTTCAAGCAGGAGCAGGCTGTCCGCCACGTCGCCCGACAGCCGCCGGTCCATCAGCATCCGCTGCCACGCCAGCGCGGTCTCGTAGTCGGTCGAGCCGAGGGTGCGGCACGCAAGCTGCATGAGAGTTCCAGCGGTCCCGGGTCCCGCTCGCCTAGAAATTGATGCCGCGGCCTTCCGCGGCCAGCGCGGCTTCCAGAATGGCCTCCGACAGCGTCGGATGGGCGTGCACGGTTTCGGTCAGTTCGGCGGTCGTCGCTTCCAGCGTCCGCGCCAAGCCGATCTCCGCGATCAGGTCGGTCGCCCCGCGGCCCACGATGTGGCAGCCCAGAATTTCGCCGTACTCCTTCTCGACGACCAGCTTGACGAGCCCCTCGTCGTGGCCGGACGCCAGCGCCTTGCCCAACGCGCGGAACGGGAATTTCCCGACCTTGACTTCGTGGCCCCGGTCGCGCGCCTGTTCTTCGCTCAACCCGAACACCGCGACCTGCGGCTGGCAGTAGATGCAGGCCGGAATGCGCGTCGGATCGACGGCCTTCTCTCGCTGGCCGGCCATGAATTCGACCGCGGCGATCCCTTCCTCCGACGCGGCGTGCGCCAGCAGCGGCGGCCCGTTGACGTCCCCGATCGCCGATACCGCGGGGTTGGCCGTCCGCAGCCGCTCATCGACCTGGATGAATCCGCGTTCGACGCCCACGCCGGCGTCTTCCAGACCCAACCCGTCCGAGAGCGGCGCGCGGCCGACCGCGACGAGCACCTTGTTGGCCGTGCGTTCCTTCGGCCCGTCGCCGCCGTTCAGCAGCACCTCGACCCGGCCCGGATACTTCTCCAGACGGTCGTACGTCGTGCCGGTCAGCACTTCGATGCCCTTCTTCTCGAACGCACGTTCCAGTTCGCGGGCGACGTCCGCGTCCACCCCGGGCAGCAGTTGCGGCTCCATCTCGACCACGGTCACCCGGCTGCCGAAGGTGCGATAGACGTACGCGAACTCGACGCCGATCGCGCCGCCACCGATGATGACGATGGATTCGGGAATCTCCCGGGCGGTCAGCGCCTCGAAGCTGGTGATGACCTGCGTACCGTCCACCTCCAACCCGGGCAGCGTGCGTTCGCGCGACCCCGTGGCGAGTAGGATGCGGTCGGTGTCGAGCCGCTGCGGGTCCTGCCCGTCGGCTTCTACGACCACACGGTTCCCGCCCTCAATCCGCCCGGCGCCGCGCACGAGCGGGATTTTGTTCTTCTTGAGCAGATATTCGACGCCTTTGGCGAGCCGGCCGGCGACCTCGCGCGAGCGCCGAATGACCTGCGCATAGTCGAACGACAAACCGCTGACCTTGATGCCGTACGGCTCGCTGTGCTTCAGGTCTTCGTACAGTTCGGCCGAGGTCAGGATCGCCTTGGACGGGATGCAGCCCCAGTTGAGACACACCCCGCCGGGCCGGTCTTTCTCGACCACCGCGGTCCGCAGGCCGAGTTGCGCGGCGCGAATGGCGGCCACGTATCCGCCCGGCCCGGCCCCGATGACGACGAGATCGTAGCGCTCCATACCCCTCCCCTACACCATCAGGCCGACCGGATTCTCCAGCAGGTTCTTGAACTCTTGCAGGAATTGCGCGGACGTGGCGCCGTCCAGCACCCGGTGGTCGCTGGACAGCGTGACGAGCATGGTGCGCGCGATGGCGATCTGTCCCTCCCGCACGACCGGCCGCTCCTTGATGGCGCTGGTCGCCAGAATCGCGGCCTGCGGCGGATTGATGACCGCGGTGAAATGTTCGACCGGATACATGCCCAGGTTGGAGATGGTGAAGCTGCCGCCGGACAGATCCTCCGGCCGCGGCTTGCCGCTGCGCGCGCGTTCCACCAACGCGCCGGCCTGTGCCGCGATCTCCAACAGCGACAGACGTTGACAGTCGTGCAGCACCGGCACGATCAACCCGTCTTCGAGCGCCACCGCAATACCGATGTTGACGTCGTCGCGGAACACGCGGCCCTCGGGGGTGAACGCCGCGTTGACGCGCGGGTGCCGCTGGAGTGCGACCGCGGCGGCCTTGACCAACAGATGGGTGTACGTCACTTCCCCGGGCACGCGGTCGCTCAGCTTGAGCGAGGTGCGCAGGCGGACGGCCTCGGACATGTCGATCTCGCTGGTGACGAAGAAATGCGGCGCCTCGCGCATACTGTCGGCCATGCGTTTCGCAATCGCGGCCCGCATCCGCGAAAACGGCTCCACCCGTCCTTCTCCCGCCACGGCCGGCGGGGCCGCGGCGGAGACCGGCGCGCCGGTCCGGGCGGTCGGAGCACGCACGCCCTCCAAATCCTGCTTGATGATACGCCCGCCCGGGCCGCTGCCCTGCACGGCGGACAGGTCTATTCCGCGTTCCGCGGCGATCTTCTTGACGATGGGCGAGGCCAGCACCCGGCCCCCCTTCTTGCGGACGGACGGGGCGATTGTGGGCGCGGCGTCGCGGATTTTGCGGACCTTCTTGTTCGCGGTCTTGGCCGCGGGTTTTTTCGCCGCGGCGCGGGGGCGTTTTCCGTTCGCGGGCGGCGGGGCGCCGTCCACCGCTTCGCCTTGCTCTTCGGTCAAGAGGGCGATCACGCTGCCGACCGGGACGGATTCGCCTTCCGGCACGCGAATCGCGGCCAGAAACCCCTCGTCCAGGGCTTCCATCTCCATGTCCGCCTTGTCAGTCTCCACCTCGGCAATGACGTCGCCGACCTCGACCCGGTCGCCGACCTTCTTCAGCCACGCGAGAATCTTCCCCTCCTCCATGGTGTCACTCATGCGGGGCATGATGACTTCAATCGGCATACCGTCCTCCTCGTCCTGCGCAGAGTATAGCCGCTCGCCGGGGAAACGTGAAAGGAGGCGCCGGGCCGTCAAGCGGCGCGACGAGGCGCTTCACAGCAGACGAAACGACCGCCGATGCGCCGGACAGGGGCCGCAACGGCGCAGCGCCTCGCGGTGGGCGACCGTGGCGTACCCCTTGTGGCGCACGAATCCGTATTCTGGATAACGGCGGTCCAGCTCGATCATCAGCCGGTCGCGGTAGGTCTTGGCGACGATCGACGCCGCGGCGATGGAATATACGTCGCGGTCGCCCTTGGGAAACGCCGTTTGCGAAGACGGACAGTCCGGCAGGCGGCGGCCGTCGAGCAGGACGTGATCGGGCGGCGTCGGCAGTCGGGCGACCGCCAAGCGCATGGCTTTCAGGCCGGCCTGATAGATGTTGATCCGGTCGATTTCGCCGACCTCGACCACGCCGATGCCGATGCCCGCGGCGGCCGCGCGGATTGCCGGCTCCAGGCGTTCGCGCGCTTTTGGGGTCAGGGTCTTGGAGTCGCGCACCCCGGCCGGAAACGTCGCGGGGAGGCCGCCCTCCGCTGCGCGGTCCCGCGTCGGACGGGGGAACACCGCCGCAGCGGCGACGACCGGTCCGGCCAGCGGCCCCATCCCCACTTCATCCACGCCGGCCACGAGGCTCAGACCAGCGCCCCAGAGCCGCCGCTCGACTTCCAGGGTCGGATACACTACGCGGGAGGCCACGCGCCGGGCTCCCTCCGCAGGCTCAGGCGGTTCTTCGCGCCCGGACGGCGAACAGCGGGTCGGCGCTCGGGGAGCTTCCGAGAGGGGGTGTCGAGCCGGGAACGCCGAATCTGCGTTCTCGAACCGGGCCGCAGTCTTCGAAGACCGCGTCTTCATAGCCGCCCGCGGTGCGAAAGTAGGAGCGGACCAGCGCGGCCCGCCCGGCGTCGTCCAACGTCTGCCAGACGCGCACCGCCTTGGTGGGAAACATGCGGTTCGAGAACAGGACCAGGAACGGACACCCGGACTTCAAGACGCGCCGCACGTCACGGAACACCGCGACCGGTCGGGTCAGGTATTGAATGGAGACGGTGACCACCACGCCGTCGAACGTTGCGTCGGCGAACGGCAGGACGGGATTCCGGTTGAGGTCGTGCACGGCCGCGGCGTCGAGGTCCGGGTTGTCCGCCATTTCATCGGCGTTCAGCCCGAGTCCGATCAGCTTGTGCCTGGGAAAGTCAGCGGGGAAGTGCGAACGCCAACTGCTCATCAGGTCGAGATAGACGCCGCCCGGGGCGAACGTCCGCGCCATGCACCGTCCGGCCGCGGCTATCGCGCCCGCGTCGATGTGGACGACCTTTCTGGGCTGGCGGTAGAACAGCGCGTCGTCCTGCTCGTCGAGGCGCCGGAACAGGTCGGCCGGCAGCAGTTCGCGCAGCACCCGTTCCAACAGGCGGTCCGCGTCCGGCGGTTCGTTGAACGTCGCGCGTCCGTGCAAGACCACTGTCCCATCCTTAGCGCGCTACATTCTGCGAAACGGCTCCCGGCACTCCGCCCGTCGCCCCTCTACCACACCGCCTCGCGGGCTGCCTAGCAACGGCCCGCGGGCAGGAGGACGGATAAGGCGCGCGGCACCGCGCGCAGGGTGACCGGCAAGCGTCCGATCCGTTCGCCGTCCGCATACACTTCCGCGGGGTCGTCGGAATCGACGCGCATTTCCCTGCCGCGCAGGCTCTCGACGCCGCTCGCATAGACGTGCGTGCCGCGGAAGACGCGCGGAAAGGCGCACAGCAGCAGTTCCCAGCGACCCATGCCGTGGGCGAGACACGCGTCGAGCATCCCGTCGTCCGCCCGTGCCCCGGGCACCAGCCGCATCCCGCGGGCCGCACTCCACGTATTGCCCACGGCGACGAGCCAACTGTAACTCCGCCGGGCGCGCCCATCGCACACGACCGTGAAGCGTTGCGGGGCGGACACGAACACCGAAACGACCGTCACCAGCGAATAGACCGCGGGGAGGCGAATCCGCCGCAGCCGGTTCGCGCGCCGGTTGATCTCCGCGGTCAATCCGATCTGGGCGACCGACAGAAAATATCGGTCGTTCGCCTGGCCGACGTCGACGCGCCGGCTTTCGCCGGATGCCACGACCCGGCACGCCTCCGACACGCCCAGCGGCAGGCCCAACCCGCGCGCGAAATCGTTGCCGCGCCCGGCCGGCACGATGCCGAGGCAGACGGGCGTGCCGACCAGACCGTTCGCCACGGCACAGACCAAGCCGTCGCCGCCCACCGCAACGACGACGGCGCAGCCGTCGGCCACGGCTTGCCGTGCCAACGCACCCGGCTCGTCCGGCGCCCGGCTGGAGCGGACGTCGTAGGCGAGCCCGAGGCGTGCGAATTCGCGGCCGGCCTGTTCGGCGCGCCGGGCGCCGGCTCCGCCGCCCGCGGTCGGGTTGACGATCAGCCGCAGGCGGGGCGTCCGTGGAGGCATGCGCAGCGCGGCGTCTAGCCGGACGACCGCAGCCCGCCGCGTTCCAGATGGGCTTGCAGGAAGTTCCGACTCCCGTCCGCGGCCATGCTGGCCGACGCGGACAACTCCAGGCACAGCGCGGTCGCGGCGACGATCTGCGCAAAACGATAGACCTTGCCCGGGCCGGCACAGTCCAGCAACGCCAGATACGCCTGCGCGTGGGGCAACCCCGTCCCGCCGCCCAGCGTCCCCACTTCCAGCCCGGCGAACCGGATGGCGAGATGCAGGCCACCGGCCGCGGGCTGCGCCGTCACCTGCGCCATGCTGCTGGTGCCGACCATGCCGAGGTCCTGGCCCGTGGCCGCGAAGATAGCGGCAATCGCGGACGCCGGCGTAAAGGCCATGGATACCATGCCGCTGGCCTGCGCGCCGTGGAGGCCCGCGTGCTCCAAGGCCACGATGTCCGCGGCCTGCACGCGCAACACCCGGCGCAGCACCGCGTCCGGCACGTCGGCCTCCGCCAGCACCGTCTTGCCGTGCCCCGTGTGCCGAAAGAAGGCGTGGCTCGTCTTCTTGTCGCCGCCCATGTTGGCTTCCAGAAAGACGCGCAACGGCGCGATGCCCGTCTGCGCGGCGAAGCGCTCCGCAACGTAGGCATGGTTCAACGCGTAGGCGTTGCGCGTCATCATGTTCGGCCCGCACGCATCGCCCGTAGTGAAGCGGTACAGCACGTGACACATCGGGCCCACGACGTGCGTCTCGACCTCGCGCAGCACCGCGTGCCGGCTGAGCAACCCCGGCGTCGCGTCGTCCGCGGACGGTCCGCCGTTCTCCGAATCCCCGGCCGGCCGTGCGGCCAACCACGTCGCCATGTCTTCGGCCCGCCGCTCTACCCAGTCGGCCAGACGGACGGCCTCGCGCGTCGAGGAGAACACGAAACAGCAGTCGCGCGTCATGCGGTCGGCCAGCACGTGCGTCCGCACGCCCCCGGCCAAGGCAATCGCGGAGAGCCCGCGCTGGATCGAGGCCGACAGCCCGCCCTCGGTATGCGCGAGCGGCACGTAAACCTCGTCGTCCGCACGCCCGCGTTCGCACAGCCGGCCGCGCGCGTCCAATGCGTACCGTCCGTAGTCGAGCCGCAGCGGCCCGACCACGCCGACCGGCAGCGTCATGCGACCGGTCAGGCATTCCTGGAACGGGGCGAACGCCGCGACCTCGCCGTCCAGCACGGTCCGCTGTTCGCGCGGCCAGTGTTCCAGGGCGCGCAGGCGGTGGCGGCGTTCGGCAATCTGTCGGGGGGCGTTCCCGCGCGGCCAATGCGGAAACCGCGGTGCCGGAGCGGCGTTACGGGGCCGGCCGGTCCCACTCATCGGTTGGCGATCCTTCCACGTCGCCGGACCGTACGGAAAGCCGCAGGCGCGCGGCCTTCTTCTCGATGTCGCGGGTGACCGCGCCGAACAGGGTCGGCCCGTCGATGCCGACCTCCGCGGCTTCCGGTTTGAGTGCGACGTAGATCGACTCCATCAGACGCAGCAACTCGTCGCGGATGGTGAGAAAGACCCGTCCGAGTTCGGGCCGGCGCGCCAGGGCGTCCCGCAAATACAGTTCGGCGAACGCCAGATGGCGGGCTTCGTCGCGCAGGATGCGGCCGGCGATGCCGGCGAACAGCGAGTCGGGGTGCGCCTTGGCCAGCGTGCCGTAGAAGTGCCGCGCCAGAACGTCGCTCAGCAGGATGCCCCACAGCCATTCGACGCGGTCGCGCGATTTGAACAGCCGCGCCTGATAGCGGAACATGTCCTTGAGCTGGCGCACCTCCAGCGGACGCTGCCCCAACGTCTCGTAGAACCGGGTCAGGGTCTCGAAATGGCGGGCCTCGTCCAACAGGAACGTGGACAGATAGAGTTGCGCCTCGGTCTCGTGCGCGGCGAAACACTGCGGGATCGTGGAACTGGCGCCGAGCATGGCGGTCTGCTCACCCAGATAGATCGGGGTGAGCACCATCGCCAGGGCGCGCCGCTCGCCGCGGCCCAGCGAGATCGGATGGGACCAATCGATATCGGCGGAGGACCACTGCCCCTCGACCCCCTTCCGAAACAATTCCATCAACTTGGCGTTCTCGATGCGGGGGAATACGCGAATCACGACCCCTTGCCCCCCTCCCCAACCGAAGCGGTGCGGCACCATAGCAACCCCCCGGCCCCGGTCAAGCTGACACGCCGGGGAGCCGTCTCTCGGCCGGCGATTCCCGGACTGTTCGCCCCGACGGTATGGCCCCTCCCGCTCTCCCCGTGAGAGGGTATCTGTCCCTTTGATTCCCTCGTTTCTTGGGGCGAAGGGAAGGGACAGGAAAACGCTTGAAGGATGTAGGGGCGACGCATGCGTCGCCCCTCCGAAGGATGAGCAGACGCTCAGGAGTAGATGACGTTATGCGTAGGGGCGAAAAATCTTTCGCCCTTCCCCTGCGGGCAGAGCCGATCCTCACCAACACGGCTTGAAACCGAGACCCTTCCGCGTATCTCCGTAGGGGCGACCGGCCGGTCACCCCTACGCAGGAGGGTCGAGATCATGAGGAGGCAGCTACCACCCCAGGTGGCCGTAGAGGGCGACTTGGTGTGCGGCGCCGCCGGCCTGCGTGGTGCGTTCGCCCTCGACGCTCAGGTCGATCCATTCGCCCAATTCGATCCGTCCGCCCAGGCGGTAGCCGTGGTTCTGTGGCCCGGCCATCGACAGGCCGCCGTAGGTCGTCAGTAAGCCTGCGCCCTCGTGCGTCACCAAGCCGTAGCCGATGTCGAACTCGACCTGGGCCGGGGACAGGCCCGGCGGCGTATCCGTTTCGGCGCCCGCCTGGAGCACGTCCGCGCTACCCCACATCTGTTCCACCTGACTCGCTTCCGCGCCCCAGACCGGCGCCACCGCCAACCACAATCCCCGCTTCGCCTCGCCGGGGTCCAGCTTCAGTGTCAGGCTCGCGCCCCACTCGTCGAACGCCGATTTCTGGTGCGCCAGCAAGTACCGGCCCCGCGCTTCGATCCTCAAGCCCAGCTTCGTGTGCACGTACTCGAAGCCGCCGCCGAGTTCCGCGCCCACGCCCGTCTCCGCCTTCCCGCCGTCCCAGCGCCCGCCGACCTCGAAGATGGGCGTCAGGTGGGAGTCCTCCGACACGGCCCACGCCGTGCGGCCTTCCACCATCAGGCGCAGCCGTTGCGCGTCCCCCGCCGTCTTCGGTAAGCGGTCGTCCGCGTCCACCTCCAATTCCGTCAGGAAGGCGTCCGCCTTCAGCGCCACGTCGATCCGCCGCCACGTCAGCACTTCCTGCCGGGCGCCGACCGCGGCCATCAACATCTCCAGGTCGGTCTTCACCTTCCCCGCTTCGTCTCTGAGCTTCAGGTCTCCCCAGCCCGCGCCGAACAAGCCCCACACCCCCAAGCCCGGCCGCGGACTCCAATGCGCATACGGCAAGACGCTCGTCAGCGTGAGGTCCACGGCGCCTTTGGTCACGTCCCGCGTCTCGTAGTCCACATCGCCTTGGCTATGCGCGACCGCCAGCCCTAGCAGCACGTTCGGCTGCAAGCGGTAGTCCAAGCCCAGGTAGCCGGTGAACACGTTGCCGTCCATGCTGAAGTCGTCCTTGGGCTTCCCGTCGAACCCGCCGGCCGTCCCTCGGCCCCACAACGTCCACCCCGACGTCCAGCCCTCGGCGGCTTCCTCGCCCAACGGCATGACGAATCGACTCTGCGCCAGTAGCTCCGTTGCCGCCACCCGCCGGAACTGCACCGGGTTGCGCAGCGTTCCGGATGCCGCGCGCAGGTGCGGCGTCGCGGCGTGGGCGCGGTCGAACCCGCCCTGGCCCAAGCCGGTTCCGTCAGCCATGCCCGGCAGTGCGCCGCTCCCGAATGGGGTCGCGCCGACCAAGCTTCCCCCTGCCGGCAAACGTACTCCCAGTCCATTCCCCAGCCCGCCCACGAAGGGGCCCGGCGTGTCCCAGGCGCTCAGCGGCGCCGCTCCGCCGTGCGGGTCGTTCAGGTGGCGCGTCAACGTGTGCCACGCCGCCCCGCGCACCTGCCCGAATTGGCCATCTCCGCCTCCGAGCGGGGAGCCGACCTCCACGCCCAACGCCCGCGCCACGCCATACGCCACACCCGCTGCCTGCCGCCAGCGCCCCGCCTGCGGGTCATCGTGCAGCGTCAACGCCTGCCCGCCCACCGTCACTTGGTTGCCGGTCGGCTGCCGGAGGAACCGCTCGCCGATCACGTCCACCGCGTCCGTCGCCAGCGTCCGCCCCACGCCCGCCAACACCATCCCCAGACTCCGTTTGCGCGCCCGTTCCGCGTCGTCGTCCTCGATCCGCCCCTCCGCCGTCACGTCCGTCGCCTCGATGACCGGATCGCCCGGCAGCGTCACCGTCACCGTGAACGTCTCCACCGGCTCTACCCGCCGGTCGTCTATGGTCGGCACCCGCAGCGTCCCCGCGGTCGTGTCCGCCGCCAGCCGCAACCGGCCCGCTGCTTCCGCTTGGTAATCCTCGCCCGGCGTCGCGCTGCCCGGCCGGTCCGCCGTCCAGTGGAAGGTGAGCGGCTTGGGCACCGCCCGCGAGAGGGTCAGCGCAAACTCCGCCACGCCGCCTTCCGCTACCGTGGCGTCCGTGAGGGTTACTTGCACCGGGATGCGTACCACTTCGATGCTGAACGTCAGCGGCGGCGTGGTGACGTCCCCATCCGCGTCCGTCGCCGTCAGCATGTATGTCGTCGCCGCCTGCACCGCCGTCGGCGTCCCTGCGATCCGCCCTTCCGCGGAGGCGGTGGGAAGGGTGAAGGTCAGTCCGGCCGGCGATTCAGGCGTCAGCGTGTACAGCAACGTGCCGTTCCCGCTCCTTGCTCTCGGCAGCAACACGGGCACCATCGGCTCCTGCACCAGCAGGATCTGCGGGGGCACGACGGCCTCCCCGAAGCTCGGCTGCTCGTCCGCCTCCACCGTCAGCGTGAACGACAGCGGCGGCGTGGTGACGTCCCCATCCGCGTCCATCGCCGTCAGCGTGTACGTCCTCTTGTCCCGGGCCTCGGTCGGCGTGCCGGTAATCGTCCCGCCGCTCGTCGCGTCCGCCGGCGCCGTGTACGTCAGCCCCGGCGGTAAGTCGGGCGGCGGGGTGTAGCTCAGCGGCCCGTCCCCGTCCATCGCCGCCGGCAAGACCAACGGCGCGATCGCCGTGCCGACCACGTAGGTCCGGTCGATCACCACGGCTTCGAAACTCGGCATCCGATCCGCCTCCACCGTCAGCGTGAACGACAGCGGCGGCGTGGTGACGTCCCCATCCGCGTCCATCGCCGTCAGCGTGTACGTCCTCTTGTCCCGGGCCTCGGTCGGCGTGCCGCTGATCGTCCCGCCGCCCGTCGCATCCGCCGGCTCGGTGTACGTCAGCCCCGGCGGTAAGTCGGGCGTCACCGCGTAGCTCAGCGTCCCGTCCCCGCCCGTCGCTGCCGGCAAGACCAGTGGGGGGATCGCCGTGTCGACCATGTAGGTCTCGTCGATCACCACGGCCTCGAAGCTCGGCCGCAGACTCCGGCGGGGCGGGCGGGAATGGCCGACCACCCGGTGGTTCTCCACGTTCGACAACGCGTGGCTCCCCAGGGCGAGTATCGCGATCGGCCTCGGATCTACCCCCTCGTCCGCGATATTGCCGACGAGCAGAATCGTCCCGCCGTTCAGATCCAGCGCGTCCGCCCCGATGCTGATGCCGTCCCGGTCCGTGTCGCCGGCCCGCACCACGTAGCTGAACACCAGATCCGGCGACGGCGGCCCCGACCTCGACTCGTACGCCGCCTGCCGCGTCTCCGTCTCCGCCCCCATCCCGAGGGTCAGCGCCAACTGGGGCGAACCCGTCACCATCACCACCCGGTCAAACGTCACGCGCACCCGGATCGTGTCGCCCGTTCCGTACGTCCAGCCCGCCGCCGGCGCGCTTTCCACCACCACGTCGGTCACCGTTGGCTGACTCAGATGAGCGACGCCTCCATTCACCTTGTGGTTCGCGCTGGCCGCGACCGCGCCGTGCATCAGGGTCGCCGCCATCGTCGTGTCGCGCGCGTCGTCGATCGTTCCGCCGTTCAGGGCCAGCCCGTTCGCCGGGATGGCGATGCCGTCCACCGCGTCCAGGTCCACGCCGCCCGAGCCGTCGCCGCCCGAATTCGCACCCTGCACCACGTAGTGGAAGGTCAGCGTGTTCGTGCCCGAACCCGACGCGTAATCCGCCTGCCGGGGAACCGCCCCGACGGTCAGCTCCACCTGCGGCGTCCCCGTCACGTCCACCCGCTGCGTGAACTGCACCTGCACCGCGATCCGCTCGCCGAGGCCGTAGGTGTCGCCCGACGCCGGGCTGCTCGCGATCGACACCGCGCTCACTGCCGCCACCGCGAACTGAACGCCGTCCACCAAGCGGGTCGAGTCGTTGGGGAAGGCGTTGCCGCCCAACCCCAGCTCCGCGTTGGTCCGATCCGCGGTGGTCGCGCGTATCGTCCCGCCGTTCAGCGTCAGCGCGCTCGACCCGATGCCGAGGCCGTCCGGGTCCTCGTCCCCGAGCGCCACCGTGTAGCGGAACACCAGCGCCGTCGTCCCCGTACCCGAGACGTAGTCCGCCTGCTGCGTCCCCGACGTCAAGGCCAGCGCCACCTGCGGCGTCCCCGTCACGTCCACCGCCCGGTTGAAGTTCACCGTGACTTCGATCCGCTCGCCGCGCTGGAACGTGGAGCCCGACCCTGGGCTGTTCATGACGATGCCCCTAGGAGTGGCAGTAGTGAGCGACACGACCGGCGGGGTGGCCACCTTGTGGTCCGCGTCGGCGCTGATCACGTGCGTGCCCAGCCCCAGCGCCGCCGCCACCGCGGCGTCGCGCGCGTCGTTGATCGCCCCGCTGTTCAGCGTCAGCGCGCCCGCCGCCACGCCGATGCCGTCTTCGTCGACGTCGTCGGAGGCCGTCGTGTAGCGGAACACCAGCGCCGTCGTCCCCGTGCCGCTGGTGTAGTCCGCCTGCCGGGTGTTCGAGCCGATGGTCAGCGCCAGCCGCGGCGTCCCCCCGGTCGTGACCACGTTCACCGCCCGGTTGAACGTCACCGTCACGTCGATGTCCTCGACCAGCCCGTACGTGTCGCCGCTCGCCGGGCTGCTCGTGACCGCCACGCCGCTCACCGCCGCGGCCGTCAGCGCCGTGCCGTCCACCTTGTGATCCGCGCTGTCTGAAATCGCGTGGGTGCCGAGCCCCAGCAGCGCGTTCGTCGTGGTGCCCGTCACGACGATCGTCCCGCCGTTCAGGGTCAGTGCGCTCGCCCCGATGGTGATCCCGTCGCTGTCCACATCCGCCTGCACCGCCGTGTAGCGGAACTTCAACTCCGTCGTGCCCGAGCCGGAGGCGTAGGACGCCTGCCGAGTGTTCGCGGCGATGCCCAGCGCGAGCTGCGGTGTCCCCGTCACGGTCACCGCCCGGTTGAACGTCACCGTGGCTTCGATCACCTCGCCGCGCTCGTACGTGTCGCCGAGGACCGGCGCGTTCAGCGCCACCGCATCCACCCCCGCCAGGCCGGCGCCCCACTGCCTGCCGTCCACCTTGTGCCCGGCCTGGTTGCTCAGGGCGGCGTGGTTGCGGCCGATGACCCTGATGGGGTTGTGGGTGTGCCAAGTACCGGCGCCGGTGATGGAGTTTTCCTTGACGGTGAGGCCGTCGGTGTCGAGGTCGTCGGCCCCCACCGTGTAGGAGAAGTGCACCGCCGTCATGAAGGAGGAGAAGGAGGAGGTGCTGACCGCCTCCCGATCGGTGCCGCCGATGTCGAGCTGCATCCTGGCGGTACTGGGGTTGCCGCTGGAGAGCTGGGGGATGTTCAACCGGAAGGTGATGGTCTCGCCCCGGCCGTAGGTGTCGCCGCTGGCGGGTGTGGAGGTGATGTTGACGCTGACGTCCTGGGCGAGCGCGGGGCCGGCCGTCCACGCCACGACCGCGAGGACGGCGGCGGCGAGCGGGGCCAGCGAAACGAGCTTTCTCGTCCATGAGGTGCGGGGATTTCGTGGAAACATCAATGAACCTCTATCGCCAGCCCTCGACATATCGACTCCTCCTCCAGACGTCTCGCTCCACCCCGGCCCGATCGAGGCTCTTCGAGAGCAGGGCCGGGCCGATTTCTCCCCTGTGGGGGTTCGGAATGGCAAGGCGCACGTCATCCTTCCCCATGAACATCCGTCAGTTCGTACCGGGCGCGCCTGAGCGCTGCGTGCAGTCGGCCACCAGCCACTCGTCCACGATTCTGCACAGGTCCCGGTACACCGCTGCCTTGTCGTCGCCATGACAGCACGGGCCGATGACCCCCGGGCAGGAGCCGACGAAACACTGGTCTTCGTCGGACCACTCGACCCGCTTGACGTAGCTGGCACTGTCCTTCATCCCTGCGATTCCTCTATCCTCCGCCGTACCTCTCGTTCCTGATGACGCAGGGGCTCCCAAGGTCGTCCTCCGCCCCTCCCTACTTCAGCTTGAGCAGGGGACTGTCCGGCGACTCCGGGCGCGGCCCGACCGTGCGGTTGGTGCAGTCGGCCACCAGGTCCAACGCTTCCAGCACGATCTGGCCGATCAACGGCTCGCTGAGCGGCGGCCCGACGATGCAGTCCGTGTTCATGAAACGGTTGCCGATGTGGACCGTCACCGGCCCGGCGACCGGGCGGGTCTCCTTGCGTTCGTCCGCGTAGGTCACGACGACCTCGCGCTGCGTTTCCAGCCCCAGCCGGCTGACGACGTTCTCCGGCAACATGAGCATGACTGCGCCGGTGTCCACCACGCCTTTCACCGTCGTGCGGCGAATGGCGGACTCGTCCAGAAGGCCGCGGGCGGTGACGCTGCGGTCGGCGGTGTTTTCCAGTTCCATGGAAGCGACGATCTCGCCCATGCGTTCCTCCGTCATCCATCAATCGGGGGCATCGTAGCCCCGGTGTTGCGGACGGTCAAATGCGGCCTTCGTCCCCGGACGACGCGGAAACCTGGGAGCGCGTGAGCCTGCGGTCCCTGAGCCTGTCGAAGGGTGGAGAAACGGGCGAAGGATCGTCTCGTCTGTTGAGATCAGACCGGCGTATCCATCTCGACCGTGTCGGTCATTCGTGGGCGGCCCGCACTTCCAAGCCGAGGATGACGTTCACGCCCACCACGGGGGAGTCATCGTGGTCGAAGCGGGCGTCGGGCACGGCTCAACGCTCCGCCGCCCGGCTGCGTCTCAGGACGGGGGCCAGCGCCCGCAGGGCGTCGTTGACGGTCGCGCCGTCGGGAAACACGTCCAGGACGTCCGGCGAGATGACGACCACGTTCGCACCCCGGGCGTACCGGCGCGCCGTGACCCCCCCGGTTCCCGTGGGAGAAGTCGTATTCCGGACGCATGGTGTCCTCATCCGCAGCCACGCCGTCAGACGGTGGCCGGCTCGGCGATGAAGCGGACGCAGACGAACCCAAGGTGGTCTTCCGCTTCCCGCTACTTCAGCTTGAGCAGGGGGCTGTCCGGCGATTCCGGGCGCGGCCCGACCGTGCGGTTGGTGCAGTCCGCCACCAGGTCCAACGCTTCCAGCACGATCTGGCCGATCAGGGGCTCGCTGAGCGGCGGCCCGACGATGCAGTCGGTGTTCATGAAGCGGTTGCCGATCTGGACCGTCACCGGCCCGGCGACTTGGCGGGTCTCCTTACGCTCGTCCGCGTAGGTCACGACGACTTGGCGCCGCGTCCTCAAGCCGAGGCGCCCGACGACGTTCTCCGGCAACACGAGCATGACCGCGCCGGTGTCCACCACGCCTTCCACCGTCGTACGGCGAACCGTGGATTCGTCGCGCAAGCCCTCGCTGACGATGTCGCGGTCGACGGTGTTTTCCAGTTCCATGGAAGCGACGATCTCGCCCATGCGTTCCTCCATCCATCAATCGGGGGCACCTTAGCCCCGGTGTTGCGGACGGTCAAATGTGGCCTTCGCCCCCGCACGACGCGGAAACCTGGGAACACGCCTGCGCCGCGGCCTCGCCACTCCGTACGCAGTCGGCCAGCCCGACGCCGCGATAGGCGTTGCCGGCCAGCGCCAGTCCGGGATAGCGCGCAACGCGGGCTTCGACCTCCGCCACGCGGCGCAGATGCCCGACCCGATATTGCGGCATGGAGTGCGGATAGCGCGCGATGCGGGTGAACAGCGGCGCCACCTGCACGCCGAGCAGTGCGCGGAGTTCGCCGCGGACCAGGGCCAGCAGTTCCGAATCCTCGCGCTCGAACAGTTCGGGTTGCAGTGCGCCGCCTACAAAGGTGCGCAGCAGGACGTGGCCGGCCGGCGCCCGGCCGGCATATTTCACGCTGGAGAACGTCGCGGCCATGATCGACCGGTGCTCCGCGCGCGGTACGACGAAGCCGAACCCGTCGAGCGGATGCGGAATCCGGTCGCGGGGGTAGGCCAGATTCACGGTCGCGGCCGAAGTGTACGGAATCGCGGCGAGGTGTCGGCCGAGCGTCTCGTCGAGGTCGTGCACGAGGCGCGCGGACGTATGCGCCGGGGTCGCGAGCACCACGCCCGTGGCGCGGACCGGCGCGCCGCTCCGGGTTTCGACGCTCCAGCGTGGTCCGGCGTCCGTTTGCGGGCGATAGCGGATGCGCGAGACCGGCGCGTCGAGGCGCACGGTTGCGTTTTCGAGTCGGTCGGCGAGCGCCGAAACGATGCGCCCCACGCCGGCGCGCGGCGTGACGAACAGGCTCCAGCGCGCCCCGCTCGCCCCGGCCGCGGCCGGCCGATTCTTCCGCGCCGCGCGCCACAACCCGTACGTCACGCTGCGGTACTCGCGCTCCAGGTCGAGGAACCGCGGCATGGTCGCGGCCAAGCTGAGTCGGTCCGGGTCCGCGCCGTAGATGCCGCCGATGAGGGGCTGGGCGATCCGTTCCAGCACCTCGTTGCCGAAGCGGCGGCGCACGAACGCGCCCAGGCTTTCGTCCTCGCCCGCCGCGGCGCGCGGCAGCGCCAAGTCCAGCGCCGCGCGCAGTTTCCCCGTCCAGGAGAACAGCCCGGAACGCAGCCACGGACCCACCCGCGTCGGCGCCAGCAGCATGAACCCGGCCGGAAGCGGCGCCAACCGGCCCTTCCGCACCACGAACGTGGTGCGATGATCCGGGTTGGTGCCGATCAACTCCGATTCCAACCCGAGCCGCCGGCACAACGCCAGCGCCCAGGGCTTTTCGGAAATGAACGAATCCGGCCCGCGTTCGATCAGGAAGCCGTCGCGCTGCTCGGTTTCGATCACGCCGCCCAGCCGGCCGGACGCTTCCAACAGCGTGATGCGCAGCGCGCGACCGGTCTCACGCCGCAACTCGACCAGCCGATGCGCCGCGGCCAGCCCCGCGATGCCGCCGCCGACGATCACGACGTGGGGGACTCCCTGCGCGTCGTCACGACCGGGCGTTGCGGGACGGGGCGGGTGGGGCATGACGGAAGACACCCCGCGGGCGCTCTAGCTGGGGCAGGCCGCGGTTCGGCGGACCAGTTCGGCCAGCAACCGGATGAAGAGCGGATGGTCGTTGACGGCTTCGGCGCGGATCATGTCGAGCCCGTTTTTCGCGGCGACCTGTCGGGCTTGGGTATCCAGATCGTACAGAATCTCGATGTTGTCGCTCACGAATCCGAGCGGCACGACGACGACGTCGCGTACGCCTTCGCCTGCCAACCGGACGAGCGCCGCGCCGACGTCCGGTTCCAACCACGGGACCGAGGGAGGGCCGCTGCGGCTCTGGTAGGCGACCGACCAGGCGTCGTGTCCGATCCGACCGGCGACCAGCCGCGCGCCTTCGGTGACTTGGCGGGCGTATGCCACGCTGCTCGGCGGTCCGACGGGGAGGCTGTGGGCGGTGAAGACGACGTGTGCCGCGGCCCGCCGGCCTGTCGGCAGCCGTGACGACGCCGCGGTCGTGCGGTCGGCGACCGCGGCGATGAACAACGGGTGGTCGTGCCAGCCCGGGCCGAAATCCACCGCGGGCGCCCGGTCGCCGAGTTGCCGTTGCGCGTCGTGCACGTCGGCTTGGTAACGCTGCCAACCGGCCTCGCTCTGCTGTGCGGACAGGATGAGCCCCGCGGCCCGGCGGACGCCGTCGTCCGCCATTCGCCCGAGCGTCTCCTCCAGGAACGGGTGCCAGTTCCGCATGCCGACGTACACGGGCACCCGCGGCCCGGCGCGTTCCAACTCCCGGCGCAGCGCCGCGGCCTGCCGCAGGGTGACGTCGGTCAGCGGCGAGCGCCCGCCGAACAACGCGTAATGTCCCACGACTTCTTGCAGCCGCGCGGGGGGGATGCCGCGGCCGCGGGTGACGTTTTCCAGGAACCGCGGCACGTCGTCCATGTTTCCGGGGCCGCCGAACGCGATCAGCAAGACGGCGTCGCACGTCATCGGCTGTCCCGGACGCGCCTCAGCGGTGCGACGACTCATGGACCAGGTCGATCATCGCGCGCACGTTCTCGACCGGGGTGTGCGGCAGGATGCCGTGGCCCAGATTGAAGACGTGGCCCGGCCGCCCGCCTGCCTCGTCCAGCACCCGCCGAACCTGCCGCCGCAATTCGTCGCGCGGCGCGAACAGCGCCAACGGGTCGAGATTGCCCTGCACCGCGCGGTCCGGCCCGATGCGTTGCCAGGCCGCGTCCAGCCCGATCCGCCAATCGACGCCGATCACGTCGCCGCCGGCTTCGGCGAGCAGTGCGAGCAGGCCGGCTGTGCCGGTGCCGAAGTGGATGACCGGCGTGCCGGGCGTAATGCCGCGGATCAGGGTCCGCACGTGCGGCAGGAGGTGGCGCCGATAGTCGTCCGGCGCCAGGCACCCGACCCACGAGTCGAAGAGTTGCACGGCCTGCGCGCCCGCGGCGATCTGCCCGTTGAGATAGGCGGTCACGAGGCGCACCAGGCGTTCCATCAGCGCGCGCCACGCGCCCGGGTCCCGATACATCAGCCGCTTGGTTTCGAGATAATGGCGGGAGGCGCCGCCCTCGATCAGATACGACGCCAGCGTGAACGGCGCGCCCGCAAAGCCGATGAGCGGAACGGCGTCCGGCAGGGCGCGGCGGATGCGGCGCACCGCCTCGAAGACGAACGGCACCGACTCGTCGGGATGCGTCTCGGGCAGCGCGTCGATGTCCTTGCCACTGCGCAGCGGACGGTGCAGCACCGGGCCGTCGCCGGCGGTGAATTCGAGCCCGACGCCCAGCGGCTCGAGGATCAGCAGAATGTCGGAAAACAGAATCGCCGCGTCCACGCCGAGGCGCTCCACCGCCTCGACGGTGACCTGTGCGGCCAGATCGGGCGTCTTGCAGAGTTCGAGAAACGGGACGCGCGCGCGCAACGCCCGATATTCGGGCATGTAGCGGCCGGCTTGGCGCATGAGCCAAACGGGCGTGTAGGGAGTCGGCTCCCTTCGACACGCCCGCAGAAAGACCGGAGTTTCTCGCGCCGCCATGCGCAGCCGGCGTCAGGACCTGAACGGCAGGCCGATGAATCCCGCCTCCTCGAGGCGGTCGGCAAAGCGGAGGGGATCGATGAGCGTTCGGGTCATGGGCGGAGCCTGAGTCCGCGAAACATAGTCCGTCCCCCCGCTGAATGCCAGACCTCGGGGCCGCGCGTTGCATCAGCCCGGGGAGTAGTCATCCGAGATGCTCCCGCGTGTCGTGGAGGGCAGGTCCCTGTGGTCCATGAGCCTGTCGAAGGGCGCTTGCCCGGCACGGGGACGGGCAACCACGGGGGGTTGCCCCTACACGTCATAGAGGCCACGCGTACACTGGGGAGACCGCGCGAAATCCCTACCGAGGCTCCAGAAACAACCGGCCGCGGCCACGTTGGCAGGCTCGGGCTCATGGCCTATAATTCGGGCGGTGGAGGTGAGGGTATGAAAAAGGCGGCGGTGGCGGAGCGGATTCTCACCACGGACCTGGGCGCCGAAGCCGAAGGGCGCTATCTCAATTACGCGCTGAGCGTCATTACTGCGCGGGCGCTGCCCGACATCCGCGACGGGCTCAAGCCGGTCCAGCGCCGGTTGCTGTACGCGATGTCGCAGAACCTGCGGCTGGCCGGCGACGCCCGGCCCCGCAAATCCGCGGCCGTCGTGGGCGAGGTGCTCGGCAAATACCATCCGCACGGCGACCAGGCCGCGTACGACGCGATGGTCCGCTTGGCGCAGCCGTTCTCGCTGCGCTACCCGCTCGTGCAGGGCGAAGGGAACTTCGGCTCGCTGGACGGCGACGGCGCCGCGGCCATGCGCTATACCGAGGCGAAGCTGGCGCCGCTGTCCGACGAACTCTTCCGCGACTTGGCCGGCGCCACGATTCCGTACCGACCCAATTACGACGCCACGCTCGACGAGCCGGTCGTGCTGCCGTCCGCGGTTCCGCAACTGCTGCTCAACGGCGCGAGCGGCATCGCTGTCGGCATGGCGACCAACATCCCGCCGCACAACTTCGGCGAGGTGGTGCGCGCGTTGCTGGCGATGATCGACGACCCGGGCGTCACGACCGCCGGCCTGCTGCGCCACATCAAGGGCCCGGACTTTCCGACCGGCGGGGAAATCCTGACGCCCAAACGCGAGTTGCGCGCCATCTACGAAAAGGGCCACGGCGCCATCAAGCTGCGCGGTCGGTGGAAGGTGGAGACGCGGCCGCGCGGCAAGCGGCAGGTCGTCGTCACTTCGCTGCCGTACGCGGTCAACAAGGCGCAACTCGTCGAAAAGATCGCCGAACTGGTCGGCGGCAGAAAGCTGCCACAGGTCGTGGACGTGCGCGACGAGTCCACCGACGACGTGCGCATCGTGCTGGAACTCAAGGGGGACGCCTCCGTCGATCTGGCGATGGCGTATCTGTGCCGGCATACCCCGCTCCAAACGTCGGTCACGGTCAACCTGACGTGTCTGGTGCCGACCGCCACGCCCGAGGTCGGCCAGCCGCTGCGCGCCACCCTGTCCGACCTGTGCCGCCATTTCCTGGATTTTCGGCTGGAGGTGGTGACCAAACGGTTCGCGCACGAACTGGCCGAACTGGAACACCGACTGCACGTGCTGGCCGGGCTGGCGGTGATCGCCGACGACCTCGCCACGGTCATCCGGCTGATCCGCGAGGCCGCCTCCCGCACGGACGCGCGCGCCGCGCTGATGCAGCGGTTCGCGCTCGACGAGGGGCAGGCCGACGCGATTCTCGACATCCGCCTGTACCAGCTGGCGCGGCTGGAAGTCGAAAAAATCCAGACCGAACGCGAAGAAAAGGAACGCCGCGCCGCGGAACTGCGCGCCCTGCTGGACGACGAACCCGGGCGCTGGCAGGTGATCCGCGACGAACTGGAAGCCCTCGGCACGAAGTACGGCGACCGCCGGCGCACCGCGCTGCGGGCGGGCGAGCAGCTTGCCTACGACCCGGAGGCGTACATCGTCCACGAGGAGGCGACCGTCATCCTGAGCCGCGACGGCTGGATCAAGCGCGTCCGCGAATTCAAGGATTCGACCGGCACCCGCCTGCGCGAGGGCGACGCCGTGCAGGCCGTCTTGCAGGGCACGACGCGCGACCGCATCGCAGTCTTCACGTCCAAGGGCGGCGTGTACGTCCTGCGCAGCAACGCCGTGCCGGCCACGACCGGCTACGGCGAACCCGTCCAGACGTCGTTCAATTTTCAGGACGGCGAGCGGGTGGTGGCGGCACATCTGTTCCGGGAGGAGGGCTTTCGGGGTGCGGCCGCGGGGCGGGAGGAACAGCCCGTCTCCGAAGCTGAGGACAACGGCTCGGTCGCCGCTGCTCAATCGACGGAACAATCCGATCTGTTCACCGGCCCCTCGGAACAAGGTGCCGCCGCGGAACCCGCGGCGTCCCCGAAGGTCGGCGATCAGGCCAACGGTACGACGCGCGGCCCGGTCTTCCTGCTGGCGACCGCACAAGGCATGGGTTTCCGTTTCCGACCGAACGCGGAGGAAACGACCCGCAACGGGCGGCGCATCGCGCGGCTGGCGGCGGACGACGAGGTCGTCAGCGTGCGGCCCGCGGACGGAGAACACACCGTGTGCGCGACTGCGGCCGGGCGGCTGCTCGTCTTCGCCACCGAGGAAACGGGCGAACTGTCCGGGGCCGGGCGCGGGGTCATTCTCATGCGTCTCGATTCCGACGACCGGCTGGTCGGGGCGCTGACCACCAGAGCGGGCGTCAGCGTCAGCGTGATTACGACCGACGGCCGCGAACGGAAGATCCCGCCCCGCGACCTGCCCCAGGGCCGCCGCGGTGGACGTGGGACGCGCGTGGTCAAGCGGGCGCGATTGGCAGGCATCACGCCCACCCTGCGCGGCGTTGCGGGCAAGCCCGATGTGGAGGAGGCTGGAGGCTGAGCATGGCAACACGGGGTAAGGCGTACACCGCCAAGGACATCACGGTTCTGGAGGGGCTCGATCCGGTGCGCAAGCGACCGGGCATGTACATCGGCGGAGTGGATGCGACCGGATTGCACCATCTCGTCTGGGAGTTGGTGGACAACGCGATCGACGAGGCCATGAACGGCCATGCCGACCGTATCGAGGTGACGTTGGACCCGGACGGGGCGACGGTCAGCGTGCAGGACGACGGCCGCGGCATTCCGGTCGATATCCATCCGAAATTCCAGCGTTCGGCGCTCGAACTGATCCTGACCACGCTGCACGCCGGCGGGAAGTTCGGCGACCGCAACTACGCCCACTCCGGCGGGCTGCACGGCGTGGGCGCCTCGGTCGTCAACGCGCTGTCCGACCGGATGGTCGCCAGGGTCAAGCGCGACGGCACCGCCTGGGAGCAGCGCTTCGCGCGCGGCAAGCCGACCACCAAGCTGAAACAGGTCGGCCCGGCCCGCGGCCACGGGACGACCCTGACCTTCCATCCCGACCCGGACGTCTTCCCCTCCATCGCGTTCGCGCCCGAACGAATCGCCGAGCGGTTGGAAACCAAAGCCTATCTCCATAAAGGCGTCAGCCTCGTCTTTCGCAACGACATGCGCGGCGAGACGCGGACGTTCTGCTATGCCGACGGCCTCGAAGCGTATCTCGCCAAGCTGCTGCGCGACGGTGAGGATCACGCCGTCATCCCGGACGTATTCCACATCGAGCGACCCGACGACCCGCGGCTGGAATGCGTGCTGACGTGGACCGAGTCGCCCCAAGAGCGGGTCCACTCCTTCGTCAACGGCATTCCCACGCCGTTCGGCGGCACGCACGAAGCCGGCCTCAAGTCGGCCGTCGTCAAGGCCGTCCGCAACTACGTCAACGTCAACAATCTGACGCCCAAGGGCATGTCGCTCACCGCGGAGGACACCCGCGAGGGGCTCGTCGCCCTGCTCAGCCTGTACCTGAAAGAGCCCCAGTTCCAGGGCCAGACCAAGGAAAAGCTGGGCAACCCGGAAGTCACGGCCCAGATCGATACGCTGGTGCGCACCGGGCTGGAGAATTTTCTGCTCAACAACCGCACGCAGGCCACGGCCATCGCCCAGCGCGTGCTGCTGGCGGCCCGGGCGCGGTCGGCCTCGCGCGCCGCGATGGAAACGGTGCGCAACAAGGGCTCGGTCTCGCACCGCCTCAACCTGCCGGGCAAGCTGGCCGACTGCTCGTCCACCCGTCCGGCCGACAGCGAACTGTTCATCGTGGAGGGCGACTCCGCGGGCGGCTCGGCCAAGCAGGGCCGCGACCGCGGCTTTCAGGCGATCCTGCCGTTGCGCGGCAAGGTGCTGAACACCGAACAGGCCCCGCTCAACAAGGTGCTGACCAACAAGGAACTGAACGACATCGTGTCCGCGCTGGGCTGCGGCGTGGGCAGCGCGTTCGACCTCGCCAAGCTGCGCTACCGCAAAGTCTGCCTGCTGATGGACGCCGACTCCGACGGCAACCACATCTGCACGCTCCTGCTGACCTTCTTCTACCGCCACCTGCCCGAGCTGATCGCCGACGGCTGCGTGTACATCGCCAAGCCGCCGCTCTACAAAATCCAGGTCGGCAAGACCGTCCACTGGGCGGACGACGACGCGGAGAAGGAGCGCATTCTGGCACGACAGAACGGCCACGCCGCCAAGGCGCAGGTCCAGCGCTTCAAGGGCCTGGGCGAAATGAACCCCGGCACCCTCAAGGAAACCACGCTCGACCCGCGCACGCGCACGCTCCTGCAAGTCTCGATCGCCGACGCCGAGCGCACCGAACGAGCGATTCAGACGTTGATGGGCCGCGACGTGCAGCCGCGCTTCCACTTCATCATGGACCGGGCGCCCAAGGTGGACGAGGTGGACGTGTAGGTGTCGGTTGCGCAGGCGGTCGCGGAAGAATCTCACATTACTCAGCGACGCAAGCGCGTAATTCGTCCGCGACCCATTGATCGAGGCTCTTCCCTTCGGCGACTGCCGCGGCAGCAATGGCCGCGTGCAGTTCCGGTGGGAGATGCACGTTCAATTCCCCGGAAAATTGCCGCCGAGGCTCAACACCGTCCTCACGACAGAGATCCAGAAAGACTTGCAACGAGGTTGCGCCTTCGTGTCTGAGCCCTTCGATGTCTCGGGCGTAGAAGTCCGCCCCACCGTTCAGACCGATGAACTCCCCCCGAAACATCTCGATGTCCGGGTCGAATTGGATGACCGCCCGGTAGCCTCCGATTTCCATTGCGTTCTTCATGGTTCTATCCCGTTTCGCCTCAGCCATTGACGAATGCTCGCCACGGCGCCTTTGTCCGTTTCGGGTCCTGGATGCGGACGATGGAATACCCGCCGGTCTCCGAACAGTCGTACGCCGACGCGGGACCCTTCTCGCTCGCCGATCTCTGCACCCAACTCGATGAAGAGTGATTCGATGTCCTTCCAAGGAATGGTGCCGCTGGTTGGATGGCCGAAGATCGATGCAAGGGTTCTTCGGTGGCTGCGTTTCATCGACCGGGACGGCATCGGGGAAAACCGAATCCCTCGGTCGGATTCAGGTCGCTTGGCGTCGCCGTTCTTGCGCCAAGTCGTAACCGGCTTGCACCCGTAGCCAGTGTTCCGCGTTGCTCCAGCCGATCCGTTCCAATGCAAGCGCTAGGCGCGGCGACACCGAGGCGTTGCCGTTCAGCACGCGCGAGAGACTCTCGCGGGCCACGCCGAGACGTTCCGCGCATTCCTTCACGGTCCAGCCGACAGCCTCCAGACTCTCCCGAATCATGGGGCCCGGGTGCGAGGGGTTGAGCATCGACATGTCAGGGTCCTCCTAGCCCCGTAGGTCGGATTAGCGAAGCGTAATCCGACATTCCTGGCAAGGGCATATCGCCGGCGTTGCATCGATGACTCAGACCGGCCTGCGTCCTGTCACCAGACGCTCCCGCCAACGTCGGATTACGCCCTTCAGGCTAATCCGACCTACCTTCTGGCAAAGGCTGAGGTAAATGGGGCTCACTCGCAGGCTCGTATCAGCCGAACGTCGTGTCCTGAGACACCGCCCAGCAACGGTCTTTCTTGACAGCCGCGGCGCCGACCCGATACGGGAGACGGAAAACGAGGGAGCGTAGCTCACAGTGCCGGCGAGTTGGTGGCCGACGTTCCCCGCTCGCCACACGTCAACGCCGAATCCTCGTCACACGGCCGTTGAGTCCACGAGAGTTCCGCACCAGAAACAGAATCAGGAGGGAAACCACATGCAATTTCTGCACACCATGATTCGCGTCAACGATCTGGACGAGTCGCTGCGTTTCTATTGCGACGCGCTGGGCATGAAACTGCTGCGCAAGCAGGACTATCCGGGCGGCGAGTTCACCCTGGCCTTCGTCGGCTACGGCGACGAAAAGAACAACACCGTGATCGAATTGACCCACAACTGGGGCACGGCGAGCTACGACCAGGGCTCGGCCTTCGGACATCTGGCGATCGGCGTGGACGACATCTACCAGACCTGCGACGAACTGAAGGGCCGCGGGGTCAACGTCGTGCGCGAACCCGGCCCCATGGCGCACGGCAGCGCGGTCATCGCCTTCATCGAAGACCCGAACGGCTACAAGGTCGAACTCATCGACCTCAAAGGCGCGCGCGGGTAGCCGCGTACCGCCATCGAGAGGAATCGCATGCTCCAGCCCGCCAAAGACTCCATCGACGTCGGCATCTTCGTCCGGGACATCGGCCCCATGCTCGACTTCTACGCCGGCGTCCTCGGCCTGGAAAAAACCGAGGAAATGCCGACCGTGTTCGGCACCATCCACCGCTTCCGCCACGGCACGAGCGACATCAAGCTGATGGACCCGAAAGAGGTGCCGCCCGCGGTCCCCAACGGATTCGGCAAGCGGCTCGGGATCGGCTACCTCACCTTCGTGATTACCGGACTGAGCGACCTATGCGCGGCGCTCAAGAACAAGGGCGTCGAGTTCACGATCCCGGAGACCGAGATCCGACCGGGGACGCGCATCGCCATGATCAAGGACCCGGAGGGCAACATTCTGGAGTTCGTCGAGCGGGGGTGATCGGGCTTACAGGTTTCTCAATCCACGCTTCGACAAGCTCGGCGTGCGGTGATTCCTACGCCGTCTGCCGCCGCCCGCCGCGCGGCCGGAAATGCCGAATGGAGCCGCTGGCGATCCGCGCCCCGCGCGAAGCGTCCGGCTTCTCGTAGCGGCGGATGGTGAAGTGGGTCGGCTCGAAGCCCTGGATCATCTTGCGCTCGATCGGCTTCCGCAACAGGCTTTCGATGGCCCGTACCGCGTCCGCCTCCTCCGCGGCCGCAAACGTGACCGCATTGCCCTGCGCCTCGGCCCGGGCCGTCCGGCCGATGCGGTGCACGTAGTCTTCGGGCCGGTGCGGCACGTCGAAGTTCACGACGTGGGAGATTCCCTCCACGTCCAGGCCGCGCGCCGCCACGTCCGTCGCGACCACCACGTCGAGTTTCGCGCGCTTGAAATCGTTCAACACCTGCGTGCGGACGGCTTGACTCTTGTCGCCGTGCAGCGCGGCGACGCGCCGGTGGGACTTGGCGAGGCGTTTGGCGAGTCGTTCGGCCCGCACCTTGGTCCGCGTGAAGACCAGGACGTGTTTGAGGCTCCGGTGCCGTAACAAGTGGAACAGGAGTTCCGCCTTGCGCTCGGCTTCGACCAGATACAGGACGTGGCGCAGGGTGGCGACCGGCGTCGCCCGCGGGCCCACGTCGATGAGTTCCGGCTCGTGCAGCGTATCCTGCGCGAGCCGCTCGATTTCGCGCGGCATGGTCGCGGAGAACAAGAGCGTCTGTCGCCGGTCGGGCACCGCGGCCAGGATGCGCCGCACGTCGGGCAGAAACCCCATGTCGAGCATCCGGTCGGCTTCGTCCAACACCAGCACCTGCAGGTCGGCTAGCGTCAGGTTGCCGCGATTCATGTGGTCGAGCAGCCGGCCGGGCGTAGCGATGAGCAGGTCCACGCCGGCCTGCAGCCGGTCGATCTGCGGGCCGAGTCCCACGCCGCCGTACACCACGGTCGAGCGGACCGGCACGTATTTGCCGTACGTGCGGGCACTCTCTCCGATCTGCACGGCCAACTCCCGTGTGGGGGTCAGGACCAGCGCGCGCAGGCGCCGGTCGTCCGGGTCGCCGTGCAACCGCTGCAGGATGGGCAACAGAAACCCCGCCGTCTTGCCGGTACCGGTCTGCGCGCAGGCGAGCAGATCCTTGCCGCTCAGCGCGACGGGAATGGAGAGGGATTGGACGGGGGTGGGGGTGTCGTACTGCGCGTCGCCGACCGCGCGCAGCAGTTCGGGGATGAGGCCGAGTTCGCCGAATTCACTGGAAGAACTTCCGTCGTTGTCCTGTATCACGAGCACGTCGCTTTCTCCGTGGCTTCATCATGCGGAGGTACATACGCGACACCCGCATGTCGCACGGACGGTTGAGGAACCTGGGAAACGTGGAACTCGGATCGGGATGAGCCGAGACCCGCTTCTGAGCGGGATTTCTTAACGGAGGAAAAGAGATCTGCTCACGGTTCGTTTTATGTTTATACGGCACCGAGGATAGCGGACTTCAAGGAAAAATGCCAGTCGGCACGTGCACGACCTCACGTGTTCCAGGCCCTTCGTCCCGGTCGGGTGCAAGCGTCAACGCAACGCGTGCTTCCGTTTCGTCAGGACGATCGCGGCCCCGGCCGAGACGCCGACCGCCACGATCGGATAGGCGGCGAAGAGCACACTCGCCACGACGCTCGACGGCTCGGCCCCATTCGGCGGGCCTTTGTACATGAACAATAGCAGATTCAGGACGACGTACAGTGCGTAGGCATGCGCCATGCCGACCGCGAAACGTTTCATCCGCCAGATGCCGTAGGCGTACGCCAGCAGGTACGCTCCGGCCAGTGGGCCGGCGATCAGATTGGCTGTTCCGGTCAGGCGGGTCCCGAACAGGACGAAGCCGGTTTCCTCTCCCAGGATCTGCAAGGGTTTCAGCAAATTCGACACCGCCAGCACCGCGAAGAGTATCGCAAAGATGCTCAGCAGCGTCCCGCGTTCCGTTTGATCCGCCATTGTTCCCTCCGTTGGCGCAGGCAGGCTTGCAATTCAGTTCTTCACGGGAGTGACGGTCCCGTCGACCCGTGTATATCCTCGGACGGAGATCGGGTCGGCACTGAAGACTTGGCACGTCGTGCGCCGCCGTGCTTCCACATCCGTCTTGCCCGCCGCCACCAGGGCCGCTTCGAAGTCGGCGGGCGTGCCGTCTGCCGCCGTCCGGCCCGGCCAGTACGTGAAGAGCGTCTCCGGTGCCACCTCCACGTTCCACGCGACCGGTGCGGCCCCATCCCGTTGCCCGCATTGCAGGCTGACGCGGCACGGGTCGGCGGTCTCCGCGTCGGGTTGGTACGCTTTCCGGCAGTAGAAATGCACCCACGCTTGCCAGGGGGAAAGATTCATCAAGGTCGCCACGTGTGACGGGGCGGATGCGTCGAATGTGGCCGGCTTGTCCGCGACTGGAACGAGACCCCCGCCCACCCGGGTGTACGCTCGGGCATCCATCGGGTCGGGGCTGAAGACTCGGCACGTCGTGCGCCGCCGCGCTTCCACCTCCGTTTTGCCCGCCGCCACCAACGCCGCTTCGAAGTCGGCGGGCGTGCCGTCCGCCGCCGTTCGGCCCGGCCAGTACGAGACGATCGTCTCCGGTGCGACGTCCACGCGCCACGCGACCGCTCCGTCCTGTTGCCCGCATTGCAGGGTTACCCGGCATGGGTCGGCGGTCTCCGCGTCGGGTTGCTGCGCTTTCCGGCAGTAGAAATGGACCCAGGCTTGCGCAGGGGCCAAGTTCATCAGCGTCGCCTGTAGGGAGCCCCTGCCGGCTACCTTGCGGGCCGAGTCCGTAGCGACTGCGGCATGCCCCAGAGAGGCGGCAGTGGCGGAGGCGCTGGCGGGCGTGATCGTTCCGCCGTTGAGGTTCAGGGCGTTGGCCGCGATGCTGATGCCGTCCGTGTCGGAATCCGTCGCCTGCACGGCATACGTGAACACGAGCAGCGTCCCTTTGGACTGGCTGGCGTCGTAGGTAGCCTGCCGCGTCTCGGTCCCGATGGTCAGGCCGAGCTGCGGCGTGCCCGTCACCGTCACCGCCTCGCTGAACGTCACGGCGACCCGAATCCGTTCGCCCGGGCCATAGGCGTCCCCACTTGTGGGGGTTCCCGTAAACCTGACGGCGTTCACCCGCAGATTCGTCCGGGGGGCCGGACTGCCGGGACGGGGATTCGTCCCATCGACACGGAGTACATAAACGTTCGAATCGGCACCGGAGGGGGTGGCCTGCCAAGCGGTGAAAGCGATCTGCGTGCCATCGGGCGACCATGCGGGGAAATTACAACCAAAGGGGGGTGCCGGAGAATTGCGTGTCAGTCGAACCGGGTCACTCCCGTCGGCGTGCATGACGTACAGATCCTTACCGGCGCCGGAGCGCTCGGAGAAGAAGGCGACCTGCGCGCCATCGGGCGACCATGCGGGGATGGAGTCGATGGCAGGATGCTGCGTCAGCCGGACGACGTTCCCGCCGTCGGCGTGCATAGTGTAGATGTCCCAATTGCCGGCGCGCAGGGAGGTAAAAGCGATGCGTGCGCCATCGGGCGACCACGCCGGCTTGGTGTTGTAGGAAGGATGCTGCGTCAGCCGGACGACGTTCCCGCCGTCGGCGTGCATGGTGTAGATGTCCCAATTGCCGGCGCGCAGGGAAGTAAAAGCGATCCGCGTGCCATCGGGCGACCACGCCGGCTCGGTGTCAATCGAAGGATGCTGCGTCAGCCGGACGACGTTCCTCCCGTCGGCGTGCATGACGTAAATCTCTTCATTGCCGGCGCGCAGGGAGACAAAAGCGATCCGCGTGCCGTCCGGCGACCATGCGGGACAATCATCGGAATACTGGGGTTGCGTCAGTTGGACGGGATTACTCCCATCGGCGTGCATGACGTAAATCTCTTGATTGCCGGCGCGCGTGGAGGCAAAAGCGATGCGCGTGCCGTCCGGCGACCATGCCGGATCCTTATCGGAACCGGAAGATCGCGTCAGTTGAACAGGTTCACGGACGACGAGACCCGCCTGCGCCCAGCCGTTGGGCGGCGCGGCCAGTCCACATGGAAGGGCCACGCCCACTGCCAACATTCCTTGGAAAAGCCGTTCCGCTCTCCTGAGAAAGGCGGCGGAAGCCGGAGGACTCATGTTCGACTCTTCTCGCATGGATTTCTCATCGGCCCACCATACCGATACCTATCGAGAAAAGCAGCGGGAATGACGTGCGCGGAGTCGGCATCGGATTGCCGCCTTCGGCGCATTCGGCTACCAAGCGGGAGGACCGTTTTCCGTGGCGCTTCACCATTCCGTTCTGAGGGGGACGAACATGAGCATCCGTTTGCGGCAGATCTGTTTCGTGGCCGAGAAACTGGCGCCGGTCGCCGACGACTTGCACGCCGTCTTCGGCCTGAACGTCTGTTTCGTGGACGAAGGGGTCGGCGTCTTCGGCTTGGAGAATGCGTTGTTTCCGGTCGGGACGAATTTTTTCGAGGTCGTCGCGCCGGTGCGGAACGACACCGCGGCCGGCCGCTTTCTCCACCGGCGTGACGGCGACGGCGGCTACATGGTGATCTGCCAGTGCGACAGCCGCGCCACGCAGTTGGCACGCCGTGCGCGGGCCGGCGCCCTCGGCGTGCGGATCGCCTGGGAACGCGACCTCGACGGGTTCCGGTGCATGCAACTCCATCCCGGCGATACGGGCGGCGCCTTCTTCGAGTTGGATTGGGACCCGCACGACGAGCCGCAGGGACATTGGGAACCCGCCGGCGGCAGCGGCTGGGAGTCCGCCCGCAACACCGACGTCGTCTCCCACTACACCTCGGTCGAGTTGCAATCCCACGACCCGCTGGCCATGGCGCGGCGCTGGGCCGATATCGCCGGCATTCCGCTCGGTCACGACGGCCGGGGGCGAACGGTGCTGCCCTTGGAGAATGCCGACCTGCGCTTCGTCGAGGCGACCGACGGACGCGGGGACGGCCTGGGCGGCGTCGATCTCGTCGTGAACGACCGTAAGCGGCTGCTCGACGCCGCGGCGGCACGCGGCTGCCGTGTTGCGGACGACCGCGTCGACGTGTGCGGAGTGCGTTTCTCTCTCCGCGACGCGGTATAGGCAAGCGGTACCCTCCAGAGGGGACGGGCTGTTTCCCCCCCAAGTTCGTTGAGCCTGTCGAAACGAACCCCGTCGGAGGACATCGAAAGGTAGCGCGCGAAAGAGTCCGTAAGGGCGAAAGATTTTTCGCCCCTACACCCGCCCGCGGAGCCCCGGTTCCCGAGCCTGTTGAAAGGTCGAAGGACATGGCTCCGAAGGCAGTGGTCACCCGGGGTTCGTTTCGACAAGCTCAACGAACTGAGGTTAGGGACGAGAACAGCCCTGAGCTTGTGAGAGGGCCGAAAGGTTGAAGGGTGTCGCAACGGGCGTGGAATCCTCTTGTATGGAATGCCCGTCAGTTGCCGTATTTTTGGTCGATCACGCCCCGGATCACGTCCGGGGGAACGCCCGACTCGAACAGGGAGGACGCATCCTGCGCCTCGTTCAGGCAGTGCGGTCAACCCGCGGCGTGGTCGTCCGCGAAACAGTCGAGCAGGTGCCGGTGCCCCATGCTGCCGTCGCAGCCGCAGTAGCAGTGCAGTTCGGCCAGTACGTCCGGGATCGCCTGCGCGATACCGTATCCCTCTCGCACCGCACCGCGGAACCGCTCGGGCGGTAACGTTTCCGGCAATTCCTGCGCGGCCGGCGCCGCGGCCTCCGGCGTGCGAACCGGCTCGGCTCGAAGGGGGACGGCGAGGGCTGGCGTCAGGAGGAGAACGCCCAGGACCGCCGCGAGCGGGCGGACTTTCTCGATTCGCATGCGTCGGACGCTCCTTCCCTTATTTTCCTGCTGCGACCGGGCGGTGCCGGAGCGGTCGCGGGGCGACCGGGTGTTCGCCGCGGTACTCCAGAAAACGGCCGACCAGGTCGTGGAACTCTCCGGCGCTGCGCAACTCCTTCATGGCCAAGCGCAGCGGCCGGCACGGGCCGAAGGATTTGGCGTACCAGTCGATGGTCTTGCGGAACTGCATACAGGCGAGACGTTCGCCGCGCTGCTGGACGGCGCGCGTGAAGTGCCGGGTCATGAACGCGACCCGCTCGACGAGGCTCGGCGCGGGCCGCGGCTCGGTCCCGTCCAGGCCGGCCCGGATCGACCGGAAGACCCACGGGTCGGCGAGCGCGCCGCGACCGATCACTAGCCCGGCGCAGCCGGTTTCCTCCAGCATCCGTTTCGCGCTTGCGGCGTCGCACACGTCGCCGTTGCCGAAGACGGGCAGGCCCGGGACCGCGTCCACGACCGCGCGGATGCCGGCCAAGTCCACCGCCCCGGCGAACGCGCCGGCGCGCGTCCGGCCGTGGATGGTCAGCGCGGCCACGCCGGCGTCCGCCAGGATGGGCGCCAGCCGCGGGGCCTGCAGGTCGGCAGCGTCCCAGCCCAGGCGGGTCTTCACCGTCACGGGGACCGTCACCGCGCGCGTCACCGCGGCGACGAACGCGCCCGTCTGCTCGGGGTCCTTCAGCATGGCCGCGCCCGCACCCAGCTTGACGACTTTTTCCACCGGGCAGCCCATGTTGATGTCGATGGCGTCCGCGCCCCACTCCTGCAGCCGGACCGCGGCGTCGCGCACCTCCTCGGCGACCGGGCCGAACACCTGCACGCCGAGCGGGCGGTCTTCGGCGCGCGTCTCGATCAACTCGAACGCCCGGCGGTTGCCTTCCAGCAGCGAGCGGGCGTGCACGAGCTCGGTCGTCGCCCAGCCGAATCCGCCCACCTCGCGCATGCCCCAGCGGAACGGCAGGGTCGTGTAGCCCGCCAACGGGGCGAGCCGGAGATCGGTCGGCGGTGGAGGATGCGCGCTTCGCACGGGTGACCTCGGAACCGTCCCGCTCCGCTCAGCGGCGGTCGAACTGGCCCTCGAGTTGGTGCACGGGCAGGCGCACCACGGTCGGCCGGCCGTGCGGGCAGACGAACGGCGAGCCGCACGCCAGCAGACTTTCGACCAGGGCGTGCATGGCCGGCTGGGTCAACGTCTGGCCGGCCTTGATCGATTTCACCTTGCACGCGATGCGCGCCGCCATGTCCTCCTGCCGGGCCTCGACGGAATTGTCCGAACGGCCTTCGGCCGCGGCGTCGGCCAACTCGCGGATCAAGTCGGGGGCATCGTCGGGCCGGACGTACGCCGGCGCGGCCTGGACCTGGAAGCTGTTGCCGCCGAACGGTCGGACGTCGAAGCCGACCCGTTCCAGAAACGTTTGCAGGTCTTCCAGCACGCCGGCCGCGGCCGGCGCCAAGTCGAACGTGAGCGGCACGAGCAGCGGTTGCACCGCGGCCGGCGCGGTGCGCAGGTTGTCGAGCACCTGCTCGTACAGAATGCGCTCGTGGGCGGCGTGCTGATCGACGATCCACACCTCGCCCTCGACCTCGACGACGACGAACAGGTCGTGGCTCTGGCCTACGACGCGGAACTCGGCGCCGTCGGGCCGCTGCCACAGCGCGGCCTGCCCGCCCACGGGGGTGAAGGGGGTGACGGCGTCGTGCACCGCGGGGTGCGCCACGGTGCGCAGCCGCGTTTCGGCCCGCGTGGCGTACGACGTCCGGCGACCGTTCGCCGGTGTCCCGCGGCGCGGATAATCCGCTGGGTCGGGCATCGGAACGGTGGCGTCCACGGCCACGCTTTCGGTGCGGCCGGCCGGATCGCTCCGTGCGGCCGGCCCGGCCGGCGCGGCGGAGCGGGACAGCGGCATCTCCTTGAACGACAGCGCGCGGTCGAGGCTGTCGCGCACCGTGCGCACGACGGCGTGCAACACGTGGCGCTCGTGGCTGAACTTCACTTCGCGTTTGGTCGGATGGACGTTGACGTCGACCCGGTCGGCCGGCAGCGTCAGCAGTACGACGCCCATCGGAAAGCGGCCGGCCGGCAGGAGTTCGCCGTAGCCGCGGGCGAGCGCGAACGACAGCGGCGCGCTTTTCACCAAGCGCGCGTTGACGAAGAAGTACTGGCCGGTACGCGTGTTGCGGTGCCGGTCGGGCGGACAGACGACGCCGGTCACGCCCACGCCTTCTTCGGCGAGCGACGCCTGTGCGTCCGGCAGCCGGATGATGCCGTGCGTCCAGTCGCCGCCCAGGACGGCCTTGGCGCGGCCTTCCACGTCCGGGTGCCGCGGGGCGTTGAACACCTCCCGCCCGTCCGCACGGAAACGGAAATGGACGTCGGGGTGCGACAGCGCCAGCCCGACCAGCGCGTCGTGCACCTGATGGCTTTCCGCGGCCGGCGACTTGAGAAACGCGCGCCGCGGCGGCGTGTTGAAGAAGACGTGGCGCGCGGTCACCGTCGTGCCCGGCGGGCCGCCCGCGGGCGTGACCTGGACGTCCGCCCCGCCTTCGGTCCGCACGCGCACGCCTTCGACGGCCTCGGGCGTCCGCGACCGCAGCTCGACGTGGGTGACGGCCGCGATGCTGGCCAGCGCCTCCCCCCGGAAGCCGAGCGTGGTCAGCGCGAACAGGTCGTCGCTGGACCGGATCTTACTGGTCGCGTGGCGCCGGAAGGCGTGGGCAGCGTCCGCGGCCGCGATGCCGTGGCCGTCGTCCTGTACCGTGATCTCGTCGATGCCGCCGCGCACGACCGCCACGCGGATCGCGCCCGCGCCCGCATCCAGGGCGTTTTCGACGAGTTCCTTGACGATCGACGCCGGCCGCTCGATGACCTCGCCCGCGCGGATCTGCTCGATCGTCGACCGGTCGAGGAGCCGGATGCGGTTCATACGTTCGCCTCGCCCGCGTGGCCGAACAGCCCGAGCTGGTCCGGCGGCCGGCCCTTGGCCGCGGCGCGGCGAGGGCGGGCCGGGCGCACCAACTCGGCCGAGCCCTCCAGGTCGTGGAGAATTTCTTCCGCGCGGTCGGTCACGCCGCGCGGCAGGCCGGCCAGCTTGGCGACGTGGATGCCGTACGACTGGTCCGACGCGCCGGCGATCACCTTGTACAGAAAGACGACTTCGTCCCGCCATTCGCGGACCGCGAACGTGGCGTTGACGATGCCTGGCAGGCGGTGCGCCAGATCGGTCAACTCGTGGAAGTGCGTGGCGAACAGGGTGCGTGGCCGCGGCCCGTCGGTATCAACCAGAAATTCGATGATCGCGCGCGCGATGGACAGTCCGTCCGCGGTGGACGTGCCGCGGCCGATCTCGTCCAGCAGCAGCAGGCTGCGGTCGGTGGCGGCGTTCAGTATCTGCGCGGTCTCGATCATTTCCACGGCGAACGTGCTCTCGCCCAGGGCCAGATTGTCCGAAGCCCCGATGCGCGTGAAGATCCGGTCCACGATTCCGACGCGCGCCTGCGTGGCCGGCACGAACGCGCCGGCCTGCGCCAGCAGCACGATCAGCGCGGCTTGGCGCAGATACACGGACTTGCCGCTCATGTTCGGCGCGGTGAGCAGCACGAATTGCTGTGCGTCGCGGTCGAGGCGGGCGTCGTTCTCCACGAACGCGCCCGGCCCGAGCAGGGCTTCCACCACGGGATGCCGGCCGCCGACGATCGCCAGTTCGGGCGCCTCGGTCATCTCGGGCCGCACGTAGCCGCGGTCCACCGCGACCCAGGCGAAGCAGGCGAGCACGTCGACCGTGGCGCACGCCTGGGCCAGCGTCTGCAATGGCGGCACGTGGCGCAGCACCAGCGCGCAGAGTTCGGCGAACAACTCCTGCTCCAGGGAGACGGACCGCTCCTGCGCGGTGAGAATGCGGTCTTCGTATTCCTTCAGCTCGGGCGTGACGAACCGTTCGGCGTTGGCCAGCGTCTGTTTGCGCACGTAGCGGTCGGGCACCTTCGCCATGTGCGTCTTGGAGACTTCCAGGTAGTAGCCGAACACGCGGTTGTAGCCGATCTTGAGCGAGGGGATGCCGGTCTGTTCGCTCTCGCGCGCCTGCAACTCGGCGAGCCACTGCTTGGCGTCGCGGGTCAGGGTGTGGAGTTCGTCCAGCTCGGGCGCGTAGCCCGCGGCGATCACGCCGCCGTCGCGCAGGTGGGCCGGCGGCGCCTCGACCAGCGCCCGGCGCAGGCCGTCGGCCAGCGCGCCGAGGTCCGCGGCGAGGGCGGCACGCTGCGCGCACAGCAGCGGGCTGCGCACCGGGGCGAGCGCTTCGACCGCGGCCGGAATCCGCGCCAGCGAGTCGCGCAGCGCCGCGGCGTCCTTGGGCGTCGCCACGCGGCAACTGAAGCGCGCGGCCAGACGTTCGAGGTCGCGCACCGCGGACAGGCCGGCGCGGACCGCCTCCAGCACGTCCGGCGCGCCGGCGAGTTCCTGCACCGCGGCGTGCCGTTCGGTGATCGCCGGCACGGACAGCAGCGGGTTGCGCAGCCACGTCTGGACCAGCCGGCCGCCCATCGGCGTGACCGTCCGGTCCAGCACGTCGAGCAGGGTCTTGCCGCGCAGGTCCGGGTTGGCCGGCCGGAAGAGTTCCAGGCTGCGCTCGACCACCGCGCCGAGCTGCATGACGTCGCCGGTCCGGCGGCGTTTGGGCAGTCCGACGTGGGGCAGCGCGCCGCGCATGTGCTGTTGCAGGAAGCGCAGCACGAGCGCCGCGGCCGCGGTCGTTTCGGGGTCGAGTTCCAGGGCGCGCAGCGAGTCCAGGCCGTAGAAGTCGCGGATGCACGTCAGGCTGTCTTCGTCGCCGGCGCGCCAGTCGTCCAGGCGGGTCACCGCGGCCTGCGGGCGGCCGCCGCAGTAGCGCGCGACGGCGCGGTGTTCGGCCAAGGTCTTGGTCGTCACGATTTCGTGGGGGGCGAGCCGGTCCAGCGCGTCGCCGACCGCGGCCTCGTCTTCGTTCCAGAACTGGAAGCCGCCGGTCGTCGGCTCCAGCACCGCCAGCCCCCAGCGCTTGCCGCGCGCGAACAGCCCGAGCAACGCCGGGCTGGCCGGGTCGGTCTCGTTCTCCACGTAGGTGGACGGCGTGACGACGCGCGTGACCTCGCGTTTGACCAGCCCCTTGGCGGTTTTGGGATCTTCGACCTGTTCGCACAGCGCGACTTTCTTGCCGAGCTTGACCAGCCGCGCGATGTAGCCGTGGACCGCGTGGTGCGGCACCCCGCACATCGGCACCTTGCCGACCCCGCCGTCGCGCGCGGTCAGCGTCAGGTCGAGCCACTCCGCGACGCGCGGCGCGTCGTCGAAGAAAATCTCGTAGAAATCGCCCAACCGGAACAGGACGACCGCGTCCTGGTGCTGCTGCTTGACCGATCGGTACTGCTGCATCAGCGGGGTCAGGGCCATAGGGCGTTCTCCGCGGGCCGGGCACGACCGGATCGACGAGGGAGGGACCGGCTCCGCCCCTCTTATCAGCTTCCACGCCGCGGAACAGCCCGGCGGCCGCGGCCCCGCGGGCGTGGATCCGACCGCCGGCCGCTCTTGATCTTGCCCGCGGAAACCGGACAATTGCCGCGCGTCGTTCGACATTTCCCCACGCAGAGGACCCCCGGTCGCGTCCCGCATCGACCGGACCGAAGGAGCCGACCATGCCCGAATCGGACGCCGAACAACGGCAAATCCTGTCCACCATCCACCGCTTCGTCGAGCGCGAGGTCAAACCCGTCGCCAGCGAACTGGAACACCGCGACGAATATCCGCACGCGCTGGTCGCGCGGATGCAGGAATTAGGGCTGTTCGGCGCGATCATTCCGACCGAGTACGGCGGGATGGGACTGTCGTTCACGACCTATGCGCTGATCATCGAGGAAATCTGCCGCGGCTGGATGAGTCTGACCGGCGTGTTGAACTCGCACTTGCTGTTCGCCCACATCCTGGCGCTGTTCGGCACCGAGGAGCAGAAGCGGCGCCTGCTGCCGGCCATGGCCAGCGGCGAGAAGCGCGGCGGCTTGGCGCTGACCGAGCCGCACGCCGGCAGCGACGTGCAACGCATCCGCACGACCGCCAAACGGCAGGGCGACCACTATCTGATCACCGGCACGAAGATGTTCATCACCAACGCGCGGCACGGGAACATCCTCGCCGTGGCGGCCAAGACCGACCCGGACGCGGACCCGGCCTACGCCGGCATCAGCCTGTTCGCCGCGGAAAAGGGCGCGCCCGGCCTGACCGTCAGCCGCGACATCAAGAAGTTGGGCTACAAGGGCCTGGACACCTGCGAACTCGCCTTCGAGGACTTTCCCGCGCCGGCGGACTCGCTGATCGGCGGGGAGGAAGGCCGCGGGTTCAAACACGTCATGGGCGGGCTGGAAGTGGGCCGCATCAACGTCGCGGCGCGTGCGGTCGGCGTGGCCCAGGCCGCGTTCGAGGAAGCCATCCGCTACGCCCAGCAACGCGAGACCTTCGGCAAACCGATCTGCGAGCATCAGGCCATCCAACTCAAGCTGGCCGACATGGCGACCAAGATCGAGGCGTCGCGCCTGCTGGTCCGCCAAGCCGCGGAAAAGAAGGACAAGGGCGAACGCTGCGACCTGGAGGCCGGCATGGCCAAGCTGTTCGCCTCCGAGGCGTGCGAGGACGTCGCCCTGGAAGCCATGCGCGTGCTGGGCGGCTACGGGTACACGCAGGAGTTTCCGGTCGAGCGCTTCTACCGGGACGCGCCGCTGATGATCATCGGCGAGGGCACGAGCGAAATCCAGAAGCTCGTGATCGCACGCAACCTGTTGAAGCAATACGCGGCGTAGTGCCACAGGGGCCGGGCTTTTTCTCGCTTCTGTCACCCGGGTGCCGCACGTGCGGCCGCGGCCTGCTTGGAACGTCGCGGCCTTTTGTGTATCCTGCGCGCACCGTCGAAACGGACGCCTTCCCCAAGCGTCGCGCGTCCGACCCCTACGTTATGGATTGCTTCCACCGCCTCCTGTTCCCGGGGCCGCGGTCCCACGCCGGCCCCAGCCTCTAACCGACCGTGACATTGCTGCGCCGCAGCGAGCGTCCGTCCCGGAGCCCAGCCCCGGGACGTGGAGAAGATCATGCCGACCCCTCTACACAGCATCCGCAACATCGGCATCGTGGCCCACGTGGACAGCGGGAAGACCACGGTGAGCGAACGCATTCTGTACTACACCGGGCTGTCCCACAAAATCGGCGAGGTGCACGAGGGCACCGCGGTCACGGACTGGATGCCCCAGGAACGCGAGCGGGGCATTACGATCACCGCGGCCGCGATCACCTGCGACTGGAACGCGCACCAGATCAACATCATCGACACGCCCGGCCACGTGGATTTCACGACCGAGGTCGAACGCAGCCTGCGCGTGCTGGACGGCGCCATCGTGGTGTTCTGCGGGGTGGGCGGCGTCGAACCCCAATCGGAGACGGTCTGGCACCAGGCCGACAAATACCACGTGCCGCGCGTGGTCTTCGTCAACAAGCTCGACCGCGTCGGCGCGGACTTCCACGGCGTCGTGGAACAGATCCGCACGCGGCTGGGCGCCGACCCGCTGGTCGTCCAACTCCCCATCGGCGTGGAAGACGACATGCGCGGCGTGGTCGATCTCATCCGCGGCAAAGCCCTGGTGTGGGAGGAAGACACGCTGGGCGCCCGCGTGCACGAGGAAGACATCCCCGCGGAGATGCGCGACGACGCGGCCCGCTTCCACGACCTGCTGCTGGAGACGGTCGCGGACGCCGACGACGCGCTGCTGGAGAAGTATCTGGGCGGCGCACCGCTCACCGCGGAGGAGGTCGCCGCGGCGGTCCGCGCCAAGACCCAGGCGCTGGACGTCGTGCCGGTCTTGTGCGGCACCGCGCTGCGCAACAAGGGCGTCCAACCGCTGCTGGACGCCGTGGTCGGCTACCTGCCGCCGCCCGTCCGCCCGGTCAGCGGCAGCACCCCGGACGGTGAAGCCCGCACCTGGGAGGTGACCGACGACACCCTGGCCGGCTTGGCGTTCAAGACCATGCACGACCCCTACGCCGGCCAGCTCACCTTCGTGCGCCTGTACAGCGGTACGCTCAAGACGGGCGACACGGTGTTCAACCCGCGCACCGGACGCAGCGAGCGCATCGGCCGCCTCGTCCGCATGCACGCCGACAAGAAGGAGGATTTGGAAGAGGCCGCGGCCGGCGACATCATCGCCATCGTCGGACTCAAGCACTTCACCACCGGTGACACCATCGTCACGAAGCACAAGCCGGTCCTGCTGGAGTCGATCTCGTTCAAGGAGCCGGTGATTGCGATTGCGATCGAGCCCAAGACCAAGATCGACTCCGAAAAGCTCGGCTTGGCCCTGCAGCGGCTGTCGTCCGAAGACCCGACGCTGGTCATCCAGACCGACGCCGAGACCGGCCAGACCATCCTGTCGGGTATGGGCGAACTGCACCTGGAGGTGATCCTCGACCGCCTCGGGCGCGAATTCAAAGCCGAGGTGAACACCGGCGTCCCGCAGGTGTCCTACCGCGAGACGATCACCCGCGCGGCCGAGGCCGAGGGCCGCTACGTGCGCCAGACCGGGGGCCGCGGACAGTTCGGGCACGTCTATCTCAAGGTCGCACCCAACGACAACGAAGGCTTGGTCTTCGTCAACGCCATCAAGGGCGGCGCGATCCCCAGGGAATACATCGCCTCGGTCGAGCGCGGCGTCCGCGAGGCCGCCGGCAACGGCGTCGCCTACGGGTATCCGCTGCTGAACGCGACCGTCACGCTGTACGACGGCAACTACCACGAGGTGGATTCGTCGGAAGTCGCCTTCCAGATGGCCGGCTCGCTGGGCTTCAAGGCCGCGGTGCAGAAAGCCGGCGCGATTCTGTTGGAGCCCATCATGGACGTCGAGGTCGTCGTCCCCGAGGATTTCATGGGCACGGCGATGGGCGACTTGCAGTCGCGCCGCGGCAAGGTGACGGAACTCGGCGAGCGCGGCGGCACCCAGCGCACCGTGACCGCCCACGTGCCGCTGGCGACCATGTTCGGCTACGCCACGACCATCCGGTCGCTCACGCAGGGACGGGCGACCTACACGATGGAGTTCGACCACTACGGCAAGGTCCCGGACAGCGTCATCGACGAGGCCCTGGGCCGTAAATCGGAACTGCAGGTCGGGTGAGAAAATCTTCCGCGGCCAACGCTCCGCTCTCCCCCGTAGGGGCGACGCATGCGTCGCCCCTACACCTGTTGCACGTCACGCCTTCCGTGGAGTTGGGACAGGGACCCGGAACGAGCCGCCTCCCTACGCGCGTTGCGCGGAACGGCACTCCTGCCTACAATTCGCGCGTTCACTGAGACCGAAGCCGGAGTGGTGGAACTGGTAGACACATGGGACTTAAAATCCCATGAGGCTTCGCCTCGTGCGGGTTCGACCCCCGCCTCCGGCACTTAATGGTGGACGCCCGACCGATCGGACACCGGCACTCCCCGTCCCCTCTCCCCGTCCCCCAAGCTTGGCGAAGGCCGGCTCAGTATTTGGCGATCACCTGCTCGGCGAAGTCCTGGTACACCTCGCGGCTCGTCTTGAGCGGCGGCAGCAACGAGATTTCGCGCAGCCCCGACCGCTCGGCCGCCCGGATCTCAGCGATCAACTCGTCGGGCTCGCCCACCATGCACGAGCCCTTGATCGTCTCGGGGGTGATGAAGCGGCGTTCCTCGGGCACGTGGTAGGTGCAGTGCCCATCGTGGATCTGCAGGTAGCGCTTCTCGCGCGGCGTTTCCATGCGCTCGACCTGGTCGCGGTATTCTTCCCAGACGTCGGCGAACGCGGCCGGCACGCCGCTCTCGTCCCCGGTCTGCTCGTAGATTTCGTACACGAAGTGCAGGGCACAGGTGACCCACGAGCCGCAGGCTTCGATCACGCGGTCGGCGGTCAGCTTCTCGCCCGGCTTCAGGACCACCGCGGTCGTCAACGCCGTGGTGTGGAAATCGTCCGTCAGCGTGCGGTCGGCCCGCTGCGCGCCCCCGCGCACCCGGTCCATGTTGGCCTGCAACACCTCGCTCTTTTCGTTGAACAGCGACACCAGACCGTCGGCGTATTCGCCCGCGGTGCGCAGTGCCAGCGGGCCGTTGGCCGCCACGTAGATGGGAATCGGATGCTCCAGGTCGATGAACCTCAGGTCCCGGTGCAGAAACCGGATCGTCCGCGTGGTGCCGTTGAAGGTATATTCGACTTCGCCGCCGCCCAGCAGCGTGCGCACGACGCGCAGATACTCGCGGAATTCCCTGATCTTCATCGGCTGCATGCCCATCACCCGCATGGCGGTATGTCCTGTCCCGATGCCTAGAAAGACGCGGCCGGGCGCGATACGGTTGATCGAGGCGATGGAATGGGCGGTGACCGGGGCGATGCGCGTGCCGGGAATCGCCACACCCGTCCCAAGGCGGAGCCGCGAGGTGTTCTGTGCGGCCAAGGCGAGCGTGGCGTAACAGTCCGACCAGATCATCTGCGAGTCGGGCACCCAGGCGGCGTCGAAGCCCAGGTCTTCGACGTATTTGAAGACGTCCCAGTTATCGATCTTGGTATGCGCGGTAATGCTGAATTGCATGGCCTTCCTCCTTGCGGGATGCGTTCGGCGCCCCGATGTATCACTCGCCGCGGGCGGCGACAAATCCGGGCACCGGTCGACAACGTCCAGGGTGACGATTCCAGGGTCAATACTCCGTTGTGCGCTGGTGCTCCCCCCTCAGTTCGTTGAGCTTGCGGTGCCTTGAGCCTGTCGAAAGGTCGAAACGAACCCCGTCGAAGGACGTCGAATGGAAGGGGGCGAAAGATACGAAAGAGGAATAGGCATGGTGGACTCCCTCTATACCCTCCTCGTCAACGGTTCCGTGCCGTGTCCGGAGGGGCGAAAGATTTTTCGCCCCTACACCCCCGTTCAAAGTCAGCGGTGGCCGGATCCCTGGCCCCTGAGTCTGTCGAAGGGCGGGAGAGGGCTACAGCCTGCCCCAGACTTGATCCGGGGGGAGAAGGCGTCCCGCAGCAGTGCATAAGCCCAGAATTAGCAGGTCGAGGCACTCGCCGGACACTGTCCGGTTTGACTCGCTCGGGCAGCGGCTCTAGGCTTGGGCCCGTATGCTCATCAAGCCGGACGCTCGGCCGCGGCGCACCAGCGGGTCGGGGACGTGGCTGCTCCTGGCCGGGTTCGGGCTGGCGAGTCTCGGGCAGGCCGGTTGCAGTGCCCGCCCGCCACACCCTCCGGTTTCCAAGACGCCCGCGCAGGCCGAATCCGTCCCACCGCGACAAGAAACCGCGGACCTCGCTGCGGACGATGACCGTCGCGCCGAACTCGCCTGGGAATTTCTGGCGCGCGTGGACGAGGCGGGATTGATCCAGCCGCAGCCGGACGAAGCGGACATCCAACCGGCCTTGTCGCAAAAGAGACCCGCAGATTCCCCTTTGCCGCCGGAGAAGGCCCCGCCACCTTTCGACAATCTCGAAGCGTCACAGGCTCGGGGTTCCGGGTCGGTGTGGAACTCGCAGGGTTCCGAGGAGGACGACGTCCCCCCCCTTCCCGCCCTCGGTCTGCGCGAAAGCGAGCCGGAGTCGAGTTGGCTCGCCTGGGTGCCGGGGCTGTCGGACGAACCCGCGGCCGCGAACGGGAATGGCCGTTACCGGGTCGAGCACGACCTGCTGAGCGTCGTCGGCCCGTTCCAGCGCTTGGCGAACAAGGATACCTACCGCTACCCGCTGCCCAAGGACGCGACCGGCGCCAGTGTGCACAAGGCTACGCTCGTCCGCCTCCGCGACTACGAAACCCAACGCCCCGGCGCCTATCCCGCCATTGTCGCCTTCACGCGTGGCCGTGCCTACGAGGCGCTGCACGCCTACGCTCAGGCGCGGGCGGCCTACCAGCGCGTGGCGCAGGGGAAGACCCGCTTCAAGGACCAAGCCGCGCGGGCCGTCGAAGCGCTGACCGCGTTCGAGAATTTGAAGCAGCGCGCCCCCGGCGGCACCACGCCCGTGGCATACATTCAGGCCCTCGACGAACTGGGCGAGCAGTGGCAGGAGTTGACCCAACGGTACGCCGGCACGCCCTACGAGGCGCTGGCGCGGGAGGAAGAAGAACATCTCGACCGGGCCAAGGTGGCCTTCATCGAAATCAACCGCCACCGGATCGAGGACGGCAACGAGAGCGTCATCCTCGCCTACCAGCAGTTGCTCGACAAACACCGCGACAGCAAACACCGCTACCGGTACCGGCTCGAACTCGGCGACTTCTACGTGGCCCTGGCGCACGAGTACGCGGCCCAGTACGATCCCGAAAGCCTCCGGTTCGACCGGCAGATCTTCGAGCGGCTGGGACAGGCCGCGCTCCAACACTACGCCGCGGTCGCCCAACGGGACGGCACCATCGAAAAGCTCGAAGCCAAGGGCAAGCTCGACGCCCTGCAAGCGTACATGGCCAGAGTCGGACGCCTGGGACGCTGACCCCCCGAAAGACACGCTCCATGTGGCGCCCTCTCCTCGTTCTGCTGCTGTGCTGGCACGTGGCCACGCCGCTCGCGGCGCACGGTTTCTCCGATCCCCTCGCCCGGCGCGTGACCGAGTTCTTTCCGACCTACAACCCGTTCGTTCCGCCGCTGCCGCCCGAACGCTATTTCCCGGACGAGGTGGGCGAGCAGGTCGCGGACGCGATCATCGACGGCTTCCTCGACGACCCGGCCGCGCTGCGGAATCGCGTCGCCCGGCTCGCCGCGCACGACGCGCAACTCCGGGCGGACGGCGAGCAGCCCACCGGCGTGACCCCGCTGGCCCGGGCGTTGCTGTATCGTTCGGTAGATGCGGAGTCCGCGGCGTCGCTGCCGATCGCCGAGATGGACGCCGCACCCGACGACATCCTCGCCTACGCCGACACGCTGTACGCCGCGCAGACGCGCTATCGCGTGGCGCGTCTGTTCAACTGGCTGTTGTCCACGGTCGACGTCGCGCGCCTGTTCCTCGGCGCGCCCGCGGGGCCGAGCCCGTACGCGGCGCAAGGCGTGCTCTCCACGGTCGGCAACGGAGACGGTCCGAGCGCCCGCGAGCGCAAGGCGCTCGCCCTGTACCGTCTGTTTCTCGAACGCGCGCCCGACGACCCCCGCGTCCCGGAGGTCGAGGAGAAGATCGGCCTGCTGGACGGCAAGCGCAAACGCGCGCTGGTGCGGGCCGAACTGGAACGCGCCGAACGCGCCTTTGCCGAGGAAGACTACTGGACGGCGAACTTCCACTATCAACTCGCGCTGCTGGTCGATGAAGATGCGGAAGACGCCAAGGCCGGTATCCGCACCGTCGAGCACCATCTCCGACATTACGAAGCCCTGGACCGGGACGCGGACGCCCCCGACCCGCTGGCCGGCGTGAAGCAGGCCGAGTGGGAGCACAGCAAGGAAACCCTGACCTATCTGTTGCCCGGCAGCCGCTTCGTCAAAGACAACCTGGTCGTGGCCGGCCTGCAGATCGGCACCGAAGGGCTGGTCGGCGCGGCCACGTTCGGCGGGCTGACCCTCCTCCAGACCCTCGGAAAAGTCTGGCATCTGCTGACCGGCCAAGCCGTCTCGCAACAGGGCATCATCACCGCCGGCGAAAAATATCTGCACGAGACTCCACCCGAAGAACGCGACCCCGAAATCTATCCCACGCTGGCCAAGGCGTACGCCGCGCAGGGCCGGCTCGATCAGGCCATCCGCTACTCCGCGTTGGCCGGAGAGACCGACGAGATTCCCAAGTTGCAGGAGGCCGCGGCCAAAGGGTTGCGCAAGCAGGCCGAGGCCGCCGCGCATCGGACCGAAAAGGCGGCCCTCCTGCGCCGCGTGGTGGAGCACTACCCGGACAGCGAGGCGGCCAAGGAAGCGCGTGAGGAATTGCGCGACGTCGAACGGCCCGAACGACAAGGCTTGCGGCTGAGCAAATCGTTCCTGCGCGAAAACCCGGACCTGTTCGGCCCGCAGGGGCTCGGGATCAAGCCCGGGCTGTACGACGGCGATTGGGACAATCTGGAGTTGACGGACGACGGGATCGTGTTGTGCCCACGCGGCGACCTGACCCTGCTGCTGGAAAGCGACGACGGGCCGCGCACCAAGGTCTATGGCGTCCCCACCACGCTGTGGCAGCAGTTCTGGCACCGGTTCCGCGAAAAGGGCCATGCCGACGCCCTCGCCCGCGGCGACCTGAAGATCGCCAAGCTCGTGCAGGGCGTCGAGGTCGCGGACGTCGCACTGAAGAGCGAATTCGAGAAACAGGACGAGGCCGGCTGGCGTCTGCTCCCCGAACTCACGGGCAGTGTGGGCGAAGGGTTCGACGTGCGCGGCCATTTGCCCGAGGACGTGCTGGGCACGCGGCTCGCGTTCGGTCGGGACGAACGCAGCAGCTACGTCGGCGTCGAAGTGCCCATGCCGCTCGTGCCGGTCGATTTCCTGCTCGTCGGCCGCAGCGGCGTGCCCTCGCTCTATCCGCGCATCCGCCTACCCGAGCACCAAGTCGAGGACACCGAATTGTACCGCTAGGCGTCCGCGGCAGGGGTGCGGAGGCCGAGGTGACCTCGGGGGTCGTTTCGATCCTTCGACATGGTTCGACAAATTCCCTAACCGAGCTCAGGACAGCGCAGGCTCAACGAACCCAGGGGGGGAGGCGGGGGAGGTCCTTGAGCCTGTCGAAAGGCCGGGGGCGGGGACAGCGAGGGAGAGCCGTAGCTCCCTATCGTTGCCTCGGCTTTCGGAACCGGTCGTGACAGGTGTCGCACGTCCCGAACATCGCCCGGAGATGGGTCCGGGCCGCTTCTGCATCACCGCGCTCCGCTGCAACGGCGAGGGCGTCGGCTTCCGTGCTCAGGAGCTTCGCGGAGGCGACAAACGCTTGCCAATCGTTCCAGATGTCGTCTTTGGCCCGGGACGCCGCGGTCCCGCTGCCCGCGGGAAACAACGCTTCGATGCGCGTGGCGTGAATGGCGATGGCCGCGGCGTGCAGCTTGACCTCGTCGAGCCGGCCGGCCTCGACCTTGGCTTCCACGGCATCGGCGTTCTCGTCGATGTTCTCCATGACGTAAGCCCGAAACGCCACCACGTCGCCCGGGTCCGGCAACCGTTCCGGATGATTTTCGTGTGCGAACCCCGACCCGCTCAGAGCGTATAAATATCCCACCAGTCCGATCGCGGCAGCCAATCCAGACGCTTTCATTCGGCACCTCCGAGGCAATTCGAGAACTCGCCGCTCCCCCGGACGCTCGCCACGGCGGCGTACCCGGCTCTGGATACACGACCCGAGCCCGAACGTCGGCAGGATTCGGTAGTGTCCAATTTGAACCTTAGACCATTGCTGGTTGTGTAGGGGCAACCCCCTGTGATCCCTGAGCCCGTCGAAGGGTGGTTACCCTGGGGCGAGGACGGGCAGGCACAGGGGCCTGCCCCTACACGCGGAGGCCGACATTCATCGAAAGGGAATTTCGGACTGAGACACTACCCAGGGTTCCGATTTCTGTATCCGCAGAACCGCTCCCGATCAATCGTCCACGCGGGTTCCTCGCGTCGTATCGAGATTCGGCGGCGTGCTTGGGCAACCGCTGGGAGGCTGGTATAGGTGGACGCCATGTCCAGGCTTCGGCTCGTTTTCGGGGTCGGCGGGTTCCTGCTGCTGGGAAGCGCCGCCATGATCTACCTGTTCACCGTTCTCGGAGAATCGTCCCTGTACAGCGCATGGGGGTATTCGGTCTCCGCGGATTTCGAGAGCGCGTCGGGCCTGGGACCCGGGGCGCCGGTCGAGATCGCGGGCGTGCGCGTCGGCCGGGTGGACGACGTACAGTTGACCGGCACGCGCGCTACGGTGCGCCTGACCATTCAGAACGGGATTCGGATTCAGGAGGACGCGATCGCCTCCATCCAGACCAAGGGACTCCTCGGCGGACCGTATTTGCAGATTTCGCTCGGCGGCTCGGACCGCGTGATTCCACCCGGTGGCACACTCCGCGAGACCGTGTCGCCCATCGACCTGCCCGGACTGATGGCCGCCTACGTGGCCGGCCGCAAACAACAACCGCCGCCCGACGCCGCGGACGGGGCCTCCCCCTGACCTGCGGCGCGCAACTCCCTCCGGATCTGTGATCCTTACCCGGCCTCCAGACGAGAACCTACGTGCCCCGTCAGTCGTCGCGCGCCCGCCGTTTGTGCCGGCGATAGCTGGCGGGTTTCATGCGCACCTTGCCACACTGCGGGCAGCGCCATCTCTCCTGCTTGTGCGGCCGATGGGCCTCGACCTGCATCTTCGTCCGACAGCGTGGACACCGCATACGCTTCTCCGCTTCCGTTCCGCATACACCGAAGCCACTCGGCGCGCCAAGCCGGGAGCGGATGTCTGACGTCGTCGTAGGCAGCCAACTCACCCCCCGCCCCTCTTCCGCCCTTCGACAAGCTTAGGGCACCGCAATCTCGGGGACTTTCTCATCCCCAAGTTCGTTGAGCTTGCGGTGCCTTGAGCCTGTCGAAAGGTCGAGACGAACCCCGATGTCACCTCGACCTTCGCACCCCGCCCCTTCGACTCTTCGACAAGCTCGGAGTCCAACCCGTTGAGCTTGGTCGAAGGGCGTGGCAACGGGCACGGGACTCTCTTGTATGTCATTCCCGTTTCAAACCGGCCCCTCTCCCAACTTCAACATGAAAATCAGGGCTTGCCTCTGCCGGTTCGGGAAGCTATGGGGAAAATCCGCAGGCCGCCGCGTCTCTATCATTCCCACATTCACAGTCTGGAGCGTCACTGCATGTTGCGTCCGTATCGCGTCCTCGACCTGACTACCGAACGCGGGCTGCTGTGCGGCCAGATCCTGGCCGACCTCGGAGCCGACGTCATCAAAGTGGAACCGCCCGGCGGCTCGGCGGCGCGCACCCTCGGCCCGTTCTACAAGGACGAGCGCGGCGCGGAGAACTCGCTCTACTGGTGGGCCTACAACCGCAACAAACGCGGCGTCACCCTGGACGTCGGTAAACCCAAGGGGCAAGACGTGCTGCGGAAGCTGGCGCGCACCGCCACGTTCCTCATCGAGTCCGACAATCCCGGCACCCTGTCCGCCTACGGGTTGGGCTATGCCGACCTGGCCGAAGAAAACCCCGGCCTGATCTACGTCTCCATCACCCCGTTCGGACAGGACGGCCCCAAGGCCAGCTACGCGGACAGCGACCTGGTCGTGCTGGCGAGCAGCGGCCCGCTGGTCATCACCGGCGACGAAGACCGCCCGCCCGTCCGGCTCAGCGTGCCGCAGGGCTATCTGCACGCCAGTGCGGCCGCGGCCCCCGCGGCGCTGATCGCCCTGTACGAATCGCACCGCTCGCAGCGCGGCCAGCACATCGACGTGTCCGCGCAGCAGGCCGCGATGCAGGCCGTCCAATCGACCGTCCTGTCCGAGCCGCTGGGCGACGCGGAAACGCGCCGCATGGCCGGCGGCGCGAAGATGGGGCCGCTCGCCATCCGCCTGCTGTGGCCGTGCAAGGACGGGCACGTGTCGATCGCCTACCTGTTCGGCTCGGCGTTCGCCCACTTCACCAAGCGGTTCATGGACTGGATCCACGAAGAAGGCTTCTGCGACGACGAAGTCCACGGGATGGACTGGGTCGGTATGGGCGGCCCGCTGTTCGCCGGCGATCCCAAGACCATCGAGGACTACGAACGCCTCAAGCAGATCGTGGAGAACTTCACGCTCAGCAAAACCAAAACCGAACTGTTCCAGAACGCCCTGGAGCGCGGGCTGCTCATCGCGCCCGTGGCGACCATCGACGAGGTCGTGCAGAGCGAACAACTCGCGTCGCGCGAATACTGGACGCCGGTCGAGCACGACGAGATCGGCAAGGCGTTCGCCTATCCCGGGCCGTTCGCCAAGTTCAGCGACAGCCCGATCGCCTACACGCGCCGCCCGCCGCGGGTCGGCGAACACAACGCCGAGGTCTATGGCGAACTCGGCCTGGATGACAGCGAATTGGCCGCGCTGCGCACCGAGGGCGTCATCTGAGCGGCCGCAACGGGAGGGACCGGCATGGCGGATCATACGGACACGCACGGCGGGAAGGCATTGGATGGGGTCAAGGTGCTCGACTTCATGTGGGCCATGGCCGGCCCGGGCTCGACGCGGATTCTGGCCGACTATGGCGCGACCATCGTGCGCGTGGAATCCACCACGCGGTTCGACGCGGTGCGCATGGTCGGCCCGTTCCACAACAAGCAGCCCGGCCCCAACAGTTCCGGGCTGTTCAACAACATGAACACCGGCAAGCTGCCGGTCACCCTCAACCTGTCCAAACCCGAGTCGCGCGAGGTCATTCTCGACTTGGTACGCTGGGCCGACGTGGTGACCGAGTCGTTCTCGCCCAAGGCCATGCGCGAGTGGGGCTTCGACTACGCATCGCTCACGCGGATCAAGCCCGACCTCATCATGCTGAGCACCTGCCTGATGGGGCAGACCGGGCCGCACGCCCAGTTTGCCGGGTTCGGCAATCTGGCCGCGGCCGTGTCCGGGTTCTACGATCCGACCGGCTGGCCTGACCGCGACCCGGCCGGCCCGTTCGGCGCGTACACCGACTACATTGCGCCGTGGTACAACGCCGCGGCCATCCTGGCCGCGCTGGAGCACAAGCACCAGACCGGCCACGGCCAACACATCGACCTGTCCCAGGCCGAGGCCGCGTTGCACTTCCTGTCACCCTTCCTGCTCGACCAGACCGTCAACGGCCGCACCCGCTCGCGGATGGGCAACCGCGACCTGAACTTCGCCCCGCACGGCGTGTACGAAGCCGCCGGCGAAGACCGCTGGGTCGCCATCGGCGTGGAAACCGACGACCAGTGGCGCGCGTTGTGCGAGGCCATGCAGCGCCCCGACCTGGGCCGCGACGAACGCCTCGCCACGGCCGAGGGCCGTTTGGCGCACCAGGACGAACTCGACGCCGCCATCACGCAATGGACCCGGCAGTACGACCCGCACGAGGCGGAACGCACGTTGCAGGCCAAGCACGTCCCGTCCAGCGCGGTCGAGACCATCCCCGAGCTGTACGCAGACCCGCAACTCCGGCACCGAAAGCATTTCGTCGATCTGGAACACCCCGACTTCGGCACCACGACGGTGGAAGGCTCGCGCTTCAAACTCTCCCGCACGCCCGCGCAAGTCGGCGGCGCGGCCCCGACCTTGGGCCGCGAAAACCAGAACGTCCTGGCCAACGTCCTCGGCTACGACGAAGAGAAAATCACGGGCTTGGTCGTCGCCGAAGTGTTGGAGTAGTGACCAGTCCTATAGACGTGACGGACGGGCGCATCTCGGTGCGCCCGTTTTTCGAGTTCCTGGCGGTGGAAAAAGTCCGATACAAAGATGCGTAGGGGCGAAAAATCTTTCGCCCCTACTGGCGTTGAGGGTGCCGAACCGTTCGTCACTTCGTGTCGTACAGTTGGAGCATGATAAACACGAACGGGCACCCCACCTGAATTTCCTTCGCCTTGCGAACGGTCTATCGGCTCTCTACCCTTCTCCCAGCAAAGACAAGCGCCTGTCCAACGCCATGTCCCCGTTCGTCCCACGCGGAAGAACGGGCGCCACGATTGTCTTCGCCACTGCTGCGAAAGATGGCACACTGCCTGGAGACGCAATCCATGCCTCACACCGACCTGCTGTCCCGCATCACCGTGCGCCCGGAGGTCTTCGGCGGCAAGCCGATCATCCGCGACATGCGCATTGCCGTGGAGCACGTTCTGGGAATGCTGGCGGCCGGGGATACGGCCAAGACCATTCTCGATGACTACCCCGGGCTGACGCCCGAGGACATTCAGGCCTGCCTGCTGTTCGCCCACCGTTCGATCGCGGGCGAGCAGGTGCATGCGCGCGTCCCCGTCCGAGAACCCTCGTGAAATTTTTTCTGGTGAGCTCAGTCACACATGGACACATTCCTCAGAGAGGTTCCGCCACCGTAGTCTCTCCATGAAATCAGAGTAGGGCAGGCTGAGTCCAACGATCGAAATTCCCACGCCACCACCAGGGGCATTTCAGCCGACGAGCCGAAACCCGACCGACGCGAAGTGGTGGTCGAACGCGAAAGCGATCCGTATGTGGCTTCGTTCCATCAGAACGAAGCTCGTTGCATCGACCGCCGAGAGCTTGTGCAAGTCGCGGCGCGTGAAGTAGCGCCACGCTTCTTTCATCTCGACGTCGGTGCAGGAGAGCACCCGGAGGTCGTGCACCGTCTCAAGCGAATCTTTCCACGTGATCGCTACGTCACGGTGTGTATGCCTGTCGAGAAACGTAAACGTCTCGAGGATCACCGGCACGGATGTATATATCCGAGCACGCTGATCGGCCATTTCTTCCCAAGCTTGGACTGCTCTGCCGTGAAGCGAGTCGCGCCTGAGCGCCAGCGGGATCCACGCACCGGTATCGACGAACACGCGCTCACGTGCCCGCATTACGGCTCCTCGTAGATAATGTCATGGTCGATCGAGGCGCGATCCGGGGTCCCATCCCATAACGCGACCGGACCATTCGCCGTTGGACGCAGCCAGACGCGACGAATCGCTTCACGCACGAGGTCAGCCACGCTCCGGCCCGAACGCGCGGCGGTTTGTCGCAGCGCGTCGAGGTCTTCGTCCGGCAGATAGACTTGTGTTTTCATCATGTACGTCACTTTATCTCTTTCCGTGACATACATCAATGTGCCGTTCGATCGGGACTCACGTCTGGACACGACCGCCCTCCCCCGGCACCATGCGCGGATTCCATCGGGGAAAGTACGGGGGAACGCGCCGTGAAGATACGGAAGATCGTGGGCCGGGAGATTCTGGACAGCCGCGGCAATCCGACGCTGGAGGTCGACGTCACGCTGGCCGGAGGGGCGTTCGGACGAGCCGCGGCGCCGTCGGGCGCCTCGACCGGTGCGCACGAGGCATGGGAATTGCGCGACCGGACCCGCAAACGCTACGCCGGCAAGGGCGTGCAGAAGGCGGTCGCCAACGTGAACGAGATCATCGCCCCGCGGCTCAGGGGGAAGGACGCCGCGCACCAGCAGGAAATCGACGACCTACTGATCGCCCTGGACGGCACGCCCAACAAGAAACGCCTGGGCGCCAACGCCATGATCGCAACATCGCTGGCGGTGGCGAAGGCCGCGGCCGCCGCGGCCGGGCGACCGGTGTACCGCTTTCTGGGCGGCCGGCGCAGCGGCGCGCTGCCCGTGCCACTCGTCAACGTACTGAATGGCGGCGCGCACGCCAGCAACAATCTCGACATTCAGGAATTCATGATCGTGCCGGCCGGTGCGGCCTCGTTCCGTGAGGCGATGCGTATGGCGGCCGAAGTGTTCGCCGCGCTCACGGCGTTGCTGAGCGCACGCGGTCTGTCCACCGCGGTAGGCGACGAGGGTGGCGTGGCCCCGGACCTGCGCTCCAACGAGGAGGCGTTCGACCTGCTGCTCGAAGCGGTCGTGCGCGCCGGCTACCGGCCGGGCCGGCACGTCTGGCTGGCGCTCGACGTGGCCGCGACCGAACTCTACGCGGACGGGCGCTACACGTTTCGCAAGGCAGGCGGCCCGCCGCGGGATGCCGAGGACCTGATCGCGCAATACGCGGACTGGGTGCGCGCCTACCCGCTGGTGTCGATCGAAGACGGGTTGGCCGAGGACGATTGGGACGGCTGGCGACTGCTGACCCAGGAGTTGGGCGACCGGGTACAGTTGGTCGGCGACGACCTGTTCGTGACCAACCGGCACCGACTGGAGCGCGGAATCGCCGACGCCGCGGGCAACGCGATTCTGGTCAAGGTCAACCAGATCGGTACGCTGAGCGAGACCTTGCAGACCGTCGCGCTGGCCAAGCGGCACGGCTATGCTGCGGTCATCTCGCACCGTTCGGGCGAGACCGAAGACGCCACGATTGCCGACCTGGCCGTGGCGCTGGACGCCGGCCAGATCAAGACCGGCAGCGTCTGTCGCGGGGAACGCACCGCCAAATATAACCAGTTGTTACGCATCGAAGAGCAGCTCGGCAGCCGCGCGACCTACGCCGGGCGGCGGGCATTTCGGCGGGGTTCGCTTCGACCTTTCGACAGGCTCAAAGCACCGCAAGCTCGAAGCACCGTACGCTCAGGGACAGCCCATCCCTAAGTTCGTTGAGCTTGTCGAAACGAACCCCGATGTCGCCTCGGCCTTCGCACCCCACTCCCGGCCCTTTGACTCTTCGACAAGCTCAGGAGCTAGATTGTTGAACTTGGCCCCTGAAATTGCGGTGCCTTGAGCCTGTCGAAAGGTGTCGCAACGGGCGCAGGATCCTCTTAGTGTCTCATTCCCTATCGAAGGGTCGAAGAGTGGGAGAAAGACCGGGGCTGTGAGTCCGCCGCATTGCCTCTACTCGGAAATCTCGAACCGTGACGCGCCTTGACGGACGTATCCCCGGATTTTTGTTGCACCTGCGGGGCGCATCTGATAGGGAGCGGTGAGTCACGCTCCACCACGCACCAATTCGCCGTTTCCATCGACAAGGGGTCGCCCGATTCGGTCCGAAGGAGGTCGTTTCATGCCGACAGCGAGGAAGAAGGTCGCCAAGAAAACGGTCAAGAGAGCCGCGAAAAAAATGGTCAGAAAAGCCACCAAGAAAGTCGTGAAGAAGGCGGCCAAGAAAAGAGTCGCCAAGAAGGCCGTGAAAAAAGCGGCGAAAAAGCGCACCGTGAAAAAGGCCGTCAAGCGGGCTGCCAAAAAGGCCCCGGCCAAGAAGAGAGCTACCAAGCGGGCTGCCCGCCGCTAACCTCCGAGCCGATACCTTCGGCGGCAGACCTCGAAAAAAGGCCCCTCCGGGCCTTTTTTCTTTTCCGGCATTAAACCTAGGGGCCATGCAACAACGGTTGGCGGCGCAGACCGCGCAGGTCACGCTACCCGAGCGTGAGAAGTTTACCGCCCCGCTTCTCCTGCTGCCGGGGTTGTGGACGGGAAGCTGGGCATGGGACGAGGCGGCCTGGGCGTTTTCGCAGCGCGGCTGGGCGTGCTGGACGCTCGACCCGCTCGTGTCCGGGACGCGCCGCGCGCCGGCGTGCGATACGTTGGACGAGCGCGCCGCGCGCATAGCATCCGCAGCCGCGGTGCTCGACCAGCCGCCGATCGTCATCGGCTACGACGCGGGCGCGCTGGCGGCACTGCTGGCCGCAGAACGCATGCCGCCCGCCGCAAGGTTCCGGGCGCTGGTGTGCGTCTCTCCGCTCGTACCGCGTAGCTTACAGGGGGGACGCAGACACGCGCTGCCGCTCGTGCGGTTGGCGGCGTTGCCGGCGCTGCTCTGGAATCGTGCTCATCCCCCGCCGTCGCGCCGAATGGCGCGCGATTTCCTGTTCCACGCGCTGCCCGCGGCCCGACAGGGCGCGCTGGCGACCAGACTGCGCCCCGACACGGGCGGCGTCGTCCGCGACCTGACGCGCGGCAACGTTACCCTGCCCGCGGCGCCGCTTCGGTGTCCGGTATGCGTCGTGTGGGGCGAGGACGACCGCATGGTCGCGTCGGCCGCGGTGCGCCGGTTCGCCACGACACTGCAAGCCGACGAGCACCCCTACGCTTGCCAAGGACACTGGCTGTTATCCGGTCCTCCCGCTGCCACACTCGTGGGCGACATCCATCGTTGGCTGATCCGCACTCTGGGCGATGCCCTGCTGCTTCCACCGGAAGAGGAACCGACTCCCGCGGAGCGCCGAGACTAGCACGGCGTCCGTCTCTCGCTTCAATCTTCACTCCCTTCCCTCAAGGTGTTGCGACTCCATGCTGCAACTCAGGAACGTCAGCCTGTCGTTCGGCGGGCAACAAGTGTTTCGCGGGCTGAATTGGCAGATCCGCAAGGGTGCCCGGATCGGGCTGGTGGGGCCCAACGGCGCCGGCAAGACGACGCTGTTCCGCATCCTGATCGGACGGCAGGAACCCGACGCCGGACAAGTGCAGCGTGCCCGCGGGCTGCGTGTCGGCTATCTGCCCCAGGAAGGCATTGAGGTATCGGGACGAAACGTGTTCGCGGAGACACGCGCGGCGTTGCCGGAGTTACCTGCGTTGCAGGCCGAACTGGCGACGCTCGAGGCGGGGCTGCATGAGGAAGCGGACGGCCTGGAGGCACAAGCCGAACTGCTGGCGCGCTACGGCGAAGTGCAGCATCGCATCGAGGCGTTGGACGGGTTTCGCGCCGACACCGCGGTTGCCACGGTGTTGAACGGCCTGGGCTTTCACCAAGCACAGTTCACGGCGCGCACCGACACGCTGAGCGGCGGTTGGCAGGCGCGCATCGCACTGGCCAAGCTGTTGCTCCAACGGCCCGACGTCCTACTGCTGGACGAGCCGACGAACCATCTCGACCTGGATTCGCTGCTTTGGCTGGAGTCCTACCTGCGCGGCTTTCCGGGCAGTCTGGTCATCGTGTCGCACGACCGCGCGTTTCTGGACCGCATGGTGAACCGCGTCGCCGCGCTGCACGACGCAGGGCTGACCGAGTACGTCGGCGGCTACGCGGCGTTCGAGCGCGTGTTCGAAGAACGCTTGGAGGCGCACCGCAAGGCGTACGCGGCCCAACAAGACGAAATCGAGCGCATGACGCGCTTCATCAACACGTTCCGCTACAACGCCCGCAAGGCGTCGCAGGTGCAGAGCCGCGTCAAGCAACTCGAAAAGATGGATCGGCTGCCGCCGCCGCAGGCTGCGCCCAAGGGCGTCCGGTTCGGGTTTCCCGCGGCACCGCGCAGCGGGCGCCGCATGCTCGAACTCGACGGCGCAATCAAATGCTACGGCGCGCTGCACGTCTTCGCGGGAATCGATCTGGTCGTCGAGCGCGGCGACCGCGTGGCCCTGGTCGGCGTCAACGGGGCTGGCAAGTCCACGTTGAGCCGCATTCTGGCCGGGGTGGAAGCGCCCAGCGCGGGCAGCCGCCGCGTCGGTCATCAGGTCGTGCTCGACTATTACGCCCAACAACAGGCCGAGCGTTTGGATGGACGGAACACGGTCTATGACGAGGTGGCGCGCGAGGCCGCGACCGACGTCGTGCCCCAGTTGCGTACGCTGCTGGGGGCGTTTCTGTTTTCGGGCGATACGGTCGATAAACCCGTCCGCGTGTTGAGCGGCGGCGAGAAGAGCCGCTTGGCGCTCGCGAAAATGTTGCTGCAAGCGTCCAACCTGCTCATTCTGGACGAGCCGACCAACCATCTCGACATCCGCACCAAGGACGTCCTCAAGCAGGCGTTGTTGCAATACGCCGGCGCCTATCTGGTCGTCTCGCACGACCGCGACTTCTTGAGCGGGTTGGTAACCAAGGTGATGGAACTGCGCAACGGCGCGTGCCACGTGTATCCGGGGACGTTCGACGAATTTCTGGATCGCAAGGCGCGCGAAACCGCCCAAGCCGGTCGGACCGCGCAAGGCAACGGTTCCGTCCCCGGTCAAGCCGGGACTTCGACCGCTCCCGTGACAGATGTCGAGGATCCCGCTGTGGAGGCGACGCTCGTCGCGATTCGGCACGCCGGCCGTCTCAAGAAAAAAGGCAAACGCGCCTACCAGCAACACAAGGCGGCACGCGCCGCCCGGCAACAGCGGGCCAAGAGGGTCGCCGCTGCCGAACGGCGCATTACCGCACTGGAAGACGAAATTAAGGAACTGGAACGCACGCTGGCCAGTCAGGAAACCTTCAGCGATGCCGAGCGCGCCCGTGAGGCCGCGGCCCGGCACGAACGGCTCCGCCGGCAACTCGACGAGCAGTACGCGGTCTGGACGGAGTTGGCAGGCGAGACGACCGATGAATCCGCCTGAATCGACGACCCGCCCGACCGGAAACGAGGAGACACCACCATGCGTATCGGATTAGGACTGCCGCCCACCGGACACCGGTTCGAAGTCTATAAGGACGTCGCGCAGCAGGCCGAGGCCGGCGGCTTCGAGAGCCTGTGGTGCGGCGAAGCGTGGGGCACCGAGACGAGTACCCTCGTCACCGCGTTTCTGGCGTGGACACGGCGGATGTCCGTGGGCACCGGGATCATCTCGCTGTATCTGCGCCCGCCTACGCTGACCGCAATGCAGGCGGCGAGCATGGACCTGGTCGCCCCGGGCCGGGCGCGGCTGGGCATCGGCGTGAGCACGCGGAACATCAACGCATTTCACGGCATCCCGTGGGACCATCCGGTCGCCCGCACGCGCGAATACGTGGACGTGCTACGCCGTGTGCTGGCGGGCGAGCGGGTCACTCACGCCGGACGCTTCTACCGGCCGCAGGGCTTTCGGCTGAGCGCCACGTTGTCACAGAAAGTGCCGATCTACCTGGCCGCGGTGAACCCACGCATGTTGCGCCTAGCGGGTGAGATTGCCGACGGCGTGTTGCTCGCGTGGCTGCCGGCGCGCCAAGTGGCCGCGTCGGTCGCCGAAATCGCCAAAGGGGCGGCGCGCGCCGGGCGCCGCCTCGCGGACATCGATATCGGCTGTTACGTCCACACCTTGGTCAATCCCGACCGTGAACGCGCGCTGGCGCAACTCCGCCACGTCCTGGTCGGCTATTGCCAGGCCAACACCTACATTCAGGGATTTCGGCGTTTCGGCTATGGCGACGTGCTGGACGAGGTCCTGGCCCGTTGGCAAGCCGGAGACCGGGCCGGTGCGGAGCAGGCGATTCCCGACCGCATGGTGGAGGAACTGTTCGTCTTCGGCGCGCCGGCGGACTGCCATGCCCAACTCGCCCGCTTCGTCGATGCCGGCGTCCAGCATCCGATCGTGGCCGCGCCGCCCACCAGCCAACTTACGGCCGATGACCTGCACGCGATGGTCGCCGCGTTCGCGCAATAGGCCGATCAGCCGACCAGCATCTTCAACGCCCGCTCGTATGCGCGGGTGTCCGTGGCCTCGATATTGACCGGGTGGATGTCCACCCCGCACTCGGCCTGCGCCTCCAGGCGGTCGAGACACGCTTCGGCCGAACCCGCGCACAAGGTCTCGTCCACGAGTTCGTCGGTGACCACCAGCGCCGCGGCCCGAGAGCCGTCTTTCCAGGCCGCCTTGACCTTTTCGACCGTGTCGGCATGGCCGAGTCGGCTGAGTTGCGCCGCATAGTACGCGCCCATCCGACCGATGTAGAACGCCGCGGCCGCGGCGTGCGCGGCGCGGACTTTTGCGACGTCGGAGGTCACCGCGACACTCCCCGGCGCACGGACACTGACCGCGTTTGCAGGCCGTCCCGCGGCCATGCTCATGGCGCGCACCGCGTCGATTTCGGCCTGCAGCTTCTTCATGGGCAGCCAGATCGGCAGCCAGCCGTCGGCCAGTTCCGCGGTCAGTTTCAGAGCCTTGGCATTCAGCGTCGCCAGATAGATCGGAATGCGGTCACGTACCGGCTGGAAACGCAACGTAAACCCGCGTTGGAGATTGAACAGCGAGCCCTCGTAGTGCAGCTTCTCGCCCTTCAGCAGCATCTGCATGATTTCGACGTACTCTTTGAGTCGGGTGCGCGGCGGCTCGAACGGCACGCCGTGAAAGTGCTCGATGACCTGCGCGCCGCTCGTGCCCAGGCCGATCAGCATCCGCCCTTCCGACAACTCGTCCAGCGTCGCAAAATGCTGGGCCAGTGCGGCCGGAGTCCGCGAATAGACGTTCACGATGCCGGTGCCGAGGCGGATGCGGTCGGTCTCGGAGGCCAACAGCGACAGCAGCGTGAACGCGTCGCGGCCCCACCCCTCGGGAATCCAGACCGAATGGACGCCCGCGGCGTCCGCGACCTTCACGCGCTCGATGATCGCGCGGTAGTCGGTCCGCCCCTGCCGATCGTTCCAATCAACGCCGATAGCAATATCGCGAGCCATGTTTCCTCCAGACGGTTGTCTTCAAAGACGACTCCGAGAGGCGACATACTTTAGAAGGCTTGATTCTCCTGAAGCCATTCGCCGACGATGGTCGTGTAGTCGTTGAAGATGAGTTCGCTCGGTTGCAGGCGCAATTCGGCGCAGAGCCCCGGCAGCGTTCTTCTGAAGTGCCGATACCGTTTCCAGATGTGGGTTCCGCCGGGCACGTCGGCCTTCGTCTGGGAAGAGCGCAGCCATTGGCTTACGACCTGGACCGCTGTCTGCGGTGTGTTGTCGTGCGCCTTGATGTCCTGGCCCGAAATGTCGGAAATGAACTTCTGGTAGCGGTACCGGTCCCGATCCACGACGAGGACGTTTCTCTCGCCATCGTGCCGAGCGAGACCCAGGAACAACCCGAGCTCGAAAGGCATGTTGAACCGGGGAAGCCGATGGGCCGTATCGAGCCCGGTTCTGGAAATGTCGTGGTATCCGAACCGGCAATCGTCCATGATCTGAACGATCGTGTCCACGCGGACTTTTGCCGTGTTGATGATTTCGAGCGTGGAGCGAGCCACGAATCCGCAGTCGAAGATGGCGAAGACGACCGCGTCGAAGATGGGCTTGTACGACCTATCGAAAGGACAATTGATGAAAACGTTGGCGTTGTCTTCAGCGACCATTCACACCTGCGTCAGCCGACTCGGTGCATGACCTTTCGCACGGCTTCTCGCACGGCCTCGCGCGAGACCGTCCCGATCTGGTGCGACGGCTTGACGATCCGCTGCGGGAGGACACGCCCCTCGCCGACCCGCGGCTCTGAACCGCCCTCCAAGGTACTGAGATCAGCGTATCTGACCGGGCGATCCGTCTTTTCTCTCGTGCCTCTCATTCCTGAATAGTGTGCCATGCCTACTCTCCTTCATGGTTCCCCATCGTCTTCTGTCTCGGGGAACGATGTGAGCTTGTTGCATCATTGCTTCTTCCGTTTTGTCAAGAGGCATCGTCACGAGTTACGCGATATGAAGAAGTTCGGGGCATCATGCAGACGACCTCCAGGAGAATCCGGGGACCACACAACGCCGCTCACACTGTCAAAGTTGAGCGTCTATGGCGTAATAGCCCATCTGGGTTGGCGCGGTGAAATACTCCGCCAGCCGGGAGAGTACCAGCGGAAAGAATTCGCCTTCTCGGTCCGCCGCTTGCATCTGCTCCAAGCCTGTCCAGAAGCTGATCCCGCGTCCGCTGCCTTGTGCACGGTTAACCAGCCACAGCACGCCTTGGAAGCCGGGCTGCCGTTTCAGCAACGACAGATAGTCGGCTTCATACACTTCGCGGGCCGATTCGATGTGCCGGTCGGGGATCGGCAGCCTAATCACGCGGGCAACCCGTCCGCCGATATGGTGGCCTGCTCGGACCAATACTTCGTAACTTTCGGGCTGCGGCGGTTCGGCCAGAAAGGGGAGCAGCGTGGAGGCGACGGCCTTGCGGCTGGCGGGCTCGGAATCGGCCAGGGAGTCCGGTGAGTTCCACAGGCTGAGAAGGAATCCGGCCGATGTGTCGGCCTGCGACATCAGCAGCGCCGCGCCGAACCCCGGCGCGTGTACGAGCGGCGGCAACACCGCCTGCCGGCAGACCGACACACAGTCGGACAGCAGCGACGGTTTGCACTGAAACGGAATGACTCGCGCGTGCATGACGCCTCCCCTTCTCGACCCTCGCCGGATGGATACCTGATTCTCAGATGGAATGCAGCCGATACTGGTTCAGCGGCGTCGGCAGGTTTTCGTTTCAACTTGACGGACGCGGCGGAACGGTGTCACACAACGATCAGAACGGTCGGCAACGGTTCGGATACCCCGAATGAGGTACGAAATGAGCGATTCGCAGAAGACTCCGCCGCACGCACTGACCCTCGCCGACGCCGCAGACCGGATCCGAACCGGCCAGCTTTCGCCGGTCACGCTCGTAGAGTCGTGCCTGGAGCACCTCGGCCGGCTGGAACCCGATCTGTGCGCCTGGACGATGGTCGATCGCAAAGGCGCGTCCGATGCCGCCAGGCGTTGTGAGGCCGAAATCAGCGGCGGACGCTACCGTGGCCAGCTGCACGGCATCCCGCTCGGACTCAAGGACATCTTCTTCACCGCGGGGGTCAAGACGAGTATGGGTTCGCCGATCTACGCGGACTACGTCCCGGAGTACGATGCGACCGCGGTCCGGCGCCTCAAAGAGGCCGGCGCCGTGATTCTCGGCAAAGCCCACACGACCGAGTTTGCCGCATTGGCGCCCTCGCCGACCCGCAATCCGTGGAATCTCGAACACACGCCCGGCGGTTCCAGTAGCGGCTCGGCCGCCGCGGTCGCCGCCCGGGCGTGTTTCGGGGCGCTCGGCTCGCAGACGTACGGCTCGACCGTGCGGCCCGCGGCCTATTGCGGCTGTGTCGGCCTCAAGCCGACGTTCGGGCGCATCAGCGTGCACGGCGTCTATCCGCTGGCCGGCAGCCTGGACCATGTCGGCATCTTCGCGCGCACGGTGACGGACATCGCCCTACTGCTGCGCGTCCTGGCTGGCGAGGATCCGAACGACCCGGTAAGCGCCGTGCAGCCCGTGCCCGACTACCTTCAAGCGCTGCAATCCGCGGAGCCGCCGCGTATCGGCGTGGTCCGCGAGTTCTTCTTCGAGCGCGCCGACGAAGAAACCAGGCAACATGTCGAAGCCGTCGTGCGGCAATGCGAGCAGGCCGGGGCACGGGTCAGCGAGGTGATACTTCCCTCGAGCTTCGCCGGGGCGCCCGAAGCCCACTTCAACATGATGTTCGTCGAGGCTGCCTTCAGCCACCGCGAAGTCTATGCCGAGCATCGAGACCGCTACAGCCCGCAAATGCGCGACCTGATAGAAAAAGGCCGCGCCCTGTCCGGCGTCGCATACTTACAAGCCCAACGGCAGCAAGAGACGTTCCGCACCGAACTGGACGCGATCTGCCGCGGCGTGGACGTCCTGCTGACACCGGCGACCCCCGCGCCGGCGCCGCGAGGTTTCACGACCACCGGCGACCCGACCTTCAACGGCCCGGCCACGTTCGCCGGCCTACCCAGCCTGTCTCTGCCCTCGGGACTGAGCCGCGGCGGCCTGCCGTTCGGCGTCCAACTCATGGCCGCGGCGTTTGCCGAACCCCGCCTGCTGGCCGCGGCCAAATGGTGCGAAGACGTGATCGGGTTTTCCGCAACTCCGCGGCTTGCGGAATAGAGCAGCGCGGGAAATGTCCGAGGAAACATCGCCGCACACGGACACGCGGAATTGCTCCGGCTCCGCGGAAACCATCTTCGACATTCCGTCTGTAGAAGCGGGGAATGACCCGCCCCGCCTTGCCAAGAAAGCGGCGGAACTGCTAAGGGAACGCCCTGCATTCCCCCCGTGGGCAGGTAGCTCAGTCGGTAGAGCAGAGGACTGAAAATCCTCGTGTCGACGGTTCGATTCCGCCCCTGCCCACCTTCTTCCCTCCTTCAGTCGGACCCGTTCGCCGGCACCCGACATCGCCGCCCACCCTTCCGGGAGTTACGGAACAGCAGCACGATGACGCGGGCCGGCACTCCATCGGGACCGCAGCGCTCGTTCGACCTGAAGTGGGTGCTGGCAAGCATGGGCGTCTTCATCGCCGCGGAGATTCTGTTCGGCGCCCTGCTCGCCGACGTCCTCGCGGGTCCGGTGACGTCGATGACGCTGCGCTTCATGCTGCAAGGCGTGCTCAACCTGTTGGGGTTTTTTGTCGGCGGGGTGCTGATCGGCCTGTTCTCCCCCGGCCTGCGTATTCGGGAGCCGGCGATGGGCGCCTTCTTGTGCGTCGTGCTGATGATGGTGCTCACGCTCTTCACGCCGTACAGTTTCATCCGTTTCAGTCTGACGAAGATGCTGATCGGCGGCGCGGTCGCGTTCTGGCTCGCCCTGGTCGGGGCGCGGTGCGGCGAGCGCCTCGCCGGCAACCGGGTGCACGGGGTCTAACGTCGTTCCTTGGGCGGGCGGCGTCCCTTCGGACTCGAAGGAATCGGCGGACCCGGCCCACCCGCGCGAACCTACGACCGGCGCGCCTTCGCGTCGCCCGGGATACGGATGTCGTCAACGAGCGTCTGCACGTCCGCGGGCGGCGGCGCGGTCAGCCACGAGAGGCCGAGCGCGACCGCGAAATTCAGCAGCATCCCGACCCCGCCGATGCCTTCCGGTGAAATACCCCACCACCAGTGCGCCGCGCTGTTCAGTTCCGGGGAAACGAATTTGAAATAGATGATGTAGGCGCCCGTAAATCCCAAACCGACCACCATGCCGGCAACCGCGCCCATGCAGTTCGTCCGCTTGGTGAAGATGCCCAGCACGATGGCCGGAAAGAAACTCGACGCGGCCAAGCCGAACGCGAACGCCACGACCTGCGCGACGAAGCCGGGCGGATGGATGCCGAAATACCCGGCCACCAGCACCGCCACGCCCGCGGCCAGCCGCGCATAGCCCAACTCCTGCCGTTCGGTCAGGTCGGGGCGGATGACCTTCTTCATCAGATCGTGGGAGATGGAGACGGACAGCACGAGGAGGAGACCCGCTGCGGTGGACAACGCCGCGGCCAACCCGCCGGCCGCCACCAGCGCGACCAGCCACGCCGGCAGCCGCGCGATTTCCGGGTTGGCCAACACGATGATGTCCCGGTCGATGTCCAGTTCGTTGCCTTGCCAGCCCCGCGCCGCGGCCTGTGCGGCGAACGCCGGGTTCCGGTCGTTGTAGTACTGAATGCGCCCGTCGCGATTCTTGTCCGAAAAGCGGATCAGCCCGGTCTCCTCCCATTTGGAGAACCACGCCGGCATGCCGGCGTACTCGGCGCCGTGAACGGTCGTCAGGATGTTCGTGCGCGCGAACGCGGCGACCGCCGGCGCGCTGGCGTACAGGATGACGATGAACAGCAGCGCCCAGCCCGCGGACAGGCGCGCGTCGCGCACGTTGGGGACCGTGAAGAACCGGGTGATGACGTGCGGCAGGCCCGCGGTGCCGACCATCAGCGACAGGGTGATGAAGAAGACGTCGACGACCGTCTTGCTGCCGCGGCCGGTATAGGCCGCGAAGCCCAGTTCCCGGCTCAAGGCGTCGAGCTTGTCCAACAGCGCGACACCGGGCTCGGCCGACAGGTCTGCGCCGAACCCCATCTGCGGCAGCAACGTGTCGGTCATCATCAGCGAAATGAAGAAGATCGGCAGCATGTAGGCGAAGATCAGCACGCAATATTGGGCCACTTGGGTGTACGTGATGCCCTTCTGGCCGCCGGTCACCGCATAGACGAACACGAGCGCCATGCCGACCGCCACGCCCCACTCGACCGGCACTTCGAGGAACCGGGCGAACACCACCCCGACCCCGCGCATCTGTCCGGCAACGTAGGTGAACGACACGAAGATGGCACACACCAGGGCGACGACCCGCGCGGTCTGCGAATAATACCGCTCGCCCACGAAATCGGGCACCGTGTATTTGCCGAACTTGCGCAGATACGGCGCCAGCAGCAACGCCAGCAGCACGTAGCCGCCGGTCCAGCCCATCAGATACATGGCGCCGTCGCGGCCCAGCACCGACATCATGCCGGCCATCGAAATGAATGACGCCGCGCTCATCCAGCCGGCCGCGGTCGCCATGCCGTTGGCGAGCGCGCCGACCCGCGAGCCGGCCACGTAGAAATCCGCGGTCGATTCGGCCTTGGCGCGCCACGCGATGCCGATGTACAGCGCGAACGACAGACCGACGAGAACGAAGGTCCAGACTTTGACCGGGTCGGTCGGGAGCAGGTCGGTCACCGCGGCGCTCCGGTCTCGTGCGCGCCGGAGCGTTCCGTTGCATCCTGCGCGGCGTGGCGTTCGTCCAGACTGTAGGCGCGGTCCAGCCGGTTCATCAGCCAGACGTAGGCGAAGATCAGCACCACGAAGACGTACATGGAGCCTTGCTGCGCCATCCAGAAGCCGAGCCGGAACCCGCCTAGCCGGATTTCGTTCAGCGCATCGACGAACACGACCGACAGCCCGAACGAGACAATGGCCCACACGCCGAGCAACGCGGCCACGATGCCGACGTTCGCGCGCCAATAGGCACGCCGGCGCGTTGCGGAGGAAGCGGGCGCGTTCATGTCGAGAGGCTATACCACAAGCCCGAACGGGATGGCACGGGAGTTGCGCAATCCCCAAGCGACAAGATAAGCAAGCGAACCGGAGCACGAACCCATGCTGCGCGAGTTGCAATTGGCGAACTTCAAGGCGTTCGGCGAGAAGGTGAGAATCCCGATTCGTCCGCTGACGCTCATCTTCGGCGCCAACTCCTCCGGCAAGAGTTCCGTCTTCCAGGCGTTGTTGCTCTTGAAGCAGACGCTGGAGGAGGCGCAGAGCCCAGAGACCCTCCTACTTTTCAAAGGCAATTTGGTGGACCTGGGAACGTATAGAGACATCGTACACCGGCACGATGTCGATCTGAGTTTCGAGGTTGGAGTACAATTCGATAAAAAAAACTTCAAGGATGCAGATATAGAAAAAGACGTGTACGGGGAAGAATGGTCGCGAGCTTCTCCCCCGATCAGTCGAGTAAAGGGACCCGGATCGTTACCCAACGCACGAGAAATTCTCAATGATGCAGACGCATTGAGTGCCGGCATGACGATCAAGTTTTTCGAAAATTCCGGCAAATCGGAGGTGAATGTCCATATCGGAAACGAATCTTTACCTCTGATTTCGTATGATGACGGTTCTCCTTTCAAGATGCACATGAATTTCGATTCAAGATTCTGGCATCCCTGGTGGGGGTTGATGAAACATACGATTAAGGGAACCTTGCTCAAAGTGGCCCACTCCGTAGGTGTCAATGGAGAAGAAATATATCGATCCGACGGCACTGGCAAATACAAGACTCGGACGGAACTTGAGCGGCTTCTAGACAATTATGAATGGAAGGACGTGACAAGAGATCTCGAGCGGATGAAAAAATTCCGTTTCGCTAGTTCTTACCCGTCTCAGTTTAGGACTGTGAAGTCCGTCGAAAATGCCAAACTTTATATTCCTGCCATCATGTTTAACCGTGGACTACCTCCCCTAGAACACAGTCCCCTCAATGAAGACAGTCCCCTCAATTGGAAGATACGCACCCGGGCGGACTATTCCCGGCCTCCTGGTTCAGAATCCATATCTGCAATAGCAGACTCCTGGAACGTTGGGGAGGAGTTAGGTCGTTCCATCAATCAATTCACGTCCGATGTAGGTTCTCTTTTTCATCGGAGCCTAAAAGAATCGGTATATCTCGGTCCTCTGAGGAGCCAACCCGAGCGTCATTACCTATTCAGAGGGGATACGGCAGAACACGTCGAGCAAGCCGGAGAAAATCTTGCCGATCTTTTGTTCAAAATGTCACAAGATCGACAGGGCCATCTACAAAATGAACGTCTCGATAAGATCAATGACGCCCTCAAGCTTCTCGGCATAAAATACGAACTCAGACTGTCAAGATTACAAAACGAGAATAAGACGCCAAGCAACATCTTCTCTCTGGTTCTCGTTGACCGCCAAGGGGTCGAAGCCAACGTCCGGGATGTCGGTTTTGGTATCAGCCAGGTGCTTCCCATTGTCGTACAGAGCAGACTTTCGGAGAAGCAGATGCTTTTGATCGAACAGCCCGAAATTCACCTGCACCCCGCCCATCAGGCCGAACTCGGCGACCTGTTCATCCGGTCCGCCCTCGGCGAACAACGCAATACCTTCTTGTTGGAGACACACAGCGAACACCTGATCCTCCGCATCCTGCGCCGTATCCGCGAAACGACGGAAAAGGGAAAGCCCTCGGACCCGGACGTCCCCCCGATCCGCCCGGAGGACGTGTCCGTTCTCTACGTGCAGCCGAGCAAGAACGGCGCCCGTGTCATCGAGATTCCGGTTACCGAAGACGGCGATTTCGCGCGCAACTGGCCGGGCGGCTTCTTCTCCGAGCGCGTCGAAGACCTGTTCTAGCCATGATCCACGAATACGCGTTGGAACCCGAAGTCGTCGCCTCGTGGCATGACCGCGTCAAATTCCGGTTCTTCATCGACCAGTTCGGATGTGGAGCCGGACGGGTCGTCGGGATGTATCCGAGCAAAACGAATTGGAGAAAACACGTTCGGGCGGCGTTGGATGCCGACTTTTCTCCAACCGACAAAGATCGAAAGAGAGTGGAGGAGATCGTCAAGAAACTCATTGCGTCCAAGGTGCAACGTGATGGGAGTGAATGGAACGGCACGCTTGATTGGCTCACCAACGCGGAAAGCGAACATCTCCGCAAACCCTTCCACGCCATTCTTGCCCGTGAGAACCCGCGCAATAACGAGACGGTCATGCGTGAAGCCGACGTCCTGGAAAGAGAAGCAGCCGGTTGGAATGCTCCACACTCGATAGTTGTCCGACGGAGTGCGGAGAACATGGCGGAGTGCGTGGCACTGATGCTGCGTTGTGCAACCCGCGTACTCTTCGTCGATCCGTATTTCCGGGCCGACAAACCACGATTCAGAGAGCCACTAGCCGCGTTTCTTCGGCGGGTCAGCCCACAAGCCACGCTGGAAATTCATGCCTCAGCCTCTTACAAAAACGCTCCGAATGAGGAGCATTTCCGGAACGAATCTGAACGCGACTTGCAGCGTCATTCCGTCATTCCAGACGGACGAGAACTCACGGTGTACCGTTGGCGAGACCGTACAGGCGGCGAAAAAATGCACAATCGTTACGTCTTGACCGACATCGGCGGCGTCGAATTCGGCGCCGGGCTGGATGAAGGGGAGGAGGGTACTAAAGACGATGTCAACCGCTTGGGCGCGGAGCCCTACGAAAAGCGGTATCAGGACTATGCCGGACCGTGCTTCTCCTTCGATCCTGATGGTGAGCCGTTCCGTGTTCCATCCAACCAGGAACGGACATAAAGTCGAGCCAGAAAATTTGCTCGGCCTTCCGGGGGGAGAAAAAATTTCTCGGAATGCCGGCGCCAGCGATGAAATGTAGATTACGCCGCGTCCCGCGGCGGGGGCAGTTCGCGCGAAACGATGTACTGCAAGACGCTCTGCGGCGTAATCAGTCCCACCACAATGCCTTGGCGCACCACCGGCAGGTGATGGATGTGCTGCTCGCGCAGGATGCGGATCACGTGATCCGCGGGGGTGAACTCGTCAACGGTCGTCACGGGCGCGGTCATCAGCGTCGGAATGGTCGCCTCGCCCGGCTGCGGCCCCAAAAAGGCGTCCAGCACGTCGCTTTCGGTGATGATGCCCAGCACGTGGCCGTCGGCGTCCGTCACCGGGAGCCCGGTGATGTCCAGACGGGCGAGGCGCCGCGCCGTCTCCGCCAACGTCGTCTCGGGCGTGACCACCACGTCGTTGACCACCATGAGTTGCCGGGCGTGTCCTCTCACTGAAGCCTCCCCGCGGGCGACCGGGTCTGCCGAAGCAAGCCGCTGGGCCGGACGGAGCCTATCAGGCGCGCGCAGTGTGGCATACCCGGCCGGGCCGGTCGAGCTTGGAACCTCAGTCCGGTATCCGAGATATAATAGAGAGGCCGAAGTATCGGATTTCCAAAGGTTCGGCTTGACCGGTCTGAAATTTCCTGTTCCCTTTCGCCCATAAAGGCGGGAACCTGGTGCGGAGTAGCCATCAAAACGGCGAGAGGCTGGGAGGGCTCCGAAAATGACCGCAAGGGAACAGCTTCACCAATTGGTGGACACGTTACCGGAACACGATCTGGCAACCGCGGAACGTGTGCTGGCCGGATTGTCCGCACTGTCCGATCCTGTGAGGGCGGCGCTGGCAACGGCACCCCCTGACGATGAACCCCTGACGGACGCCGAAGCGGAACAGATTGCCGCCGGCGAACGCGACATCGAAAACGGGCGAATGGTTACAAACGCCCAAGTTCGTACCCACCTTGGGCTGTGACGGTCCACTACACCAAGCGAGCCGTGAAGGACCTCGAGAGGCTTCCACGCACCGGCCAACGGCGAATCGTGGAGGCAGTGGATCGCTTCGCCATGAACGGCGTCGGTGACGTGCGGACACTGACGGGACGATGGCGGGGGAGGTTTCGCTTGCGCGTCGGAACGTTGCGCGTCATTTTCCGTATGGACGACGGTATCAACGTCGTTCGTGTGCTGCACCGGCGGGAGGCATACCGTTAGAGAATGACGATCAAGACACTTCTGACCGTAATGCGGCAACGGTCCCCCGATTCCGAATCGACGCGCTTGGGGAGATGCGTTCAGGTCATTCACACGTCTGTCTTTTCTCAGTATAGTGGCGGGCCACGCCGGTCGGGTGCGTAAGGCACGCTGGGTCGCATGAATCGAATACGAACGACGAGATCGCGGACATGGCGCTGGGGGCTGCTCGGAGTTGCGGCCCTGACGGCGCTGAGCTTGGGCGAGTTCGCCGCGCCCGTGCCATGCGAAGCGCAGTTCCTGAACCAGGGGATGCGCATGGGGAGCCAACTGACGCGCCAGAGCCGGACCCGATTGCGCCAGGAGAAGCAGAAACGCGGCACCGGCCCGGAAATCGAAGAGGTCGTCCGCCGGCTCGCCAACGACCGACCCGAGACGCGCATGGCCGCGGTCAAGTCGCTCGGGGAAATGCAGAATCCCAAGGTCGTCGATTATCTGCTCAACGCGACCGCGGATTCCGACATCCGGGTCAAGGTCAAAGCCATCGAATACCTGGGGAAGATGCGCGCGACGGATGCCACGACCGCGCTGGCGCAGCAGCTTTTTCTGCGCGACGTGCATACCGGAGTCAAGAAAAAAGTGCTGATCGCGTTGGGCAAGATCGGCGACCCGCGCGGCGCCACGCCCATCATCGAGTTCATGAGCCGCGACCTGGACGAGCCCACGTTGGGCACCGCGCTGTTCGCGCTCAAGGAAGTCGGCACCGAGGACGTGCTGACGTTTCTCGACGAATTCTCGCGGATCGAAGAGTCCGTCCAACTGCGGCGGCTGGCGGCCGACGCGGCAATGGACATTCGGACGCGCCTGTCGCCGGAATTCGCGCCGGTCGTCCCGTCGTTCGTGAAACAGGTCGAACTGCGCGAGAAGATGCAGAAAGGCGGCGAAGGCTGACGTCCCGCTCCCAACCTCCCCGCCCGCGTTGCCGAAGGCCGCGGGCGCACGGAAACTTCACGCCCAACAGAGGAACCTCGTCCATGTCAACCACCGTGTCGATGCGACGCTTCCGGTTCGGTTTCATCTCTCTCGTCCTGGCGGCCCCGTTCCTGATGGACGTCGGATCGCTCCATGCCCTCGACCTGTTCGGCACGCCCAAAGCCGAGGAGGCTGAAGAGAAGCCGAAAGCCACGGCGCCGGCGGCGGCGTCTCCGGCCAGCCGGCTGCCGCATTTCACCGAGATCGCCAAAACCACCATGCCGGCGGTCGTCAACATCTCGACGACGCAGAAATCCATGAGGCGGTCCCGTCGGGGCCAGCGGCCGATGCCCGGTCCGTTCGGCATGCCCGGCCCTTTCGGGGACGACCTGTTCGAGGAATTCTTCCGCCGCTTCCGCCCGCCGCAACAGCGCCAGCGGCGCAGCCTGGGATCGGGTTTCATCATCAGCACGGACGGCTACATCGTCACCAACGAACACGTGGTCGGCGAGGCGGAGAAAATCACGGTCCGCCTGTCCGGCGAGGAAGAGTTCGAGGCCGAAGTCGTGGGCACCGACGACAAGACCGACCTGGCGTTGATCAAGATCGAATCCGACCAGCCCCTGCGGACCGTGCCGCTGGGCACGTCCGCGGATCTGCAGATCGGCGACTGGGTCATGGCGATCGGCAACCCCTTCGGGTTGGAACAGACGGTGACCGCGGGCATCGTCAGCGCCAAGGGCCGGGTCATCGGCGCCGGCCCGTACGACGACTTCATTCAGACCGACGCCTCCATCAACCCCGGCAACTCCGGCGGCCCGCTGCTCAACCTGCAAGGCGAGGTCGTGGGGATCAACTCGGCCATCTTCAGCGGCAGCGGCGGGAACATCGGGATCGGCTTCGCGATTCCCGTCGATATGGCGCGCGCGATCATCGACCAGTTGCAGAGCACCGGCAAGGTGACGCGCGGGTGGTTGGGCGTCGCGATCCAGACGGTCACGAGCGAGTTGGCCGAGTCCTTCGACCTGGACGAGCCGAGCGGCGCGCTGGTCGCCGAGGTCACCGAGGACGGCCCCGCGAAAAAAGCCGGGCTGGCGCGCGGCGACATCATCACCCACTTCAAGGGTCGGAAGGTCGTCAAGTCGCACGAACTGCCGGCGATGGTCGCCCGTTCCGCGGTCGGCGAACAGGTCGAGATCAGGATCCTGCGCGGCGGCAAATCGCGCACGCTCACGGTCACGCTGGGCGAACTCACCGACCGCGTGGCGCGCGCCGGCGGGCAGGAAGAGATCGAAGCGGGCTGGGGCATGACCGTGTCCGGCATTTCGGACGAACACCTCCAGCGCTATCGCCTGCCCGAGGATCAACAGGGCGTGGTGGTCACCGAGGTCGAGTCCGGCGGGCCGGCGGAAATGGCCGGCATCCGGCCCGGGGACGTGATCGAAGAGGTCAACCGGCAGGCCGTGAACTCGGTGGGCGACTTCACGGGCATCCTGGACAAATCCGGACAGACCGACACCCTGCTGCTGCTCGTGCGGCGCGGAAACTTCACGTCCTTCTTTCCGCTCCGCAAGCGGAACTGACGCGGCGTGCGGCCGGCGGGCGAATCGTCCGGGAGCGGCGGCCCGCGGCGCTCAGGCTTTTTCGTCTTTCAGGTCCTGGGCGAACTCGATGATGTGCCCGTCCGGGTCGCGCACGTAGGCCGTGCGTTGCCCCCATGCCCGCGTCGTCGGCGGGGTGACCGCCGCGGCGCCGCCGGCCAGCACTTCGGCATACGCGGCGTCGACGTCGTCCACCTTGAAGCCCAACTCGAACCCCGCGGCCCCGGCTGGCGGCGCGGCGATCTCGAACCCCAACGCCTTGGACATGGCAGGCCGGGTATAGAACCCGATCCGGGTGACGCCGGTATCGAGTTGGGCGTACTCCCCGGACCGGTGTCCCAAGCGCAGGCCGAGGACGCGCGTATAGAAGTCCACGGCCCGGTCGACGTCCTCGACGATCAGGATCACGTAGTCCGCGGCGCGGAGTTGCATGGCTGGGTGCGGGCGCGGGTCAGCCCGCGGCGGCCTCGGCTGAGGGATAGGGATGCAGGACCTCGTCCATGCCCCGCGCTCCCGGAAAGAAGGACAGCACGCGGATCAGGACCTCGTCCACGATGGCGTCGGGACAGGACGCGCCGCAGGTGAGCGCGACGTCCACCGGACGGTGGGCAGGCAGCCAGTCCGTGGTGGTCACGACCGACTGCGACGACAGGACGAAATGGTGGATGCGCCGGTCGGACGCAATCTCCTCCGCGCCCCGAATGAAATACGTCGGCATGGCATCCTGACACAGTTCGACGATGTGCGAGGTATTGGAGGAATTGTACCCGCCGACGACCAGCGCCAAATCGGCACCGTGCCGGATCAGCGCGTACGTGGCGTGCTGGTTCTCGTTGGTGGCGTAGCACAGCGTGTCGGACGTATCGGCGAAGGTGTCGGCCAGCGCGGCTTCGCCGTAGCGGTCGGCCAGTGCGGCGCGCAGAATTCTGGCGACTTGGCGCGTCTCCGACGCCAGCATGGTCGTCTGGTTCACCACTCCGAGCCGATGCAGGTCGCGCGTCGGGTCGAATCCTTCCGAACACTTGTGGCCGAAGCGGTCGAAGAACACCGCGGGTTGGAGCCTTCCGCGGATGATGTCGCCCAGGACGTTCGCCTCTTCGCAGTTGAGCACGACAACGGTCGGCGCGTCCTGGATGCTGTGCGAAAACGTGGCGCGGGTCTCCTCGTGGGACGCCTTGCCGTGCACGACGACGGTGTAACCCGCGTGTCCCAACTGGGCGCTCCGCTTCCAGACTTTCTCCACGAACGGGCACGTCGTGTTGTAGGTATATGGGTCGAGGCCGCGGCGCGCCAAGGCTTCCTGCACCTCGATGCTCGCGCCGAAGGCCGGCACCACCACGATGTCGTCCGCGGTGAGTTCGTCCCACCCGATCAGGTGTTCGCCCGAGGACGAGAAGATGAACCGCACGCCCCGGTCCTGCAGGTCGCGGTTGACCGCGGGGTTGTGGATCATCTCGCTGAGGAAGAAGACCCGCTTGTCGCCGTTCTCGGCCAGCGTCCGGTAGGCGATCTCGACCGCGTTTTCCACGCCGAAGCAGAAACCGAAGTGCCGGGCCAGAATGAAGCGCACCGGCCCGAAGTCGAGCACGGTCGGCAGATGGTCCTGCTTGCGCGGGTCCTGGAATTGGCGGGATTTCTTGACCCGCGAAATCACCGAGCTTTTGTAGAAGTCCGGGATGTCGAACTGCCGCGCCATGTCTCTGTATGCAGGATTTCCGCCGGAGTCGCGGGCGGGCCGCCGACTGTCCGAACGCGGGGAAGATGCGGGATTCTGCCTACCAGATTCGGGCCGGGGCCGCAATTCTCGCCCCGTCGGCGGATGAGGCAGTCTTCCTTTGCAAGGGAATTCCATACAAGAGGGTCCTCCTGGTCAAAGAGCTGGGGTGCGGGGCGAAGGCCGCGGTGACCTCGGGGTTCGTTTCGACAGGCTCAACGAACTGAGGGGGGCGGGGAAGGTCCTTGAGCCCGTCGAAAGGCCGGGGGCTGGGGCAGTGTGGGAGAGCGGAGGTCCTGTTGGGGTTCGCTTCGAGCCTTCGAGCCTTCGACAAGCTCGGGACAGCGCCGGCTCGACGAACTGAGGGTTGGAGAAGTCCCTACGACACCGGGTGACTGTACGGGAGTTCTGACTGAGAGACGCCCACGCCCGCGGCTTGTTCCGTTTAAGGGCCTATGGTACGGGCTCGGAGGGTCTTCCGACGCCGCCCGGAATCGAAGCCGGGCCGGGAAAACAGGAACGAACGGAAAGAAAGGACGCTCATCATGAAGGCGCGCGCCGCGGTCGCCTGGGAAGCCGGCAGACCGCTGGAGGTGGAGGAAGTCGACGTCCAAGGGCCGCAAGCCGGAGAAGTCCTGGTGCAGATCAAGGCGACCGGCGTGTGCCATACCGACGCCTTCACGCTGTCCGGGGACGATCCCGAAGGCGTCTTTCCCGCGATTCTCGGCCACGAAGGCGGCGGGGTCGTCGTCGAGGTCGGCCGGGACGTGACGAGCGTCCGCGAGGGCGACCACGTGATCCCGCTGTACACGCCCGAAGACCCGAACTGCCCGTTCATCCGCTCCGGCAAAACCAATCTGTGCCAGACCATCCGCGGCACCCAGGGCCGCGGGCTGATGCCCGACGAGACCACCCGCTTTTCCTCCAAGGGCAAGCCCATCTTCCACTACATGGGCACCAGCACGTTCAGCGAGTTCACGGTCCTGCCCGAGATCAGCACCGCGGTCGTGCGGAAAGACGCCCCGCTCGAGCAAGTCTGCCTGCTGGGATGCGGGGTCACGACCGGCATCGGCGCGGTCAAGAACACCGCGAAAGTCGAACCGGGCAGCACGGTCGCGGTTTTCGGCCTGGGCGGAATCGGGCTGGCCGTGGTCGTCGGCTCGGTCATGGCGCAGGCCGGCCGCATCATCGCCATCGACACGAATCCGGGCAAATTCGACTTGGCGCGCAAGTTCGGCGCCACGGACGTCGTCGACCCGGCCGACCACACGGACCCGATCCAGGACGTGATCGTCGAGATGACCGACGGTGGCGTCGATTATTCGTTCGAGTGCATCGGCAACGTGCACACCATGCGCGCGGCGCTGGAGTGCTGCCACAAGGGCTGGGGCGAATCGACGATCATCGGCGTGGCCGGCGCCGGCCAGGAGATCGCCACGCGGCCGTTCATGCTCGTGACCGGCAGGGTATGGCGCGGCACCGCGTTCGGCGGCGTCAAGGGCCGCTCCGAGTTGCCCTGGTTCGTGGAACGCGCCATGACCGGCGAGATCCCGCTCGACGACTTCATCACCCACACCATGCCGCTGGACGACATCAACACGGCCTTCGACCTCATGCACGAGGGGAAGAGCATCCGCTCGGTCGTGCACTATTGACCCCGCCCCACACCGCGGCGACCGGCCCTCAACGCGCCCCGCGGCCGGGCGGGGGAATGATCTTCTCGATCAGGCTCAGGCGCACCCGCGGCGCGGCGTAGGAGCCCGTTATCTTGAACGGGAGCGCCGTCAATTCATCCGCACTCCGGGCGACCAGCTTGCCGGCCAGCGGGACCTTCTCGACGACGCTGGTAATGCCGCGCAGCGGAATGACGCGCGTCGTGAGATCGACCGTTTCGTCCTGCAACCGGACCTCGCCCCAGGTATCGAGCCGGACGGCCTGCCCGACCAGGGACAGGTTGTCGGTCGTCAGCTTCCCCTGCCCGAGCGTCAGGTCGCCGGCGAGCGACGAGAAGCCGAGCCCTTCGCCGGGAATTTCCGGCAGGACGAAACTCAGAATGCTTTGCAAGCTGAGCGCCGTCCAGAGCCGGACCAGAATCGGGACCCGTTTGGCCACGCCGTCCCGGAACGCGACGGCCAACTCGCCGGCCCAATCCGCGGGTTCGTTCCACGCTTCCCAGTGGGCGATTTCCAGCGTGCCGCTCGCGTCGAGCGTGCCCGACACCACGTCCGTGGGATGTCCCAACACGGCGAAGAACGGCCCGGCCTCCGCGCCACTGATGCGCGGCGCCACGGACAGCGCGTTGGAGTCGAGCCAGAGGGTAGCGGTCCCGGCGATCTGTCCCTCCGCAACGCCGGCCTCGGCAAGCGCGAAATCGACCTGCCGGGCGTGGCGGTGCACGGAAAGGTGCACGTCCTCCGCGGAAAAGTCCCCATACCGGACCCGGGCGCAGCGGGCGTCGAGATGGACGTCGGGGCGGGTTTCTCGAACCTGCGTGTCCGGCTCCGGGTCGTCCGCGCCGAACCGCAACACCGGTTCGAGGTCCATGTCTTCGCAGGCCAGCGTGATCGACACGTCCAGCGGGTCGAAGCTGCGGACCTCGGCCGAACCACTGAGACGATTGCCGGACAGGCTGCCGTCCGCCACCTCGACGCGAGCCGCCGCACCGTTCCACGACACCTGCCCGGTTACAATGTCGAGGGGAGCAAACGCGGTGGCGACATCTACGCGCGCGTGGCCGAGATTGAGGCGCCCGCTGGTATGCAGCCCCTCGGATTCCGGGCCGAAGCGGGCGTGCAGTTCGCCGTCCAGCCGGCCGGTCGAGGGCCACGAGCCGCCGTCGGGCAGCAGCGCGGCAACGTCACTCATGCGCGCATGCGGCACCGCCACGTGCAGGCGGCCGCGGCGGCTTGCGGCGAACGGGTCGAATATCTCGCCGTTCAGCACGCCGCGCGACTCGCCCAGGCGAAACGCGATGTCCTCCAGCACGGCCTGTTGCGGCGTGACGCGGACCAATCCGTTCACGTCCGATACGGCCGTCTCCCATTCGGGTAGCCGAAGACCGGCAGACTGCCAGCGTAAGGTCGCGGCAAAAACTGTCGGGCCGTGCCGGTTCTGCGGGCCGGAGACCGGCATCTCGGCCTGCAACTCCACGTCCACATGACCCCCATCCGCGGAAATGGACGAGGCGAACGCGGCGGTCTCGGCAAGGCGACCGGACAGCGTCTCGATCCGGCCCTCAATCACCAGCGCCGCCATGTCCGCTGCGGATGATCCGAACAGTCCGGCTGGTGACGGGCGTTCGGACTTCTCGGACACGCGAACCGGGGACGGCCAGCTCAGTTCGTCAATCGTGATGCGCCCCTTGTGTACGTCGAGGTGGGGAAATTGCGCAGTGCGGATGTCGAGCACCCCGCGGGCGCGGGTTCGACCGGCCTCGGGCGTGACGTAGCTTCCCGAAAAATCGATGTTGGCCCGCGGCCATTCCGCGTCGAACCACTCGCCGAGTTCACGCAGCGCAACGTTCTCCAACACGACGTCGCCTTGCCAGAGAACGCCTTCTGCCTCTCCGACCGCGGCTTCCTGCGCCGCGGACCGATCTCCCGATCTGGTGTCCAGCGTCAGCCTGCCCATTTCGCCCTGCCGGCCGAGGTCCGCGGCGAACCGGGCGGAGACGTCGCGCCGACCGCCGACCGCGACTCGCAGTCCGGCGTTGCTGAAAACCACCGGTGGCGTGCCGTATCGCTGCGTGAGGACGACCTCGGCTCGATCCACGACGATGCGCCGCACGCTCAGTCGCGGGGAGAACCAGCCCTCGTCCGTGGGTTCGGCTTCGACGGTCCCAGAGGGCGGAAGCGCGGACCATGTCGGGCCGGAGAACAGGCCGGCGAGGAACGCAGCAGAAGGCACGGCCGGAATGCCCTGTTCGGCGGGCAGCGGGGAAGCTTCCGCGGTCGGGGCCGCGAGACGGAGGCTCGGTTGTAGACAGTAGATGCGCCGAAACAGGAGTTCGCCACGCCACAACGCCCAGAAATCGAGCGAAAGATCGAGCCGTTGCGCAGTCAGAGACTGGCCGGGCGCGCCCAGGTCCTGCACCGCCACGTCCGCGAACCGGATGCCCAAGCCCCGCCTGAACGACAGTCGGCTCGAACCGATGTCCACCTCGGCACCCAGCCAGGTTTCGATTTCGCGTTCGAGCACCGCGACGTAGCGCTCGCCGGACAGAAACCAGCCGAGCCCGGCCAATGCGGCCAATACCGAACCGAAGAGGACGACGGCCGCGCCGAACACCCACCGCCGCCAACGCGGAGGGCGGCGGCGCTCCGCGGGGGGCGCGTCGTCAGGGCGACGGGACCGAGGCATGTCTCTCGATGCCCGATCTACCGAGATGCCGCGCCGTCGGGCGGCGGGTCGGCGACGAACTCGGCGATGGTCTCGAAATACGCATGGCCCACGACTTCGTAGAGACCGACGTGGCCGCCGGCCGGAACCGGGGAGAATCGCTTGGGCGGTGCAGCCGCCTCGTACAGCGCGCGGCCTTGCGCGAACGGTACGGTCTGATCCCGCGTCCCGTGCAGGATGAGCTTCGGGACGTCCAGTTCCGCGAGGGACCGCGCGGAATCCAGTTCGCCTTTCACCAGAAAGGCCAGCGGCGGCAGGACGCGGCGCGCCATCGCGTGCAGCGAATAGAACGGCGCCTCCAGGATGAGGCGGTCCGGGGCGCGGGGAGCCGGGTCCTGCCGGGTTCCCTTCCGAGCGGCCCGAATTTCCGCGGCCAGCGCCACGGCGACCGCGGCGCCCAGGGACTCGCCGTGGAAGACCAACCGCTTCTCGCGCGCCCAACCCCGTTCGTGCACCATGTCCAGCACGGCCCGCCCGTCCGAGAGGATACCCGGAATGGACGGCCTCCCGCGGCTCCATCCGTAGCCTTGATAATCGAACACCACGTGGCTGCCGCCGACGTGCTCTCGCATCAGGCGGACGTGTTCGAGCCGGTCCTGGATGTTCCCCGCGTTCCCGTGGAACCAGACGAACAGCAGGTCCCCCGGGCCGCGGACGTACCACCCATGCACGAGCGAACCCTCGCCGAACCGGACGTCTTCGTAGTCGAGTCCATAAGCCGCGGGCGTGACTTCGATGCCGACGCGGGGATGGAAGAGCAGCGCGTTCTTGAGCCATTCGACCGGCGCCCCGAGCACCGATGCCGCCAGGGTACTCCAGCCGAGAAGGGAGTGCGTCATACTCTTCGACGGGCAGGGAACGTATGCGACTTGGACGACGGAGTCCTGATCGAACTGAAAGAAAGATAAACGAGCATGTCGCGGACCGGAAGATGGTGCAGCGGCCACCCGCAAAGAGCGCGAAGCGCTCACCCGGCGCCGAGCAGAGAGGAAAATCACCAGAAGACGATTTCTGGTCCTGGAATGCCGCGTCAGTCGATCCCCAAGCAGGCCAGGATCTGGTGGCGAACGTCTTGCTTGCTGGGCGCCAGCTTTGCGCGGAGCGCGGCCCGAAGATAGACGCGCAGATTGGGAATGCTGCGCAGCGCTGGCATCTCGAAACTCTGCAGCACCCGATGCAGGGTTTCGGATGTGCGCGATGGGAAGTGGTCGAGACTGCTGCGGACGATTTTCAAAAATAATCCGTGGTGGGCAAGTTCGTCATGGGCGATCCGGCGGAAACACTCGGACGCACCGACTTCGTACCCTCGTTCGCTTTCTTCGGGCGTGGCCGCGGGAGGCAATCCGTACTCACGCCGAACCCGCGCGCGGACTCCCACATAGTGGAGATAGGTCGCCCACTCCTGCACCATCGAATACACGGTGGCGCCGAGCGGCGCTTCCAGACCGGCATGATCGTGTGCGTTCCAAGCGACATCGTGCGCGCGATTCAGATACGCTCGGATCTGCGTCTCCGTGCGCACGCCGGAATGCTGCAATGCGAGTTCCAACGCGGCACCGTGGCGGGCCTCTTCCGCCCCCCACTGGAGTTGCAGGTTACGTCGGGTCCGATCGCGGTCGAACAGTTCGAGCCCGACTCGCGTATATTCCGCCACGTGTTCTTCCACGCTCAGGGAACCTTCGATCAAGGTGACCGTCTCCGTGCTCAGCCTGCCTCCGAGCGGCTCCATTTCTTCGAGAGGAAAATCGTGCCACGGGGACCAGTTCCGTGTCTTCATGGATTTCTGGAAAAACCGCATGACATGCTCCGAAATTTCCTGCTCGAAGGTCGGCTGTCTCACCTCGGACATACTCCTCCTTTTCCGTTGGACTTCCTCCCGCCAACGGTGTCGGGGAAGCGTCCACGGGAAGGAAAAGACCATCCCTTCCCGGTCTGCCGAATAAGGGAAAATCAGAATGTGTAGCCCAGGTTACCGGTGACCGAATCGTAATCGCGCCCAAAGGTATAGGTCACACCCAACGAGAGCTTGTCCGTCAAGAATCCGAGGAAATCGACGGGTGATCCGACGCTCAGCGAAAGCTCGTGAAAGTGGTTCAAATACAAATCCGTCCCAGCCAGATAGGTGTGAGCGTACGAGGCGTCCACTTCCAGATTATGGTCTCCGAAGATTTTGAGACCGAGCGGGTGAGAGAACATCACCCCGTTCTTGAACGCGGTATTTCGAATGTCCGGATTGAAGCTGTAATCTCCGATGGAGAGCTTCAACGTCTGATAGCGACCGATCATATTTCCCAGCACGATCTTCGTTCGCTTGCTCAGTCCGAGGTTGCCCACCGGCAGGTGTTCCGCCAAGTTGTACTTGCTCGTCATAGAGCCGCCGATGATCTGGCCGACGGAGGCCGCGTCGTACGAGCCCGTCAGACCGTATGCTAGCGACGCCGTGACTGCCCAATTCCGCATGACCGGGACCGTCAGACCGGCTCCAGGGGCCACACTGTAAACGTCTGCGCCCTCGATGTCGACATAGGTCAGCGGAAGTTTGAACGTCAGTTTCGTGCCGGGCCAGCGGTCGAGTTTCAGGGTGTACTTGAGCGGAGCCGTCAGGCTCGTTCCACGAAACCCCCCGGCTTTGAAGCTCCCGCCATTGATCTGCAGACCGATTAAATTGGTCGTACCCTGTGTGCCCCCCGGGTCGTGAAGGGTCGTCCGGTCGGTAGCGAAGCCTCCGTCGTTGAAAGCGCTGTTGAGCAATGTCGATTGCAAGCTGTTCGGATTGCCGGCAATCGGGTCCACCGGAGAAACGCGCGCAAGTTCTTTTTGGATGCGGTCGAGAATGTTTGCCCCATCCTTCTCCAGAAAATCGACGAACTCATCAACGCTGTCGTCCCGCGTGGCACCCATGAAGCTTTTATCGATGTTCAGTGATTCCACCTGGAAATGCAGAACGGTACTGTCCTTCTCGAATTGGGCGCGCATGTCCAATCCGCGGAAATTGATGTCGCCGACAACCGCAAGGGAATCGTCGTAGGTAGGAAAGATAGCGTTCAGTGGGTCGCTCTCGGCAAAGCGCATTACGTCTTCGGCTCGGGAGAATCCGCGCACGTCGCTATCCATATATGCCGTTCCCTGGCCAATGACGACGTCGACGGTGAACAGATCTGCCCCCAAAGTCTCGGTTGGAGACACCGGCACTATGCAGAGCACCGTCAGTAAAAGGAGACCCGCCCAGCTTCTTCCCTTGTGCTTGCTGTTTTTCGACATACCCCTTCCTTCCTCGTTGAAACAGGCTCCAGGACGAGCCCATCTCGCGCCTGGATTCGAGAGACGAAGGGATTCTACGTCCAGCAAGCAGTATTTATCAAGTAATTTATGTCTGTCAAACGGTTTATTTATGATTCGCGATTTCCCACACTGCGTCCACGTTCCGAGGCACTGCGTGATATGGAAGAGCGAAAACTGTTGGGGCGACGCATCAAAACCTTAAGAAAATCAAAGGGTTACACGCAAGAGCAGCTTGCCGAGATCATCCATGCGAACGTCAAATACCTTGCCGGGATTGAACGGGGAGAGGCGAATCCGACGATCTCGCTGCTCGAACGAATCTCTTCGGGCCTGAATTTGCCGCTGTTCGAACTATTTCAATATGCCGAGACAGGGATGTCTCCGGCACAGCTTCGGGAAACGCTGGATCGACTTGTTGTCGAGGCGAAAGATGAAGACCTGCCCCGTTTGACCCGTATTTTCAGGGTCCTGGTCCGCTAACGGCACTATAATGGATTCGGCGTCGGACTTCGAGAATCGAATATACGGCCACGGAGCCTGTTCGTCCGGCTACTCGGGCCGCACCTTACTTCTTCCCGTACAGGCCGCTGCGGTCTTCCAGCAGGTCGCTCGGCGCCAACGTGTCTTCGGGGCTCTCCTGGCCGCTGACGAAGCGATAGCTCGCCAGGATCAGAGCGTCGGTCGCTTCTTCGTCGGCCAAGGTTTCGGCGCTGAGGGCCAGATATTCGCGCATCGCGATCTTTCCGGCGCCCGGACGGAATATCGCGCCCGCGCCGCGGGTACATGCCTGCGCAAGCTGGGCGGCAGGCAGCTTGAGGGCCAAGTCGCCGGCGAGCAGAAAGCAGAACGGGTTCCCGCCTGCGTAATAACACAAGCCACCGAACATGCGGCGGCGGGTCACGCCCTTGAGCGCCAGCCGCGAGAGCGCCTCGTCGAACGTGAGTTGGTGGCGCGGCGGCGGGCGTTTCGTCGTGGCGTGGGGCGCTTTTCGTGCCATGCCGATGTCGGGCGGAGCGAGTGGCGACGCGCGTTCAGGGCAACGCTCGGACCGTCTCCTCCTCGACGATGCCGGGCGCGGGCGTCAGACCCAGCCCGACCAGCAGCCAGAGCAGGATCAGCCCGCACACGACGCCGATCCCCACCGCGCCCCAGTGCGAGGCCATCTCGCCGCCACGTTCGATATGCGCGGCAATCGCCCGGCCTTGGAGACGGGTCGCCAGTAGATACATGATGGCAACCTGCACCAGGACGAGCAGCGCCTCGAGGAGACGCAGGTCGGATGGAACCAGACCGCCCAGCGTCACCGAGGCGCACGTGAGCAAGCCCGTCCACAGCAGGATCTGAGGAATGACGCCCGGTTGCGCCAGCCGCTGACAGTTGAGCGACAGCACGACCCCGCCCGCGATCGGCGAGCCGAGAAACGTCGCCAGTACGACGGCCAACACCGAGTACAGCCGCTCCGACGTGACGTCGGTCGTCCGGCGAGGCAAGTCGGTGGGCGGCATGACGGCGTTCGAATCGTGGATGCCTGAGCGGGGGAGATGTCAGGCAGGGCTTGAATACGCGCCCGAAGCTACCCGCTGCCCGATGACAATTCAAGCGGAGCCTAGGGCAATGCGTCAGGAGAGGATGGGCATCCTTCCCCCATCTCGACTTCCGTCGAAGTGACGAATAGGAGGCGGGTAAGGACCACGAGAGGAAAACGGAAAGGTCGCCGTTTGTAGGGGCGAAAAATCTTTCGCCCCCCCGCCCGCATCCAGAACCTGTACTGTGATTGGTGAGCCCGGTCCCCGAGCGTGGAGGAGGGAGACGAAGGAGGTGGACTCCGCAGGCAGTACTCCCCCGGGGTTCGTTTTGACAAGCTCAACGAACTTGAGGGAGGCACTGAGCGCGGCGCAGGGGTTTTGCTTTCTGCCCCTTCTCCCTCTGGGAGAGGGCTAGGGTGATGGGTCTGGGCGTGGTCCGAAGGATTCAGGTGGGAACGACTCCGGCTATCAAGGGCGACGCATGCGGCGTCCTCCGCAACGAATCGCGGCAAGACTCTCACGGAAACCTCCCCCGCTAAGCTGTCGGACCGTCGCTTGCCAAGCGGTGGCGAATACCGCGACGGGGATGTATGCAGAATCCGTTCAACAATCACGACAGACAGGAGACGGGACCGTGGGCAGTTTCGAATATGCGACCGTGCTGAGTACGCTGGACGAAAAGGGCGTGCGCACCATTAGGCTCAACCGGCCGGAGCGGCTCAACGCCATGAACCTCGACTTGATGCGCGACGTCGGCCGCGCCTTTGCCGACGCGCATGCCGACGCCGACACGCGGGCGATCATCTTCACCGGCGCCGGCCGGGCCTTTTGCGCCGGGGACGACCGCCGCGATCACCGGCAGCCCGCGGACGCGACCGAGGCGCGCGCGTTCGTGGACACCATCCAGGACGCGACGCGGCAGATCGTGTTCGGCGATACGCCGGTGGTCGGGGCGATCAACGGCTGGGCGGTCGGCGGCGGGTTCGAGTTGGCGATCGACTGCGACTTTCCGATCTGGGCCGCGAGCGCCAAGGGCTTTTTTCCCGAAGTGTCGCTGAACGCGTTCGTGACCGGCGGCGTCACCTCGCTGCTGCCGGCGCTGGTGGGGCTGAACAAGGCGCGTGAAATGCTGTTCTTCGGCGAGCGGTACGAGGCGGCCACGCTGCTGGACCTCGGCGTGGCGTGGCGCGTCGTGCCCGACGAACGCCTGATGGAGGAAGCGCAGCGCGTGGCCGAGCGACTCGGCGGGCTGCCGCGGCTGGCGGCGCGGGCCATGAAGCGCGTGCTCAACCAGAGTGCCGCGGCAAACATCGACACCGCACTGCGGCTCGAAACGGATGCCACGGTCGCCGGCTTTCTCGACCCGGAGACGACCGCCCGGCTGCGGGATTTCTGACCGGAGCCGACCGGAGACGAGAAGCCCGGGAACGCGACCGATTCAACGTCCACATCCCGGCGGACAAGTCTGGCCGCGGGCGGGGAACGGCGCTAGTATCCGCAGCGGGGATGAAGCGAACTCCTGACTCGACGGTCCCACCCGGTCGTCATTCCCGCGCAAAACGTCGGCACGTTCCGTTCACGCCGTTCGGACGAAGCGACTAGTTGAAAGGGGGGAAACCGTGAGCGCGCTCGATCATATCCGGGTCCTCGATCTGACCCAGTTCGAGGCCGGGCCGTCGTGTACCGAAATCCTGGCCTTTCTGGGCGCCGACGTCGTGAAGGTCGAACCGCCCAAGGGCGGGGATCAAGGCCGCTATCTGATTACGGACGAGCCCGGCTTGGATTCGCCCTACTTTCTGCTGCTGAACGCCAGCAAGAAGAGCATCACCCTCAACCTGAAGCATGACGAAGGCTTACGACTATTCAAGCGCCTCGTCCCCCATTTCGACGTGCTGGTCGAGAATTACGGGCCCGGCGCGATTGCCGCCCTGGGGCTGGGGTACGACGTGGTCTCCGCCATCAACCCGCGGTTGGTGTACGCCCAGGTGAAGGGCTTCGGCACGTACGGCCCGTACGCCGGCTTCAAGAGTTTCGACATGATCGCGCAGGCCACGGGCGGGGCGATGAGCGTGACCGGCACCCCGGACACGCCGCCGCTGCGGCCCGGCCCGACCATCGGCGATACCGGAACCGGCATGCACTGCGCCGTGGGGATTCTGTCCGCGCTGCTCCAACGCGACAAGACGGGCAAGGGACAACGGGTCGAAGTCGCCATGCAAGACGCGGTCGTCAACCTGACCCGCATCGGCATGATGGGACACTACTACGGCAACGTCCCGGCGCCGCGCTCGGGCAACCGGCTGGCCGCGCTGGCACCGACCGATCTCTACCCCTGCGCCCCCGGCGGCCCGAATGACTACGCCTACATCATCAACACCACCCCGGCGATGTGGGAAGCGACACTCGAAACCGTCGGACGCGCCGACCTGCTGGACGACCCGCGCTTCTGCGATCAAAAAAGCCGCAACCGGCACTTCGACGAGGTGTTCGAGACGATCGCGGCGTGGACCCGGCAGCGCGACAAGTTCGCGGTCATGCGCGCCTTCGGCGAGGCCGGGGTGCCGTGCGGCGCGGTGCTGGACAGCGGCGACGTTCTGGCGAACGAACACCTCAAAGAGCGCGGCATGATTACCACGGTCGCACACCCGACGCGCGGCAGCTTCACCATGCCGGGCTGCGCGGTGCAGATGTCCGATTCCCCCGCGGAGGTGCGCCCGGCGCCGCTGTTGGGCGCACACAACGCCGCGATCTTCGGGACGCTGCTGGGGCTCACCGAACGCGATCTGGCCGGCCTGAAGGACGACGGCGTCATCTGACCCGCGGTCCCCGGTTCGCTTCCCCCCGCACTGGACGGGGAGCGTCCCCTGCCCGGCCGGATTGCTTTTCGTTTCTTCTTTAGGAGGGGCGACGCATGCGTCGCCCCTACGAAGGGGGGCAGACGCCCGAGGGGAGGATGACGTTGCGTAGAGGGGCAGGCGAAAGATTGTTCGCTCCGACCGCCAGAGAGACATCTTTGCTCCGTAGGGGCGACCGGCCGGTCGCCCCTACGCCGGCGGGTCATACGCGGGCCGGGCCGGTTACCAGCCCAGGTGGCCGTGGAGGGCGACTTGGTGTGCGCCGCCGCCCTGCGTGGTGCGTTCGCCCTCCACGCTCAGGTCGATCCAGACGCCAACGCCCGTCCGCGTGTCGTCCGGTTCGGCCCACGGACGCCGACCGCGGGGACACTTGCGACCGATATGCAAAGCTGACACAAAAACCGCGCAACAGGAGGACGGACATGCAAGAGGTCACCCGGGAGATTCTGTGGAACATCTCGCTGGCGGGCAAGGTCGTCATGTACCTGCTCCTGCTCACGACGTTCTTCGGCGCGCCGCTGGTCCTGGCTTACACGTGGTGGAACCGGGTCCGGTTCGGCACGGCGGCCAATCGCATCGACGACATCCCGGAACGGACCAAGCGGTTTCTTCTGGAAGCCTTCGGGCAGGGCAACGTCGTGCGCGAGCAGCCCGGCGGCTTGTACCATCTGACCCTGTTCGTCGCGTTCTTCGGGCTGTTCGTCGGGACCGGCTTGGTCACGCTCGAACACGATACGCCCCTGAACTTCTACTTCGGCGCGTTCTACAAGGTCTATAAGTTCGTGCTGGACACCTGTGGGGTGCTGCTGATCGCCGCCTGCGGCCTGTTTCTGTACCGCCGCTACGTGCAGCGGCCGGCCGCGCACGCCGGCCCCGCCCCGGAAGACATGGTGGACAACTTCGAGAATCGCGTGGGCTACGGCCTGCCGCTCGCCCTGATCCTGTTGATCGCCCTGACCGGCCTGATGCTCGAGGGTGTCCGCATTCACACCAACCCGGCCAGCCATCCGGGCTGGGCCTACGCCGGCATGGCGTTCGCCGCCGTCTTCGCCCTGGCCGACGCCGGGCCGTACACCCATCAGGTCGTGTGGTGGATCCACACCCTCATCATCAGCACGTTCTTCGGCCTGATCCCGTTCACCAAGATGCGGCACATGTTTCTGGCACCGGTCAACATCTTCTTCGGCAATCTGCGCCCGCGCGGCCGGCTCGAGCCCATTACGGACTTCGAGACCGCGGAGACCTTCGGCGTTTCGCAGGTCGAGGAGTACAACTGGAAGCAACTGCTGGACATGGCGTCGTGCCTGGAATGCGGACGGTGCACGCTCAACTGTCCGACGGTGAATACGGACAAACCGCTCAACCCCAAGAAACTGGTGATGGTGCAGCGCGAGCATCTGATCCAGAAGACGCCGTTTCTGGTGCGGCACGCCGCGGTCAAGGCCGCGAACGCCAAACAGGCCGCCCACACCGAACTGCCGGTCTGGGAGGGCAAGGACATGATTACCGAGGTGGCGACCGAAGACGTCATCTGGGGCTGCACCACGTGCGGCTGGTGCGAGGAGGGCTGCCCGGTCGACATCGAGCACATTCAGCGCATCGTGGACATGCGGCGCTACGACGTGATGATGGAAGCCCGCTTCCCGCAGGAAGTCGTCAACGTATTCAAAGGCTTGGAGACGAACTCCAACCCCTGGAACCTGGGCTTCGACAAACGCGCCGATTGGGCGGCCGGCCTGGGCGTCAAGACCTTGGCCGAAGACCCGGACGCCGAGGTGCTGTACTGGGTCGGCTGCGCTGGCTCGTTCGACGAGCGCAACCAGAAGGTCTCCACCGCGATGGTCAACGTCCTGCAGAAAGCCGGCGTGCGGTTCGCCATTCTCGGCAAGGAGGAAGGTTGTACCGGCGACCCGGCGCGGCGCCTGGGCAACGAGTATCTGTACAGCACGCTCGCCGAGCAGAACGTGGACACGCTGAACCGCTACAAGGTGAAGGAGGTCGTGACGCAGTGCCCGCACTGCTTCCACACCCTGGCCAACGAATACCCGGACCTGGGCGGCAACTACACCGTGTACCACAGCACCGAGTACATCGAGCAACTCGTCAAGCGCGACAAACTGAGCCCGGAAGTGATGGACTCACAGAACGTGACCTTCCACGATCCCTGCTATCTCAGCCGTCACAACGGGCGGTACGCACCCCCGCGCGAGGCGCTGCGCGCGATTCCGGGCATCAAGCTCAACGACGTCGCGCAGTCCAAGACGCGCACCTTCTGCTGCGGTGCGGGCGGCGGCTCGGTCTGGAAGGAAGAGACGCAAGGAGCGCGCATCAACGTCACGCGGCTCGACCAGTTGATGCAGGCCGAGCCTGACACCATCGCGGTCGGCTGCCCGTACTGCATGATCATGATGGACGACGCGGTGAAGGGAAAAGATCTCGACGAGACGGTCGCGGTGAAGGACGTGGTCGAACTGGTGTCCGACTCGCTCGACGCCGCGCAAGAAGCCGCGGGAGCAAGCGGAAAGAGCGGCGATTCGGCACGCAGAGAGACACAAGAACCTGCGGCATGAGCCTCCCGTTCTCCGCAACCGCTTTTTTTGGAGATTCCAGACGGGACGATCCTGCGGTCAGGCTCTCTTCGTCATACTTGCGGAAGCAAGTACCCATGTCCCGGATTCCCGCTTCCGCAGGTATGCCGACGGGGCGGGCGGGAGCGACGACCGGATCGGATCATCAAGTATGTCATCCCCTTTTTTTCTTCCTGTTCGTCGTCCTTTCCGCGTGCGCCCCGGATTCCCCCGCGGTCGTCATCCATCCCGAAAACGGTGCGCCGGTGACGGTGCGGGTCGAAGTGGCCGACACCGACGAGACCCGGCAGCTCGGGCTGATGTACCGCAACGAACTCCCGGCGTCCGCCGGGATGCTGTTCGTGTTTCCCGGCGAGCGTCCGCGCAGCTTCTGGATGAAGAACACGCCGCTGCCGCTCGACATCCTCTACATCGGCGCCGACCTGCGCATCGTCTATATCGCCGCGCGGACGACGCCCTACTCCACCGCGCCGCTGCCCTCCCTCCGACCGGCCAAATTCGTACTCGAAGTGAACGCCGGCTTCTGCGATGAATGGGAAATCCGGGTCGGCGACCGGGTCGCATTGCGCGGCGTGACGTCGCCCCTGCTGTAACCGGGGGCTCGGAGTCCGCAGGGCGGCGATTCGGAACGGGACGGACTCTCTATGCCCACCGCGTGGATCCCGCTCCTCGTCATCTTCGCAGTCCTGACGACGGGGGTTGAGCGCGGGCCGGGGCGCATTCCGTTTCCGCGGAACGTGCAGCCCGCGCCCGGCGAACAGGAACCGCCTTCGTCCGTGCGGCCCCATCCCGACCTGTCGCCCGCGGCCGTCGTGCGGATTCAGGTCGCGGCGCTGGGCAAGAACGACGCGCCGCACATCGACGCGGGCATCGAAACGGCCTTTCGGTTCGCCTCGCCCGGGAACAAACGGTCGACCGGCCCGCTGGCGCGGTTTCGGCTGATTGCCCGCTCCCCGACCTACCGGCCGCTGCTCGATCACGTGCGCGCCGACTACGGCGGCTTGCGCGAACGCGGAGACGAAGCCGCGCTCCCCGTCATCGTGACGACCCCGGCGGGCCGACGTGTCGGCTATACCTTCTTTCTGTCGAAGCAGACCCGCCAACCCTTCCAGGGCTGCTGGATGACCGACGGAGTCATCCGCTTCCAGGTTCCGCAAAAACGGTTGCCGCCGCCGCAAACCATCTGACGGCGCGCACGGACTCCGCCGGATTTCTTGCATGCGCGAGAGCGGAGACATCCATGAATGCAGACTTTCTGCCGACGCAGCGGAGACCGGCAGGGTTTCGGACGACCACGTTCCGGGCAGGGCTGGTAAAGTTCACCCGTTTTCGGTAAGGAAACGAAAATTCCGCTTTCCCCGGAGACGCCGCGCGCCCGGTTCGCCCCGAACGATCGAGCAACGCACAAGAGGTACGGCACCGCATGATCCATACTGCATACGTCGCATGGCTGCTCGTCGGGATGGTCGTGGGCGTCTGGCCGGCCGACGCAGCCGCCCAAGCGCTGGACGCGACCCTCGAAACGCAAACCGAAACCGTCCAGGCTGCGATCCGCTCGCAGGACAAGATCGACCAGCTTGCGGACGAAACGCAGCAGGCGCTCGGCGAGTATCAGAGCGCGCTACGGCAGACGAAGAGCCTGGGCGTGTACAACGCGCAGCTCGACCGCCTGCTCGCTTCCCAACAGCGGGAAATCGAGTCGCTGGGAACCCAGATGCAGGAGATCGAGGTGACCCAGCGCGAGATCGTGCCCCTGCTCGTCCGCATGTTCGAACGTCTCGATCAGTTCGTCGCCCTGGACGTGCCGTTCCTGCCCGAGGAACGGCAGACGCGGCTGACCCGGCTCCAGGGCCGACTCGACGAAGCCGACGCCACGGTGGCCGAGAAATATCGAGCGGTCATGGAAGCCTACCAGATCGAGGCCAACTACGGACGCACGATCGAGGCGTACCGCGGCACCATCACCGTGAACGACGAGGAGCAGACGGTCGACCTGTTGCGGATCGGCCGACTGGCCCTGGTGTACCGGAGTCTGGACGGAGAGCACGTCGGGCAGTGGAATCACGCGATCCGCCGGTGGGAACCCGTCTCCGGCCAGTATCTGCGCGCCATCGACCGCGGGTTGGAAGTCGCGGAAAAACGCGCCGTGCCGCAGTTGCTCGAACTCCCGATTCCCGCGCCGAACGTCGCCGCGCCGGCCCGGGAACCGACCGAAGCCGAAGAAGAGGTGCTGCCGTGAAGTTCATGCACTGGGTTGTCGTCTGGCTGCTGTGTGTGGCCGCACCGTCCGCGTTCGCACAGGACGGCGCACCTGCGTCCCTCCAGGATCTGCTGGAACGGGTCCGGGCCGAACGGGAGGCCGACGCCGAGCTGAACCGCGAACGCGAAGCACGCTTTCTGGCCGAGCGTGACGAACGCCAGAACCTGCTCCGGCAGGCCCGCCAGGACCTCGCCGACGTCAAACGCGCGAGTGATCGGAAGCGCGCCGCGTTCGAGCAGAACCAAACCGAACTGGAAACGCTGCGCGCCCAACTCGACGACCGGGCCGCCTCGCTGGGTGAACTGTTCGGCGTCGTCCGGCAGGTCGCCCGGGATACCGCGGGCGTCGTCGAGGGCTCGTTCATCTCCGCCCAGTACCCCGGCCGCACCGCCTTTCTCTCCGAATTGAGCGAAAGTACGGCGCTCGCTTCGTCCGAGGAGCTCGAACGGCTGTGGCTCATCCTGTTGGAGGAGATGATCCAGTCCGGACAGGTCGTCAAATTTCCGGCGACCGTCCTGGACCCCCAAGGCGCCGAATCCCAACGCGACGTCGTGCGGGTCGGCGTCTTCAACGCCGTTTCGCAGGGTCAATATCTCCGCTATCTGCCCGAGACCGGCCAGCTGGCCGAGTTGCCGCGCCAGCCCGAGCGGAGCTTTCGGAGCGGCGCCGAGGACCTGGAAGCGTTGGACGAGGGGTACGCCGCGTTCGGCGTCGATCCGTCGCGGGGCGCGATTCTCGCCGCGCTCGTACAGGCGCCCGACGTGTGGGAACGCATCCAACAGGGCGGAGTCGTCGGCTATGTCATTCTCGGAGTCGGCCTGCTGGCCCTGGGGCTGTCGGTGGAGCGGGGGTTCTATCTGTGGCGCGAGGGGCAACGCATGGAAGCGCAACGCGGCTCGGGGACGCTGAAATCCGACAACGCGTTGGGGCGGGTGATGATGGCGTACGACCGGGAGTCGGTGCTCGAGATCGAGACCCTGGAAGCCCGCCTGGACGAGGCCATCATCGAACAGACGCCGCGCCTCGAACGCGGCCTCTCGACGCTCGGCATCCTCGCCGCCATGGCCCCGCTGCTGGGGCTGCTCGGCACGGTGATCGGCATGATTCAGACGTTCCAGTCCATCACCCTGTTCGGCGCGGGCGACCCCCGCATCATGTCGGACGGCATTTCCCAGGCGCTGGTGACGACCCAGCTCGGGCTGATCGTCGCCATTCCGATCATTCTCCTCCACACCCTGTTGTCCAACCGCAGCAACCGGCTGCTGCACGTACTGGAAGAGCAGAGCGCCGGCATGATCTCCATGATGGCGGACCGGAAAGAGATGGAGAAGATCAGTGTCTAGCCTGTTTCTCCATTTGCAGCAGTTCATGGCGACCGGCGGACCGGCGCTGTGGGCGATTCTCGCGGTCGCCGCGGCGTTGTGGGCGCTGGCGATCGAGCGATACCTGTACTTTCGGACGCGGCATGCCGCGGTGGAAAACGAATCGGTGGCGCGCTGGAAGGCGCGCGAAGACCGGACGTCCTGGTACGCCAAACAGATCCGCCGCATGGAGATCGCCCAGATGTCCGACCGGGCCCGCCGCACCCTCCCCTTGATCCGCACGCTGACCGTGCTCCTGCCCATCCTGGGGCTGTTGGGCACCGTCAACGGGATGATCTTCACGTTCACGGTCATGGAGGTGTACGGCACCGGCAACGCCAACGGCATGGCGGGCGGGATCTCCGGGGCGTTGGTCACGACGATGGCGGGCTTGGTGTGCGCCCTGCCCGGCCTCTACTTCGGTTTTTATCTCGACTATCGGGCCGAAGAGGCGGTGCGGAGACTGACCCTGCGCCTGCAGGTCGAGTAGGATGGGAAGGATGCTGCCGTCATGAGACGCCGTCACCGGGCCAGGGCCCAAGCGGACCAGGAGATCAATCTCACTCCGATGATCGACATGGTCTTCATCCTGCTGATCTTCTTTCTCGTCGCGTCCTCCTTCGTCAAGGAAGCCGGCATCGAAGTGACCCGGCCCGTCGCGCAGACCGCAGAGATTCAGGGCCGCGGCACGATCCGCATCGCCCTGTCGGAGAACGGCGAAGTGTGGATGGACCGCCGGCCGGTGGACGTGCGCGCGGTGCGGGCCAACGTGGAGCGCATGCTGGCCGAGAGCCCGGAGGCGAGCGTGGTCGTGCTGTCCGACGCCGCGGCGCAGACCGGCCTGCTGATCCAGGTCATGGACCAGGTCCGGCTGGCCGGGGTGGACGACATCGCCGTGGCCGCGCGACAGGATAGGTAGCCATGCTCCGGCGCAGTGCTGCGTCGACCGCGGCGGGTCTGATCATCGTCGTGGCGATCTTCATGGCCATGCAGGCCGTGATCGCCCGTTCGCAAGGCGGCGGCCTGCGGCGCGACACCTATACGATCGTCGATTTCGTCCGGCTCGCGCGGGAAGAAGCGCCGCCCGACCAGACGCGCCGCGAGCCGCCGAAAGAACCCGACCCGCCCGAAGTACCGCCCACGCCGGACGTCGCCCTCCCCACGACGTCGGCGCCCCAGGTCTCCGCGCCGCGCATCGAGACCGCGTCGGCGATTGCGCCCGGACAACTGCTCGACATGCAGCCCCTCGCCGCCGCAGGACCGGGAACCGGCCAACAGACCATCCTGATGGGCCACGAGTTGATTCCGCTGGTGCGTGTGCCGCCCCGCTATCCGACGCGTGCGGTCCGCTTGCAGATCGAAGGCTTCGTCACGCTCGAATTCACCATCAATCCGGACGGCAGCGTCAGCGAGCCCGAAGTCGTCGAAGCGTCGCCGGCCAAGATTTTCGACAAGGCCGCGCTGCAGGCCATCGCGCAATGGAAATTCAAGCCCCGCGAGGAGAACGGCAAAGCCGTGGCCTCGCGGGCGCTGCAACGCATCGAATTCACGCTGGGAGACGGCTAGTGGGCGCCAAGCAGGCAGGCAATAGGGCCGACCGGTTCCGGCGGTGGTTCGGCGCAGCCGCGACATGGCTCATCTTGGCCGCGGGGGCGGGCGCCGAAGAACCGACCCTGTCGAAAAAGGTGTATGACCAGATCACCGGCGCCCAGACGTTGATGGAGCAGGAGCAGCACCCGCAGGCCGTGTCGCAATTGCGCGCGCTGCTGCAAGACGGCGACCTGAGCCCGTACGAGACCGCGATGCTCAACCAGACGCTCGGCTATGCGTACGCGGCGCAGGAACGGTACGCCGAGTCGGCCGCGGCGTTCCGCAAAAGCCTCGACACCGGCGCGCTGCCGGAGGAGAGCGCGCAGATCGTCCGCTACAACATGGCGCAGATTCTGATCGCCGCGGAGCACTATGCGGACGGGGCCGCCATCCTCGAAGACTGGCTGGCCACGGGAACCGAAGCCGAGCCGCGCGCGCGGGTCCTGCTGGCCCAAGCCTATACCCAACTCGAGCAGTACGACCGGGCCGAACGGCATCTTTTGCAGGCGATCTCCCAGGCAACGACGTTCCAGGAGCCCTGGCACCGGCTGCTCGTCTCGACCTACGTCGAACAGGAAAAATTCTCCGAAGCCGCCGGGGTGTTACGGCGACTGCTGGGGCACTTTCCGGCAAAGAAGACCTACTGGATGCAACTCTCGCAGACGTACTCCGGGGCCGAACAGCACGAGCGGGCCGCGTCCACGCTGGCAATGGCGTACAAACAGGGGCTGCTGCGAGAACGCGAAGCCCTGCAAATCGTCAGCTACTATCTGCATCTCGGCCTGCCCTACAAAGCCGCGGAACTGCTGGCGGACGGGCTGACACGCGGCCTCATCGAGGACTCCGACGAACACCAGGAATTGCTCGTCACCTGCTGGCTGCACGCCAGGGAGTATCAACGCGCCCTGGACGTCCTCGAACGGAAGGCCAAAACCGCAGAGACGGGCGAGGCCGACATCAGACGCGCGGAAATCCTCGTCCAGTTGGAACGCTGGCCCGAGGCTGCGGCCAGCGCGTCATCAGGGATCGGCAAGGGCGGGATCGAGGAGCCGGGCAACGCCCATCTTCTGCTGGGCATTGCCGAATATCAGGCCGGCAAGCTGGACGAGAGCACCGAAGCGTTCAACACGGCGACCTCCTACAAACCCGTCGCCAAACGGGCGCGGCAATGGCTGATGCTCCTGAAGCGGGAACAGGAGAAGCAACTCTAGTCCCCCGCTCCTCCTCCCGACACCCAATAAGACCCGAAGCAAAAACGGGGTGGGGCTCGATTCGAAATTTTCCCCCCTCCTCCGTCCGGACCCCCTGCCCCAGATCATGTCCGGGGCAGGCTCCAGCCCTTCCCCGGTGGTCCCTGAGCCTGTCGATGAGGGGATGAGGAAAAATGAACAGCAGGATCCTCTCCCCGGGAGAGATGTGTTGGGGTGAGAGTTCCCGCCCGCAGCAGAGATTTCCTCAAATGGAAAGAAACCTCTTCAAACCAAGATTAAGAACGGTACCGACCGACATTCCGCATTCAGAGTGAGGCGGTAGTCTATACCGCGCTGCCTGCCTGACCCAATCGTTGTTCGGAGATTCTCACCGCTGCCGGTCAGTTCATCGGCAATCCGGGTGCACACGACCTGGGAAAAGTCGAATCTCGACCGATCTCTCCGTTGATGGAGGCGTTTGGATGAATGCTGCTGGAACAGCGGATGGATGGATTGCGGCGTATTCGGCCTCATCGGAAACTCGCAACCAGGGGGGGGGTGATGGCTAACCAGGAGTGGACGCGTTTGCCAGCACCGCCTCTCGTCCTGTTGTTCCTGGCACTGACGACGATGTTCCTCTTCGGGGGCGACCGAGGCTACTTATATCGGCCTGCCGGTGACGAGCACCTAACGTGGAATCACATGACGGTAGCCGAAAATTTGGCGCCGGAGCATTACTTCCTCGGCTTCTACAAGCGGATCCTGGACACCGACGGCACCCCCTCCTACGAGCCGTACAACCGCTTCCCCGTGGGCGGCCACATCTTGATCAAACTCGTCACGCTCCCCTTCTCCGACGACCTGTCGGCCCGGCTGTTCGCTGCAAGGATGTTGATGCTGACGTTCGCTACCGCCGCCGCAACACTCGCCTACCTCGCCTTGTGCCGGCTGGTGGGCAACCGCTGGACGGCGCTGACGGCCACCCTGCTGGCGTTCTCCTCGTACTACGCTCTCTACTACAACGACATGGTCGCCACGGAGGGAGTCGTCGACCTGTTCGGCGTCCTGCTGGTCTTTCACGGCATGGCGGTGGCCGCCACCGAGAACCGACACGGGCAACTGCTGGCGAAGACGTGCGTGGCCCTGCTGCTGGGGTGGCACGTCTATGCGATCATAGGACCTTTCGTGCTGTTCGGGCTGGTGGCCGCATGGCGCCGCCGGGAGGGAGAGGCTATCCGGCGCCATGTGAAGTTGGGAATAGTTGCCGTGCTGTTCGGTTCAATGGTCCTTTCCGTCAATTTTATGAGAGAGTCCATTGCACTGGACGTTAAGGTGTCAGCGGCGGAAGAATTGCCTTCCACGAGGTCAATGCTGCGCCGCATCGGTATATTACGGTTCTCTGGTATGCCTAGGTTCAACTGGCTGAAGGAGGCCAGACAAGGGTTAGAGGATATCGGTCGTGCGTCGGTCCCTTACGCCCTCAGTTACTTCATCGGCGACGACATTTGCGGCCTGGACGATTCTGTCGGCAGGAAGACGTATCGCATACTTGGCATCGTCGTCGTTCTGTCCGTCCTGCTTCTCCTGTTTTCACCTGCCACTCGCTACCGGGTCCCACTGGCGGCGCTCGTCGTGTCCCGACCTTGTTGGCTAGTCGTCGTGCCCTACAACTATGAGCTGGCATTCGAAAGGTTGTTCTACGTTGGCCTCCTGCTTGTGCTGTTCACACTGACGCTGACACACCTCGATCGCTTGGGCCGAGGGAGGGGGAATGTCTCGGTACTCGCAGGCGTCGCCTCGGTACCGATATTCGCATTGTCGAGTCTTCTCATGGCTGGGATCAACCAGGACCCCGAACGCGCCACACGGGAAAGGACTTTGACCGCCGACATCGAATCTATCCGCAAATTAGCGAAAGGGAAAACGATCTTCCTCGGGGAGAATAACGCGACGAAGCTTTGGTACTACCGTCAAAAGTTCTACTTCACGGACAGCATCTTCGTGTCCTCCGCCCACAGACACCTTGCCGACTTCATCGTGGCGGAACGGTTCGCGGGCGTCCGCTCCCTGACCCCCGACAACCGATTGGTGTTCCTCTACGAGACCGCCGACTATGCCGCCGGTATGGCCGCCGCCTTGATTTCGTACAAGCAGTCCGTGAGGCATAACACCCCGGTCGTACAATCCTCTGACTACGCCGTTTACTTTATCAAAGGGGAACGGAACCAGGGAAATAAACTGCTTTACCTCCGCGCCGACTGCCCGGCGACGCTGTTCCAGCAGCCCTGGGCGCGCTTCTTCCTACACGTGATTCCCGTGGACCCGACCGACCTTCATAAAGACAGAGAACAACGGTACGGGTTCGCCAATCTGGACTTCACTATCAACTGGTATTGGCCCGTAGAAGGCGAGTGCTACGTCGTGCGGCGTTTGCCGGGTTACGGAATCGCTGAGATCCGCACCGGACAGTTCAGAGGACGCAAAGGTGGGTATGAAACACTCTGGGGGGGGCGCTTCTCACCGGCAGCGGACGGGGATCAGCGTTCTTCACGACCTGCACCTTGAGCATTCTTTCCCGGCTCCGAATGCCGCGTGACAAGCGATTAACGGCTCGACTACCCTCAGCCTCCAGCCATCAAGAGCAAAGATGTTAGGGGCTGCGATGACTTCTATTCCTGAAGCGGGAGTGGGAGCACTCCGGCTCCAGCTTGCCGTTACGCCCATCTGAAACGGCATATCGGCTCGTCTTTTCTTCTTTCCGATGCAGAGGGGAATGCACAAATCATCCTTATACTTCTCCTCTTTTTTCTTCTCTCCTCGGAAGAGACAAGAAGCGTCGGGGAGACATTCAACCCGCCGTCCCGGCGGCGTCTGAATCTTGGGACGCCAGTTCGATGAGGTCGGCGGCGGCCATCTCGTCGAGCAAGACCCCCACGTCGTGCAGACAGGTTTCCTCGTCGACCTCGAACTCCTCGCACAACGCCTTCGTCAGTGCGCCCACCGTCTCCAGGCACCCCCCTCGTCGATGAGTCGCCACGTTACGATGCCGGTCTCCTTCAGGCCGTAGAACCGGCCCTCCCCGACATCCATGAAGACCAGTTCGCCGTCCACCTCCGCGTCGACGAACTTGTCGATGGTGCGCCGCGCGCGGGTCGTTGAGCATGGCGACGCTCTGCCCAACCTCTCCGTGGCCGGCGTAGTGTACCCTGGAGACCGCCACATCAAGCGGATTACGCACGAGGTAGCTGGCGCCGACGGTCACGTCGTCGGGAAACAGTGGCTCCGCGGCCCCGTTGCCGAGGAATGCGTCGTAGATGCGGCAGAACAGCGCCCTGCCGGCAGGCGCGGGCTGCGCCGCGTGTGCCCGGTACACGGCCGGGCGCAGCAGGTCGGCTTCTGCGTCCGTACAACACCCCGACGGAACGTCCGTCCAATCGTCGAATTCGCTCCAACCGTACAAACCGGAGCCGATACGCGCACTCACCTCGCCGAAGGAAACGGCGGCGTCCGCGTCGGTCAGAAAATTCGCGAGCAACGTGCGCAGCCAGGAGTTGCCGGAGCGCGGCTACGAGGCCAGCCACACGATACGCCGCCGGCCGGTCGTCGGGCGGGCTGCAGCGGCTCCCCCGCCCGGCGACGTTCGGGCATCACGCATCCTCAGATGGGGTTGCACAATATCCTGATCCGCCCTTCCCGACAGGATCTCGCGCTCCGGAAGTACGGTCCGATGCTGTAGACGCGGATACGCTCGACCAGGCGCGTGTGGCGGGCGAACTCTGGATGGATGGGACTGCGTGGGCACAAGGCCCGGTGGTCGTTGCCGCGACCGAAGACCCGGCGGGGCCGCGGGGGCAGGAAAGGCCGTATGCGAGAGGGCGCAGTAGTCCGAGCCGTCCCGATGTCGCCTCGCGCCATAACGTCGGCCATCAGCTCGTCAAGTTCAGTCGGGTGGATCTCAATAGAACCCACTGCCATTCCCCGGCGATATTGGTGAATATACCGGCTAGGACACGGACAGTTCCATCTCACCGACGAACCTGCTGACCGGCACGCCTTTCGTCAAGACTAGGACGACACGTCCCTGGCCCTGGTGAACGCGACGTAGAAGAACCTGCGCTCTGCCTTGATGTCGCGTGGCGTCTCGGCGCGTTTGTACCACCACATTCTCGTTGACGTCGAGCAGGATGACCGTGTCGAACTCCTTGCCCTTGGCCCGTGTCGCCGTCATGAGGTGGAGTGGCCTGTCTTTGCAATCTCGTCGCCTTCGTCGCCAAACCCATGGTAGTGCGCAGACTGTTCTTGGCGTCGTCGAGTCGCTCAATCAGATCGTCGGCCGACATCCCTTCGCTTTCCGCCATGTCGGCCAGTTACTTGAGCGGTGGGTCCGCGAACCAGACGTCATCCTCGGCTTTCTCGAAGTCGAATCTCAGGCCGGAAAATCCATCCGAGATCGATCTGACGGCCCCGGCCACGGTGTCGGCCATGATGAAGTCGCCTGCCGCGTTCGCTAACTGGGCTGGCGTCTTGCCGCTGAGCTTCGGTCCACTATACGAGGCCATTCTACACACCGCATCCGTCGTCGTCTTCGCGCCGAGAGCCTAGAAGTATTTGCTGACGCTCGCTTCGTCTTTTCTGCTGAAGGGGAAACGCTTCACGCGGCTGAGCACCTCCATCGCATCGTTGAGGGCGCGCGGCGACCGCTGACGCTCGTCCCGGCGCTCCCAGACCTCGATCAGCGCCATCAAATGACTGAAAGCCTCAGCAGACTGGGTTGTCGGACCTCGCTTCGGAGGCGGCGGTAACTGTAGGCATTGAGCGTACGCACTGTCACAGAGTCCCACAGGGGATCGAAATCGCGGTCAACCGCGAGGCGAGATTCAGCTTCTAGTTCAGCGGCCTTCGTGAAAGTGACGAGGAGGAACCATTCGTTGTGCGCCGCCTGCTCGGCCAGATGGAGGCAACGGTAGAGAAGAGCGTTGGTCTTGCCGCAGCTCGCCGGGGCGAGGACACGGACGTGGCGGGCGTCGGATTCGCAGAACCTTCGTTGCGATTCGTCGAGTTTCATGCGGCATGTTCTCCTAATCGATTCCGTTGGCGCTCGGGGTGGACGTCGTGGTTCAGGGGCTGGGCATAGCGCAGGAAAGCGCCGGAGTAGTTAGGACCGGCCGACCATCAAAGCCTCCCAAGAGTCGAAAGTCCGTGTGGTGTTACAGTCGAAACTTCCCCGTTAGATCTGCTTCTTCGGATCACTTCCGGGATGGCCCCACCCCGCTCCTACCGAGGGGAAAATGGGAAGAAGAAGCCGGTGGGGAGGAGGGCAAAGCGATTCTTTCCCGTCCGCCCTTTCTTGATATTTTCTCCCCTGCATAATGCAGAGATGGGATTTCGCGCTCCGGGGAATTTTCAACATACGCGGGGACAGGACGCGACATGGGCCTGGAGGAAAATATCGACCGACTCGAAGACCTGAACCGCCAATCGCTCCAAGGTGGCGGGGATACCCGCATCGCGCGTCAGCACGAATTGGGCAAGAAGACCGCTGGCGAGCGGGTCAGGGCGTTTATGGACCCGGGCGACTTCATGGAACTGGACCGGCTCAAGACCCACCGCTGTAGCGACTTCGACATGGCCGAGACGAAAATCCCGGGCGGATTCAATACTGCGCCTTCCCCCTTCGTCAGGATCGGGGTCTAGTAGATCATTCCCTATGAAACGTATCTCTGGGACAGGGAGGGACGACGATGGAATGGCCTGACGTCGAGCGGCGCATCGCCGCCGGAGAAGACGCCCGTACCGAGTTCAAACGCGGGAGCGGCGACTTGCGGGGCATCGGCAAGTCGCTCTGTGCGTTTGCGAATGGCGATGGCGGCCTGATCGTGATCGGCGTTGACGACGCCACCAGGACAGTAGTCGGAATGGACGCAGACCCCGAGGCGGTGCAGGAACAGTTGACGAGCCTGCTGTATACCGGCTGCGGCAAGCCGGTCACTGCACAGTGTGGACGGCACGACACCGGCTCCGGGTGGGTCCATTGGATCGACGTACATCGCCATCAACGGGGCTACGAGCCATTCGCGTATGGCGGCCGGTTCTGGGTTCGGCGTGGTCGGGCGACGGTCGCGCCGTCTCCGTCCGAGCTGCAGGAGTTGATGAATGCCTTCGGGTTCGTCCTCACCGAGCAACAGGTCGTGTCGTCGGCGACCGTTGATGACATCGACTTCGGCGCCGTGCGAACCTTCATGCAGGCGCAGGGGATGGAGACCGATCTGGAGCCGCAACCAACGCACGAGGCCGATTTGCGCAGCGCCAGTATCGTCGACGAACTCGACGGCGTCCTTCGCCCCACGCTGTACGGGCTGATGGTGTTCGGGCGCGACCCGCAGGCGTTCCCGCAGACCGGAAGCCTGTTCGTGCAATGCGCCGCGTATGCCGGCGCCGACCAGGCGTCCGACGTGCTGAGTGCAGGAGAGGGAAAGGGACGCCTGGAAGATCAGGTGCATCGGGCGATGGGATGGTTCCGCAGCTTGGGCCGACGCGAGGTCTATCACGGGCTCTATCGCCGGGACGTTCCACCGCTGCCGGAGGTCGCGCTGCGCGAAGCCCTCGTCAACGCGGTCATCCATCGGGATTACGCCGTTACCGGATCCCAAGTCCTGCTGGAGGCGTTCGACGACCGTATCGTGGTGACCAGCCCCGGCACCTTACCCAACCACATGACGGTCGAGCAGGCACGGATGGGCGGCGCGCCGCGGTCCCGCAATGAGATGATGGCGAACGCGCTGGTCGGGCGCGGACTCATGGAGCGGCGCGGGCGGGGCTGGCTGACGATGCGCCACGCCATGCGACGCTTCAACGGAACCGAACCGACGCTGACCAACGACGAGCGCAACCGATTCGTGCGAGTGACGTTCCGTCTGGAGCCGGATTCACCCGGGAACGGTGCGTGAGCCGGAGAAAAGACGATTCCTCACCCTCCCGGCTGAAAGACATGCGGTCCCTCCATCCCTCATCGTGGGAGTTCGTTTCACGGAGCACCCGTCGCGACACCCTTCGGCAGGCTCGGGGACCTGTCTCAATGGGCTGATCCCCCACCCTATCGGCCGGTCCCATTGCGAGCCGCGGGAAGGGGGAAGAATGGCAAGAACCTAAGATAGAGACTGGCACACCGCGTCCTTCCCGCCCCTTTCTTGATATTTTCTCCCCTGCGTAATACAAAGCCGGGATTCCGCACTCCGGGGAATTCTCAGCACGTGTGGGGACAGGACACGACATGGGCCTGAAGGAGAACATCGACCGACTCGAAAGCCTGAACCGCCAAGCGCTCCAAGGCGGCGGGGAAGCCCGCGTCGCGCGGCAGCACGAACTGGGCAAGAAGACCGCGCGCGAGCGGGTCGAGGCGTTTCTGGACCCCGGCAGCTTCGTGGAACTGGACCGGCTCAAGACCCACCGCTGTACCGACTTCGACATGGCCGAGACGAAAATCCCGGGCGACGGGGTGGTGACCGGCTACGGCTTGGTGGACGGGCGCCGAGTCTATGTGTTCTCCCAGGACTTCACGGTGTTCGGCGGCAGCCTGTCCAGCGCGTTCTCGGAAAAGGTCTGCAAGGTCATGGACCTCGCCATGAAGACGGGCTGCCCGGTGATCGGCCTCAACGATTCGGGCGGCGCGCGCATCCAGGAAGGCGTGGACAGCCTCGCGGGCTACGGCGAGATTTTCCTGCGCAACGTGCAGGGATCGGGCGTCGTGCCGCAAATCTCCGCGATCATGGGGCCGTGCGCCGGGGGCGCCGTGTATTCGCCGGCGATTACCGACTTCATCTTCATGGTCGAAAATTCCAGCTACATGTTCATCACCGGGCCGGACGTGATCCGCACCGTCACGCACGAAGAAGTCACCATGCAGGAGTTGGGCGGCGCGGCCACGCACAACGCGACCAGCGGCGTGGCCCACTTCGCCTCGCCCACCGAGGACGAATGTTTCCACTCGATCCGCGAACTGCTGAGCTACCTGCCCGGCAACAACCTGGAAGACCCGCCGTTCCATCCGACGACGGACGACCCCAACCGGCGTGACGAACAGCTCGACGTCGTCGTACCCGACAATCCGAACCGGCCGTACGACGTGACCGACATCATCCGCTCGGTGGCCGACGAAAACCACTTCTTCGAGGTCCACAAGGACTACGCGCGAAACATCGTCGTCGGGTTCGCGCGGCTCGGGGGCCGGCCGGTGGGCATCGTGGCCAACCAGCCCGCCTTCCTGGCCGGCGTGCTGGACATCGACGCGTCGGTCAAAGGCGGGCGGTTCGTGCGGTTCTGCGACTGTTTCAACATTCCGATCGTCAGCTTCGTCGACGTGCCGGGCTTTCTGCCGGGCACGTCGCAGGAGTACGGCGGGATCATCCGCCACGGCGCCAAACTGCTGTACGCCTACTGCGAGGCCACGGTACCGAAGATCTCGGTCATCACCCGCAAAGCCTACGGCGGGGCGTATGTCGTGATGTCCAGCAAGGCCATCCGCGGCGACGTCAATCTGGCCTATCCGACCGGGGAAATCGCCGTCATGGGGCCCGAAGGCGCGGTGAACATCATCTTCCGCAACGCCCTCAAGCGGGCCGCGGACGAGGACGCCGAACGCACCAAGCTGGTCGACGACTACCGCGAGGCGTTCGCCAACCCGTTCAAGGCGGCCGAGTTGGGCTACGTGGACGAGATCATTATGCCCGCGGACACGCGCCCGCGGCTGATCCAGTCGCTCGCCATGCTCCAGAACAAGCGCGAGCAGAACCCGCCCAAGAAGCACGGCAACATCCCCCTCTAAGACGGACCCACCGCGGCGTGAGGCTTTCGGCCCCGGCTTTCCGCTGCGCGGCGTTCCACGGAACCGAGACGACCATGTTCAAACGGGTGCTCATCGCCAACCGGGGCGAAATCGCGGTACGGGTCATTCGCGCCTGCCGCGAACTCGGCATCGAAACGGTGGCGGTCTATTCGGACGCCGACCGGGCCGCCCTACACGTCCAATACGCCGACCACGCCTATCCGATCGGGCCGGCGCCGTCCGCGGAGAGTTATCTCGTCGCGGACAAGATCCTGGACGCCGCGGCCAAGAGCGGCGCGGATGCCATCCACCCCGGCTACGGCTTTCTGTCCGAACGCGCGCCGTTCGCCGCAGCGTGTCGCGCCGCGGGGGTCACGTTCATCGGTCCCAAGCCGGACGCGATCGAGAAGATGGGCGACAAGGTCACCGCACGCGCGATCATGCAGGACGCCGGCGTCCCGGTCGTACCCGGCACCGACGTGCTGGGCGACGAGGACGAGGTCGTGGCGGCCGCGCAGAAAATCGGCTTCCCGGTCATGTTCAAGGCGTCGGCCGGCGGCGGCGGCAAGGGGATGCGCTTGGTAGAAAATCCGGCCGACGTGGTCTCGGCGCTGCGCGGCGTCCGTTCGGAGGCCAAGTCGTCCTTCGGCGACGACCGCATGTATCTGGAGAAGTTCGTCGAGAAACCGCGCCACGTCGAGGTCCAGGTGCTGGGCGACGGCCACGGACACATCGTCCACCTGTACGAGCGCGAATGCTCGCTCCAGCGGCGGCACCAGAAGGTCATCGAAGAGTCGCCGTCCACCGCGATCGGCCAGGAAGTCCGCGAGGAGATGGGCCGCGTCGCGGTCGAAGCGGCGCGTGCGGTCGATTACGTGGGCGCCGGCACGGTCGAGTTTCTGGTGGACGCGCACCAGCATTTCTATTTCCTGGAAATGAACACCCGCATTCAGGTCGAGCACCCGATCACCGAACTCGTGACCGGGGTCGATCTGGTCAAGGCGCAGATCGAGATCGCCGCGGGCCAGCCGCTCACCTTGCGCCAGGAAGACATCCGGCAGCGCGGCTGGGCGGTCGAATGCCGCATCTACGCCGAGGACCCGGCGCGCGACTTCTTTCCCTCGCCCGGCAAGATCCAGATTCTCAGGACGCCGGGCGGCTACGGCATCCGCGACGACAGCGGCGTGTACGAGGGCTGGGACGTCCCCATCCACTACGACCCGATGATCTCCAAGCTGTGCACCTACGGTCGGACGCGCGACGAAGCCATCCGGCGCATGTTGCGCGCGCTGCAGGAGTACACGGTCGAGGGCATCGTCACGAACATCCCATTCCACCGCTGGGCGTTGACCCACCCGCGTTTTCTGTCGGGGGATCTGGACACCGGCTTCATTCCGCAGGAATTCACGGGCCTGCCCGCGGAGGAGGATCACCTGCGGCAGGAGGTCGTGTTGGCCGCGGCCACGCTGGCCGCCTATCACCGTGACGAGGCATTGCGCCGGATACCGGCCGGAGGGAACCCGGGCACGGGCGGCGTGTCGGCATGGCGCGCCGCGGGCTGGCGCGCCGGTCTGCGATAGCCCGGCACTCCCTCGGTTCGGCCGCGGACGGGAAGACGAAGCTATGGCGTACAAGGCGACGCTCGGTGACCGGACCTACACCGTGGACGTGCAGGAACTCGACGAGCACCGCTACCGGATACGGATCGACGACGAGGAATACGTCATCGACGGGCGCCGGCTGGGCGGCCACATGTATTCGCTGATCGTCGAGAACCAGTCGTTCACGGTTGACGTTGCGGAGAAAGACGACAGCTTTACGGTCGCCTACGAGGGCAAGAGTTTTCAGGTCGGCGTGCTGGACGAACGCCGTGCACGCCGCGCGGCCGCGGGAGCGGGTCTCGGCGGGAGCGGGGACAAGGAAGTCCGCTCGATGATGCCGGGCAAGGTCGTCGACGTGCTGGTCGGTGCGGGCGACGAAGTCGAAAAAGATCAAGGCGTGCTCATCGTCGAAGCCATGAAGATGGAAAACGAAATCCGCGCAGCCGTGGCCGGAACGGTCAAGGCCGTCCATGTCGAGGCGGGCCAGGCGGTCGAGTCCGGCGAACTGCTCCTGGAACTCGAATAGGTCGTCTTCCGGATCACCGCCCGAATCGCGGTCGATTCATCCGCCGGGGCGCGACATGCACGACGACTTCTCCCCGGCCGAGAAAAAGAAACTCCAGCCGTTCTTCACCAACCTGACCCAGCCGATCTTCGGGCTGCGGCTTCCGCAGGAGGTCGCCGGCGCCCTCTTCTCCCGCTACAGCCGTTCGTCCAAGAGCCTCCGCCGCATCTTCCTGGATGAATTCCTCGGCAACGAGGACCTCAAACTCGGCCGCCCGCCCGCCCTCAAGTCCTCTTCCCTAGACAAGGCACGCGCGTTCTACGACCGGGTTCTGGTCGGCTACGGCGACGACTCGGTCGCCCAACTCGGCGGGGCGCACGTGGCGTGCGAGCACGTCTCCAACGTTGCTGCCAAGCTGCTCGAAGACGCGCGCATCGGCATCGCACCCCTCGAAAAGTCCACGCGCTACGTCCGTTTCGATGCCAAGGGAGCGGACGGCGACTACCCGTTCTACAAAGAGCCGCGGCTGATGGGCTCGCCGCACGCCGCGGCGTACGTCTCGTGCATGCGGTCGTTGTTCGAAACGTATGCCGCCCAGATGGAGCCGATGTTGGCCTTCGTTCGGCACAGCCTGCCCATCGAGACGGTCGAATGGAAACACCCGCAGACCGGCGCACCGCTCAGCTACCGCGACGCGGAAAAAGACGCGACGCTCAAACGCTGGGCCGAGTCGGCCTACGGTTCGACCGTCCGCGCCCACGCCTGCGACGTGCTGCGGTCGTATCTGCCCGCGGCCACGCTGACCAACGTCGGGCTGTTCGGGGTGGGCCAAGCGTTCGAGCATCTGCTGAACAAGCTGTACTCGCTCGATCTGGCCGAGGCGCGGGATATTGCCGAGCCGATGCACAAGGCCCTGAACGTGTTGACGCCGTCATTCGTCAAACGCGCGCAGCGCAACGCCTATCTGGTCGAGACCGCGGAGGCTTCCCGCAAACTGGCCGACGCGCTGCTCACGAGTCATGCCACGGAACCGACGGACGCGGTGACGCTCGTGGACTACGACCCTGACGCTGAAGAGAAAATGCTCGCGGCCATCCTGTACCCGAACGCCCGCCTGCCCCTCGCCCAACTGCGGACCTTGGTCAAGAAGCTCTCATCCGACGAGCGGAACCGGATTTTCGAGACGTACGTCGGGCAACGCCGCCACCGCCGCGACAAGCCCGGCCGCGCGCTGGAACACGGCTATTACACGTTCGACATCCTGGGCAATCTGGGTCTGTACCGCGATCTGCAACGCCACCGGATATTGACCCAGGAGCGGCAGGCGTACACGACGGTCCACGGTTACGATACGCCGCGGGAAATCGAGGAGGCCGGCTTCCGATCGGAATTCGTGGAGTGCATGGAACGCACGGCCGGCTTGTACGAACGGATTGCCGCGAACTTTCCCGTCGAGGCGCAGTACGTCGTGCCGTTCGCGTACCGGGTGCGCTGGTACATGAAGCTCAACCTGCGCGAGGCCATTCACCTGGGCGAACTGCGCACCATGCCGCAAGGGCACCCCGACTACCGTTCCGTCGTACAGGAGATGTGGCGGCTGATCGGCGAAGTGCATCCGAACTTGGCTCGCAGCGCCAAGTTTCTGGACAGGCGGACGTACCGCTTGGGGCGGCTTCAGTCAGAAATGCGGACGGAGAAGCGGATAGAAGACCTCGTGCCGCAAATGCAGTTACCAGGAATAGGGACGAAGTAAATTATAGAATTACAGACAAGATTATTACGGGGCCTTTTCGACACCCTTCGACAGGATCGGGGACCGAACTCAACAGGCTGGACCCTGAGCTTGTCGGAAAGGTTTTGACCAGAGGGCACGAGATGTCCGCAGGGGGAAAGTCCTCGGATCATCTTGGAGATAGTTTCCGTAGGAAGCTATCGAACGCTCCGTCCGACGCTGCTGCCCACCGCGGGCGAGTCGGGACGGCGTCTAGGCCGGTGCGGCCCGCCACCCCTCCCACGGCAGATAGTACTTCTTCTTGCTGTTACAGTCTTTGCAGGCGACGACGAGATTGCCTTTGGTTGACTTCCCCCCACGGACGAGCGGAACGAGGTGGTCCATGGTCAGATCCGCGGGCGGAAACTTCTTCTGGCAATAGTGGCATACGCCGCTGGCGCGTTTGCGCTGCCACCACGCCGAGGCCCGCAGTTCGCGGGCGCGGTTCTTTTCGCGCTGGATGTCGAACGTATGCACGTCCGAAAAGAACGGTTCGCTTCTCCTATCGCTCTCCATCACGTGCTCTCGGCCCATACGGAACGGGTGGGGACGACGTCAATCGAGTCGGCGATGATCTTCAGGGGGCGCAAACACGAACGGGGCGCGATAGACACGCCCCGTTTCGTTCCGTGCGGTATCCAGACAGGATAACCGGCAACCTTAGTGGGAGCCCTCGGGCATGTCCGCGGATGCGTCGCTGGTTTCCTGCGCGGTGGCCTCGGCTGCCGCACCGTCTTCGGCTGCTCCCGCTTCGGCGGCTCCCGCAGCTTCGTCGGTCGTGCCTTCCTCGGCCATGTCCGTCGCCGCTGCCGCGCTTTCGCTCGTCGCTGCCGCCTTCTCCCCTCCTTCGTGGTGGGCCGCCTGTACCGACAACGGCGCGCCAACGAGCCCGAACGTCAGGGCGTACGCGGTGATGGTTGTCCAATGCCTCATGGATAGTCTCCTTTCCTCCTTGGAATTCACGTTCCCTTAACCTAGTTCTTCTCTAGTGTCGAGTCTGTCCGGCCCATTCGCCTCGGCCCAGATTGCGCACGCCCGGATTCAGCCGCTCCACAGCCCAACAATAGCCTACAATCCGGAAGATCGATTCGCCGTTTACCCACACGGCTGAGGATCGGTTCGACTTGACGTCCCGGCGAGCTTGGGCCGGCGGGGAACCGAGGAGCCGCGTCCCCGCCCTTTTGACTCCCGCGCGTATCCGTTAGAGTCCTCGTATGCCGGAAGCAAGTTCCCGCCGCCGTCTGACACAGACCGAAGCCGCCTTTCTGTATGCCGAAACACCACAGACGCCCATGCACGTCGGAGGCTGCGGACTGTACGCCGGCACCCTGTCCACAACCACGCTGTGCGACCTGATCGCCAGCCGGCTCGACCGCCTGCCCCAATACCGCCGGAAAGCCGTCTTCGCACCGCTGAACTTGGCGCACCCGACCTGGGAAGACGACCCGGACTTCGCCCTCTCCCGCCATATCGACGAAGTGGAACTCCCGGCCCCGGCCGACGACCGCGTCATTTCCCAAGTCTGCGGCCAACTCTTTTCGACCCCGCTCGACCGCGACCGGCCGTTGTGGAAACTCACCCTCATCCACGGCCGTCCGGATGGAGACAGCATGGTGTTGGCTCGTGTCCACCAAGCCATGCTGGAAGGGGTGTCGGGGATCGACCTCATGCTGACCCTGCACGATTTCACGTCCCGGCCGGCGCCCGGGGCGCCGGCCGCGGGCGCGTGGCGGCCCGAGGCCACGCCGGACGCCCTGTCGCTCCTGCAAGAGGCGGTGCAAGACCGGATCGCCGAAGTCGTGCAGTGGTGGACCGACAACAGCTTCCAGTTCTTCCGTGCGCCCAACCAGACGTCGTACGCCAAACGAGTGGTGAACGGCTGCCTGAGCCTCTCCACGACGCTGTTGCAACCCACCCCCGGCACGCCGTTCAACGCCACGCTGTCGGGCCGGCGCGAGATCGTATGGCTGGAACTGTCGTTCGCCGACGCCCGGTTCATCCGCTCGGTGCTGCGGGGCAGCGTGGACGACGTCGTCCTCGCGATCATCGCCGGCGGCATCGGACACTATCTGCGTTCCAAGGGCGTGGACACGGACGGCCTGGAGTTACGCGCCGCCCTCCCCGTCAACCTGAAACGTCACGAGCCCCGCCACCGCCGCGGCACTCGGACCGGCGACCGGACCTCGACCATGTTGGTCCCGCTGTACGTCGGGATCACCGACCCGTTGCTCCGGTTTTCGGCTCATCAGGCCGCGGTCGTGGAACTCCGCGAACAGGATCAGGCCGGGACGTTTCACGCGCTCAAACACTTGACGACGTGCATTCCGCCGGCGTGGCAGGCCGTCGCCGGTCGGCCGCTGTCGGCCAGCACGCTGGCGAATACCGTGGTCATGAATATCCCCGGGCCGCAAATTCCGCTCTACCTCGCCGGACACAAACGGCACGCCTTTTTTCCGATGGGACCCCTCGGCGGGCGGGTCGGCCTGTTCCACGCGGTGGCGAGCTACAACAAGAAGCTATCCATCGGCGTCACGCTCGACCCGCGTCTCGTGCCGGACGGCCAAGCGTACGTCGATTGCCTGCGGGAGTCGTATCGGGAACTGCACGGGGCCGCGGTCAGATTCTCGCGGCGCTCGGCCCGCGGCAGGACGGCGACGGCCGCCTCCCGCCCGCACGCCGCGTAACCCGCGCTCGTGTCGGGCGGGTTCAGGCGGAGGGGACGTGACCCGACAGACCGGTCACGTCGTAAGCCATGATAATCAGGTCGCGGGTCTGTCCGGACCGGTCGATCACGAAGTCGGCCAACAGCGCTTCGGTCTGAAAGCCGAGGCGCGTGAACAGCGCCTGTGCTCCAGGCTGATCGGCCATCATTTGCGCGACGACCTTGCTCAGTTCGAGGTCGTGCGCGACCTCGACGATCTCCTCGGCCAGGACGCGCCCGAGTCCGACCCGGCGGTATTCGGGCGCGATGAGGATGCGCGTTTCGCCCAGGTGGCGCTGCCACATCACGGTGTTGAGGTGCAGAATGGCGTAGCCGGCGAACGTCTCGCCCGCCTCGGCAATCACGGTCACGGTCTTGCGGGCTTCCAGGTTCCGCACCCATTCCTTGACGATTGCCGGGTCGGTGATGTCGATGCGCAGATGCAACAGGTCGTCCGCGGGCAGGCTGTTGGCGAAACTGACGATGCGGTCCGCGTCGAACGCGGTCATCAGCCGCAGCGTCACGAGCGTCCCGTTTCCCAACGTCACGGTGTGTGGATACGGTCGCTCCAGATACATCCGCGCTTCAGCCATGTACGCTCCTTGTGTCGGGGTTCTCGAACGAGGGCACGGAGTCGGCGTCCAACTCTCCGCCCGTTCGGCGAGTGCTAACAGAAGTGAGCGGAGCATCTAGCACACATGGAGAACCGGGAAAACTCCTTGCAGGCCGCAACCGTAGGGGCGAAAAATTTTTCGCCCGTCCTCCGACAGCGCGGGGCTACGTGACCGCAACGATCGACCCAGAACCACGATCCGGCCGCGGGCGCGGTTTTCTTCCATCCGTCTTTTTGGTACGCTTGCAAAAGTTCCCATCCCCTGCAAGCAAGGCATATTCCCGACACCCTCTCACGAGCAGACACCATGCCGGACGACGGATCGCTGCCGCACGTGCTGCCCACCGCGGACGAAACCGATTCCTTCAGCACCCTGTTCTGGCAGCTCGGCGCGGCGTACCCGGACTCGCTCCACCAATTGGGCATTCTCTTACGCGACGAGGTGTACCGCCGCCCGCCGGGACCCAAGGCGTCGGGTCAGCCGGTGCTGCTGATTCCCGGCTTTCTGGCCGGCGACTGGACCTTGCAGGTCCTGGCCGGTTGGCTGACCCGGATGGGCTACAACCCCTATTTCTCCGGGCTGGACTGGAACGTGGATTGTCCGAATCGGACCGGGCATTTGTTGCGCTGGCGCGTCAATCAGATCATCCGCGAGACCGGCCACCCGCTGATCGTCTTCGGCCACAGCCTCGGCGGGATGCTGGCACGGTTCCTGGGCGCCAATTTCCCCGACCAGGTGCGGTATGTCGTCACGCTCGGCTCGCCGATTCAACGCACGTCGCAGGTCAGTCCGCTCGTGGTGTTCGCCTCGCGCGTGCTGCAACCGTTCCGGCGTTGGCGCGGCGACCTGCCGCCGGACTGCGGCACGCTGGACTGCAACTGCCACTTCAACCGCAGCGTCATTTCCCCCCTGCCCGAGGAAGTCGGGTTCACCGCGGTGTTCTCCAAGCAGGACGAGGTCGTCGAGTGGCGGGCGTGTCTCGACCCGCAACGCGAGAGCCGCGAAGTGACCGGACGGCATATCGGCTTGATCGTGAATGCCCAGGCGTACCGCGTGCTGGCCGAGGTCTTGGCGCGGCTGCACGTCCGGGAGCGCACCCACGACGTCACGCTGGCCGCGCCGGCGCGGCTCGACGCCTGAACGGCGCCGGCGCGCGCAAAAACCCGGCTATTCCGGCGGGGCCGTCATGAGTTCCTTCGCCAAGTCGTTCTTGGCGATGACGTGCTTGCGGTACAGATCGGTCTCCCACTCCGCCTCGTGGGTTCCGTCCTTGTCGGTATAACCGAAGCGCACCCAGCGACCGCTCGGCGCCTCGAAGATATTGAAGTAATTGCTCAGCTCGTCGTTGAGGCGGTCGCCCTCCAGCAGCCCGGCCTCCCACGGCCCTATGCTCCACGGATTGCCTTCACGACCCGCGTTGGCGCGGCGTTTTTCGATGTTGGAGATGACGCTGAACATCTCGCCTTCGGGGGTATGGCCTTTGATGATCTGAATCGCCTGCTCTTCTTTCGCGCCCATCGGTCGTTCGCCGCACGCCCAGAGAAACAGACATCCGACCGCGACCAGACCGGCCACCCGCTTGTGATACGCGTATGCTTGTCTCATCCTGCCTCCTCGTGTTGCAGCCTGCGGGCGGATCATGGAATCGGCGCCCGGCTGCACGGCCAATGTTGGGGCGGAATCCTACAATGAAATACGGAACGGGTCCATCACGACCGCGGCGTCTTTCGGCTCCCTCCGGTCCCCGAGCTCGTCGAAACGGGCGAAGGATCTATTGCTGCCGGGCTGCTTGCTTTTTTGTCACCTGGGTGACACATAGGCCATTCAAATCTTTGGACCGACGCCTCTTGCGTCCATGACTCGAACTCGAGCGACACTTCTATGGTGCGCACTCCGATCCTGAACGTCGCGACGGTCCGCCGACTCAAAGCCTTTTCCTGGGCGACCGACCGACAGGTCGAACGGCTGCTGAGTCACATGCGGCTGCAATACGTCGAAAAACGGACCGTCCTCTTCAACGAGGGCGTTCCTTCGGACTCGCTCTATCTGCTCGTTTCCGGGGTCGCCAAGCTGTCCCTACGCAGTCCGGACGACGAGCGCGTCCTGGTGAGCCTGGTCGCTCCCGGCGAACTGTTCGGGATCACTTCGCTGATGCCGGGGATGCACCGGGCCTTCCGCTCCGAGGCGTTCAGCGATTGCTGGGTCGGGGCGGTCCGCCCCGAAGTCTTCGTGACGACGCTGCTCGATTGCCCGTTCGCCGAATTCAGCGCCATGATGGAAGGGACGGTCGGCCGCTGGTTCGCCCTGCTCTACCGCTATACCCGCTTCCAGAGTTCCAGCCTCAGACAGAAACTCGCTCTGGCCCTCCTGGAATTGGCCCGGAAGTTCGGCGTGCGAGACGCGCGCGGCACGCTGTTGATTCTGCGGCTCACTCACGAAGATTTGGCCGACCTGGTCGGTGCCTCGCGCCAGAAGGTCACCGAGCACATGAAGGAACTCGAACGGCAGCAGGTGCTGTTGCGCGACCGGCGCAAGCTGATCGTGCACCCCGACCGCCTGCGGGAAACCGCCGGCTTGCCGCCGGACGAGAAATGAGAGGGGAGAGAAGGGGGCGGCTGAGGACATCGAGCGGGGAGAGATGCCCTCAGCCTGGGGAAAGGGAAATTATTCAGCGGCGGCTTGACTCGGGCTCTCCGGCGCTGCCTCGGCCGCGGCCTCGATCTGCCAGATCCGGCGGGCCATGGCGGTCGAAGAGTCGATCACCTGAAGCGCGAACGCGCGTTGCGTCTCGAACATGGACGCAAGCGGCGTGTCCTTCGCCCACTCGGTCGCCTTCTCGTTCATCTCGACGGCTTGGCGCGCCCACTTCTCTCCCGAATCGAGCGACTTGGCCGCCATTTCCTTGACCGGCTCGCCGAGGGGAACCTTCACGTCGCCGAACATCTTCACGAACGGATTGTTCATGAATGGATTGGTGTCCGCGTCGAACATCTTGCCGAACGTCCCGCAACTCCATGCGTTGTCTGCCATGAGAAACCTCCCGTGTTTCCGGGCGACGTCCGTTGCGACGTGCGCCGTGTTTGCGAATGTCGGAATGCTAACAACTGTCGCTAACTATTGCAAGCATCCGAAGAACGGAAATTTGTCTCCAAGGTGACGGGAATGCCGTTTTCAGGCCGAGGCGCTCTTTTCGTTGACTTGGCGGAACGAGCGGTACATGTCGATCAGCATCTCGCGCTGGCGGGCGGAGAGTTCCGGGTCGTGCAGGACGGCTTTCACCACGTCGCTCTCTTCAGCGTCCTGGGGGTCGAGGATCCCCGCCTGGGTGTACAGCGTTTCGGCTGAAATACGGAGCCCTTTGGCGAGGGATTGCAGAATCATGCTGCTCGGCACGCGCAGCCCGCGTTCGATCTGGCTCAGGTAGGGATTGGAAATGCCGCACAATTCCGCCAACTGGCGCACCGAGAGTTGCGACAACTCGCGCTGACGCCTGATGAACTCGCCGAGCGTGACGTACGGGTCGGGACGTTTCCGGGTCATGCCCGAACGCTAACAAAAATCGCTAACTCGTGCAAGCGCGGCGCAAACAGGATGGGCATGCGGGGAGGAACGGGGATGCGGGGAGTTGCGAGTCGGGGGGAATCGGTTGACACCCGCGGACGAGCGGGATGTATGATGCGCCAGCCACATCGAACGGGAGGACCCAATGTTCGTTGCCACGAAGGATACCCTGCTGCCCACGGCGATGGTCGGTTCGTTTCCCAAGCCGAGCTGGTTCACCGAGAGCCTCCGCGGCCGGCCGTTCAAGGTCGCAATGGGCGATTCGCTGTACCGCGAGCAGTACATCGACGCGGTCGCCTGCTACGTGAACGAGCAGGATCAGGCCGGCCTCGACATCTTCACCGACGGGGACACGCGCTTCGACCTGGAAGTCGGCGGCCGATCCTGGTTCTTCTATACGATCGAGCGGCTGAACGGCATCGGCGGTTACCGCGACTCTTCGCACTTTCTGGACTACGCGGACATCAAGCCCGGCCACATCCTGTACGAAGTGCAGGAAGCCTACCACCCGCCCGCGGTGACGGATGACGTCACGCGCGGCCCACTCCACTTCACCGCGATCTGGAAGACCGCCCAGAAGATGACACGCAAACCCGTGAAATTCGGGTCCATCAGCGCCACCTGTCTGCCGATGATGCTGTGGAACGAACATTACCGGAGCGACCACGAACTCGTCATGGATCTGGCCGCGGCGCTGAACGAGGAGTTGCGCGAGTTGGCCGACGCCGGCTGTCCGGTCATTCAGATCGAGGAGCCACCGCACCACTTCGCCTGCTGCACCGACCCGCCGGCGACCGACAAGGAACTCCAGAATTACACCGACGCCTTCAACCGCGAGGTGCAAGGCGTCGAGACCGAAATCTGGGCGCACACCTGCTGGGGCAATCCCAACCAGCAGAGCTTCTACTGGGAACGGCCCAGCTACGAGCGGTCGTTGCCGCACCTGCTCCAACTCGACGCCGACGTGCTCACGTTGGAAGGCGCCAGCAACAACGGCCGCGACCTGCCCTTGCTGAAGCACTCCAAGACCGACAAGAAGATCGCCATCGGCGTCATCAACCACACGGTCACCACGGTCGAGCCGCCGGAGATGATCGCCGACCTGATCCGCCGGGCGCTGGAATACGTGCCGCCCGAACGGCTGATCGTGACGGCCGACTGCGGCTTCGGGCGCGAGGGGCTGTCGCGGCGGATCGCGTTCTACAAGTGCGTTGCCCTCGTGCAAGGGACGAACATGGTTCGCCGGGAACTCGGCCTGCCCGAGGCGGAGATTCGGGCGGCCGACCCGCGCTACGCTTTCCGACAGGTGGATTAGCTGCGCGAGACTCGGACCGACTCGGTCGAACGAACGCGGCTGGCAGACGGCCGGCAAACGATGACAGAGGAGCCGAGAAGGCCGCCCGCGGCGTGGCTAGACGGGCCGGCCGGCTTGGCGTGCGCGATCCAGGACGATGCGTTCGATATCGGCGATCGGGCCGTCCACCATCCGCCCCCGAAAGGCGACGGCGCCCTTCCCTTCCGCGACCGCGGCGTCGAAGGCGGCGACCAGTTCGCGGGCGTACTCGATTTCGTCCGGTGTCGGCGTATAGATCGAGTTCACCGCGGCGACCTGATTCGGATGAATGCACGCCTTGCCTTCGTATCCCAACGCCTTGCCTTGCCGGGTTTCCCTGGTCAGGCCGTCGGTATCCCGAATGTCGAGATAGACGTTGTCGATCGGCGTGACGCCCGCGGCTTTCGCCGCCATGACCACCTGACCGCGTGCCTGCAGAACCACACCGTCGGTGGACGGCCCCGCGGCAATGCCCATGGACAGGGAGAAATCCCCATGCCCGAAGGCAATGCCGGCGATGCGCGGTGTGGCCGCGGCAATCGAAAAAGCGTTGCCGATGGCCGCCGGCTGCTCGAACAACGGAATCAGCACGACCTCGCCCGCGGCGCGGCCGGCACGGCGTTCGGCCAACCCGACCAGTCGATCGACGAAGCGGATCTGCTCGGCTGCATTCGTCTTGGGCACGACCAGCCCGTCGGCCCCGGCCGTGACCATCGCGAGCACGTCGTCCAGGAAGTACGGCGTATCGAGCCCGTTGATGCGCACGGTGCGCTCGAATCGCGCGAACCCGGCATCTCCGAGGACGGCGTCCAGCGCGTCGCGCGCCGCGGCCTTGCGGTCCGGGGCAACCGCGTCCTCCAAATCGAAGATGAGCGTGTCGGCCGGCGAGTCCTTGGCTTTGGCGAAAAAGCGTTCGTTACTCGCCGGCACGAACAAAAGACTGCGGCGCAGCCGCGGCATCAGACGACCCCCTGTGCTGCGAGTTCGGCGAGCCGGGCTTCCGACAGTCCCAGCTTGCCGCAATAAATCTCGCGGTTGTGCCGGCCCATTTCGGTCGGCCCCGGCCAGCGCACCTTGCCCGGGGTGCGCGAGAACTTGGGCACCACGTTCTGCATGCGGACCGGGCCCAGTTCGGGATCGGCGACCGTCGTAATCGTCTCGCGGGCCTGCACGTGCGGGTCGGCGAAAATTCCGGCGATGTCGTAAACCGGCACGCAGGCACACTCGTATGCGTCGAACGTGGCCAACACGTCCGCGGCGGGGCGCTCGCCGATCCAGCCGCCCACGATGGCATCCACCTCGTCGATGTGTGCAATCCGGGCGCGGTTATCGGCGAACCGCGGGTCGTCGTTCAATTCTGGCCGGCCAATGGCCTCGAACACCCGTTTCGCCAAGGCCGGCGCATTGGCCGACAACGCCAGCCAGACGCCGTCCTTGGCCCGATAGACGTTGCGCGGCGCCCCGATCGAGGGAACGCGATTGCCGGTCCGCTGCTGGATGACGCCGAGTTGGTCGTACGCCAGGGCTTGGTCGCCGGTCGTGGTGAAGATAGGCTCCATGACGCTCAGGTCGAGCATCTGTCCCTCGCCGCTTTTGTGGTCGCGTTCGTACAGCGCGATCATCACCGCCCACGTGCCGAATTGGCCGGCCATCGAGTCGGCCAGCCCGTAGCCGGGCAGCGTGGGCGGCCCGTCGGGCTGGCCGGTGATGTGGGCGAAGCCGCTCATGGCTTCGGCCAGCGTTCCGAAACCGGGCCGGTCCTTGTACGGGCCGGTTTGGCCGAAGCCGGACACGCGCACCATGACGAGCCGCGGGTTCACCGCGTGCAGCACGTCCCAGCCGAGCCCCCATTTCTCCAGGGTGCCCGGCCGGAAATTCTCGGTCAGCACGTCGGCATCCGCGACTAGTCGTTTCAACAACGCTTGGCCTTCGGGCTTGCTCAGGTCGAGGGTCACGCATTTCTTGTTGCGGTTGGTCATCTTCCACCACAGCGGGACGCCGTCCTTCGTGGCGCCCAGCGAGCGTAGGCTGTCGCCCAGCTTCGGATGTTCGACCTTGATGACGTCGGCGCCGAAGTCCCCCAGATTCTGGGAGATGGTAGGGCCGGCGAACAGCACCGCGATGTCGATGACGTTGAGACCTTCGAGCGGGAGGCTCGTCATGCGGATTCCCTCGGACTGCGCGCGTTTGTAGCGTGTTTCTGGAATACGCGCAAAGCGATTCCTTTCTCACCCCTCTCTCCGGTCCCCGAGCTTGCGATGCTCTGCGTTTGTCGAAGGGTCGAAAGGTCGATTGGTCAATGGGCTGGGGTGCGAGGGCAGAGGTGACATCGGGGTTCGTTTCGACAAGCTCAACGAACTGAGGGGGGAAAGTCCTTGAGTTTGCGGTGCTCTAGGCTCGGTTGGTGAGCCTGCGGTCCCTGAGCTTGTCGAAGGGCGTGAGAGGGCTAGGAGGCGAGAGAAGGTTGCTGGAGGACGGACACCAACGGGTTGTCGAACAGCACCAGAAGCCGACGTTTCAATCCGGCTTCCAACCGCCCTGCGGAGCCGCGGCTGACGAGCCAGCCATCCGGGGCGAGGACGCGCACGATCTCATCTCGTGCGCGGTCGAACGTTTCGTCGGACATCGGAATTTCGCGGTTGAACACGTTGGCAGTGTAGATGACGTGGACGCTGGCATCCTCCAGGGCACTGAGATTCCCGACCGTTCCGTGGTGGAGGCGCAGCCGGTCCGCTAACTCCGGCTCGGTCCGACGCAGCGTATCGAACGCTTGCGCCGCTTCGACTACGTGTGCACCGACCCAGTCGTAGGCATGGACGCAGTCAAGCCGACAAGTTTTGAGGAGGTCGTAGGGTTCGGAGACATTGCTGCCGAACCCCAGAGAGAGACCGACCGCGGGCTGCCCGGCCGCGGTGATAGCGAACAAGTCCACCCCACGCACGGCGCGCACCAACCCGACCGCCTGTTGCAGGGCGGGCGCGGTCGAACCGCCGATACTGTCCCGTAGCCCGGGATGTGCGAGAATAACCTGATATGCTGGGTCGGCCCGCCACGGAACGGCTTGGTCGGCGTACACGCCTTCTTCGATGAAATCACGCCAAGCATCGCGTCCGGACGAGTCGTTCATTGCCACATCCCCGGCGGCAGGAACAATTGCCAATACCGTATGAATTTCTTGAAGTACGGCCACGGCCGTCTTACCCGTCACTTCTGGATGGTGCCTCAGTCGAAATTTTCTCTCACCCTCACCCTCTTCGGTAGTATCTCAGTTTGAAATTTCTCTTCCGACGAACGTCGGCCTCCGAGTGTAGGGGCAGGCCCCTGTGCCTGCCCGTCCCCGCCCCAGGGCAACTCCCCTTCGACCTTTCGACCCTTCGACAGGCTCAGGGACCACAAGCTCAAGGCACCGCAGGCTCAGGGATCCACAGGAGGTTCCCCCTACACAACCAGCAATGGTCTAAAATTCAAACTGAGACACTATCCCTTTTTCCCGGTCCCTGAGCCTGTCGAAGGGGAGGGAGAAGGAATTAATAGGAAAGGGGACGACATACTTGAATATGCCAGTCAGTCGTCACTCCCGCGGAAGCGGAGATCCAGAGCATGGATACCTGCTTGCGCAGGTAAGAGACGAGGGAGAACCGCCTTTGGGATCGTCTTGTATGATCCCCTTTGAAAGCGGTCCGAATATGAGCCGGTATGAGTCCGGCTCATATTCGCGGCTGCTCAGCCGGCTCGTATGTGGGACGGACCGAAATATCGGCGCTGGGGGGCAATAGGAAAGACCCGGCGGCCGGCGTCATCCGTTCATCCACACCGCGGTGTGGAGCCTGACAACGCCGGACCGGGTCACGTCTTAATTCTTGGCCGGCGCGGCGGCGACTTTTTGATAGCCGTCCTTCCCGCGTTTGATCAGCTTGGCTTTCCCCCAGCGGGACACCGCGGCATAGACTTGTTCACGGGGCTTGCCGGTCGCTTCTTCGACCATCTCGGCTGTAAACGTGGCAGGCAATCCTTCCAGCGCCAAGTTCCAGCTGATCCGTTTGCGCCGGCGCCGCTGGACTTTCTTTGCGGGCGCCTTCGCCGGTGACGATGCGGACTTGCTGCTCAAGGCACGCTTCCAGCGGTCGGCCTCGGCCTTCAGCCCGGCCAATTCTTTCTCTTTCGTACTAATCTCGCGTTGCAGCGAGTCCAACATCTTCGCCCCTTGGTTCCTGAGATTCTCGAGTGCTGTCCTTCGTATTCCGCGCGGCATGCTTCCCTCCTTCGGAGTATCGTAGGCTCTACTCTGTCAGAAAAACAGCTTAACTGCAACAGGCAAATGCGTCGCACGCAAAATAAACGGGCTTTAATTCTCAAGTTTATCTTCGGGAAGGACAAAAAAGGCCGCGCAAGCGCGAAGATCCTCTTGTCGGTGGTTCTCATAAATCTCATAAAAAAGGGGCGCGTCCCGCGACACGCCCCCTGAGAAGAAATACGGATTGATCCGCATTCAGTCCTTGAATTCGGGCAACACCTTGGTTCCGAACAGTTCGAGTTGGCGTTTGGTCTCGTCCCAAGGCATCATTCCCTGGTCGAAGAACCAGCCGAACCATTCGATGTTGGAATTCTTCTGTAAGGCTTCCAGTTCCCGTTTGACGTCGTCCACCGTGCCGACCAACGAGTACTTGGCCTCGACCATCCGCTCGAACTTCCAGGGAATCGGTCCCGTTTCGCCCGGATAGCGGTAGGCTTCGAAGAACCCGAAACCGGCGAAGTACTGAATGAAGCCCGCGCCTTGCGTCTCGGCACCCAGCGAGTAGCCCTCGGTGTAGGTATTGCCCATGTGGACGGAACGGAAGGCGCCGACGCTCTGGCCCAATGCGAGGTCGCGCCCGCTTTTCGCGGCCTCGTCCTTGTATGCCTCGCACAGTTCGCGGAACGAGGGCGGATGCGAAATCAGAATCCACGGCACGATCCCTTCGGATGCGCACCAACGGATCGTCCGTTCGCTCACCGAAAAGGGCTGCCAGATGGGCGGATGCGGCTGGGTATATGGCTTGGGCACGACACAGATGCGCTGCACCGCGCCGTTTTCGTCCACCTCGCCTTTGGCGCCGTATTTCGCGGTCCAGTCCTTGCCGACCGGCCAGCGTTGAATGCCCTGTTCGTACGGTGCCGGGACTTCATAGTATTTGGTCTTGAGCCGGATCGATTCCTCGGTCCACGCCTGCTTCATGATCTTGAAGACTTCCTCGAAGACCGCCCGGTTGTGCGCGTCCACCTCGGAGCCGTCCATGGGCGCACCCGTGACGTGGTAATGCTGGCCCAACACGTTCGTCCAGCGGTCCTGATACCCCCGCGCGAAGCCGGCGATGAAGCGTCCCTTCGTCAGATGATCCAGGACCGCGATTTCCTCCGCGACACGCAGCGGGTCCCAGGTCGGCAGGACCAGTCCGAGCGAAGCGAACTTGAGCCGTTCGGTGCGCGCGGCCAAGTCGGTGTACAGCATCAGCGGTGCGATCGACGCTTCGTAGCCCTCGGAATGAAAGTGATGTTCGGTCGTGGACAGAGCGTCGAAGCCGAGATCTTCGGCCAACTGGGCGATGTCGCGCACCTCCTTGAGCAGTTCCTGATACTTCTCGTTGTTCCGACCGATGGGCGCCAACCGTTTGCGCTCTTCGAACGTCCCCGGAATCGTCGGCAGGATGAACAGGTTGAATTTCATGGGCGTAACCCTCCCGTGTGTGTCTGAGTTTCGGTCCTTCTACTGTGTTTGAAGGATTTTCGCTAGCATGGGCGGACATTGATTCTTGCACGTGTTAGGAACGTGCGCTTCGGAGATTCAATCGGGGCTCTATTTTTCTTCTCCCGCCTTTTTATATCCCCTCTCCCCCCCTTCGACCTTTCGACCCTTCGACAGGCTCAGGGACCGCACGCTCAGGGATCGCCGGGAAGGGGTTAGAGCCTGCCTCGGACTTGATCCGGGGGAGAAGGTTCTTTGCAAACCGGGATACTTTCATCTCCCCCGTTCATCGGGGTCCTATCGTGCGGCGTGCAACAGTCGGTCGGAGATCAGAATCAGTGCCTCTGCCGAGGCGTGGCGCAACGACTCTTCCTCGTCCGCCAACAGATCCAGCAGTTGGGAGACGCTGCCCGCGGCGCCGATGCGTCCGATCGTCCACAGCCCGTGCGCCTTGGTGTACAGGTCGGTCTCGCGCGAGACGGCCGCGGCCACCTCGTCCGCCAAATCGGCGTCCCGGTGCCGCCCCACGACCTGATACGCGTTCGCGCGCACCAGCGGGTCCGCAGAGGCAAGCGCCACGACGACCAATGGTTTGGCGATGGCATAGTCCATGCGCGTGAGCGAAATGGCCGCGGCCAGACGAATGCGAAAGTCGATGTGCGTCAGGGCCGCCTCGACCAGCGGCAGCCCGCTCGCGTCCCGGAAATGGGTCAGCGAGGCCGCGGCCGTGGTACGCACCATCTGCGACGGGTCGGACGTGAGCGCGGCGCGCAGCGGCGCAACGACGCGCCGGTCGTCGAGCGACCCGAGCAGCCCCACGCACGCATCGCGCACCTTCTCGCTGCCGCCGCTCAGTTGCGCGGTCAGATACGCGAGTCCGGCAGCGTCCCCCGCGGCCGCGAGCGACCACGCCAGCGTCACCGCCACGACCGGGTCTTTCTCGGTTTTCAGGAGCGTCTGGACGACGGGCACGGAGGCCGCGGCGCGCATTTCTCCCAGGCCGCCCGCGGCCTGCGTGCGGATGCGCGTATCCGGGCTGTTCACCGCGTCGTGATACAACGCCAGCGCGGTCCGGTCCCGCGTGCGGCGCAACCCGGACAGCGCCAGCCGTTTGTCTTCCGACCGCGCCGACTCGGCGTAGTACAAGCGGCGCAACACGTCCGCGGCCCCGGGCGTGGCCATCTCGCCCAGCGCGTCGGCCGCGGTCCGCCGCAACATGGGCTTTTCCGACCGCAGGGCCTCGTCGAGCACGACCAGGCCGGCCGGGTCTCCGCGGCGGCCCAGAATGCCGGCCACGACGTTGCGTTCGTGCGGCTCGCTCAGACGGAGCCCCAGACGCAACACCTCCAGCGCGAGTTCCTGCAACGCGGCCAGCCCCGGCTTCGTCGTCGGGTCGTGCGCGGCTTTGTACAGCGCAACCGCGCCCAGCAGATCGCCTTGCCGGGCATAACCCGCCGGAGTTTCCTCGCTCGAACCGTCGGCGGTCGCGGCGTGGGTGGTCGGGAATACCCCCGCAGTCAGCAACAGCCAAGCCACGACTCCCGCTCTGCACGGGGGCGCAAGAATCCCCCACACCGCTTTCTCGAACGACGACCGGAGGATGGAGGGAGACATGGGGCCGTTCATTTCATCGTTGTCCTTCTCAAGGATGGGTCGGTATTTCTCATCCCGCCTGCGCGCATATCCGTCCGACCGCGACTAGGACGACCGGCCGATCTGTCCGAGCACCGCGGCCTGATCCCAATAGATCCGTTCGGCGGACATCTTGCCGTCCCGGAATTCGATGAAGATCACCAGATCGACGCTGATGGACTTGCCCGTGGGCGGAATGCCCGGCAGGAACCAGTCCATCTGCTTCGCGTGAACCAGCCGGACGGTCGCCTCTTCCACGATGCAGTCGTCGGTCACCACGCGGTTGGTGACCGTGTGTTCCCATGCGTCGGGAATCGAGGGAATGAACATATCGCGGTAATAGGCGCGCAGTTCGGTCTTGCCCGTGCCGCCCGAACTGGTCGGCATGTGCATCACCGACGCATCCTCGGTCATCGTCGCCAGCGACCGTTCCGCGTCCTTTTCGAGGAATTCACCGGCCACGTGATCTTCCCACAGCTTGAGGTTGCGTTCCGCGGACATGGCGCGGCTCCTTTCCGGTCGTGTCTCGGTTCGAGATTCCTGGGCCGATTCGATGCGGCGGCCTGACCCCTCGCCCCACCCCCTCTCCCGGAGGGAGCGGGGCTTTGCCGTTCATGCCGGCACGGCCGGCAGCACTTCTTCGGCGAACCGTTCCAGCGTCGTGCGTGCCGCGGCCTCGTTCTGCGTGGTCACGAAAATCGCGAGGTCGGTCATCCCCGCGGCCTCCAGTTCGCGGGCCTTGGCAATGCAGTCTTCCGGTGTGCCGGCAATCGTGCACTTCCGGGCGACCGCATCGGGGATGAGTTCCCGGTGCCGGGCGGTCAGGTCGAGATGCTCGGCGAAACGGTAACTCTCGGTGACCGCCTCGACGACGGCGGCGTGTTCGACTCCGAGCGTGTCGGGCAGCCACAGCTTGTTGGCGATGTTGCGCGCCGCGGTGGGCCGGACCTGATCCAGCGCAGCGGCCCGGTCGTCGGCAATCGCCGCGTCTATGGCCGCGACGTAGCGGAGGCGGGCCGGGTCCCGGCCCACCTTGCGGGCGCCATCACTCGCCGCCCGAATGGCTGCGCGCGCCCCCTCGGCGTTGCCGCCCATGTGGCCGTCCACGATCAGCCCGTCGCCGACCTCGCCGACCAACCCCGCGGCTTTGGGACTCATGACCGCGATTTCGACGGGAATCTGCCCCCACTCTTCGGCCCCGGCCAGTTGCAGCGTGGCGACCTGCCCCCAGACAGTCTTGTTCTCCGGCGCGCTCGGGCGCGGAGGCTCGACCGCTTCGCCGGACAACAGCTTGCGCACCAGAACGACGTCGCGTCGCAGCCGGTCGCGCTTGGCCGGGGACAGCCCCGCGGTGCGCACGGCCGAGTCGCCCGCCCCGACGCCGAGCACCGCGCGGCCGCGGCTGAGCATGTTCAGCGACACCATCGCGTTGGCCGTCACCGTGACGTGCCGCGTGACGAGATTCGTCACGCCCGGCGCCAGTCTGACGCGGCTGGTGGCTTGCGCACAGCAGGCCAGGCAGACGTACACGTCGTTCCACAACATCTGCGAATCGCCGACATAGACGGTCTCGAAGCCGCACCGTTCCGCGCACTGCGCCAGCCGCACGACCGGCTCGATGCCCACGCCCGAATACGGCCAGATCATCACGCTGAATCGCATCGTGAAACGTCCTTCTTCCCGCCAGACGGCCACGGGCTCAGGCCGCGGGCTTTTCCTCTGCCCGCTCCCACCTCCGCGTGCTCCGCAGATGGGCGGTTGCACGCTCGTCCACCGCCAACGTCTCCGGGTCGATGACGACGCCGTAATCCCGGCGGGCGGCGTCGGGCGTGACCAGACCGTCCGCAACGTCGGACGCGACCTGCTCGACGGCCCGGTCGAGGGGATCGCCGTACCCGCCCCCGCCGCTCGACAGAATCTCGACCCGTTGGCCTTTCGAGAGTCGGCTCATGGAATTGACCGTCACCGCTTCCTCGCCGCCCGCCGCGGAATGGAACGTCTGCCGGTTCGGCGGTGCCCCGCGGCCCCCGCACAAGCCGAACGGCGCGGTCTCGGCCACGGTGCCGCTGCCGAAGTTGGCGCACGCGATGTCGTCCGCGTCCACCCGCCAGCGGTAGGCGACGCCCATGCCGCCGCGCCACTGCCCGGGACCCGCGCTGTCGGGCCGATATTCCAACCGTTCGAGAAAATACGGATTGACCAGCTCGTGCAGCTCGGGATCGGGCGAGCGCAGGCCGCCCAGGCAGATCACGGTCCCGATGTGGTCCCAGCCGTCGAAACCGGACGTCGCCCCACCGCCCCCCTTGCTCAGGAAATGGATCTCGCCGAACGGCCGGCCGGTGCGCGGGTTCATCCCCGTGGTGGCGGGCGCGCACCACCGTCCCCACGCGGCCTGCACCCGCTCGGGCACGGCCCGCGACAACGCCAGCCAACCCGCCTCGGTGATCGTCTCGCCGGTCAGCACGGTGCACGCGGTCGTGGGTGCCGGTTCGACCGGATTCAGTACGCTGCCGCGCGGCGCCACGACGGACACGGGCCGCATGGCGCCCGCATTATGCGGAAGGTCCGGGTCCACGACCGTGAACAAGGCCAGGTACGTGGCCGAGGCGGTATTGGCGAACGGACTGTTGACGTAACCCGGCACCTGCGCGTCGGACCCGGAATAGTCGAACGTGATCGTCTCGTCGTGCACGTCCACCCGCACCCGAATCGTCACACGCCGGTCGTGGACGATGCCGTCGTTGTCGATGGAGCGTTCCGCGGCGTAGCGCCCGTTGGGGATCGCGCGGATTTCCGCGCGCATGTGCCGTTCCGATGCGTCCAGCAATGCCTCCACGGCCTGTTCGACCGTGGCTACGCCGTATCGACGGACCAACGCCGCAAGGTTGCGCTCGCCCACGCCTGCGGCCCCGACCAGGCAGTGCAGGTCGCCCTCCACCAGAAAGCGCAGCCGGACGTTGGAGACGATCATCTCCCACACGCTCCGGTTGCGTTTGCCCCGCACGTAGAGTTTGGCGGGCGGAATGCGCAGCCCCTCGTCCCACACGTCGCGCGCCTCCGGGTGATACCCCGCGGCGCCCCCGCCGCCGGTGTCGGCCTGGTGGCCCTTGGTGACCGACCAGAACCGCAGCACCCCGTCCACGAACACCGGCTTGGCGACCGTGAAATCCGGCGGATGATTGTTGCCGTGGTAAGGGTCGTTCAGCACGAAGACGTCGCCCTCGTGCGTATCGTCGGCGTACGTCTCCGCGATGGAGCGCACCGCCCAGGGCGTCGCGGCCAGCAGAACCGGGATGTACGCGGTCTGGGCGACCAGGCGCAGGTCGCGGTCGTACACCGCGGTCACGAAGTCGCGCGCCTCGCTGAAGATGGGCGAACGCGAGGTGCGCAGCATGGTCTGCCCCATCTCCTTGGTGATCGAGTCGAGCCGGTTCGCAATCACCGACAGCAGGATTGGGTCGAGGCGTTCGGCAGGCATGGGGAAGTCCGGCGCGGTGCGGGCGCGGCCTATTGTCGGAGACCGGACAGGACCGCGTCAAGCGGCCGGTCGACCGCGTGCATGACGTAGTTGCGGTGCGCGTCGCACGCCACCCGATAGCCCGGCGGCACGAGGAGCGTGGTATGCGTCTGCTCGATGAGTGCCGGGCCAGTCTGTGCGAAGCCGGGCGCGAACGCCTCCCCGTCGTAGATGGGAACCCGTGTCGTCATCCCGGCCAGACGCACCCGCCGTTCGCCTTTCAGCGCCGCGGCCGGGTCTTCGGGACCGAGCGGCTGCGTCGGAAAGCGCGGCGGATCGGTCAGGCCGCGCGCCTTCAGCCGGACGTTGATCGTCTCGATCTCCGCGTCCGGCATGGCGTAGCCGTACAGGTCGGCGTGCAGGCGGTGGAAGCACGCCGCGGCCGCAGCGAGGTCCGCGGGGGCGAGCCGCGGCGAGATCGGGACCGCGACCTCGTGGAACTGCCCCACGTAGCGCACGTCGAGTGCGGCTTCGAGCCGAACCCGGTCGGCGGGAACCCCTTCGGCGTGGAGCGTCGCACGGACGCGGTCCATCATTTCGGACAGGATGGCGCGAACCGCGGCGGGCTCGACGTGCCGCCATTCCCGCGTCCAGGTCCGCACGTCATCGTGCTGCAAGTCCGAGAGCAGCATGCCGACCGCACAGAATACCGACGACTGCCGCGGGACGACGACCAGCGGCACCTCCAGTTCGCGGGCCAACATGCCGGCGTGCAGCGGTCCGGCGCCGCCGGCCACGACGAGAGCGAACTCGCGCGGGTCGTGGCCGCGCTCGACCGACGCCACGCGCAGGGCCGCGGCCATGTTGGCGTTGACGAGCCGATAGATGCCCTCGGCCGCTTCGAGCGCCGTCAGGCCGAGCGGTTCGGCAATGCTGCGGACGATGACCCGTTCCGCGGCCGCGGCGTCCAGCGCGACCTCCCCGCCCAGCAGCCCGTTCGGGTCGAGATAGCCCAGGACCAGGTCGGCGTCGGTAACGGTCGGCGCGGTGCCGCCGTGGCCGTAGCAGACCGGTCCGGGCCGGGCGCCCGCGCTCTGCGGGCCGACGCGCAGCATGCCGCCGGCGTCGATCCAGGCGATGCTCCCGCCGCCGGCGCCGATGGTGTGAATGTCCAGGATGGGCAAGGCCAGCCGGTGGCCGGCGATGGACCCCTCGGTAGTCGTCGCAGGCTGGCCGGCGTGGATCAGGCACACGTCGAAACTCGTGCCGCCCATGTCCACGGTCAGCACGTTGCGCAGCCCGTGCGTGGCTCCGTAGAAGACGCCGGCCGTAGCGCCGCCGGCCGGGCCGGACAACAGCGTGTTGGCCGCAAAGCGCGCCGTGAGCTCGGGCGACATCACGCCGCCGTTCGACTGCATGATGAGCAGTACCCCGCGGAAGCCCGCGTCATCCAGACGGCGCACGAGGTTGTCGAGATAACGCGCCAGCGGCGGCCCGACCGCGGCGTTCAGCACCGTGGTCGAGTGGCGTTCGTACGCCCGAATCTGGGGCAGCACCTCGGACGACAACGAGACGTACACGTCGGGCAGCGCTTCGCGGAGGATGCGCCCGGTGTGCTGCTCGTGCGCGGGGTCGAGAAACGACCAGAGATAACTCACCGCCACGGCCTCGACCGCGTCCGACCGCAGCCGCTCCACCGCGACGTGGACGTCGGCTTCATTCAGCGGGACGACGGCTTCGCCTTCGACGTTGACGCGCTCTTCGATCGGATGGATACGCCGCCGGGGCACCAGCGGGTCGGGCGGGCGCTGTTTGGCGTCGTACTGCCGGTCGCGCAGCCCCCGCCGCATGTTGAGCAGGTCGCGGAACCCCTTGGTGGTCAGCAGCGCCGTCTTGGCCACCCCGCCGGTCAGCACCGCGTTGGTGGTGATGGTCGTCCCGTGCACGATGCCGTGCACCCGACCGAGAAAATCCGCCAAATCGCACCCCAACGTGGCGGCGATCTGCCGCAGCCCGTGCAGCACGCCGACTTCAGGTTGCCCGGGCGTCGTCGGCGTCTTGTGGACCGAGAACGAGCCGTCCGAGCCCGTCACCCAGAAGTCGGTGAACGTGCCGCCGACGTCGATGCCGATCTTGTAGTTCATACCGGAGGGGCGCCAAGGTGGCCGGAGTGACCGAAATCGTAGGGGCAACCCCCTGTGGTTGCCCTTCCCCCGGCCACGTCTATCCGTCCGGCTCGGCCGTCACCGTAAACGTCGGCAGGCAACGGGCTTCGCCGTCGGGTCCTGCCCGTACCGCTTCGGGTGCCAGCCGCACCGCGGCGCCGCGTTTCAGGCCGGCGGTCGGTGTGTCCACCAGCCGCGTGAAGATGTGGAGTTCGCCGACCCGCACGACCGCGAAGATCGACGGCCGCGGAAACCCCGGCGGAACGCCGGTCTCCTGCACCGTGAAAACGTGCAGCGTGCCTTGCTTCGGGAGTTCCGCCCAATCCAGCCGGTCGGACAGACACACCGGACAGACGACCCGCGGCGGCCAGTGCCGGCGGTCGCAGTCTGAACAGGACGTGGTGAGCAGCCGCCCTTCTTGCAGCGCCTCGTAGAACCGCGCCACGCGGGTGTGTGCCCCGCCCTGGAGCGGAAAAGGATCGACCGCCCGAAAATAGGCGGAGGCTGGATCGTTCATACGGTCCGCGGGCAATGTGCGTCGCGCGACTTACTCGCGACCGTAGAGCATGACCACGTGTTCGCCCATGCCGCTGTTGTTGTGGGTCAATCCGACGCGCGCATCGGGCACCTGACGTGCGCTCGCCTCCCCGCGGAGTTGCCAGAACGCTTCCGCGGCTTGCGCCACGCCGGTCGCGCCCAGCGGATGGCCGCACCCCATCAGCCCGCCGCGCGGGTTGACCACCACCGCGCCGCCGTAATCCGAACCGCCCGCGGCGGCAAACGGCCCGCCCTCGCCCTTGGCACAGAACCCCAGTTCCTCGTACGCGATCACTTCCGCAATCGCGAAACAGTCGTGGACTTCGGCAAAGTCCACGTCGTCGGCCCGCATGCCGGCCATGCGGTAGGCGGCCGCGCCGGCCTCGTGCAGGGCCGGCCAACTGGCGTAATCGGGATCCAACCCGGCAATGGAAAACCCGTGCACCGCCTGCCCGGTGCCGATGACGAATACCGGCGCGTCGGTCAGGTCGCGGGCGCGCTCTTCGCTGGCCAGCACGACCGCGGCCGCGCCGTCGGTAATGGGCGAGCACATGAACAGGCGCAGCGGCGCGGCGATCATGCGCGAACAGACCACCTCGTCCAACGTGACGCCCCGTTGAAAATGGGCGTGCGGGTTGTTGCGCGCATGCGTATGGTTCTTGACCGCGACCGCGGCGAGCTGGGTTTCCGTGGTGCCGTACGTGTCCATGTGCAACTGGGCGGCCAGCGCGAAGCTGGGTGGCGCGGTCAGGCCGAAGCAGGCTTCCCAATCACGGTCCACCCCGGCGCCCATGTTGAGGATGGCCTCGCCCATGTTGGGCAGATTCAACTTTTCCACGCCCACGACCATGACCACGTCGGCCAAGCCCGCGGCGATGAACGCATACGCGTACCGCATGCCGACCGTCCCGCTGGCGCACATGTGTTCGGTTCGGGCCGACAGCGTGCGCGGCCGAATGCCGAGGGTTTCCGCGGCGAGCGGCGCGACGTGGCTTTGAAACGCCGCCCGTTCGGGCAGCACGCTGCCGACGACCAGCCCGTCGACGTCCGCGGGGCGAAGCGCCGGCACCGACCCGAAGCATGCCCGGCCGGCCTCGGCGATCAACTCCCGAAAGCCTGCCTCGCGCACCCCGAACCGTGACAGCCCGGCCCCGACCAGAGCCACTCGACGCATGGCGGTGTCCTTTGACGGTTCCGATTCAGGAACGGCGAGGATCCGGGAGAAGTGGCCCTATGCAAGCAAAGCGATACCGGGTTTCGATATCGCCGACGGTTTTCGCAATCTCACCGATCCTGGCGTTGATCCGATGACGTATCCGCGGCACGTAATGTATTGCACGACTTCGAGAGATACCAGTCTCGCTTTCATTTGGAAATTCCGTACTTGACGATCCTGGAACGCCTTTGTACCGCCCGTCAGACGTAGGGGCGTAAAATTTTACGCCCCTGCTACGCTCCGTGCGGGCCGAGCGGGGACTCTTAGGTGTAGGGGCGACGCATGCGTCGCCCCTACGGAAGCGTCAGGCGCTCCGAAGTGGGCAACCACAGGGGGTTGCCCCTACACACGGGTGGGGAATGACCTACATGACGATCTCGGGGACCTTCCCATCCCCAAGTTCGTTGAGCTTGCGATGTGTTGAGCTTGTCGAAACATCGAAACGAACCCCGACATCACCTCGGCCTTCGCGCCCCGCCCAGGCCCTTTGGCCCTACGACAAGCTCAGGGCGCCGTTTTCCTTGCAAGTTACTCGCGCAGGTGCCGGGCGGCGTCCGGCTTCCCTGTTTGCTCGTAGAGTTGCGCCAGCCGTTCGCGTGTCTCCCTGGTCGCCGGGCTGTCGGGCGGGAGCGCCTCGGTCTGGATGCGCAGGGCGCGTTCCAGGAGCGGCACCGCTTGCGCGGTATCGCCCCGGTCGGCGTGCAACGACGCCAGGGTGCGCAGGTTCAACGCGACGTTGGGATGATTTTCGCCGAGGGACGCTTCCATGACCCCGGCCGCCTGTTCGTACAGCGGCAGCAGGGCGGCGTAGTCGCCCGTCGTTCGCAGCAGGTCGGTGATGCCGCTGAGGGTCGTCGCCAAGTTGTTCAGGCTGACCGCGATGTCGTGTTGTCCCGGTTGCAGCGCCGCGGTCTCGACCGCCAGCGCCTCTTCGTAATAACGCCGCGACGCCGGCGCGTCGCACGCGTCTTTCAGAAACAGCGCGAATTGGTTCAGGCTGGTCGCCACATTCGGGTGCGTGTCGCCCAGCGCGGTCTTCATCACGGCGATGGACCGCTCGAACAGTGGCCGCGCCGCCGCGAAATCGCCGTTCTGATGATGCAGGGACGCGAGGTTGTTGAGGCTCACCGCCACGTTGGGATGCACCGGACCGTAGGCGGTTTCGGTAATCGCGAGCGCCCGTTCGTACAGCGGAAGCGGGCGTTCGTTGTCGCCACCTTCGCGCAGCGCGAGCGCCATGTTGTTGAGGTTCATGGCGACGGTCGGATGGTGCGGGCCGAGCGCGGTTTCGTTGATGGCGATCACGCGCTCGTACACTTCGGCCGCCGCGGCGTAATCGCGGACCTGATACAGCAGCGAGGCCAGATTGTTCAGGCTGGTCGCCACGTCCGGGTGGCCCGGCCCGTAGGCGTTCGCATACACGTCCGCGGCCCGCTCGAACAACGGACGCGCCGCGGCGAAGTCGCCCGTCTGATACAGCGCCGACCCGAGATTGTTCAGGCTCGCCGCCACGTCCGGGTGGTCCGATCCGAGCGCGGCCTCGCGGATGGCGAGCGCCCGACGCTGGAGCTTCTGCGCCTCCGCATAGTCGCCCGTCTCTTTCGCCAACAGGCCCAGCCGGGTCAGGTCTTCGGCGACGATCGGATGGTCGGGGCCGGAGGTTCGTTCGTGAATGGCGAGCACGCGTTGGAACAGGTCGCGGGCGTCGGCGTAGTGTTTGGTCGCTACCAGCAGTTCGCCCAACTCGATCGTGCTCAGCGCCGTCGCCGGATGTTCGTCACCGAGCCGGTCCCGCTGAATGGCGAGCGCCCGCTCGTAGCGGGGCCGCGCGTCGGCGTACCGCTTCTGCTCTTTGTACAGATTCGCCAGATTGCCGAGGCTGACCGCTACTGCAGGATGCGCGACGCCATAGGCCGTTTCGGTGATGGACAACGCCCGTTCGAGTAACGTCAGCGCGGCGTCGAATTGCTGTCGGTCCTGCAGAACGTGGGCGAGATTGGTCAGGCTGCGGACGACACCCGGATGGGTTGTGCCGATGGCGCGCTCGTCTATCGCCAGCGCACGCCGCAACAGCGTTTCCGCCTCGGCGTATTCGCCGATCTGCTGGTAGAGCAAGGCCAAGTTGTTGAGGCTCTGGGAAACGAGCGGATGGTCGGGGCCGGCCAGCGCTTCGGTCCGCGTCAGCAACTCGCGCGCGACCGGAATGGCTTCCTTGAATTTGCCCGCGGCGTGGAGCGCGCGGGCGTGTTCCGCAAGACGTTCGAGGGGGGCAGCGGTCGGGTTTTCTTCGCCGAAGACGACTGAGAGTGAACCGAAAACGCAGAGAAGGACCGAAATGATGAAGACCCGGACGAAATTGATGACGATAGGGGAGAACTTGGACATGCGAAGGAGGAACGTCGGATTACGCTTCGCTAATCCGACCTACGGGAGGATGGGAGGGAGCGGCTTCGGCTACGGAAGGAGCTTCATGAGCGTGACGACCAAACCGACGGTCACGCCTGTGGTCACCAGCGCCGTCTTGTGCATCTCCGCCCGTAATTCCGCAATGTCCGTCTTCAATACGGCAATGTCCTGCTTGGTCGCCAACTGCTCGGTAAGCGGGACGGATTGCGCCGCGGCACGCGCCTTTTGTTCGGACGCGCCGGCTTCGATGAGCGCGTCGTAGATCTCCGTCACCATGATGCTCATGAGCCGCTCTCCCGGGGCGTCACCTCGTCAGGGGACGATACCACGGCATCGGAAGGCTTGCGATACGTTTCCGCGACGTCGAACGAGCCGCGCAGCGAATAGACGTCGTCTTTGAACATCGGCAAATGCGAGTAGTACGCGCGATGATAATAACAGCCCAACCCCTCGCCGGGCTCGGCCGTGTTCTCCTCGAAGACGATGTCCGCGGGCGCGGCGTCTGACTGCACGTCGTCGTTGGAGGAGACCGTGGCGTTCTGTCGAGTGGGGGTCGGTGCGTTCGTTGCGGCCACGGCCTGTTCGTGGCCGGAGCGCAGCCCGGGAACGCGGGCGTCTCGCCCGCCTACCGTTGCGGCGACGGCCTGCTCGCCGTCCGAGCGAGGCTGCGTCGCTCGTGGCCGAGAGGACGATACCGCGGACGGATTCTCGAACTTGTCGAGCCAGCCGTAGTATTGCGCCGGGTGCTCCGCAGTGCGGGTCGGCGTGGCAGACTCGGCTTGTGAGCCATCGTCGGCCGAAGGCGCGCCGTGCACCAGGACCAGCCCTGCCGCCAGCGCAGCACAGACCACTTTTCGCATTGTGCGTCGCATGGGCGGCGCCCCCTCCGCAAACGACGAGGGGGAGCAGATGTCTGCTCCCCCTCGGGTGTCCGGTGTTGCGCCCTAGCGGTGCAACTCGGTGAGTCGGTTCAGGTCGTACAACCCGTTGATGAAGTCGATCGAGAAGTCGGGCAGACCCCCGCCGTACTCACGCCACAGGTTGCCGCGGCCGTTCTGGATGTCCACCGTGTCCACGTTGCGCCAGTGAATCGCCCCGCGGTCGGCGTTCATGAACTGATACCGCTTCGAGTCGTCGGACCACTGGTAGCCCCACTGCCACAGCTTCCACAGCTTGCCTTTGCGGTCGAAAGCGATGTGGTTCCAGGTCTCCCAGGTTTCCGGGTCGATCGCCATGACGGCGCTCTTGTACGGGTGGCGCGGGTCCTCGGAATCCGCTCGACGACGAACAAGTCGCGAACCTGCCACACGTCGATGTTGAGCCAGCCGTCCGGGCCGCCGTAGCGCACGCCGTCGTCGTCCCACTTGGTCTTGGCGTGCACGGTGAGGAACTTCTTCGTGCCCCAGAACTTCCAGTCCCACTCCAGCGGGCGGCCGGAGAAGCCGTAGAAGTCTTCCAGGGTATGCTCGGTGCCCATCAGCGAGTCGGACTTCACCTCCGCGGAGATCCGCCGCACGCGCCGCAGGCTCGGCACATACGCCCAGCCGTCGTCGGTGCGCCGCGGGTCAATGTAGCGGGCGATGATGAACGCGGTGCCGCGCACGTCGTACGGCTCGAAGAAGCCGGTGAACTCTTTCCAGTGAATGGTGCCGGCGTCCTCGTTCTCGGGCAGGTTGTAGTTGTTGTCCGGGAACATCGGCAACTGCGAGTGGTACGCCTTGTGGTAGAACGTGCCCAGGCTACGCTCGTACGTGCCGCCACCGCCGTAGATTTCCTCGGTGTTGTAGTCCCAGTCCGTGTCGAGATCGACCTCGTCGCCGATCCACGCATCGGGCGGCTTGGTCGGCTCCGGCGCGGTGTGTTCGCCGCCGAAGCGCAGCCACGTGGTCAGCGCGTTGGCCACGAAATAGCCCCGCCAGTAGAACCGCTTGTCGTAGTTCCAGGCGACCTTGAGGCCGGCGGCGCCGTCGTCCGTCTCGCTCGTGATGTCGTCGTTCGAGAAGGGATAGCCGCACACGTAGTTTTCGAGCGCGCCGTCCGCGGCCAGCGTGACCTGCTTCTGGAACTTCTCGTTGCACTCCAGCACCGTCTTGTGCGGCTGGACGTGATACGTCTCCACGACCTCGATTTGGAGCGAGCCGTCGTTCCACTTTTCGTACTGCTCGAAATAGCCGGGGAACATGAACGGCTTGACGCGCGCCAAGTCGGCATGCGTGAGCGTGTCGCCGGCCTGGAAGTCGGGCTCGGCGTCCTTGTTCTCCTGGAACCACTGTTCGAACGTGTCGCGCGTGTACGTCGTCGGGTCGCCGCTCTGCGCCGACACGGCCTGCGTCCAGATCAGGCCGAACGCGGCAAAGATCGAAACCATCACGAATCGCTTCATAATCCCTCCTAGTGGAGAACGTTGGATGCTCTCCTTGTAAGTGCTTCGTTTCAAGTGGGTCAATAGTCCTTCCGGGGGTATTTTTTCCGTTGCGGGCGATGCTGGATCGGCGCGGCTGGAAGAAGCCCCCCTCCCTAACCCTCCCCCTCAAGGGGGGAGGGAACAGGATGCTAGAACCGATAGCGGAGCCGGCCCCAGAACTCGTTCATCTGGTTCCGCTCCGAGCCGCCGGCCTGCATGTGGAAAAGACCGAAGCCGGCTTCAGTGAAGGGTTGCTGGCAGGAGCCTGGCCCGGACAATCCAGCGTAGCACGAGCCGTCGTTGAACACCCCGAAGGTGGTGAGGTCGTGTCGGTGCCGTGAGCCGAGAAATGCGGTGAACCCGAGCGTGACCGACCAGTTGTTGTTGATCAGATACTCGATGTTCCCGCCGGTCGTGCCATCCTGCGCCGCGGTGCCGAACGCGCCGAAGACTAGATAGACCAGTTGGTCTCGCATGAAGTGGTTCTGCGCGAACACGGTGAAGATGAAGTTATTCTGCTCGCTCACGATACCGCGCCGGCCCGCCCGTGAGTCGGGGTAGTGAGTTCCGTACGCCTGGGCGCTCAGAAAGAAACTCCGGGTAGGATTGAGCCAGCGGATCAAGGTCGGACGGTCGATACCCAGCACCCACTTGAACGCGTTGCCGTCTCCCATCAAATCGATCTTGGCGGTGTCGTTCAACAGCGCGTTGGTGGTCCAGGACGATTCCCAACGGATCACGAAGCCGGTGTACGGCTCGAACCAGTCGAGCGACAGACCCAGGGTATTTGTCTTACGATACCTAGCTGCCAGCGAGCCGCCCAAGCCGCACATGTTGGCGTATCTGGCGTGCTGATTTTCCCGCTTGGTTCCATAAGCCGCCCCACCCTCTTTGAAGATGGCTGCCTCACGCACTCTAATTTGCTTTGGCTTGACGCCTACAAGCACTGGTCCGAAAGCCGAATTTACAGACGTTCCACCGTCCTTCGCGGCTACGTTGCTTGCTGGTGCGTCATTCCGGTCGGCAGGGAGGATACTATTCCCGTTGCCGTCCGTTGTGCAGTTCGGATTATTCAAAACGTTGATGCGGTCCCATCCTGTAACGGGCAGGTCGGGGAAAGCGAACCAGTCGGTGACCTGGACTCTCAGGTTGCCGACGGTAGCTTCCCATCGCATCCCGATACCGCCGTTCTTCAGGTTCCAGTGCGGGGCGCGGTTTTCGTATAGCGCCATATTCAAGAACGGCACATAGTTATCGTCCGATGGATTATCGGACTGGTTAGGAAACACGATGCGAGAGAACAGATCGTTCCCAAACGCAAACCCATCTATCGTCCGACCGAAGCCGGTGGCCCAGGGCTGGGCGGGATGTCCTAGACCGGTCGGCGTGTGGCGGTCGAAGACATACACCACGCTACCGGCCACGTCGCGCAAGGGACCGATATTACCGAAGCGGTGCTCGAATAGTGCAGACCACAGTGGGACGCGCGTGTCGTCGAACAGGTCGATGAAGAAGTGATCGCCGAAATTGACCGGGTTCACGATGTCTTGCAAGCGGAAGAAGTCGGCTTTCCCCCACACGTGCTGCTGCTTCCCGAGCCGCAACCAGTTCCGACCGCCGAAGCCCTTCCAGAAGAAATCGAAGTAGGCTTCGCGCACGGGGTAGTACAGGTCCATGTTGGTCTCGCGGAGCATGCCGAAACGCAGGTCGTTCTGACTGGCATCTAGGCCATAATACGCTCTGCTTCGTGAATCGCGATAGCGGCCATCAACGCCGTACTTCGAGCCGGGAACCAAAGTGTGCAAGAACTCGATACGTCCGTCGCCAGCAGCGTTAGGCTCCTTCGGCCAGAATGCACCGTAGTGGCCTGGGTCAAGCCCGTGATTTCTGAGATAGCCTTGATTCACCGCATTAGGATAACCGGAACGCCCAGAGACGAATCGTTTGTTCTCGCCCTTACGTCCGGTTCCGAACTTATCGTCGATGTCGTAGATGGATTCGTACTCCGGCCGCAGTTCGATGAAGTACTCGAAGCGGTCGAAGTAATCCTGGAACATGTACAGCGGGCCGGCCAACTGCACGCTGGCCCGGTAGCGCGACGACGCGACGTGGTAGTCGGTCTTGAACGTGTCGTTGCGCAGGATGGTGAAGTTGTCCACGTAGCCGTGAATGGCCATGCGGTCGAAGCTGTCGAGGAAGCCCTTGTCTTTCCTTCCCCCCGCGGCGTTCGCGGACGGCACCGCGAGCGCCACGCTCAGGCCGATGGCGGTCACGCCCAGCCACAGCCCGCTGAATATCCCTCTCCCTGCTCGCTGCATAACGAGGTCTCCTTCCTTGTGCCCTCCGCCCTCACGAAGAGCCTATCGCTACTGCCCCAAGGAGTCGTTTCCGGCCCAAGCCCTCCTCCGAACCGACTCCCCTTTCACCTTCGCTAAGTCCTTTATGACGTCACGCAGCCGATCCCGCGTGCATCCCGGCCATCGTCTCTTCCATCTTGTCCATGCGGACGTTCATATCACGCTGGCCGGCTCTCAACCCGTGGACGTCTTTGCCCAGCATATCGACGTCCTTGCGTAGCATATCGACATCCTGGCGTAGCATATCGACATCCTGGCGCAGCGTATCGACATCCTGGCGCAGCGTATCGACGACTTGGATCAGTTTATCTACGTCTTTGCGCAGCGTATCGACATTTCTGCTGAGATGGTCGACGTCTCTTCTGAGTGCATCCACGTCCTGACGGACTTCCTTGATCTCCGCGCGGACTTCCGTCCGCAGATCTTTTATCTCTCCCCGGATTTCTATACGGAGATCCTTGATTTCCGCGCGGATTTCCTGGCGGAACTCTTTTATCACCTCCTGCGATTCCTTCCGCGTGACGTAATTCATTCGCCACGTGAATCCGATGATGGCGATCACCCCGCCGATCGTGGAGAGGATTGTCGGATCCATCTTTTTTCCTTCCCTTACATGCCCGGACGGAACTCCGGATCGGTATCGCCGCTGAACTCTCTTCGGCTTCTTCAGCCGCGCGCGATTTCTTCGGCCCGTCCGCTCATCTCCGCCGGTTCCCTTTCCGAGATCCTAGCTCGTCGGTTGCGGGCTCGGCTGCGCGCCGACCGGCGCCTCCTCCTCGGCTTCGACCATCTGGCCGCTGACGAACTTCGGTTTGAAGATCGCGATCATGGCCGGCACCATGGTCAACGCCGACAGCCAGTGCGTGACCAGCAGGATGGCCAGCAGCAACGCCATCTCCGCGGAAAAGCGCAGGCTGGACAGGAAGTACCACGGGATCACGCCGGCGATCATGGTCGTGGCGGTGAACGTCACGGCCATGCCCGTCGTCGAGACGGTGCGCTTGATGCCGGCGACCAGGTTGCCGCCGGCGCGCGGCACTTCGAGACGGATCCGGTCGACGACGTACAGAATGTAGTCCACGCCGATGCCCATGCCGACCGCGGTCACCGGAAGCGAGTTGATGTTGATGCCGATCCCCATGAATGACACGTACATGTAGCTGGCGACGCCCGCGGCGACCAGCGCCAACATGACGAGGGTCGCCCCCGCGAGGGAACCGTAACTCAGAAGCACCAGGGTGTAAACCGTTGCGATGACCAGGATCGCGGCCTGCTTTTCGGACCGGTCGATCTCCTCGTTCAGGGCCGCGGTCGTGCCGATGAACCCGCCGGCCAGGCGCATCTGCACGCCCTCGATCGGGTGTTCCTGCATGAACTTCGTGGCGCGCCCGACCGCCTGCCGGACCGTGTCGCCCTTCACGTCCTTGTAGAACACCACGAACTGGCCGTTCTGATAGACCATGTCGGTGTATTCCAGAATCACGCCGGAGATCGGCGCCGACGCCTCGTACACGAAGATCAGATTCCCCGTGATCGACCGGTCGGGCGGGATGACCTGCCAGCGCGGGTCGCCGTAGTGGTAACGGCGGTTCAGGTCGCGGGCCAGGGTGTACAACTCGCGCGTGTCGCCGGCCTCGTCCTGCTCCAGCAGATAGCGGCGCATCTCCTCCAGCGTGTCGAGCACGTGCGGCTCCTTCAGGATGTGCTCGCGCTCGCCCTCCAGATAGATGACGAGCTGGTTGGCGCCGGCGAAGCGTTCGTTGATGGTCCGCGCCGATACGTTGTAGTGCGCGTCCTGCCACAGCAGCGGAGAGCCCGCCTCCTGCTCGCCGATCGGGACCGTGATGGCGGTCCGCACGCCGAAGACGATCGTGACCGCCGCGGCGGCCATGATGATCCAGCGGCTGATCCGACCCGTGGCCGCGTTGCCCACCTTGTCGAGCGTGAAGTCCATCCAGCGCGGCACGAAGTGCTCGGTGTTCTTCGGCGCCGGGAAGAAGGACAGCAGCATCGGCATGGTGTGCGTGATGCAGAAGATGTTCGCGAACGCCCAGAAGCTGCCGTAGTAGGCGAGTTTCTCGATCAGCGGAATCGTGGCGACCGACAGCACGAGGATGCCGCCCGAGTCGCTGATGACGCCGGTCACGCCGGGCAGGAACAGGTCGCTCAGGCAGGTGAAGGCGGCCTGCTCCTGATCCTTGGACACTTCCAGTTCCTCGAAATACCGCTCGATCATCTGCACCGCGTGACTGACCGAGCGGGCCGTGATGAGCAGCGGAATGACCAGAATCAGCGGGTCGAGGTTGAACCCCCAGAACCCGACCCAGCCCATCCCCCAGACGGTCTGGATGGCGGCGCCGATCATCGGCACCAGCACGCCGTACAGCCGGCGGAAATAGATGATGAGCGCCAGGATCACGCATGCGCCGGTGAAGCTGAAGATCAGGAACAGTTCGTTGGTGTAGTACCAGACCCAGCCTTTCAGAGCAGGCTCGCCGGCCACGTACACCTTGGTGTTGTCGTCCTCGATCTCGGCGCGGATGCGGGTGATCTCGCGCTGGATTTCGCGGTAGTCGAGCCGGTCCTCGTTGAACCCGGCCAGCACCAGCGCGGCCTTGCCGTCCTCCGAGACGTATTTGTTCATCACGATGTCGTTGTTGAACATCTCGAATTTGAGCGCGCTCAACTCCATCGGGTCGTCGGGGACGTCCACCGGCAACACCGGATAGGAGCGGACCATGCCGCCGGGCAGCGTCTTGATGTTGCGGATCTTGACGTGGGACAGCGAGGCGACCTGGTTGTGGTCCACCCCCGTAATCGAGTCGAGCTGGTCGGTCAGGTAGCGGACCTTCTCCAGATTCCCCTTGGTGAAGATGTCGCCCTCTTCGACCTGCAGGACCGCGGTGACGATGTTCGCGCCGCCGAAGGTCGCGCGGTGGTGGTTGTACGCCTGAATGTAGGGATGCCCCTGCGGCAGCAGGTCCGCGAACTGGCTGTACATCTCGACGTTGCGCGCCTGGTAGCCCCAGAAGGCCGTCGCGATCGCCAGCAGCACGAGGTAGGCGAGGCGGTGCCGCCACAGGACGCGGAGATAGACGGCGATCACTCTATCGGTGAGGGTCTTGGGCTGACCTGGGGGAGTATGGGCCATGCTGCATTCCTCCTTGACGGGGGCCGACGCGCGGGGATGTCGGATGAGCGTGCGTGCGGAGCGAAGCGTTCGGGAACGAATGTTTCAGGGGTAACCGTGGTGCCGAGAGGCGCGCGATCCGCGTTACAGGGACGGGTTCGCCTTGTAGAGCGTCGTCTTGTCCGTCGCGGCCCAACTGGTGCCGCCGTCGGACGTAATCAGGACGGTCCCTTTTCCGCCGGAGGCGACGCCGAACTTTCCGTCCGCGGCGAACGAGGCCGCCCGGATCCAGGTCAACACGCGCTGGCGCACGTCGTCGTCGAGTTGCCACGTCTCCCCGGAGACCGACGCCAGCGTCCCCAGCACGCCGGTCGCGAAATCGGGGCGCGTCCCGTCGGGCGCCGCGGTCACCGACAGCAGGGTGTTGAAGCTGCCGCTCGGAATGTTGGTCCACGTCTCGCCGGCGTCGTCGGTCTTCAACAGCGTGCCGCTCTCGCCCGTCACGTAGCCTTCATCGGCGTTTCGGAAATCCACGTCGATGAGAAAGAGGTCTTCGAGATACAGCGGCGGCACGCGCTGGCGGAGCGCCTCTTCCTCGGAGAGTTCCGGGCGGGTGTACTTGGGCAGGTTGTGCACGTTGCGCTGGCGTTCCCACGACATGCCGCCGTCGCGCGTGCGCAGGATCAGGCCGAACTCTCCGGTGGTCCATCCGTCGGTATTGGTGGCGAACGACACGCCGTTCAGCGTCACGTCGCACGGATTCATACGCGGCAACCCCGACTCGGGATTCGCGGACGGGTCGGAGGTGGCGAAATGCTCGAAACTCAGGTCGCACCACAGCGACAGGTTCTCCCAGGTCTCGCCGCCGTCCTGCGAACGGATGACCGCGCCGACCGGGCCGACCGCCCAAATGTGGCTGGCGTCGCCGCCCCGGCTGACCGCGAAATAGTGCGGCTGTGCGACCTGCCAGTCCTGGAGCGGCAGTTCGATCGGGATCTGCTTCCAAGTCTGGCCGCCGTCGGCGGTCTTGAGGACCAGCCCGTCCTGGCCGACGGCCACGCCGTCCTGCGCGCTGGCGAAATCGACTTCGTAGATGGCGCGCTGCACGCCGGTGTCGAGCATCGCGAAGTCCTGTCCGCGATTCGTGATGTGGAGGATGAGCCCGCGGCCGCCGGACACCCAGGCGTTGTTTTCGTCGAGCACGAAGGCGTCGTAGATGTCTTCCCGGTCGGGGAAGACGTTGCCGCCGGATTTGCCCATCTGGTTGAGTTCGTGCAGGACCTCTTCGGCGGCGGTCTCCACACAGTACATCGGGTTGCAGAGGAAGAACCCGGAGAACGTTCTGAGGGCGCCTTCGCCCGAGTCTCCGGAACAGGCCGACAGGCTCAACAGACCGGCCGCGGAAATCCCGAGCGCCACGCGCCGCCACGCCGAATGCGTTGGTTTCTTCAAGATGCTCTCTCCTTGGTGGGAACTGGAACAGCCGGGACCGCGTCGTTCTAGGGAGGTCCCCGTATCGGATTGGCGTTGCCTATGAACAACCGGCGAATTTGTCAAGTATCCCCGCAATGTAAAAGTAGGGCGGTTCGAGCATTTTTTCCTTTGTCGGACGTTGGATCCGACTTGTAGGGAACTCCCTTTGGTCCCCGAGCCTGCGGTGCCTCGAGCGTACGGTCCCTGAGCTTGTCGAAGGGTCGAAAGGTCGAAGGGTGGTTGCCCTGTGGTTGGGGAAAGGGAGGGCAGGCACGGGGGCCTGCCCCTACGTATTGCGCAACGGCGGAAAGTTGCGAACTGCGACATCTCCCCGAAAGCCTTCCGCTCCATCGATGACGACCGTCCTCAGCGATCCGCGGTGTAGCGAATCGCCAAGCCGACCAGTTGGAATTCGTAATCCGACCGGCTGCGGTAGTCGCGCGCGGTGCTCGCCCCCTGATGCTGCACCGTCACCTCGTCGGCGAACTCTCCGGCGCGGAGCCGTTGCAGCACGATCGCCTCCGCGCCGATGGAACAGGCTTCGCGCAACAGCGCGTCCTGCATGGGCGCCATGCCGGTTCCCTGATTGCCGTACGTCTTGACCCGGGCGATGATTTCGTGCGGTGCGTCCGGCGGGTCCGAAAGAATGGGGATCGCACAATCCGCGGCGCTGAATTCGACTGGTAGCTCGCCGACCTGTTCGGTCAGTACCAGCGGTCTGGTGGGCCGGCTGACGCAGCCGACGAATATGCAGCCGACCAGTATCGGGACGAGTGCGGTTGCGTAGTATGAAAGAGAGCGCCGCATGGCCGTCCGCCGACCGGAGTTCTGTGGGAACGCGGGAGTCCCACCCGCTTCATCTATATTAAGGAACTATATCCGAGACGAGCCTGGAACTTACCCCGGCCCAAAACCCTTCGACCCCTAAGTTCGTTGAGCTTGTCGAAACGAACCCCGGAGTCACCTCAACCTCCGCACCCCACCCCGGCCCTTCGTGCCGGGTTCTTTCTTCCCCGCTACCCTCAGTCCAATGTGTACCGGGCGACCAACTCACGATTCCAGGCCGCGTCGCCGAACGTCACTTCCGACCCTTTGGCCCGCTTGAAATACAGATGCAGGTCGTGCTCCCACGTAAAGCCGATCCCGCCGTGCACCTGCACCGCCTGGCCGGCCACCGTGCGGAAGGCATCGCTGCAACACGCCTTGGCCCTGGCCGCGGCCAGCGCGGCGTCTTCGGTCCGGCCGGCGAGTGCCCACGCCGCGTAGTAGGTCGCGGACTTCGCGCTTTCGACCGCGATCAACATGTCCGCGCAGGTGTGCTGCACGGCCTGAAAGACGCCGATCGGCCGGCCGAACTGTTCGCGCATCTTGGCGTACTCCACGCTCATGTCCAGCACCTGTTGCGCGCCGCCGCACATCTCGGCGCACAGCGCGACCTTGGCCCGGTCCAGCACGTCCGACAACACCGCCCATCCTTGACCGGGTGCGCCGAGTAAGGCGTCGGCGCCGACCTGCACGCCGTCGAACCGGACCTCGCACAGCCGGCGCGTCTGGTCCAGCGTCTTGAGCAGCCGCGTTTCCACGCCGGCTCGGCCGCGGTCCACGACGAACAGCGTAACGCCGTCGGCCGTGCGCGCCGCACAGATGACGTGGTCCGCGGTATGCGCGTCGGGCACGAACAGCTTGACGCCGTTCAGCACGTAGCCGCCGCCGTCCTTGGCCGCGGCGAGCCGGATGCCGTCCGCATCCCAACGGGCGCTTTCCTCCAGGAACGCCAAGGTAAGTTTGGTCTGGCCCGCCGCCACCTCGGACAGCAGCGTCGCCTTCTGCTCGGGGCTGCCGCCCGCCTCGACGCACGGCACGCCCAGCGCGACCGTAGAAAAGAACGGGCCCGGCAACACGGCCTTGCCCATTTCTTCCAGGACCACCGCCAGATCGACCGGCGACAGACCCGCGCCGCCGTACTCCTCCGATATAGTCAGGCCGGTCCAACCCAACCCGGCCATACCGTTCCAGACCTCTTCGGCATAGCCGCGGTCGTCCTCCATCATCTCGCGGACATAGGACACCGGACATTCCTTGCGCAGGAAATCCGCGGCCGACCGGCGGAGGAGATCCTGTTCTTCGCTGAAGCTGAAGTTCATGGGGTTCCGCACCTGACGGCCGTACGCGAAACGCACGGCAATAAAAGAGGCTTTCTATGGAAGGGGCGATCCTGGGGAGTCCACCAGTTCGAAGTCGTCCGTTTCGATCCCCTCTCCCTTGGTAGGAGAAGGCTGGAGCCTGCCCCGGACTCGGTCCGAGGGAGAGGGGGAAGGTGAATGCCCCGCTCTGGTTGATGTTGCGTGGTGAGGAGGAATGTTTCCTCTGGATTCCGGCTTTCGCCGGAATGACGACGGGGTGGAGTCGTCGAGTACGTCTAAACTCCCCGGATCGAAGGAGGACCGGACATGCGGCCCGGTCCTCTCCTCGGAAAGATGCACCGACGGCTCAGCCGTTGCCGAGAACGGTCACGCAACCGACGGAGCCCGGGCCGCCCAGATTGTGCGCCAAGCCGACCTCGGCGCCCGCGACCTGCCGCTCCCCGGCCTTGTCCCACAAATGCTGCGAGACCTCGTAGATCATGCGGATGCCGGTCGCCCCGATCGGGTGGCCGAACGATTTGAGCCCGCCGGACGGATTCACGGGCACCGCGCCGCCGCCGATGTCCGCGCGGCCCTCGGCCACGTAACGCCAGCCCTCGCCTTTGTCGCACAGCCCGAGGTCTTCGTAGTTCAGGATTTCGGTGATCGTGAAACAGTCGTGGCACTCGACCAGATCGATGTCCTTGGCCGTGACGCCGGCCTGCTCGTACGCGGACTGCGCCGCCTGTGCGGTCGCCGGAAAGCCGGTGTAGGCGAAGCTCGGCTTCATGTACGGCTCGCCCGAGGTGACCGACAGGCCGATGCCCTTGACGTTGAGCGGGTCGGGCCGGAACGTCTTGGCCAGTCCGCTCTTGCAGACGATCACGGCCGCGGCCCCGTCGGTGGTCGGGCAGCAGTCCAGCAACCCCAGCGGGCTGCAGATCATCGGCGCGTTCACGACCTGGTCTTCCGAGACCTCCATGCGGAAGTGCGCCTTCGGGCTCATGGTGCCGTTGTGGTGGTTCTTCATCGCCACCTTGGCGAGCGCGGTCTTGTCGATGCCGTATTCCTCGAAGTACCGGTTGGCGGCCATCGCGAACAGCGACGGCGCGGTCGTGCCGTAGCCCACGACCGGATGCGAGCCGAACGTGCCGAGGCCGCGTTGGCCCGAGTCGCGCAGCTTCTCGAAGCCCAGCGCCAGCACGACGTCGTACATGCCGGAGGCGACCGCCATGCACGCGTTGCGGAACGCGTCCATGCCCGAGGCGCAGTAATTCTCCACGCGCGTGATCGGAATGTCGAACAACTTGAGCGGGTCGGCCAGGGCGTTGCCGGCGCTGGCCGAACTCAGCGTCCCGACCCAGGCGGCCTGAATCCGCGTCGGCTCGATGCCGGCGTCCAGATACGCCTCCTGCGCGGCTTCGACGATCATGTCTTCGGCGCTCTTGTCGTAGTTCTCTCCGAACTTGCTGCACCCCGCGCCGACCACCGCCACCTTGTCGCGAATGTTCATACCGTCTCCTTTCGCGGAACGTCGTTCCGTGCGTTCATGCCGCGGGCCGCGCCTTCCAGAAGTAATTCTTGAGCCCGAAGCCTTCGTGATATTTCCGAAACGTCAACTCGACCGGCATGCCGATCGCGATCCGTTCGGCTTCGCAATCCGTCAACTGGACGAAGACGCGCCCGCCGCGGTCGAGGTCCACGACCGCGTGGGTGGTGGGCGGGTCCGGCGTCTCGGTCAGATAATCGTGCGTGAACGTGAACAACTTGCCGCGGCGCGAGAGCTTGACCTCTTCCAGTCCGTCCCGGTAGCCGCATTCGGTGCAGATGCGGTGCACGGGAAACTGGATCACACCGCAGCGCGGACATTTGCCGCCGTACAACGGCAGAATCTGTTTCTGGTCGCGCAGCAGCACGACCGGCGTGGACTCGTCGTCGCTCGCGTAGTCCTTCTTCATCAGCTTGCGGAAGCGCGCGTATTTGCCGTACGAGCCGACCGTCCGCTTGACCTCGATCTGCGAATACACGCTGCGCCGGACCCGGAAATCGGCAATCGCGTCGGTCGCGCGGAACACCGCGGCGTCGCCGCCATCGCCGTAGCCCGCCACCAGGATCAGGTCGCCCGGCGCGGCGCGCTCCAGGACCGCGGCGAGCAGCAGGAGCGGCTGCGCGGTGCCGGCGTCGCCGATCGTGTTCCAGAACGTCTCCTGCACCTGCGTCTCGACGTCGAAACCCTGGCTGCGCAGCGCGGACTGCAACGCCTTCTGGGTCGGCGCGGCAATCGCGGCGCTCGCGATGTCTTTGGCCTCCAAGCCGCATTGCTGCAACACGCCGCCGACCGTGGCCGCGATGAACCGGTTGTAGCCGAACTTGTTCTCGAACCCCCCGGGAAACGACTTCAGATAATCCTGTTCTTCGGTGCGCCACGTGCCGAGGAACTCCTGGCTGACCGTGTAGCTGCCGACGAGTTCGGCCATCACGTTGTCGGTGCCGATGACGACCGCGGCGCCGGCATCGCCGTATTGCTGTTCCTGCAACGTATCCGGCTCGCCCATGCGCGCGTCGCCGCCGCACACCACCAGCAGTTGCCCGGGCTGCACGACGTCCAGACCGGTCAGCAGGGCCGACGTGCCGGCGCGCAGCGAATCCGTGAAGTCGATGGTGCGCAGTTCCTTGCCGGTATCCAGCACCGCGGCGACCGTGGCCGCGGCCTGCTTCTCCCGGTAGGGCGAGGTGGTCGAGGCGAAGAAGACGCCGGCCACGGTTTTCGGGTCGAGTGCGCCGAGCGCGTCGATGCTGGCGTTGACCGCCAGCGTGAGGCTGTCCTCGTCGAAACTCGCCAGCGCGCGCTCACCGCCCAGTGAGGGGGTGTCCCACTCCTTGGCGATCACGTCGCGCGGCAGGCGATACGTGGGAACGCAGGCTCCATACGAAACGATGCCAACCATGCACACACTCCGGGGTTCTCGGACAACGCGGACGAGCCGATTCGGGGAACGGCGCCGCGCAGGTTCAGTTCAACCGGCTCTCCGGCACGCCGGCGCGCAACATGCAGCCGTCCACCTGAAGATTGACGCCGGTGACATAGCCCGCGGCGCGCGAGGCCAGAAACACGCACGGCCACGCGACTTCCTCGCCGGTACCGAAGCGGTTCAGCGCGGTCCCGCCGGTGGCGCGATCCTGCAACTCCTTGGTCGGCCACAGCACTTCCTTGACGCCCGGCGTCTCGATCGGTCCGGGCGAGATGCAGTTCACGCGGATGCCGTACTCGGCCCACTCGATGGCATGCGAACGGGTCAGGTTGATGATGCCGGCCTTGGCCGCGGCGTAGTGCGACATGGTGGCCGACCCGAACACCCCGGCCCCGGACGAAATGTTGATGATGTTGCCGCCGGTCTTCTTCTCCATCATCACCAGGGCCGCGGCTTTGGAGAACAGAAACGTGCCGTTCAGGTTGATCGCCACGATCGCGGCGAACCCGTTGGGCGAGATTTCGTGCGCGTGGGCCACGAAGCTCGCGCCGGCGTTGTTGATGAGGATATCGACCTGCCCCCAGTTCTCGACCGTTTTGCGCACCACGGCCTCGACCTGATCGTTCTGGCGCACGTCGCAGACGAGTGCATCGACCTCCCCGCCGGCTTGGCGGATGCCCTCGGCGACCGGCCCCAAATGGTCCATGGTCCGGCTGGTAATCATCACCTTGGCGCCCCGCCGGCAGAATTCGGCCGCGATCTCCGCGCCGATGCCCGTTCCGCCACCGGTGACGATGGTCGTCTTGCCCGCAATGTCGAACGCTTGGTCGGTCATGGGTTCCCTCTCTCACGGCTCGAATAGGAAGCCGTCTCAGGTGAATTTCCGCAAGCTCACAAGCTCAAGAGAGCCCGTCGAGCTCGTCGAAACGGGCGCGGGATCATCGTGTCCGTCGTTTCCTCTCCGATCCTATCCGAAGACCCGCAGCCAGTGTGCGCCGCCGTCGGTCGTGCGCAGGATCGAGCCGTAGCCGCCCACGATCCAGCCGTGGTCGGCGTCGTGGAAATCCACCGCGCGCAGCCACGTCGCGATCGGCATGCCCACGCCGGCCTGTTGCCATTCCCCATCCCGCCGGCGCAGGACGCGGCCCGCGGCGCCCACGATCCAGCCATCCCCGCCGTCGGCCGCGATGTACGGGGCATATAACGGCTCGGTGTCGAACAGCGCCGCGTCGGTCTCGCCGCCCTCCTCCCGATTCACGAAGCGCCACTGCCGGCCGCCATCGGTCGTGGCCGCGATCTTGCCCTCCAGCCCGACCGCGATTCCATTCTCCGCGTCGGCGAAGGACAGGCCGAAGAACGTCGGCAGATTGAGCGCGTCGGTGAAGCCGAGTTGGCCGAGCAAACTGTTCTGCTGCTCCTGCCACGTCTCGCCGCCGTCCGCGGTGTGGTAGATTTTGCCGAACTCCCCGACGATCCAGCCCACGTTCTCGTCCAGGAACTGCACATCGTAGAAGATCGGATCGGTCAGGGCCAACGTGGCGTTGGCCGCGACGCCTTCCAGCGAAGGCTGGATGTAGCCGTTCCGCCACGTGGCGCCGCCGTCCGCGGTCTTCAGATACGTCGCCCGGTCGGCCGCGGCCCAGCCGTGGGCGGTATCGATGAAATGAATCCCGAAGATCGAGTCCCCGATTCCGCTGTCCTGCGCCTGCCACGTCTCGCCTTGATCCGCGGAGTGGAGCAGCGTTCCGTCCTGGCCGCTGATCCAGCACTGCATCGGCGGCGCGTCTCCGTCGGACGGACACGCGATGCTGTAGAGCGCTGCGTTCGTGCCGCTGTCCTGCGCCTGCCAATGCCGGCCGCCGTCCGTGGTCAGCAGGATTTTGCCGGCATAGCCGACCACCACGGCGCGGTCCGCGGACAAGGCTTCGACGTCGAAGAACTTGTCGGTCATCGCAATCAGGTTGGTACTGAGGGGCGCCTCGGACGCGGCATCGCGGCAGCCGGACAGGCCGCCCAGGATGAGGCCGAGAGAAAGCAGGGCGTGCAGAGGTTGCATACGTATGCGAGCCGCAGGTGGTGCCGGGCTCATTCTCTACTCATTTCCGGCTCGGTTTGCAACGCGACGGGTGCGTCGGTTTGGAGTTGGTGATTCGTTCATGGAGGTGCGGTGACACCTCGAACCCCTCCCCCGCAGCACCGAGTCTTACCTTAAAACAGCAAACCGAGAGACTGCCCCCCGATTCCCGCGCCCTTCCGCTTCATCCGCGATTTGGTATAATCCGCCGCCCATCACTCCGCCCGCTCCGCAGGGCGCTGACCCGGAGGTACGACATCCCTTATGACCACTGCAAAAATCACGTGGACCAAGATCGACGAAGCTCCCGCACTCGCCACCTACGCGCTGCTGCCCATCGTGCAGGCGTTCACCAAAGGTTCCGGCATCGAGGTGGAGACCAGCGACATCTCCCTGGCCGGGCGCATCATCGCGAACTTCCCCGACCATCTCACCGACGCACAGAAAATCCCCGACTGCCTGACACAATTGGGCGAACTGGCCCAGACGCGCGCGGCCAACATCGTCAAGCTGCCCAACATCAGCGCGTCCATTCCGCAGCTCAAGAGCGCCATCGAGGAGTTGCAGGACAAGGGCTACGCCATTCCCGACTATCCCGAAGAGCCGAAGACCGACGCGGAAAAAGCCCTGCAGGCGCGTTTTTCCGTGGTGCTCGGCTCCGCGGTCAACCCGGTCCTGCGCGAGGGCAACTCCGACCGCCGGCCCGCGGTGTCCGTCAAGAAGTTCTTCCAGAAACATCCGCACAAGATGATGCAGGCGTGGCCCGCAAGCGGCTCCAAGGCGCGCGTGGCGCACATGGAGCACGGCGACTTCTTCGAGAGCGAGAAGTCGGTCACGCTGGACGCGGCGACCACGGCGCGCATCGAGTTCGTGGCCGGCGACGGCCGAGTGACGCCGCTCAAGGACGGACTGGCGCTGCAAGCCGGCGAGGTGATCGACGCGTCGGTCATGCACGTGGCCGCGCTGCGCGCGTTCTTCGCCGAGCAGATGGACGCCGCCGAACGCGACGGCGTGCTGCTGTCCCTGCACCTGAAGGCCACGATGATGAAGGTCTCGGACCCGATCATGTTCGGCCACTGCGTGTCCGTCTATTTTCAGGCCGCCCTGGACAAACACGCCGCGGACCTCCGACGCATCGGCGCCAACGTGAACAACGGCCTCGCCGACGTGCTGGCCAAGCTCGACCGGCTGCCCGCGGACAAGAAGGCCGAAATCGAGGCCGACATCGCCGCGGTGTACGACACGCGCCCCGACTTGGCGATGGTGAACGCCCGCCGCGGCATCACCAATCTGCACGTGCCGAACGACATCATCGTGGACGCCTCCATGCCCAACGTGGTGCGCGACGGCGGGCGGATGTGGAACAAGAACGACGAGTTGCAGGACACGATCGCCATGGTGCCCGACCGCTGCTACGCGACCATGTACAAGGAGATTCTGGAGAACGCCAAGCGGCACGGCCAGTTCGACCCCGCCACGATGGGCAGCGTGTCCAACGTCGGCCTGATGGCGCAGAAGGCCGAGGAGTACGGCTCGCACGACAAGACTTTCGAGGCGCCGGCGGCCGGCACGATTCGCGTGGTGGACGCGGCCGGCTCCACGCTGATCGAGCAGCCGGTCGCGCCCGGCGACATCTTCCGCATGTGCCAGACCAAGGACGCGCCCATCCGCGACTGGGTCCGCTTGGCGGTCTCGCGCGGTCGGGCGACCGGCGCCCCCGTCGTCTTCTGGCTGGACGCGCGCCGCGGGCACGACACCGAGATCATCAAGAAGCTGAACGCCTATCTCCCCGAGCACGACACGAGCGGCCTGGACCTCCGCACCATGCGGCCGCAGGAAGCCATGCGGTTCTCGCTGGAGCGCATCCGCCGCGGGGAAGATACCATCGCGGCCACGGGCAACGTCCTGCGCGATTATCTGACCGACCTGTTCCCCATCCTGGAATTGGGCACCAGCGCCCGGATGCTGTCGATCGTGCCGCTGATGAACGGCGGCGGCCTGTTCGAGACGGGCGCCGGCGGCTCCGCGCCCAAGCACGTCCAACAGTTCGTGCAGGAGGGCCACCTGCGCTGGGATTCGCTGGGCGAATACTGCGCGCTCGTGCCGTCCCTGGAACTCATCGCCGCGAACACCGGCAACGCCAAGGCCGCACTGTTCGCAGAGACATTGGACCAGGCGATCAGCACCTACCTGGAAAACGCGAGGTCGCCCTCGCGCAAGGTGCACGAAATCGACAACCGGGGCAGCACCTACTACTTGGCCCGCTACTGGGCCGAGGCGCTCGCTGCGCAGGCCAAAGACCCCGCGGAGCAGGCGCGTTTCGCCCCGGTGGCGAAAGGTTTGGCCGACAACGAAGCCACGATCGTCGAAGAACTGTTGGCGGCCCAGGGCGAACCGGTGGGCATCGGCGGCTACTACCTGCCCGAGCCGGCCAAGGCGGGCGAAGCGATGCGGCCCAGCGCGACGTTCAACGCCATCATCGACGCATTGTGACAGCGGGGGCACGAGATCGGAGTCCAGCCTTTGCGAAGATGGGGGTTTGTCTCCACGCCAAGGCTGGACGCCAGGAAGACGAATCAGATCGTCCCCGTCTCCTTTCTGTCAACCCAGAGACAGAAGCTGACAACACAACCTGGTCCTGGTTGGTGCGAGGTCTCCTCCAATGCCCGAGAGTGCGAAAATCACTTTCCTGAAAGAATTTTCGTCTCGTTTTGGGACATTGAGAAAATTAGGTAAAAGCCAATCTCTCTATCAAGTAGGCAACGACGCCGCTCGCCTCTACATTCGTTATTCGAAGGTTCACTCCAGAAACCAAACGTTCTACGGTCTGAGAAAGGAAGATTTGCAGCAACTCGAAGGCCACCCGTCGATCGTCTGTCTCTTATGGAACGACCAGACGGAACCCTTAGCCCTCCCCTATTCAGAGTATGAAGAGATATTCAAGACGATATCGCCTGCCAGCGACGGTCAATATAAAGCGCAGGTGTATCTGCAAAAGGAAGGGAATGAACTCTACATAGCCAATGCAGGGAGGCATAATGTCGAATCGTATTTCGGCTGGGACCATCTCGCTTCTTTGATCGAAACAACAAAGCTGACCGAGAATCCCACCCTCTCTCATGCGCAAGTCCAAACCTTGATCGGTGCAATCGGACTATCGAAGGGGTTCGACGTATGGATACCGAGAAACGATCGGGGAAAATTGGACTGGTCCCTGACCAAACAGTTCGAATGTGCTGCCGTGCTCCCTGAGAAATTCAATTCCATCGAAAACATTCTATCTGAAATCGATATTCTTTGGATGGAACGCGGGGCCGGGAAACTCCGCTCGCTCTTCGAGGTCGAACATTCCACTCCAATTTATTCGGGCCTGCTCCGTTTCAATGACGTTCATCTTGTGACGGCGGATGCGCAAGCGACTTACAACATCGTCTCGAATAATGAAAGACGGAATCTCTTCGCCAATCAATTGAATAGGCCGACGTTCAAGGCAAGCGGTCTCGATAGACGTTGTACCTTTATGAACTATTCCAACGTATTCGTATGGCACACACAGGTTCACAAGGCCGAACAAAGGAGGGGCTATGGCTGAGAAAGACGAACGGAGAATTTGGGTCGCCGTGAGGATAATAGGAGCTTTCCCGTAAAAAGTGAAAGGATTCAAAAAGGAGAAAGCCGCCCGACTCCTGAGATACCGTCCTCCAAAAGCCAAGGGCGGACATTGCTGGTTATCTATGAGCATCGCTCAAGACATCATGGACGAAATCGGCGGCAGGAGGTTTGCCACCATCCTGGCCGACCCGCCGTGGCGGTTTCAGAACAAGACGGGCAAGATGGCACCGGAACACAAGCGGCTGTCCCGCTACCGGACGCTATCTTTCGAGGAAATCGAGGACTTGCCCGTCGGGGACATGGCAGCGGGGACCGCGCATCTCTATCTCTGGGTTCCCAATGCGCTGTTGCCGCAAGGCTTGAACGTCATGCAACGCTGGGGCTTCGCCTACAAGACGAATCTGATCTGGTACAAAGTGAGAAAAGACGGTGGCCCGGACAGAAGGGGCGTCGGGTTCTATTTCAGAAACGTCACCGAAATGATCCTGTTCGGCGTGCGCGGCAAGAAGGCGAGGACGTTACCGCCGGGCCGGAGTCAGGAGAACATCCTTCTCTCTCAGAAGCGGGAGCATAGCCGGAAGCCCGACGAACAGTACGAACTCATCGAATAGTGCAGCCCCGGCCCGTATCTCGAACTTTTCGCCCGCGGAGCCAGAAACGGCTGGGTTGCGTGGGGCAACCAGTCGAAACGGTACACACCCGACTGGCACACCTACACCAACCACTCTCAATCGCGCGTAGCTGCAGTCGGCGACTGAGACCGCGCAAAAGGCGTAGGGGCGACCGACCGGTCGCCCCTACGAAGTATCGAGAAGGTTCCTCGGCGATTGTTATTGCCGCAATCATGGACGCGCGGCGGCCCGGCGCAGCCGGTCCATGATCGCGCGTCCCAAGCCGGTCTCGGGTACGGGTTCGACGATCACCCGTTGCAAGTCCTGCGTGTCGAGCCGCCGCAACGCGGCGAACAGGTTGGCCGCGGCTTCGATCAGGTCGCCGTTCGCTGACAAGTGTTCCGTGACCGCGTAGCCCGGCGCATCGGCCCGCGGCGCGAGCGTCAGCAGCCCTACCCGCTCGCCCTGCGTGGGACGTGGCACCGCTTGACCCGGTTGCAACAAGACGAGCGGGACGCGCGGGGCGTAATGCGACGGCAACGTGCCCGGCGAACGCGGGTCAGGCCGCGCGAAATCTCCTGACGAAGATGGTGTGTCGATCTTCCCGATGACCGCTTCGAGTTGCTCCAACGTGACGCCGCCGGGTCGGAGCAGCGCGGCCCGCGGGCCGTCGAGCGCCAGCACCGTGGATTCCACGCCGACCGAACAGGGACCGCCGTCGATGATCTCGTCCAGCGCGTGGCCGAGCGTGTCCTGCACGTGGGCCGCGGTCGTCGGGCTGACGTAGCCGAACGGGTTGGCGCTCGGCGCGGCAATCGGAAATCGGACGGTGCGTAACAGGTCGAGCGCGACGGGGTGCGCCGGTTGGCGGACGGCCACCGTGGCGCGCCCCGCGGTCACGATGTCGGGAACGACCGGCCGCTTGGGCAACACTAGCGTCAGCGGGCCGGGCCAGAATCGCTTCATGAGCCGCCGCGCCCTATCGCCGATGCCGGTGGCATAATCGACGACGGAAACGGCGTCGGCAACGTGGACGATCAGCGGGTCGAAGCGCGGGCGGTTCTTGACCGCGTAGATGTTGGTTACGGCCCGGGCGTCGAGCGCGTTGGCGCCGAGCCCGTACACGGTTTCGGTGGGAAAGGCGACGAGGCCGCCGGCACGCAATCGGGCCGCAGCGCGCGCTATCGCCCGCGGGTCGTGCCCGTGGAGAATGTCCGCCATGTGGTGACCGTGAGGGGGTCGGTTTGGAATTCCCGGACCGAGGCAAGGCGCCGTGCGGTTCGGACCCTCACCCCGGCCCTCTCCCAAAGGGAGAGGGGGCAGGAGGGATGAGAAGTGCGGGGGACGGCAACTCGCCGGGTGTCCTGACCACAGGCGCCCTTCCCGTCTCAGGTGGGCGAAGTGAGATACGTGTAGCTCTCCAACACCGCCTCGTATTCGCGGATCAACGCTTCGACCGCCGCGGATGAAACGCGCCCGCCCTGCCCATCGCTGACGAGGCGCCGGAGTCCGCCGACCAACTCGTTGCGGTCGTAGCGGAAGACGTGCAGCACGTCGGCGACCGTGTGGCCGGGCACGACGTCGGCGATGCGTGCCGTGCCGTCCGGTTCGACGACGACCGAGACGTCGTGCACGTGGCCGAACAGGTTGTGATAGTCGCCCATCACGTCCTGATACGCCCCGGTGAAGAACACGCCCAGATAATAGGGCCGGCCGTCGAGTGCGTGCAGTTCCAGATATTCCTTGATGTCGCGCAGGTCCACGAAGGTGTCCACCTTGCCGTCCGAATCGCAGGTCAGGTCCGCCAGATAGCCGCGGCGCTCCGGCACCTCGTCGAGGCGGTGAATCGGCATGATCGGAAACAACTGTTCGAGCGCCCACGCATCGGGAATGGACTGGAAGACCGAGAAGTTGCAGATGAACTTGCGCGCCAGCCGCTGCTCCAGGTCCTCGAACTCCTCGGGCATGTGCTTGACCGCCTTGGCGAACTTGAGCGTGCGTTCGCACGTGGCCCAGAACAGTTCCTGCCCCAACCCGCGGTCCTCCAGCGACAGATAGCCGAGGTTGAAGAGCGAGAACATTTCTTCTCGCTGCTCCAGAATGTCGTGATAGTACTCGCGATAGTTCTTGGCGTTCGCGCCCTGGTAGATGTCGTACATCTCCTGGATGACCGGCGGCCGGCGCGCCGGTGCGGGGACGTGGATCGGCCCGTTGGACAAGGCGATTTCGTCCACCGCGTCGAACACCAGCATGGCGTGCGGCGCGGCGATCATGCGCCCCGTCTCGGTCAGCACCGTCGGCTCGGCCACGCCCTCGCCGTCGCACACCTCCTTGATCGAATAGACGATGTCGTTGGCGTACTCCTGAACCGAATAGTTGACGCTCGACTCCGAGGCCGTCCGCGAGCCGTCGTAATCGACGCCCAACCCGCCGCCTACGTCGAGGTGTTCGAGCCGGGGGCAGAGGCGGCGCAGCTTGGCGTACGTGCGCGCGGCCTCCTTGACCGCGTACTTCACGCGCCGGATCTCGGGGACCTGCGATCCGATGTGGAAATGCAGCAGGCGGAGGCAGTCGGCCATGTCCGCGGCCTGCAGGAGATCGACGCATTTCAGCAGGTCCATCGTCGTGAAGCCGAATTTGGACAGGTCGCCGCTCGACTTCTCCCACTTGCCGCTGCCGCGCGCCGACAGCTTGAGCCGCAGCCCGAGGCACGGACGCACGTCCAGGCGTTGCGCCACTTCCAGCAGCCGCCGCAGTTCGGCCAGACTCTCGACGACCAGAAAGACGCGCTTGCCGACCTGCTGGCCGAGCAGGGCCAGCCGCAGATACGACCCGTCCTTCACGCCGTTGCAGACGATGGGCGAGCGCGGGTTGCGGGTGAGCGCCAGCGCGACCGCCAACTCGGCCTTGCTGCCGACCTCCAGCCCCACGCCGTACGCGTCGCCCAGGCGCAACACGTCGTGCACGACTTCCTTCTTCTGGTTGACCTTGATCGGATACGCGGGGACGTACGCTGCGCGATAGCCGAACTCGTCGATGGCGTGCTGAAACGCCGCGGTCAGCCGCTCCAACTGGCGGCCGATGATTTGCGGAAAGCGCAGCACGACCGGCGTGGGAATGCCCCGCCGCCCCAACTCGTCGATGATGGATTTGAGCGAGGCGGCCGGCTGCGCGGCGCCGGTGAAGGCGCACACCACTTCGCCGGCCGCGTTGACCGAGAAGTATTCGCCGCCCCAGTTGCGGATGCCGTACAAGGCGGTCGTCTCTTCGAGCACGGCCTGTACCTTCGACACCTGGGGTTCGGCCGTCACCGCGGACCCGTTCCTCCGGTGCCGCTGCGTACCGGAATCGGACTGTTCGAGGACGCCGTACGCGGTCACGGCCATATCGGACTCGCTCAACTTCATGATGGAAAACGTGCCGTCGACGTCGACCTTAACTCTCCGGATCGGGGCAGGCGCGCAACCTTAATGATTTTCACTTTTCCTGTCAAAAGCCTGTCGAAACAGAGAGCGTCCCCGTTTGCATTTCATTGTGTCGCGCGGTGCGTAGGGGCAGGCCCCTGTGCCTGCCCTTCCCCCGCCAGGGCAACCACCCTTCGACAGGCTCAGGGACCACACGGGCCTGCCCCTACACGACACACAGCATTGCTTCAGTTTGCGCCTCCCAGATTGATGTCATGCGGTGGGGGACCTTCTCCACCGGATCAAGTTGGGGGTCGGCTCTAGCCCTCTCCCAAAGGAAGAGGGGATGAAAAAAGAAAAACCAAAACGATTCCGAAGGCAGTTTTTTCCCGTCACACCTGCATTTTCCCGTCACACTTGCGTTTTCTTCGTCATCCCTGCGTTTTCCTCGTCATCCCTGCGAAAGCAGGTATCCATCCCCTGGATTCCCGCTTTCGCGGGAATGACGATTGAGTGAGGTCTTCGCGTACGTAATTCCCAAAACGAACGGAGCCGCCCCTCCGCCGGCCCGCCATTGAGCCCCGCCACACGATGGCTTAGAATTTTTCGCCATGACGGTCACATCGAATTCCAGCCATACGAAGCAAGTTACGCTCGGCCTCGTGCAGATGACGTGCGGCGAGCAGCCGGAGCAGAACTTGGAGAAGGCCGTTGCGCGCATTGACGAGGCGGCCCGCCGCGGCGCGCAGATCGTCTGCCTCCAGGAACTCTTCCGCGGGCGCTACCCCTGCCAGACCGAAGACCCCGCGCAATTCGATCTGGCCGAGCCGATTCCGGGGCCGACGACCGAACGGTTGTGCACGTTGGCCGCGGACCGCCGGGTCGTCCTCATCGCGCCGGTCTTCGAGCAGCGCGCCCCGGGGCTGTACCACAACGCCGCGGTCGTGATCGACGCCGACGGCCGCCTCGTCGGGCACTACCGCAAGATGCACATTCCCGACGACCCGCTCTACTACGAGAAATTCTATTTCACGCCCGGTGACCTCGGGTTTCGGACCTTCGCCACCCGCTATGCGAAGATCGGCGTGCTGATCTGCTGGGACCAGTGGTTTCCCGAAGGCGCGCGGCTGACCGCGCTGAGCGGGGCGGAAATTCTGTTCTATCCGACCGCGATCGGCTGGCAGGCGGAAGACAGTCCGCGTGCGCGCCAATCGCAAGTCGACGCGTGGCAGGTCGTGCAGCGCAGCCACGCGATTGCCAACGGCGTGTTCGTGGCCGCGGTCAACCGCATCGGTCGGGAAGACGCGCTCGACTTCTGGGGCGCCTCGTTCGTCAGTGACCCGTTCGGGCGCATCCTCGCCGAGGCGCCGACCGGCGCCGAAGAAACGATGGTCGTACCGTGCAAGCTGGACAAGATCGGCACCCTGCGCCGAGTCTGGCCGTTTCTCCGCGACCGCCGCATCGACGCGTACGCGGACCTGACCAAACGTTTCCTGGACTGATCCCGTGCGCGGGTCCGTATCCGAGCCGAGCCTCGACGCACCCGCTGGCGACCGCCTGAACCCTCGTCGGGCGGCCCGTTCCTGCTTCCGCCTGCCCGCGGAATGGGAGCCGCACGCCGCCACGTGGCTGGCGTGGCCCCACAACCGGGAAACGTGGCCGGGCGTCTTCCCGCCCGTTGCCGACGTGTACGTCGAGATGGTCGCCGCGCTGCACCGTCACGAGCGCGTCTGCATCTGCGTCAACGACGCGGATACGGCCCGACACGTGCGGGAGCGGCTCACGGCCGCGGGCGTGGACGTTTCGTCTGTCAGCCTGTTCGAGGTGCCGACCAACGACACCTGGATACGCGACTTCGGCCCGCTGTTCGTTACGCGCCATTCCACTACCGGCAGCGATGAAGAGAGGCCGCGCCGCCTCTGTCTCACGAATTGGACGTTCAACGCCTGGGGCGGCAAATACCCGCCTTGGGACCTGGACGACGCGGTGCCGCGGCGTCTCGCCGACCGACTCGGCCTGCCGGTCGTGACGCCCGGCCTCGTGCTGGAAGGCGGCGCCATCGACGTCAACGGCCGCGGCATGGCGCTCACCACCGAAGTCTGCCTGCTCAATCCCAACCGCAACCCGCGGCTGAGCCGGACAAAAATCGAACAGGCACTCCGCGACTACTTGGGCATACGGCACGTCGGCTGGCTGGGCGACGGCATCCTAGGCGACGACACCGACGGACACGTGGACGAGATCGCCCGTTTCGTGAATCCCACGACGGTCGTCTGCGCGGTCGAAGACGATCCCGCCGATCCGAATTACGCGCCGCTGCAGGACAATCTGCGCCGGCTGCACGCTATGCGGGACCAAGATGGACGACCGCTGCACATAGTGCGCCTGCCCATGCCCGCGGCCGTGCAGCACGACGGCCAACGGCTGCCGGCCAGCTATGCCAACTTCTACGTGGCGAATGCCGTCGTGCTGGTTCCGACCTTCAGCCAAGCTGCGGATCAACAGGCGCTCGCCATCCTGCGTCAAGTCTTCCCCGACCGCCGAATCTGCGGCATTCCATCCGCCGATCTTGTGGTAGGCTTGGGCGGCGTGCACTGCCTCACCATGCAGCAGCCCGCCAGTGAAGAAGGAGACGCGGACGTTGCACCGACATGAACCGCGTCCGCCAGGCAGGCCGACATGGCGACCGATCCCGCATCCCCTCCCCCGCCGACTTCTGCCGCGGGCGAGGCCGCGTCCCGCCCCGCTCCCCCCGATTCGGTGCGGCAAGAAGTCGCGCGCCTGCGCGAAGAAATAGCCCTTCATAATCATCGTTACTACGTACTGGACGATCCGATCATCGGCGACGCCGAGTACGACCGGCTCTTCCGGCGTTTGTCCGACCTGGAAGCCGCGCATCCCGACCTCGCCAACCCGACCTCGCCCACGCAGAAGGTCGGCGCCCCGCCGCTGACCGAGTTCGGCCAAGTGCGCCACAGCCTGCCCATGCTGTCGCTCGGCAACGTCTCCTCCCCACAGGAAATGCAGGAATTCCACGAGCGGGCGCTCCGCTTCCTGGAAATGGACGGCCCGGTCGAGTACGTGGCCGAACCCAAGATCGACGGCGTGGCCGTGGAACTGGTCTATGAGCACGGCACGCTCACCGTCGGCTCGACGCGCGGGGACGGCGTCACGGGCGAAGACGTTACCGCCAACCTCAAGACCGTGCGTTCCATTCCGCTGACGCTGCTGTCCGCCGGGACGGACGCGCCGCCGACGCGGCTCGAAGTGCGCGGCGAAGTCTTCTTTCCCAAAGCTGCGTTCCGGCAACTGAACGCACGCCGCACCCAAGCCGAAGAACCGCCGTTCGCCAACCCGCGCAACGCCACCGCCGGCTCGCTCAAGCAACTCGACTCGTCCATCACCGCGACCCGCCCGCTCGACTTCTTCTGCTACGGGGTGGGCCGAATCGAAGGCCCCCTGCCCGCGACCTATTGGGACCTGCGCCGCGCGTTGACCGGCTGGGGCCTGAAACCCGTGCCGCACGCCCGCGTCTGCCTGGACGTGGGGGACGTGGTGGCCGCGGTCGCCGATCTGGAACGACGACGCGACGGCCTGCCCTTCGAGATCGACGGCGCCGTGGTGAAGGTGAACCGCCTCGACCTGCAAGCCCGGCTGGGGCAGGTCTCGCGTTCGCCGCGCTGGGCCGCGGCCTACAAGTTCGCGGCCATGCAGGCCACGACGCGCATCCGGAACATCGTGCCTCACGTCGGCCGGACCGGCACGCTCACTCCGGTCGCCCAACTCGACCCGGTGCCCATCGGCGGGGTGACGGTCCAGAACGCCTCGTTGCACAACATGGACGAAATCGCGCGCAAGGACGTGCGAGTCGGCGACACGGTCATCGTGGAGCGCGCCGGGGACGTGATCCCCTATGTCGTCAAGTCCATCCCGGACACGCGCACCGGCGCCGAGCGCCTCTTCGAGATGCCGGCCGCCTGCCCCGTCTGCGGGGCCGTCGTATCGCGGGAGGAAGGCGAAGCGGCCTACCGCTGTACCGGCCTCGCCTGCTCGGCCAAGCTCAAGGAGAGCCTGCGCTTCTTCGCCCACCGCGGCTCGATGGACATCGACGGGTTGGGCGGCAAGGTCATCGATCAACTCGTGGAGCGCGGGCTCGTGCACGACCCGGGCGACCTGTACGCGCTCACCAAGGAACAGTTGGCCGCGTTGGACCGGCTGGCCGACAAATCCGCGCAGAACCTGGTCGATGCCCTGGAGCGCAGCAAGACCACGACCCTGCCGCGTTTCCTGTCCTCGCTCGGCATCCGCCTGGTCGGCGAAGCGACCGCGCGCCAAATCGCGGAAGTGTTCGGCGACCTGGACCGGATCATGGCCGCGGACGAAGAAGGCTTGCAGGAAGTACCGGACATCGGGCCGGAAGTGGCGCGCAGCTTGGCAGGCTTCTTCGCGCAGGAGCAGAACCGCGCCGTGATCGCCAAGCTGCTCCGGGCCGGCGTGCGTGTCCCCGCGGTCGAAGTGAAACCCGCCGGCGAACTCAGCGGCAAGACCTTCGTGCTGACCGGCACGCTGGACAGCCTGACGCGCTCCGAAGCTAAGCAGCGGTTGCAGACCCTGGGCGCGAAAGTCACCGCCAGTGTCTCCAAGAAGACGGATTACGTCGTGGCCGGCAGCGACCCCGGCTCCAAGCGCGACAAAGCCGAAAAGCTGGGCGTGCCGATCCTCGACGAAGCCGCCTTCCTGAAGCTGATCGAGTGAGCGTTTCCCGCTCCCTCCGGGAGAAGGTGAGAGCGTGTCCCCTGGATTCCGGCTTTCGCCGGAATGACGAAAGGGAGGATGCGATGGGGGCTCGGCGCCCCATTCGTAGGGGCGAAAAATCTTTCGCCTCTACACCTCCGCGCGGCAGAGAACAAAAAGGGAACTACATACAAGAGGATCCCGCACTCGTTGCGACAGCCTTCGACAGACTCAGGAACCGGGCTCAAGGCACCGCAAGCTCAGGGACTTCCCAACCCTCAGTTCGTTGAGCTTGCGCTGTGTTGAGCTTGTCGAAACATCGAAACGAACCCCGAGGTCACCTCGGCCTTCGCACCCCGCCCCCGGCCCTTTGACCATGAGGAGCCCTCTTATATGTAATTCCCGATAAAGAGGGCAGGCACAGGGGCCTGCCCCTACATACCGCACAGTCTCCCTCATATCCTCTCTCCCCTGGTGGGAGAGGGCTAAAGCCGGCCCTGGACGTGACCCGGGGGAGTGGGGGACGGCGGAGATTCCCTTACCCTCTGGAATCAACCGAACCGGGGAACGTGTCCTCTGGATTCCGGCTTTCGCCGGAATGACGAAGTAAAGAAACGGGAATTACAGAATCGACACCCAACGAAATTTCAATCCACAATCCACAATCGAAAATCCACAATTCCTACAATCCGAGCAGCTTCTTCGCTTTCTTCGCAAACGCCGGGTCGAGCCGCGGCGGCGCCATGTCGATCCCCTCGGCCAAGCGGTCCACCACCGCACCGATCGCCGCCAGCCGGCCGGACTTCTTGTCATTGCCCGGAATCACCGTCCACGGCTGGGCCACGGTCGACGTCTTCTGGAACATCTCCTCGATCGCCGCGACGTAGTCGGGATAACGCGCCCGGTTGCGGAAATCCTCTGCCGACAGCTTCCACTGCTTGAGCGGGTCCTTGAAACGCGCCCGAAAGCGGGCGAGTTGTTCTTGGCGGGTGATGTGCAGAAACATCTTCACGACGCGGATGCCGTCGTCGGCCAGCATCCGCTCGAACTCGTTGATCTCGGCGTAGGCGCGCTGCCATTCCGCGTCCGTGGCGAAGCCCTCGACCCGTTCGACCAGCACGCGCCCGTACCAGGACCGGTCGAAGATGACCATCTGGCCGGGCCGCGGCAGGCGTTTCCAGAAGCGGTACAGATAGTGCTGGCCCTGCTCCTCCGGCGTCGGCGCGGCAATCGGCCACACCTTGAGTCCGCGCGGGTCCAGCGGCCAACTCATGCGGCGGATGGTGCCGCCCTTACCCGCGGCGTCCCAGCCCTCGAACACGATCACCGCCTTGTGTCCTTGCGCCCGATACGCCAGCGACACCTCGCGCAACCGGTCCTGCAACTTCGCGAGCCGGCGGTCGTACTCCTTGCGCCCCACGCGCCCGGACATATCCAGCCCGGCCAAGCTGGGCGGCGTGCGCTGCGACCGGATCGGCCCACGCGGACTGCCGGGATGGGATTTCGTCTTCATAGTCTGATCGAACAACAGCCTCATTCCGGTGGAATGGACACCATCCGACGCTCCCGATCGGCGGCAAAAGCCAAGCACGCTCGGATATCGTCGAGGGTCAAGTCGGGAAAATCGGCCAGAATTTCATCGATGGTCATGCCAGAAGCCAGGTACTCCAGCACTTCATAGACCGTGATGCGGAGGCCGCGGACACACGGCTTCCCCCCGCGCTTCCCCGGTTCGACGGTCACGATTTCCCTATAGTCTTGTGTCATAATCGGCTCAACATAGAGGATGTCCCGCCCGATGTTCAACTTGCTCACAGAGCCCGTGTTCCGCATCGAAACGGGGGACGCTCCGCACGCCGCGGCGTCGTTGCCCGAAGTGTACGCCGTGCTGATGCGGGACGACGTCGAGACGTTCCCGGCGCTGCGTCCGCACCAGCGCCACGCGTGGCACGCCTTCCTCGTGCAGTTGGGCGCCATGACGTTGCACCGTGCCGGCGTCAGGGAGCCGCCCGCGGGCGCTAATCAATGGAAGAAGCTGATCCGCGGCCTGACGCCGGACTTCCCCGACGACGAGCCCTGGCGCCTCGTGGTGGACGACGTCACCAAGCCGGCCTTCATGCAGCCGCCCGCCTCGTCCGAAGACAAAGCGAAAGAATACGAGCGCCGGGTAACGACGCCCGACGCATTGGACATGCTGGTGATGTCGAAGAACCACGACCTCAAGACGTCGGTCGCCACGCAGGCCGGCGTGGACGATTGGATATTCGCGTTGATTACGCTGCAAACGATGGGAGGCTACTCCGCGGCTGGGAGCAAGCAGCAATATCACACGATTTCACGAATGAACGGGAGTTACGGCAGTCGTCCGGCCGTAAGCCTGACCGCATCCCTCCGCCTTGGATGTCACTTACGACGAGATATCATGGGCCTGCTTGAGCGTTGGGATTCAATCCTGAGCGATTTCCCCGGAATGAACGACGGCATAACGCTCGTCTGGGTGCATCCCTGGAATGGAACGAAGGAGGAAGTACTGAGCCTAGAGGAACTCAACCCGTTCTATATCGAGATTTGCCGGCGCGTCCGGCTGTGTTCCAACACTGCCGGCAATCTGTATGCCGTCAAGACCGGCTCCAAAGCAGCACGGATTCAGGCAAAGGACTGGAACGGCAGAACGGGCGATCCCTGGACGCCGGCAAATAAGAGCAAGAAGGAATCGCTGACTCCGCGCTCCGACGGCTTCATGTGCAAGCGTATCGTTGAATACTTGACATCCGCTGATTGGGAACGACCGCCCTTGTTGAAGCCGACAGAATCCGAGCGGCGGTTCCCAATGACGATGCAGCTTATCGCCCGCGGGATCACGAAGGTGAACAATGGAAAAGGCAAGACCGCCGGTTACCACGAGCGCATCATTCCGCTGCGCCCCACCGCCGTCCGAAGTTTGGGAAGCGACGGAGAGGCGGGGAAATTGGGCACTCTTGCCAATGAGCGCATTGAGGAAGTCGGCAAGGTACGGAACATCCTGCGCGATGCAATCGCAACATTCTACTACAAAGGCGATGACATCTATAAACTCAAGAAAAGGGATTTGAAGAAACTTCGCTTCCGAGATGAAATCAATCGTTTGATCGCACTATGGGACGAACTCGTCGACACCCGCTTTTTCGACGATCTGCAAGCCGAACTAGAAGCCGACGGAACCGAGCGTGAACGCCTCCGTCACGAGTGGCTGAGGAACGGCACCGACGGCATCGTGGATCACGCGCGCAACGTCCTGCACGCTGCGGAGGACGCCTTGCCGTGCTCGACCGGTCACCGCTACAGGGCGCGCGCTCAGGCCCGAAATCTATTCGAAGGACGGATACGCGGACCGAGGGGGCTGCCATTCCTGTTCCAGAAGTCCGACGAGGAGAAGCTGTAATGTCCGATAGAGAACCCACCATCGCAAACGCGGAACCGGGCGGAAATACGGCTTCCGCTGTCCCCGTCGAACAGCCGCGGGACAAACCGGTACGGGAACGCACTTTCAATCAGCACGTGATCGACGAGGCAGAGCATAACGGATGGCGCACCTTCCATCTCCGAGACCGAGACAGCATCCACATCGTCCGGGGCAGAGGCTTCCCGGACCTGGTCATGTATCGGAAGAATGCGGAAACCGGCCGCACCGAATTGATCGCCGCGGAATTGAAACGAGACTTCGACAGCAGCCCGACGGACGAACAACGGGAATGGATGGACGCCTTGCGCCAATACGTTTGGGTTCCCCGGGACGTGTGGCGGCCCGAAGATTGGGACGAAATCGCGCGCGTTCTCAGAGACGGCCCGGCAAACGCGGCGCCACACCATGCCGCGGCGCCGCGCGTCGAGTCCCCACGCAGCCGCAGCCAGATACCGGCGAACTTCGGCGGCACCATTACCGGAATCGTGGAAACCATCGAGGACAAGGACCTGGACAAAGGGGACGCCGCCAGCCTGCGGCGCATGAGCCCCGACAACCCGAACAGCGCCGCATTCTGGCGACTCATGGTTCGGTCGGGGATGCCCGGAGAGCCCGACGTCAGGAAGTGGGGCTTGATCGTCAACAGCATGGCGCTCATGGCGCACGGCGCCGGCTTGGCGCATCGGCCCCAGATTCCCGTGGGTCAGGCGCTCTATCGGGGCAGCGGCAAGCGCGTGCCGTTGTACGGCGAAGATCGTCTCTCGGCACTGCTATCCGCCCGAGGGACTGCGCTGCACCGTCTGCTGGAACGGCTGTTTCGTATGCTGGCGTCCGAAGGCTGCGCGTTCGACTGGCGGGAAATGGCGTGGTTCATTCTGAACGAAGGCGAGAATGAAGAGCGCGCGGACCAGGCGCGAATCGAGATAGCCCGTGCCTATTACCGGGCGGAGCATCAACCTGTCGGACAAGCTGTGAAGGGATCGGGTTGAGGATTTCCGGCTTTGGTCTGAGGACCCTCTCCCTAGCCCTCCCCCGGAGGGGGAGGGGACAGAAAAAGGGAACAGGAAGGAAAAAGGAGACGAGATTGATCGTAGGACATTCTCCATCTTGGTTATGCCCTCCCCGTAAAAAGCAAATTCCCTCCCCCTCTGGGGGAGGGTTAGGGAGAGGGTCCCCCGACGACAACGCCGAATCGGACCGAGAATCCCGAACCGAGACACGACCGACAATCTCGAACGTAAGGAGTTCCACCGATGCCCATCCCTAAGTTTCTGCAAATCCATACCCTGCACTCCTACCCCGCGGCGCTGCTGAATCGGGATGATAACGGTCGCGCCAAGCGCATGCCCTTCGGCGGCGTGGTGCGCACGCGCATATCGTCGCAGTGTCTCAAACGGCACTGGCGGGGGCGGACACTCCATGCAGCCACCGGATGGGAGTACGAAAACCGCGAGTTCGCCTTGCACACCATCGAAGGTGCGCAGGAAGCGGTACGCTCCCGGAACGTCGTTGCGCAGGCGGTCATGCAGCCGATCAAAGAGACTGGCCATGCGACCGACGACGTACTGAAGGCCGTTCAGGACGCCTTCAACAAAGGCGTGTATGGGAAGGAAGGAACCCAACAACCCTTGCTGCTCGGCCTACCGGAAGTCGCATATCTGCGGAAGAAAGCCGCCGCCCTCTGTGAGAAGCATCCTCAGAACGCCAAGGCGGCCAAGGAAGCCGTGGAAAAACTTTTCGACAAGAAAACCGGGGAAGGTGAGAACTTCCGCGCCTTCAGAGAGCAGACCAAGCTGCCCGGCGGGTTGGAAGGCGCGCTGTTCGGACGCATGGTCACGTCCGATACCGCGGCGAACATCGACGCCGCCATTCACGTCGCCCACGCCTTCACCGTACACAGGGAGGAGAGCGAGAGCGATTATTCTCCGTGGTGGACGACTTGCAGCCCGCCGATGAGGACGCCGGCGCTGCGCACCTCGGCGACACGGAACTGACCGCGGGCCTGTTCTACGGTTACGTCGTGGTGGACGTGCCGGGGCTGGTGTCCAATCTGGAGGGCTGTCCCGCCAACGAGTGGAACACCGCCGACACCGACAGGACGATGGCGGCCCAAGTGGTGCACCACCTGTTGCACCTGATCGCCACGGTGTCGCCGGGGGCGAAGCTGGGTTCCACCGCGCCATATAGCTGTGCCGACCTCATGCTGGTCGAAGCCGGCGCGCGTCAGCCCCGCAGCCTCGCCAACGCCTTTCGCAAGCCGGTCGCACCGCAAACCAACGCGGCGGTCGAAGCCCTGTTCGGCTATCTCGCCAAGCTGGACGCCGCGTATGGCGCAAAGGAAGCGCGCCGCGCGATGTCCGTCGAGGATTACGACATTCCCGAGGCCAAGCGGGTCTGCTTGGACGACTTGGCGAAGTGGGCGCAAGAATCGATCCGCAACGGCGAGGCGAAAGAGGCATGCGACACCTCATCCTGAACCTGGAATCGCCGCTCATGGCCTTCGGCGGCGAAACCATAGACAACTACGGCGTCATCCGCCGGTTTCCCGCAGCGTCCATGCTGACCGGGCTGTTCGCCAATGCGCTGGGCTGGCGGCGGACCGAACGGGAGCAGCATCAGCGGTTGCAGAACCGTCTGATTTTCGCCGCACGCATCGACCGGGAACCCCATGCGGGGCTGCGCCTGGCCGATTTCCAGACCGCGCATCTCGGCGCCAGGGACCAGGGTTGGACTACGCGGGGAGAGCCGGAAGGTCGCACCGGCGGCCCCAGGACCTACGACGCGCCCCACCTGCGCTACCGTGACTATTTCGCCGACATGCGCGTCACGGTCGCGTTGCGCTTGCAGCCGGACGACGAACCGCCGCGGCTCGCCGACGTGGCCGCGGCGCTGCACGAGCCGGCCCGTCCGCTGTTCATCGGACGCAAGCCGTGCCTGCCGTCCGGGCCGCTGTGCGCCGGGTTCCGCGAGGGCGAGACGGCATTGTCGGCACTGCTGGCGACGCCGCTGGACGAGCCGACGGTCGCGCCCGCCGCGGTGCGCCTGCTGTGGCCGGACGGCGAAACCCCGGCGGGCGTAGCCCCCGACCGCAGCTATCCGCTGACCGACCAGCGCAACTGGACGTCCGGCCTGCACGGCGGCGGGCGCTTGGTGTGCGAAGGCACGATTGCGCGCGATACGTTTCCCACCGGCAAGGAGACACCGCAATGAGCAGCCGCGCGCCACTGTACATGATCCGTGCCGACGTCAGTGTGGATGATTTCCATCGCTGGATGGGCAGCAAACGGCTCCAGGACCCGGACCACGCCATGCACTGCCTGCTGACCGAATGTTTCGGCCCGCCGGCGCCGGAGGGGCCGGCGCCCAAGCCGTTTCGCCTGATCCTGCCGCGGGACGGAAAGCCCGGCGTGTTCTACGGTTACGGCCCGGCCGACGCCGCGGCGTTGCGCGAAACCCCCGGGATATGCGCCGACCCGTTGCAGGGCCGCGTGCTCCCGGTCGAAAGTCTGGACAGCAAACCGATGCCGGTGGAATGGCGGACGGGAACACGGCTGGGCTTCGAGACGCGCGTGCGCCCGACCCGGCGGCTCAAGCGCCCCCGCAACGACAAGGGAGAGCTGCACGTCGCCGAGCGCGATGCGTATCTCATGCAGGCGTTGGACCCGCGGACGGCAACGCGGAAACGGGAGGAGGTGTACGTCGCGTGGCTGTCCGAGCGGTTCGAGAGAATCGGCGGTGCGCGGCTCGACCCGAAAGAAACCCGGCTGGTGTCGTTCCGGCGCACGCCCGCCATGCGCACGCGGCACGGTCGCGCCAGCGAAGGGCCGGACGCGGTGCTGCAGGGAACCCTCACCATCACGGACGCCGACGCCTTCACCGATTTGCTGGCGCGGGGCATCGGGCGACACCGCGCGTACGGCTACGGCATGGTACTCCTGCGTCCGGCCGGCAGGGCGCTTTGACGATGGCTACAGGTCGGATCTTTGGATGGACTCGTGGAAAGGCCCCTTCCTGAAAATCGGAAGGGTTTCCCCCGCACACGCGGGGATAGTCCCCCGATCATCGGCTACGAGTCGATGTCGAATGAGTTTCCCCCGCACACGCGGGGATAGTCCCCCGCCATCCGGGTCGAGCCGCTCCAGCAACACGTTTCCCCCGCACACGCGGGGATAGTCCCTTGCCGCCGTCGCGGACGGGCTCCCGGTGGTGGTTTCCCCCGCACACGCGGGGATAGTCCTCCAGGAAAGCCAAGACCCGAATCCCTGTGCCAGTTTCCCCCGCACACGCGGGGATAGTCCCGTTGCCGGAAGCTCCCTCCCTAACCCTCAGTTCGTTGAGCCTGTCGAAACGAACCCCGAGGTCACCTCGGCCTTCGCACCTCACCTCCTGCCCTTTGACTACGAGGATCCTCTCGTATGTAATTCCCATAACTTGCTTGCCGCGGTTGCCGTGGAGGACGCTGGCGTGTGGGACGTGATTACGGTCATGGTCAATTTCGAGGTGCGGGTATGAAAGTCCATCACGACGCTGCCAGAGATTACGTGACGATTGACTTCACCGACGAGGTTGAAGCCAGGGCCATTTATGAAGACGGCATCATCGTCCGCTACGACAAATCGGGCGGCGTCATCGGCATCGACATCGTCGATTCGATGAAGCTGTTCACGAGTTCGGACCTTTGGACGCTGCAGGACGTCTGCCGCTATCTCAACGTCTCCGAATCGACGATCCGTCGGAGAATAAAGAGCAAGCAGATCCGCTACACCAAAGAAGGCAATCGGTATCGCTTCAAACGGGCGGACGTAGTGAAGCTCGGACCGGCGCGTGGCGAAAGCGCGGCAGAGTCATTCGACGACCGATGATCCGCCGTAGCGAAAGGGAACGACGATAAACGCAGGTACGATCCGTCAGCGGGCAGAGGGTTCGAGTATCGTCTTGGATGAAATTTCCCGACTGATGTAGCGCTGCGGTCTGACCCCCCCTCCCTAGCCCTCCCCCTCAAGGGGGGAGGGAATATCTCTCTTTTTCTTGATCGCTACTCCTCATCCTCGCCCTGCGACAGGTTCAGCGGTCGGAGTTCCTATTTCATCACTTCCCCTGGTCCCTGAGCTTGTCGAAGGGTCGAAAGGCCGAAGGGTGAGGGAGAGTCGGCGAGCCAAGGGCGTCAGCCCGCCGGCAAGCCGGTGGGGGGTCCCCGCCGCAATCGGTGCCGTGGGAAGAAAGTTCACGGTAGGACGGGCCGGCGGCGTTGCTGACGGGCGCCGGCGAGTTGTGGTATGACCCGGAGGCTTGCCGCCGAACGGAACTACCAACTGCGGCGCATGTGTCCTGGAACGACCCACCCGACTTTATCGACACGGAACCGACCGGAGAAGACAGGCAGAAGATATGGCCGCTGAAACGCCGAGCGATCCCCACCCCCTCACCGGGGCCGACGTCGCCATCCGCACGGCCGCGGCCGCCGGCATCGACGTCTGTTTCGCCAACCCCGGCACGACCGAATTGTATCTCGTGCAGGCCCTCGACCGCTGTCCGCGCATCAAATCGGTGCTGGCCGTATTCGAGGGCGTATGCACCGGGGCCGCGGACGGCTATGCGCGCGTGGCCGGACGGCCGGCGCTGGCGCTGCTCCACCTCGGACCGGGTTTGGCGAACGGGCAGGCCAATCTGCACAACGCCCGCAAGGCGCACTCGCCCGTAGTCTCGATCGTGGGCGAACACGCCACGTGGCACATCGCGGCCAACGCCCCGCTGACCGCGGACATCGAAACGCTCGCCACGCCCATGTCCGAGTTCGTGCGCACCGCCACGAGCCCGGAGACCATCGGTCGGGACATGGCCAAGGTGATCCGCCGCGCCGCGGAACTGCCGGGCGGGCCGACGACGCTGATTCTGCCCGGGGACATGCAGTGGGCCGAGGTCGAAGGCGTCCCGATCCGGCCGGAAATTGCCGCGCCCCCGCCGCCGGACGCGGGCGACGTCGAACGCGCCGCCGCGGCCCTACGCACCGGCCCGGCCGCGCTCGTACTGAGCGGCAACGGATTGCGCGTGGCCGGGCTGCAGGCCGCGGACCGGATCGAGCGGGCGACCGGCTGCCGCGTGCTGGCGCCGACGTTTCCGCCCGTGCAGGATCGCGGGGTCGGCCTGATCTCGCCGGACAAGATTCCGTACGCGCCCGAGCCGGCCACGCAACTCCTGGCGCCGTACAAAAAGGTCGTGCTGGCCGGCGCGCACGAGCCCGTCGCCTTCTTCGGCTATCCCGGGGCGCGCAGCAGCCTGTGCGCGGAGGACGCGGAGATGCTGCGCCTGTGCGCTCCCACGGTCGATCCGGCCGCGGCGTTGGCGGCCGTGGCCGATGCGCTGGGCGCCCCCGCGGTGCGACAAGTGCCGGCCCTGCCGCGGCCGGAGGCGCCGCGCGGGCCGCTGACGTCCGCGCACCTGTGCCGAGCCCTGGCCGCGGCCCAGCCCGAAGGCGCGATCGTCATGGACGAAGGCGCCACCGCGGGATTCGCCTATCACGGCATGGCGGGCGGGGCGCCGCGCGGTACCTACATGGCGCTGACCGGCGGCTCCATCGGCCAAGGGCTGCCCTGCGCGGTCGGCGCCGCGGCCGCGGCGCCCGACCGACCGACGATCTGTCTGGAGGGCGACGGGTCGGCGCTGTACACGATCCAGGCGTTGTGGAGCATGGCGCGCGAAAATCTGAACGTGACCAGCATCATCTGCAAGAACCGCGCGTATTCCATCCTGCGTTGGGAGCAGGAACGCGCCGGCATGACGCCCGGCCACGCCGGCCGGGAATTGACCGCGCTCGACGCGCCCGAGTTCGACTTCGTGAAGCTGGCCGAAGGGTTCGGCGTCGAAGCCCGCAGCGTGCATACCGCGGAGGAACTGACCGACGCGCTGCGATCCGGGGTGTCCACGCCGGGGCCGCTGCTGATCGAGGCCAATCTTGTTTAGGCGCTCATGCACGTCCCCTCGCAGTTGTACCGCCACTCGCTGGCGTTGCTGACCGACCTGTACCAACTCACGATGGCGTACGGGTATTGGAAGGCCCGTATCGCGGACAAGGAAGCCGTCTTCCACCTCTTCTTTCGCCAGAACCCGTTTCAGGGCGGGTTCAGCATCGCGTGCGGCCTGGGCTACGCGCTCGACTTCCTGACCCACTTCCGGTTCGACGCCGCGGACGCGGCCTATCTGGCCGAACTGCGCGGCGCGGATGGGCAGGCGCTGTTCGAGCCCGCGTTTCTGGACTATCTGCAAACCCTCGAACTGACCTGCCGAGTGGACGCCATTCCCGAGGGAACGGTGGTCTTTCCGCAAGAGCCCCTGGTGCGCGTGCAGGGGCCGATCCTGCAATGCCAGATCATCGAGACCGCGCTGCTGAATCTGATCAATTTTCAGACCCTGATCGCGACGAAGGCCGCGCGCGTGTGCCTGGCGACGCGCGGCGACCCGGTGCTGGAGTTCGGCCTGCGCCGCGCGCAGGGCATTGACGGCACGCTGGCCGCCAGCCGCGCCGCCTACATCGGCGGCTGTGCGGCCACGTCCAACGTGCTGGCCGGCAAACTGTTCGGCATTCCGGTGCGCGGCACCCACGCGCACAGTTGGGTGATGGCGTTCGGCGACGAGTCGGAGGCGTTTCAGGCGTATGCCGAAGCCATGCCCAACAACTGCGTCTTCCTGGTCGATACCTACGACAGCCTGGAAGGCGTGCGCAAAGCCGTGCAGGTCGGCGCGTGGTTGCGCGAGCGCGGCCACGAACTGGTCGGCATCCGGCTCGACTCGGGCGACATCGCGCACCTGAGCGTCGAAGCCCGCAAAATTCTCGACGCGGCCGGGTTCCCGGACGCGCGGATCGTGGGCAGCAACGACCTGGACGAGCAGGCGATTGCGGACCTGAAGGCGCAGGGCGCGACGATCAACGTCTGGGGCGTGGGTACGCATCTGGTCACGGCCTCTGGCCAGCCCGCGTTGGGCGGCGTGTACAAGCTCACCGCGTTACGGGACCCGGGCGGGGCTTGGCAGAACAAGATCAAACTGTCCGAGGACCCGGAGAAGACGACGAACCCGGGCATCCTCCAAGTGCGCCGCTTTCACGACGCCGTGTTCCGCGAAGACGTGATCTACGACGAGGCGTTGGGCATGCCGGCCGCCGGCAGCGCGGTTCCCCTCGACGAACCCGGCCAAGCCCCCCACCCCGTCACCAGTCGTGACTGGACCGACCTGCTGGTGCCGATCCTGCGCGATGGTCGGGCCGTGTACGACGAGCCGCGGCTGGACGACATCCGCACCCGCGCGCAAACCCAACTTCGCCGGTTGCCCGAGGGCGTGGCGCATCTGCGCGCGCCACACGGCTATCCGGTCGGCATCGAAAGCCGGCTGCACGCGCGCAAGGCCGCGTTGATCCGAGAGGCGCGCAGTTCGTGAAGACGCAGGGTTCGGACACGCGGAGCGGCCGGTCGCCCTTTCCATTCTTCGACCCCCTTCGACAAAATCGGGACACCGCAGACTCAAGGAGCCACAAACTCGGGGCCCCTCCCATCCATAAGTTCGTTGAGCTTGCGATGTGTTGAGCCTGTCGAAACATCGAAACGAACCCCGATATCACCGCGCCCTTCACACCCCCCGGCCCTTCGACCTTTCGACAAGCTCAAGGCACCGCAAGCTCAGGGATCGGGAGAAGGGATGAGGAAACAAGGATGAAAATCCGCAACACTTCGCACATTGCCATCGGGGTCAGCGACATGGCGGCGTCGCTCCGGTTCTACCGCGACCTGCTGGGGCTGACGGTCAGCCTGGACGACCCGCACGAAAATCCGGGTAACGCGCTCCCTCGGCCGCGGCACGGCGTGTACCTGCGCTGGGCGGACGGGCCGGACGCCACGTTCATCGTGCTGTCCGAGAACCGTCCGGTGTCCGGCGGGGCGCTGCAACTCCATCAGGTCGGCATCCACCACTTCGCGTTCTGGGTGGATGATCTGGAAGAGACCTTCGAGAAGATCCGAGCCGCGGGTGTCCCGATCGTCATGCCGCCGACGGTGTTCGACAGCGTGGCCTACGGCGAGCCGCCCGGCGGGCAGATCAAGACCACGTTGTTCGAGGACCCGGACGGCGTCGTGATCCAACTCGACCAGCGCGTCCCCGCGGGCGAGGCGGACCCAGCGGGGGAAAGGATCTGACATGGGCACCGGCAACAACCGGATCGAATACGAGGTGCTGGAAGGCTGGCAACGGTTGCCCGAGGGTTGGTCGTTCGTCGAGGTCGCCGGCGTGGCCACGGATTCGCGGGACAGGGTGTACGCCTTCAATCGGGGCGAGCATCCGATGATCGTCTTCGACCGGGACGGCCGTTTCCTGACGGCCTGGGGCGAGGGCGTGTTCACCAACGCGCACGGCATCCACATCGGGCCGGACGACACGCTCTACTGCGCCGACAACTTCGACCACACGGTGCGCGTCTTCACGCCGGACGGCACCCTCGTTCGCACCCTGGGCGAGAAGGACGCGCCGTCGGACACGGGTTTCACCGCGTGGGAAACGCCGGTGCAGCGCGCCGCGGGGCCGTTCAACATGGTGACCAACGCGGCGCTGGCGCCCGACGGCAGCCTGTACGTGTCGGACGGCTACGGGAACGCGCGGGTGCACAAGTTCGCCGCGGACGGCACGCTGCAATTTTCGTGGGGCGAACCCGGCAGCGGCCCGGGCCAATTCCGGCTGCCGCACGCCATCGCCGTGGACCGCCGCGGCACCGTCTATGTGGCCGACCGGGAGAACTCGCGCATTCAGGTCTTCACCGCCGCGGGGGAGTACGTCACCGAGTGGACGCACGTGGACCGGCCCGACGACCTGTACATCGACGCGGACGAGAACCTGCTCGTGGCCGAACTCGGTTTCCGGTTCGGGCGTATGCCGGCCAACATGAGCGCCACCATTCCGCAGCACGAGCCGCACGCCCGGGTCAGCGTGTTGACCCTGGACGGCGAAGTACAGACCCGCTTCGGCGGCCCGGACGCCGCGGCTCCGGGCAATTTCTACGCGCCGCACGGCATCTGGGCCGACTCGCGCGGCGATCTGTACGTGGGCGAGGTGACGTACAGCGCGGGCGGGAAGCAGGGCTTGATCCCGCTCGACGCCCACTGCCTGCAGAAATTCGTCCGCCTCAAGAAGTAGGGGGGACCTGCGGGGCGAGGGTTCGCATTTCGCAGCGAGCCTGACTATATTCGAAGGACGGGAGCACGTACGTGAGCCGAACCCTCATCAACACACTCCGTTTTTCCGACCGTCTCAAGGAGGCGGGATTCACGGCCCCCCAAGCGGAAGCCTTGGCACGCGCCCTCGGCGACGAATTGACCGAGCAGCTTCTGTCCAAGGCGGACTTCCAGGCTTTGGAGACCAAGTTCGACGGCTTGGAAGCGAGGTTCAACGGTTTGGAAGCCAAGTTCGACAGCCTGCGCGCGACGCTCAACGTCGTATGCGTTCTGATCGGCCTCCTTGTGGCGCTGGGACTGATCGAGCCGATCTCGAAGCTGTTCGGGAACTGATGCCTGCCCCGATGGCGCGCCGTCGGACTACTCCAACGTCTCGGCGATGCGCGCGTACTTGTCCAGAAAGGGCAAAATGACGTCGCGGCCTTCGGTCGGGATGCGCACCGCGGTGCGAACCGCGCCCAGGTCACGGTAGCGCGCTAGGCGTGCTTCGTCCGGCACGTCGATACAAAAGAACGACAGCGGAATGGACGCGGGGTCGCGGCCGGCTTTTTCCGCGCGCGCGTGCAGGTCGGCGAGCGTCGCCGGCCAATCTTCGATCAGCGTCTCGATCGGCAGCCAGCCGTCGCACAGGTCCACGGCGCGCTGGCGGCCGAGTTTGGACGTCATGCTGCCGAGGATGATCGGCGGGTGCGGGACGGTGATCGGCTTGGGATACGACCACACCCGGTCGAAGTTGACGAACTCGCCGTGGTACGAGGCTTCCTCCTGCGTCCACAGGGCCTTCATGGCCTCCAGATGTTCCTTCAAAACCTGCCAGCGGCAGTTGGGCGGCGTGCCGTGATTCTGCATTTCCTCTCTGATCCAGCCTGCGCCCACGCCGAACAGAAAGCGCCCGTCGGAGATGCGGTCCAGTGTCGCCACCTGCTTGGCCTGGTACAGCGGCTCGTGTTCGATGACGAGCGACACCCCGGTGCCGAGCAGAATTTTCTCGGTCACCGCCGCGGCAGCGGCCAGGCTGGAGAACGGGTCGGACATGTGGACGTATTCCTTGGGCAGCGGCCCGCCCGCGGGCCACGGGGTTTCGCGGCTGGCCGGAATGTGGGTGTGTTCCGGCACCCACAACGACTCGAAGCCGCGCTCCTCGCAGGCTACGGCCAGTTCCGCGGCGGGCATGGTGTATTCGGTGTTGAAGCTGAAGATGCCGAGTTTCACGGTGCTGCTCCTTCCTGTCGTCTTCCGTCGAGTCGCTGCGCGGCCGGCTCTTCGTGCCGGGATTTTTGGTCGTCTCCGAAGCTCGGAACCCCCCACCCTAGCCCTCCCCCTCAAGGGGGGAGGGAATGGAGGAAAGGGCTCAGACGAATTCCAGATCCGTGGCCGGGTCGGGTACGCGGCGGTAATAGCAGGTGGAGCGCGCGTTGCCGTCGGTGTCCTTGGTATGGCAGACGCCGCCGCGGCGCGGGACGACGCGGTAGAGCACCGAGTTCTGCTCGCAGTTGACGCGTACTTCGACCACGTCCAGCACGTCGCCCGAGGTCGCGCCCTTGCGCCACAACTCGTTGCGCGACGTGGACCACAGGACGGCCTGCTTCGTCTTGAACGTCTCCGCGAGTGCGAGTTCGTTGGCGTAGCCGATGAACAGCACGTCGCCGTTCTCCGCGTGCTGGAGCACGACCGGGATCACGTCCTGTTCGGTCCGGGCGACCTTGCGCAGTTTCTTGAAGTCGAGAGTGAGGAGGGTGCCTTCTTCGAGTTGGTTCATACGTTCCGTTCTTCGGCTCGGCCCGCTCGGCGGTCGTTTCGGTTAGACGTTCCCAGCGAGATGATCTTGGCACTTTCTTCGGCTCGCGTACCTTTAGCCTCATTGAAACCCTTTCGACCTTTCGACGGGCTCGAGGATTCAGCCCGTTGAGCCTGTCGAAACGGGCGACGGATCATCTCGATATGGTTCCCTTGTCATTGCCGCGATCAGGGGTCGGACGCCGCGGCTGCGCCGGCCTAATATCCCGCGTCCTCGTACGGCCCCACCCCGCGTTTGTAGATCAGCAGCTTGCGCTCGAACGTACATACCTCGGCGCCGTGTTGGTTGACGGCGCGCGTGCGCACGTGCAGCACGGCCTGCGTCGGGCGCGATTTCGATTCACGTTTGTCCAGCAGTTCCGATTCGGCGTAGAGCGTATCGCCGGCCCGAACCGGGGTCGGCAGCCTCACATCGGTCCAGCCCAGGTTGGCGACGACCTTGTTGAACGTCTTGGTGGTCAGCGCCGTGACCACGCTCAGCACCAGGGTTTCGGCGATCGACGCTTCCCCGCCGTACACCTGCTGGTTGTACGCGGCATCCGCGGTGCGCGGCGACAGGTCCGCGGAGCGGAACACCTGGCGGCGATTCTCTTCCGCACCGATCGTCCGCCCCGGCCGGTGTTCGAAAATCTGACCGACCTCGAAATCCTCGAACTCTATGCCCGCGGTTTCCAGGAAGACGTCGTCCCCGACGCGCCGGTGCGAAAAGAACTCCGACATCGGTTCGTCCGTCCCGGCAACGCTAGTACCCGGCGTCCGCCAGCGGCGCCGCGGCGCGTTTGTACACCAGCACGTCGTACGCCATGACGCACACCAATTTTCCGTGCTGGTTGTGGCCGCGCGTCTCCACCCCGAGTTTTCCGCACTCGGGGTCCGCTGGTATGGGGTCCACGGCCTTGATCTCCGTTTCCGCGTACAACGTGTCGCCGCCGAACACGGGCGCGGTCATGTTCAACGCGGACCAGCCCAGAATGCGCCGCTTCCGGAAGAACGTCTTCCACGTCATGCCGATCAGGCGTTGCAGGGTCAGGGTGCTGACGACCAGCGGCTTCTTCCATTCGGTCTTGGAGGCGTAGTGCGCGTCGAAATGGATCATCGCCTGGTTGAGCGTGTCGAACGACTCTTCGACGTTGTCCTGCTGGGTGATCGTCAGGCCGGGCCGGTGCCGAAACACCTGCCCGACGCGGAAGTCCTCGAAGTCCAGGCCGTACCGTTCACGGAAGCGCTGCGGCCCGACCTGAACGTGGGAAGCGTACGTCGGTTCGGTCATGATCGCGTGAGACACACCGCGGATCGTCAGCCGTCCCCGCGGCCGGCGTCCACGCTCCACATACCCGAACCGCGGGCGGAGATGTACAGAAAGGCGAAGCAGTACAGGACGGAGAGTTCGCCCTGGTTCTGGATCGGCAGCAACGCCTTCATGCCGTGCGCCATCCAGTACGCGACGGCCATCAGGCCGCTGCAGACGAACGCCGCCCAACTGGTCATCAGCCCGATCGTGATGAGCAGGCCGCCGACCAGTTCCAGCGTGCCGGCCACCCAGATCACGAAGCCCGGCACCCCGTCGGGCGGGGGCATGGGAAAGTGGAGCAGCTTCTGGGTGCCGTGGAAGAGGAACATGAAGCCGAAGACGATGCGCAGCAGCGCATACGTCTGTCCCGCATACGAGCCCATGAATGACGCCATGTCGCCCTCCTTTTGTGAGCGGGGAGCCGTGCGGCTCAGTACTTGGCCATCACCTTTTCGGCGAAGTCGGTCATCTGCCGTACCGGGTCGTCGTCCATGACCTGGAAGGCGAAGTGGGACAAGCCGGCGTCTTCCAACGCATGGATGCGGTCGATGATCTCGTCCGGCGTGCCGATCATGGCCACGACGTCGGCCAGTTCCGGCACGATGAAGTCGCGCTCGTCCTCGCGCGGATAGATGATGTGGCCCTCGTGCAGCGTGAGGTGGCGCGTCCGTGCGGGCAGGCCGGCCGCGTACGTCCGGTACCGCTCCACCCATGCGGCGACCGCGGGAATCGGCGGCAGCAGGTCGCTTCCCCATTCGACCTGCACGTGGAGGAAATTCATGATGAACGGCGCCACCAGACTCAGCACGCGCGGCGTGGCCCTGGTCTCGCCCGGCGACAGCAGCGCGGTCGGAAAGAAACACGTGGACGGTACGTCGGCCGGGGTCTTGCCGTGCGCAGTGGCAGCCTCGTCGATGATCCCGCGCGCCGCACGTAATCCGTCCGGGTCGATGCCCCAGGTGATGTGGCCGTCCGATTCGGCCCCGCAGTAGGCGAGCGTCTTGGGGCCGAAGGCCGAAATGCTGACCGGAATGGCGTCGCGCAGGTTGATGTAGCCGCGGTCCGGGTGCAGAAAACGGACGGGTTGCTCCTGCCCTTCTGCGCACAGCGTGCCGGTCTCGCCGGCCAACAGGGTCTGGATCAGCCGCACGTCTTTTTTCATGCGCGTCAGCGTGATGGGCCGCAGGCCCATCGTCAGCCGGGCCGTATTGCCCGTGCCCACGCCGAGTTCCACGCGGCCCGGAGCCAACTGGTTGATGGTCGCAATCGAGTGGGCGACCGTCGGGGCCATGCGCGTCGTCGGCACCGCGACGCCGGTGCCGAGCCGGATTTTCGACGTCTCGTGGGCCGCCAGGGCCATCGTGGCGTACACGTCGGAATAGATCATCTGCGAGTCGTAGAACCACGCGTGGGCAAAGCCCAGCCGTTCGGCCAAGGCGACCAACTCGAAGTCGCCGACCCGCGACGGAAACGTCACGCCGAAGTCCATCAAGGCATCCTCACGCACGTTCGGTCCGAAAGCTCATTCCACGGTCTCGGCCGGTTCAGCCGCGTCTTCCGTTTCCTCCGCGGCGGGAGCGGCCGGCTCGAACGCGAACGTCAGTGTGCCGTCGTCCACGTCGATTTCGACCGCGCCGCCGTCTTGCAGCCGGCCGAACAGGATTTCGTCCGCGAGCACCTGTTTCACCTCGGTCTGGATTAAGCGCGCCATGGGCCGCGCGCCGTACGTCTTGTCATAGCCCTTTTCGGCCAGATAGCGGCGCGCCGCCGGCGTCAGCGCAATCGTGACGCGCCGCTCGGTCAACTGCTCGACGAGTTCCTTGACGAATTTCTCGACCACGCGCTCGATGGCCTGCATGGGCAGGGCGCGGAAGTGGACGATGGCATCCAGGCGGTTGCGGAATTCCGGGCTGAACAGCTTTTCGATGGCCTGCTGGTCCTTGCCTTCGTTCGAGACGTTGCCGAAGCCGATTGCGTGGGCCGCCATTTCGCGCGCGCCCGCGTTGCTGGTCATGATGATGATGACGTGCCGGAAGTCGGCCTTCTTGCCGTTGTTGTCGGTCAGCGTGGCGTGGTCCATGACCTGCAGCAGAATGTTGAACAGGTCGGGGTGCGCCTTTTCGATCTCGTCCAGCAGCAGCACCGCGTGCGGGTTGCGCGTGACCGCGTCGGTCAGCAGCCCGCCCTGGTCGAACCCGACGTAGCCCGGGGGCGCGCCGATCAGACGCGAGACCGTGTGCTTCTCCATGTATTCGCTCATGTCGAAGCGCAGGAATTGGAGGCCGAGCGTTTCGCCCAGTTGCTTGGCGACCTCGGTCTTACCCACGCCGGTCGGGCCGGAGAACAGGAACGAGCCGACGGGTTTCTCCGGCTGGCCCAGCCCCGCGCGCGCCAGCCGAATGGCGCGCACCAGGGTTTCGATGGCCGTGTCCTGGCCGAACACGACGCCCTTGAGGTCGGCGTCCAGACTCTGCAAACGTTCCTTGTCCGACACGGACACGCTGCGCGGCGGGATGCGCGCGATCTTGGCGACGATGGACTCGACGTCGGTGTCGTTGACGATCTTCTTGCCGTCTTCCTCGGGCGCGGGACGGATCTGGAACGACGCGCCCACTTCGTCGATCACGTCGATGGCCTTGTCGGGCAGAAAGCGGTCGTTGATGTATTTGGCGGACAGTTCGGCCGCGGCCTTGAGCGCGTCGGGCGTGTATTCCACGCCGTGGTGCTCTTCGTAGTGCGGCTTGAGCCCCTGGAGGATTTCGACCGCGTCTTCGACGCTCGGCTCGTGCACCTCGATTTTCTGGAAGCGGCGCGCCAGCGCTCGGTCGCGTTCGAAGTAACTCCGGTACTCCTGATACGTGGTCGCGCCGATGCAGCGCAGCTTGCCCGATTGCAGCGCCGGCTTGAGGATGTTCGAGGCGTCCATGGACCCGCCGCTGGTCGCGCCGGCGCCCACGATGGTGTGGATTTCGTCGATGAACAGAATCGCGCCGGGCTGGGCGTCGAGCGCCTTGAGGACCGCCTTGAGGCGCTCTTCGAACTGGCCGCGGAACTTCGTGCCCGCCAGCACCGCGCCCATGTCCAGCGAATAGACCTTGGCTTCCTTGAGCACGTCGGGCACGTCGCCGTTGGCGATCTTGAGCGCGAGGCCGTCGGCGATCGCCGTCTTGCCGACGCCCGAATCGCCCACGTAGATCGGGTTGTTCTTGCGGCGCCGGCACAGCACGTGGATCGTGCGCTCGATCTCCACCTCGCGCCCGATCAGCGGGTCGGTCTCGCCGTCGCGGGCTTTCTGCACCAGGTCGGTCGTGAACGCTTCGAGCGGGTTCTTCGTGGGCCGCGGGTCGCCGTCTTCGGCCGCGGGGGCACGGCCCGATCCCGCGGGAGCTTCTTCGTCGCCCGGGACCTTGGAGATGCCGTGCGAAATGTAGTTCAACACGTCCAGCCGGGTCACGCCGTGCTTTTCGAGCAGATAGACGGCGTGGTTGTTGTCCTCGCGGAACAGGGCCACGAAAAAATTCCGCGTCTCGATCACCTCTTTGCCGCCCGACTGCACGTGGGCCGCGGCGCGCTGCAATACCCGGTGGAAGGCGAGCGTCTGTTGCGGGTCGACGTCGCCCGTGTCCTCGGGCAACGCTTCGAGGTTCTCCTTGAGGAACTCTTCCAGGTCGGTCTGGAGTTCCTGCACGTCCGCGCCGCACTGCCGCACGATGTCGGCCACGGTCTCGTCCTGCAACAGGGCGTACAGCACGTGTTCCAGGGTCAGGAACTCGTGCCGCCGGCGGCGCGCTTCGGTGATCGCCAGAGTGATCGTGACCTCCAGTTCCCGACTGATCCGCATGGGGCGTACTCCTCGAAAGCGGTTAGGCTTCCTCGACGCTGCACTTCAAGGGAAATTCGTATTTCTTGGCGAGGCTTTCCACGCGCGCGGCTTTGGCTTCGGCCACCTCGTAGGTGTACACCCCGGCGACGCCGGCGCCCTTGCGGTGGATGTGGAGCATGATCTGCGTGGCCTTGGTCACGTCGTGACGAAACACGCTCTGGAGGATGTACACCACGAACTCCATCGTCGTGTAGTCGTCGTTGTGCAGCAGGACTTTGTAGAGCGGGGGCTTCTTGAGCTTCTTTTCGGTCTGGGTGACGACGCCGTGGTCGATGCCCGTATCTTGATCGTGTTGCTCGGCCATGATGCCGCGCCCTCCCCGTTCAGCGGCTTCTGCATACCGTGATCGGATTGACCATACAAGCGCGCGGCCTCGGGAATTCGGGTCTCCGGGAGGCGGAACGAAGCCGGGCGAGACGCCCGCGTTCCCAAGGGGGAGAGCGTAGCGCCTACCCCGACCGAGCCGCGGTCGATTGCCAACCGCGGCGGGCGTCTGGTATCCCTGAGCGCCGCCGAACACCGTCCCGAAACTCTCGATTTCCGGAGCGATCATGTCTGACACTTCGCCATCCACCGCGACCGAATCCTCCCGCCTGCCGGAGTCCGCACGCCCCGAACGTTACGTCATCCGGCTGACGCCCGACCTGAACGCGCACACGTTCACGGGCCAGGAATCGGTCGAACTCGTCGTGCAAGAAGACACCCGCGACCTCGTGCTCAACGCCTGCGAACTCGACATTCAATCGGTGACGCTCACCAACGCGGACGGCCACACGTTCGTCGGCGAGTGGACGCTGGCCGAAGCGAACGAACGCGCGGTGCTGCGTTTCGACCGGACGTTGCCGCCGGGCCACTACACCCTGCACATTGCGTTCACCGGCATCCTGAACGACAAACTGCGCGGCTTCTACCGCAGCACCTACACGGACGCCGCCGGCAACGCCAAGACGCTGGCCACGACCCAATTCGAATCGACCGACGCGCGACGCGCGTTTCCGTGTTGGGACGAGCCGGCGCTCAAGGCCGTCTTTCAGGTCACGCTGGTCGTGGACGAGACGCTGACCGCAATTTCCAATACCAGGGTCGTGCGTGAAACCCCGCTGCCCGATACGGGCAGGAAGGAAGTCGTGTTCGCGGACACGATGAAGATGTCCACCTATCTGGTCGCCTTCATCGTCGGCGAGTTCGAGGCGAGCGAGCCGGTCTTCGTGGACGATACACCGCTGCGGGTGTGCGCGGTGCCGGGCAAGCAACATCTGGCCGGCTTCGGACGAGCCATCGGCGCCGCGTCGCTCGAATTCTTCAGCACCTATTACGGTCGGCCCTATCCGAGCGACAAACTGGACCTGGTCGCGGTACCCGACTTCGCGTTCGGCGCGATGGAGAATCTGGGTGCGATCACCTTCCGTGAGACCGCGCTGCTCATCGACGAAGACGCCGCGGCGCGCAGCGAACTGGAGCGTGTGGCCGACGTCGTCGCGCACGAAAACGCGCACATGTGGTTCGGCGACCTCGTCACCATGCGCTGGTGGAACGGACTGTGGCTCAACGAGGCGTTTGCGACCTTCATGGAAATGCTGGCGGTGGACGACTGGAAGCCGGAATGGCAGCGCTGGACGAGCTTCGGCGTCTCGCGTGCCGCGGCCCTGCACATCGACGGACTGCGCAGTTCCCGCCCGATCGAGTTCCCCGTCCAGCACCCGGACGATGCCGGGGCCATGTTCGACGTCCTCACCTACGAAAAAGGGGCGTCCGTGCTGCGGATGCTGGAGCAGTACCTCGGACCGGACGCCTTTCGGAAAGGGGTGCGCCACTATCTCGCCAAGCACGCCTACGGCAACGCGGAAACGACCGACCTGTGGGACGCGCTGGAAGAAGCCGTCGAACAGCCGGTCCGGGCCATGATGGATACCTGGGTCTTTCAAGCCGGTTATCCGCTGATTTCGGTCGATCTGGACGGCGCCGACCTCGTCGTGTCGCAACGCCCGTTCCTGTATTTGCCGGATGGACGGAATGGAGCGGCGGAGGACGGGTCGGATCAATCGGAGAAACGCTGGCAAGCCCCCATTTTCGTCAGGGCGGGGCGGGACGGCGAAACGGAGTCCCATACCCTCCTGCTGACCGACGACGAACTGCGCTTCCCGCTGTCCGACGTCCCGGATTGGGTCGTGGTCAACGCGGGGGGACACGGCTTCTACCGGGTCCGCTACGCGCCCGACCTGTTGCGCACCCTGACGGATCGGGCGCCCGATTTGCTGTCGCCGATCGAACGCTTCGGCCTCGTCAGCGACACCTGGGCCGCGGCGCAGGCCGGCTTGATACCGCTGCCGGCCTATCTCGACCTGCTGCCGGGATTCCGCGAGGAGACGGACCACAACGTCTGGACCGCCATCCTCGGTTCGTGTCACTCCCTGTATCGGTTGCTCGACCCGGCACAGCGTCCCGCCTTGCAGCGATACGTCCGCAACCTACTGTCTCCCCTCGCTCAGCAACTCGGCTGGTCTCCAAAGGAGGGCGAGAACCCTCTGACCAGCCAACTCCGGGGAGAACTGCTGGGTGCCCTCGGAACCCTCGGAGAAGATACAGAAACCCAGACGCGGGCGCGCGACGTTTACGCCCGGCACAGAGCGGACCAGAACGCGGTCGATCGCAACTTGATCCCCGCCCTCGTGTCCATTATGGCTCACATCGGCGACGCTGCACGGTACGAGGAGTTCCGTCAGACCTCGCGCGAGGCGAAAACGCCACAGGAAGAGCAACGGTATCAGTTCGCCCTGGCCGGCTTCCGGGAACCCGACCTGCTGGCCCGGACGTTCGCCATGACGCTCGACGGCGAGGTGCGCACCCAGAACGCGCCGTATCTCATGCGCGCCCTGCTCATGAACACGGACGGCAGCGAAGCGGCCTGGACCTTTCTGCAAACGCACTGGGACGAGATGCTGGAGAAATTCCCGGACAGCGCCATCGTCCGCATGTGCGAGGGCGTCACCGCGCTCGTCACGCCGACCCTCGAAGCCGAGGTGATCGCCTTCTTCGCCGCCCACCCCGTCCCCCAGGCCGGCAAGACCCTGGACCAGCACTTGGAGAAGCTGCGGGTAGCCGTGGCGTGCCAGCAGCGCGAGGCGGAGAGCTTGCGGAAGTATTTCGAGACGGTGCTATAGTAGCGGTTCAGCGATGCTGGCTTGACTCCGACCCTTGAAAGATGCAGTGAGACAGGGGGATATGGAATTCGAGTGGAATGAAGAAAAAGCTGAGAAGAACTTCGCCAAGCACAGAGTCGCTTTCGATGAAGCGATGACCGTTTTCGACGATCCGCTCCATGTCGATTTCTACGACCCGGATCATTCCGATGAGGAAGAACGCTATCTTATCGTTGGAAGATCACGGCGTGGCCGGTTGTTGATCCTTTCTACATGGAAAGAGGCGACGCCGTACGCTTGATAAGTGCGAGAGAAGCAACACCTGCAGAAAGGAGAACCTATGAAGGAAGAGAGCCATAGGAAAGATGCCGACATGCGGCCGGAATATGATCTCCAAAGCCTCCGGGTACGAAGGCTCGGCCCCGGCCGTCGAAGTTTCGGTGACATGGTTCGCTTGGAGGCCGATGTGGCAGAGGTCTTCCCCAACCCCGAGTCCGTAAATGAAGCGCTCCGATTTTTGATTCGGGCCACGAAAGACAATCAACCGCTTCTGCATGAACGAGGCAACGAGTATTACAAAAAAGATAAGGGTAGATGAGGAGAAGAAGCGACGTTTCACCACGACCGGCAAGTGGCGTAGCGTCTCGTGAGCAGAGTCTCGTGTTTTGACACGATAATCTCCCCTATCTGTCTTCTGTCCCCCGAAATGCTCAATTGCTTCCGATGTGGGATATTGTCCTGACCTGCTCGATATACGCCTGAGTTACCGCATCGAAGTCCGCTTGCTCGACAAACTTCCTTAGTAGCACGCGCTTCATATGCGTTCTCCCTTCGTCGAGTTCGACCACACACTCGACGACTCCCAGGCGAGATGACGTCTCCGGTTGCGCTTCTCCGAGTTTGCCTTGAGTGGAAATTCGGTTGATGTGCGGCTCGTGCTCCGTCAGCCATGCCTCGAAATCCTCTTGGCTGACGCCGGTTTCTTGCCAAAACGTCACATCGTCATACGGCAAATCTCGCAGCCGATTCAGAAGGAAGTCCTGATCGAGAAAGGCCAGCAGGTTGCCAGCCTTGGGACCGGAGTCGCGGTCGAGCAGGACGCGATACAGCGCCTTGAACGCCTGGGCCGGGGCAATCGGCGTGAGGCGCGCCACGTCGAACAGCGCGGCTTGCAAGGCATCGTCCTCTTGCTGGACGTCGGGCAGGCGGGCCGCGAGTCGATGCAGGAAGGCACGTTGGCCGGCAGTCAATTCCTCAGCCTGTTTCGGAAGCGTTTCTTGCAGGACGATTCGGTCTTCGGGTCTGGCATATTCAGCCAGCCAGATCCGAGCGGTCTGGCGCCGGCGTTCGAGTTGCGCCCGCTCAAACGAGGTCAGCGGCAACCCCTTGCGCTTTTCCATCTCACCCATGAGGTCGAGATGCGGAAGCTGCGCGACCGTCGCCACGAGTTGAAAGTCCGCGGCGTAGAAATCATCGTCCGCCCCGGCCCGCGACAGTCGATATATCCGTTTCTCGTCTTCCGAGACTTTCGGATCATGGTGCGCGCGTGTGTGTAATCGATCGAAGTCGTTGAAGACCTTGACGATGGATTTTTCGTCCGGGGAGAAATTCACCGGCTGTTTCGGCTGGGTGCGAATCATCAGAAAGCGCAGAATTTCGGGCGGCAGGAAATCCGCCATTGCCCGTGCCGACACGCCCAGCCCTTTGGACGAGCTCATCTTGGCGCCGTCGAGGAGGAAGAACTCGTACGGAACGTTGAGCGGCGGCTCCTGGCCGAAAATCCGGCGTAGGCAGGCCGCGGCCACGTCCCGCGAGCCGCCTTTGGTAGTGTGGTCCTTTCCGGCGCCTTCGATGGTGATCCCGAAGGTCCGCCACTTCGCGGTCCATTCGAGTTTCCACGGCAGCTTGCCGTTGCCGTCGAACGGCGACACCTTGCCCCGATAACCACAGCCCGCCGCCCAGGTCACCAAGTCGAGCCGACACGTATAGGTGACTTCCTTCCCGTCGTAGGCCGTGACTTCCGTCGTGCCGATGCACCCGCACTGCTCGCATACGGCCTGAAACGGATGCCAACTCTCCGGTCGCTCCGACTTGCTCACTTCCTTATACACGCCCCGCACCACGTCCGCCCGGCGCAGAATGGCGTCGATGACCTCGTTGAAGCAGCCTTCACGGTACACGTCTCGCATACGATATTTTTCGGCTTCGACATGCAGGTCTTCGAAAACGCTGAAGAAGTCCTGGATGAAGTGCTCCGCCACGTCGGAGTATGCAGAGTCGGGTGGGGCCGGCACGTTGCACAACGGCTTGCCGAGATGCTCGCGAAAAAACTCGTCCTGCCCGGCCGGCAGTTCGTCCAACGGGTCGTAGTCATCGACGCCGAACGTATAACGGACTGGCAGACCGCGTGCCTGAATCGCCCGAAACACGACGTCGTGAATCAACACGCCCCGCAGCGCCCCGACATGGGCGCGGCCCGAAGGCGTCTTCGAGTCGTTGATGAGCTGCTCGCCCCCGGCCCGTTCGACTTGGGCCGCTATCTTGTCACACCACAGCATCCGGCCTCCGATTTCTCATGTCGGACATCTCGTCCAACGGCCCTTTTGTATGCTACGTTCACCCCGTCGAGAGGAAGGACCAGCGTTATGAAAGCTATTCTCGGGATCGGATTGTTCCATCTCTTGCTGTTTTCCATATCTCCTGCTGAAGCTTTCGAAGAAGCTCCCAGGATTACGGATAAGGAGATCGTCGAACGGCTGACTCGTCTTGAAGAGGGGCAAAAAGCGTTGGGCGTACGAATCGACGATCTGGACCGGCATATCGACCAACGCTTCACTGATTTCTCCAAGCGGTTCGACGAACTCAGACAGCTGATGCTGTGGGGATTCGGCGTGTCGTTCGCCGGGATGTTCGCCTTGATAAGTCTGGTCATCTGGGATCGGCGGACTACGCTCACCCCCACTGTGAAACGGATCGATGCGATGGAGAATCGGCTCCGGCACGTTGAAGAAGCCCTTGCCGCACGCTGACCCTTCCTGAACTTGCGGAACGAACGCCGCCAAGCTTGTCAGATCCGGTCGAGCCGGCCCCAAGCGAAAAGTAGAGGATCGGCCCGACCGATCCGAATCACTCCCCGTTCACCGAAAACGCGAGCAGCGCGTTGCCCGACATCCCGCCCCAGAATCCGTAGCCCGCGTTGACGTAGATGACGCCGCCGGCAATCGTCGGCCCGGGGCCGTCGAAAGACCCGCCGCGCGTTTTCACGCCGTTGGTGCTTTCGTACTCCTGGTCGGCGTCGTGGTCCCATACCACCTCGCCCGTGTCGGTCGCGTACGCGCGCAAGTGGCCGTCCACCGAGCCGGAGAACACCACGCCCGGAATCGCGGTCACCGCCTGTGATTGGGCGGGGCTGCACTGCGCCTTGTCGCCGCAGCCGACCGGCGGGACGTGCCAGGTACGCTCGCCGCTCTCGATGTCGATGGCGAACATGCCGCCGCCGACGCTGCCGTCCAGCATAGTCGCCCAACCCGTGTCCGAGTCTTCGACGCTCTTGATGCCGATGTCGGACAGCGCCACGTACACCTGTTCGGCGTCCGCGGCGGAGCCCCACTGAATGCCACCAGCTAGACCGCCTTTGCCCACACGGTGCTGCCAGAGGATTTCCCCATCCCGGTCGGGGTCGATGGCGTGCATGACGCCCGACTTCTGGCCGGCCAGGATCACGCGCCGGCCGTCGGGCAGAATGCGCAGGATGGGCGACGAGGCGAAGTCCAGGTCGGGGCCGCGCGCCTCCGGGCAGTTCGTATCGTCCTCGGTTTCGCAGCCCACGTTCCAGGCGTCACCCACGGTGAACTGTTTGGCCCACAGGAAGTCCCCGGTCCGCATGTCGAACGCCACGATGGCGTCGCTCGTCAACGACGGCGGGTCGGAATAATTGTCGCCCGTCGCGACATAGACGCGGCTGCGTTCCGGGTCGAGCGCTGGCGAGGACCAGACCGCGGCGCCCGACGGCCCCCAGAGTTGCACGCCGACGGCGTTCTTGCGCACCGGCACCGGCGGGTCGGGAATCGTATATGCGCGCCAGATCTGCTTGCCGTTGAAGCGGTTCAGGGCCACGACCGAGCCGCGGAACGTGCAGCACTCGTACGACGGATCGCCGCCGGCGACTTCCTCCAGCGCGGTCGCCGAGGCGAAGATCCGGTTGCCGTGCGTCTTGGGCGTGGCCGTGATCCGGGCCAGCGGGTGATCGTCGATCTTGACCTTCCAGATTTGTTTGCCGGTGCCCGCGTCCAGGGCGTACAAGTTGGCCTCGACGTCGCCGACGTACACGACGTAGCGCTGCGGGTCGGTGCCCGGCAGCGTATCGACGACCATCGTCGAGCGTACCCCTGCGGTGGTGCGGATCGACCAGTGCAGGCAACCGGTCTCGGCGTCAATGGAATACACTCGCCCCTTCATCGTGCCGATGAACACCCGGCCGCCGACCACCGTCGGCTGCGAGGTCTGGTAATCCATCGGCAGGCCGAACACCCATTTCACCTTCAGGTCGGAGACCTGATCGGCGCTGATTCCGGCCTGCTCCGCGGACTGGAAACGAGTGTTGAACACGTCGGCACCCCAACCGTTCCATTGCGGGGCGCCGTCACCGATGGTGAACGCGCCCGGGGCGTCCGCACAGAAACCGGCTACCGTCTCGTCGGTATCCGAGGGCGGCGGGAGCGGCTTGCCGGTCAGCCATTCGGACATGGCCCGGCGCTCCGCGGTGGTGCGCGTCATGCCCTGAAATTTCATCTTGCCCAACTCCAGCGAATGCAGCACCATTTCGGCCGGCAGCCGTGACATGATGTCGCGGTGCGGCGCGCGTTTCACCTGCCCTTCGTGGCAGCGCGCGCAATGTTCGGCGTACAACTTCTCCCCGTCGAGCCCGGCTTGCGTGGGCGCTGCGGCCCATGAGGGAGACGCGGTCCCTATGAGAGCAGCCAGCAGAAAAGAAACGAAGACGACGGTCGGCCCGGCCCCTCTCCCCGGATGGCTCCAAGGACGAAACGGAACGCGCGTATGCAGTAGTGCGGTCATACGGCCCCTCCTTTTTCTTCGCCCCTGTTTTGTCTGAGAGTGGGGGAAGCTGTCAAACCCTGTACCAGGAGCTATCGTAAAAATAGGGGAATCACATACAGGACGGTCTCTCGCCCGTTGCGAAACCCTTCACAGGTCAGGGACCTCAGGCTCAGGATTGATCCAGCCAGTCGAGTCTAGCGAAGGGGGCGATGGTCCGCTCCGCATCAGCGAATCAACCTGTGAATTCAAACCGAGGCACGGCGCCTTCCCGCTGCGGATTGACAGCCGCCCGAACCGCGCCATACAGAGCCGAACGTATGCATGCCATCTGCGGACTGCTGTTGCGCGAAGCGGACGCCGCGCATGGATTGCACGCCATGTTGACGGCCCTCGTCCCGTACGGAACCGGGCACGCGGAATGGACGGACGGCAGTGTCGGTCTAGGCTCGCGGGGCATGAGGATGGAAGGGGACGAGACCGGCTCCGCACTGCATTTCGCCCGTGACGCCGGACTCACGGTCGCCGCAGACGCACGCCTCGACGACCGCGACGCACTCTGTGCTGCGCTTTGCGTGCCGCCGCCCGCCCGCGCCGGTCTCGCCGATGGGGACCTCATCCTGCGTGCCTACCAGCGGTGGGGAGCGGAATGTCCTCACCACTTGATCGGCGACTACGCCTTCGCCGTGTGGGACGCCCGGACGCGCACCCTGTTCTGCGCCCGCGATCACATCGGTGCCAGGCCCTTGTACTATGCGGAAGCCGCACAGGGCTTCGTCTTCGCCAGCACCGTGGAAGGCGTGCTGGCCGCGCCGGGCGTCTCCGACGTACTCGACGAGGCGACGGTGGCGCAGTATCTGACCGGTCTCTCTCTGTTGAGCACCACCCGGACGTTCTTCGAAGCGGTGCGCAAGCTGCCGCCGGGCCATACGCTCACCGTCGGTGGCGCTGCGCTCCGGCAAGGGAATGCCTCTTCGCACTTGCCGGCTCGGCTGGAACGCTACTGGCGCCCGGAAGCCGTGCCGCACGCACGGCCGGCCTCCGACGATGGGTATGCGGAGGAGTTTCTGGCCCTCTACGCCCGGGCGGTTCAGGACCGGTTGCGCGGTGCCGACCCGGTGGGCGTGCATCTGAGCGGCGGTCTGGATTCGTCCAGCATCGCGGTACTCGCGGCGCGGGAGTTGCGGCGTCAAGGCCGTCCGTCACCGCTGGCGTTCAGTTGGCTGCCGGAGTTGGGAGCCGCGCCGCCTGAGCCGGCGCACGCACAGGAATACGCCCGCATCGACGCGGTCTGCGCCCAGGAAGGCTTGCAGGTCTTTCACCGGGCGCTCAGTGCCGCGGACTTCGCCGCCGTCCTGCGCCGCGACGGGGCGTATCCTGGCGTCCATGTCCATCCCAACGAGGAAGTCGTGCAGCAGAGCGCGGAGGAGCAGGGCGTCCGCGTGTTGTTGTCGGGCTGGGGCGGGGACGAAGGCGCGTCGTTCAACGGCCGGGGACACCTCGAACGTCTCCTGTTGAGCGGACGGTGGGGGAAGCTGGCAGCCGAATGCCGGGCCGGCGGCACGGGTCTGCGACAAGTCCTCGGCCGCATCCTCAATCTCACGTTTCCCGGCCTCATGTTGGACCTTCGACGGCTGCGGCGCGGGAAGCCGCGGCGCGCGCACTCGGGGATGTTGGCCCCGGCGTTCCGGCGGCGGATGCAGCCGCGGTCGGAGCCCGTGCTCCGCTATCCGGACGTGCGGCGGAGTCAGGTGCGGCTGTTGCAGCTCCCCCACCTGAGCGTACGCATTGAGGGGTGGGCTGCGAGCGGCGTGCGCCGCGGGATCGAATACCGCTATCCGTTGCTGGACCGGCGGGTCTTGGAGTTCGCCCTGGGCCTGCCGCCGACGCAGTTCCGACGGGGGCGGTGGAGCCGCTGGCTGATGCGTCACGCGCTCCGTACGGTGTTGCCGCCCGAGGTGTGCTGGCACGCGAGCAAGGAAGACCCGGCCCGGTTCGAGGCGATGCACGCCGCCTTCTTTGGGGCGGTGCCAGCCATCCGGGAAGAACTGGTCGCCGCCGCGCCGTCGCGGGCGGGTTACGTGGACATGGCGCGCCTGATGGAAAGCCTGGATGGGGGCCGTCTGCAAGCCGAGCCGCAGGTCGCCCCGGGGATTGGCGCCGCCTTGCAGTTTCTCGATTGGGGAGCGGACGTTGCGAACGCCGGCGTTGCCGTCGTTCGATGAGATTCCCGGGCGAGGGGAGTTCGTTCGTACGCCCCCGGAGACGACCGACCCGGGGGCGTACTTCGGTCTGCGGTGACGAGTGGGTCAACTAATGATGTAGGCGGTCGTCGGGCCCTGCATAGCCTCGGTAGAAGACGGATCACCGCCTGCCCCGACTTCCGCAACACCATCATTGATTACCATGACGGTAGGCTTGCTCCAGGGTTTCTTTTTCTGAGGCGTATCAGTCAGCGCGTCTGCGGGGGGGGGGGGGGGGGGGGGGGTCATTGCTTCCTCCTGTCGGTGTGTGAGTGGAATGATGAGGTGTGCGTTTCCCGCCATGTACTGAAAATGGGAAGGAAAAGCAAGGGGAATATGGTGGGATCTCGATTTGAATTTTAGACCATTACTGGTTTGTGTAGGGGCAACCCCCTGTGGTCCCTGAGCCCGTCGAAGGGTGGTTGCCCTGGGGCGGGGGCAGGCAGGCACGGGGGCCTGCCCCTACACTCGGAGAACTACATTCGTCGAAAGAGAAATTTCGAACTGAGACACTACCGGGATTATATACAAGATGCCCCTCCGCCCGTTTCGACACGCTCAACGGGCTACCCTTGAGCTTACGATGCTCTGAGTGCGGTCCCTGAGCGTGTCGAAGGATCAAGGGGTCGAGGACCGGAGCGAAGTTCAGGAGCATCTCGTATGTCATTCCCGAAAAAGGGCGGCCATGCGACCACCCTTTCAGGTCGCAGTGAGAGAAGATCGACAACGAGTCCATCGGTCATTCCCCGTCCACCGAAAACGCGAGCAGCGCGTTGCCGCCGATGCCACCCGAAAACCCGTATCCCGACGCGACGTACACCATCCCGTCTACGATCGTAGGTCCCGGGCCGTCGAACGAGCCGCCGCGCGTCTTCACGCCGTTGGTGCTTTCGTATTCCTGGTCGGCGTCGTAATCCCACACGACTTCCCCCGTGTCGGTGGCGTATGCCCGCAGGTGGCTGTCCACAGCTCCGGAGAACACCACGCCCGGCATGGCGGAGACGGCTTGCGACTGCGCCGGGCTGCACTTGGGCCGGCCGTTGCAGCCGGGCGGCGGGACGTGCCAGAGCCGGGTCCCGCTCTCGATGTCGTATGCGAACATGCCGCCGCCCACGCTCCCGTCCAGCGTCGTGGTGAACCCGACGTCCGAGTTTTCGACCGCGGTGAGGCCGATGTCCGACAGCGCTACGTACACGTTCTTGGCGTCCGCGGCCGAGCCCCACTGAATGCCACCCACCAAGCCGCCCTTACCCACGCGCTGCTGCCACAGGATTTCGCCGTCCCGGTCCGGATCGATCGCGTGCATCATGCCCGACTTCTGGCCGGCCAGAATGACGCGCCGGCCGTCGGGCAGGACGCGCAGAATCGGCGACGAGGCGAAATCCAGGTCCGGGCCGCGCGCCTCGGGGCAATTGGTGTCGTCCTCGATTTCACACCCCGCGTTCCATGCGTCGCCCGCGGTGAACTGTTTGGACCACAGCATCTCGCCCGTCCGCAGATCGAAGGCGATCACCGCGTCGCTGGTCAGCGAGGCCGGGTCGGAATAATTGTCACCCGTGGTGACGTACATCCGCCCGCGTTCCGGGTCGAGCGTAGGCGAGGACCACACCGAGGCGCCCGACGGTCCCCAGAGTTGCACGCCGACCGCGTTCTTGCGGACCGGCGCCGGCGGGTCGGGGATCGTGTACGCCCGCCAGACTTCTTTGCCGGTGAAGCGGTTGAGCGCCAGGACCTTGCCGCGGAACGTGCAGCATTCGTAGGTCGGTTCGGCACCGGCCAGTTCTTCCAGCGCGGTGGTGGACACGTACAGCCGGTTGCCCAACGTCTTGGGCGTGCCGGTGATCGTGGCCAAGGGATGGTCGTCCACGCGCACCTTCCAGATCCGTTCGCCGGTGCCCGCGTCGAGCGCGTACATGTTGGCGCTGCTGTCGCCGACGTACACGACGTGGCGCTGCGGGTCGGTGCCCGGCAACGAATCGACCACCATCGTCGAACGCACGCCGCCCTCGGTCTTCACCGTCCAGTACAGGCAGCCGGTCTTGGCGTCGATCGAATAAATCCGTCCCTTGAGCGTGCCCATGAACACCCGCCCGCCGACCACGGTCGGCTGCGAGGTCCGAAAATCCATGGGCAGGCCGAACACCCATTTCACCTTGAGCCGCGGCACGTCCTCGGGACGCAGGCCGGATGCCGCCGCGGACTGGAAGCGCGTGTTGAAGTTGTCCACGCCCCACCCGTTCCACTGCGGGGCGCCCTCTTCCACGGTGAATGTCCCGGGCGCGTCCGCGCAGAAGCCGCCGACGGTCTCGTCCTTGTCCTGCAGCTTCTTCCCGGTGACCCACTCGGCCATCGCGCGCCGTTCGGGCCGCGTCCGCATCCAGCCCTGCATGCGCATCTTGCCCGTGTCCAACGAGTGCAACACCAAATCGGCCGGCAGACGCGCCATGACCTCGCGGAGCGGGGCGCGCGTCACCTGGCCCTCGTGACACCGGGCGCAGTGCTCCTGGTAGAGCGCTTCGCCGTCCAGCCCGGCGTGATCTGCCGCGTCCTGGGCGGCCACCGGTCCGACGCCGATTCCGCACACGGCCAAGGCAAGTGTTACGCCGAGCGCGGACAGCGTCGTCGACGGTCCTTTCCGACTCCGGTTTCTCGTGAACATGCCCGATCCCCCCTTATTTTTGGAGATTCCATAGAAGACGAACCGACAATCAGGTCCTCCTCGTCATACCCCCGTTCAAGCCGGGGGCAGGCTCTGCGTAAGCAGGTATCCATGTCCGGGATTCCCGCTTCCGCGGGAATGACGACGGGGAGGGAATCGTCTCGTTCGTCATCCCCCTTCTTCAGGTCAGCCGTTCATCTCCCGCGCGATCCGTGGATTGCCGTCCGTCCCATGCGCCCCAACCCGTGCTTATTCGTCGCTCACGGAAAAGGCCAACAGCGCATTGCCCGGCATGCCGCCCCAGAACCCGTAGCCCGACTGGACGTACAGCATGCCGTCCACGATTGTCGGCCCCGGACCGTCGAACGATCCCCCGTGACTCTTCACGCCGTTGACCGTTTCGTACTCCTGGTCGGCGTCGTAGTCCCAGACCACGCTGCCGTCCGCGGTGTCGTACGCACGCAGGTGGCCGTCCACCGAACCCGAGAAGACCACGCCGGGAATGACGGTCACCGCGGCGGACTGTGCCGGGCTGCACTGCTCGCGCCCGCCGCAACCCGGGGGCGGCGCGTGCCAGCGGCGGTCGCCGGTCTCGACGTCGTACGCGAACATCCCGCCGCCCACGCTGCCATCCAGGCTGGTGGTCCAGCCCAACTCCTCGTCTTCGTGCGTCTGCACCCCGATGTCCGACAGGGCGACGTAAATGGTCTGGGCATCCGTGGCCGGACCCCATTGAATGCCGCCAATCAGGCCGCCCTTGCCCACGCGCTGCTGCCAGAGGATCTCACCGTTCCGGTCCGGGTCCACCGCGTGCAGCACGCCCGACTTCTGGCCGGCCAACAGGACGCGCCGGCCGTTCGCCAAGCTGACGAGGATCGCGGACGAGCCGAAGTCCAAGTCTGGGCCGCGCGCCTCGGGGCAGTTCGAGTCGTCCGCGGTCTCGCAGCCGATGTTCCACGCGTCGTTCGGCGTGAACTGCCGCGACCAGATGAACTCGCCCGTCCGCAGGTCGAACGCCACGATAGCGTCGCTGGTCAGCGACGCCGGGTCGGAATAATTGTCACCCGTCGTGACGTACATCCGTCCGCGCTCCAGGTCGAGCGTGGGCGAGGACCAGACCGTCGCTCCGGACGGCCCCCACAGTTGCGTCCCCTTCTGGTTCTTGCGAACCGGAACCGCGGGATCGAGAATCGTGTGCGCCCGCCACACGGTTTTCCCGTTGATGGCGTTCATGGCCACGATGGCGCCACGGAAGGTGCAGCACTCGTAGTCGGCGTCCGCGCCCGCGGCCTCCTCCAGCGAGGTCAGCGGAACGTACAGCCGGTTGCGGTGCAGCTTGGGCGTGCCCGTGACGCGCGCCATGGGGTGATCGTCGATCCGGGTGCGCCACAATTCCGCGCCGGTCTGCGCGTCCAGGGCGTACACGTTGGCTTCGGAGTCGCCGAAATACACCACGTGCCGCGGCGGGTCGGTGCCCGGCAGCGTGCCGACGATCATGGTCGAGCGCACGCCCGACGCCGGCTTCATCGTCCAGTGCAGGCAGCCTGTCTTGGCGTCCAGGGCATACACGCGCCCCTTCATGCTGCCGATGAAGACGCGCCCCCCGACCACCGTCGGCTGTGAAGTCTGGTAATCCATGGGCAGGCCGAACGCCCACCTGAGTTTCAGGCCGGGAACCTGGTCGGCACGAATGCCCGCCTGGGCCGCGGGCTGGAACCGGCTGTTGACCGCGTCCACCCCCCAGCCGTTCCACCGCGGGGCATCGGCGCGCACGACGAACTCGCCGGAGGCGTCGGCGCAAAAGCCGGCGACGGTCTCATCGGTCGCGGATTCGGGCTTCAGTTTCTTGTCGGTGACCCACTCGGCGATGGCACGGCGTTCCGCATTGGTACGCAGCATGCCCTGAAATTTCATCTTGCCGAGTTCCAGCGAGTGGAGCACGAATTCCGCGGGGAGGCGGCGCAGGATGTCGAGCGCCGCGGCGCGGGTCGTCTGCCCGGCGTGGCACTTCGCGCAGTGGGCGTCGTACAGGGCTTGGCCGTCTTCCCCCGCGGCTCCAGGGGCAGCGGCGAAGCTCGGACTTGCAGATGCGCCCACCCACAGCAGCACCGTCATTCCGATACGGAACGCGCCCCATCCCCACAGCCGGGAAACCCCCTGTTCCCTCTTCATGTCCCCCTCCCCTTGCATCAATTGGAGTCACATACGAGTCGGTCCCGAAGTTCGTTCTCCCTCGTCATCCCTGCGCAAGCAGGGATCCATGTCCTAGATTCCCGCGTCCGTTAGAATGACGACAGGGAGAATTGTCGAGACCGTAACACCCATTCGTTTCGGACACGGCGCGCCGCGGCGTTCAGGCGTAGAAACGGTACACGCCTTCGGCCACGCACGCCGGCTTGCTGGCGCCTTCGACCTCGAAAGTCAGGCCGACGGTCACTTGCATGCCGCCGGTCACGTCTTCCGCGTTGTCGAGCGTGGCCCGCGCACGCACCCGCTTGCCGATCGGCACGGGCGACGGGAAGCGCAGCTTGTTGAGTCCGTAATTCACGCCCATTCTGATGCCTTCCACCATCCAGATCTGGTCCATGAGATAGGGCGCGAGCGACAGCGTATAGTAGCCGTGTGCGACCGGCCCGCCGAACGGCGATTCTTTCTTCGCCCGCTCGACGTCGATGTGGATCCATTGGTGGTCGTGGGTACACTCGGCGAAGGCGTTGATCTCCTCTTGGGTGACCGCGTGCCAGTCGGACACGCCGAGTTCGGTGCCGACGAGAGACTTCACCTCGGTATAAGCTACGCTGCGTGCTGCCATGATCGGGCTCCTTTCCACGTTTGGAAGAAACAAGAAGATGCGAGATACTCCCGTTTGGAATCGTGCACGACGCGATTCGTGCACGGAATGCAAGCGCTTTTTCCCTAGTGTTCCGGCCTCGGGCTTGTCAAGGGCGAAAACCGGCAGGGGTTGTCGTCTCTATAATTCCCCTTCCTCATCCCCTCTCCCCTAGTGGGAGAGGGGGAAGGTGGAGAGCCCTTTCCACGGCGACGTTCATCGAGAAAAAGAGGGAGAAGGGCAGGCACAGGGGCCTGCCCCTACGGAGCGAGGAGGCGGAGGTTCCAGACCGAACTCTCTCCGCAACACGATTCAGTTGTGGACCCGTTCGCACGGCTGTTAGGTTCGGCGCCCGATATTGAGAGCCTCCGCCTCCCCCACACAACCTATGAGTGAAACCCCTCCGCGCCTACCCGAAGCCGGCTTGTGCGCGGCGTGCCGACACGTCCGACAGATCATCAGCGCCCGAGGGTCGCGTTTCTACTATTGCGGACGGTCGGAGACCGACCCGGCCTACCGCAAGTATCCACAGCTCCCTGTCCGCGAATGTCGGGGCTATCAGGCTGAAAGCGGCGAGGACGAATGACCCGCGCGCTACCGATGCAGCAGCATCGCGGTGGTGGGCACGCCGTTACCCGACGACACGAACGCGACTTCGGCATCCTTCACTTGGTTGATCGCCTGTCCGCGCAATTGCCGAACCGCCTCCACCACGTTCTCCATGCCGTGGATGTAACCCTCGGACAGATTGCCGCCGCTCGTATTGAGCGGCAACCCGCCGTGCGGCCACAACAGCTTGCCGTCCGACACGAAGTCGCCGCCCGCGCCACGTTCGCAGAACCCCAGTTCCTCGATCGCCATGAGCACCAGCGGCGTGAAATGGTCGTACACGAAGCAGACGTCGACGTCGGCGTGCGACACCCCCGCCCGGGCGAACAGCGCCTTGCCCGTCACCGTCGATTCGGTTTCCGGTTTCTCCACGTTCTTGACCACGCGTTGCGAATTCCACTCGCCCGCGCCGAACGCCCCGCCCATGATGTACGCCGGCTGGTGTTTGCAATCCCGGGCCCGCGCCGTGGAGGTTATCACCACCGCGGCGCCGCCGTCCGTCTCCAGACAACAATCCAGCAAATGGAGCGGGTCGGCGATGATGCGCGAGTTCTGATGGTCTTCGATGGTGATCGGCCGCCCGCGCATGACCGCGTTGGGGTTGGTCTGCGCGTGCGTGCGGCACGCCACCGAAATGGCGCCGAAGTGCTCGCTCTTGGTGCCGTACACGTGCATGTGCCGCCGCGCGGCCAGCGCCACCATCTGCGCCGGAGTGAACAAGCCGTACGGTTCGAGGTAGGCGCCCACGCCCGTTGCGCCCCGGCGGACCGCGGCACGGCCGAAGCGCGGCGTCCCGCGGCCGGAGCGTTCGTTCATGGCCCGAAACGCAATCACGCACTCGGCCATGCCGGTCGCCACGGCCATCGCCCCCAACAGGATCGAGCCGACCGGCCCTCCGCCCCCGCCGTACGGCGCCTCGCCGTAGAACCGCAACGCGGGAATCCCCAGATTGGCCGCAATGTCGATCGGGTCGTTGTTGTCCATCGAGAACTTGGCGATCCCGTCGATGTCGCACGGCGCGAGCCCGGCGTCGGCGACCGCGTTCCGAATGGCCTCGACCGCCAAGCTCATCTCGCTGCGACCCGAGTCCTTCGAGTATTCCGTATGGCCGACGCCCACGATGGCCGTCTTGTCCTTCAGCGTTGCCGTCTCCATGCCGCCTCCTTGGGACGAGGATTAGAGCACACGCCCGCGGGGATGACCACACGGCGACCGTCCTGCTACATAGCGGCCATGAATACGATGCAGTATCGAGGTTTTCCTGTTGTCGTTCAGCATTGATCGCGTCACGCGATGTGTCTCCATGAAAGTCTTGTCGAGAAACCGGTCACGGTCGCCGGCTTTCTGTACCGCCGCTGTCCCCTCTGTCTTGTCAAGACGCCTCGTTGTGATTGAAGGGCTTCGAGTCGATGGATCGCGCACCGGGTTCTAGCCGGGGATAGTCACCTGCCTGGCCGCAGCGCCCCAATAGGCACCATCCCATTGATCGACCGTGTCAGACCCACGGCATCCTCATCCGCCGCCCCGCAGACCGGCGGTGTAGTGGAACGATTCAATCGGCAGGTGGACGAAACCCTAGCCCGAGTCGAGATCCTCAGCCGCCAACCACCCAAGCCTGTTTCGTCTCTTATGCCGCCCGCAATTGCTTCGTTGAGCGGCTCGTCCTCACCTCCAACCGCAGCCGCCAACCCGGTCTCGCCCACCGCATCCCTCTCCAACCTCCTCACCGCTCGTCAGCATCATCCAAACCGCAACGCAAAAGCAGAAAGTCGGAAAGACGTATTCCCACACCGATGAACACCTGACGGTGTAATTTTCTTACTCTCTCCTCTCCCTCGGATCATATCCGGGGCAGGCTCTAGTCCTCTTCCAACAAGAGAGAAAGGTGGATGCAGAAGAAACGGTGAACGCAATTTCAAACCGAAACACGCCGGCCCGGCGGTATGCTTGAGCCTCTCCTGACAATACAATGAATGCTCGCAAGGTCGGTCTGATGCGTATGCAGGGAGAACGGGTCCGCGTCGCGGTGATATACGCCGGCCTGCTGGTCGTGCTGTCCGGTCTCGTGTGCTTCGATACGCAGGCGACCCTGGCCGAGGAGATGCCGCCAGCGGTCGAAGAAGACTTCAGCCTCGTCGATGAACGCGGGCGGTCGCTCACCGATCTGGGAGTGGACCCCGACATCGACCCGGCGCGAGTGGGTCTCGATCCGGCGCGCGTCATCACCGAACGCAACGTGCTGGCCCTCGTGTTGCAGCACGCTGCGGCCATGCGCGCCCTGTGGTGCTGGTACGCCGCGGTCGGCCTGGGCTTTCTCCTGCTGCTCGTCCAACTCGCCCGTGCCGTGTCGCTCAATGCCGTCTGGGGACCGCTCGTATCCGCAGGTCTGATGCTGTCGTTCGGCGCGTTCGCCGGCTGGCACTGGACCGCCGTCGCTACCGTCTCGGCGCGATACCATCTGCTGGCCGCGGCGCTCCGGAACACCGCGGCCCATGCGGACGCGCCCGACATGCTGATTGCCTTGGCGGACACCGCGGAGCCGGCCTCGCGCGCAACGTTGGCGGCGCTTCACATCGGCCTCGATATCGCAGTGCTGCTCGGGCTTGGCATCATCGCCTTCGGCCTGCGCCGCCGGCCCGACGACGCGAAATAACCCCGCCCGCGGGCGTTACAGCGCGGGGTTGTCGGTCGGCAGCCCGACCAGGGTGCGGCCATGTGTGGCACCGTTCACGTCCCAACTGTGGGTGAAATGGCGGGTCGTCGTGCAGAGGTCCCGATATGCCCGGGCGATGGGATTCCGTAGGTACACCCCGCGGCCGCCGCCCGCGTCCCAGATCAGGTTGGCCGCCTGAAAGGCGAGCTTGCCGGCGTAGGCACCCGCGGCCCGGTATCCGGCACGCCGTTCGTCCGATGGCAGCCCGCCGGATTCCAGCACGCGCATGATCTCGTCGCAGGTGCGGTACAACAGCGCCTTGGCCGCCTCGACGGCCAGCGCGGCCTCGGAAACCTTGGTGTGTTGCAGCGCCTGCCCGTGCAGTGCGCGCCCGGTCATCAACGCCACGCGGTCTTCGACCTGCCCGACGTAGTCGCGCACCATCCCGTCGGCGATGCCGACCGACACGCCGGAGATCAAGACCCCGAAGGTCATGTAGCTCGGCGACCGGTACAGCGGCGCGCGGTTGACCTTGCGGCCCGGACTGCGGTCTCCGCCGCGCAGATGGCGCAACGGCAACGTGCGGTGCGTCGGGACGAACGCACCGTCCACCTTCACGTCGTGGCTGGCCGAACCGCGCAGGCCGATCGCGTCCCAGGTGTCGAGAATCTCGAAGTCGCCCTGCCGCAGGATGAAGTATCGTTCCTCGGGTTCGGCACCCGCTCCCCGCTCGACCATCGCGGCGAACAGGCACCAGTCGCACGTCGTGACGCCGCTGACGAACGGATACCGTCCGGACAGGCGATAGCCGCCACGCACCTTCACCGCGGTGCCCGCCAGCGGGATGAGGATTCCGCTGCACAGGTTGCGCTGGTCGGCGCCCCACACGTCGGCCTGGGCACGCTCCGGCCACTGCGCGACCATGAAGTTGTGGCCGATGTACTGCGCCAGACACCACGCGGTCGAGCCGCAGCCGCGCGCCAGCGTCGTCAGAATATCGACCATGCCGGAGAACGGCGCCTCGCAGCCGCCGTAGCGCGCCGGCTGGAGAATGCGCGCCAACCCGGCCTCGCGCAGGTCGCGCCGGGTTTCGTCGGGCAGGCGGCGCATCTCGTCCGTCCGCGGCGCGCGCCGTCGCACGACGGGAATCAGCGCTTCGGCGCGGCGGACCAATTCCGTGTGCGTGCCGACGCGCGGGTAGCGCCGCGGCGCACGGTCCCGCGGGGCGCCGGGTTCGGGCTTCTGCATGGCGTCCTCCCCCGCGTTGGTATGCCCTTGCCGCGTCCCGCGGCAAGGGCCGCGCGGCTTGCGGGGCCGTCGGGCGGTAGGCTAGGTTCGGCCCGCCGTCCGGCACCGTATCCATACGACACAGGGAGATCCGCGCGTATGCCCATTCGCACCATCACCCATTATTTCGATTACAAAAGCCCCTACGCCTACCTGGCCCAGGAAGAGACGTTCCAACTCGAAAAGGAGTATCCGGTCAGCGTCGATTTTCTCCCGCTGACGCTCGACATCCCCCAATTCTTAGGTGCAGCCGAGGTGGACGACGCAGGACAGGTCGTCAGCGAGCAGCGCAACGCCCACCAGTGGCGGCGCGTCAAATACAGCTACATGGACTGCCGCCGCGAAGCCACCCGCCGCGGGCTGACGATCCGCGGGCCGCGCCACATCTTCGACTCGTCACCGAGTCACATCGGCATGTTGTACGCCAAGCAACAGGGCGACTTCCGGCCCTACCACCACGCCGTGTACGAACGCTTCTGGAAGCGCGAACTCGCCATCGAAGACCCGGCGGTCATTCAGCACGTCCTGGACGAGGTCGGCATCGACTCGGACGGATTCCCCGCCTACCTGGAGGGCGAGGGCCGCGAAGCACTCCGCCGCATCCAGACCGAGGCCGAAAAAGCCGGGGTCTTCGGCGTCCCCAGCTACCTGGTGAACGGCGAGTTGTTCTGGGGGGCCGAGCGGCTCGTGCGCGTCCGCGAACGCTTGGCCGTCTAAGCGTTCGCCTTTCTCGTTCTCCGTCATGCGCATGGAAGGCAGGCGTCCATGCGCCTTCCGATGCTGAAGGCCGCAAAGACGGATGAGAAGTTGTTCCCCCGCGGCCCGAGTCCGGCCATGAGGTTGGGACCGTGTTGCATGCACACAGCGAGGGGGACGTGACCCGGGCAGCAGGGCAAGTCGAAAAGCATGAGCCGGTCTTCCTCTCGCTGGACCTGGAAGTCGGCAAGCGAGACGAGCGCATCCGCGCCTTTGCCGCGGTCCGTTCGGGTACCGGCCGCTCGTTCAACTTTCGCGGCGGCCAGTTGGCTTCCGCCTTGCCAGAGCTCGACGCATTCGCCGAGGGCGCGGATTATCTGCTGGGCCACAATCTCATCGCGTTCGATCTGCCTCACCTGAGAGCGGCGAACGCCGAACTCCAACTGTTGCGGCTCCCCGCGGTGGATACGCTCCGGCTCAATCCCCTCGCCTTTCCCCGGAATCCCTACCATCACCTGGTCAAGCACTATCAGGACGGGCAACTCAAACGCGGACGGATCAACGATCCGGAATTGGACGCCCGGCTGACGCTGGACGTCTTGCGAGACCAGCAAACAGCGTTCCGGGAGACCGCGCCCGACTTGTTGGCCGCGTGGCACTGGTTGACCGCGGGGGACACGGAGGGAGCGGGATTCGACGCGTTCTTCGCGGCGCTGCGCGACGCGCCCCGACCGTCGGACGCCGACGCCAAGCGCGCCATACACACACGGCTTGCCGACATGACCTGCCGCACCCGGTGCCATGAAATCCTGACGGACGCCCCGCAGCAGGGATGGGCGCTCGCCTATGCGCTGGCATGGCTGTCCGTGGCCGGCGGAAATTCCGTCATGCCGCCTTGGGTCCGGCACGAGTCCCCCGAAGCCGGGCGGTTGGTGCGCCGGCTTCGGGATACGCCCTGCACGGATTCCGCCTGCCGCTGGTGCCGGGAACGGCACGACGTCCGCAAGGAACTCAAACGCTGGTTCGGTTTCGACGACTTCCGCCCGGAACCCGAGGACGACGCAGGTCGGCCCATGCAGCAGGTAATCGTCGAAGCGGTCATGGCCGGGGAACACGTCCTGGGCATTCTGCCGACGGGCACGGGCAAGTCGCTCTGCTATCAAATCCCCGCCCTCTCCCGGTACGACAAGACCGGCGCGCTGACCGTCGTGATCTCGCCACTGGTCGCCCTCATGGCGGACCAGGTGACCGGCCTGGAGAAACGCGGGATCACGTCCTGCGTCACGATCAACGGGTTGCTCTCCCTCCCCGAGCGGGCCGACGCACTCGACCGGGTACGCCTCGGGGACGCCAGCATCCTCATCGTCGCGCCGGAGCAACTCCGCAGCAGAACCGTGAAGCGGGTACTCCAACAGCGCGAGACCGGCATGTGGGTGCTCGACGAAGCGCATTGCCTCTCGAAGTGGGGGCACGACTTCCGGCCCGACTACCGCTACGTAGCGCGTTTCATTCGCAAACACGCCGTGGATGCACCGGTGCTGTGCCTCACGGCCACGGCCAAACCCGACGTGAAGGAAGAGATCGTTTCCTATTTTCGGAACAATCTCGGCATCGCCCTCACGGTCTTCGACGGTGGCTCCCACCGGACCAATCTCGAGTTCGCCGTCGTGCCGACGACGAGCGGGGAAAAGCTCTCCCATATTCATCAGGTACTGATGGCCGACCTGCCACCGGAGACTCCCGGCGGAGCGATCATCTATTGCGCGACACGCCGCAAAACCGGGGAAGTGGCGGAATTTCTCTGCGCCAAGGACGTCGCCGCGGACAATTTCCATGCCGGGCTCCCGTCGGAAACGAAGAAGACCGTCCAACAGAATTTCATTGCCGGCACGTTACGGGTGATCGTCGCCACCAACGCCTTCGGCATGGGCATCGACAAGCCGGACGTGCGTTTGGTGATTCATGCCGACATTCCCGGCTCCCTGGAAAACTATCTGCAGGAAGCAGGTAGGGCCGGCCGCGACCAGGGGACGGCACGCTGCGTGCTGCTCTACACGCAGGACGACGTCGAGTGGCAGTTCGGCCTGTCGGCGCGCTCCCGGCTCACGCGGCGGGAAATACGAGCCGTCCTGAAGGCGCTGCGCAATTTGGTCCACAAGAAGCTGCGGACCGATGAGGTCATTGCGACCGCGGGCGAAATCCTCGGCGAGGACGAAGACGCCACATTCGCGCGGGATTCCGCAACGGACGATACGCGGGTGCGCACCGCGCTCTCCTGGCTGGAGGAAGCAGATCTCGTCGAGCGCAAGGAAAACCTGGTGCAGATTTTCCCGTCGTCCCTGCGCGTGGACTCGGAGAAGCAGGCCCGCACGAAGATCTTCAAGGCGAAGCTCGTTGCCGCATACCGGTCGCAGTTGCTCCGCATTGCCGAGGCGCTGCTCGCCGCGGACGCGGACGAGGGTATCTCCACCGATGAACTGATGATCCTGACCGGCTTGACCTCCGAGAAGGTGTGCGCTGCCCTGTACGATTTGGAGCGGCTGGGCATTGCCAGCAACGACACCGCGCTGACGGCCTTCGTTCACGTCGGAGTGCGACGCCCTTCGCATGTACGCCTGGAAGCGGCGACCGTTCTGGAGCGCGCCCTGATCCATGCCTTGCGGGAAGCGGCTCCGGACATGGAGCCGGGCAAGACGGACGCGCTCCACCTGCGGGTCATGACGCAGCGCCTGAAGGATGAAGTCTCCGCGGAGACCCTCCCGGAACACGTCTGGCGCCTGTTGCGCGGCATTGAGGGAGACGGTCGCGACAAGGACGGCGGCAAAGGCAGCTTGGAGCTGGGGCGCCGGCTCGACCCGGATACCGTCCAGGTGACGCTGCACCGTGACTGGCAAGCGCTGACCCGGATCGCGAATCTTCGTCATCGCGCCGCAGACCGTCTGCTGCAACATCTGCGCGCCAGGCTGCCGCCGGACAGCCGGGGGACGGACCTCCTGGCCGAAACCACACTCGGAAAACTCTTGGAGTCGATCCGCGCCGACCTGGAGTTGAAAACCCGCGTGAAACATCACGACAAGCTGCTCGACCGCGCCCTACTCTGGTTGCACGACCAGGAGATCATTCGTCTGAACAAAGGGCTGGCGGTATTCCGCCAAGCCATGTCCATCCACCTGAAGAAGCGGCGCGACTTCGGCGTCGCGGATTTCGAGCCGCTCAAACTCCACTACGAGGATCAAGTGCGACAAGTTCACGTCATGGCCGAGTACGCGCACCGCGGCTTGCAGAACATGAGAGACGCGCAGCGTCTGGCGATGGATTATTTCGCTCTGAAGCAGGAAGACTTCCTGCACCGCTGGCTGCCGCACCGCGGAGACCTTGCCCGCCAGACTACGCCCGAATCCTGGCGGAACATCGTCGAAGACCTCAAGCATCCCGTCCAACAGCGCATCGTGGCCGACGACCGGGAGCGGACGAACGTCCTGGTGCTGGCCGGCCCCGGCTCGGGCAAGACGCGGGTATTGGTCCACCGCATCGCGTACTTGGTGCGCGTGCGCCGCGAAAAGCCGCGCGGCATCATCGCCTTGGCCTACAACCGGCACGCCGCGGTCGAGATACGCCGCCGGCTCGCCGCCCTGATCGGCGACGACGCCAAGGGCGTCACGGTATTGACGTGCCACGGGCTCGCCATGCGCTTGGTCGGCGCCAGTTTCAGCGGACGCGCCGAGCGACTGGACGACGACGCGTTCAAGGAAGTCCTCCGCCAAGCCGTGGACTTGCTGCAGGGCAAGGGGTTGCCGCCGGACGATGCAGACGAGCACCAGGCGCGGCTGCTGGCAGGGTTCCGCTGGATCCTCGTGGACGAATATCAGGACGTCGGCCCCGGACGGTACGCGCTGATCGCAGCGTTGGCCGGCCGTACCCTCCCCGACGAAGACGACAAACTCAGCCTGTTCGCCGTGGGGGACGACGACCAGAACATCTACGGCTTTACCGGTGCGTCGGTGGAGTTCATCCGGCGTTTCGAAGAGGACTACAAGGCCAAACCCGTCTTTCTGATCGATAATTACCGCTCCACGGAGCACGTCGTCACCGCGGCCAACGCGATCATCGGCCCGGCCCGCGAACGGATGAAGACCGAGCATCCGATCACGGTGAACCGGACGCGAGCCGAGGACCCGCCCGGCGGCGTGTGGGAGGAGCGCGATCCCGTTGCCCGCGGCCGAGTCCAGATCTTGCCGGTACGAGGCGGCCCGATACCGCAAGCGCAGGCCGCGATGACGGAATTCCGGCGGCTGGCGGCGCTGGATCCACAATGGGATTGGTCTGCGTGCGCCGTCATCGCACGGAAGTGGAAATATCTGGAGCCGGTGCGCGCCTACTGCGAAATGCACGGCATCCCCGTCCAGATGGGGAAGGAGAAGATTCCGAGCTTCTGGCGGCTGCGGGAGACCCGGAAGTTCGTCACTTGGCTGCGCGGGTGCGAATCCGGTCTCGTGGATGAGACGAAGCTGCGCGATTGGCTGGCTGCCCAAGCTCCGGGGCCGTGGATCGATTTGCTACGGGAAGCCGTGGACCAGCACACTTTGGAAATCGGCCGTGAGGAAACGCCGACCGCTCGCTTCATCGAGTGGCTGGCCGAGTGGGGACGGGAAATCCGGCGGCGCCAGCGTGGGTTGCTGTTGGTGACCGCGCACGGTGCCAAGGGGCTGGAGTTCGATCACGTCGTCGTGCTGGACGGCGGCTGGGACCGGTCGAGAAACGACGGGGACGCGGACACGCCGCGCCGCCTCTATTACGTCGCCATGACGCGCGCCCGGCACACGCTGGCGTTGATGCGACTCGGCGGGCGTCATGGATTGCACGCGCCATTGTCGGAGAATCCCTCGGTGTTGCTCCGGGAACCGGTCGCCTTGCCGCCGCCTCCCCCGGAGCTTGCACGCCAGTATCGGCGGCTGGAATTACGCGAGGTCGATCTCGGGTTCGCGGGGCGTCGCCCTGCGGGTCATCCGGTTCACCGTGCGATTGCCGCCCTGTCCCCGGACGACCGCTTGGAGGTGCGGAGAAGAGACGAACGTTGGGAATTGCTGAGCGGCAACAGGACGGTCGTGGGCCGTCTCGCCACGACGTTCGAGCCGCCGGCCGGGCGTTGTGAATCCGCGAAGGTCCTGGCCGTGACGACGTGGAACCGCGAGATTTCGGACCCGAAGTACCAAGACGGTATCCAGTGCGACGCCTGGGAGGTCGTGGTCCCGGAATTGGTCTTCGGACCGGAGGACTGCTCCCTCCAAAGGAAATGAATGGGAATGACGTACAAGATGATCCTCATGGTCGAAGGGCCGGGGTGGGGTGCGACGGTCGAGGTGACCTCGGGGTTCGTTTCGACAAGCTCAACGAACTTAGGGGGAAAAGGGGTTGCTGCTTACTTGAGCATTCCATACTCGAAGCTCCCGTCCGGTCGTCATTCCCGCGGAAGCGGAAATCGAGGACAGGGATGGCGGATTCCCCGCCCTTCCGGCGTCGTCTTTCACGGAATAAAATGACGAATCTCATTCACATGGGCTCCCGGAGTACCCGTTGAACTAGGCTGCGATGGCATGATCGCGATTCTGACGATTCTGACGCTGGCGGTGCTCTGGTACGTCTGGGCGCGCGGACGGCGGCAGGCGCAGAGCGGACACGTCTATTTTCTGCACGCCGTGAAGGTCTATGCCCTGACCGGCGACGAAGACGCGAGAATGGCGGCGCTGGCCGCGGGACGGCTCGCCTCCGCGCGGCAGCGGGCGCTGATGCTGGACTTTCTGAACAAGCGCAGTTCGGAGTTGCTGCTGGAAACCGCGGAGGACAACGCCGGACGGAACCCGCTGGTGGTCGTCGACCGCCTCCTGCACCTCAAACACGAGATCGCCGCACAGACCGCGGCGACCGACGCGGCGCAACCCGAACTGACGTGGCTGCGCGACCACAACCGCGCCTATCTGCGGGCGCTGGAGCGCGGCGACGCCCAGGTGTTCGTCACCCGACATCCCGACCTGTTCGCCACGGGATCGGCCGCGGCCGTCGGCGCCGCACGAAAAGATGAACCCGTCTGATTCGCCGGCCGTGCCGACCGCTACCGCAAACCGCCCTTCCCGGCCGACCGCAGCCGATGCGGGGCCCGCGGCGTCGGACGGCGCGCTGCCGTCGGTCCGCCCGCGCTGGCTCGTACTCGGCTTGGCGGTCGTCATCATCTTCACCGACGCGGTCGGCTATACGCTGATCATTCCGGCGCTGCCGACCTTCGTGGCCGACTTGGGGTTGGGAGAAACGCGGGCCGGCATGTTGTACGCCTCCTACGGCCTGATTTCGCTGCTGCTGTATTTGCCGTTCGGGATGCTCGTGGACCGCGTGGGCGAGCGCCGCTTGCTGATCCTCGGCATGGTGGTGCTCGGTCTCGCGTCGCTCGGGTTCTGGTGGGCCGCGGATTTCTGGGCGCTGCTGGGCTGTCGCGTGACGCAGGGCGTGGCCGCGTCCGCCACGTGGGCCGCGGCGCTGCCCCTCGCCGCGCGCCTGTCCAGCCGGGAACGGCGGGGCGTGGAGATGAGCGTGCTGATGATGGGCTTCAGCGTGGGCGTCGTGGCCGGCCCGGCGCTGGGCAGCGTGGGCGCCACGCGCGACCCGTTCCTGTATTTCGCCGGACTGCCACTGCTGCTGGCAGTCTGCGCCGCGGTGTTGCTGCCGGGGCGTGCCGCGGCGTCGGCTCCCGTGACGAGATCGGTCGCAAGCTGGAAGCGGAAGGTGCTGCCGGTGGGTGCCGCGGGGTCGGCTTCCGTCTCCACGCCGCGGGCCGCCCTGTTCGCAGCGCGACCGCTGCCGCGCACCCTGGTCTGCGCCTGCGTGGTGCTCATGCTGATCTGCGCGGTGTTGGGCGCCATCGAGATTCTGCTGCCGCTCGAATTCCACCGCCTGGGGTGGTCGCGCGGGCAGATCGGGCTGTTCTTTTCCGGGTGGGGGCTGGCGATGCTGGTCGTGCAACCCCTGGTCGGCTGGTGGTCCGACCGCCGCGGGCGGCGGGAGCCCCTGCGCTTCGGCCTGTTCGTGGCCGCGGTCTGCGTGCCGGCCATGTTCGCCGCGGTCGAAACGACGTGGCTGTTCCCGCTCACCCTGGCGACGATCGTCGCCGGCTCGGCCTGCCTCGTGCCGACGCTTCCGTTGATGGCGGACGCGCTGGCCGACGACCAAACCGGCGCCCCGTCCGGCATGGCCTTCGGCTTCTACAACATGGCGTTCAGTCTCGGCATGACGTTCGGCCCGTGGACGGGCGGCTATCTGGCCGAGATGATCGGCCCGCTGTGGGCGGTCGGCCTGCTGGCCGTGCCGCTGCTGGTCATGGCCGTGCTGCTGCCCGCCGTGTTACGCACGCAGGCCGACGCCGTGCCGGCCGCGGCCTGAACGCACGCATCGATGCCGACCTCCGAACCGGAACCGGACATGGACACGCCGCCGAGTGCGCTTCGATCCCACGTCTTCGAACTGGACGACGCCGAGGCGGTCGCCGAGTTCTACCACGGGCGAGGGTGGACCGACGGGCTGCCGGTCGTGCCGCCGACCGAAGCGCGCGTGCGAGCGTGTCTCGACGCCGCCGGCTTGGCGCCCGGCGAGACCATCGGCGTCGAAGCCGTGCGCGGCCGACCGATCAGCGCGGAGAAGCTGGCCGTCAACGCGGTCATGGCCGGCTGCCTGCCCGCGTATCTGCCCGTGCTGGCCGCGGTCGTGCGGGCGATGTGCCGCGAGGAATTCAACCTGCACGGCAGCACCGCGAGCACGGGCGGCAGCGCGCAGTTCATCGTCGTCAACGGGCCGATCCGCCGGGCGCTGGGCTTCAACGCGACCCACAACGTGCTGGGCAACCGCGGCCGCGCCAATGCCAGCATCGGCCGTGCCGTCCGCCTCGTGCTGTTGAACGTGCTCGGCTGCGTGCCCGGACGACTCGACCGGGCCACGCTCGGCCATCCGGGCAAACTCGGCTTCTGCATCGCCGAGGACGAAGAGGACAGCCCGTGGCTTCCGCTGGCCCGGATGCGCGGCGTGCCGGACGGCGCGTCCGCGGTGACGGTCATGGCCGGCCAGTCCCCGCGGCAGACCATGAACGAATGGACGCGCGACCCGGAGGAAATCGTCGAGACGTTCGCCGCGGAGATGCGGCACAACATGTTGACGTATTCGATCTGGGCCGGAAACTACGTAATCGTCGTTCCCAAACAACTCCGCGACCTGATCGCCGCGGCCGGCTGGCAGAAGCGGGACGTGCAGGAGTACGTCTATCGCCGCGCCCGGGTCACGCGGCGCGAGTGGGCGGGCGTCGGAAAGCGGAACATCGTCGCAATGGGCAAGGGCGCGGACCAGGAGTTCTGTGCGTTGCGGGCGCCCGAAGATTTGCTGGTGGTGGCGGCCGGCGGCCCTGCGGGCGGGTTCGGCGCGGTGGTGCCGCCGTGGTTGGGCTCGCGGTCGCGGGCGGTGACGGAGATCGTCGAGCCGGCCGCAACGTGATCCGTTTCTGCTTGGCGTATGCGAAACGGGAGTGCGACGGTTGGGCGGTTGGCAAGTAGACGTCGTCTCCCCCTCTCCCTAGCCCTCCCCCTCAAGGGGGGAGGGGACGGAAGACCGATTCGTGCGACCGACATCCGATTTCTCTCGATTCGCCGCTTTCCTTATTCTATTCCCCCTTTGCGGGAGGGTTAGAGCCTGCCCCGGAATTGATCCGGGGGAGAAGCAACCTCAACCTTCCCGAAGGAGAAGTACCCATGACGCTGCGCGTTCTGCATCCGGGATTCGAGGAGGCCGACGACCGGCCCGCCGCGGTCGCCCCCCTCGCCTCGCTGGCCGGTCGCACGGTCGGCCTGCTCGACAACGGCAAACTCAACGTCGGCACGCTGCTCGACCATGTCGAAGACCTGCTGCGCACGGCGCACGGCGTAGGCACCGTGCGCCGATTCGGCAAACCCGACGCGAGCCGGCCGGCACCCGCAGACGTGCTGCGCGAGATGCAGACCTGCGACGCGGTCATTTCCGCGGTGGGCGATTGAGGAAGCTGCTCGTCGTGTAGTCTGCACGACGCCATCAGCGCAGAGCAGGCAGGCGTGGCCGCGACCGCGATCATCACCGACCGCTTCGCCCCCACGGCCGAGGCCATGGCGCGCGTCCGCGGCCGTCCCGACTATGCGTTCGCCGTCATTCCGCACCCGATCGCCAGCAACACCCCCGACGTGTTGCGCGAAAAAGCCGAGGACGCCGCACGCCAATGCGTCGAGATTCTGTTACGCCGAGGGTGAGCCGCGCGGCGAAGATCCGGTCAGGCTTGTATTTGTCCAAAGAAACGTCCGGCGGAAGGAAGGCACGATGAAGGGAACGGCTATCGGACTCGTGGTCGCCAGCTTTCTGTGTTTCATGCAGGGCGTGGACTATCTCCAGCAGAGCCCCGCAACGGGATTCTTCATGTTCGGGGTCGGCGGAGTGTTGCTGTACGCGGCCAAGCTGGCGTGGGGCAAAACGCTCGACGGCTCCGACGATTAGCGCCCCACACGGCCGATACCTCCGTCCGCGCCCTCTCCCCCGGATCAAGCCCGGGGCAGGCTCTCCCCATCCACCCGGCCCTTCGACAAGCTCGGGGACTGCCCCAACCCTCAGTTCGTTACGCCGGCGCTGTCCTGAGCTTGTCGAAGGATCGAATGTTCGAAACGAACCCCCAGGGGACCACCGCGCCTCCACGCTGCCCCCGCCCCCGGCCTTTCGACAGGCTCAAGGACCTTCCCCGCCTCCCCCCTCGGTTCGCTGAGCCTACGATGTGTTGAGCTTGATCCCTGAGCTTGTCGAAGGGTGTCGAAACATCGAAAGGAACCCCGAGGTCACTTCGGCCTTCGCCCCCGCCCTACCCCCGCGGGGCAGATCGTTCGCGGATCAGGTCCAGTCGGCCAGCCAGAACGTGGGCGACGGGCCGCATGGGTTCGAGCTTCTCGAACAGGATTTTGAGCGTGGCCGTCATCGGCGTCGCCAGCAACATGCCGACCGCGCCCCACAACATGCCCCACACGATCAGGGTGAGCAGGATCACCAGCGGGTGCAGGTCGAGCGCCTCGCCCATCAGCCGCGGTTCGACGACGTTGCCGATCGCGAACTGGATGACGCCCGGCACGACGATCGCCAGAACCGCGCTCAGGGGCGAAATGTCGGGGCTGACCACGACGACCGGCAGCGGAAGCAACGTCGCGATCACCGACCCCACGCCGGGAATGAAGTTCAGCAGAAACGCCAGCACCCCGAACACCAACGCGAACTCCACGCCCAGCAAGGCCAGGCTCGTCCCGACCAGGGCGCCGGTCGCCAGCGAAATGGCCGCCTTGGTCACGACGTAGTGTTCGATGCGTGCCTCGATCTCGGCCCAGGTATCCGCTGCGTCACCGGGCCGGCGCACGCCCCCGAGCAGCAGATACACAACGATGACCAGCACCAGCACGCCCTGCGACACCAGACCGACGACCGCGTTCGCCGTGCTGAGCAGGACGTTTCCGACGTTCGCGCCACCGAGCGGATTGCCCTGCGCCGGCAGGCCCGCCACGGGGATCACGGACGAGAGCCGCGCGGCGAGCGTCTCGATGTACGCCTGATAGGCGTGGCTGTTGGCCTGCAACTGGGCGACCGACGTGGAAACGAGCATGCCCAGCCCGCCCAACAGCACGATGCCGACCACCAGCGTCGAACCGACCGCCAGCGGCCGCGGCAGGCGGAGCCGGGCGACCTGGAATTCCACCAGCGGCAGCAGGCCATAGACGATGAACACGGCCAGCACGAACGGCACCAGCACCGGGCGCAGCCAATACAGCGCGCCGGCGACCGCGGCGCTGCTCAGGATGAGCAGGCAGACGGTCTGCAGGCGTTGTTCGTAGTGGGCGAGGTCCATGCCGGCGCTCGTCCCGGCGCAGCGCACCGGAGGGTTCGACCGACGCGGGTCGCGGCGGGGCTCAGGAGCGGGCGTCTTTCAGGATGCGCACCACGTCCACGTGGCCGCGGCCGAACGCGACGGCCTCCGGGGTCCAGCCGTCCCCGGCGCCGCGCGTCGCGTCCGCGCCGTTTTCGAGCAAGGCTTCCACGACGTCTTTATGGCCGTAGTACGCGGCATAGCGCAGCGGCGTGAAGCCGTCGGCGTCCTCCACGTTCACGTCGGCCCCCGCCTCGATCAGGAGCGTGACGATTTCGAGCCGGCCGTTCCCCGCGGCATAGCGCAACGCGGTCTCGCCGCGGGCGCCGGCCAGGTCCGGCGCCATGCCGGCTTCGAGCATGAGCCGAACCGCGGTCGCGTCGCCGACCCGCGCCCGGCTGCGGAAGGCCGATTCGCTGAACTCGACGTTCCAGCGTCGGAGTTGGGCTTGCGGTGAGTCATTGGCGGGAGTGGGCGCGCACCCGAGACCGCCGAGGAGGGGAAGGAGAAAAAGGAACCGGATCGGTGAACCGGACGTCGCAGCGTGGTGGACCATCGATTTTACCTTTCCAGAGGACGGTCGGGAGTCGGCGTGGCCTTGGGGAATCGGTGTTCCTCATGCCGTATCGGGCCAGTTTTCTACCATTCTTGCCGCGGCGGGCAAGTGCCCTCTGCGTCGGGTGGTGCATCAGTTCGAAATTTCCTCGGGTAGTAACGTCTCTTCCTTCGTCATTCTTGCGGATCCTTCGTCATTCCTGCGGAAGCAGGAATCCAGCGGGGACCCTCCTCCCTTACAACGCAATATCAGCCCGGGCCGTGCCCTTCCCTCTCCCGGAAAGAGAGGATTGAACATGCTCCCTTGGCCCAAAACCCTTCAGCCTTTCGACCCTTCGACAAGCTCAGGGACCCCAGGCTCAAGGACCTTCCCCGCCTCCCCCCTCAGTTCGTTGAGCTTGTCGAAACGAACCCCGAGGTCACCTCAGCCGTCGCCCCCCACCCCCGGCCTTTCGACCCTTCGACAAGCTCAGGGACCCCAGGCTCAAGGACCTTCCCCGCCTCCCCCCTCAGTTCGTTGAGCTTGTCGAAACGAACCCCGAGGTCACCTCAGCCGTCGCCCCCCACCCCCGGCCTTTCGACCCTTCGACAAGCTCAGGGACCCCAGGCTCAAGGACCTTCCCCGCCTCCCCTCGGTTCGTTGAGCTTGTCGAAAGGGGTCACAATGGGCGCGGACCTCTCTTGTATGTAATTCCCGAATTCTCGAACTGGGACACGGCCCGCGCGTCAGTCCTGCCTGCGCAGCACGATGCGCGAATACGTTTCGAACGTCCCCGCGTCGGTCTCCACTTCGAGTAATTCCTCGAAGCCGTCGCCCGCGGGCCGGAGAATCTTCCGGGCGCGCCGGGCCGTATCGCCGTGTCCGGGCGGACGGTCGGGAAACGAGACCTCGGTGCCATCCAGATCGAGCGTTACGCCGCGTCGGTCGCCGGCGTCGGTGTACACCTGCGCCCGGAGGCCGTCATCTTCGACGCCGACCATGACGCACGCCTCGTGCACGTCCAGCTTGCCATCGGCCAGCGGATAGGCGACCTGCATACGCAGACTCAGGAACTGCCCGCCAGCCTCCCACGCGCCAGTCAAGGATTTATGGAAAGATTGCCCGCCGTGCGCGTAGCCACCCTCACCCGCAAAGCGACCGACCAGAAAGTCGAGACGTTGGAGCCGCCGCGGCGTGTCCTTGAACGGATGCGCCCACTCCGCGGACGAGAAATCGGACGGAGCACGGTCCACGTCACCTCCGTCCGCGGCGCGGATGCCACTCGTATTCAGGTCGGAGGCGGGCGGCGGAACGGCAGGAATTGCGGGGCGCCGGTCTGCGGATGTTCTCCCACGGCCACATCGACCGCATACACAGCGCGAATGGCGTCCGCGGTCAAGACGTCGCGCGTGGCGCCGGCCGCATACACCCGCCCGGTACGCAACAGCACGACCGACGCACACGCCGACGCCGCCAGGTTCACGTCGTGGAGCACGCTCACTACGGTCACCCCCGCCTGCACCAGCGAAGCCAACACCTCGACCATCTCGAACTCGTGCCGCATGTCCAGATTCGCCGTGGGCTCGTCCAGCAGCAACACGTCCGGCTCCTGGGCGAGGGCGCGGGCGAGCATCACGCGCTGGAATTCGCCGCCGGACAGCGTCAGCACGTTGCGCTCCGCCAAGTCGGCGACCTCGGTACGCCGCATGGCCCGCTCGACGACGCGCGCGTCGGCTTCCCCCTCGGTCTGCCAGCGTTCGAGATGGGGCGTGCGGCCCATGCCGACCACCTCGCGGACCCGGAAGGGAAACGTCAGTACCGTGCGTTGCGGCAGAAACGCCACGTGTCGCGCCCGCTCGCGCGCGGACCAGCGGTCGAGCGCCGCGCCGCGGAACGCAACCTCGCCCGCCGAGGGCCGCAATACACCGGCCAGGACGCGCAGCAGCGTCGATTTTCCGGCGCCGTTCGGTCCGAGGATGCCGGTCCACCGGTGCGCCGGGATGTCGCAGTCCACGCCGTCCAGGATACGCGCCGAACCGATCCGATAGCCAACGCCGCGCAGGCTGAACGCCGTATCCGTCACGGTTCGCTCCGTTGGCCGCGTTCCTGCCGCAACAGCAGGTGCAGAAAGAGCGGCGCGCCCACGCAGGCCGTCAGAATGCCCAGCCGCAATTCCTCCCCCGGCACGAGGGTGCGGGCCAGCAGGTCGCACCACACCAGGAAGACCGCGCCGCCCAGCGCGGCGCTCGGCAACAACCGGCGGTGATTGGGGCCGACCACGAGCCGCGCCGCGTGCGGCACGACCAGCCCCACGAATCCGATCGTGCCGCTGACCGCGACCGCGGCGCTGGCGAGCAGCGCGGACAGGACCAGCAGGCAGCGCTTGACGGTCTCCACGCGCAGGCCGAGCGTCGTGGCGGTCTCTTCGCCCAGCGTCAAGACGTTCAGGTCGCGTGCGAAACACAGCACGGGCAGCAACCCGGCCAGCGCGAACGGCAGCATCATCTGCAAATGCGGCCAACTCCGCCCGTCCAGCCCGCCCATCAGCCAGAACAGAAGTTGGCGCGAGACCTCGTAATGCGACAGGCTGAGAATCAGCGTGGTCAGCGCCCCGAACAGCGTGTTGACCGCAATCCCGACCAGCAGCAGATGGGTGAGCGCGGTGCGGCCGCGGCGCGTGGCGAACAGATACACGCCGAACGCGGTGCCCAGCGCGCCGGCGAACGTGGCGAGCGGCAACACGAACGAGGCGCCCGCGGCAAAGCCGGTACTGATGACCAGGACGCCGGCCAGCGCGCCGCCGCTCGACACGCCGATCAGGCCGGCATCGGCCAGCGGGTTGCGGAACAGGCCCTGCATGACCGCGCCGGCCACGGCCAGACTCGCGCCGACCAGGGCCGCGGCCAGCACGCGCGGCAGGCGAATCAGATACACGATGGTGGCCTGGGCGCGTTCCTGGCCCTCGACCGGCAACTCGAACAGCGCCCGCCCCAACAGGCGCGCCGTGGTTTCGAGCGGAATCGCCACCGGCCCCCAGGCGACGGCCACGATCACCGACACGAGCAGCACGCCGGCCCCCGCGGCCGACGCCCAGCGCGGCGGCGCGCAATCAGGACCCACGGGCATGGAGACCTACCGGCTCGGACGCATCGGGGAACGCCGCCGGATGGAGCAGCCGCGCCATGATCTCCACCCCGTTCACCACGTGGTGCGACAGGGAACCGACCGCCGGCCCCGTCACCACCTCCACCCGGTCCCGTCGGATCGCGTCCACCGTGGCGAGACTCGGATCTGCCAGCAAGACGGGACGCAGGCTCTCCTCGGCGGACGCGCCGCCGACCAGAATCACCTCGGGATCGAGACCGACCAGGACTTCCCGCGCGATCTGTTTCACGCCGCGGATGCCTGCCTCGGGTGCGACGTTCCGCCCGCCGGCCCGTTCGATCATCTCGTGCAGCGTCGTCCCGCGGCCGGCCGTGAACCCGCCCGGAAAATAGTACAGCGTCCGCGGCCAGGACGCGCCGGCGACGCGTTCCTGCACGGCACGTAACCGGCGGTCCATTGCGGCGACCAGCCGCCGCGCCTGCGGCAACGCGCCGACCGCCCGACCGACGGCCAGGATGTTCTGCTGCACGCCGGCCAACGAGTCGTGCCACGGCAGTTCGCACAGCGGCACGCCCGTCTGCTCCAACAATGCACGCGCAGTGACGCCGGTGAACACCGAGGCGCTGAGCACCACCAGATCCGGCTGCAAGGTGAGCACCTGTTCCGCGTCGGCCCGCACGCGATGCCGGACACGCGCCGCGGAGGCGACGGCGTGCGAATACCGCGGGTCGTCGATCAAATGGCTCAGGCCGAGGATCCTTTCGGGCGGCAGCAGCGCCAACAGGATCTCGTCCCCGGCCAGCGTCATGGACACGACCCGCTGCGGAGGGAACGTCCATTCGGCGACCTCGCCGCGTAAGGCGTGCGCCCGATAGACGCAGGCGGTCAGCAGCAGCGCGCCCAGCAGCCACAGGCTGGCGCGGAGCAGCGCCCGCGGGGTCGGTAGCGTGGTCATGGGGACGTGTGCCGGGCCGCGAGACTCAGAACTCGGCGCGGAACCCGGCCAGGAACGTCGTCTCCGCGGACGAGAAATTCGGCACGTCCTGATAGTCGGCGTCGAACAGGTTCTTCACCCCGCCCTCCAGCGTCAGGCTCCGCATACCCCAACGTTCCTCGAACACCAGATACGACAGCGCCACGTCGGCCCGGGTATAGCCGTCGTGCAGCAGGCGGCCCCCGGAGGCGAAACTGTAGTCGGTCGTGTTGCCCTTGCAATACAGATGGACGTTCACGTTCAGGCGGTCGCCGGCGTAGTTCAGCGTCAGCGACCCGAGATGCCGCGGCCGGCGGATGAGCGGCCCGCCTTTCGCGTACGGACCGCTCACCGGACCTTCCAGCACTTTCGTGTTCAGATACGTGTACGAGCCGCGCAGCGTGAGGCCGTAGGGCAGGAAGGCGCGCCCCCCGACTTCGAGCCCCCGGCTGCGGGTGCGCTGCACGTTGAGAAACGTCGGCGCCGGCGCGGACGCGAACGTATAGGCGATCAGATTCTCGTGCCGGGTGGAGAACCACGTCAGGTTCACTTCGGATTCGAGCCCGGCCAGTCGGAGCGGCTGATCCAGGCCGATTTCCCAACTCGTGGATTCTTCCGGCTCCAGGTTCGGGTCGCCCCGGGAGAACGCGGAGTTGCTGAAATTCTCGGAAAAACTGGGGGCTTTGAGGCCCTCGCTGTATCCGCCGCGCAGCTTGGTGCGCAGGCCGGGGACGACGAAGGCCGCTGCGGCGCGCGGGTTGACGTGCGTGCCGTACGTGAACGCGTCGTCCAGACGGAAGCCGGACGTGACGAACAGCATCTCGCGCCACGCCAGCCGGAGTTGCGCATAGAACGACTGGGCGTTGCGGCTGACGGCGAGCCGGCCGGGCGCAGAGCCGAAATCGGACACGCGCAGGGTCTTCTGGTCGATGTGCTCGCTTTCGACGTAGCCGCCGAGAGTGAAGGTCGGTTGGACGTCGAGGATCCGCGGCAGAAAGAAGTCGGACGTGTAGTCCGCGGACAACCGGGACTCGCGCGTGCGACTGACGTAGGACGCCGAATCGATCCCCTCGTCGCGCGGGTCGCGGTAGGTGGACCAGTCGGACAACAGTCCGAGTTGCAGGGTGTGCCGCCACCACGGCGCGGCCTGATACACGGCGCGCGGCCCGAGGATGAGCCGACGGTTCTCGGTGTAGGCGCGCGGGTCCAGTTTCCCGTTCGGCCCGTCGATGAGGTCCCCGCTGCTGGTCGGAAAACGGAAGCGGCTGTCGATGTAGCGGACGGTCGTCATGAGATGCAGGTCGTCGCCGGGGTCCAGGTCGAAGCGGGACGCGACCGTCGTGCTGCCGTAATCGTTGTTGATCGGCACGACGCCCTCGCTGTCGACGCGCCCGACGGCCAGGTTGTAGCCGTACCGCGCCGTGCCGCCCGACACGCCGGCGCGTTCCTCGAAGGTGCCGGGGTTGCCGGCGCGAAAACCCAGCGTGGCACGCGGCGGTCCCTGCCCGCGCGGCGTCAGGAGTTGAATGACCGAACTCATGGCGTCCGACCCGTACAACGCGCTTTGCGGGCCGCGCACGACCTCGACGCGGCCCACGCCCAGCGTCGAAACGTCCCCGAAATCGAAGTACCCCCCGCCGCGGTTGACCTTTACCCCGTCCACTAGAATCAGGTTGTGGTCGGACTCGCCCCCGCGCGTGAAGAGCGACGTTACCCCGCCTCGACCGCCGCTCTGGACGAGGGTGAAGCCCGGCACCTCGCGCAACTGCTCGAACAGGTCGGTAGTCTGACGCCGGGCGATCTCTGCCTCGGTGATGACCGTCACCGCGCTGGGGGTCTGCGAGAGCGATTCTTCCAGTCTGGACGCCGTGACGATGACGGGGTCCAGTTGGACGGCGGCCGGCCGGGCCGGGGCGGCCGCCGGCTCAGCCGTCTCGCCTTCCACGGACGATGTTTGCGCGAAAGCCGGGCCGCTCACGGCCAGGATGAACAACGCGGCGGTCAAGCCGCGGACGAAACGATACGTGAGTCGTGCCATCTTCCCTCCTCGGGGAGACCGTCTCCCGGGCGGAAAGAGGAACGAGCGTGTTCGGCAGGCTGGAAGCGGGCAGGCGCGGCGCCGATTCGATCAATCGGCGTTGTGCGAATCCAAGCTGACACCACGTCGTAACCTTTCTCCCTCCGCGGAGAGGCCGGTTCGTGGCTTCAGGCAGGTTTCCTGACTGAGGGGTTCGGAGGCGTGGGCCTCGGCGCCGCTCATCGGCCTTCCCGCCGGCGTATGCCGGCAGTGGCATGATCGAGAGCGGCTCCCCCATCACAGTGGCGGGACCGCGCCGGATTCGCACCGGCTTCCCGTTTTCGCCCCGGATGGGCACCTGAAGCAGGTTCAGACGGGGTGACTATCCACACGGCCGAGGACTGTCAAGCGCCGCGGCGTCGTAGTGGGGCTCCCGGTTTGCGTTGCACGACGTCACTCGGTGTGGAGGGGACCCCTGCGCTTTTGGTGTCCTGAGCGTGTCGAAGGGGAAAAGAGGCCGGGAAGGATCCGTAGCTACGATTTCAAAGAGAACTCCATACTTGAAGATCCCACCCAGTCGTCATTCCGGCGAACCCCGGATCAGGTCCGGGGCAGGCGCCGGGAATCCAGGGGATGAATATCTGCTTCCGCAGAGCCTGCCCCCGGCTTGAACGGGGCTATGATGGGAAGAAGCTGATTCGGGATCGTCTTGCATGTAATTCCTCATAAAAAGGCAATTACAGACAAGAGGATCCCGCAACCCCCTTCGACGACATCAACGGGCTGGACCCGGAGCTTGCGATGCTCTGAGCTTGTCGAAGAGGCGAAGGGTCAGGGGTGGGAGGCGAAGACCGAGGCGTCATCGGGGTTCGTTTCGATGTTTCGACACGCTCAACGAACTTCGGGATGGATCAGCGTTCGTGGGTACGCGATTCCATCTTCATCCGAGCCGGGTCCCGATGATCGCTACCAAAGATGTCCCGGCCCGGATTTTAAGGGGCGGGGCCGGGCATCGTGCCCAGCCCCGCCCTCGCCGTCCCGACCTTTGGGTATTCCGGACACGTAGCCGTGTCGCGGGGTGGTTCAGTTCTTCACCGGGATGACGGTCTCGTCGAGCTGGGTGTAGCCCCGCACGTCCACCGGATCCGTACTGAACACTTGGCACGTCGTTCGCCGCTGCGCCTCTGCTTCGCCCTTGCCTGTGGCTACCAACGTCGCAGCCAAGTTGTCGGGCGTCCCATCCGCCGCCGTCCCGCCCGGCCAGTACGAGAAAATCGTCTCCGGCGCGACCTCCACGTCCCACGCGACTGACGCCCCGGCCTGCTGCCCGCATTGCAACTGCACTGTGCACGGGTCCGCCGTCTCCGCGTCCGGTTGATGGGCCTTCCGGCAGTAGAAATGCACCCACGCGTGCGCCGGGGACAGGTTCAGCAACGTCCCGATGCGGGTCGGTGCGTCCGCAGCAGGCACGACCGGCGGGTTCGCCACGGGCACGACTGCCCCGCCCACCTGCGTGTAGGCACGGACGTCCACCGGGTCGGTACTGAACACTTGGCATGTCGTCCGCCGCCGCGCTTCCGCCTCCGCTTCGCCCGCCGCTATCAGCGCGGCGGCAAAGTCGGCGGGTGTCCCATCCGCCGCCGTTCGGCCCGGCCAGTAGGCGAAAATGGTCTCCGGTGCGACCGGTACGTCCCAGGCGACCGGCGCCCCGTCCCGTTGTCCGCATTGCAACCGTACATTGCACGGGTCCATCGACTCCGCGGCCGGGTCATGCGCTTTCCGACAGTAGAAATGCACCCAGGCGTGCGCTGGCGCCACGTTCAGTAACGTCGCGACCCGCGTCGGGGCGCTGGCGTCCACCGGCGCCGGCGGGTTCGCCACGGAGACCAAGTCCCCGCCGACCCGCGAGTACGCCCAGGCGTCCAGCGGATCGCGGCTGAACACTTGGCACGTCGTCCGCCGCCGGGCTTCCGCCTCGCTCTTGCCCGCTGCTACCAACGCGGTTGCCAAGTCGTCGGTCGTCCCGCCCGGCCCGTAGGTCACGGTCGTCTCGGCGGCCACATCTACGTCCCACGCCACCGGCGCCCCCGCCTGCTGTCCGCATTGCAAGCGCGCCTGGCACGGGTCCACCGGCTCTCCGTCGGCGGTCTGCGTCTTCCGACAGGCGAGATGCACCCGCGCGTGCGCCGGTGCCAAGTTCAACAACGTCGCCACCCGCGTCGGAGCGGTCGCATCCAGCGGGGCCGGCGGGTGTGCCACCGGCACCAGTTCCCCTGCGACCTGTGTGTACGCCCGCACATCCAGCGGGTCCGGGCTGAACACCCGACACGTCGTCCGCTGCCCCGCGGCCGCCTCGGTTCGGCCCGCCGCCACCAACGCCGCTGCAAAGTCGTCGGCTGTCCCATCCGCCGTCCGCCGGCCCGGCCAGTAACTGACGATCGTCTCTGGCGCGACCTCCACCTCCCACACCACCGCCCCCCCGTCCTGTTGTCCGCATTGCACCTGCGCCATACACGCGGCCGTATCGGAATGCTGTGCCCGCCCACAGTAGAAATGGACCCATGCGTGCGCCGGCGCCAAGTTCAGCAACGTTGCTCGCAACGGCCCCGCCTCGCTCGCCGCCGTGAAGCGCACCGCGACGGTGTACGCCCCCGTCTGCGTCTGTGTGGATACTCCGGCCACCGCCGCATAATACGTGCCCGCCGTCACCGGCCACCCTGCCTGAGCGGCCCGGGCGCCGGCCCGCTGGCGCAGCAACGGTTCGTTCCTCGCCCCGAAGAACGCCGCCAGGGTCGCCGCCCCGGTCGCCTCTACCGTCACCATCCCAGCTTCCTGGACATCGACCCGGAAGTAGTCCACGTCGCCAGCTTGATCCAACGTCCCCGTCGTTTCCGTATTCAACCGGATCGGGGTCGGTTGGCTCTTCTCGCCGGCCCCGCTCTCTTCCCCGTCCGAGGGCGTGCCGCCCCCAGGCCAAGGAACCATACTCCCGACGGTCGTCCCACCGCCCAGCGGCGTAAACCGAACCGCCAGCGTGTACGGCCCAACGACCTGACCGCTCTCCCCGCCCATGACCACGACGTAGTACGTGCCCGCCTGTACTTGCCGCTCCACCCGGAAGTTGGTCTCCGTTCCCCCGTCGTCATCCTCGGTCAGCGCTTGGCCAGTCGCGCTCTGCAAAGTACCGACCGTGTCCGTGGCTCCCCTCGTCTCCACCGTCAGGCGACCCGCTCCGGGGACCTCCACCCGGAAGTAGTCCGCATCGCCGGTCTGCTCTAACGCCCCGGCCACCTCCGCGCTCCGGGCCGCGGCCACGTTGACCCAGAAATCGTAGTCGTCGCCCGTCTCGCCCACCTCGCCCGTCGTCCGCGTGGTCAGGACGAGCAGCGTCGCGTGCACACGGCTGTTGCCGTGTTCTACGACGTCCGTGCTGCCGTCCACCTTGCGCGTATCGTCCGTGCCGACACCTGCATGGGCCAGCGACGCGGCGGTGGCCGAGTCACTGGCGAGGCTGATCGTGCCGCCGTTGAGCGTCAGCGCGTTGGCCGCAATGCTGATGCCGTCCGCATCCGCGTCCGTCGCCTGCACGTAGTAGCTGAACACGAGCAGAGTCCCTTTGGACTGGATGGCGTCATAGACCGCTTGGCGCGTCCGCGTCCCGATGGTCAGCCCGAGCTGTGGTGTACCCGTCACCGTCACTGCTTCGGTGAACGTCACCGCGGCCTGAATCCGTTCACCCAAGCGGTACGTCGCCCCACTTGCCGGCGTCCCCGTCAACCGGACGGCACTCACCCGCAGCTGCGGTTCGGGATTGCTCCCCCCGCCGGGGTTCGTGCCACCGCCCCCCGGATTCGTCCCACCACCGCCGGGGTTCGTCTCACTTCCGCCCCCATCAACCGTGCATATTCCTCCGCTAGCCCGGCCGCACACGGGTAATGTGATGCTGTCGCCAGCCGGCCCGCTCAGATCGGCATTCGTCGTGCCGCCTCGGATGACAATGGACCCGCCGTTCAGGGTGATGGGAGCATCCGGAGCCGCGAGCCCGTCGCCGTCAACATCCGATGCTTGGACCGTGTAAGAAAAAATGAGCCGATCCGGTTGGGAGTAGCCGGGATGGTATTCCGCGTACTGCGTCATTCGGCTCACCTGTGTATCCGTAGGAGGATTTTGCCTATAGTCCTGTGGCGTTCCTTCTCCGGAATACAGTGTCAAGCGGGGCGTTCCGGTGACCGTTACGGCCGGATAAGCGAACACTTCGAAAAACATCTCCCTGCCGAGCGGGTAAACATAGATCTGATTCACTATAGGCTGGCCTCTACCGAGGTGCCGAAGGTGATACAGTTCCGGCACCGTATTCCGGCGTAGGCGGCCATTGACTTTCAAGGGGTCTCCGTTGTGGTTCCCGATGTCGATGACGACCCCCTCCAAGCTTAGATCCGCTGGAGAGCTTGGAGGCCATGCTCCACGGATGCTCCCACCATTCAGGACGATACCTTCGTCTGCAATGCTGATCCCGTCCGTGTCGAAGTCCGACGCCTGTACCCAGTAGGTGAAACTGGCCGACAGGATGCGATTGCCAGCACGGTAGGGGTTGACGGCTCGATTGCGCCAGAAGCCATACGTGCGCGCATAATCGAAGTCGGCGTATCGTTTCTGTTCTCCGATGGTCAACGCCATCTGCACACGCGACCTGCCTGAGATTCTCACCCACTCGGCGAAATCTACTCTGACGCTTATGCCTTCGGCGAAGCCCACGACTTCCGGATAGGGCGACCGTGCGACATGTCGCACGGTCATCTTCGAGATCCTGAGCACCCCATCCGTACTCCCGTCCACCTTGCGGGTATCGTTCGTGCCGACGCCCGTATGGGCCAGCGACGCGGCGATGGCCGAGTTGCTGGCGAGACGGATCGTGCCGCCGTTGAGCGTCAGCGCGTTGGCGGCAATGCTAATGCCGTCCGCATCCGAGTCCGTCGCCTGTACAGCATAGGTGAACACGACGAGGGTCCCTTCGGACTGGGTAGCGTCATAGATAGCTTGGCGCGTCCGCGTCCCGATGGTCAGTCCAATCTGGGGTATGCCCGTGACCGTCACCGCTTCGGTGAACGTCACCGCGGCCTGAATCTGTTCGCCCAGCAGGTACGTGTTCCCGCTCACCGGCGTCCCCGTCAATCTGACGGTATTCACCCGCAGCTGCGGTTCGGGATTGCTCCCCCCGCCGGGGTTCGTGCCACCGCCCCCCGGATTCGTCCCGCCACCGCCGGGGTTCGGCTCACTTCCGCCTCCATCGACCGTGCATGTATATCTATAGCTCCGGCCGCACGCGGGTAATGTGATGCTGTCGCCAGCCGGCCCGCTCAGATCGGCATTCGTCGTGCCGCCTCGGATGACAATGGACCCGCCGTTCAGAGTGATAGGAGCGTCCGGAGCCGCGAGCCCGTCACCGTCAACGTCCGAGGCTTGGACCCTATAAGAAAAAACGAGCCGATCCGGTTGGGAGTAGCCGGGGTGGTATTCCGCGTACCGCGTCATTCGGCTCACCTGTGCATCCGTAGGAGGATTTTGCCTATAGTCCTGTGGCGTTCCTTCTCCGGAATACAGTGTCAAACGGGGCGTTCCGGTGACCGTGACGGCTGGGGAAGCCCCCACTTCGAAAAACATCTCCCTGCCGAGCGGATAAACACTAATCCCATTCTCTATAGACGAGCTCCTACCCCTGTGCCGAAGCCAGGACAGTTTCGGCACCGTGTTCCGGCGTAGACTGCCGTCCACTTTCAAGGGTTCTCTGTTGGAGTTCGCGATGTCGATGACGGCCGCCTCCAAGCTTAGATCCGCTGGAGAGCTTGCCGATGCTCGGATACTCCCGCCATTCAGGACGATGCCCTCGTCTGCAATGCTGATCCCGTCCATGTCGAGGTCCGACGCCTGGACCCAGTAGGTGAAAGCGACCGAACTGACGCGTCTGCCGGACCGACTGTAGGGACGGGAGCTTAGATCCATCTCACGGCCCCACGTGCGCGCATAATCGAGGTCGGCGTATCGTTTCTGTCCTCCGACGGTCAATGCTAAACTGATACGCGACCTGCCTGAGATCCTCACGAACGGGTGGAAATTTACTCTGACGAATATGCCCTCGGCGAATCCCACCGTGCCGCCCGAACCTCCTTGCATCGTGATGTTGGTAATGTCACGCGGTCGGAGCCGCCCATCCACCTTCACTGTCGCGTCCGTGGCAACCGCAGGATGGGAGAGTGTGGCCGCTATGGTAGGGCTGCGGCTGATCGTGCCGCCGTTGAGCGTCAGCGCGTTGGCCGCGATGCTGATCCCGTCCTCGTCGAGGTCCGTCGCCTGCACCGTGTAGGTGAACACGAGGACGGACACCGGACCAGTCCCTTGCCCCTGTGGGCCTGTGGATCGGCCGGCATCGTAACCGGCTTGCCGCGTCTGCCCCCCGATGGTCAGGCCGATCTGGGGCGTGCCCGTCACGGTCACCGTTGCACTCTGCGGCGAGCTCGGGCTGCCGATGGCGAACTTTACGGCGGCCCGAATCTGTTCGCCGAGGCGATAAGCGCTCTTGTGGCGCGGGGACGACACGAACTCGACCGTCCTGATCCACGGCGCTACTTGCGCCCGCGCCTCTTCCAGTGGCGCGAGGGGCAACAGAAGCGCCGTCACGCCGGCAAACAGCACGTTCGTTGCTGACATCTCAACTATGCGGGGAGGGGGGGCTGTGTTTCTTTTGAACGGTCGGGTGAAGTGGAAATCAGATGACGAAGCGGCATGGGAAATCCCTTCCGGTGATGGGCCCTCTTTGAATTCAAGAGGCTCGTACCGAAGAATTTACCCGCTGTCAATGCGATCATCCGACCTTTCTGCGTGGCCGCGTTGCCGGACAATCGCGGCGAGGTTGTCAAGGCGGTACCGCGCCGCGGGTGTGGCTCGGATGCTCTTGCCGAGCCAGTCTTCAAGGGGCTGCGCGTCGGCCGACCACGCCGGGAAGGAACCGTCTGGGAGTCTGTCCGTTTCCGGGTGCGATTTAGATGCGACTTGTAAAGAAAGGCTGAGGTGACAGCGGGGTTCGTTTCGACACGCTCAACGAACTTATGGATGGGAAGGTCCCCGAGTCTGCGACGCCTTGAGCTTGTCGAAAGGCGAAGGGTTTATGGACCGAGAAAGCATAGCCTGTAAGTCGGCGAAAGTTCCAGGAGCATCTTGTATGTCACTGCTATTTCAAACCCGGATACGGTCGACATCATCAATAACGTCCGTCCGAGCCAGCGCAACGAGACGCCGCGCAAACTCCGGGTTGCTGCCGAAGTGCAGATGCGGATACCCGGCCAAACAACGTTTGTACAGGTATCCATCGGTCCGGGATTCGTCCGCGGTACGGCCGCGGACCCGGTAAACCGGCTCGATAGGCGCGTGCCGTCCTTCGCTCGGCAGCGGCGATTCCAATTCCGAATAATGGAATTCGTGGCCGCGGACGCGCATGGGCGGGAAGAGTTCGGCGGACGACTCCACCTCGACCTCGACGTAGCCCAGGCGACTCAGGCGGGGCAGCATCCGCGCCACGGTCGGGTACGCGCCGACCATCGGAAAGAACCTGCCCGCCCCATCCCGGATACCGCGCGTCAGATACATGAACCCCCCGCACTCGGCATAGACCGGCTTTCCGCGCTCGATATGCGCACGGACGGCCTCGCGCATGGCCGTGTTGGCGGACAGGCGCGCGGCGTGGCTTTCGGGATACCCGCCGCCGAGGTACAGGGCGTCCAAGTCGGCGGGGAGGCTCGCGTCGCGCAGCGGACTGAAGAAGACGAGGCGGGCGCCCACGCGTTCCAGCAGTTCCAGGTTCTCCGGGTAGTAGAAACAGAACGCTTCGTCGCGGGCCACGCCGAAACGGATCGCACGACTGGTGTCATATTCCGCGGACGATTCCTCTCGTGGGGTGAGGCCGGACGTCGGGGATGAACCGCACGACTCCAGGAGCGCGGAGACGTCGACGTGACGCTCCACTAGGGCCGCCAAGGCGCCGGTCCGTTCGCGGGAGGGGGGGCGCTCCTGCGCGGTCACCAGCCCCAGATGACGTTCCGGCAGGCTGATCGTCTCGTCCGTCGGCACGCCGCCGAAGAGGCAGACTCGGGGAAGTCCGCGCAGGGCTTCTTCGAGAAAGCGCAGATGCCCCGGCCCCGCGATGCGGTTGAAGATCACCCCCGCAACGTCGAGCCGCGCGTCGAACGTGGCGAATCCGTGGATGACCGCGGCCACGCTGCGCGCCATACCGGAGGCATCGACCACCAGAACGACCGGCAGCCCCAGCCATTTCGCCATTTCCGCGGTACTGCCGGCCTCGTCGTCCCCGTCGCGGCCGTCGAACAGCCCCATCATGCCTTCCACGACGCCCACGGCGCCGTCGTGCAGGCCGCGCGCGAACGTGGCGCGGTTGTACGTGCGCGACAACATCCAGCCATCGAGGTTTCTGGATTGCCGGCCACAGACCGCGGTGTGGAGGCCGGGATCGATGAAATCCGGGCCGATCTTGAAAGGCTGAACGGACACCCCGCGATTCCGGAGCGCGGCGAGCAATCCGAGGGTCAGCGTGGTTTTGCCGACGCCGCTGTGCGTGCCGGCCACGACGAAGCCGCGCGCCCGCGGCGGATTTCCCGGCTGGCTTTCTCCGGACATATCGTTTTCTGCGCCCGGGTGCGTGCTTTGACGGTCCGGGCTCGTACCCCCAGCGTTGGCAGAAGTAAGCGGGAGGCTTCCGCAGGAGTGGAATGCGCCGGTCCCGCGTGCCGTGCGGGCGTCCACGGCGAGCTACTCGGATCGCCGGGCGTTGTCGGGGAGGAATCGGTAAACGATCTCGTTCTCGCGCGCCAGTCCGAGCCCCTCGCGTGCGACTTTCTCCAGAAAGAAATCGTCCGTCTGCAACCGGCGGCGACGGTCCTTGAGGTCGGTATTCTCGCGCAGCAGAACGCGGACGCGATCTTCGAGTTGCCGCTGTTCCTCGCTCAGCCGCAGCAGGTGGAGCAACCCGCGTTCGCCTGCCACGGTGGAATGGATCAACAGCGCGAAGAGTGCCACGACTGCGGGCAGCCACAAGCGCCGCCACCACCACACCAGCACCCTGCCCACCATGCCGCCATTCTAGCCCCCGCGGCCCCGGTCGGCAACGCGGACGCCCGGCGCGCGGTGTTCCACGGTGTGATTCAAAGCCGCTGCTTCCTGCGTAGGGGAGGCCCCCGGGGGCGCTGAGCCAGTCGGAGGGTGCCTGCCCTTCCCCGCCGGAGGGCAACCACGGGGGGTTGCCCCTACACATGGAACCCGATGTTTCCCAAAAATGAGCCGCATCTTCCTGGATTTCGCCTATATCGTACGGGAATGGCGGAAGAACGGTGTCCCGTCGGCGAAACTTCGAAGTCCCCCTCTTCCCATCGGCGTTCGCTTGCGCCCCGCGAGCGGCAACGGCATGATGCAGGCGCATGCCTCCCCACGAGCCGCCCTCCCCGTCAGCGTCGGTCGCAGGCCAGAAAGCCGGCGTGGTCGCCTCCCGGCGCACCGCGGGCGGCGAGATCGAAGTCCTCGTCATCACGGCCAGACGGCGGCCCCACGAGTGGATCTTCCCGGTCGGCACGGTGGACCCGGGCGAGACCCTGGAACAGGCCGCGGCGCGCGAGTGCATGGAAGAGAGCGGTTACACGGTGCGCACCGGGCCGCTGCTGGAGACGCTCGAACTCGACCGCAAGCACGGGCCGCGCCGCTTTTCGTTCTTCGCCGCGCACGTCACCGGCGAGGTGGACGCCTACGAGACCGACCGGCGCCGGCGCTGGGTGCCGCTTGCGCAACTCGTGGAGACCGTCACCGGCGCGTTCGCCCCGGTCGCCCGCGCCGCGGTGGCGCATCTGTCCGCCTGAGCCGCGACACAGATGCCGCGGCACTCTGGCCGGGCAGCGTAGCGAAGGCGAATCGACATGAGCGCGCGGGCCATCATGATCCAGGGGACCGGCTCGAACGTCGGCAAGTCCGTCGTCGTCGCCGGGCTGTGCCGGCTCGCCAAGCGGCGGGGGCTGCGCGTGGCCCCGTTCAAGCCGCAGAACATGTCCAACAACGCCGCAGCGTGCGCAGACGGCGGCGAGGTCGGTCGCGCCCAGGCGGTACAGGCACGCGCCGCGGGACTCGTCCCTCATACGGATTTCAACCCGGTCCTCCTGAAACCGCAGACCGACCGGGGCGCGCAAATCGTCGTGCACGGCCGCCCGGTCGGCGTGCTGGATGCCGCGGATTATGCGGACGGTCGCGCCCGTTTGCTGGCCGCGGTGATGGAGAGTTTCGTCCGGCTCGTTGCAACGTATGACCTGGTCATCGTGGAAGGCGCCGGCAGCCCGGCCGAGGTTAATCTACGGGCCGGCGACATCGCCAACATGGGGTTTGCACGCGCCGCGGGTGTGCCCGTGTGTCTGCTCGGGGACATCGACCGAGGGGGCGTCATTGCCGCGCTGGTCGGCACGCACGCCGTGCTGGACCCGGAGGACGCCGCGCTGATCGTCGGGTTCGCGGTCAACAAGTTCCGGGGCGACCCAACGCTGTTCGAGGCCGGCGTGACCTTTGTCGAACAACGCACACGCTGGCCGTGCTTCGGCGTGATCCCGTGGGCGCCAGCCGCGGCTGGGCTCCCCGCGGAAGACGCGGTGCCGTCTCTACACCAGCAGACGGGTCACGCCGGACGGATACGGATTGCCGCGCCGATGTTGTCCCGCTTGGCGAACTTCGACGACGCCGACCCTTTGCGCATGGAGCCGGACGTGGACTTCCGCTTCGTGCCGCCCGGCCGGCCGATTCCGCGCGATGTGGACGTCGTGATCCTGTTCGGCACGAAATCGACGCTCGGCGACATGGCCTTTCTGCGCGCCCAGGGCTGGGATCACGACGTACTGGCCCACGCTCGAGGCGGCGGGCGCGTGCTGGGCGTCTGCGGCGGGTTCCAGATGTTGGGCCGCGGCCTGCACGACCCCGATGGAACGGACGGCCCGGCGGGGTCCGCGGACGGGTTGGGGTTGCTCGACCTGGACACCACGCTGGCGGGCGAAAAGGCCGTCCGCGAGGCACGCGGACGTTGTGCCCTGACCGGCACCGAGGTCACGGGTTACGAGATTCACGTGGGCCGCTCGCACGGCCCCGCGTTGGCACGCCCGATGTTCCGGCTCGAAACGGGCGCGGACGGGGCGCGCAGTCCGAACGGACTGGTGGAGGGAACGTATCTGCACGGGCTGTTCGCCAACGACGGGTACCGCCGCGAGTGGCTCCGGCGCATCGACGGGAACGCCGCGTCGTCGTTGGATTATGCCGCGGCCGTCGAGGCTGCGTTAGACGGGATGGCCGATACCCTGGCCGCGGCGCTGGATACGGACGCGCTGTTCGCCGCGGCGCGTCCGCCAGAATCGGAATTGGGCAGTCAGACGGTTTGAAAGTTACAGGTTGATTTCCCGCAGCGATCTGATTCCTCGGACCCTCACCCCCGGACCAGATCCAGGCCGGGCTCCGCCCCTCTCCCCATGGTCCCTGAGCCTGTCGAAGGGGGGAGAGGGGATTAGAAAGAAAGGGAGGTTACATACGAGACGATCCTAGAGCCTCTCGGCTTACCCCCATGCTCTCCTGGCCAAAAACCCTTCAACCTTTCGACAGGCTCAAGGTACGGCAATCCTGGAGACTAGCCTATCCCAAAGTTCGTTGAGCCTGTCGAAACGAACCCGGATGCCACCTTGGCCTTCGCATCTCGCCCCTGACCCTTCGACAAGCTCAGGGGGGCGGGACACTACCCGGTGTTGACGTGAGCCCGCGGGGGTATTGCGCCCGCCGCAGGGCGCTCGGTCAGAGGCCGTACACCTGCGCGACACTGTCGCCGAGGAGATTGTTGCGCGCGGTCTCCGACAGCGGGGCGACGAGTTCTTCCAGTTCTTCCATGTAGTTGCCCGGATGGTCGAAGTGGGGGTAGTCGGTCGCCCAGAAGAACTTGTCATTGCCCACGTACTCGACGATGTGCGCCAGCGCGCGCTCGTCCGGGTCGCCCGAAATCCAGCACTGGCGCTTGAAATACACGCTGGGCTTTTCCTTGAGCGGCACGCCCTCACCCAAGGTCGTCTCGAAGGTGGTGTCCATGCGGTCCAGCGCGGCCCCGATCCAGCCCGCGCCCGATTCGAGCAACACGACCTTGACGTCGGGGAAGCGGTCGAACAGCCCCCACTGGAACAGGCCGTACAGGGCCTGCTGCGGCCCCTGCATTCCCAGCGCATTCTGCAGCCAGCGTGCGGACTTCATGCCGTCGAAGCGCTGGTAGGTGCGGATTTTGGGGTGCTCGGCCATCGGGTGAATGGCGACCGGCACATCGAGATCCTGCGCTTTGGCCCAGAAGACATCGTGATCGGGATGGCCGTGCGGGACGCGCGTCAGCGTGTACGGCGCCAGAAACGCGCCCTTGGCCCCTCCGCGTACCGTGCGTTCCAGTTCCGCGGCCGCAGCTTCCGGGTCGGCTAGCGAGATGTGCGCGATGGCAATCAAGCGGCCGTCGGTATCCGAGCAGAAGTCGCAGATCCAGCGGTTGTAGGCTTTCGCGTACGCCAGCGACAACTCGGCGTCGTCCAGTTCGCATTCCCAGGTCAGCCCGAGGCTGGGGTACAGAATGGCCTTGGCGATTCCCTCGCGGTTGAGCAGTGCCACGCGCTCTTTCGGGTCCATGGCACCGAACGGCGGGTGGCCCGGATAGGGCTGCTGCATGAGCGTTTCGAGTTCCTGCCGGTCCTTGCCCATCCCGCCCAGACCGCTCAGCGAGCGGACGTCGAAGAAGCGCGACGGCTTGCCGTTGATCTCCATCACCTCGCGCCCGTCGTGCGTGCGGAGGCGCAGCGCGCGGTCCCGGTAGGCCGGATCGATGTAGCGTTCCCATGCGTCGGCCGGCTCCAGGATGTGGCCGTCCGCGTCGATGATGTTGTCGTAGTCGAGCGCCATACGGGGTTCTCCTTGTCGGGGTCGCGGGACGCTCATGCGTCCGTGACGGTATCGAAGACTTGGCGAATTTCTTACCAATTTCCGCACGGCCCTTCTAGCGTGGCCACGAGTCGAGAGTTTCGGTTTGCAGTTTCCAGGGAGATTTACCTTTGCGGGGAACCCTATAATTCGGACTGAGACGCGCCCGGCGGCCCGGAAGCATTTCCCGTACTCACTTCGCCTTGAGGCGCAGGCCGAGCGCATACGCTTCGCGTCCCGACAGGCCGCACGTTTCGCCGACGGTGCGTGCGGCTTCCTTGAGCGCCGTCCCGTCGGCCAGCAATTGCCGCATCAGATCTTCCGCGGACGGCCCTGAGGCTTCTTCGCCGTCCCAGCCCTCGACCAACAACGCAACCTCGCCTCTGACGGGACGTTGGCCCAGCGTCGCGGCAACCTCGCTGATGGGGCCGCGCAGAATCTCCTCGAACTGCTTGGTCACCTCGCGGCCGACGACGATGCGGCGGTCGCCCAATTCCGCAGCGAGATCGGCCAGACAGGCCAGCAGGCGGTGGGGAGACTCGTACAGGACCAGCGTGCGGGGTTCGCGGCGCAGGGCGTGCAGCACGCGCCGGCGCCGACCCTGCTTGGCCGGCAGAAACCCCTCGAAGGTAAAACGGTCGGTCGGCAGACCCCCAACGCTGAGCAACGCGGTCACCATTGACGGACCCGGAACGGGAACCACGCGGAGGCCCGCTTCGGCCGCGGCGTTGACCAAGCGGTAGCCGGGGTCCGAAATCCCCGGCGTGCCGGCGTCGCTGACCAGCGCCACGTTCTTTCCCGCGTATAGCAGGGCGGTCAGCTTCGGCGTTTTGCTCGCTTCGGCGTGGTCGTGATAGCTCGTCAGCCGCGTCGTGATGGCGTAATGCGCGAGCAGTTTACGGGTGTGGCGGGTGTCTTCCGCGGCGATCAGATCGACTTCCTTCAAGATGCGCAGCGCCCGGACGGTGACGTCTTCCAGGTTCCCGATCGGCGTGGCGACGACGTACAGCACGCCGGGATGCGACCGCCGCGGGCCGGGGCTCCGCCGCACCATGACCGCTCAGCGGCCCCAGTCGCGCGCGTACCGGAAATCGCGGTCGATCGTGCGCGCCGAGACCTTGGCGATGATGGGCAGCCGGCGCTTGTATTGCGAGTCCCGGATGCGCGCCGCGATCCGATCGACGAAGTCCGTGGCGAACCCGCGCGCAATCAGGGCGGCGCGCGAATAGCGCTGGTCCACCAGCAGGTACAGCAATTCGTCCACCTCGCGGTAGGCGAAGCCCAACTCCTGCTCGTCGGTCTGGCCGGCCCACAGGTCCGCGGACGGCGGCTTGCGGACCAGCGGTTCGGGCACGCCGACGAACTCGGCCAGCGCCCACACCTGCGTCTTGTACAGGTCGCCCAGCGGGTTGAGGGCCGAGGCCATGTCGCCGAACAGGGTGCCGTAGCCCAGCAGCAGTTCGGTCTTGTTGCTCGTCCCGAGCACGAGCGCGTTCCAGCGTGCCGACTGGTCGTACAGCACCGTCATGCGCTCGCGCGCCATCTTGTTGCCGCGGCGCACCTGGTCGGCGTCCGGGTCACCGGCGAAGTACGCGTCAATCTGCGCCGAGATATCGACCGTGCAGACGGCGATGCCCGTGGCGGCAACGACCAGGTCGGCGTGCGCGATGCTCTCCGCGCTCGACGTGCGGTACGGCATTTTGATGGCCAGCACGTTTTCCGGGCCCAGAGCCGCGGCGGCCAGGCAGGCGCTCAACGCCGAATCCACCCCGCCGGACAGTCCCACGACTACCCGTTCGAGCCCGACCTTGCGCACCTCGTCCGCAATGAAAGCCGAGAGAATGCGGGCGTACAGCGCGCAGTTGGTAGGAATGTCGCTCATACCAACGTGGGATGCCGTGCTGCCCTGCCGGGAGGCGACCGGGCGGGCTATCCGATCAGGCCGGGGTTGGCGCCGCCGTCTATCGTGACGTTCGCGCCGTGGATGAACGCCGCGCGCGCCGACGCCAGAAACAGAATGAGGTCGGCCACTTCCTGCGGCTCGCCCACGCGACCGAGCGGAGTCATTTTGCGCAACGCCTCCTCGACCGTGCCGCTCTCCGGGCTGAGCGTCGTGACGAATTGCTGCAAGCGGTCGGTCAGAATCGGCCCCGGGTTGACGCCGACCACGCGCACGCCGTGTGCGGCGCCTTCCGCGGCCAGCGCCTTGGTGAAGTGGTTCAGCGCGGCATTGGCGGCGCCGCCGACCATGTAGTTGGCCATCGGGCGCAGGCCGCCCGTGCCGATGACGTTGACGATCACCCCGCGGCCTTGCGCCTGCATGTGCGGCAACACCGCACGCGCCATACGCACGTACCCGAAGAACTTGAGCGTCCAATCCGCGGTCCAGTCGGCGTCGGGGATGTCGAGAAACGGCCCCGGCCTTGCGCTGCCGGCGTTGTTGACCAGCACGTCGATGCGTCCGAACTCGTCCATGCAGCGCGCAACCACGCGCGCAATGGCGTCCGCCTGTGTCAGGTCCGCGGAGATGCCGACGACCCGGCCGCGGCCGGCGGGAGCGGCTGCCACCGTGTCGTCCAGTGCGGCTTGGCCCCGGGCGCAGACCAGGACGGACGCACCCTCCGCGGCGAACCCCAGCGCGGTCGCCCGACCGATGCCCTTGCTGCCGCCCGTGACCAGGACGACCGTATCGTCGAGTTCGAGTCGCACGAGACGCCCCGGGGCGAGCCTTGTCTTACGCGGGCCGGAATTTGGGGATTTTGACGCCGGGCTCGTGCTCTACGAAGACCGCTTCGACCGGCATGTCGATACGAATGGCGTCGTTGTCGATATCGACCAGATTCGTGACCAGGATGAGGTCCGGGTCCTCGTCCAACTGCACCTGCGCGACGTTGTACGGCACCTTCTCGTTCGCGGCGGGATGGACCGGATGCACGATGACGGTCCACGAAAAGACCCGACCCCGACCGCTGACCGCGACCCACTCATGCTCCAGCGCGTTGCAGGACGGACACATGGGCCGCGGGAACCAGCGGTATTTCTTGCACGCCGCGCACCGTTGCATCCGCAGTTCGTCGTTCTGACACCCGGCCCAGAACGCCTCGTCGTCGATATTCGGCACGGGCCGCGGGAAGTTCGGGGATTCAGCCACGCTCACGCCTCCTTGTGAGCCGACGCTACACGGTCAGCGGCCCCTGCCTATCCCAGAACCCCGGACTTGAACAGAGCGGCCCACAAGGCCGCAGCCCGGTTGAGCGGCGCTTCGATTCGAAATTCGTCACTGCCTGTTTCCCTTCCATCACTCCCCCTGGTGCCTGAGCCTGTCGAAGGGTGAGGGGGAGTCGGCGAGCCGACAGGCGAGCCAGTGGGGGGTCCCCGACGTCACCCGGCAGCAAAAGGCGCGCCCCCTACACCGGCCAGTCTTCCAGCCGGTACGCCATGTCCCAGAACAGATACTCGTAGCGGGCGCTGGTCTGGAAAATCTCGTGGAGCCGCCCCAGCCGATCCGTATTTTCGAGGCCCGACGTCAGCCGGTCCAATTCTCCGCGCAGCCAGTCGGCGGACTCGGCAAACTCGACAGAAGCGTACATGTCGATCCAGCGGCCGTAGGCCGCCGGAGCCGCGGGCTTGCCCCGTTGCAAGAGCACCTGCCCGATCTCGCTGTAGCCCCACTGGCAGGGCAGCAGCGCACAGACTATTTCGGCCACGTCGCCGAGCGAGGCGACGCGCAACAGGTGGTTGGTATAGGCGCGCGCAGTCGGCGCCGGCCGCGTTGCCGCCAAGCGTTGGGCGCTGATGCCACAGTCCGCGGCAAATTCGCGGTGCAGCGCCATCTCCTGGTTGAGCGTGGCGTCCAGCAGCCGGGCAAACGGCTGCATCCCGTCCAGATCGGCGGCCTTCGCCGCGGCCAGCGCGAGCACACGACCGTACTCGATCAGAAAGACGTAATCCTGACACATATAGAACCGGAACTTCTCGATCGACAGGCTGCCGTCCCCGATCCCCAGCACGAACGGATGCCGGAGCGTCTTGCTCCAGATCGGTTCCGCTGCCACATGGAGCGTATGACTGAGCGACATTACCACCTCGACATCGGGCTCTGGCCTGCGTCCACGCTACGGAAGCTCTCCCTGCCGGGCCGATTTCCACAGCCGGACCGTGAAGCGGTGCTCCTCCTCGACCAGGTCGGGATCGGTGCCGTTGTGGGCGCGCATGCCGGCGACGATCTTGCGCGGAACGCCGAGCCCGCTCGCTTCGACGTAACAGTAGTCGCGGAAGACGTCCCGTGTCAGTTCGTTACGCGCAGCGCGGCAGCCGGCGCGCATCTTCTCGACCGTCACCGTGTTGGGAAGGCGGCCCGGCGAGATGATTTCGAGCCGGTCGGCGTACAGCGATAGCTCGACGTCAGTCACCGAGATCGTATAGTCGCGGTGCGTAACGGCGTTCACCAACGCCTCGCGGACCGTTTCCAGCGGATAGTCCCAGCGTTCCTGCCTCCGGCCTGCATCGTCGACCCAGGCTGTGACCTCGGTGTTGCGGCGCACGAAGTCGAGGGCGCCTTCAAGGACCCCGGCTTCGACCGACCGGCCATAGTTCGAGAACGTCCGCGGCATCCAGGGATACGGGCGGTCGAAGTCCGACGAAGGGGCAGGATATAGCGGAACCAGCGGACCTCGCAGCGTCGTGCGCGCCTTGGCATCGTAGCCCTTCTCGGCGCCGGAATACGCGGTCGCACTGATTCCCGCCTGCGGCAACCAATGGTTCGGCCGGGTGCCGAAAAGCAGCAAGCCGGCGGCGCTCGGGATGGTCCGGCTCCGGTCCTCGACCATCAGTTCCGAGTTGACGAGCAGGTGCGTCCAGGCATCGCGGTCGTCATCCGGCGGGCGATACTGGCGGCGGAGGTCCCGGAAATAGTTGACGAGGCGGCGCCGGTCGAGGTCTTCGAAAGACGCTCCGGATACCGGTCGCCGGTCGTACGGAATGCGCCCCGCCTGCATGTAGAGCCGCGCTTCCTCCTCGTCGGTTGCGTCGCGCGTCGTCGTCCCCACGCGCACCTGCGTGACCCACGCCGAGCCGCGTTTGGCCTTGTACGGCTTGTCCGGTGCGTCGGCCGGCAGAGAGACGACTCCCACGAGCCGTCCGTCCAAGTCGATCGTCTCCCAATAGGGCGCAGCGGCCAGCCGAACGTGGGTACGCGCGACATCCATGACCCGCTCCTCAGCCGGCTTCGGCGGATGGGCCAAACCCGTGACGGTGCCGTCGTCCTCCACGCCGAGCAGGACATGGCCGCCTTCATGGTTCAGGAGAGCGGCGATCTCGCGTGCCAGTCGTTCTGGTCGAACGTCGGCGCGCTTGAACTCGACACCCGAGTTCTCGCCATTGTGGATCAGGTCCGCGAGTTCCTGCCGATTCATCGCACGCCACCCCCGGGCCGGTTCTACGGACAACTTCTCGTTTATCCCGGAAAGGTCGAAAGGTCACTGGATCGCCGTGTTTCGAACTGCGAATCCTCCAAAAATGCGCCAGAGAAGAAGATCCCGATCTGCTGTGCAATACCATATCGTCGGCCTTCCGCCACACCAGAGGTGCTTGACCATATCGCCGTGATACTCGCAGCCTGCATCACAGGTCGCCGGGTTGTTTTTTATCCCCGCTGCCATCGAAATGATCTTCCAGCAACGGAACCCCGGCTTTGCGAAGTACTACGAAAACTCGTTCAAAGCGTTCCGGGTCTCGGGTTAGGTCTCTCGTATCACCTCGGGGAACCCAGATAACCAGTCCCCGGCGGGCACGGGTCAGCAAAACTCGATACCTGTTGAGGGTGTAGGCCCGTTCAGCATCTTGCCTTACGTTCTGCCATATCGCTCCCCGGAACTTGCGGTAATCCCAGTCGGATTGGTCTGAGGAGGGAGTCAAGTCGCCGCCCCAGCATATCCCTACCCAATCGAGTTCAAGCCCTTGGCACTCGAACTCGGACGCCGCTACTTCCAAGGTGAAGCTGGAGCGGGTGTCGGTAGCAGGCTCCAGAAACCATTTCTCAAAAGGATAGCTCATAAGAAACCCGCTGGCGCGTTCGATACCATAGGCGCGCAACCTGAGATCTTTGGAAGTCGCAACCAACCCGCTTCTTTGCTCCGGGTGGAGCGTATGTTGTGCTCGGAGCCAATCCCGCGCCCTTTCCAAGTCCCGCGTTCAAAACAGGGAAATTCCAGCGTATCCGGGAAAATCGATCTAGCAGCGCCCCAATGACCCGAAAGAAACTCGTTCACCCATTCGGCCCAGCGTTGTGCCCGGTGGCTTCTGACAACAACATCGAGATGCGCTCGCTGATCTTCCCTATAAGCGACGTTGGCAGGAATCCCGTTATTGAACAGCCGATGACCAGAGACACTATCCCCGCCAACACGCACCTCCGGGGCAGCAATCACCCGCCAGGGAAGGGAGCGCTTCTCCAAGGCCCGTCCCCATTCTTCCAAGCCCGCTTCTCCAAGAAATATCTCCTGTCCACCGCCGACCAGAGCGATGATGACCGCCCAATCCGGCAGACGCTCCATAACGTCGAACAATAGGGTAGCTTCGGAGGCGGCAACGGCTTGCTTCCGCTCCATTTGGGAACTGTCCCATGCCCTTTGAGCTTCGTCAAAAACTACTACGTTTTCATGAGGCCGTGTTTCAGGATTTTCCCGGTGAAAGCGTAGAAACTGATGAACGTTCTGGATGAAAGTCGTAACTTCGTGCTCACAGTCACGCTTCGAGCGTCCCTGGTCAGTTTGGCTTTTGACCAGCGCTTCCCGTACAATCTTGACTAGCAGGCCATTCCCGGAGAGGAATATACCTGTGTGAGATTTTGGTCTTCGCAACTCGGGGCTGTGAATAACATCAAGCCCGGTCAGGGTTTTGCCTGCACCGGGAACGCCAGTGACAAAGCAGATGACCCGTCGCCCGTACCGGCATGCTTCCTCAATTTCCTGCACCAGCATATCTGTAGTCTGGTCCAGATTGTGGGCGTAGCGGTGGGGTAGTTCTCGGACCCCATGCCCTTCGTAGAGATGGACGGCAGCTTCTATAATTGTGGGAGTGGGACGGTAGGATGAATTCAGCCAGCGTTCCGGGATTATTGGCCCAAGGGCTACGCTGTCGCCAAGGTTCTCACGATTCGTCAGCCAAGCTGCTAAGTCAGAGCCGTTGGTTCTAATCAGATTGGACACTTCGGCTTCAGAGTCGTCCAACCGAGGTTCTTGCGAATGGATACGCTCTGCGCCGGTCGCACATAGAATCGGCACAATGGGCCGCCCGTGGGACTCCGCATGGAAATCTCGTAGGTCGCGGGCATAAGAATTGACTTGCCAGCACGAACCCGCATCGTAAATTCGGGCTCCAATCTTGAACTCAATCACAAATATGGTGGTCGCGCTCAGGAGAATCACATCAGGCCGGTGCGAGCGCCGGGGAATTTCATACTCTAGAATGATGAACCAATCCCGGAATCGTGCGGAAGTCAGATCTGCCCGGAGCAGACGAATTTCCTTATGCCAAGCTTCTATCTGAGCACTCCTATGGCTGAAAATTCCGGTCGCCGACACACCATCAACCAACTGACCAATCAAGGCGTCCTCGTTGGTACGGATGAAATTGGCTACTCGGGAGGCATGACCGTAATTCATATCTTAATCTCCTACACCACCAAGTGCTCACAGATCCCGACTCCTGTCAGCGCATCGTCCAGATGCAGTCTGATCTTTAGGTTAGCGCCGAATGAAAGTTAACGTTTTTCGAGATACAGAAAGAATTCCACGTTGCCCTTGGGGCCGCGCAGCGGCGACTCGACAATGCCTTTGACGGCCACACCCCAGGCGTCGGCGTGGGTCTGCAAGCGGTCCAGGACTTCGGTGTGCAGGCGCGGGTCGCGGACTACGCCATGCTTGCCGACGCGCCCTTTGCCGACCTCGAATTGGGGCTTGACCAGCGCCAACACTTGGCCGCGGTCGGCGATCAGGCTCAGCACCTTGGGAATCACCAACGTCAGCGAGATGAACGACGCGTCGATGACGGCCATGCCCGGCGTCGGCGCAAGCTCGTCCGGCGATACGCTGCTGACGTGCCGGCGCTCCATGCTGACCACGCGCGGGTCCCGGCGCAGCTTCCAGGCCAATTGCCCGTAGCCGACGTCCACGGCAAAGACCTTGGCCGCGCCGTGCTGTAACAGACAATCCGTGAACCCGCCCGTGGAAGCGCCCACGTCCAGGGCCACGCTGCCGGCTACGTTCAGGCCGAACGCACGCAGGCCGGCTTCGAGCTTCTGCCCGCCGCGGCTGACGTAGGCGGGCCGTGTGCCGGCCTTGAGGCGCAGGGCGACCGTGGGATCGACGAGGCTGCCCGGCTTGTCCACGCGCTGCTCGCCGGCGATCACCGCGCCGGCCAGAATCAGCGCGCGAGCTTGCGTGCGACTGTCAGCCAAGCCGCGCTCTACCACCAGCAGGTCGAGACGTTTGCGTCGGCTCACGGGTACGCGGCGGGCTGTGCGTCGTCCGGCACCGCGCGCTCAACCACGAAGCGGGCGATCTGCCGCAAAGGCTCCGCACGAGGGCCGAAGGATTCCAGCGCTCCGAGTGCGGTGTCGAGCAGTTCCCGCGCGTACCGTTTGGTTTTCTCCATACCCAGCGCGGCCGGATAGGTGACCTTGTCGAGTGCGGCGTCCCGGCCGACCCGTTTGCCGGTCTTCGTGGTCCCGCCTTCGACGTCCAGGACGTCGTCCGTCACCTGAAAGGCCAGTCCGACCGCAGCGCCGTAGCCGTCGAGATCGGCATACTGCTTCGGACCGGCGCCACCGATGAGCGCCCCGACGCGCACCGACGCGCGCAATAGCGCACCGGTCTTGCGCGTATGGATGTATTCGACCCGGCGGCGCGTCGGCTTCCGGTGTTCGGCCTCGATGTCGGCCACCTGGCCGCCGACCATCCCGGCCATGCCAGCGCCTGCGGCCACTTCCCCTATCGCGCGCAGCGCCGCGGTGCGGTCCTGCCCGCGCTTGAGCGCCGCCTGGGCCATGACCCGAAATGCCTCGGTCAGCAGCCCGTCGCCGGCGAGAATCGCCATCGCCTCGCCGAACACCACGTGGTTGGTCGGCGCGCCGCGGCGCAGGTCGTCGTCGTCCATGGCCGGCAGGTCGTCGTGCACGAGCGAGTAGGAGTGGATCATCTCCACCGCACAGGCATACGGCAGAATGCGCTGCACGCGCGCACCGACCGCCTCGCCGCTGGCCAGCGCCAGAATCGGCCGGATACGTTTGCCGCCGGAGAACAGGCTGTACGCCATCGCCTTACCCAGCGTCTTGGGCGGCGGGTCGTGGTCGGCCAACAGCCGTTCGAGCGCCCGGTCGATCAGCCGCCGGCGCCGCTCCAGATAGGGTTCGAGCTTCACGCGTCCCCGTCTTTCAGGTCCGCCTCGTCGGAGGCGGCATCGTCCGTATCCAGCGTCCGGCTGTGGAACAGGCCGCCCGCGTCGCGGGTGAGGACCTCGACCCGCTGTTCCGCCTCGGTCAGCTTCTCTTCCAGGAACCGCACCAAGCCCACCCCTTCTTCGAAGGCTTGGAGCGAATCCTCCAACGGCAGGTCGCCGGCGTCCAGCTTCTCGACCACGCGTTCCAGATCGGACAGGACGTCCTCGAACTTCCGGTCCGCGGACGTCCCGTTCGCCGCTTCCTCGGGTTTTTCCATCTATTCCTTCTCCGTTTCGACGTGCTCGATCCGCGCATGCGCCTCGCCGCGCGCGAACGTCAGCCGCACCGATTCCGCAGGGTGCAGCGTGGCGGCGTCGCGGACCAGCCGGTTGTCGGGCAGGGTGCGCGTCAGGCTGTACCCGCGGCCCAGCACCGCCAGCGGGCTCAGGCTGTTGAGCGTGGCCGCGGTATCGCTGACCCGCGCCCGGGCCGCGGCGGTGGTGTGCTGCATCGCCGAACCCAACCGCCCCGCGGCTATGCGCAGCCGGTCGCGCAGCGCGTCGATCCGATGTTGCGGATCGCGGATGCGTCCGCGCAGCCCGGCGACGTGCGCGCGCCGTTCCGTGAGCCCGCGGCGGAGTGCGGTGGACAGCGCGCGAGCATCGTCGGCCAAGCGCGCGGCGAGTTCCCCCCAGGCCGGGACGACCATTTCCGCCGCGGCGCTCGGAGTCGGGGCGCGGCTGTCCGCGACCAGATCGGCCAAGCTCACGTCAATCTCGTGGCCGACCGCGGCGACCACCGGAACCAGCGAGCCGGCAATGGCGCGCACCACCACTTCGTCGTTGAAGGCGGCCAGATCCTCGCGCGAACCGCCCCCGCGGCCGACGATGATGACCTCGGCCTGCCCGTGTTCGTTCAGGTCGTTGATGCCCGCGGCGATGTCCAGACCGGCGCCCGCGCCCTGCACCTTGGCCGGCCGCACGACGACCCGCGTGTACGGGCAGCGTTCGTGCAGAAGCCGGAGTACGTCGTGCACCGCGGCGCCCTTGAGCGCGGTGACCACGCCGACGCAGCGCGGAAAGAACGGCAGGGGCCGCTTGCGCTCCGCGGCGAAGAGTCCTTCCGCGGCGAGCTTGACCTTGAGTTGCTCCAACGCGAGTTGCTGCTCGCCCAGGCCGCGCGGCTCCATGCTCACCGCGTAGATCTGCAAGTCGCCGCGCACCGCGTACAGATTGACGCGGCCCTTGATGAGCACCTGCAGACCGTCTTCGGGCCGGAAGCGCAGCAGGCGCGCGTGGCCGCGGAACATCACTGCGCGGAGCTGGCTCTTGGCGTCCTTGAGCGTGAAATACATGTGGCCGGACGGGGGGACGCGCAGCCCGGAAATCTCCCCCACGACCCACACCCCGCCGAAATCCGCCTCCAGCGCGCCCTGAATCAGGCCCGCCAGCGCGGTTACCGACAGGACGCGCGCGCGGGGCAACTCGACGGCCGCGGACTTCATTGGGGGAGGCGGAACCGACGAAATCACCCGTGCGCCTCGGCCACGGTCGTCGGTCGAGCGTTCGACGACTTGAGAATCTCCAGCGCCCGGTCGAGTTGCGGGTCCTTGCCCGGTTCGCCTTGCTGCACATCGAGCTCCGGCAGATCGGCAAGTGGATCTTCCTCACCGTCACCGTCCGGCTGCGTATCGGCGGACCCGTCCGGTTCGCTCACTAGGTCTTCGCCGGCGCCGGTTTCTTCCGCATTGTCGAAGTGGCCGGGCATGTTCTTTTCGCGCACGCTGTGGCGGCGGCGCAGGGCCGCATAGGCTTCGGGCAGGTTCTCCATTTCGATGTCGGGGGTGATGCCGGTGACCTGGATGGAGCGCCCGCCGGGCGTGAAATACATGGCCGTGGTCAGCCGCAACGCGGCCCCACCATCGACCGGCAGGATCGTCTGTACCGAGCCCTTGCCGAACGTCTTGGTGCCGAGCACGGTCCCGCGGCCGTGGTCCTGCACCGCGCCGGCCAGGATTTCCGACGCACTCGCGCTGCCGTTGTTGACCAGCACGACCATCGGGGTTTCGGTATCGCCGCCGGGCCGCGCGAAGTATTTCTGCTGCTGGTTTTCGAGGCGCCCCTCGGTGTACACGATCAGGCCGGAATCCAGGAACAGGTCCGAGACCTTGACGGCCTGACTGAGCAGTCCGCCCGGGTTGTTGCGCAGGTCCAGGACCATGCCGCGCAGCGGGCCGTGGTCCTGCGCGAGTTGCTGCAACGTGCGTTCGAGGTCCCCGCTGGTCCGGTCCTGGAACTGGGTGACTCGGATGTAGGCGTAGCCATCTTCCAGCATTTTCGACTTGACGCTGCGGATCTGGATCACCTCGCGGACGATGGACACGTCGATCAGCCGCGGGACATCTTCGCGGCGGAGCGAGATCGTGATGCTGGTACCCTTCTTGCCGCGCATCTTCTTGACGGCGTCGATCAGCGTCATGTCCTTAGTCAGTTCGTCCTCGATCTTGATGATCCGGTCCCCGGCCTGCACCCCGGCACGGTAGGCGGGCGTATCCTCGATCGGCGACACCACGGTCAGCACATCGTCGCGGATCGTGATTTCGATGCCGAGGCCGCCGAAGCTGCCTTCGGTATCGACCTGGAGTTCCTTGTAGGAGTCGGGCGTGAGATACGCGCTGTGCGGGTCGAGCGCGCTCAACATGCCGTTGATCGCGCCCTCGATCAGTTCCTGGGTGGCTGTTTCTTCGACATAGTTCTTCTGCACGATGGCCAGCACGCTGGTGAACGCTTCGAGATTCTCGTAGGTGCCGCGGTCCACGGCCGAGACGAGGCTGCGCCCCAGCCCGCCGAACAGCAGGGCGGCGGCGACCAGTCCGACCGTCCATCCGACACGCCGCCGCGGTGATGTTCCCTGCATCGCTCCTGCCCTCTCGCGTGTTCTCGATTCCACTCGGCCCGGCGTTTTCGGGCCGCCCACTTATACCACACGGAGCCCGGTTGGATACCGAGCGCCGCGGGCGGGGCGTGTCCGGGTTGGGAATTTCAGGGTGATTCCGTGCTCCGGTCGGACCCTTCCCCGGAAGGAGAGGGAATCGAGAAGCAAAGCCTCTCTACCTCCTCATAGGAGGTCTCCCTACCCTCTCGTTACTTGGAGACGTTCCTTCAAATTCATTTTCATTGGGAATTGCCTACTTGAAGATCCCACCCGGTCGTCATTCCCGCGAAAGCGGGAATCCACAGGATGGATACCTGCTTCCGCAGAGCCTGCCCCGGCTTGAACGGGGGTATTGCGAGGAAAATCTGTCTTCTGGATCGTCTTGTATGTAATTCCCTTTCTTTTCCATAAGAGAATAGAATTTGGGGCGCTGGGAGGCCATGCTCATTCCGGGCGCAACGGGGTGTGGAGTCCGCGGGCAGGCGCGTCCAGATCCCATTCTCCGCGGGTAATCAGGCGGCGCAACGCGGCTTCTACTCGCGGCTGCGACCAGTCACCGTAGCCGACGTGATGATGCACGACGCGGCCCTGGCGGTCGATGACGAAGGTCTCCGGGTAGCCGGTGACGCCGTATTTTTTGCCGACCTCGCCGCGCACGTCGAGCAACACCGGAAAGCGGTAGCCGCCTTCTTCCAGATAGGGCTGCACGACCGCGGCACCGTCCACATCCTGACTGGCGGCGAGCAGCACGAAATCTTCGCCGTGCAGCGTGTCGGCCAGCGCCTGCATGGTCGGCATCTCCTTGCGGCACGGGCCGCACCACGTCGCCCACACGTTCAGAAAGACGACCTTGCCCTTGAGTTGCGAGAGCCGCACGGCCTGGCCGCGCGTATCGGGCAACAGAAAGTCGGGCGCCGGGTAGGGAAAGGCCGGCGGTGCCGGTGTCCGCACGAGCACGACCCCACCGAGCCCCAACACGCCGAACGCGGCCCCGAGCAAAAGCCACCGTCTCACGCCGGATGCTCCGCGGACGATTCTCGCGTTGGGGCTAGGCGGGCGTAGTCGCCCGGCCGCGGTTCCACAGCAGCAGACCGCCGCCCACTGCCATCAGGCCGATGCTCATCACCTGAGCTTGGGAAAGTTCGCCCAATAGCGGTGGGTTGAGGCGGACGAATTCCAGGAAGAACCGGGCGACCCCGGCCAACAACAGATAGCCCCAGAACAGCGCGCCCGGGGCGAGGCCGCTGACCCGCGGGTCGTGCCGGCTCCACAGCAACGCGGCAATCGCGACGTAGGCGGCCATTTCGTAGAGCGGCGTGGGATGGACGAGCACGCCCGGCGGGTGCGGCCAGCCGACTACCGCGTCGGGATAGGCCACGCCCCAGGGCAGATCGGTTCGCGGCCCCCAGTCCCCATCGCCTGCCAAGTGGCAGCCCAGTCGCCCTATTCCGTGGCCCAAGGCTACGCCCGGGGCGACCGCGTCCATGACTTTGGGCCACGCCAATCCGTGACGCCGAATGAAGAGGCTGACACCGACGGTCCCGCCGATCAGCCCGCCGTGCCACACGAAACCCGCGCCGGTGAACACCAATGCCCAAGGGTCTGTGAGAAAGTCGAACCAGTTGGCGAGAATGAACAGCACCCGGGCGCCCACCAAGCCGCCGATAGCGGCCCACACCACGAGACCGGAAGCCAACGCCCGGTCGTAGCCTTGAAACGGTAGTCCCTTGCCCACCAGCCACGCCGCGGCCACGAAGCCCAGCGCCATCATCGCACCGTAGCTGTACAGGGTCAGCGGCCCCACCTCCAGCAGCACCGGATACATGCGCGGACCATACCAGACGCCCCATTCCGTCGCCAGATTCCCGCGGCGGAGAGAGTATTGCAGGTTGAGACTTCCGGGCCGATGTGGAGCTGTAGTGGGACCTTCTCCCGCCCTTCGACCCTTCGACAAGCTCAGGGTCCCGCCCATCCAGAAGTTCGTCGAGCCGGCGACGTGTCGAGCTCGGTCCCTGAGCCTGTCGAAGGGTGTCGAAACATCGAAACGAACCCCGATGTCACCTCGATCTTCGCACCCCCTCCGCTTGAGCCGGGCCGGGCACTCCGCTAACTCTCGGCGCCAAGGGGAAAGTCACGATGCGGGCCGTCATCCAACGGGTACGCGAGGCGCACGTTTCCGTCGGCGGAGATACGGTCGGCCGGATTGGGCGCGGGTTGCTGGTCCTGCTCGGAGTGACGCATACGGACACCCCCGCCGACGCGGACGCGCTCAGCCGGAAAATCGTCGGGCTGAGAATATTCTCCGACCCCGCGGGCAAGTTCGCTTCCTCGGTACAGGACGTGGGCGGCGCGCTGCTGGTCGTGTCGCAGTTCACGCTGTACGCCGATGTGCGCAAGGGCCGCCGCCCGTCGTTCACCGAGGCAGCGGAACCGGCCGCGGCGGAATCTCTGTACGAGTATTTCGTCACGTGTTGCCGGCGCCGCGGGGTGCCGGTCGAGACCGGACGCTTCCGGGCCGACATGACGGTCGGACTGGTGAACGACGGGCCCGTCACGCTGATCCTGGACGGTGCCGAATTCGGTCGCCCCCGGCCGGGGTCCGATTCGACCGGGAAGGACTGACATGCCCCGCGCCGGTTTCTGGGCCATCGACCCGACCCGGAAGATCCACTTCGGCAAGGACGGCTGGTGGTATGCGAACGACGAGCGCATTCAGAATCCGCGCATCAACAAACTGTTCAGCACGTGTCTGCGGCAAACGTCGGACGGCGGCTTCGAAATCGTGCTGGGCCGCGACCGGGCCGCGGTCGAAATCGAAGACACGCCGTACGTGATCACGCGCGTGTCCAGGGACCCGCAGCAGGGGTTGACGTTGCGCCTGAACGACGACAGCGAAGAGGCGTTGGCGCCGGATACGCTGGAGGTCGGCGACGGAGACGTCCTGTACTGCCGCGTCAAGAAGAGACGCTATCCGGCCCGATTCCTGCGGCCCGCCTATTACCAGATCGTCACCGACATCCAGGAAGAAACGGGCCACGAGGCGGGAGGCACGGGATTCGTCTTACAGATAGGCGAGGCGGCCTACCCCATCCGGCAGGTGGGAGCCGGCCGCGGCGCGGGGTAGGACGCGGCCAGCGGTCCCCCTCAGCCATGCACGTCGTGTTCGTCGAACCCGAGATTCCACCCAACACGGGCACCACGGCGCGGTTGTGCGCGGCGACCGAAACCCCGCTGCACCTCGTCGGCCCGCTCGGCTTTTCGCTGGAGGACCGCTACCTCAAACGCGCGGGGCTGGATTACTGGCCGCACGTCGATCTGCACGTGTACGAGTCGTGGCCCGCCTTTCTCGACCGCCGGCCGCCCGGACGCCTGCTCGCATTCTCAGCCCGCGCCCGGCGTCCCTATACGCGGGTGGACTATCGGAGCGACGACCTGCTCGTGTTCGGCAGCGAAACGCGCGGCCTGCCCGACACGGTCCGCGCTGCGTACGCGGATTCGCTGTACACGATTCCCATGCCGTCCGCGCACGTGCGCAGCCTCAACCTGTCCAATGCCGCGGCAATCGTATTGTACGAAGCATTGCGCCAACTCGGGCGCGTCTAGGGTCGGCGTCCCTCCCTTCGCGGCAAGACGCTGCCGAGCCGACCCCGGTTCCGGGCAACCAACCGGTATCCCAGTTCCACCGCCCAGATCAGCGGCGGCAGGCACCCGGCCCTGGCCAATGTCGTCCAGCCGAGTCGTTCCAGCACGCACAGACACGCCCGGCCCGCGGACAGCGTGCGACCGTCGGGCGTCAGCACGTGCACCGCTGTTCGACAGCGTTGGGCGAGTTCGTCGGTCATCGGCGGGCGCGGCGCGGTTTGGTACGGAACCGCGCGAATGCGGCCGGCCCGGTCGCGTCGTTCGACCCAGGCTACGAGGCGCCGGCACAGCCCGCACGCCCCGTCCCAGAACAGCCAGACCTGTGGCGGGGTTGGTACGCTCATGGGATTGTCTGCCACACGTGAGCGCGGCGATGTGGAGGGCGACGCATGCGTCGCCCCTACGTGGGGGAATTTCCGCCGTGCGCGGGGTGATCCGTCGGCAAATCGAGGCGGCGCAACTCTTCCAGCACCCGGCTCCGATGCGTGGCGGGCCAGTAGATGCGGCGACATTTGTCGCACGCCAGAAAATTCGTCTGCGTCTGCCAGACGTAGTCGGGGACGCGCTGCCGAACCTGTTCGCGGGGAATCGCGGCCAACGCTCGATTGCACACACTGCACCGTGTCAACACATGCGCGGACACGTCGAGCCGCAACGCAGTGCAGACTTGCACGAGTTGGGCGCGGAAGCCGTCGGCGCGCACGAAGACGAAGCGCGGTACGTCTTTCTGATGCAGGAAGCAGGTCCGCCGCGTCAGCAGCAGACGGCCTTGGCGGCGGGCTTCGCGTTTGACGCCGGCCGAGGAAAGCTGCGGCAGATAGGCCGTGTCGTAGCCGAGAATCCGTAGCCACTTCGCCAGCCGGCCGAGCATCCGGTCGGCCAGGAAGCGCGGCTCGACCGGTACGCACGGTGTTTCGAGGTCGTGTCGAGAATCGTTCATGCGTGAAGGAATCGAACAGCCGACCGCGGCCGGCGTTTCGACCAAGCCGAGCCTAGAGTAGGCCACGCCGCGGGACAAGGCGGCGCGTTCACCCTTGCCGCACGGGGAACGAATCGGCTACACCGTCCGGCGTCGCTGCACGATTTTCCGATCTCTCACCCACAAGGAGGCTGCCATGAAGATGTACAACTCGCTCGGCCCGAACCCGCGCTGCGTGCGGATGTTTCTGGCCGAAAAAGGGATCACGCTGGACACCTACGAACTCGACATCATGGGCGGCGAAAACCGGCAGGCGGACTATACCGGCAAGAACCCGGGCGGCCAGATGCCGGCGCTCGAACTGGACGACGGCAGCGTGTTGGCCGAGACCGCCGCGATCTGCGAATACCTGGAAGACCTCCATCCCAGCCCGGCGTTGATCGGCGCGAACCCGCAGGAAAAAGCCGAAACCCGCATGTGGCAACGCCGGATCGAACTCCAGATCACCGAGAACCTGTACAACGGCTTCCGGTACGCCGAAGGCTACGAGATGTTCAAGAACCGCGTGCACTGCATTCCCGCGGCCGCGGACGATCTCAAACAGATCGTGCGGGACAAACTGACGTGGCTCGACGGCCTGATGGAAGGCCGCGACTTCATCGTCGGCAACCGGTTCACGATCGTGGACCTGATCCTGTTCTGCGCCCTGGATTTCGGCGCCGGCGTGGGCCAGAAGATGGACCCGGGCCTCGAGAACCTGTCGGCGTGGTTCAGTCGCGTTGACGGCCGCCCCAGTTCGGCCTCCAGTCTGCACGAAAAAGCCAAAGCCGGGGGCATGAAGGCATAGCCCCCTTTCGCCCAGACGGGTCGGCCGCGGCGTTCGCGGACGCTCACTCCTCCGAGTCGTAATAAGTCAGTGTCCGATAGAGCGCCTCGGCCGGCTCGAAGACGCCAGCCTCGTCCGTACCGCCCGGCCGGGGCACCCATTCCGACGTCACTCGTTTCAGCCAGTTCCCCCGCCCGTCGTACTCGTAGGCGTAGGCTTCCTTTTTGCGGAGCGCGCCGTCCACCCCGAGTTCCATCCACTCCCGTTCGTTGCCGTACTCGTCGTGCTCGAACAGCCAGCGCGACTCGAGCGCTCCGCTCCGTCCCTGCGTGACGACTGCGACCACATTGCCGGTCGGGCCGTAGGTATAAGCGTTGCCGGAAATGGCTGAGCCGTCGGCGTCCGACAACGCCCGCCGGGCGATGCGGCCCTGCCCGTCGTAGGTAAACCTCGCGCTGTGTAGCAGCGTGCCGTCCGGGTCATGGTGATCGACCCGGGCCGTCGGGCCGTCGGGGTTGGGCCGGTACACGTCCCGGAACCACAGGTCGCCGTCCGCGTCGGTACTCACTGCAAGGATGAGGTGTCCGGCGGTGTCGTACGTATATTCGGTCGTGCGCCACAGCGTATCCGCCGAGTCGTACAACCGTTCGACGGTGAGCCTGCCCGCGGCGTCGTACGTCCGCACGAGACGGACCGACTGCGCGCCGTCTGGGGCGTAGGACGTCTTTTCGACCAGCCGGCCCGCGCGGTCGTAGCGCGTAATATCTACTAGAACGCGCTCGTCCTCAACCCATTCCGAAGGCCGGCCGGCCGGATTCACGAACAGGACGGACTCCTGCCGCACGGTACGAATCGGCCCGACCAGCCGCGTGCTGGGCAGCGTATGCCGGGCGCCCATCGCGGCAATCACGTCGGCGTGGCTCGGCTCGGCCGCGGCCACCCCCGCCAGGATCAGGAATGCGAACAGCACCCCGTGTTTCCAGACGAAAACGGAGGGCTCCGCGGAGGGGCAGACTTTCCGCTGCGGTTCGGTTGGCCCGCAGACTGATGCGTGCACGTGTGACATCGAACGAGAACGTCCGGTAGGGGCTCTTTGTGTATATCACAGGGGGACTCTCCCCGCCTCCGCGATTTCTTGACACGCCCGTTCACGGCACAGAATAATCGGCGCACGGGAGGAAACACCATGCGGGAAAACGCGCTGAAACGATCACTCCAGGCCGGCGACGTCGCCCTCGGGACGCTGGTCTGGGACGTCAGAAGTCGGGGTGCCGTCCACACGCTGGCCCGAGCCGGGATGGATTTCATCATGATCTGCATGGAGCACTCGGCCTACAATCTGGAGACCGTCGTCGATCTGTGCGGCCACGCACACGCCGCGGGCATGACGCCCGTCGTGCGGATTCCCGACCTGGAATACGAACACGTCACCCGCCTGTTGGATAGCGGCTGCCAGAGTCTGATCGTTCCGCACGTCAAGACCGGTGCCGAGGTGCAACGCTTCATCGACATGGCGAAATATCATCCCGACGGACACCGCGGCACCGCGATCTATCTGGGCGCCAACACCGACTACGAGGACGTCGAGACGTCCGTGGCCATGCAGCACGCGAACGCCAACACCCTGCTCGGCGTCATCATCGAAACCAGACAGGCCGTCGAGAACATGGCGGACATCCTCGTGCCGGGGATCGACCTCGCCCTCGTCGGCTCTCAGGACTTGGCGCAGAGTCTCGGCGCGCCCGGCAAATTCGACAACCCCGAGTTGCGGGAGGCGACCGAGCGCGTCCGCACGTTGTGCAAACAGCGCGGGATCGCGACCGCGGCCGCTCTGAGCCGCCTCGACCAGGTGGAAGCCACGCTGGCGACCGGCGCGCAATATCTGCTGTACGGCACCGACCTGGTCCTGTTGCGCCAAGCCGCCCGGCAGGCCGCGGAGGCGCTGGCGCCGTTCCGCAACGCGACTTCGTAGGGGCGACGCCTGCGGCGCCTCTTTACGCCGGCCCGACGCCTGCGGTACACAAACAGGCGGACACGATCCCGTCGTCCGAACCCGCCCATCACACCGTCGGAGGAGGTCAGCATGAAATTCGGCATTTTCTACGAACTGTCCGTGCCCCGCCCCTGGGACCGGGAGGCCGAGCGGAAGGTCTATCTCAACGCGCTCGAACAGGTGAGGCTGGCCGACGAGCTCGGGTTCGAGCAGGTCTGGGCGGTCGAACATCACTTCCTGGAAGAGTATTCGCACTGCTCCGCGCCCGAACTGTTTCTGACCGCGTGCGCCATGCAGACCTCGCGCATCAACGTCGGCCACGGCATCGTGATCTGCGTCCCGCAGTTCAACCATCCGGTGCGCATCGCCGAGCGGGCCGCGGTGCTGGACATTCTGTCCGGCGGGCGGCTGCAGTTCGGCACCGGCCGCTCGGCCACGTGGACCGAACTGGGCGGCTTCGGCGCCAACCCGGACGAGACCAAGAAGAGCTGGGACGAATTCGTCCACTGCATCCCGAAGATGTGGACGCAGGAGCGTTTCGGTTATCAGGGGCACTACTTCTCAATGCCGTCGCGCGCCGTGCTGCCCAAGCCGTACCAGAAACCCCATCCGCCGATGTGGGTCGCGGTCACCAGCCCGGGCACCGAACTCGATGCGGCCGACCGCGGCATCGGCTGTCTGGGCGTCACGTTCACGAGCTTCGCCGAGCAGGAAGCCAAAGTGAAAGAATATCGTCGGCGCGTGCAGAACTGTACGCCGGTCGGCGCGTTCGTGAACGATCAGGTCGCCACGGTCAACTTCCTGTATTGCCACGAAGATAACGCGACCGGCACCAAGACCGGCATGCAGATGATCCGCCACTTCAACTACATGGCCGCACAACTCGACATGGCGAAGGAAGCGTATCCGGCCAAGTCCTACCCCGCGGCCGGCCTGCTGCCGTCACTGCGCCGCCAGGCGTCGAGCCCGGGCGAGCAGGCAAAAGCGCCCGAGGGGATCGCGGTCGGGAATCCGGCCCATCTCATCGGCGAACTCAAGAAGTGGGAAGCCAGCGGCGTGGACCGCGTCAACTTCCTGCTCAACGCCGCGGAGATCATTCCGCAGGCCCAGGTGCTGGACAGCCTGCGGCTGTTCGCCAAGGAAGTCATGCCGGCGTTCGCCGACGATCAACCCCTGCGCGCCGCGGCCGGAGGCGCCGGCTGATGCCCGTCTTCGGCAAACAGGACGTCGAGGCCGCGGCCGCCCGCGCCCCGCTGATGACCGGCTTGGATACCGACGCCTGGGAATTCAAGGGCGCGGAGACCCTGCAACTCAGTTTCGAGGTCGCCGAGGAACCGGCCGAATGGCTGATTCCGCCGGCGCTCCATCCCAGCATCCCGCCGTACGCCACGCTGACAGTCGCCCGATACCCCGACAGCCCGGTCGGGCCGTTCGCTCTGGCTCAGGTCCGCCTCGTCGTGCGGGCCGGCATCCGGCCGCGCGGCTACCTGCTGCACGCGTACGCCAGTTCCGACGCCGCGGTCGCCGAACTCCGTGCCCGCTGGGGTTTCACGGTCGAGCCCGCCACGATTGCGCTGCGCCCCCGCCATGACCGGGTGACGGGCAGCGTCGAACGTGACGGCGAGACCCTGCTGGAAATCGAACTGGAGAATCCGGAGGCGATCTCGGGCGTCGACGTCACCTATCTCGACAGCCTGCATCTGGCCCGCGTCCAGGGGGAGGGCGGCGCCGAAGCCCTGCCGACCATCGTGCAGGTCGATCCCGAATACGTATTCCACACCGCCACGCGCGGCACGCCCCGCCTGTTGACCTTCAAGGCCGGTGCATGGGGCGACACCGGTCGATTGCGCTGCACCACGCCGATCGTCGCCACCATGACCAGGGCGGACACCGACCTGCCGCGGCTGCGTTTCGCCATGGACCCCACCCTGCCCGCGGTGAAGGGCAGCCGGAAACTCGCCGCGTAGCCGACGCGAGAAATGGAGGGGCGGCGCATGCGTCGCCCCTCCGAACCAGGCCCGTTGGGCTCGGCCCCGGGATCAGTCTTCATACTGGTCGTGCCGGTGTATCCACTCCATGGAGTAGCTCAAGCCGGCCTCGTCGCGTCCCTTGGGCACGACGTCCAGGTAGTGGTACGCGCCGAGGAGCATGTCCAGCCCCCGCGCGTAGCAGGAATACGTGTGGAAAATATCGCCCGCGGCGTTCTTGTAGAACACGCTCAGCCCCGGCGCCTCTTCGCTCGGAAACTTCGTCGTGTGGTAGTTGTAATACAGCTCACCTTTCGCCATTGCGTCCGGAGTGAACGACACCTGAAAGTCGAAGTTGAAATCGCTGTCCGCGGACGAGACCCATTTGAAGCCCCATCCCATGCGTTTGCGGTACGCCAACAGCTTGTCGAGCGGGCCGCGCGAGACCGCCACGAACGAGACATCACGGTGCGCCAAGTGTCCCGTCGCGCCGTCGTAGTTGTCCGCGCAGAACGAGCAATTCTTGCAGCCCTCCTGCCAGTCCGGACCGAACATGAAGTGATAGACGACGAGTTGACTCTTGTCGCCGAACAGGTCGGCCAGCGACTCCGGGCCGTCGGGCCCCTGAAACGCGTAATCCTTGTCCACCTTGACCCACGGCAGCGCGCGGCGCTCCGCGCTGAGTTCGTCGCGCAAGCGGGTAAACTCCTTCTCCTTGGCGAGAAAGTCCTTGCGTGCGCGCAGCCATTCGTCCCGTGACACGACGGGATGATCGTCCATGTTCGCCTCCTTTTCGGATGACTCTTTTCCGGCACGTGCAACACCACTACATAAACGAATGCTTATGCGATGACAAATGCGGGGAGTCGGATACGACCGGCGGTCGACAGCGGCTCGGTTTGCAATTTCTCTCACCCCGACCACTCCCCCTTCGACCTTTCGACCCTTCGACAGGCTCAGGGACCTTCCCATCCTTCAGTTCGTTGAGCCTGCGATGTGTTGAACGTGTCGAAACATCGAAACGAACCCAAGGGGACCACCGCGCTCCCACGCTGCCCCCCACTCCCGGCCTTTCGACAGGCTCAAGGAACTCCCCATCCCTCAGTTCGTTGAGCCTGTCGAAACGAACCCCGATGTCACCTCGACCTTCGCATCCACCCCCGGCCCTTTGACCATTAGGATACTCTTGTATGTCATTCCCTTTGCTTTCTAGCCCCTCTCGCCTTGGGTGAGTGCCCCCCACAACAATGAACCAGCTTGGAATTCGAACCGAGACCCCACCCAACGCCCACACTTGCTTGCCAAAACGAACACCAGCCCGGTAGTCTGCCGGGCCATACAGGAGGCGCCGTATGTCTGAAGTCGTATTCTCCGTGTCCGGACAGTCCGAAACCGCCACGCGCATGGCAGTCCAGGTTCGGGATTTCGAACTGATCGTGGACGAGCCGCCCGGGCTGGGCGGCGGCGACGAGGGACCCAATCCGGTCGAATACATTCTGGCCGGCTTGGCCGGCTGCCTCAACGTGATGGGGCACATCATCGCCAAGGAGATGGGCTTTGCCATCCGGTCGCTGCACGTCAGCGCCAGCGGTTCGCTCGATCCCACAAAATTTCTCGGAAAGCCGACCGACGACCGGGCCGGCTACAAGCACGTGGACGTCACCCTGCGCGTCGATGCCGACGCCGACGCGGCGACGCTCGACCGCTGGCGGGCAACGATCGAAGCGCGCTGCCCGGTCTCCGACAATCTGACGAATCTCACGCCGGTGGCGCTGCACATCGAGTCGGTCGAACACGCCGCGGCAGGCTGAATTCCCTCGGCGATCAAAAATTACCACTCTGTCCGCCACGCCGGCATGGTCAACACGCCGGGCTGCGACAACAGTCCCAGGCGGTGGCCGAGTTCGACCAGCGGTCGGACGGCACGCAGAGTTTCCCCGAGTGCGGCGGCGCCCACGCCGGCCTCGTTCTGGTGGCCTTGCAAGCGGGCGACCGCCCGCTCGAAAAGCGTTTGGGGAGCGGGGAAGAGACGCAACTCCACCTCGACATCCTCGGCGATACCCGCGGCCTGCTTGGCCAAGCGGACCGCCACGGGAAAGCCGCCCAGTTCATCGACGAGGCCGACGGCTTGGGCGTCTTCCCCCGTCCAGATGCGCCCCTTGGCTACGGCGTGAATCTGTTCGGGCCCGAGGCCGCGGCCCTGCGCGACCTTGTCCGTGAAGTCCGCATAGACACGGTCCAGCCACGCCGAAATCCGCTGCCACTGCTCGGGCGTATAATCGAGCGTATTCGACCACAGCGTGGCGTTGGCGCTGGTGTGCACTTCGTCGGACGTCACACCGATCTTTTCCATGAGTTCGGCTGTGAGCAGCTTGCCGCCGAGCACGCCGATCGAGCCGGTGATGGTGCCGGGTTGGGCCACGATCTTGTCCGCCGCGGCCGCCACGAAATAGCCCCCCGAACCGGCCACGTTGCCCATGCTCACGATGACGGGCTTCCCCGCATCCCGGGCGCGGACGGTGGCGCGCCAGATCGTATCCGAAGCCACGTACGAGCCGCCCGGACTGTCGATACGAAAGAGGATCGCCTTGACCTCGTCATCGGTCGCTGCGGAACGGAACGCCGCGGCGACCGAGTCCGATCCCATCGTCGGCGCGCCGAACGCGCCGCGGGAGTCACTCTCGCCACGCTGGACCGCCCCGACGCCATAGATGAGCGCGATGCTCTCGCCGGTGACCCGCGGCCGCTCGCTGCGGGCGAGATAGGTGGACAGGTTCAGGCGTTTCGCGTCGTCGCCGGCCGATTCGTCGATGCGGGCGGCAACCTCGTCGCGGTAGGCCAGCCCGTCGACGAGTCGTTCATCGACCGCCTGCGACCCGGCGAACGGCCCGCGGTCCACCAGCCGGCGGACGTGCGCGGCGTCCAGTCCCCGCCCGTCCGCGATCCCGCGCACGATCTGGCCGAACTGCGAGTCGATGACCTGCAAGATCGCCTCGCGGTGCGGGGGCGTATAGTGCTTCTCGGTGAACGTATTCAGGGCGTTCTTGTACTCGTGGCGCTGGTCCATGCGCGGCGTGACGCCCAGTTTTTCCAGCGTCCCGGCGAAGAACGCAGATTCGGCCATCAGACCGGTCAACCCGACGTCGCCCGACGGTTGCAGATATATCTCTTCGAAGGCGCTGGCGAGATAATACGCCCCGTTGCCCGGCCCGAACTCGCCGAACGTCTCGGCAAACGCGACCGCGGGTTTGCCGCTCTCGCGGTACGCCAGCACCGCGTCGCGCACCTCCTGAATTTCGGCCAGCCCCATCTGCGGCGTGCCCGTATGCGCAACCACGGCGACCACCCGGTCGTCGTCCGCGGCGCGTTGCAGACCATCGACCACCTCGCGTACCGACACGGTGGGTTCCATCAACACGCGGGCCAGGGCGTCGTCGGGCGCGTATTCGGCAAAGCTCCGTTCCAGGTCGATTTCCAGTACGATCTTCTCGGGCAAGGTCTCCCGGCTCAGCACGACGATCACCGTCACCAGAACCGTCGTGACGACCACCCCGGTGCCGATCAGAATCAGGATGCGTTCGAAAAACCGCTTCATGTCGTCCTCCGCTTACCGAATTAGTGCGGGGCCGGAGTCGTCACCGGAGTCCTTACCGGAAATGCCGACCGGAACTCGTGACGCGCTTCGCTGCCGACCTCGGTGAGATACCCGTCCACGCCCACGTATTCCCGCGCGGGGTAATAGAGATACCCGCGCGCCACGACCTGCGGTCCGACCGTTTGGCTGGCCATCGGCGGCTCCACGGACGCAACCGCATTCGCGGCCAACGCGGCGACGTGCTCCCCGCCAAGCGTCAGCAGCCGAACCCGTTCATTCTCGAACACGTAGGTCTTTTGCGTCCGGTTCGCAATTCCCACCGCCACGACGGTCACCTCCGGCAGGCTCCGCCCGAGTTGCAACTCTTCCTCTATGGGCGGCAGCGGCCTGACCTTCACGGACAGCGTGCCCTCCGGCCCATATCGCTTGGTATTGGCCGCCAGCCCGTGAAACAGCGAATAGAATGCCCGCCGGAAATACGTCGTAGGCGGCGGCCGATTTTCACTGAGGCGTTGGGCGTCGTTCACAGAATGATACGTCACCAGCGGGTGCGGGTCGTCCGAGGCCACGTCCAACGAACTGAGCGAGGCGGCATCGACCACTACCCCGTTTGCATCACACGTCACCGTCACCCGCACCGTCGCGAGATGCTCGCCGCGGCGCTGCTCGGCCAAGACGGTGCCGGGCTCCTCATCCGAAGCCGGCTCGGCCCGGGTCACGCGATAGCCCATGCGTTCGACCGTCCGGGAGGCGAGCCGCTGCGCCTGTCCGCAAGACAGATCGGCGTCGCGGACTTCGTACAGCTCCGCGAGCGTGTGCGCCCGGACGGCCGGCGCCGCAACGTGCTGCGGCCCGGCACAGCCGAATGTAACCAAGCTCAGGATCGAGCCGATGACCGACGCGCGCATCGGAGAGCGAAAACGAACATTCCAAGGCGATAGGGGTGGACTATGATTCAGTAAGTCGAGCGCGGTTCCTCATCGTTGATCTCGGCGACGTAGCGGCCGGCCAGGATGTCGGCCGTGACCTCCGCGACCCGCGCCTTGGCCGCAGCCGGAATGCGGTCCTCGAACTCGTAGTAGGGCGCTGGGCGCGCGCCGCCTTTGCGCATGGTGCTCCACTCCCGGTAGTCCGCTGCCTCGAACCGGCCTGCCTTCACCAAGCTGATGGCGTGGTCGATGGCGGGCCGCATGTCCCACAGCGCGGAGGTGACGACGACGTTTTCGCCGTGCTCCTCCTTGTTCATGTCGTTGACGTTGCCGAAGGCGATGAGGCCGCGCTCGCGGGCCGCCTCGACCACCCCCGCCCGCTCGGCGAACAGCACATCGACGCCGGCCTCGATCTGGGTCAGGGCCGCGGCCTTGGCCTTCGGCGGGTCGTACCAGGAGTCGATGAACGTCACCTTGAACTCGACCGCGGGATTGACGGAGCGGGCGCCGTTCATGAAGGCGTGGAACAGACGGTTCACCTCACCGATCGGATAGCCGCCGACCATACCGATGCGGTTCGCCTCGGTCATCGAACCGGCGAGGATGCCCATCAGGTAACAGGGCTCGTGCAGGTAGTTGTCGAAGACCGCGAAGTTGGCGCCGTGCGGCGCACCGGAGTCACCCATCAGGAACGCGACCGCGGGGTATTCGTCGGCGAGCGCGCGGGCTTCGCGGCCGACGCCGAAGGTCTCGCCTACGATCAGCGCGACCCCGCGCTCAGCGTATTCGCGCAGCACGCGGAGGTAGTCAGCGTTCGCCACTTTCTCCGAAAAGGCGTACTCGATTTCGCCCCGGCTCTCGGCGGCGCTCAGCGCTTCATGCAGGCGGGCGTCCCATTTCTGCTCGATCGACTGGGTGTACACCCCGGCCACGGTGATCGTGTCGGCCGCGGCCCATGCGGCGCCGAGTCCGATCATTGTGGAGACCGACAACACCGTGGCCCAAAAGGTCAACGCGAATTTCATCGGGATCATCCCTCTGCCTGCTCCACGGCGCGCAACCCCGCACGCGCCGACCGGAGCGCGTCGGCGAATGGCAGGGGTTCTGCACGGTCTGCCCGGCTTTTGTACCCGCCGTAGATCGCATGGCCGCAGTGCAGCCAGAAGCAGTCCGCGATCTCGAAGCCGGCCGTCTTGAGCCACGTCAGTTGGTCGAACAGCGGCGAAGGCGTGTCGTACGGGTCCGGGGTGTGGAAATAATTCCACTGCTCCTCCCGGAAGCGGTCGAACAGCCTGGGCGAGCCGGTCTTCTCGACCGATTTCGCCCGGGTCACCCGATCCCAACCGTCGCCGAACAGCGCCCAGGCTTCCGGGCGTTGCGGCTGCACGATGTCGGCGAGGAGCAGACGGCCGCGCGCGGACGTGCGCCGATCGACGTCGGCGAACAGCTTTCGTTTGTCCGCGCCGCTCAGATGATGCACGCACAGGGAGGAGACGACGCAGTCGGCCGCGTCCAACCCATGCCGCCAGTCCGTGGCCGCCAAGTCGAACGGCCGACTCTCGAACCGACGCCCAAAGCGGTCGAGGGTGTGACCAGCCCGCGTCCGCATACTCGGCGACCCGTCCAGCCCCAGCACTGTGGCGTGCGGATAACAGTCCAGAATGGCGAACGACAACGCGCCCTCGCCGCTGCCCAGTTCGACCACGCGAAACGGCTCCGCACGGTCGAATCCCAACAGGCTCAATAGCGTGGCGATTTGTTCGTCACGCGCAGGCACCGCGACCGCGGCGAGTTCGCGGTACAGCCGCGAGTCGTCCTCGGTCCATTCGGTCCGCGGTGCGGCTTCGTCCGCCATGCCTGCCTCGTTCGCGTGGAGATCAACGGGACGGGAGGAGCCTTGGACCGGGACAGGAAGGGCGGTCGAGGAAGAACGGAGGCACAAGGAAGGAGTGGAAAAAGAAGGCGAACACGCGGGATTCGCGGGTCCGCCTTCCTTTTCAGGTCCGAGACGACCGACCGTTATCGACTGGCCAGCGGGCCGCGCAGCAATCGGCCCGGCAGTGCGCCGGTGTGTTCGTTGTGGCGCAGCACGACCTCGCCATTCACGACGGTCGCCAGAAAGCCGCTCGCCTTCTGTTTGAGCCGGCGGGCGCCGGCCGGCAGGTCGTAGCACAACTCGGGCACCTGCGGCTCGACCGTGTCGGGGTCGAAGACCACCACGTCCGCAGTCCAGCCCTCGCGCAGCAGGCCGCGGCCCGACAGGTTCCAATGCGACGCGGGCACGAACGTCAGTTGCCGCACCGCTTCTTCCAGCGTCATGGCTTGTTGCTCGCGCACCCAGTAGCTCAACAGGTGGGTTTGCAGGGACGAGTCCATGATCTGCGAGACGTGGGCGCCGGAGTCCGAGAACGTGATGACCGAGCGGGGGTGCTGCATCATCTCCAGCGTGCTCGGCTCGTGCGTATTGGTCAGCGGCTGCATGAAGAAGCGCTTGAGATCTTTTTCCAGCGCCAAGTCGATGTAGGTCTCGACCGGGTCCTGGCCCCGCTCCGCGGCCAAGTCGGCGACCGAACGGTACGGCGGCACCGCGCGGTCGAGGATGGGGAACATCCACTTGAAGTTCGCGGCGCGCGTTTCCGCGCCTACGGACTTGCCGGCTTTCGGCGGCGGATTGTTGGCGGAGTGGACCAGCTTGCGGCGCCACTCCGGGTTGCGCAACGCCGCGGCCTGTTCGGCCAGCGGCAGCGCGCGCAGGTCGCGCCAGACGGGCAGCTTGTCGAACGACGTGACCGACTCGAACGACTGCAAGACGCTGATCGGCCGGCTGTGCACCTGGAGGAACATGCGTCCGCCGGCCGCTGCGGTCTCGTCGGCCAGCGCGAAGAACGGCCGCCAGTAGTCGGGCACCTTGGGCGCGCTGAACATGCCGAAGGTCACCGGCACGCCCGTATCCACGGCCAGCGCCTTGAGGCGGTCGCAGTACTCCTGGATGCGCGCCGGGTCGAGGCCGGTGTCTTCGCCCGCGATCTCGAACACGCCGGCGTTGAGTTCGCCCAACACGCCGACGAGGCTGCGCACCTCGTCCCAATCGGCCAACCGGCTGGCGACGGGCTGTCCGTCGGGCGTCTGGTGGTTGCGCGTGCGGGACGTGGTGAAGCCCGCGGCGCCTGCCTGGATGGCGCCGCGTACCTCGCGCCGCATGGCCGCGAGATCGTCGGGCGTCGCTTCGTCGGTGAACGCGCGCTCGCCCATGACGTAGGTGCGCAGCGCGGAATGGCCGATGTAGGCCGCGTAATTGATGCCTTTGGGGAGTTTGTCGACCGCGTCCAGATATTCGGGATACGTCGTCCAACTCCACGTGATGCCGGCGTCCATGGCGTCGGGCGAGATGTCCTCGGCCCGCTCCAGGTTGCGCATGACGAGCAGCTTGTCCGCTTCGCTGCACGGGGCGAGCGAGAACCCGCAGTTCCCCATCACCACGCTGGTGATCCCGTGCCAGCACGAACAGGTGCCCAGCGGGTCCCAGAACACCTGGGCGTCCATGTGCGTATGGCCGTCGATGAAGCCGGGCGACACCACATGCCCCTCGGCGTCGATGACCTGTGCGGCGCCGTCGCGCAAGCGGCCGATCGCCGCGATTTTCCCCTGGACGATCCCGACGTCGGCCTGGAAGCCGGGCAACCCGGAACCGTCCACCACCGTCCCGTTTTTGATGAGCAGGTCGTATTGCATGGCTCCCATATAGAGGATGCACGCCGCGGAGGGCAAGTCTGCCCGCGGGCGGTGCGCGTGCCGGTGTGAAGGGCACTGGAAATCACGGATAGGCTGATCCTTCGCCGATTTCGACAAACTCGAAGGTCTCCATCCATAAGTTCGTTGAGCCTGCGATGTGTTGAGCTTGTCGAAACATCGAAACGAACCCCGCTGTCACCCGAGCCTTCGCATCCCACCATCAGGTCCTCCGCCTCTTCGACCCGCTCGGAGCATTTCCATCGGGACATCGACGGACGGAATTTCATAGGGGGATTGACGGATTCATCGAATTGATATTGATAACCATTATCATTCTCATAAGAGAATGAATATCATCCAAGAGAGGAAAGCATGCGCACACTCTTTTTCTCCGGCCTGACGCTCCTGGCCGGGTTGCTCGTTTCGGCCCCGGGTGCCCGGGCCAGTCAGTTCGCGTTCGTCAACGAGGCCGAGACGTTGCCGGCGGGGGCGACGCAGATCCAGCACGAGCTCAAGGTCCGCAACGACAAGGGCAAAGGGGACTACGTGGCCTTCAACAACCGCACGACGCTCGAATACGGCGTGACGAGCCGCTTCAGCATCCGCGGCGGCGTGCGGCTCCAATCCATCGATACGTCTGGGCTGCTGGTGGACGGCTATCTGCCCGGGGACGAGAGCTACGAATTGCGCTTTGCGGGATTCGACGCGCGCGGCAAATACAAATTCCTCAACACCGCCGAGCATTTCATGGGGCTGTCGGGGCATCTGGAAGTGGACTATCTGATGAAGGACCCCCACTCCGGCCTGGACAAGGAATACTGGGCGCTGGAAACCGGGCTGAACGCCCAGAAGTATTTCCTCGAAGGCCAGCTCGTCTGGGCGGGCAATCTTGGCCTCAAGGCCGCCCGCGCCCGCCGCGGCCATCTGTCTCGGTCCAGAAAGATGAGTCTGTGCGAGGCGCGGGGAGCGCCCGAGGGCCACGAGTCGTGCGCCGCCTTCTTCTCGGCCCGGGACGAGGAGGCGAATGCGTTGACGCGGGCGGAAGCGGCCGAATGGGCGGACCCGTTCGACGACGTGTTCGAATGGCCGACCTTTGCCGAAATGGAAATCGAATATAAGATCGCCACCGGCTTCAGCTACCGCTTCGCCAACAACTGGTACGTGAGCGCCGAACTGTTGTACGAGGAAGAGTACGAGACCGAGGTGGACCGGGAACGGCATTCGCTCTTCGTCGGGCCGGGGCTGCATTACGAAGGGCAACGCTGGGGCATGTCAGTCGGGTATCTGCGGCAGATCGAAGGCGGCGACGAGCTGGTCGATCCGGGCGACGACCTGCACCTGGTCGAAAAGACCAAGAACGAGTTCCTGCTCAAGGTCTCGTACAACTTCTGAGCCGGCCGAACGCGGGGCATGTCTGGGTCGGGACGGACGGAACGCACCGGCATCGCAGCAACGCGACTTCGCCGCGTGTGGCCGGCGGTCGTGCTGGCCGTCGGCCTGTGGACGTCCTTGGGACACGCCGCTTCGCAGGCGGAACTCGTCGCCCGCCTGTTTCCCGAGGGCGCTCGGCTGGTGCCGGTGCCGGTCGAGATGTCCAAGGCCGAACGCAAAGTCCTCCGCCGCAAGGCCAAGGTTCGCGTCGATCCGCGGCGCATCCTAGCGTGGCGTGTGGTGGACGGGGAGCGGCCGCTCGGCTGGTTCTTCGTCGATGAGGTCATCGGCAAGCACGAATTCATCACCTACGGGGCCGGGATCGATGCAGCGGGCCGCGTCATCGGCATCGACGTGCTGGTGTACCGCGAAACCTACGGCGGCGAGGTGCAGGAAGAATCCTGGCGGCGACAATTCCACGGCAAGAGTCTGGCGACCGACCCGCTCCGCCTCGGCAAGGACGTGCACGGCATCGCCGGCGCCACGCTCTCTGCCCGCAACATTACCGACGGCGTCCGGAAACTGTTGTTGGTGCGCGAATTTCTCCTGGAGCGCGGCGCCGCGGGCGAGCCTGGCCCATGAACCGGATCCTCCGCGTGTCCGTGTATTGGTGCGGACTCGGATTGACCGCCACCGGCCTGCTGTATGCGGTCCCGCGCTACGCCGAACGCTACTTCGATCTGGCGTGGGAGCCGTGGGGTTCCCCATCGCTGCTGATGAAGACGCACGGAGCGTTCGGCTTCTGGTCGCTGCTGTTGCTGGGCGTCGTCTGGCGCGCCCACGTTCGCACGAAGCTCCGCCGATCCGACAACCGCGGCAGCGGGCTGGGCGTGCTGACGTTGGTGTCGCTGCTCGTGGTCAGCGGCTATCTCCTCTACTATGCCGGGTCGCTCGAATTCCGCGAAACGACCAGCCTGCTGCACACCGCGGGCGGCGTGGTCCTCGTGGCGGTTCTGGCGTGGCATGCCGCGTATCGGCGCCGAAACGCGCTGGATCGCGACGGGGTTGCGGAGTGAAGCCGCGGAAGCGACCGGACGATGGGTACCCATCCGCAGGATTCGGCGGAGACCGAAACGCGCCTGCGGCGGTTCGTGCTGGCCACGTTCTTGTTCGGCGCGGTCGGAACGGGCAGCGAACTGGTCCTGATCGGCCACCTCGAAGACGCGTGGCAATGCGTGCCGCTGGTGTTGTTGGCTTTCGGGCTGCTGGCCGTCGTGTGGCAGCGGATCGAGCGGGGACGCCGGAGCACGCGGGTCTTGCAGGGCGCGATGCTGGCACTCGTGGCCGGCGGCCTGACCGGCATCTGGCTGCACTACGACGGCAACGTGGAGTTCGAGTTGGAAATGTACCCCGCGCTCGCCGGGCCGGACCTGATACGCGAAGCCTTGGCGGGCGCAACTCCGGTCCTGGCCCCGGCGGCTTTGGTGCAGCTCGGTTTGCTCGGTCTGGCCTACGCCTACCGACATCCGTTCCTCGCACGCCCGCGGCCCGGCTCGGCGAGACACAATGAAAGGAGATCGACATGAATCGGAATCTCAAAACGAGACGGACGAACCGGCGTCGCATCTGGGCGCTGGCAGGTCTGCTGGTCTGGCTGGCCGCGGTGCCTGCGGCAGCGGATGAGCATGGCGAAACCGCGGCCGTGCTGAACCCGAACGTGGCCGGCGAAGATGACATGGCGGCGCTGCCTGGAGTTTCTCCCGAGCTGGCGGCGCAGATCGTCGCGCAACGACCGTTTTCCGGCATGGCCGCGTTCGACGAACTCGTCCGGGCGTCCGTGGACGAGGCGGGACGCACGCACATTTACGAACGGCTGTTCGTGCCGATCGACCTCAACACCGCGTCGCACGAGGAGATTCTGCTCGTGCCGGGCGTCGGGGAGAAGCTGGCGCACGAGTTCGAGGAATACCGTCCGTACCGGGCGATGGCGCAGTTCCGGCGCGAAATCGGCAAATACGTCAGCGACGAGGAAGTGACGCGCTTCGAGCGGTACGTCACCTTGGAGTGATGCCCGTTCGTCCATGAGTTCGAGAGTTCCTCGGGCGGAACGCCTTTCCCCTTCGTCAATTCCGGCAACCCTTCGTCATTCCGGCGCAAGCCGGAATCCAGCGGAGAGCCTCCTCCCCACGGCGAAACATCAGCCGAGGCGGGGCGTTCCCCTGGGAACTCCATACAAGAGGATCCCGCGCTCGTTGCGACAGCCTCGACGCCCTCCAGCAGGCTCAAAGTCCAGCCCGTTGAGCCTGTCGAAACGGGCGGGGCTCAGGCAGTGCATCTGTTTGAAGATGTCCTTGTGGTTCCTTCCCCTTATGTTTTTATCCTGCCGACTGTCGGCCAGAAAGCCGACCACCTTGAAGACGATGCTTCCCATAAGGAGTGGATCAATGCCTCCTGAGAGCCGAAGACCCGGCGGAGAGAATAGCGCAGCCTTTCGCCTCGTCCCGACCGACGGCGTGCTGAAACGCATCGCCGAACGTGCACGTGGGGCAGCAGGACCGTTCGATCTTGCCTCCCGGAACGTGTTCAAAATGGGCCTCGGGAATCCGGGGAACAACGAAGAGTACCGCGCCATCTTCAACGAGTGCATCGAGAACGGATACATCCTGCTCGGCAAAGGCGGGGAGGTGGACTGGTCGGATCCACGATTTGACGATGACGAGGAAGTCAAAAAAAGCGGACGTCGATTTGCCATCCGCGCGAACCGGCGCCCAGACATCGCAACAATAAACGTCGGCTGTCCGGATACGGTCATCGAAACCTTGCGCGGTATCGTTCCTCCCATCCCTGGCAGCGCGCGTCTCTGACCGACACCCGGCAGGCTCGGGGACTTCCACTCTCCCACGCTGTCCCCCATCCCCGGCCTTTCGACCCTTCGACAAGCTCAGGGATCGCAGGCTCAAGGACCTCCCCCCTTCGGTTCGTTGAGCTTGCGCTGTGTTGAGCCTGTCGAAACATCGAAACGAACCCCGATGTCACCTCGGCCTTCGCCTCCCACGCCCGACCCTTTGACCATGAGGGTCCTCTTGTATGTCATTCCCTTTCACCTTCCCCCTCTCCCCAGCCCTCTCCCACCAGGGGAGAGGGGATCGAAACCCCACGCGGGGACGATTGCAAACGGAGGCACGCTCCGCGGGCGCCTCCCGCAAGCCGAGAGCCCTGGGACGAGTCCGACGCGGTTGCTACAACCGGACGCGGCATGAAGACGCGGCGGTTTCTCTGGCTGTGCGTCGGCGTGGGCGCCGCATTCTGGCTGCTCGACTCGGCCATCGACTCGTGGCTGTTCGACGACCGGCGCCTGCTCGCCGAGGTCTTCACGTCCGAGCCCGAGGAAATCCGGCTGCGGCTGACCGTGTGGGCCGTGTTGGCCCTGGCCGGGTACTACGGACAGCAACTCATCACGGCGCTTCAGGCGGCGCGGGACGAACTGGAACGGCGCGTGCAGGAGCGGACGAGCGAACTCGCCGCCACGAACGTCACGCTGCGCGAAGAAGTCGCCGAGCACGAGCGGACCGAGGCCGCGCGCAAGGCGATGTCGCGCAAGGTCCACGCCTCGCAGGAAGAAGAGCGGCGGCGTATCGCCCGCGACCTGCACGATGAAATCGGCCAGAAGCTGACCCTGGTGAAGATGAACCTCCAACTGCTGCACCGCGACGCGCACGGGGGAACAGCCGAGGGACAGGTGCGCGACAGTCTGACGCTGACCGATCAGGCGTTGCAGAAAATCCGGGACGTCTCGCTCGACCTGCGCCCGTCGATGCTGGACGATCTGGGTCTCGTCTCGGCCCTGCGCTGGTACGCCGACCGCCACGCGCAGCGCAGCGGCGTGGCCCTGTCCTTCGACGCCGCGGACGTCGCACAGCAGCGGATTCCCCGGGACGTCGCCACGGCGTGTTTCCGGATCGCGCAGGAGGTGCTGACGAACGTCGCCCGCCACGCGCGGGCGCGCAACGTGTGGATTGATCTCGCGGCGCCGGGCACCGAACTGCGGTGTACGATTCGTGACGACGGGGTCGGCTTCGACGTTGCGCACGCCCGGCAATGCGCGTCGCAGGGACGAAGCCTCGGGGTGCTGAGTATGCAGGAACGCGCCGCACTGGTCGGCGGCGCCGTGGACGTCGTTTCCGCACCGGGGACCGGCACCAAAGTGCGCGTCCGCTTTCCGCTGCGATGATCTCTCGCGCCCCGCAATACCGCCGTCGAGCCGTCTTTCGGAGCCCGCGATGAAACCGTTGCGCGTCATCCTGGCCGACGACCATGCACTCGTGCGCGCCGGGCTGCGGGCGTTGCTCGAACGACTCGACGGTGTCGAGGTCGTCGCCGAGGCCGACGATGGGCGCGTCGCGGTCGCGCGCGCCCGGCAGCATCGGCCGGACGTCGTCTGCATGGACATCGGGATGCCGGGGCTGAACGGCGTGGACGCGACCGCGCAACTCGGGCAGCAGTGCCCCGACGTGCGCGTCCTCGTGCTGTCGATGCACAAGAACGAAGAGTACGTGAGCCACGCGTTGCAGGCCGGCGCCGCCGGCTACCTGCTCAAGGACGCGGCGCCCGCGGAGCTGGACGTCGCGTTGCAGGCCGTCGCGCGGGGGGACGTGTATCTGAGTCCGGCCGTCTCGCACCACGTCGTCTCCGGCTACGTGCAGCGCGTCCGCGCGCCGGCCGGCGGATCGCCCGCGTCCCGTTTGACGCACCGCCAACGCGAGGTCCTGCAACTGATTGCCGAGGGACGCACCACGAAGCAGATCGCGGCCACGCTCCACCTGAGCCCCAAGACGGTCGAAACGCACCGCCGGCAGGTGATGGAGCGGCTGGCGGTACACGACATCGCGGGCCTGGTCCGCTACGCCGTGCGGGTCGGCCTCGTCTCCGCGGATTCCTGACTCGGGTCTTTTTCCGCCGCTTTTCAGGGTCTTCCCCCTCCCCTTTCAGGCGGGGCCGGATACCGTCCGACAGCGGGCAACGAGTACGCTGGGCGGTATGCGACTTCATACTCTCGCCGTTTCCTTCGCCGTTCTCGCCCTCCCCCTCGCTTGCCTATCCGGCGCACACGCCCAACCGCGGGTCAGCCTGCCCACCATCGAAGTCCGCGGCACGACGCCGCTCATGAGCCTGTCGGTGCCGCGCGAACAGGTGCCGGCCAACGTGCAGGTCGTGACCGGGGAACAACTCGCCAAACGTGGGACGCTCAGCCTGACCGACGCGCTGGCGCGTGACCTGGGCGGCGTCAACCTGACCCACGTGCAGAACAATCCGTTCCAACCCGACCTGACCTATCGCGGGTTCACGAGTTCGTTTCTGATCGGCACGCCCCCGGGGCTCAGCGTCTTCGTGGACGGCGTGCGCGTCAACGAACCCCTGGCCGACCAGGTCAACTGGGACCTGATTCCCATGGACGCGATCGACCGGCTGGAAGTCATTCCGGGCTCCAACCCGGTCTATGGCCGCAACACGCTGGGCGGCGCCGTGGTCGCGCGCACCAAACGCGGGATGACCAATCCCGGCACGACCGCGGAGGTGTGGGGCGGCAGCTTCGCCCGCTACCGGACGCTGCTGCAAACCGGCGGTAGCCGCGGCAAACTCGACTATTTCGTGTCCGGGAATCTGTTCTTCGAGGACGGGTTCCGGGACTTCTCGAAGAGCCACGTCGGACAACTGTTCACCAAGGTGGGCTATCTGGACGAGCACGACGACTTCACCCTGTCGCTGACGCACGTCAACAACAAGCTGACCGGCAACGGCCCGCTGCCTGAAAGCCGGCTCAAGCGCGACCGGTCCGGGGTCTTCACCCATCCCGATATCTTCAAGCCCGACCTGTGGTTGCTGAACGGCCGGTATCAACGCGACCTCGGCCGCGGCGTGCTCTTGTCGTCGGACCTGTACGGCCGGCTGCTCGACGTCGACCAATTCAATCTGGACGTGGAGGAAATCGTCGACGCCCGCACCAACCAGAAGGGTTGGGGCGGCACGCTGCAAGTCAGCTTGCAGGAGCGCCTGTGGGACCTGCCCATCTCCGCCACCCTGGGCGTCGATTATTCGGGCGCGCATCTCGATCATCTGATCGGCGAGGCGGGGGAAGATGACGACGAGAACGGCCACGAGGGTGACGAGGGAGACGATGACGATGGGAACGGCGGCGACATAAGGGATGAGGAGTTCGAGGTCGAAACCGACGTGAAGACCCGCACGCACGCCGGTGGCCCGTTCTTCACGGTCATCGCACAGCCGATCGACAAGCTGACGCTGACCGTGTCGGGCCGGTACGACGTGACCTATCTCGAGATTGCCGACCGACTGGCCGACGGCATGGACGACGACGCGGGGACGGACGCGAGCGGCAACCACACGTTCGACCGCTTCAACCCCGCGGTCGGGGCGACGTACGCCTTTCTGCCGAACCTCAGCCTGTACGCCAACTACAGCGAAAGTTACCGCGCGCCGACCGCGATCGAGTTGACCTGCGCCAACCCGGAGGCGCCCTGCCCCGTCCCGACCGCGATCGTGGACGATCCCCCCCTCGACCCGGTGAAGGGCAAGACGTGGGAGACGGGTATCCGCTGGGCGCCGACCGACGCCGTCGACGCGACGCTGGCGTTCTTTCGAACCGACCTGAAAGACGACATCCTGTTCCGCAACGAGCCGAACAGCCGCGTGCTCGGCTTCTTCCAGAACGTGGACGCCACCCGCCGCCAGGGGATCGAGTTGCTGTTGCGCGGCGTGTGGGGCTGGGGAAGCTGGTTCCTCAACTACACCGTGACCGATGCCACGTTCGAGGACGACATCGAGTTGTTCACCTTCGCCAACGACGAGCGGATCGCCCACGTCCGCGCCGGCGACCGCCTGCCGCTGGTGCCGCCGCACCGCGTCAACGGCGGCATCGAGATGCACATCGGGTGGGCGTGGCGGCTCAGCCTGGACGCCGCGTACGTGGACGGCCAGCGCCTGCGCGGCGACGAAGCCAACCGGCGCAGCCGGCTCGACGAATACGTCGTGGCCAACGCCGCCCTGGAGTACCGCTACAAAATGTTCGACGTCTTCCTGCGCCTCGAAAACCTGTTCGACGAGGAATACGAGAGCTACGGCGCCTTTTTCGAGAACACTTTGGACAGCACCGGCGTGGAGCGTTTCATGGGGCCGGGCGCGCCGTTCGGCGCCTTCGGCGGCGTGCGGGTGCGTTTCTGAGCACCGCTTCGCAGAGCCTACCCCCCGGCTCGAACGGGGTATGACGAGGGGACACTGACTTCGGGACCGTCTTGTTACTCGTTTCCTATCTATTTCAGAGGACCCGGGTGCAACCTTTGTCCGCCCCCGTGCTCCAGTTCGTGAATCGATTCCAGCAACCGGCGCGCGTTCTTGGGACTCCGCAGAAGATACGCAGTCTCCCGCAATGCATCATAATCCTCTAACGACATCATCACGACTGCCTTGTCGGGGCGTTTGATCCTCATCACCTGGTCGTGATCGTTTCCGTTATTTCCGTTAAATGCTGCCGAGCCTCGGTATCGGGAGATGCCCCCCGCCCCCGGCCTTTCGACAGGCTCAAGGACCTTCCCCGCCTCCCCCCTCAGTTCGTTGAGCCTGTCGAAACGAACCCCGAGATCACCTTGACCTTCGCACCCCATCCCCGGCCTTTTGACCATGACGATCCTCTTGTATGTCATTCCCCTTGGGAATCCGTACCCGAGAAGTTCAACTTCTCGAACCCGATGACCTGACCGGCCTTATCCTTCATCAGAACCACTTCGTCTCCGGTTTCTTCGCACACGTATTCGTCCCGAGGGTCACCGAACCACACGGTCAGTGTGTTGCCGGTCCGGTCATAGAAGACCTGGACTTGCATGACCGAACACTCATGCCACGCCATCTTGCGCTGGGACAGAAAATTTATCGAGCGTCAATTCATCAAGCCGGACCTTCCAGCTCGCGTTGTCGATATCGTCCCGACCATGTTCTCGTCGGCATCGTAATCAAGCACGATCCCGACCGGGACTTCCTGGCTTTCCATGCTCGTCTGTTCGGACAGGTCAGTGTACAGGGAGTCGGTGTCAGAATAATAGGCGATTTTCATAGCCGGGCCGGGTTTGATGAGGGAGAAAGGTGGCCCTCCCTTGCATGGGAAGGCCGGCAGGGTGAGACGTTACGGGTCGACACGCGCCGAGGCGTAGCCGCTGACGACGGTGGCGCCGTCCTGGTTCACGGTCGCCACGTCGAGGTCCACGACGGGGCCGCCCTCTTCTTCCCGCACGGCTTTGACCGTGGCCGTGGCCGTCAGCGTGTCGCCCGGCCAGACTTGGCGCGTGAAGCGCACGCCGTACGACAGCAGCCGGCCGTCGCCGACGTAGTTGGTCAACATGCGGCCGGTCATGCCCATGGACAACATGCCGTGGGCGAAGACCGATGGGTAGCCCGCGACCTTGGTGACGAATACCTCGTCGGTGTGGACCGGGTTGTAGTCGCCCGACGCGCCCGCGTACTGGACGAGTTGGGTGCGCTTCAGGTCTTCGACGACCTGCTCTTCGTACGTATCGCCGACGTTCAGATTCGCTGCGGATAACGCCATGACGTCTTTCCTCCAATCGGGCGGCTATTGGTCGGCCGGGCGTTCGGTCTGGACGCCGACGCTGCGCGCGGTGATGACGAGTTCCCCGTGCTGGTCGCGGTATTCGGTGATCGTCTCGGAGAACAGCAGTTTGCCCGACCGCTTGCCCTGCTTCTCCCACTTCTTGCCCGGCTTCTGGGTCGCGCTCAGCACGTCGCCGGGTTTGATGTGGCGGTGGTATGCGTAGTGCTGCTCGGCGTGCAGCAGACTCTTGGCCTCGCCGCCCTCCTGCCCGGAACTCGGGTCTTTCTTGATGCCGGTCGGCTCCTTGCCGGAGCCGAACCACGGCTGGCCGATCTTGGGCCGCAGAAAATAATCGGGGTCGAACTGGGCGCTGGCCTGCACGAACGTCGGCGGCGCGACGACGTGCCCCGGCTCCGTCGTCTTGGCGTACTCCTCGTCGTAATACACTTGGTTGTCGTCGCCCACCGACCGGGCGAACATCATGATGTGGCTCGCTTCGACCGGAAATTTTTCTACCGCCATCGAGACCTCCTTCGTTTCGGAATGACGTACAAGGTGACCCCAGACTTTTCACTGTCTGCTCTATCGCGCCTTTGGTCAAAACCTTTCGACGAGCTCAGGGTCCGGCCCGTCGAGCTCGTCGAAACGGGCAGGGGAGCATCTTGCCTGTCATTCCCCTTCGTTTCGGTGTCGGACGCCGGTCGGACCGGCTAGTTGCGTAGATACTTGTCGTAGAACACGAGCACGCGGTGCCACATGTCCTGCGCCGCGACCGGACGGTAGCTGTCGCGGTAGTCGGCGAAAAAGGCGTGCCCGGCCTCGGGATACATGCGGAACTCGTACGTCTTGCCGTGTTGGTCGAGTGCGGCCCGGAGCCGCTCGGCGTGCTCGGGCGAGGGGTTGGGGTCTTCTTCGCCGAACAGGCCCAACAGCGGGCAGCCCAGGTCCTTGACCAGATCGATCGGCGAGACCGGCCGCGTGGCCGGAAAATCGTCCTGGATGATGAAGCCGCCCGCGGAGTCCACCGCGGCGTCGAGATTGGTGCTCGTGCAGCCGAACATGAGCGTATAACGGCCGCCCGAACAGAAGCCGATCGCGCCGACCTTGCCGTTGGAGTCGGACCGGCCCTTGAGATAGCGGGCTGCGGCGTCGAGGTCGGCCATGGCCTGCGCGTCCGGCACGGAGAACATGACCTTGATGACGTCGTCGATGTTCGTTGGGTCGGGATTGCCCTCGCGGGTGTACATGTCGGGGGCGAGCGCGACGTAGCCCTCGCGCGCAAAGCGGTCGGCCACGTCCTTGATGTGGTCGTTCAGCCCGAAGGCTTCCATGATGACGATCACGCCCGGGTGCGGGCCGTCCGCGGCGGGGCGGCTGAGATAGGCGTTGACGGGCGTATCGCCCTGGCCGGCGTACTGCATCGTGTCGGATTGGATGGCGGGTGGTCGCATGGCGGCGTTCCTCCTCTGGCTTTCCTCGGCTGGATAGAATAGCGGAAACATAGGGGGCGCCCCGCGGGGTTTCAAGTCGTTGGCGGCCGGCACGCAGGCTAAGGAAAAGGACTGGTGGAGTGTCTCGGTTTGAAATTTGCGGGCTGATTCCCTGCGGCGGCGGACCCTCACCCCCGGATCAAGTCCGGGGCAGGCTCCAACCCTCTCCTAGTGGTCCCTGAGCCTGTCGAAGGGGGAGGGGACGGAAGGACGATTTGAAAATTGCCGCCGGCGCCCATCTGGTGTAGAGAACGAGGCGCAGACAGTAATAAAAAGTGGAACTACATACTTGAAGATCCCACCCGGTCGTCATTCCCGCGAAAGCGGGAATCCAGAGGATGGATACCTGCTTCCGCAGGTATGACGAGGAAAAACCGTCTTCGGGATCGTCTTGTATATAATTCCCGTAAAAGGAGAAGCAGAGAGGAGAAGCCCGTGCACGACGTCAAGTTCGGCATATTCCTGCCCACCGGAGATTTTGCGGAGGCCAAGAAAGCGGCCCTGCGCGCCGAAAGCGAAGGGTTCTATTCGGTCTCGATGAGCGATCACTTCTTCACGCCTTTGGGAGACCCCCAAACGCCCCACGTGGAGTGCCTGACCACGCTGACCGCGGTCGCCGCGCTGACCGAACGCATCCGTTTGGTGCCGTCCGTCGTCGCCGCCTCGTTCCGTACTCCGCCGATGCTGGCCAAGATCGCCTCGACCATCGACCAGGTCAGTCAAGGCCGTTTCACCCTCGGTTTGGGCGCGGGCTGGAAGCAGGACGAGTACGAGGCGCACGGCTACCCCTATCCCTCAGACGCCGAACGTCTCGCCCAACTGGCCGAGGCGATTCGGGTCATCAAAGCCATGTGGACCGAGCCCGAGCCCACGTTTCAGGGCACGTATTTCTCGATCCGCAAGGCGTACAACAATCCGCGCCCCGTGCAGAAACCCCATCCGCCGCTGATGCTCGGCGGCTCGGGCAGCGGCCTGCTCAAGATCGCCGCCGCGGAAGCCGACAGCCTGAACGTCATTCCGCCGATCTTCAACGGCAAGGACTGGCTGAACGATCCGGTGATGACCTCCACGTTCGACACCGCGGAACTGCGGCGGCGCATCGGCATGTTGCGCGGCTATCTGGAAGCGCGCGGCCGTGACCCGCACGCCGTCGAGGTGGGCGGCTTGGTGCTGCTGCACCTGACCCGCGACTCCGCGGATCCCGCCCTGGAACAGACCGCACGCTTCGTCGGCTTTCCCGACGTCGAGACGGCGCTCCGCTCGCCCCTGCTGCTTATGGGCACGCCGGACAAGGTCAAACGCGACCTGCACGCCCGGATCGAGGAACTGGGAGTGACCTACCATATCGTGATCCCCGTCTCGGACGAGTCGCGGGAGTTGTTCGTGAAGGAAGTGATGCCCGAGTTCGCGGGCTGAGCCGCCACGACCCGGCATTCGAACCGTGGACGGGCATCGCAAAAGGAGCGCAACCGTGAAGGGTCTCGACGGAGTGCACGTACTCGAACTCGGCCATCTGGCGTCCGCGGCGTACGCGACCAAGCTCATGGCCGATCTGGGCGCCGACGTCGTCAAGGTCGAAGAACCGGACGGCGACGCGGCACGGCAGCGCGGCCCGTTTCCGGGCGGCACGCCCGACCCGGAACGCAGCGGGCTGTTTCTCTCGCTCAATACGAACAAGCGCAGCGTGACCGTCGATCTCGGACGCGAGCCCGACCGGCTGGCGCGGCTGGTGCGGTGGGCCGACATCCTGATCCACAACTATCGGCCCGCGCGCATGGCCGAAGTGGGGTTGGATTACGCCCGGTTCCGCGCGATGAACCCGCGGCTGGTGATGTGCTCGATCACGCCGTTCGGACTCACCGGTCCGTATGCGGATTACAACGCGTGCGATCTGACGGTATCCAATGCGGGCGGCTGGGCGTGGCTGTCGCCCGGGGCGTCGGACTTTCCCGAATTGCCGCCGCTCAAGGCGTTCGGCCAGCAGACCGCGTATCAGAGCGGGCTGGCCGCCGCGGTCGCCACGCTCGGCGCCTATTATCGCGCCCTCGACACCGGCCGCGGGGAGCACATCGACTTGGCCATGCAAGCCTACGTGGCCTCGTTCCTGGAGCAGAGCTTCGTCCACTATACCTACAGCAACCGCGTGGCCTCGCGGCTGGGCAAGCGGCTGCTCTATCCGTGGGGCATCTACACATGCCGGGACGGCCTCATCTTTCTCGTCGTGGCCGAGGAAGACCAGTGGGCGCGCCTGCTCGACCTGATGGGCAACCCGGAATGGGGCGGCTGGGAGATTTTCGAGAACGGCATCGAGCGGGCCAAGAATCAGGACGTCCTCAAGATGTACCTGGACGAATGGTTCAAGGAACAGACCGTGGCCGAGTTGTTTCGGACCGGCCAGGAGCGGCGCATCTGCTTCGCGCCCGTGCAGACCATGCGGGAGTTGGCCGACGACCCGCACCTGCACGCGCGCAACTTCTTCGTCGAGGTGGATCACCCGCGCGCCGGACGGCTCACCCATCTCGGCCCGCCCTACCGACTCCGCGCGCCGTGGTGGAAGATACGCCGACCAGCGCCACAACTCGGCGAGCACAACGCCGAGGTGGACGCCGCGCTTGCCGAATCCGAACCTGTCCCAGCCAACGCCGCCGCGGCGCCGGCCGGCCACGACCGCCTGCCACTGGCCGGCGTGCGCGTGGTGGACTTCACCTGGGTATGGGCCGGGCCGTTCGGCACCAAGCATCTCGCCCATCTGGGCGCGGAGGTCATCAAGGTCGAGTCGCACGCGCGCATCGACATCACGCGCCGGCTGCCGATCTACCCGGAAGGGATGGAAGCCGGCGTCAACCGGTCGGGCATCTTCAACGAGTGGAGCATGGGCAAGAAGAGCCTGCTGCTCAACGTCTCCACGCCCGAGGGCATGCGGATCGTCAGGGAACTGATCGCCGCGAGTGACGTTGTGGTCGATAATTTCGCGACGGGCGTGATGGACAAGCTCGGCCTGGACTACGACGCCCTCAAGACACTCAAGCCCGACATCATCGTCGCCTCGATCTCGGGCTTCGGCCATGCCGGCCCGCGCAAGCACTACATGGGCTACGGGCCGGCCATGGCGCCGGTGAGCGGCCTGTCTTCGCTCTCCGGCTACGCGGGCGGCACGCCGCAGGAAGTGGGCATTTCGTACGGCGACCCGAACAGCGGCATCCACGCCGCGGCAGCGATCTGCGCCGCGCTGGCCGCGCGCAAGCGCACCGGCGAAGGCCAATACATCGACGTCTCGCTGTTCGACGCGATGGCCGCGCTCGTCGGCGAAGGCTGGATGGACTTTGCCATGAACGGCACGCAGCCGGAGCGCACCGGCAACCGCGATCCCCACATGGCGCCGCACGGCTGTTTCCGCTGCGCCGGTGACGACGCCTGGGTGTCCATCGCCTGCCCGACGGATGACGAATGGCGCGCCCTCTGCCGCGCGATCGGGCAACCGGAGTTGGCCAACGACGCCCGCTTCCGCACCGCGGCCGGACGCAAGGCCAACGAAGACGAACTCGAGAAGCTGCTGACCGCCTGGACGAGTCAGCGCGACCGGTGGGAGATCACCAAACTGTTGCAAGCCGCGGGTGTCGCGGCCTTCCCCTCGCAGAGCGCGGTCGATCTGGCCGGGGACGAAAACCTGGAAGCGCGCGGCGTCTTCTCGCGCCTGGAACACCCGGAAGTCGGCCCACGCCAGCACATCGGCGTGCCGTGGCTGCTGGCCGAATCGCCCAACGGCGCCCGCTCTCCCGCGCCTCTGCTCGGCCAGCACACGGACGAAATCATGCGCGACGTACTAGGCTATGCGCCCGAAGAGATTGCGCGGCTGAAGGAAGCGAAAGTGTTGGATTGACCGACACCGCCACACCCTTTCCCCTCGTCGGAGAGGGAGAACGCGCGGCTCCCTGAGCCATTCGTCGGAGTCGAGAAGAGAAAAGGGGAAGGTGACGACCATGCTGGACTGGTCATCTTGCCCGGGCGTAGAGCGCGTACCCGGCAGAGTCAGCGGGGCGTGGGTATTCCGCGATACCCGCGTTCCGGTCGAAGCCTTCTTCGAGAATCTGGAAGAGGGAGCAGATATAAACGACTTCCTGGCATGGTTTCCCGGCATCACGCGACAGCAGGCCGAAGCCGTGCTCCACCATGCCCAGCAGAGCTTGCAGGTCGAGGCATCCTAAGGAGTCATGCGAATTTTATTCGATCAGGGAGTCCCCGTTCCGTTACGCCGTTCCCTTCCCGGCCATTCCATCGTCACCGTCTTCGAGAAAAACTGGAACACGATGGAGAACGGAGAACTCCTCCTTATGGCGGAACGAGAGGGTTTAGATGTGTTCGTCACGACCGACCAGAACTTGAAATATCAGCAGAACTTGAAGGAGCGGCAGATTGCCATTGTCGTACTCATGACTACAAGTTGGGCCAGAATCCGACGACAGACCGACATCATTCTTGAAACGATAAATGCGGTGAGGCCGGGTGAATATCACGAAGTAACGCTCTAGCTCTGTCTGCGGTGCTGATCAGTCATCACCGATCCGGCCATACTCCTTCACCCGCCCACCCTTCAAGCTCGTCGTTCAGCACGGTCCCGTCGCAATACCCTGCGCGGTATCGGCGTGTCACGTCTTCCCCATCGTTGCGCATCAAATAGTCGGCTACGGCCTCACGTAAGACGAGGGACCGGCCTCGCGCTCGAACCGAGGGGTGTCGATCGAACTTGTCGAGGAGGGCTTCGTCGAAGGAGACGTGTATGGTTTTCATGAGCGAAGGGATTGTGAAAGCGTCATCGGAGTCCGTAGCTAGGCGAACCGAACCAGGGTGTCGGGGCCGTGGGCGACGACCGTCACGATCTGCCAGACGTCGGCGGTCTTGCGCAACGTGTACGTGGCGCTCAGGCGTTCGAGTTCTTCGCCGGCCGTGGTATAGCGCACCGCGAGGCCGCTGAATAAGGCGAGCCGGTCGCTCAGTTCCTTGATCTGGACGTCGCGGACTTCGCTGCGGGCGTAGTGCCGGGCGCGCAGACCGGCGATCACCTGCCCGAACAGGTGTTCGATCTTGGCATCGGTTTCGAGCAGCGTGACGCCCTGGTCGGCGATGAACAGGCACGGGGCGCGGTAGAACGGCGCCACGGCCGCGGCGTTGCCCGTGTGGAACGCATCGAGGTAGCGGGCGTAGAAACGGCGGATTTCCGTTTGGCGGTCTGTCTCGCTCATAGGGATCTAGCCTGGCCTCGGATATCGACGAACGGCTCCCAAGGTCTGGAATATCGCGCCCTTTACCAGTTTCGGCGCGGCGGGTACAAGCCGAAACACGACGAAGCTGCCTCGGTTGGGCTCTCGTGTATGACCTTCGCTCAAAAAGTTCTAGTAAGGAGTAACGCCTCAGCTTGAAGTCTCCCCGGTCGGCCGCCCCTCCGCCATTCTCGTGCAAACAGAGATCCAGTTGGAGACGTTTTCCTTTCTGCGAAAGTTACACGGGAAAACGTCTATTCCCTTCCCTCTCCCTCGGATCACGTCCGAGGCAGGTTCTAGCCCTCTCCCGCCCCCTTCGAACTTTCGACAGGCTCAGCGACCGGGGAGAGGGGACCGGAAAAAGCCGGGCGGTTGATTGCAGATCGAGACACTCCAAAGAAGTAAGGCGAAGCGGGTGGAAGCCTTCACGCCGAAGCTGGTCGGCGCGCGCATCAAGCGGCGCGAAGACGAACGGCTACTCACCGGCCGGGGCGCATACGTCGACGATTACACGCCTGCCGGCCTGCTCCACGCGGCGTTTCTCCGCAGCCCGTACGCGCATGCGCGGATCGACGGAATCGACGCGGATCAGGCGCGGGCGATGGAGGGCGTGGCCGCGGTGGTGACCGGCCAGCGGATTGCGGAACTCGTCAAACCGGTGCGCGCCGCGTCCCGGATGCGCGAATATCGGGAGACCGCCTTCCCGCCCCTGGCAGTCGAGAAGGTTCGCTACGTCGGCGAAGCGGTCGCCGTCGTGGTGGCGGAAAGCCGCTACGTGGCCGAAGACGCCGCGGAACGAATCCAGGTCGAGTACGAGCCGCTTCCCGTGCCGAACGATCCGGTCGAGGCCGCCCGACCCGAGGCGGCCGTCCTGCATGACGAGGCCGGTACCAACGTGCTGCTGTCGCGCGAATTCGCGCGCGGCGACGTCGATGCCGCATTGGACGGGGCCGCGCTGCGCGTGCACGGGCGGTTCCGATTCCGGCGCCACGCCGCGGTGTGCATGGAGAGCCGCGGCTGCCTGGCCGATTACGATGCCGGCGCACGGGAGTTGACGTTGCGTTCGGCCACGCAATGCCCGGGCTTGCTGCGCGACGCGCTGGCCGAGCTGCTCGACCTGCCGGAGCACCGCATTCGGGTCGTGGCCGCGGACGTGGGCGGCGGCTTCGGTGCGAAGTCGTCACTGTATCCCGAAGAGATCGTGCTGTGCGCCCTCGCCCGGCTGCTCGAACGGCCGATCAAGTGGGTCGGCGATCGGCGCGAAGACCTGCTGGCCTCGACGCAGGCGTGGGACGAGATCGTCGATGCCGAACTCGCGTTCCACCGCGACGGGACGATTGCCGGGTTGCGGGCCGACGTCACCTCGGACGTCGGCGCCTACTCGATCTATCCGTGGACGGCCACGGTCGAGCCGATCCAGACGATCAGCTTTCTGTCCGGGCCGTACCGCATGACGCACTACCGGGCGCGCAACCGCGGCGTGGCGACGTGCAAGGCGCCGATGGGTCCCTATCGCGGCGTGGGCCGCCCGGTCACCACCTTCGTGCTGGAAAGTCTGATGGATCGGGCGGCGCGCAGACTGAACGTGGACCCGGCCGAACTCCGGCTCAGAAATTATATCCGGCCCGGCGACTTTCCGTACAAGACGCCGTCCGGCCTTGTCTGGGATCAGGCCAGCCTGACCGAGTGCATGCACAAGGCGCAGACGGTCTTGGACGTGGACGCGACCCGCGACCGGATTGCCGCGGCACGCGCCCGAGGCCACTGGATGGGGCTCGGTTACGCCACGTACATCGAACTGACCGGCGTCGGCTCCGCCATTCCCGTCTCCCCGGGCATGCCGATTGCGACCGGCACCGAGGCCGCCTTCGTCCGCGTGGACCCGACGGGCAGCGTGACCGCGGCGTTCAGCGTCGCCCCGCAAGGCCAGGGACACGAGACCTCGCTGGCGCAGGTCGTCGCCGACGCGCTGGGCGTCGGTCTGGACGCGGTGCGCGTCGTCTGCGGCGACACGGCCATCGCCCCACAGGGAACCGGCACCTACGCCAGCCGCAGCGCGGTACTGGCCGGCGGCGCGGCCATTCGCGCGGGACAGTCGCTCAAGGACAAGGCGCTCAGGATTGCCGGCCACATGATGGAGACCAACCCGGCCGACCTGGACTTGCAGGACGGCCGCGTGTTCGTGCGCGCCGACCAGCGCCGCGGCCTGCCGTTCGCGGACGTGGCCAAGACCGCCTACGCCGGCCTGCGCCACCTGCCCCCGGACATGGAGCCCGGGCTGGAGGTGACCCGCTTCTACGATCCGTTCTTCGGCACCGCGTCGAGTGCGACGCACGTGGCCCTGGTAGAGGTGGACCCCGAAACGTTCCAGGTCGGCGTGGACCGCTACGTCGTGGTCGAAGACTGCGGGCGGATCATCAATCCGGTGATCGTGGACGGACAGGTGCGCGGTGGCGTCGCGCAGGGGATCGGCGCCGCGCTGTTCGAGGAGGTCGTGTACGACGAGCACGGCCAACTGCTGACCGGCACCTTGATGGATTATCTCGTGCCCACCGCGGCGGACGTGCCGCCCATCGAAGTGCACCATATCGAGACGCCGTCACCCACCACCTTGGGCGGCTTTCGCGGCATGGGCGAAGGCGGCACGATCGGCGCGCCCGCGGCCATCGCCAACGCGGTCTCCGACGCCCTGTCCCACCTGGGAATCGAGATCGACGAAATCCCGATCACGCCGGAGCGGCTGTTCCGGCGGGTCCACGCCGCGCGGACCCGCGAAGCGGAACGTTCGTGAACTCAATCGAAAGTTTTTGTCGCTTCGTTGCGGGCACCACTCCGTAACCATTCGGCAACGATCCGGTGCAGAACGGCTTCGCCGGTACATCGATACTTCTCCCACCTAGTCCGGTCCTCTTCCATTTCTCGTTCGTACCGCTCCTCCCGGTCGAGGTACTCGAGAATGGCCGTGCGCATGAGCCGATGGAGAGACTTGGTGCGCCGTTTTCCAAGCTGCATAAGGCGGGAGTGGGTGTGTTCATCGAGTTCGATGCCATGCGTTACCGCCATGTCTTTTCATCCTTACGTTGAACGGCAAGGTCCGCGCCGATATCGTGACGTTTCAAAGCGCCTACAATACGAGGACCGTTTCGACAAGCTCAACGGACTGTTCCCCGAGCTTTGCCGGGTGAATGCCCCGCCCTGGCTGGTATTTCGCAGTGAGGAGAAGCGTCTCCGCTGGATTCCGGCTTTCGCCGGAATGACGAAGGAAAGGCAGTCCGCCCGAGGAAAAATTGGGAGTGCCTCACTTAGCCTTTGCTTCCTGGGAACGCGGGTCTCTGGCCCGCCCCACAGGCATCGCCACCGAAACCGGCGCCCTGCCCGACCGCGGGGCCGATTGCGGCAGCTTCGGAGGCGGCATAGAATACCCTCCCTTGAAGCGCGACGTAGGCGGCCGGCGCTCGTGCAAGGCGTCTCAAGCGTTTGATTTGAAGGAACCTCCCGGAACTTCCGTCATGCCGCAGGCCGTTTTTCGGACGAGCGACCGACGTCCGCACCACTGCCATGCCTGAAACGATCATCGAGGCCGGCGACATTCTGCCCGCCAACGACGCCATCGAACGGATAGACCGGACGGACCTCGGTCCGACCATCGACATTCCCGACGTTCCGCGCGGCGCCCTGCCCGACGCCTGCTCCGAGGAAGAACGGCAGCACCTGCAATCCGAAATCCGGCGCCTGAAAAAGGAACGCAACGCGCTCGTCCTCGCCCATAATTACGTCCCCGCGGACGTGCAGGACGTGGCGGACGCGGTGGGCGACTCGCTGTTTCTGGCGCGCGAGGGGGCGAAGTCGGACGCCGACGTGCTCGTCGAGCCGTCCGTGCTGTTCATGAACCAGATTCTGGCGGCCATGAAGAAGCCGCACCAGACCGTACTGGCGCCCGACCTCGGGGCGTTGTGTTCGCTCGCCGCACACGCGGACGCGGGCAAGATTCGCGCGTGGAAACGGGACCATCCCGACGGCATCGTCATCAGCTACGTCAACACCTACCTCGACGTGAAGGCCGAGAGCGACTATTGCTGCGCGTCGGCCAACGCCGGCCACGTGCTGTTGCGCGTGCTCGAAATCTCCCGGCCCGAGCAGCCCATCCTGTTCCTGCCCGACGTGTTCCTGGGCTTGTACGCCGCCAAACTGGTCCAACAGCAGGGCCATCCGCTCGACCGGCTGTGGCTGATGCTCGGCGCCTGCCACGTACACGAGCGCATCCGGCCCCACCACGTCGAAGCGCAGCGCCGCCGCCACCCGGAGGCGCTGACCGTGGTGCATCCCGAATGCGGCTGCACCAGCGCCTGCATGCGGCAGGTCAACGACGGCCTCGTGCCCCAGGACCTGCTGCAGTTCCGCTCGACCCAAGGCATGATCCGACTGGTGCAGGACGTTCCGCAGCGGGAAGTCATCGTCGCCACCGAGGTGGGCAACCTGCACCCCATGTCCAAAGCCGTGCCCGACAAGACGCTCATCCCCGCCAGCCCCGAGGCGCTATGCGGCTTCATGAAGCAGAACACCCTGGAGAACCTGTACCGCTCGCTGCGCGACCTGCGGTACGAGATCACCGTCGATCCCGAACTCGCCCGCCGTGCGCGCCGGCCCATCGAGCGGATGCTCGAAATCGTCTGAACGGGCTGCCCGGCAGAGAGGATCGGCCGCGTGGATTTACGCGCCCGGATACGCGACTGGCTCATCGAGGACTTCGGCAGCGCGCCGCTGCACTTCGAGGCCGCGCAGGAGCCGTGGTGCGCGGCGCGCATCCGCGCCAAGTCCGCGGCGGTGCTGGCCGGCGGCCCGTTCGTCGCGCCCGTGCTGGAAGAGACGCAGGCGTTGCTCGCCCTGGACCGGGGCCGCCCGCCCGAGATCGAATGGCGCGCCGCGGAGGGCGCACGGCTGGCCGCGGGCGAGGTCGCCGCGGTCGTCCACGGCCACGCGCAGACCCTGCTCAAGGCCGAACGGACCGCGCTCAACCTGCTCTCCCACGTCTCCGAAATCGCGACGCACACGGCCGCGGTGCTCGCCACGCTGGGCGATACGCCGGCCTCGTTCCGCGGCCTCGTGGACACGCGCAAGAACCGGCCGGGGCTGCGCTACTTCGAGAAGTACGCGGTGCGTATCGGCGGGGCGCGCAACCACCGGCTGGGCTTCTTCGACGGAGAGTTGGTCAAGGACAACGACATTGCCGCGGCCGGCTCGGTCCCGGCCGCGGTCGAGCGGGTCTGGGAGCGGCGCTACATGACCGACGTCCAGATCGAAGCCCAGGACCTCGCCCAACTCGACGCGGTGCTCGACGACGGCCGGGTGCATCTGATCCTGCTCGACAACATGGACCTCGCCACCCTGCGCGAGGCCGTGTCGCGCTGCCGCGCACGCGGAGCCGCGGCCGAGACCGGCAAGCCGTACGTCCTGGAAGCCTCGGGCGTCGGCGCCGGCGACTATGCGGCCATCGCCGCCACCGGCGTGGACTTCATCTCGACCAGCAGCCTCGTGCGCGGCGCGCCGCCGCTCGACTTCAACATGAAGATCGTCCGGGTGGGCTGACGCCGCGGCGCTCTCCCTTCTCAAGGGTAGAGCGTCGGTTCACCATCGTCCCCGCGGGTCTTCCGGTCTCCTCTCCTTCGTCATTCCCCGGCCCCGCGTTCGTTGATCGGCCACGCGCGGATGATATACGTTCAGGGCGCAACCCGCCCGACGGCTGCCGCGGAGAACCCGCGGCCGGCCCGCCGTCTCGCTATGACCCGAACCGAACCCCTCCAGGCCGGCCCGTCGGCCGCGGTCGCGCAGCGCGGCCTTGGCCTCGAACAGGCCGTATAACAACGCCCCTTTCTTGTAGAGGCTGGAATCCGGCGAGTTGAGGTATTTGGGCAGGGGCCGTTCCGCGGCCGCGGCGCGTATCGGCGATCAAGCGGCCCCCGAATCCGACCGGCCGGCCGGTCATGTCCGTGATCGGAAACATGATGCGGTGCCGGAAGCGGTCGTACCAGGCGGGGCGGTCCGCGGGGGCCGCGGCGCCGGTCGATGCGCCGATCGGGCCCAGTTCCGCGGCTTTGTCGAGCGGCGCCTTCTTGTCGGCGAGCAACCGGCTGAGCCCGTTGCCACGCGCGGGCGCATAGCCCAGGGCGTAGCGCTCGGCCACGTCCGCGGCGATGCCGCGCTCGGTCACGTAGCGCCGCGCCACGGTCCCCGCCGGGCCGAGGAGGCAGCGGCGGAAATACGCGCGCGCCACCTCGTTCAGCTTGTACAGCCGCGCGTGCTCGCGCGCCCGCGGGTCCTCGGGCGCCTGCGGCAGGCTGACGCCGGCCTTGGCCGCCAGCCGACCGCGGGAAAATCGAGCCCCTCGATGCGGCGCAGAAACGAGAACACGTCGCCGCCGGCCCCGCAACCGAAACAGTGGAAGAACGCGTGTTCCTCGTTGACGCTGAAGGACGGGGTCTTCTCGTCGTGGAAGGGACACAGGCCCACGTGGTTGCGGCCCGTCTTGCGCAACGACACGTGGACCGAGATCTCCTCGACGATGCTGATGCGCGAGCGAATCTCGGACAGCACGGTATCTGAAAATCTGACCGGCATGGCGCGCTGCGGCCCACCCGACGGGGGAACCATCTACAAGATGAGACGAGACCTTTCCTCCCCAAGTTCGTTGAGCCTGTCGAAACGAACCCCGTTGGCACCTCACCCTTCGCCCCCATCCCCGGCCCTTCGACAAGCTCAGGGACCTTCCCTGCCTCCCCCCTCAGTTCGTTGAGCTTGTCGAAACGAACCCCGTTGCCGCCGCTACCTTCGCCCCCCACCCCCGGCCCTTCGACAAGCTCAGGGACCTTCCCCTCCCTCAGTTCGTTGAGCCTGTCGAAACGAACCCCGCTGTCACCGCGCCCTTCGCCCCCCACGCCCGGCCCTTCGACAGGCTCAGGGACTTTCCCCGCCTCCCCCCTCAGTTCGTTGAGCCTGTCGAAACGAACCCCGCTGCCACCGCGCCCTTCGCCCCCCACGCCCGGCCCTTCGACAGGCTCAGGGACCTTCCCCGCCTCCCCCCTCAGTTCGTTGAGCCTGTCGAAACGAACTCCGGTGCCACCGTGCCCTCCGCCCCCACCCCGGCCCTTCGACCCGTCGTAACAGGCATGGGTCATCCCCAAACGAAAACACCCACCTGAGCAAGGTGGGTGTCGATTCCTCCATCGACCGAACGTGCAGGGGGTCGCTAATAATGCGCCCGACTCGCCCGGCGCAGCGCCCGTTTACGGGCCGCGATGGCTTTCCGCTTCCGGCGCACGCTCGGTCTTTCGTAGTGTTCGCGCTTCTTCAACTCTTGCAGAATGCCCGCCTTCTCGCACTGTTTCTTGAAGCGGCGGATCGCACTTTCGATCGGTTCGTTCTCTTTGACCCGGACCCCTGCCATGCGGTGTGCTCCCTTCGGTTCGGACACGCTCGGTTCGATAACAACGGCCCCGCCCATGCGATTCGGCCCGTAAAGTCAAGGGATTCCGGGCACGCTTGTCTTCCCGCCTGCCCCGGACTTGGTCCGGAGAAGAGAGTCCGGACGGCAGCGTCCCCTCCCCCCTTGAGGGGGAGGGCTAGGGAGAGGGGTCGCCCGACGACGCACGGACGGAGAACCTCCCCGAGGCGACCCGTCCGACCGCCTAGGGCGCACGAATCACCAGCGCAGGGGGCCGCTCAGTACGCCGTGACGGGTACGAGCGTCGGTTGCCCGCCGAACCGCGTGTAGCCCCGCACGGCTATCGGGTCCGCGCTGGACACTTCGCACGTCGTCCGGCGCCGAGCTTCGTCCTCCGGCTTGCCCGCGGCCACCAGCGCCGCTTGCAAGTCGGCGCTCAGGCCATCCACCGTCTTGTTCGGCCAGTAGCTGAAGATCGTCTTCGGCCACATCGCCACCGGCCACGTGACCGGCTCTCCGGATTGGCCGTTGCACTCGAACGTCACCACACACGGGTCCGCGTCGGTGCCCCGGTCTTTCAGGCAATACAGATGCACCCACGCTTGCCACGGGGACAGGTTCGGCAACGTGGCCCGCCGTTGAGGTTCTCCCGGCTCGGCTGCGACGTCGGGGCGGGCCGGTTCGGCGACGGGCACGAGTGTCGGTTGCCCGCCGAACAGGGTGTAGCCCCGCACGGTCAGCGGGTCCGGACTGAACACCTCGCACGTCGTCCGGCGTCTGGCTTCGTCCTCCAGCTTGCCCGCGGCTATCAGCGCCGCTTGCAGATCGGCGGACGTGCCGTCGGGCGCGGTCTTGTTCGGCCAGTAGCTGAAGATGGTCTTCGGTGCCACGGTCACGGGCCACGAGGCCGGCTCCCCGGTTTGGCCGTTGCACTCGAACGTCACCACACACGGGTCCGCGTCGGTGCCCCGGTCTTTCAGGCAGTACAGATGCACCCACGCTTGCCACGGGGACAGGTTCAGCAACGTGGCCCGTCGGTCTCCCCGCTCGGTGTTGCCGGCCGGCGTGAACGCGATGCGCAGGGTGTAGACCCCGGTCGCCACGAGGTTGTAGCCTGTTACCTCCACGTAATACGTGCCGGGCGAAACGTCCCGGGCAATGCGGAAATTGTCCTCCGCACCGTCGTCGTCGTCATCCGCGATGCTCCATCCCCGCGCGCTCTGGAAGACGCCGAACGTATCCGTCTCGCCGGTCGTCTCCACCATCAGGCGGCCGGCCTGCGTGACGTCCACCCGGAAGTAATCCACGTCCCAGGGCTGCTCCAACGCGCCCGGCGTCGTCGAATTCGGACCGACCGAGGTCGCCCGTTCCGGCGGGGCACGAAGTTCCATCGGAGCAGGTCCATACGGAATTACGTAGATATGCTCCATCCCGCGGTGGGAGCTCTCGAAGAAAATCTTGGTCCCGTCCGGTGACCACTCGAGATGAGGGCCCCATTCCCACGTGAGATTGACCCGGTCGGTCCCGTCCGCATTCATCAGGTCGATTCTCCAATTCCAGGAAGCGTCCACGAAGGCAATCTTGGTCCCGTCCGGTGACCACGCGAGATTATAGGCGACTTCCTCCGCGAGTCGGACCCGGCCGGTCCCGTCCGCGTTCATCACGTAGATTGCGGGGGACTCTATTCCAACAATACCCGGGACCATGCTGACGAAGGCAATCTTGGTCCCGTCCGGCGACCACCTGGGACGCTCCTGTATTTGCTCCATCTGCATGCGCGGCATCTGCGTGAGTTGGACCGGGGCGGTCCCGTCCAAGTTCATTACGTAGATTGCTTGACCTGACGAGAGGTGGGAGTGCCGGGCTTGGGACACGAAGGCAATCTTGGTCCCGTCCGGCGACCACTCAAGATAACCAGAGTGAGTAGAATCACCCTCACCCCCGGTGAGTCGGACCGGTTCGGTCCCGTCCGGGTTTATCACGTAGATGTCCATGGTATCGGGGTTTCTGAAGGCAATCTTGGTCCCGTCCGGCGACCACCTGGGAGCCTCATTAACCTGATTACCCCAAGACGACGACGGCGGCGGCGCGAGTCGGAGAAAGCCGGTCCCGTCCGCGTTCATCACGTAGATTGCTATATCCCCGGCCAGGGAGGCCTCGAAGGCAATCTTGGTCCCGTCGGGTGACCACGCGGGATTCCTAAAATAGTCCTGACCCGACATGCGCCACTTGAGTCGGACCGGGTCGGTCCCGTCCGCGTTCATCACGTAAATTGCAGGGTGTATTCCGAACTCATTGTGTATTCTGAAGTCATTGTAGAACGAGCGGGGGTCGGACACGAAGGCAATCTTGGTCCCGTCCGGCGACAGGGCAGGGTCGGAGCCTAATGGATTGCTATAAGTGAGCCTGACTGGGATCCCCTGCGCCCAACACCACTGGGACGCGGCGGTCGCAGTGAGGCTCACGATCGCCAACCCCGACAGGAACGCCCGGTGTTTGCGGTACATGTCTTTTCCTTCCTTATCCTCTGCGGAAACCGACGTTCCCGATTTCGGCGGTCTCGCCGATTCGACGGGTCCGCACGGGATCGTTGTTCGGGTTACAGGCTCGTCTTCGGCACGCAGGCCGCGATGACGGCACTGCGGCTGTTGGAGATTCCGTTGATCGGATGCCTCTCACCGAAATAGAGGACTTGCGTGTCCGCGTACCGTTCTTTTTCCTCCTTGCTACAGTTGATTGCGGGTTCGGGTGTGCAGTTTGCATCGTCGAGTTCCGTACCGGGATCGGGACGGCCACAGTCGATTGCGGGGTCGAGTGTGCCGTTTTCCTGGAGACGACACATTTCGTCGATGACGACCCGCGCCCGATCCTTCGAGAGACAGGCGTTTTCTCTTTCCTCGCCGTCGGGGCTCGCGAAGCCGAACACCGTCCATCGGGTCGCGGACTTCTCCGAGAAATCGGCGACGATCTTCTGGACCTTCGGCCTTATTTTCTTCAGGTAGAACTCGTCTAGCACATCCCGGGCGTTGCAGTCACCGCTTCCTACAGCGGAGGGGGCATCGACAGGACACACGGGGCACCGGGAGCGCGGTTCGTCGTTGACGAAGCGGATGAAGTCCGAGGTGATGGGCTCCGTGCCCTCCTCGCACTGCATCTGTTCGCTGATGAACTGCGGCAGCAGGCGCTCGGCGATGTAGTCGGAGTAGCCGGCAGGCTCAGTCGTCTTCGCCTCGCAACCGTCCTGACCCACGCAGACGATTCTTGTCAGCGGGATCGCCTTGACGCCCGAGTCGCCCTCTGTTCCATTTGAGGACTTGAAGAACATATAGGTGCTGTTGGAACCGACGAGCACGAGATCCCCAGCCTCCTCTAGCGGGGGGTCCGTCAGCACGGTCACAGGATTTTTCGAACCGGGATCGATATCTCTCAGAACTTGACATGCCGCACACGTTTTCTCCACGTTATACTTGCAATAACCGACGCTGATCGGTCCGATCAGCGACAGTCCAACCATTCCCAGGCCGATGACGAACCGCCTCAACACGGGGAGAGCGACGAGAGGTACGCAAAGGCCCAGGGCGACGTATTCAGAAATTATGGGAATGAGCAGTATCCCGCACCCTAGAAGAATTATTGCTATTGTAGAAATCACTCCGGACATAACCGGTAAAATCAACAGGAAATCCAAAAGAATGGTGTAGTCGGTCACGCGTAACCCATTGGAGGAATAGAGCCACCATTCATGAACGAGTCCCGCCATCAGGGTGTACGCGTAGAAGACACCCGCCGCGCCGAACGCCTGCAACAGGCCGTGCAGCTCTCCTATCCAGGTCTTCAGGTATCTGAGCGGGTCTATGAATGCCTCAGTTTTGACAGCACGCACCGCATCGGCAACGGCAGCGGCTTTTCGGTATAGATCTTCCTCTTTGCTCCCCACCTCCTTCTTCGCTAACTCCTTTTCCTCGTTTTTCTTCCTGATATCGCCGTCCAGTTTCTGCAAGCGGTCGTCGATTTCTTTTTGCTTCAACGTTGCCTCGTTCTCTTGGCGTTGCTTCTGGACTAAGCGCTTTTCCGCTTTCAACGTTGCGAGCGCCTTCTCGATACGCTTCAGTTTCTCCCGGGCTGTCCGCAGTTCCGCTTTCGCCGTTTTCCGAGCACCCCTCGCCTCCTTCAGTTTCGTTGCAGAATTCTGTTCCGCCATGACGTCACCTCCCCGTTCAGTAGGCGCACCGAGTCACCGACCCGGCGGCCGGCTGATCGATGGAAACACGTACGCTGCGTTCACCGGCCCGCCCTTTGCAGACGTCCAGGAAACACCGCGGTGTGGAGGATGGAACTAGGGCGACGTACAGCCCGTAGGTCGCGGGCCGCGGGGGGGGGGGGGGGGGGGCTGTATCTCTCATCCCTTCGACTTCTTTCACTTCTCGTATCACGCTACGCACCTAAGATCCTTGGAACCCCGCTTTAGAGTTCAGCCCCCTACCAGACAGAGAGAGGAAGTGCAAGGGAAAATTCCATCGGATCGACCATGTATCTTCCATCCCGCCTCCATGTCGCCTCCATGTCGCCTCCATGTCGCCTCCATGTCGCAGAAGCCGGGCCGGAAGAGTCAGGCGGAGGGGCGTAAGATTTTCCGCCCCTACACATCGTCATTGATAGGGCAAGAACAGGCAAGGATCCTCACGTATGTCATCCTCATTCCATATGTGAAAATCCCACCCGGTCGTCATTCCCGCGAACCCCGGATCGGGTCCGGGGCGGGCCGGCGCAGGCGCCGGGGATCCGGGGCATGGATACCCGGTTCGGAAATTCGGCAGCGGTCGATTGACACTTTCTGCCTGGGAGTGCGCCCCGGTCACCCGGCGGTTCTTCCACTCCGGCAGGGAATTGTCCGCGACTGGTCTCGTCGAACCGAGGCCGGATGCGCCGGGCGCCGGCGGGACGACGGTTCGAATACGTCTCGAGCGAAGACCAAGCCCGGCATTTCACGCGGCCCGACCCTGCCGGCGCAACGCCGCCAGATCGTAGGACGCCTGCATCCGCAACCAATGCTCCGCGGTGGACCATCCTACCGCCTCGAACGCCAGCGCCATCGCGGGCGACACGTTCGTTCGTCCGTGGATGATGCGCGACACCAGGACGCGCGTCACGCCGAGACGTTTGGCGGCCTCGGTCACCGACCAACCTTCGCCTTCGATGCAATCCGCAACCAATTCCCCGGGGTGCGGCGGGTCGTACATCGTGCCCATTGCGGTTTCCTTTCAGTGGTAGTCGATCAAATCCACGTCCACCGCTTCGCGCTTCTCGAAGCGGAAGATCACCCGCCAGTTGCCGGAGGCGCGGACGCTCCAGACGCCAGCCATACGGCCATGCAGCGGATGAAGCTGGAAGCCCGGCAAATCCATCTCGCCGGGCTGCATCGCGTCGTCCAGAGCGGCCAGAATCCGCCGGAGTCTGGGGGCCATGTTCACCGGAACCTGCCTTCCCTTTCCCTGCTCGTGTAGCGCCCGCAGCCCTTTGTGCCGGATCCTCATCGCTGCCTGATTGTATAACACGGATTTACACAGGATTGACATACGAGACGATCCTTCGCCGGTTTCCACATCCTTCGACGAGATCGGAGACCAGGCTCAACGGGCTGGTCTCTGAGCTTGCGCTGTGCTGATCTCGTCGAAGAGTCGGGGGGTCGGGAGTGGGGTGCGAAGGCCGGGGTGACCTCGGGGTTCGTTTCGACAAGCTCAACGAACTTGTGGATGGAAAACGCCCTGATTCTGCGGTGCCTCGAGCTTGTCGAACCATGTCGAAGGGTTTCGAAACGGTGCCTGGATCGTCCGGTACGACTCTTCTTTCCCGTCGGGCTCGCGCTGAGAGACGCGCGAGGCGTTGCGGTTCCGCGAGGCTTTCAGTAAGCACGGGGGGGTGAGCGACGTTCCCGGCCTCCTGTGCATCGGCCTGATCCTGCTGCCCCTGCTGGGGGCGCTGGTGTCCCTGCCGCGCAGCCTGCGGCAACGTTTCGCGCCCGCCTACACCCTCGTTCCCCTCGTCCAGTTCGCCGCGGTCGGTTCCCTGTGGACCACCGTGCGGGAGGGCGGACGGCTCACGTTCGCCTGGCCGTGGGCGCCCGAGTTGGGCCTGCACGTCAGCGTGGCGCTCGACGGCCTGAGCTGGCTGTTCGCCTGCTTGATCTCGGGCGTGGGCGTCGCGGTGTTCGCGTACGCCGGGTCGTACATGCGCGGCGACCCGGGCCTGCCCCGGCTGTATCGCCTGCTGCTGCTGTTCAACGCCGCCATGATGGGCGTCGTGCTGGCCGACAACCTGATCCTGCTGCTCGTCTTCTGGGAACTTACCAGCGTGTCGTCCTTCCTGCTGATCGGGTTCCACTGGCAGCGGCCGGCGGCCTGCGAGGGCGCGACCAAGGCGTTCGGACTGACCGCCATCGGCGGGCTGGCGATGCTGTTCGGCATGCTGGCCGTGTACGCCGAGCACGGCACGTTCGAGCTGTCCGTCCTGCTCGCCGACCCGCCGGCCATCTCCACCGCGGCCGGGCTCTGCTTCCTGGCCGGCGCGTTCACCAAGTCGGCCCAGTTTCCGTTCCACATCTGGCTCCCCTCGGCCATGCAGGCGCCCACCCCGGTCAGCGCCTATCTGCACGCCGCGACCATGGTCAAAGCCGGCCTGTACCTGATCGCCCGGCTGACCCCGCTGTTCGCAGACAACCCCATGTGGTCGGCCACGGTCACCGCCGCGGGGACGGTCACGCTCGTCTGGGGCGGGGCGCTGGCCTGCAAACAGGTCGATCTCAAGGCGCTGCTCGCCAACTCCACAGTCAGCCAACTCGGCCTGATCGTCCTGCTGCTCGGGCTGCAAACCAGGACCGCGCTGTTCGCCGCGGTTCTGCACATCGTGAACCACGCCGCGTTCAAGGGCGCGCTGTTCCTGACCGCCGGCTCGGTCGAGCACGAGACCGGCACGCGCGACCTGCGCCGCCTCGGCGGCCTGCGGGTCGTCATGCCGCTCACCGCCGGCGCGGCGACGCTGGCCGCGGTGTCCATGGCCGGGCTGCCGCCGCTGGGCGGGTTCGTCAGCAAGGAACTGTTCTACGAAAGCGTGCTCGAAGCCGATACGCTGCTCACCGGCTTGGCCGTGGCCGGGAGTTGTCTGACGTTCGTGTATTCCTTCATCTTCCTGCACGGGACGTTCTTCGGCACTCCACAACAAACGCCATCCGCTCCATCGCATGACGCCGCGGCGCAGGCACCCCCGCCGCCCCACGCCGCGGGCCACGCTCAATCGCCCCATGCAGACAGTCCGCACGGCGAAGCGGCCGCGCCGGGGCTGCTGTTGCCGATCGTGGCGTTGGCCGGTGTGGCGCTCGCGTTCGGGCTGCTGCCCGGTCTGGCCGAAGGGCTGGTCGCCCCGGCCTTCCTGGCGATACACGGCGCCCCGCTAGAGATACACGCCGCGCTGTGGCACGGACCGACGCCGGCGCTCGGCCTGAGTGTCGTGACCGTGGCCGCGGGCGGCGGCGCGTTCCTGTTGCGGGGACGATTCCTGCCCGCGGTGCGCGGCTGGCAGGCGGCGTATTCCTTCGACCGCCTGTACGGCGACGGCCTCGAGACGTTGACGACGCTGTTCAAGCGGTCGCGCGCCGCGTACATGACCGGCTCGGTCACCGACTACGTGCGCTACGTCCTGCTGGCCCTGCTGCTCGGGCTCGCCGCGCCGCTGTGGTGGTTCTTCGAGACGACGGCGTGGCGGTTCGACGTGGCACCGCCGGCGGCTTACGAGGTCGGCTTGGCCGGACTGATGGCGGCGACCGCGGTTATGTGCTGCCTGACGCACTCGCGCGTCGTGCTGGTGCTGGCACTCAGCCTGCTGGGCGCGATCATCGCGATTTTCTTCGTGCTGTTCAGCGCGCCGGACCTCGCGCTGACCCAGGTGCTGGTCGAGGCGGTCGGCCTGGTGCTGTTCCTGCTCGTGCTGCGGTATTTCTCGTCCATCGACCCGCGGCCGGTCGGGGCGCGCATGCGGACGCTGAATCTGGGCGTCAGCGCCGGCGTCGGGCTGCTGGTCGTCCTGCTGCTGACCGCGGCCCACGCCGGCCCGTCCTTACCTTCCGCCATTCCGGCCTATTATCTGGCCAACAGCGCGGTGCTGGCCGGCGGGCAGAACGTGGTCAACGTCGTGCTGGTGGACTTCCGGGGGTTCGACACGCTGGGCGAAATCACGGTCTTCGGCGTGGCCGCGTTCGGCGTGCTGGCGATGGTCGAGCTGGGCGCCCGCGGCAGCCGGCAACGGGCCACGGTGCGCGTCTCCTTTCCCTCACCCATTCTCCAGTCCTTCGCCCGGCTGACCCTGCACCTGATGCTGGTGTTCGCCATGTATCTGCTGCTGCGCGGCCACAACGCGCCGGGCGGCGGCTTCATCGCCGGCGTGCTCACCGCGGTCGCGTTCACGTTCCAGATGATCGCCTTCGACGCCGCGCCGCTCTCCCGAGAATTCTTCTGGAACCCGTTGCGCATTCCGTTGCGCCTGGTGTGCGTCGGGCTCCTGCTGGCCGCGGGAACCGGCGTGGCCTCACTGCTCCTCGGCCACCCGTTCCTCACCAGCGCGATCGGCCATTACCATCTGCCCCTGGTGGGAGAGGGCGAGATGGTGACCGCCCAAGCCTTCGACATCGGGGTCTATCTGGTGGTCACGGGAACCGCGTTGGGCATCATTCGGACGATCTCCGAGGACTGATCCGTGGAACTCGTCATCGTCGGGGTCATCGGCATCGTGTTCGCCTGCGGGACGTATCTGATCCTGCAGGCGCATCTGCTGCGCGTGGTGGTGGGCTTGGCGCTGTATTCGCACGGCGCCAACCTGGCACTGATGATCTCGGGCGGGCTACTGCGCGACAGTCCGCCGCTGTTGACCTCCCCGGCCCCGTACACCGACCCGCTGCCCCAGGCGCTGGTCCTGACCGCAATCGTGATCGGCTTCGGTATGACCGCGTTCGCCATCGTCCTGGCCTTCCGCGCGCGGCAGGTGGTCGGCTCGGACTCGGTGGACGATCTGGCCGGGAGAGAAGAATAGGGATGCCGGCGGACCTGTTCGTGCTGTTCGTCGTCGGCCCGCTGGTCACCGCGGCGCTGCTCGCCATGGCCACCACCCGCGACGCGGTGCAGCGCGCGGGCAGCCTGGCGGCGACGGGCGGGCTGTGGCTGCTGTCTCTCGTCGGGCTGCTGACCATCCTGCGCGACGGCATCGTCGTGCTGCGCATGGGGAGTTGGCCGGCGCCGTACGGCATCGTCCTGGTCGCCGACGCCCTGAGCATGACGATGGTCGCGCTGACCCTCACGGTCGCGCTGGCGGTCGTGGCCTATTCGGTGCGCAGCGTGGATCCGGAACAGCAACGCCATCACTATTACCCCCTGTTCTTCATCCTGCTGATGGGCGTCAACGGCGCCTTTCTGACCGGCGACCTGTTCAACCTGTTCGTCTTTTTCGAAATCCTGCTGATCGCGTCGTTCGCGCTGCTGGCCTTGGGCTCGCAACCCGGCCGCCTCCGCGAGACCGTCAAGTATCTGGTGCTGAACCTGATCGCGTCCACGTTCTTTCTGATCGGGCTGGCGATGCTGTACGCCTCGCTGGGCACGCTGAACATGGCCGACGTGGCATATCGGATCCACACCGCGGACGCGGACCTCGGTCCGACGCTGACCGTGCTCGCCCTCGTGTTCCTGTTCGTGTTCGGCGTCAAGGCGGCCATCTTTCCGCTGTATTTCTGGCTGCCCGGGCCGTACTTTCAGCCCGGGGCCGGGCTCAGCGCCTTCTTCGGCGGCATTCTGACCAAGGTCGGCGTGTACGCCATCTTCCGCACGTTCACGCTGATCTTCCGCCACGACCCCGGCTTCATTCACGAACTGCTGCTCGTGCTGGCCGCGGCGTCGCTGCTGCTGGGGGTGTTCGGAGCGCTGTCGCAGATGGACATGAAGCGCATCCTGTCCTACCACATCATCAGTCAGATCGGGTATCTCATCCTGGGCGTCGGGCTGTTCACCCCCCAAGGGCTGGCCGGCGCGCTGTTCTACATGGTGCCGTACGTCATGGCCAAATCCGCGTTGTTCCTGATCGCCGGCCTCGTGCAGGAAGCGAGCGGGACGACCAACCTCAAGGCGGTCGGCGGCCTGCACTCGCATTCGACGGCGCTGACCGTGCTGTTCCTCTTGGCCGCGCTCAGCTTGGCCGGCATTCCGCCGCTGGCCGGGTTCTTCAGCAAGTTTCTCGTCCTGCAGGCCGGCGTGGCCGAGGCGCGCTACGCCTACGTCGCGATCGGGCTGCTCGGCGGGCTGCTGACGCTGTCCTCCATGCTCAAGATCTGGAACGGCGTGTTCTGGGGTGCCGCGTCGGGCGAGCGGCGGCCCGCGGCGTTGGGGCCGCTGCTACCCGGCGTCGTGCTGCTGGTCGGCGGCATCGTCGCGCTCGGACTGTTTCCGGGCGTCCTCTCCCACGTGACCGAGCTGGCCGCGGCGCAGGCGTTCGATCCCGGAGCGTACGTCGCCGCGGTGTTGGGCCCCGAGGCGGCGGTCTCCCCGCGGTGAGCGAGGCGCGGCATGGGAAGCCACCTGTTCCTCAATCTCGGACTGGCCTTCGTCTGGTGCCTGCTCCAGGACGAGATTTCGTTACGCCAGTTTCTGATCGGCTGTGCGGTCGGGGTGGCGGCCATGTCGTTCTTTCCGCGTTCGTTCCAGCAGGAGCGCCGGTATCTGGGCAAGGTGCGGTTGAGCTTCCAGCTCGCCCTGTTCTTCGTCAAGGAACTGATCATCGCCAACTGGACGGTGCTCAAACAGGTGCTGGCGCCGCGGCTCAACGTCCGATCCGGCATCATCGCCTACCCCCTCGAACTGCGCGACGACATCCTGATCACGCTGCTGGCGAACATGATTACGCTGACCCCCGGGACGCTGTCGGTGGAGGTCGCCCCCGACCGGAAGTTCCTGTTCATCCACTTCCTCGACGTGGACGACGTCGAAACGGAAATCCGTATCATCAAGGACGGCTTCGAACGCTACCTGCGCCTGATCGCGCAATGAGGGCCCCATGCTCACCCCGATCGTGTCCGTCGTCGTGCTGGCCGGCATCACGCTGTCCATTCTGTGCAGCGCCTATCGGGTGTTGCGCGGGCCGACGATTCCCGACCGCGTGGTCGCGCTCGACAACATTTCGACCAATCTGGTCGCGGTCGTGATCGTATTGTCCATCCACGCCCGCAGCGCGCTGTACATCGACGTGGCGCTGGTCCTCGCCATTCTGTCGTTTCTGGGGACGGTGGCCGCGGCCAAATATCTGCTGAGAGGAACGGTGATCAGTGCCCCCACCGTACGCGATGCTTGACGTTCTGGTGAGCGTGCTGCTGCTCGGCGGCCTGTTCTTTCTGCTGACCGGCACCTTCGGCCTGCTGCGGCTGCGCGACGTCTATGCGCGCATGCACGCCACGAGCAAGAGCACCACCTTCGGGGTGGTGGGCATGGTGTTCGCGGCGCTCTTCTATCTGCGCGCCCTGGACCTGTCGTCCGGGCTCAAGGAGTTCCTGATCGTCGTCTTCCTGTTCCTGACCGCGCCGGTCGGCGCGCACATGATCGCGCGCGCGGCCTATCGCGCCGGCGTGTCGCTCTGGAAGGGCGGGGTGGTCGACGAGTTCAAGAAATGGCAGGAGGACCACCCGGACGAACGGTAGGCCGCGGCGCGCGACCTACCGGAAGTTGGGCAGGACTTCCCTGGCGAAGAGTTGCATCGAGTTCCGGCTCTTGGCCGGGTCGATGCCGGGCAGGTGCATGCCCATCACGAGGTGGGTCGTGCGGACGTCCTCGGCGAAGCGTTCGATCTCGCGGCCGATCTGGTCGGGCGTGCCGACCATCGGACTGCCGATCAGCCGCTCGGGATGCTGGCGGAGTTCGTCCGCGGGCGGCAATTGGGCGAATGCTTCGGCCCCGGGGAAGTCCTTGGCCTCCGAGAGCCAGCGCCCATACCAACTCAGCATGTAGTGCAGATGGTCCTGGCAGTCGGCCCACGCCTGTTCGGAACTCGGAGCGAGGTACGTCCAGCGTAATTGCGCGGCCATGAAGTCGTCGGGGTTGCGTCCGTGGCGGCGCAGCGCGTCGTCGTACATCACCTGCGTTTCCGAGGCGCCGCCGCCCAGAAAATGACAGCCCAGACGCGCGGCGCGGTCCACCGCCTTGGGCGCGTTGGCGCCGATCCATACGGGCGGCGGACTCTGGACCGGTTTGGGCTGCAAGCGGACGTCTTTGAGTTGGTAATGGCGGCCGGCGAACGAGAACGGGTCCCGGCTCCACATACCCTGGATGACCTTTACGCCTTCTTCCATGCGCGAGCCGCGCTCGTTGCGCGGAATGCCGAAGCCCTCGAACTCGCCGCGGGCGTAGCCTTGACCGAGCCCCATGTCGAAGCGACCGTTGGAGATGATGTCCACGGTCGCGGCGTCTTCGGCCACGCGCACCGCGTTGTGCAGGGGGAGCAGGAGCAGGAACGTGCCGATCCGCACCCGGCTGGTCTGCCCGGCGATCGTGGCCGCGATGGGCAGCAGCGCCGGCGAGTAGCCGTCTTCGGCGAAGTGATGCTCGGTCAGCCAGACCGTGTCGTAGCCGAGGTCTTCGGCCTCCCGAATCTGGCGTAACTGTTCGGCGTAGAATTCGGGAAAGGGGACCCGCCACTGCGGGGGATTGCGAAAGGGAAACACCAAGCCGACGTTCATGCCGTCCTCCGTCTTCAGTCCAGGGTGATGAACAGGTTTTGCGCGGCGTGCCGTCCACCGCGCGGCTGATGTGGCCCTGGCCGGTCGTATCCTCGGCCAGCAGGACGTCGCCGGCCCGCAGCACGCGCCGCGTGCCGTCGCCGATCTCGATCTCGACGTCGCCTTCGAGATTGACCACGTACTGGCGCCGCGGCGCGTTGTGGAAATCCAGATTGTAGTCCCCGCCGGTTTCCCGGAAGATCACGCCCGTCGCCGGCACGAGGGCGGACAGCCGTCCGATCGGGCCGCCGTCCTCGAGCGGCACGTCGACGTCCTCGAAATGCGAGCGGTCGTCATCGCCGGTATAGACGCGGGTGACTTTCATCGCCTTCCTCCTTGGTTGATCGCGCGGCACTGTACGGCGCCGCGGGCCGGCGTGTCAAACCGTAAGAGATCGAAGCCGACGTGCTTGTTCGGCTGGCATGCGATGTATAAGGTCAACATATACGGCAATTGAGGACTGGACATGGTGCGCACGCAAATCTATCTGACCGAACGTCAGCGAGCCGAGCTTGCCGCACTCGCCCGGAACGGCGGCAAGCGGCAAAGCGAACTCATTCGTGAAGCCATCGACCGTTTCATCGAAATCACGAGCCGCCATCGTCGCAAAGAGATATTGCGCGAAACCGCTGGTATCTGGCGAGATCGCTCCGATCTGCTCGATTTCGAAGTGGTACGGGCCGAATGGGACAGGGCGTGACCCGTGGCACGATCCATTCTGCTCGACACCGATGTGCTGATCGACTTCCTGCGCGGTCACCCCACGGCGGTGGCGTTCGTCGATGCCAACCAACACCGAATCATCCTGTCCGCCATCGTCGTCGCGGAATTGTATGCAGGCGTCAGGGGCGGCAAGGACGATACGGAGCAGATTGTGCTGCGGGAATTTCTCTCGTTGTTCCGCATCGTTCCGGTCAACCCCGACATCGCCGAGCTTGGCGGACTCTACAAGCGCGACTACGCGGGCTCGCATGGCGTTGGGCTCGCGGATGCCATAATCGCGGCGACCGCCCTCACCGAGGATGCGGCACTGAAGACACTGAACGTCAAACACTATCCCATGTTGCCGGGAATCAAGCCTGCTTACCGAAAATGACGACGAGTTTCTCTCGCACTGTGGAATTTGACACTCCCGAGGTGCTGGTCTAGCGTGAGCCGCTGATTCGATGCCTACGCGACAAGTCCCCGGATCGGGGAGTCCGCCGACAGGAGGATACGATGCGTGCCGCGGTCATGCTCAACCATGAATTGACGGTCGAAGACGTGCCGGTGCCGGAGCCCGGGCCGGGCGAGGTGCTGGTGAAGACGCTGGCCTGCGGGATCTGCGGCTCGGACCTGCACGCGCTCAAGCATACCGAAAAGCTGGTGGAGGTCTCGGAACGGTCGGGCGGGATCTTCGATATGGATTTGAGCCGCGGGATCGTGATGGGCCACGAGTTCTGCGTCGAGGTGGTGGAGCATGGACCGGAGACCGCCAAGACGCTCGCACCCGGCAGCCGCGCGGTGTCCATGCCTATCCTGCTGCGACCGAGTGGATTGGAGACGGTCGGCTATTCCAACGACAACCCGGGCGGCTACGGCGAATATATGCGGCTATCCGAAGGCTTTCTGATCGAGGTGCCGAGCGGCCTTTCGACGCAACGCGCGGCGCTGACCGAGCCGATGGCCGTCGGGCTGCACGCGGTCGAGATGGCGCGGCTGGCGGCGCCCGACGTGCCGCTCGTCATCGGCTGCGGTCCGGTCGGGCTGGCCGTGATCGCGGCGCTGCGCATGAAGGGCGCCGAGCCGATCGTCGCCGCGGATTTCTCTCCGCGGCGCCGGCAACTGGCCGAGGCGGTCGGCGCCCACGTCGTCATCGACCCGGCACGGCAATCGCCATACACGAGTTGGCAGGACGCCGCGGCATGGGGCGATCCGAGCACCGCGCCGCCGCGGCCCCCGTGGGCGACCGGACCGGCGTTGCGGCCCGCGGTCATGTTCGAGTGCGTCGGGGTGCCGGGGGTCCTCGATCAGATCATGGCCGCGACGCCTCAAGGCACGCGGATCGTCGTGGTCGGCGTGTGCATGGAGAAAGACCACATCGAGCCGATGTTCGGCATCAACAAGGAACTGAATCTGCAATTCGTGCTCGGCTACAGCGGCGAAGAATTCGCGGCCACGCTGCGCCACATCGCCGAGGGCGAGATCGTCACCGACCCGCTGATTACCGGCACGGTCGGCATCGACGGCGTCGCCCAGGCGTTCGAGGACCTCGGCTCGCCCGAAACGCACGCCAAGATCATGGTCGAGCCGTAAGCCGCGCGTCGTTCGGGGAATTGGGATTACGCGAGGAGTCGAACCTACCAGGTCTGCTCAAAAGGACCCTTCGACAAGCTCAGGGTACGTGATCTCGCAGGTCTATTCTTGAACCTGCCGAAGGGACGAAGGAGGAGAATGAGATGGCCGACATTCCCGATTGGACGTTGCGCGGCGACTGGTTCGACGTGTGCAGTTGCGACATCGCGTGTCCGTGCGAATTCGCCCAGCCGCCGACGAACAATCACTGCGAGGGCGTGCTCGCCTACCACGTGCGGAACGGCGCGTACGGCGCGGCCCGGCTCGACGGCCTGAACGTGCTGGCGGTCGCCAGTTTCAGCGGTAACGTGTGGGCGGGCGAGGCGTCCATTTCGCTCGGCCTGTTCATCGACGAGCGGGCCGACGAGGCGCAACGCGAAGCCCTGCGGCTGATCTTCTCGGGCCAGGCCGGCGGATTCATGGCCGGGTTCGCCAAATCGGTCGGCGAAGTGCGCGGGATCGAATACGTGCCGATCGATTTCGAGGTGGCCGACGACCTGAGCTTCTGGAAAGCCGAGATTCCGGGCTCGGTGACCGCGTTCGCAGAAGCGCTCGGCGGCCCGACCACGCCGAAGGGCAAGCGCGTACAACTGCTGAATCCGCCCGGGTCCGAGGTCGGCCCCGGCCAAGTCGCCACCTGGGGCAAGACGGTCGAGAACCGCGTCGACGCCTACGGCTATACCTGGGACTGGGCGGAAAAATCGAGCAAGCACATTCCGTTCGACTGGAGCGGCCCAGCCTGAACGCGACGTCCCGCAGACGCCGGTCGCGTTGGTTCGCGAACGAAAAACGACCGGGAAGGGGTCTCATGCAAGGGGTTTCATGAGCCCTCCCCGGTCGCGTTGGGAAGGAGGAAGAAAGAAGGAAAGCTATAGGGTGAGACGCGGCTGCGCGGATTGTATTCACCGCGTCCACGGTCAATCGGACAGAAATTCCACTTTTTCGATGAACGCCACGGCACCCCCCGACGTGCGTTTCGTATTCATCTGAAAACCGAACCGACTGATTGGCGGTATCTCCTCAAACTCGAATTCGGTCCGAAAGGCGTTCGCCAGATCGAAGACGGTCACCACCCGCTGCCCCGGCGGTGTTCCGCACGGCGTGCAGTAATACCGCCCGCCCTTTTTGTAATAGTTTCCCAGATAGACCCGGCCCGCGGTCTCTTTCTCGCCTAGAAAGAGGCCGATGAAATGCGGCGCGTTGGGCACGAACAGCGAGCCACTGGAGATTTTTCTGGTACCGAAGCTCGTCATCACCGCGACCGGCACCGCGGTCACTCCCCGGCTCCAATCCGCGCCATGCGGATAACGCTCTACTCCCCACACCACCCGCAGCCGCTCCACCCCGGACAAGTGGACCGGCAACTCGAACAGCCCGGCCTGCGCGCTCTCCGTTTGCAAGACCAGCCGGCCGTTTTCGAACCGAGGCGCCAACTTTTCGGCATCCAGCCGGAAGACGAAGCCCCGCTGCCTGAGCCACGCCGCGGCCGACCCGTCGGGCTGTCCCGAGAAATCGATCGTGTGCACGACCTCGGCCCAAGCGGGCGACGTCACCCCGCTCAGACAGACACAGAGGAGCAGCAGATTTTTCATGCGGACCGCCCGCCTATCCTTCCCGCTCCTTCCCGCAATGTCCGACATGTCCGAGGGGAATGACAGACAAGGGGATTCCGTGGCGGTTGCAACACCTTTCGACGAGTTCAGGAACCGAACTCAACAGGCTGGACCCTGAGCTTGTCGAAGGGTCGGGGGTAAAGTGCGAAGGCCGGGGTGACATCGGGGTTCGTTTCGACAAGCTCAACGAACTTGGGGATGGAAAGATCTCTGAACCTGTGGTGTCCTGAGTTTGCAGGCCTGAGGCTGTCGAAGGGCCGAAAGATTTTTGGCCGGGAGAGCATGGATGTCAGCCGGGGAAAATGTCAGGATCGTCGTATGCAATTCCCTTTACGAAGTTCTTCAGACCGCCCGATTTGCCGGATTTTCGACGCCGCATCCTGACGGGCGGCGGAGGGCAGCGCAAGCCGGGACGCCGGATTGACGGGCGGGACTTGTGTCCATACACTGCGCGCGCTGGACGCCACGGGCTGCGGAAGGCAGAGAGCACGCGCATGATTATCGACTCCGAAACCTTCGGCGACATCGAAAGCGCCGTGACCCAGGCCAACCAGGGCATCGGTTCCGCCACGCAACTCGTCAAGGGGCTCGGACCGCAGACCGAAGAGGCGCGCAATTACATCGGCCGTCTGCTCAACCAGATTCTCGAAGTGCAACTTCACGTCCGCCGGGCCGGCGCAGTGCTCGAAGCGGTGAAAGAGGCGAATCAGGAAGAGTCGTCCCGCCAATGAGCCGGCCCGTACCGGCGAGATTGGCGCCCTCCGACTCGTTCCGCTGCCTGCTCCCACGACTCCTCGGACCTGTCGAGCCCGCTCCCTCGTTCCCGAACGCTCCACCATAGCCTCGGAATGCAGACCGCGACGCTCGCCCGTATCCGCGACCGGCTCGCCAATCACACCCCAGCACCGGTCGCCACGCAGGCGACGCAGCGGGCCGCGGTGGCGATGCTCCTGCAGCCGCGAGCGGACGACGTGTACGTGCTGTTCATTCACCGCGCCCACCATCCTCACGATCCGTGGTCCGGCCACATGGCTTTTCCCGGCGGACGCCAGGAGCCGCAGGACCCCGACCTATTCGTCACCATCCGGCGCGAGACGTTCGAGGAAGTCGGCATCCGGCTCGACGACCAGGGCGAGTACCTGGGCCGGCTGGCCGACATCCCCGCTACGGCCGGGGGCACGCAGACCGGCATGGTGGTGTCACCCTTCGTGTACCAAGTGACAAGAGGGCTCAAGCCGGTGCTCGACCCGCTCGAAGTGCAGGATCTGCTTTGGGTTCCGCTGTCACTGATCGTCCGCGGCGGCGCGGACTGTAGCGTGCAGCGCGAACTGGCCGACGGCTCGACCATACAAGTCGCAGCGCTGCTCTACCGCGGCAAGACGATCTGGGGGCTGACCTATCGGATGTTACGCGGGTTCGTGGACCTCATCGGCGCGGCGTGACTCTCTCCGGTCTGAGCGTCGTCAAGACTGGCCTAGCTCCACCTCTCGAAAACGCGGAAATCGCTGCACCCGGAGTATAAGGCCGGAGGGGGCGGGGTTTCGCGGCCCGACTTCATCCGGCTCGGTTCTGCACGGCCTTGGCGACTTTGGCGGGCGACATCGGCAACTCCGTCAGGCGGACTCCCGCGGCGCGGTAGATCGCGTTGGCAATCGCAGCGGGCGGCGGCACGATCGGCACCTCGCCCACGCCGCGCACTCCGATCGGATGGCCCGGATTCGGCACTTCGACCAGAATGGTCTCGATCATGGGTAGGTCGAGGCAAGTCGGCATCCGGTAATCGAGAAACCCCGTGTTCCGCATCAGTCCGTCGGCGTCGTAGAAATACTCCTCGTTGAGCGCCCAGCCGATCCCCTGCGCCACGCCGCCCTGAATCTGACCTTCGACGTAACCGGGGTGGACGGCTTTGCCCACGTCCTGCGCCGCGGTGTAGCGGAGGATGTCCACCTTGCCGGTCTCGCGGTCGACTTCCACGTCCACGACATGGGCGGCAAAGGCCGGGCCGACGCCGCGCGGTCGGACCGACGCCCGGCCCATGACCGGTCCGCCGCAGCGCGGAAACTTGGGCGCCAGATCCTTGACGCGGATCTTCTCATTGCCGTTGCTCAGACACGACAGCGTCCCGTCCTGATAGGCGACGTCGCCGGGCTCGACCTTCCACAGCGTGGCCGCACGCTGCTTGAGTTGGCCGATGGCGTCCTGCGCGGCGTCGTACACCGCCAACCCCGTCGCAAACGTCACCCGGCTGCCGCCGGTCGTGTCCGTGTGGCCGATCGACTCGGTGTCCGCGACGACCGGATGGATGTCCTGCGCAGTCATCCCCAGCACCTCCGCGGCGATCATGGCACACGAGGCGCGGCTGCCGCCGATGTCGGGCGAGCCGGTCACCACGTTGGCGGTGCCGTCGGTATTGATGCTGACCGTGGCACTGGACTGGAACGCGGCGTTGAACCAGAAGCCGGTCGCGACGCCGCGCCCGCGCAGCTTGTGGCCGTCACTCTGCGGCGGCGGGGACAGGTAGTGGTCGCTCTTCCGAATCGCCTCGACGGTTTCCAGATAGCCGATGCGCTTGAACTTCGGGCCCGCGGGCTGCGCCGTGCCTTCGCTGGCGCCATTCAGCCGCCGGATTTCGAGCGGGTCCAGCCCGAGGCGTTCGGCGATCTCGTCCAGCAAGGTTTCGACCGCCATGGCCGGGTTCGTGGCCCCGGGGGCGCGGTAGGCGCACGTCTTGGGCTTGTTGACCACCACGTCGTAGCCGTCGATCCGAAAATTCTCCAGATCGTACGGCGCCAGCACCGTCATGCAGCCGGCGGCCACGGGCGAGCCGGGGAACGCGCCCGCCTCGAATAACAGTTCCAGTTCCGCGGCCGTGATCCGGCCCTTGCCGTCGGTCCCGATCTTGGCCCGGATGTGCGAACCCGGCGTCGGCCCGGTCGCGCGCAGCACTTCGCCGCGCGCCATGACCATCTTGACCGGCCGCCCCGTCTTCTTCGACAGCAGCAGGGCCAGCGGCTCCAGATAGACGGTGGTCTTGCCACCGAAACCGCCGCCGATCTCGGCCGGCACGACCTTGATGTCGCCGCGCGGCATTTGCAGCATGGTGCCGCACAACTCGCGCACCGCGAACGGCCCCTGCGTGCTCACCCACACGGTCGCCTTGCCGTCGGCATTGTATTGCGCCACGGCGTTGTGCGGCTCGATGTAGCCCTGATGAACCATGCTGGTCGTGAACTCCCGCTCCAGCACGACTTCGGCTGCGGTGAAGCCCGCGGCCGGATCGCCGCGCGAAAACTGGATGTGGTTGGCGACGTTCGTCGGCTGTTGGGTGTCTTCGTCCTCGCCCGCGGTGCGCAGGTCGGGGTGTAGAATCACGGCATCGGGCCGCATGGCTTCGCGTACGTTCTGCACGAAGGGCAGCGGCTCGTATGCGACCTTGATGAGTTTGAGCGCCTCCTCCGCGGAGTGGGGGTCGGTGGCCGCGACCGCGGCGACCGCGTGCCCGTCGTAATAGACCGTGTCGCGCGCCATGATGTTGTACGACAGGTGGCGCGGGTTGACGAAATTCTCGCCGATTTGCAGCAGGATCCCCTCGATGTCGGGAAAGTCACGACCGGTGATGACCGCCTTGACGTTGGGCGCGGCCTCCGCGGCCGTGGTGTCGATGGACTTGATGCGCGCGTGCGGATGCGGGCTGCGCAACACTTTCGCATACAACAGGCCGGGCAGGCTCACGTCGGCCCCGTAGCGGGCACGGCCGGTCACTTTGTCCACCCCATCGTGCCGGATCGGCCGGGTGCCGATCACCTTGAATCGATGCTCGTGTTGCGTGGGCATGACCGTCTCCAATCTTCCCGGAAATACGACGCAAAAGGGGCCGCGCCGAAGTCGTGGCGGGGCAACTATAAATAGGCTAGGGTCCGCCAAGTCAACATGTCGGCGGGGCGTGGATTGGTTTGAAATTTTCGATCTGTTCGGAGTGAAAACTCGGACCCTCTCCCCCGGGTCGAGTCCGGGGCAGGCTCCGGCCCTCTCCCGGTGGTCTCTGAGCTTGCGGTGCCTTGCGCTTGCGTTGTCCTGAGCCTGTCGAAGGATCGAAAGGTCGAAGGGGGGAGAGGGGACGGAAACATGAGGAAACGTATGGTCATCGCTATTTCCGTCGTGGCCGGTATCGCCGTGTTCATCGCCGCGGCGAATCCGCTCGTCTCGACCGTGCTGCGGTCGGAGCGGCACGGGCTGTTGAGTGACGGCGTCATGCTCATCACCATGCAGCGGCGGGACTCCTCGGACATGAAGACGTTTCCCGTGGATTACCTGCGCGAGGGCGACATGGTGTACGTCGGGTGCGATTCCGGCTGGTGGAAACATCTGGAAGGCGGCGCGGAAGTCCGCATGTTGATTCAGGGAACGGAGCTCGTGGGCTGGGCGATTCCCATCGTCGATGATGTGGAACGGAGCCGCGCGGGGTTTCGGAAACTACGTCCCTGGACGTACAAGCGGGCGGAATGGATGGGCGGGGTTTTCGTCGAAATCAAGATTCGGGAAGATGCCGGAGGCGACTCTGCAGAAGCCGCGGAGATCAACGGTCCGCTTCCCCCTCGGACGGAAGCCGAAGGAGTGTAACGCATGGCTTGGAGTGAACGCGACGTCCCGGATCAGACCGGGCGGACCGCCGTCGTGACCGGCGCGAACAGCGGCATCGGACGCGAAACCGCCCGCGTGCTGGCGCGCAAGGGCACGCATGTCGTCCTGGCCGTCCGCGACCTGGAGAAAGGCGAGGCCGCGCGAGCCGACATTACCCGCGGCGAACCGCAAGTGAAGGTTGCCGTCCAACACATGGACCTCGCCAGCCTGAAGTCCGTCGCAACGTTTGCCGACGAATTCGGTGCCGCCCATCGGCGGCTCGACCTGTTGATCAACAACGCCGGTGTGATGGTGCCGCCTTTCGGTCACACCGCGGACGGCTTCGAGCAGCAGTCCGGGATCAACCATCTGGGACATTTTGCCTTGACCGGTCGTTTGCTCGCTCTGTTGCTGCGGACCGAGGGTGCCCGCGTCGTGACCGTGAGCAGCCTCGCGCCCCGCTTCCGCCCGCTCGATTTCGATAATCTGAACGCGGAGAAAGGCTATTCCCCCTGGACGGCCTACGGATACAGCAAACTGGCGAACCTCCTGTTCATGCGGGAGTTGCAGCACCGCTATCATGACGGGCCGGACTCGTTGTGCTCCGCCGCGGCCCATCCGGGCTTCACGAAGACCGCCCTCCAACGCCACACGGCGATGGTCCGCGTGATGATGAAAGTCCCCGGCATGGCGCAGGCCTCCCTGGCCGGTGCGTTGCCGACCCTCTATGCGGCAACGGCCCTGGACGTGTCCGGCGGAGACTATTTCGGACCCGGCGGCATGTTCGAGATGGCCGGCCCGCCGGTCAGGGCGTTCCTGAGCAGCCGCGTCCGCAACGACGAGACCGCCCAACGCCTCTGGGAAGTGTCCGAACGCCTGACCGGCGTGACGTATCCGACCGATAGAGGATGAAGCACATCCGATACAGGAAAAGTGGGGAATTACGTACAAGATGATCCTGTGCCCGTTTCGACAGGCTCAACGGGCTGGCTCCTGAGCTTGCGATGCTCTGAGCTTGTCGAAGAGTCGAAGGGTCGGGAGCGAAGGCCGAGGTGACTTCCGGGTTCGTTTCGATGTTTCGACAAGCTCAACACATCGCAGGCTCAATGAACTGAGGGAGCAGCATCGCATTCTAACGTTCCGGTCGTCGCGATTGCCGAGAGGCGCGCCGTGAAAGCCGACGCAAAAACAGGGAAGAGCATCAACCGCCCTTCCCTGTTCGTCACGTCCGACGCTGAGTGATTTCGTCTAGCCGCCGCCGATGGCCGGCACGAAGTGCACTTCCCCTCCGCTCGGGACGCTGTCCCTCAACCCCTGCGTCCCGATCTCACCGTCGATCGACACCGCGATCGAACCCACGATATCGCCGTCCTCGACGACTCGTGCCCGAAAGCCGGGAAACTGGCGATCCAAATCGTCCACGATTTCCCCAACGGTCGTACCGCTGGCCGTCGTCCGATCCTCACCGCTGGTCAGCTTGCGCAGCAGCGAAGGAATATACACCGTCGCCATCGTTTCGCCGCAACTGTAGTTCCCTCCCCCCGGTCCCTGAACTTGTCGAAGGGCGAGGGGGAGGGCTAGGGAGGGGGGTCTTCGCCGTCACGCTCGAAAGGCTCACCCCCCATCCTGGAGAAGTCAGCCGTTCTTCTCCTGCAGCGCCTTGGTTACGCGCGGAGGCGACATCGGCAGGTCGTGCATCCGCACGCCGGTCGCCGCGTAGATCGCGTTGGCGATCGCCGCGGGCGGTGGCACGATCGGCACCTCGCCCACCCCGCGCACCCCGACCGGGTGGCCGGGATTGGGCACCTCGACCAGGACGGTCTCGATCATCGGCAGGTCCAGACACGTCGGCATCCGGTAGTCCAGAAACCCGGTGTTCTGCATCCGCCCGTCGTCGCCGTACACGTACTCTTCGTTGAGCGCCCAGCCGATCCCCTGCGCCACGCCGCCCTGCATCTGCCCCTCGACGTAGCTGGGGTGAATCGCCTTCCCGACGTCCTGCACCGCGGTATAGCGCAGCACGTCCACCTTGCCCGTCTCCTCATCGACCGCCACGTCCACGAGGTGCGTGGCGAAGCCGGGACCCACGCCGCGCGGATTCACCGACGCGCGGCCCGCCACGGGACCGCCGGTGCGCGGCAGCTTCGCGGCCAGTTCCTTGAGCGTGAACGTTTCGTTGCCGTTGGCCGTGCAAGTGAACACGCCGTCCTGGAACGCGACCTGGTCGGGCTCGACCTTCCACGCCTTGGCGGCGCGCTGCTTGAGCTGGCCGAGCGCGTCCTGCGCGGCCTCATAGACCGCGGTGCCCGTGGCGAACGTCACGCGGCTGCCGCCGGTCATGTCCGTGTGGCCGATGGACTCGGTATCCGCGACCACGGGGTGGACTTCCTCCGCTTGCAGGCCGAGCACCTCCGCGGCGATCATCGCGCACGAGGCGCGCGTGCCGCCGATGTCGGTCGAGCCGGTCACCACGTTGGCGGTGCCGTCCGAATTGATGGCGACCGTCGCGCTGGACTGGAAGCCCGCGTTGAACCAGAAGCCCGAGGCCAGCCCGCGGCCCACGCGGCGCCCTTCGACCTGCGGCAGCGCCGATTGGTAGTGGTCGGAGGCGACCGTGGCGTCCAGCGTATCCAGATAGCCGATCTGTCCGAACTTCGGGCCGGCGGGCTGCGCGGTGCCTTCCTTGGCCCCGTTGATGCGCCGGAATTCGAGTGGGTCGATGCCCAGCTTCTCCGCCAGTTCGTCGATGACGGTCTCGGAGCCCATGGCCGCGTTGGTCGCGCCCGGCGCGCGGTAGGCCGCGGTCTTCGGCTTGTTGACCAGCACGTCGTAGCCGTCGATCTTCAGGTTCTCGATGTCGTACGGCGCGATGACCGTCATGCACCCCGCGCCGACCGGCGAGCCGGGAAAGCCGCCGGCTTCGTACGCCATCCAGATTTCGGCCGCGGTGATCTTGCCGTTCTTGTCCGCGCCCATCTTCACCTTGATGCGCGAGCCCGGCGTCGGCCCGGTCGCCTTCAACACGTCGGCGCGGCTCATGACCATCTTGACCGGCTTGCCCGTCTTCTTGGACAGCAGCAGCGCGAGCGGCTCCAGATAGATCGGGATCTTGCCGCCGAAGCCGCCGCCGATCTCCGCGGGAATCACCTTGATCTTGCTGGGCGGCATGTCGAGGACGTGCGCGGTCTGGTCCCGTGCGGTGAACGCGCCCTGCGTGCTGACCCAGATCGTGCTCTGGCCGTCCGAACTGTATTGGGCGACCGCGTTGTGCGGCTCGATGTAGCCCTGGTGGACCATCGACGTGTCGAACTCGCGCTCGACCACCGCCTCGGCCGCGGCGAATCCCGCGGCCGGATCCCCGCGCTCGAACTGGATGTGGTTGGCGACGTTGGTGTCGTAGCGCGCGCCGTCCTCGCCCTTGCCCAGACCCGGAATGAGAACCGGCGCCTTGTCGTCCATGGCTTCGACCACGTTCTGCACGTGGGGCAGGACTTCGTATTCGACCCGGATGAGCTTGACCGCCTCTTCGGCGACGTGCGGGCTGGTCGCGGCGACCGCGGCCACGACGTGGCCGTCGTAGAGCACCTTGTCGCGGGCCATGCAGTTGCGCGAAATGTGCTGCGGGTTGATAGGTAACTCGCCCATCATGGCGGTGCCGGGGCCGATCTCGGGCAGGTCCCGGGCGGTGATGACCGCCTTCACCCCGGGCAGGGCCGCGGCCGCGGCGGTGTCGATGGACGTGATGGCGGCGTGGGCGTGCGGGCTGCGCAGCACCTTGCCGTGCAAGAGGCCGGCCAGATCGACGTCCGCGCCGTACTGGGCCCGGCCGGTGACCTTGTCGACGCCGTCGTGCCGGATCGGGCGCGTGCCGATGACTTTGAACTTGTGTTCTTGCGGGGCTGCCATGGTTACCTCCCTTGCATTTCGGCCGCGGCGTCCTGCACCGCCTTGACGATCTTGTCGTAGCCCGTGCAGCGGCACAGGTTGCCGGCGAGCGCATACCGGATTTCGTGTTCGCTCGGGTCGGGGTTGCGGTCCAACAACGCCTTGGCTGTCACCAGAAACCCCGGCGTGCAGATGCCGCACTGCAACGCGGCGTGTTCGAGAAATTTCTTCTGTAGCGGATGCAGCGTGTCGCCGTCGGCCAAGCCCTCGACCGTGGTGATCTCCTTGCCCTCGGCTTCGACGCCGAGCACCAGACACGAATCGGTCGGCCGGCCGTCCAGAATGACGCTGCACGCCCCGCAGTCGCCCGTGAGGCAACCTTCCTTGGTGCCGGTGTAGCCGACGACGTCGCGCAGCACTTCCAGCAGGCTTTGCCGCGGCTCGCACAGGAACTCGGTCTGTTCGCCGTTCAGCGTGGTTTGTACGTGTACTTTTCGCATATCTGTCCTGCCTTCCCGAAAACGGCCCGCTTCGTCCGACCCGCGCTACCGTGCGCGCGCCCGGGCCGCGGCTTCCTCGAGCGTGCGGCGGGTCAGCACGCCGACCAGATGGGTACGGAACTCCGCGGTGCCGCGCATGTCGCTGATCGGCGACGCCGCGGCCTGCGCCAGTTTCGCCGCGGCGTCGATGGCCGCGGCGTCCAGCGGTGTGCCGACCAACGCGGCGCCCGCTTCCTCGGCGAGTAACGGACGGGCCGCGACCGCGCCCAGGCCGATACGCGCGGCGCCGCACGTATCGCCGTCCAGGGCCACGCACGAGCCGACGCCCACGACCGCGATGTCCATCTCGTTGCGCGGAATGAACCGCTGATAGCAGTCCGCGGCCTTGGCCGGCGGGGCCGGGATGCGGAATTCGACCAGCAGTTCGTCCGCTGACAGGACGGTCCGCCCCGGCGCAGTCACGAAGTCTTCGACGGCGACCTCGCGCGTGCCCTTCGGCCCGGCGATGTGACACGTTGCGCCCAGTGCGATCAACGCCGGCGTGGTGTCCGCGGCCGGCGAGCCGTTGCACACGTTGCCACCCACCGAGGCGCGCGCCAGAATCTGATCCGAACCGATCAGCCCTGCGGCTTCGACCAGCCCGGGGTAGTGCTGTCGGACGGTCGGGTTGTCGATGATTTCGCAGCAGGCGAGTGCGGCGCCGAGGCGTAGGCCGCTTTGTGCGTCGTAGGAAAGGGTTTGGAGTTCGGGAATCTTCTTGGCGTCGATCACCTGTCCCGGCTGTCGGACGCCGGCGCGCATCTGGATGATCAGATCCGTGCCTCCGGCAAGCAAGCGGCCGTCGTCCCCGGCCGTGGCCAGCAAGCTGACGGCTTGGTCGAGCGACGTCGGCGCTTCGTAATGCAGTTCGTGCAAGGCGGCCTCCTTTTGCGAATGGGTTGGTGTTGGGCGGTCGAAAAGCCGTCGGAACCCCCTCGGACGACTTCACGCTTTGCTACAGAAAAGCCGTATCGAACGCAAGGGTTATGGCCTCGCTGACACGCATTCAGTGAAATCCACATCGCCCCATGCTTATTGTAGGGGCAGGCCCCCGTGCCTGCCCTCCTCCGTCCAGGGCAACCACAGGGGGTTGCCCCTACACCCGGAGACTACGTCCGGGCTGATTATCCGGCCGTGTCGCCGTGTTGGGATTGCCCTCACACCCGGAGACCACGTTCGTTAAGAAAACCTTTGAAACTCGGATGCTATCGGCTTCCGGTGGAATGATCGGAACGTTGCGCTCCGCGCTATTCGCCGACCCAACGCGCGTACGCTTCGGGCGTGTCGATGTCGGCGCGGATGCCCGGATCGTCAAGCGGAATTTCGCGGACGCGGGCCGGGTCCTTGCGGACGACCGCCTTGGCCCCCCGGTCGAGCGGCGCCGCCAGAATTTCGCCGTACACTCGACTGGAGAACAACACCGGATGCCCGCGCCGGCCTTGGAAACTGGCAATCATGATCTGCGCCGGGTCGCGCGCGTATTCCGTGCACAGTGCCCGAACGGTTTCGGGTCGGACGAGTGGGTGATCCACCAAGTTGACGACCGCGGCTTCGCTGTCGGGCGAGAGCGCCTGAATCCCGGCCATGAGCGAGGACAATTGCCCGAGCCGGTAGCGCGCGTTCGTCACCACACGCAGCGCGGGATGGGCCGGCAACGCCGCCCGGATGGGCTCGGCATGCTCGTGCGCGCCCAGAACGACGACGAGTTCGCCCACGCCGCCGGTCAGCAATGCGTCGCAGATGTTTTCGATGAACGTGCGGTCGCGATACCGCAGCAGCGCCTTGGGGGAGCCCATGCGCCGCGATTCACCCGCGGCCAGAACGATGCCGGAAATCATACGGGGGAGAGCAATGATCCGGCTGCCGCGGAGTCAGGACGCGACCGGCTCTGCGGCCTCACCTCCGGCAACCGCGCCGAGCGGAAACTTGAAGGGGCCTGAGGGCCGCGTCTTGGCGGCCAGCGAAACCGTATCGCTCGGTCCGCGGCGGCGCGCACGGACGATCTCCGCGGCAATCGCCACGGCGATCTCGGCCGGTGTTTCCGCGCCGATGTCGAGCCCCAACGGCGTATGCACGCGCGCCACGTCCGCGGCGCGAAACCCCTGCTCCACGAGACGTTCCAGGGTCCGTTTCGAGCGCCGCCGGCTACCGATCATGCCGACGTAGGCGGGATTCTTCGGCAGGACGGCCTTGACCGACGCTTCGTCCCAGACGTGCCCGCGCGTCACCACCACGACGTACGTCCGGGCGTCGATCGACAGGCTGTTCAGCACCTCCTCGAAGGGGCCGACGCGCACGTCCGCGGCGTCGGGAAAGCGTTCCCGGTTGGCGAACGCCCAGCGGTCGTCCACCACCACGGTGTGGAATCCGAGTTGGGCGCCGAGCGCGCACAACGGCTGCGCGATGTGCCCGGCACCCACGATCAGCAACGTCTGCACGCCCGTCTGCACGTCCACGAACACGCGCGGCCAGTCCTCTTTCCGTGCAATCGCGTCCGCGTGCGCACCGCCGTGGGGCGCAACCGCGTAGAGTTGCGGTTTGCCGGACGATAACGACGCGGAGAACGCTTCGAGCGTCTCCTCCGAGATAGGAACGGCGGGAGTCAGCCCCGCGGCGCCTCCATCCACGGCCAGACAACTTTTCGTACCCGGTCGCAATCCGTCCACCTGGTCGAGTGCCGTCACGAGCGCCGCAGGCCGCTGGGCGCGGGCCGCTTCCGCCAGCGTATGGACCAGGTCGCGGTGCGCGTCAGGCTGCCAACGGTCGAGCGCCACGTCCATGACACCGCCGCACACCTGAATCTCGTCCTGATCGAAGTCGCCGGTCAGATCGACCTGCACGATGCGCGGGGGAGCGGGCTCCGACGTGGCCGGCTCGTCCAGAATCGGGTACGCACGGCGGAGCACCTCGCCCTCGCCGCACCCGCCGCCGATGGTGCCGAACGGCTGGCCTTCGGGCGGCACGACCATCTTGGCGCCGACCTCGCGCGGCACCGAGCCGCGCGTCCGAATGATCGTCGCCAACACGAACGGCTTCCCGTCCGCGAGAATCTCTTCGGCACGTTCCCACAGGTCTTCCACGCCGCGAATCCTATCCGAACACCAGGGGCTCACGCAACGCGAACCCCACACGGTGTCCCCGTACCCAGCACAGATCTCAACTTCCGGCCTCCCCGTTTACGTCGGGGATCATATACAACACGGTTCCAAGGACAGTTTTTCCTCGTCACACCCCGTTCAAGCCGGGGGCAGGCTCTGTGCAAACAGGTATCCATCCTCTGGATTCCCGCTTTCGCGGGAATGACGACCGCGGGGGATCTTCAAGTATGTAATTCCGTTTACGTCATTATTCTCGTATCTCCCCCGCCGCTCTCATACGCCGCCCTTGTCATTCCTCCATACTTTCTTATTCGTCATTCTCGTCCTCCCCCTCGTCATTCTGGCGGAAGCCAGAATCCAGGCGGATACGCGCCCACTCCCGGCGAACGTCAAGCCGTGGAGGGCGTTTTACCTTCCCCTCCCCCTCAAGGGGGGAGGGGACTCGGCATCTCTACCCCAGCCACTTCCGCCACGGTCATCCCTAAAAGGAAAAACCTCTTTCGGAATCGTTTTGTAGGGAACTCTTAGAACTTTCCCTACTCGGTACTTGGGAGAAAGGGTCAGATTGAAATTCATCGTTCCGTCTTCCCGTTCCTATCACTCCCCCCTTGAGGGGGAGCCGGCAAGCCGCGGGCGTCAGCCCGCTGGCGAGCCGGTGGGGGGTCCCCGTCGTCACCGAGAGACATCTTTCAAACCGTTCCATCCTCAGTATGAGCATCCGGACAACCAGCCAAAAAGCCTCGCTTGACGCCTCACGTTCCATTCTCTTCCGCCGTCAACTATCCTGCGTGCCCATGCAGGCGCGTTTTCTGACGCAGTTCTCGACCGACCCGAACGACAGCGTGGCAACGGACCGCTTCCTGCTCGCCAACGCCGCCGCAACCCGCATGCCGTGCTTGTGCGTCTCCAGCTTCCCGAACGACGTCGTCCTGCTCGGCCGTTACCACACACCGAACGGCTTGCGCGACGCGCCGGGCGTCACCGTCGTCCGACGCCTGACCGGAGGCCGCGTCTTCCCGGCCGGCGACGGCTTCGTCCAATTTTCACTCACCCTGCCGCACCGCGCGTTCTTGTTCTCGCCCGACCCACACGCCATCGCCCCGTTCCAGGTGTTGAACCGCTACGCGCGCGGCGTCATGGCCGGTCTGAAGGCACGTGGCATCAATATCTTCTATCCCGGACGCGATCTGCTGACGGTGCAGCGCCGAGCCATCGGGTGGCTGTCGTTCGTAACCGCCGCGGACGGCGCCCTGCTCTGCGAAGGCGAGCTGTTCGTCCAACGGAACGCCCGAGCCCTCGCCCCGTTGCTCGACCGCATCGACCCGCGGGGCACGGCGTTCAGCCGACTGTTCGCGCCCGAAGAAGTCACTACCCTGGAAGACGTCCTCGGAGCGCCCCTCCCCTTCGACCAGCTCGCAGCCATGTTGAAAGACGGTTTCGCCCACCAATTCGGAATCGAGTTTGTCGAACAGCCGCTCGCTGCCGACGAACGATCCGCCATCGGCGCCACAGCGAACCGAACCGCCCCTCGACCGGGACTCGCCGAACGCCGGTTTCGGGCCGACCTCCCCTGGGAAGCAACCGCCTCGACGCCGCTCGGGGAATTGCGAATCCGGTTTTCACTCACCCCCGTACGGACCATTCGGGCGATTCGATTCAGCGGTGACATCATCGCCGACCCCGGCGGGATCGAAGCCCTCGAACGCGGCCTGACCGGCTGCCCGCTTACGCAAAACGCAATCTGGCGCATCATCGACAAGACGTTTCTCGACCCCGACCACTATCTGATCGGCGCCGGACAGCTCGAAGCCCTGCCCGACCTGATTCTGTCCGCCCAAACGCCGGCCGGGGAGTCGTGATCCATGCGCGCAGATCGACTCGCCGCGGCGCTCCGCGACGGTGACGAGCGGGAACTCGTCACCGCGTTCGACGGTCTCATGGCCCGAAGTCCTCATCCCCCGCTGTCGGACGACCTTCTTCGCGTGCTGTTCGCTTGTCTGGGACACCGGGCAAAAAAGGTGCAGCGCGGCGCCGCGTCCGTCCTCGTCCGTTCCGCGCCACGACAACCGGCGGTCGTCGCGGGACTCCACGCCCGATTGGCCGACCAGGACGCGCGAGTCCGCTGGACCGCGGCGTTCGCGTTGTCCGGACTCGCCCTGCCCGACCCGTCGCCGCTCCCGGTCCTGATCGAAAACCTGGGGCACCAGGAAAGCGATCTGCGTTGGGCCGCCCATACCGCGATTTTGCGCGTGGCCGGCCGTCATCCCCGGACGGTCCTCGACGCGATGCTCCGACTCGTGCACGCCGGCAACGCAGTGCAACGCCGCATGGCGCTCTACTGTCTGCGCGACCTCCAACAGACGGACGACAATGCGCAAGCCGCGTACCTCCGCAGCCTGAGCGACACGGATACGACCGTTCGGTTGGCCGGCCTCTCCTGTCTGGGCAAACTCCGCGTGACGAGCGAGCCGCTGCGGAACGCTCTCGTCAGACTGCTGAAGGATGACTCGGATTTCGGCGTCCGCCGCGCCGCGGCCGTTGCCTGCGGACAGATGGGCGATGCAAATCCACGGATCATCGAGGCGTTGGAAGGCGCCGCGGGAGCGGACGACGCGAGCTTGGCCAAAGCCGCGGCGAAGGCGCTCGAGAAAGTGCGGAGCGGCTCGTAGCGGGGTGGTTGAGGATGTCGGGTTACGCTTCGCTAACCCGACCTGCTGGCTACGAACCTTGTTGCAGAAATTCAGGTCAAGGCGAACAGCGCCGTCTCGGGCGCTTTGTCGAGGATCCGAAGCAAGGCTCTAGCGGGACCGGTGGGACAACGTTTTCCTTGTTCCCAATTCCGAATCGTTTCCTGCGGTACGCCGATGCGCCGCGCAAACTCCTGTTGCGTAAAGCCCAGACGCTTGCGGACGCGGCGCACGAATTTCGCCACGTCCCGCATCGCTTCGGTGTCGTCCTGTCGTTGCTGGGCGGCGATATCCCGTTCGGTCGTTGCATCCAGCACCGCGTGGTCGACACGCCCCACGGGGAGATCGTGCAAATGGCCTGGATCAATTCTGACGCGCGTTTTCGGCATGTTCCCGGACCTCCCTCTTATTGGCTTTGCGCGCTGAAATGATGCGGATGACAGATCTCCGCACGGTGAAAACGACTACGAACACCCGCCCTTCAATCTCGCCTAACAGCCGATAGCGTTCTTCACCATAATCCCTGCGAGAATCTCGAACAGTAGTTCGTTTCGGGTCGAGAAAGGCCCGGATCGCTAGAAGAAATCGAAACCACGCTGTGCATAACATTCGTCGCTCTTGGCTTCATCCCACTCGAACTCCATGAATTGAACTAGGCCATTGGCCTACCCTCTGTCAACCTGTATAGAAAACGGTGCACGCTCCACCGATTACTTGCGGACATATGGACACACAATCCACAGGTCACAGAGGCGTTGGAAGATGATCGAGAAAGTGCGGGGCTGCTCCTAGCAAGGTGGCAGAAGGTGTCGGGTTACGCTTCGCTAACCCGACCTACGGATGACAGACTTCCGCATGGCAAAAGACAAGGCTCAGGAAGTTACGATACGTCTCGGCGGGCGTGGTGGTTGAGCCCCCCCCCCCCCCCCCCCCCCCCCCCCCCCGCTGATCCGGAGGGCCGGAACCGGCCTTTTCAGCGGTTTGACTTCGTCCCTGAAAAACTTCATTTCCTCGGTACGCCGTTTGAGGACGAGCCTTTTCCTCTCTTCGAAGACACGGTTCCGATCCCGAACGAACGCCTGCACGCTCCAATCCTCCCAGGGTCCCCAGGTAATCTCTTCCCGAACGGTCAATCCGTTGCATCCCGAACAACAGATGATCAGATTGCTCATCGATTCCCACCACTGTTCCGGGGCACCTCTGAGTTGTTTTCTCTCGCACTCCTTCCTCGGCAGCACGTGATCCACCACCAATAACAACCAGCGGTGATAATCGCCCACCAAGTTGATGTTGCAGAAGGCGCACGACGTTTGGTTGGTTTCGCGCTGGAGATCGTAACCATAGCCGCGACGGGATGACCCGTCACCAGGATCGGGAGTTCGGAGCATTCGCCATCCATCGCCGGGATATCGATCGAACGGGAGCGGCATACTTCCTCCTATCAATGACTCGGATTCAACCGATGAAACGATGCAAAACCCGCAGGTCGGACGAGCGAAGCGTACGCCGACCCCCTGCTTGCCCACACCTCACGACAAATACCCCATCGGCTCGTTCTTGAGCAATTCGACGATGATCTGCCCGCGAGTTCTGCGCGGCTCGGACTGCGCGGCAGGTCGGGGTTGACCATGCAAGACGAACAGGCCGCGTCGGTATTGCCCGCGGCCGTGCTGACACGCCTGCCACAATTCCCGCCAGCGCTCCGGCGCCCGCACCCAGCGCCGCAATATCTTGTCGTGGTTGGTCATGAAACTATCCGCTCGTCTTTCCGGCCGACCCTTGTTCGGCGAAAGTCCGATCGATGCGGTCGAAACGCCGGCGGATGGGCTGGCGGCTTTCCTCATGCGGCAGGATGTATAGCCGATTGGCGAGCATGGCGTCCACAACGTGCGCGGCGACGTCTTCCACGTCCAGGACCCGGCCGGCCAGGTTCGCGTTGTCGTCGCCCTGGTCGAGGACGGGCGGAGACGCCTCGGGGCCGCCGAGGTCGTCGGGCCGGTTGCGCTCGGAGTGGACGATATTCGTGGCGACGCGCATGGGGCAGAGCACGGACACGCCGATGTCGTGGTCGCGCAGTTCCCGGCGCAGGACTTCGGCCAATGCGACCACGCCGTATTTCGACACGCAGTACGGCCCCAACCCGACGTTGGGCACGAGGCCGGCGAACGAGGCGGTGAACAGCAGGTGTCCGCCCTCGGCTCGGGCGATCATGCGTGGGGTGAACGCCTCGACGCCGTGGATGGGTCCCCACAGGTTCACGCGTAGCGTCCATTCCCAGTCGGTGTGTTGCATGTCCACGATCGGACCGCCGACGGCCACGCCGGCGTTGTGAAAGACGACGTGCGCCCCGCCCGCCTTCTCGAACGCATGGTCCGCGAGATGCTGAACGGCCTGCCGGTCGCCCACGTCACAGACGACGCCGTCGACCGCGGCGCCGCTCGCGGAGAGTTCGGCGACCGCGCGGTCGAGCGCCGCCGGCTCGATGTCGGCCAGCACGAGGCGCATCCCGCGACCGGCCAGCAGCCGCGCCGTGGCAAGGCCGATGCCGCTCGCCCCGCCGGTGATGACCGCGACCTTGTTGCTCAGGTTCTGCATGGGGTTCTTCTATCCTAATGCGTCCGGGAAGGGCAGCCACGGGGGGCTGCCCCTACGGGGGCGCGGTTTCCGTCTTTCCTTTATCGAATTTCGACGAGGATACCGTCCAGGAACCGCAGGTCCGCGGTCTCCGCATCGACGGCCAACGCTTCTTCCAATTTGTCGTGTGCGCATGCGGCGAAGCGGTCGAGGGCGGGCCGTTGTTCTGCATCGAGCCCGGCCTGCCGTGCGGCAAGGTCGATGAATGCCGACCAGTGTTCGTCCAGTGCCGCGCCGGCCAGCCGGTCGTGCAGAGCGTGCAGGTCGGAGCGGTGCAGAGGACGGATACTCGCCTCGCCTTCCAGCGCCCAGCGCGCAAACGCGGTGTTCCACAATACGCAGAGCGTGACGCCCTCGGGCGGTTCTTGCTCGGGGAAGACGCCGTTATCGCGTAGGACGCGGAACCAGATCGGGATGTCGGCCAGCAGGGTGGCAACCCGTTTCACCTCGGCGAACGTGGTGAAGCGCCGCGACAAGACTTCGCCCGGCGTGTCCAGGCCGACGGAATAGAGCGGGGGTCGGCTGCGCAACCCGGAACAGGCTTCGCGGAAGGGCGGATCGAGATAGCGATCCCAGTCGGCACCCACGACCGACGACAGGTTTTCGGCGAGTTGGCCGGCGACGTGGTGCAGCCGCTGGACCAGACTCCAGCCGGCGCGGAAGAAGGCGTGGATCCGGGTGGTCTGCACCAGGTCGCGCGCCGCGGGGCCGTCTTCGCGTGCGGCAAAGGCGAGTCCGATGTTGACGGAGGCGTGCGCGGTCCGGGCGCACCGGCGGATTTCGCCGACCTCGCCCGTGTCGCGCGCTTCGACCGTGGCGACGGCGTTGGTCAGATAGGCCAGTTCGCGCCCGACCTCCGCCGCCGTTTCGCCGGGCAGCGCGGCCAACGTCTGCGCGAAGAAGGACCGCGGCGCACCCAGCAAGGCCACGGCGTGGTCGGGTGGAGTCAGCGGTTCGTCCTGCGCGGCCGGCTCCGCCGCGGAGTCGGAGCGGCGATATTCGGCAAAGCGGATGGCCTCGGGCGGCAGGAAACGGAACAGCGTCCGGGCTTCGTCGTAGGCCGGATAGCCGCGGTCCGCCAACCGGGCGGCACGCCAGCGGTAGGCCGCTTCTTCCAGGCCGCTTTCGAGTTCGAACAGGCTGTTTTCGAGGGCGCGCTGGTAGGCCGGATAATCGAGCGCGCGGATCCGCTCCAACAGCGCGTGCAGGATGGGTTCCGGTTCGTCCCGGAACCGCAACAGGTACTGGTCGTCGAACGTGAAATACGCCGACTGGTCGAAATCGGGATCGTCCTCCACGTCGGCCTTGCGCACCACTTCGAGATGACGCCGGACGAGCAGGACGAGCAGTTCGACGTCGGCCTGCAGAAACCACTCGGCCAGCTTGCTGCCCCCGCTTTCGTCGAGCAGCATCAGCCAGCTCAGCAGGCGATCGTCGTCCAGCCGGTCGCGCCGCCAGCAATCCAGGTCGAGCAAGTCGCGCACCTGTTGCGGGGACGCCATGCCCAGCAGGCCGAGCGCGTCGTTCAGGCCGACCTCCTTCATCGTGTACAGCAGGGTCTCGGAGGACAGCGCGCGGACGAGGCTGATGCCCCGCTCGGCCGCAAGAATCCGTTCGTAGCGGGTCTTGGCGTCGAGATTGGTCAGGCTCGCGGCGAGGTGGGCGGTCGGCGGCTCGTCCGCGGCCGGTTCGGTGCAGGCAGTTTTCTCGAATCGAGACATGGGCATAGCACTAACGTGAAAAGCTCAGGTGTTCGGAGCGTTTTCTTCGATTGCGGAAATATGCGCGCAGGCAATTTCCGACACGGGAACGCGGCTTGTCAAGCGAGCAGGCGGGTTGGGGGTACGGGTCGGTTCGAAGAAAGCCCCGTACCTTCCCCCTCTCCCCCGGATCAGGTCCGGGGCAGGCTCTAGCCCTCTCCTACCAGGGGAGAGGGGACGGAAGGAAGATTGCAAACCGGCTGCGCTGTCGGCGTGTCGTGACGCCTCTTGCTTTTTGCCCGGCGAGTCGGCGACAAGACGACCAAAGGAGGGACGCTTATGGGAAACGTCGCCTATCAGGAAGCGGATACGTACACGCTCGAAGAGTTGGCCGCGGACGTCGAAGCCATCGTTGCGGGACAGAAGGAGCACGCCGAGATCGTCACGGCGACCGAGCCGCTCCTGGAACGGTTTCTGGCAGCGCAAAGCCTGCCGGACGAATACACGCGGCCGGCCGCGGGCCGGGTCGCGACGGATCATCAGGACTTCACCATCTACCGGCTGCACCGCGGTCCCGAAGACTGCTTCAACGTCATGGTCGCCATCTGGCCGCCGGGCGGATCGAGCGGCGTGCACGACCACGCCGGCAACTGGGTGGTGGAAGGCGTGTACCGCAACCGGCTGCATACGGTGCGCTACAAACGCCTGGACGACGGCACGCGCGCCGGCCACGCCGAATTGCGCGAGACGGTGTCGTTGGATCTGGAGCCCGGCGACGTGGCGCACGTGCTGTCTCCCAACGAAGAGGTCCACGATTTCGTCAATCGGACCGATCAGCCGGTCGTGAGCGTGCATATCTACGGCGGCGACATCAGCAAGGAGACGCTCAACTATTTCGACCCGGCGAACGGCACGGTCGAGCGCGTGGCGCACGAGTTGCGCTACGACAACGAATAGGCGCGGCGCACGACGTCGGGGCTATTCGTGTCCGCCCCCATTCGACAGTAGTCCGACCGCGGCGTGCTCCCGGCCTGCCGGCGCAGGAGGCGTGGCCGGGAGCAGCCGGAAATCGTCGTACGCGGCTTCGGCCTCGCTTTCGACCGCGTCCGAATCGGTCAGCAGCGCGATGCCGACCACCTCGCCCGGCTCGAACCCGAACATCTCCTTGTAGTCCTCGTAGTAATTGACGGTTTCCTCGCGCCATTCGTCCGCCGCGGCCGGGCCGTGCTGCAACACGACGACCTTGCCCCGCCAATAGACCGGGCTGTCGAACTGTGTTCCTGCGGGCAGGCTGGCACTCCACACGTATTTGATGGCGCGCGGCAGAATGCGGTTGTCGAACACCACGTACACCGCGGCCGCGGAATCGTTGGTCGCCTTGACGCGCTCGTTCGCGCCGCGCGGGAGTTTCGTTGCACGCCAGCGCCAACGCAACACCGGATAGTCCTTGGGTTGCAGGCGATGTTCGAGGCCGATCTGGACGTCCTGCTTGTTCGCGTATGCGTGCAGGAACCGGTTGCCGTCCTCCTCGACGACACGATAAACGACGCGGGCCACGGCTTCGCTCCCGCGCACCTTCCAGCGCGAGGGGAACGCGCCGGGCGAGTAATCCTGAAACGTCTCGCTCAAGGCGACAGGTGGCGTCGCCGCTTCGTCCCCGCGGGGCTCCGCTGCGATCGCCAACGATCCACACCACACGATCAACGTCACCAACACGAGCCGGACGATGCGCACCCTCTCCACCCTTCCTGCCTTTACCTTTTGCGCGTCGGTGGAACGTTGGGACGGCACGATCCGAGTCCCACGCGAAGCGGTCGATACGTATGGGCGGCGCAACGGGATTGCAAGCCCGCGGCATCGGCCTAAGGCTGTAAGAGTGACCGGCCGGTCGTCCCTACCGCATACGTTTCCGGCACGTCGGTCGTGTATCAGTTCGAGATTTCCTTGGTTGACACGTCCTTCCTTCGCCATCCCTGCGTCCTTCCTACATCCTTCCTTCGTCATTCCGGCGAAAGCCGGAATCCAGGGGACACCCTCCCTTGATGACGGCGAGGCATTCGCCTTCCCCCTCTCCCACCAGGAGAGAGGGGAGAGAAAAACCACGCAGAGCCGATTGCAACCTGACGCACACCCGGCCACCGTGTACGAGTCGCACGCCGCGGCCGGGTATGGTACTCAGTCCGCGGCGTGGCGGACGTGTCGTCACGCGGACGCGGGAGGCAGACCGTATGGAGATTCTTGCAGAGGGGCGCGGCGCATACTTTCCACCCGACCCGGACGGATTTCGCGCGTGGGTCAGGGACCACAAGCCGCGTACGCTCGTCAACAAACTCATGGACGAGCATCGCGCCATCGAGACGCTCGTATCGGACGGCGACTATCTGGCCTACGACTGCAACTATTTCCAGCGCGGCCCGTCGTCTCTGATCCGCGAGATCATCCGCCAGAAGAAACGCGACCTGTGGGTATGCGGAAAGTTCACCTACGTGGCGCTCGCCCTGCTGGTCGAAGGCGGCTGCGCGAGCAAGGCCGACATCGCCTTCGTCGGGTTCGGCCCGTGGTTGTCCAAGGCCGTGGCCGACGGCCGCCTCGAAACGTACGAATACTCCAACGTGGTGGTGACCTACCGCCTGCAGGCCGGCGCCCAGGGGCTGCCATTCATCGGCGTCCGGTCGTTCGGCGGGACCGACGGCTTTCCCCGCTCCGGGGCCAAGCTGGTCAGCGACCCGTTCACCGGCAAGCCGGTCGTGCTGCTGCCGGCGCTCAACCCGGACGTGTCGATCATCCACGTGCATCAGGCCGACGTGTACGGCAACGCGCGCGTCTTCGGCACCGGCATTGCCCACGTGGACTGCGCCTTGGCCTCGAAGAAAGTGATCCTGTCCGCGGAGGAGATCATCGAAACCGACGAGTTCCGGCGCGACCCGGCCCGCACGTCGATTCCGCACTTCACGGTCGATGCCGTGGTCCACGCGCCGTTCGGAGCCTACCCCGGCACGGTGCAGGGGCGCTACGCCTCGGACGTGGAGCACGTGGTGGAATGCTTCGGCGGCACCATGCGCGGCGACCTGCAGCTCTATCTCGACAAATGGGTGTACGGCGTCGCATCGCACGACGAACTGCTGGAAAAACGGGTGGGCTGGAAAAAACTGCAAGCACTGCAACGGCGGGAGACCATTCGGGAGGGGTATGCGCTATGACGCCGGCGACCCATTTCGCGGAACGGGAACACGTGATCTGTGCAGTCGCGCGGATCATCGAAGAGGATAAGAGCTACTGGGTGGGCGGCGGCGGGGAGCCGCTGTACAGCATCCTGCTGGCGCAGCGGCTGTACGCGAGCGGCGTGCAATATCTGACCGAGGACGGCGTCGTGGCCCCGCAATCCATGATGCCGTGGGACCCGCTGATGACGATGGTCGCCTCGCGCGCCGGCTACCGCGCCCTCCAGTGGGGGACGATGAACACCGCCGGCAATTTCGCCCAGCTCGGCTACGTGGACGTCGGGATTCTCAACACCTTGCAGGTTGATCGCTATGGGAACGTCAACTCGACCGTGGTGGGCGAGTATGCGGACGGTCGGGGCCGGCGCTTCGGCGGGCCGGGCGGCGCGGACACGATCGCGTCGCAGTGCTGGCGGACGATCCTGATGACGGACCAGCAGAAACGCAAGTTTCCCGAACGGGTGGACTTCATCTCGTCTCCCGGCTTTCTGGACGGCCCGGGCGCCCGCGAGGCCGCGGGCTTGCCGTCGGGTACCGGCCCGTGGCGCGTGTTCACCCCGTGGGCCATGTTCGGCTACGAAGAAACCTCGTGCGAGTTGATGCTGATGGCGGTGTCGCCGTTCGTGACCGTGGACATGGTGCTGTCGGAAATGTCCTTCGAGCCGAAGCTGGCGCCCAGCATCGGGACGCTCGATCCGCCCACGGAAGAAGAACTGGAGATCATCCGCACGCGGCTGGACACCGACGGACAGACGACCGGCCGCGGGCAGTGGATAGAAAAACGCGACGGCAAATATGTGTTCGCCGAAACCCGGGGCCGCGAATGAACGGACGACGCGCGACATCCTTCTGCACCGCCGGCGCTCTCGACCGCGCACGAAAAAGGGCAGCCCGTATGGGCTGCCCTTTTTTGCTGCGGTTGCCGCATCGTTCCTAGGCGGTACGTGCCTGAACGAACGAGCCGATCTCGTCGATCGCCTGCCGGCCCTCGGGCAGGATGGGCGCGAACAGATGCCAGACGTGCGGCATTTCGTCCCAGACCTTGAGCGTGACGTCGACACCCGCTGCGCGGGCTTTTTCGGCGAGGCGCGTCGAGTCGTCCAACAGCGTCTCGGCGTCGCCGACTTGCAGCAGCAGCGGCGGCAGGCCGCCGAGGTCGGCGTGCAAAGGCGCGGCCAGCGGACTCTTCGGGTCGGCGTCGCCCAGATAGAGCTTCGCCATGCCGAGCAGCCCTTCTTTCTGTACCACGGGATCGACCGCGGCGCGCGTCGTCATGGATTCCCCGGTGCCTTCCATGTCCACCCACGGTGATATCCCGATACCCGCGGCAGGCAGCGGCTCGCCGGCGTCGCGCAGGGCGAGCAGCATCGCAATCGCCAATCCGCCCCCGGCCGAGTCCCCGGCCACCGCGATGTTGCCCGGGCTGATGCCTTGGGCGAGCAGCCAACGATACGCGGCCACGGCGTCGTCCACCGGTGCCGGAAAGGGATGCTCGGGCGCCAAGCGGTAGTTGAGCGACAACACGCGGGCGCCGGCGGCCTTCGACAAGCGGCCGGTCATGTCGCGGTGCGAACCCGCGGAACCCATCACGTAGCCGCCGCCGTGCACGTACAAGACGACCTTGGCTTCGTCCACGCCCGCGGCCGCGCTCCATTCCGCGGACACACCGCCGGCGTCCACGGGCGTACAGGTGATGCCGTCCGGGGCCTGCGTCTCGATCATAATCGCGCGCATGTCGTCCATGTTCTTCGCCTCGACCATTTTGGCGCCCATCTCCTTGAACATGTCGATAGCCTGTTGCAGTTGCTCGCTCGCCATAGTCCTTCCTCCTTGGGTGTTTGATGTGTGGAGACTCCCGAATCGTTCGGGCCTGACGTACAGCCGGGGCCGGGCGGTGTCAACGCAACGGCCGGAATCGTCGAGCACGCACGGGCGCTAGGCGACCCAGCCGTACTGAAACGTATGAATCGTCCCGGGCGGATACCACCACTGTCCCGTCCGACACAGCGGACACGTCTTGGGCGTCGAGCCGCGCCGATATTCCGGCACGCCGGCCATAGCCTGTACGGCGCCCTCGAACGTCCCGTCCCGCGGGACCCGTTTGGTGAGGAGATACAACCCGACCCCGCAGTCGGGGCACGATAGGATCGTTCCCGAATTCAGAGACGGCAACGGAGTGATCTGGTCCGGGGATGGCTGCGGCATGACCGTATCCCCACAATCTTTCTCGAAGGCCGCCTCGGATTCTATGGGGAAATTGGGAAGGCGCACTCGGACGGCTCTCCCCGGCACGTGCGCTTGTCCCGCATTTCTTCCCGCGACCCGGCTACGCCTGCCCGGGCTCAGGTCCGCGGGCGCTGTTGCGGCGCCTGCCGAGACCGGGCCGCGAATTCCGACGGCTTCATGATGAGCGAGGTTTTCGCCGTTTCCCGTTCCTGCTGTTTCTCCGCGTCGTAGTGTAGGCCGATGCCCTGCCGCACCAAGCGTTCGCAGAACGGAATCGTGCGGTTGTCCGTCCCATCGGTTTGCAGCGCAACCGATACCGCGAGCGCGCGTTGGGCGGATTCCGTGCGCCCGGTGGCCGCGAGATACACCGCGGTCTCTTCCAGCCGACGGGTGTAGGGGCCACGGTCCGAGAACAGATCGGACACGGCCTCCTTGATGACGTCTTCGACCCGATCCTTTTGCTGGAACTGGTTCAGCACCAGCGGGCTTTCCTGGGCGCTGGTCATCTTGTCGATATACGGTTTGGCCTGGTCGGCGTCGAACAACCAGCGTTGGATTTCGGGTTCTTCAAGCAGCCGGGCGGAATCGGCCAACAGATGCCGATCCGCGGCGACCGCATGGCGGTCCAGCGTATCCGGCAGCGGCACGGGGTGCGGCTCCGCGGGCGCCGCCAACAGATGCGACCGGACCGCGGGATATTGTGCGATCTCGCGCTTCTTGTCCTCGTCTTTTGCGCTGGCGCGTTCGTAGCCCTCGGACATCAGAAAGTCGCAATACCGCCACGGCGCCTCGATCAGGCCGAGCCCGTGCCGCTCGGTCAAATCCTGCCGCGCCTGCCGCAACGCCTTGCGCGTCACGACGGTCCCTTCGACATAGCGCATACCGTCGGGTTCGTTGATCAGCGACGACAGGAAATGCAGTCCGCCACCGACCCGCGATTTCACCAGCCACACCAGCCGGTCGCCCCGGCCATCCATCGGAGAGAGATAGCCTTCGGGCTCGATCGGCGTGAGAATGGACGGGGCGGCGTCCGTTTCCGGGCGTTCGGCCTGCACCCCTTTTTGCGACAGCCGGTACAGCGCGCGGTTGATTTCTTTTTTCAGCCGCCGGTCCGCGGCCTGCGCCTCCCAATCGACGAGGAAGCGCGCCGACTCCGCGGCGACGACGTGGCCCAGGGAGTCGGCGATGGCGAGATCGGCGTCCGGGTGCTCGCCGACCCGCTCGGTCAGGCGCGCAACAGCCGCAACGTCATCTTCTCCGACAGACGAACCAAGGCCCCACTCTTGCAGTAGTTGCGCCCCATGAGCGAGGCGCGCGTCACGTTTGGCGCGCTTTTTCGGCATGCATCCCCTCCGCCTTCGCGCGGCAGCTTAGCCAGCCGTTTCCGCGGCTGTCAACGGGAATTGCCCGTCGCGGGACCTCGGGGCGCCTAGCCCAGGGGAGGGTTAGTTGGTAGGTAAGGGGCTCGAAAATTTAGGATCGAATGGAGTGCAGGTGGCCACGGCGCGTTTCTGTCCGCAGTGCGGCAAGCCGACAATCGATGGAGCGAATTTCTGTACGGCGTGCGGCGCCCGGCTTTCTCTCGATGGGAAGAATCCGGCCAGCGGCGAGGAGAGAATCGCGCCGCCTCGGGTGCGGACCCTCCCCACGGTAGCACGACTGTCGGGACCCGGACTTACCGTCCTGTCGCTCTACCTCGCGGTGGGACTCGGCCTGTGGGTGTTCGTACTGAGGACCGAACCCGCGGCCCCGCCCGCAAGTGGAACGACTGGAGGGCAAGCCACCACCGGCGGCTCTGCACTGCCGGACGACCATCCGCAAGTCAGTCTGCCCGAAGAGGTTGCCGCACGGATTACCACGTTGGCGGACCAAGCCGACGCCGCCCCGCTCGACCCGCAGGCGTGGCGCCGGCTGGCCGAAGTCCAGTTCCGCGCCTCGCAACTCGACGCCAGCTACCGGAGCGCGGCCCTGGCTTCGTATCGCAAGCTGTTCGAACTCGACTCGACCGATCTCGACGCGCTGCGCGGGCTCGGCAACGTCTATTACGACCTGGAGGAGTACCAACGGTCGATCGAATATTACGAGCGTTATCTGGCAATCGAGCCGGACGACCCCAGCGTGCACACCGACCTCGCCACCATGTATCTGTACACCGGCCAAGCCGACCGCGCGATCGCCGCGTATCGAGCCGTACTGGCCGAGCGGCCCGATTTCTTTCAGGCGCATTTCAATCTGGGCATCGCGTATCAGACCAAAGGGCTGCCCGAGTTGGCCGCGGCCGCGCTGCGCAAAGCGCGGAGCCTGACCGACAATACGGACATTCACGCGCGCATCGACCAACTCGCGGCCCGATTTGCGGACACCGCGGCATCGGCTCCTGCGACCGCAGTGTCGAAGCCGCGGAGCACAGGGCTCCGCCAAGCGGTGGAGTCCCTCTTTCGTTCGCACGAGATGATGGGGCCGAAGATCGTCCGCATCGAATGGCCGTCGGACGGCGAAGCCAAGATCTTCTTTCGTAATTTCCCGATGGCTGGTATGCCTCGTCCGGTTCGCGACAACTTTCGAGAAAAACTCCGCGGCCAACTCTCGGCGTTACAAAAAACCACCGGAAACGGGGAGAATCTTCGTCTGGCCCTGATCGACGTCGATACCGAGGACGTGATGGAGACCATCACCGCAAATCCCGGCGCAGAGAAATAACCGCCCACGGGAACCGCATCGAGATGACGAGCAAAACCAACGCCAATGGCGCCGTTCCGTTTTACCTCCCCATCGGCGACGAGATCGAAATCTTCCGCGCCGCCTACGAATGCCGGTTGCCGGTCTTGCTCAAAGGCCCGACCGGGTGCGGCAAGACCCGCTTCGTCGAGCACATGGCTCATCTGCTCATGGCCGGCCGGAGCGGCGACATCCCCGAAACGATCGTCACGGTGGCCTGCCACGAGGACCTCACGGGCAGCGATCTGGTCGGACGCTACCTCATCAAAGGCGACGATACCGTCTGGGTGGATGGGCCGTTGACGCAAGCCGTCCGCACCGGTGCGATCTGCTACCTGGATGAAATCGTCGAAGCGCGCAAAGACACCATCGTGCTCATCCATCCGCTGACCGATCACCGCCGCATTCTTCCGATTGACAAGAAAGCCGAGATCCTCGAAGCGCACGACGACTTTCTGTTGGTCATTTCGTACAACCCGGGCTACCAGAGCATTCTGAAGGACCTCAAACACTCGACCCGCCAGCGTTTCGTGACCATCGAGTTCACCTACCCGCCCCGCGACAAGGAGGCCGAGGTCATTGCCCACGAAAGCGCGCTCCCGCTGGAGACCGCGCTCGACTTGGCCAAGTTGGGCGAAAAGGTCCGCCACCTCAAAACCAGCGGGCTCGAAGAGGGCGTGAGCACGCGGCTCCTGATCTACGCCGGGCAGTTGATCCGTCAGGGCGTAGCGCCGCGGCGGGCGTGTACAGTCGCCGTCTCCCGCTCACTGACCGACGACGACGATTCGCAACGCGCAATCGACGAAGTGATCCGCGCCATCTTCGTCGAGTAGATTCGACACCTGTTTCGTTCTGGGACCCCGATAGTGGGCGATAGGCATGACAGATGAGCGCAGCCCGGAGAGTTTGCTGATTGCAAAGGAGGCCGACTTCTTCCATATTCGGCATCCACAACGACACCATGCCTTTCCATGAAGACTCCCATGCGGCTCTCGACACACTCCGCCGTAATCCGAAGGGAGTCAAGTTCTCGGACTTATGCAGGATATGCGATGAATTTTTCGGAGAGCCACGACAGAGGGGCACCAGCCACCGGATATATCGCACTCCGTGGCCGGGTGATCCCAGAGTGAACATCCAGGACGACAATTGCTGGCAGGGCGTTTCAGGAGTCTCGCTCAGATTGGGAAAGCATCGAAGGAAGAGCTGGAAGAGGTAGAGGAAGTCGGTCCACGCATCGCCGAATCGATCATGAGTTTCTTCTCGTCGGAACGTAACCAGAATTTGATCGAACGATTACGTGAACGTGGCCTTCTCTGTGAGGAAGATATTGGGAAGGGCGTAAAGGCGGTCGACGATAAACCGGCTCCGCTCGCCGGAAAGGTTTTCGTGCTCACCGGAACTCTCCCGAGCATGACTCGATACGAGGCGAAGGCGCGCATCCAATCTCTCGGAGGCAAGGTTACCAGCTCAGTCAGCCGGAAGACGGATTTCCTCGTAGCCGGTGCCGATCCCGGGTCGAAACTGGAGAAGGCGCGGCAGCTCGAAATCAAAGTGCTGGAGGAAGCCGACTTCCTCGAGCTCCTCGTAGGCAACGAGGCGGTTCTTCGCGCGTCTTATAGGCCGGTACTTGAGCTGAGTCATGCTGCATCAGGGGATAGCCAGGCATGTTGACGTTCAATTCGATAGATGTGGAAACCGCAAACGCTGATCGGGCAAGCATCTGCCAGATCGGCATCGTTCACGTTCGGGACGGCGAAATCAAGGATCAGTGGCAGACCTTAATTAATCCGGAGGACTGGTTCGATCCATGGAATGTCTCAATTCACGGAATCGACAGGAACGACGTCAGGAATAGCCCTACTCTCCCAGAGGTGCGTGGTGAGTTGCGCTCTCGGCTGCTTGGTTCGGTTCTGGTAAGCCACACTTCATTTGATCGTGTTGCATTTGAACGCGCTATGACGCGATACAACCTTGAACAGCTTCAGGTTACGTGGCTCGACAGCGCCAAAATCGCCCGCCGCACGTGGCCGGAAAGCTACGGACGCTCTGGTTATGGTCTCAAGAATATCGCGAAGGATCTCAATATCTCATTCAAGCATCACGATGCTATGGAAGACGCTAGAACGGCAGCAGAGATTGTATTGCGCGCGTGTGCCGCTACCGAGACAGACATTGATGGGTGGTTGCGCCAAGTTGAGCGCCCCATCTTCCCGTCGTCTTCCAGGTCTGCACCGTCAGCCAGGCGAGAGGGAAACGCGGAAGGAGCGCTCTACGGTGAAACAATCGTATTCACAGGCGCGCTCGGCATTACACGACAGGAAGCGGCCGATATAGCCGCGAAGGCCGGATGCGACGTAGTTAACAGCGTGACCAGAAAAATCACCATGCTTGTGGTAGGTACTCAGGACAAGAACAAGTTGAATGGTTACGAGAAAAGCAGCAAACATCGGAAGGCGGAAGCACTCATCGAAAAAAATGTGGACGTTCAGATACTTTCTGAGAGAGATTTTTCCGAACTCATGGGCATTGAACTGTTGAGACACGAGTAAAAAATTCGCACGAGTTCCAAGGCATGGCGAAGGCGTATCAAGTGCGCCAAGTCATCAAGGCAATTGAGAGATTGGAGAGCGAGAATGACTGACCACTACACGTACCGCGTGACTTGGTCGGCGGAGGACAAGGAACACGTCGGACTATGTACGGAGTTTCCCTCTCTTAGTTGGCTCGCGCCAACGCATGCCGAGGCGTTGGCGAGGATACGGAACCTCGTGGGTGAAGTTCTCGCAGAGATGGGCGATAGCGGAGAGCTTGCACCGGAACCGCATGCTTATCTGGAGAAAGACTCTGGCAAACGGAAGAGATTGTAGCGCAGAATATAGTGAAGAATCATTCTGGAAAAATTGGAGTGTACGCGAAGTTCCCGATTTTTTGATCTTTGAATCTCTATTCTCAAAGAGACTCGTCAATGATCCCCTGCGCCATGCGGAAGACGGCGCGAAACATCGGGCGGGTCAGCCGCCCGGTGAAGGTATTTTGCTGGCTGGGATGGTAGGAGCCGATCAACGTCACGTCGTCTAGGTCGTACCGGACTGTATGTCCGAATTTCGGTGCCGGCTTCGGGACGTTCAGACCGAGGAGACGGCGTGCGGTGAGATATTGGCTGAACGCCAGTTGCCCCAAAGCGACCACGACTCTGACTTGTTTGAGCAATTGCATCTCACGAAGCAAATAGGGCCGGCATGCTTCGAATTCCTCTCGCAACGGCTTGTTGTCCGGCGGCGCGCAGTGGACGACCGCGGTAATGTAGGCGTCCTGCAAGACCAGTCCGTCGTACATGTCCGTCGCCGTCGGCTGGTTGGCGAAGCCGGAGGCGTGGAGCGCACCGTACAGCCAGTCGCCGCTGCGGTCCCCGGTGAACATGCGACCGGTGCGGTTTGCCCCATGCGCCGCCGGCGCGAGTCCAACGATGTATAGCCGTGCAGTACGGTCGCCCAGGCTGGGAACCGGCTTTCCCCAATACTCCTCGCCGCGATGCCGTTTGACCTTTTCACGCGCCACGCCCTCTCGGTGTTCAACCAGCCGCGGGCAGTGCCGGCAGGCAACGATTTGGCGTTGGAGTTGGGCGACGGTTCGCACGGCTACCATTCTGAGGAACGATCGGGGCGAACGCTCTCACCGGTTCGGGATCAATACTCGAAGAACGGGTTCACGACACGCACGGAGCCGTACTTCTGATCGTGGCTCAGGTCTTCGGTGAACAGCGTCTCGGCCCCCAGCGCTTCGGCCGCGGCGATGACCGCGCCATCCCAATAGCTGATCTGGTAACGCTGACTGATCTCGACACCGATCTTGATGAGGCTCGGCTCAATCGGTTGGCAAGGAAACGCTTCGAGTTGCTCGATCCACTCCAGCGCATCCGCGGGGTGGAGCGGCTCGTCGATCTTGCGCACGACGGTGACGTAGAACTCCTGGAGCACCTGGGCCGAGAGCCCGAAGTTGTAGTCGGCGATCAACCGCAGCGCCTGCCGACGCTTGACATCCTCCCCTTCGCCGCCCGCGGCCGCATAGACCAGGATGTTGGTATCGAGAAACGCCTCAACGCTCATGCAACTCTTCGCGAGTCCATGAACTTGAGCCGATCCGAGCCGTCGACCGCTCGCTCAATTCCAGGAGCCGCCGCCGAGCCTTCCCGGCCCGGCTCTCTCGGTTTGCGAGATCCGTCAGAAACTCCCGGACGAGTCCGTTGACGGTGGAGCCGTGATCGACCGCGTAGCGTCGCACCGTACGGACGACTTCCTCGTTGACGCTGAGGGTGATGTTCTTCATGCACACAGTATATGTGTGACTGTGTTATCTTTCAACCCCACACGACAGATGTTTCGCTATAGGCCCAACACATAATTGACGAGGGTTCGTACGCCGAAACCGGTTCCGCCGCGCGGGGCGTGCGGCAGGGCGCGTTCGGAAAACGCTGGGCCGGCAATGTCGAGATGGGCCCAAGGGGTATCGGCCACGAACTCTTGCAGAAACAACGCCGCGGTGATCGCGCCACCGTAGCCGCCGCCGATGTTCTTGATGTCGGCGATACTGCTCTTGATGTCGGTCTTGTATTCCTCCACTAACGGCAGAGGCCACAGCCGTTCGCCGACCTTTTGACCGCTGGCCATCAGGTCGTCGGCGAGTTGCTCGTCGTTGCTGAACAGGCCGGCCACCCGCGAACCGAGGGCGACCATGCAGGCGCCCGTCAACGTCGCCAAGTCGATGATGACGTCGGGTTTGTCCTCTCTCGCAGCGATGAGGGCGTCGGCCAGGATGAGGCGGCCCTCGGCGTCGGTATTCAGCACTTCGACTGTCTTGCCGTTCCGATAGCGGATGACGTCGCCGGGTTTCTGAGCCGTGCCGCTCGGCATGTTTTCGGACGAGGGAACGTAACCCGTCACCTGTACGCGCGGTTTGAGTTGCGCAACCCCATACATCGTCCCCAACACGGCAGCGGCGCCGGACATGTCGATCTTCATCGTCTGCATGGACTTGGCCACTTTGAGAGACAAGCCGCCGGAGTCGAACGTCAGCCCCTTGCCGATCAGCGCGACCTTCTTCTTGGGCTTTCCTGTCGGGGTGTAGCGCAGCTTGATGAAACGCGGCTCTTCCGGGCCACCGCGCGATACCGCCAGTAGGCCGTTCATTTTCGCCGCTTTGATTTTGTTGACGCCCCAGACTTCGGTCCTGAGTCCGTTGCCGTCGGACAGCCGTTTGGCTTGGTTGGCGAGATAGGTCGGCGTCGCCACCGAGGCCGGTTCGTTGACCAGGTCACGGGCCAGAAAGACGCCGGGAACGGTGTGTCGGACGGTGTCGAGCGCCCGGTTCAACGCGGCGTTCTTCTTGAGGTCCGATCCGGCAAAGAGGACCGTTTCCACCGCGGCCGTTTTTTCGTCGTCCGATTTGTACTTGCGAAAGAGGTAGCCGGACAGCAGCAGTCCCTCGAGTACGGCGGCGCCGACCTGGGGCGCATCGACGTCCGCGGCCAAGTGCCACGCCACCGTTTTGGCTCGCCACGTCTGCGCGTGACGCCGGGCCGCGGCCCCGGCATTGCGCCATGCCGCGGAATCGAGTCGGTCGCGCTTCCCGAGCCCGACCAACAGCAGCATGGCACTGGGGAGACGTCGCTGCGTGTGGCACACCAACGTCTGCCCACGTTCGCCCTGGAATCGGCTCCGTTTGATTTGGTCGCACAACGCGCCGTCCAAACGTGTATCAAGGACCTTGACGTCGGGGCCATCGTGTTGGCCCTGCACGACCGGCAGGACGAGCAGATCGCTACGGACCGCGGCGAGCGTCTGCGACCGGATACGAACGTCCATGAGTGGGGCCTATTTCGAGGTTTCCTGTGTGGAGGGTTCCGACTCGGACGCTTCGGCGGTTCCGGCTTCCTCCGACGTTTCGGGTGACGCCGGGGGAGCCGTGTTGTCCGCGGATGGGGCTCCCGTCGCTTTGGACTCGACCGCAGGTCGGCGGGCGAGCATCCGGAGTTGCCGCTTGAGCGATCGAATCTGGCGCCGGACTTTCTTCAACTCCTGGTGTTCTCCACGTTCCAGCGCGCCGTCGCGTTGTGTCTTGAGTTCTCGCACCTGCTTCTTGAGTTCGGCCTTGTCCGGCATACGTCTTTCCTTGCGCTAGTCTTCCTGATGTTTGTGAGCCTTGTTCGGTCCGAACGTCTTCTTTGCCAGATAGAACATGGCCGCGCCAGCCGCGACGTACATCACGACGCCCTCGAACAGTCCGCGGCCGCCCGCCAGCAAGAGCACCCCGAGCACGAGAGCCGTGCCGATCACGGCGACGACTTTTTCGATACGTTCCTCGCGGTCGCGGACCCGTGTCACGTGCGCTGTCACCGGCGCGCCGCAGTCCGGGCACCGACCGCCCCGCTTGCGACGTAACGCCGTTCCGCACTGTGGACACGCGATTCGGAGACGGAGCGGCATAGCCGAATAAAGATAAAAGCCCCGGTTCGTGCGTGCGTTCGACAAACCGGGGCCGTGATGACGAGACGAGGGACGATTATTCGACCGTCCAGACGTCGCCGCGACGCAGCAGATTGTCGAGTTTGCCGGCCCCGGACTTTTGCACCGCGGCGTCGAGTTGCTGGTGCATCAACGCCTCGATCGTCGGTCGCTCGGTCGAAAACAACACGCCGACTGGGGTCGGAAAGGCGGGCGGCATCATGCGGCTGAGCAGGTACGCCAAGGTGGCGTCGTGTTCGTCGTGCACCAACAAGTCGTCGGTCCCGACACCGTTGCCGACGGTGACCACTTCGGGCGTCAGCCCCTTCAGTCGGATCCCGCGATCCTTGTTCTTCCCGAACAGCATGGGCTGGCCGTGCTCCAGCAGCAGTTGGGTGTCGGCCTTGGAGTCCTTGTCTTTCAGATGCTCCCAGGCGCCGTCGTTATATACGTTGCAGTTCTGGAGAATCTCGATGAACGCGCCGCCCTTGTGGGCCGCGGCCCGCTTGAGCGTCTGCTGCTGGTGCTTGGCCTCGGTATCGATGCTGCGCGCAATGAACGTGGCCTCCGAGCCCAGCGCCAGCGCCATCGGGTTCAGCGGGTGGTCGGCCGAGCCCATCGGCGTGGACTTGGCGACTTTGCCGAGTTCCGAGGTCGGCGAATACTGGCCCTTGGTGAGCCCGTAGATGCGGTTGTTGAACAACATGATCTTCAGTTCGACGTTGCGGCGCAACGCGTGAATGAGATGGTTGCCGCCGATGCTCAACCCGTCCCCATCGCCGGTCACCAGCCAGATATGCAGGTCGGGCCGGGAGATCTTCAGACCGGTCGCAATGGCTGGGGCGCGTCCGTGGATGGTGTGGAAGCCGTACGTGTTCATGTAGTAGGGAAACCGGCTTGAACAACCGATCCCCGAGATGAAGACGGCCTGTTCTTTCGGGATGCCCAGTTCAGGAAAGATCTTCTGGACTTGCGCCAGAATGGCGTAGTCCCCGCAGCCGGGACACCAGCGTACGTCCTGGTCGGAAACGAAGTCCTTGCGCGTCAGTTTCGCCGCCGTCTCGGTACTCATGATTCCTGTTCCTCCAACAGACGAGCGATCCGGGTCGCCACTTCGGAGACCTTGAACGGCCTGCCCTGAATCTTGTTCAGGCCGGCCGCGTCGATGAGGTATTCCGCGCGGACCAGCTTGAGCAACTGGCCCATATTCATTTCCGGCACCAGGACCTTGTCGTACCGGCCGAGGACGTCGCCCAGGTCGGCCGGCAGCGGATTCAGATGGCGCAGATGGGCGTGGGCGACCGTGTGCCCTTGCGCCTGCGCGTCTTCGACCGCGGCGGCAATCGCCCCATACGTGCTGCCCCAGCCCAGAACGAGGAGCTTGCCTTGTTCGGGGCCGTGGACCTTGGTCGGCGGAATCTCCTGCGTGATCCGGGTGACTTTCTGGTGGCGCACGCGCACCATCTGTTCGTGATTGGCCGGCGCATAGCTGATGTTGCCCGTCAGATAGTCCTTTTCGATCCCGCCGATGCGGTGTTCCAGACCGGGCGTGCCCGGTTTCACCCAGGGCCGCGCCAACGTCCGTTCGTCGCGCAGGTAGGGGAAGAACCCTTGCGGGTCGGTACGGAACTCCACTTCGATGTTCGGCAGGTCCGCGACGGTCGGCAGCAGCCACGGCTCCGACGCGTTGGCCAGAAAGCCATCGGTCAGCAGGATGACCGGCGTCATGTAGGTGATGGCGATCCGCGCCGCCTCGAACGCGGCGTAAAAACAGTCGGCCGGCGTGGACGCCGCGATCACCGGCAGCGGCGTCTCGCCGTGGCGCCCGTACAACGCCTGCAACAGGTCGGTCTGTTCGGGTTTGGTCGGCATGCCGGTGCTCGGGCCGGCACGCTGGATGTTCGTGACGACCATCGGCAGCTCGACCGACGCGGCCAGTCCGAGCGTCTCCCCCTTCAGGTTCATGCCCGGGCCGCTCGTCGTCGTGATCGCCAGCGCGCCGCCGAACGCCGCGCCGAGGGCCGACCCGACGCCGGCGATCTCGTCTTCGGCCTGGAACGTGGTGACGTTGTAGTTCTTGTATTCGGCCAGTTCGTGCAACACGTCGCTGGCCGGCGTGATCGGATAGCTGCCCAGGAACAGCGGCAGCCCGGCCTTTTGCGCGGCCACGACGAAGCCCAGCGCGGTCGCCGAGTTGCCGGTGATGTTGCGGTACGTCCCCGGATCGATCCGGGCGGGTTTGATCTCGTAGGACGAGGCGAACATGTCGGTGTTCTCGCCCAGATTGTAGCCGCCCTTGATCGCCAGCGTGTTGGCCTCGGCCACGGCCCGGTTCTTGCCGAAGCGCTGCTCGATCCATTCCAGCGTCGGCTCGATCGGCCGATTGTACAGCCACGACACGACGCCCAGCGCGAAGAAGTTCCGGCTGCGCATGACGGAGCGGTTCGGCAGGCCGGTGTCCTTGAGCGCGAGCGTCGTCATCTTCGTCACTTCGACCTGATAGACTTGGTATTTGTCGAGCGAGTTGTCTTCGAGCGGATTGGCGTCGTATTCGGCCTTGCGGAGATTGGCCGAACTGAATTCGGAGGGATCGACGATCAGGATCCCGTTCTGCTTGAGGTCGCCGAGGTTGGTCTTGAGCGCGGCCGGGTTCATGCAGACCAGCGCGTCGAGATCGTCCCCGGGCGTGTACACGTTCTTGTTGCTGAAATTGATCTGAAACGCGCTGACGCCGTACAGCGTGCCGGTCGGCGCGCGGATTTCCGCGGGAAAGTCCGGCAGGGTACCGACGTCGTTGCCGGCCAGGACGGACTCGGACGTAAAGCGGGTGCCGGTCAACTGCATCCCGTCGCCGGAGTCGCCGGCAAAACGGATGACGACGCTTTCGCGTTCCTGCGTCGGTTTTTGCAGCGGGACCCCCCCGGGGTTTGTGGCCATTAGAACCTCCTGTTCGGCTGCGCTCTGGATGTCGGCAAGAGATGCTGTCCGGCGTGCGGATGACGCTGATTTTCGTCGGCGGCACCCTATCGGAGGCACCGGACGATTACAAGTTCGGCCCGCTGCCGCGTGTCACCCAGGTTACAAAACGCCGGCAACACGACGACAGACCGCGCGGATCGAGCCCCTGCCGTCCATCATTCCTTGACGGCTCGGCAGTTCCTACGCGGAGTTTCGCGGGCGGCCTTCGATTCGGAACTGCGGAACGTGGCCGCGGGGAGCCGCCTGCTCAGGATGCACATTCGGCTATCGCGCGGAGTTGGGCGCGATCTTCCCGATCCAACAGGTGGCGCCGCAGGAACGGGGGCTGAATGTCCAGCACCTCGCACACGTTGACGAACGCGAACGGCCAACTCACGTCGTCCGAGAAGAGCCACGACTCGGCCTCGCGGTACAGTTGGGAACCGCGCCGGCTGCCGCTGCAGCGGTGTTTCTGGAAACACTCGACCGCGTCTTCCAGCACCGCGGCGTACAGGCGGCGTTCGCCCTCTGCGGCGTCCGCCTGTTTGTGGCCCGGAAAGAATTGCGACGGCAGCATCAGGTGCGGCCTCAGAATGCGGAGGCCGCCGTCGGCAGCGAGTTTCTCCCGCTCGGTCAATTCGGACTTTCGGCTTGTGAGCGCCTTTCCGTTCGATCCGCCCATCCAACACCTCCCCACACCTTGACGGTAAGACGGAAACGTCCGCGGGCTGCGTGCCGCAGGACGTTCGTTTATGGAAATCTCAAGACGTCCCTAACAATTGTTCCCCCACGTTGTCAAAGGAAACGCAGAAGATGCCACCGGGTCAGCCGTGCTCTTCGTTGTACAGTTCGAGCCACGCCATCTGAATCGCTTCGAGTTTGCCTTCGCTCGACTCCTTCGGATCGTCGGCAAAATCCGCCAACTCGGTAATCCAGCGGTGCAGGTCCGTGAATCGGACGCGCAGCGGTTCCTGGTCGGGCCGCGCTTCGAACAGCCGTTCGGCCACGTCTTCGGCATCGGTCCAATACAGCTTCATGGCCCCTCCGGTCGTCGGCCCCGTTACAGGTCGGACACTCGTTTGTCCCCCAGCGCTGCCTGAATCGATGTATCCATGATGCGCTGCGCAAACGGACTCGTCACTTGGCTGAGTTCCTCGGTCAGGTCCCGAATGGCGTCGTAATCTTCGCCGGCGTGCGCCTCGCGTAGTTGCCGAACCGTCCGGGCAATGCGCTCCCCCTCCCCTTCCTCCAGAAACTCCGCGTTCTCCGCCAGGGCTTTCTGCGTGGCGTGCAGCACCGTGTCGGCTTCGACCCGCGCCTCGATCAACAGCCGTTGTTCGACGTCATCTTCGGCGAAGTCGATGGATTCTTCGAGCAGTCGTTCCACCTCGTCGTCGGTCAGGCCGTACGACGGCTTGACTTCGAGCGACCGCTCGATGCCGGTCCGCAGGTCGCTGGCCGAGACGTTCAGAATGCCGTTGGCGTCGATCATGAACGTCACTTCGACGCGCGGGACGCCGGCCGGCTTCCGCTCGATGGGAATCTTGAAGCGCGCCAGACTGCGGCAGTCCTGCACCAATTCGCGTTCGCCCTGCAGGACATGGACGTCGACCGCGGTCTGATCGTCCACCGCGGTCGTGAACATCTCCTTGACGCTGGCCGGGATCGTGGTGTTGCGCTCGATCAAATGGCTCATCACGCCGCCCATGGTCTCGATGCCCAACGACAGCGGCACGACGTCGAGCAGCAGCATGTCCCGCCGCCGGCCTGACAGCGTGTCCGCTTGGACGGCGGCGCCGACCGCGACGACCTCGTCCGGGTCGATGTCGGTCAGCGGCGTACGGTCGAAAAATGCGCCTACCCGTTGGCGAACCAGCGGCATGCGCGTCGAGCCGCCGACCAATACCACCTCTTCGATATCACCGGGTTTGAGGCCGGCGTCGGTCAACGCCTGTTGGCACGGCGCGAGCGTCCGCGTCACGATCTCCTCGACCGCGGCGTCCACCTCACTGCGAGTGAGAGAACGCGAGACGTTGATCCTCTTATCCGGCACGCTGAGCGTGAGCGTGGTTTGGTCCGTGGCGCTCAGTTCGCGTTTGGCCCGTTCCGCGGCATGCAGAGCGGCGTGCAGGACACGCGGGTCGCGCCGGAGTTCGGAGGATAGATCGTTAAGAAGAAACGTCGTTGCAATGTGCTCGTCGATATCGTCCCCGCCCAGCCGCGTATTGCCGTTGGTCGCCAGCACCTCGAAAATGCCGGTGTGCAAGCGCAGGATGGACACGTCGAACGTGCCCCCACCGAAATCATAGACTGCGATCAGCCCTTCCTCCTTGGTGTTCAGGCCGTAGGCCAGCGCGGCCGCGGTGGGTTCGTTGAGCAAACGGATGACGTCCAGACCGGCCAGCCGGCCCGCGTCTTTGGTCGCCTGGCGTTGCGAGTCGTTGAAATACGCCGGGACCGTGACGACGGCCTTGTGGACGTCCTCGCCGAGCACGACTCGGGCCTGGTCACGCAAGGCGCGCAGAATCAGGGCCGATACCTCGGGGGGAGTGACTTGCCGGTCGTGGATCGCAAAACGGACCGGGCCGCTCGCGTCATCGACGAAACGGTAGCGCCGATGGTCTTCGGCGCCGACGTGTTCCATGCCGACGCCCATGAATCGTTTGACGGATCGGATCGTGGTCAGCGGCTGCGTGCGCGCCAGTTCCCCGGCCTCGCGGCCCACGACAACCCGCTCGTTGTCGAGAAAACAGACGACGGACGGGATGATCTTCTGGCCGGTATCCACGTCGGCCAACACTTGCGGACCGTCGTCGCCCACTGCGGCGATCAAGCTGTTGGTCGTCCCCAGATCTATGCCGACTATGCGCTCCACGGTTGATTCACTTCCTTTTCCACGTCGCGCGTCAACGTACCCAGATACGCCAACTCGGACAGGACCCGCTTGAGTTCACGCAAGAGATCGGACGACTCCACGCCTTCCTCCCACCGCGAGAAATTGGCATCCAACTCGCCGCGGAGCTCCCGGACTCGGGCGTCGAGAGCGCCGCGCACCGCTTCCAATTCAGACGTCAGGCCGGCCTGCGCATCCGTGCCGCGGGCGTTCCGCACTTCCCGTACTTCGGCCAGCTTTTCCTGGACGTCGAATACCAGCGCGGCGAGCTTCGGCGGAACGCGGTTATTGTCCTTGCCGAGCGTCTCGCCGTGCAAGCCGAGCCAGTAGCGGCCGCGGCTGACCGGATCGCGCAGCGTGCGGTAGGCGCGGTTGAGCAGGGCGGTATTCGTCAGGCTGGCGCGTTGCTCCTCCGGCGTGCCGGTTTCGTGCAAGTCGGGGTGCAGTCCGCGGCTGAGTGCGTAATACGTTTCGGACAGCGCCGCCTCGTCCAGGACGGGACGGCGGGGCAGTCCCAACACCGTGAAGTAGTCCGTATCCGACGGCAGGCTACGTATGGCGCCGCAGCTTGGACACAACGGCCGCGGCGCGTGCTCGTGGCCGCACCGCGGGCAGTGTGCCCTGTTGGTCTTCGACATCGGAGCATGTAGAGGAGCCGCGAAGGCTAGACCGAAAACGAACTCCCGCAGCCGCACGTCCGTTTGACGTTGGGGTTGGTCAGCTTGAAACCCGAGTCCATGAGCGCCTCGGAGAAATCGAGTTCCGTCCCCCGCAGATAGATGAAGCTCTTCCGGTCGACGATCACCTTGGCCCGTTCCCGCTCGAAGATACGATCGCCGTCGCGCGGCACGTCCAGGTCCATTTTGTAGGACAAGCCCGAGCAGCCCCCGCCGACGACCTTGACCCGGAGCCCGCAATCGGTGCGGTCGTCCTGGACGGCCAGGTCTTCGATCTTCCGGGCCGCGTGGTCGCTGATCTCGATCTTGAGCTTGGCTTTCGCGTTCGCTGGCATAACCGTTTCCTCTGCGCCGTCAGGTCTTCCACTGCACGGACTTGAGGTCGATGCCTTCCTTGGCCATTTCGTACAGTGGCGACATCTCCCGCAGCCGCGTCACGACCTCGGTCACGCGGGTGACGACGTAGTCGACGTCATCCTCGGTATTGAAGCGCCCCAGGCCGAACCGGATCGAGGTGTGTGCCAACTCGTCGCCGACGCCCAACGCCTTCAGCACGTACGAGGGTTCCAGCGTGGCCGAGGTGCACGCCGACCCGGACGACAAGGCGATCTCCCGATTGATGCCCATGAGGAACGACTCGCCCTCGACGTACGAAAAGCTGAGATTGAGGTTGCCCGGAATCCGTTCGGTCGGGTGGCCGTTCAGATACACGTCTTCCAGGTTGCCGGTCAGACCGTCGTGGAGCCGCTGCCGCAGCGCCATCAACCGCCCGGCCTCGGCTTCCAACTCCTGCCCGCACAGTTCGCACGCCTTCCCCAGCCCGACGATGCCCGGCACGTTCAGCGTGCCCGACCGCATGCCGCGCTCGTGCCCGCCGCCGTCGAGTTGGGCGCGCAACCGCACGCGCGGCCCGCGCGACCGGACGTACAACGCGCCGCAGCCCTTGGGGCCGTACATCTTGTGGGCGCTCATGGACATCAGGTCGATGCCGTCGTCCTCCACGTTGACGGGCACTTTCCCGACGCCCTGGGTGGCGTCGCAGTGAAACAGCACGCCGCGTTCCTTGGCGAGTCTGCCGATCTCCCGGACGGGGTGCAGGGTGCCGATCTCGTTGTTGGCGTACATCAGCGAGATCAGAATGGTGTCGTCACGGATGGCGTTCTTGACGTCGTCGACGTCGACCCGGCCGTACCGATCGACCGGCAGGTAGGTGACATCCGCGGCGCCCGAACGTTCGAGCGCCTTGCAGGTGTCGAGCACCGCCTTGTGCTCCGTCACCGCGGTGATGACGTGCTTGCCTTTGTCGGCGTAGAATTCCGCGACGCCCTTGATGGCGAGATTGTCCGATTCGGTCGCGCCGCTGGTGAAGATGATTTCCTTGGGCCGCGCCCCGACCAGGTTGGCGATGCGGCTGCGCCCACGGTCCACGGCTTCCTCGGCCACCCAGCCGAAGGCGTGGTTCCGGCTGGCCGCGTTGCCGTAGATTTCGCTCAGATACGGCACCATTTCGTCGACCACGCGGGGGTCCACCGGTGTCGTGGCTTGGTTGTCCATGTAGATCGGCGCGCGTTCCATACGTCCCTTCCTGCAACGGGGTGGGTCTCGGTGTCTGGAAGATAGACTTTATGAGTCCTATTTATTTTTTTCGCGGAAACGTGTCAACCGGAGCCGCGAGTCGGTCGTGCATTTCCTTCGTCATTCCCGCGCAAGCAGGAATCCGGCGGAGACATTCCTCACTCACGGTGAAATACCGACCGGGGCGGGGCATTCCCCTATTCCCTCTCCCTGACCCTCTCCCACCAGGGGAGAGGGGGTAGCAAGGTGCAGCCCTCCCCGAGGCGTTCGTAGGGGCGACGCATGCGTCGCCCCTACACCGGTCGGGAGAAGGAATAGTAAAGTACGGGGAATTGCATACGAGAGGACCCCGCGCCCGTTACGGCACCCTTCCCCAAATTCAAAGATCAATCTCAACAGGCTGGACCCCACGCTTGTCGAAGGGCTTGGGGTGGGGTGCAAAGGCCAGGGTGACATCGGGGTTCGTTTCGACAAGCTCAACGAACTTGGGGGTGGGAAGATCCCCAAGTCGAAGGGTGTAGAAAGATCAAAGGGCGGCTCCGCCCCCTCTCCCCCTGGGAGAGGGTCGGGGTGAGGGCAAGTCGAAATCGAGACACCCTCCGCAAATCACCCCTTTTGCAGCAAGGGTTTCAGGAACCGGCCGGTCTGCGACGCTGCGACCCGCGCCACGTCTTCGGGCGTCCCGCGGGCGACGACCTCGCCGCCCGCGGCCCCGCTTTCCGGGCCCAGGTCGATGACCCAATCCGCTGTTTTGACTACTTCGAGATTATGTTCGATGACGACCAGCGTATTGCCCGCTTCGACGAGTAGCTCGAAGACGGCCAGCAGGCGTTGCACGTCGGCCAAGTGCAACCCGACGGTCGGCTCGTCGAAGACGAACAAGGTGCGTCCCGTCGCTTTGCGGCTCAGTTCCTTCGCCAGCTTGAGGCGTTGGACCTCGCCGTCGGACAGCGTGGGCGCGGCTTGCCCGAGACGCAGGTAGGCGAGCCCGACGTCGCGCAGCGTTTCCAACCCGGCCCGCATCTTCGGAATGTCGCTGAACAGGGCCAACGCCTCGGCCACCGTCATCTCCAGGGCGTCGGCAACGCTGTGGCCGCGGAATCGGATCGCCAGGGTATCCCGATTGTAGCGCCGCCCGCGGCAGACGTCGCAGGTCACGTACACGTCGGGCAGGAAGTGCATCTCGACCGCGAGCACTCCGTTCCCCTCGCACGCCTCGCAGCGCCCGCCCTTGACGTTGAACGAAAACCGGTTGCGCCCGTAGCCGCGCATCCGCGCATCGGGCAGCCGGGCGTACAGGCCGCGCAGCGTGTCGAGCAGCCCGGTGTACGTGGCCGGGGTGGACGCCGGCGTGCGGCCGATGGGTGCCCGGTCCACCGCGATGATCTTGTCCACGTGTTGCCAGCCGGATACGCGGCCGGCGCCGGCGGGGGCGGATTTCGTGCCGGCCAGCGCGTCGTTCAGCGCGGGCAGCAGCGCCCCGCCGATCAGCGAACTCTTGCCCGAACCCGACACGCCACTGATGCACGTCAAGGCGCCGAGCGGCAGGGCCACACTCACGTCCTTCAGATTATGGCGCCGGACGCGCGACACCTTGAGCCACGTTGCCGCGGACCGGCGGCCGGTCGGCACGGCGATCTTCTCCACGCCGGACAGAAACCGCCCGGTAACGGACTCGGTGGCGCCGGCGATGTCCGCGAACGTCCCCGCGGCGCACACCCGCCCGCCCCGTTCGCCCGCCTCCGGGCCCAGGTCGATTACGTAATCCGCGGCGCGGATGGTCTCCGGGTCGTGTTCGACGACCACGACCGTATTGCCCCGGTCGCGCAGCCGGCCGAGCAGCGTGAGCAGTCGCGCGGTGTCGCGCGCGTGCAGGCCGACCGACGGCTCGTCCAGCACGTACACGACCCCGGACAAGCCGTTGCCGAGCAGATTCGCCAGCCGGACGCGCTGCACCTCGCCCCGCGACAACGAGGCCATCGCCCGGTCGAGCGTCACGTAGCCGAGTCCCAGTTCGATCAACGCTGCCAGCCGCGGGACCACTTCGTCCAACAGCGGCTGTGTGATCTCCGCCGCCGGGCCGGACAGTGTGAGGGAGGAAAAAAATTCGGCCGTCTCCGCCAGCGTCCACCGGTTCAGGTCGGCCAGGCAGACTCCGCCGACCTCGATACCGCGCGTCTCTGTGCGGAGTCGGCTGCCGCCGCAGGTATCGCACGGACGCGCGGCGTTTCCCTGCACACGGCCGCGGCGCGGCGTAGCCTTGGGCAGCCGCACGCCGAGCCCGTCGCAGTCGGGACACGCCCCCTCCGGGCTGTTGGCGGAAAAGAACGCCGGGCCGAGCTCCGGATACGCGAACTCGCATTCCGGACACATCAGCCGTTGCGTGAAGCGCCGCTCCGTCGCGCCGTTCCGACCGTCGTCGATCAGGACGTTGACCACGTCGCGCCCGTACCGGAGCGCCGTGTCCAACGAGTCGGCCAGCCGCGGCGCAACGTCGGGTTTGACGATCAACCGGTCGACGACGACCTCCAACACGTCACGGGACGTCTCCGCGTCGGACCTTGCCGACGGAACGGGCGGGATGTCGTCGGCCAGATCGTGAATCCGTCCGCCGATCCGCACGCGCACGAACCCCGCGCGCCGCAATTCCTGGAGCGCGGCGTCGCGGCCCGTGGCGTTATCGGGCCGCAGCGGCGCCAACACCTGGATACGGCTGCCGGCGGGCAGGTCCAGCAGGCGGTCCACGATCTGCGGCACGCCGTGCCGCTCGATCACGCGCCCGCACTGCAAGCAGTGCGGCGTCCCGACCCGGGCGTACAGCACCCGCAACGAGTCGGCGATCTCGCTGGCGGTCCCCACGGTCGAGCGCGGCGAATGGATCGCCGCTTGGTGCGTAATGCCCAACGTGGGCGACAGCCCCTCGATCGCATCGACCTGCGGTTTGGCGCGCTGGGCCAGAAACTGGCGGGCGTAGGCCGACAGCGACTCCACGTAGCGCCGGCGCCCCTCCGCATCCAGCACGTCGAACGCCAGCGTCGATTTCCCCGACCCGGACACGCCGGTCACGACGACGAGTTTGTTGCGCGGAATGGCGACGGTAACGTTCTTGAGATTGTGTTGGCGCGCGCCGCGAATGACGATTTCGTCCACGGCCGGGAGCCTAGCAGAAAGCTCCGGCTGGGGAGACTCTCCCTCCCCCGTCAAGGATGTCTCCGTTCTCGAACGGATTGGCGGGAGAACGCCGCAGTGGTACGGTCGAATCGCTGCGGATGCAGCGGGGACCGGTATTTCGCCGGGTTTGAAGGACAGGGACGCGAGTCGAGGAGTTAAGGTCACTACCGGGGCAAACGTATGACATGGTTCCGCGACGCGCTGGTGGGATTCCGGGACGTCGGCAGCCTGCTGATCAAGAAGGGAACGGTGATGGGTCCTTTGGTCCCATTGCTCTTCGTGGCTTTCGTGTTCGTCCTGGCCGCGTGGCTGTTTCGATCCGTGGCAATGCTGGGTGGCGTGCCGATCCTCAGCGCCGTGCTCGTGCTCGCAGCCGTGGGAGTCGTCTTCAGCTATCTTCTCATCTACGTGCGGTTTGCGAAGCACGACCCAGACCGTTTGCAGTCGGAGGAATACCGGTTATTGAAGGTGCAGCAGATGATCGTAGCTAAGGATCTGCAGCACCCACTGTCCGAGGGCAGCCCCCCGTTGCTGGATTCCATGGAAAACCCGGTCGAGAGTTTTCCCCCGAACAAGAGCGAAGATAGATTAGAATCGGGAGATACCGAAGAGGAGCGAGAGCCATGAAAGCCTATCTTCTGACGCATAGTCAGGCATGCACGCCGACTCACGTGCAGTCCCTCCTCAGTGAAACCCAAGGGATCGAGACTTGGGTATCGCCATTTCCGTACGGAGCGATTCTCGTATCCGAACTGCACGTCCGTGCCCTCGCCGCCGTGCTTCGCTCCAGGCTCCCGGACGTTTGGTTCATGGTGACGGAACTGAACGGGAATGCCGTACAGGGATGGTTGCCGGGCAACCTCTGGGAATATGTGAACAACCCGCACCAGGCAGCGTCGCGGGGACTGTTTACCGAGTTGGCAAAACCGTCAATCGAATCGCCACCGAATCCCCTCCCGTAATACGGCTGCCTCTTCAGCCGCCTTTTCGCAAGGGAATTAGACACAAGGGGATCCGAGGCTGCCCCCGGAGCCTAGTCTGAACCCCCTCGACACGATCAGGGCTCAGCCCGTTGAGCTTGTCGAAACGGGCGCGGGATCGTCTTACAGATAATTTCCTCTTGAATCCCCAGACACCGACCTTCCCAGTTCACTTATCGGCCAGCCTCCGCATGGCGGGCGAGGATGTCCGCCACGTCCGCGGGAGAGTACGACACATCGCAGACCCAGCGTTCGAAGCCGCCGTGCGCGGTCACGGCCTGCGTCCATTCGGCCAGGAAGCGGCGCTTGGTACGGTCCTGCGCGCGCTCTTTGCCCTTGACCTCCAGGACGAGCATGGCGCCGGACGTTAGTCGGATGAGAAAGTCCGGGCGGTATTTGCGCACCACCCCACCGTGTACACAAAGCACCTCGAAGCCCAAATGGTCGTTCTTGACCCAGGCATCGACCAGCGGGCTGCGGTCGAGTGCGTAGGCTTCCGACGCTTCCCACGCGCTATCGTACACACACAGGTTGACGTGGCTGCGCGCCGTGCGTTCGCACGGCTTGCCGGTGTCCCACGGCATCATGTCGCCGGTCAAGCGGATGGGACGGTCGCGGTCGAAGACCGGCACGAGCCTTTCCACGTTCTCGAAGCGGATCGCCTGCCAGACGTGCTGCACGATCCTGGTCATGTTGAGCGTCAGCATCAGCCGCCGCTTCAGGCCGTCGCGCAGGAACAGCCGCGGCTCGATGACGATGCGGTCGGAGCGGACGAACTCCTCCACCAGCCGGACGATCTGCGCGAGCAGCACCTCGCGGCTGCCGTTCCATTCCGCATGCATGCCGTCGTACACGTCGCGCGCGGCCTCGAAGACGATGCGTTGCGTGCGATACTCCCGCGCCAGGCGCTCCAGGTCGATGGCGTCCACCTTCGTCATGTCCGGTTTGCCGTCCATAACGGGCGCCAATTCCGCAAGTCTGGGCGTCCGGCCGGCGTCGAGTGCCAGCGGTTACAGCCTGTCCCAATCAAGGTGCAGCCGCGGCCGGTACACCCGGTCGGTCCGCACGACGTTCGGCCAGGAAATGGCGAACGCCGCTTTCTCGGGGACCGGCTCGATGCGCGTCTTCGGCTGCGGCGGCGGCAACGGGCCGTCTTTCCCGCCCTCGTGCGGCAGGAACGTGAACGGCACGCCGAAGATGTTGACGTACTCCGGCTCGAACTGCCCGGTCCGCGGATTGACGTCGTATGCGGTACGCCGCAGGCCGCGGCCCACCACCTGTTCGCATAAGAGTTGGCTGGTGAATGCGCGCAAGCCCATGATGTGCGTAACAGTCTTGGCGTCCCAGCCTTCCGAGAGCATGCCGACCGAGATCACGTTCTGGATGTGTCCGCCGGGGTGCCCGGCGCGGCCCACCGTGTCCACCTGCCGGCGCAGCAGTTCGGCCCGCTGCTTGGCGTTGAGTTTGCGAGGCGAACCGTCGGCTCCGGCGTCGCCGTTCCCGAGCGTGGCGAGGGGCTCCGCGGCGGCCTCGGCCTCGCTCAACACCTTGGAGTCGATGTGCAGCGTCAGTTCCGGGTCGCACAGTTCGGCGATGCGTACCCGCCCGCTGTCGAAGGCGTGCTTGACGCGCGCCGCGGTCTCGGTCCGGTTGGTGACGGTAATCATCGTCGGCGGCGTTGCGGCGCCCGCGGCGTCCCACGCCTTGGCGGTCTCGCGCCAGTCGTAGCCGAGCAGGTGGTAGCCGTTCATCACCAAGTCGGGCAGCGGTTCCTCGGGCGCGGCCCGGCGGTTCAGGTCGTCCTTCACCTCGGCGTCGTTGTAGATGTGGTAAAGGCGCGATTTATAGGTTGTGGCGTCGGGCACCGCGTCGTCGCGCACCACCACGCGCGGCGTCTTGACCAGCCCGGCCTCGATGGCGTCGTTCAACCCGAAGTCGCTCACCACCCAGTCGAACAGCGCCGCCTCCGCACTTCGCTTGCCCGACGGCGCGAAGGGCGTCGCCGAAAAATCGTAACACGCGAGGATGCCGCGCGCCCGGGCGATTCGGTCGAGGCCGCCGACCCATTTGGTGGCTTCCCGAATCTCGTCCTTGGCAACGCCCCGGACCGGAGCGCCGGCCGGCACACGCCACGCGTGATGCGCCTCGTCGTTGACGACCAGGATGTTGCCGGCGCCCGCCAAGTCGCCCAGCACGGCGCGGACGTAGGCTTCATCGCTCATGGCCCCGCGCTTATCGACACTCCGCTTCCCCGCAAGCTTCTCGTCGGTTTCCCAGTTCAGCGCGTGCCAATTACGGACGGCGACCTTGCCTTGGCGCAGCGTGTCGAGCAGGGGCCGCGGCACGATGCGGAAGGCTTCGTAATAATTCTCCGGGTGCGACGGCTCCAACACCGCCAGCCGGCTTCGGACCGTCAGCCCGGGGGCGACGATCAGCACGTGTTTGGAAAACCGAGCGTCGTGCGGCGCCGCGGCCTTGTTGAGGATCTGCCACGCCAGCAGCATGGCCATGACGACGGTCTTGCCCGAGCCGGTCGCCATCTTGGCACACCGCCGCGGGAACGGCCCGCCGTCGGACGGAATTTCCAGACCGGCCCGGTCGGCCGCGGGCGCCTCCGCAAGCCAGATCAACGTTTCCACGGCTTCGATCTGACAGAAGAAGAAGCGCCGGTCGTCGAACTCCTCCGCGTCCGTCCAATGCTCCAGCAGCCGTTTGGTGATGCCGGCGACGCCCGGCCAGCCGGCCTCGCGCCACGCTCGCACGCGCGGCCGAATCCGGTTGACCAACGGAATCTCGACGAACGTCCCCGGGTCGTCGAACGCCCGGGAGTCCTCCGAGGCCACGACGTAGCCGGCCGGGCGCCGCCCTGCGGCGAGGTCGAACAGGCGCGTCGTACGATCGTAGCGCCAGTGGCGCGCCGGCTCCTCGTACGGCGAGTTGACGATGAGTCGGTCGATGGTGGATTGCGGCATCAATCGGGCTCTTGGGGAACCAGCGCTTCGAGTTGCACGATGAGCGGTGGCAGGTCCTGCTGCACGGTTTGCCACACCCTGTCGAGCTGGATGGAAAAATACCCGTGGACAAGGCGGTTGCGCATACCGACGATCCTCGCCCAAGGAACGTCCGGATGCCCGGTCTTGGTCTCCGCACTGATCTGTGACGCCGCCTCCCCGATGATTTCGACGGATTTCAGAATGGCCAACTGATGCAGGCGGTCATCTTTGAATTCAGGGAACGTGAGCGGCGCAGCTAGTTTCACCGCTTCACGGGCCGCCAACAGCATATAGAGCAACCAGGCTTCGTCATGCCGCATAGATCGTCTCCGCTGTTCCAAGAATCTCCGCACGGCGAATGTAATTACGGCTTTGTTCGACGGCGAGACGTTCAATCAGATCTACTTTTCTGCCGAAGAGCTCGGAAAATTCCTGTTCCATACCCGCCACGTCAAATAGGCTGAGGGTTCGGTCCGGCTCGAAATCCACCAGCAGGTCGACGTCGCTGTCCGGTCCGAAATCGGCACGAAGCGCGGACCCGAAGATGGCCAGTCGTTTGATCCCGCGGTCTCGACAAAATGCCGCCAGCCGACTTCTAGGAATGGACACCTGCGGATTCATGGCTTTCTCCTCAGTATCGGGCGTCCAGTCAAACAACGGCGGTGATTAAAAAGCGCGATTCGCATCGACGGCCAGCCCAGCGTTCTTGAATTCCTTAACAAGTTTCATCTTCCAGCCTTCGGAGTCGTCCAGCGGAATATAGATGACGCCCTCATAGTCTGACGGAATCTCGATGTCCCCCTTAGTCAGGGCGCAGACGCGCTCTCGCCCGAGGCGTCCGATAAAATATCCGAACTCGAAAATGACGTTTTGTCTTGCACGGGGTTTCAGACTCCGCCGGTCTTCCTGAAGCGCACCTACGTCGTCCGGAGTCAGAAGAGCGACGGCGAATCCGACTTGAGCATATTGCTCAAATTTTTCGATGATTGTTCGTCCTTGATTGGACTGCTCGTGTAGTATGATAGGTTTGAGGTCGAGATGTTCAAGGAATCTGGCGACCGTTTCCTTGGTTTCGTTATCTCTTCCGTGAATGATAAAGATTTGATCTGTACTCGCTGATTTAGTTCCTGAATTGGAAGAAGATGTTTCTCTATGATTCTCATCTTCCCAGTATTCTTCTATTTCATCTTTCATTGACATAAGTAAAGCAGTGGCTCTGTCCAAAGCATCAATATAGTATTGTTGGAGTTCGTGTTCAGATGTGGATGTAGAGAGGAAAGAAGGAAAGTAACGAATTTTGGCGAACTCCGCGACATGATCGGATTTCGTGCCAAAAACGCTCGCTATGGCTACCCTGGTATCTCGTTTCCATTTATCAAATGCTGGAGAATTTCTTTCCAATCTCTTAAGATTAGATATCTCCCCCAATGTCATTTCCAAACGTCGTATAGCTTCCGTTTTTGTCGGCCGCACCATCACTTCACCTCCACGATCTTCAGGCTCTCGATGCCGCGGTCGTCCACGATCTTCACCGCGGCGCGGCGGTGTTCACCCGCCTCGAAGGGCAACGAAACCGTGCCGCGGTAGGCTTCGATCAGCGTCTCATCGATCTCGGTTCGCAGGTTGCGCGCCAGCTTGGCCCAGCCGTCCTTGGCGCCCGCCATCGGGAAGAAGGCTTGGCGCGGGAACAGGCTGCGCCCGTCGTAGTCCGGGTCCAGCAGCCACAAGGCGATCTTGTCCGCGCCGCCGGATTCCACGCCGCCCGTCTTGGTGTTGTAGTAGTCGAAGCCGTGGATAGTGACTTGTGAATAGTGGGTAGTGGAGAGTGGGCCGGTCAGTGACGCAGCGATTTGACGAGTCCTGTCGATAATTTCCCGATCTCTTCGCAGTCGGGCAAGACGATTTCGACGGTCTCCTTCGGAAAGAAGTTCAAGTTCCCGCACAAGATCACCAGCGTCTCCAATTCGGCCAGGGAGCCTCGCGCCACGCCCAGGAATTGAAGGAATTCCCCGGTCCCGTGTCTCGCCTTCCCCTCGGCGATGTTGGCCGGAACGGATACCGCCGCCCTCGTCATCTGCGACCGCAGTCCATAGGTCTCCGCTTTGGGCAATCGCGACGAACAACGATAGATCGTCTCTCCCAAGACCATTGACTTCTGCCAGACTATCAACTCCCGATAACTTCGTAACGATGTCATACGGTGCCACCGCCTCCCCTTGACTATCCACTAACCACTGCTCACTCGCCACTACCACCTCCGGCTGGCCGATGAGCCAGAAGCTCTCGTTGCTGGCGCGCTTGCGCTTGAGGTCGTCCGTCAGCAGGTCGGCGTTCATCTGCACCTTGAGCAGGTGCATGCCCGTCTGCGCGGGCTGCAACTCGTCGATGTCCTTGGCCGCCTCCGGGTCGAACTGGAACGCGGCGAACACCAGCAGCGCCGGTTTCGGGGCCAGCGTGCGCGCTTCCTCCCACGCGTGTTCCACTTGACGCTGTTCCAGCGGCGCATGGTCGGGGCCGAACGACACCACCACGCGCTCCGGGTTCCAGGCCGGCGCCCCTTCGCCCACGCGGTCGGCGCCCGCGGCGTCGGGCCGGGTCTCGCCTTCGGCGTGCAGCCAACGCGCGCCCGGCAACGGTTCGAGGCGCGCAAAGGCAATGTGCTGTCCCGCCTTGCCGCGAATGCCGGTCTTCAGCAATTCGTCGCGCCAGTCGCTCTGCCGCAACGTCTCTCCCGAGCGCGCCACCGACGCATCGGCCTCCATGTTTCCTACGGGGTCCGCTCCGGCTTCCGCTGGCAGAGGGTCTGGTGAGGTCCCGATGCCCGCCACGTCGTCGAGCGACTGCACCATCGGCGCCGGCACCGCCTCTACCGTGAACGGCCCGGTGACGCGCGCCTTGCCGCGATCGACGTGCGGTTGGTCGTACAGCGTTTCCTGTGGAGCATGGCGGGCGATGGCGACGTCTATCTGCGCCCGGGTCATGCCTGCCTTGAGGTCGGGGTTGTTGGCGATGGAGCCGAGCGTGACGTGCGGGACGGTCTTGTAGGTGAAGCCGCTGCCCACGCCTTCGTCGGGATGGGCGAGTTCGTAGTAGTCGAAGTTGGCGGTCATCAGGCGTTGCTTGGCCAGGGTGACGGCCACTCGGGATGTATCGCAGGTGACCCACCGACGGCCCCACTGTTCGGCCACGTAAGCCGTGGTGCCGCTGCCGCAGGAGGGATCGAATACCAAATCGCCTGGGTCGGTGGTCATCAGGAGGCAGCGTTCGATGACCTCGGTCGAACTTTGAACGACATACACTTTCGGGTCGGATCGGCTTTGGACCGCCCCGCTGACGTCGCTCCAAAGATTGCCGAGGGCAGCTATCGGAAAATCCGACTTGAATCTGCGGTAGTTCAACGTTGCGCCGGAAGTCGCTTGCAAGCGTCCTGCATGAGCTAGCCGTTCGAGACCATCTTTATTCGTTTTGAACGTTCCTTTCCCGGTGTGTATGTCCGACCGAGAAATGCAAACTCCCGGGCGTCCCCGGCACCAGCGGGCCGTGAACTGGTTAAGTTATCAAGACGGAATACTTGGCCCTCTTTTTCTTGAGACCCTGTCAACGTTCTTGACGGAACGACCGAGCCGTCGGGGAGCAACGCCTGATCGTATCGTTCCTCGGCAACATCGCTTCGGGGAATGAAAAGTTGCCGGTACTTTATGGAGCTGCGGTTCCGCGCGTACCAAACGATGAAATCCGTCGTAGCGCCGAGCAGGACGGCCGTTCCTTGACTGGTCGTTTTTCGTATGGAGACGACGGAGACGAAATTCTCCACGCCGAACACTTCATCCATCAATTCGCGGACGTGGTGAAGGTTCTCGTCGCTGATCTGCACGAAGCAACTTCCGCTCTCGTGCAACAATTCCCGCGCCAGCAGCAGGCGGTCGCGCAGATACGTCGGGTAGGAGTGGATGCCGAGTTCCCAGGTGTCGCGGAACGCGCGGATGGTCTCCGGCTCTTGGGTCAGGTCCTCGTCGCGGCCATCGGTCACGTCGCGCTTGTTGACGAAGGGCTGGAAGTTGGAGCCGTAGCGGATGCCGTACGGCGGGTCGAGATAGATCGTCTGCACCTGTCCGCCGAGCCCTTCCTTCTCCAACAAGCTGTTCATCACCAGCAGGCTGTCGCCGGCGACCAGGCGGTTGGTCCAGTTGCGCCGGTGCCGGTAGAACTCGATGGCGTGGCGCAGCGGCGGATTCTCCTCCGCGGCGGCGAACAGGGAGCCTTGCGCTGCGGCGCCGTTACGTTTGCACACCGCCTCCACGATGGTGCGCGGGTCGATGCGCTCGTGCACGTGCAGCGAGACGGTGGGCACCGCGAACGCGGTATGTTCGGCCTTGCCGGCCCAGTGCAACTGCGGGTCGATGTGGGGATCGTGGGCATAGGTGGTGCGGCCGGCGTCCTTGTCGGTGTCCGGCGTGACGAGGCCGACGGGCGGATTGTTGGCGCGGTCCTTATCGGTATGCGCGTAGTTCTCGATGTTCCGCTTGGATTTCTTGCGGGTGGGGGGCATGGGTGTCGATCATCCTGTGGTGGGGTTTATAGAAGATTCCCTCCCCTCCTCCCTGACAAGAGGGGCACGGGGGGTTGACGTGAGCGTTATAGCAGGTTGGGAGCAACCCTCACCCTCGGAATCAGGTCCGGAGCAGCCTCCCGCCTTCTCCCACAGCCCTTCGACAAGCTCAGGGTCCAGTTCGTTGAGATTAATCCCCGAATTCGTCGAAGGGTGTCGCAACGGCCGCGGGATCCTCTTGCAGGGAATTCCCAACCATGTCGAAGGGTCGCTCCCACTATTCGTTCTTCTCACTCTCCGACGTTTCGTCGGGCTCTGGCGGCACCAGCGGCTCGATCAGCGCCAGCAACTCGGGGATTCGCTCCTGCGCCGTCGTCCACACGAGACCCACATCGATCGCGTCGTAGGCATGAATCATCCGGTTGCGCATGCCGATCATCCGGCCCCACGGAATCGCCCGGTGTCTCTGCCGAAACGGCGCCGAAACCCGTCCGGCCGCCTCGCCGATGATTTCGAGCCGCCGAATGACGGAATCCTGCAATTGGACGTTCCGCATGAAGTCGTCCCTCGAGACGTCTTCGAGGTAGGCGGACACCAATCTCGCGGATTCGGCGATGTCGACGAGATGTGGGACGTCACGATCCATAGATCGCCTGGGCGGACTGCAGGATGCTATTCCTGCGCAGATAGTTCCGGCTCGCCTCGACCCCCCGCCGACTGACCAGATCGACCTCGCGTCCGAAGATGTCCTTCAATTCCGACTCCATGTCGACGAGATCGAACAAGGAGTGCGTGGCCCCTTCTCCGAAACTGACCAACACGTCCACGTCGCTGTGCGGGCCGAAGTCGTCGCGTAACACCGATCCGAACAACGCCAAGTGCGTGACCTGCCAGCGCCGGCAGAAGGCGGCAATGCGGTCGGATGGAATGTCGATACGCGCGTTCATGACGTCGCTATCCGGTTCGCGTCGAGAAAGAACCCGACGCTTTCGAACTCCGTGGCGGGTGCCTCGGTTCGAGATTTCCTTGGGCGGAATGTCCCTCCTTCGTCATTCCTGTGTCTCTCCTTCGTCATTCCGGCGGAAGCCGGAATCCAGCGGAGATAGTCCTCCCAACGCAATGCCGCCCAAGGCAGGGCGTTCACCTTCCCCCTCTCCCTAACCCTCTCCCACGAGGGGAGAGGGGAAAGAAGCACCATGCGGAGAGGATTTAAACTGGGACACTCCTGCCCATCCCCCATGCTTTCACCGCCGTCATTGTCGGCCTCCAGCCCGTCGGTCGTCCGTGTGCTCTCCGGAGAGGGACGGAGCGGACGGCCTCGGGGTGTCGGAAGATTTCGTCCCGGGCCGCGTGTCCGCATCGGCCCACGTCAGCACCGGGTGGCGCGCGGCGCGGGTCTCGTCCAGGCGGCCGACGGGTGTGGTCAGCGGCGCGTGGTGCAGCAGCTCGGGGCGTTGCTCGATCTCCTCGGCGATGGCGAGCAGCGCGTCGGCGAAGGCGTCCAGCGTCTCCTTGCTCTCGGTCTCCGTGGGCTCGATCATCAGGGCGCCGCTGACCACCAGCGGAAAGTAGATCGTCGGCGCGTAGAAGCCGTAGTCGAGCAGCCGCTTGGCGACGTCCAGGGTCTTGACCCCGCTGTCGTGGAACGAGCGGTCCGAGAAGACGCACTCGTGCAAGCACGGCTCGCGCTCGGCCAAGTGATAGGTCGGCTCCAGCCGCGCGCGCAGATAGTTGGCGTTCAGAATCGCCATGCGCGTGGCGTGGCGCAGCCCGTCGCCGCCCATGCTCAGGATGTAGGCGTAGGCCCGCACCAGCACGCCGAAGTTGCCGGCGAAGGACCGTACGCGGCCGATCGAGGCGGGCGCCGCGGCGCTCCACGCATAGCCGACGCCGCGGCGCACGACGCGCGGCCCGGGCAGGTACGGTGCCAGCGGCGCCTTGACCCCGACCGGCCCGGCCCCGGGTCCGCCGCCGCCGTGCGGGGTGGAGAACGTTTTGTGCAAGTTGAACTGTATGACGTCGGCGCCCATGTGGCCGGGCTTGGCGACGCCCATCAGCGCGTTCAGGTTCGCCCCGTCCATATAAACCAAGCCGCCGTGCGCGTGCAGCACCGCGGCGATGTCGAGGATTTCGCGCTCGAACAGCCCCAGCGTGTTCGGGTTGGTGACCATCAGCGCGGCAACCTGCGCGTCGGTGTGGCGGGCCACATCCGCGGCGTACAACATGCCGGTACGGTCGGTCGCCACCTCCACCACCTCGTAACCGCACAGCGCCGCGGAGGCCGGGTTGGTGCCGTGCGCACTGGCCGGAATCAGGACCTTCCTGCGCGGCGCCCCGCGGGCGCGGTGGTAGGCGCGGATCAGCTTCATGCCGGTCAGTTCGCCCTGCGCGCCGGCGGCCGGCTGCAAACTGACGGCGTCCATGCCGCTGATCTCGGCCAGGGCGCGCTCCAACTCGAACAGCAGGCGCAGGGCGCCCTGTGCTTGGTCGTCGGGCGTCAGGGGATGCAGCCACGCCCAGCCCGGCAACCGGGCCAGCGCCTCGTTGACGACCGGGTTGTACTTCATGGTGCACGAGCCCAGCGGGTACAGGGTGGTGGCCGCGCTGAAGTTCCACTGCGACAGGCGCGTGAAATGGCGCACCACCTCGGGCTCGCTCACCTCGGGAAAGCCGTCCAGCCCGTCGCGGCACAGTTCCCGCGGCAACGCCTGGTCCGCGGCCGGGTCCGGGATGTCGTCCGCGGGCAGGGCGGAGCCGACGCGGCCCGCGGACCCGCGCTCCACGATGAGCGGCTCGTCGAAGACGCCGCGTTTACCGGGCACTTGGTTCGTCATCGGGTCTCCTGCCGCGGGAACGTGCGCCGAGCTCGCGGCGCCTTGAGCCTGTCGAAGGAGCGAAAGGGCGAAAGGGCAAAACGCGAATGCCAGTACGCTGAGCCTGTCGAAGCGTAGCTTCCAGTGCGTAGAGCCTACGGTCCCCGAGCTTGCGGTCCCTGAGCTTGTCGAAGGGGCGAAGCGCCGACCGACTACCCCCGTTCCGCATCGAGCGCCGCGGCGAGTTCACCGGCCAGTCGGTCGATTGCCTCCCGGTCGTGCAGTTCGGTGGTACACAACAACAGGCAGTCCGTCAGTTCGGGATACCAGTCCTCCAGGACGATGCCGGCGAGCAGGCCACGATCTTTAAGCCGCTGCCGGACGGCCCGGGCATGCGGCACGCGCACCACGAACTCGTTGAAGAAATGCCCGGCGAAGCGCCGCTCGGCGCCGGCCACGCGGCACAGCCGGTCGAGGGCGTAGCGGCTCGTCTTGGCGTTGCGCAGCGCCAGTTCGCGCAGCCCGCGTTTGCCCAGCAGGCAGAGAAAGACGGTCGCCGCCAGCGCGCACAAGCCGTGGTTGGTGCAGATGTTGGAGGTCGCCCGCTGGCGGCGGATGTGTTGCTCGCGCGTCGCCAGGGTCAGGACGAAGCCGCGGCGGCCGTCCCCGTCCACCGTCTGCCCGACCAGCCGCCCGGGCAGGTGGCGCACGCGCGCGCGGCGGCAGGCGAACAGGCCGACGCCCGGGCCGCCGAACCCGAGCGGAATGCCAAAGCTCTGCCCTTCGGCTACGGCAATGTCGGCGCCGAGTTCTCCGGGCGGCTTGAGCACCCCCAGCGCCACGGCCTCCGCGGTCGCCGACACGGTCAGCGCTCCCACGCGGGCCGCGGCGCGGCCGACCGCGGCCACGTCCTCGATGACACCGAACACGTTGGGATACCCGACCACCACGCCGCACACGTCGTCGTCCAGTGCGTCCGCCAGCGCCGCGGCGTCGAGGCGGCCCGTCGCGTCCCAGCCGACCTCTCGCACGGACAGCCCGGGCAGCCCGTCGAGATACGTCTCGATGACCTGACGATATTGCGGATGCAGCGAGCGGGCGACCAGCACCGCGGTCCGCTTCGGCAGGATGCGCTTGGCCATCAGCACGGCTTCGGCCGTGGCCGAGGCGCCGTCGTACATGCTGGCGTTGGCCACGTCCAAGCCGAACAGGCCGGCCACGAGCGATTGGAACTCGAACACTGCTTGCAGCGTGCCCTGACTCACCTCGGGCTGATAGGGCGTATAGGCGGTCGCGAACTCCGCGCGCTGCATCAGGTGGTCCACCGCGGCCGGCACCCAGTGCGGGTAGGCGCCCGCGCCGAGAAACGTGGCGCGCGGGGCCGGCGCGGCGTTGGCCTCGGACAGCGTGGTCAGGCGGGCCACGACCTCGGGCTCGGCCACGCCGTCGGCAAGCTGCAGGTCGGCGCCGGCGCGGAGTGGCGCCGGCAGGTGGGCGATCAGGGCATCGACCGAATCTACGCCCAGCACGGCGAGCATGGCGCCGACGTCCGATTCGGTATGCGGAATGTAGCGCGCCGCGGCGGACATGGCGGGGGTCAGTCCTCGTCCCGGACCTCGGCGAGGAACCGGGCGTATTCCTCGGCGCTCATCAGCTCGGCCAACTCCTCCGGGTCGCTCATTTCGACCTGGACCAGCCACGCGTCGCCGTACGGGTCTTCGTTGAGGGTCTCCGGCGAGTTGGGCAATTCCGTGTTGACGTCGGTCACCGTCCCGCTGACCGGGGCGTACACGTCGGACACGGCCTTGACCGATTCGACCACCCCGAACGGTTCGTCCTTGGTGACGTGGGCGGCGGGTTCCGGCAACTCGACGAACACGACGTCGCCGAGTTGCTCCTGCGCATAATAGGTGATGCCGATGGTGGCCCGCCCGTCGTCTTCGACCAGGACCCATTCGTGTTCGCGCGAGTAGCGCAGCCCCTCGGGAATCTCCATGCCCTCCTCCCTGTCCGTCGGTTCATCCGCGCGGCGGATAGAACGGTCGTTCGACGATCGTGGCCGGGACGCGGCGGGTCCGAATCGTGACGTCGATGCGGGTGCCAGCCGCGGCGGATGACGCATGGACATAGCCGAGCGCGATGCCCACGCCCAGCATGGGCGACCGCGTCCCGCTCGTGACCGCGCCGACCTCCGCGCCGGCGTGTCGAATCCCATAACCCTGCCGCGGGACGCCGGGGGCGTCCAACCTGAGCCCGACCAGTCGTTTGTGCACTCCTCGGCGGCGTTGTCCGTCCAACGCCGCGCAACCGATAAACGAGCCGTCGCCGGAACGCAACAAGCGGTCCAAGCCGGCTTCCAGCGGCGTCGTCCGCGCGTCCATGTCGTTGCCGTACAACAGATACCCGGCCTCCAGACGCAGGGTATCCCGCGCCCCGAGTCCGACCGGCTGCAGGTCCGCGGCGCGGCCCGCCTCGTGACACGCCGCCCACACCCGTTCGGCCTGCTGCGCGGGCACGAAGACCTCGAAGCCGTCCTCGCCGGTGTAGCCGGTGCGTGCCACCAGTGTGGGCACGCCGGCGACGTCGACCCGCGCCGCACGATAGCGGCGGATGTCGGAAGGAGCCGCCTCGGTCAGGGCGGCCAACACCTGCTGCGACCGCGGCCCTTGCAGCGCGATCAACGCGGTCTCGTCGCTCCGGTCGACGACCGCGGCCCGGCCCCGGTTCGTCTCCGTCATCCAGGCGAAATCCGCGGCGGTATTCGCGGCATTCACGCAGACGAAATAGCGCTGGTCCTCCAGGCGATACACGATCACGTCGTCCAGAATGCCGCCGTCCGCGGCGCACATCAGCGAGTACTGCGCCCGCCCGACGGCGAGGCGGCCGGTGTCGGTCACGAACAGTTCGCGGCAGACTTCGCCCACGCGCGGGCCGGACAATTCGATCTCGCCCATGTGGCTCAGGTCGAACAGGCCCACCCCGCGGCGCACCGCGCGATGTTCGGCCAGAATGCCCGCGTATTGGACCGGCATGGACCAGCCGGCGAACGCGATCATCCGGGCACCCAACGCCCGATGTACCGCGGCCAACGGCGTCTGTTTCGCCTCATGCGTCGAGTGCGCCATGATCGTCGGACCGCATCACCCCGCGGGCGCATCGGCCTGCGCCTCCGCGGCCTGGAGCGTGTTGGCGAGCAGCATGGCGATCGTCAGCGGGCCGACGCCGCCCGGCACCGGCGAAATGGCCGCGGCACGTTCGCGGGCCGCGGCGAACTCCACGTCGCCGGTCGGCGATCCGTCCGCGGCCCGCGAGATGCCCACGTCGATGACGACCGCGCCCGGCTTGATCCAGTCGCCCTTGATGGAGCCGGCGCGGCCGGTGGCCGTCACGACCACGTCGGCCCGAGCGACGTGGTCGGCCAGATCCGCGGTCCGTGAGTGGCACACCGTGACCGTGGCATGGCGTTCCAGCAGCAACAGCGCCGTGGGCCGACCGACCAGCAGGCTGCGTCCGACGACGACCGCGCGTTTGCCTGCGAGGTCCACGCCGCTGCGGTCGATGAGATGCAGCACGCCCAGCGGGGTACAGGGGCGCAGCCCGGGCCGGCCCGACAGCAGGCGGCCCTGATTGAGGGGATGCAGCCCGTCGACGTCCTTGTCCGGCGCGATGCGCGCGATCAGCGCGTCCGCGTCGAGAGGGGCCGGCACGGGGAGTTGCAGCAGGATGCCGTGCACATCCGCACGGGCGTTGAGCGCGGCGATGAGGGCGGCGACTTCGCCGGCCGCGACATCCGCGGGCAGGCGACGATCGAATGGGGCGATGCCGACTTCGCGGCAGGCACGCTGCTTACTCTCGACGTACGCCTGCGAGGCTGGGGTGGTGCCGATCAGGATCGTGGCGAGCCCCGGCGTCCGGTCGCCACAGCCGGGGCGGTGCCGCGCCGCGGCGATCCGCCGTTCCAGGCTGCCGCGCAACTCGCGCGCGAACTGTGTGCCGTCGAGTATCTCGCCCACGATGGGGCGAAGATACGCAAGCCCTTCCGACGTGTAAAGCAAACGTGCCGGCCGGGCGTCTCGGTTTGAATTTTACGGCGCGGCGCAGTACGTAGGGACAGGCCCCCGTGCCTGCCCCCCCTCACCAAGGCAACCACAGGTCCATGCGGGCCGCCTCGTCCATCGAGGAGCCCGCGCCTGCCCTCCCCCACCAGGGCAACCACAGGGGGTTGCCCCTACGACGCGGAGGCCAAGCAGGCGGGCGAGACGCCCGCGTTCCCAGGTTGGGAACGCATCGACAGGACGATGTGGAAATGTTGTGCGGCATTCCGTACCGGCGTGGGGCTTGATAGCCTGCCGCGCCATGCACGACGAACGGGCCGGAGCGGTCCGCGGCCCATCTTTCCCACCCAAGACGTACGCGGCGGCCGGGAGTCGCCGACCGTGAGGACATCGGAACGGCGCCTCGATCCGGAGGGCGCCGATGGAGCCCTGAGGCCGGAGGCGACCGTGCTCGGACGGCGGTTGCCGTACGCCTTTCGCGCGCTGCACCACCGGAATTTCCGCCTCTTCTTCGTGGGGCAGTTCGTGTCGCGGGTCGGGTTCTGGATGCAGAACATGGCCCTCGCCTGGCTGGTGTACCGGCTGACCGAGTCGTCCCTGATGCTCGGGCTGGTCGCGTTCGCCGGTCAGGCACCCACGCTGGTCTTCGGACTGTTCGCCGGGGTGGTGGCCGACCGCTTCGACCGCTACCGCGTGATCCTGGTCACGCTGGTATTGGCGCTCGCGCAGGCCCTGCTGCTGGGCGTCCTGACGCTGCTGGACCGGATCACCGCCTGGCAGGTGTTCGGCCTCGCCCTGGCCGCGGGGGCCATTCAGGCGTTCGAGATGCCGGCCCGGCAGAGCTTTCTGATGGAGATCGTCGGGCGCGACGACATCACCAGCGCGGTCGCCCTCAATTCGACGCTGGTGAACGGGGCGCGCATTCTCGGGCCGGCGCTGGCCGGCGTGCTCGTGGCGCAGTTCGGCGAGGGCGTCTGCTTCGTGGTGAACGGGCTGTCCTTCGTGCCGATCATCGTGGGCTTTCTGGCCATGCGGCTGCCGGCCCGCGGCCAACCCGAACGGCAGGCAGGCTCCACCGGCACGTTCATCCGCGAGGGCGTCGCCTATGCGCTGCACACGCCGGCCATTCGTCTGCTGCTGGTGCTGGTCGGGCTCATCAGCCTGCTCAGCACGCCGTACACCGTGTTGATGCCCGTGTTCGCCGGCGACGTTCTCGACAGCGGGCCGAACGGCATGGGCATGCTCATGGGCGCCGCGGGTGTGGGCGCGGTGGTCGGCACGCTCTTCCTGGCGCGTCACCAGGGACACGAGACCCTGGGGCGGGTGATGGCGCTGGCGCTCGTCCGTTTCGGGCTGGGGTTGCTGCTCTTTGCGTGGTCGGACCGGTTCTGGCTGTCCATGCTGGTCCTGCCGCTGGTCGGCTCGGGGTTCATGGTGCCCCTGTCGGCCACCAATACCCTGTTGCAGACCCTGGCGCCCGACCGCCTGCGCGGCCGGGTCATGAGCCTGTTCTTCATGATGTTCATGGGCGCCCCGCCGGTCGGCAGCCTGCTGGCGGGATTCCTGGCGCCCGTCATCGGGGCGCCGCTGACCGTCGGCAGTATGGGCGTATTGTGTCTGCTGCTGGCCGGCTACGTGTTTCTGAAACTCCCCCTGCTGCGCGAGGCGGAATCCGGGTAGCCGGCGCCTTCCCGTTCGACCGCCTACCGCTCGACGAAGTGGATGAGCACGCCGCCTGTACTCTTGGGATGGATGAACGCCACCCGCGACCCGCGCGCCCCGGGCCGTCCGGTGTCGTCCAGCACGCGCAGACCCTTGGCCTTGGCTTCGGCAATGGCCGCGTCGATATCGTCCACGCGCAGGGCGACATGGTGGACACCCTCCCCGCGGCGGTCGATCCAGCGGGCGATATCGCGCTGGTCCGTGACCTTGTCCGCGGCCTCGGGCAGCCGATCCTGCAGGAACTCGAAGTCGGTCTCGCCGACCCGGGCGAACGCGATGCGCAACCCCTCGTACGGGTCGGCATCTTCGAAGTCGTGGATTTCCAGCCCCAGAAGGTCGCCGAAGACGTGCAGGTAGCGGTCGAGGTCCTGCACCGCCACCCCGATATGGTCGATTTGACGAATGTGCATCGGCATGACATAGGCCGGACACGGAAAAGACGCAAACCCGGGAAGCCTCCCGGTTTGCCATGCACCGGCTGGTGCCACGCTGCAGGGGGCCCTCGCCCTAGCCTTCTCCCGGAGGGAGAGGGAATGAGGCACCCCGCGAGAAAGGTTTCTGCATGCACCCCGACGACGTCAAGGAATACCGCCGCCGACACGTGCCCGTCTTCAACGGCAACCGCATGAAACTGGGCGTGTTCGGCTCGAACTGCAGCTACGGCTGCACCATCACGCACGCCGAGTCCACGTTCGCGCCGACGTACGCCCACAACGTGCGGATCTCGCAGCAGGCCGACGCCCTGGGCTTCGAGCTGCTCGTGCCGGTCGGGCGCTGGAAGGGCTTCGGCGGCACGACCGACTTCAACGGCACCTGCATGGAGACCTACACCTGGGCTACGGCGATGGCCACGCAGACGAAGCGCATCATGGTGTTCTCCACGTCCCACGTGCCGACCATCCACCCGATCATGGCCGCCAAGCAGGGCGCGACCATCGACCACATCTCCGCGGGACGCTGGGGTCTCAACATCGTGTGCGGCTGGTTCTCGCCCGAAATGGAGATGTTCGCGGCCAAGCAGATGGAGCACGACGAGCGCTACCGCTACGCCGGCGAGTGGCTGCAGGTGGTCAAGCGGCTGTGGAGAGAGCAAAATTTCCACCACGCCGGCGAGTTCTTCCAGGTCAAGGACGGCTACCTGCTGCCCAAGCCGGTCCAGCAGCCCTACCCCGCGCTCATCAACGCCGGCTTCTCGCCCGCCGGCCAGGACTTTTCCGCACGCGAGGTCGATTTCAACTTCATCCAGGTCGATACGCTGGAGCACGGCAAGGAGGTCGTCGACGGCGTGAAGCAGCGGGCGCACGGCTACGGCCGCGAGATCGGCATCATGTCGTACGGCTTCGTCGTCTGCCGCGACACGGAGCAGGAAGCCCGACAGGCGTACGACTACGTCGTCGAAAAAGGCGACTGGCAGGCCGCGCGCAACATCATCGGGCTGCTCGGGGTGGAGAGCCAGTCGTTCAGCGAGGAGGCGCTGACCCGGTTCGCCGAACGCTTCATCGCCGGCTGGGGCGGCTACCCGCTGGTCGGCACGCCGGAGCAGGTAGTCGACGCCATGTCGAAGATTGCCGACACCGGCGTCGAGGGGCTGATTCTGTCGTGGCTCGACTACGACGAGGAGTTGCACTACTTCGGCGAGCGCGTCCTGCCGCTGATGCGCCAAGCGGGGCTGCGGGCGTGACGTCCGTTTCCCTGCCCGGCGTTTTCGATTGTTTCGGTATGAAAAAGAATCCGGGCGGATATGCGCCGGTCCTCGGCGGTCGAGATGGAGCGGCTCTGACCTCCCCCTCTCCCTAGCCCCCTCTCACCAGGGGAGAGGGGATGATGAGGAAGACCGAGGAAGCCCGATTCCAAAAGGGGCGTGGTACAAAATTATTGGCAATGACGTCCGATAAACTCGGAGACCTTCCCGTCCCTGAGTTCGTTGAGCCTGCGATGTGTTGAGCTCGGTCCCTGAGCCTGTCGAAGGGTGTCGAAACATCGAAACGAACCCCGCTGTCACCTCGGCCTTCGCCCCCACCCCCCGGCCCTTGGATCCTTCGACATGGTTCGACAGGCTCACAATCCCGATTCAGGGCACCGCAGGCTCAGGGACCAGGGAGAGGGAGAGAGTCCTGCCCCAGACGTGATTCGGGGGAGGGTACGTGGAAGACACCGGGAAGCCGCCTGCAACCTCACACGTTTCTATGTGACGCATAAGGGTCGAGAAGCAGCGGCGCCGCGCCCGGCCCGTGCTCTTTCGGTGAGGCATGGGTGGGATTCAACACCTGAAAGAAAACGTCCAGTTCGGGCGGGCGCGAGATGGGCGCGACCTCGGTGAGCCACGCACGACAGCGGTCGTGCGTGGCGCGCAGCGCGGCCTCGTCGCGGCCGGCCGTGAAACACGTCTGCAGGGTCGGGATGTCGTCGCGCAGGTCGGCGTTCCGTCCGCCCCCGAGCTCGCTGCCCGCCGCCGAGTCAGACGTCGGCATCGGCACCCTCCGGTTCGGGGCGGAACCACACCGTCTGATTGCGGCCCGCGACGAGCAGGTCGCCGATCGTGGGATTGGTCCAAGCGTGCCACGTGGTCTGGCCGTCGAAGCGGCGTTGCAAGGGAGTATCGCCGCTGCCGATCAGTTCCAAGGCGACGACGCTCCGATCCGGTACGCCGGCGAGGGGGTCGGGGACGTTCACCTTGATGCCGGTGTCCGGGACGTCGGCCCGGAGGCGGAACCGTTTCTTCTCGGCGGGGGTCAGGTCGATAGGGTCCGGTACGCCAACGACGTCCATGACGAGGCAGTGGACGTGGACCGTCAGCGTGGCGTGTTCTGCGCCGTTGGCCGCGGCGCCGACCGCGGCCCCTATCGCGCCGTCGAAGGTGATGGGCGTGCGGCTGCGTAAGTCGTCCTGCATCCGCGTGCACAGGGTACGGAGCATGGCCTCGGTGGCTTCGGCCCCGCCGACCGCGGCGAGAGCCGCTTCGACATAGCGGCCCAGGTTCATGGCGTCGTCCTGCACGCTCCATTCGTCGGTGATGGTGCGCGCGCGGTCGATGACGGCCATGACGCCGCGCGCGAACGCGGTGCGGCGGCTTTCGACCTCGACGTCGCGGCAGGTGAGGCCGCTGCTTTGGTGCAAGTTGCGCAAGGCGCTGCGCAGCGCGGGGGATTGCACGCTCGGCGCCAATTCGTCCACCGCGGTGCGGGTGTTTTCGGCTTGGCGGAAGTCGTTACGGGCCTTGGTGAAGTGCACCGCCTCGCGGGCCAGGGCTTCCACCGGAAACTCCGGGCTGGCGTCGATGGCAGCGACCAGGCCGTTCGTCCAGTCGGTGCGGTGGTAGGCGGACGGCGGCACGCGGACCAGGACGCCGCGCCAACCCCACCAATTATGCCGGTAATCCAGACGGTCGGCGGGACGTGCGAGCGTACCGTCGTTTGCGTCCACATAGTACGCTGAGGAATCCACCCTGTATTCCATCCAGATCGTATGGCCGACGTGGTCGATGTTCAGTGAGAGATTCGCCAGATCAATGACGTGCCCGCCGGGCAGGAGCCCGGCCGGGTCGGTGACGTCCAGCCCCTCCGCTGCCAGGAATTCGCGGGCCGTAGCGTTGGAGCCCGGCGCCCACTGCAACAGATGCAGGTCCACGGTGTCGCCGGCGAAGATGGGGTGGGCGGGATAGTCCGGGAACCGGGCTGGGATCAGATTGAGATCGCGGCCCGGAGAATACGGTCGCCAGAGGCCCGTCGGCACGGTCCACTGGACGTGGCCACTGGCATCCACTTCAACTGACCAGCCTTCGTACAGGGTTTGCGACGGCATGTGGATCCTCTCATGCGGTAGGGGCGTAAAATTTTACGCCCCTACGGAAAAAGCTGCCAATAGATAAGCCGAATACGCACACGGTACTTGGAGCCACGTCCGGACCGCAGGTATAGCCGGGAGTTGGTGTACCAGCCTTCCACGCTCATCTGGTCGCCGTTTCCCTCTCCGAGGAAAAACAGCGCCTTCGTTAGGGAAGCCTTGGTGAATGCAGCGAGGTTGCTGAAGGCGAATTGGGCCAACGTGGTATCCGTGCGGGACTCATCCCCGGTCCGTTCGTACACAATATAGAAACCATTCGTCTTAGCCGGCGGGGTGATGCCGTTAGCCAGCTTGGCAAACGCAACCGGGATGTTGTTGCCAACGACGTACCGCCCGCCTTTCCAGAAGGGCCGGTAGTTCAGGACGTCGGCGTCGATGTGGTCCGCGCTGAGGGTGCCGATGATGTTCGCCGCGGGGAACTGGTTGTAGTCGTCACTGATATAGACGCCGCGGCCCTCAACCGTGGAGGAGGGCGGCCGGTAGTTGTTTGTCTTGATGGCGCCGCCCACGGCGATGTTCATCCGCGCGCCGAGGCTCTCGACGATCAAGTTGGCGCCGGAAATCTCGTAGTCCGACACGAAATCCGAGCCGTTCCAGACGCGCGTTTCGGACCAGCCGGTGCGGACCGAGGCGGAGGACGTGCGGCTGGTTTTCGAGTATTGCCACTGCGTCACCGTGTCGCCGATGGCGGGCTGAACCCCCGGGAACAGCGATTTCATGTAGGCCGTGCCGGTCAGCCTGCCCCCCGTCGCGGCGTGGACACGGTTGCCGATCCAGTTGGTGCCGCCCGTGGTCCAATTCCGATGCAAGTTCGGCGCAGGCACCCACGATCTATAGACGCCTTCCCAGGCCCACGGCGTGGCGGTGGTCCCCGTCTCCGTCCGGCTGTAGCGTTGAACGTATTGCTGGGATCGCGTGGGGGTCGGGGGCCTGGAATAGTAGTAGACGGTCGCGCCGGTCACGCTCGGGTAGCTGCCGCCGGAGGGAGCGCCCGTGGCCCAACTGTCTTGCGGGATATTGAGGCCGGACGGTCGGCCCTGCGTGGTCAGCGCGACATAGGCATAGCGAACCGTGGAGCCCGGCGTGCCTGGACTGCCCGTTCCGCCGGGACGGCCGTGTTGGCCGTCCTGCCCCTCGGCCTTGCGCCAGCCGCCCCAGGTCCAATGCGCGGCCTCGGGCGAGCGGATGCCGAAATTCTCCCACAAGCGGCCGCTGCCCGGCGCGGCCGTGGCACTGTCCGAGGTGCCGGTCGGCGTGCGGTCCGGCCCCGGATTCAGCGCCGCGGGCGTGCTCGTGGACCGTGTATAGACGTTGTTCACCGCCGCGGCCTGTTCGGCGCGGCGCGGCGTGGTCCACGCCGCGACGTCGACGACGGTATAGGCCACGTCCCCGAAATTGATCGTCGCGGTGTCCGCCACGCCCGTCCCCGTGAACTGGATGCGCGGCGTGATGCGGTCCGCCCCGGCCGGGATCGTCAGCGAGCCGGAGACCTTGGTCCAGCGGTTGTCCGTCACGGCCGTGGTCGCCAGGTACGCGGTCGTCGCCGCCGTCGCGGCGTCCGCATAGTCGAAGCGGGCGCCGATCTGGAGGCTACTGCCGCCGGGATCGCCGGAGCCGCGCAGATACGCCACGACGTCGAGCCGGTTGCCGCCGAACTCCGCATTGGGCTCGGTGCGACGGTCTTCCGCGGCCTTGCCCTTGGCGACGAACATGTGGCCCGACGGCGGCTCCGGCCCGACCGTGGCGGGCGCCGCGGCGGTCGTCACCGCGGGATCGCCGCTCAGATCGGCCGACACCCAGGCCCCGGCCGCGGTCGCGGCCGCCACGGACCGGCTGACCAGGTTCGCATCGCCCACGATGGGCTGCCACGTATCGCCGGCGCCGTCCTGCGCGGTCGCGGCACACACATACAGCCGCTGGTCCGCGCCCAACGCCGGGCCGGGCGGCGCGGACCAGCCCGCCGGCGGCGTCAGCGTCCGCGTGGAAAAGTCGTAGCTCCCGCCCGTGGGCCGCGCCGGCGCCGCGACGGTCACGCCCTGGGCCTTGTAGATGGCGGCCTCGAAATAGCTCACCCCGTCATGGCTGATCCGCCGCGGAATCTGCCACTCGGCGGCCGCGATGGGGTACGTCTCGCCCCAGCCCTCCGGGATCGGCGCGCGCACACGCCAGAGATAGCGCCCCTCCGTCATCGGCACGTCGGCCGTCCAGCCCGCAGGGAGGCCCGTCACGGCCCCGGACAGGCGCGTGAACGTCACGGTGCCGGTCGGCGTCGCGGGCGGGGTCACGGTGTCCGATTTGGCCCAGATCTCGGCCTGGGTGGCGGGATGCGGCGCCGGGACGGAGTAGTTCAGTTGCGCGTCGCGGTTCTGGGACGAGAAATTGGGGTCGCCGGCGTCGCTCTCGCGCGTGAAGGTGAGCGAGACGCGCCAGCGCGTCTGACTGCTGGCCGTGAACTCCACCGACGTCGGCGCGGCCGTCAGGGTGCCGCTCACCCAATGGTCGGCGTCGTCGAACAACGCCACGTGGTGGCCGGTGCGCAGGGAGATCAGTTGATCGCGGGTCTCCACCAGCGCCGTGACCAGCGTCAGGGACACCGTCGTCGGCCAGGCCGTGTCGGTACTGGCCACGCCGGCGGCGTGCCATTCGCCCACCAGGTCGAGCGTGCCGGCGCCGCCCGTATAGAGCGGCAGGGGAACCACGGCGTTGAACCCCGGCCGCCCCGGCGTCAGCGCAGCGTCGGGATCGATGACCGCGGTCGCGGTGGCGGTGATGGCGTCGCTTTGGCGGGAGCCCGCGTCGTTGGTGGACATCTCGGCATAGGCTTCCAGCGTATAGGCTTCGCCGGACTCGGCCGCCAGCGTCGCACTGACGCCGGTTTGGCGCGGCGTGCAGGGCACCGTGGCCCAGGTCCGCGGCGCGGCGCCGCCCGTCTTCACCAGCTTGAAGTAGATCTGATCCACCGGCGCCGCCGGCGCGGTCACGCTGGCGGTGACGCTGACCTCATGCTCGCCGTTCGTCAGCGTGCGCAGGGCGTCGGCGGTGAGCACCAAGTTCGTCGGTGCCTGGGGCTGCGTGCGGCTCCAGTCCACCAGTTCGCGGGCCTGGGGGTCGATGACCCGATCCGTGCCTGTGGCATACGTGAACGCCGCGGCGCGGTAGGGGTGCAGCGTCAGGCCGAACTGCGCGCCGCGGTTCCGGAACCCGCCAATGCGGTAGTCGGCCCGCGCGAGTCCCAAGCCCGGCACCGTGACGACGAGCCGGTCGCCCACGTCCAGGGCGTACGCATCCGGCTCCGTCACGTTCAGGTCGCCGGTGAGGGGCGTGGCCTGCGCCTGCATCTGCTCCCACAGGTAATGCGCCTGCCGGTCCAGGCTGTCGGGGTCCACGATGTGGCGGTAGGCGACCTCCTGTTCGGCGCCGCGCGGGAACGTCCGGCTGCGCTTCGTCGTGGCGAGCCAGCGTTCCGGTTCGCCCTCGAAGCCGGGGTCGAGCATGCCACGCACCAGGAGCGACTTGGGCTGCGCCGCGGCGCGGACCGGCGCGGCGTTGGCCGGCGTGAAGTTGCGCCAGCCGGTCTCGTCGTTGTGGCCGAGTTCCAGGGCGGCCTGCGTGCCTGGGCCGTCCACCTGCATCCCGATGGTGCCGTCGGCCGCATGCGTCAGCACGGCCCCGTGCAGCAGGAACTCCTGCAACAGGGTCGCCGCCGGCGTCCGCTTCGTCACGGCGCCGCCGACCGCGATCTGCCGGCCCACGGTCGAGGCGAAGCGGGTCGTGTGGATGGCCGTGGCCGCGGCGGTGAAGCTGGCGGTGTTCACGCGGCGGCCCAGGCCGTGGGTCGCATCCGACAGGAAGAATTTCGTCACGTTGGCCGGGTTGTCGGCGAACTCCGTACTGGTGAAGTCGGCGTGTACCACGGCGCCGTCACCTGGCGTCTCGGTCAGCTTGATCGCGCTGACGCCGGGCAGGGGCGACACCACCGTATATTCGCTGGGGGCCATGCGCCGGCCGTTCAGGTAGGCGTTGGCCACGCTGACGCCGGGGCCGGTGCGCCACGCGCCGAACTCGTAGCCGAAGTCGCTCTCGACGGTGAAGGTGCCGCCGGAGACGACGTCCACATCGGAGTACGGCGCAACCCCGCCCCGCGCCCAGCGTTCCCCGATGAACGTATGCCGCACGTTCCCCGCGGCGTCGAGGAGGACCGCTCGCGCGAACCGCGCCGTCCCGGCCTGCGCGGCGCCGCCCTGGTCCTCGAATTGTAGCGAGTAAAAGACGACGGCCGTCCCGATGCCCCGCGTGATCGGGAAGACCCGCCGGTACCAGCCGGCGCACCCCATCGGGGTCCCGGCATAGCGGTCGTTCCGCACGCCGTTCTGGTCGACCATGTCGTCCAGGTCGGATACAGGGGATGTCCGCACACGGAGGGTGAAATACGCGTCGTCGTCCGGGGTGCTCCTCCAGACCTCGTAGGCGAACCGGTCGCCGGCCTGAATCCGCGGCACACCACGGATATCTCTGTAGCGCCTGCGCGCGCGCCGATTCGGCGTACCGGCCCTGGCCGGGATGTCCCAGGTCACCTGCGCGACGTCATCGCGGGTGACGGGATACAGCCGCACGCGCCGCGCGGTCCCGAGGATGACGGCCAGCGCCGTCCCGTCCGGCGCCTGCACGCTGGGGAACAGGTCGGTCAGCGCACAAGGCAGCAGGGTCGAGGCGTCGCCGGCCAGCGCGTCGGACACGACGAGCGTCGCCTCCGTCAGGCTCAGCGCGGGAATCTCCTCGACGTAGCCGCCGATGGTGGTCAGCACCGTCTGCGTGTCGGCGTCGGCGACCTGGACGCTGGCCTGCGCGCCGACGACGTCCTGCCCGGCGCCGAGGATCTGCGACACGGTGGGCGCGGTGGTGGCGTAGTGCGGCACCGCCACGTTCGACAGGCGGACGCGGGCGCGGCGGACCGGCAGGCTGCGCGTCAGGGGCGTCGCTGCGGACTCTTCCAGGTCCGCGGCCGCGGCGAGCCGCGGCGCGTACCGCGGATAGGCGTCGGTCGGCACGTCGGCGTAGCGGTAGGTCGCGGTGCCGACGGTGAGCGTGAGCAGCGTCACGGGGGTCATAAGCAGGTCTCCGATCCCTCGTCATTCCGGCGCCCCACTTCGTCATTCTGGCGCTTCACTTCGTCATTCCGGCGAAAGCCGGAATCCAGGGGAAAGGTGTCCTCTGGACCCCGGCTTTCGCCGGGGTGACGAGGTGGGTCGGGGTGACGAGGTGGGTCGGGGTGACGAGGTCTCCATGCGGATCGGGGAGAAGAGCGCCTCGGCACCGGGGCCGCAGAAGCGCACACCCGCAAAGCCGATCTCCCCGCGTTCGGGACAGAAGACACGGGAACCTCCACCGGACCGGGGCCCCCGGATCGAGTCCGGGGCAGGCTGGTGTAGGCTCTGGCCCCCCTTCTCAGAGGGGACGGATCGTGCCGTCTCGTCGTCATACGACTTGCCTCCAGGATGCACGGATGCGGTGAATGTGCGCGCCTTCTTCGATGTCGATCCGCGTCGGCCGCATCAGATACAAGCCGCCGTCCCGGTAATCCCACAGCACGGCGTCGTCCGGCCCGAGCCGGGCGAAGCTGCGCCAGCGCGTCAGTTCCGCGGCCCGGTCCGTGACGACGGTCCATTCGTCGGTCAGATAGGCCGGGCCGGCGGCGACCGCCTCCGGGGCCGCGGCCGTCCCGGCGCGCAACGTGGGCCGCTCCAGGCGCATGCGCGTGGGCGCCTGGGGGTTGGCACCCAGTTCCGTCCACGCCGGCAGGCCGATGACCGCGCCGATCTCGATGAACGTGCCCGCGGTATAGCCCCGGGCCACGCGCAGCTCGAATTGCCGGACGCCCTGCTGCGACACCCCCGCGTTGACCGTCGCCGTGTCGATCGGCACATGGACGCGCCCGTCGCGCGGGTCGGGCGTGGCGGTGATGACGGGACTGAGCCTCGGGAGGCTTCCCGACGTGACGCTGACCTCCACGCGGCCGAGGTTCATCTGAAACAGGAGGATCGTCCGCAGGTCGGGGTAGGCCGACGACTGCCGCGGCCAGCGCAGGATGCGTTGCGTGGCCGCGTTGGACACCACGCCGGTGGAGCGCCACGGCCGCGACGGGTGCCGCCAGTCGGCCAGGCGCACGACCGGGAAGGCCGCGTTCGTGGTGACCGTCTCCACGGCCGGCGTGCCGAGATCGACGAAATCGCGGGAGAGGACGTAGCGGTAGCGCATGGTCATTTACTCACGGCTTGGAACCAGAAGTTCGCCAGCGTGCCCAGCACGCCGACGAGAGTCATGCCGACGAGCCAAAAGGTCAGGCTCAACCGGCGGTCCACGGACTTGTTCAGTTCGGCGCACCCGCTCAGGTGCGCTTCCACGGCTTTGCCCACGTTCATCACGCTCTCGCGCAACCCGGCGATCTGCGTTTCGATCTGCCGGTCGCGCTGCTCGGCATACTCGCGGATCTGCTCGATCGACTTTTCGTTGCTGCCGATCCGCTTGCTCTGCTGCTCGTAGAGCTTGTCCTTGAGCCGCGCGTTCTCTTCGCGGAGTTGTTCTTCGGTCATCGTACTCAGCTTTCCCGGCTGATGGTGTGGATCAGTTCGTAGCCGCGCGCCCCGGGCTGCAACTGGCGCTCCAACTCGGCCACGAACGCGCGGGCATAGGCCGCCGCCTCGTCGGACGCGCCGGCCGACTCCGGCAGCGTGACGTTGATCGTGACGGCTGGGGACGAACCCCTCCGGCCCCCCTTCTCAGGGAGAACGGAAGCGGACGTGGCCGCGGCCGCCTCGGGCGGCGGCGCGCCCGCAGGCTGGCGCCGCGGCGCGGGCGGATCGATCGGTCCCAAGCCGTCGGCCGTCTCGTAGCCGCGGATGAGGTCCGCGATCTCCGAGAATTTCCCGATGCTCGTCTTGAAGTACTGGTCGCTCAGGTCGTGCAAATTGTTGATTTCCGACACGACCGCGCCCTGCAGGTCCTCGATGGTCTGTTCCGCGGTGCGGGCGTGCTTGTCGGCGTCCTCGCGCAGGTCTTCGATTTCGGCCAGGTTCCGGTTGAACAGCCGGCGCTGGCGCGGGTCGCCCGACGCGTAGGCGCCGAGGCGGATCTGCGCGTCCAGGTTGGCGCCCAGCCTGTCGAGGGCCGCGGCGCGGTCCGTGCCGGTCAGGCCGGCCAGCTCTTCGCGGGTGCTCTGCGCGCGGGCTTGGAGGCTGGCCAATTGTTCGGTGCGGCTCAGGCCGCCGGGCGCGCCGATCAGCCCTTGCACGCGCCGGTCCAGACTGTCGGCCGTGGTCTCGTACGCGGCGAACAGCGTCTGCTGTTCCGCGATCGCGGTCTGGTAGTAGGCGACCGTCTTGTCGGCGAGCTGCTCGATCAGGCCGAGGGCGGTGCGGAGAGATTCGGCGCTGGCGTCCGCGGTCGGCAACGCCAACGCGCCCACGTCGCGGCGCAGGGTCTCGATTTCGGTGTTGAGCAGGTTGATGCCGGCGGTGCCGGGGGCCAACGCGCCGACCGCTTCGAGCCGCTGCTGATGCCGGGTGCGGCGCACCGTTTCGGCCGCGGCAATGCTGTCCGGGTCGTTCCGGTCCACCCCCGATGCTTCCCAGAGGCCCGCGGCCTTGAGCGCGTTGACCACCTGCTCATACACACTGCCGACGCGCGTCTTGATGGTCTCGGCCAAATCCGACCCGGCCTCCAGCGGCTTGGTCAGGTCGAGGTCGTCGAAGAGGGAGCCCAGGTCGCCGAGTTCGCGGTCCACGATGCGCCTGATCAGCCCTTGGCGCAGTGCGTCCCCCAAGCCGGTCTCGAACGCGGCTTCGACCGTGGATCGATCCTGCCGTTCGGCCAGGCCGGTGGTGATGGCGGTCGTGGCCGCACCCTGGATGGCCCCGACGTCGTCCTTGATGCGGGTCAAGATGGAGTCGAACTCCTCCGCGGAAAACGTCAGGTCGGAGAACTCGATGCCGCCGATCTCCCGGAGCGCCTCGGCCGCATGGGTGGAGCCGTCGCGGATGCGGTCGAGGACGTCGGCATAGTCGCCGGCGTCGCGGCCCGCGGTCCGCAGCGCCTGTTCCGTTTCGTCGGCGAGGATGCCCGCGGCAATGCGGCTGCTGTCCACGAACGAGGCGAACTCGGTCTGGATGTCGATGATGCCGGCCACCACGTTGCGCAACCGGACGGGGTCGCGGGTGGGGCGGGATTCGCCGACGTTCTTCCGCACGCCCCACAGCACTTCGTCGACGGTGAACGGGTCGCTCTTTCGGTCGAAGCCGCCCGCCAACGAGCGGTTGAGCGCCGTAATGGCACCCTCCGTCGTGTGCGTCCCGGTCCGCTGCGCGGCGCGCAAGGCCGCGGCGCGCGCCTGCTGCAGAGTCGCCCCGCTGCGGCCCAACCCCGCCACGCCGATGTTGTGGAACCGCTGCACCGTCCCCAGCCCGCCATTGTCCGCGGCCAGCACGTAGGGCAGGCTCGCGGCCAGGTACGCATTCCCGACGTCGAGCCCGGCGGCACGCGCCTTGTTCAGCCCCGCGACGTTCCGGGATTCCTTGCGCTGATAGTCGTAGCCGGGGACATCCTCGCGGAAGAAGGCCCGAATGGCGCGTTTCTCCGTGTCGATGCGCGTCGGCTGGAAGCCGAACAGCCCGCCGAGCGTCGTTCCGAAGAACGTACCGAACAGCGGCCCGAGCACGGGTGCCAGCGGACCGAGTGCCGGCGCCAGCAGGGCCGTCAACGCCGGCGTCGCCAAGCTGCCAGCAATCCCCCCGGCAAAGCCGCCGATGGTGGACGCGATCCCCGGTTGGAAGCCGAGCGCGTTGAGCAGCGCCGTGCCGCCGGAACTGCCCCCCAGCCCGCCGAGCGCGCCCAACGCCGCCGGGCTGAACGGCCCGACCCCTGCCGCCGGCGGCGCGTTGACCCCGGGCACCGGGGCAGCGTAACGCGGGGTCACGCCAAGTGCCCCGGCATTGAGGCCGGGCGCTACGCCCCCCGAACCGATGCCCAGCCCTACCGGGCTGACTGTGAACCCGTAGGACGCCAGCGTCGGCGCGGTGAACGGCAGATAGCGGGCAATGGTCGCCGCCCCCGCGTTCCACAACTGGCTCCCCCCGCCTACCGGGAGCCCGCCGAAGGAGAACCCGCCACCGGTAGGGAACGTTGGAAACGTCGGGAACCCGGCAGGAAAGCCGCCCGGGCTGCCACCTGCGAGGAAAGACGGCAGGAACCCCAGACTCCCCCCGAACCCGAGGGAGCCGCGCGTCCCCTGGAATGGCCCGAAGATCACGTCCGATAGCCCACGCCCCAAGTCTCGAACACCCCCCAGGAGCGAGTCCATCAACTGTCGTCCGAGATTCTTGACCGTCTCCAGCACCCCTCGGCCGAGGGACTCCCACGCCTCCTTGAACGACACCTCGCCGGACAACACGTCGCCAACGGTTGCGCCGACCTGTTCGCTCAACTCCCGATAGGCTGCCGTCACCGCGGTCACGTGATCGTCGTGCACAGCGAGTCTGCTGTTCGTCGTAGCCAGCGCTCCCGTGAGATCCTCTAATCGCTCGGTGGTATGAAAAATCTGCGCGGACGCGGCCCGGTTCTGTCGTGTCGTCATGCGAAGGTTCTGGTTGTGGGCTGCTTCGACCTTGACCGCGTGCTCAGTTGCCCGACGTTGGGCGGCGGTCGCTGCGGTCAAGTCGGTCGCGGCCCGCGCCTGTGCCTCGGTTGCCTGTGTACTGCGGTGAAGTTCCTCACGCTGCCCGACGAATTTCGAGATCAGTTCTCCCGCATGGACCTTTAAAGTCTCGAATATGACATCGACTGGTCGGAGTTGGTTCGCGTATTCCGAGGCGGCCTCTCTCGCCCCGGCCGACTCGGCCGCCAGTGCCCGATAGGTCACCACGAGTTGCTCGATGCGGTCGAGATGGGCAAGCTGTGCTTGGGAAAGTTGCGCGATCTCCCCTCTCCCCTCGCGGAGAGACTGGAAATACGACTCAACCGCTTTAGGATCGAAATCTTGCAAGCCTCTCAACAGATCATCTACGTCTTTACCCGTCAGGTTCACGACGGATTGGTTGGACATACGGAGCGTTTCGTAGGTCTCGGAGAATCTCCTTTCCCTGCCTCGTGCCCTTTTCTCCAGATCCGTCTTGGTCTCCTTGGGCAAATCGCGGCGACGCTCCGCCAACCGGGCATCGAGTTCGCGCTGGCGCGCCTGTCGTTTGTCGTATACGCGTTTCCCGACAGATAACCCGATGCTTAAAATGGGTCCTGCGAAAGTAAGCGGGATGGCCGCTGCGCCCAGGGTCAAGGCCGCCCCACCAAGAGTCGGACCAAGAAACGGTGCAGCGGCAGAGGCCAGCGTTGCTGCCGAGCCCGCCACCGTAATGAAATCATTGATTGCGTTCAGCACACCGGCCAAGGCGGACTCCTCCGTCGGAACGCCGTCCTGCAGATGTTTTCCGGCAATGATTACAGGTCCCGTCACCGCCGTTGTTAGAGATAGAGCTTTGCCGATAGTGCCGATGCGCGGGATCTTTCTCACCGCCTCACCGATCGGACTGAGCCGCGAAGCCGGTGTGCGCGCGATATCTTCAGCGCCCGCCCCAAGCGCGCCAATCCACGAATTGATGAGGCCGAGCGTGTCGAAATCTATGCGGTGCTCCGAGACTCGGAGGTCGGGCGCGGGTCTCCTGGTTCTCTCGACCCTGGCCCGTGTCCTGGGGCGGGATTGTTGTCGGTCGCCGCGCGTGGAGATGAGGAAACTGGTCAACGCCGCGTCCGTACCCGCCGGCCGGAGGGCCGCTCTCTGAAGAGACGCTAGTGTTTTGGTCAACGCCCGATTTTCATGGGCCAACTGCCGGGTGCTGAGAAGCGCACGCCGGCGCGAGCCGTTTGTCCGAACGTGCGCTGCGTCGACGCGCCGGATCGCCCGCCCGTATGCATCGACGGCCTCGGCTGCCTGCCTTGCGTCATGAACGACGCTTTTCAAGACGACCCCGAATTCTTTCTCCATCTCGATCTTGGATGTCCGTATGTCGGCGGGCATGACGTATCCTTCTGCTTATATGCGTGCGGGGCTCGACTCAGGCAGGTCGAGCGCACGAGACGAGGGCATGTGTTCCCCGGCCCCGTCGTATGAGCCGCACTCCGTCAGGGTTGTCAGCGCACGGCCGGTTGTATATTGCGTAGAGGAAGAGCCGTAGCAAAAGCGTGAAACAAATGGGTTCCTGGACACGGACCCACGCGTAGAGTTTTTCTGATCGCCCATGTATGAATTTCTGGAAGTTGTTGCCGTCTGGTCCGTCGCCGCTGCTATCGGCCTCGCTATCGACAGAAAAGGGGCGAAGCGGTTCCATGAGGACCGGCGTCGGGCCAAGGAGATCATCCGCACCCTCCCAGTCGAGCAGATCGTCGACAGTCCCCATATCCTGAGCCAACCCGGGGTCCCGGAGTTGATTAGGAGTCTCATGACGGAGCAGGAAATTCGGGACATTTCAGCACGCCCGCCCATAGACGAGGTCATCCTGCTGCCCGAGATGAAACCTGACCTGAACGATCCCGACTCCTGAAACACCCTGCGACCCCTCAAGGTACGGGCACGAGTTGCACGGTGACGCCGCCACGTGGAAACGTGGCGGAGGAGAAAACGAACATGAACCGCATCATAAGCGTTTTTGGAGGAGTCTTTGTGCTCTTTGGGGTCGCAGCCTTGGGATTTTATCTGAGGGGGAAGAAATACGGTGGCTACAGGGGACACGCCGAGCCGCTGCTGCGGCGCATGACACGAGACGAAGTCGTGCGCGTGCTGCAACGCGCAAAGAGGCGTCTTGCCGCCGACTGACGAGATACGATACCCGTCTTTCGTTCTCGTACACCATCGCGCGTTTGAACGCCGCGCACGAAGACGTGGCGCAGAGGAGGGTGCGATATGGTCCTTATCGACTCCGTGATGGAATTCTTCGACCTGTTGAAGGATTTTATAAGCGAGCCCAGAATTGGGGTGTCCCTCGCCCTCGGCCTCGGCCTGACCTTGCTTCAAATCTCCTACATTCGGAGTGTCCGCCGTGAACGAGAGGCCGCTGATCACGTCATCCTCAGCGTGCCGCCCGAGCATCTCATGGAAAATTTCGATCTCCTGAACCGACCCGGTGTCCCGGAGCAGGTGGTAAGCCTCATGACGACCTCGGAAATCATGGACATTCTGAAACGTGAGCCGAAGTTTGAAATCGTGATCGACGCCCGGGCCGAAGAAAGGGAAAGGGACGCACGAATCTGACCCTCCTACAGAACGGACGCATCGTGCCGGGAAGGTTCTGCGGATGATACGCGACCACGGAGTTCGACCATGCTCTGGGTGTTCGTGCTTCTGTTTGTGATCTGGGCGGTTGCCGCACTGCCTGTGTACTCCAGAGCCCAGCGGCTGAAAGTCGGCCGAAAGAACGCCGCCCGGGTGCTGGAACGCATGACGCGCGAAGAGATCATCGCCGTCTTGCAGCGCGCCCAGACCGCGTCGAACGGCGCCGGACAGGACGACGCAGGGAAAACGCTCGTCAACGCCATAGTGAAGATTCGAGACCGTCGCGCCCTCGGCGAGCCGCACGATCCCGACGTGGCCGCGCTGATGAAGAAGGCGCACGAGGCGCTCAACCGCTATGCGGTGAGCGCCGATAGCCTGCGCGGCGTGGAACGCCTCGCCGCCGGCGTGCTGTCGGCGTGGGCACGCGCCCCGGGCGGCGCCGTGGACGCACAAGCCCAGATCGAGCGGCTTACCGCCGCGGCCTTCGACATCCTGGTGCGCCACGCACGCGACGAGGGGGACACGATTTCCGACGACGAAGAACTCGTCGCCGTCGCCCTGACGGCACTGACCGGCAGCCTGGCAGCGGGAACGCCCATGCCTCCGCGCGCCGCCCGCGTCGTCGCCAGAGCCCTGAACACCCTCGACCCTCCAGCCCCGCAGACTGGCTAAGGCAAAGTCGGATACGCGGAGCCGGCCGCCGCCCCGACGCCTTTCAATGTTGCCTTCGTACCTCATGTTGCGTCCTGCTTCATCCCGGCTCACGTTTGCCGTGCGCTCCTGGCCGTGACGTCCTTTTCTTCACGTTAATAAAAAAACAGCACCTGAAATAGTGGAAAATCCGTTTACACTATTAGGTTCGGCTCGGGTTTCCGCTGTTCGGGAGGATTGGAACCGTCGGGGAGAAAAAAGTTAAGAAGTCGTCCCCTGCGCTACGTTCAAATGAAGTCGAATTCACCCCTGATCTGCCAGAAGATCGCCTCTGACACTCCGCGCCTCAAATCTCGGACGAAGAGCAGAAGGGAATTCAGCGGTCCATGCCCGACGCTCCCGCTCCTCTCCCGAACTCCCCGACCGATGGCTGCCAACGCCTCCGTGAACGAACCCTCACCGGCACAGGCGAAGCCGCCGATCTCCCGCAGCCCCTCGGCGGCGTGCGTGGCCCCGCTGCGGATGCGGTCGAGCACGTCCGCATACCGATTGGCGTCGCGGCCCGCCGCCGTCAGCGCCTGGGCCGTCTCGTCCGCAATGACCTGGGCCGCCAGCTTGCCGCTGTCCACGAAGCCCGCGAACTGCGTCTGGATGTCGAAGATGCCCTGCACCGCGTCGCGCAGCCGCACCGGCCGATTGCGCGTGGATCGCGTCTCGCCCGCGTTCTCCCGCACGTTCTCCAACACCTCGGCGACCGTGAACTTGTCCCGGGCGAACCCGCCCCCCAGCGCGCGGTTGAGCGCCTCCACCGCCCCCGCCGTCGTGTCCGTCCCCGTCGCCCGGGCCACGCGCAGCGCCGCCGCCCGCGCCTGTTCCAGACTCGCCCCGCTGCGCCCGAGACCCCCCACCCCGATGTTCCGAAACCGTGTCAGCGTCCCCAGCCCGCCCTTCTTCACCGCCAGCGCATACGGGATCCCCGCCGCGATGTAGGCTTCTTCCACACTCAGGCCGGAGGCGCGCGCGGCGCTGAGCCCTCTGCCGACGCGGCGTTCTTTCTTCGAATAGTGGTAGCCGGGCACCTCGTTCCGAAAGAACTGCCGCAGCCCCCGCTTCTCCGTGTCGATGCGCGTGGGCTGCATGCCGAACAAGCCGCCGAGCGTCGTCCCGAAGAACGTGCCGAACAGCGGCCCGACAAGCGGGGCCAGCGGACCGAGTGCCGGCGCCAGCAGGGCCGTCAACGCCGGCGTCGCCAAGCTACCAGCGATGCCCCCGGCAAAGCCGCCGATGGTGGATGCGAGCCCCGGTTGGAAGCCGAGGGCGTTGAGCAGCGCTGAGCCGCCGGAACTGCCCCCCAGCCCACCGAGCGCGCCCAACGCCGCCGGGCTGAACGGCCCGATCCCTGCCGCCGGCGGTGCGTTGATGCCGGGCACCGGGGCAGCGTAACGCGGGGTCACGCCAAGTGCCCCGGCGTTGAGGCCAGGCGCTATACCCCCCGAACCGATACCCAGCCCGACCGGGCTGACCGCGAACCCATAGGACGCCAGCGTCGGCACGGTGAACGGCAGATAGCGGGCAATGGTCGCCGCCCCGGCGTTCCACAACTGGCTCCCCCCGCCCACCGGGAACCCGCCAAAGGAAAACTCGCCACCGGTAGGGAACGTCGGGAACCCGGCAGGAAAGCCGCCCGGGCTGCCACCCGCGAGAAAAGCCGGCAGAAACCCCAGACTCCCTCCGAACCCGATGGAGCCGTGCGCCCCCCGGAATGGCCCGAAGATCACGTCCGACAGCCCCCGCCCCAAGTCTCGAACGTCCCCCAGCAGCGAGCCCACCAATTGCCGTCCGAGATTCCTGACCGTTTCCAGCACTCCCCGGCCAAGGGACTCCCACGCTTCCTTGAACGACACCTCGCCGGTCAGCAGGTCGCCGACGGTTGCGCCGATCTGCGCGCTCAACTCCCGATAGGCTTCCGTCACGACGCCGACACGCTCACTGTGCGTACCCAGACTCGGGTTCGTTCTGCTGACGGTCACCGCAGTGAGTTCGTCCAATTGGTCGGCGAGGTTGGAGACCTGAACGAATGCCTCCCCGGTCTGCTGCGTCAGCACCAGAAGGCCCTGGTTCCGCGCAGTCTTCGCCGTCGTTGTTCCCTTTGTTGTTTGGCCTTGAGTGAGAGTCACATCGACCAATTGCTGCGCTGCCTCGGCTTGTTGTTCCAAAGTTCTCGTTGCTTTCTGTTGAGTCTGGAGCCCCTCTTCCTCTGTCGCGGTGAGAGCCGCACGGGCCGCAGCAGCCTCCTTAAAAGGGCAATTTCGAGGTGATGTTGACATGACGTTTCCTTGTCGCTAAGTCCGCTTAACAGCTATATGTCTGGGAAAGAGAGGTGACTATGTTTCCCGAAGGTCTTCAATTTCTCTTCCTGTCGCTAATAGGTTTCGCTCTCACGGGTGTTGGACCTCAAATGAGAGACATAAGAAAGCGCATTGCAGTACTTGAAGCGTTATTACGTAAGAATGGATCGTTGCCCCAAAACTATGAACCGCCACAACCTAAAGGCGCTTGGGGTTCTTACTTAGACGGACTACGAGAGGTTGGAGACTATCTACAACTGTCCCGATCGAAAGGCGCCGCGTCGTCGCCGGCCAGCATACAGCCCCGCCGCGTGACGGAGCACTCCGCCACACTTCCACAGTCAGAGGAAGCCGACGTACAAACCCAGGCCGCTCAACCCGGCTCGGCGACCAGCATTGCCCAACTCTTTACTGCGATCCGAGCAAAAGAAGGCCGTCAAGCTGCGGGGCAGTGGAGTGATCCCCAGGTAGAACAGGCCGTCCAGGCCGCAACGGAAGCGTTGGTAGATCACAACTTGAACGAGACCGAAATTGCCCAGCTCGTTGATGTCGCCCTGAAGGCTCTAGAATATCATGCCGCCGGCTGGGACAATGTTCAGCAAAACTGATAGACTGGAGAGCCAAATCGGCCATACACGTGAATGGATTACGGAAGACGTGTTCCTTCCGGAAACTGTCCGAGGCTACACAAGCATCACAGCATATCGGCTGTCATCAAAGAGGAGTGTGATGGAAGATTCATATGTTGATCCTGCGGCTATCCCAGCGGCATCTCTCCCCTTTGATCTGGTTGCCGAGATGACGACCTTCGCCCATATTCTTTTTGAGCATGCTACTGACCCCACGGTGCTGTTTCTGGTGATCGTAATCGTCAATTTTCAAATTCGGATGAAGCGCCTGGAAACACAGATCAACCGTTGGAAGATACGCAGAGGAGACGAGCAGACATGGGCCGAGTTTGCACGGACTATCGAGCAGTATATGCAGAAACACACTTACCGGAGTCCCCGTGTGGACCAATTCTTCGATACTGTGCTGCATCTCCATTATGACCATGCTCCCCGACCGAATTTGGCCAACCTTATCCGCTTGACCCTCGAAACTCTGGAACGTCAAGCCATCGGTAAAGCGGAGAACCTTCATGTGGACAAGCTTGTCGACGCGGCACTGGTAGCCCTGGAACCCAAAGACCGACTCACAAGCGCATATCACCCAGACCGGGAGCCCCAGGTAGATCGCTTCTTGAAAGCCGCCGCCGAACGCGACGTTGCCGGAGGACCGTTGGACTCGAGTACGACCCGCCTTATCGACATCGCGAGAGAAGCCCTCAACCGCCAAGCATCGGGCAAGGCACGCAGCGATCACGTCACGCCCTTGATCGAGGAGGCGCTGGCCGCAATGGAACGTGAGGCCGCCGCCCGCGACAAGACTGACATCCTTGGGACAGACGTCCAATCAGATCGAGCACGGGACGGGCGGGATTCCTCTCACGACTAGCCCGGCTCTCGCCCCGCCTTCCCATACATTTAGTGGAGAAGCATCGCCGGTCGCAGACGAATTCGTTGCCGCGGCTCTCGTCCTCTTGGAGCGTCGTATCCGTGGCGCGTCCGACTCTTCCGCCGTAACCTGACGGAATGGGAAGTGCGGCACGGCCCGATGACGATCCCGCGTCCGTTGCGACCTCTGGATTCCGGCTTTCGCCGGAATGACGAAGGGGGGCACGGCCCGATGAGGATACTGCGTCCGTTGCGACACCCTTCGACCTTTCGACACGCTCAAGGCACGCAAGTTCAGGGATCGGTCTCAACGGGCTGGGTCCTGAGCCTACAGCGATCGGGAGATCGAACGGCTCGCCGCTGTGCCTCTGGACGTCCGGGTCGGATCGTCTGGGCGGCCCTGGAAATCCTCACCCGCCAATCTCCTGATGGAGGCTCGTTTTCTCCGTAGAAACAGAAGCTCACCGACAACGCCCTGAAAGCAGAGAATGCCCCTTCCCCTCCCCCGCTGCCAACGCGTCGTTGCCGACGGGCGTTCGGAAAACGCGACCTTTCCCATGTTCTCTCTGTCTCGTGTATGGGGGGAGGGTTCGTCGGAGGAGGCTCGTTAGATGCAAGGCGCATAGAGAATGAGGAGAGCGGATGAAGAAGACGCGACAGACGCGACTCCAACCTGATACACTCCCGGGGAAGGCGATAGAGCGAACGAGGACATTTCGAACTCATACGATAAGACCCTTCCAGCATCATTGAGGTATGGGAACGTGCCCATCGCCGAGCCTGCCGTCACCTTGACGGATTTCGCGCTGACGCTCGAATGCGCCGCCTTTGCCTGGACGTTGCAGCGGAGAAGAGAGGGCGGAGACCGGCTCGGAACTTGGTTCGTGGTGTTCTTTTGTGCCGCGGGGCTGGCCGCGTTGGCGGGTGGCATCACGCACGGCTTTCTCGTGGACGACGCTTCGCTCGTCCACGGTCTGGTATGGGATGCGACGCTGCTGGCAATCGGCGTGACCGCGCTGGCGGCGTGGATGATCGGTGCGCGTCTGGTCTCTCATGCCGCGCTCGCCCGCGGAGCCCGCGCAACCGCACTGACTCTGTTCGTTGCGTATGCAGCGGCCGTGGGGTGGGGCGTGGATATGTTTTTGATTGCGATGCTGGCCTATCTGCCGGCCGCGCTATTCCTGCTCGCCGTGTTCGGAACGCACTACGTCCGCACGCACCGGCCCGCGTTCCTGCCGGGCATGGTGGGCTTGGCGTTGACGTTCGCCGCGGCCGGCGTGCAGCAGGCCGGCATCGGACTGCACCCGGTCTGGTTCGACCACAACGCGCTCTACCACGTCATCCAGGCCGCGGCGCTGTGGTTCCTGTTCTGCACCGGGCGCGGCTTGGTCTCGGTCCGTGTTGCGATCTGAAACCCGTCATCATCCTCGCCAGCGTTCAAAGAAAGGCTGGAACGTCGGCAGAATGCAGGCATGGTTGCTCTTTTCTTCCCCTCTCCCCCGGATCAAGTCCGGGGCAGGCTCTAGCCCTCCCCCACCAGGGGGGAGGGGGCGAATGAGGAAAGGAACGGATCGAGAGTCAGACCAAGTCGGTCATGCGAATCGGCGTCCCGCGGACTTCCTCCCCCCTCCGTGGGAGAGGGGGAAGGAAAAGATCGCCTGATTCGGCGGGAAGAAAGACGGGGCGGGCTATGCGACGCAGCGGTCGCAGACGCCGGTGAATTGGACTTCGAAGCGGCGTTTGCGCAGGGCGCGCGGCGACCGCCGCGGCACGGAAATCTCCACGCTCGCCCCGGGCAGGCAGGCGATGTCGCCGCAGTCGATGCAGGTGAAATGCGGGTGTTTGCCGACCGCGCCGGAACGGCTGTCGCGGAGCTCGTAGCGCCAGACGTGATCGCCGTGGTCGGTCCGCGACAGCAGGCCCGCATCCGTCAGGTCGATCAGATTCCGATACAGGGTCGCGCGGTCGAAGCCCGCGGGTTCGAGCGCATCGGCTATTTCGGCGTGGCTGACCGGGGTCGCCGACGCGCCGAGATGCCGCAGCACCGCGATCCGCGACCCCGTGCTGCGCAGCCCGGTCGCGCGGATGCGGGCGCGGATCTCGGCGACCGGCAAGGCGATTTCGGCGTTCGGCATGGCGCGTGAATCCTATCCACTCCCCCCGCGGCCCGCAAGAGAACGCCGCGGTTCCAAGGTCGGTTGACAGTGTGCCACAATTTTTATAGAGACGCAATTGCAATTGATATGCAAAAAATGATTCTCGCATCTCCGGGCCGTCTCGCCATGCTGGCGGGCGCGCTCTGCCTGCTGGGCACCGGTATCGCGGCCGCGAGCCACGTCCATGCCGGCGACGCGGGCGTCCGGCACGAATGCGGTCCGTGTGCCGTCGGCCTCGTGCAACCTGCACTGGGGGTTGCGCGCACGCCGGCCTCCAGCATCCCGCAAGCCGCGGCGGCGTTCGCCGACCGGACGCAACCGATCATCCGCAGCGTTCGGTATGCCGTCGCGCCGTCACGCGCCCCGCCCTGCCCCGCCTGACCGTCCGCCGCGCGATCCGACGATCTGCGCGACTCGCCCTCACCGGCCCTTTCCACGTTGGCGTCCGCCCCGTTTTTCTCGACGAAGGAGCAAATCGCGGCTGCCGGCATTAACTGTAAGCGGGCGGATCGGCCCGCCCGAACGAAAGAAACGAGCGAACCATGAAACATGTCATCATCGTGGGGCTCCTGTCGGTAGGGATGATTGCCCTCCCCGGCTTCCGAACTCCGGCAGGCGCACAAACCGGCGCCGCGTCCGAGGTTCAGATGCTGCGCGAACAGGTCGAAGCCTTGCAGGCGACCGTCGGCCAACTCCAACAAACTATTCAGACCATGCAGGAAGAAACGACCGCCCAACCCCGACAAGGCGATCGCGAGGCCGCACGGGACCGCGGCGCCGACCCGCCGACGCGAGTGGCGACCTCGCCTCTGGACGGCGCCCTGGCCGAGTTGGACGTCGCCGATACCCGGACCGGGCAGCGGGCGCTGTGGAGGCGATCGCTGGGCCGGAACGCGCAGCTCCGCCTGATCGACATTTCGACGGACGTACTGCTCTATGCCGGCGGGTCGAGCGAACGGGACGCCTCGCTCTCCACCCTGCAGGGCGGCGCCCACGACCCGAAGCAGCGCGGCTTCACCTTGGGGCAGGCGGAAATCTCGCTGAGCGGCGCGGTCGATCCCTTCTTCACCGGGGAGGCGCATCTGCTCACCTCGGTCAATCCCAACAGCGGAGAGACCACCTTCGAGATCGAAGAAGCCTTTCTCACGTCGTCGGCTTTGCCCTACGGCCTGCAACTCGAAGCCGGCCACATGCTCACCGAGTTCGGCATCCTCAACCCGCAACATCCCCACTCGTGGGACTGGATCGACCAGCCGGTCGTACACTCGCGCATGTTCGGCGGCGACGGGCTGCGCCAAACCGGATTGCGCGCCTCCTGGATCGCGCCCACGCCCTGGTTCTCGGAGTTCCACTTCGGCGTGCAGAACGCCACCGGCGCCACCATGGCCAGCTTTCTGGGCGGAGAACTCGTGCACGACCACGGGGGCGGCGGCCACGGCGATGAAGGCCACGACGACCACGGCCACGAGGACGAGGGTGAACACCACGAGGACGAGGGTGAACACCACGAGGACGAGGGTGAACACCACGAGGATGAAGACGAACACCACGAGGACGAAGACGAACACCATGAGGACGAAGACGGAGACCATGAGGGTGAAGAGCACGGTCACGAGGGCGAAGAAGAGGAACACGCCATCGATGGCCACGGCATCGGCGGACGCCCGATCGTTGACCAGGACATCCGCGGCTTCGGCGATTTCACCTATCTGGCCCGGTGGGAACATGCGTTCGACCTGAGCGACGAACTCACCGCGGTGTTCGGTGCCTCGGGCCTGTACGGCCCCAACTCCACCGGACGGGACGGGGACACCTGGCTCTACGGGCTCGACATGAAATGGCGCTGGACGCCGGCGGACAGCTTCCGCGGCTATCCGTTCCTGACGTGGCAGACCGAGCTCATCAAGCGCGACTATCACGCGGCCCGGTACACCACCGAAGCGGATGACGGCGACGTCGTCAGTCTGCCCGGCGGCACGCTCAAGGACTGGGGGTTGTACTCGCAACTCCTGTACGGCTTCCGGACGGGTTGGGCCGCGGGACTGCGCCTCGAGTACGCGGGCGGCAGCGGACGCGGCCACGGCGACGGCGGGCGGCGGATGGACCCGTTCCGCGACGACCGGTATCGCGTCTCGCCGCTGCTGGTGTGGCGCCCGACCGAGTTCTCGCGCATCCGGCTGCAGTACAACTTCGATAGCGCGGCGCATCTCACCGACGACGCGCACGGCGTCTGGCTCGGGTTCGAGTGGCTGTACGGCGCGCATCCCGCCCACGACTTCTAGGGGCGGTGAACCAAAGGAGAAGAAAATGCCGAATCTACGTATGGCAACGAAATACGTGTTGGCCGTCCTCGGTGTGGCCGTCGGACTGGCCGCGGGCGGCGCGGCTTGGGCGCAACCGCTGCGGGTGTGCGCGACCGTGCCGGAGTTGGGCAGTCTGGTCGAAGAGGTCGGCGGCGACCGTGTCGCGGTGACCGTCTTCACCAAAGGAACCGAGAGCCCGCACTACACCGTTCCCAAGCCGAGTTTCATCAAGGCGCTGAATGCGTGTCACGCCTACGTGCAAACCGGTATGGAACTGGAAGCCGGCTGGGCGTCGCGCCTGGTGCAGAACGCGCGCAACGCCGCGATTCTGCCCGGTGCGCCGGGCTACGTCGACGCGTCGGTCGCCATCGACCCGCTGCAGGTCCCGGCCGGGCCGGTGGACCGTTCGCAGGGGGACATCCATCCGTCCGGCAACCCGCATTACCTGCTCGACCCCATGAGCGGCCTGCGCGTGGCTGGCCTGCTGCGCGACCGCCTGTCCGTCTTACGGCCCGATGACCGCGAGCATTTCGCCGCGCGCTACGTGGACTTTCGCCGGCGCCTCGGCGTCGCGCTGGTCGGCACGGCCCTGTTCGAACGGTACGACTTCGAGAAGCTGGCCACACTGGCACGACACGGCCGGCTGGCCGCCTTCCTCGAGAGTCAAGGACAGACCGATCTGCTCGGGGGCTGGTTCGGGGTCATGCGTCCGTACGCCGGGACGAAGCTCGTGGCCGACCATGACGTCTGGCCGTATTTCGCCACGCTGTTCGGCCTCGACGTGATCGGCTTTCTCGAACCGCTGCCCGGCATTCCGCCTACGACTAGACATCTGGCCACGATCGTCGGACGGATACGCACCGAGCAGGTCGGGGCGTTGCTGACGATCGCCTATTACGACCCGCGCTATGCGCAGTTCGTCTCGGAAGAGACGGGCACCGCGGTCGTGGCGATGGCGAATCAAGCGGGCGCGCGGCCCGGCACCGCCGATTACTTGGCCATGGTGGACTATAACGTGACCCGTCTCGCCGCGGTCCTGGGCGGGGCGGTCTAGGAGGAGCCGCGGCTCGCCGGCCGGAAGCCGCCTCCTGTGCTTGCGGCCGGCGACCGCGCTCCTCCAACCCGAACGAGGTGACCCGATGGAGAATGCGTCGACCCTTCGCGTCGTGCACGCCCCGGCCCCGTGGCTCGACCGGTTCGGGGCCGGCCTCTCGCTGGCCTGCGCGGTGCATTGTCTCGCCGCGCCGGTCCTGTTGTCATTGGTCCCGATGGCCGGCCTGAGCGTGCTGGCCGGCGAATCCGCGGAGACGGTTTTCCTCATCGCGGCGCTGGTGCTGGCCGGGGCGAGTCTGTGCTGGGGATTGCGGGTTCACGGGCGGGTGCGGCTGTGCGTGTTGTTCGGTGCCGCGGCCTGCTTGATCGTCGCGGGCCGATTGTGGGCCGACCATACCGTCGAGAGCGTGTGCGTGGCCGGCGGGGCGGGGGTCCTGGCGGCCGGGCACTTGCTGAACCGCCGCTGGTGCGCGGCCTGCGTGCAGTGTCCGCCGTCCGGCCCCTACCGTGCCGATTGATGGAGCACACTCCGGGCGTTCTGCTCGGTGCCGCCGGGCTGTCGCTCGGGTACGCCGACCGCGTCGTGCTGCACGACGTCACCCTCACCGTCCGGTCCGGAGAGTTCTGGTTCTTCCTCGGACAGAACGGCAGCGGGAAAACCACCCTCCTGCGGGCGTTTCTGAGGCTCCTGCCGCCGCGCAGCGGAGTCCTGGAGACCCGCGCCGACAGCGCGCGCACCGGCTTCGTCCCGCAGCGGTGCGCGATCAACCCGACCCTGCCCGTGACCGTGCGCGAGTTCGTCTCGCTGGGGCTGGCCGGCATCCGGTTGCCCCGGGGGAAACGCGCCGCGCAACTCGATTGGGCGTTGGGACGACTCGGGCTGCGTGACCTCGCCCACCGCACGTACCGGACCTTGTCCGGCGGGGAGCGGCAGCGGGCGTTGGTCGCCCGGGCGCTGGTCCGGCGTCCGACGCTGCTGATGCTGGACGAGCCGACGAGCAATCTCGACCCGGCGACCGAGCGCGACTTCCTGCACGGCCTGACCGAGTTCCAGCGCACGGAAGGCGGCGCGTGCCTGTTCGTGACGCACGCCTTCAGTCTCGCCGAACGGTACGCGACCCACGTCGGACTCGTCACCGGGGGCACGCTCATCGCCGGCCCGCGCGCCGACGTCCTGACCGAACCCAACCTCGACCGCGTCTATGGCCGCGGCCGGGCCATCCACGTGCACGTGGACCGCGCGGGGGCGGGATGATCGCCGGGTTCGTGGAGTCGTGGACGCTGTTCGAGCACGCGTATCTGGCGGGCTGGCTCATCGGCGTCCTGCTCGCCCTGCTCGGCGTGCTGGTCGTGGCCCGCGATCAGATCTTCATCGGCGCAGCGGTCTCGCAGGCGTCGCTGTTCGGCATCGCGGCCGGCATGTGGGTCGGGGGTCTGCTCGGCGCCGGGCCCGAAAGCTGGTGGAGGTCCGACCTGTTCCATTCGCTGATGGGCGGGCTGGCCGCGGTGCTGGCCGCGCTGGCGACGTCGGACCGTGGCCGCGGCGGGCGCGAGACGCCCGAAGCGGTCACCGGCTGGGTCTTTCTGGCGGCGTCCAGCGGCGCCATTCTGCTGATGTCGTACGACCGGCTCGGCATGGAAGAAGTCAACCGGCTGCTGGCGAGCACGATCATCGGCGCGCGGGCACAGGACGTCCGGATATTCCTCGGCCTGACCGTGCTGACCGTGGCCGTCCTGAGCGCGCGGTATCGCACCATCGTGCTGCTCACCCTGGACCCGGACATGGCCCGCGCCGCGGGACTGCGCGTGGGACTGTGGAACGCCCTGCTCTCCACGTGGCTCGGCATCGCGATCGGGTTCGCCATCCACGTGTCGGGCGTGGTGTACGCGTTCGCCAGCCTCGTCCTGCCGGCGCTCGTCGCCAAGAACGTCGGCCGCACGGTCCGCAGCCTGTTCGTGCTGGCGCCGTGCGTATCGCTGGCCAGCGGCATCGTCGCTTTCGTGCTGGCGAACGAGTACGACTATCCCCCGGGCCAGATGGGCGCGGCCTGTCTGGCCGTGCTGCTCGCCGGCGCCTGGGGGTTCCGGGCGGTCCGCCCGCGCTAGGCGGGGCGAGGCCGGCAGGCGCGTATGAACCGAACCGACGCTGCCTGTGCCGATTCCGCGGGCTGGCTGCGCGTCGGGCTCGGCCTGGTCGTGGCGACCATGCTGTACAACGTGCTGGAGGCGGGCATCGCGCTGTGGGCGGGCGTGGACGCGGCCAGTCTCGCGCTGGTCGAGTTCGGCCTGAACAGCCTGATCGAACTGGCCGCGGCGAGCGTCCTGATCTGGCGGTTGCGCCTGGAGTTGCGCGGCGGCGCGTCCGACCGCGTCGAACGCGCCGACCGCGTGGTGCATCGCTTCGTCGGCGTATCGTTCGCCGGTCTGGCACTCTACGTCGTGATCCAAGCTGGCTGGATGCTGTGGCAGCGGCACGTGCCGGACGAAAGCCTCGTGGGAATGCTGCTCGCCGGGGCATCGCTCGTGCTCATGCCGCTCGTGTCGTACGGCAAGCTGCGCGCCGCGGCCGAGGTCGGCAGCGCCGCGCTCCGCGCCGAAGCCAAGGAGACGCTGGCCTGCTCGTATCTGTCGTTCACCCTGTTGCTCGGACTCGCTTCGCACGCGGCGTTCGGCTGGTGGTGGGCCGATCCGGCCGCGGCCCTGTTGATGGTGCCGTGGCTGGTGCACGAAGCCCGCGAAGCGTTCCATCCCGCCGCGGCCGAGGCGATCTCGTAGCGGGAACGGGGAAGATCTTGGCTTTCGGGAACGACGGACAAGACGCTCCGGGGACCGTTTCGACAAGCTCAACGGGCTAGGGTCCCAAGCTTGCGGGACCTTGAGCCTGTCGAAAGGTCGGAGTGTGGGAGAAAGCCAAGACCGGGGTATTTTTCAAACCGAGACCCTACCGGGAAGCACGACCCCGCGGAGCGCCGGAGTAAGGGGCGCCCCAGCATTCTACACATCAGCCGGTTTTGCAGTCGGTCCGTAATACCAAATCGAAAGGGATAGCCGCGGACCGCATGAATTGGTACGAGACGAGACGTTCGACCGCGACCGCCAGCCTTTCCCACTTCCTCGACTCCCGGTCGAACCCTGCACGATGACTGCCCTGTGGCTTACCGGCGCAACCGTTCTGCTCACCCTGGCGGGCGGATTCCTGGTCCTGCGCCTGCGGGCGTATCAGGGCGTGGTGTTCGCCTTCTGCGCGGGCGCGCTGATTGCCGGGGCGCTGCTCGAAGTCGTGCCGGAGGCGATGGCGTTGCTGTCGTCCTCGCACGTCTTCTCGTCGTCTCCGGGCGCCGTGTGGTTCGAGCCGCGCCTCGTGCTGGTGTCGTGCGTGGCCGGTTTTCTGTGTTTCTACGTGGTCGAGCATCTGACTCACCAGCGCGAAACGCCCCATCAGCAGGCCGCGCACCACGCCCACGCCCCGCACGCCGGCGTGTGGGGCGCGCTGGGCATCCTCGTGCACAGCTTCTTCGACGGGTTCGCGATCGGGACCGGCTTTCACGCCGACGAGCAGATGGGCTGGACGATCGGCCTGGGCGTCGCGCTACACAAGATCGCCGACGGGGCGAGCGTGGCCGGCGTCATGCTGGGCACGCGCCGGACCATGCGGACCACCGCGGTGATGGTGGCGCTGACCGCGCTGGCCCCGCCGGCCGGGCTGTTCGCGCAGTCGTTCGTGGTGTTCGAGACCGGCCCGCTCGCGCTGCTGCTCGGCTGGTGCGGCGGGGTGTTCCTGTATCTCGGGGCCGGCAGCCTGCTACCCGCGGCGCACGACGCCAGCGCGTCACGCCTGCTGCCCGCGGCCACGCTGACCGGCGTGCTGTTCGTGTACGCGGCGCGCGTGCTGACGCACGGCTAATCCCGTCGGACGACGGGACCTCAGAATCGATGGTGGGGTTCGTGCCGGCGGCGGGACGGGCCGATGCGGCGTTCGTATTGCAGGACGCCTTTGTCGATGCGGACCGTGAAACAGCAGGCTTCGTTCGTGCAGGCCCAGACCTTGAAGTTCAGATCCGCGCCGCGCGGTCCGTAATCGGACAGCGGAACCAGCACCCCGTGGGCACATTTTCGACATTGGGGAAGATCCACGCCTGCCACCTCCCGACACGAACGTTTCCCTTGACGGCGCAGTATGCCAGCCGAGCGGCCCGGAACACAAGCCGCGCGCCGTGCCGGTGGTGTCTGAAATGCGGACACCCCGGCGAGGACCCCCCACCCTAACCCTCCCCCTCAAGGGGGGAGGGAATCTGCTCCCTCTCCCTCCGGGAGAGGGTCGGGGTGAGGGGAAAGGGCGAAACGATGCGCTGTTGCAATAACGCTATGCAAGTCAGGGCATGGCTGGCGAACCGCCCAGACGGGCCAACTCCAGCATCCGCCATTCGTCGTTCAGGCGTTGCCGGGTTGCGATGATCCGCCGCCGGGTTTCGGCTACCCGAACGCGCGCCTCCAATACGTCCAGGAACGGAAGCTGCATCTTGTGTCGCCACTCCTCAGTGTAGCGCGCCGCAACCTGGACCGCGGCCAGCGCGGTGCGTTCGAGCAGGGCGAGCGCCGTCCGCGTACGCGCGACGGCGTGGTACAGATCCCCGACCTCTTTGACGGCCATGTTCTGGACGGCGCGCAACCGTTGGGCCGCGCGTCCGCGGGCGAATTCGGCCGCGGCGATTCCGGCTTGGTTCCGGTCGAAGATCGGCAGTTCGATGGACACCGTCGGGCCGAGGGCGTTGTCGCCGCCGGTCAGGCGCCGGAAGTCGCCTCCCCAGCCGGGGCCGAACGAGACCGCCCGCCATACCAACGCGCGTTCCAGACCGACCTGCGCCGCTTGCTTCTCCACCTCGGCGTGCGCCATTGCCACGTCGAGCCGGTTGTCCAGCGCGGCTTGCAGCGTGGCTTCCAACGTCGGCGTGTCCGCGGACTGCGCCGCGGGAAGGACGTCGAGATCTCCGGACTCCCGAACGAAGTCCGCGGCATCGGGCAGGGACAAGACCTGCGCCAGTCCGCTCGCCGCGCGCGTCGCCGCCTGTTCGGCCGCGTGCACGGCCACGAGGCGCATGGCTTCCTGCGCGACCGCGTCCTCCACCTCGTGCGTAGCGGCCAAGCCGTGCGTATAGCGGATACGCAGTCGTTGCGTGGTCTGGCGGCTCAGATCGTGAAGCCGGCGGTCGACGTCCAGCAGTCCACGCGCGGCAACGACCGCGTCCCAGGTCCGGGCGCCGTGGAGGGCGGTGCGCAGGATGTGCAGCGCGGCGCGGTATTCGGCTTGGCGCGCGGCAATCGCGGCAACTCGTTTCCGCCGCGGGAGTTGCCACAGGTCGGACAGCCAGCCGGCGAGACCCGCTGCCGTATCCCCCGCGTTGATGGGCAACAGGACGGACGCGTCGAGCGTCGGGTTCCGCGGCAGCCCCGCTTGCGTGAGTTGCGCGGCGGCCACGCCCAGGGTGTGGAGTTCGGCCTGCAGCGTGGGATTCGTCAGGACGGCGACCCGCGCCGCCTCGTCGCGCGTCAGGCCGTCTTGCGCAAGCGCGAGCGCCTGTCGGGTGGCGCGCTGCGCGTCGTCCGGCGTCCGGTGCCAGACCGGCTCCGACTGGCCGCGCTGTGTGCCCAGGCGGACGACTTCCGCGACGTGCGGATCGGTTCGTACGACGGCGCACCCGCCGGCCGCGGCAGCCAGTAGCAGGCCGGCCAGCGCCGCCCGGACGCGCGGCATCAGATGCGCTCTCCGCCCCGTCGATACGACCAGGGTGCGTCCGGCGAACGCGGGTCGGAGCCGGCCCGTTTCGGATTGACCTTGAGATGCGCGAACATGCCTTCGTGGGGCGCAATGCCCAGGGGCGCATTCGACATCTGGTTCATGAGGTGATGCAGCACGTGGCAGTGCATGCGCCACGTGCCGGGGTTCCAGGCCACGAGTTCGATGTCGCGCGTCTCGCCCGGGCCGACCGTGACCGTGACGTCCTTCCAGCGCGCCGCGCGCGGAATCGGGCCGCCGCCGGTGCCCACGACCTCGAACACGTGGCCGTGCAGATGGATCGGATGGAACGACAGGCTCAGGTTGGCGAACCGGATGCGGACGCGGTCGTCCTGCTCCACTTCGAGGGTGGGGAACGCCGGCGCGGTCTTGCCGTTGAAGGTGGCGAACGACGCCGCCATGGCGTTCACGTCCGGGTTCGGGTTGCCCGGGCGGAAGCTCCACTGCTGGAGCATGATGGCGAAATCCTTGTCGATGCGCGGCTCGCTCCGTCGCGGGTGCACGATGAACATGCCGCCCAACCCGAGCCCCTGCTGTTTCATCACGTTGAAGCCGGGGTGATACATCAGCGTGCCGGGGCGCAGCACGTCGAATTCGTACACTTCGGTCCGACCGGGCAACACCGGCCGGCGCGCATCGAACGGGCGATAACCCGACGCCCCGTCCTGCGAGAAGGGAATCTCGAACCCGTGCCAATGAATCGACGTGGGCTCCGGCAACTCGTTGCGCAACACGATGCGCACGCGGTCCCCTTCGGTCGCCTCCAGCGTCGGACCGGGACAACTCCCGTTGTAGCCCCAGGCCAGCATGGTCTTGGGCTGCGTCGGTCTGGGGCGGAACCGCTGCGCCGCGGGCGGGACGTGCGCCCCTTCCAGGCTCGACGCATAGACGATGGCGGTCTCGACCGGCTGGGCCACGAGCTCGAAGACCTTCACCCCATTGTCCACGTCGTACCCGAGCGGCGGGACGCCCGGCGTTTCGACGCGTCCCATCCGCCGGCCCATCAGGCGCGGTGGATCACTCGAAGTGACGTCGGGATCGTGCCGCGGAAACCGGTCGTGCAACGGGTCCGTGTCCGTCGCATGGTCCGTCCCCGCGTGACCGGTTCCCTGCCCTTCGGCTTCGGCGTGCGCAACGGCCGTCCCGCCGAGCGAGGCCAGCCCGGCGGTCGCGGCGCTCAGTGCAGTCAGAAATTTCCGGCGGGTGAATGCTTTGGACTTCTTCATCCATCCCCCGGGTCGGTGGGGCGGGAGTGCCGGATATCACTCATTCCAGGATTGCACTCAATGTGATGTCACTCAGAATTCGGCTTTTTCATTGGGTGAAAATCACGCGCGGGTTCGGGAACTTTATATCCGCAACACCATAGCCCCAAAATCTCCGTTTCCCAAGATCAGGCACATCTCAATGTGGAATTTTCCGGTCGATCCGTCTCTCCCTTCGTTATTCCTGTGCAAATCGGCATCCAGACAGATTCGCGTATCCTCTCGGCAACTGTCGAAAAGGACGTCCCCCTCTCCCTAACCCTCTCCCACCAGGGGAGAGGGGACCAGAAAGAAGCCGAAAAGTCAATTTTATGTTGGCAAGTCACATAGTGTGATAAAGAGATGCGTGGGCTTTTGAGTGTCCCCCGAAAATGGTATGCAACCGCGGGTTTCATGATAGAGGTCGCCGGTGGGCGGAAATCCCGGAGGAGAAAGTAAAAATGAACGTATTCAAACGGGTGGCGGACGAGATGGCCTTCTCGTCCGAGAAGATGAAGAAGGTCAATCTGTTCACGACCGACCGGATGTTCTGCGACGTGTATTGCTTCGAGCCCGGACAGGCGCAGACCCCGCACAGCCATGTCGGGTCCGACAAGATCTATTACGTGCTGGAAGGCCGCGCGACCGTGCGCGTCGGGGACGATACCCGTGAACTGGGGCCGGGCGAAATCGCCCTGGCGCCGTCCGGCGCGGAACACGGGGTGACGAACGCCGCCGCGGAGCGGCTCACCCTGCTCGTGTACATGGCGCCCAAGCCTGCTTGAGCCCGCCTATGCCGGACATGGACGCCGTGGCCGCGGCCAATGCCGCCTTCTACCGCGCCTTCGAAACCCTCGACGTGCGGGAAATGGAGAAGGTCTGGTTGCCGGACGCGGACATCAAGTGCATCCATCCCGGCTGGCCGCTGCTGACCGGCTGGGGGCCGGTCATGGCGAGCTGGGAGCGGATTTTCGCCAACACGCAGTCCATGCGTTTCGACCTGTCGGACGTTCACGTGCACGCCGCGGGCGACACGGGCTGGGTCGTACTGATCGAGAACCTGGAATCGCAGACCGCACAGGGCAACGGGCGCTCGTGCATTCTGACCACCAACCTGTTCGAGCAGTGCGACGGACGGTGGTTCATCGTCCACCATCACGGCTCGCCCATCTTCGCGCCGCCGACGGCCGCCGAAGACCGGTTGCAGTAGGAGAGGCGGTCCGCCCCGACGCACGGAAGCACGCGGGACGCGAGGAGGAGGATCTGACGTCATGCTCGTGCCGGCAACCCAACTGCGGGTCGGGGCGTTGATTCTGTATCAGGACGCGCCGCACCGCATCCTGGACCTGATCCACGTTACGCCCGGCAACAAGCGCGGCTTCGTGCAGACCAAACTGCGCAACCTGCGCAGCGGCTTGCAGACCGAACACAAGTTCAGTTCCAACGACAAGGTGGCCCGCGTCACCCTCGAACAACGCGAGATGGAATATCTGTACGCCACGGGGGACGAGTACTGTTTCATGAACGCGGCCGATTACGAGCAGATCGGCCTGTCCGCGGACATCCTCGGCGACGCGGTCCGTTACCTGGTTCCGAACATGACGATCACGTTGGAAGCCTATGACGGCGAGCCGGTCGGGGTGAGTCTGCCCAAGACGGTCGATCTGACGGTCAGCGACACTCCGCCGGCCATGAAGGGCGCGACCGTGAACAACGAACTCAAGCCCGCGACCATGGAGACCGGGCTGGTCGTTCGCGTGCCCGGTTTCATCGAGGTGGGCGAGGCAGTCCGCGTGGACACGCAGACCGGCGAGTACGTCTCGCGCGCGAAATAGGCGGCCACGGGAAGGCAACGACATGCGGCGCGTGCTGTTGGGGTTCGGGGTCGGGCTGGCGACCGCCGCGGGCGGCCTCGGCGTGGGGCTGCTGCTCGTATGGCAGACGACCGTCGGCGCCGCGGGCACGACCGCGGTTCCGGTGCTGTTGATCGATACCGAGCGGGTTGCGGTGCGGCGGCTGGTGCTGGATCCGGGCCAATCCACCAAACAGCACACGCACGAGTTCGACGAGATCGTGGTGTGTCTGTCGGGCTCCAAGCTGCGCATCACCGGGGCCGGACCCGAACCGGAGCGCCAGACCCATTACCCCGAGGCCGGCGAAGTGCGCATGCCCGACGTCAAGGGCAAGACGCACACCCTGACCAACGTCGGCGACACCCGCTACAGCCACATCTCCATCGAACTCAAGGAATGGAGAAAAGTGGGTTAAGCGGGCCGATTCCATGAACCGCCCGCGCAGGGCGCATCCATTCCGTATCCGTAGGTCGGATTAGCCGGAGGCGTAATCCGACATCCTCCCCCGAACGTCGGATTACGCTGCGCTAATCCGACCTACAGGATTGTTTGATTCGATTTTGGAAACGTCATCTTATGTGAAGTACCTTGAAGACGTTCAAAATTAATATCTCGATACGGCGTGCGGCCGTCTTGGCGCTACTGAAGAGAAGAAAGGCGGAGGGGCGATACCCTGCTGCTAGACAGAAAAAAGACGCATCCCACCGTGGTGAGAGGCGCCCGTTCGTTCGTGCCGCCGCGACGACCTACGCGCCGAAGTAGTTCTTGGGATTCTCCACGGTCAGGGTGTGGATCGCCCCCTCACCGACGCCCGCCTTGTGCAGCTCGGGGATGATGGTCTTCAGGATGTGCGAGTAACTCCAGTTGGGGCACGCCTCGATGAACTGCTCCCACGCCGCGCTGGGACGGCCCATCATGCAGTGCACGTAGTCGTGCGACAGCATGATCCGGTCGTAGCCGACCGCCAACAGGCCGATCAGCGACGCCAGCCGCATCTTGTCCGAAGCGATCGTTTCCACCCCGAAGCGGTCGAAGCCCATCCAGGCGCCGCGCTCCAGCACGTCGAAGTAATAGCGCATGTCGCCGACGCCGCAGGCGTGGCCGATCATCACGCGGTTGAAGTCCACGCCCTCGTCGTCGAACACGTCCAGGGTCTCGCGGCCGAAGGGGCCGAGTTCGTCGTTGTGGCACAGAATCGGTATGCCGGTCGCCTTTTGGGCGCGCGCCGCGGCACGCAAACAGTTCTCTTCGTACGGGCCGATCTTGGTGGCCGTCTCGGTCATGCCCGGAATGCCGCCCGTGGCCGTCTTGATGATGCCGGCCTTGATGCCGGTGTTGCCGATCCCCTCGGTGATCTCGCGCACATAGACTTCGGCGATGTCGTCGGGACCCAGGCTGCGGAAGTGCGGCGGAATGCCGAGCACCTCGTTGTACAGGCCGGTCGCGATCACCACGTTGAGGCCCGACCGCTCGGCGCATTCCGCGGCGAATTCCGGGTCGCGCCCCAGTTCCATCGGGCACGGGTCCACGAACGACGTCACGCCCAGTTCCTTGATCTCCTTCAGTTTCGTGACCGCGCCGTCGATCTCTTTTCGGCGGTCGTAGCTCGTGTTGTCCCACTCGTAGCCGGGAAACCCGACCGAGAGATGCTCGTGGACGAGCGTGAATCCCAACTCGTCGGACGACTTGTCGCCGAGGACGGTCTGCACCTTCGTCATGGAAAGTCCCTCCTGTTGCGGTAATCGTGCGTGTCTAGCCCAGCCGCGACCGAATGTACAGGCGCGGACGAGCGGACGACGTCTGGAGGATCGGTCCACCTTCTCCCTCTCCCCCGGATCAAGTCCGGGGCAGAATCTAGCCCTTTCCCACCAGGGGAGAGGGGATGAAAAAGAAGGGAATTATTCCATACGAGATGATCCTTCGCCCGTTTCGACGTTTCGACAGGGTTCGACAAGCTCACCAACCGCGCTCAGGACATTGCAATCTTAAGGCCCCGCAAGTTCAGGGACCTTCCCATCCCCAAGTTCGTTGAGCCTGCGCTGTGTTGAGCTTGTCGAAACATCGAAACGAACCCCGATACCACCGCGGCCTTCGCCCCCTCCCCTTCGACCTTTCGACAGGCTCAAGGTCCTTCCCCCCGCCCTCCGAGTGCGTCGAGTTTGCGCTGTGTTGAGCTCGGTTGGTGAGATCGTCGAACCATGCAGAAGGATCGAAACGTCAAAGGGGGTCGCAACCGGCGCGGGGTCCTCTTGTCTGTAGTTCCCATCGTAAAGTGAGAGAACTTCCTGCCTACGTCAGGCCGCGGCCGGTTGCCACGCCCGCCGAAGACGGTGCAGCGCGGTGTCGATGTCCGCGTCCGTAATGCCGTAGTGCGTAACGGCGCGAAACCGCCCGTCGCCCAGGTCGCCAATCAGCACGCCGGCGTCGCCAGCTACCTCGACGAAGCTCGGCCGGCCCGGCCGCGCCGCAACGGCCGGCTCGACCGAGAAGATCACCAGATTGGTCTGCACCGTCTCCAGGTCGAGCACGACGCCGGGCAGTGCGGCCAGCCCCTCGGCCAAACGGTGCGCGGTTGTGTGGTCTTCGGCCAGGCGGTCGGTCATGTCGGTCAGTGCGACCAAGCCCGCGGCGGCGATGATGCCCGCCTGGCGCATGCCGCCGCCGACCATCTTGCGGTACTGCCGCGCCCGGCGCACGAAGTCCTTGGTTCCGCAGACCAGCGAGCCGATCGGGGCGGCCAGCCCCTTGGACAGACAGAACTGGACCGAATCCGCGGTGCGGGCGAGGTCGCGCGCCTCGCAGCCGAGGGCGGCCGCGGCGTTGAACACGCGCGAGCCGTCGAGATGGATCGGCACCCCCGCGGCGTCCGCGAGCGCACGTACCGATTCGAGATACGCCGGCGTCAACACCGTGCCGCCGCACCGGTTGTGCGTATTTTCCAGACAGATCAGGCCCGGGGGCGCGTAGTGGATGTTGGGCGGGTGCATGGCGCGCTGCAGGTCCGCGGGCGCCAGTTCGCCGAAGCGGCCGGTCGGCACCGTGTGGAACGCCAGCCCGCCCAGCGCGGATGCGCCGCCGGCCTCGTAATTGAAGATGTGGCACTGGTCGCCCAGGATGACTTCCTGCCCGCGCGTACAGTGGGCGAGCAACGCCACCAGGTTACCCATCGTGCCGCTCGCCACCAACAGCGCGGCTTCCTTACCGAGCCGGTCCGCGGCGAGATCCTCCAAGCGGTTGACCGTCGGGTCCTCGCCCATCACGTCGTCGCCCAGTTCGGCCCGCGCAATGGCGTCGCGCATGGCCGGGCTGGGCAGCGTTACCGTATCGCTGCGCAGATCAATCATGTGTCGCATTCCTCTCGGGGCAGTGGCGAGTGAAAAGTGACGAGGGGAAAACAGGATGTGGGCCGGGGAACGTTGCGCGGCGCGTCCGCCCGACCACTCGCCACTAATCACGAACCCCTCTCCTTACCTTCCGCGTAGCCGTTCGGTTTCGCGCCGTTCGCGTTTGGTCGGCCGGCCGCTGCCGCGCAGGCGTACCGGACGGTCGTCGATCACGAGTCGGAAGTCGTCGCGCGCTTGGACAGGCCGCGGCGGGGACTGATCTTCATACAACAGGCGCGCCTGGGCCGCGGGACCGCGTTTGTCCGTGACGGCCAGAACTTTGAGCATCTTTGGACCGTGGGCGTGCGTCAGGACGATGGTGTCGTGGACGCGGACGAGTTTGTGCGGCTTGGCGCGGTGGCCGTTGACGTCGACCTTGCCGCGCTCGCACGCCTCCGCGGCCAACGACCGACTCTTGTAGAACCGCGCGCTCCACAGCCAGCGGTCGGCACGCACCGCGGGCGGGATCACAGGATCGGCATTTCGCGCCGCGGTCGACGTTCTGTTGTTCTTCATGCCGTTCGACAAGTGTTCGTCCGTGGGCATCGATCCTGAGAATTCCCGTGGACGCAAACGTGGCCAGGCCAGTCGTATGTTCCGCAGACGCAACCAGTTCGTCAAGACGGACCCTCTCGGGAAAGACAGAGTCTCCCCCAGCCCCTGTTCTTTTGCTAACCACTAGCCCCTGACCACTCACCACTTCCCCGGAGGTTCCCATGCACCCCAAAGCCGCGGCCCGCGAACGCTTCGCCGAAGCGCAAGACGCCATGATCGCCCTCAGCCACCGCATCCACGCCCACCCCGAACTGGGCTTCGAAGAAGAAAAAGCCTCGACCTGGCTGGCGGAGACGCTCGACCAGGCGGGCTTCCGCGTGCAGACCGGCGTGTACGACCTGCCCACCGCGTTCGTGGCGCGTGCCGGCAGTGGCCCACTGCACGTCGCGATCTGCGCCGAGTACGACAGCCTGCCGGGCATCGGCCATGCCTGCGGCCACAACGTCATTGCCGCGTCCGCGGTCGGCGCCGCGCTCGCCGCGGCCAAAGTGGCCGACGACGTGGGCCTGACCGTCAGCGTATTCGGCACCCCCGCGGAAGAAGTCGGCGACGCGGGCGGCAAGATTCTGCTGCTGGAGCGGGGCGCGTTCACGGACGTGCACGCAGCCATGATGGTCCATCCCGCCCCGATGGACGTGGTCGACCCAGCCATCATCGCCTGCTCCATGTTCCACGTGGCGTACACGGGCAAGGAAGCTCACGCCTCGGCCTTTCCCGAACGTGGCATCAACGCCGCGGACGCGCTGACCGTCGCCCAGACGGCCATCGGTCTGCTGCGCCAGCACATCCACCCGACCGACCGCATCCACGGCATCGTCACCAACGGCGGCAGCGCGCCCAACGTCATCCCGGCCCACACCGAAGCCCGCTACATCGTGCGCGCCAAGACCCTGGACGAGTTGGACGCCATCAAGGCCAAGGTTCACCGCTGCTTCGAGGCCGGCGCGCTGGCGACCGGCGCCACGCTGGCCATCACCGGCGGCGACAAGCCGTACGCCGAGCACCGCTCCGACCCCGACATGGCCGCGCTCTACGAGCGCAACGCTACCGAACTCGGGCGCACCTTCACCGCCCCGGGTCCGCAGACCGAGCGCGCCGCGGGCTCGACCGACATGGGCAACGTGTCGCTCGCCCTGCCCTCGCTCCACCCGTTCATCGGCATCGACTCCCTGCCGGCGGTCAACCACCAGCCCGAATTCACCGCCCACTGCATCACCCCGGCTGCGGACAAAGCCCTGATCGACGGCGCCCTGGCCCTGGCCTGGACCGCCATCGACATGGCGACCGACGCCCCCCTCCGCGCCCGCCTGATCCAGCGCACGCCGGCGCAGTCGTAGCCGCCCTTCGTTCACGGTCGCGCGCCATGCTCAAGCAAGAGAGGGTTTACTTTTCTCCCCCTCTCCCTCCGGGAGAGGGCTGGGGTGAGGGTCCCCAGAGCGGTAGTCAGCCCATGAATTTCAAACTGAGATACGACCAAGTACAACCTCACATCTCTTTAGATTATGATTCCCGATCCGCTACGAGCAGACGGCCGTTCTTGAGACTGTAACAAATTTTGTTACTATCTGTCATGATCCGAAGCTTCCGGCATAAAGGTCTTGCCGAATTATTCGACCGAGGGCACAGCCGGCAGGTCCAGAAAACCTTACAAGCCCGGTGCCTCCGGCGGCTGGAAGTCTTGGACCAAGCCGAATCATTGGCAGAGATCAATGTTCCGGGATTTGATTTTCATGCACTTCGAGGAACACCAAGGCGGTACAGCATCCACGTCAACGGCCCCTGGTGCATCACGTTTGCGTGGCAAGCAGGTGAAGCTCTCCGAGTCGATCTCGAACAATACCACTGAGGAGCGAAAATGACGGAATATCGCGTCAAGCATCCGTTCCGACGCCCTCCCATTCATCCGGGAGAAATCCTGCGGGAAGACGTGCTGCCGGCGTTGGGGCTGTCGGTGAGCGAAACCGCCAGGCGGATCGGGGTGTCGCGCCAGCAACTGCACAGGATTCTGGCGTGCACCCACCCCGTGACCGTGGAAATGGCGTTGCGGATCGGCAAACTCGTCGGCAATGGGCCGGGGCTCTGGCTGCGGTTGCAGCAGAACCACGACGTGCAGCGCGCAGAGCAGGCGATGAAAACCGAACTGGAAAAAATAGCGCCGGCGCAACATGCGGAGATGACAGGATGATCGACACCGGCCCGGACTCTGTGTATCCCGCAGAGATTCTCCACGGCGCACTTGAGAGATGACCCCTATCCTCGAAGGCTTTCGTCATCGCCCGGAAAGACGCTCCTCCGCCCCATGAGTGAAACGATCCACACCGCCCTGTCCGGTTTCGCCGCGGGCGCCCCGTTGCGCGACTGTGCGAAGACCCTGTTCAGGACATCCTTGCCGAACTCGCGTTGCCCAGGCTGGTCGCCGCCGCGGGCGTGCGCAGCTTCGACGACCTGCACGCTGCATGGGAACGCACACTCGACGTCGAGGAATTGAACCGGCGTTTCTACCGCGAACTGCTCCGCTGGTTCGAGCGCGCGGTCGCAGAATGCCGCTTCCCGGACGATGGGGCCGAGGACGGCACCGCGCAGCGGCACGTCATCCGATTGATTACGCGGTTGCTGTTCCTCTGGTTCCTGAAAGAAAAGGGGCTGGCACCGGACGCGATGTTCGAGGAAGACTTTGCCTGCGGCGCGCTCAAGCAGCATGCGGCCGACCGGACCGACTATTATCGCGCGGTGCTCCAAAATCTGTTCTTCGCCACGTTGAACACGGAAATCGGCAAACGCGCATTCAGAAAACCGTCGGCATCCGGACGCCGCGACAATCCCGACCACCGGGATTTCAGCAAATACCGCTACCGGGCCTTGCTGACCGACCCGGATGGCTTCACCGCGACGTTGCGGACGGTTCCCTTCGTGAACGGCGGCCTGTTCGACTGTCTGGACGACTTCGAAGGGACGAAGGCCGGCGGGCGGCGCATCGACGCGTTCACCGACAACCCGGCCCAGAGCCGCGACCTGCACGTACCGGCGCGCCTGTTCTTCGACGCGGAGGGCATCTTTCCCCTGTTCCGCGGCTACAAGTTCACGGTCGAAGAAAATACGCCGCTCGACCGCGAGGTCGCCCTGGACCCCGAGTTGCTCGGCCTCGTCTTCGAGAACCTCCTGGCCGCCTACAACCCGGAGACGCGCGAGACCGCACGCAAGGCGACCGGCTCCTATTACACGCCGCGCCACATCGTGAACTACATGGTGGACGAGACGCTGGCTGCGGCCCTGGTCGAGAACAGCCGCCCCACGGACGGCGACGGCACATACTGGCGCGACCGGCTCCGCTATCTGCTGGACTATGAAGACGCCGGGGAATTCTTCGACTCCGACGAAACACGATCCATAATTCGGGCCATCGCCGAGTTGCGCGTGCTGGACCCCGCAATCGGCTCCGGCGCCTTTCCGATGGGCGTACTCCACAAACTGACCCTCGCGCTGCGGCGCCTCGACCCGGACAACGCCCGCTGGGAAGCGCTGCAGAAAGAACGCGCCGCCACGCGGGCCGGGGCCGCCTTCGACGCCACGGACAGCGAGGCACGCGAGGAAGAATTGCGCGAAATCAGCCGCACCTTCGACGCCTATCGGGACTCCGACTTCGGCCGCAAACTGTATCTGATCCAGAACGGCATCTTCGGCGTGGACATTCAGCCCGTCGCCTGCCAGATCGCCAAGCTGCGCTTCTTCATTTCCCTCGTCATCGAGCAGCACACCACCGCCGACCCGAACGACAACTACGGCATCCGCCCGCTGCCCAACCTGGAGACCCGCTTCGTTGCGGCCAATACGCTGATCGGCCTGGGCGGCAAGCAGGAAAGCGTGCTGGGCAGCGACGTCATCAAGACGGTGGAAGACGAGTTGCGGCGCGTGCGGGAGCGCTACTTCAACGCCCGCACGCGGGAGACCAAACGCCGCCTGCGCAAACAGGACGACGCGCTACGCGCCAAGCTGGCACTGAAGCTGGAAGCCTTGGGGTTCGGACACGACAATGCCCGAGCCGTCGCTACGTGGGACCCGTACAATCAGAACGCCGGCGCGGCGTGGTTCGACCGCGAATGGATGTTCAGCATCGCCGAAGGGTTCGACGCCGTGATCGGCAACCCACCCTACATTCGTGGCGAGAAAATCGGAGGTAAGACTCGACTGCGTACCGAGTACGGCGACTTCTACCGAGGAACGGCCGACATCCACACGTATTTCTTCAAGAAGGGCGTTGACCTGCTCAAGGAAAACGGTCTGCTGTGTTTCATCACCTCCAACAAGTTCATGCGGACGGGCTATGGGGAGCCGTTGCGGGCCTTTCTGAAGCAGGACACCCCGCCGCTTTCCATTCTCGATTTCGGTCGGACCGGCACCTTCGATGCCACAGTTCGCCCCTCGATCCTGCTGGCGCAGAAAGGCTGCCGCCCCAAAACTCTACGCGCCGCCACGGTGCGCGGCAAAGACGGTATGACGGACCCCAGCCTGTTCATGGAGAAACGCGGTTTCCCCATGCCTATCGCCGCGTTGTCAGACAAGGGCTGGTCCCTGGTAGAGCCGGCGCTGTTGCGGCTGCGCGACAAGATCGAAGCCGCAGGGACGCCACTCGGCGAATATCTGAAAGCGGATATCTATCGAGGCGTTGTGACGGGGTCTGAATGACGCCTTCGTCATCGACGGGGATAACCGTTCACGGCTGATTGACGAAGATTCCAATAGTACGAAGCTCATCAAACCGTGGCTCCGTGGTCGGGATGTTCGGCGTTGGCATACGGATTGGTCCGGCCTGTATGTAATCTTCGCACGGCGTGGGACGGACATCGAACGTTACCCCGCCATAAAACGGCATCTGGCACGTTTCCGTCTTGACCTGGAACCAAAGGCTCGACGTGACGTCAAACGAGGGCGGAAACCCGGCAGCTATAAGTGGTTCGAGATTCAAGATGACATCGCCTATCATGAGGCACTCGGGAAGCCAAAAATCGTCTATCCCATTATCGGGCGAGAGATGCGGGCGATGCTCGACAGGAAAAATCATCTGACGAACGACAAATGTTTCATTATTCCCGGTGGTGACGAATACCTTGTCGCCCTCTTGAATTCGAAACTCCTTGATTTGTACTTTCGCCTATCCATGCCGTGCCTGGATGATCCGTTCGACGGCGGGGATATGGAGTTTCGGGGTATTTTCATGGAGCGCGTCCCCATTGCGCAAGCGAAGCCGACAACGCAAAGGCGCCTGTCCCGTCTCGCCGGCAAAATCCAGGCGGCGGAGGAAGCCGACCCAGGAGCCGGTACCACAGTGCTTGAGCAGAAGATTGACGAAATTGTGTATAGACTTTACGGGCTGGGGAAGACAGATATTACGTTGATTGAGCAGGCGGTGCGGAGGTCGGCAAGCTAGTGGTTTCTCCTGATCGAGATTGCTTCTTCAACGGCATCAGCTAGGTAGGTCTTAATCCAATCGTACCGATCTTGGCTGTTATGGCCTTGTGGGTCGTAACATTTCACGATGGAGGCAAGCGTCGCGCCTGACTTTCCATAAGAAATAGAATTAAAAGGATTCCTTCCCTTGGCAGCTGTCTGTGTATCTTGATCACGCAGGCCATGTATATGGATACCAACAACACCCATACGGTTGTTCCATGACTCGACAATCTCATGATCGATCCATTTCCTCCCGACCGTATTCTTCCCAACGAGTACGACCGTGCAAGACCGTCCAGACATCTGCTCTGCAATCCACTTCTTGATAGCTGGGTCACGACCACTCTTGACGGTTTCCCAATCGTTGTCGGTCGCTGGTCGGTTACCCTCAATCACCCCCATGTTGCGGACTTGGCTCGCCCGCCAATGATCCTCCTCGTAGTGGAAACTGTAGAATACTCTTCTTGCCATTAGAGGCTCCTCCTACGTTCGTCGTGAGAATTACCAGAAGGGCGACCATCACCATCAACAAAGAGCCGTAGAACGTGCAGATGGACCAGGACCACGCAATCCTCCAAACAGAATCGACTGTCGTCGCGTGGGGTCGGTAATTCAGATCGAAAGGCTTTATCGACGCTCCGGTTGCTATGTCGGCATGGAGTTTTATGTAACACCTTTCGAGATGAAGGTATCTTGCATCCATCGTCCAGAAAGCAATGACCGGGACGCAGCCTCCCGCACCAATCAGCCAGTGCGGATTGTCCGATAGCCCCGAGAAAGCCAACGTCGCGGTGACCAGTGAGACGGCCCACGTCTTCATTTGCGCGCTATTGCCCGCCATTCGAGTCACAATGCCTTGCACCATCTTAAGGTGTTCGACCTTCTCTGAAGAATCAGCGACCATAGTGAAAAAATATCACATCTCAGCCGGAGCGCAAAGCTCAACGACGCTCAACCTCACCGGCGATTTACCGCTCCCACAACTCGCTCAGCGGCACCGCCAGCATGCGTTTGTCGCCTCCCATCGGGAGCAGGGCTTCCCCCGTGTAGAGCAGGATGCCTTGCTGAAAACTCTTGCCGCAGCGGGCGGCTAGTCGGGCCAGTCCCCTGCCGTCGCCCGTCGCCAGTGTGCGCGATGCCTTGACTTCAATCCCCCACACCTTCCGGCCTCGGGTCAGGACCACGTCCACTTCGACTTGATCCTTGTCGCGGTAGTGCCAGAAACGCAGGTCCGGGTCGGTCCAGGCCGCCTGAGCCGCGAGTTGCTGCACCACGAAGGACTCCAGCAGGCGGCCCATGCGCTGGCGCGCGGCGAGCCAGTCGTCCGCGCGCAGGTCGGCCAGCGTGGCCGCTAAGCCGGTGTCCAGCAGATGCACCTTGGGCGCCTTGATGAGCCGCTTGGCGGTGTTGCGGTGCCAAGCGCGGAGGCGGCGCACGAGAAAGAGCCGTTCAAGCACGGCGAAATAGTGTTCGACCGTCTCGCGGTGCAAGTCGAGTTCGCTGGCCAGTCGGACGATGCTGAGGAGATGGGCGCCGCGCAAGGCCAGCAGTTCCAGGAGTCGGGCTACGGCGTCGGCGTCCTTGACGCGTGATGCGTCGCGCACGTCGCGTTCAATGACGCTGCGCAGATATTGCCGGTGCCATTGCCGGGCGCGGACGGGCGAGCGGGTCAGCGGCTCCGGGTAGCCGCCGGCGACCATCCGATCAGGCAACGTCGGTTCGGCCTCTGCCCGGGCCGGGCGAATGTCGGGCCGGAGGCTGCCCGCCATCAACGCATCGAGAAACCGGCCCGGGCCGCGGGCTTTTTCGGCTTCGGTCAGCGGATGCAGGTGGGCGATTTCCATGCGCCCGGCCAGCGACTCGGTGACCGTGGGCAGCAACAGCAGATTGGCCGAGCCAGTGAGCAGAAAGCGGCCGGGCCGTCGGTCACGATCGACCGCCAGCTTGATGACGGGCAGCAGGTCGGGCACCCGCTGTACTTCGTCGAGGGTGAGTTCGTCGGGCAGGCTGGCGATGAACCCGGCCGGGTCCCGCGTGGCCGTCTGATAGTAGCCCGGATCGTCCAGGCTGACGAACGTTCGTTCCGGTGCGAGTTGCCGGGCGAGCGTCGTCTTGCCACTCTGCCGCGGGCCGAGCAGGCAGACGACCGGTGTATCCGCCAACGCTGATTGCACGACGGGGGACAACATCCTGAAAAACAAGGGCTTATCGTCGTCCATTTGCTGGTCAGCATATCGTCCAATTGTCGGTTAGACAAGCATCCAGTTGTCGGTTAGATGACCGTCTAATTGTTGGTCAGAGCACCGTCCAATTGCTGGTTTGGATAGCGTCTGATTGTCGGTTAGGAGGGCGTCCGATTGCCGGTTTGCGGAACACGACCCCGATTCGGGGATCGCGCGACCACAGGAACGGTTCGGGAGATGAGGCCGGGCACTTACCGACCGAGGACGGCGAAGCCGAGCAGTGCGACGGCGAAATAGCTCGCCAGCACCGCGGCGCCGGCGTAGTCCTTGGCCAGCCGTTGGCCGAAGAACAGGCTCAGCAACGACACGGTGGACAGCACCAGACCGTACAGCGCCCAGTCGGTTCCCATTCCCAGCAGCAATCGAACCGCCCCGATGGCGCTGAGGACGCCGGCCGCGGATTCCAGCACGGTAATGGCCCAGAACATGAGAGGCACCAAGCCGGCCAACGGGCTGTTGGCGAAATGTCCGCTGAAGAATTCGACGTTGCCCGCGCGGTCCATCCACTTGTCCGCCGCGGACTGGAGAAAGGCAATCGCAAAAAACGCGGTCACCGCTACTTGCGCGAACCAGACAGCTTCCATACTGCAACCCTCCTTCCTTCCGTTTCCATCCCGCTTCGCAACGGTCTCTTTACCGCAGCGTACGTCCGACTTCGACCGCGTCAGATGCTCGCCGGCGTGACGGGCAGGCCGGGCACAGCGACGCGGCACCGGAAGATGCTACCCTTGCGAGTTGGGTCATCCGTATTGTCCGCGGTCACGACGTACAGGTCGCGTCGGTCCGCGCCACCGAAGCATAGGCTGGTGACCGCCTTGGCGGGCACAGCGAGCCGGCGATCCAGCGTACCCTGTGGCGTGTAGCGCAGCACGCAGCCGCCGTCGTACACGGCCACCCAGACGCAACCGTCTTCGTCGACGGCCAGTCCGTCGGGCACGCCACGGTCGGGCAGCGTGACGAGAACCCGCCGATTCGTCATCGCCCCGTCGTCGGCCACGTCGTGCACGATGATGTGCCGCGGCGCGCTGTCCGAGTGGTACAACCGGCGCCCGTCGGGCGAAAAGCCGATGCCGTTCGTAATCCCGACGCCGCCGTACAATTCCACCGCCGCGCCCGCGGCGTCCAGGCGCCATAATTCGCCCGGCACCCGGGCGGCCAGCTTGAAGGGGTCGGAGCGGAGCGAACCGACCAGCACCCGGCCCTGCGCGTCCGTAAACAGGTCGTTGAACCCCGGCACGTCCGCCTGCTGAAACAGGATACGGGTCTCGCCGTCGCGCACGTGGCAGACGTTCTTTCCGGAAATGACCAATCCGCCTTCGGCATGCAGCGCGATGCCGCCGACGCCCCGACGTCGCGGAACCACGGTCGTGACCTCACCGCTCGGGGCGCGGCGATATACGCCGCCGTGCGTCACGTCGCTGAAATACAGATTGTCGTGCGCGTCCACGCGCGGGCCTTCGAGCAGTCCGTAGCCGGACACCAGCATCTCGAACATGTGTCCCTCAAATCGTTTCCGCAGTCTCTCGGACCCGATACCACAGCGAACGCTCGGCGAACAACACGATGGAGGAAGCGGCCAAGGTAACAATTGGCACTTTCCCTCTCCCTAACCCTCTCTATGATCCGGTTTCCGATTCGGCTTGCGGCAGGCCGCGGACCTGGACTATAAGGGCGGCAATTCTCACCCCTGCATCGCCGCACGGCGATCCAAACAAAGGAGGCCGGATATGAGCGCAGATGCCAACAAGGGCGTCGTACTGGGATTCTTCGAGAACTTTTCCGCCGGGAAATTCGACGACGCGCTGGCGATGATGCGCGACGACGCGACGTGGTGGGTCGCCGGGAATTTCGAACTGTCGGGCACCAAGACTAAGGCCGAATTCGGAACCTTGGTCAAAGGCATTGGATCGGCCATGCCGAACGGCCTCAAAATCACGCCCAAAAGCTTGGTGGCCGAGGGCAACAGCGTTGCGGTCGAGGCCGAATCGTACGGCGAACTCGCCAACGGCAAGGTCTATAACAATCAGTACCACTTTCTGGTCGAGTTGGCGGACGGCAAGATCACCGCGGTGCGCGAATACCTCGACACCATACACGCCAAGGAGACTCTGGTCGGCTGATCCGACCTGCCTGACCAGCGGGGCGGTTGCGCGCCGCCCCGGTCAGAGTGCCTCGAAAAGATTCGCCGCCGCGTCAACGCCCTGTTGGACTCCGGACCGTTGCGGTCCGCTGCGTGATACCGCGCCCCGCCACGTGCGCGGGGCGGCGTCCGCCAGCCGCTCCACCACGTTCGCTTTGATGCCGCTGACCCGCGGCGCTCCGGCACCGACCGGTTTGATTAGAAACACCCCGGTGACCTTGCAGAGCTGGCCCTGCCGGCAGGGGGAGGTCTCCGGCACGAACACCGGGATTTCTCCGCTCCCGTCTCCCAGCTTGAATTTCTGATACGTCCGCGCCCCGTAGCGCGTGGTGTGGCTCGTCGCCCGGCCCGTGACGCTGACGACTCGGCGGTCGAACCGGGCTTGATCGGCCAGCAACTCGGCGAGTTCGTACTCGGGGACCGGCTTGGAGGGGGGAGCAGCGGACGGTTGAGGAACGGGTGCGGGTTCCGCCGCGGCCGGCTCCCGCTGGTCTTCGTTTCCCATGTCGAGGGGTTCCACCGTCCGGGCCACCAAGCCGTTCTGCCGAGCCGTTCCGGTGTCCGCCGGCTTGACCAGGAACACGCCGTCCACTTCGTACGCGCCGCCTTCGACCAACGCCTGAGTTCCGCGCATGAAGACGGGCAGCGCCCCGCTGCCGTCGTCGAGTTTGAATTTGGTGGAGGGCGTGTCGCCCGACGCGACGACGAGGCTCGACACCGTGCCCCAGAGCCCGACGTCGGTCCGGTCGAACGCCGCCGGGTCTTCCAACAAGTCGCTGACCGACAACCCGTATTCGCCTGCCGAGTCGGCCTCCATCCACGCCGACGTAGCGGAAGCGGCAGCGTCCGCCGGGCGCGTCGCCGCGGGTTCGCCCGCGGCGACTTCCACGGCCTGCGGTGCGGCCACGCGACCGACGATGCCGCTGATTCGTTCCGACCCATCGTTGGAGGGTTTGACCAGAAACACGCCGTCCACGCGGTAGAGGGTATCGCGGCTGAGTTCGTGCGCCCCACGCATGTACACGGGGATGGTTCGGCCCCGGTCGCGCAGCTTGAACTTGGTGGACGGCTTCTCTCCCCGGTCGATCACGATCGACGTCACCCGCCCGGTGACGCTCACTGCCTTGCGGTGGAATGCGGCGGGGCGAGCCAATAATTCGTCGATGGACTCGGCCCGTACCCGGTCCGGCCCTATCAGACCGAAGACGGCGAATAGGAGGGCGGCCACGATGTAGAGCGACCTCCCGACGGCCTCACGTGTCGGTGTGACCGGATGGACGGCTTGCATCGAACCGGCGTTCTCTCTCGAATCGGGTTCCGCTGGCCGTACCGGACGCGCTCTTCCCGTCCGTCGCCGAATCGGAAAGCTTACGGCCAGAACATCTTGCGCGCGGCTTTCTTCAACTCGGGCTGAAAATCCGGGTGCGCAATACTGATGAGCGCCTCGGCGCGCTGGCGTTGGGTTTTGCCTTGCAGGTTCACGATGCCGAATTCGGTCACGACGTAGTCGGCGTACTGCCGGGGCGTAGTCAGCGTGCTGCCCGGCGCCAACGTCGGCACGATGCGCGACAGCGTCCCCTTGCGCGCGGTGGAGGGCAACACCATGATCGAGCGTCCGCCGGGCGAGTACATCGCACCCATCATGAACGTCATCTGCCCGCCGATGCCCGAATACATCTGCGGTCCGAGCGATTCGGCCGCGGCCTGGCCGGTCAGGTCCAGCGACAGGGTACTGTTGACGGCGACTTGGTGGTGCTGCGCCGCGATGGTGAGCAGGGAGTTGGTGTAGAGCACGCTGTACAATTCGAAGGCCGGGTTGTCGTTCACGAACTCCAGATCGGCGCCGCCGACCACCATCGCGGCCACGGCCTTGCCCTTGTGCGCGGTCTTGTACTTGCCGGTCGCCACGCCGCGTTTGACCAAGGCGACGTGGCTGGCGGTCATGATTTCGCTGTGGATGCCCAGATCGTTACGGTCCATCAGGAACAGGCCGATCGCCTCGGAAATGGCGCCGATGCCCATCTGGACGGTGTCGCCGTCCCGGATCAGGGTGGAGGCGAACTCGCCGATGACTTCGAGCGTGCCCTGCTCTTCGTCGGGCGGGGGCGGCGTGCTGACGGGAAACGGCAGGCTCTCTTCGACCAGATGGTCGATCTCGGACACGTGGATCCAGTTGTCGCCGTGGGTGCGGATGAACGAGGGGTCCACCTCGGCCACGAAACACTCGGCCACGCGCGCCACATCCTTGTTGTACCAGAGCGCGTTGCCGAAGCTGCAATAGCCCTTCTCGTCCGGCGGCGAGACCACGCCGTAGAACACGTCCGCGTTCCAGGTGTTGGTACGGCCCTGTTCGGCCTGTTTGGCGTACTGCGGATAATCCAGCGGCAGGAAGTCCACGTAGTGCTGCTTCATGCCCTCCCGACAGCCGGCGCCGACGTAATCCACGATGCGGTCGAACGATTCGTCGTACACCGCTTCGTTCCAGATCGGATGATCGTACAGCGGATAGCACTGGATCAGCGTCACGTCGTTCAACTCACCATTGCGCGCGGCCAAGGCGTTCAGGATCGGAATCGGCGGCTTGCCGATGTGCAGGCGGACGAGTTGGCCGGACTGCACGAGACCCGCGGCCTGCTCCGCGGTGAGTAACTTATCTTTGTATCGCTGTTGCCAAGCGTCCATGATGACTCCCCTGACGTTTTCACTTGGTTCTCAAGACGAAAGGAAGGCTCGAAGCGTTTCTATCGTCCAGTCCGCATCTCGAAGGATGCTTCGCAGAATCTTGGGGTGCAGCGTTTTGCCGGCGTGGTCAGGAACCGTGACCCTCTTGCCCTGGCCGTTTTTGTATATTTTATGGCTTCCGCTCTGGGCGGGCGAGGAGGAATCCGTTTCTCTGCAAGGCACCGATTATCTCCGCGGCCGTCACCCGTGGGAGCCGGTCACTCATACCGCAATCTCTACCGCGGCCAGACTGACGTGTCGGGTGTGCGGAATGTTCTCTTCGGAAGCCGTTCTGTCTGCAACGTGCAGCCGTATGGCATCTTCGATGTTGTCCAATGCGTCTTCATACATGTCGCCCTGCGTGTAGCAGCCTTGCAGTTCCGGGCAGAACGCAAAATACCCGTCCCCGTCTTTTTCGAGCACCACACAAAATCGATAGGTCTCCATATCGTCCCTCGCGTCTGTCACCGATGCTCGCCTGCCCGTTCGGTCCGAATATCAGCCGACCAAGCTGTGGCCGCCGTCGACGAACAGCGTCGTGCCGGTCATGAACGTGTTGGCGTCCGACGCCAGGAACACGACCGCGGGTTTGATCTCCTTCGGGTCGCCCACGCGCTGCATGGGAATCCGGCTGATGATCCCCTTGCCGCCCTTGGTGTCCCAGAAGTCGTGGTTCATGGGCGTGTCGAAATAGCCGGGGCACAGTGCGTTCACGCGGATGTTGTCGCGTGCCCACTCCAGCGCCAGCGTGCGCGTGAACGACACCAGCGCCGCCTTGGTCGCCCCGTAGGCCGCCATGTAGCGCGCCACGATCTTCGAGAACAGGGACGACACGTTGATGATGTTCCCCTGCTTGCGACGCGCCATTTCCGCCCCGACGTGTTTCGAGCACAGGACCGGCCCCTTGAGGTTGAGGTCCATGAAGCGGTCCCACTCGGCCTCGTCCAGGTCGCGGACGGGCGTGGTGCCGCCGATGCCGGCGTTGTTGATCAGAATGTCGATCTGCCCGAATTCGGCCATGACCGCGGCGACCATCGCCCGGATGTCGGCGTCCTTGGTCACGTCGGTGACGATCCCGACCGCGCGCCGGCCCGTGGCCGCGCGAATGTCCGCGGCGACCGCGTCGAGGTCGGCCCGTGTGCGGCTGACCAGCGCCACGTCGGCGCCGGCCTCTGCCAGGGCGTAGGCCGCCTGTTCGCCCAGCCCCTTGCTGCCGCCGGTCACGACGGCCGTTTTTCCCGACAAGTCGAAATACGCGGACATGGACGGCTCCCGGCCCGCGGTCAGCAGCCGAGCTGGCGGGCGATGACCATGCGTTGGACCTCGCTGGTCCCTTCGCCGATGGTCAGAATCTTGGAATCCAGGTAGAAACGCGACACGGGCGACTCGCGGACGTAGCCGGCGCCGCCGTGAATCTGGACCGCCTCTTCCGCGGCCTTGACCGCGATTTCGGACGCGGCCAGCTTGGCCATCGCCGCCTCGGTCGCGTACGGCTTGCCGGCGTCGCGCAGCGTGGCCGCGCGGTAGATCATCAGGCGGGCCATTTCGGCTTGCGTCGCCATGTCGGCCAGCTTGAACTGAATGGCTTGGTGGGACGCCAGCGGCTTGCCGAACGTCCGGCGTTCCAGAGCGTATTTCAGCGACAGGTCGAGACACGCCTCGGCCAGCGACAGCCCGAGCGTGGCGACCGAAATGCGGCCGCATTCCAACGTCTTCAGAAACGCCCGAAACCCGGCGCCCTGCTCGCCCAACAGATTCGCGCGCGGCACGCGCACGTCGTCGAAAATCTGTTCGCGGGTATCGACCGTGTGCCAGCCGATCTTCTTGTAGGGTTTGCCGACCGTATAGCCCGGCGTGCCCTTGGGAATGATGATCGCGCTGTATTCTTTCTTGCCCGCGTGCGGGCCGTCGTCCGGCGTCGCGTTGGCCGTGAGCGCGACCAAGCCGTAACTCAGCGGCGTGCCGGCGTTGGAGATGAAACTCTTGGTGCCGTTGACGACCCACTCGTCGCCTTCCAGGCGCGACGTGGTGAGAATGTTGGCCGCGTCCGAGCCGGCCTGCGGTTCGGTCAGACCGAAGGCGCCCAGGTGTACGCCGGTCGCCAGCGGCGTCAGCCAGCGCTGCTTCTGCTCGTGGGTGCCGAAGTGGAGAAAGGGCAACGAGCCGATGGTCAGATGCGCCTGCAAGGTCGTGGCGATGGACTGATCGACCTTGCCGAGTTCTTCGACGGCCATCACCATGCCGAGCGTACCGGCGTTGCTGCCGCCGTATTCTTCGGGGATCAGCAGGCCCATCAGCCGCAGGTCGGCCAGTTTCTGGAAGACCTCGGTCGGAAAATACTCGGCGTCGAACCATTCGTCCGCGTACGGCGCGATCTCTTTTTTGGCGAAATCGCGGCACAGGTCGCGGATCATGCGGTGTTCTTCGGTCAACTCGAAATCCATACCGGCCTCGGTGCGTGTGCGTGAACAGCGCGATAACGGGAAGGACCGTCGTTCGGCCTGTGGCACGGACGCCCGATTCGACGCGCGGCTACTATACCCGTTGCCCTCCCGCCGCGGTAGAGCCGTCCACGCGGCGGGTTGCCGAGTTCCAACCAGCGCGGTTATGCTTCCGGCGCGAAACGAGCCGTTCTCCCATACGTATGCTGCGCCGCGAATTCGAGACCCTCGAACAGAACGGGATCAGCCGCGTCGGGCTGCCGCGCATCGGCGATCCGTCGGTCATTCCGCTGTGGTTCGGCGAGGGCGACCTCGTGACCCCCGCGTTCATCCGCGAGGCCGCCAAACAGGCGCTCGACGAGGGGCTGACCTTCTACAACCATCCCGCCGGCCGGCCCGATCTGCGCGAGGCCATCAAAACCTACCTCGACCGGCTGTACGGCATCGATCTCGCCGTGGACCGGATCACGGTGCCGGGTTCGACCATGCTCGGCATTTCCCTGGCGGCGCGTATGGCCCTCGGACCGGGCGACCACGGCCTGATCGTCAGCCCGAACTGGCCCAACATCGACCGCGCGTTCCAGATGACGGGCGCGACCTTCGACTTCGTGCGGCAGCGTCTCGAACCCGACGGCTGGCGGCTCGACCTAGACGACCTGTTCGCCGTGGCCGAGCCGGAGACCAAAGCCCTGTTTCTCAACACGCCCTGCAACCCCACCGGCTGGGTCATGCCGCGCGCCGAACAACACCGGCTGCTCGATTTCTGCCGGGCGCGCGGCATCGTTCTCATCGCCGACGAGGTGTATCACCGCCACGTCTTCGCCGGCGACGCCGCACCGTCCTTTCTATCGATTGCCGCGGCGGACGATCCGCTGATCGTCGTCAACGGCTTCTCCAAGGCATTCGCCATGACCGGCTGGCGGCTCGGCTGGATGGTCGTCCCCGCGGGCTACGGCGAACAGATGGCCGCGCTGTCCGAATGCAGCAACACGGGTGCGCCGCCGTTCATCCAGCGGGCGGGCGTTGCGGCCCTGACGCAGGGCGAGCCGTTCGTGCGCGAATTGCGCGAGCACTACCGGGCCGGCCGCGCGTCCGTCATGCGTCTGCTGGCGCCGCATCCGCGCATCGAATTGCACGAACCCGCAGGGGCCTTCTACGCTTTCCCGCGCATCCGCGGGCTGCGGTCGAGCCTCGACTTCGTGCGCGGCGTGCTCGCCGAGAAGAACGTCGGCCTCGCGCCCGGCTTCACCTTCGGTCCCGGCAACGAATCCCACGTGCGCCTGTGCTTCGCCCAATCCCGCGAGCGCCTCGAAACCGCGCTCGCCCGCATCGTCGAGTATCTCGGCGAGCACGAAGCCGACTTCGACTGACCGGCACCGCTATTTCCCACGTCGGAGCTATCGCCGCCCAACGAAAGGAAATTCCATACTCGAAGATCCCACCCGGTCGTCATTCCCGCGAAAGCGGGAATCCAGGGGATGGATACCTGCTTGCGCAGAGCCTGCCCCCAGCTTGAACGGGGGGTATGACGGGGAAAAATTACTTCGGGATCGTCTTGTACGTCATTCCCAAACGAAAGGAGTCCTGCATGAACCGCCCCGTTCAGTTCGGTTTGTTCCAACCCCAGATCGGCCTGCCGTTTTCCATGCTCAAGGAGCGCGCCGCAGCCTGCGAGGCCGCGGGTTTCCATTCGATCTGGTTCACGGACCACATGTGGGCGCGGGGCATGGAACAGGTCGATTTTCTGGAAGGCTGGACGCTGATGTCGTCGATGGCGATGGTCACCAGCCGGCTGCGCATCGGCGGCCTGGTGCTGTGCAACTCGTTCCGCAACCCGGCCTTTCTGGCGAAAATGGCCGCCAGCCTGGACAACATCAGTCAGGGCCGGCTCGAAATCGGCCTCGGCGCGGGCTGGATGAACGAGGAGTACGAAGCGTACGGCTACCCCTTTCCGTCCGGCGGGACGCGCGCAGACCAGCTCGATGAGGGCGTGCAGATCATGAAGCGGATGTTCAGCGGGACGCCGGCCTCGTTCGACGGCGCGCACTACCGGGTCGCCGACGCGCACTGCAATCCCAAGCCGGTCCAACGACCCCACCCGCCCATAACCATCGGCGCGATGGCCGAGCGCAAGGGCCTCAAGATCGTGGCCGAACACGCCGACCGCTGGAACTGCCCCGCGGCCGCGGCCCACAGACTCGAACAGAAGTGGGAGGTCGTGACCAACCACTGCCGCGCGGTCGGCCGCGACCCGGGCGACATCGAAATCTCCGAACAGACCCTGGTCGTATTGGGAAAGGACAAGGCCGACTTCGACCGCAAATACCCGGCCGCGCAAAAGACGCTCGGCCGCCTCGCCAAACTGGAACGCTGCGGAGCGTGCGGCGACCCGACCGGGGTGATCAACGCGCTCAAGGAAAAGCACCGAAAAGGCGTGACCCTGTTCACCATGATGTTCAGCGACGTGGCCCAGGACGAGTTTCTGGCGACGCTGGAACTCTTCGCCGCCGAGGTCATGCCTGCGTTTCGGGACGCATGAGCCACGCACCGCCCCGCCCGTTCGACGAGATCGAGATCGGCGACGAGATCGGTCCCGTCCACAAGACGCCGACCACCGAGATGGTCCTGGCCTACGCCCGCGTGTGCCACATCACCGGGCTCAAATTCTTCTTTCACGAAAAGGACGCGCAGCAAGCCGGTCTCAGCCGCCCCATCGTCCCCGGCCCGCTGAACGCCACGTATCTCTGCCAGATGCTCACGCACCACTTCCCGGGCTGGCGGCTGCGAACGTTCACCACCACCTTCCGCACCCCGGTCCGGCACGGCGAGACCGTCTCGCTGTGGGGCATGGTCACGGACAAGCACGCCGACGCCGGCCAACCGACCATCTTCTGCGACCTGGTCGTCGAAAACGAGCACGGCGAGCGCGCCATCACCGGCACAGCGGTCCTGGTCCTGCCGCGGCCCGTACCCGCCGCGGGGTGACTAATCCCTCATGCAGGAAAGACGCCCGAGATTCTCTAACTCGGCTCATTCCGTCTCCACCGAATTTTCGTAGTGCCTCAATTCTCAGGCTCCAGACGCCGCCGGAGTTGACAAAGCGTAGCAATGCGCACAGTGTGTATCGAACTTCGGATGAAGAGCAGAGAGATCATTCGGAGACTCCAACGAGACGGATGGATGTTGCGAAACACCAAGGGCAGCCATCATCAGTTCGTACACACCGAGAGACCCGGACGAGTCACCGTCAAACATCCCACCAAGGACGTCCCGATCGGGACCTTGCGTAGCATTTTTCGACAAGCCGGCTGGAACTGGGAGGAACACTGATGCGATTTCCAATCGTCGTTCACAAAGACGGGACGAGTGCATACGGGGTGACGGTGCCCGACCTGCCGGGCTGCTTTTCTGCGGGGGATTGCCTGGACGGCGCCATCGAATCCGCGCACGAAGCTATTAGCTGCCATCTCGAAGGGCTGCTCATGGATGGGGAGAGTCTGCCCGAACAGGCGCCCCTCGAAACTCACCAAGCCAACAAGGCGTACAAAGGCGGAATCTGGGCGGTCGTGGCGGTCGACATCTCGAAGCTGTCGAGCAAGGCCAAGCGGGTGAATATCACCATGCCGGCACGGGTCCTCGCCATCGTGGACGAAGCCGCGGCCCGTGAGGGCGACACCCGTTCCGGACTGCTTGCCCGCGCGGCGCTGAGCTACGTCGAACGGCGCGCCATCCAGAACTGAGACTCAGCATAGAACCAAACGCTTGTTGCATTACCGCCCCTGACTAGGAGTATGGTGCTGTGGAACGTTTCAGCCGCCTATTGTCAGAGGATCAACGACTGTCAGAAACGGGAACTGATGGAAGTCGGTGTGACCAGTACATATCCGGCTGACGCCACGCTCTCGCCTCAATACCGCGGTATGCAGGTCGTGGAGGAGGTTGCCATGGGCGTTCGGCAACTTCGCGAGGGTTCAGGCCAACTCGGTCCCGTGACGCGGTGGCGCCACCAACAAGCCGAATCCCGGTAACGTGAGCAGGGCTGCAAGAAATTTCCATGCTTCTTTTGGCGTCCACGTTGACATCGGTCCCCGTGGGTAACGTAGTCACACGTAGGAGTTCGTAACAGACGTTCCAGGTGAGAAGAGCCGACGGCCGAACGTCCCGCGCTGACAAAACACGGGCGCGACATGGGTTGCGAAAAGAGGAGTCCTCATCAACTACATAGAGAAGCACGTTCGTATCGAAGACGAGCACATCATTCCTCCTCCATCACCCGGTGCAATTCGTCGCGGTTAGCGACATCGATTCGGAAACCTCCGCTTTGCCACGTTGGCAGAGGAGGTAGATCTTCCGGTTGTTTGTCGCAGGCCGCAGGCTTGGCCAGCACATACATGTGCCCCGCGTCTAAGAGCGCAGACGGCGTCATTCCATGCCGTGCTGCTTCTTCGTGCAGTCGTCTCATCAGTCCGTCGTCAATATCGAAAGTCGTCTTTCATGTAGAAAACCTTACGAACGGTATGTGGATACGTCAATCCAATCATAGTCGATATTTCCCATACCTGTCGTTCTCAATCACTGCATTCGGCGGATAACGGCGCGGGCGTCGGTCACGGGCTGCACCGCAACCTGCTTGATGCCCACCTTCTGCATGGCCCGGGTCGCGTCGAGCACCTCGTCTTTCGTGCCCGTCAAAGTCGTGGCACGGATCATCTTTTCCATGACCAGCCGCTCGTGCTCCTTCTTGAAGTCCTGCAGATAGCCCGCATACAGCTTGAGGTGGCGCGTTTCGATCGACCCTTCGGGTTCGCGGTAGGCGTTCTTGAAGGCGACCAGGTCGTCACGCAGGTCGGCCGGCAGGTCCCTCTGGTCGGGACACGAGGACACGAAGATGTTGCTCGACGAGGAGACGAACGGGCCGACGCCTGCTACCGAGAGCGGAACTCGACGAGACGCGTATGTGGCACAAGCTGGTCCATATTTTGCAATGTGAAACCCTTTCCTCTCGTTGCAAGCAGTAGCTTACGCATATCCTCGCGGCGGACGCTGAAACCACGACCGGCGATGCAGGCGATCACTTCGAATTTTGGATGCTCCGGCGGTTGCCCCACCGTACTGAGCGATCCGAGATGCTGCACGCGTGTCACCTTGTCGCGCGCCGTCCCGTCGTCTTCGGTGAGTTTCGCTTCGATCACGACCTGTGGGTTGAACTCGTTGGGAATGATGAAGTCCGAGGCTTGATCGAACCCCGGCAGCCGTTCGGCTCGTTTGGTCTTGCGGAAGCTGATGCCGGCACGAGACAGGACGTCTTCAATCGCGTTTTCCACGACGTTGCCGACGAGCTCGCTGATAGAGTCGCGGTGCCCCGCGAATGGCCGGCCAAGAAAACGCTCATAGAGCACCATCGAATAGGGCACACCCAACTCCGCAGCCGATTGGAGACTGTCAGGCCCCATCGCCGTATCCGCCTTGTCGAATCGGTGCAGTCTGTCCGAGGAGACGACTGGCGAACCCGATTGGAGGATGAGACAAGCTGAGTCCACCATTGCACGGACGCGACGTTCTGTAGTGCTCCCATTTCTCGGAAGCGACGTTTCCGGAGCCATACGGATACTGCGGTCAATCGTACGTGCGGCACTCTGAGTGACTTTCACGTCGGCGTACTGGCTGGTGAAATACGCCCATTCCGGTGGCGTGAATCCCAGCATACAGCGGAGAACAATGAACGAAATCGGCGTCTCGAATACTGCCGGGGCGACCGTTGCCGAAGTGATTTCCAGAAAGTTGCCGGTTGCCTTTTTCAAAGCTTCGTATCCCGCCTCGAACGCAGGAAACTCGACGAATCCCTTTCCTTTCGGCATGACGAGGAACTCGGACTCCAGACATCCGAACACCGCATCGACGGAGCCGTCCAGGTTGGATCGGACCTCGTCGAAACCAACTTCAAAAGGAAACGGCATCGTAACGTTCTTGCTCAGCGAGGGGAATCGAGAATAAGGGGCCTGATGGGTGCGGTCTCGGACGCTGGGTCGTCGCCGATTCGATAATCCGATCGGCATCTCCGAACGCGGCCAGCGTTTCAGCCACCGCCGAGAGTTTTCGCGGTGTAGAGAGCGAAGCATTCCAACTCTGACGAAGCTTCCATATTGCCATACGAGTCAGATGACCATGCACGACGCATCGGATGTCCCCGTGCGTCAGCGACCGCCCGGCCATGCGGAGATGATCGAGATCTTCGGCGACGATAGCCGCGAGATGGTCCGCGGTGTCGGAGAGCCAGCGGCGCGGCGTTCGCCCGGAAGATCGACAAACGAAAATGGTATCGATGATAGAGGACGACGTTCCATGTATGTGAATAGAGCCGCCCATTTCCGCGGGGCAGGGAAGTGAAGCGGAACACACCAAGCCGGCATCCAGAATCGCTACCCCGACGGCGCAATAGGCTTCCACCTTGTTATGATGGTAAGTGAATGCGAGTGGGGCACCGAGCTTCAACGCTCGGGCCATACGGCGGTAGGCCGCGGAAAGCCCTTCGGTAAAAAAGACCAGGTCGCGCCCCTGGGTGACGTTGCCGGTCAATTCCTCCGGGGACCGGGTCGATGGACCATGAAATCCCTCGGTATCGGTTCCGACGAGACGGCGCAGCCAGACGTAACAAAAGTCCATCAATTCTCCATATTGGACGTTCCCGAAATACGGCGGGTCGGTGAACACGGCATCGAGACTTCGCGGAGCGAGTTCGACCTGCATGGCGCTCTGACAACGGAGGGTGACGACACGCCTGCGACTGTTGCCCTGCTCGCCTATGCGTTCGTCCGGGGTTGGAATACGGACGTTTCGCGAACCGCTCCGCTGAACCTCGAACGGAGTATCGCAGTAGCTTTTCGCTTTGACGTATTTATCGACGATGTTGGACCAGCCGCCGGAGCCGACGTTCGAGCCGTTTCCATTCACGACCCCGAGCAAGTTCGATTCACATTGGATCAGACTGACCGGGAATCCGTGCACGGAGAAGACGTCCAGAGATTTGAGGGCCGCGGCATCGTACCGGCAGAGCATGTTTTGATACCGGAGGAGATCCGAAAGATTCGTCGCGAGCGCCTGGCGTATGCGCGTGTTCTCGACCGAGGCGATGCATCGACAACTCAATTCCAATCCCAGTAACTGCCGCGGATTGAACAGATCTTTGTAGTGAAGATAGCCCCAGCGATGGAGACGGGCGGTTTCATCTCCAGGAGGGATTTCCTCGTCCGGCACGAACTGCGGAACGAGCCTCTCACAACGCTTCACCGCGGCATCGATACGCGCAAAATCCTCAGCATCCGGTTTCTTGAAGAATCTGCCCTTGTGTTCCGCTTTCCGTTCGGGATTGTAGTATTCGATCGCGAACATACGATGCGACAAAGGGCGGCAGACGTCGGCAGGGTACGTATTGAGGTATCCACAGTGCGGGCATTCGCAACGCCCTTTCCCAGCCGGTCCCGGCTCGCGGAGAGCGGCCCCGCACGTCGCGCAATTTTCCGCGTTTTTGCGGTCGTCCACTTCGTTGAGGTCATGACACTCGGGACAGATGAACACGTTTCTTGTATGCCGCCGGTTCTGCGCAAGAAGATAGCCGGGAAACAGATCGACTCGCCGTCCGCAATCTCGACAATCGAGCACCTTGACCCAGAGAAAGGATTTGACCGGAACGTCACGGTCACCATACCGCGGGCAATCGGTACGATAATAACGACCGATTTCTTTCCTTAACGTGTCGATGAGGGTGTCGGCCGTTGCCCGATACCTTGGAAGGTCGATGTCCCGGACTTCTTCGCGGACGATCCAGGCCGACATCGGATTGACGTCGAAACCCTGTACGTCACAGCCGACTCGGTTCGCCTCGATCAGCGGCGTCCCGCCGCCCATGAAAGGGTCCGCGATGCGGATGCCCGGCAAATCGTTGGCGCGGAAGAACGTCTCTTCCAGAGGGGCGTCGCCGAATTCCGCAAGAATCAACCCGCGAAACAGGGTTCCCGGGCGTCGGGCGAACCATTTGTGAACCCCTATGATCGGACGGTAATTCTGCTGGATCTGTTTTTCCCTGAGCGCCATTGCCGCGATCAGAGAAACGTCGAACCGTTGCTCGATACTCATGGCGCTCAGGTGGAGAGTCCGTTAACCCTCCACGACGGTCGGACGGAGACCGTTTCGTTCACAGCGGGCGGTCATTTCTGCATCCGGCGGATGACGGCGCGGGCAAAGGACTCGATGGTCTGCCGGGCGTCGGTCACGGGCTGCACCGCGACCTGCTTGATGCCCGCCTTCTGCATGGCACGGACCGCGTCGAGCACCTCGTCTTTCGTGCCCGTCAAGGTCGTGGCGCGGATCATCTTTTCCGTGACCAGCGGCTCGTGCTCCTTCTTGAAGCCCTGCAGATAGCCCGCGTACAGCTTGAGGTGGCGCGTTTCGATCGACCCCTCGGGTTCGCGGTAGGCGTTCTTGAAGGCGGCCAGGTCGTCGCGCAGGTCGGCCGGCAGATCCATCGGATCGGGACACGAGAACGCGAAGATGTTGCTCGACGAGGAGACGAACGGACCGACCGCCTGCCGCACCGCGGAGGTCTCCAGCTTCTCGCCCTTGGCGGTCACGTGGAACGCGGTCATGCACAGCGTGTAGATGCGCTTGGGGTTGCGGCCGGCGCGCTCGGCCCCGGCGCGGATGTGGTTCATCGCGAATTCGATCAGGCTCGGGCTGACCGCGCCGAACAGGATGATCCCGTCGGCGATCTCACCCGCCAACTCCAGCGTCTTGGGGCCGCTGGCCGCGACGTAGATCGGGATTTTGCGCTTGATGTTGATCCAGTCGCCCTTGGGATTCAGGAACTTGACCATGCGTTGGCGCGTGCCCTCGCGGTAGGGCGTGGTCTTGCCGGCCAGCAGGTCGCGGCAGACGTCGACGTGCTCGCGCATGTCGGCCAGCCGTGCCGCGGGCATGCCCAGCGTGCGCCGCGCCGTGTTGCCCGTCCCGAGGCCGAGGATGGTCCGGCCGGGCGCGAGTTCGTTGATGGACGCGATGGAACACGCGGTGACGGGCGCGATGCGCGACGCCGGGTTGGTCACGCCGGGGCCGAGCTTGATCGTCTTGGTATGCGTCGCACACAGGGCCAGCGCCGCATAGACGTCGCTGAACAGCATCTGCGAATCGTACAGCCACGCGTGCGTATAGCCGCGGCGTTCGGCCAGCATCACGTCCTTGTACACGTGCACGCCACCGGGAAACACGTATCCGTAATCCATGTCGTCCTCCTTCGTTGCCCCTTGCACGGGGCGTTCAGCCGGCCGCGCGGTCGCCGCACGCTGCGCGGGTCACGTCGCGCAGGTCCGCCACGGTCTCCAACCGGCGCACCGCGGCGCACACCCGGGCCGCGCGGTCGGCCGGCCATACCGCGGTCGCCAGTTCGGTATATTTGGCGACCAGTTCGTCCCACGACAGCGGGTTGTCCGGGTCGCCCTTGGGGTAACGGACTTGCGCAAATACCTCGCCACGGTCACACAGAGTGATACGCGCCCAGGCCGGCCATTCTTTCGGATAGTTCGTTTCCAACGCGGGGTCGTGGACGTAGCCGACCTTGGGCATGAGCCGTTGAATTTCGGCGTCGTGCAGCATGGCGTCCGAGAACTCGCGCAGCCCGGCCCGCCGTTCGACCAGCGCCACGGCCACGCCGAACGGCAGACTGAACTGGGCTTCCACCACGTTCGCCGGCCGAACCTTGCGGTCCGCGGGCTCGCAGATCACCGGAATGCCGGTCTCCAACATCCCGATCGTGGCCCCCTCGACCTGATCGGGGGTCACCGCGTGTTCGTGCACCAGGGCGAGCACCACGTCGATCGGCGCCTGGGTGTAGCGGCAGCAAGCATGCGGTTTGACCGCGGTATGGAGAATCTGGAAATCCTCGCCCAGCCCGGCCCCGATCTTCTGCGGTTCGGGTGCGATGCCGTAGGCTTTGAGAAACCCGTCGCGTCCTTCGATCACCGTCCGCGGTCCGACGAACCCGCTTCGGGCGAGGAGCGCGGCGTGAATGCCGCTGAACGCGGCCCAGCCCGGATGGAGCCGCTTGGTCCACGCGCCGTCGGCCAGAAACTCCATGCTCCCCGCGGCTTGGCTACCGGCGATGCCCAGCGCGGACGCGCACTGCGCCGTATCCAGACCCAGCAGTGTGGCCGCGGCGACCGTCGCGCCGAACGTGCCGCACGTCGCCGTGGGATGAAAGCCGCGGGCGTAATGGTCCGCGGGCCGCACCGCCATCGCCAGCCGCGCCGCGACCTCGAAGCCGGCCACGCCCGCGGTCAGGAACGCCTGGCCGCCCGCCCCGAGGTGTTCGGCCACGGCCAATGCCGCGGAAAAGACGGAGACCCCGAGATGGATCGAACCGGCTTGGTGGGTGTCGTCCAGTTCCAGGCTGTGCGCCGCGGTGCCGTTGGCTAATGCGGCGTAGGGAAACGCGACCGGCTCTCCGCGGCCCAGCAGCGTGGCGGCGCCGCCCGCGCCCAAGCCGTTGCTCAATGCGTACACGGGCAGGCTGGACTCGGACAGCGACCCGCGCACCGCTACGCCCAGGTAATCAAGGAAGAAATACTTGGCGCGGTCCACGACCGCGGGCGGCAGCCGGTCGTAGTCCAACCCCGCGGCGAAGTCGGCCAACTGTCGGGTCAGGGGAAGCGGCATGAACGTGTAAGGAAATGACAGGCGGGGGTAACCGGGCGGGCTGTCTCTTTCGACAGGCTCGGGGCGGGAGATTTTTGATTGTGGATCGTGGATTGTGGATTGAGGATCGGACCCTGAGCCTGTCGAAGGGTCGAATGACGGAGCCGCCCGCGCCGCTACAGCCGGGGAATCACCTTCTCCCCGAACGTGCGGATCGCGCGCAAAGTGTCGGCGTGCGACGGCCCGCCCGGCTGCCGGAAGCGGACGATGAGATAGTCGGGACGGATCGCTTCCTTCCACATCCGGAGTTGCTCCAGACAGTCGTCCGGCGACCCGACCACCAGGCGCTCCTTGGCCGCGATGTCGAACGTCAGATCGTCTGGGGTCTGCACGTCCTTGATGTGTTCGTCCGGCACGTATGCGTCGTACTGGAAATAGAAGCGGTGGGTGTACATGGTCGGCGCACTGGCCGCCTCGGCCCCGGCCATGCTGTCGGCGATCACCGCGTCGCGCATCAGACAGATGAACGGGGTGCGGCCGGCCTTTTCTGCCGCGGCCCGGTAGCGCGCGGCATAGTCTTTGATGACGCTCAGGCTCTGGACCGGGTCCGCGATCCAGCCGTCGGCCAGCCGCCCGGCCCGGCGCAAGCCGACGGGCGTCCACGACGCCATCCAGATGTCCGGCCCGGGCCGCTGCGCCGGCGTCGGCGTGACCAGCGTGTCCGCATACGAAAAATGCTTGCCCTCGAACGAGAACCGCTCGCCGCGCCAACTCTTGCGGATGACGTCGATGGCCTCCTCGGTGCGCGACGCCCGCTCGGTGATCGAAATGCCGAACGCGTCGAAGTCCTGCGGCTGGTAGCCGACCCCAACGCTCAACACGAGGCGGCCCTTGGTCGCCAGGTCGATCACCGCGCAGTCTTCGGCCACGTGCACCGGATGGTGGAGCGGCATGAGCAATACGCAGGTGCCGACCTTGATCCGCTCAGTCTTCATGCCGACCAGCCCGGCCAGCAGCAGCGGGTTGGGCAGATAGCCGTCCTCTTGCTGATGATGTTCGGTCAGGAAGCAGCCGTCCCAGCCGCTGGCCTCCGCGGCCTGGGCCTCGGCCGTCAATTCGTCGATCACGCGCGCCATGTTCGCCCCGGACGGCGGGTCCTGGGTGCACGGCAGATAGCCGACGGGTAGCATGATTCACTCCTCGGGTTGCGGATTCGTCCGCCGGCGTGGCCGGCGGGCCGTTGCCGTCCGTTACAACAAAATCGGGAATGGCGGTCTAGGCCGTGGCGTCCGGGTTCTCCACCAGAACGCCCTGCTCCCGCAGTTCCCGTATCCGCGCGTCCGAATAGCCGCACACCCCGCCCAACAGTTCGTCCGTGTGCTGGCCGAGGCGCGAGGCCGGGCCGGGAATGCGCGGGGGCGTCTTCGAGAATTTGTGGGGCGACTTCAGCAGGTGCAGTTCGCCGTAATCCGGGTTGGGCGTGCGTTCGACCATACGCGGGCTCAGGTCCGGGTCCTCGGCGAACTGGCCGATGGACAGGATGGGCGCCACGGGCAGGCGCAGTTCGTCGGCCAGAATCCGGATCGCCTCGTCGTCGCTGGGCAAGGATTGGAGCCACTCTTCGATGATGACGCGCAGCGCGTCCGCGTTCTGGATGCGCCAGCGGTTGGTCTTGAACTCCGGCGAAGTCAACAGGTCTTCGCGGCCCATGCGTTTCACCATCGTCACCCAATGGTCCTCGGTAATCAGCCCGATGGCGATGTAGCCGTCCTTGGACTTGAACGCGCCGTACGGAAACGCGCCGGCGCGTTGCGAGCCGCCGCGCTGCGGGTCGATCTTGCCGCCCGTCACGCTGTACGCGGCGAGTGCCCAGTCGTGCGCATTATAGGTGCAATCCACGAGCGCCAGGTCGATGTACTGTCCCTCCCCCGTCCGCTCGCGGTGGAACAGCGCGGCCATGATCGCACCGAACGCGTTGAGCGCGGTCATGTGATCCCCGATCGCGGACGCGGGATAGGCCGGATAGCCGTCCGGCTCGCCCACCAGATGCAGCAGCCCGCCCGCGGCCAGCGCCACGAGGTCGTTGCCGATCCGTCGCGCATACCGCCCGGTCTGCCCATAGGTCGAGACCGAACACATGACGATGCGCGGATTGACCTGGGACACGTGTGCGTACGTCAGGCCGTAGCGTTCCATGATGCCCGGCGTGAAGTTCTCGAACAGCACGTCCGAGTGTCGCACCAGATCCTTGATGACCGCTTGGCCTTCGGACCGCTTGATGTCCACGCACAGGCTCTTCTTGCCTCGGTTGTGCATGATGAAATAGCTGGGCGTGGCGCCGTCCTTGCCGTCCCGGGGCACGATACGGATGTGGCGGCTGTGCTCGCCCTTGGGCGGCAGTTCGACCTTCACCACTTCGGCGCCCAGATCGACCATCAGCCGCGTGGCCTGCGGCCCGGCCAGCCACTGCGTCAGGTCGAGAATCCGCACCCCTTCGAGAATCTGCGTCGGTTGAGTCATGCACGTCTCCGCTGCTGCGTTTCCTAAATTCATGGAATCACCGCTGCCTAGCAGGCCCCGCCCCGCGGCGACAAGTGAGACCGGCCCGGAGCATGGACGAGGCGGGCGTGGCGGATTCCGAGTCGCGTCCCGAACGGTGCAAGGCTCACGGCGCAATTTGCAATATGTCTTGGTACGCGACAAGAATAAAAAGGGAAGGGCAGACAAGATGCTCTTAAGGGTCAGAGGGTCAGGGGTGGGGTGCGAAGGTCGAGATGACATCGGGGTTCGTTTCGACAGGCTCAACGAACTTGAGGGGGAGGCGGGGAAGGTCCTTGAGCTTGTCGAAAGGCCGGGGGCGGGGGGCAGCGTGTGAGAACGGTAATCCCATCGGGGTACGTTTCGATCCTTCGACCTTTTTCCAAGCTCAAGGCACCAGGCTTAACGAACTTAGGGATGGAAGGTCTCTGAACTCGCCGTTCCCTGAGCCCGGTTGGTGAGCCTGCGGTCCCTGAGCCTGTCGAAGGGTCGAACCATATCGAGGGGCGTCGCAACGGGCGCGAGATGCTTTTGTATGTAATTCCTTTCGTTTCATAGCGTTGGGCCGGTAGGCGCGACGGGATCTTTAGGATTCTACATCAGTTCGGGCATGGGAATCTCCGTTACCCTTCGATCAGCGTCAACTGCGTGCCGAAGCGGACCCCGGCGACTTGGCAGGCGAGCTCGATGTTTTCCCGCACGTTCTTCGTGCTGATGTTCGTTCCCAGCCACCAACCGTTCTCTAAATCGAGTGAATATTTTCTCAGATCCTCTGCTTCGTAGAGGTCGTCTCGGTTTTGTGCCACGAGCCGCCGCGTCCGCCCGACGGTTCGGGGAGCAAGCCGCGTCATGAATCCGGCATCGCGGCGCTGAAACTCCTTCAAGACTTCCGCCAGCGTTCTATTGGCGACGCGGACTTTCCTCCGCTTCCCCTCAAGGACGAAACCGACGATTTTCGATCTGGAACCGCTGGATGGCCGCGTCGGACCGGGATGCACTGGGGATGCCTGAATGGCAGATTGTCGTGGAGCGGGCTTGGAGAGTGCGGCTTTCAAAAATTCTTCCACGTCGTCGAGTTCCGGCCGAGTCCCACACTCACTTTCGACCGCCTCGACGAGCAGATCGCAAAGCAATTCATCCGGAGTTTCCAGAAGCCTGCGCCAAACTTCCGAAATGCCGTTCCGTGCCTTCTTCTTCTGTTGGTTGTCGTCATGCAGCCGTACCGCCGCATGTAGTGCTTGGCTGGAAATGACCCGTTTCTTTTCCAGATGATTTTCCAGGAACCGGGCGTACTCGGAAATTTTTTCCTTGCGTCGGAGTTCTGCGTGATAGAATTTCCGTTCGGCGGGCACACCGGCGGCCATACTGAGATAAAAATCCCAGACGTTGCCGTCCGTCAGGATCAACAACGGAACGCCCTTGTTGGAAGCATAGCCGAACAACTGCTCCTCGCCTTTCGTGTCCGCGGAGCCCAATCGTTTGGCCTCGATGAAAACCAACGGATTCCCCACCGTCTGGCAGAGTGCATAATCCACCCTTCCCTCATCCAGACCGAACTCGGGCACGAACTCCGCGGGATTGGTGTCGTCCCAGCCCAACCCGCGCAGAATCGGCAGAACGACCGCCTGCTTCACTTGCGCCTCATTGGTCAAGAGGCCCGAGTTCAGTTGCTGGACGGCGGTTTTCAAGAGTTCTTCCATTTTCATGGTGGCTACTCGTTTCAGGCACGGGAGGCGTGCGGTTGAGAATTCGGGCAGCGTAACAAGCGGGTCTGCCTCCGGCAAATCGGGGGGCGACGTGGGGAAAGTATCGGTTTGTATGTTCGGTTTGATTCCCCGCGGCGGGGACCCTCACCCTAGCCCTCTCCCAGAGGGAGAGGGGATAAAAGAGGAAGCAGCAAAGTTCCCTCCCTGATCCTTTATCCTGCGATGTCTTGAGCTTGCGGTTCCTGAGCCTGTCGAAGGGGGAAACAGCTTTGTCGTCTATGCCTTTTTGCCCCCTCTCCCTCTGGGAGAGGGCCGGGGTGAGGGTCTCCGCTACAAAGAATCAGCCCTGAATTCCCAACGGAGACACGACCAAGGCGCGCCGCCCCTAATCCCGGAACGCCGGCATGATCTCCTTGGCGAACAACTCCAGCGAGCGCGTCGATTTGCGCGGGTCCATGCCGGCGAGTTGCGTGCTCATGATGAAGTGCGTGCAACGGTACTCCGCGGCGAAACGCTCCATCTTCCGCGCTACCTGGTCGGGCGTGCCGATCATCACCGCCTGGCCGAACGCCGAGTGGCGGAGCTCGCTCGGCTTGGTGAACTGCCACACGTCCTTGTCGCCCGGCGCGTCGTTGGCCTCGGCCAGAATGTGGCCGTAGAACTCCATCATGCTGAACAGATGGTCCTGACAATCCGCCCACGCCTGATCTTCGGTGTCGGCCAGATACACCAGGCGGAGTTGCGCGATGTGGAAATCGTCCGGGTTGCGCCCGCACTTTCGGAGTTCGTCCACGTACCACGGCGCCGGGTCCGGGCCGATGGTCGCCATCAGGTGACACCCCATGCGCGCCGCATTGCGGGTCGCCTTTTCCGCGCGCGCCCCGATCCACAGCGGCATCGGCCGTTGCACCGGCTTAGGACTCAGGGTCAGGTCCTTCACCTGCGTGAAGCGCCCGTCGAACGTGACCTTTTCTTCGGTCCAGACCTTCTGGATCAACTCGACGCCCTCGCGCAGCCGCGCCGAACGTTCCTTGCGCGGCATGCACAGCGCGTCGAACTCCATGTACGAATAGCCCTGCCCCACGCCCAGGTCGAAACGGCCGTTGGACCAGATGTCCACGCAGGTCGCGTCCTCGGCCACGCGGATCGGATGCTGGAACGGTAGCAGCAGAATGAACGTCCCGATGCGGATCGTGCTGGTGCGCGTGGCCATCGCCGCCGCGGTCGGCAGTAGCGAGGGGTTGTAGCCGTCGTCCGTAAAGTGGTGCTCGGTGAGCCACACGTGGTCGTAGCCCAACTCCTCGGCGCGCACCGTCTGATCCAGCACCGCGGCGTACAGCTCGGGAAACGGCCGCTGCCACGGCGCCGGGTTCCGAAAATCCTCCATGAATCCGAACTTCATCCTGCCCTCCTTCCGTATATGGCTCTCACGTCATGCGGCGGTTCGAACGCCCCCTCTCCCTAACCCTCCCCCTCAAGGGGGGAGGGAATAGAAAGGGAAAAAGCTAGGGAAATTCCATACCGGAGGTCTTCCGCCCGTTTCGACACCCTTCGACAAGCTCAGGGGTCAAGCGCAACGGGCTAGACTCCGAGCCTGCCGAAAGTTCGAAGGAGTTGCCTCCCTCTCCCCCCTTCGACAGGCTCGGGGACCACCGGGAGAGGGCCGGAGCCTGCCCCGGACTCGATCCGGGGTGAGGGCGATCCGACGGGGCCACACGATCCACCCTCGACGATTCCGACTCATCCCAGAGCCGGCCGGCGCTCGCCCACGCGCGTGGCCTGCTCGAACGCATACGCCAGCCGGAGTACGCCCAACTCGTCCTGATGCCGGCCCACGATCTGAATGCCCACCGGCAGCCCCTCGGGCGTGAACCCGGCCGGCACCGATATGGCCGGCAACCCGGTCACGCTGACGTAGGAACACGAGCGCATCCAGTCCAGATACGTTTCCATCGCGACGCCGTTGATCTCCGTGACGTACGGTTGGCGGACGTCGAACGGCGGCACCTGCGAAACGGGCAGCACCAGAAACTCGTAGCGTTCCATGAACTCGCGCACGCGGTGGTACAGCAGCGTGCGCTGCTTCTCGGCCCGGCCGATCTGCGGGCCGCTGAGTTTCGCGCCCTCTTCGATGTTCCAGACGACCGTGTCCTTCATTTCGGCGCGATGTTCGGGCAGCAATTCCCCGAGCGCCAAATCGAAATACCAGGCGCGCCAGACGCGAAACACCTCGTCCGCATCCTGAAAATCGGGCGTGGCCTCGTCCACGGCGCAGCCCAGGTCGGCGAACACGGGCCGCGCCGCGTCGAGCACCGCACCGACGCGCGGGTCCACCGGCAGGCCGCCCAGCGTCGGACTCCACGCCACCCGGACGCCGGCGAACGACCGCTCCAGCGGCTGGCGGAACTGCGCCCCGCTCTCGGCAATCGCGATCGGCGCGCGCGGGTCCGGCCCGGCCATGACGCTCAACAGCAGCGCCACGTCCTGCACGGTCCGCGCCAGCGGCCCTTCGACCGCAAGCGGAAACCAGCCGACCCGGTGCGGCCACGTCGGCACCCGCCCGGGCGCCGGCCGCAAGCCGACCACGTTGCAGAAGCTCGCCGGGTTGCGCAGCGAGCCGCCCAGGTCGCTCCCGTCGGCGATGGGCAGCATCCCGGTCGCCAGCGCCACCGCGGCCCCGCCGCTGCTCCCCCCGCAGGTCATGCTCGAATCGTACGGATTACGCGTGGCGCCGAACACCTGATTGTACGTCTGGGAGCCGGCGCCGAACTCCGGCGTATTCGTCTTGCCGATCATGATCGCGCCCGCGGCGCGCAGCCGCTCGACGATGATCTCGTCCTGATCCGGCACGAAGTCCGCGAAGATCGGCGAGCCGAGCGTCGTCCGCACGCCCTTGGTGAGCACCAGATCCTTGTGCGCAATCGGCAGCCCGTGCAGCGGCCCGACCGCCTCCCCGCGGGCGAGCCTCTCGTCCGCGGCCACGGCCCGTTCGCGGCCCTGTTCCGCCAGCAGCGTCACGATCGCGTTCAGCCGCGGATTGACCCGCGCGATCCGGTCCAGATGCGCGTCCATGGCCTCGCGGCACGACACGTCGCGTCGGCGCACACGCGCCGCCAGGTCGGTCGCGGAGAGCCAGCAGAGTTCGTCGGACGACATGGGCCGATCACGAAGGGGGAATGCGCGGGCGGCCCGAACCTACCGGGCGGGGTGGTACGAATTTGTCGACAGTCACAACCAGGAGCCTTCCGATTCATCGAATGGGCGGCACTCCGCCTTTACGGCCCAGGCCATATCCTACTCTGAAGACGTCCGGGATGTTGACTCGACCGTCGCGCATGCGTTGGAAGACACCCAGCGATTCGAGGTCCAGACGAACACCGTCCGGCCCGTCATCGATATGGCGGGGGGGCAGTTTCACCCCACCCTTCTCTCCCTGATCGATCAGGCCATCCAGAAGATCCTTACAGCGCCAGCGGTCCGCGACCTCTTCAAACTGGCAAGGAACGACCATTCCTTCAAGCGGACGCAGAACTCTGTCCACCCAAGGATAATCCTCCTGAAACTCACTGACTCGTATCCTCGAAGCTGCCCGGACGCCACCTTTGATGCTCTCGAAATGCAGCGCATTCTCGCATTCCGGGTGCCGGTCGGCGGTATCATCCGCGGCCGTTCGCAACGCTGCGAGAAACGAACGGGGGCTCACTTTTCCTCCGGTATCCGCCAAGTGGTTCGGGATCCACGTGTACGGAAAGCCCCGCTTTGGGCCGCGTCCCATCCAGGGTCCGGCAATGACATGAAATCGACTCCGTTGATGATCCTCCTCGGAGATCAATGAGCGCGGCACCGAAAACACGTCTTTCCCACCGACTTCCGCAGAGCGCCATTCATCAGCCATGAGAAATCCCCGGCATGCGGCGCCATGTTCTCCATTTATGAGGTAATGCCACAGCAGACCGTACAGTTCATGGCGAGGCCAGTTCAATTCGACGGCTGAGGCAAGGACTTTCGAGGCATCTGGAAAGTCTGCCATCTCGCTCGTACTAACTTGGTCAGAGCGGAGAAATACTTTCGATCTCAATCGCTTGTACGAGCGCATATCAAGCACGGTTTGGAGCAGACCGCGGATTGCCCGATACATCTCTTTCCAATCGTCGGCACAGCGGTCCAAGGCATCGAAAAGAATGAGGGAATTGACGCCTTTCCGATTGAACTCGGTATCGCGTGCGTGAAACAGGATATCTATGCTCTCTGGATTGTCCGCAACGTATTGCGTCCGTGTCTTCCATGAATCCTTTTGCCGAAGCGGATGATCGCTCGGCGCAAGCTGCCATGCCTGTACTGCCCGCCAAACGATTCTCGGTTCAATGTCGGTTTTCAAGAGATCGGGAAACACGTCCTTGCTCGGATATTTCTCCGGCGCAGGCGTGATACCGAACCCCGTTCGCACCTCGGTGTCCTTGCTTAACATCAATCGCTTGGCGGATTGGCCGACGAGTTGCCGCACGGCGTCATTCTGAAGCGCGCTCCACCAGAAGGTCTTTCCAGCACCGCGCATTCCGGTCACAAGGAGGGTGTTCGGGTCCAACGCCTCGAGGTGAGAGCGCGGCAGATAAACGTACTCGGGCGCTGGCCTCTCGCCGTGGCTTGTTCCTTGCGGCAGGTTGGCGAGCGCTTCGCGAGCCTTTATCACGTCGATGCTCTTCCCCAATAGGATTTGCGTCATGGTGGGCTACTCTGGCCTTTCTCACGTTGACCACGGACTCATTCCGCTTCCTTCTGGTTACCGGCTCCGATGAGTTCATCAAATTGTCTGAGGAACGGGGCATACGCTTGGTTCAGGGTTGTCTGCTCCAGATTCCGCAACGACGTACCGGCAGCGAGCCCACGGTTCCAGTGGATCGCGATGGGATTGTGGGGGGCGTCTTCGTCAAAGAGGTCGAAGGAGAAAGGGTCTCCGGACTCGGTCCCCTCGGCCACTGCATCGTACAGATAGTCCCGGAACAGGTCCCACGCCTGCTCCCGGAACCCGCTCAGGTACTCATCTGTGTGGAGTTCGGGGGTCAGCGCCGAGACGATTGACAGACGCTCCCGGATGTTCGGCGCCAAGTCATGTTCCTGCCAATGACGAAAGAGTATCTCGTAGTCGGTCCAGTTGCTCTCCGAATCCGTGGCGAACAACAGAACCTGGGCATCGAGATCGGTGACGGTTGCCGCCGCAATGTCGTGCAAGCCACTCCGGCTCTCCAACAGCACCACTGTCGGCTTCACATGGTCTTCCAGTCGAACCAACAGACGTTCCAAACGCGCCGTCCAAGGATCATGACTGGTGTCCATATAGACACGTCCCAGCTTGGCCAGATACTCACCAGGGTTGCTGCCGTGCGCCGGTACGACACGCACGTCGCCTTCAGAGTCGTGCGCCCATGCAGGCGCCGCGACCATACGCTCGACTACTTGATCGCCCTGCCCGACCAGGTCTTCCACGAACCAGTCCGTGACGCCGAACTCCGGCTGCGTACGATGGTCGAGGAGTGCCGACGACAATCCGGGCGATTCCAGATCCAGGTCGACAACCAGGGCGCGCTCGCCCTTACGCGTCAAATGCCATGCGAGCACAGCCGCCGTGGTACTGCGTCCGACACCGCCTTTGACCGAGAACAGCGTCCAGCGGGGCACTTCCTTCTCAGGGCGCAGGGCGCCGACCGTCCACCAATCACGGCCGATCATCAGACGATCGACCCAATACATGTTGGAAGTGATCTTCTGGGCCTCATCTTCGAGTGTCTTCAACCGGTCGGCGCTTACGAACAAGATGCCATTCTCTGCCGCATAGCCATGTGCCTTCAACGCTTCGTGCAGCGCACGTGCGAGGTGTTGCAGCACATCTCGACGAGATTCATCCTCTCGAATGGTATCCGATACCGCTATTCGCACTTTTCCCCGCAAATCCCGGATGAGATAGAGCCGGTCGGCGACATGACGGAAGGTCTCCGAAGTCGATACTATGTCCATGACCCGCGGCCGTATGGCATCGAATGAAACAAAGCTGTCGCTCATGGCGGATTCTCCTCTGTCGCCCGTGCAACCATTACCTGAATCTCTTGAGCGGCGGCGCGGTGTGGCGCGACTTCTGCCTCGCGGAAATGCTGCCGGGACGCGTAGCGGTTCTGTTCCGACCAGTCGGCAAACGGTTCTCCATCGGGAAGCAGCGCGCGATACTGCGCCCCGACCCGGGATGTGGCGAGGGTTACGAACTCCTGCCAGAGATCCCCCACATGCTTCCGGTGTTTCGGCTCTCTCGGCGTTCCTTCAGGGTATCTCGACGTTCCTTCAGGGTATCTCGACGTTCCTTCAGAGTAGACGGGCATTCCCAGAAAGCGCATCACCACCTTCAAACCACATTCCGCGCTGAACCCATACAACTGATCGGCATTCGCCCAACGCGCATGTCCAAAAAGCATCTCCGCGTCATCCCAATGGCGTCGATGGGCATCGGCGAAATCGGCGGGGTGTTTCATTATCGGCTTCCAGCCGCTTCCGGCTGACGCCACAACGACGTTTGCAGCGTCAGTCCGGTCATGCACGGCAGGCGCGGGAAGCCCGAACCTACCGGGCGGGGTGGCGTGGAACAAGCGGAGAGGCGAGGAATTGTGGATTGTGGATTGTGGATCGTGGATTGCTGATTGTCTGATCTCGCCGGTCAGAGTTCGGAGCATCTGGAGCGTGGCCTTGACGCCGTGGGATGCAGGCTCGCATGTATGCCGCATGGACGGCCCGATTGGCGGATATGCGCGATATGTGCCGAACGTACGGAAACGGGATGACATACGAGACGATCCTCAACCCTTCCCCGGCATACGGACTCAGGGCACTCCGCGCTCAGGAGTCAGCCCATTGAGCTTGCAGCGCCTTGAGTCTGTCGAACGACCGAAACGGGCGCGGGATCGTCCGGTAGGTCGTTCCCCTGGGAAACCCATGCGCTTGGGCGCGACCCTCGTCGTCGGGCTGACGTTGCTCCTGGCGCCGCTGGCGGACGCCTACCAGGAAATCCGGGTCGAGAATGGCGGCAGTCTCGCCGGCCGCGTCCTCTACGACGGGCCGCCGCGAACCGCGGCACGGCTACCGGTCCGGAAGAACCGCGCCGTCTGTGGGGAGAGCGTCGCGGACGAACGGCTGCTCGTCGGGCCGGGCCACGGGCTGCGCAACGTCGTGGTGCGGCTCGACGGCATCGACGCCGGCAAACCGCGCGAAACGCCGCCCGCGGTGCTCGACAACGTGGCCTGCGCCTTCGTGCCCCGCGTGCAGGTCGTCACGGCCGGCCAGACGCTGCGCCTGCGCAACAGCGACGCCATTCTGCACAACGTCCACGCCCGCCGGAACGGCTTCACGACCATCTTCAATCTGGGTCTGCCGCACTGGTCCGAGAAAACCTATCGCTTTACGCAACCGGGCCGCGTCGTCGTGGATTGCGACGTGCTCCACACCTGGATGCGCGCCTACGTCGTCGTGATCGACCATCCCTACGCCGCCGTCACGAGTAGTGACGGCCGCTTCCGCCTCACGCACATCCCCGCGGGCGACTACATGGTACAGTTCTGGCACGAGCACTTGGGCGAGCGCACCCGTCGCGTGACGGTTCAGCCCGACCGCAAGACACGGATTCGACTCCGATATGCACCGGATGGACCGCCGCCTCCTGGTTCTCCCTCACTTCGGCATCCATTGGAGGGGTGAGCCACCCCACACAGATTCTCGCTTCTAAGGGAACAATGAAGATAAAATCGGAATGAGAAGGAGAAATAGGGAAGGATGGAGGGAACACAGCAAGGAAGATGGTTGAGAAATCCGCGTTTCTTCTCTCTCTCCCAAAGTGTAGAGGAGGGCTAGGGAGAAGAACCCGGATACGTGGGTTACAGGGTAACGTCATCGGCGCGGAGTAGACGCCAATGTCTTGGAGGGCCTGCGAGCCATGGCCCAATGGGTGAAGTTCACAGGGGGACTTGCTAACAAGAAATTACAGCAAGACGAAGTTGGGTCGGGAATACAGGATCAAACATCCAACGCGAGACAAGAGTATAGCGCGGTATGTGTGGAATGGTTGAAGAAGCGATTGGGCGCCCCTTGGTTCATTGGTGTAGAATAGGAGACGGGATGGTGGAGGGAGAGTTGAGATGAAGCTGTTGCAGTCGAGTTGCGGGCCGAAAAAGGTAATAGAGCGGCTGCATGCGATAGAGCCCGTGCGGGGGTAGCCAGCGGCCTCCAGAGCGCCGCACCGTTCGTCGGGAAGGCCCTCCGTGGGACCTCGACCCGGATGGTCGGAGCGGGGCGCGCCGACTTATAGCGCTTGACTGCATGCTAGGCCGCCGCCCGAGGAGATTGTGGAGCCCCCTTTCTCTCCCACCGCCGCGTACATCCAATCCTCTGAACCCCAACACGGTGTGGGTCTTGCGGGATGATTCGAGGCGAGGTTGATGTTTACGGGGGACCCTCTCCCGGAGGGAGAGGGGAATAGAAGGAGGAGGGAGGAAACGACAACAAGTTTCTCCTTCCTAAAGCCCCCCCGACGAAACGATACCGTCTCTCCCCTTCCGAAAGCTCCCCTCCCTGGGTCCCTGCGCTTGTGGGACCTTGAGCTTGTCGAAAGGTCGAAGGGGATGAGGGTCCCCCGCTCAACCTCAATCCGCCACGCCCGCCAGCACCGCGCCGAACTCCCGCACGAAGCGGCGCATCTGCTCCAACGTGCCGATGCTGAGGCGGAAGCTGCCGTCGATGACCGGCTTGCCGCGCATCGAACGCACGAGGATGCCCCGCTCGCGCAATCCGTCTTCGACGCCCGCGCGCCCCGGCCAGGCCAGCACGTAGTTGCCGCCGTCCGCGAACACGCGCACCCCGAGTTCGCGGAGCCGTGCGACCGTCCATTGCTTGGCCTCCAGGACGTGCCGGACGTACTCCGCGCCGTAGTCGGGGTCGGCCAGCGCCGCCCGGCCGGCGGTCACCGCGAACGCGTTGACGTCGTACGGGCCGGTCGCGCGGCGCAGCATCCGCACGACCTCCGCGGGGCCGATAGCAAAGCCCAGCCGCAGCGCGGCCAGACCCGCGGCCTTGGACAACGATTGGAGCACGACGACGTTGTCCAGGGCGAGCGCCGCCGGCAGAACCGACTGTTTGGTGAAATCCACGTAGGTCTCGTCCACGACGACGAGCGTCCGCGGGACGCTGCGGGCCAAGTCCAGTACCGCCGCCGGGTCGAGGAGCGTGCCGGTCGGGTTGTTGGGATTGCAGAGGAAACACAGTCGGGGGCCGCGGGCCAACCGTTCGCGCAGCGCCGCCAGCGGAAAGCGCAGATCCGCGGGATACGCCACCTCGTCCGGCCGCATACCGTGCCGCAGCGCGCAGGGGTTGTAGTAGCCGAACGTCGGCGCGGTCGTGAGAAACGTATCCCCGTTTCTGCCGTACACCTCGAAGATGGTCTGAATCGCGGCGTCCACGCCGTTGAAGGCTTCGACGTGCGCGGCTGGCACGCCGCGCCACGCCGCGTACGCGGCGTTCAGTCCGGCGTACTCCGGGTACGTCGCGTACGCCGCGGGCGGCAACCCGCGGATCGCCTCGACCACCTTGGGGCTCGGACCGACCGTGTTTTCGTTGAAGTCGAGGCGCAGCATGGGCCGCCGGCCTTCCAGCGGCGCCGCGTACGGCTCCAGCCGGGCGACCTCGGGCTTGGCTCGAATCATGGAAACTCCACGCCCCCTGACCGAAAACCCTTCGACGAGCTCAGGGACCGACCTCGACGGACTGGTCCCCGAGCTCGTCGAAGGATGTCGAAACGGGTCCTGGGATCATCCTGTATGCAACTCTCGCCACACACGCGGATCGAGGGTGTTTTCGACCGCGCTACCAGAGCAGGCGCCCGCGCAACATGACGCAGTGTTCCGCGGCGCCGGCCCGGGCCGCGCGCTCGCCCTCCACGGCTACGTCTATCCATTCGCCGATTTCGATCCGGCTCCCCAGCCGGTAGCCCGCGGTCCCCTGCCCCGCTGCGGACACGCCGCCGTACGTCGTCAGCAGACCCGCGCCTTCGTGCGTCGCCAACCCGTAGCCCAGGTCCAGCTCGAACCGTTGCGGCGCCAGTCCTTGGGCGTCGTCCCGACCGTCGTCGGCACGCACGACGGCCGCACCGTCCCACATCTGCACGACCCGACTCGCCTCGGCGCCCCAGCCCGGGGCGAACGCCAGCCACAGCCCCCGGCCGGCCCGGCCCGGGTCCAGCCGCAGGGTCAGACTCGCGCCCCACTCTTCGAACGCCGATTCCTCGTGCGCCAGCAGGTAACGCCCGCGCGCCTCGATTCCCAGCCCCAGTTTCGTGTGCGTGTACGCCAGCCCGCCGCCCAGTTCCGCGCCGAATCCCCGCTCGGCCTTGCCGCCGTCCCACCGTCCACCGACTTCCAGGCTGGGCCGGAGTTCGGACGCCCCGGCCAGCGCCCAGGCGGTGCCGCCTTCCAGCATCAGCCGCACGCGCTGGGCGTCGCCCACGGTCCTCGGCAGGCTCGGCGCGTCCTCGGCCTCCAACTCGGTGAAGAAGGCGTCCGTCTTCACGGCCAGCTCGACGCCCCGCCACGTCGCCACGTCCTGCCGCGCCCCGACCGCGGCCAGCAGCATCTCCAGGTCGGTCTTCACCTTGCCGGCCGTGTCCGCAAGCTCGGCGTCGCCCCAGCCCGCGCCCAGCAGGCCCCATACGCCCAACCCGGGACGTGGACGCCAATGGGCGTACGGCAACACGCTGGTCAGTTCGACGTCCACCTCGCCTTCGATCGCGTCGTCGATGGCGTACTCCACGTCGCCCCGGCTATGGGCCGCGGCCACGCCGAGCAGCACGTTCTCCCACAAGCGGTAGTCGAGACCGACGTAGCCGGTGAACACGTCCCCCTCCATGCGGAAGTCGTTCTTCGGCCGGCCCTGGAAATCGCTCGCCGTCCCCCGGCCCCAGAGCGTCCAACCGGAGGTCCAGCCTTCGTTCCCCGCCGCGGCGGTGCCCGAGGCGGCCCGCCGACCCAGCGGGACTTCGAATCGACTTTGGGCCAGCATCTCCGTCATCGACACCCGCCGGAACCGCACCGGTGTCCGCAACCGCCGCTCATGCTCGGCCATACCGACCGTACCACCGTTCGCTACGCGCACCCGCGCCAAGTCCGGTTCGTCGAAATCCGCGGCGCCCAGACCTTCGGGCCGATAGCCGGCCGAATCCCACGACTCCGCGGCTGGCGATCCGGTCTCGGTTCCCACGGGGCGAAAAGCGCCGTTCCCCTCATCCCACACCCCGGTCGGGGCGGACCAGGTCGGCTCCCCCGCCTCGCGCATCGACCGGGTGAGCATGCCCCAGGCTCCGTGGTCCGCGGGGCCGAACCCTGGCCAGCCGCCGTCCAGCGGCGACACGACCTCGACGCCCAGTGCCCGGGCGACGCCGTACGCCATGCCCGCGGCCCGACGCCACGCCGCGGCCTGCCCCGCATCGTCGTGCCGCGTGAGTTCCTGCCCGCCCAGCGTCGCCCCCGCCTGCTGCCGGGTGAACCGCCCGCCGATCACATCCACCGCGTCCGTGGCCAGCGTCCGCCCCACCCCGGCCAGAACCGAGCCGAGCGCCCGGCGTCGCGCCGCTTCCGTTTCGTCGTCCCGGATCGTCCCCGTGGCCGCGGAGTCGCCCAGTTCCACGTTCGTCACGGACGTCACCCGCACCGTGAACGTCTCGATGGGCTCGAACGCGGAATCGTCCAGCGTTTGGACGGTCAGCCTCCCCTCGCGTTCGCCCGGCCCGAGCGTCAGGCTGTCGGTGGTGACCGGGCGGTAGTCTTCTCCCGCCGCGGCCGTGCCCGGCACCGTCGTCCACGCCAGCGTGACCGGCACGACCGCGGGCTCGGACAACGTGACGGGGAAGATGGCCGCGGCCCCCTCCATCACCGGGGGTGCGTCCGCGACCGACAGCACGACGCGTACGACTTCGATGGGGAACGTCAGCGTGGCCGCGTTCCCGTCCGCGTCCGTCGCCGTCAGCCGGTACACCGCCTCCGCCGCCCCCTCGGTCGGCGTGCCCGACAAGACCCGCGTCGCCGCGTCGAACGTCAGCCCCGCCGGCAGCGCCGGCGTCAGGGCGTAGCGCAGCGGCGGGGTGCCGCCCGTGGCCGCGGGCAACTCCACCGGCGCGATCGGCCGGTGCAGCGCATAGCGTTGCGCCGGGACGACGGCCGCGGCGTCGAAGGTCGGTAACCCGGAGGCCGGCTGCCCATCGCGCGTCACCGCCAGCGCGAACGGCAGGCGCGCCGCATACCCGTCCGCGTCCGTCGCCGTCAGCCGGTACACCGCCTCCGCGGCTTCTTCGGTCGGCGTGCCGGACAGGACGCGCGTTCCCACGTCGAACGTCAGCCCCGCCGGCAACGCCGGCGTCAGGGCGTAGGCCAGCGGCGGGGTGCCACCCGTGGCCGCGGGCAACTCCACCGGCGCGATCGGCCGGTGCGGTACGTAGCGTTGCGCCGGCACTGCGGCCGTGCCGAAGGTCGGGGTCAGGTCCCCGAGGACTTCGATGGTGAACGTCAGCGCGGCCGTATCCCCGTCCGCGTCCCGGGCCGTCCACGTGTACGTTCCCTCCGGGGCGCCCGTGGTCGGCGTGCCGGTCAGCATCCTCCTGGCGTAGTGGACCCGCAGGCCGGCGGGCAGGGACAGCGTCCGGATCGGCGTCGGGCCGGTCAGCAGGTACCGGACGGCGCCGTCGCCGCCGCTGGCCGCGGGCAGGCGCAGCGGCGCAATCGCCGCGTACTGGACCCAGCGTTGCGCCGGCACCGCGGCCGGAGGTGCGAAGGTCGGCCGCCCGTTCGCGGTCACGGTCAGCGTGAAGCTCAGAAACGCCTGGTCGCCGTCCGTGTCCGTCGCGATCAGCCGGTACGGGGTGCGCTCCGCAGCAACCGTGGGCGTTCCGCGGATGATCCCCCCTCCGTCTGCTCCCGCCTCGGGGACGGTGTACGTGAGCCCCGCCGGCAGCGCCGGCTCCACTCGATAACTCAGCCGCCCATCCCCGCCCGTGGCCGCCGGCAACTGCAGCGGCGTAATCGCCCGGTTCTGCAGGTAGCGGAGGCCCGGCAGAGAGCCGACCTCGAAGCTCGGCCGCCGGTTCACCCCCGGCGATGGGTCCGGGACCGTGGGTCGGGCGCCGACCTCCAGGGTGAACACCACGGTCGCGGTATCCGCGCCTCTCCCGTCCCTGGCCGTCAGCGTATAGACGGCCGCGGACGCCGTGGCCGTCGGCGCCCCGGATATCCGTCCGCCCCCGGCTTCCGGGCCGGCGGGCGGCGTGTAGGTCAGTCCATCCGGCAGGGACAGGGTCGTCGCGCTGCCCGGCCCGATCAGCGTATAGCGCAGCGGCGGGTCGCCGCCGTCCGCCGGCACCAATCGCTCGTCCGCCTGCTGGCCCGTGCTGAAGTGCAGCGCGCGCTGCGGCGACCGGAACAACGGCACCCCGTCCACGCTGAAGGTGATCGGCAACGACACGGTGTCGCCGTCTTCGTCCGTGGCCGACAGCGTGTACGTCGTCTGCGGCGTCACCGCGGTGGGCACGCCGACGATGGTTCCGCCGTGGGCGGCTACGGCGTGGGGCCGGCGGTAGGTCAACCCGGCCGGCAGGCCCGGCCCGCTCACCGGGACCAGCAGCGAATAGGAGATCGGCCCGTCGCGGCTGTCTCCCGTGATCGCGGGCAGTTCGCGCGGCGGATCGACCCGCTCCCACTGCTGGTATCGGTACGCGGTCGTGGCATCGCCCGGGAACGCCGGCAGTTTGTTCTCGCGCACCTCCAGGGTGAAGGTCACCGTCGCGGTGTCGCCGTCGGCGTCCGTGGCCGTCAGCGTGTACGTGGCCGCGGCCGTGATCGCGGTCGGCGTGCCCGTGACGTGGCCGGCGGGGAAGGCCGCGCTCCGCGTATAGGTCAGCCCGTCCGGCAGCGTGAGCGTCGTCGCGCTGCCCGGGCCGGTCAGGGCGTAGCGCAGCGGCGCGTTGCCGCCCGACGCGGTCGGCAGCACGTAGCTGGCGGCTTTGTCCTTCTTGTAGCGCTGGGCCGGCACCGTCGTATGCCCGAAGCCGGGCATCGGATCCCCCTCCACCGCGATGGTGAAGTCCAGCGTCGCGGTATCGCCGTCGGCGTCCGTGGCCGTCAGCGTGTACGTGGCCGCGGCCTGGACCATCTGCGGGGCGCCGGCGAGCGTGCCGCCGTGATGGTCCGTGCTGCCCGGCGGGGTGTAGGTCAGCCCCGCGGGGAGTCCCGGCAGCGTGTAGCCGAGCGCGCCGTCGCCGCCCTGCGCCTCCGGCAGGGTCAGCGCGGGGATGGACGAGCCCTGCATGTACGTCTGCGGCGCGACCGTCGCGCTGCCGAAGCTCACCGTCTGGTTCGCCACCACGCGGATGACCACCGTCCGCGTCGCCGTGTCCCCGTCCGAGTCCGTCGCCGTGTACGTATAGGCGGCCGCCGCGGTCTCTACGCTCGGCGTGCCGGCGATGCGCCGCGTGGCCGCGGCGAACGTCAGCCCCGCCGGCAGATCCGCGCCGCCCGCCCCTTCCAGCGTGTAGGCGAGCGTCCCGTTGCCGCCGGTCGCCGCGGGCAGTTCCACGTACGCCCCGGCCGGGCTGCCGACCGCGGCGCCCCGCTTGTAGCGTTGTGCCGGGACGGCCGCACCGAACCGCGGCGTCGCGTTCGTCTCGATCCCGATGCCGAAGGTCAGCGTATCCGCGTCGTGCGCGGTCGTGTCGCCGTCCGCGTCGTGCACCGTGTAGGTGTACGTCTGCACCGCCTGGGGGGCGGCCGGCGTGCCGGACAGCAGGCGGCTCGTCGCGTCGAAGCTCAGCCCGCCCGGCAGCGTCTCCTCGATGCGGTAGCGCAACCCGCCGTTGCCGCCCGTGGCCGCGGGCAGGGGGACCGAGACGGTCTTGCCGGTCCGATAATCCTGATCGTCCACGGCCGCGGCGCCGAAGTCCGGCGCGCTCGTGGTTTCGTTTTCGGTGACCGTCACCGACACGGGCGCCGCGGCGGTCAGCGTACCGTAGCCGGTCACTGCGTGGCGCAGCGTCGCCGTGTCCTGGTCGGCGTCGTCGTCCTCCGCGGCGTGCACCGTCACGGTCTGCGCGGTATGGTAATCGCTCGCGTCGAACGTGAGCGACAGATGCTGTGCCGCGGGTTGCGACCCGGACTGGACAGTGACCTCGCCGTTGTCGCTGGCGGCGCGCACCGTCGCGGTGCCGGTCGGCGGCACGGTCAGCACGACCGTATAGGTGGCGCTGCCGCCTTCGCTCACGGTCAGGCCGGACGCGCCGACCGTCACGCCCGGGGTCTGGGCGTCGTCCACCGTCACCGACACGTCGGACGCGGTGACGGAGCCGTAGCCGCTCACCGTGTGACTCAGCGTCGCCGCCTCGTCCTCTCCGTCGGTATCCGTCCCCGCACGCACCGTCACGGCCTGCGCGGTGCTCCAATTCGTTCTGCCGAACGTCAGGGCGGAGGAGACGGTGACGTCGGTGCTGCCGCTGATTCGGGACGGGGTCACCGTCACGCCGCCGCTCGGCTGCGTCGCCAGCACCACCGTATAGGTGTTCGTCCCGCCTTCGTTCACGGTCAGATGCGTGGGCGAGACCCCGACCCCCGCCACGGTGTCCTCGATGACCGTCACCGACACGTCGGACGCGGTGACGGAGCCGTAGCCGCCGACCGTGTGCCCGATGGTAGCGACCCGTCCGCCGGTGGTGCCCACGGCCGCGCTCACGGTCACGGGCCGCGGCGTGGCCCAGTCCGTCGGGCCGAAGGTCACGGCAGCGGAAACGGTGACGTCGGTGCTGCCGCTGGTTCGGGACGGGGTGAGCGTCACGGCGCCGGCCGGCTGCGTGGCCAACGCCAGCGTGTACGTCGCGGAGCGGCCTTCGGTCACGTTCAGCGAGGCGGGTGTGACGGTCACGCCCGGCACGTCGGCGTCGCTCACCGTCACCGTCACGGCGTCCGCGGTCACCGCGCCGTAGCCGTTGACCGTGTGGCGCAGCGTCGCCGCGTCCGGCTCGCCATCGGCGTCCCGTACCGCACGCACCGTCACGGTCTGCGCCGTGGCCCAGGTGCTCGCCGTGAACGTCAGCGGCGAGGGGGTGGCGGTGACGTCCCCGTTGTCGCTTTCCAGCGTGACGTGCGCGCTGCCCGCGGGCGGCGTCGTCAGGACCGCGGTGTACGTGGCGCTGCCGCCCTCGGCGAACGCCAGACTCGTCCGGCTCAGACGCACCCCGGCCTGCCGGACCTCCGCGCTGAACGTCCGGGTCACCGCGTCGTCGTCCACGTCCGTCGCGGTCAGCGTATAGGTTCGCGCCGCGCTCACCCGCGTGGGCGTCCCGCGGATCGCGGGGCTGGTCCGGTCGAACGACAGGCCGGCGGGCAGCGCCGGCGTCAGCGTATGGCGCAGGCTGCCGTCTCCGCCGGTCGCCGCGGGCAGGGGATCGGCGACCGCCCGGCCCACGGCCCACACCCGGTCGGCCGGCGTCTGGCCGAACGTCGGCTGGGCGTCCGTGGCCCGCAGGGCGAACGTCAGCGTATCCGTGTCGCCGTCGCCGTCCGTGGCCGTCAACGTGTACGTGGTCCAGCCCTTGGCCGCGGCCGGACGGCCGGTAATCGCCCCGCCGGTGGTCGGGTTCGTGGGCGGGGCGTAGCTCAGCCCCTCGGGCAGATCCGGCTGCCCGTCCGCGCGGGTCGGGGTCAGCGTATAGGTCAGCTCCGCTTCCCCGCCCGTGGCCTCGGGCAACTGGAGGTTCACCGGCGCCACGGGCGTGACGGTCTGGGCGGTCACCGTCGCACTGCCGAAGTCCGGCACGGTCTGCGTGCCGCGCACCACGTGGCCCACCTGGTCGGCGACCGCGGCGTGCGTCAGCAGCGCGCCGGGCAGCGACGAGTCCGTCGTCCAGCGGAACGTGCCGGACAGCGCGTCGGCACCGATGCTTATGCCGTTCGTATCCCGGTCCTCGGCGGCCACCGTGTAGGCGAAGTCCACGTAGGTCTGCTGGCTGCTGCCGTCGTGCGTCGCGGTCAGCGTGCGCGTGCGGCCGCCGACGGCGACGTCCAGCGCGGCGTTGGCGAACGACAGGACGTCGCGGTTGAAGCTGGCGCGCAGCGTGATCGTGTCTCCCGCGGTGTAATAGCCCGCGGACCCCGGACTGGACGTGACGCTCAGGCCGGTCACCACCGCGCGGGAGGAGACCTGGACGTAGAAGTCGTACGCGTCGCTGACGTTGCGCGAGTCCCGGGCCGTCAGCGTGTAGGTTTCGTTGACCAGCGGCACGGTCGGCGTGCCGGCGATGGTCCCGCCGTGCGCGTCTCCGCTGGTGGGGGGCGTGTACGTCAACTCTCCGCCGATGCGGGTCAGGCTCACGTTCGGCTGCGTGGCCAGCGCCAGCGTGTAGGTCAACGTCCCGACGCCCGCGGAGATCGCCCCCGGCAACGACACGTCGACCGGCACGTCCTGGTAGAAGGTGTATTGCTTGGGTGCCACGTTGCCGAAGGTGACCGGGACGCCGGCCGCCTTGTGGCCCGCGGCGTTGGTGATGGTGAAGCCGGGCAGGTCGTAATACAGGTCCCGCAGCGGGGCGGTTCGACTCGGCGAAAAGACGCCGGCGATGCCGGGGGCGACGAGCTCGACCAGGCGCTGCACGCTGATGCCGTCGGTATCGATGTCGTTCACCTGCACCGCGTAGCTGAAGACGAGTTGCCGCGTGCCGTTGCCCGAGGTGTAGGTGAACCGGCGGACGGTGCTCCCGACCTCGACTTCGAGCGCCGCCAACCGAATGGCACGTCCCAGAAGACCGGTCCTCAATATTCGGGCCGGCCGGTTGAAGGAGACCTCCACGGCAATGGTTTCGCCGGCCGCGTACACGCCGCCGACCCGCGGGCGGCTCGTGATGCGCACGCCGGTCACGTGGAACGACTCCTCCACCGCGAGGGTGAAGGGGAGCTCGGCCCCCCGGACCTGATTCTGCGTCCGCAGCGTATAGGTGGTGCTGGACGACGCGACGGTCGGGACGCCGGTGATGACGGGCGGATCCGTGGTCAGGGGCTGACTCAGCCGGACTCCGGCCGGCAGGGCCGGCGACACCTCGTACAGATAGTCCAGAAATCCGCCGGCCTGCGCTTCCGGCAGGGTGACGTGGTTGACCCCGTTGGTCTTGTCCACCGGCGCGTCCTTGTAGAACACCAAGTCGGGCCCCGTGCGCAGGCTGCGGCCCATGTCGTCGAGGAAGACCGGCCGGTAGCGGCCGTTGACCTTGCGGCTCCCGCCGCCGATGGCGACCTGATAGAGTCCCAACCGCTCGCGGGCGTGCGCGTCGAGTGAGGAGGGCAGAACGGGGAGACTGGTCTCCCCTTCACGATACGGACTATAGCCTGGGCCACCGTCCTGGCAGGCGAAATACCGGCCGTGCAGCGCGCCTCTCTGGATGTTGAAGCCGTTCTCGTCCGCATCGCTGGCCTGCACCAGGTACTTGAAATCGATGAAGCCGTAGTGCCTGGTCTGCGCGGCAGGATTGATCGACGGGGTCGCGCGGCGGATCGTTCCTCCGATATCGAGTTCGAGGTAGCCGTTCTGCGCGTAGCACATCCTTTCGTCGCCCCTGTCTCGGCCGAACTGCGACGCGTCATTCCAGCGTATCCGCACGGTGATGGTCTCGCCGGCGACGTAATAGCCGGCGTTCCCCGCCGCGGGATTGCTTATGACGCTGACGGAGTGGAGTCCGTGGGTGACGTCCGCCGATGCCGGCCGCGGGCTGCACAACAGGAGCGCCGCGGCCAGCAGGCCGGCCCCGCGGACGAGACGCGCGAGGGTGCCGTGGGACGTGACGGGCGTCGAGTCGTGCGGAAAGCGCGCCATGAACGGGGAACGGACGGACGACTGCGGCACGGGCCTCACCTCACCACCTGCTCGCGGGCGTTTATACAATACATGTCGGGGAATGACATCAAGAAGACCCTGAAGATCGCCTCGACTTCGCCCCCGTGTCCGTCTGGTTGAAACCCCTTCGACAGGCTCAGGGGCCGAGATCGACGGGCTGGTTCCCGAGATGGCATTCCCGGAACGAATGGGATGAACCCTCCCGCGGCGACCGCGCGGATGGCGCGACACCGGACGGCCCGGCGTCCCTCTTCCGAAAGTTGCCGCTGTCGGTATAGTGGCCGCCGGCGAACGCAGAGCCGAGACGACCGACCTTGAGGAGGGGACGGCATGGCGACGACAGTCAGAAAAACGGAAGAGGAGTGGCGCGCCCAACTGACCGACGAGCAGTTCGCGGTATGTCGCCTGAAGGCGACCGAACGGCCGTTCTCGGGCGCGTACAACGCCTGCAAGGACGCGGGCATCTACCGGTGCGTCTGCTGCGGCATCGCACTGTTCAATTCCACCACGAAGTACGAATCGGGCACCGGCTGGCCGAGCTTCTGGGAGCCGGTCGCGCCCGACCGCGTGCGCCTGGAGACGGACACCAGCCACGGCATGGTCCGCACCGAGGTGTTGTGCAACGCGTGCGACGCCCATCTCGGTCACGTGTTCGAGGACGGCCCGCCACCGACCGGCCGGCGCTACTGCATGAACTCCGTCTCGCTGCACTTCGAAAAAGCCGATTGACCCCGACGTTCGCCGGCGCCGTCCGGCCGCGGGTCATTCCTCCATGCTCCGCTCGTTCAGGGACATGAGGACCGGCGCCTCCACATCCGCCGGGCGGCGAGACCGACTCTCTTTCGGGGATGACATCCTTGACGATCCTGAGACGCCTTTTTGTCACTCGTCAGGCGGAGGGGCGTAAAATTTTACGCCCCTACACATCGGCATTGCAGGGAAAGAACAGGCAAGGATTCTCGAGTACATCACTCCCTTTCTTTCCCCTCTGCCGAACGGAGAAGAACTTCCGATCCCCTTTCTCCTTGGGAGAGGGTCCCCGGCAGCGCCAGAGCCCAACGAATCCGCCATCCGCGAGGTGACTTCGGGGTTCGTTTCGACAAGCTCAACGAACTGATGGTCCCCCAGCAGCACCGCATCCCCCCATGAATCCGACACGCGCCCCGGAATCCAACACAGCCTGCCCGCAAAGGAGAACCGCCATGTCCGCCCACCACACCGCCGAAGCAATCCGTTCCCGCCTCGCCCATCCGGTCATCGACTCCGACGGCCACTGGATAGAATTCGAGCCCCTGGCCCTGGACTATCTGCGCGAGGTCGCCGGCCCCGCGGTGGTGGAGCGTTACGCCGCGGTCGCCAACCAGTTCGGCAACACCCGCTGGGCCGCGGCCTCTCCCGACGAGCGCCGCGACCGGCGCATGTTGCAGCCCGCCTGGTGGGGCGTGCCCACCCGCAACACGCGCGACCGGGCAACCGCCATGCTGCCGAAACTCCTGTACGAACGCCTGGACGAACTGGGCATCGATTTCGGGGTGATCTATCCGACCGGCGGGGCGCTGTTCGCGCCGTTTCTGCGCGACGACGAAATCCGCCGTGCCGCGTGTCGGGCGTTCAATACCTACACAGCGGACCAGTTCGCGGGGCTGGAAGACCGGCTCGCCCCGGCCGCGGTGGTGCCGATGTTCACGCCGGACGAAGCCGTGGACGAACTGGCATTCATCAAGGGTCGCGGATTCAAGGTCGCCATGCTGTCGAGTCTGATCCGCCGCCCGGTGCCCGCTGTCACGCGCGAGACGCCCGCGGCCGGCCGCTACGCCACCTGGCACGACACGCTGGGGATCGACAGCGCCCACGACTACGACCCGGTCTGGGCCAAGTGCCTCGAAGTGGGCATTCCGCCGAGCTTCCATTCCGCGTCGTCGGGTATCGGCATGCGCCGCTCGGTGTCGAACTTCGTCTATAACCATATCGGACATTTCGCCCAGGCGGGCGAGGCCGTCTGCAAATCCATCTTTCTGCACGGCGTGACGCGCCGCTTTCCGCGGTTGCGCTTCGCGTTTCTGGAAGGCGGCGTGGGTTGGGCGTGCGGCTTGTACAGCGACCTGATCGGCCATTGGAAGATCCGCAATCCCCGTGCGCTGGAGGACGTGAACCCGGCCAACCTGAACCACGAGTTACTCGTCTCGCTGTTCCAGCGATACGGCGCGCCCGGGTCCGCGGCCAAGGCGCACTTGGGGCTGTTGACGCACGAGCCCGAGCATCTGGACGATTTCGCGCCGTGCGGCATCGAGCGCGCCGAGGACATCCGCGACCTGTTCGTCCCGCGTTTCTACTTCGGCTGCGAGGCCGACGACCCGCTGAACGCCTGGGCCTTCAACCGCGCCGTCAACCCGTACGGCGCGCAGTTGAACGCGCTGTTCGGCTCGGACATCGGCCACTTCGACGTCCCGGACATGGCCGGCGTGCTGCCTGAAGCCTACGAAGCCGTCGAAGACGGCGTGTTGAGCGAGGCGAACTTCCGCGACTTCGTCTTCGCCAACCCGGCCCGCTTCTGGACCGCGCTGAACCCCGACTTCTTCGCGGGCACCGCGGTCGAGTCGCAAGTCCGCGCCGTCACCGCGGAATCAGAAACCGCCGCTCCGTAGGGGCGACTGGCCGGTCGCCCCTCCCCCACACGCAAATGAAATCAGCAAAACTCGACCTTTCCGTATATTGTCTCCCTCCCTGATTCGTCCTACTTTCCATCCCGTCAGAAAGTCGGATGAGATGGAGAAGGCAGACGAATGGAACTCGCCAAAATCACGACGCGAGGCCAGACGACGATCCCCAAGAGGATCCGCGAAGCAGCCGGCCTGCACGAAGGCGACGTCCTCGCCTTCACGATCGAACGCGACCACTTGGGAGTGCGCAAGGTGTCGTCCGGATGGAACGACTATCTGCGCGGCCTCTCCGAAGGGCTCGGCGAGTGGGAATCCCCTGCGGACGAGGAAGCATGGCGTGACCTTTAGGCAATTCCATACAAGACGATCCTCGAGCTTTCCCCGGCTTACAGACCATATCTCCACTTAACCAAAAACCCTTCGACAAGCTCAGGGACCGTCCTATCCCCAAGTTCGTTGAGCCTGTCGAAACGAACCCCGCTGTCACCTCGGCCTTTCGAGAATGAATCCATAAAGGCACCGTGGCAGCATCGCACCACACCGTCCCAACCGGATGGGGGAACATACATGCAGACAAGGGCAGTGTCTCTTTTCAAGCGCGAGGATATTGACCGGCGGAAAGTGGACTTCTCGGACGTAGCGTCCGGGCGGCGGCTGCCGCCAGTCCATCCCGGCGCATTCCTCCGGGACGAATTTCTGACGCCGCTGGATATCAGCGTGTACCGGCTCGCCAAGGCGCTCAAAATCTCGCGCCCGCGGCTGAACGACGTCGTGCTCGGGCGCCGCGGCATCACGACCGATACCGCGCTCCGGCTGGGGCGCTACTTCGGGACGACCCCGGAATTCTGGCTCACTCTCCAGACCCGCTACGACCTCGAAGTCGCCGAACGTGCGGGCGGTGGCAGGATCGAGCGAGAGATTCAGCCATACGCCACCTGACCCGCTGTCACGCCGCGCCGTCCCAAACGTGTTCGTCGTTTCCCTCGGTTGAGCGGATTTTCTTCGCACCTCCATCGACACTTGCTGATTATCAGAAAAAAATGATAGACGCCTATGAGACGTCCCTACGCCGGCGGAACGACATTCAGGCAGAGAGGGCAACCACTCGTGAGTTCGACTACCAAGCTGTGGCGGAAACTGCGGGACAAGGAATACCGCGATGGCTACACGGAATCGCAGCTCGCCATTGAGGTGCCATTCCAGATCCGGGCACTGCGAAAGGCCCGGGGTTGGACTCAAGCCCAACTCGCCGAGCGTTGCGGCATCCCGCAATCCCGCATCTCTCACATCGAGCAGCCGGGCCGGGACCCGCTCTCGTTGCGGACGCTGTACCGCCTTGCCGCGGCCTTCGACGTGGGGCTGTCGGTGCAATTCGTGTCGTTCAGCGAATTGGTGCGCCGCGAAGCGGTTTTCGATCCCGAGACCTTCAAGGCTTCCAGCTTCGAGCAGGACCGGCGGCCCTCCGATGTCACCTCTCACGAAGGGAGCATTGCCGATCGAGAACGAATCCATCGGGGCAACGGAGCAAGACTACAGGATACCGACACAACCGGAGGGGGAAACAGAGTGGAATTACGGACAAGATAATCCAGAACCTTTCCCTAGCTTCCATACATCTCCCCTGACCAAAAACTCTCCGACCTTTCCACCTTTCGACAGGGATTCGACCCTTCGACAGGCTCGGGGACCGCAGGTTCACCAACCGGACTCAAGGCACCGCAAGCTCAGCGACCTCCCCATCCCCCAGTTCGTTGAGCCTGCGATGTGTTGAGCTCGGTCCCTGAGCCTGTCGAAGGGTTTCGAAACATCGAAACGAACCCCGCTGTCACCACGGCCTTCGCACCACCCCGCTCTCGTTGCGGACGCGCTCCCGTCTTTCCCCTGCTTTCGACACGGACTTGCTGGTGCGGTCCCTGTCGTTCAGCGGACGGGTGCACTGCGAAGCTGTTTTCGATCCCGAAACCTTCCGCATTCCCAGCTTCGAGCAGGATCGGCCCCCTCCCCAGCCGTGCTGTCAACATGGCGGCGAAGCAGGCGCCTTCGAGAGAAGATTTCCGTGATCGTCTCTCGTAATAGCACTACAGCCCGAACAAACGTGCCGCGTTGGCGCCCAGAATGTTCCGCTTGAGGTCGTCGCTCAGATCGTCGCGCTCGGAGAGGGTCTTCACCGAATCGGGGCACATGCAGTCCCAGTGCGAGTAGTCCGACGCATAGAGCAGCCGCTCCTCGCCGATGAGTTGCGCCACGAACGGGATGGTGCGTTCGTCCGGCTCGACCGCAAAATAACAATTGTCGCTCTTGATCCAGTCCTCCGGGCTGCGCGTCTGCCACGGCATCTGTTGCGGGAGCAGTTCGTAATGCTCGTGGAGCCGGTCCATGAGCCACGGCACCCAGCCGGCGCCCGCCTCCATGAACGCTACGCGCAGCCGCGGAAACCGCTCCAGAATGCCGCCGCAGGTGAACGAGGCCGCGGCCAGCATGGTGTCCAGCGCATAGAAGGCGTGTTTGAAGACGTAGCGGTCGAAGCGATCGACACCGGCCGAGTTGGTCGAGATGATGTGGGCGCAGACGGGGACGCCGAGCCCTTGCGCTTCCTCCCAGATCGGGTCGAACTCCGGCTCGTGCAGCAGTTTGCCGCCGAAGTTGGTCAGGACCTGCGCGCCGACCATGCCCAGCCGTTCGATGCAGCGCCGCAGTTCGAGCCGGGCGGCCTCCGGGTCCTGCATCGGCAGCATGGCGATCCCCTTCAGGCGGCCGGGATAGGGGCGGCAGTATTCGGCCAGCCAGTCGTTGTACGCCGCGGCGACCGCGGCGCCGAGACCCGCGTCCTCGATCGACGCCGCGGCACCCAGGCCGACGAAGGTGCCGAACAGAACCGCGACGTCGATGCCTTCCAGGTCCATGTCGGGAATCCGCTGGTGCGGATCCTGCATACCCGCGCGGTCCCAGCCCCATTGGTGGGCGGGCTTGCGGGGTTCGGGCCACAGGCCGAGCTTGCCGTAGAAATCGCGCCGGCTCGGCCACAGCTTGCCCTCGACGATCATGTGACGCCGCCCATCCGGGTAGCTGACCCAGCACGGGGCGTCTTTCCGGTAGCGTTGCGGAAGCCGTGCCGCCCAGTCGACCGCTTTTTCGTCCACGTGTCCGTCGGCGTCGATGACCGTGTAGGCCGGTCGCATGATCTCCCTCCTTGGGTGGGTGAGCTAATCCGTCGCTCCGTCGTCGTGCGTGCGGAAAGTCCGCTTAATCGCCGGCAACACGGTCGCGGAACTCGGCGTAGGTCGCCGCGGCACGCAACGCCGCCACGGCGCGGTGGGCGCTGGGATAGCAGACGCGGCCGGCTTCGCGCACCGCGAGCGGGCCGGCGTTGCCGTACTCGCGGTCGGTGTACACGAGTTCGGTGGCCGTCAGCACCGGCTTGTCGTGCTTGCGCGCGGCGTCGGCCGCGGCCCGGGCGTAGCGCCGGTCTTGGCTTTCGTGGAAGTCGGCCATGCGGCCCAAGCCGTGATCGGGATGGAATGCGCCGCTGCGGAAGCCGTGCGCGGTCGCAGCCTGAATGCCCAGTCCGAGATGCAGGACCGCGTCGACCTCGGGATGGGCGCAGACCAGGTCCAGGATTTCGGGCACGGTGTCGCGCGTTTCGCCGCCGGCCAAGTCGATCGGGTTGTTGCGGCTCCAACGCGCCGGGACCAGACAGCCGATGGCCGATTCCAGGTCTTCGGGCAGCGGGATGAGATGCAGTCCCGCCGCGGCGCAGGCGTCCGCGGTCAGCACGCCCCAGCCGCCGACTGTGGTGAACACCACGACGCGGCGCCCACGCGGCAACGGCTGCGTGGCGAGCGTGGCCGCCCAGTCGAACGCGTGTTCGATGCTGGGCGCGCGCAGCACGCCGAATTGCCGGCACAGGCCGTCGAATACGCGGTCGTCCGTGGCGAGCGAGCCGGTATGCGACAGCGCGGCCCGCTGCCCTTCGGACGCGGCGCCGCCCTTGACCAGCACCAGCGGCTTGCGGCCTGCGAGGCCGCGGACCGCGTCGAGAAACGTTGCGCCGTTGGACACGCCTTCGAGATAGGCCAGCACGACGTCGGTCTGCGGGTCCGCGGAGAAGTAGGCGAGATAGTCGGCGATCCGCGTTTGCGCGGCGTTGCCCGCGGAGACCGCCTTGCTCACGCCCACGCCGGTCTGGATGGCGTAATTCAGGAACGCGGACAGCAGGTTGCCGCTCTGGCTGACGACCGAGATGCGGCCCGCGGGCGGATACGGGCTCACGATCTGGGCGCACATGGAGACCGGCGTGGAGACGACGCCCTGCCCGTTCGGACCGGCCAGCAGCATGCCCACCTCGTCGGCGACCTGTACGAGTGCGGCTTCCAGTGCGCGGCCGGCCTCGCCCGTCTCGCGATAGCCGCCGCCGGCCACGAATGCGGCCTTGACCCCGACCTGCGCGCAGGAGCGCAAGACGTCCGGGTTGGCCGCCGCAGGGGTACAGACGAAGGCCAAGTCGGCGCGTCCGGCCGGCACGTCTTCCACACGGCGGTAGCTGGTCTCACCCAATATCTCGGCACCGTCGCGGTTCACCGCGAAGACCTCGCCCCGGTAGCCGTAGCGGCGCAGGTTGTGCAGCGCCACGAATCCGAATTTGCCGGGATGGGTGGACGCGCCGGCGACGATCACGCCGCGCGGATGGAACAGCGGTCGGAAACGTTCGAGGACGTCGGCGGGAGCCGGTCGTTCCGGTCGGAGGGTTGGGCGGTTCTGTTCGACGGGGGCGGTTACGACCAGCGCATCCGCGGCGACCGGGAGGCCGTCGCGGACGATGAGGGGATTGATGTCGATGCTGTGGATGTCGGGCCGCTCGGTCCCCAAACGGCCCAGACGGACCAGGCAGTCGGCCAGAGCGTCCGCATCGACGGGCGGCTCGCCGCGGAACGGCCGGGTAAGCAGCCGTTTCGCGTGCAGGCCGTCGATCATCGCCGCGGCTTCCACGGGCGTGAGCGGGGCGACCGCGAACACGACGTCGTCCAGCGCCTCGGTCAGCACACCGCCCAGCCCGAGCACGATGCACGGCCCGAAGTGGGGGTCGCGGACCAGGCCGGCGATCAGTTCCCGTTTCCCCGCTACCATTTCGGCCACGAGCAAGCCGACCTCGCCGTCGTCCGGCCGGCGCTGCGTCCACAATTCGTCCGCGGCGCGACGGACCGCGGCGGGCGTGTCCAACCCCAGCCGCACGAGGTTGCGTTCGGTCTTGTGCGCGATGCGTGCGCCGCACAGCTTGACCGCCACGGGCAGCCCCAGCCCGGACGCGGCCTCGAGCGTGTCCTGCGGGTCGGGAACGAGGGTTTCGCGCGAGACCGGGATCCCGCAGTCGGCCAACAGGCGCTTGGACTCGTATTCGGACAGGCTGGCGTGTTCGTCGGGCGCGGTCATGCGAATCGTCTCCCCTCTCATCGGCGCATGTTCGGAGGGGCGACGCCTGCGTCGCCCCTACCGCCAACGGTCTATACACCCTCCGAGAAGGCGAATGAACGGGAGGCTATCTCGGTTTCTCCTCGTCATTCCTATTTCTCCTCGTCATTCCTATTTCTCCTCGTCATCCCTGTTTCTCCTCGTCATCCCTGTTTCTCCTCGTCATCCCTGTTTCTCCTCGTCATCCCTGTTTCTCCTCGTCATCCCTGTTTCTCCTCGTCATCCCTGTTTCTCCTCGTCATCCCTGCGGAAGCAGGGATCCAGACGGTGGAGGCTCGCAACTCCGATGAATGCCGAACGCCGCAGGGAACCTCGGGGGACCCTCTCCCTAGCCCTCTCCCAAAGGGAGAGGGGATAAGACCTGCGGGAGGGCGTGGGGTTGCGTTTCCGCAAGGCTGCCAGTAGTTTTCCCCGCATCCTGGTCCGAAGGGGGCGCAGTGAACGCGTCGGTCAAACTCATCGAACAAGTCGTTCCGTCCACCGTCTCGATCCAGGTCAGCGTCCCCGTCCAACACCATTCCGCCCAACTCCTGGGCACCGAACGGATGGGGTCGGGTGCGGTGGTCGGCCCCGACGGCCACATCCTGACCGTCAACTACATCGTCATCGGCGCGTCGCGGATCAGCGTCACGCTGATCGACGACACCCGCCTCGACGCCGAACTCGTGGCCCAGGATTTCGCGACCGGCATCGCCGTCCTCCAAGTTCCCCAGAAGAGTTTTCCGACCGTTCCCGCCTCCCCGTCCACCGCTCTGGAGCCGGGCGACGAGGTGTTTCTGGTGGCGTGTTCGGGCGAGGAAAACGGGCGGCGGGTCAACGGCGGCGGCCTGACGTCGGTGTCCCGCTTCGATGCGTACTGGGAGTACAGCCTGGACCGCGCGCTGACCAGCACGGCCATGAATCCGGGCCTGGGCGGCGGCCCGATGTTCGACCTGCAGGGCCGGATGGTCGGCGTGGTGTCGCTGAACCTGAACGAAATCGGCCGCTTCTCGCTCGCCATTCCGGTCGAGCACTACACCGAGCACCGCGAGGAACTGGTGCGCTACGGCCGGCGGGTGTCGCGTCCGTCGCGCGCCTGGATCGGCATGTATTCCTACATGCTCAAGGACCATCTGGTGATCGCCGGCCTGCTGCCGGACGGCCCGGGCGCCAAGGCCGGCCTGAAGACCGGCGACGTCGTGCTCGCGGTCGATCAAGAGGAGACGGCCGACCGGCGGGGGTTCTATCAACGGCTGTGGAGCCGGCCGGCCGGCGAGACGGTCTTGTTCCGGGTGTTTCGGAACAACGCGGTCCGGGACGTGCCGGTCGTCTCCGGCAACGTCGAAGAGTTTTTCGGCTAGAGGAGGACGAACGTGAAGATTGCCATCCTGGGAGGAACCGGCGAACAGGGGCCGGGGCTGGCGTTGCGCTGGGCGCTGGCCGGCGACGACGTCATCATCGGCTCGCGCCAGAAGGAGAAAGGTGAGCGGGTCGCCGCGGAACTCAACGCCGAACTCGGCCGCGACCTGCTGCGCGGTACCGACAACGCGGACGCCGCGGCCGCGGCCGACGTGGTGTTCATCACCGTACCCTATTCGGCGCACGTGAAGACGCTGGAGACGGTGCGCGAACAGGTGCAGGGCAAGATCTTCGTGGACGTGTCGGTCCCGCTCGACCCGGACAACGCCCGCCGCGTGGTCATGCCCGAGGCCGGCTCGGCGACCGAGGAAGCCAAGCAGATCTTGGGCGACGGCGTGCAGGTGGTGTGCGCACTCCAGAACATCTCCGCCCACCTGTTGCGCGACGTGAACGCCACGATCGACTGCGACGTTCTGCTCTGCGGCGACAAGGACGCCCGGCCCGTCGTCGCCGCGTTGGTGCGGAAGCTCGGTATCAATCCCATCGACGTCGGCCCCTTGGCCGCGGCCAGCCTGATCGAACCGATCACGGCCCTGCTGATCCGCCTCAACATCAAGAACAAGGTCCACTCCGCGGGCATCCGCATCACCGGCCTGTCGGAATCCTGAGTCAAGGGACATCCTGTCCCCTGCGCTTGTCCAAGGGTCTCGAAGAGTCGAAAGGCGCGCGACGGCGAGAGGCCCTCTTTCGTCATCTGCGGAGCATTTTGGTCGTCATTCCACGCCGCCGCCGGTTCTTTTCGTAGGGGCAGGCCCCCGTGCCTGCCCTGCCCCCAGGGCAACCACAGGGGGTTGCCCCTACACACGGAGGCGAAGGTCGCGGTGACGTCGGGGTTCGTTTCGACGTTTCGACACCCTTCGACAGGCTCAGGGACCGAGCTCGACACAGCGTAGGCTCAACGAACTTGGGAATGGACAGGTTCTCCGAGTCAGCCAGGAAAAACTCCAGGACCGTCCCGTATGAATCGCCGATAGAAAAGGCCCTCCCGTGATGGGAGGGCCTTTTTCGTCAGCGGAGCGTCGAAGGCGGGGCGTTACATCATCCCGCCCATGCCGCCCATTCCCCCCATGCCGCCGCCCGGAGGCATCGGCGGCATGGCCGGCGCGGATTTGTCTTCGGGCTTCTCGGCCACGGTCGCCTCGGTCGTCAACAGTAACCCGGCCACGGACGAGGCGTTCTGCAGCGCGGTGCGCACGACCTTGGTCGGATCGACGATACCGGCCTTGATGAGGTCCTCGAAGTCGCCGCTGGCCGCGTTGAAGCCGTTGGCGCCGCGTCCGCCGCGCACCTTGTCCAGCACGATGGAGCCTTCCTCGCCGGCGTTGGTGGCGATCCAGCGCAGCGGCTCCTGCACCGCACGGCGGATGATGTTCACGCCGACCTGCTCCTCGTCGTTGACGCTGACGGCGCCCTCGGTCTTCGCGGACGCCCGGATCAGGGCCACGCCGCCACCCGGCACGATGCCCTCTTCGACCGCGGCGCGCGTGGCATGCAGCGCGTCCTCGACGCGCGCCTTCTTCTCCTTCATCTCGATCTCGGTCGCCGCGCCGACCTGGATGACCGCCACGCCGCCGATCATCTTGGCGAGGCGTTCTTGCAGCTTCTCGCGGTCGTAGTCGGACGTGGTCTCGTCGATCTGGGCGCGAATCTGGTTGATGCGCCCCTCAATGTCGCCCTTCTTGCCGGAGCCGTCGACGACCGTGGTGTTGTCCTTGTCGATGACCACCCGTTTGGCGCGGCCCAGGTCGTTCAGCGTCAGGTTTTCGAGCTTGACGCCCAACTCCTCGGCGATCACGCGGCCGCCGGTCAGGATGGCGATGTCTTCCAGCATGGCCTTGCGGCGGTCGCCGAAGCCCGGCGCCTTGACCGCGGCGCACTGCAGCGTGCCGCGAATCTTGTTCACGACGAGCGTGGCGAGCGCCTCGCCCTCGATGTCCTCGGCCACGATCAGGAGCGGCTTGCCGCTCTTGGCCACGGCTTCGAGCACGGGCAGCAGATCCTTCATGGCCGAGATCTTCTTCTCGTGGATGAGCAGATAGACGTCCTCGAACACGCACTCCATGCGTTCCGGGTCGGTCACGAAGTAGGGGGAGAGATAGCCGCGGTCGAACTGCATCCCCTCGACGACGTCGAGCGTGGTGTCCAGCCCCTTGGCCTCTTCGACGGTGATCACGCCCTCGCGGCCGACCTTGTTCATGGCCTCGGCGATGATGCCGCCGATCGTCGCGTCGTTGTTGGCGGAGATGGTGCCCACCTGGGCGATTTCGGTCTGGTCGCGGGTCGATTTGGACAAGTTGCGCAACTCGTCCACGATCGACACGACGGCTTTGTCGATGCCGCGTTTGATGCTCATCGGGTCGTGGCCCGCGGCGACCATCTTGACGCCTTCCGCATAGACCGCCCGGGCCAGCACGGTCGCGGTGGTGGTCCCGTCACCGGCCACGTCGGAGGTCTTGCTGGCGACCTCCTTGACCATCTGGGCGCCCATGTTCTCGAACTTGTCTTCGAGTTCGATCTCCTTGGCGACGGTCACGCCGTCCTTGGTCACGTTCGGCGCGCCGAAGGATTTTTCGATGACCACGTTGCGGCCCTTGGGGCCGAGGGTGACGGTCACCGCGTCGGCCAGTACGTTCACCCCTTTCAGGGTCTTGTCCCTCGCGTCTTGACTGAATTTCACAAGCTTGGCAGCCATTCCTGATCCTCCTGATGCCCTGTCCGATTGTCGTCCGATGCCCCGCCGGAGACCGGGTTGCCCGCGCCTCGGCCTGACTCCCGGAGTTACCCTTCGATCACGCCGAGGATGTCCTCCTCGCGCATGATCAGATGCTCTTCGCCGTTGATCTTGATTTCCGTGCCGGAGTATTTCCCGAAGAGGACCTTGTCGCCTTTCTTGACGTCGAGCGGAGTGACCTTGCCGTCTTCGCCCACCTTACCGTTGCCGACCGCGGTCACTTTCCCCTCCTGGGGCTTCTCCTTGGCCGTGTCGGGGATGATGATCCCACCCGCGGTGGTCTCCTCTTCGTCGATGCGTTTGACGATAATCCGATCCTGTAAAGGCCGAATTTTCATACCTCGTCTCCTTTCCGTCGGACGTGTTTTTGGGGGATTTTCCCGCCCGAGGATGCGCTCCCCGTGCGGAATGGGGGGAGGATAATCACTTTCGGAAGGTTGTCAACATCGGGGCGGTCAGAATTTTCGTTTTCGGGATTCTTCCTGGAAGTATTGCCGGTAGCGCACCTCCCATTCCGGACTGCCTTCGGCCACGCGACGGGAGAGCGAGGCGATCTTCCGGCGGACCGCGGCGTCGATGGCGTCGCGGTGCTGGAAGCAGGCGCGCAGTACCCGCTTGCTCTCGGCCAGGGCGCCGCGCTCGTTCAGCACCGTGCCCTCGGCCGCGATCACGCGCAGGGCCGTGCGCGCCAGCGCGGTGATGCGGGCGTCGGACAACTCGGTCATAGGGCGAAATTCCGCTCCTCGGCCAGCCGGCGTTTGACGAGTTGCACGACCTTGTGCCGGCTGAGCGTCGGCGACCGATCGAGATGGGCGTCGGCGAGCCGCTCGGCCTCTTTTTCGAGCGCGGCTTCTTCGCGGAAATTGGCGCTAAGCGCCGCGGCGACTTTTTCGGCGACGCGGTCCTGCGGGCCGTGCAGGCGAATCGCGCCTTTCGCGCGCAACGCCTCGACGAGGCGCTGGCCGGCGTGGCGGCACAGGGGGGCGGGGTCCTGCATGGCCGGGAACCATATCCGCGGCCGGCGCGGTGTGGCAATCCCGCCTTGACAACGAAAACCCGGTTTGCGATGGGGGCGATGTGACCCGCCCCGCGGCCCTTCCGTCCAGCCATTGGGAACACATCGCCACCTATCTCGAAGAGGGCCTGGTCGTCATCGACCGGGACGACGTCGTGGTGTTCTTCAACGCGGCCGCGGAAACGCTGACCGGCACGGCCCAGACCCAGGTCCGCGGGACCCCCTACGCCGCGGCGTTCGCCGACAATCCGTGGATCGTCCGCCTCGTCCAGCGCGCCCAGGCGTCGGGCTACAGCCGTACCGCGGGCGAGGGCGAATTGCAGGACCGCGGCCGGCACGTCCGCCCGGTTCGCGTGAGTTGTTCGCCCGTGTTCGACCGCGCCGACCGGCCGCTCGGGTTCGTGCTGTCGCTGCACGACCTGCGCTATCAGCGCGAACTGGCCGAGGAACGCCAGCGGGACGACCGGCTCGCCTCGCTCGGGGTGGTGGCCGCGGGGCTGGCGCACGAGATCAAGAACCCGCTGGCCGGCATCCGGGGCGCCGCGCAACTCCTGCACGCGCGGACGCAGGCGGACCCGTCGTCCGCGGAGTACGCCGCGACCATCGTGCGCGAGATCGACCGGCTGGGCGGCCTGTTGGAGCAGTTGCTCGAACTGTCGGCCCGGCCCGCGTTCGAGCCGCGGCCGGTCAACATCCACAAGACGCTGAGCGACGTGCTGCTGCTGGAGGAAGCCGCGGCGCCCAAAGGCGCACGCGTGGAGACGGCGTTCGACCCGAGCCTCCCCACGGTGCGGGGCGACGCGGCCCGCCTTTCGCAGGTGTTTCGCAACCTGATACAGAACGGCCTGCAAGCGTTGCACCGCCGGCGGGCGGGCGTCCTGCATATTTCGACGCGTATGGCGACCGACTTCCATCTGCTGCGCCCGCCGGGCCGGCGCAACGCCCCGCCCGAGCCGGGGATCGGGACCGCGTCCGCGGCGCCGGCCGAGACGGAGGCTCCCCTCCCCTCCGACCCAGGCCGGTTCCTGTGCGTCACGTTCAGCGACAACGGCCCCGGCATCGCGCCCGACCACATGGCGCAACTCTTCACGCCCTTCTTCACGACCAAGAGCGAGGGCACCGGGCTGGGCTTGTCCGTCAGCCAGCAGATCGTGACCCAGCACGGCGGCACGATCCGCGTGGACAGCACGCCGGGGGCCGGCGCGCGGTTCCACGTCTATCTCCCGGTCCCGTCTCCGTAAGCGGCCATGTCCAGCGGCACGATCCTGGTGGCCGACGACGAGCGGCTCATCCGCCACGTCCTGCGCGACGCGCTCGGCGAGCGCGGCTACGACGTCGAAACCGCGGAGACCGGTACCGCGGCGTGGGCCGCGGTGCGCGCGCAGCCGTTCGACCTCGCCGTCGTCGACATCCGCATGCCGGGCCTGAACGGCCTCGACTTGTTGGACAAGGTGCAGGCCGCGGGGCTCGACCTGCCGGTCGTCATCATGACCGGCCAGACCACGCTGACCAACGCGATCGAGGCCATGAAGCGCGGCGCGTTCGACTATCTGCCCAAACCGTTCGACCTGGACGCCGTCCATGCGCTCGTGGCGCGGGCCGTGGAGGCCAAGCGCTTCGCCGCCGCGGGCGAAGACCCGCTGCCGGCCATCCACGGCGGCAACGAGCACATCATCGGCAGCGGGCCGGCCATGCAGGCCATCTACAAGACCATCGGCCGCGTGGTGCGCGGGGACGCCACGGTGCTGCTGCAGGGCGAAAGCGGGACGGGCAAGGAACTGGTCGCCCGCGTCGTGCACCACTATTCCGCGCGCTGGCGCAAACCGTTCGTCGGCGTCAACTGCGCGGCGCTGCCGCTCGACCTGCTGGAGAGCGAGTTGTTCGGCCACGAACGCGGCGCGTTCACCGGCGCGGTCGAACGGCACCCCGGCAAGTTCGAGCAGGCCGCGGGCGGCACGCTGTTCCTGGACGAGGTCGGCGACATGCCGCTGTCGTTGCAGGCCAAGCTGCTGCGCGTCCTGCAGGAGCGCGAGTTCACGCGGGTCGGCGGCACCCAGGTCGTGCGCGCGGACGTGCGGATCATCGCGGCCACCAACCAGGACTTGGCCGCCGCGGTCGCCGACAAACGCTTTCGCGAAGACCTGTACTTCCGGCTGCGCGTGGTGCCCATCACCCTGCCCCCGCTGCGCGAGCGGCGCGAGGACATCCCCGAGCTGACGACCTATTTTCTGAACAAAATGGCGCAGGACATGGCCGCGCCGGCGACCGGCATCACGCCCGAGGCCCTGACGCTGCTGACCGACTACGCCTGGCCCGGCAACGTCCGCGAGTTGGAAAACGCCTTGCAGCGCGCGGCCGTCCTCAGCGCGGGGCCGCGGCTGACGCCGGCGGACTTCTCGCTCCCGCGCGCGCCCGCGCCGCACGTCGCGGAACCCGCGGACCTGTCGTTCGAGGAAGCCGTCCGCCACCACCTGACGCGCTATCTCCGACAGCCGGCCCTGGCCGAGGCCGGCGACCTGTACGCCCTGGTGCTGGGCCACGTCGAAAAACCGCTCATCGAACTCGTCCTGGACCGCACGCGGGGCAACCAACTCAAAGCCGCCGAAGTCTTGGGCATCAACCGGAATACGCTGCGCAAGCGGATCGCCGAGTTGGGCATCACGGTCAAGAAGTGACCCGCCGTGCGAGGGGTGGCCGGCGATGAGCTTCCGCGTTCCGAGCCCGCTGTATGCTATGGCCGACACTCTCGACCGACCGGATTTGTCGTATCCGGCGGTCGCCGAGCAGTTGTGTACGGGCGGCGCGTGCCTGCTGCAACTCCGCGTCAAACGTCGGCCGAGCCGCGATTTCCTGTCGGACGCCATTGAGGTCGGACGCATCTGCCGCCGCCACGGTACGACGTTCATCGTGAACGACCGGCTGGACGTCGCGCTGGCGGTCGGGGCCGACGGCGTCCACTTGGGCCAAGACGACTTGCCGCTGCCCGCGGCCCGCAGATTGTGCGGACCGGAGAAAATCATCGGGGTCTCGACCCACAGCTTGGCGCAGGCACTGGCTGCCCAGGCTGCCGGTGCCGATTACGTCGGCTTCGGCCCGCTGTTCGGCACGACCAGCAAGGCGACCGGCTATACGCCGCGCGGCCTCGATCGTTTGGCCGAGGTGTGCAACCGCCTCACGATCCCGGTCGTGGCGATCGGCGGCATCACGACCGAGCGGGCGCCGGCGGCGTTGGCCGCGGGCGCCGCGTCGGTCGCCATGATCGGAGCACTGGTCTCGGCGCCCGACGTCGCGCGCCGAACCGCCGACGTGCTGGCCGCACTCGCGGCCCACGCACGGCCTTAAGCTCCGTCCGTCAGCGCGTCAGGAATTTCGGCAAAGTCGCCCGCCAAGTTCTCGAAACGGGTGTACTCACCTCGAAATGACAACCGCACCGTCCCAATCGCACCGTTGCGCTGCTTGCCGATGATGATCTCCGCGGTTCCCTCATCGGGCGATTCTTGATGGTACACCTCGTCGCGGTAGATGAACATGATCACGTCCGCGTCCTGCTCGATGCTGCCGGATTCGCGGATGTCGGACATGATCGGGCGCCTGTCGCCGCGGGTCTCGACCTGCCGGTTCAACTGCGACAGCGCCACGACCGGCACCTCCAGATCCTTGGCCAGCGCCTTCAGTCCACGAGAGATTTCGGCTAACTCCTGCACTCGGTTCTCCTCTCTTTTGTTGTTCGGGAGCCCGTGCATGAGTTGGAGATAATCGACGATGATCAGGTCAAGGCCGTGCTCGCGTTTGAGGCGGCGGGCCTTGGCCCGGATCTCCAAGATGTTGAGACTCGGGGAGTCGTCGATGAAGATAGGGGCTTCGTTCAGCCGGCCGGCGGCCATGGCGAGGCGTGGATAGTCTCTATCCGCATGACCAGTTCGGAGCCTGGAACTATCCACCCGCGCCTCTGCGCAGAGCAAACGCATGACTAACTGTTCCTTGGTCATTTCCAAGGAGAAGAATCCCACGGAGGCCCCGCTGTGGAGTGCCACGTACTGGGCGATATTCAAGGCAAACGTGGTTTTGCCCATACTAGGGCGGGACGCAATAATCACCAAGTCGGCCGGTTGTAAGCCTGCTGTTTTACGGTCGAGGTCGAGAAACCCGGTCGCCACGCCGGTGACGCTATCCTTGCGTTCGGACCACTGATCAATGGTTTTATACGCATCTATGAGCAAGTCGCCGATCTTGACGAAGGCGGGGCGGATACGCTGTTCGGAGACGTCGAAGATGAGGCGTTCGGCTTCGTCGAGGAACTGGTCGATGTCGTCCTGGCGGTCGTAACAGCTCTGAACGATCTCGCCGGACACGCGGATGAGGTTGCGCAGGACGGCCTTGTCGCGGACGATCCTGGCGTAAGAAGCTACGTTGGCGGCGCTGGGAACGCTGTCGGCGAGGGTAGCGAGATAGGTCGCGCCGCCAATCTGCGGCAAGACACCGCGGGACTTGAGCGCGTCCGTGATCGTGATCAGGTCAATAGGGTCGCCGCCCTCGGACAGGGCGCGCATGGCTTCGAAAATGGTACGGTTGTTGTCGCGGTAGAAGTCGGCCGCGGCCATGACCTCGATGACGCGGTCCAGCGCATCGGGGTCAAGCAGGATGCTGCCGAGAACCGCCTCTTCGGCTTCCAGGTTCTGTGGCGGCACTTTGCGAAGTGATTGTTCAAGGCTTGTCATATCGTCTCGTTTTCTTATCCCCTCCCCTCTCGAGAGGGAAGGTTGGGGTCAAGGGGTGCGGACCGAGGCGAACAGGCGCGACAACTCGGTCAGGCCGTCGGCGATGCGCGGACCGTGCCAGCAAAAGGCCATGCCGTCGATGCAGTAGAAGTGGCCTTCTCGTCCGGCGCTGGTCTGCCGGAGCGGTGCGAGATGCGGAAAGTGCTTTTCCGTGAACGGGTAGGGTTCGCTGGGCAGCAGCACGACCTGCGGGTCCGCGGCAACGACCTCGTCGAGAGTCAGCCGGAAGTAGCGGTCGGACTTGGCGCGCAGCACGTTTGCGCCGCCGCAGCAGCGCAGCATGTCGTCGCAGTACGTGTCGCCGTTGAACGACATCCAGGGCTTGCGCCAGATCGGGCAGAACACGCGCAGCGGTGGGCGTGCAGCCTGCGCGCGCGTGGCGGCGTGATACGCGCGCCACAGCGGGGCGGTCAGTGCGGCGGCCCGCTCGGCGCAGCCGGTCAGCGGGCCGAGGCGTTCGACCAGCCGGATGCCGTCGGCCACGCTGCGCGGCGCGGTCACGTACACCGGACAGCCGCGCTCCTCCAAGGCACGAAAATCCTCGATCCGGTTTTCTTCGTCGTTCACGAGGACGAGGTCGGGAGCGAGCCGGCCGATCGCGTCCAGGTCCGGGTTCTTGGTGCCGCCGACTTTCGTGAGCCCGGCCACCCCATCGGGCGGATGGGTGCAGTACTTCGTGACCCCGACCACCCGGTCGCCCGCGCCGAGCGCGAACACCGTCTCGGTCAGGCTGGGCACGAGCGACACGATCCGTTGCGGCGGCCCGGCGAGGTCGAGCGGGCGATGGTGGGCGTCCTCGAACTGCATACGTCCCTTTCTTAGGGAACTTCGTACAAGAGGGTCCCGTGCTCTTTGCGACATCCTTCGGGGGGCTCAGGAACCGGGCTCAAGACACCGCACGCTCAGAGATTTCCCCAACCCCAAGTCCGTTGAGTCTGCGCTGTCCTGAGCTTGCGATGCCTTGAGCTTGTCGAAAGGTCGAAGGATCGAATGGTCGAACCGAACCCCAAGGGGACCACTCTCCCCCGCTGTCCCCGCCCCCGGCCTTTCGACAGGCTCAAGGACCTTCCCCGCCTCCCCCCTCGGTTCGTTGAGCCTGCGGTGTGTTGAGCTCGGTCCCTGAGCCTGTCGAAGGGTGTCGAAACATCGAAACGAACCCCGAGGTCACCTCGGCCTTCGCACCCCTCCTCCGGCCCTTCGACCATGAGGGTCCTTTTGTATGTCATTCCCTTTTCTCGGGCTTTTACTTGAGGAGTTCCATACGAGACGGTCCCGAAGACGGTTCTTCCTCGTCATACTCCCGTTCGAGCCGGGGGGAGGCTCTGCGCAAGCAGGTATCCATGCCCTGGATGCCCGCTTACTTGGGAATGACGACGGGACGCTCGATTCCGACCCGGAGGGGCGAAAAATCTTTCGCCTCTCCCCCTCATTTCAACAAGGCTTCCAACTCCCGGCGTTCCTCGGGTGAGACCTCCTCGACCGGCTGTCCCCCGTCGTTGTCCGCTCCGGGCGTGGACGATGGAGCAACCGCCGGCGTGTTCGGGGTCTCGGGCTCGAAGATACCGGTCCGGCGCAGTTCCTTTTCCATGACGAGGATACCGCCGATGACCAGCGCCAGCCCGACGCAGGCCGCCAGCAAGATCAGCTTGGGGATCCACAGCCAGCGGTTCTTGCGCCGGGTCTTCTTCGGCTTTCTGGTGTTCGTCCGCCGCCGCGTGTTCTGCCGTACCACGCTCCCCTCCCCTTCACTCCGCCGCGGGTGCCGGCTGCGGTCCGCGCGCCGCAAGCACGGCGCGCAGCGCCGCCCAGCCGCTGCGGCGGTGCCAGTCGTCCACGCCGTTATACCACTTGAGACCGATGGATTGCAGGCGCTCGCTGTTGGCCGCGAGCGCGAACCACGCGCGCGACGTCGGGCCGTAGAACAGGCGGGCAGCCAGACCGAGCCGCGCCAGCTTCTTCCCGAACCACGCGCGCGCCAGATCGTGGGTGTACGCGGAGAAAGAGAAATCGCCGCTGCGCAGCGCCCGGTGCACGGCTGCGGCGGCGAACGCGCCGTATTCGAACGCGAACGAAATACCCTCGCCCATCAGCGGTTCGGCGCCCGCGGCGTCGCCGACCAGCACGACGCGGGGTGCCGCCAGCGGGCGCGCCGCGGCGTACCCGCAGATCGGGAAGGCGCGCAGGCGGGGCGCCGCCGGGCCGCCGTCGAGGTGGCGGGCGGCGGCCCGCTCCAGCCACGCGAGCAGAGCCGTCTTGGCCCGCGCGTCGGAGCGGGCGTCCGTGCCCAGCGAGTAGGCCCCGACGTTCACGTGCGGCGTCCCGCCGATCGTACAGGGAAACGCCCACAGATAGCCGCGCAAGCCGGACCGGACCGGGCGGAAATCGAAGTCGGCGCGCCGGCGTGCGAACCCGTCCCACACGGTATCGGCCGCCGGCACGTCGCACATCAGCGCCTTGCCGACGGGCCGCGGAGTCGGCCCGACCAGGGCACGGCGGACGCGGCTGCCGGAACCGTCGGCGCCGACCACGACGCGCGCCCGATAGCGCGCCCGCTCGGTCACGACGCACACGGCGTCCGGCTCGCGGACGAGCCCCACGACCTTTTCCTCTTGGCGGACTTCGGCGCCGCGCGCGGCCGCGGTGCGGAGCAGCAGGTGGTCGAATGCGTTGCGGCGCACGACGACGCACACGTGGTCGTCCCGACTGACCGTCCGGTCGGGCGGGACGTGGACGCGGGCACACTCGGCCCGCACGTGCGGCACGTCGAGGGCGACGTCGAGAGTGCGCAGGCAGTCGAGCGTATGCGGGATCAGTCCGCCGGCGCAGACCTTGTCGCGGGGATGTACGGCCTTGTCCAACAGCAGAATGCGTCCGCGCAACGCGGCGTCGGCCCGCAGCAGGTTGAGCGCGGTCGCGGTACCGGCCGGACCGGCGCCCACGATGATGACGTCGTAGCAATCCACACCGTTCGCCCTGGGAACGCGGGTTTCCAGCCCGCAAAGGAGTCGACCTACGATGACGTCGGAGTAATCCGCCCCGTTCGCCTGGCGCTCGTTCGGCGGGAGCACTCTCCGCGGGGCGGCGTTGACCCGGAGGCGCTGCCGGCTCCCGACCACTTGGGGTTGCCGCTAGTCGGCGAGCGAAGCGCGGGGGGCCACGTTGTCCCGAATCCAGTCCACGATGTCCTGCGTGCTGGCGCCGGGCGTGAACACCTGCCTGACCCCGGCTTCGAGCAGCGCGGCCCGGTCCTCCTCGGGCACGATGCCCCCGCCGAACACGGCCACGTCCCCGGCCTCGCGTTCGGCGAGCGCCGCCAGAATGGCCGGAAAGAGCGTCATGTGCGCGCCCGACAGGATGCTCAGGCCGACCGCGTCCACGTCTTCCTGCACCGCGGCCTCGGCGATCATCTCCGGCGTCTGGTGCAGGCCCGTGTAGATGACCTCGAAGCCGGCGTCGCGCAGGGCACGGGCAATGATCTTGGCCCCCCGGTCGTGGCCGTCGAGTCCGGCCTTCGCTACGAGAATGCGGAGTACGTGTGCGTCGGACACCGTGCGACCCTCCCCGTCACCCGTGGGAACCGTTACAGCCACGCCGGATCGCGGTACACGCCGAACACGTCGCGGTACACGTCGGAAATCTCGCCGATCGTGCAGTCGGCTTTGACCGCGTCGATCAGAACCGGCATGAGGTTGTCGCCGTTGCGCGCCGCGGCGTGCACGCGGCCCAGGCGGGCGCTGGCCGCGTCGGCGTCGCGTTCCTGCTTCACCGTGCGGACCTGCGCGACCTGCCGGCGCTCGATCTCCGGGTCGATCTTCAGGGTCGCGATCGGCTGCTCGTCCTGGCCGGTATGGGCGTTGACCCCGACGATGACCTTCTCCCGGGCGTCGAGTTGCTGCTGATAGCGGTAGGCGGCGTCCGCGATCTCCTTCTGCGGATAGCCCATGTCGATCGCCGGGATGATGCCGCCCAGTTCGTCGATGCGGTCGATGTAGGCGAAGGCGTCCTGCTCCATGCGGTCGGTCAGCGCCTCGACCGCCCAGCTACCGCCCAGCGGGTCGACCGTGTTGGTCACCCCGCTCTCCTCGGCGATGATCTGCTGCGTGCGCAGGGCGACGGTCACCGCCTCCTCGGTCGGCAGGGCGAGCGTCTCGTCCATCGAGTTCGTATGCAGCGATTGCGTGCCGCCCAGCACCCCGGCCAACGCCTGAAGCGCGACGCGCACGACGTTGTTGACCGGCTGTTGCGCGGTCAGGCTGACGCCGGCGGTCTGGCAGTGCGTGCGCAGCAGCAGGGAGCGCGGGTTCTTGGCGCCGAAGCGCTCCTTCATGATCTTCGCCCACATGCGCCGCGCGGCGCGCAGTTTGGCGATCTCCTCGAAGAAGTCGTTGTGCAAATCGAAGAAGAACGACAGCCGCGGGGCGAACGTATCCACGTCCAACCCGCGCTCGACCGCGGCCTGGACGTAGCCGATGCCGTCCGCGAGCGTGAACGCCAGCTCCTGCACCGCGGTCGAGCCGGCCTCGCGGATGTGGTAGCCGGAGATGGAGACCGCGTGCCAGCGCGGCACCTCCTGCGCGCAGAACTCGATCATGTCGGTGACGATGCGCACCGCCGGCTCCGGCGGGCAGATCCACTCCTTTTGCGCGATGTACTCCTTCAGCATGTCGTTCTGGATGGTGCCGCCGAGCTTGTGGCGCGGCACGCCCTGTTCGTCCGCGACCGCGATGTACATGGCGAGCAGGATGCTGGCGGTACAGTTGACCGTCATCGAGGTGGAGACCGCGTCGAGCGGAATGCCGGCGAACAGCCGCTCCATGTCGTGGACGGACGACACGGACACGCCCTCGCGGCCGACCTCGCCCAGCGCGCGGGGATGGTCGGCGTCGTAGCCCATCAGGACCGGCATGTCGAACGCGGTCGACAGGCCGGTCTGCCCCTCGGACAACAGGAGCTTGAAGCGTCGGTTGGTGTCTTCGGGCGTGCCGAAGCCGGCGAATTGCCGCATGGTCCAGTAGCGGCCGCGGTACATGTTGGGATACACGCCGCGCGTATAGGGATATTGGCCCGGAAAGCCGATGCCCTCCAGGTTGGCCCCGTTCACGTCGTCCGGCGTGTAGATCGGATCGACCTCCAGGTCGGAGACCGTCGAGAAGCGCTCGGCGCGTTCCTCGGTGCGGGGATACTGCGCATCCAACCATTCCTGCTTGTTCATACGTCCTCCGAACTCCGTTTCTCTCTCGCGATCCTCCCCAATCCGACCCTTCGACAAGCTCGAGGCCCTAGGCGCACGAATCGAGGCTGATACCGGGCTTGATCCTTGCTCCGTCGAGAAGTCGAAAAAACAAACGGGGTGTTCTATCCCTTGTCCGTCCGCGCTATGAGCGCTTCAAGAGCGCCTCGCTGAGCGTCCAACATGGCCATGGTCTCGGCATGTTGCGCCTTGATTTCGGCCATGCTCTCCGCGTGTTGCGCCTTGATTTCAGCCATGCTTTGGGCGTGACGGTCGGCGTGCTCTCTGGCGCGGGCACGACCTTCGGCCCGCATGACGATCAACCCGACGATGATGACGGCGATCTGCCCCAGACCCACGCCGAGGGTGCGGTTGTTGGCGACTTCCTGCAAGGCGAGACTGGCGGCTTCGAATTCCGTCATGGTGCTGTCCTTTCTCGCGAGTCCCCTCCGGCCTGCGGTTCACCGGTCCTGTCCCAGCGACGTTGGGAGGCGCCGGACGATGCGCCGTCCATACCACGCCATAGAAGGCCGGCAAAGAGCCCGACGCATTCCTCCCTATGCTCCGGTCATTCGCCCGTGAACTTCGGTTCCCGTTTTTCGAGAAACGCGGCCATGCCTTCGGCCTTGTCCGCGGTCGAGAAGCTGAGCGCGAACGCTTCGGTCTCGAAGCGGCAGCCGTTCTGCAGGTCCATGTCGCTGCCGGCGTTGATCGCCGTCTTGGCCTGCCGGATCGCCACGGGCGGCTTGCCGGCCAACGTGCGCGCCAGCGTCTCGGCTTCGTCCAGGCACGCCGCGGCCGGCACCACCCGGTTGACCAAGCCGTACCGCTGCGCCGTCTCCGCGTCGATCATGTCGCCCGTGTAGATCAGTTCGCGGGCCAGCGGCAAACCGATCCGCCGGGCCAGGCGCTGCGTACCGCCGAACCCGGGGATCACGCCCAGATTGATCTCCGGCTGCCCGAACTTGGCCGTGTCCGCGGCAACGATGAGGTCGCAGGCCAGCGCCAGTTCGAGACCGCCGCCCAACGCGAAGCCGTTCACCGCGGCGATGACCGGAATCGGCATCTCTTCGAGCGTGCGGGCCACGCCCAGCCCCAGGGTTGCGAACTTCTTGCCCTCCAGCGGCGACATCGACACCATGGCCGCAATGTCGGCGCCGGCGACGAAGGCTCGGTCGCCCGCACCGGTCACGACGAGACAGCGCACGCCGTCGTCCGCCCGCACCGTCTCCAAACACTCGGCCAGTTCGACCAATGTCGGCGGGTTGAGCGCGTTGAGGCTCTTGGGCCGGTTGACGGTCAGGACGCCGATCGTGCCGTCTCGCTCGAACGACAGATTTTCGTATCCCATTGCGTTCTCCTTCTTGCCTTTCGGACGAGCCGGGGTCCTCCGCCTCAATACTCCGGGTCCTCCGTGAAATGGTGGACCGTGGACAGAAAGCGGATCGTGCGACTCTTGGAGCGCATCACCACCGAATGCGACTCCCCCCCGCCCGGGAAGAACCGGACCCCGCGCAGATAATCGCCCGACGTCACCCCCGTCGCCGCGAACACCACGTTGCCCGTGGCGAGTTCGTCGGCCGTATGGATCGTCCGCCCGTCGGGAATCCCGGCCTCGCGCAACTGCGCGGCCTGTGCCGGATCCGCGGCGTGGAAGCGGGCCTGGAATTCGCCGTCCAGACAGCGTAGCGCCGCGGCGGCCAGAATGCCCTGCGCCGCGCGGCCCGTCCCGATCAACAGGTCGATGCCCGACTCCTCGCGCGTCGTCGCCAAGGCCGCGGACAGGTCCCCGTCGCCGATCAACTTCACGTGCACGTCGATCCGCCGCAACTCGCGCAGCAGCGCGGCGTGGCGCGGACGTTCCAGCATGACCACGCGCAGGTTCTGGGGTTTCACGTCCTTCACCTTCGCCAGCGCCGCCAAATTCTCGGCAATCGGTCTGTCCAGATCGATCGCGCCCCGGCCCCAACTGCCGACCGCGATCTTCTCCATGTGCACGTCCGCGGGACACCGCAGCAACCCGCCGTGTTCCGCAATCGCCACGGCCGAGATCGCGTTGGGCGCCCCCAGCGCGCACGCCGTGGCCCCTTCCAGCGCATCGGCCACCACGTCGATGGGCGGCCCGGCGCCGGTGCCCAGTGCCTCCTCGGCGTAGAGCATGGAGACCGAGTCCTTGTCGCCCTCGCCGACGACCACGCGCCCGTCGAACTCGACGTTGGACAACAGCTTGTGCATGGCCGCGACCGCGGCCGTGTCCGCCGCGGCCTCGTTCCCGCGGCCCATGTGCGCCGCGGCGGCCAGCGCCGCGGATTCCGTCACGCGTACGAATTCGAGCGCGAGATTCCGGTCCATGCTTCCGTTTCCCGAGCGGGGCGCACCGTGTCAGGAGGACAGCGCCGCGACCTCGCCGCGGATCAGCCCGTCCAACAGACTCCACGCCGCCGGCACGCGCACGTTCGTGGCCCGGGCGCTCGGCTCGTCGTACCCCCTGTCACCCGACCCGGCCGGCGGGGTTCCGCGCTGCGTGTCCCGTGACCCCAACGCGGCGAACGGCACCAGATCGTCCGAGTGCGTCTTGATCGCGACCGGCGTGGCGTGGTCCGGCATCACCAGCATCCGCCAGTCTCCGAACGCCGGCAAGCCGGCCAGCAGCGTCCCCACCACCTTTTCGTCGAAATCCTCGATCGCCTGGACCTTCTTGTCCGCGGCCCCCATGTGGCCGGCCTCGTCCGGGGCCTCCACGTGCAGAAAGAGCAGATCCTGCTCTCGCAGCGCGGCCAAGCCGTACTCCGCCTTGCCCAGATAATTCGTATCCAGAAAGCCCGTCGCGCCCGGCACTTCGATGACGTCCAGCCCGGCCAGCACCCCGATCCCGCGCACCAGATCCACCGCGGAGATCACCGCGCCGGACACGCCGAAGCGGTCGGCCAGCGTCGGCACCGCCGGCCGCCGGCCCTGCCCCCACAGCCAGATGGACGACACCCGCACGTGGCCGTCCGCGGCCCGGCGGGCGTTGACCGGATGGGCCGCGAAGATCTCCCGCGAGCGCTGCATCAGCTCGTTCAGCCGCTCCGCGCCGTCCCCCTGCGGCAGACTGTCCGCAATCGGCCGGCCCGTAATGTCGTGCGGCGGCGTGGTCGTCATGCCTTCCTTGCCGCCGCGCCAGACCAGCAGGTGGCGGTAGCTCACCCCGGGGTGGAACGCGAACTCCCCACCGCCCAACTCGCGTTGCAGGCTGTGGATCAACTCGGCCGCGTCCGCGCTCGGAATGTGCCCCGCGGCGAAGTCCGCCATCGTCTCCGTGCCGGCGTCCCCGCGGCCCAGGCTGACCAGGTTACAGCGGAAGGCCACGTCGTCGGGCGCCAGTTCGACGCCCATGCTGGCCGCCTCGATGGGCGACCGCCCGGTGTGGTAGCGCCGCGGGTCGTAGCCCAACACGCTCAGCGTGCCCACGTCGCTGCCGGGCGGATAGCCGTCCGGGATCGTGCGCGTCAGCCCGAACACGCCCTCGGACGCGATTCGGTCCATGTGCGGCGTCCGCGCGTATTCCAGCGGCGTCTTCCCCCCGAGTGCGTCCACCGGCCAGTCGGCCATGCCGTCGCCCTGCACGATCACGTATTTCATGCTTCCCCCAAGCGTGTGCGCGGCCGGCGTCACCGCCGGCCGCGGGCTTCGAGCGCGCGGAAGATCGCGTCGCGCGCGTGGCGATAGTCTCCCGGCGCTTCCACCGGCGCGTTGGCGTGCGCCGTGCCGGCCGCCGGCAGCCGGCCCTCGTGATAGTCGCGTTTGAACTCCGTGAATTTCAACCCGTGCGCGGTCGAGACGACCACCACGCGCTCGGCCGCCCGAATCCGCCCGCGGCGCACCAGCTTGCGCAGCACGGCCAGCGCCACGCCCGTATGCGGACAGGCGAACAGTCCGGTCAGGTCGGCCAGCGCCGCGGCCTCGGCCAACTCGCGTTCGCTCGCCTGCTCCACCTCACCGTCGAAGGTCTGCAACACGCCGATGGCTTTGTGCACGCTCACCGGATCGCCGATCTGAATGGCCGAGGCCAGCGTCTCCCCCGCCTTCACGGGCCGGTAGTCCCGGAACCCGGTGCGAAAGCTGCGGTACAGCGGGTTGGCGCGCTCCGCCTGCGCGCACACGAGCCGCGGCAGCCGGTCCGTCAGTCCGAGCTCCCGCAGGAGCAGGAATCCGCGGCCCAGCGCCGTCACGTTGCCCAGATTGCCGCCCGGCACGATCACCACGTCCGGCGGCTCCCAGTCGAACTGCTGGACCATTTCGACGGCCACGGTCTTCTGGCCTTCCAGGCGCAGGCTGTTCATCGAGTTGGCGAGATAGACGTTCTCCCTGGCGCACAACTCGCGCACCACCCGCATACAGCCGTCGAAATCCGTTTCCAGCGACAGCGTGAGCGCCCCGTTCGCCATGGGCTGGATCAACTGCGCGGTGGACACGCGGTCGCGCGGCAGAATCACGATGGCCGGAATGCCGGCCGCGGCACAGTACGCCGCCAGCGCCGCGGACGTGTCACCGGTCGAGGCGCAGGCCACCGCGGGAATGTCCGTCCCCTCGGCGATCATCTGCTTGACCATCGACACCAGCACGGTCATGCCCAGGTCCTTGAACGAGCCCGTATGCGCGTTCCCGCACTGTTTGATCCACAGGTCGTCCAAGCCGATCTGCTCCCCCAGCCGTTGGGCCCAGAACAGATTGCTGTCGCCCTCGTACGTCGAGACCACGTTTTCGTCGGCTATGGACGGGCACACGACTTCCTTCTTGCCCCACACCCCGCTGCCGTACGGGTACGCGGTCCGGCGGTAGCGCGCGTCGAACACCCGGCGCCACTCCGCGCCGGCGTGCGCCTTGAGCGCCGCCAGATCGTGCTGCACGTCGAGCAGCCCGCCGCACCGCGGACACGCGTACAGAATCTCGTTGAGCGGATAGGCACCGGCACAGCCCGCGGCGCACCCGAACCACGCCCGGAAGGGCGACGGCCGTGCAGCCACGAGCGGCAGGGGCGCGGAAGAGGCCGGGAGGGTCATGGGGGCATCTTGCGAACAGAAGGCGCGCCGTCGTTTTCACAACGAGTGAATCACCCCAGGTTTTCTTCGATCCGGATGCAGACCGGGGCGCCGTGGACGACCGGCAGCCGATCGACTTGGCGCAGCGCCTCTTGCATGCTGCGTTCGGGCGCGGCGTGGGTGCGCATCACCAGCGGCACGGTGTCGTCGCCCGTACTGCGCCCGCGTTGGATGACCGACGCGATGCTGATGTTCTGCGCGCCCAGAATACCGCTGATCCGGGTCAACACCCCGGGGCTGTCCACCGCCATGAAGCGCAGGTAATAGTCGCAGACCAGTTCGTCCATGGGCCGCAGTGTCGCGGGGTGCAGGTCGGCCCACGGCCAGCCGAGCGGCGGCCGCGGGGCGCCGGCGGTTCGGGCGATGTCCACCACGTCGGACAGCACCGCCGCGGCCGTGGGCAATCCGCCCGCGCCCTGTCCGAACTGCAACGAGGAGCCCAGCGCCTCACCCCGCGTGAAGATCGCGTTGTGCGCCCCGCCCACGCCGGCCAGCAGGCTGCGCCGCGGGATCATGGTCGGATGCACGCGCGCCTCCACCCCGTCGTTTTCCGCTTTGGCGATGGCCAGCAGCTTGATGGCGTAGCCGAACTCGCGGGCGAAGGCGAAGTCGATCCGATCCAGCCGGCGAATCCCCTCGGTGTACACCGCCGCACTCGACGCCCGCACGCCGAACGCCAGCATGAGCAGCAGCGTCAGCTTCTGCGCGGCGTCCACGCCGTCCACGTCCATGCTCGGATCGGCCTCGGCCAAGCCGAGAGACTGCGCTTTTTCCAACACGGACGCGAAGTCGGCCCCCTCGTCGTCCACCGTCGAGCGCTCGTCCATCGTGGATAAGATGTAATTGCACGTCCCGTTCACGATGCCGAACAGCATCTTGTTGCGGTCCGCGGCGAACCCCTCGCGCAGCGTGCGGACGATCGGCACGCCGCCGGCCACGCTCGCCTCGAAGCCCAGCCGCGCCCCGTGCCGTTCCGCGGCGGCGAACACCTGCGCGGCGTGGCCGGCCAGCAGCGCCTTGTTGGCCGTGACCACGGCCTTGCCGCGCGACAACGCCTCCACGACGAGGTCGCGCGCCGGGTCGGTGCCGCCCAGCAATTCCAGCACGACGTCCACCTCGTCATCGTGCACGACCTGCCACGGATCCGCGGACCGGCGCACGTCGGGCGGCAGCCCATGCGGTTTGGTATGAATGCTGCGGCTGGCGACGTGCACGAGCCGGAGCGGCGCGCCGGCCTTCCGGGCGTAGGTCTCGGCATGGCGGTCGAGCAGTTCGACCACTGCCGAACCGACCGTGCCCAAGCCGAGCACCCCGAGCTTCACCCCCTCGCCCGACATATCGGCGTGCGCCTCCGCTTTCTTGCTTTCCTACTTTTCGATCGGCGCCGCGGCCGGCTTCACTACGGCCCGGCGCTCACGCCGGACTCGGCCGCCACGGCCGGCGCGCTCATCCCGCCGAACGCCTTGCGGATGCCGCGCACCGCCTGCCGGGTACGCTGTTCGTTCTCGATCAACGCGAAGCGCACGTAGTCTTCGCCGTACGGCCCGAAGCCGATGCCGGGCGAGACCGACACCTTGGCCTCGGTCAGCAGAAATTCGGCGAAGTCCAGCGAGCCCATGCCGCGGTACGGCGCGGGAATGCGCGCCCAGACGAACATCGTGCCCTTGGGCTTGGGAATCTCCCAGCCCGTGCGCGCCAAGCCGTCGATCAGCACGTCGCGGCGCCGCTGGTAGCGCCGGCGCATGTCGTCCACGCAGTCCTGCGGGCCGTTCAGGGCGTGGATCGCGGCGATCTGGATGGGCTGGAAGATGCCGTAGTCGAAATAGCTCTTGAGCCGGCCCAAGGCGTGAATCGCCTGCGGGTTGCCACAGGCGAAGCCGACCCGCCAGCCCGGCATGTCGTACGACTTGGACAGGGAGAAGAACTCGACGCCGACCTCCTTGGCCCCGGGCGCCTGCAGAAAGCTGGGCGGCCGATACCCGTCGAAATACAGGTCGGCGTACGCGAAATCGTGGATGACGAACAAGGTGTGCTCGCGCGCGAAGGCGACGACGCGGGCGAAGAATTCCGGCTCCACCACCGCGGTGGTGGGGTTGTGCGGAAAGCTGAGCAGCAGCAGCTTGGGCCGCGGCCAGCACTGGCGGACGGTCTCCTGCAGCGAGACGAAGAAATCCTCGCCCGGCCGCAGCGGCACGACACGCAGGTCGGCGTTGGCCATGACGATCGAATACTGGTGAATGGGATACGTCGGGCTGGGGCAGATCGCCACGTCACCCGGCCCGAGCACGGACAGCGCCAAGTGGGACAGGCCCTCTTTCGAGCCGATGGTCACGATCGACTCGGTATCCGGGTCGAGGGCCACGTCGAAGCGCCGGCGATACCAGTCGCACACGGCCAGCCGCAGTTTGTACAGCCCGCGCGAGGTGGAATAGCGGTGATTCTGCGGCTTGGTGGCGGCCTCGACCAGTTTCTCGACGACGTGCGCGGGCGACGGGTGGTCGGGATTCCCCATCCCGAAGTCGATGATGTCCTGCCCGGCCCAGCGCGCCTCCATCTTCATCTTGTCGAGGGTGGCGAACAGGTAGGGCGGCAGGCGCTCGATGCGTGGGAATTCCATCTGCGTAGCGAACCGGCGACGTGAGGAGCCTTGCCGCGGCGTGGCGCCCCGTTTCTCCGCGTCCAATGAACGCAAAGGATATAAGGGATAGACGAAGACTGGTCAAACTCGCCGACGAACCGGGAATCTCTTTGAGATACCGGCTGTGCTCTTGACACCCTTCCCCTTCTCATTCCCTCTTCCTAGTCGCGGTTGACGAGCCTGTCGAACCAAGTCGAGGAGTGCCGAACGGTCGAAGGGCCGGAAGGGATGAGCGTGACAGACAGGAGAATGGCTCACGTTCTCGGGTATTGAGACGAACCGGACGTTGTAGGGGCGACGCATGCGTCGCCCTCCGAAGGATGAGCCACCGCCCGAGGGACAGGATAACGTTGTCCGGAGGGGCGAAAAATCTTTCGCCCCTCCTCCCGCCCTCGGGGACCGCACGCTCAGGGACCGAGGGTGGGAATCACCAATTCCCGCGCAGCTCTGGACGAAAGGCGACCGGCCGGTCGCCCCTACGAGGACATGCGGCGCGGTCTCGGCTTCATACCGTGTCGGTGAACCGGCCCCGCCCGCGAGCGGTTTGACGGAGGGCGGAATGGTTGGTACGGAAGGCCGCCAATGACCACGCACCGGGCGACCGTCACCAGCGCCCTTTGGCGGACCGGAATTTGCCTCGCCGCCGCGATTTCCGTTCTGTTTCCGCTGGACCGCGACTCCGAGGCGTCCGCTTCCGTCCTGGCCAGCGTGACGGAAAACACCTACGGCCGGGCCGGCGGAGGCTTCTTCTTCCTCGACTTGCCGGAGTCGAGCCCGTTCGTGGAGACGAACTCCCGCGAAGAGGCGGTCGGTTTTCTCGAGCACTACGATGCTTCGCTGCGGGCCGGGCCGCTGACCAGCCTCACGCTCGGAAGCGCATACCGTGCGTTCGGACGGCGGCTGTTCACCGAGGCGGGCGGGTTCCTGACCTTCTCCGAGTCCCGGCACGGCAACGCATACGACCGCAAGGGCGCAGCCTGGGACGCGGTCCGGCGCAACACCATCGAAAACCGGGATACCGAGTCGCTGACGCCGGAAGAACTGGCCGACCTGGTCCTGGACGAAGTGCGCGCCCGTCCCGACATTCGGTTCGTCGGCTGGGTCGGCGCCATCGACGGGACCGCGCTGCCGGCGACGCCCAATTTCGCCTGGGGCGATCCGATCCGTATCTCCACGAAACGGAACGTGGATTTCTTCGGTGCCGACCTCGTGGCCGGGACGTTCCTGGGCCGGCAAGGGCCGGTCGAGACGGCGCTGTTCCTCGGCCCGAGCTGGAAGCGGCTGCGTCAGGAGTCCGACGTGTTCGCGTACGAGGCCAACCGGGCGCCGACGGTGAACACCATGACGCTCCGCGAAGACCTGGACGCGTCGTACTACGGCGGGGTCGTCGGTGTCCGCGTTGCCGCCCCATTCGAAGAACGCTGGCGGTTCCAGGCCGACGGTCGAGTGGGGGCGTACTATCTCGACGCCGAATATACCGGGCGCCAGCGGACCCGGTTGGGCTCCGCGGACCCGCCGCGGCTGACGCTCGCGCGGGTGGACGTCGGCGATACGAGCGCGGCGGCGCATCTCGGTCTGCACACGTCGGTCAGCGTCAGGGTGTGGAAGCGGGTCGTGGTCGAGGCTGGATGGGGAGTCGAATATCTGACGCATGCGCCGAAGGTGCGCTACGTCGGGCGGGGAGAACCGCTGGGCAACGGCACCACGCATAGTCCGGCGCGGATCGCCTATGCGGACGCGTTCGGGTTCTCGGGCCGGCTCTCCGTCGGGATGCACTTCTGACGGCCGCCTCGCGTTTCCGCACGACGGAGTCGTCGTCGAGCATTCGTCATGTCGATCGTCCCGGCAACGCGGGCACCTGCGGGGAAGCGGCGTCTTCCGGTTGCCTGTTGAGTTTCGCCATGCCGCTCCACAAACCGCCGGCGCTCACGCCGGGTGCAACGGTCGGCGTCGTCTCGCCGGCCGCGGCGGTCTGGCCCGACAAGCTGGAACGGGGCTGCGCCGCGCTGCGCCGGGACGGGTTCGCGGTGCGCGTCGGCGCCCAGGCACGCGAGCGTCACGGTTTTCTGGCCGGCCCTGACGGCGACCGGGTGGCGGAACTGGTGGGAATGTTTCGGGACCCGGACGTGGCGGCCGTCTTCTGCAGTCGCGCGGGCTACGGCAGCGGGCGGCTGTTGCCGACGCTCGACTTCGCCGAGTTGGCGCGGCACCCCAAGATCTTCATGGGCTACAGCGACGTGACGCTGCTGCTCAATGCGCTGGTGCAGCGCGCGGATCTGCTCTGTTTTCACGGGCCGCTGGTGGCCGGCGAGTTCGCCGCGGGGTTGTCGGACCGGGCGCGGCGGCATCTGTTCGGGCTGTTGACGCGCGGTATGGGCGAGCCTGCGCTGGAGTTCTCGACCGCGGCGACGGACGGGGTCGCCGAGGGGCCGCTGCTGGGCGGCTGCTTGTCCGTGCTGGTCGCCACGCTGGGGACGCCGTTCGCGTTCGATCCGCGCGGGGCGATTTTGTTCCTTGAAGATACCGGCGAAAAGCCGTATCGTATCGACAGGATGTTGACGCAGCTCAAGCAGGCTGGTCTGCTCGAGCGTCTGGCGGGGGTCGTTTTTGGTGAGATGCCGGGGTGTTGGGGAGAGGGTGACGATCCGGCGCTGCTCTTGTCCGTGCTAACCGACGCGTTCGCGGACTTCCCCTATCCGGTCGGTCTCGGCCTTCCCGCCGGGCATGGTGGTGAAAACTTGGCGCTGCCCTTGGGCGCCCGTGTCCGACTCGACACCGCGCGCAAAGAATTGCGGTTTCTCGAGGCGGCCGTCACCTGAGTGGAGGGGGAGGCACGATGGACTTTTCAGCGGTAGATGAGGTGATGGACGGTGCGGTACGCGACGGTGCGTTTCCCGGCGCGGTCGTGCTGGTGCGGCAGGCGGGAGAAGTGGTCTATCGCAAGGCCCACGGCTTCCGCAGCCTGGAACCCGAGCGGACCCCGCTCGACGAAGACACGGTGTACGACTTGGCCTCGCTGACCAAGCCGTTGGCCACGACGCTGGCCCTGATGCGCTTGGCCGCGGACAAGATGGTCCGCCTGGACGATCCGGTCAGCCGCTTCTTTTCCAACTTCGGGACGCACGGCAAGGGGACCATCACCCTGCGCCAACTGTTGTCCCATTCGTCCGGGCTGGCCGCGCATCGACCGTATTTCGAAGCCCTGCAGAGCCGCAAGCAGACGTTCAGCGCGTTGAAACCCCGCGACTACGTGTACGCCGAACTGCTGCGCGAAAAGCTCGCCCATGCGCCGGGCACGCAGGCGGTGTACAGCGATCTGGGGTTCCTGCTGCTCGGATCGCTGGTCGAAGAGATCAGCGGCATGAGTCTCGACCAGTTCTGCGGGGAGAAACTCTACCGCCCGCTCGGATTGCAGGCGATCGGCTTCATCGATCTCGACCTGCTGCATCAGCGCCAGCTCGAGGCCGCGACCGAGATGATCGCCCCGACCGAGTCGTGCCCGTGGCGCCAGCGCACCCTGTGCGGCGAGGTGCACGACGACAACGCCCACGCGATGGGCGGCGTGGCCGGGCACGCCGGGTTGTTCGCCCCGATCGACGAGGTGGACCGCCTCGTGCAGGTGTTGGTGGATTGCTACCACGACCGCCACCCGTTCCTGCCCGCAGCGACCGTGCGCGAGTTCTGGACGCGGGACGGCGCGGTGCCCGGTTCGACCTGGGCGTGTGGCTGGGACACGCCGTCGCCCGAAGGGTCGAGCAGCGGGTCCTCGTTCTCGCCCCAGTCGGTCGGCCACCTGGGTTTCACGGGCACGTCGGTCTGGATCGATCTGGAACGGGGCGTGCACGTGATCGTGCTCAGCAACCGCGTGCACCCGCGGCGCGACAACCAGAAGATCGGCGCGGTGCGGCCGGCCCTGCACGACGCGGTCATGCAGAGCCTGTTCCCCGTCGAGCAGCCCGGCGCGGCGCCGGTCGCGGATGACTTCTACCCGACGCCCCCGGTGGCGGTCGAGCCCGTGGCGCTGGCGTCCTGACCCCGCCTTCCCGTCCATGCCGCACATGCGCGAACCGGACTTGGCCGGCGTCGGCCACGTCCACTGCATCGCGGTGGCGGGGGTGGGCATGGCGACGCTGGCGGCCATGCTCAAGGAGCGGGGCTATCGGGTCACGGGCTCCGACCGCGCCAGTTATCCGCCGATGCGCGACTTCCTGGCCGCGGCTGACATCCCAGTCGTGGAAGGGTATCGCGCGGAAAATCTCGATCCGCGGCCCGACCTGGTCGTGGTCGGCAACGCGGTCTCGCGGACGAACCCCGAAGTGGCGGCACTGCTCGCAACCGACGTGCCGTACGTTTCGTTTCCACAGGCCGTGGCGTCCGCCTTTCTGGCCGGCAAGCGCAGCCTGGTCGTCGCCGGCACGCACGGCAAGACCACGTCGACCGCCCTGCTGGCCTGGGTGTTGGAACGGGCGGGCCGGTCGCCCGGTATGTTGACGGGCGGCATCGGTCGGAATTTCGGGCAGGGGTATCGCCTGGGCGGCGGCCCGGATTTCGTGATCGAGGGCGACGAATACGACTCGGCCTTTTTCGACAAGGGGCCGAAATTCCTGCACTACCGGCCGGCGGCCGTGCTGCTGAACGCGGTCGAGTTCGACCACGCCGACATCTACCGCGACCTCGACCAGATCGTGGCCGCGTTCGGGCGGCTGCTGTCCCTCGTGCCGCACGGCGCACCGATCGTCGTGTGCAGCGATTTTCCGCACGCCGTGCGGGTTGCGCGGGCATCGGAAAAACCGTTCGTGACGTTCGGCCTCGACTCCCCCGCGGACTGGCGGGCGCACGACCTCGTGGACGACGGCCGGCGGCTGCGCTTCGCGGTGACGCACGCCGGCACGGAGTGGGGACGGTTCGCGTGCCCGCTGATGGGGCGCATGAACGTGCGCAACGCGCTGGGCGTCGCCGTGCTGGCCGCGCACCTCGGTTTGTCCGCGGGGGACGTTGCCCCGGGCCTCGCCGGGTTCCTCGGGGTCGAGCGCCGGCAGGAAGTCGTCGGCGAGGCGGGCGGCGTCGTCGTCATCGACGACTTCGCCCATCACCCGACCGCGGTACACGTCGCCATCGAAGCCGTCCGGTTGCGCTATCCCACGCGCCGGCTGTGGGCCGTCTTCGAGCCGCGGTCCAACACCTGCCGGCGCCGCGTCTTTCAGACCCCGCTGACCGAGGCGCTGGGACACGCCGACCGCGTCGCACTCGGGCCGGTCATCAGCAAACCGCAGGACCCGCTCGACGCCGCGGACCTCTTCTCGCCGGCCGAACTGGCCGCGGACCTCGACACGCGGGGCACGCCGGCGTTCGCCGGGCAAAGCGTGGCCGATCTCTGCACGCGCCTGACGGGGGAATGCCGCGCGGGCGACGTCGTGCTGGTCATGTCGAACGGCGGGTTCGGCGGGCTGCCGCGGCGGCTGCTGGACGGCTTGGCGTCCGCCTAGGGCAGGCGCGGGTCGAGCGGGGCTTGCCGCGGGGCGTACAGTCGGCGGTAGGTCCGGTAGTTGCGCAGCACCAGTTTGACGTAGCCGCGCGTCTCGCGGAAGCTGACGTTCTCGATGAACTCGTCCGCTTCGAGATGGCCGAACTGCGCCAGCCATTTGTCGGCCGCGGCTTCCCCGGCGTTGTACGCGGCCAGGGCGAGCACCACGCTGCCGCGGTAGCGGTCGAGTAAGCCACGCAGGTACGTCGTGCCGAGCCGGACGTTCAGCCCCGGATCGAACAGGGCACGGCCTCCGTCGAGCGGCGTGTCGGTCAGGCGCGCCGCGGTGCGCGGCAGAAGTTGCATGAGCCCCACCGCGTTCGCGCGCGAGATTGCGCGCGGGTCGAACAGACTCTCCTGACGGATCAACGCCACGATCAAATAGGGGTCGACGCCCTGCCGCTCGGCTGCGGCGCCGACCGCGTCCCAGTACGCGCGCGGATAGACGTAGGCGCGTCGTACCGCAGAGACGAGCTTCGCCCGGTGGGCCAGGCGGAACGCCGCGCGGTGGTCGCCGAGGCGCTGCTGCGCGGCGAGCAGGAAACGGGTCCAGCCGCGGGTCTTGGGCGCCCCGCGGCGGAGCAGGTCGAGTTCGCGGCGGGCGAACGTTCGCAGGCCGAGGGCATCGAGCGCCAGACAGCGCCGATACCGTCGGGTTTGCGCCGTACTGGGCGACGGCGGAGCCGAGGGCGGCAACGGCTCGAATGGCAACGACGTCGGAACGCGGTTCAGCCGCCGCTCCGCCCACAGCGCATAATAGCCGTGCGGATAGCGGCGCAGGAGCCGGGCGTAGCCTTCGGCCGCGGCGTCCGCTTCCCCGGCCCGCTCGCTGACACGCGCCTGCCAGTACCACGCGCGTGCCGTTTCCAGTGCGGAGGCGCGCGTGTCTCGCGCCAAGACGCGGAATGCGCGGCCCGCGGTTTCGTCGTCGCCGCGCAGGTACGCCTGCCAGCCCAACCGCCAGCGCGCTTCCCGAGCGTGCGAGGTGGCGGGAAAGTCGCGCGTCACGGCGCGATAGGCGGTCATAGCCTCGGCGTCGCGGCCCGCGGCTTCGGCAATGCGACCTATGGCGTAGCGGGCGTCCGCGGCGCGCGTCTTGCGCGGATACTCCGCGGTCAGGCGGACGAAGACCGCCAGGGCTCGGGCATCCTCGTCTCGATTCCACAACATGCGGGCCCAGCGGTACAAAGCGTCCACGGCCTGCGGCGTGTCGGCATACTGCGCGACGACGCGCCGCCATTCGTCCACCGCGGCTTCGATCCGGTCGTCCCGCGCGTAAACGTCGGCCAGCAGCAACAGGCCGTCCGCACGCAACGGACTTGCACGCAAGCCGGTTCGGAAGCGTGCAGCCAGCTTTGCGGCAGCGGCCACGTCACCCTCTTTGTGCAGCAACCGCGCCTCGTCGAGGACCTGTCGTGCGGTCGTGATCCCGAAAGCCTCCGGCTGTAGAGTCCGCAGGCGTTGGCTGTGCGTTTTGGCCGCCCGGCCGGCCGACGTATCGGGTGCCGCGGCGCGGAGGTCTTGATACTCGCGGTAGGCTTGGCGGAGGTCCCCGCGGCGTTCGTGCACCCAGGCGATCAGCAGGGCGCTGCGGTGACGCGCCGTATCGTCGGCGAGCGATGCTTTTCGCGCATGGTGGGCTAACTTCAGGGCCTGCGCGTACCGTTCCCGTCCGAAGGCGAGTTCGGCCGACTCCAGGGCCGCATCGCCCCGCCAGACGCTGTCCGAGTGTTCTTGGAGCAGCCGTTCGAAGACGGCTTGCGCTTGCTCCTCCCGGCCGGTTCGCACATGGACGAGCCCCAGGAAATACAGACCGTAATCGGCCAGGAGCGGCTGATCGTTCGGGACGCGGGCCAGCTCGGCCGCGGCCGCTTCCCAATCTTCGTTCTGAAACGCCCGATACCCGGCCAGGAACGCGGCGCCGGCTTCTCCGCTATCACGGGCCACGCCCGGCACCGCGGTCCCGAGAACGAACCAGCCTACGAGCAGACCAAGGCAGGCGAAGCGGACCGATAAAAGAACAGAAGACGACATGGAGGCGGCACCGGAGAGGGCGGCAATTGAGTCCGCGGGCCTTTCCTATTATGCTCGGCCCGGTCGGGCAATCACCCGGCGACCGCAGGAGGATCGGGCATGCACATCGGGGTACTCGCCTTTCTGACCGAACGCTCGGGAGATCCCGGGGCCGCGGCGCGTACGGCCGAGGACCTCGGCTTCGAGTCGTTCTGGGTCGCCGAACATCTGGTCATTCCGTCCCACTACACGACGTATTATCCCCGCTCGCCCGACGGGAAGGTCCCCGAATTCTACGCCCACCTGGTCGATCCGTTCGTGGCCTTGTCCGCCGCGGCGCAGGCCACGTCCACGATCCGGCTCGGCACCGGCATCTGCCTGCTGCCCGAACGCGACACCATCACGACCGCCAAGGCCGCGGCCAGCCTGGACGTGTACGCGCAGGGCCGGCTGATCCTCGGCGTGGGCGCGGGCTGGTTTCCGGAAGAATCCGAGATCATGGGCGTGCGCTTCGACAAACGCTGGCAGCATCTGCGCGAGTCGGTGGAAGCGCTGCGCGTCCTGTGGTCCGACGAGGACGCGCGTTACGAGGGCGAGTTCGTCCGCTTTCCGCGCGTCCGGCTGTTTCCCAAGCCGGTGCAGAAACCCGGCCCCCCGATTTTCCTCGGCGCCCACGACCGGCGCTATGCACTCAAGCGCGTCGCCCGCTACGCGGACGGCTGGTGCCCGGGCGGCCTGACGCCCGACCAGGCGCGCACGGACATCCCGGAGATCAAACGACTCGCCAGAGAGGCGGGCCGCGACCCGGACGCACTCGAATTCTCGGTCCTGCTGCTGACGCTGCCCGAGGGCGGGCTGGAAACCGCCACCCTCGAAGCGTACCGCGCGGCCGGCGTGTCGCGCATCATCATCGCCGCGGCCAAGGCCGCCACCGGCGACGCGGCCGCGGCGGTTCGGCAGGTCGCGCCGGTCGTCGAACGCGCCCGGGGCGTCTGAGGCCCGCGGAGACCGGCATCATCGTCGGAACGGACAGGAGGGCGGACGCGGTATGGAAACACGGACAGGGGCGGTGGGGTGGACGGTCGGGCTGAGTCTGCTGGTCGCGGCCGGCTGCGGCAGCGTCAGAAGCGTCACGTCGACGGTGACGTCGATCGTGCCGGGCGTGGACAAGCAGGCCGGGGACAAACTCAAGGTCGGGGAGAAACTGCAGTTGAAGGTCTCGCCCGAAGTGGCGCTGATGCTGTTCCGGTCCGTGGCCGAAGAGAACGGCTGGGAAGTCAAGAGCGTGGGGGATCAGCGGAACATCGAGGGCGCGGTCACGGGAAAATTCTTCCGTATCGAAACGGTCCAGTTCGTGGGGGGCAAGCGCGTGATGACCGGGGTCTTCTTCAACGACAAGGACGACGAGGACGCCTCGCACGTGACGCTGGGCAAGCCGGGCAGCGAGGACATGTACGGCCTGCCGATTGCGCTGGCCGACAAGATGCGCGCGTCCGTGGCGGACTGGCGCGGTGAGGACGACCTCGACGTGGCGGAGACGGATGCGGGACTCACCCCGCTGGACGAAGCGCTGCAAGGCGAGCCCGGTCAACCGGAGGCATGGCGTGCGGAGTCGGACGCCGGCGAAGGCTCTGCGGGGCTGGACGATGACTTCGGCGCGGAGTTGGGTGAACCCGACCTGACGTCGCTGGACGACGGCGACGGTCTGGACCTGGAGACCGACGCCGCGGTCGAGGACGTGGAGTTGAGTCCCGAAGAAGAGGAACTCATCGAGGCGATAGATCTGGACCCCTGAGCGTCAGGCCGCCCGCGCGCGGAAGATGCGCTGCCGCCGCGTCCCGCCGGCCAGGGCCTCGAACAGCAGCCCGCGGAACACCATCAGCGCATAGACCAGCCCACAACTTCCCACCGCCCACGCCAGCGCCGCGGCCGACGTCTCGACGCCGGGCCAGAGCAACATGCCCGGGCCGCCGAACTGCATCGGCGTGGCCAGGATATCCAGCGGGAAGAAGATCGACGCGGCCACCCCGAGCAGCGGAAACTGGAGCGTCCCGGCACAGAAGACCGCCAACCCGGTCAGCGGCAGAAACCACTCCACCCCGCTCTCGCGCAGAAATTCGAGGCTCTCCGAGACCAGACCGAGCCCCTCGACGCGGCCCCGGCAGATGATCTCCGGGGTCGGGCTGATGAGGATGGGCAGGCCGAAGAAGACGACCACGGCGACGGTGTGCGTGCCGGCGGTGCCGGGCGGCAGGATGCCGACCAGCAGGCGGACGATCATCAGCAAAAAGAGCAGCGTCAGCACTGCGCCGAAGTACGTCCGCCAACTGTCGAACACCTCGCCGGGCCGGATGCGCCGGCCGTGCACCGCGGCGTCGATGAAATACAGATACGAACTGATGCACAACGTCGCGAGCAGCCCGACGAGCAGGCTGCCGGCGAGCCCCAGGCTGCCGAGGATGCCGGCGGCCACGTTGAGGAACAGCGTGTAGCCCAGCGGCAGCAGCGCGACCCACCACGCCGCGGCCAGGCGTTTCGGCGTCTTTTCCAGGACCCCGCCGTACAGGGCGAGCGTCGCCGGGACGAGGGCGCGCCAATCCATGCCGCCCCGTTACCCGAGCCCCAGCGACTGCAGCAGGATCGCGCCCACCCCGATCGGGGCGACGAACCGCAGCAGGAAGACCCACGCCCGGTACAGGCCGCTCCGCAGGTCGCCGTCCGGCACCTCGGCCCGCCGCTCGGCGTGCGTCAGCGCCCAGCCGGCGAACAGCGTGACGAGCAGTCCGCCGGTCGGCAGCATGTAATTCGCGGTGAGCATGTCCACGAAGTCGAAGAAGGCGCCGGTCAAGGCCGACGGCACGCCCACGGCGAAGATCGCCCCGCCGATGGTCCAACTCGCCACGGTGCGCCGCCAGCCGCGTTCGTCCACGAAATAGGCCACGACGACTTCGAGCAGCGAGATGGCCGAGCTCAGGGCCGCAAAGGTCAGCAGGAGGAAAAACAGGACCGCCAGCGCACTGCCGAACGGCAGCTTGCCGAACGCGACCGGCAGGGTCTTGAAGATCAGCGCCGGCCCGGCGTCGGGCTGCAACTGGAAGGCGAACACCAGCGGAAAGATCATGAAGCCGGCGAGCATGGCGACGCCGGTGTCGCAGGCGCACACGGTCACCGCGCAGCGCGGCAGGCTGGCTTCGCGGCGCAGATAGCTGCCGTAGGTAATCATCGTGCCCATGCCCACGCTGAGCGAAAAGAACGCCTGCCCCAGCGCGGTCAGCACGGCGTGCGGGCCGACCTTGCTCCAATCGGGCGTCATCAGAAAGTCGAGGCCGCGGGCCGCGCCGCCGGTCGTGAGCGCATAGACCAGCAGGAAGAGCATGAGCAGAAAGAGGGCCGGCATCATGACCCGGTTGGCCGCCTCGATTCCGCCCCGCACGCCCCCGGACACGAACCAGATGGTCACGGCCATGAACCCGGCGTGCCAGCACACCTGCTGCGCATCGCTCTGCGTCAGCGCATCGAACAGTCCGCCGATGGCCTGCGGCGACTGCCCCGCGAAGCTGCCCAGGCCGGACAGCACGACGTAGTGCAGCACCCAGCCGCCGACGACCGAATAGTACGACAGGAGCGCGAACCCCGCGACCACGCCCAGCCAGCCGACCAGCGGCCACGCCGAGCCGGGCCGCAACACGCCGAACGCGCCGACCGGGTTGCGTTGCGTGCGGCGGCCGATGACGACTTCCGCCAGCATCAGCGGCAGGCCGACCGCGGCCACGCACGCCACGTACACGAGCACGAACGCACCGCCGCCGTTTTCGCCGGCAATGTAGGGAAACCGCCAGATGTTGCCGAGCCCGACCGCGGAGCCCATCGCGGCCAGCACGAAGCCCAACGTTCCCGACCAGTTGCCTCTGCCGTCCGCCATGTCCGTTTTCTCTACGCCTTCCCTCAACCGGCGGTCATCCGCGTCCGGGTCTCCTCGGCGGGGATGCTCCCTCTCTCCGCGTCCGGCGCTCTCGTTTCACCGCCTCGACGGGGGCGTTTCAGGGAGTCGTTCTCAGGCCGATTTCCCGCTGCGGGCGGCCCTCACCCCCCGGCCCACGTCCGGGGCAGGCTCCAACCCTCTCCCCGGTCCCTGAGCCTGTCGAAGGGGAGGGAGAGGGGGTCGGAAAGGAGCAGGCATCGCTGCCTTCTCCCTCCGGGGTGAGGGACTTTGCGAACCGAGATGTTCCCCACCGGCCGGATTCGCGGAACCCGCGCCGGTTATTCCGCCGCGGCCGGCGCGTAACGCACCAGGGTGCGCGAGCCGTCGGCGAAACCCGAGCGGAAGCCCTCCTCGTAGGTCGGCCAGCCGTCGGGGTATTTCTCGGCGAACGTCTGGAACATGCGTTCGGTGACCTCGTCGTCCTGCACCAGTTCGCCCACCGCGTCGAACATCGGGCCGTCGGCCGAACCGATCCAGACCTTGGCTTTGGTTCGCCCGGCCTGGATGCGCTTGACGCGGTAGGTGGACTTGGGCGTCCCGACCCATACCGCGCCGTCGTGATGCAGAAACCAGATTTCCGCCTTCGAGCCGAACGCGCCGCTTTTGCGCTCCGACTGGATATAGACGTATTTGCTGGTATCCAGCGCCTCCTGCAATTCCGGGCCGAGGTCGGCCGCAGCCGGGCGGGGCAGGCCGCACACGAGCAGCCCGCCGAGCAGGCAGGCGAGTCCCGCGGCGAACCAACCTGGTTGTCGGAGTCGGGCTCGGGGCGAACGTCGAGTAGTGGTGCGCATGGCTGTCCTCCTCATGGCGATTCTCCTTCCTTGGCTTTGTTCCGAGCGGCCGGGAGCGGATACCCCCTGTCACGTCACGCGCCACTCAACCATCGCTGGGTGGCGCGACCCGCCGGATGCTGTGGATGACGACCGGCTCCGACGGGACGTCGGAATGCCCGCGCGTGCGGCCGGTCTCCACGGTCTCGATGTCGCCGACCACGTCCATCCCCTCCACGACCCGCCCGAAGACGCAGTAGCCGAACCCGCGGATGCTCTCGTCCTTGTGGTCCAGAAAATCGTTGTCGGCCACGTTGATGAAGAACTGCGCGGTCGCGGAATGAATATCGATGGTCCGTGCCATGGCCAGCGTGCCGGTGACGTTCTTCAGACCGTTGGCGGCCTCGTTCGTGACCGGCGCGCCGGTCTGCTTCTCGCGCATGTCGGTGGTGAGGCCGCCGCCCTGGATCATGAACCCGCGAATCACGCGGTGGAAGATCGTGCCGTCGTAGAATTCGTCATCGACGTAGGACAGGAAGTTCCGCACGGTCTCGGGCGACTGTGCGTCGAACAACTCGGCCCGCACCTCGCCTTTCGAGGTGGAAATGACGACTCGTGTCCCGCCTTGGGCCTCGCTCTGCGCTGCGGAAGAGCCGGGCAGGCCGAGGCAGAGAGACAGTCCGAACAGAATGGCAATAGTCATGGTGTACGTAGGGGATTCCTTCACGCCGTTCCTCCCTCCAATTGGTCGATGTAGGCGAGCACGTCCTCGAGCGGCAGCACGTCGCCGTATTTGGAACCGATGTCGAACAGATTGGCCTCGTGCGGCTCCCGGGCTCGGTCGCCGACGCACTCGACCGGCACGATCGGACGAAAGCCGTTCGCCAGCGCGTCCATGACCGTCGCGCGCACGCAGCCGCTGGTCGTACAGCCGGTCACGATGGCCGTATCCACCGACTGCATGGTCAGCGTCGAAGCGAGATAGGTGCCGAAGAACCCCGACGCGTATTTCTTGGTAATCACCAGATCGCCGGGCTCGTGGTGCAGCCGCGGGTCGAGCGCGACCAGGTCGCTGCCGATCACCAGCCGGCGCAGGGCAGGCGCCTTTTCCGGCCACAGTCCGGCGTCGTCCTGCCGGTGTGCGTCATAGCCGACGACCGTGAAGATGACCGGCACGCGCTTCTTGCGCGCCGCGGCGATGAGAGCGTTGGTCGCCGCGACCTCGGCGTCCAGATTGCCGGCCAGCGGCGACTGCTCCGGCGCGGTGAACCCGAGCTGAAAATCGACCACGATCACGGCCGGCTTCTTGCCGAAGCCGAGCGTGTGGCCGAGTTGGGCGCGTGCGTAGATCGTGTGTTTGTCCTGCGACATGGTGCGTTCTCCGCCCGGATGAGGGGGCGGTCCGAGTTACAGCCCGCGCGCCTGGACGACTCCCTCGACGAAACGGCCGTCGGGTTGTTCGGTGACGATCTCGCCATCCTCCATGACCAGCCGGCCGCGCAGAAACGTCTTGACCGGCAGCCCCTTGACACGCCGGCCTTCCCACAACGAATAGTCGGCGCGCGACCGCATGCGGCCGACGCCCAGCGTGGCTTCCTTATCGGGATCGAAGACCACGATGTCGGCGTCCGAGCCGACCGCCAGCGCGCCTTTCTTGGGGTACAGGCCATACAGCTTGGCCGCATTCTCGGACAGCACTTTGGCGAGCGTCGGCAGGTCGAGGCGGCCCTTGTTCACCCCCTCGTCGAACAGCAGCGCCAGGGTATCGGCGACCTGCAGATTGATCCCCACCCGGCAGTCCCAGAAGTCCCCAGAGGTCTTGAAGGAGGACGAATACGTCAGGCTGTCCGTGCCGACGACGGACAGCGTGCCTTCCTTCAGGCCGCGCCACAGGCGTTCCTTGTCCTTCTCGAAACGGATCGGTGGCTGGATCTTGGCCTTGCCGGCCATGCCCGCGGCGTCCATTTCGGGTGCGGTGCTGTTGAGGAAGAAGGCGACCGTCTCGCCCACGACGTTGAGCCCTTCGGCCTGGAGCCGCTTGACGGTCTCGACCGTGTGCGCGGCGCTGATGTGGACCGGATAGATCGGGACGCGGAACTGGTCGGCGATCTGCCCATACGTATAGACCTGCACGCTCTCCGCCCACTCCGGGCTGGATTCGGCCCACGCGGTCAGCACGTCGGTACGGCCCGCGGCGCGCAGCCGATCGACCAGGATGCCGCGCACGTGCGGGTCTTCGGCGTGAATCTTGGCGAACGTGGGCGGCCCGCAGCGCGCCAACTGTTCGCACGCGGCATGGAAGAACGCCGGCGTTATGCCTTCCGGATTCATGCCGAACGCTTCGGCCTGCGCGCCGGCGTAGCCGGTGAAGAACTTGTAGGAGACGCCGCCCTTCTTCGCGACAGCCGGAATCTGGGCGACCTGGTCCAGCGTATTGACGACGCAGGTCACCTTGAAGTCGCACCAGGAGTGGTCGGTGCCGCACGCCACCGCCTGGTCGAACAGGTCCAGCATGGGTTCCTGACCGATGAGCGTCGTGGTCGCAATCGTCGTCACGCCGCCGATCAGACAGTCGCGCGTGTCGCGCAGAAAATCTTCTACCATGGCGTCGTCACCGAAGCGGTCGGAAATGCCGAAGTGCACGTGCGGATCGAACGTCCCCGGAAAGAGGATCATGCCGTCGGCGTCGATCTCGCGCTTGGCGTGGCCGAGCGACGAACGGCTGCCGACCCCGACGATCTGCTCTCCCTCGATGGCGATCCCGCCGCGGATGACCCCGGTCGGCGTGACGACCAAGCCGTTCTTCAGGACGATGTCATGCGCCACGGCGGTCTCCTTCAACTTCCGACCCGTTCATCCGTTCATACGAGCCGTCTGGTCCGTGGTCGGGAACGAGTGGCGCGATTATTCGGCCAAATGCCCGGGGATGTCAATCAGCCGCCGCCTTTCTTTCCTCCCGGCGTTTTCCTCCGCCCGTAGGGGCACCCCGCCCGTGCACTTGCTAGGGGCGCCTCGCCCGTGCGCTTGTAGGGGCAACCCCCCGTGGTTGCCCTGGAGCGGGGCAGGCAGGCGCCCTTCGACGAGATCAGGAGCCGCAGGGGCCTGCCCCCACAGAATACACAGACTGGCGAAACTCAGGCTGCCACCCGACTTCTCCGCTTGGTTTCGGACGGTGATCTTTGTTAGAAGACCGACCCGGGGACGGGCCGATACGAAAAGGAGGAACGTATGCCGGTCAACGACGATCTCACCGAAGCGCAGGTGGAAGCATTCTTCACGAGCTTGAGCAACTGGGGGAAATGGGGCGCCACGGACCAACGCGGGGCGCTGAACTACGTCACCGCGGACAAGATCGCGCGCGCCGCGGCCGAGGTCCACGACGGCGTTTCCGTATCGCTGTCGTTGCCCCTGGCGACGCACCACGCCGCGGACAACCCCACACCGGTGATGCACCTGATGATGAAGACCGGCGCCCCGGGCGAGGAGAGTTTGGTGCCGCTGCCGTACAGTGCCGACTATTTCGCCATTGCGCCGCACGGAGTCGCGAACACCCACATCGACGCCCTGTGCCACGTGTTCCACCACGACAAGATGTACAACGGCTACCCGTCCTCCGACGTGACCGCGCAGGGCGCGCTCAACGGCGCCATCGACGCCATCAAGGAGGGCATCGTTTCGCGCGGGGTCCTGATCGACGTTCCCGCCCTGAAGAACCGCGAGTATCTGGAGCCGGGCGAGGCCATTTCCCCCGCGGACCTGGAGGCCGCGGAACGGGCCGGCGGCTTCACGGTCGAGGAAGGTGACGTGCTGTTCGTGCGCACCGGCCGCCACGTGCGGCAGAAAGCGCAGGGCCGTTGGGACGCGCTGCAAGACGGCTTGGCCGGACTGGGCGCGGCGTGCCTGCCCTGGATCCACGAGCGCAAGATCGCGGTGCTCGGCTGCGACGGCGTGAGCGACGTGGTGCCGAGCGGCTACGACACCCTCATCATGCCGATCCACTCGTGCACGCTGGTGGCGATGGGCATCCACCTGCTCGACAACTGCATGTTGGACGACCTGAGTGCGGCCTGCGCCGAGCGCACACGCTGGACGTTCCTGCTGACCGTGGCGCCGCTGGTGCTGATGAAGGGCACGGCCTCGCCGGTCAACCCGATCGCCGTATTCTGATCCCGCCGCACGCGAGCGTCTCGACTTCAGAGGTGAAATCCACATGGCATTCGTCGAAATAGACGGGCTGCGCATCCGCTATCGCAGCGTGGGAGACGTGGCCGCGGGCACGGGGCACAACCTGCTCTATGTGCACGGCACCGGCTGCGACGGCCGGGTGTGGGAGCGGCACATGCGGGCAATGGCGGCCCGGCATACGCCGGTCGCTATCGATCTGCCCGGCCACGGCGGCTCCGGCGGCCTCGGGTTTCGGGGCGTCGTCGATTACACGCACTCCGCGGTGCAGTTGGCCGACCGGCTCGGCTGGCAACGCTTCGTCATCGCCGGCCATTCGCTGGGTGGCGGCATCGCGCTGGCCGCGGCCGTCTATCACCCCGACCGCCTGGCCGGCCTGCTGCTCATCGACACCGGTGCGCGGCTGCGCGTCGATCCGAACGTACTGGAGAATTCGCGCCGGTTAGCCGCGGGCTTGGAAGGAATACCGATAGACCCGCGCCTAGGCTTCGCACGGAGGACGCCGCAGGAATTGGTCGATCGTCTGAATGCGCTGAGTGCCGAAACCGATCCCCGGGTAACGTACCGGGACTGGCTCGCGGACGACAGCTTCGACTTCATGAGTCGCGTGGGTGGCATCGAGATCCCGGCGCTCGCGGTGTGCGGCGACGAGGACTACTTCACGCCGGTGAAATACGCCGAATACTTCCGCGACCGAATGCCGAACTGCCGGCTGGAAGTGATCCCTCACGCCGGCCACTGGACGTACGAAGAACAGCCCGACACGTTCGACCGCATCGTCGGGGATTACCTGGGGACGCTGTCTGGTTGAGGCAGAGTACCGATTACCACGCCCCGGGGACATCATAATATTTTCTAAGGGTCTCGCGCCCCTTTGAGACGCGTTTTCGGTAACCGTTTCCCCGGTCTCAATCGAGCTGTCCGCAGTCGGCAATCGCGATGCGCTGGCGGGTGCGACCGCTCTGGCTGCCCTGCGCCTCCATCGCGCGCACGACGTCCATGCCGTCGGTCACGCGGCCGAACACGACGTGCTTGCCGTCCAGCCACGGGGTCCGGGCGGTGGTGATGAAGAACTGCGAGCCGTTCGTGCCCGGACCGGCGTTCGCCATGCTGAGCAGGCCCGGTTCGGTATGTTTGATGTCGAAGTTCTCGTCGGCGAACTTGGCGCCGTAGATCGACTCGCCGCCCGTGCCGTTACCGGCGGTGAAGTCGCCGCCCTGACACATGAAGTCGGGGATGACGCGGTGGAAGGTCGAGCCCTTGTAGTGCAAGGGTTTGGCGGATCGGCCGGCGCCCTTTTCGCCGGTGCACAAGGCGCGAAAATTCTCCGCGGTCTTGGGCACCACGTCGGCGTGCAGTTCGAAGACGATACGGCCCGCGGCATCGTCACCGATGGTGACGTCGAAATACACGCGAGGGTTGGGAGTCTCGCTCGGTGGAGTCTGAGTGCTCATGGTCTCCTTCTTTCTTTTTGTCCGAGGCGCTTTTTCCGGCAAAGGGGCGCGCCGCGTAGCCTATAGAATTCGGCGCGCAGCGGCTAGGCGCGCCTTTTCGAAGGGAAACCTTGTGTGGCGCGGGATGAGCGTGGCAAGATGACCGCCCGAAACCGGCGCCGCTCCGAGATCGTCCGTGACGCGCCGCTATTGCACATAAAAGAGATAGGGGACTGACATGCCGGATGGAACCCAGCCCGAGAGAAATGACGACGTGGCCTATGCCAGCGCCCGCGACCTCGCCGCCAGGATTCGGCACAAGGACGTGTCGAGCCGCGAGGCGCTCGATTGCTTTCTGGCGCGGGTCGAGAAGCTGGACGCCGGCATCAACAGCGTCGTGACCATCGACGCCGAACGCGCCCGGCGCGAAGCCGCCGCGGCCGACGCCGCGTTGGCGCGGGGAGAACGCCACGGACCGCTGCACGGCGTACCGATGACGATCAAGGATTCGTTCCAGACCAAGGGAATGCGGACCACCTCGGGCGCCCCGGAACTGAAGGACTTCGTTCCAGAGGAAGACGCGTGGCCGGTCGCGCGGCTGCGCGAGGCCGGCGCGGTCATCTTCGGCAAGACCAATCTGCCACTGTATGCCGGCGACCTGCAAAGCCACAACGCAATTTTCGGGACGACCAACAATCCGTTCGACCCGGCCCGCACGCCCGGCGGCTCGTCGGGGGGTTCGGCCGCGGCGCTGGCCTGCGGCTTCACCCCGCTGGAGTTGGGCAGCGACATCGGCGGCTCGATCCGCCTGCCGGCGCACATGTCGGGCGTCGTCGGCCACAAGCCCAGCTACGGCATCGTGCCGGCGCACGGGCAGATTCCGGGCCCGCCGGGCACGCTGACGCTGGCCGACTTGGCCGTGGCCGGCCCCATGGCGCGCAACGTCGGCGACCTCGAATTGGGGCTCGACATCATGGCCGGCCCGAACCGCTGGGAGCGGCCGGCGTGGCGCCTGGAACTGCCCGGGCCGCGCGGGACCAAACTGCGCGACTATCGAATCGCGGCCTGGCTGGACGATGCCGCCTGTCCGGTCGATACCGGCGTGCGCGACTTGCTCGAAGCCGCCGCGGCCACGCTCAGTGCCGAGGGGGCCGCGGTCGATACCGACGCGCGCCCGGACTTCGGCCTCGAAAAAGTCGCGGCGACGTTCATGGGGCTGCTGCAGTCCGCGCTGTCCGGCGGGGTGTCGCGCGACAAGATCGAGGAATACGCCGCCTCGCACGGCGATACGCCGACCGACCGCACGCGGCGCCTATTCGCCATGCGCCACCGCGAATGGTTGAGCCTGAACGAACGCCGCATGCAAATGCGTAAACGCTGGGAGGAGTTCTTCGCGCACTGGGACGTGGCCCTGCTGCCGGTCATGCCGTGCGCGGCCATTCGCCACGACCACTCCGAGCCGCAGGCCGCGCGGGTCGCCACCATCGGCGGACAGCCGCGTCCGTATTGGGACCTCGTGACCTGGATGGCTCCCGCGGGGGCGTGTCTGTTGCCCGCGACCGTCGTACCGGTCGGACGACTCGACGACGGACTGCCGGTCGGCATCCAGATCGTGGGGCCGTATCTCGAAGACCGCACGACGCTGCACGTCGCCAAGCTACTCTCGGATCTCGTGGGCGGCTGCCCGCGGCCCGCCGGCTTCTAGTGCGCTTTCAGTATGCCCGAAACGGAAAGGGGAACGGTATGGCGCAACTCAACGGAAAAGTCGCCTTGGTGACCGGCGGGGCACGCGGGATCGGCAGGGGTGTCGCGCTCGCCTTGGCACACGCCGGCGCGGACGTCGCGGTGTCCGATATCGAGACGCTGTCCAGTGCGGCCCAGCAGTACGGCGACGCCGCGGTCGGCGGGTTCACCCAGGCCCAACAGACCGCGCAGGAGATGCGCGGTCTCGGCCGCCGCGCGGTCGCGATTCAGGCCGACGTGACCGACAAGGCCGACACGCTCCGCATGGTCGAGGAGACCGTGGCCGGGCTGGGCGGCCTGGACATCCTGGTCTGCAACGCCGGCGTAGTCAACATGGCCAAGGTCGAAGAGATGTCCGAGGAAGCCTGGGACATCACCTTCGCGGTCAATACCAAAGGCGTCTTCCTGTCGTGTCAGGCGGCGATTCCCGCACTCAAGCGGCGCGGCGGGGGAACGATCGTCACCATCGCGTCGGTCGCCGGCAAGAACGGATTCGGCGGCCTCGCCCACTATTGCGCGTCGAAGTTCGCGGTCGTCGGGTTCACCAACTCGCTGGCCAAGGAGCTGGCGCAGGTCAACATCCGCGTCAACGCGATCTGCCCCGGCATCCTGCGCACGCAGATGTGGGAGTATCTGGCCGCCTCGCTCAAACAGCCGGACGAGTCCAAGGAAGACGCGTGGCAGCGCTGGGTCCGAAACGTCATTCCGCAAGGCCGGCCGCAGACGCCGGACGACATCGGACGATTGGCCGTCTATCTGGCCTCGGCCGAAAACGTGACCGGCCAAGCCATCAACGTGGACGGTGGGATGGAGATGCACTGACCGCGGTGCGCTCAGCGTCCCTTGAAGAACGGCAGCTTGAACCCCGCCGGCCGGGGCGGCGCCGCGGGCGCGGCCGGCATGCCGCTCTGCCGCACCCCGAGCACGTCCGACAAGTTCGGCCAGATGTCGGATTCGACCCGTTTGAAGAAATCGGACGCCAGGAAATCCCCGCCGAGCACCGACATGGTGTCGTGGGCGTAGAGTTCGTGCATCCAGGCGTCGAACGGCAGCAGCGAGAGGAACGAGAAGGTCTTCAGTTTGTGGGCCAGGTCGAGCATGCCGAGGCTGACCTTGTTGGCGACGAAATAGGCGGACGGGCGGCCGTGCAGCCGTTTGTTGATCTCCGAAATTTTCATGTACATGCTGAGGGCGGTTTTCCAACTGACGTTGTCTTCTTCCAGCAGAATGAGGTTGACGTCGCTGATGGCCGCCGGCGCCAGACTCAGCGTCTCCAGGCCGGGCGGGGCGTCGAAGATCAGGTAATCGACGTCGAGCGACGTCGCGGCGAACTCCTGCAACCGCCGAAGCTGTTCCACGGTGTCTTCGAGGGGGAGCCGGCGAGACGCCAGCCACTCCAGGTGATCCTCGTCTTTCGAAAACGGCAGGATGCACAGCCCCTTCAGGCCGGGATAGGAGGCGAAGCCGGGTTTCTCCGGGTCGGCCGCCGCTTCCGGGCTGCCGCCGGGCGCGGCGTTGGCCGACGTGAAGTGCGCCTGGAGTTCGACGAACGGCGAGGGCTGGTCGTCGTTCCCGGCTTGGAAGGAGAGAAAGTCGCCCAGGGAAACCGGGGCGCGGTCGAGGTCGTTCTGATACCGGAACGCGAGCAGGGTCAGGCCGCGGGTCGAAAAGTCCAGGTCGATGAGCAGCACGTTCGCGTCCGTCCGGCGGGGGATACAGCGTCCCAGGCTGGTCGCCAACAGCGTCTTGCCGACGCCGCCCTTCCCGCTGCACAACGTCAGGGTTTTCACGAGTCTTCTCCGTTTCGTCGCGGGCGCACCGTCCGACTGCCGGAACCGTGGCCGTCAGGATGGCACTGCGCCTATCCCAATTGTCCGTTGGAGTCCAGAGCTTCCGCTGCGGGCACTGTTCGCGTTCGGACGAAGACGACCGGCGGGGGAACGCGGCGCCGCCCGGAAGCCCGATACCGTTGCTTGCGATACGTAGGAGAGGAGGGAGAAGGGGGACGAAGCGGGTGGGGGAGGTCGCTTCGCCCCCCTGCGGGGGACACTGGAAGGCTGAGGATCAATCGGTGTCTTCAATGAAGGCGAAAATAATACGAAAATCGAATTGTGTCAAGTACCGGTACTGATCTTGGCGTCCTGGCTTGGAATGGGAACGACGACCGGAGAGGACTGCATGGAATCTCGAGGGCAGACTGAGATACACCCCGTCAACCGGGGTGGTTTCAATCGAGCCGGTCTTTGTTGTGCGAGTCGTTCGCCTCGAAACGGCGCGTCCCTTCTGGCAAGCAAGAAACCCCATGCGCGAGGTTGGCGCTGCACGTCGGGCGATGCCGAACGCCTGATGCCGAGTGCGCGCGGATGAAACGGTCTTTGGGAAGCCTCCCTTGGGAGCAAGCTGGACATGCAGCAAGCGGACGAGCCGAACCCGATGTTCTCCCCCTTCGACATTCGGCGGGCGCCCCGGTCAGCCGAGCAGCTTGACAGCGCGACCGTCAGCCCGACAATGCCGGCTGCCGTGTGCAACAATTGCCGATACAATCGCCCTTCCAAATCGCCGATCTCGGCCCGGACCCAACCGATGTCGGTCTTCAGTTCGGCCCGAACGTTGGCAACCTCGGACCCCGGCGACGTCGGCTTTCGTTTCGGCCTGGACGTCGGCGATCTTCGCTTGGACTCTGGCCTCGGATTCGGCGATGTCGGCTTTGAGAGTAGTTTCGACGCGTTCGACGAATGGGGCGCTAGCCTGACGTTGAAGCTGGATCCTGGCGAGGCGAAGCGCGGCCTGTGGTTGGCGTTGGCGCCGGTGTGGGTGGCGGAAGCAAGTCAGGTGGAGCAGATGTGGGGCAGCGCGGACGTACTACGTGTTAACAACGAAACGGACACGCTGCCGGGGCTGCCGCCGGCACAGGTGGAGTTCGATGTCGGCTATGGGTTGGTGACGCACGAGGGTGCGGGTTTGCTGACGATCTACGGCGGCCTGTCCATGGCCGGATCGCAGAACCACGGCGTGCAGATGGGCGAACGGATCGAGTTAGGCGAGTGGGTGGACCTGAGTGTCGAGGGCGAACGCACCACGCAGGACGGCGGCGCCGAACAAGTTGCTCTCTACGGCTCCTTGGGGTGGTAGCCGCCTCCTCTGAACACGCCTCTCCTGTGTAGGGGCGACGCATACGTCGCCCCTACGGAGATATGCGGCGGGGTCTCCGGTTCAAACCGTGTTGGTGAGGACCGGCCACTCTCATGAGAGGAGGGGCGAAAGATTTTTCGCCCCTACGCGCAATGGTTTTCTGTCCCCGAACGTCTGCTCCCCCTACTACAACCCCGTTTGTCTCGAAGACCCAGGAACGGGAACCACGCCTCTCCATCAGGGATCCTCCCCTCACCCCCACCCAATCGCGGCGCCGATAGACAGGACGACAGATGACTTACCTGTTGGGCTCCAACCAAGGATATTGCCGGCTTGCTGCGGACGTTGAGTTATCTACGGGAACGCGTATGTGGAATGGTGCCGCTGAGCGCGGGCTTCAATAGGAAATAACATGCGCGAAGATCCTGGACTCGCCCCGACTTACGCACCGCACCTCTCCCTTGTCGCAAACCCTTCGACCTTTCGACAAGCTCAAGGCGCCGCAGGCTCACCAGCCGGGAGAACAGAGTCCCTGAGCTTACCTAGTGAACCTACGGCCACTAGAGTTTGTCGAAAGGTCGAAACTGTCCTTGGACCATCTCGTATCGAATTCTCCCTTAATACTTTATTTTTCGGTATCGGAGCTTGAGGATGGAGGCACGCATGGCCGCTCGCCACAGGGCGTATCGCATCGGACAGGGCGTCGACATTCACCGGCTCGTACCGGGCCGCAAACTCATCCTCGGCGGGGTGGAGATTCCTTGGCACGCGGGCCTGGACGGCCATTCGGACGCCGACGTGGTCTGCCACGCGCTGAGCAATGCCCTGCTCGGCGCACTCGGTGCGGGCGACATCGGCGAGCATTTTCCGGACAGCGACCCGCAGTACCGCGGGGTGTCCAGTCTGGGGCTGCTGCGCGTCGTCATGGCAAGGGTGCAGGCCCGCGGGTATCGCGTGGGCAACGCCGACGTCACGATCCTGGCGCAAGCGCCCAAGCTGGCCGACTCCAAGGCCGCCATGCGCCGCAACCTGGCCGACGCGCTCGAAGTCGAGCCGTCGGACGTCAACGTGAAGGCCACGACCGGCGAGCAGCTCGGCTTCGTGGGCCGCGAGGAAGGTATCCGCGCCGAGGCGGTCGTGCTGCTGGAATCCGCCGGCTGAACGTACGGCGGGCTATTTGAGCGGTTTGGCGGAAAAACCCCGGTCGGTGTACGACAGCACCGCCCGCTTACCGTTCACGACGGTCTCCAGTACGACCTCGTGGCCCCACAGGCGGTGCAAGTAGGAAAGGGACTTTTCGGCGTATTCGAGTTGCAGGTCGCGCCCGTCGTGGGCGTGCTTGACGTAGAGGGCGCGGCGGCGGTCGAAGTCGGCGTCCTCGATCTTGATGACCGGGATGCCGCCCATGCCGACGTTCTTGATCAGGGTGTCCTTGACCTCGCGCCAGCCCTCCTCGTCCGAGACCTCGGAGACCACCACGTCTTCTCCGCGCGGCCGGTAGGCGAACAAATCCATCTCGCGCATCAGGTCCCGGGTCAGAAAGCGGCGCAGGAAGGACGTGTCGCGGTCCACCTCGCGCGCCGCGAAGATGGCATCGAGGCCGGTCTTGTCCGGCGGGCCGGAGTCGGCGAGTTCCTCGGGCGTGGGTTCATCGTGGCGCCGCCGGAGGTCGTCCCAGACCCGCAGGCCCAGATAGTAGGGGTTGAGCCCTTTCGGAAACGGGCGGACGACCTGGTTGTGGCGGACGAGGAACTCCATGTGCAGGTCCGTGGGCAGGTCCAGACTGTTCATGATCTCGCGGTGCCAGTAGCTGGCCCAACCCTCGTTCATGATCTTGGTTTCCATCTGCGGAATGAAGTACTGCGCGGTCTCGTGCACGACGGTGAGCAGGTCGCGCTCCCAGTCGCTCAGGTGGCGGTTGTAGTCGCGGATGAACAGCAACAGGTCTTCGTCGGGAGACAGCGGCAGCTTGTCCAGGTCCGGGGCTTCGACCTCGGCCCGCGGGTGCAGGTCCTCGAACGGGTCGTGCGCGGGCCGCGCCGCTTCGCGCAGGCGGGCGCGTTGTTCACTGTGTGTGAGTTTCCTGGTGGCGAGGTTGCGGCGGCACTGCAGCGACAGGCCGTGCGCCGCGTCCAGCAGCGCCTCGACGCGGTCGACGCCGATGGACGGATCTTCGAGATAGCCGCGCACTCGGTCGGCGTGCACCTTGAAGCGGGCGATGGTGTGCTGCGGCTCGGTGCTGCGGAACGTGAAGTTGTTCTTGAAGAAGTCGTTGTGGCCGTACACGTGGGCGATGGTGAGAATCTGCAGACACAGCGAGTTGTCCGTCATCAGATAGGCGATCGACGGGTCGGCGTTGATGACCATTTCGTACGGCAGGCCGGACACGCCGTAGTCGTACATGGTCTTGAGCTTCTCGAAGCTCTTGCCGTACGACCAGTGCGGATAGTGCGCCGGCATCCCGGAATAGGCCATGTAGCCCAGCATCTGGGTGTGGTCGCACACCTCGAACTCCTGGTCGAAGCACGACAGCCCGAACGCTTCGGCCTTGGCGCGGATCTTCTCGTCCCAGCGCTGCAGGTCCGCCACGTTCCAGTCGGCCATGTCCGTACTCCCGGCCCGGCGGACGTCAGGATTCGGCCGCGGCGCGGGTGACGGTCGCGGCCGGGGTCCGCTCCTTGGACAGAAACGTCTTGAAGCTGGGCCAGATGTCTTCCTTGCGTTCGATCGACACGGCCTGGAAATTCTCCGCGTCGAGCCCCCGGAAGACGGTCAGCATCGAGCTTTCGTAGAAGCGCGCCCCGCGCGGCTTGATCTCGCCGTAGCCGAACAGGTTGCACACCGCGCACAACGCCCGGGCCGCCTGGAGCGCCGCGGGGTTGTCGGAGTCGAAGTTGTCGCCGTCGGAGCAGTGGAAGGCGTACAGATTCCAGAGCGAGGGGTGGTAGCGCGCCCGGATGACCTCCAATGCCTTTTCGTAGCCCGACGAGATGAACGTGCCGCCCGACTCGCCCTTGGAGAAGAACTCGTCTTCGGTCACTTCCTTGCCCTCGGTGTGGTGGGCGATGAACACGAGCTCCACGTTGAGATATTTGGTGCACACGAACTGGTACAGCAGGAAGAAGAAGCTGCGCGCCAGATATTTCTTCATCGTGTCCATGGAGCCCGAGGTGTCCATGATGCAGAGGACCGCGGCGTTGGACTCCGGGCGCGTATCTTCGGCCATGTGGCGATAGATCAGGTCCTTCTTGCGGAACGGGAACCGCTCGTCCGGCGCGGCGCGCTCGGTGGCGGCGCGATTCTCCGCGGACCCGTCGGCGTGCCGCGTGGCCGCCAGGCGGCGTTTGATGCGCGATTTCGCGGTCCGCTTCTTGTCCAGCCGGACGCGGATGCCGGCGCGGCGATACCCCCGGCGCTTGCTGATGCGGTCGGACATCACCTCGCGCAGGATCTTGCGCTGCATGTCGGGCAGTTCGAGATCCTCGAACATGATCTCGACCAGCTCTTCGAGCGTGACGTCGGTTTCGTAGTAATCGACCCCGGGCTGGTCACCGGCCTGGTCTTCGCCCGGCCCCTGCCCGTCGGTCGTGCCGATGACCTGTCCCTTTTTCGCGGTGCCGTCGCCCTGCCCCACGCCGGCCGCGTTTTCGCCGTAGATGAAGCGGTATTCCTTCACCCCGCGGATGGGGACCTTGATGACCTTGTCCTTGTGCTTGCCGATGATGGACTCTTCGGCGATCAGGTCGGCGATGTTGTCGCGCACCGACTCGCGGACCTTCTGGCGGTGGCGCTGGCGGTCGCCCGCGCTGCGGTCCGAACGCAGCGCGTCGGACGGCGAGTACGGGCGGAAGATGGCGTTCGGAGGCATGGTGGCGACCGCCCGGCCGTCAGTCCTTCCACAGGTGGTTCGCGGCGTACTTGAGAATGATGTCGACACTGGCTTCCGGGTAGCCGAGTTCGATCAGCCGGCGCACCATGGCACCGTATTTCTCTTGCTGCTCTTCGTCGCGCGTGCGCGCCTTGGTGATGATGCGGCTGATGTCGCGCACCGAACTCATCAGCTTCTTCTCGATGGCGTCCTTGAGCGGCTCGTAGCTCTGGTACCCGACCGTATCGCCGCGCCGCAGCGACGCCCACAGATAGGCGATCACCTCCTGGCGGAAGCCGTCCGCGGCCGAGCCGATGATCGCGATCTGCTCCTCGATGGACTTGAGGAACCCCTCGTCGGGCACCAGTTCTTCGCGCGTGTTGCGGTCCTTGACCTTGGTCTGGTTCACGTACGCCTCGGCGTGGTCCAGATAGTTCTGGAACAGGGATTCGGCCTGTTCCTGGTAGGAATACACGAACGCCTTGGTGATCTCCTTTTCGAGGATTTCGAGATACTCCTTGTGGATCGTGTCCTGCAGGAACTCCAGGTACTGCTTGCGCGCGTCGTCGGCGACCTCCATCTCCTTGACCATGCGGATCAGGGCTTCGCGCACGTTGATCGGGTTGATCGACGCGCCGCCGTCCGACAGCGCGTTGTCGAGCGCCTTCATCACGAAGCGCGTGGAGATGCCGAACATGCCCTCGCGCCTGGCGTCTTCGCGCAGTTCCTTGACCGTGAGCTTCTTGGTGCGGCCCTTCTCCACCACCTCTTCACCGTTGTAGAGGCGCAGCTTGGTCATCGGGTCGCATTTCGCCGACGGCTCCAGGCGCGACAGCACCGCGAACATGGCGGCGACCTCCAACGTGTGCGGCGCGACGCTGGCCCGGAAGTCGGAGTGTTGCAGCATCTTCCGGTAGATCTTGACCTCCTCGGACAGGCGCAGGTTGTACGGCACCTTGACCACGACGATGCGGTCCAGAATCGCCTCGTTGGTGTGGTCGGCCTTGAACTTCTGCCACTCCGCCTCGTTGGAGTGCGCCACGATGACCGTGTCCACGAAGACGGTGCCGTGCCGGCCGGGCGCGGGCACGAACTTCTCCTGCGTGGCCGTAATCATGGCGTGCAGATATTCGGTCTCGTTCTTGAAGACCTCGATGAACTCCACCATGCCGCGGTTGCCCACGTTGAACGCGCCGTTCAACTCCAACACGCGCGGGTCGCCCTCGGAGTAGCGGTCGAGCTTGGAGATGTCCTCCGAGCCGATCAGCACCGACGTATCCTGATTGTTGGGATCGACCGGCGGCACCACGCCGATGCCGCGGCGGTTGCGCTTGGAGAAGCCGACCGTGGTGACCGGCATGTCCTCGTAGCGGTTCTTGAACTCTTCGCGCAGCCGCCAGCGGGTGACCGGACACAGGTCGCCCTCGATGCGCACGTCGAGCATCTTCTCGAATTCCTTGCGCAGGTGGCGCGGGATGAGCAGCAGCGGCTCCTCGAACATGGGCGAGCCGTCGATGGCATAGATCGGGTCGAGCCCCTCCAGGCCGCGGTGCAGTTTTTCGACCAGCGAGCTTTTGCCCGCCCCGACCGGCCCCATCAGATACAGCACCTGGCGACACTCCTCGCCGCGCATGGCGGCCGACTGGAAGTAGCGCACGATTTGGGCGAGGGTCTCTTCGATACCGAAGAACTCGTCCTTGAAGAAGGAATAGACGTTGAGCGTTTCGTCCTTGAACAGGCGCTTGATGCGCGGGTCGTCCGTCTCGCCGATGGGCGCCGCGCCTTCGCGCATGACCATGTCGTAGGTGCGCGCGTGGGCGTGTTGGACGAGCGACGGGTCGGCGCGGACCTTTTCGAGATATTCGAGAAAGGTGCCGCTCCAGTGCTTGCTCGCACGGTTTTCGCGGTCTTCTTTGATCATCTGCTCGAAGACATTGTGTTCCGCGGGCATGGCAAGCTCCTTGTGCCGGGGCGGGGGGATCCGCCGGCGGTTCGAGGCTGAACGGCGACTGCGGCCGCCCGGTTCGGAGTCATTATAGGAACCCCGAAAAGAGCGAATCAAGACCTTTCTCCGCGACACCAGGGAACGGATCGACCGGGGGAAGGGACAAAGAGGCGGCTCGACCGAACGAGTCCGCGGCTTTGCCGTCCACTGCCGATTGGAGGGAAGGGGAAGTGGTCCCAACGGGACTCGAACCCGTGTTACCGACGTGAGAGGCCGGCGTCCTAACCGCTAGACGATGGGACCCATGAAAAATGGAAGCGAGGCAGTACTGAGGTGGTAGGACTCGAACCTACAATCCCCTGATCCAGAGTCAGGTGGCTTACCAATTAGCCTACACCTCAGCGGCCTCCGAAAATAAGCAAGCCGAGAGGCGAAGTCAAGATTCCGCGGCCCCGGCCCGCGAGGCGAACACCCGGTCGATACGGTCGAGGCAGCGCTGTTTACCCAATACCGCCATGACCTGGAAAATGCCGGGGCTGGCCGTCGAGCCGGTCAACGCGACCCGAACCGGCTGGGCGACCTTACCCAACTTGATGCCCTCGGCGTTGATGAAGGACGTGAACGTTTCGTGGAGCGCGTCTTCGTTCCAATCGGCGAGCAGGTCGAGGCGCGTCCGCAGGCGTGCCAGCATCGGCAACGTGGCGTCGTTCAGGAATTTGGCCGCGGCTTTTGGATCGGGGGTAATGTCGTCTCGCAAATAAAAGCGGGCCTGCTCGCCGAGTTCCACCAGCGTCTTGGCTCGCGGCTGAAGCGTCGCCAACGCGGCGGCGAGCCGGCCCGCGTCGGCCGGCGCCCCGTCCGCCTGCGGCAGGAACGGCTCGGCTTCGCGGACGAGTGCCGCCGGATCGCGTTTCTGCAGATACTGCGCGTTGAGCCACGCAAGCTTTTCGGCGTTGAAGACCCCGGCCGAGTTGCCGACGTCTTCGAGACGGAAGATCCGCTCGAGATCCTGCCGCGAAAACACCTCGTCGTCGCCGTGCGCCCAGCCCAGGCGCGCCAGAAAATTGACCAGCGCGTCGGGCAGATAGCCTGCCTCGTGGTAGGCGCGCACCGCGGTGGCGCCGTGGCGCTTGCTCAGCGGTGCACGGTCACGGCCCAGAATGAGCGGCAGATGCGCGAATTGCGGCAGCGGGGCGTCGATGGCCTGAAACAGCAGCACTTGGCGCGGGGTGTTGGTCAGGTGGTCGTCCCCGCGGATGACGTGGCTGATGCACAAGTCGGCGTCATCGACCACCGAACAGAAGTTGTACGTCGGCGAGCCGTCCGAACGGACGAGAATCAGGTCGTCGAGTTCCTGATTCTGAAAAGCGACCCGGCCCTTGAGCACGTCGTGGACGACGGTTTCGCCCTGCCGCGGACTGCGGAAGCGCAGCACCGATGGGCGCGAATCGCCGGGCGTCGGGTGGGAGTCGCGGCAAGTCCCGTCGTACGCCGGGTTGCGGCCCGCGGCCAGCGCGGCCTTCCGTTTGGCGTCCAACTCTTCGGGCGTACAAAAGCAGCGAAACGCCTGCCCGCGACTCAGCAGCCGCTCCGCCGTCTCGCGGTACAGGTCGAAACGTTGGCTTTGGTAATAAGGGCCTTCGTTCCAAACCAAGCCCAGCCACTGCATGGAATCGAGGATGTCGTCGTGAAATTCCCGGGTGGAGCGTTGCCGGTCGGTATCGTCGATGCGCAAGACGAACCGGCCGTCGTGCTGGCGTGCGGTCAGCAACGCGAACAGCGCCGTTCGCGCGCCGCCGATGTGCAGATACCCGGTCGGACTCGGCGCGAAACGGGAGCGGACGGACATGGCCGAACGCTACCACGCAAGCCCTGGAAGTCAACGTCGCCGCGGGGATCGAGTATGTGTCAGATCGAGTAGGATCCTCTCTAGGATGGAAAGGGGGAATCAAGAAAGGAATAAAGAAATTGCCTAAACACATAATTCCCTGGATGGGGGTTTGAGTTCCGGGCAGGCTTTGGTTATGGTGCGCCGAGTCGAGCCGATAGCTCAGTCGGTAGAGCATCTGCCTTTTAAGCAGAGGGTCCCGGGTTCGAGCCCCGGTCGGCTCAGTGTCTCGCAAAACTTGTGTCCCCGTCGTCTAGCCGGGCCTAGGACACTGGCCTTTCACGCCAGCGGCACGGGTTCAAATCCCGTCGGGGACACTCCCTCTCTCCTCCAATTCCGTTTGCATCGTGCTCTGGAGGGGCGAAAAGTCTTTCGCCCTTCCCCCGCAAAGTTTGAAACGGAGACGCCGCCACATGTCTGCGGAGGGGCGACCGGCCGGTCGCCCCTCCGCAGGGTAATCGTGTTGCGGAGAGGCGGTTACCAGCCCAGGTGGCCGTAGAGGGCGACTTGGTGTGCGGCGCCGCTGCCCTGCGTGGTGCGTTCGCCCTCGACGCTCAGGTCGATCCACTCGCCCAACTCGATCCGCCCGCCCAGGCGGTAGCCCTGACTGTCCGGCCCCGCCATCGACACGCCGCCGTAGGTCGTCAGCAAGCCTGCGCCCTCGTATGTCACCAGCCCGTAGCCGACGTCGAACTCCACCTGGGCCGGTGACAATCCTGGCGTGGCGGACTCGGCCCCTGCCTGCAACACCTCCGCGCTGCCCCACATCTGCTCCACCTGACTCGCTTCCGCGCCCCAGACCGGTGCCACCGCCAGCCACAATCCCCGCTGCGCCTCGCCCGGATCCAGCTTCAGCGTCAGGCTCGCGCCCCATTCGTCGAATGCCGACTTCTGGTGCGCCAATAGATACCGTCCGCGGGCTTCGATCCCTAACCCCAGCTTGGTGTGCGCGTACTCGACCCCGCCGCCGAGTTCCGCGCCGACGCCCGTCTCCGCCTTGCCGCCGTCCCAGCGCCCGCCGATCTCGAAGATGGGCGTCAGGCGGGCGTCCTCCGACAGGGCCCATGCCGTGCGGCCTTCCACCATCAGGCGCAAGCGTTGCGCGTCGCCCGCCGTCTTGGGTAAGCGGTCGTCCGCGCCCGCCTCCAATTCCGTCAGGAAGGCGTCCGCCTTCAGCGCCACGTCGATCCGCCGCCACGTCAGCACCTCTTGCCGCGCGCCGACCGCCGCCATCAGCATCTCCAGGTCGGTCTTCACTTTGCCCGCTTCGTCGCGCAGTTGCAGGTCGCCCCACCCGGCGCCGAACAAGCCCCACACGCCCAACCCCGGCCGCGGGCTCCAGTGCGCATACGGCAACACGCTCGTCAGCGTGAGGTCCACGTCCCCTTTCGTCACGTCCCGCGTCTCGTAGTCCACGTCGCCCTGGCTGTGGGCGACCGCGAGCCCCAAGAGGACGTTCGGTTGCAAGCGGTAGTCCAAGCCCAAGTAGCCGGTGAAGACGTTGCCGTCCATCGAGAAGTCGTCCTTCGGGCGGCCGTCGAAGCCGCTGGCCGTCCCTCGGCCCCACAGCGTCCACGCTGCCGCGGCCGCCTGCGGCGCGGTCTCGACCGGCGGGGTCGGCGCGGCCGGATCGGCCTCCGTCACCCCGACCGGGGTCGGCGCGTCGGTCGCCGGCGCCGGCTGGCGCAGCGGCAGCTCGAACTCGCTCTGCGACAACACCTCCGCCCCCGATACCCGCCGGAACTGCACCGGCGCCCGGAACGTGCCGACTTTCATGGCCTGGGGCGTCGCCGCATGCGCGCGGTCGAAGCCGCCTTGCCCCAAGCCGGTTCCGTAGCCGGCCAAGCCGGGGAACGCGCCCCTGCCGAACGGAGTCGCGTCGGCACCGCGTCCCGGAGGGAGCGGGATCGAATTGCCCGCACCCGCATGACCGAGCGCTCCCCAGCCCGTGGGGAGCGGGCCGCCCGGATCGGTCCCGGCCGGGGCCGGGAACGCGCTCGGCGCATCCCAGGCGCTCAGCGGCGCCGCCGCGGCGTGCGGCTCGCGCAGATGCCGCGTCAACGTGTGCCACGCCGCGCCGCGCACCTGGCCGAACGGCCCGTCCCCGCCGGCCAGCGGCACGCCGACCTCCACGCCCAGCGCCCGTGCCACGCCATACGTCACCCCCGCCGCCTGCCGCCAGCGGCCGGTCTGCGGGGCGCGGTGCAGGCTCAACGCCTGCCCGCCCACCGTCACCTGTCTGTTTGTCGGCGGCCGCACGAACCGGTCCCCGATCACGTCCACCGCGTCCGTCGCCAGCGTCCGCCCCACGCCCGCCAACACCATCCCCAGACTCCGCCGGCGCGCCCGTTCCGTGTCGTCGTCCTCGATCCGCCCCGTCGCCGTCGCGTCCGCGCTCTCGAACAGCGGGTCGGCCGGCAGCGTTCCCGTCACCGTGAACGTCTCGGTCGGTTCCACCCGCCGGTCGTCCAGCGTCGGCACCCGCAGCGTCCCCGCGGTCGTGCCCGCCGCCAGCACCAGCCGGCCCGCCGCCTCCGCAGGATAGTCCGCGCCCGGCGTCGCGCTGCCCGGCCGGCCCGCCGTCCACCGCAGCGTCAGCGCCCGCGCCACCGCCCGCGATAGCGTCACGGTGAACTCCACCGGCGCGCCCTCCACCGCCAACGCGTCGCCGATGGTCACCTGCACCGGGATGCGCACGACTTCGATGGTGAACGTCACCATATCCGCGTCCCCGTCCGCGTCCGTCGCCGTCAGCGTGTACGGCGCCGGCGGCCGGCCCTCCGTCGGCGTGCCGGCGATCACCCCGCCCGTCGCCGTCGGGTCCGCCGGCGGGGTGTAGCGCAGCCCGGCCGGCAAGGCCGCCGGCGTCAACGTGTAGCGCAGCGGGCCGTCCCCGCCCCTCGCCGCCGGCAGCGGCTCGGATCGTGCCTCGTTCACCAGAAACGTCTGCGCGGCGACCGGCTCCGTGAAGCGCGGCACCGCATTCTCATACCCCACCGCCAACGGCCCGAACGCCGTCACTCCGACCGCACAGATCCGCCCCGCCCCGGCGTCGTCCGCCGCCCCCGTGACCGGTGCCCATTCCTCCCCGGCATAGCGCAGCAGTCTCAGCTCCCGCGCGCCCGCTTCCAGGCGCAGCCCCGCCGGCACCGGCAGGCAGAGCTCCATCCCGCCGGCCGGCACCGGCGCCACGCCGACGTCCACCGCCGCCCGCGCCCCCGCCGGGCCGAACCCGTAGCGGTCGCGTTCCAACGGGACGTCTGCCCCCGGCGGCGCCAGCGTGATCGTCACGGCCTGCGCCAGCGTCGCCGGCAGCATCAACTCCACGCCCGCCACCGTCCCCGGCGTCTGCGTCACCGTCACCTGGTGCCCGTACACCGTGACCGTCCGCGTCCCGTCGCGCGCCAGGATCACCCCCGACGCCGCCTCCACCGCGAGCGTGAACGTCAGCGTCGCCACGTCCCCGTCCGCGTCGGTGGCCGTCAGCGTGTACGTCGTGGCCGCCTGTGCCGCCGCCGGCACGCCCGCGAGGGTGCCGCCACTCGTCGCGTCCGCCGGCGCCGTGTACGTCAGCCCCGCCGGCAGCGCCGGCGTCAGCGCGTACCCCAACGGCCCATCCCCGTCCGTCGCCGCCGGCAACCCCAGCGGCGCAATCGCTTCGCCCTGCCGATAGACCTGCGCCGGCACCGTCACGGCCCCGAACGTCGGCTGCCGATCCTCCAGGGCCGGGTCCGGACCCGGATCCGGTGGCGGGGCTGGCGCCGCCGTCCCCGTCGCCAACGCGAACGTCGTCTCCGCCACGCTCCCGTCCCCGTCCACCACCGTCAACGTGTACTCCCGGCTGGACGTCGCCCGCGTCGGCGTCCCCACGATCCGCCCGCCGTCCGCATAGGTCCCCGCCGCACTCCGCGGCGGCGGCACGTATGTCAGCCCCTCCGGCAGCCGCGGCGCCACCACGAACGTCAGCACCGGCGTCGTCCCCGCCGCCACGTCCGGCCGCGGCAACACCTGCGGCGGCGTTACGGGCCGCCCCAGCGGATGCCGCACCGGGGGTTCCTGCCGCGCGAACCCCGGCAGCGGGGCCGCCTCCACCGTCAGCGTGAACAGCCGCACCGCCGCCGACCCCTCCAACTCGTTCGTGTCCCCCTGCGCGTCCGCCACCCTCAGCCGGTACGTCGTCGCCGGCAGCGCCTGCGTCGGCCGCCCCCGCAGCGACCGCGCCGCCGCGTCGAACCTCAGCCCCGCCGGTAACGTCAGGGTCGTCGCCGGATTGGCCGGATAGTCCGTCTCCGGCCCCGTCAGCGTGTACGTCAGCGGCCCGTTCACATAGGTCTGCGTCGAAGAACCGGTTTGGATTCCGGCGGCATTATGAAGCGCCCGGTTTATCCCTCCCGGCCCATGCGGCCCCGCCCGCACCTGCTCCACCCCCGCCCCCAACCGCACGTTCATCTCCTGCCCCATCCGCCCCGTCTGATTCGCGACCGCGCTCAGAATCGGGACCGTGTTCAGGAGCTTCCGCAGAACTATCGGCGCGAAGGTATCCCCGATCGTGCTGCCCCCCGGCGGTCTGATTCGGTGCGGGATCTGCTTCCGATGACCGGCGCCGCAGTTGTTCGTCCTGTTGGGATTGGCGATCCCGAACACCTGGGGCGTTGCCCAATTGTTCTCGTCGAACGTCCGGTACACGCCGTTCGGCCGGTCCATATTGTTGCAATTGGCGCCGGCCCCCACACTTACCGATGGCTGCTGGCGCACCTCCCACGTCACCCCCGCGGCCGGCTGCGTCGCCAACCGGATCGTGTACGTCACGTGCGTCCCTTCCAATACCTCCATGAACCGCGGATCGACCACCAGGCGTTCCGTCGTCGGCACCACCGTCACCGCCACGTTCGTCGCCGTCGTCACCGCCCCGTAGCCGGCCACCGTGTGGCTCAGCGTCGCGCTGCCCGCCCCTGCCCCCGTCACCGTCACCGTCTGCGCCGTCGCCCACGTCGCCGGGTTGAACACCAGCGCCGCCGGCGCCACCGTCGCCTGCGCGACGGCGCCGCTGGCCACCCCCACCGTCACGGTGCCCGCCGGCTCCGCCTCCAACGTCACCGTGTACGTGTTCGTTTCCCCCTCCAGCATCGACACCGCCTGCCGGCTGATCTCCACCGCCGCGTCGTCGTCCGTCACGGTCACGGTCACCGCCGCCGTCGTCCCCGTGTAGTCGCCCCCCGCTGCCGTGTGCCGCAGTGTCGCCGCGTCCGCCCGCGCGTCCGCGTCCGGGTCCGCCCGCACCGTCACCATCTGGGCCGTGTCCCAGGTGCTCGCATCGAACCGCAACACCCCCGGCCGCGCGTACACTTCCGGGTTGTCGCTGCCGATGCGCACCACCACCGGCGCGGTCGGGGCGCTCCCCAACGTCACCGGGTACGTCGCCGCCCCGCCTTCCGCCACCGTCACCGCCCGCGTCGCGGACATGCCATCCACCCACACCGCCTGCTTTTCGTCGTCGACCACCGTCACCCTCACGTCGGCCACCGTCACCGCCGGGACCCCCACGCCCCCCGCGTATTCTTCCGCCCCCGTCAGCGCGTGCGTCACCGTCACCTCCGCGCCCGCCGCGTCGGCGTCCGATACCGCACTCGCCGTCACCGTCTGCGCCGTGTCCCACGTCGTGGCGTCGAACGTCAGTGCCCCCGGCGCGACCGTCACCGCCCCCGCCGGGCGCGTCGTCAGCGTCACCGTCACCCCCGCCGTCGGGGCCGCCTCCAATACCACCGTGTACGTCAGGCTGCTCTCGGTCGCGTCGTCTTCGGTCAGCTCCAGCGTCTCCGCACTCACCGCCACCCCCGCCACGTCGTTGTCCTCCACCGTCACCTGTACGCTCGGCCGGGTTGTCGCCGTCAATCCTCCGGCATAGTCCCCCGGGCCGGCGCCCACGAGGTGCGTCAGCGTCACCGTCACGTCCACCCCGTCGGCGTCGTCCAGCCCGCGCACCTCCACCCGCTGCGGCGTGTCCCACGTCGCGTCCGTGAACGTCAGCAGGGACTGGACCCCGGGCGTGTTCGGGTCCGCGTCCACTTCCAGTTTCCCCGTCGGCGTCTCCCCCACCGCTACCGTCACCGTCTCTCCGGCCGGCTGCGTGGTCAGCCGCAGCGTGTACGCCGCGACCGCCCCCTGCTCCCGCACCGTCAGGCGCGTCGGACTCACCCGCAGCCCCGCCACCTCGTCGTCCGTCACCGTCACCGTCACCGCCCCCACCGTCTCGCCCGCGTAGTCCGCCCCGTCCACCGCGTGCGTCACCTGCACGGTCCGGTCGTTGGTCACAGCTTGGTCGTCCGCCCCCGCCACCGTCACCGCCTGCGCCGTCGCCCAGTTCCCCGCGGTGAATACCACCGCCGGGCTCGCCACCGTCGCCACCGCCGTATCCGCGCTCGTCGCCGTCACCGTCACCGCCCCGCCCACCGGCTGCGTGTCCAGCACCACCGTGTACGTCGCCGTCTCGTTCTCCAGCACCCTCAGCGTGGCGCCGCTCAGCGTCACCCCCCGCGTGTCGTCGTCCGTCAGCGTCAGCTCCGCCCCGGTCACCGCCCCCGCGCCTTGCCGGTTCGCCAGCGTGCCCGTCACCGTCACCGTCCGATCCGCCGCCGTGTCCGCCGCGTCGTCCACCGCGGCGATCGTCACCGTGTCCGCGGCGTTCGCCGTGGCCCCCGCCGCGATCTCGATCATCGCGTCCGCCCCCACCGTGTAGAAGCCCGCGGCCGGCGTCACCGTCACCTCCGAGACCAGGCTCGACGGGTGCGTCAGCGTCGCCGTCACCGTCGCTACCCCGCCGCTCTCCGCAATCGTCGCCGGCATCAGCGTCAGCGTCGCCCCCGGCGCCGCGTCGTCGTCCGTCAGCGTCAACTCCGCCCCCGTCACGGTCCCGATACCCTGGGCGTTGGCGGCCTCCGCCAGCACCGTTACCGTCCGGTCCGGCGCGTCCGTGGTGTTATCCTCGCCCGTGAGGACCACCGTGTCCGCGGCGTTCGCCGTGTCCCCCGCGGCGATGACGATCGTCGTGTCCGCTCCCACGGTGTAGGCGCCGGCCGCCGCGGCCAGCGTGACCGTCGTCGCCGCGCTCGACGGATGCGTCAGCGCCGCCGTTACCGTCGTCGTGCCACCGTTCTCGGTCATGGATGTGGGCGCCAGCGCCAGCGTCACCCCCGGCGCCGCGTCGTCGTCCGTCAGCGTCAGCTCCGCGGGCGTCACTGCGATCATATAGGTGCTGGAGGCCGTGCCCGTCACGCTCACCATCCGGTCCGGCGCGTCGGTCGCGTTGTCCACCGCCCGGATCGTCACGCTGTCCGCCGCATTCGCCGTGCTGCCGGCGGCGATCACGATCGTCGCGTCCGACGTGACGGTGTACGCGCCCGCCACCGGCGTCACCGTCACCGTCACCGCCGTGCTCACGGTGCTGGCCAGCGTCGCCGTCACCGTCGACAGCCCGCCGTTCTCCGCGATCGTCGCCGGCGCCAGCGCCAGCGTGGGCGGCGTGACCAGCGGCAGCCACTCCGCATAGTAAAAGTCCCAGGTGTAGTTGGCACTAGAGCCGCTTCTCAGCCCATACACTATGACTACTCCACCGTTGGTGATCTCGGCCGCGCTCGGAGTAACGTTCACGTCAAACCTGCCAACGTTGGGGTTGATTGCCGCTGGGTCTCGAATACGCCTGCACTCGGACGGCAAGGTGGATTCGGTCACCGTTTGAGAGGCCGGGGTCACGCTCGTCCGGGTGCAGGCATAAATCCCCGCAGTCTCCCAATCTTCTGTGCCCACACCCCTCCGCCCGAAACTGAAGGTCTGCTGAACCGACGTGGCAACAAGTTGCGCCGTAAAGACATCCCAAAAATCAACACTCCCCCGATACCATCTACTCGGGTTCGGCGTCGTCTGGGCGAATGCCTCCGGCAGAAACGCCGCCTGCCCCGCGGCGAGAAGCAGGACGAGCAAAGCCCGCCGCCCCAGCCCGATGGCCGCCGAGATCAAATATCTTCTCACCCGAATGCTGCTCGTCTGAGACATGTAACCGAACATGATTATCTCCCCCCCCCCCCGCGGCTCTCGTATAATGAGCTTGTAATGCCGAACAGCGTCCTAATAAACGTCACGGAACAGCATCCGTCAAGTCCGAGTCAGGGCTTCGGATTGAAGACTGCCCTGCCTTCTGCCCCGTTCCCGGCGTTCGGCCCCCTCCCTCTTCAGGGGCGTTCGTGGGGCAGGTCGTCTTCTCTCTAATCCATCCGTGCAGGGCCGCGGGTTGAAAGTGGGCCGACCGATACGGCGCCATGACCTGGGACGAGGTCGTGTCCACGCTCAGGCCGGTCATCGAAAAATACGTCCCCAGGGTGTCACCGTCGCCGGGTTCCGCCGGATCATGCCCGCCGCAATCCCCGCAGTCGGACCGCAGGTAGCCGCTTGAGCCGCTGATTCTGTGGATCGACCTCGATCCCGGCGGACTCCAACGCCGTGACACCCAGCAAGGGTTCGGCCCCCTCGTCGCCGAACACGAGCACGCCCCCCGACAGCGTGCCCATGATCTCCAACTCGCCTACCGTGACGTCCATCTCCACTTCCCGGCCATCGGCGGTCGCGTACCGCCGCCGGCTCGTGGGCACGAGCCCGATGGCCTCCAGGCTGCGGCGTGGCACCAACGAATCGATCGCGCCGGTATCCACCAGGAACGCCCCGGTCCACGCCCGCGTCCGGTGCGCGGGGTTGCGCACCGTGACGTCAACGTAGGTCACGCCCATTCCCCTGCCCCCTTCAGATCCGGATAATCGGCCATCGACCGAGGCCGGAGCATTTCCGTACCAACGCCCCGCATAACAAAAAACGGCTCGATTGCAAGCATCGCGGTCGATGGGTGGCCCGGCGCGCTACGCGAACATGCCGAGGGTGGGGAACTCGGCGTTCAATACCGCGCCCGGAGCGGGGTAGCCCAGCCACTCCTCGATGAGCGTGGCGTACACCTGCCGGAAATCGGTGGTGTAGCGCAGGTTGCCGTCGTCCAGGTCGGTCAGGCTGGGTGGGCGACCGTAGAAGCCGCCCGCGACCTGGTCGCCCAAGACGTACACCGGCGTCGCGGTGCCGTGGTCGGTGCCCAGGCTGGCGTTCTCCGGGACGCGGCGGCCGAACTCGGTGAACACCAGGGTCGTGACCTCGTCCCCGCGGCCGATGCGGCGCAGGTCATCCACGAAGCCGCGCAGCGCGTCCGCGGTGTAGGTGAGCAGGCGGAAGTGCAGGTCGTTCTGATGCACGTGGGTGTCGAAGACGTTGCCCGCGTAACCGACGTAGTACAGCCGGGTCGGCATGCCGGCGTGGATCAGCGCCGCCACCTTGCGCAGGTCCAGCCCCAGCCCCGCGGCGCGCACGCCGTAATCGACCGGGGTGCGGTAGTCGGCCCACGCCTGCCGCACGAACGCGGCGCTGTCGGTCGCGCTCTGCGCCAGACCGGTCAGGAAGCGCAGCGTCGCGTTGTCGGTCTGCCGCGCGTCGCTCAGGCGCGCGAACAGCGGCTGTTGGCGGTGCACGCCGGTACGTTCGAAGCCTTCCGGATCGGAGAAGACCAGCGGGGCGTGCCGGCGGCTGCGCACGGCCAGGGATTGCGACGTGGCCACGTTGACCAGATAGTTGCGCCGCGCGGCGGGGTCGAGCGTATCGGCCAGCCGGCCCAGCCAGCCCAGCTTTTCACCGGCGTGCGGGCTGCCGGTGTGCCAGAAGCCCATGGAGGCGAAGTGCGACAGGCTGGGGTTGGCGTACCCGCAGGCGTGCACGATGGCCAGCCGGCCGTCCTTGTACAGCCGCTCGAAGCCGGCCAGGGCCGGATGCAGGCCGAAATGGTCGGTCAGCGGACGCACGTCCGTTCGGGGAATGCCGATCGTGGGCCGCTCCCGGTAATAGACGTCGTCGCCGTACGGAATCACGGTGTTGAGCCCGTCGTTGCCGCCCGACAACTCCACGACGACCAGGATGCGCTCGGGATGTGCCTGCCGGGCCGCGCCGGCGTGCGGGCCGCGCGCCGCGGCCGGCCCCACGCGCAGCAATCCCGTGCTCAGCCCCAGGCCGTACAGCCCGGCCCTGAGCGCGTCGCGCCGCGACAGCTTGCGCGACCCCGTGTCGATTCTCCCGTCCCGTGCCATTGCCGAGTCCTTTCGCTCCCGCGCGTGCCCGTCCCGCGCGTCGCTTCGCGCCGTCCCCGCGGCTATCCGAGCTGGTATTCCGGCGTGCTCATGATCAGGTGGACGACTTGGCGCACGGGTTCTTCCAGGTACGTGGCCGCGGCGTCCACCGCAGACGTCCCCAACTCTTCGGTCAGGAACGCGATGAGCGTCTGCCGGTCCTCTTCCGCCAGCGGCACGCGCAGCAGGCGGCCGATGAAATAATCGACGACCTGCGTGGTGTCGGTCAGGCCGGCCTCGATGACCATCCCGGCCAAGTCGAGCGGCGCGGCGTGGCGTGGGATGGGCTTGACGCGGCGGAAGGCGGTCTGCCAGCCGTGCGTGCTGCCGTAGCGCGTGTTGAAGTCTTCGTCGGCGTCGGCCATGCGGTTGAACATGGAGACGGCGTCCATCGACCGCTCCGCCCGCGCGTGCCCGTCCGCCGCGGGTGGGCCGCCCATCGCGTTGCCGTCCATCGCCCCGGCCATGCCGTTTTCCATGCCGCCGGCCATCGAGTGTTGCTCGTCTGGAACATGAAAGGCTCCCAGATTCGTTTTTCGTTAGCCTCTACGACTGACTAGCGAAGTTTCTAACAGAATAATTGAAAACTCATATAGAATCATGGAAAGGCCAAGTTCCCGACGGAGAGGGATGCGGTGGGACGATCCTCCTTTCTCCATCGTGGGCGGTACTCTGACGGCCCTGTACCGTGGATCACGATCGACGAAGCAGAAGATTCTAGGTGTCGTTCTTCTTGTCGAGGCTGTCGAAGACCTGCTTGGCGATGCGCAGACCGTTCACGCCGACCGGCCAGCCGCCGTAGTGCGCCAAGTGGATCATGATCTCGTTGATCTTCTCGCGGCCGATGCCGACGTGCAGCGCGCCGCGGATGTGCGTCTTGAGTTCCGGGTCGCGGCCCAGCACGGTCAGCGCGGCCATCGTAATCACCGAACGCTCCTGGATGGTGAGCCCGTCGCGGCCCCAGATGTCGCCGAACAGGTTTTCGACCGTGATGTTCAGGAAATCGTCGTGCATCATGCCCGGCCGGGGCTCGGCCCCGAAGAGTTCCTTCATCTTGGCCGCGCCTTTTCGATACCGTTCGGAATCCGCCATGTGTGCCTCCTCGTGTGACGTCGGATGTGGACGGCCTCTCGTATCAGACGGGGTGCGGGGGAGTCAAAACGAGGCTGCGGTGGGGAGTGTCCCGGTTCGTCATTCGTGATGGGTGCCTAGCGTGCGTCGGCCCCTCACCCCGACCCTCTCCCAGAGGGAGAGGGGGCGGATAAAAGGAGCCACATCCAGAACGATACTTGGCCTTTCCCCAACTTACTGTTCCATGCTCCTCCGGCCAAAAGCCTTTCAACCTTTCGACAGGCTCAAGCACCACAAACTCAGGGACCTTCTCGTCCCTAAGTTCGTTGAGCCTGTCGAAACGAACCCCGAGGTCACCTTGCCCTTCGCATCCGAGTTTGTAGAAGAGTCTCAGCGGGCGCGGGCTCCTCTCGTCTGGAATTCCCGACGGGGAGCGAAGCCTGTCTTCCCTAATCCCTGAGCCTGCCCCGGACGTGATCCGGGGGTGGGGAAGAGACGTACCCTCATACGTTCCCGGGACGGATCGGATTTGAGTCTCGGGGAAAAGTTTGGTATCCGCCCCAGAAAAGAGCGAGGAGCGTATGAAGCGTGGACCTTTGCAGGGAATCCGCGTCGTCGAGTGCGGCCACATGGTCGCCGCGGCGTACGCGGGCAAGCTGATGGCGGATCTGGGCGCCGAGGTCATCAAGGTCGAGGAGCCGGGCGGCGACATCGCGCGCCGACGCGGCCCCTATCCGGGCGGGACGCCGCATCCCGAAAAGAGCGGGCTGTTTCTGTATCTCAACACCAACAAGCGCGGCGTGACGCTCGACCTGGAAACGCCCGAGGGTCGAGCCTTGCTGCGGCGGCTGGTCGCAAACGCCGACGCGCTGGTGCACAACTACCACCCGACGCGGCTGGCCGCGCTCGGCCTGGAGTACGACACGCTGGCGCGCGTCAACCCGCGGCTGGTCGTGACGGCCATCTCGCCGTTCGGGCAGACCGGACCGCACCGGGCGTACACCGCGCACGACCTGACCATGTGGACCGCGGGCGGCATCGTCTTTCTGGGCGGGGCCGGCGGCCGGCCCGACCTGCCGCCGCTCAAGGCCGCGGGCCAGCAGGCCGGGTTTCAGGCCGGGGTCAATGCGGGCTTGGCGTGTCTGGGCGCGCTGTTCAGCCGTCTGTCCAGCGGCCGCGGGCAACTCATCGACATCTCGGTCCAGGAATGCCTGGTCGCGATCATGGAGAACAACTACGTGGCGTGGCCGTACGACGGGAGCACGCCGTCGCGGCTCGGATTCCGGTTGATTCCGCAGGACGTGTTGCAGTGCCGCGACGGCTACATCTACGTGCTGGCCGTGGAGGAGCATCAGTGGCAGGGCGCGGTCGAACTGATGGGCGATCCCGATTGGGCGCAGACCGAATTGTTCCAGGACTTCGTGGCGCGGTCGGTCAACTGGGACGCGCTCAAGGCGCTGGTCGAGGACTGGTTGCAGGACAAGTCGGTGCACGAGGTTTATCACGGCGCGCAACAGCGGCGCGTGCCGTTCGCGCCCGTCTCCACGATGGGCGACCTGCTCGAGTCCGAGCATCTGAACGCGCGCGGGTTCTTCGCGCAGATCACCCATCCCGAAGCGGGGACGCTGCCCTACGCCGGCACGCCGTACAAGTTTTCCGCGGCGCCGGAACCGCTGCTGGGACCGGCGCCGTGCCTGGGCCAGCACAATCGGGAAATCTACGGCGACCTGCTGGGGTTGTCGTCCGAGGAAATCGCCGACCTGCGGCGGGCGCACGTCATCTGAGACCGAGGCAACCGGTATGAGTACACGACTTCCCCTCGAAGGCGTCCGCGTCGCGGACTTCACCTGGGTGTGGGCCGGCCCGTTCTGCACGCTGCAACTCGCCCATCTCGGCGCCGAGGTGATTCGGGTCGAATCGGCCAACCGGCTGTGCGTCACGCGGCGCATTCCGCCGTTCGCGGACGGCGAAGCCGGCGAGAACCGCTGCGGCTATTTCAACCAGTACAACCAGGGCAAGCATTCGATCTGCGTGGACCTGAAACAGCCGGCTGGACTGGACGTCGCCAAGAAGCTGGTCGCGGCCAGCGACGTGGTGGCCGACAATTTCGCCGCGGGCGTGATGGACAAACTCGGGCTGGGCTACGACAGCCTGAAGGCGATCAAGCCGGACATCATCACGATTTCGCTGTCCGGCTACGGCGCGACCGGCCCGGAGAGCGCGTACGTGTCGTACGGCCCGGCGCAGGTGCCGATGAGCGGGCTGGCCTCGCTCACCGGGTTCCCGGACTCGCCGCCGATGAGCGTGGGCTTTTCGTACGGCGACCCGAACGGCGGCCTGCACGGGGCGTTCGCGGTGGTCGCAGCGCTCATGCACCGGGCGCGCACCGGCGAGGGGCAACGCATCGACCTGTCGCAATGGGAGACGTCGGTGGCGCTGGTCGGCGAGGGGCTGATGGCGCAGGCCATGAACGGCAGCCCGCCGCCGCGCATGGCCAACCGCGACCCGCACATGGCCCCGCACGGCCTGTTCCGCTGCGCGGGCGAGGACCGCTGGGTCAGCATCGTCGTGGCGTCCGACGCCGAGTGGCGGCAGTTGTGTGCCGCGATGGAGCGGCCCGATCTGGCCGGCGACGCGCGGTTCGCCACGCCGGACGCCCGCAAACGCCACGAAGACGATCTCGATGCCGCGGTCGGCGCGTGGACCGAACACCGGTCCGCGGAAGCGGTGACCGGCACGCTCCAAGCGGCCGGGATCGCCGCGTTTCCCGCGGTGACGAACCGTGAGTTGGCCGAGGACGCGCACATGCGCGAACGCGGCTTCTTCGCCGAACGCGAACACCCCGAAGTCGGCGTGCGCCAACACGCCGGCGTGCCGTGGAAATTCTCGGACACGCCGTGCGCGGTGCAGCGGCCGGCGCCGTGTATCGGCCAGCATACGGAGGACGTGTTGCAGCGCGTGTTGGGGTACGGCGCGGAGGAGGTCGCACGGCTGCGGGCGGACGGGGTGCTGACGTGAGGGGAGGAATTGTGGATTGCGGATTGTGGATTTTCGATTGGGGAGCGGGTGCCGACGTTGCCGTACAGCCGTAGTGGAACGATGTCGGTCGGATATGGACGCGATCCTTCGGCGTGCAGGACCGCCGGTTTTCTCGACGCTGACGCTGCTGGCCGTGTTCGGTTCGGTCGTGCCGGTCGGCGCGCAGATGGGCGGGGTCGTCATGGAGATCTACGGCATGGTCGAGGTGGCCCCGGGCGGCCGGGTGGTCGGGCTCGATGTGGGCGGCGAGACGATCCGCTTCCGGGTGGACGACGTGCAGACCCGCGACCGATTTTTTTCCATGCTGCGGTTTCTGTCCGACACGCGGAACCGCACGCCCGGCCTGTCCATCAAGGGGCCGGCGCGCTACGTGGACATGCTGCGTACCGAAGAGCCGGGCAAGCGCGTGCTGCGGCTGACCGGCCTGTACTACGAGACCGCGCGCAATTTCGTGGTGAGCCGCATCCGGCCGGTTCGGTCGGGTGGGGAAGAACGGCGGCGCCCATAGGGTGCTACGACTGACCCGCACGGGTCGGGCTGCGACAGGAGACGGGGTAATGCCGGAAAAAACGAAAGCTCTCGTGGTGGGCGTCGGCGCCGAGGTCGGGGTCGGCGGCGCCGTGTGTCACCGCTTGGCGCGCGAGGGGTTGCACGTGTTCGTAGCCGGGCGCACGCAGGCCAAGCTCGATACCGTGGTCGCCGGTATTCGTGCGCGCGGCGGCACCGCGACCGCGGTGGTGACCGACACCACGCGCGAGGCCGACGTGGTGCGCTTGTTCGAGACCGCGGAGGACGAGGGCGACGGCGTGCTCGATCTGGTCGTGTACAACGCCGGCAACAATTTCCCGAAGCCGCTGCTGGAAACCGAGGCCGAGTTCTTCGAGATGGTCTGGCGGGTGGGATGTCTGGGCGGCTTCCTGGTCGGGCGCGAGGCCGGCCGATGCATGATCCCGCGTGGACGCGGCACGCTCCTCTTCACCGGCGCGACCGCCTCAATCAAGGGACGCCCGCCGTTCGGGTCGTTCGCCGCGGCCAAGGCCGGGCTGCGTTCGCTGGCGCAGACCATGGCGCGCGACTGGGGGCCGCAGGGGATTCACGTCGCCCACGTCATCATCGACGGCGGCATCAACGGTGACGTGCTCAACACGCGCTACCCCCAATTCAAGGAACAGCGCGGCGAGGACGGCCTGCTCGGCGTGGACGCCATCGCCGACACCTACTGGCATCTCTACACCCAGCACGAAACCGCTTGGGCGCAGGAGATCGACCTGCGGCCGTACAAGGAAACCTTCTGACCACCGGGCTCGGTCCAGCGGGCGAACCTGCTTCAGGACACGATGGAAGTTGCATCCTAATCCCCTCTCCCCTGGTGGGAGAGGGTTAGGGAGAGGGGGAAGGTGAGAAGCCCACCCTCATCTCATACTCTATTCGGGGTTGGGATCCTCTCCGCCTGGATTCCTGTTTTCACAGGAATGACGAGGGGAATTATCTGGTATGGAATTCTTTGAATTCTCCGACCTGACGCCCCTGCCCGACCGCTCGAGTTCGGTCGGCTGAGTGAACCTGTTTCAGGGAAGCAACCGCACGAAATAAAGGGGGGATACATGGATTTCGGGTTACTCCTGCCGTTTCGGAATCCGAAACAATGGCAGGTGCCGTTTCCGCAGTTGTACGCGGCGCATATCGACCAAGCCGTGCTGGCCGAGGACCTCGGCTACGATCACGTCTGGACGACCGAGCACCATTTCGCCGAGGACGCCTGGTCGCCGTCGCTCCTGCCTATCCTGTCGGCAATGGCCATGCGCACCAGCCGCATCCGGCTCGGCACCTACATCATCATCCTGCCGTTGCATCACCCGGTGCGCGTGGCCGAAGACGCCGCCACGGTCGATATCCTGTCGAACGGCCGGCTCGACCTCGGGCTGGGGCAGGGCTATTGGCTGAGCGAGTTCGCCAGCCTCGGCATCCCGCGCAAGGAACGCGCGGCGCGTCTCGAAGAAGGGACCGAGATCATCCGGCGCTGCTTTACCGAAGACGGCTTTTCGTTCGCCGGCCGCTACTACGACCTGCGCGAGGTCGTGCTGGCGCCCAAGCCGGTCCAACGACCCCATCCCCCGATCTGGATCGCGGCCATGGCCGAGAAATCCGTGGCGCGGGCGGCGCGGCTGGGCTACCACCTCGGCGGCAGCGGCGGGGTGGACTTGCAACAGATGTACGACGCCGGGCTCGCCGAACACGGGCGCCGTCCCGACGACTACCACGTTGCGCAGTTGCGCGCGGTGTACGTGGCGGATACGCGCGCGCAGGCGTGGGACGACGTCGAACACCACCTGCACTACATGATGAGTTCCTACGACCGGCGCTTCAAGGAATCGGGCGATCTGCCGTGGAGCGACGCGGTCATGTCCACGCCGACCGTGCCGCCGCCCGGAGAACTGCGCCACGTCGAGGACCTGTCCTTCTTTCAGGCGCCGCTCATCGTCGGCACCCCGGACGACGCCATTCGGGAGATCGAACGCTACCGCCGAGCGACGCGCGTGACCCACTTGGTCATGTGGATGCAGATGGCCGGCCTCGACCCGAAGAAAGTGCGGGGCTCGATGGAACTGTTCGCCAAAGAAGTGATGCCGCACTTCCGCGGCTGACGCCGGCTACTTGAGTTCGGTTTCCACGAACACGAACTCGCCGTCGTTGGCGTTGATCACGTCGTGCTCGACCCCGACGGTGCGAAAATAGGGCACCCCGCACGTCAACTCGGCATGCTGCTCGCCGTTCCGCGTCTTGAGGAGCAGCCGGCCGCTGGTCAGCGGCACGACCACGTAATCGTACTCGTGGCGGTGCCAACCGGTGGCGGCGCCCGGCGCGAACCGCCACTCGGTCACGCGCACGCGGTCGTTCTCGATCAGCACGGTCGCTTGAGCTTGCTGTTGCGCCATGCGCGCCTCCTCTCCCCCTTGCGCGGCGCTTCTCGGCGCAGCGCGTGCGGGTCAGCCTAAGTCGTTCGGGCCACATCCTCAAGTCGCCCGATCTCTCCCCCCTTCGACCTTTCGACAGGCTCAAGGCACCGCAAGCGGTAGGGGCGACCGGCCGGTCGCCCCTACATCCCATGAACGACGTCGCTTTGTCCGTGCGTCCGCAAACTGCTATGGCGACGGAAAGCTCACGATCAGCCCCCCGTTTTCTGCGGCCGCAGTGTCGTGTCCGCTGCGCGACGATACACGAAAGAGGATCGCCTGATGCCGACCCATACCGAGTCGAAGTCCGCCGCCATTCGCGCCCGACTCGACCATCCGGTCATCGATTCCGACGGCCACGTCATCGAGTTCGAGCCGGGTTTCCTCGACGTTCTGGAGCGCGAGGCCGGCAAGTCCATGGTCGAGCGGTTTCTGTCCGCGGAACGTAACACCGGAAGTTGGGGGCGGTTGTTCGGCTGGTACGCCTTGTCGCCCGAAGAACGCCTGGACCAACGCGCCACGCGCGCGCCGTGGTGGACGTTGCCGTCGGACAACACCCTGGACCGCGCCACGGCTTCGCTGCCGCGGCTGCTGGCCGAGCGCATGGACGAGTTCGGCCTCGACTTCACCGTCCTGTACCCCTCGCTGGGACTGTTGTTTCCGCACATCGAGCCCGAGGATCTGCGGCGCGCCTGCTGCCGGGCACTCAACGCATTCCACGCCGAATACTATGCCGCGCACAAGGACCGCATGACGCCCGTCGCGGTCATTCCGATGCATACCCCGGACGAGGCCATCGAAGAACTGGACTACGCCGTCACCCGCCTCGGTCTGAAGGCGGTCATGCTGGCCGGGCACGTCGAACGTCCGATCCCGGTCGTGGCGCGCACCGCGCCCGAGTTGGCCCGGCACGCGCGCTGGCTCGACACCTTCTGTCTGGACAGCGCGCACGACTACGATCCGGTCTGGGCGAAATGCGTGGCGTTGAAGCTCGCCCCCACGTTCCACTCGCCGGCGATGGGCTGGGGCAGCCGCACGTCGGTCTCGAATTACATGTACAACCACCTCGGCCACTTCGCCGCGGCCGGCGAGGCGTTGTGCAAAGCGCTGTTCATGGGCGGGGTGACGCGGCGCTTTCCGGCGCTTCGGTTCGGGTTTCTGGAGAGCGGCGCAGGCTGGGCGTGCAGCCTGTACGCCGACATGATCGGCCACTGGGAGAAGCGCAACGTCACCCGCATCGACCACTACGACCCGGCTGCGTGCGACCGCGCGCAACTGCTGGACCTGTATCGGCGCTACGGCGGGCCGTGGGTGGAGCGGCATCTCGAACGTGTGGCGCACGGGCCGAGTCTGCTGGGCGGCACGCGCGAAGATCCCGACCGGCTGGACGACTGGGCGCAGTGCGGCATCGAAACAGCCGAAGACATCGCGGCGCTGTTCGTCCCCCGCTTCTACTTCGGCTGCGAGGCGGACGATCCCGTCAACGCCAGCGCGTTCAATGCCGAACAGAACCCGTTCGGCGCCCGGCTCAAGGCGATCTTCAGTTCCGACATCGGCCATTGGGACGTCCCCGACATGCGGATGGTGGTGCACGAAGCCTTCGAGTCGGTCGAACGCGACTTACTGAGCGAGGCCGACTTCCGGGACTTCGTCTTCACCAACCCGGCCACGTTGTGGGCCGGTTCGAACCCCGACTTCTTCACCGGCACGCGCGTCGAAGCCGCGGTGTCCGCACTCTTGCCCGACGCCGAGAGCTGAAGGTGTCCTTCCGACAGCCTGTCCCTTGTCAGACGCCGCGACGATGTGCGAGAGTCCGTCATCCGCACGCCCGCGGTGAGGCCGCGAACCGAGTCCGAGGAGCGCAGCGCGCAACAATAAAGGAGGAGCGTCCATGCACATCATGTCTTTTTCGGAGCGGGAGTACGTCGACGTCTCGGAGGACGCCATCATCGAGAACGGGAGCAGCTATTTCGGGCTCCCCAACACCATGTTCGACGCCGACCGCGGCGGCCAGCTCATGAACGAGTATCTGGACGAGCGCGTGTACGCCGAGGAACTCGGCTTCGACGGGGTGATGCTCAACGAACACCATCAGACCCCGTTCTGCGGCGGCGGCGTCATGGACGTCGAAGCCGCGATTCTGGCGCGCATCACCAAGCGCGTGAAGATCGTGCTGCTCGGCAACCCGCTGCCGGTCGGCGACCCGCTCCGTCTGGCCGAGGAACTGGCGACCATCGACATGATCTCCGGCGGGCGGCTGGTGCCGGGCTGGGTACGCGGGGCTGGCACCGAGCAACTCGCCAACAACATCAACCCCGCCTACAACCGCGAGCGCTTCAACGAGGCGCACGACTTCATTCAGCAGGCATGGATCAAGCCGGGGCCGTGGCGCTACGAGGGCAAACACTACCACTACCGGAACGTGAACCCGTGGCAGCTGCCGGTCCAGAAGCCGGTGCCGCAACAGTGGATCCCCGGTCTCATCAGCCCGGAGACCGTCGTCTGGAGTGCCAAGCACCGCTATCCCTACGTGGCGCTGGGCACCAACATCGACGCCACGGTCGAGATGGTGAATCTCTACGCGGACGTGGCCGAGCAGGAAGGCTATCAGGCCGGGCCGGAGAATTTCGGCTATCTGCAGAACGTGTGCGTGGCCGAGACCGAAGAGCAGGCACACGAGTTGGCGCGCGGCTTCGTGTTCGGCGGCGGGTTCGGCTCGTTCGCGCGCCCGGAATGGATGTTCCCTCCGGGCTACAATTCCAAGGCGGCGACGAAACGCCTCGCCCAGGCCCTGACCGATCCGCGCACCGGGGCCGAGATCATCAAGCACACCCAGGGCGAGATCGACGTCGAGGAAATCAAGCGGAGCATCGCGGAAGGCTTCCAGTCGTCGCTCGACAGCGATCTGATCATGGCGGGCACGCCCGAGTCGGTGATGAAGAAGCTGCGCAACATGTGCGAACGCCTGCGGCCCGGCATCATGGGCATCTGGTATCACCACGGCCCGATGAGCTTCGAGCAGCGCAAGACCTGTCTGCGTCTGCTAGGCCAGGAAGTGCTGCCGGCCATGCGCGAAATGGCCAAGGAACTCGACCTGCCCGGGCCGTTCGAGGTGCTGCCGGGTTCGCGGTCGCTGCCGGCGTCCGGTAAGCGCGACGCGGTGATCCCGGAAAACGTGGCCGCCTGACACGGCGGTTCGGCCTGAGCACAGGCCCCTACGGACGGACCGGGGCGACCTTGCTCCGTCCGTAGGGATGAACCGCAATCCCGCCGTCTAAGTGACCGCGGGCAACCGAAGAGAGGAGTACACGCCATGCCGTGGGCCGAGACCGCTCAAGCTTGGGCGTCCATTGTGCAGGCGGGCGCCGGTGTGGCCGCCGCTGTGCTGCTTGGAGTTGGAATTCACCGCATGGAAAGGGAGGGGCAGCGCCGCGCGGAGGAACACGCAAATCGGCACGCGGAAACCATGACAGCGGAAGCCAACCGGCACGCAGAATCAATGACCGCGTTGCGCACACTGATCGAGCGGACAGCGCCCCCGTCTCCCTCGTCCACACCCTGATCGCCTATCGGACTAGGATCTCGGGCCGTGTCTCCGCCAGTGAACGGTGGTAGGTGGGCGGCGCATGCGCAAAAAGCACGGAACGACGCTGCCCCGACTGTGAGGATGAACCGCGGCCTTGCCAAGGAAAGAACGAGATCGATGGAACCCCGGCCAGCCGTCTCGGAAATGTCTCAGGCTCCTAGGACGCTGCCTGCCGGTTACTGCTCGCTTTTGGGACCATTGTACTGGACTCGTTTCCGGGCTGGTTTGATTAACTACCCCTCCTCTCAGCGGCCTAGCCCGTGGCTGCACATCCTTGAAAAGCTCCTGCACTCCAGGGCCTTCTTTCATACCCGTTTACTTTAAAACCTTAGCAAACAAGGGCGAACCGACCATGTGTTGCGGTTTGCCCTTGCTCATAGGGGCTTTCCTAGGGTTATTGACACCTGAACCGCGGCCGACCGCTCCTGACCCTATACGGCGAAGGCGGCCTTCAGGCCAGCGGCCGCCTCGGCCAAGGCTTTCTTCTGGGCGTCGAACTGGAAGAAGCTGAAGAAACCGTGGATGGTGCCGTCGTAGCGCGAAATCTTGACGTCCGCGCCCGCCTCCTGGAGGCGTTTGCCGTACGTCTCACCCTCGTCGCGTAGCGGGTCGAATTCCGCGGTGATGACCAATCCGGGCGGCGGGCTGTTGAGGTACTTCGCCTGAAGCGGAGACGCATACGGATTCTGTCCGTCCTCGGGTTTGGCCAAGTAATGGTCCCAGAACCACGTCATGGAGTCCTTGGTCAGCGGATAGCCGTCTCCGTTCTGCCGGTACGATGCGGTGTCGTACGCGTGGTTGGTGACCGGGTAGATCAGGAGTTGGTAGCACAACGCCGGCGCGCCGCGGTCGCCGGCCATGAGCGCCACGGCCGCGGCCAGGTTGCCGCCCGCGCTGTCGCCGCCGACCGCGACGCGTTGCGGGTCCCCGCCGACCGCGGCCGCGTTCAGGACGGCCCATTTGGTGGCTTCGTAGCAGTCGTCGGCCGCGGCCGGGAATTTGTGTTCGGGCGCGAGGCGGTAGTCGACCGCGATGGTGAGGCAGCCAGCGGCGTTCGTCAGGGCTTGGCAGGTCGCGTCGTGGCTGTCCAGGTTGCCGACGACCCAGCCGCCGCCGTGGAAGAAGACCAGCACCGGATGGGGGCCGTCGCCCGCGGGGGTGTAGATGCGCAGCGGCAGATCGCCGACCATCGTCGGAATGCTGCGGTCCTCGATTGAGGCGACCGGTTCCGGGTCGTCGATGACGAACAACTGCAACATGGCTTGGCGCGCTTCCTCGACCGACATTTCGTTGAACCCCTTGCCGCCCGCGGCGACGAGGGCGTCGATGAATTCCCGTTCCTGCTGACCGAGTGGCATGCTGTCCTCCTTACTTTGTTGGTCCCGTCTCCGGTGTCGCGGGAGCGGACTGGCTGTCCTCCTGAAGCGGAGAGGCGGCTTGGCCGCGGCGGTTCACGGCGCGGCACTGGCCTGCGGCTGTCCGTTGACCCAGCGGGCGAATTTGTCGGTTTCGCTGCGCGCCCGCTGCCACAACAATGCGACCGCGTGGTCCGGGTTCCAGCGGCCGGGCTGTTCCACGAAGTCGAACCCCAATTTGGTGGGGGTATCCGTGATGCTCGGGCGCAGGAACGGATATTTGTCCATCCAGGCCGTGACCGGCGAGTCGTAGAAGAACGGCACGCTGGCGGACGCATAGCTGTCCGCCCGGCCTCGGCGCACGTCTTTACGCTCGCTGCTCACGTAGTCGTGTTTGTATTGGCGGATGGCCCGCGCCGTCTCGTAGTAGCCGAAGACGACCCGCGTCCCGGCCATGACCCGCTTTTCCACGTCGCTGCGGCTCCGGCGCTGCAAGGCACGGATGCGCCGCCGCGCATCGTGCAGCCCGCGTTCGTACACGGGCAACGGCCGGGCCGCGTCGATCAGGGTTTCCAGGTCACGCAGCGCGGCCAGGGCCTGCTCGCCGATTGCGTCGGTTTCGCCGCGCTTTGCGACCGGCAGCGGCGCCTCCAGCACCGTGGTCAGGCTGGCGACGGCCTGCTTCTCTTCTTTGCGTTCGTCGATGCGCTGCCAGATTTCAGGCTCGAAGAAGATGGGCCGGCGGTTGCCTTTGCGCGAGACGAGGACCAGCACGGCTTTCTGTTTCTGCCGGGCGTCGCGCACGGCCTTGTCGTAGTTCTCGCAGTCCCGGATCGGCCAACTGTTGACCTGCTCCAGGATGTCGCCGGGTCGCAAGCCGACCTTGGAGCCGGCGGTGAGTTGGGCGATTTCGGCAATGGGCAGGCCGGGGCCGTCGTGTTGTTTGGTCGGGACGAGGGAGAGACCCAGATATTCCAGCCCCGCACGGCACGGGTCGTCGGCCGCGGCCGCGGGACCGGCGCAACAGGCGGTGAGGAGGAGGCTCGCAATCAATGAAGCAGGTTTCATGGGGATGATGGTCTTTCGACCGGGCTGCAGGCGGGGCTTGTTATACGGACGCGGGTTGTGAGCCGTCAAGGCGCACGCCTCGTTTTCATTTCCTATTGTTCCCCGTTTTGTAGGGGCAGGCCCGTGTTCCCTGAGCCTGCCGAAGGGAGCTGCCCGTCCCCAGCCCAGGGCAACCACAGGGGGTTGCCCCTACAGGCGGAGAGCCGTGCCTTTCCTCCGCCCTGTGATGAACTCAAGGGGCGGGGCGAAGAATTTTTCGCCCCTACGTGCGGAATTCATCGCTGACCACGAACCACTCGCCACTCCTCAACGTTCTCCCCAACGCAGCTTGTCGCGCAGCACGTCGAAGAAGGTGCGGTTCGGCGAGACGATCAGCGGGACGGTGACGTCCGAGCGTCGGACGCAGACGCGGTCGCCGTTCTTGAGCGCGTGTCCTTCCTGCCCGTCCAGGGTGAGGGTCACGTCCTCGTCCGGCGTGCGGACCACGACGCTGATGTCCGCCCGGTCGGGCAGGATGATGGGCCGGTTGGTGAGCGTGTGCGGACAGATCGGGGTCAGCACGACGACGCCGACCGTAGCGTCGACGATCGGGCCGCCCGCGGCCAGCGAGTAGGCGGTCGAGCCGGTCGGCGTCGCCACGATCAGACCGTCGGCCTTGTACGTGCACAAGTGGTGGCCGTCGAGCCAGGTTTCCAGGTCGATGATGCGGGCCAGCGCCCCCTTGTTCATCACCACGTCGTTCAGGGCCTGAAACGGGCCGGCCGCTTCGCCTGCGCGCACCAGACTGGTTTCGAGCAGGCTGCGGTGCTCGACCGCATAGTCTCCGGCCAGAATCCGTTCGAGCTGGCCCAATAATTCTGCCGTCGTGGTCTCGGTCAGAAACCCCAGCCCGCCCAGGTTGACGCCGAGGATGGGGACCTCGCGCGCGGTCGCCCGCCGCGCCACGCTCAACAGCGTGCCGTCGCCGCCCAAGACGACGACCAGATCGGCGCGCTCCATGATTTCGACCTTGCGCCAGCCGCGGCCCAGGCCGAGTTCCGCGCTGGTCCGGTCCTCCGGCAGTATGGTCTTGCCGCGCGCCTGGAGCCACGCGACCAGGTCGCGGCCCTGCGCGACCGCGGCCGGCGTGTTCACCTTGATGACCAAGCCGATGGACTGCATGTCGTGTCCGCACCCGGAGCGCGCCGCTCCCTTTTACGCGCGGCTGGGGTATAATGCCGCGCCTATGGCCTCCCGCCCTCCCGACTCGACGGGCCAGGACCAACTTTTCGCCCATACTGCCGCAAAGGTGCGGGCCGAGAAAGTCCCGCTCGCCGAGCGGATGCGCCCGCGCACCCTCGACGAATACGTCGGGCAGGAGCATCTGTTGGGACCGGGCCGCCTGCTGCGGGAAATGGTGGACGGGCAGGCCGTGTCGTCGCTGGTGCTGTGGGGGCCGCCGGGCAGCGGCAAGACGACGCTGGCGCACCTCGTGGCGGAGGCCGCCGGCCTGCCGTTCGTCTCGTTCTCCGCGGTGCTGTCCGGGGTGAAGGAATTGCGCGCCACGCTGGCCGACGCGCGGACCTATCGGCAGCGAACCGGACAGCCCACGGTGCTGTTCGTGGACGAAATCCACCGTTTCAACAAAGCGCAACAGGATGCCTTTCTGCCCCACGTCGAGCAGGGGCTCATCATCCTCATCGGCGCTACCACCGAGAACCCGTCCTTCGAGGTGATCGGCCCGCTGCTGTCGCGCGCCAAAGTCTTGACCCTGGAAGCGCTTCAACCCGAGCATCTCGTCGCGATTCTGCGGCGCGCGTTGGGCGACGAGGATGCGGGTCTGGGCAAGCTCGAGGTCGAGGCCGACGATGCCGTCCTCGGCGCCATCGCTGGCTATGCGCAGGGCGACGCGCGCATCGCCCTGAATACCCTGGAGGTCGCCGCCACGCTGGCCGCGCAGCACGCGCAACAGAAGGCACCGCGGCTCGACGCCCGGCTCGTGCAGGAAGCCGCGCAGCACAAGGCGATTCTGTACGACAAGGCCGGCGAGGAGCACTACAACGTCATTTCCGCGTTCATCAAAAGCCTGCGCGGCAGCGACCCGGACGCCGCGCTGTACTGGATGCTGCGCATGTTGGAGGGCGGCGAAGACATTCTGTTCATCGCCCGCCGGATGGTCATCTTCGCCGCGGAGGACGTTGGCAACGCCGACCCGCAGGCCCTGTCGCTGGCGGTCGCGGCCAAGGATGCGGTCCATTTCGTCGGCCTGCCCGAGGCACGCATTCCGCTGGCCCAAGCCGCGACCTATTTGGCGACTGCGCCCAAGTCCAACGCGTCGTACGCGGCCATGAAAGCTGCGCGCGAAGACGTCCAGCGGCACGGGCCGCTGCCGGTGCCGCTGCACCTGCGCAACGCCCCCACCAAGCTGATGCAGGATCTCGGCTACGGCAAAGGCTACGAATACGCCCACGACGACCCGGACTCGCTGGTGAGCCACGCGCACTTGCCCGACGCGCTGGCCGAACGACGGTACTACGAGCCGAGCGGCCGCGGGCACGAAGCGGAGATCGCCCGGCGGATGCACGAGCGCGACGCGAAGAAACCCGACCCCGCGGACTGAGCCGCGGCCGAACGTGCGGCTCGGCTCCCCCAGCCGGCCGCGGAGGAAGCAGCATGGAACATACGAAGCCCGAACCGTTCACGATTCACGTCCCGGATGCGGTGCTCGACGATCTGCAGCATCGGCTGCGCCTCGCGCGCTGGCCGGGCACCATCCCCGGTTCGGGCTGGGACTACGGGGCCGATCTCTCCTCCATCGAACAGCTTATCGTGTACTGGCAGAGCGGATACGACTGGCGCGCCCAGGAACGCGCGCTGAACCGTTGGGCGCATTCCAAGGCCACGGTCGACGGCCACGCAATCCACTTCATCCACGAGCGCGGCAAGGGGCCGCGTCCGCTGCCGTTGCTGATCGCGCACGGCTGGCCCGGCTCGTTCTTCGAGTTCATGGACGTGATCGGCCCGTTGACCGATCCGGCCGCGCACGGCGGCGACCCGGCCGACGCGTTCGACGTGGTCGTGCCGTCCCTGCCCGGTTACGCCTTTTCGGACCCGCCGCAGCGCCGCGGGGTGAACATCGCGTGCATGGCCGACTGGTTCGCGGTGCTGATGCGCGACGTGCTGGGCTACGAGCGGTACGGCGCCCAGGGCGGCGACTGGGGGTCCATGATCGCCTCGCGGCTGGGATACGCCTACCCGGACGCGGTGGCCGGCGTGCATCTCAACATGGTCGGGATTGCGCCCCATCCGGCCAACCGCGGCAACCTGAGTTCCGCGGAAGAAGCGTTCCTCACCGCCATGCGCGCTTGGCAACGCGAGGAGCGCGGCTATCAGGAAATTCAGGGCACCAAACCGCAGACGTTGGGCTTTGCGCTGAACGACTCGCCGGTCGGCTTGTGTGCCTGGATCGTCGAGAAGTTCCGCACGTGGAGCGACTGTGGCGGGAATCCGGAGCGCGTCTATACCAAGGACCAGTTGCTCACCAACGTCATGCTCTATTGGGTGACGCAGACCTTCCACTCGGCGTCGCGGATCTACTACGAGGAGCGGCACCATCCTTGGCGGCTGGGCAAGGATGAGAAAGTCGGCGTGCCGACCGGGATTGCCGCGTTTCCGAAAGAGATCGCCCAAGCCCCGCGCGAGTGGGCCGAACGGACGTACAACGTGCAGCACTGGACCGACATGCCGGCCGGCGGCCACTTCGCCGCCATGGAGCAGCCCGCGTTGCTGGTCGAGGACGTCCGCACGTTCTTCCGCGGGCTGCGCTGAGCCCGATGGCGGCCCGTATCGTCCTGTACGGCTCGCGCCGTTCGCCGTTCGTGGAGAAAGTCTATCGCGGGTTGATGCTCAAGCGGCTGCCGTTCGAGCTGCACGCGCCGCGTTCGGCCCTGGACGTTTGGCGGGCCAATCCCGTCACGCGCAAGACGCCGGCGCTGGACCTCGACGGTCGCCGGCTGTTCGACTCGACGTTGATCCTGCGCGCCCTCGACGCCCATCAACCCGATCCCGCGCTGGTCTCGGCCGACGCGCTGATCGCCGCGCAGCAGCGGCTGATCGAAGACTGGGCCGACGAGTCGCTCTACTGGTACGGGATGGCGCTGCGCTGGACGGTTCCGGCGAACGCCCGACGCGCCGTCCGCGGATTCGTTGCCGTGGCGCCGGCCGGCCGGTGGCGACCCATCTTGCGCCCACTGCTCTCCGGGCTCATGCCGCGGCTGCTCCGCTCCCAAATCCGCGCCCAAGGGACGGGCCGTTTACCGACCGATACCTTGGTGCGCGAACTCGACGGTCATCTGACGGACTTGGGCAAGATGTTCGGCCGCGGGCCGTTTCTGTTCGGGTCGGACCATCCGAGCGTGGCCGACTTGGCGGTGTACGGTCAACTGGCGTTCCTGCACGACGAGCACAATCCCGAAGCGCGGGCTGTGGTCGAGCGGCATCCGGTGTTGATCGAGATGTGCGTGCGTATGGACGCGCTGACCGATTGAGTCGGCTCGGCGCGGGGGATCACGCGCCGTCCGCGTCGGGAACGATCTCGACCGCGAAGGCTTCTTTGTACCAGCCGAACCAACGCATGACGCGGGCGAGGAAGTATTTGCGGAAGAAAAGCGGGAAAACCTCGTCGCGCACTCGTGCGCCTTCGAGATAGACAGCCGACCCCCGCAACCGGTTCGTCCCGACGCGGCAACTGACCGCGGGCGTGTGTCGAACGTTCTTGATCCACTGCGAGTCGGAGCCACGGCCGGAAGTGACGTACAGCCGGTCGGCGGTCGCCACGAACCAGACGGTGACCGTCCGCGGCCGGCCGGTTCGGCGCCCGGTGACCGTGAGTTCGAGCAGCGATGCGCGGTTGAGGGCGGCCAAGTCTGGAGCCGCGGAACCGGACGTTGCCATACGTAGCCGCCTGTCAGCCGAGCGGAACGAACCGGCCGTCGGCGCTGGTCAGACCCGCGGGGCGCAAGGTGATCGTCCGCTGCGGCGACGCGACCGTCGTGCCCAGCCGCCACGCCGCCACGTCGTGCTGCGCCGCGAGTTCCTGCACGCGCCCGACGTCGGACTCGGCCACGACGACGCAGAACCCCACGCCCATGTTGAACACCTGATACATTTCCGCGTTGCTCAGCCGGCCGCGGTCCTGCAGGACGGCAAAGATGGGCGGCGGCGGGGGCAGGGTGTCGATGTCGTAGCCGACCGCGACCTTAGTGCGCGCGAGATTGAGGAAGCCGTCGCCCGTCACGTGCATGAGCGCCTTCAGGTCGATGTCGGCGGCGAACATGGCCGTGATCTCCGGCACATAGACGCGCGTCGGCTCCAGCAATTCCTCGCCCAGACTCCGTCCGAGTTCCGGTATGTGGCTGTCCACGCTCAGCCCGGCTTCCTGGAACAGCACGTGGCGGGCCAGGGTCAGGCCGTTGCTGTGAATGCCGCTGCTCGCCAGCCCGATCAGCACGTCCCCGGGACGGACGTGCTCCCCGACGATCACGCGGTCGAGCGCCACACTGCCGACCGCGGCACCGGCCAGATCGAGCCCGCCGCCGGGCCGCACCCCGCGCACCATATCCTTCAACTGGGCGATCTCGCCGCCCGCGATGTTGACGCGCGCCAACTCGGCCCCGCGATGGAGCCCCTGCCCCACGGCGTCGAGCACCTCGGGCCGCATGGTCTCGACCGCCACGTAATCGACGAACGACAGCGGCGTGGCGCCCACGCACAGCAGGTCGTTGACGTTCATGGCGATGCAGTCGATGCCGACCGTGTTGTATGTGCCCAGCAGTTCGGCGACGAGCAGCTTGCTCCCGACGCCGTCGGTGGTGATTGCGATCCCCAAATTCAAGTCGTGTAGCCGGATGACGTTGGCGAAATATCCGAGCGGCAGGACGGGCCGGGCGTCCGGCTGCAAGTCGAACGTCCGTTCGACCCAGGTCCGCAGTCGCGACAAGCCGGCGTCGGCCTGCGCACTGTCCACCCCAGCGGCGGCGTAGCCGGGATCGCGCGTCTCGTTCATACCGCTGCCTTCTGCGTCAATGCCTGCGGGCTACGAAGCCGAGGATTTGCGCGTCTTGGCCGCGGCCTTGAGTTCCTTGATGCGCCGTTTGAGTGCCTTTTCGCGGCGCTTGCGGCGGCGGCGGATTTCCTGATCCCGCTCTCTGTGCATGGTGTTTCTTCTCCTCTTGCCAGGGGGATTCTCGCCGCGTGGTTATAGCAGCCGCGTGCGCCGGAGAAACAGGGGCCGCGGCTTTGTAGTCCGCCAGTCTCACCCGGTTTCGACACGTTGCTTACACATCAAGGAGGCATATGCTCGACATTTGGTTCCGCCGGCATTTGTGCGGAAGCGGGAGTACCAGAACATGGATACCTGCTTGCGCAGTATGACGATGGGGAACCTGACTTCAGGATCGGTTTGTAATTAATTCCCTTTCCGACCGGGAGGGGGTCCAGATGCGACTCGGGAAATCAAAGAAACCTTCAAACCGAAACGCTACGACGAACGGCTGCGTTTGTATGAGAAACATTTTTTTGTTATAGAAAGTGCTTATGGACAGTCGGCGGGCGTCGAATGTTCATGAATGCGTGGGTGGAGGTGGTTGTGTCTCAGCGGGGAACACCGCTGTTGTCGATCAAAGGGCGGCGGGGCGGCCCGACTTTTTTTCTGGACGATCAGGCCCCGTTCAGCGACATCGCCGCCGCGGTCCAGGAGGAGTTGGCGCGCGCCAACGGCTTCTTCCGCGATACTTCCATCGTGTTGCATTTGGGCGCGCGTACCATTCACCGCAACGATTGGCGCGCGATGCAGGATGCCCTGCATCGTGAGGGCCTGTTGCTCCATTATGCCGTGGCGCAGGATGCGGCCAGCCGTGATCTGCTCGATCGTGAGGGCGTCGCGGTGCGGGACGCCCTGCTGCCGCCTTCCGCTGCTCCCCGCCCCGCCGCGGGGCCGGAGCAGCACGAGGGGGGTGGAGCGTTGTATCTGCGCCAGGGGCTGCGGGGCGGGCAGAAACAGGTTTTCGCCGGCGACGTCATTCTGGCCGGGGACGTGAACCAGGGCGCGGAGGTCGTCGCGGGCGGCGACGTGGTGATCGTCGGCACGCTGCGCGGCGTAGTGCACGCCGGCTATCCCGACAATTCGGAGGCTCGGGTGATCGGACTGAAGCTGGTGCCGCTGCAACTCCGCATCGGGCCGGTCATCGCCATTCCAGAAGACGGCGCGCCGTCCTCGGACGCCATCTGCCCCGAGGTGGCGCGTGTAGTGGACGAACGGATCGTAATCGAACCCTATAGCCGAAGATGATGGGAGGGAGTGCCATGAGCGGACGGGCGATAGTCGTCACCTCGGGCAAAGGTGGCGTGGGCAAGACGACGGTGACCGCGAACCTCGGCCTCGGGCTGGCCGGCCAGGGGAACAAGGTCGTCCTCATCGACGGGGACATCGGGTTGCGCAACCTGGATCTGATCCTGGGGGTCGAGAACCGGGTGGTGTACAACGTCGTCGACGTGATCAACGGCCGGTGTCAGCTTCGGCAGGCGCTGGTCAAGGACAAACGCAATCCCGACCTGTGCCTGATCCCGGCGTCGCAGGTGGATTACAAGGAGTCGATCAGCGCGGATCAGATGCGCGCATTGTCGGACCAGCTCAAGCAGGACTTCGACTTCGTGTTGATCGACTGCCCGGCCGGTATCGAGCAGGGCTTTCGCAACGCGGTGGCCGCGGCCGACGAAGCGATCGTCGTCACCACGCCGGACGTCTCGCCGGTGCGCGACGCCGACCGCGTCATCGGCCTGCTGCAAAGCGAACTGGGCGACCCGCGCTTGATCATCAACCGTATGGACGCGGGCATGGTGCGGCGGGGCGAGATGCTCGACCGTCAGGACGTGCTCGACATCCTCGCCGTCGGCCTGCTGGGGATCGTGCCCGAGGACGACGCGGTCGTGATTGCGGGCAACAAGGGAATGCCGGTGGTGCTGAACGGTTCGCAGTCCGGCGCGGCCTTCCAACGCATCACGCGCCGGCTACTCGGGGAGGAGATTCCGATCCCCGATCTGAACGGCCACGGCGGCTTCGTCAGCAAGCTCGGGAAAGCGATCTTCGGGAGATAAGCCATGACGCTGAAGGAACGGTTCCAACATTTGTTCAACGCCAATGGCAGCAAGGCCGCGGCCAGAGATCGGCTGCTCAGCGTGCTGGTGGACGACCGGCTGGGGCTCACCGCGGAAAAGAAGGCCGCGCTCAAGAAAGACATCCTGGCCGTCATCCGCAAGCACGTGGACATCGACCCGGACGGTTTCACGCTGGAGTTCATCCCGGCATCGCCGCAGAGCGAGATTCAAGTATCGGCGCCTGTTCGGCTCAACGGGCGCGCGACCGCCGGCGCCGCGAAATAACCTCTCCTTCCGCCGGCGTCCAAGATGGGCGCCGGCGCCGCTTACCGGGCCGCGTCTCGGTTTGCCGTTGCTCCCACTAGGACCCTCTCCTCCGGATCAAGTCCGGGACAGGCTCTAGCTCTCTCCCGGCGGTCCCCGAGCTTGTCGAAGGGGGAAGAGGGGATAAAGGGCGAAGCCTCAACAGATCCCATCGTCGGCAGGTTCAATCACAAATCCACAATCCACAATCCACAATCAAAAATCTCATCCCGCCCCAATCGGCAACAACGCATCCGCCATTCACCGCATCCGGCGAGTTGGCTGCACTACAGAATGTATCTGGACAGGTCCTGATCCTTAACGATGGCGTCGAGCTTGTCGCGCACGTAGGCGGCGTCGATCGGCATCTCGCGCCCGCTCATCTCGGGTGCGTCGAAGGACAGGTCTTCGACCAGGCGTTCGACCACGGTGTGCAGGCGCCGCGCCCCGATGTTCTCGGTCCGTTCGTTGACGGCCGCGGCGGTCTCGGCGATCTGCTCGACCGCGTCCGAGGCGAACGAGAGCGTGACGTTCTCGGTGTCCAGCAACGCGACGTACTGGGTCAGCAGGGCGTTCTTGGGCTCGGTCAGGATGCGGACGAAGTCCGCGTGGGTGAGCGACTCCAGTTCCACCCGAATCGGGAAGCGGCCCTGGAACTCGGGGATCAGGTCGGACGGCTTGGCGGTGTGGAACGCACCCGAGGCGACGAACAGGACGTGGTCCGTGTGGACCATACCGTATTTGGTGTGGACCGTGCAGCCTTCGACCAGCGGCAGCAGGTCGCGCTGCACGCCCTGGCGCGACACGTCGGCGCCGTGGACGGCCTCGCGCCCGGCGATCTTGTCGATCTCGTCGATGAAGATGATGCCGGTCTGCTCGACCCGCTGCACGGCGTCGTGGACCACGGCCTCCATATCGACCAGCTTGTCGGCCTCCTCGACCGCCAGCAGGTCCAGCGCCTCCGGGACCTTGACGCGGCGTTTCTTGCTCTGCTTGGGCATCATGTTGGAGAACATTTCCTTGAGTTGGTTCTCCATTTCCTCCATGCCCTGCGGGGCCATGACCTCGACGAACGGCGTGGACGAGCGCGTCACCTCCAACTCGACCTCGCGGTCGTCGAGCGTGCCTTTGCGCAGCATGGCGCGCATTTTCTCGCGCGTGCTGGGCCGGTCGGCGTCCGCTACGGGCGTGGCGTCCTCCCCCGCGGCCGACGACTGGGCATCCGCGGCGGACGGCGTCGGGGGCAGCAACAGGTCGAGCAAGCGGTCCTCGGCCTGGGCTTCGGCTTTGACCTGAATCCGCTCCTTCGCTTCCTGTTTCACCAAGCCGACGGCCAACTCGGTCAGGTCGCGCACCATGGATTCGACGTCCCGGCCCACGTAACCGACTTCGGTGAATTTGGACGCCTCGACCTTGATGAACGGGGCTTGGGCCAGGCGCGCCAGCCGGCGGGCGATCTCGGTCTTGCCGACGCCCGTCGGGCCGATCATCAGGATGTTCTTGGGCGCGATTTCGTCGCGCAGCTCGGGCGCGACCTGCTGGCGCCGCCAGCGGTTGCGCAGGGCGATCGCCACCGCCCGCTTGGCCTTCGTCTGGCCGATGATGTAGCGGTCCAGCTCCGAGACGATTTCGCGCGGGGTCATGACGTGGCCCCGTGTCTCGTCAACCTGAGCGTGGGTCTCGCGGGCGGCGTCCGACATCTTACAGTTCCTCCACGACGATCCGATCGTTGGTATAGACGCAAATCGTGCCCGCGATCTGCATGGCGTGCCGGGTGATGCCGACCGCGTCCAAGGCCGTATGCGCCATCAGGGCACGCGCCGCGGCCAGCGCATAGTTGCCGCCCGAACCGATCGCCACCATGCCGTCGTCCGGTTCCAGCACGTCCCCGCTGCCGGAAATGAGCAGCGAGGACTCGCGGTCCACCACGGCCATCAGCGCCTCCAGCCGCCGCAAGACCCGGTCGGCGCGCCAGTCCCGGGCCAGTTCGACCGCGGCGCGGCGCAGATTGCCGTTGTATTCTTCCAGCTTGCCTTCGAATTTCTCGCACAGCGTGACCGCGTCCGCGGTGCCGCCTGCAAAGCCGGCCAGAATCCGATCCTTGTACAGCCTGCGCACCTTGACCGCGGCGTGCTTGACGACCGTATCGCCCAAGCTGACTTGCCCGTCGCCCGCCATGGCGACCTTGCCATCGCGGCGGACGCTCAGGATGGTCGTGCCGTGCATCGTAGGGGTCACGGCGAGACCTTCGAAGGGGCGGGTACGACGATGCGAGCCGTCAGGACGCGGAACATGGGAGTCATCCGATTGGATACGAACGGAGCCGCTGCTTCATCCCAGGGTCAAGCGTGAGGATGCGCTCGGTCATACACCTGCGTGAGCCGGTCCAGATTGACGTGGGTGTATTTCTGGGTGGTGGACAGGCTGGCGTGGCCGAGCAGTTCCTGAATGGCGCGCAAGTCGGCCCCGGCGTCGAGCAGGTGGGTCGCAAAACTGTGTCGCAGCGCGTGGGGGCTGATCCGGTCGGCCAGTCCGCACTGCCGGGCATAGCCCTCGATCAGGCGCGCCACGCTGCGCGTCGTCAGCCGGCCGCCACGACGGTTCAGAAAGACCGCGGCCGAGGTCGGGCGCCGCGGTTCCGTGCCCGGGTCCGGGTTCAGCAGAGCCGGGATCTCCATCCGGTAGCGGTGCAGCGCGTCGAGCGCCGCACGGCCGATGGGAACCATGCGTTCCTTGCGGCCCTTGCCCTCCACGCGCAGGACGGACAAGTCGGCGTCCACGTCGGGCCAGTCGAGGCCGGCCAACTCGCTGACGCGCAGCCCGCCGGAATACAGCACTTCCAGGATCGCCCGGTCGCGCAGTCCGGCCGGCGTGTCCGCGGCAGGTGCATTCAACAGCCGGAACATGTCGTCCACGGACAAATACGTAGGCAGCGGCTTGTCTTGCTTGGGCGCATGGATCTGCCTGGTCGGGTCCTGGGCGATGACCGACTCGCGCACCAGAAAGCGGAAGAAACTTCTGAGCGCCGACAACTTGCGCGCAATAGAACTCCGGGAACGTTCGCGGTGCAACCGCGCCAAAAACGCCCGGATGACGTGGTGGGTGATCCGCTCGACCGCGACCGGCTGCGGCTCGGCGCCGTCGGTCGGCTGGGCGACGAAATCGAAGAACTGTTCCAGGTCGCTGCGGTAGTTGCGGAGCGTGTGGACGGATACGCGCTGCTCGATCTCGAGGTACGCGCTGTAGCGGTCCAGCAACTCGCGGGGGTGGGCCGTCATGGGAGTTTCGGCAATTTCAATTCGACCGGCGGGATGGTATCAACAAGTCCGGCCCGACGGAAGTGAGTCCGGCCGGGTGCGGACGTGAACGGCCGCGAACGATCTCTCCCATGCCGACGTGTCATCAGTGTCAAGCGTCGCTCGATCTCGAGGAGCCGGTCGGACGGCGCGACACCTGCGCCAACTGCGGTGCCGATGCGCGCTGTTGCCTGAACTGCACGTTCTACGAAGCCCACGCCGCGGACGCCTGCCGCGAACCCAACGCCGAACTCGTCCAACACAAAGACGCGGCCAATTTTTGCGAGTTCTTCGCCCCGGCCCGGAGCGCGGCGTCTCCCGTACAGCCCGCGGCACCCGACGCACGGGCACGGCTGGATGCGTTGTTCAAATCCAAATCCTGACCTGCGCGTTCGAGCCGCGATCGGAGTGCGGTTCCGTGCGGCGCCAGTCCTCGTGTGTCTGGTCGGAGTGCTGTCCGCATGTCAGCCCGACCCGGCGACCGCGCGCGGCACGGCCGAGCGTTTCCTCGACGCGCATTACGTGCGCATCGATCTGCCGGCGGCGCGCACCTACTGCACGGGCTTCGCCCTGAACCGTATCGAGGAGGAGATTCGGCTCACGCAGGGCCAGCCGATCGACGCCGCAACCCGCCCGCCGCGGGTGTATTACGACTTGAAAGAGACGACGCCACGCGGCGAGTCGCGCATGTCGTTCGTGTACGAGTTGGACTTCGTGGTAGAGGGCGCCGGGCGGTTCACCAAGAACGTCGTGCTGACCTTGCAGCAGCGGGCCGAGGGGTGGCGAGTCGTCAACTATCTGGAGTACGACTGAGCGCGGGGGCGGTTGACAGGCGCCGGCCAAGGGGAAGAGGATACCGGGACGTCATCGAAGACAGGCGGGACGACCGCGCTCGGAAAGGGGGCCAGGGTGCAGGACAAAACCTACGTCATTACCGAAATCGTCGGAACCTCGAAGGAGTCCGTCTCGGCCGCGGTGAACAACGCCGTCGAGCGGGCCAACAAGACGCTGAAGGCGCTCGACTGGTTCGAGGTCAAGGCGGTGCGCGGGACGGTCGTGGACGGGAACGTCGGCCAGTATCAAGTCACGCTCGACGTCGGGTTCCGGTATTTGAGCGACGAAGAGATGAAAGCCTGGGCCGAGGGCTAGGTGGCGCCGCGTTCCCGGACCTCGGGTACGTATCCCGGTTACTCGTCCCTTGCTCGAAGAACGACGGAAACGGAAAAGGAGCGGTCATGGAGGAAAAAACCTACAAACTCATCGAACTGGTCGGCGTCTCGGAAAGCTCGATCGAGGAAGCCATCCAGAATGCGATCTCGCGGGCCAACCAAACGCTCAAGAATCTGGATTGGTTCGAGGTCGTCGAAGCCCGCGGCATGATCCAGGACGGTCGGGTGAACCAGTTCCAGGTGAAGCTCAAGGTCGGCTTCCGGCTGAACGCGTAAGAGACTCGGAGCAGCAGGCAGTCGGCGAGAATTCGCGGGCTGGGCCGTCGGGCACGACCCCGCTTTGCATGAACCAACCAACACGACGGGAGTGACTCATGGCGTTACATATCGGCGAGGAGGCTCCGAATTTCACTGCGGAGACCACGGAAGGCACCATCAATTTCCACGACTGGATCGGCGACGGCTGGGCGATCCTCTTTTCCCACCCCAAGGACTTCACGCCGGTCTGCACCACGGAACTCGGCTACATGGCCGGGCTGCAACCCGAATTCGCCAAACGGAACTGCAAGATCATCGGGTTGAGCATCGATCCGGTGGCGGACCACACGGAGTGGGTCAAGGACATCGAAGAGACGCAGGGCAACGCCGTGGCCTATCCGCTCATCGGCGACACGGATTTGGCGGTCGCCAAGCTGTACGACATGATCCACCCCGCGGCGAGCGGCACGGCCAAGGGGCGCAGCGCGGTCGACAACGCCACGGTACGCTCGGTGTTCGTCATCGGGCCGGACAAGAAGATCAAGCTGATGATCACCTATCCGATGAGCACCGGCCGCAACTTCGACGAGGTGTTGCGCGTATTGGACTCGTGCCAACTCACCGCGCAACACAAGGTCGCCACGCCGGTCAACTGGCGGCAGGGCGAGGATGTCATCATCGTCCCCTCGGTGTCCGACGACGAAGCTAAGCAGCGTTACCCCGGCGGCTGGAAGGCGCCGAGGCCCTATTTGCGTATCGTGCCGCAGCCCAGATAGAATTGCGGCACAGGGGTGCGGCTCTCATTGTCGGCCCCACATCCCGGTCCACCACGTCTGCCTGGAACGTACTTGGAGTACGGGCGGCGAGTGCCCCCCCATGAGACGTTTCCTACTATGCATGTGTCGGCTCTCCTTTCCGGTGCAAGGGCTACTGGGATGTGCAGCGTTGCTGGCTGTTGGGTTCGCCGTGGTGGATGATTACAGTGCCATGGGGGACGGGATAGGACAGCGGCACGTCGCGGAAAGCAACCTTGACTTCATCACCGGAAAGACCAATGCGGTCGCGTACTACTACGACAAGTACTATGGGGCCGCGTTTGAACTGCCGCTGTTCCTGCTCGAACGGGGTCTGGGATTGGAGGACACCCGCCATATCTATCTCCTGCGGCATCTGCTGACGCATCTGTTCTTTCTGGCCGGCGGCTTCTGCGGATCGCTGCTGGTGTATCGCCTCTTCCACAGCCGGGGACTCGCGCTGCTGGCGTTGCTGGTGTTCGTGTTGCAGCCGCGGCTGTATGCACATTCGTTCTTCAACTCCAAGGACCTGCCGTTTCTGAGCATGTTCATGGTCAGCTTGTATCTGACGCACCGGGCGTTTCGGACGCAGACGGTGGGGGCGTTTCTGGTGTGTGGGGTGAGCGTGGGCATCCTGACCAATCTGCGCATCATGGGCGGCATGGTGGTGCCCGCGGTGCTGGCCATGCGGGGGCTGGACTGGCTCTGGGGCCGCCCGGCACAGCGGAAACAGGTCGTGGCGACGGGCGCGGTGTTCGTGGGGGGGAGCCTAGCCACGCTGTACGGGCTGTCGCCGTATCTGTGGGCAGATCCGTTCGAGTTGCTCACGGCGGTCCGGACCCAGGCCCACCATCCGATGGTTGTCCGGGAATTGTTTCAGGGGGAGCTGATTGGGACCGATCGCCTGCCGCCGCATTTCGTCCCGACGTGGCTGGCGATCTCGACCCCGTCGGTCACGCTGGGGCTCGGCGTGCTCGGCGCTATGCTGGTGGGCGGGCGCAGCGTGCGACGGGTCCGGGAGGCGCTGCGGAACACGGACCTACGCTTCGGCCTGCTGCTGCTTGCCTGTTTGACGCTGCCCGTCGTGGCGGTCGGCGTGCTCGGTTCCCACCTGCAGGATAACTGGCGGCACATGTTCTTCCTCCATGCGCCGGTGTGCGTCCTCGGGATGTGGGGGGTACAGTGGGCCGGGGGCGGGAGCCCGCGGGTGGCAGTGGGAGTGTTTGCGCTGGTGGGGATCGGGCTGCTGGTGACGGTCGTGGAGATGGTCCGTCTCCATCCGCATCAGCAAGTTTACTTCAACGTTCTGGCGGATCGGACGGCACCGGGCTATCTCTCCACGCACTATGTGATGGACCCGTGGCACCTCACGTGCCGAGAAGGGCTGGAGTTCCTGCGCCGGCGGTATCCCGACACGACCGTCTCCGTTCGTGATAACTGGTCTCTCAGCAGAAACTGGCTGATGCTTCCCCCAGCGGATCGCTCCCGGATAGTTTTGGTTCGGAAAGGAGCCGACTTCGACATTTCCTGTGGCAAAACATTGCAGCGGAAGACTTTGAGCAAGCGAAGAAGAAGGTCGCACTCGTTTGACGAGACCTTGTATGTTCACGAGGTGTACAACAGTCCCCTGGTCAGCGTCACGGCCAAGGTCACGGTGCCGGAGCAGGAACGGAGCCTTCCGGTTCGGAGCGCGACGTATCGGGAAGCCACATCGGGCAAGCGGTTGGTCCGAGAGGTGTTCGACATCTATGCCGATCCTGCGCGCCGGGCGCTGGGGTACGCCAAGGAGGGCTGCACCGCGCTGGATCGGAAGGCGAGGTTCTTCGTGCATGTCCATCCGGTTGATGTACACGATTTGCCCAAAGCCCGCCGCCCGCATGGGTTCGACACCCTGAATTTTATTTTTCTTAACAACGGAGCATGGACCGACGGGAAGTGTTGGACGAAGGTGAAGCTTCCAGCCTATCCGATCTCTTGGATCAACACCGGCCAATATTACAACACCGGCCCTGACCAATACGTCAATCTCTGGAAAAGTACGCTCGTCCTGCCTACGCCGTGAGGTCCTGCGCGGCACCGGACCGTACTACTCGTCCTGAAGGGACGGAGTAGGGTAGAGGGAAAGTCGAGCAGAGGTCCTCCCTTGTCGCGTTTTTCTCTCCCGATGTCCCGCTTGCCCTTTCCGGTGCAGGGGCTGGTAGTGTGTGCGGCGTTGCTGGCCGTGGGGATTACCGTGGTGGACGACTATAGTGCCTTGGTGGATGGGGCAGGACAACGGCTCATCGCCGAAGTCAACCTTGAGTTCATCACGGGAAAGACCGACGCGCTCGCGTACGGCCACCTGAGGTACTACGGGGTCGTGTTTGAACTGCCGCTGCTCCTGCTCGAACGGAGTCTGGGATTGGAGGACACCCGGCATATCTATCTGCTGCGGCATCTGCTGACGCATCTGTTCTTTCTGGCCGGCGGCTTCTGCGGGGCGCTGCTGGTGTATCGCCTCTTCCACAGCCGGGGACTCGCGCTGCTGGCGTTGCTGGTGTTCGTGCTGCAGCCGCGGCTGTACGCGCATTCGTTCTTCAACTCCCAGGACCTGCCGTTTCTGAGCATGTTCATGGTCAGCTTGTATCTGACGCACCGGGCGTTTCGGATGCAGACGGTGGGGGCGTTTCTGGTGTGCGGGGTGAGCGTGGGCATCCTGACCAATCTGCGCATCATGGGCGGTATGGTGTTTCCCGCGGTACTGGTCTTGCGGGGGCTGGACTGGCTCTGGGGCCGCCCGACACAGCGGAAACAGGTCGTGGCGACGGGGGCGGTGTTCGCCGGGGGGAGCCTCGTCACGCTGTACGGGCTGTCGCCGTATCTGTGGGCGGACCCATTCGAGTTGCTCACGGCGGTCCGAACCCTGGCCCATCACCCTGTGGTTGTCCGGGAATTGTTTCAGGGGGAGCTGATCTGGACCGATCGCCTGCCGCCGCATTTCATTCCGACGTGGCTGGCGATCTCGACCCCGTCGGTCACGCTGGGGCTCGGCGTGCTCGGTGCCTCGCTGGTGGGCGGGCGCAGCGTGCGGCGGGTCCGGGAGGCGCTGCGGAACACGGACCTGCGCTTCGGGCTGCTGCTGCTTGCCTGTTTGACGCTGCCCATCGTGGCGGTCGGCGTGCTCGGTTCCCACCTGCAGGATAACTGGCGGCACATGTTCTTCCTCCATGCGCCGGTGTGTATCCTCGGGATGTGGGGGGTGCAGTGGGCCGGGGGCGGGAGCCCGGGCAGGGTGGTGGGAGTGTTTGCGCTGGTGGGGGTCGGGCTGCTGGTGACGGTCGTGGAGATGGTCCGTCTCCATCCGCATCAGCAAGTCTACTTCAATGTTCTGGTGGACCGGACGGCACCGGGCTATCTCTCCACGCACTATGTGATGGACCCTTGGCAGCACACGTGCAAAGAAGGGCTGAAATTCCTGCGCCGGCGGTATCCCGACACGACCGTCCATGTTTCTGACGATTGGTCTGTCAGAAGAAATTGGCTGACGCTTCCCACGGCGGATCGTTCGCGGGTGATTCTCGTCCGGAAAGGAGCCGACTTCGATGTCTTCTGTGGAAAAGTGTTGCAGCACAAGAGGAAAAAAATGAAGCTCCTGTTCGATGACGCTCTATATACTCACAAGTTGTACAATAACCCTCTCGCCGTGGTCATAGCTAACGTTACGGTGCCGGAGCAGGAGCGGCGGCGCGCGGTCTGGACCGAGCCGTATCGGGGAGCCACATCGGGCAAGCGGTTGGTCCGATCAGGTTTCGACATCTATGCCGATCCTGCGCGCCGGGCGCTGGGTTACGCCAAGGAGGGCTGCACCGCGCTGGATCGGCTTATGAGGTTTTTCGTGCACGTCCATCCGGTCAACGTACACGATTTGCCCAAAGCCCGCCGCCCACATGGGTTCGACACCCTGAATTTTGATCTTTTAAAGAAGGGGGGATGGACCGGCGAGCAGTGTTGGACGAAGGTGGAGCTTCCAGCGTATCCGATCTCCTGGATCAACACCGGCCAATTTTACAAGGCAGGCCCTGACCAATACGTCAATCTCTGGGAAAGTAGGCTCGTCCTGCCTACGCCGCGAGGTCCTGCGCGGCACCGGCCCGCACCACTCGCCCTGAAGGGACGGAGTGGGGCATAGGAAGAGTCGGCTGAGGTCCTCCCATGTCGCGTTTTCCTCTCCCGATGTCCCGCCTGCCCTTTCCGGTGCAGGGGCTGGTGGTGTGTGCGGTATTGCTAGCCGTGGGGTTCGCCGTGGTGGGTGACTACGGCGCCGGGTGGGACGTTGGCGCAGTAAGGGGTATAGCCGAAGCAAATCTTGCCTTCATCAAGGGAGACGCCTCCACATTATTTCTCAACGGTCCCGTGAGGTACTACGGGGTCGCGTTTGAATTGCCGCTGCTCCTGATCGAACGGGGTCTGGGGTTGGAGGACACCCGGCATATCTATCTGCTGCGGCATCTGCTGACGCATCTGTTCTTTCTGGCCGGCGGCTTCTGCGGGGCGCTGCTGGTGTACCGCCTCTTCCACAGCCGGGGACTCGCGCTGCTGGCGTTGCTGGTGTTCGTGTTGCAGCCGCGGCTGTACGCGCATTCGTTCTTCAACTCCAAGGACCTGCCGTTTCTGAGCATGTTCATGGTCAGCTTGTATCTGACGCACCGGGCGTTTCAGATGCAGACGGTCGGGGCGTTTCTAGTGTGCGGGGTGAGCGTGGGCATCCTGACCAATCTGCGCATCATGGGCAGTATGGTGTTTCCGGCGGTGTTGGCCATGCGGGGGCTGGACTTGCTCTGCGGAAGCTCGGCACAGCGGAAACAGGTCGTGGCGACGGGGGCGGTGTTCGCCGGGGGGAGCCTGGCCACGCTGTACGGGCTGTCGCCGTATCTGTGGGCGGACCCGTTCGAGTTGCTCACGGCGATCCGGACTCTCGCCCATCACCCCATTATTTGCCGGGAGATATTTCAAGGGAGCGTAGTGCAAGCAGACCAATTTCCACCGCATTTCATCCCGACGTGGCTGGCGATCTCGACCCCGTTAGTCACGCTGGGGCTCGGCGTGCTCGGCGCTACGCTCGTAGGCGGGCGCAGCGTGCGGCGGGTCCGGGAGGCGCTGCGGAACACCGACCTGCGCTTCGGGCTGCTGCTGCTTGCCTGTTTGACGCTGCCCGTCGTGGCGGTCGGCGTGCTCGGTTCCCACCTCTGTGATAGCTGGCGGCACATGTTCTTCCTCCATGCGCCGGTGTGTGTCCTCGGGATGTGGGGGGTGCAGTGGGCCGGGGGCGGGAGCCCGCGGGTGGCGGTGGGAATGTCTGCGCTGGTGGGGATTGGGCTGCTGGTGACAGTCGTGGAAATGGTGCGCCTCCATCCGCATCAGCAAGTCTATTTCAATGTTCTGGTGGACCGGACAACACCCGGGTATCTCCGCACCCAATATGAAATGGACCCACGAATGGACACCTGCCGGGAAGGCCTGAAATTCCTACGGCGGCGGTATCCTGGCACGACAATCCATGTTCGTGACTCCTGGCCTACAAGAAAAGCTTGGCTTACTCTTCCCAGGGAGGACCGACTTCAGTTGGTTCTGGTCCGGGAGGGTCCCGATTATCGCATATACTGTGGAAAAGATCTCTATTTAAAAAAGAAAGCATTTGAAAACACAGTTTATACTTACAAGGCGTATAACAACACCCTCGTTACGGTTCGGTGCGCGAGGAAAGGAACGTCATGTTCAGAACATCACCTACCCAGGAGTTCCGTCGGGACAGTCAGCAAAACAAATGCTAGTTGACGTCTACGCTTCTTCCTCATACCCACACGTTGGGATATGCTAGGGATGGCTGTACTACATAGGGTCGATAGCCCTGATTTTTTCTTCATGTCAGCCGCGTGACGTTCGCTGTTTGTCCGAGATCCGCCGACAGTACGATTTCGACAATCTGGATTTTTCAATCTCCAATAGGAGGATGTGAACTGACGAGAAGAATTGGGCGACCGTTGCCCTTCCGGATTATGCGATTTCCCGCATTCCCATCCGGCAGTACCCCGAGTCTGGGAGATATGGAAATGGAGATGGGATGGCCGCCGTGGTGAGAGCGGGGCCCGAACCCGGAGGCTTGGCAGGGCGAACGCATGGTGAGGCCGCTCCCGTGAGACGTTTCCTCCTACGCGTGTGTCGGGTCTCCTTTCCGGTGCAAGGGCTACTGGGGTGTGCGGGGTTGCTGGCTGTGGGGTTCGCTGTGGTGGACGACTACGGTGCCGTAGGGGACACGGCCGGCCAACGGCACATCGCGGAAGTCAACTTTGACTTCATCACTGGAAAGACCGATGCGCTCGCGTACGACCACGACAAGTACTACGGGGTGGCGTTTGAACTGCCGCTGTTCCTGCTCGAACGGAGTCTGGGATTGGAGGACCCCCGCCATATCTATCTGCTGCGACATCTGCTGACGCATCTGTTCTTTCTGGCCGGCGGCTTCTGCGGGGCGCTGCTGGTGTATCGCCTCTTCCACAGTAAAGGCGTGGCGCTGCTGGCGTTGTTGGTGTTCGTGTTGCAGCCGCGGCTGTATGCACATTCCTTCTTCAACCCCAAGGACCTGCCGTTTCTGAGCATGTTCATGGTCAGCTTGTATCTGACGCACCGGGCGTTTCGGACGCAGACGGTGGGGGCGTTTCTGGTGTGTGGGGTGAGCGTGGGCATCCTGACCAATCTGCGCATCATGGGCGGCATGGTGTTTCCGGCGGTGCTGGCCATGCGGGGGCTGGACTGGCTCTGGAGCCGCCCGGCGCAGCGGAAACAGGTCGTGGCGACGGGGGCGGTGTTCGTGGGGGGGAGCCTGGCCACGCTGTACGGGCTGTCGCCGTATCTGTGGGCGGACCCGTTCGAGTTGCTCACGGCGGTCCGGACCCTGGCCCACCATCCGACGGTTGTCCGGGAATTGTTTCAGGGGGAGCTGATCTGGACCGATCGCCTGCCGCCGCATTTCGTCCCGACGTGGCTGGCGATCTCGACCCCGTCGGTCACGCTGGGGCTCGGCGTGCTCGGCGCTACGCTGGTAGGCGGGCGCAGCGTGCGGCGGGTCCGGGAGGCAGTGCGGAACACCGACCTGCGTTTCGGGCTGCTGCTGCTTACCTGTTTGACGCTGCCCGTCGTGGCGGTCGGCGTGCTCGGTTCCCCCCTGCAGGGGAGCTGGCGGCACATGTTCTTCCTCCATGCGCCGGTGTGCGTCCTCGGGATGTGGGGGGTGCAGTGGGCCGGGAACGGGAACCCGCGGGTGGCGGTGGGGATGTCAACGCTGGTGGGAATAGGGCTGCTGGTGACGGTCGTGGAGATGGTCCGTCTCCATCCGCATCAGCAAGTTTACTTCAATGTTCTGGTGGATCGGATGGCACCGGGCTATCTCTCCACACACTATGTGATGGACCCGTGGTACCTCACGTGCCGAGAAGGGCTGGAGTTCCTGCGCCAGCGGTATCCCGACACGACCGTCTCCGTTCGTGATAACTGGTCTCTCAGCAGAAACTGGCTGATGCTTCCCCCGGCGGATCGCTCCCGGATAGTTTTGGTTCGGAAAGGAGCCGACTTCGACATTTCCTGTGGCAAAACATTGCAGCGGAAGACTTTGAGCAAGCGAAGAAGAAGGTCGCACTCGTTTGACGAGACCTTGTATGTTCACGAGGTGTACAACAGTCCCCTGGTCAGCGTCACGGCCAAGGTCACGGTGCCGGAGCAGGAACGGAGCCTTCCGGTTCGGAGTGCGACGTATCGGGAAGCCACATCGGGCAAGCGGTTGGTCCGAGAGGTGTTCGACATCTATGCCGATCCTGCGCGCCGGGCGCTGGGTTATGCCAAGGAGGGCTGCACCGCATTGGATCGGGTGGCGAAGTTCTTCGTGCACGTCCATCCGGTTGATGTACACGATTTGCCCAAAGCCCGCCGCCGGTATGGGTTCGATTCCCCGACCTTTCGTCTTATGAAGAAAGGGGCATGGACCGACGGGAAGTGTTGGACGAAGGTGGAGCTTCCAGCCTATCCGATCTCTTGGATCAACACCGGCCAATTTCACCAGACCGGCCCCGACCAATACGTCAGTCTCTGGGAAAGTGGGCGTGTTCAGCCATTCAACGATACCCTTCAACACGTTGTCAAAAACCGGCAATGAGAGCGGAGCTTTGCGGCGAGGATCGGGAGGGACGTTCGGGAGGCATGTTGGACAAGCTGCGAACGCCTCTTGATCCATAGCAACAGACCACCGGGTTGTGCGGCCCGATATCCTCCCAAGGGGTTCCCACCGGTCGACCCGACCAAGGCATTCTCGCGAAGACGTAGGACGAGCTGCCGGGCATCTCATCGTCCGACGACTTGGGAATCGCATCCCGGGGAACCTGAAACCGATTCCCCGGGTAATCTCGACCCCGAAGATATTCCTCTTTCAAGAGGTCAATACGTCTTCAGGATCGTGCCGTTGGGTAGGTGAGCGTTGAAGAGGCCGTAACGACATTGCACGACCTGCTTGACCGCGAGTTGGTGCCAAGGGTCGGCCTCGGTCGGCGTGTTGTATACCAGCGAGCCCGGCCCACTCCACACCTCGGCGATGCCGTCGGTGCCGACCTTGGGCGTCACCGCGAAGTTGCACGACACGAGTTGGGCCAGCGCCGGCTCTTCGCTCTCTTCCGCGTGCGGAATCACCTTGAGCGAGACGATCGGCGGAAACTTGAAGCTGTCGGGCGTCACGTTGCGCACCGCGCGCATGACCGCGGTGGCCAGCCGGTTACCCTTCGGCCGTTCGATGATGCCCATGAATTCCTCGTGCTCCTGCGTCACGTCCACGTGGGCCAGCTTCTTGGGGTAACCCCAGATCTCGCGGCCCGCGATCAGCGGCGCCTCTTGGGTCACGAACAGGTTGGGCAGATACGTCATCGGCGCGCCGTTCCACTTGCAGGCCACGCCCAGAATCGCCTCGTTGTACGGGCCGAAGGTCGAGAAGTGGTACTTGGCGATGATGATGCTGGCCGTCGCCGGCTCGCTCAGTTCCAGCCCCTCGGGCAGGAGTTGCAGCGCACCCTCCTCGTCGGTCTCGTAGTCGACGATGATCATCTCCATGTTCCGGTAGTAGAACGGCGGGGCCTGCACTGCGGGCGCGTTGACCGGCATCGACGGGCCGAACCGGCTCTTCGTGAGTTGTCCATACTTCGCCATGTCGTCCTCCTCTTCTCTGCTCGGAAGTCCTTCGGATCCACGGATGCGGTCGGTCAGGCGTCCATGCCGTAACAACGCAGCACGTTCTTGCCCAGAATGCCCGCGCGGGCCGACGCGGACATCAGATTCGTCAACTCGATCAAGTTGGGGACGTACTCGGGCGGATGGTCGGCGTGCGGAAAATCACTGGCCCAGAAGAAGCGGTCCTCGCCCACGAACGGGATCACGCCGGCCAGTGAGCGCTCGTCCGGGTCGCCCGAAATCCAGCACTGGCGGCGGAAATACTCCGATGGTTTGTGCTTGAGCGGCACGCTCCGGCCGAGCGGCGAGTCGTACACCGCATCCATACGGTCCAGCCAGTAGCCGATCCAGCCAGCGCCCACTTCGAGCACGATCACCTTGAGCTTGGGGAATTTGTCGAACACGCCGTACTGGAACAGCGACACGAACCCGCCGCGGATCGCGTCCCCGCCGGCAATGTTCTGGAAGAACGCCGTCGAGAATCCGGTCATGCGGCCGAAGCGGGTCGGCGCGGCCCAGTGCGGCTCGAACGACGGATGGATGCCGAACGGCAGGTCGAGTTCTTCGGCCGCGGCGAACACGCGGTCATGGTCGGGGTGGCCGTGCGCCTTACGGCTCCAGATGTACGGCGCCACGAAAAAGCCTTTCATGCCGTCCGCGGCCGCGCGGCGCAACTCCTGTTCGGCCAACTCCGGGATACCGATCGGGATGTGCGCAATCGGGATGAGCCGACCGCCAGAGTCCGCACAGAAATCGACCAGCCAGCGGTTGTAGGCTCGTGCATAGGCGACCGACAGTTCCAGGTCTTCGCACTCCGGCTCCCACAACAGGCCCAGCGTGGGATACAGGAACACCTTTTCGATGTTCTCGATATCCAGCCGCTTGAGTCGTTCCTGCGGGTCCATGGACCCGAACGAGGCGTTGTCCACGTAGCCCGATCCGGTCGGTTCGCGCGGATACTCGATGCCGGCCAGCTTGTCCATCACACCCAAGCCGGACGGCGCGCCCTTGCGCGTCATCTTGGCCGGCTTGCCGTTGACTTCCAGATACTCGAGGCCTGCGTCATCCTTGCGAATGCGCACCGCGCGGTCTCGGTACTTGGCCTCCAGATAGCGATCCCACAGGTCGGGGGCTTCGAGGATATGCCCATCGGCGTCGATCACGCCGGACATGGGCAAACTGGGCAGGGTCTCTGGGCCGGCCATCGGCTCCCTCCTTGTTTGCTGATTTGCTTCGTGTTTTTACCAGTTTGCTTCCCGGCGCGATTAAGCGCCCGGGACGGTCGACATCACAACCTTGCTATCCGGGAGGCAGATTTGGAACATACCACTGCCTCCGGTCGGTGCAACACCGCGGCGCGGGAGGCATGGTGACGGTGAGAACTGGCTGGAAAGGGGATGTGGTTTTTTATGGCTCGTCGCATACCCTCGAATGTGGAAGTCTCTGCTCGGTCGTTACGAGACTCCTATTGACGGATGGGGGAAGAAAGAGATGGGGAAGAAGCAGCTACCCTCCGCGCCACCGCTGCGGGGGATGGCTGCTTAGCAATATCGCTCCGAGATTCGACGAACAGGATGTGCCCAACGCCCAAATTGAGGAAATAGGATGAAAATATTGGTTGCGGGTGTAGGAGGGTTTATCGGCCACCACTTGGTCAATCAGCTCAAGGCCGAGGGACACTGGGTTCGGGGTGTGGATCTAAAACGCCCCGAATTCGCCTCTACCCTGAGCGACGAGTTTTACATTGCGGATCTGCGGCACTTCGAATCCTGCCTGAAGGCCGCTGACGGTATGGACGACGGTCATATGTTGGAAGCGGCGCGAGTTGCTGGCACCAGAAGGTACCTGTACACCAGCTCGGCTTGCGTGTACCCAGAATTCCTCCAAGGCACTGAAGACGTCAGCCCTCTTAGGGAAGCACAAGCTATTCCAGCAGACCTCGAGAAGGGCTACGGATGGGAAAAATTATTTGCGGAGCAAATGGCGACCTATTATCAAGAGGAATTCAAGCTGGACGTGAGGATCATCCGGTTCCATAACATCTATGGCCCGCTCGGCACGTACGAGGGGGGAAAGGAGAAAGCACCGGCCGCCCTCTGCAGGAAGGTTGCGTTGGCGGAAGACGGCAGCAGCATCGAGGTCTGGGGCGATGGTCAGCAGACGCGTAGCTTTTGCTACATCACAGACTGCATAAAAGGGCTGCGCCGGATCATGGAATCGGGATACACGCAACCGATCAATCTAGGCTCGGACGAACTGGTGACGGTGAATGATCTCCTAGACATCGTGTGTGCCGCTGCTGGAAAGCGTTTGCAGAGAAGACACGATATGACGAAGCCGCAGGGCGTGCGTGGTTGAAATAGCGACAACTCTTTACTAAAAGAAATTCTGGGGTGGGAGCCGCAAACGCCGCTCCGTGAGGGTATAAAAATCACCTATGACTGGATTAACGCCGAGATCATCGGTAATAAATTTGTTGGACGCTGAGTTTCCAAAGAACCGCCGATGAACAATGGCAAGCGTCGCCTGCCACGATTGAACCACATGAAAATTTCTATTGTAACCTCCGTTTACAACGACTCCTGCATCGGGCGTGCCCTGCAGTCTGTATGGAATCAACGGCACGATCACGAACTTGAGACCATCGTAATTGACGGCGGCTCCTCCGACGAGACCTTGGATGCGATAGAGAAATATAAGGATTATATTAATACCCTCGTCAGCGAACCTGATCGGGGCCTTTATGATGGGATGAACAAAGGTATCGAACGCGCGACAGGCGATGTGATAGGCATCCTGAACGCGGACGATCTGTATGTTGATACAAACGTGCTTCGCGATGTAATAGAAATCTTCGAGAAATATTCAGAAATTGGCGTCTGCTACGGGAATATTATCTACGTACACGAAAACGGGAAGCTGAGCCGGTACTGGGAATCGAGTGCGCATAGAAGATTCAAATGGTATTATGGATGGAGGCCTCCACACTCTTCTTGTTTTGTCCGAAAAGACATCTACGAAAACTATGGCGTCTTCAACCTCAACCTTGCGATCTCGAGCGACTACGAACTTCAGCTCCGATTGCTGTTAAAAAATAAAATCCCCGCTTTCCACCTGAACCGGGTGCTAGTAGCTATGTCCCTAGGAGGCATTTCTAATAGGTCAGTTCGTAATATTATCAAAGCGAATTTTGAGGTTAATCGTGCGTGGCGGATCAACCAACTGAAAGGCGGATGGATGGTGCCGCTACTGAAACCCATACGGAATATTAAACAGATCTTTCACAGGTTGCCACGAAATGACGTTCAACGTTTTCAAAACGAGTTCGCAGATCTTGCATGGGAAAGGAATTTTCCGGATGGATCCGAACGTTGATCCTTGGGTGAGTCTAGAGAGATCCTTTTGTCATTATGGTGTCGGGAATAAGAACCGTGCGGATCTCCACTCGTTCTCATTCCTCGACCATCTGGATCCAATATAAGCCGTTCGGAACTCCCGCCGGGCGGCAGGGACGACTTCGGCGGGGGTAGGGTTTCTCAATGCTCCCCTGTTGGTCCACTGCTGTCATGAGTCGGAGGTTTTTGCGGTGCTCGTTCAAGTCTCCCGTCTAGAAACAAGCAATCATGCCATGCAAAAGGAGTTGTCAAATTCGATCAGCGAATCGCGTTCATATAGTCGATCAGCCTTGAAATGAAACCCTACCCCGCGGGAAGTCGAGAGCGTCAGCGTATAGCCTTTCCACCCGAAACCACGGCAGCAGCCCCCCGACCGGGCGAACAGTTCAAACACAGCAAGAACCGCACCTTGTCGGACCATGCCGGCCCAGTCAAATTCTACTAGCAGTCGAATATACGTCGTGTTGGGGCTAGGGCCACGAATTGGATCAGCGTACCCTTGCCTGTCAGCTTCCGCACGATGGCCTGTCCTGGCTTCTTCCGCCCGCTCGGTTGTCTTCGGCAAAGCGGAACTCCTGCGTCCATACGTTCCGGTACTCGTTCGGCCCCTCCTTCTCGAATTGGCCCGTGCGGATGGTCGCGATGCGGTAAGCGGGGAGCTCCCTCGCGGCGACGCAGCACCGAGCCGCCCCCACCGACATGAGCGGCGACAGCTCGAAATTGAGGTTGTCGAACCCGTGCTGCCGGCGGTGGGCGGGGAGGTCTACCACATCCTTCGGTGTCACGTGCAGAAAGAAGCGGCGCCAGTCACCGGTGCAATGGGCCTTGACGTAGATTATCTGGTTGCCGTCCAGGGAGACATCGAAGCGGTCACGGGGCGGCCACCGGGCATTCGTCGGCTGCGCCTCGCAGCGACGGTGCGCTTCCGCGTTCAAGACGAACTCTTCGAAGCGCGCGGCCACCCAGGCGAGACTGGGAGCGTCGAAGGGCATCCACAGGTCCGGGCCGACCGGCACGGCGTACAGCGCCCGGGCCAAGGCTTCTTCCCGGCTGGTCGCAGAAGGATGAACGGCAAAGTTCACCCCTCGGGCCGCCAGATAGCCGGGCGGCGGCTGTCGGTCGTGTCCCATCCTGCGCCGGCTGTTGGGACGCGTGACCGGATTGCGGGCGATGGTGGCATCGGTCAAGCCCCACGTGTCGATGAACCTCAGGTCCGGCACGAAGTACGGAAGGATTCCAGCCGAGCGAACGAACGCCAACGCGTCGGCAGGAATGATCCCCCGCGCCATGTTCGTATATGGCTTCCATTCCCCTAGTAATGTCCTCTCGATTCTCTTGAGAGGAGCTATTACTCTAATCCCGGATCCGTTGAGGGCTCTCTTCAGATCCTGAGACAGGGAAACTAGGGTTGGCATCCCAGGCGCCGTCTGCAGCCAGCCGAGGGTTGTCTTTCCGGACTTGCTGTCAGAAAAGTGCCGCGTCGCTTGGATGGCCCCGCAGTAGAACACCACGGGCAGGAAGAGCAGCAGCGCGGCAATCCGGGCTCTTGTAGCCGAACGCCGCGTCGGGCACGGGTGCCACTGCCGAACCGTTGCCGCCGACCACCTGCCGAGCTGCACGATGCCCACGGCCGCCGGCACCGCCAGCAGCGGCCAGTAGAAATCCAGCGGCCGATACTCGAAGAAGTCGCCGCCAATGCGGGCGACGTAGGCCGTGTGCAGGCCGATACAGAGCAACGGCAGGAGATAGACGAGGCTGCGCCGTTCCCGCCAATCCCGGACCAGCGCCAGCCCGGCCAGGGGCAGGAGCAAATAGAGTCCGGTCTCTATCGCCGCCGCCGCCAGGTAGCGAATGCCCGCCTCGTACCAGGGCCGGACGTATTTGGCATAATAGGTGTTGGGCAGCCACTCACCGTAGTAGCCGTACCGCCACAGGTAATGTCCCACTACTAACAGCGCGATCGGCGCGACCAGGGCCGTCGCGTCGTACCAGCCCGGCCACCAGCGGCCGGTGCCGACCCGGCGCTGCCCAGCGTACCAAGCGAAACAGCAGGCCGCGAACAATGGGCCCTCCGGGCGGGTCAGGGAGGCCGCCGCCAAGCTCAGCGAAACCCCCAGCAGCGCCCGGCGACTCTCCGGGTAGAGAGTCAGGCCCACCACCGCCAGCACGACGAAGAAGGTGAATTGCCGGGTCTCCAGTCCCAAGGCTGGTGTCCACATCCCGAACGTCGCACTGCTGCACACCAACCCCAACGCCATCCAGGCCACCAGCCGGCGGTGGGGCAGGCCGGGTAAGCGTCCCACCCACCACAGCATGGCGACGAGTGTCCCGATGGTGCAGGCGACCGACAGCCACGGGGCGGTGTGTTCGGGCCGCAGGCCGAACGCCCCCCACAACGCGGCGAGTTCCAGGACCCACAGGAAGTTGGAGTAGCCCTCGACGTACTCACCGGGATTGAAGACCAGCCCGTGGCCTTCCAGCAGATTGCGCACGTAGCGGAAGCTGATGAACGCATCGTCGGTCAGAAACCACGTGCGGTGGGTCAGATAGCCGAGCAGCACTAGCCAGGGTAGGCTCAGCAAGGGGTAAGCTATACGGAACCCTCGTCGGACCGCATAAGATCCTTGGGCAGGCCATTGTGCGGATCCGTCCCGGTCAGAAATGGGTGTAGGAAAATCTTCTTTCATCGGGCGCGTCGCCGTGAGAGTACGAAGGTGAACTTCAACCACATGTCGCCTTTTCCCAAGAGATGAAAGGGCGGTCAAGATGATACTGAAAGATCGTCGCCATGCATCCATAAAACCGCAGGGGCGAAGATAGGCGACCAAACTCACCAGATCCTACGTCGCGAATACTATCGGATCATTGGCAACGGCTCCTCGGTTGACGAGCAGTATCATGATACGGTCCATCTGGTAGAGAAATATAGGCATATCGTCCAAATGTCGGGCAGTGTCCGAGCGTTCCCCGTCCATCCGGTTGAAAAGACGTTCCAGGATGGCGCGGAGGACTAGCACGGTGAAGTACCATATAGGCTACACAAACCGAGATGAAGCCGACCAATACGCTGCTGTTACGCCGTTCGAATCGCCCCGCCAGTGGACCTAATGGCCTGGATGGTATTTTAAGCAGGGCCGGGACGCCAGGATTGGTCCGCATCACTCGTTCCGCCGTAGAGGGGTTTTGCTGGCTGTCCGCTTCGTCTTTATGCCAAATACATACGGTCGTGTACGAGATAGGGATTCGCTACTTGGCCGCAGCGGCGGGAGAGACCGGGCTGTACTTGCTGGTGCCCCTGGCCATTCTGACGGGCGTTCGGGACTGGCGGGCCCGGCGGAGCCTGGTCGTTGTCCTGCCCTTGTTCTACATCGGGCTGCACATGGCGTATGTCGCCCGCATCGGAGGCGACCGTCTCGGGTATCGCCCGCTGGATGTTTACTGGCCGCTCCTGGTCGTGCCGGCGACAGCAGGTCTCGTGCACCTCGGCAAATGGCTGGCAACGGGCAACCGGACTTGTGCGGTGGTTCTCTTCCTGCCCGTAGTCTTCTACTGCAGTAGCCTCCAAGCCAGCTTGGTGTTCCTGGGCGACAAGCATCACCGGGTCCACCCCCTGCAACGCGAAAAGAAGGTCATCAGATGGTTGCTGGCGGCACCCGGAATGCCGGCCCTGTTTACCCTGTCCGATAATCGGCGACAACTATCATTAAGAAAAGCCTTAGAAGCATGTCGCAAGGGTATGCGGTCAAGGCAATGCCGGTTCATATACAGACGTTCTCCGCCCGCTCAGTGGTCTTCGGCAAAGCGGAACTCCTGCGTCCATACGTTCCGGTACTCGTTCGGCCCCTCCTTCTCGAATTGGCCCGTGCGGATGGACGCGATGGGGTAAGCGGGAAGCTCCCTCACGGCCACGCAGCACCGAGCCGCCCCCACCGACATGAGCGACGGGAGCTCGAAGTCGAGGTTCTCGAACCCGTGCTGCCGGCGGCGGGCAGGGAGGTCCACTCCATCCTTCGGTGTCACGTGCAGAAAGAAGCGGCGCCAGTCCCCGGTGCAACGGGCCTTGACGTAGATTATCCGGTTGCCGTCCAGGGAGACATTGAAGCGGTCGTGGGACGGCAGCCGGGCGTTCGTCAATTGCTCCTCGCAGCGGCGCTGCGCTTCCGCGTTCAAGACGAACTCTTCGAAGCGCGCGGCCACCCAGGCGAGACCGGGGGCGTCGAAGGGCATCCACAGGTCCGGGCCGACCGGCACGGCGTACAGCGCCCGGGCCAAGGCTTCTTCCCGGCTGGTCGCAGAAGGATGAACGGCAAAGTTCACCCCTCGGGCCGCCAGATAGCCGGGCGGCGGCTGTCGGTCGTGTCCCATCCTGCGCCGGCTGTTGGGACGCGTGACCGGATTGCGGGCGATGGTGGCATCGGTCAAGCCCCACGTGTCGATGAACCTCAGGTCCGGGACGAAATACGGAACGATTCCGGCAGGACCAGTGAACGCCAGGGCGTCGTCGGGAATGATCCCCCGCGCCATGTTCGCATACGACTCGTATTCCCGTAGTAACATTATCCCGACTCTCCTATGCTCAGCTATTACTCCAATCTTGGACCCTCTGAGTGTTTTGTTCAGATCCCGGGACAGGGAAATCAGCGTTGGCATTCCGGATGCCGCCAGCAACCAGCCGGGGTCCTTTTTTTTGAGCGGGCTGGCAAGGTTTCGTAGTGAAGCTTGGAGGAACCCGCAGTAGAACACCACGGGCAGGAAGAGAATCAGTGCACACATCCGAGGTCCCGCCGCCCAGGGCCACGCAGCGAACGGTCGGACTCGCCCGACCACAGCCGATGTCCACGAGCCGAGGTGCACAATGCCAACGGTCGCCGGCACCGCCAGCAGCGGCCAATAGACATCCAGCGGTCGATACTCGAAGAAGTCGCCCCCGACCCGGGCGACATACGCCATGTGCAGCACGATACAGAGCAACGGCAGCGCATACGGCAGGGTTCGGCGGCCCCGCCAGTCCCTGACCAGGGACAGGGTCGCGAGCGGCAGCAGCAGATACGAACCGGTCTCCACCGCGGCCGCGGCCAAGTAGCGAATGCCCATCTCCGGCCACGGTCGGATGTACTTGGAGTAGTACGTGTTGGGCAGCCATTCGCCATAGTACCCGTACCGGAACAGATAGTGGCCTGCCACCAGTACCACGAACGGAAGGGTCAGATAGGCCGCCGTGCGCCACTCCGGACGCCAGTGCCCGGTGGCGATACGCCGCTGCACGGCGTACCAGCCGAAACAGCAGGCCGCGAACAGTGGTCCCTCCGGTCGGGTCAAGGAAGCTGCCGCCAAGCTCAACGACACGCCCAGCAACGATCGGGGATGCTCCGGGTGCAGCGTCAAGCCGACCACCGCCAGCAGGACGAAGAACGTGAACTGCCGGGTCTCCAACCCCCCGGCCGAGGTCCACATCGCGAAGGTCGCACTGCTGCACACCAAGCCCACCGCCATCCAGGCCACCAGCCGGCGGTGGGGCAGGCCGGGTAAGCGTCCCACCCACCACAGCATGGCAGCGAGCGTCCCGATGGTGCAGGCGACCGACAGCCACGGGGCGGTGTGTTCAGGCCGCAGCCCGAACGCCCCCCACAGCGCGGCGAGTTCCAGCACCCACAGGAAGTTGGAGTAGCCCTCGACATACTCGCCGGGATTGAAGACCAGCCCGTGGCCTTCCAGCAGATTGCGGGCGTAGCGGAAGCTGATGAACGCGTCGTCCGTCAGATACCACGCCGTGTGGGTCAGATAGCCGAGCAGCACGAGCCAAGGGAGGAGGAACAGAAGATGGAACGGCCGGTTGCCGTGCCGGCCTGCACGGGTTACGGGGAGGGGCATTATTCGGAACGCTCTCGATCAGAAATGGCCGGAGGAGATTTTCTTTCACAGGGCGAGCCGCCGTGAGAGCCCGGAGGCGAACTTGGGTGCTGGCCCGGCGGCCTGGGTCCGGATCGTATCGAACGTTTTGATTAGGGATACCCCCAAGCCGGCTTGGTTTTCCTGGGCGACGAGCATCACCGGGTCCACCCCCTGCAACGCGAAAAGAAGGTCATCAGATGGTTGCTGGCGGCACCCGGAATGCTGGCCCTGTTTACCCTGTCCGATAATCGGCGACAACTATTAAGATAGAGCCTTAGAAGCATGTTGCAGGAGTATGCGGTCGAGGCAACGCCGGTTCATATACAGACGTCCTCCGCCCGCTCAGTGGTCTTCGGCAAAGCGGAACTCCTGCGTCCATACGTTCCGGTACTCGTTCGGCCCCTCCTTCTCGAATTGGCCCGTACGGATGGACGCGATGGGGTAAGCGGGGAGCTCCCTCGCGGCGACGCAGCACCGAGCCGCCCCCACCGGCATGAGCGGTGAGAGCTCGAAGTTGAGGTTCTCGAACCCGTGCTGCCGGCGGTGGGCCGGGAGGTCCGCCACATCCTTCGGTGTCACGTGCAGAAAGAAGCGGCGCCAGTCCCCGGTGCAACGGGCCTTGACGTAGATTATCCGGTTGCCGTCCAGGGAGACGTCGAAGCGGTCGTGGGGCGGCCACCGGGCATTCGTCGGCGGCGTCTCGCAGCGGCGATGCGCCTCTACTTTACCCGCATCAAAAAAAACTTCTTCGAAGCGCGCGGCCACCCAGGCGAGACTGGGAGCGTCGAAGGGCATCCACAGGTCCGGGCCGACCCGCACGGCGTACAGCGCCCGGGCCAGGGCTTCTTCCCGGCTGGTCGCCGAGGGGTGAACGGCAAAGTTCACCCCTCGGGCCGCCAGATAGCCGGGCGGCGGCTGTCGGTCGTGTCCCATCCTGCGCTGGCTGTTGGGGCGCGTGACCGGATTGCGGGCGATGGTGGCGTTGGCCAAGCCCCACGTGTCGATGAACCTCAGGTCCGGCACGAAGTACGGAAGGATTCCGGTCGCCCCAGTGAACGCCAGCGCGTCGGCAGGAATGATCCCCCGTGCCATGTTCGTATACGACCCCCATCTTCGTAGGAGTATCCTCGTCTCTTTCCTGTAACCATACGTCATTCTGACCCCGGATCCGTTGAGGGTTTTCTTCAGATTCTGAGACAGGGAAACTAGGGTTGGCATCCCAGGCGCCGTCTGCAGCCAGCCGAGGGTCGTCTTCTTGGACTTGCTGCCAGAAAAGCGCAGCGTCGCTTGGATGGATCCGCAGTAGAACACCACGGGCAGGAAGAGCAGCAGCGCGGCAATCCGGGCTCTTGTAGCCGAACGCCGCGTCGGGCACGGGTGCCACTGCCGGACCGTTGCCGCCAGTCCCCTGCCGAGCTGCACGATACCCACGGCCGCCGGTACTGCCAGGAGCGGCCAGTAGACATCCAGGGGCCGATAGCCGAAAGAGTCCCCACCTACCCGTGCGACATATGCCATGTGCAGCCCGATGCAGAACAGGGGCAGGACGAAGACCAAGCTCCGCCGGGTCCGCCAGTCCCGAACGCCCGCCAGAATGGCCAAGGGCACCAGCAGGTACATGCCCGTCTCCAGCGCCGCTGCGGCCAGGTAGCGGATCCCCATCTCGTACCACGGCCGCACGTATTTGGCGTAGTACGTGTTGGGCAGCCATTCGCCGTAGTAGCCGTACCGCCACAGATAGTGCCCCGCTACTAACAACACGAACGGTGCGACCAGGGCTGTCGCGTCGCGCCAGCCCAGCCCCCAGCGCCCGGTGCCGACCCGGCGCTGCACGGCGTACCAGCCGAAACAACAGGCCGCGAACAGCGGACCCTCCGGGCGGGTCAAGGAGGCTGCCGCCAAGCTCAGCGAGACCCCGAGCAACGCCCGACGGTTCTCCGGGTACAAGGTCAGCCCCACCACTGCCAGTACCACGAACAACGTGAACTGCCGGGTCTCCAACCCCCCGGCCGAGGTCCACACCGCGAAGGTCGCACTGCTGCACACCAAGCCCACCGCCATCCAGGCCACCAGCCGGCGGTGGGACAGGCCGGGTAAGCGTCCCACCCACCACAGCATGGCGGCGAGCGTCCCGATGGTGCAGGCGACCGACAGCCACGGGGCGGCGTGTTCGGGCCGCAGGCCGAACGCGCCCCACAGCGCGGCGAGTTCCAGCACCCACAGGAAGTTGGAGTAGCCCTCGACGTACTCGCCGGGATTGAAGACCAGTCCGTGGCCTTCCAGCAGATTGCGAGCGTAGCGGAAGCTGATGAACGCGTCGTCCTGCAAGAACCACGTTCTGTTAGTCAGATAGCCGAGCAGCACCAGCCAGGGCAGGCTCAGCAAGGGGTAAGCCGTAGGGAATCCTCGTCGGACCGATAAGATCCTTGGGGCGGGGCATTGTTCGGATCCCTCCCGATCAGAAATGGGCGTAGGAGACTCTTCTTTCATAGGGCGCGCCACCGTGAGCGTATGAAGGTGAACTTCAGCCACCTTCCACAAAACGGCACTCTCGGTTCCATACTTGCCTGTCTTCGGCTCTATGATGCCGGTGAAACTGGCCTGTCCTAACTAAGGCTATGGAGTAGACGGGAAGCGTCCTCGCCGCCACGCAGCGCTGCGTGGTCCCCAACCGCGCGGGCCGGGCAAACTCGAAATCGAGGTTATCGAACCCGTGCTCCCGGCGGTGCGAGGGGAGGTCCGCCACATTCTTCGGTATTACGTGGAGGAAGACTCGCGGCTCGTAGATTTCGCAGTGGTCTTTGACGTAGAGTAGTCGGCTCCCGTCAAGATAGACATCAAAAACGTCGCGGATCAGCAGCCGGGCCGTCTTCAGCACCGCCTCGAAGCGTCGGTCTGCTTCCCGGTCATAGCTAAGCTGTACGAACCGGGCTGTAGCCCATTCCAAGCTGAGCGCGTCGAAGGGCATCCACAGATTCGGACCCACCTGCGTAGCATAGAGACCGCGTCCTAATGCCTCCTCCTCACTGGCCTCCGCAGGATAAGCGATAAAGTTCACTCCCCTTGCTACTAGATAGCCAGGGGGCGGCGATTTGTCGTGTCCATGTTTGCGTCGGCTGTTGGAGTGCAGGACTGGATTGCGGGCGATAGTCCTGTCGGTGAGGCCCCAATAGTCTATGAATTTCAGGTCCGGGAGGAAATAGGAGCGGTGGCCGACCCCAAAAACGAAAGCCAGCGCATCGGCGGGGATAATCCCGCGCTCCATATTCTGGTACGACTGCCATTTTTTCCACTGTTTTCTCTCCCCGCTTCGCTCTTTATAGACAAAGTTAACCGCGGTTAAGGCTCTTCCCGATAGTTGTCGCTGATTATCGGATAGGGTGAACAGGGCCGACATTCCGGGTACCGCCAGCAACCATCTGACGACCTTCTTTTCGCGTTGCAGGGGGTGAATCCGGTGATGCTTGTCGCCCAGGAACACCAGGATGGATTGGAAGCCACTACAGTAGAATACTACGGGCAGGAAGAGCAGCAGCGCGGCAATCCGGGCTCTTGTAGCCGAACGCCGCGTCGGGCACGGGGGCCACTGCCGAACCGTTGCCGCCAGTCCCCTGCCGAGCTGCACGATGCCCGCGGCCGCCGGCACCGCCAGCAGCGGCCAGTAAACATCCAGCAGGCGATACCCGAAACGGTCGCCTCCGATGCGGGCGACATACGCCATGTGCAGCCCGATGCAGAACAGGGGCAGGACGAAGACCAAGCTCCGCCGGGCCCGCCAGTCCCGAACGCCCGCCAGAATGGCCAAGGGCACCAGCAGGTACATGCCCGTTTCTACCGTCGCTGCGGCCAGGTAGCGGATCCCCATCTCGTACCACGGCCGCACGTATTTGGCGTAGTACGTGTTGGGCAGCCATTCGCCGTAGTAGCCGTACCGCCACAGATAATGCCCCGCTACTAACAACACGAACGGTGCGACCAGGGCTGTCGCGTCGCGCCAGCCCAGCCCCCAGCGCCCGGTGCCGACCCGGCGCTGCACGGCGTACCAGCCGAAACAACAGGCCGCGAACAGTGGGCCCTCCGGGCGGGTCAGGGAGGCTGCCGCCAAGCTCAGCGAGACCCCGAGCAACGCCCGACGGTTCTCCGGGTACAAGGTCAGCCCCACCACTGCCAGTACCACGAACAACGTGAACTGCCGGGTCTCCAACCCCCCGGCCGAGGTCCACACCGCGAAGGTCGCACTGCTGCACACCAAGCCCACCGCCATCCAGGCCACCAGCCGGCGGTGGGACAGGCCGGGTAAGCGTCCCACCCACCACAGCATGGCGGCGAGCGTCCCGATGGTGCAGGCGACCGACAGCCACGGGGCAGTGTGTTCGGGCCGCAGGCCGAACGCCCCCCACAGCGCGGCGAGTTCCAGCACCCACAGGAAGTTGGAGTAGCCCTCGACGTACTCGCCGGGATTGAAGACCAGTCCGTGGCCTTCCAGCAGATTGCGAGCGTAGCGGAAGCTGATGAAGGCGTCGTCGCACAGGAACCACGCCGTGTGGGTCAGATAGCCGAGCAGCACTAGCCAAGGGAGGAAGATGCAGAAGATGGAGCGGTCGGAGCCCTGTCGGGGAGCCTGCCTAACTCGGCAAGGAGAGGGACGCATTGTTCAGAATGACCTTGATCTATAAGGGCTCAGGGGCGGTTCCCACTACAGGGCGAGCCGCCAGGAGAGCCCGGAGACGAACTTGGGTGCTGGCTCGGCGGCCTTGGTCCGGATCGTGTTGAATGTCTTGTAGTGCGGATACCCCTGCCGTACCCGCTCTGGTGTGCAGCAGGCGTCCTTGGCGAGATAGACGCGCCCCCGTATCGGTGAGCGGTCTCGTCCAACGCGGTGAGTAGGGCCGGCGTGCCGTTGCGCCTCGGGAAGTTGAGCGTCAGGGTGCAGCCTTCCATCGGAAACGACAGCAGCCCTTCTCCGGCTGGGCCGAAGAGCTTGAGGACGGCAAAGGGTGAAGCGTGTCGGGCCACGAAGACCCGGTCGAGCAACGCGGGAATGCCAGTCGAACTTTCCCCCTTCGGCAGCACGCATTGATACTGCACGAATCCATGCCGTCCGTACAGACGGTTCCACCCTTGTAATCGGTCGAGCGGGAAGAAGAACCGATCGAAATGGATGGGACGTGGGCGAGACGACCTAGCGCCACAGCCATAGTACCATGCGTTGAAGACCCTGATCGAGACGCGGTTGAGCAACACCGATGGCGCATCGACCGGGACGGTGAATCGGCGTGCGGTGGCCGGGCGGAGCGGGTCGAGTGCACGCCGCAGCGACAAAGCGCTCCGTTCCATGAATTTGCCGCGCATCACTAACGAGCGGCCTTGTTTCGTTCCCCGCGCCAGGCAATCGATCCACGCCACGTTGTATGGCCAACTTCCGGACGCCTCGAACAAGGTCATCGTTTCGTCGAGATCCCGGGCGGCCACCGTCTCCTCCAGGACGAAGGCCGTCTCGATTCGTTGCAGTCGAAAGCCCGCGGACAGGATGCCCCCGTGAGGCCCATCCCACCGAGGGTGGCATGAAAAAGGGCGGTATTTTTCGTCCGGCTGCACACGTGCATTTCGCCGGTTGCCGTGATCAGGAGCAGCGACTCCACGTGGGTGCCGAACGAGCCGGCTTGGGGATGATTCTTGCCGTGCATGTCCGCGGCGATCATGCCGCCGACCGTGACGAACTTCGTGCCTGGTACCACCGGCGGGAACCAACCGCGCGGCACGAACGTGTCCAGGATATCGGCGAGCAGCACACCTGCCTCGCAGGTCAGAAGCCCGTCTTTTCATCGAACTTCTGCATCCGATCCATCTTCAGCATCGAAACCGTCAGCTCCGGATTCAATGCCGCGTCACCGTGGGAATGACCATTGCCGCGGGCGATCAAAGTGGGGCTCCGCTCGATTAGGTTAGGGAGCCCTTCGCGTCCACGAAGATGCTCCAGCCGGCAGTCGAGCACCGGATACCGGCCCCATCCTGAGAGTTTCATGTCGCCTTCCCCCAAGAGATGGAAGGGCGGTCGAGATGATACTGAAAATCGTCGCTATGCATCCATAAAACCGCAGGGGCGAAGATAGGCGACCAAGCTCACCGGATCCTACGCCGCGAATATCATCGGATCGTTGACGAGCAGTATCATGATACGGCCCATATGGTAGAGAGATATGGGCATATCGTCCAAATGTCGGGCAGTGTCCGAGCGTTCCCGGTTCATCCGGTTGAAAAGACGTTCCAGAACGGCACAGAAAACTAGTACGACGAAATACCATGTAGGCTGCACATACACCACGTCCCGTCGCCGAGGAATCGCCCCGACGACGGCGGAGGGAAGCTCTTCAGGTTCCGCTGTCAGTTCGGCCGGCAGATTCATCCCATCGGTCACGCGCGTGCACACGAACCCCGGCTTGACCGTCGCGACCTGGACGCCGGACCAGTCAACCGCTTGTGCAGCTCGGACAGAAATGCCGGAAACCCTCGCCTTGGCCGAGCCGGAGACGTCGTTCGTCGCCCGACCACAATCATCAGCAACCGAGCTGAAGCCGACCAACACGCTGCTGTCACGCCGTTCGAATCGCCCCGCCAGAGGACCTGGTAGCCTGGATGGCATCGTAAGCAGAGCCGGGACGCCAGGATTGGTCCGTATCACTCGTTCCACCTATAGAGGAATTTTGCTGGCTGTCCGCTTCGTCTTCAAGCAGTCCGATGACGCACACCGCAACATTGGGGCAGAGTATCAAGCGACCAGCCGTCTCCATCCTGAAGCATGTGGCAGGAGCATTCGGTCGTGGCACCGCCGGTCCGTACACAGATGTCCTCCGCCCGCTCAGTTGTCTTCGGCAATGTGGAACTCCTTCATCCATACGTGCCGGTACTCGTTCCGCCCCTCCTTCTCGAATTGGCCCGTGCGGATGGACGCGATGGGATAAGCGGGGAGCTCCCTCACGGCGACGCAGCACCGAGTCCTCCCCACCGACATGGGCGGCGATAGCTCGAAATCGAGGTTGTCGAACCCGTGCTGTCGGCGGTGGGCGGGGAGGTCTACCACATCCTTCGGCGTCACGTGCAGGAAGAAGTGGCGCCAGTCACCGGTGCAACGGGCCTTGACGTAGATTATCCAATTGCCGTCCAGGGAGACATCGAAGCGGTCACGGGGCGGCCACCGGGCATTCGTCGGCTGCGCCTCGCAGCGACGGTGCGCCTCGCAATGACGGCGCGCCGCCGCGTTCATGACGAACTCTTCGAAGCGCGCGGCCACCCAGGCGAGACTGGGAGCGTCGAAGGGCATCCACAGGTCCGGGCCGACCGGCACGGCGTACAGCGCCCGGGCCAAGGCTTCTTCCCGGCTGGTCGCAGAAGGATGAACGGCAAAGTTCACCCCTCGGGCCGCCAGATAGCCGGGCGGCGGCTGTCGGTCGTGGTTCATCTTGCGCCGGCTATTGGGGCGCGTGACCGGATTGCGGGCGATGGTGGCATCGGTCAAGCCCCACGTGTCGATGAACCTCAGGTCCGGCACGAAGTACGGAGGGATTCCGGCCGGGGCAGTGAACGCCAAGGCGTCGGCAGGAATGATCCCCCGCGCCATGTTCGTATATGGCCTCCATTCCCTTAGTGGTGTCCTCTCGGCTCCCTTGAGAATAGCTATGCTTCTAATCCCGGATCTGTTGAGAGTTTTCTTCAGATCCTCAGACAGGGAAACTAGGGTTGGCATCCCAGGCGCCGTCTGCAGCCAGCCGAGGGTTGTCTTTCCGGACTTGCTGTCAGAAAAGTGCCGCGTCGCTTGGATGGCCCCGCAGTAGAACACCACGGGCAGGAAGAGCAGCAGCGCGGCAATCCGGGCTCTTGTAGCCGAACGCCGCGTCGGGCACGGGGGCCACTGCCGAACCGTTGCCGCCAGTCCCCTGCCGAGCTGCACGATGCCCGCGGCCGCCGGCACCGCCAGCAGCGGCCAGTAAACATCCAGCAGGCGATACCCGAAACGGTCGCCTCCGATGCGGGCGACATACGCCATGTGCAGCCCGATGCAGAACAGGGGCAGGACGAAGACCAAGCTCCGCCGGGCCCGCCAGTCCCGAACGCCCGCCAGAATGGCCAAGGGCACCAGCAGGTACATGCCCGTTTCTACCGTCGCTGCGGCCAGGTAGCGGATCCCCATCTCGTACCACGGCCGCACGTATTTGGCGTAGTACGTGTTGGGCAGCCATTCGCCGTAGTAGCCGTACCGCCACAGATAATGCCCCGCTACTAACAACACGAACGGTGCGACCAGGGCTGTCGCGTCGCGCCAGCCCAGCCCCCAGCGCCCGGTGCCGACCCGGCGCTGCACGGCGTACCAGCCGAAACAACAGGCCGCGAACAGTGGGCCCTCCGGGCGGGTCAGGGAGGCTGCCGCCAAGCTCAGCGAGACCCCGAGCAACGCCCGACGGTTCTCCGGGTACAAGGTCAGCCCCACCACTGCCAGTACCACGAACAACGTGAACTGCCGGGTCTCCAACCCCCCGGCCGAGGTCCACACCGCGAAGGTCGCACTGCTGCACACCAAGCCCACCGCCATCCAGGCCACCAGCCGGCGGTGGGACAGGCCGGGTAAGCGTCCCACCCACCACAGCATGGCGGCGAGCGTCCCGATGGTGCAGGCGACCGACAGCCACGGGGCAGTGTGTTCGGGCCGCAGGCCGAACGCCCCCCACAGCGCGGCGAGTTCCAGCACCCACAGGAAGTTGGAGTAGCCCTCGACGTACTCGCCGGGATTGAAGACCAGTCCGTGGCCTTCCAGCAGATTGCGGGCGTAGCGGAAGCTGATGAAGGCGTCGTCGCACAGGAACCACGCCGTGTGGGTCAGATAGCCGAGCAGCGCTAGCCAGGGCAGGCCCCACAACAGATGGCGCGGGCGGGCGCCTTGCCGGGCCACACCAGCTACGCGTCGCACGGGGAGGGGGGATATGGTCCCCATCAGCAATGGCCGTAGGAGATGTTTCTCTCACAGAGTCAGCCGCCGCGAGAGCGCGGAGGCGAACTTGGGTACGGGACCGGCGGCCTCGGTCCGAATCGTGTTGAACATGTCGTATTGGGGATAGCCCTGCCGCATCCCTTCGGGTGTACTGCAGGCATCCTTGGCGAGATAGACCCGCCCCCCGTGCCGGTGCGTGGTGTCGTCGAGCGCGGCGAGCAGCGCCGGTGTACCGGCGTGCATCGGAAAATCGAGCGCCAGCGTATAGCCTTCCATCGGAAACGACAGCAGCCCCTCTCCGGTCGGGCCGAACAGTTTGAGCACGGCGAGAAACGAAGCGTGCCGGACCGTGGAGATTCGGTCGAGCAACGCCCGGATGCCGATCAGACTTTCCCCCTTCGGCAACACGCATTGGTACTGCACGAATCCGCGCCGCCCGTACAGGCGGTTCCACGCCCGCAAGCGGTCGAGAGGAAAGAAAAACGGATCGAAATGGACGGGACGTGAGCGGGACAGCAGGGCGCCACGGCGATAATACCCTTCGTTGAAGATTCTGATCGTGTGGCGGTTGAGCAATACCGCCGGCGCATCAACCGGAACCGTCAACTGGCGGGCGGTGGCCGGGCGGAGCGGGTCAGCGGCGAGCCGCGCAGGCAACGCGCTACCCTCCATAAATCTGCCACGCATCAAGAGGGAACGGCCTTGTTTGGCCCCCCGTGCCAGACAATCGATCCACGCCACGCTGTACGGCCAGTTCCCGGACGTCTCGAACAACGCCATCGTTTCCTCGAGATCCCTCGCGGCCAACGTCTCCTCCAGGACGAAGGCCGTCTCGATCGGCTTCAGCCGGAAACTTGCGGACAGGATTATCCCCGTGAGCCCCATACCGCCGAGGGTGGCGCGAAAGAGGTCGACGTTTTCCGTGCGGCTACAGGTTCGGGTTTCGCCGTCCGCCGTCACCAAGCGCAGCGACTCGACGTGCGCACCGAAGGAGCCGTCCTGGTGGTGATTCTTGCCGTGTACGTCCGCAGCGATCATGCCGCCGACCGTGACGAATTTGGTGCCCGGTACTACCGGCGGAAACCAGCCGCGCGGCACGAACACGTCCAGGATGTCGGCAAGCAACACACCGGCCTCGCAAGTCAGCAGCCCGGTCGGCGTATCGAACGCATGCATCCGGTCCATCGCCAGTATGGACAGGGTCAGATCCGGGTTGAGTGCCGCGTCGCCGTAGGACCGTCCGTTGCCGCGGGCGATCAGAGTGCCGGTACGGTCGAGCAGGTCAGACAGATCTTCACGCTCGCGCAGACGTTCCAGCCGGCAGTCGAGCACCGGATACCGGCCCCACCCGGAGAGCTTCATATCCGAAGCTTCTCTTCGACATCGGGGAATGTGTTCATGTCCAGATGTCTATCGTAATTAAAGCGTCAGGTTAATCCCTCCGGCTAGCTTGTCGAGAGCCATACGATAGGAAGATGTACGGTACGATTTTGTTCCTGTGTAATAGTCTGATGCGGTCCTCCACCACTTTCCTTACCCTAGGAGTATCAATGTAAAAGAACTTTCCAACGTGGTTTTCTACGAATCGGTCGATGACGACTCCCTTCGATATATCTCCGTAGAGATCCACCGTATTGGTTATCATACTATCGACATGGACGGTTCGCCAGTTGAAGTTCGCAGTGTAAAGGTAAATATTGGCGCAAAGGAATAAAAGCCCCCAAATTGAGACCATTGTCCGCCGCAGGTGAAGCGAAATCGTCGTCCACGAAACAACCGCTGGAATTATACCAAGAATTCCGTAGTGCCGCTCCAAACCGGGGGACCAGTACTCAGCGCGTCCAACCGCTATACTGAGGAGCATGATGATGGTGGCTCCCAGGCTGATCAGTAAGGAGAAATCGGCAGTGGCCACTCTCCGGTTTCTCGAAGAATTCCACACTCGCCGGAATAAGACTCCGGCGGCTGTGGCGATCAGTAGCAGATTGAAAATGGAGTAGATGGTATGAAATTTTACCGGAATCACCATGGGGGTGGGATTGAGGAGGACGAGGAAAGCCGATGCTATATCGGAAAGTCGCGTAAAGACAGCCGAAAGGCTCGTTGTCGACGCTCCGGATGGACGCCAATGAAAGAGGATCAAAACTGCGGAAATGACGACGCTCAGGAGGATGGTACAAATGCCCCAGCCCACCCTGCGAGCTTGTCCTGTGCTTGTCTCCGGCTGGATCCAGCCGAAGCATAGGAGCCATATCAGAGCGATGAGAAACGAAACAACGGTACCGTTCATCCCACAAAAAGTATTTATCAAAAGACACCCCGCTGCCAGGAGCAGCGGAGAAGCGAGGGGGGGGGGGGAGGGGGACATCTTCGTCTTGAGTGTTGCCGAACAGAACCCTAAGATGAGGAGCGTGCTGGACATGAACTGAAAAGAAAATCCTGAGAAAGAAGGCGGATATCCCGGATTCAAAAGAATGAGGGGAATGGCGAGATCTCCAAATCGGTATTTCCGTATTTTTCCAAGGGTGTGTAGAAAATAGAGGCAGCCCACAAAGAGGAAGACGGAATTCATGGACTCCACTACTCTGAAATCCAAGGGGAAAATTGTAAAAACGACGGAATAATATATTTTCAGAACTCCGATTTGGTGGTCTACATGAGGGCGCAACAACCAGAATGCATCGTCTCGAGTAATGCCGTCTATAAGATGGGGAATTAAATGCCATTCGTCGCTATAAGGAAACGGGCTTTCGTAGATCACAAACCCGGCGAGGATACAAAAACAGACGACAGCGTGACCGTATAAATACAAGGGGCGCAGAGAATTCATCCAGAACTCCTTACAGGGCGGCAGCGAAGGCGGTCAGGACGTCGAGGCCGGTCAGCCAACTCACCCGATCCCGCACCGCGAACACCACCGGATCGTCGGCAACGGCTCCGCGGTTGGCGAGGAGCGTTAGGCGACCCAGCCAATAGAGCAACACAGGGCATATTACCCACAGGAACACCGGCCGGCTGTACAGGATATGCAGACCCGAGCTTTGGATCCAGCCGCGCGGCACGAATACATCCAGGATGTCGGCCAGCAACACCCCGGCCTCGCAGGTCAGCAGTCCGGTCTGCGTATCGAACGCATGCATCCGGTCCATCGCCAGCATGGACAGGGTCAGATCCGGGTTGAGGGCCGCGTCGCCATAGGACCGTCCGTTGCCGCGGGCGATCAGGGTGTCGGTACGGTCGAGCAGGTCGGACAGACCTTCACCCTCGCGTAGACGTTCCAGCCGGCAGTCGAGCACCGGATACCGGCCCCACCCGGAGAGCTTCATATTGCCCTCACGACGGAGATACCGGGACCCGCAAGGCGGTTGCGTAGTCCGGATGGACGCGGGACCGCCGAGGGAGACCGAAGTGGTAGAATGGAGGCGCGCTTGCGTATGACAGGAGATTGATATCCATTATAGAGTTCCCCTGCATGAGTCGATTCGACGGTAGAGAAAGATACCTCGTTTTCGATATCTCGCCCAGTATTCGTGGTGAAACTCACCAAGCCTTTCGTAGCAGCGGGTGAACCAACCTTGGTCCACTGGATCATATCTTCCCATCCAGCTAACGACATAGTAGCGGGGATACCAAGATCGAAAAACGAATTCATGGTGGTCCCCGTCCAGAATCGATTGTGCAACCCCCGGACTGACGAGGCCGAGGAGATCGACAACCATGTATTGGGGGCCCAACTCGTAGCCGATGTTGCCGGGTTCGGAGAGTGCAAGAGAGGTCCCGTTGGGTTCATGCTCTTTGAGATATGTGACGACTGGTTGGTAGGATCCGATGTGGCTATTGGTGTGATGAGTATAAGCGGAACGCTTCACCCAATGTGTAATCCAGCCCGATTGGTGGTAAGCGAAAGAACCGATCAACCCGATGAGTAGCAGCGGCCGTCCCGTCTGGGGGAGGGGCAGAAGATCCACAACAGCGAATACAGCCTTCAGGCTCGGGATCATGAGAAAGACCAGCGCATAATAGACGGGTACGATGTACCATCCCCAGAAGCTCACTCCGAACGCTTCGTACGCAACCAACAATACCATAGGAAAGATGGCCCACAACAATGAGAAATGAGACAGCCCAAGCGGGGGAGACGACTCTGGCGTAGCGATCCAGCCTTTCTGATAGCAGCGTCTGCCTCGTTCAACGAATCCGCAGACTATGCCGGCGATGAGAACTACTAGAATGATGCCGGGGACGCGTGCCCAGAGCTTTTCGAGGGCAAGCAGCACCGTGAATGTCTCGAAGTAACCAAGCGTGAGTTGCGCCTGCTTGGCCAACATCGTTTCGGGCAACGCTGAGCCGAAGTAAACATACAGAAATCCACACCACAAACTCATCCCCCCAATATAGACCCCGCTCAGAAGAACGAGAGACAGGAAATTTCTCCGCCTCTGACCGCTGCTTGAGCTCTGCGAGATCAACAAGCGGGCTGTAAGAACGAGGCCGAGCAGACCGACGAAAAGCGCGGCGTCAGGCCGCACCATGGTCGCTCCTGCCAGCGTAACGGCTGCTGCAATCGGAGCCCTGACCTGAAGCATCAAGTGGCTCCCCAAGAGCATCAAGGCAATGAAGGGGTAGGTCTCATGCCCGGACGCCCGTATGGGGAAATGCCCCCAAAATACATAGAGGCAGATGATGATCGAGACGAAGCACCGGCGCCAGGGAGATTGCAAACACCGAGCTGTCGAGTGAAAAAGAATCCCTACGACCCCGAGGGAGAGGGCGCTTGATACCGTAGCAAGTGCGGGAATCGTGTCGTGAATCGTGATGGAGACCCCAACTGAAGCTGCGGCATGAACGCAGAGCCACGCCATCGCACCGAGCGCGACCGCAAAGCCCATTGCCGTCGATCCATAGTGATGTTCGCCGACGTTGAAGACGAGACCGTATCCCTCTGCAAAGTGATACGCATATCTGTACGTAATGTAGGAGTCATCAATGGCAAAACTAAGGTTGTGACGGACATACATGACGACCAGTAATGTCAGATAGGCATAGAAGAATAATGTCAGAATAGACTCGACCCTGTTCTTGGGAGGATGCATCCAAAACTCCTTACAGTGCGGCGGCGAAGGCGGTCAGGACGCTGAGGCCGGTCAGCCAACTCACCCGATCCTGCACCGCGAACACCACCGGATCGTCGGCAACGGCTCCGCGGTTGGCGAGCAGCGTCATGCGACCCAGCCAGTAAAGCACCACGGGAGCTATCACCCACAGGAGTGCCGGCCGGCTATACAGCGAATGCACATCTGAGCTTTGAATGTAGAGGGCGAACACCACGACCGTCGCAAAGCCACTCCCCGCAGCGAGTGCGGTCATCGCGGCGAGATCGTCGGTCGTATAGGCTCGTCCTCCCGCATTGAACTCGCCGGAATTGTGGATCGTGCGTAATTCATGCTGGCGTTTCACGACCGCAAGCGTGAGAAAAGCGAACAGAAAAAAGGCGAGGAACCAGGGGGATAGGGCGATGGAGGCCGCCACGGCTCCGGCAAAGACGCGAATCGCGTAAAGGAGGGCAAGCGTAACGATGTCAAGAAAAACTTTGCGTTTGAGAAGGAGCGAGTAGGCTAGGCTGGCGCTCAGGTAGCCAAGCACGCACAGCCCCGCCCAGGGAGACAGCAAGAAAGCCAAGCCGAGCCCACCCGTTACCAAGCCCGCGCCCATGCCCACCATCGGTAGCAATGACACCTTCCCTGCAGCCATCGGACGACGGCGTTTGCCCGTATGCCGGCGGTCGTAGGGAAGGTCGAGCAGATCGTTAAGCAGATACGTCCCGGACGCGCAGGCCGACAGAGCCACGAAGACCCCTACGGCTACTATGTACAGCCAAGGTTGCGTCTCGTGCGCGGCAACGAGCGGGGCGAACACCAGCACGTTCTTGACCCATTGGTGCGGGCGCAACGCTCGGAAGTAGTCACGTGGCCCGCCGCCGAGTCCGGGCAGAAACCGGGCCTTTTCGTCCAAGACCCGCACTCGTCCGGCCAGAGAGGCCGATAGGTTGACCCCGATGGCGTGCCGCGCACGTTTCCAGACGGCCAGATCACGCCGTTCATTGCCGATATAGTCGAATCCGCCTTCGCCGAACCGTTCGACCAGGGCCGCGGCCTTGGTTCGACCGGCCAGATTCGTGCGTCCGTCCGAGGCGAGAGAATCTGTCGCGCCTACGGCCTCGGCAAGCGGAGCGACCGCCCTCTCGTCCGAGGCGGAAGCCAGCCAGATTTCGCGCCCCGCGGCCTTGGCCGAGGCGATTTCGTCGAGCACGGCCGGGTTCAGCACCAGCGTCGCCGGCGGCAAGGAAACCGCCCGGGCGATCCGGCGTTTCAGCGCCGCCCGCCCGCGGATGAGCCAGAAGGGAAGCGCGAACAGGCGGAGCGGGGCGGCGGCGATGAATCGGGCAATACCCTCGATCAACAGGTCGCCGCTGACCAACGAGCCGTCCACATCAACGACGAGCGGCACACTGGGATCGTCTTTGTTTGGCTTCATCAGATTCCAATCTCAGGAGCCGTTGTTTCCAAGGAGAGCCCCCGCCGGTTTGTAACTTGGATGGGCGCCTGCGTACACGCTTCATCAAGGAGTTCCATATGAGATAATCCTGCACCCGTCTTGGCACCCTGGGGGATCAGTCTTAACAGGCCGGATCCAGAGCTTGCGTCGCATTGAGCGTGCCGAAAGGTCGAAGGGGTTTCGACCAAGGGGAACGGTGTCAAAGTCGGGAAAAAATATGTTGGGAAACGTGAAGGACGAATGAGGAGCGACATCGCAGCGCGGGTTCGGCATCTGACTGAAAAGCACTACCTGGGGAGTCACAGTCTCGGAGGCGGAAGGACTGATTCTATCTCGTCGCACAAACGACAGCGGAGCGTATTGCGGGAGTAATGTTGGCGCGCTGCTTCCTGGGCGGCCTTGCCCATCTCAACAAGCCGCTCGGATGATGAGAACTGTATCTCTTTTATCGTCTCTATCATGTGTTGTGTATCGCCATGAGAGACGCGCCAGCCGATCTTGTGTTGATTAAGAATTCTAGCTGCCGGACTCGATTCAGAACCCAACAGCAGGATAGGACGTCCTACTGCCATCGCACCATAGATTTTGCACGGGTGTGAGAATCCGATAGTCGCATCTCCAACGGACACCACGTGCACGTCCGCCGCGGAGAGAGAGTTCACCAAGTTTGATAATGGCTCGAAAGTCAAGAATTTTATATTTCGAATACCTTCCCGCTCAACGATCTCTTGAATCTTCCGTTTGCTAGGGCCCTCCCCGACGAAAAAAAATTGCAGACCCTTTTCGTCTTTCAGCTGCCGTGCGCCTTGGAGCAACGTCTCCAAAGGGTGGATCAAACTATGGTTCCCGCTATACATGACGATGCGGGAGTCCGTACTCAGGTGGTCCTTGCGCCGGGAGTTCTGGTCGTTCTTGACCTCTTCGTTACAGTCGAAGGGCGCCCACGAGGGTACGATAGCGATTGGACCCGCCAAAGGCTGCTTGGCCTGTATCTGCTTCGCCATGTATTCGCCAAGGACGATAATGCGGTTCGAACGACTCAGGATGCGACGGTTCAGCCAGTTCAAGATGCCTGCTGAGAAGGATCGCTTCGACATTAAGCCTACTTTGATCGCCAAATCCGGGTTCAGGTCATGGATCCAATAGCATAGTGGAATTTTTTTTGATCCATGAGAGGATGAGAGCGGGAAGGGGGGCCAGAGGAGACACCGTGCTTACGAGGATGGCGCTAATTCGTCGAGAGAATATTCCATACAAGAAGATGGCTTGTATCACGAACAATAGGGCTGTGACGAATCTGACGGTGATGCTCCTCCTGTTAAGCCGGCCGATGGGGAAACGTCGGATCTCGACCCCATTCCGTCTCTCGTGTGAGGGATACTTCTGGTCCGGATTGGTATAACCTTGATTGGCCGTCAGCACGCAAACTTCGTGGCCACGAACGACGAGTGCCATTGCGACGTCATGAAAAAGTTGCCCGCTCGCAGATGGATCAGGTACGTAGGCTTGAGTCAAGATCAGGATCCGGGACGGGGGGGAGGATGTCTTCATACTCCCAACCTCCTAACGACGGTTATACATTTGACGATCCCACCCCGTCGTCATTCCCATGGAAGCAGGGGTTCATGGCACGGATGCCTGTATGAGTGAGGACGAATTGCCTGCGGGATCGTCTTGTATATCATCCTCCTCCGAAACTTGGGGCTTTCCTCACGTTTCACAGTATATACCGCATCAAGCACGGAGGCGGTCCCAGTTTTGCAGAAACCAGACGTACGTCTGTCGTAACCCATCCTCCAGGGACGTCTTTGCCTCCCACCCCATCTTCGCGAGGAGTGACACGTCAAGGAGCTTCTGAGGTGTGCCGTCTGGCTTGTTCGTGTCAAATTCAATACGTCCACGAAATCCCACGATAGTCGCTATGGTTTCTGCCAGATCCAGAATAGTGAGGTCTACACCCGTACCGACATTGACGTGACTCAGCGGGGGCCGGATATGTTCCTGGTAGCGAACTTGCGGGAGATTCATGACGTGAACGCTGGCAGCGGCCATATCATCCACGTGGAGGAACTCGCGGCGCGGCGTCCCGCTTCCCCAGACAACGACCTTGTCAGCATCCTGAAGTTTGGCATCATGGAAACGGCGCATCAAAGCGGGTACGACGTGCCCATCTTCTAGGTGAAAGTTGTCGTTCGGTCCATATAAGTTCGTCGGCATAACGCAACGAAAATCAACACCATATTGACGGTTATATGACTCACACAGCCTGATACCAGCTATTTTCGCAACGGCGTACGGCTCATTCGTAGGCTCCAGTACACCAGTCAACAAGGCATCCTCGCCCATCGGCTGCACCGCCAGTTTCGGATAAATACAAGACGAACCAAAAAACAGTAGTTTCCGTACGCCGGACGCATATGCCGCGTGGATGATGTTCGCTTCGATCATCAGATTTTGGTATATGAACTCCGCTGGAGATGCCTCGTTCGCGCAAATCCCACCAACTTTGGCGGCGGCTAGATACGCTTCGTCGATCTGATTTTGAGCAAAAAATTCAGCGACCGAGCCTTGGTTGGTTAAATCGAGCGCGGCGTGGCTCCGCGTAATGATGGTATCCGAGCAGTATCGTTCCAGATGTCTGATGATTGCCGAGCCTACCATCCCTCTGTGTCCGGCAACAAAGATGATTTTCTTCATAGTTGATTTGATCCTACTCCGTTTGGTGTCGGACGATGCAGGTCCAGTTCTATTTTCCGTTTCGACCATTCAAGATCGTGCTCCAACATATCTCGACACATCTTCTCGACGCTTATGGTAGGGGTCCAGCCCAATTTTCTTCTGGCTCTCTCCGCGTCGCCCTGCAAGGATAGGACGTCGAGAGGCCGATAGAGGCGTGGGGTGATGCGAATAATGATATCGCCAGTCCTGACTGCCGGGGCGGAAGTCCCCCTGACAGATGCCGTAACGCCTATTTCGTCAACCCCGTTACCGTCAAACTCGATTTCAAGACCAATATGCTTACCGCACAAAATAATGAAATCTCGTACAGACATTTGGTTGCCGGTTGCGATCACGTAGTCTTCCGGAGTATCTTGTTGGAGCATTTGCCACTGCATTTTGACGTAGTCGCGGGCGTGTCCCCAGTCCCGAGCGGCGTCCAGATTTCCCATGTACAGACAGGACTTCAGCCCATGGGCGATACTTGCGAGGCCTTTTGTAATTTTACGAGTGACAAAGTCTTCTCCCCGGCGTGGGGACTCATGATTGAACATAATCCCGTTACAGGCATACATACCGTAGCTTTCCCGGTAATTCACCGTTATCCAATATGCGTACAATTTTGAGGCCGCATAGGGGCTCAGTGGATGGAACGAGGTGGTTTCATTTTGTACTGTTTTCCGAGATCCCCCAAAGATTTCTGAGGACGCCGCTTGGTAGAATCGTGTCTTGTTCGTCAGCCCAAGCGTACGTATCGCTTCCAACAGCCTCAACGTGCCTAAGGCGTTAACATTCGCGGTATATTCCGGCATCTCGAAAGAGACCGCTACATGACTGAGTGCGCCGAGGTTATAGATCTCATCCGGTTGCACATCCTGTAATATACGAGTGAGAGTCGTTCCATCCGCTAAATCTCCATAATGGAGATGAAGAGGTGTATGCTCGGTATCTATCCCCTCCAGGACGTGGTCCAATCGCCCGGTATTAGACAGCGATGTCCTTCTTCTGATGCCGTGTACCTCATATCCTTTTCCTAATAGATATTCGGCTAAGTACGATCCATCCTGGCCGGTTATTCCCGTGATTAACGCTCGTTTCTGCATCATCTTCCTCTCTACCCAAGGTATCCTAGGGTCGGCGATTCGGTGACCTGATTCTCGAAAAGTTGCCGCAAGGGCCTCCTGTTTCTTCCATAATGGACAATTCCGTTTGAGTGATACTCTTTGAGCCTACTCCTTCGATAGCCAGAGACGAGAACGACACTCAGGGCCGGGATGGGTCCTTCACATTCGAAATCCGGGGGCGCCGCGTGACTGGGTTACGATTCGGACGGCCGCCACTTGGCGATCAACTCGCGGGCTTCTTCGATCTGCTCCGGCTCCATGAGTTCGGCGATGTAGCTCCGCACCGTCTCCGCCTGGGTCTTTTTTGCGTCCGCGGAGCCGGTCGCTGCCAAGTCGATCCACAGATACGCCTGAACATAGTCTAGCGGCGTACCCTGCCCGCGGGCGTAGCGTAGGGCCAGATTGTATTGCGCCGGGGCGACGCCCTGTTTGGCGGCGCGGCGGTACCAGTTGGCCGCCTGGGTGTCGTTCTGCTCCACCCCGGTGCCGTTCGCGTACAGAAAGCCGAGATTGAATTGCGCCTGCGCGTGCCCCTGCTCGGCCGCCTTCGTGTACCATGCCGCGGCTTGCGCGAGGTCCTGCGCCACGCCCTGCCCGGTGTGATAGAGCACGCCGAGGTTCCACTGTGCATTGACGTGCCCTTGTTCCGCGGCCTTCGTGTACCACGCCACGGCTTGCGCGGCATCCTGTTCGATCCCGCGGCTCTCGGAATAGTGCAGCCCCAGATAGTATTGGGCGTCCGCATTCCCCTGTTCCGCGGCTTGGCGGTGCCAGCGGACGGCCTCGGCGTCGTCCGGCGCCACGGCTCGGCCCAAGCCGTACAGGACGCCCAAGCGGGCCTGCGCCAGCACGACGCCCTGCTCCGCGGCGGTCGTCAACTGCGCGGGCGACATGCGTCCGATCAGATTGTCGCGCGCGCCCGCGTACTTGCCCGCTATCGCCTTGGCCGCGTTGAACGAGTCCCGGTCGCCTTTGTACACGGCGAGACCCGCCGCGGTGTCCGCGGCGCGGTTGATCCACAGCAGCGCCTGAGCGTCGTCGCGCTCCACCCCCTTGCCCGACGAATAGGCGATCCCCAGATCGTACTGGGCCGCGGCGTTGTTCTGGTCCGCTGCCTTGCGATACCACTCCACCGCGGCTTCCAGATCCTCGGCCATGCCCAGCCCGTTGGCGTACATGACGCCCAGATTCCACTGTGCGAGGGCGTGGCCCTGTTCCGCTGCCTTGCGATACCAGCGGCTGGACACCGTGTAGTCCTGTTTCACGCCGTACCCGTTGTCGTACAGAAAGGCCAAGTCGTATTGCGCGTCGACGTCGCCGGCCTCGGCTCGTGCGCGCAATTCGGCGGTTCGGTCGGCGCGTACCGTCCCGGCCGCGGCGCTCACGACGAGGGCGCCGACCATGAGACTGAAAAGGAGGTTCCGCATGCGGTGTTTCTTAGCCTATTCGTCCCGGAATGAGAAGAACGGTCCACGCGGCAGAGCAGGGCGTGTGGACCCGCGGCAGCGGGCGGGGTAGGGTTCGGGCATGCGCACCATCGGTTCGTTCCTGATCGCCTGCGACCCGGACGACGGCTTCGACGACGAGGACGCCGACGAGCGGCGTCAAACGTCCTGTCCGTGCTCGGTCCCCATCCGCTGGCCGCGGCCCGACTGGCTCGTACGCTTCGAACCCCACCGAACGCGCTGACGGACGAGGCGCGATAACGGTCGTATCTCGATTCGAGATTTCCGGGTCGATTCGCCGCTGCGGGAGAGGGTCCGAACAAGCGTCCCGAGTCAACCGGAAAATTCCGAACCGAGGCTCCCGCGAACGGCTTGCCCTTCTCCGGGGGAGCCTCTATAGCAACGGGCAACACACCGGAAACGGAGTCGCGGACGCGTTCCGACGTTCCGCATCGTTCCGACGGTTCGCGTTCGTAAGGGGGAGGACATGACGGCGTTCGACGTTCACATCAAGGGAGGCACCGTCGTCGACGGAACGCGCGTTCCGCGCTTTCAGGGCGACGTCTGGATCAAGGACGGAAGAATCGCCCGGATCGGCGGGCGTGCGGCCGGCGGGGCCGATACGGTCATCGACGCCGCCGGGCTGATCGTCGCGCCCGGGTTCGTCGATCTGCACACGCATTACGATGCCCAGATCCGCTGGGACCCGTGGTGCACCATCTCCGGCTGGCACGGCGTGACCTCGGTCGTGCTCGGCAACTGCGGTTTCGGGTTCGCGCCGGTCGAACCCGCATTCCGCGAACGCTCGATGCTGACTATGACGCGCACCGAAGCCATTCCGTACGACTCCATGAAAGCCGGCATGGAATGGGACTGGGAGACGGTCCCGGAATATCTCGACTCGCTGGACCGAACGGCCAAGGGCGTGAACTGCATCCAGTACATGCCGACCGCCTCGCTCATGACATACGTCATGGGGCTCGACGAGGCCAAGACGCGCGCCGCCACGCCCGCGGAGCGGCAGGAGATGCAACGCCTGCTGCACGAGGGTATGGACGCCGGGCTGTGCGGCTTCTCGATCCAGCGGCTCGGCCCTGACTCGACCCAGGCCGATTACGACGGCTCGCCCATGGTGACCGACGTCATGGCCGACGAGGACATCCTGAATCTGGCCGAAGTGCTGCGCGCGCGTGACGAGGGTTTCATCCAGATCACGCAATCGACCGGCCACATCAAGGCCGACTTGGCCTTTCTCGAAAAGCTGGCCGGCACCGCGCGGCGGCCCATCCTGCACAACGTCATCGTGGCTGCCCGCAAGGACCCCAAGGTGCACCGCCGCAGCCTGGATTGGCTGGAACGCTGCCGCGCCGCGGATCTGCCGATCTACGGCCAGACCGGCACGCACCGTACCGGCTTCGCGTTCACGCTCGAACACTGGAACCTGTACGACGCGAGCCCGGCGTGGCGCGAACTGACGACCGGCAGCAAGCGCGACAAGCTGGCGAAGATGCGGAACCCGGCCCTGCGCGAGGCCATCAAACACGAGACCGAAGAAGCTGACCGAAAGCTGCAGGTCATCCAGGCCGGCGTGGGCGGTCCGATCCCCAAGCTGGTCGTGCAGACCACCGGCGGCCATGACGAACTGGAATCCTACGTCGGCAAGTCGTTGGGCCGGATCGCCGAGGACGAGGGCAAGCATCCCATCGACATGATGCTGGACCTGTCGATCGCCGGCGACCTGAACGTCGAGTTCCTGGGGCCGGACCGCGGCTTCAACGCGCAGCACACCGCGGAGATGATAACCGACTCGGCCTTCACGTTTCCGGGGGCGTCCGACGGCGGCGCGCACACGAAATTCTTTACCGGCGGCGCGTTCACGACCGACTTCCTGCGCTGGCTGGTGCGCGACGAGCAACTGATCAGCCTGGAGGAAGCCCACTACCGGCTGTCGGCGCTGCCGGCCCATGCCGCGGGCTTCCGCGACCGCGGTGTGCTGCGCGAGGGCGCCGCGGCCGACGTGGTCGTGTACGACCTGGACGGCTTGGACATCGAACCGAACTGGATCGGGGAGATCGTGCACGATTTTCCGGGCAACGAATGGCGCCGCATACAGCGCGCCAAGGGCTATCGGGCGATTTTCGTCAACGGCGTGCAGACCTTCGCGGACGGCGAATGCACCGGGCAGACGCCCGGCCGCTTGCTGCGGAACGGTCGCGGCTGAGGCATGTCACCCGCGCCGTGCGGTCTGCGCGCGGGCGGTCGGCAGGTGGTGGTGCGGAAGATGCGGAGAGGAGGAGCCTGCCATGCGGCGGTTTTTTACGGAGAGGCGCCCGCAGCGCCGGACGAACAGCAGGAAAGTGGTGAGTGGTCAGAGGCGAGTGGAGAGACCCGCGTCGTCTCGCGTGGACGACTCCCCGGTCAGCGACCGAGGGCACGCGGTCTGTCCGGCCTGCTTCTGGGTAGGCCGCCCGCGTATGGTCGCGCGCGGCAGCGCGGTCGTCGAAAGCCTGCTGTGGACGGCCGGCATCGCTTCGGCCGCAGGATTCATTTCCGGGGTGACGTTGTCCGTTCTGCTTCCCATCTGGCTGGCCGGATCGGGCTACTCGGTCTGGCGGCATTCCCGACGCGCGCAAGCCTGCCGGCAGTGCGGCACGCATACCCTGATTCCCGAAGACGCAGCCTGCCCGCCGGCGCCGGCGCATTTCCTGTTCAGTACGCAACCGGCCCGCGGCGGTGCCCGCCCGGCGTCGGACGGCGTGCCGGCCGTGGCGCGGCCCGCGTTGTCGGCCGCTGAGAAGTAACCGCTGGTGCGGCTGTATTCCTCGAATCGGGTGGAGGCGCTCGCCGCGGAACTCGCGCGTCTCATGCGCGACGACCCGGGCGCGCCGTTCGCGCCGGAGCGCGTCGTCGTGCCGCACCCGTCGCTGCGGCACTGGCTTACGCTCGAACTCGCCCGCCACCTCGACGTCACGGCCAACGTCCGCTTCGAGCAACCGGCCACGTTCGCCTGGTCGGTCATGCGCGCCGCGGTCCCGGCGTTGTCCAGGGACCAGCCGTACACCCCGGCCCGGCTGCGCTGGCGCCTCTTCGACGTCCTGCCCGCATTCGCCGAAGCCCGAGGGGCGCGGGAGGTGCGCGGCTATCTGGCGGACGGCGACCCACGCAAACGATTCGAGTTGGCCGACCGCCTCGCCCGCGTCTTCGACCGGTGTCTGCTCTATCGCCCAGACTGGATTCGGGAGTGGGAGCGCGGCGCGGCGCCGCACTGGCAGGCGCGGCTGTGGCAACGTTTGGTCGGCGACGATCGGCCGGCCGGCCACTGGGTATCCGCCATCGACATGTTCAAATCGGCACGACCCGCGGCCGGGAAGCCCGCCGACCGCCCGGCGGACTGGCCGCGGCGGGCGAGCTTTTTCGCCGTGCCCGCGCTGTCGCCCTCCTATCTCGACCTGCTGTCCACCATCGACCGGGAGATTGACGTCCACCTGTTCATGCTCGACCCGTGTCGGGAGTACTGGGGCGACATCTATTCGCGGCGCGAGATCGACCGCCGGTCCGCGGACGCCGACCCGGAAGAAGGGTATTTCACTGAGGGGAATGAACTGCTCGCGGCGTGGGGGCAGGCCGGCCGCGACACGCTCGACGCTTTCACCGACATCGCGGACACGCAGGAGCACTTCGAGCCGCCCGCGGGGGATCACCGGCTGGCCGCGGTTCAGCGCGACCTGCTCGACCTCCGCCTGGCGCACGCAGCCGCGTCCGCGGATCCGGTACCTGCGACCGACGATTCCATCCAGATTCACGTCTGCCATTCGCCCGTGCGCGAAGCCGAGGTGTTGCACGACCGCCTGCTCGGGCTGTTCGACGCGCATTCCGACCTGCAGCCCGCGGACATCCTGGTGCTCACCCCGAACCTGGAAGTCTATGGTCCCGCCATCGAAGCGGTCTTCGGCGCCGCGGGCCGCATTCCGTTCAGTGGCGCGCGCCCGCGTACGGCCGGCTCGCGTAGCCTGCGCGCCTTTCTCGACCTGCTCGACTTGGCGGATTCGCGGTTCGGCGCCGAAGCCGTTCTCGCCCCGCTAGACGCGCCCGCGGTCCGCGCCCGTTTCGGGTTGGACGAGGACGACCTGCCCGTGCTGCGCAACCGGGTGCGCGACGCCGGCATCCGGTGGGGCGCGGACGAAGCCCAACGGCGCGCAGAAGGACTGCCGGCCACGGACGACCACACGTGGCGCCAAGGCATACGCCGCCTCCTGCTCGGTTATGCCATGTCGGATACGGACGCGCTCGTCGACGGGCTCGTACCCTGTCCGGCCGACGCCACGGGATTCGGTGGCGGCCCCGCGGAAGACGAGGCGTTGGGGCGGTTCCTGACGTATTGCGACGACGTCTTCGGGCTGCGTACGCGGCTGGCCGGAGCACGCACCCCGGAGGCATGGGCGGACGTGCTCCGCACCGAGGTCAGGCGCTTTTTCACCGACAGTTCGGCGGGCACTTCGGCTAAGCTCAGAGACCGCCGTGCGCTGGCAGACGAAACGGATGCAGTCCGCGACCTCATCCGCGAATTCCAACGCGAGGCGCAAGCCGGCACGTCTCCCATCCCGTTCACGCTCGCGCGCGACGTGCTCCGCGAACACGCGCGCGAGGGTACGCGCCGGCCCACGCAGCTTGCCGACGGGATGACGGTCGCCCGCTTGGCCTCGGGCACCATCTTTCCGGCGCAGATCGTCTGCGTCATCGGCATGAACGACGGGACGTTCCCCCGCTCGCAGCCGGCGCCGTCGTTCGATGTGGTTGCGGCCGGCCCGGCCCGCCGCGGCGACCGCGACGTTCGTCACGAAGACCGCTTCGCCTTTCTGGAGGCGCTGCTCGCGGCGCGGCGCAGCTTCATTCTGACGTACACCGGCCGCGGGCTCCGCGACGACGCTCCGATTCCGCCGGCCGTGCCGGTGGACGAATTCAAGGACTATCTCGTCCGCCGTTTCCCCGACGCGCGAGCGGTCTCCGAGCCTGACGGTGTCCCGAACGTGCCGAAGGTCGAAACGCGCCACCCGCTCCAGCCGTTCAGCCCGCGCTATTTCACGGTCCCCGATCCCGGCCAAACGGTGCCGGCCGCGGACGCAGACCTGTTGAGCTATGCGGAGGGGATGTGTGCTGCTGCCAAAGCCCTGATCGGGGTCCCTGAGCCGGATAACGCCCCGAACCCGCACCTCGAGATTGTCGAAAGGTCGAAAGGCCGCGGTGCAGAACCGCAAGGAGTGGAATCCCGACTGCGCCTGACCGCCGCGACGCTGCAGGAACCGGACGACTCGCGGCGCTCCGTCACTCTTGCCGAACTGATCCGGTTCTTCGCCAACCCGGCCCGCTTCTTTCTGCGCGAACGGCTCGGCGTGCGGCTCGAACTCGACGACGCCACCCTGCACGAAGACGAGCCATTCGCCCCCAACGCCCTCGACGAATACCAGCTTCGCTCGGACGTCTGGGACCGGATGCGTTCCGGCTTGGACGCCGACCGCGTAGGGGCCTTGCTGCACGGCAGCGGACGCCTACCACACGCCGCGCTCGGGCGCGTCGTCCACGAGGACGCGCAAGCAGCGGTCGCTCGACTCGACGCCCAACTGGCGTTCCACCGAGAGGCGCTCGACGCCCCGCCCCGCGACATCGACTTCGAGATGGACGGATTCCGGGTGACGGGCACGGTCGAGCACATCGGGCCGGACGGCTTGGTGTGGTGGCGGAACGGCAGTCTCCGCGCCCAAGACCGGATCGAAATCTGGCTTCGGCAACTCGCCTGGGCCGCAGCCGGCCATGATCCGGTCGGCGCGGCCGGCATCGGACGGGAGAAAGAGGAGTGGAAGACGGTCCGGCTTCAGCCGCCCGACGGTGCCGGTGGGCAGCTTGCGTGCTGGTTGCGCGCTTGGTGGCAGGGTCTTACGGCGCCACTCCCGTTCTTTCCTGAAACCTCGTTCGCATACGCAGAAAAGATCGCGTCCAATGACAATGATCGGAACGCGGCGCTGCACGCGGCGCAAAACCGATGGTTCGGACCCCCGAAGGGACGGGGCGAGCGACTCAACCCCTATCTCGACCTCGTTTACGGCCAGGACGCTCCGTTGACGGACCCGTTCGAGCAACTGGCGACCGACTTGCTCGCGCCGCTCGTCCGTGCCGCGGCGTCCAGATCTCGCAGAGGGGGAGCCAAGCGATGAGCGCCGCACCCTTCCGAAAGCCGCTCGTCATCTCTATAGGAGAGAACGAAACTAAAAGGATGGAGGTCCATATGGACGTCAAAGAAGCTGTGCGAACGGCAAGAAAATACATAGTCGATCTCTTTGCCGATGATAACATCAGGCACGTAGGGCTCGAAGAGGTAAGATTCAACGATAAAGACCATAAATGGGAAATCACGATCGGCTTCTCCAGACCGTGGGACCATAAGGTGAAAGAAGGGCCGTTTTTCTCGCACGCCTACGTGGGTGATACCCGAGAATGGAGCCAGCGTTCCTTCAAGGTCGTCGAAATCGATGACGATACCGGTCGGGTTGGCGCCGTAACTCACCGCACGTTGGCCGCCCGTTGAATCGATGCAGCCCTCCGGAGCTTTTATCGACGCGAATCTGCTCGTGCTGGTTGTCATCGGCTCGGTAGATCGCGACCTCATCTCCAAACATCGTCGGACGCGGCGATTCACCCCTGAAGATTACGATCGTCTGCTGACCATGATTCAGGAGGTGGAACATGTATTCGTGACGCCGAACACACTGACCGAAACGTCCAACCTGCTGGGCACCAAAGATTCCCGCTTTCTTGAGTATCTCCGATTCCTGATCGAAAAGAGTAAAGAGGTCATCATTTCCAGTGCAGCCGCGGCGCGCAACAAGGCGTTCCCACGGCTCGGGTTGACCGACGCCGCCCTGCTGGAAGTCATCTCCGCGGAAAGACCGCTCATCACCGTGGACCTCGAGCTTTTCTCCGCCGCCTTGGAAAAGGGTGAAGAGGCCGCGATCAACTTCACGCATTACCAAGCCCTGTCCTGAATGACACCGGCAGCCTTCATCGCCAAGTGGCGCGCTTCCACGCTGAAGGAGCGTTCCGCCTCGCAGGAACATTTCCTCGACCTGTGCCGGTTGCTGGACGAGCCGACGCCGGCCGAGGCCGATCCCACGGGGGCGCACTACTGCTTCGAGCGCGGCGCCCGCAAAGATAGCGGCGGCGACGGCTGGGCCGACGTGTGGAAGCGGCACCATTTCGCCTGGGAGTACAAGGGCAAGCACGCCGACCTCGACGCCGCCTTCGCCCAACTCCGGCAATACGCGCTGGCGCTGGAGAATCCGCCGCTGCTGATCGTGTCGGACATGGCGCGGTTTCGGGTCCGCACCAACTGGACCAACAGCGTCAGCCGCACGTACGAGTTCGCGCTGGACGATCTGGCGGACGCCGCGAAACGCGACGTTCTCAAATGGGCAATGGCGGACCCGGAGCGGCTGCGGCCCGGGGAAAGCCGGCAGGCGCTGACCGAGCGCGCCGCGGCGACTTTCGCCGAGTTGGCGTTCGCCCTGCAGCACCGCGGCCACGACCCGCACACGGTCGCCCACTTCGTCAACCGGCTGGTGTTCTGCATGTTCGCCGAGGACGTGGACCTGCTGCCCAACCACATGTTCACCCGCATGTTGGAACAAGCGCACCAGCGGCCGGCGGAGTTCGCCGACCTGGCCCGCGACCTGTTCGGGGCGATGGCCTCGGGCGGGCGCGTCGGCTTCGAGCCCGTGGCGTGGTTCGACGGCGGCCTGTTCGACGACGACCGTGTCCTGCCCCTGGAACGCGCCGAGATCGAGACCGCGCTGGCCGCGGCCGCCCTCGACTGGGCGGAGATCGATCCGTCGCTGCTCGGCACGCTGTTCGAGCGGGGATTGGATCCGGCCAAGCGAGCACAACTCGGTGCGCACTACACCGACCGCGACAAGATCATGTTGATCGTGGAGCCGGTCATCGTCCGCCCGTGGGAGGCGGAATGGGAGATAGCCAAGGCCGACATCGACGCGGCCCTGAAACGCGCGGCCGCGGCCCCGTCCAAAGCCGCGCGCACGCGCCAGCGGGGCCGGGCCGAACGGCGGTTGCGCGATTTCCTCGCCGAGCTGCGCGCGTTCACCGTGCTCGATCCGGCCTGCGGCTCGGGCAATTTTCTGTATCTGGCCCTGCACGCGCTGAAGGACCTGGAACACCGCGTGCAGGTCGAGGCCGAGGCGATCGGCTTTCCGCGCACGTTCCCGGTCGTCGGTCCGGCCAACGTCAAGGGCATCGAGGTCAACGCCTACGCCGCGGAACTGGCGCGCGTGTCCGTGTGGATCGGCGAAATCCAATGGATGCGGCGCAACGGCTTCCCCGGCGCGCGCGATCCCATCTTGACCCCGCTCGACACCATCGAATGCCGCGACGCGATCCTCACCCCGGACGGCAGCGAACCCGCTTGGCCGGAAGCCGACGTGGTCATCGGCAACCCGCCGTTTCTGGGGGATCGGGTGATGCGGGGAGGCTTGGGACACGCATACACGGAACGGTTACGGCGGACTTATCGGGGCCAACTTCCCGCGTCTGCCGACCTCGTGTGTTACTGGTTCCGTAAGGCAGGCAAGCTCGTAGCCGATGGGACGATTGCCCGCGCCGGCCTCGTGGCCACGAACTCCATTCGCGGGGGGATGAACCGCGTCGTGCTCGACCGGATTCTCGAACGCAGCGCCATCTTCAACGCCTGGTCGGACGAACCCTGGACGCTCGACGGCGCCGCCGTGCGGGTGTCGCTGATCTGTTTCGCCCCCGGGGACGCCGGCCTCTCCGCCTTCCTGAACGGCCAGCCCGCGGCGCATATTCATGCGGACCTGACGACTGGCGGCGTGGACCTCACACGCGCGGCGCGCTTGAACGGCAACGCGGGGGTCGCGTTCCTGGGGGTGAACAAGAACGGCCCGTTCGACATTCCCGGCGCCCTCGCACGGGAATGGCTCCGCTTGCCCGCGAACCCGAACGGAAGACCGAACGCCGACGTCCTGAAACCTCGCGTGACGGGAATGGATTTGTCGCGTCGGTCGGCGGACAACTGGATCATCGACTTCGGCTCGTCCATGCCCGAAACTGATGCGGCCTTGTACGAAGCGCCGTTCGCCTACGTCGCGGAACACGTCCGACCGGTACGGCAGGGCAATCGCATCAAGAAACTCCGGGAAGAATGGTGGCGGCATTGGCGTCCGCGTCCGAGTATGTGGAAGGCGGTCGCCGCCCTGTCCCGCTACATCGCCACCCCGACGCTTTCCAAGCATCGGCTCTTCGTCTGGCTCAATGCGCGTCGCTGCCCCGATCATCAGTTGATTCTCATTGCCCGCGACGACGACACGGCGTTCGGGATCCTGCACAGCCGATTTCACGAGATCTGGTCACTCCGGCTCGGAACGAGCCTTGGAGAAGGCCCGCGCTACACCCCGACCACCACCTTCGAGACCTTCCCGTTCCCCGCGGGGCTGACGCCGGACATCCCCGCCGCGGAGTACGCCGAAGACCCGCGCGCCGCGGCCATTGCCGAGGCGGCGCAACGGCTCGTGATTCTCCGAGACCGTTGGCTCAACCCGCCCGAATGGGTGGAATGGATCGATGAACCCGCCCCCGGCTATCCCAAGCGTTCGGTGCCTTGTGACGAGGCCGCGGCCAAGCACCTCAAGACCCGCACGCTGACCAACCTCTACAACGCCCGCCCGCAATGGTTGGCCGATGCGCACGCCGCCCTCGATGCTGCGGTCGCCGCGGCTTACGGTTGGCCCGCGGACATCACCGACGACGAGGCGCTGCGCGAACTGCTGCAACTGAATCTGAGGGATAAAGATACGTAAGGTGTAGGGGCGACCGGCCGGTCGCCCCTACGATCGCGAGTGAGAGGTAACACGATGAGCGAATTCATCAGCCCTGCAATACAGGCAATGAATCTCATCCGCTATGTTGGCGATAAGGTCCAGTAAACCGTAGGTCGGATTAGCCGGAGGCGTAATCCGACACCCCCGGCGTGGCGCTCCTTGTCGGATTACGCTTCGCTAATCCGACCTACGGGACAACTGTCGAGAGGCGACGGTAGCGCGTCGGTTTGCAATCGTCTCCGCGTGGTCTTTCGACCCCCTCTCCCCTGGTGGGAGAGGGGGAAGGTGAATGCCTCACCGCTGGTTGGTGGTCGCCGGAATAGTGAAGTGATACCGCCTGGATTCCTGCTTTCGCAGGAATGACGAAGAGAAGGTGCAGAAACGGTGAGGATAAAGGCGCAGAAATGGCGAAGATAAGGTGTTTCGCCCAAGGAAATCTCGAACTGACGCCCTACCGGGGCGGCCGGCCGGTCGCCGCGATGGTCGGAGTCGAACGGTGAACACGCAGCCCGACACATCCGCGTCCGCCCTCACCCTCCCGCTGGGGGACGCCCGCACCACGTTCATCGAGGCGAGCGCGGGCACCGGCAAGACGCACGCGCTCACCACCCTCGTCGCCCGCCTGGTCGTGGAGGAAGACTGGCCGCTCGACCGTATCCTCGTCGTCACGTTCACCCGCGCGGCCACCGCGGAACTCCGGGATCGGATCCGCCGCACCCTCGCCACGACGCGCGCCGCGCTGAACGCAAGCCGCCCGACCGCCTCGGACGGGCCCGTTTCCGGCGGACGGGATGACGACCCTCCGACCGGGATCGGGGACCACCCCCAGGCGCGGGAACTGCTCGGTACGTGGAACGGCAGGCTCGACTTCGCGGCCGCGGCCCGGCGGCTGGAAGCTGCCCTGCACGACGTCGACCAGGCGCACGTCTATACGATCCACGGCTTCTGCCAGCACGTGCTGGCCGACCTTGCGTTCGAGAGCGGGTTCCCGTTCGGGTTCGAGGTGAGCGGCGACGACGGCGAGACGATCGCCGCCGCGGTGCGCGATTGCTGGCGCCGGCGTCTGTATCCGGCCTCCGTGCTGTTGATGCGCCACGCGTTCGAGAACGAGTTCCTGCCGGACAAGCTCGCAGAGTGGGTTCCGAAGTGGCGCGCGAAAACCGGCGTCGTCATTCAGGGTGGCGCCTCGCCGTCGGAGCCCATCGAAGAACGGGAAGCCGCCTGGCGCGCCGTGTTCGAGGCGGCGCGCGCCCAATGGGAACGGCATCGGGAGGCTTTCCAAAAAGAAATGCTGGAAGGAGCGTGGCTGAACCGCGGCAGCTATCAGGTGCCGAAAACCGGGCGGGAGGTCGCCGCCATCGCGGCACTGTTCACCGCGTCCGATCCCCGGCTTCCGGGGGAAAATCAAGTCGGCCGCTACGGCCGGCAGAAACTCTCCGGGGCGTGCAAGAAGAACGCCGACCTGCCCGAACGGGTACTGCCGCTGTTCGAGGCGTTCGACTCCTTGGAGCATGCGTCCGGCCTCTTGCGAACGGCGTATGACCAATGGTTGCGCTGGACGCGACGGGAAATCCTGGACGAGGTGCGCGCCACGGTGCGCCGCCGCATCCGCGACGACCGCCGCCTCGGCTACGACGATCTGCTGATCGAACTCGAACACGCCCTGGACGGAGAAGCCGGCACGCGCCTTGTGGACCGGGTGCGCCACGAATTTCCCTGCGCCCTGATCGACGAATATCAGGACACCGATCCGGTCCAGACCCGGATTTTTCAGCGCCTCTACGGCGAAGCCCAGCCTGCGGCGGAAGCCGGCGCAGCGCGGTACGGCCCCTTCATCGTGGTCGGCGACCCCAAGCAGTCGATCTATCGGTTCCGCGGCGCGGACGTGTTCGCGTACATCGCGGCGCGGCGCTCGGCCCCGCAGCCGCTGTATCTCGAACGCAACTGGCGCTCCGTGCCCGGCCTCGTCGAAGCGGTGAACGTCCTGTTCGACGGGGCCGCGCCGTTCGTCACGCCCGAAATCGAGTACCGCCGGGTGGCCGCGGCGCGGGACGGCGAACGTCCCCTGCGTATCGCGTCCGACGACGGCGCCCCGATGCAATTCCGGCTCCTCCCGCGCGGACCGGACGACGAAAAGCTGCGCACGAAAAAGAGCGTCGATCCCTTCGTTGCGGACACGACCGCGGACGAGATCGTCCGGCTGCTGGAATGCGCCAAACGCGGGGAAGCTACGCTCGACGGCAGACCGCTCACCGGCGCGGATGTGGCCGTGCTGGTACGAATCCACGCCCAAGGCCGGCTGATCGCGGACGCGCTCCGCAAGCGCGGGGTCGGCTGCGTGGAGATCGACGACACCAACGTGTTCCGGACGCGCGAGGCGGAACAGATCGAACGCTTCCTGTGGGCGTTGGTGGAACCCCGCGGGGAAGCGCGGGTGCGAGGCGCGCTCGCCGGCGATGTCTTCGGGCTCGACGCGCACGAGCTCTTCGCGCTCCAGGAAGACGAAGACGCTTGGAACGTGTGGACGACCCGGCTGGTGGCGTGGCGCGCGGATTGGGAGGCGCGGGGCATCGGCCCGCTGCTGTTGCGGCTGCTCGAAGCGGAAGGCGGCGCGGCACGGCTGCTCGCCCAGCCCGACGGGGTGCGCCGGCTGACGAACGTCCGCCACTTGGCCGACCTGTTGCAGGACGCGGAGATGGGGCGCCGCTCCGCGCCGGCCGAGTTGGCCGCGTGGCTGAACCGCCGCCGGACCGAGACCGGACGCGCGGACGAGGAGACGCAGCTTCGACTCGAAAGCGACGAGCGACTCGTCAAGATCCTGACCGTGCACGGGGCCAAGGGGCTCGAATTTCCGGTCGTGTTCTGTCCCTTCGTCTGGCACGTTCGGGACCCGAATCGTGGCGGTCGCAATAAGGCGGGGGACGTGACGTACCACTCGGGCGGAACGTCGGAGTATCGGGAAGTCCTCGACCTCGAACCCGACGAGCGCGCGAAGCGGCGTTCCGACCTTGAAGCATTCTCGGAATCGGTGCGGCTTCTCTACGTCGCGCTGACGCGCGCGCAGTACCGTTGCGTCGTGACGTGGGGACAGATCAACGACGCCGGACGGTCACCGCTGGCGTGGCTCCTGCATCGAGACCCCAGCCAGCCGGAAGCCGGGCCGGACGCGGACGTTGCCGCGCTCGCCGCGACCGACGAGCGATTCGAGAAGCTCTCCCCGGACGAGTGGCTCGGCGAGGTCGAAGCGTACGCGCGCCGGTGTCCCGACGCGGTCTCGACCCGCGTGCTGGATCCCGAAGCGAGTCCGGTCGGCACGTCCGTTCTTTCTCCATCCCCGCGGCCCGCGCTTGCAGCCTGCGAACTCCGCCGTCCGCTGCGCCGCACCCGCCAGATCACCAGCTTTTCGGCGCTGTCCGCGAATATCGGCGCCACGGATGGCGGACGCGCTCCGGCCGACCGGGACGCCACGGAATTCGACCGGCCGGATCACGATCAGCACGAGGAGCCCGGAGAGGCCGCCGCATCGGAGGCCGGCGCGGACGGGCACGAGCGAACCGCCTTCACCTTTCCTCGCGGCCCGACCGCGGGAAGCTGTCTGCACCGTATCTTCGAGCGTCTGGACGAGGAGTCCGCATCTCGGAGTGCCGCCGACGGGGTGTCCGACCTCGACGCGATCTGCCGGGAGGCGCTCGAAGACTTCGGCATCGGGGCCGAATGGCTGCCCGTCGTGCAACGCATGGTCACATCGACGCGCGCGATCCGTCTCGAAGGAGCCGCGGACGGGAGCGACCGGACGAAGGGCTTCCGTCTCGGCGACCCGCTGCGCCGGCTGGTCGAGTTGGAGTTCCACTTTCCGGTGGCCGGACTGAATCGAGAGCGACTCGGCGCGTGCTTGGCCACTTACGGCTATCCCAATCCGTTTCCGGGAGCGCACGCGCAGGACGGCGCGATCGACGGGTTCTTGCGGGGCTTCGTCGATCTGGTGATCGAGCACGAAGGCCGCTGGTACGTCGTCGATTACAAGTCGAACTGGCTCGGTCCGACGCCCGACGATTACGCGCCGCCCGCGCCGGAGGCCGCCATGCGCGAGCGCGGCTACACCCTCCAATACCTGATCTACCTCGTGGCGTTGCACCGCTATCTCGCGTTGCGGTTGCCCGACTACGACCCCGAACGCCACATCGGCGGGGCGTTCTATCTCTTCGTGCGCGGCATCGACCCCACGGCCGGCATGACCCGCGGGGTGTATGGCGACCGGCCCTCGGCTGCATGTCTGCGCGCGCTGGACGACTGTTTTCGGGGGGCCGGAGCGTAATGCCGCGCAGCGCCGCCGTGCTGGATGGCCTGCGGGAACGGGGCCATCTCGCCGACATCGACGTCCATTTCGGGCGACTGGTCTCGGAACTCGACGGCCGCGGCGGCCCGGAACTGCCGCTGGCCGGGGCGCTCGCCAGCGAGGCGGCCCGCGCAGGGCACGTCTGTCTGGGCCTGTCGGACGTTGCCGGGCGGGATTGGCCGGCCGCGGACGGGACGCCGCTTCCGGATTCGGCGACGTGGGAACGCGCGTTGGAGACGAGCCCCGCGGTCGCCCGCCCCGGAGACCAGGACCCGCGTCCGCTCGTGCTCGACGGGCGGGGCCGGCTGTATCTCGCGCGTTTCTGGAGCGCGGAACAGGCGGTCGCAGGCGGGCTGCGCCGGCTCGCAGAGGCGGACGTGCCCGAACCGGCCGGGCTCGACGCGGCGCTCGACCGACTCTTTCCCGATGCGCCGCCCGATGACCGGCAGCGGGCCGCGGCTCGGACTGCGCTGTGTCGAAGGCTCTGTGTGGTGTCGGGCGGTCCCGGCACCGGCAAAACGTACACGGTGGCCGCGATCGTCGCGCTCTTGCTCGAACTCGGCATCGTTCCGCCCGGTCGGCTCGCGCTGGCCGCGCCGACCGGCAAGGCCGCGGCCCGCCTCCAGGAAGCGGTGCGCGCGCGGTTCCGCGAACTCGCGGCCACGGCGAACGATACGCCCGCTGCAGTCGTGACGGACTACGAGGCGGAGGCGACGACGATTCATCGGCTCCTGCTCCGCCAGCACGGGCAGGACCGCCTGCCGGTCGCTGCGCTCGTTCTGGACGAAGGGTCGATGGTGGACCTCGGCCTCATGGCGCGCGTGATCGATGCGCTGCCGGACGGTGCGCGGCTCGTCGTGCTGGGCGATGCGTCGCAGTTGGCATCGGTGCAGCCCGGCTCGGTGTTCGCCGACCTCTGCCAGGCCGATCCGGCATCACAGTCGCCGCTGGCCGCGACCTCCGATGCGCGCGAGACGTGCGCGTTCCCAGGTGAGGCGGCGCGGTCGCCGCTGACCCGGTGCGTGGTGACGCTGACCCGCAACTTCCGGTTCGACGAGGCGGGCGGCATCGGTCGCCTCGCCGCGGCGGTCGTCCGCGGGGCCGCCGCGGACGCGCTCGCGGCGCTCGCCGACCGCTCCGACGAGGAGACGGAGATGCGTCCGCTTGCCGACGCCCGGGCGTTCGAGCGGCTCGCGGCCGAATTCACGGACGCGCATTTCGCGCCGCTGTTGCAAACCGTGCAGGACATGCGTGAACCGGCAACGGATGGAACCGGGCTGCTCGCGCGGTTCCGCGTCCTGTGCGCCCATCGGACCGGCCCGTTCGGCGCCGAGCGGTTCAACCGATCCGTGGAGCGGCGGCTGCGCACCCGCGGCCTCGCGCCGGCGCACGACGAGTTCTACCCCGGACGGCCGATCCTCGTGACCCGCAACGACCAGCGGACCGGGCTCTCGAACGGCGATACCGGGGTCGTCCTGCGCACCGCGGCCGACCGACTGCAAGTCTGGTTCCCGGAATTGCAGGACGCCGACGGCCGGCCGCGGCTGGTTACGCCCGCCCGCCTGCCCCGACACGAAAGTTTCTACGCCATGACCGTCCACCAGGCGCAGGGCTCGGAGTACAACGAAGTGGCGATCATCCCCGGCCCCGCGGATTCGCGCGTCGTGACCCGGGAACTGCTTTACACCGCGGTGACCCGCGCGCGACGGCGCGTCGTCGTGTACGGCGACGAGGCAGGCGTCACGGCCGCGGTCGAGCGCCCGAGCACGCGCGCGTCCGGGCTGCGCGACGCCCTCGCCGCCCCATGAGCGGAGGAATCCCCCGGTGGCCCTTGAGCTTGTCGAAAGGTCGAAGGGCGGTCCCTGAGCGTAGGGAATCTGTCAGGTCGAAATTCCCGAAGATATTCGCTGCTGCGGGAGGACCCTCTCCCTAGCCCTCCCCCAGAGGGGGAGGGGATAGAAATCGGAAGGGGACTACATACGAGACGATACTGAAGTCAGCATCTCTTCGTCATCCCTGCGTAAGTAGGGATCCATGTCCTGGATTCCCGCTTCCACGGGAATGACGACCAGGTGACATCGTTGAAAACATTATTCCCTTTGCTTTTTCTCTTCCCCCTCCTTCCGGTCCCCTCCCCCTCTGGGGGAGGGCTAGGGAGAGGGTCCCCCGCCGCACCGCATCAGCCTGAAGACTCCAACCTGATACACTCCCGCTTAATCCTAGAAACGGCCCTTCGATCTTTCGACATGGTTCGGCCCTTCGACAAGCTCAGAGACCACAGACTCATCAACCAAGCGCAAGGAACGCAAGATCACGAAACCGCCGGAAACGATGCAACACTTCATCCGCCTGCACGGCGCGCCCCGACCGTTGGACGGCGTGGCGTTCGACCTCGACAGCACGCTCACCCGCCCCTACCTGGACTTCGCACGGCTGCGCGTCCGACTCGCGCTGCTTCAGGACGAACTCGAAGCGCCGCCGGCGGCCGACGTTGCGGGGGACGGTCGCGTCGATATTCTGGCGTGGGCCGCAGCCCTGCCGCGGCCGCAACGCGAACGCGCCTCCGCCCTCATCCACGCCTTCGAGCGGGATGGGGTGGAAAACGTCGCCTGGAACGACGGCGCCCGGGAGACCCTGCACGCGATGCAACGCCGCGGGCTGCCGGTCGCGATCGTCACGCGCAACAGCCGCGCGTCGCTGGCCGCGGTCTGCGCCCGGCTGCACGTCCGCGTGGACGCCCTGATCGCGCGCGAAGACGCGCCGCCCAAACCCGATCCGGCCTGCGTCCGACTGGCCGGAACCCGCCTTGGCGTGCGCCCGGCCCGCCTTCTGATGGTCGGCGACTTCCGGCACGATATCGAGGCCGGCCGCGCCGCGGGTGCCATGACGGTGCTGCTGACCAACGGCCGCCCGCCGGCGTGGCCGGTCGAGGCCGATCTCGTGATTGCGCGCCTGCCCGAACTGCTGGCCCACCTGGAGCCGACGGCCTAGGGGGGTACGGATTTTCGATTGCGGTGCGCCGCCCCGTTCCGCTCACCCCGGTGGGAACGGGAGCGGGTGAGGAGGCGCGGCTGCCGCCCGAGGATCAGGGCGGCGCGAGCGAGAATTCTTCGCGCCAAACGCGCCTCCCATGTTTGAATTGGCCGGTGACGACGCGCGCGATGTCGTATTCCGGCAACGTCCGGAGGAAGGCGCATCGTTCGCCCAGCCAGAGCGCATGGAGGCTGAGGTCGACATGCGAGAAATTGTCGAAACCGTGTCGCCGCCGATGCTCCGGAAGGGCGCGGACATGCTGCGGCCACACGTCCATGAAGAACACCGGCTTCAGATCTTCTTCTTCCGTGCAGGGCGTTTTCGTGTAGAGCAACACTTTCCCATTGCGATATACGTCGAATTCGGAACCGATCACGAATTCCCACCGTCCATCGCCGCTTCGGGTGTCTTCGCCCGCTTTCAACACGCCGCGGAACGCGGTCGGGACGTCATCCGCGACATACTGGGACCGCATCGGTCTCGTTATGTTCGTCGAGATGGAGGTCAGTATGTGCTGATACCGGAACGTCCCGACGTTTTCGTAGGCCCGTGTCAATTCGTGCAACGGCGTGACGGCGCCGACGACCAGCACCGTGACCAGCAGGCAGACGAGGGCGAGACGGGTGCGGTTCCGCCGCGTTTCGGAGTCGGCCGTGGATGCAGGGGTCTTTTTCGGAGCGCGCCGGGCGGCGGATCGCTTTCTGTGTTTCGTCCGGCTCTTCCGCTGCCGTCGGAGCGGGCCGATCTTCGGATTCGCGACGACCTCCGCACAATACCAGCAGAGGATCAGCAACGCGGGCAGTGACGCGCGCATCCCCAGGTCGTTGAAGTAGCCGAACGTATACACCGGCAGTATCAGCAGCGTTCCGACACTGGCGAGGAAGAACCGGTCCCCGCGTATCTGCGGGCGGCAGCGCCACAGCAGGAGGCTCAGCACCGCGAACTCCGTCAGGTAGAAGACCGGCAACCAGCGGACCAGTTCTCCCCAATCGGACTTGTGCCACAACCAGCCTTGGACGATAGCCGCGGCATCGCTGGTCAGATACGCAACGAGGAATCCGGCCAACGGCACGGCCAGGAAGTTCTGCCAGCGCAGGAACGGACGCGGGCCGTTGTCGAGGAACAACACGGCCACGAACGGCAACAGGCCGACGGCCACGAACGGCGACCAGAACAGGCAGGCGGCGAGCAGGGGGCCGCTGCTGACCAGAAATCGCGGCTGTGAGCGGAGTTGCACGAGCAACATGGTGTACAGCCCGCCCGAGACGAAATGCTGCGGGGCCCACATCAGCGACGCCATGTTGGACGAGTATAGGATCCGCTCGATCAGAAAATCGTCGGTCTCGATATGCGAGCTGCTGAACAATGGCTCCACCTCTCCCGACAGCAGCAGGATGCGCAGGAAATCCATGCCGCTGAAGCCCATCAGAACCACTACGGCGACGATGGCCGCGCCGGTTCGGGCGAAGCGGCGCGTGAACAGCAGCACGAGCAGCGCGACGCCTCCCCACGTCCAGAGCGGCACCGCCCAGTTCAACGCCGCCAAGCCGAACCAGCGGCCGGCCAGCCCGGGCGCCATGTAGTAGCCGAGGTAATAGCGCAACAGCCCGTCCTGCCGGGCGTGCGCTTCGGGAGAGAGGAAGGCCACGAGCGGATCCGGCAGATAGACCGGCCAAGCGTACCGCGCCAGATCGGTCAGGATCGCCCGGTGTTTTATCCAATCCCCATTGTCGACATCCAGAAGCCCGAAGGCGGCGGTCATCAGGGTCCAGCCCAGAGACATCAGCAGCGCCGCGAACGTCGCCGGCCGCGGCGTTTCCCGCCAGGAGCCGCCCAGCGTCCGCCAGAACCCGGCCACCAACAGCGCCGTCGCCGGGATGCCCAGCCACCAGTGGAACCAGCCCAGCAGCCAGATGCCCACGGGCAGCATCAAATACGCGATGGTGAGTCGGTGCAGAACCGGCAGTTCCGGCGCCGGGCTCTGTGGGATCATGGGGCAATCACGCAGAAACGGGGACACCGCTCTATATTCTCGACTTTTTGCTTGTACAGAACCTCGGCCCGTTCCTCCACTCCCGGCGGGGACGGGTGAGGAGGCGCGGCGGCCGCCCGAGGGTCAGGGCGGCGCAAGCGAGAACTCTCCGCGCCAGACGCGCCTCCCATGTTCGAATTGGCCGGTGGCGACGCGTGCGATGTCGTATTCCGGCAACTTCCGTATGAAGGCGCATCGTTCTCCAAGCCAGAGCGCATAGATTCTCATGTCTGCATGGATGAAACTTTCGAAACCGCGCGGCTGCCGATGCTCGGGAAGGTCGCGGACATGCTGCGGCCACACGTCCACGAAGAACACCGGCCCCAGATCTTCTGCTTCCGTGCAGGACGGTTTCGTGTAGAGCAACAGTTTCCCATTGCGATATACGTCGAATTCGGAACGGATGACGGGTTCCCATCGTCCATCGACGCTCCCGGTGTCTTCGCGCTCCCGCAACACGCTACGGACCGCGGCCGAGACGTCATCCGCGACAAACTGGGTCCAGGCCGGTCTCGGTGTGTTCGTCGAGATGGAGGTCAGCATGTGCTGATACCGGAACGTCCCGACGTTTTCGTAGGCCCGTGTCAGTTCGTGCAACGGCGTGACGGCGCCGACGACCAGCACCGTGACCAGCAGGCAGACGAGGGCGAGACGGGTGCGGTTCCGCCGCGTCTCGGTGGCGTCCGTGGGGGCGGGGTTCCTTTTCGTGGCGCGCCGGACGGCGGGGCGCTGCCTGCGTTTCGTCCGACTCTTCCGTTGCCGTCGGAGCGGGCCGATCTTCGGATTCGCGACGACGTCCGCACAATACCAGCAGAGGATCAGCAACGCGGGCAGTGACGCGCGCATCCCCAGGTCGTTGAAGTACCCGTACGTATAGACCGGCAGCATCAGCAGCGTTCCGACACTGACCAGGAAGAACCGGTCTTCGCGCATCTGCGGTCGGCACCGCCACAGCAGCAGGCTCAGCACCACGAACTCCGTCAGATAGAAGACCGGCAACCAGTGGATCAGTTCTCCCCAATCGGACTTCTGCCACAACCAGCCCCGGACGATATCCCCGGCAGCGCTGGTCAGATACGCAACGAGGAGCCCGGCCAACGGCACGGCCAGGAAGTTCTGCCAGCGCAGGAACGGACGCGGGCCGTTGTCGAGGAACAACACCGCCACGAACGGCAACAGGCCGACGGCCACGAACGGCGACCAGAACAGGCAGGCGGCGAGCAGGAGGCCGCTGCTGGCCAGAAAGCGCGGCTGTGCGCGGAGTTGCACGAGCAACATGGTGTACAGCCCGCCGGTGATGAAATGCTGCGGGGCCCACATCAGCGACGCCATGTTGGACGAGTACAGGATCCGGTAGAGCAGGAACTCATCGTTCTCGATGTGCACGCTGCTGAACAGCGGCACCACCTCTCCGGACAGCAGCAGGATGCGCAGGAAATCCATGCCGCTGAAGCCCATCAGGACCACCGCGGCGACGATGGTCGCCCCGGTTCGGGCGAAGTGGCGCGTGAACAGCAGCATGAGGAGCGCGACCCCCCCCCACGTCCAGAGCGGCACGGCCCAGTTCAATGCCGCCGGGCCGAACCAGTGGCCGGCCAGCCCGGGTGCCATGTAGTAGCCGAGGTAGTAGCGCAACAGCCCGTCCGGGCGGTCTCGCGCTTCGGGAGACAGGAAGTCTGCGAGCGGGTCCGGCACAGAGACCGGCCAAGCCTCCCCCGCGAGATCGGTCAGGACTGCCCGGTGTTTTATCCAGTCTCCATTGTTGACATCCAGAAGCCCGCAGGCGGCGGTCGTCAGGACCCAGCCCAGGGCCATCAGCAGCGCCGCGAACGTCGCCGGCCGCGGCGTTTCCCGCCAAGAGCCGCCCAGCGTCCGCCAGAACCCGGCCACCAACAGCGCCGTGGTCGGGATACCCAGCCACCAGTGGAACCATCCCAGTAGCCAGATGCCTACGGGCAGCATCAAATACCCGATGGTGAGCCGGTGCAGGACCGGCAGTTCCGGTGTCGGGTGCGGTCGGATCATGAGGCGATTCCGCGACAATGGGGACGTTCCCCTATATTCCCGACTTTTTTGCTTGTACAGAACCTCACGGTATGCCCTTCGTTTGCTTATTCTCCGTGATATTTCTCTACCCGGGCGGGATCTGCCGCGTGATGACGCCCCTGTCCGTATCGCCGGCACGCCCGGGACGACGGACGAGGAATTGGGGATTTTCCGTCCGTCGCGCGCGCAAGCCGACCCTCACCGCGGGAGATCGGAATGGCCGGTAAGAAAAAGGTGAGAAGGAGGCGCGGCGCCAAGCCGACGCCCGCGGCCTCGGCGGCGAAGCCTTCGGCCGGGGAACGCGAGCGCGCGGCTCTCGCCAACGAAGCGCCTCCGGTGGAGGAACCCGGGGAGCCTGTTCCTCGCGGACAGTCGATCAGTCCCACGCAACGGACCGCACTCGGCGCGTTGACGCTCATCCTGTTGGTCACCGTCAGCTACCTGCCGGCGATGCTGTGGGGCGGCTTCGTCTGGGACGACGTGGATCACATTCCGGGGGAGCCGGCCCTCCGGGATTGGGCCGGCCTGTGGCGGATCTGGTTCGTGCCGGACGAGGTGCAGGAGCCGCACTACCGGCCGCTGACCTACACCAGCTTCTGGCTGGAACAGAAGCTGTGGGGCGTCGCCCCGGCCGGCTACCACGTGGTCAACGTGCTGCTGCACGCGGCCAACAGCGTGCTGCTGTGGCGGCTGCTGTTGCGGCTGGCCGTGCCCGGCGCCTGGGTCGTCGCCGCGGTCTTCGCCGTCCATCCGCTGCACGTCGAATCCGTCGCGTGGACGATCGAGCGCAAGGACGTGCTCTCCGGCCTGTTCTACCTGGCCTGCATCCTGACGTGGATCCGATTCTCGGAAGGCGATTCGACATCTCCGCCCCCCGATCCTTCGCCGAGCTCGGGGCGCCGCCAAGATCGGGGACCGCACGCTCGGGGCACCGCGGATGCAGGGACTTCATCGACCGGGCCGACGGGAGGACGCGCGTGGCGGTACTGGCTGGCGCTGACGCTGCTGGCCGCGGGGATGTTGGCCAAGAACATGGTGGTCACGCTGCCCGCGGCGTTGGTGATCCTCGCTTGGTGGCGACACGGTCGCGTGACCGTGCGAGACGTGCTGCGGCTCGTCCCGTTCTTCGGCGTGGCGCTGGGTCTCGTCGCCGTGGACCTGTGGGCGGTCACCACGGCCACGCCGGCGTCGTTCGGCTACTCCCTCGTCGAGCGGACCCTGATCGCGACGCGCGCGCTCTGGTTCTACGTCGGGAAGCTGGCGTGGCCCGCGCACTTGGCCGTCATCTATCCGCATTGGGACGTCCACGTCGGGGACGTGGCGGCGTGGGGGGGCATGGCTGCTGCGGCGGCGCTGGTCGGGACGCTGTGGTTCTTTCGCAACCGGATCGGGCGGGGGCCGCTGGCCGGGGTGGTGTTCTTCGCGGTGACGCTGTCGCCGACGCTCGGTTTCGTGGACCATACCTACCTGCTCTTTTCCTTCGTGGCCGACCGATATCAGTACCTAGCGGGTATCGGGGTCATGGCGGTCGTCATCGGCGCCGCGGCCTCCGCGGCCGGCCGGTTGCCCGCGGTCTGGCGCACGGGCGCTGCGGGTGCCGTCGCGGTCGTGCTGGCGATCTTCGGCGCGCTGACGTGGCGGCAGGCGGGCATCTACAGCGACGAAGTGACGTTCTTCGGCCACGTGATCGCACATAATCCGACCGCCGCGGGGGCGCACCTCAATCTCGCCAAGGCGCTGATCGCGCAGGACCGGCCGGAAGATGCGGTCGCCGCAGCGCGCATCGCCGTGGCGCAACGCCCGGATTCCCACGACGCCCACGTCAACCTGGGCATCGCGCTCAGCCACCTGGAACGGTTCGACGAGGCCGAGGACCACTTCCGCCGGGCGATCACCATCGCCCCGGGCGAAAGCAGCCCGCTCGCCAACCTGGGCGTTCTGCTCTCGCGGCGGAACCGGTTGGACGAGGCGGAAACGTATCTGCGCCGCGCGCTGGAGCGTGCCCCGCGGGACCCGAGCGTGCTCGGCAATCTGGCCAAGCTGCTCGACGTCCGGCAGCAGCCCGAAGCCGCGCTCGCCCACTACGACCGCCTGATCGCGCGCGGCGCCGCGGATGCGGCCACGTACACCGCCAGGGGCGACATTCTGTCCCGGCTCCAACGCTACGACGAAGCTCTGGCCGCGTGGCAACGGGCGCTGGCCTTCGACCCGGAGCCGGCCGCGGCGTTCTCCCTGCACCTGTCGATGGGCCGGGCGACGTGGGCACGGGATCGATCCGCGGACGCCGCCGCGGTGTACTACGAACGCGCCTTGCAGATCGACGCGCGCCATCCCGGCGTGCTGGCCGATCTGGCCTCGCTGCGGATCGCGCAAGCACGCTACGAAGACGCGGTCGAGCGTTTTCAGGCGGCCATCGCCCTGGCACCCGAGACGGCGAAGTTCCACGCCGGCATGGGTTATGCGCTGTACCGCCTGGGCCGCGCCGATGCCGCGGTCGAGAGCCTGGAGCGAGCGTTGGCCTTGGACCCGACGTTGGACGAGGCGCGCGCTCATCTCGCGTTGGCACGGCAGGGGCGGGAGTGAAACCGGGGCCGATCTCTGCGCGGGGCGGCTTGCTTGAACGGTTGCTTCCCGGCGGGAACCCCCCACCGGCTCGCCTTTGGCTCGCCGACTCCCCCTCAAGGGGGGAGTGATGGGATCGAAGACAGGTTTTCCTCGTCATCCTCCTTCCTATCCCCTCCCCCTCTGGGGGAGGGCTAGGGAGAGGGTCCCCGACGACGCCCCAATCCGCGAATAGCAATCACCATCCGACCGGATCGCCCCTGAGATTGCAGCGCCTTGAGCCGGTCGAAACGTCGAAGCCCCCGACCTTGTGGCGACGCGCCTCCCTGCGGTATGGGGGGCTCTCCGTACAAGCCGTCCCTGAGCCTGCGGAGCCCCGAGCGCGTCGAAGGAGGACGTCACATGCAGTTCGCCATCGCATATCCGGCCAGGCCCGACGCGTGGAAAGACCTGGTCATCGCCGAGCAGAACGGATTCACGCACGCTTGGCTGTTCGATTCGCAGATGCTCTACAGCGACGTCTATGCCTGCTTGGCGCTGGCCGCGGAGCATACCACGTCGATCGTGCTGGGCACCGGCGTGGCGATTCCGAGCAGCCGCATCGCGCCCGTCACCGCCCATTCCATCGCCACCATCAATCAACTTGCGCCGGGCCGCGTCATCCTGGGCCTGGGCACCGGCTTCACCGGCCGGAACACGATGGGGCTGCCGCCCGTCTCGCTCGCGTCCGTGCGCCGCTACATCGAACAGTGCCGGGCGCTGCTGCGCGGCGACGAGACGCTCTTCCACGATACCGAAAGCGACGGCTCGCGTGCCCGCTGGATCCGCTTCCTGCACCCGGACCGCGGCTACGTCAATCTGGAGGACCCGATCCCGATCCACTTCGCGGCCAACGGCCCCAAGGCCCTGGAACTGACCGGCGAGCTGGCCGACGGCTGGATCTCGACCCTGTCGGCGCCCGACACGCTGCGCCGCAACCTCGATGCGATCGAAACCGGTGCGGCCCGGGCCGGCCGCTCGGCGCGTGACCTGCCCAACGTGGCGGTCACCACGTCCTGCGTGCTGCGCCCCGGCGAATCGGCCACCGCGCCGCGCGTGCTGGACCGCGTCGGCCCGTACGCGATCATCGCCCTGCACGCGCTGTGGGAGCGGTCCGCGGTCGCGGCCGACCCGCCGCCGGCGCTGCGGCAACTCTACGAAGACTATCGCGACGACTACGTCGCGCACCTGCAGACGCCCGAGGACCGCCGCTACCTGGAAGTCCACGAGGGCCATCTGATCTACCTCAAGCCCGGAGAAGAACGGTACTGCACCGAAGATTTGATCCGCGGCATGACGCTGACAGGCAGCGGCGAGGAGATCGTCGCGCGCCTCAAGGCCCTGGAAGCCGCGGGCCTCAAACAGGTCGCGGTGCAGGTGGTGAACGACGGCCCGGGGCTGATCGAAGAGTTCAGCCGCGAGGTCATCGCCAAGTATTGAGCCGCGCACGGGCGGGGGCATGGGAACCGCGGCGGAAGGCGAACGGGACGGGCTGCGCACGCCGGTGTGCGAGCGGCTCGACGTCCGCTATCCGATCTTCTCGGTCGGGATGGGCGGCGGCATGGCCGGCCCGGCACTGGCCGCGGCGGTCAGCGAGGCGGGCGGCTGCGGCGTGTTGGGCATGGGTGGCATGCCCGCGTCCATCGTCCGCGAACAGATCCGCACGCTGCGCGGCCTGACCGGCCGGACGTTCGGAGTGAACGTCATTCTGCCACTGCTTCGGGAAGGTCAGATCAAGGCGTGCCTGGATGAGCGCGTGCCGCTGCTCGTGCTCTTCTGGGGCGCCGCCGAGCCGTACGTGGCCGAAGCCCACCGCCGCGGGACCGCGGTGTTCCTGCAAGTCGGGAGCGTGGACGAGGCCGTGGCCGCCGCGGACGCCGGTGTCGATGGGATCATCGCCCAAGGGGTCGAGGCAGGCGGGCACGTGAAGAGCACGACCGCGCTGTCCACCCTCGTGCCGGCCGTGGTCGAAGCCGTAGCGCCCGTGCCTGTGATCGCCGCGGGCGGGATCGCCGACGGGCGGGGCGTGGCCGCGGCCCTGGCGCTCGGGGCACAGGCGGTGTCGATGGGGACGCGCTTCGTCGCGAGCGAAGAAGCGCAGGTCATCGCGGCCTACAAACGCCGCATCGTGGACGGCGGCGCGGAAGACACGGTGTACACCACCCTGTTCGACGTGGGCTGGCCGCACGCCGCCCACCGCGTGTTGCGCACCGCGGCCGTGGAGGAATGGGAGGCCGCGGGCCGCCCCGCTTCTGGGGCACGGCCCGGCGAGGGCCGACGGATCGGCAGGATGCCGTTTGCCGGCCGATCCATGGACGTGCCGAAGTACGGCATTTTTCCGCCGCTATCCGGTTTCGAGGGCGACGTCGAACAGACGCCGTTGTACGCCGGCGAGTCCTGCCGGCTCGTGCACGACGTCAAGCCCGCGGGCGCCATCGTGCGTGACGTCGCGGCCGAGGCCCGGGCAATTCTGACGCGGTTGCGTTGACCGGACCCATGCCGGCTCCGCTTCCCCCAAACAGCGGCCTCCAGGGTGCGCCGGCGGCATGAAGGAGTCGTTCGTCCTGCTGCTGTGGTGGGTGCTGTTCGGCGGCGCGCACACGCTGCTATCGTCCGCGGGCTGGCGGCCGAAGCTGGTCGCCGGACTGGGCGCGCGTGGGTTTCAGGCCGTGTATTCCGTCATCGCCCTCGCCACGCTCGTGCCGCTGTGCGTCTATTACGCGGCGCATAAACACGCCGGGCCGCAGTTGTGGCTCACGCTCCTTCCGTACCTGCCGGCGCGCGACCTGAACGTCGGGCTCATGCTGCTGGCCTTCGTCCTGTTCGTGTGCGGCGTGCTGGCCCGCCCGCCGAGTTCGCTGCTGGCGCGCGGCACGCCCCGGGCGTACGGCGTGACGCGCATCACCCGCCACCCGGTGTTCGCGTCGTTCTTTCTGCTGGGATTGGCTCACTGCCTGCTGAACGGCGCCCTGAGCGACGTAGTCTTCTTCGGCGGGCTGGCCGCGTACGCCCGGCTCGGGGCGTGGCATCAGGACGTGCGCAAAACGGGCGAGGTCGCGGGCTACGAGGAGTTCCGGCTGTCCACGTCGTTTCTGCCGTTCGCGGCGATTGCCGGCCGGCGGCAGCCGTTTCCGTTCGGCGAGTTGCGCTGGGGGCTGATCGTCCTCGGGCTGATCGCGTTCTACGTGGTGCGTGCGTTCCACCCGTCGCTGTTCGGCGGGGTGCTGATGACGCTGTAGGAGCGCGAGGTTCATTCCTTCCTGCTCAAGGAGGGCGGAGGTGGGGACACGATGATCCCGGACGTGTTGTTCGAGGCGTGGGGGTGGCTATTGAGCCTGTCCAAGGTGCAGCTCGTGTTGCTGGGCGGCGGAGTGGCCCTGCTCGTGGCGGTGAGCAAAATCCTGCGTTCCCTGTTTCTGATCCTCGTGTTGCTGCTGTTCCTGCTCGTCCTGTTCAACGAAGTCGTGACGCCGTCGGGCGAGATTGCACTGCCGCCCGCGCTGCGCGACCTGTTGCCGTCCGGCCGCTGATGCCGCAGTGAAGGGGGGCAATTCCCGGCGGATCATTCCGTATTCTGTAGGTCGGATTAGCCGCAGGCGTAATCCGACGGGGGCGCAACGAGGGTCTGCCGGAATGTCGGATTACGCTTCGCTGATCCGACCTACAGGATTACGACGGGATTAAGGGACCCTTGCGAACGGAAGCCGAAAAGTGGCTTGGTAGGAGAACCCCCTGCGGTCCCTGAGCTTGTCGAAGGGTCGAATCATACTGAAGGGAAGTTACCCTCCTCCGAAACACGTCCGAGGGCCGGGCAGGCACAGGGGCCTGCCCCTACGAATCCGGGATCCGAAGAACAACAGAGAAAGGACACGCCATGCATGCCGAACGCAAACTGGAAGCTCTCGGCCTCAGCCTGCCGCCGATTCCCCAGCCGCTCGCCAACTACGTGCCGCTGGTCCGTACCGGCAACCTGCTGTTCGTGTCCGGGCACGGCCCGGGCGTCGTCGAGGACGGCAAGCTGTCGTTCATCCAGGGCAAGCTGGGCAAGGACCTGGACGTCGAGCAGGGCTACGACGCGGCCCGGCAGGTCATGCTGAATATCCTACAATCCATGAAGCAGGAACTCGGCGACCTGGACAAGGTGCAGCGCGTCGTCAAGCTGCTCGGCTTCGTCAACTGCACGCCCGACTTTCCCGACCAGCCCAAGGTCATCAACGGGGCGTCCGACCTGCTCGTCGAACTGTTCGGCGAGCGCGGGCGTCACGCCCGTTCGGCCGTGGGGATGCAGCAACTCCCGTTCGGCATCGCGGTCGAGATCGAAATGGTCGTCGAGGTGGAGGGCTAGACCGCGGCCCTCTGCGCTTGGTTAATAAGCCTATGGTCCCCACGCCCGGTTGGTGAGCTTGCGGACCCTGAGCTTGTCGAAGGGTCGAACCATGTCGAAGGGACCTGCCCCGGACTTGATCCGGGGGAGAATGTCTTCCTCAAACCGAGACACCCCCACAAGGACCCTGAACTTGGTCGGTGGGTGTCGAGGGCGCAAGGGAACAAAGGCTCACAGCGCGGCGAACTCCGCGACCAGCGCCGCGTTCGACTCCGCCTTCTCGAACGCGGCCAGCACCGCTTGCGTGGCTTCGACCGTCGGCAACTTTGCCGCCTGGCGGCGCAGCAGGTGCGCCATCTTGAGCGTATCCGCATCCAGTAATTGCTCTTCCTTGCGCGTGCCCGAGGCCGCAATGTCGATCGCCGGGAACAACCGCCGGTCGGCCAGCCGCCGGTCGAGCAGCAGTTCCATGTTGCCGGTGCCCTTGAACTCCTGCGCGATCACTTCGTCCATGCGGCTGCCCGTGTCGATCAGGCAGGTGGCGACGATCGTCAGCGAGCCGCCGCCCTCGATCTGGCGCGCCGCACCGAACAGGCGCTTCGGAATCTCCAATGCGCCCGCGTCGATGCCGCCGCTCATGGTCCGGCCCGTCGCGGTGTTGAGGTTGTGGGCGCGGCCCAGGCGGGTGAGGGAGTCCAGCACCATGACCACGTCGCGGCCCTGCAAGGCTTCGCCCACCGCGCGTTCCAGACAGGTTTCGGCCGTTTCCAGATGTTCCTCCAGGGAGCGGTCGTTGGACGAGGCGAACACCTCGGCCGGCACCGCACGGCGAAAATCGGTCACTTCCTCGGGCCGTTCGTCGATCAGCAGGGCGTACAGCACCGCCTGTGGCGCACCGGCCGCCATCGCGACGCACAGGTCCTTGAGTATCGTCGTCTTCCCGGTTCGGGGCGGCGCCAGGATGATCGCGCGCTGGCCGAACCCGATGGGACAGAAGACGTCCAGGATGCGGACCGTGAGTGGCGCGTCCGGCCCGACGAGATCGATCTTGTGATACGGCGCGATGGCGACGCGGTCCTGAAACGTGCGTAACGCCGCGGAGGGGCCGCGCGTGGTGTTACGCCTGCCCCTTGACGAGGGGCCGCGACCGTTGCGCCCGCGCTTGTTCCGTTTCCCCTGCTGATATTTGTTCATGGTGGTGTCCTGGCATGTCTCCGTTTGTAACTTCCAGGCTGATGCTTTGCTGCGATCCGGGCGTTCCTCGAACCGACACACGGCCCGGCATCTTCCGACTGTCGGGAAGCCAACCCCATAAAGGCCCTGAACTCACAGTGCCTTGGGCCTGGGGAGTCCTGAGCTTGTCGAAGAATCGAAAGGTCGAAGGGTCCTCTATGGCAATCACTAAACCTTCCTACGCAGCGTCATGCAACGGCAGCCGGTACGCCCGCGCAGCGGTATCGTGAAAAAGATGGAGCCGTTCGGTACGCGAGAAATCCTGCACGATGCGCTTGAACGCATTCCATAGCACCGCATACGAGCACGACGCCTTATCGACCGGGGAATTGCTCTCGAACATGCAGCGCTCCACCCCGAATCGTTCTATGCAGTGCAGATAGTACGGCGTCAGCGCCTCGGCAATCTGCGCCGACGTGGGCGGCGCGGCCTGCTTGTGCCAGCCGAAGCCGGACATCGGCATGGCCATGCCGCCGAGCTTCAGCACCACGTTGGGACACGTCGCCAGTTCCGCAATACCGCGCTGCCACTCGGCGAACACGTCGTCGTGTTTGCCGCGATACGGACCGATGCCGAGCGGTCCGCCGACGTGGTCCAGCACGATGGTCCCGTCGGGACACGCGCGCGCCAGATCGACCAGTTCCATGAGTTGGGTGTGGTACAGCCAAGCGTCGAAGCGCAGGTCGAGCGCGTGCAGGCGGCGCAGCCCCGTCCGAAACGTGGCGTCCTGCATCAGGCCCGCGGGCGCGCCGGTATGCACGTTGCGAACGTCCGGGCTGGCGTGCCAACTCGTGGCGTGTCGAACGCCGCGAAAGCGGTCGGGGCTGGCCGCCAAGTGCGCTTCCAGGACGGCCTGCACGCTGTCGCCCAAGGTCAGGTCCGCAAAACCGACGATGCCGGCGCAGACCGCGGTCGAACAGGCGTCGTCCGTGGCGACCCGCTCCGCCACGCCCTGCACGAACTCCGTCTCACCGACCGGCTGCATCTCGTCCGGCCCGTCCGCACGGTACATGGACACGCACTCGACGAAGACGGTCTGTACGACGTTGTGGCCGCTGCCCGTGTCGCGCAGCAGATCGTCGAGCAGATAGCGGTGGTGCGGATAATCCCACAAATGGTGATGTGGGTCGCAGATCGGCAGGTCGGGGTCCAGGGCGTCTTCGACGGTGGCGTTCAACCACGCCTCACGGTCAGTCGGCATACAAACTCCTCCAGGGTGAGGGACGACAGTCGGGCAGGAACGAACGTATTCGACTTCCGGGGGTCAGTGTACGGGGCGGAGTCTGCATCTGGCAATCCTCCGCCTTTCCACTCCCCTCTTCCCCTTCGCTCTTTCGACATGGTTCGACTCTTCGACAAGCTCAGGGATCGGGGGCACGATTGAGGGGAAAGACGAAAGGAGTATCTATTGAGAGTAGAGATTGGTGTCCCATTCTATCCAAAAAGTCCACAGGGTGACCTGCTTATCACTCCCCTGTTGAGGGGGCCGTAGCCGCCAAGCCGTTAGGCGCTGGCGGTGCGGGAGATTCGTACGAGACGGACAAAACGGACACATTCCCCCGCCGTCTGCGGCGCCTCTCCTTATCCCGGTGGTGGAGCGGACAGGGTGAGAATTCTGCCAGGTGGGCGTGTCGGCCGCGACGACTACCGGGGGACTCACTCGCCCCGTCGGCATGGCCTCCTTTGCGGTCGGGACGACGCCAGGGGTTCTGCCCGTAGCCGTCCAGTCTCTGAGGCAGCGGACCACGCGCCCCGTTCTTGTGTTTGTGGCGGCATGGAGTGGACCACGCGGTCTGGCTCGGCCGCCGTTTTGTCTGAGCGGACACTTGCCACGGCTGCGGGGTTCTCCTCCGGTTGCGACCAGCCGTTGCTCTACCCGGGCAGCGGGGCATGTCCGCGGCTGGGGATGGATGGAGCGCCCGCCCGGCTTTGAGTGCGGGGGCGCCGTCCCCTTGACCGGCTGGGTCGGGCCCGCCACTGCGCGTCGCCCACTGGCTTTGTGGCCTGTGTCACTCGGCGGGCTCCCGCCGCCCTCGCCCAGGGCCAGAGCCTCAAGCTGCCGCCCCGCTCTGCCTCCTCACCGCCCGTCCGAAGCATCCAAACACTCAACACCGAAGTAGAAATCCAGCCGGAGACCGTCCTACTCACGGCGAACGCCAGTCATTAGTGAGGAATTCACCACACTCCTTTCCTCCGGATCATGTCTAGGGAGCTCTCGCCCTCTTCCACACCCTTCGACCTTTCGGCACGCTCAAGGCACCGCAAGCTCAGGGAGGGGGGGCAAGCACCACGCGGGGACGATTTTAAACTGATTCATTACCGGGCGCTTAGGGATATGAGATTGAACCCGACGGAACGTCAGCCACGGTTCCATTTGTCAGTCAACGCCCGGCTGTCCACCCTTCAGCCGGGAACATCTCAGACAACAACATATTGCGAGCCGGGTCGGTTGCTGGAAGCCGCTCGGCGTATGTGGCATGCTTTACCTTTGTGTGCCGGCGTATTCCTACGCCGGTCGAACTGGGGGAGAATTCTCGTGCCCGCGGTGAGCGCGCCAACCGATGTCGTCCCCCGACTCGACGCAGCCATTGACGTGGCTGCGGCATGGCTGTACCGCAAGCAAGCCGCGGACGGCCACTGGGTCGGCAAGCTGGAGTCCAACTGCTGTATGGAAGCGCAGTGGTTGCTGGCCATGCACTTTCTGGACTACCGGCATCCGCGGCAGGCCGACATCGTACAGACGCTGCTCAACGCCCAACGCAGCGACGGGTCCTGGGAAATCTACTACGACGCGCCGGATGGAGACATCAACACGACGGTCGAATGTTACGCGGCGTTGCGCGCCAACGGCTTCGGCCCGGACGACGTCCGGCTGCGCAAGGCACGTGAGTGGATTTTCGCGCACGGCGGCTTGCGCGGGATGCGCGTGTTCTCCCGTTACTGGCTCGCGCTGATCGGCGAGTGGCCGTGGCACAAGACCCCCAACCTGCCACCCGAGCCGATCTTTCTGCCGCATTGGGTGCCGCTCAACCTCTATCACTTCGCTTCCTGGGCGCGGGCTACGATCGTACCGCTGGCGATTCTGTCGGCCCGCCGCGCGGTGCGTCCGCTGCCGCGGGAATGCCGTCTGGATGAACTGTTCCCTGCTGGACGTGACCAGGTCGATTACGATCTGCCGCCGCGGGCGGGAGCCGGGGCGTGGCATAAACTTTTCCTCGCGGTCGACAAGCTGCTCCATGCCTATCAAGTGACGGGCGAGACAATCGGCCGGGCGGTCGGCAAACGCCGCGGCATGCTCCCCGGCCGGGAATCCGCGGTGCGCACCTGCCTGGAGTGGGTCATTCGGCATCAGGACGCCGACGGCGCCTGGGGCGGCATTCAGCCACCGTGGATCTACAGCCTGATGGCCCTCAACGTCGAAGGCTATCCGCTGTCCCATCCGGTGATGGCCAAGGGGCTGGCCGCGCTCGACGACCGCTGGTCCTACACCCGCGACGGCGGCCTGCACATCGAAGCCAGCCAGTCGCCGGTCTGGGATACGCTGTTGTCCATGCTGGCGCTGCTCGACTGCCGCTTCCAACTCCAACAATCGGAACCGCTCCAGCAGGCACTCGGCTGGGTGCTGGACAAGGAGGTGCGGACCTACGGCGACTGGCAATATACCGTCCCGGAGGCGAAGCCTGGTGGTTGGGCGTTCGAATACGAGAACGCCGCGTATCCCGACGTCGACGACACCGCGGTGGCGCTGATCGTGCTGGCCCGACTGCGCACCCACGACCCGCATGACGCGCGCTTCGAAGTCGCAATATCGCGCGCCGTGGACTGGATGCTGGCCATGCAGTCGGACAACGGCGGCTGGGCCGCGTTCGACAAGAACAACGACCGGGGCATCCTGACCAAGACGCCGTTCGCCGATTTCGGCGAGGCGCTCGACCCGCCCAGCGCGGACGTGACCGCGCACGTTCTGGAAGCCTTGGGCCTGCTCGGCTACGACCGGTCCCACTCTGCGGTCGTGCGCGGGCGCGCCTATCTGCTGGCCGAACAGGAATCGGAAGGGAGCTGGTTCGGTCGCTGGGGCGTGAACCACATCTACGGCACGGCCGCGGCGCTTCCCGCACTGCATGCAATCGGCGAAGACATGCGCGCCGACCATATTCTCCGCGCGGCTCGTTGGCTCGTCGCCCATCAGAACCCGGACGGCGGCTGGGGCGAAACCTGTGCCTCGTACGTGGACGACCGTCTCCGCGGGACCGGACCCAGTACCGCATCGCAAACGGCCTGGGCGCTGCTCGCACTCTTATCCGTGGCCGGACGGGATTTCGACGCCGCCATCCGTGGGGGGCTCGACTATCTGCTGCGCACGCAGCACGACGGCACCTGGGACGAGCCGTACTACACCGGGACCGGATTTCCCGGCTACGGGACGGGCGCCCGCACGAATCTGCGCGTCCGGGAGATGAAGCAACGTTTTATGCAAGGGACCGAACTGCAGCGTGGCTTCATGATCAACTACAACCTGTACCGCCACTATTTCCCCCTCATGGCGCTGGGCCGCGCCCGTGCGCATTTCCAGGCCGGGCCGCTTCGGGAAACGTCCGAAGCGAACCGATACGCTGCCTCTTCGATCTCGGCGTGACGCGGAGGAATGGCCGACGCGCTTACAACGCCTTGACGTCGGCGTACTTGCCCACATCGATGCCGAACGATTCGGCTTGGTGAAGCAGATCCAGTGCGTTGCGCACGTGGGCGTAGTCGATCATCATCCCGTCGTAGGTGACCGCGGCCTTGCCAGCCTGCTCCGCGTCGGCCATGGCCTGCAACACGCCCTTGTTCCACTCGATCTCCTCGGGCGATGGGGAGAAGATTTCGTTGGCAATCGGCACCGCGGACGGGTGAATCAACAAACAGCCCCGAAAGCCGATTTCCCGCCCGCGTTGAATCTGGGTGCGCACCAACTCCAGATCGCCGACCTCCAGCGACCCGCCGCCGATCGGATATTCGATCCCCGCGGCACGCGCAGCCAAAAGAATGTGCGAGGCCATGTACAGCGTTTCGAGCCCCGACCGCGTCCACTTGTAGCCGATCGCCTTGGTCACGTCGCCGGAACGGGCGCCCACCGCGCCGAGGATGTTGCCGACGCGCGGACACGCGGTGGCGAGTTCGTAGGCGTCCATGATGCCGCGCGCCGTCTCCGGCAGCACCATGATTTCAATCCCGCCCATGGGCAGGCCGGCCTTGCGTTCGAACAGTTCCAGCCACGCATCGACCTTGAGCACTTCTTCGACCTTCTCCAATTTGGGCACCGCTACCGCGTCGAGCCCCGCGGCCACGACCGCTTCCACGTCTTCGCCCGTCAGGCCGGTATCGACGCCATTGAGCCGCACGAACACTCCGACCCCGCGGCCACGCAAGCCTTCGATCCCCTCGCGCACGACTCGGCGCGCCTGTGACTTTTCCGCGATCGGAACCGCATCTTCCAGATCGATCATCAGCGCGTCCGGCCCGTATTTCGGCGCCTTGGCGATCCAGTCGGGACGATTGCCCGGCACGAACAGACTCGACCGATACAACTTCATGTGGAGCCTCCTTCACAACGCGGAACGTGCGGCAGGCATAGCTTGCCGGCTCGATCGGCGTCAACGTTGCCACATCTGCATATCGACCCGTGAAGCAGCAATGTAGCGCGTGCGCAGACGGGGAGGCGGACAATCCACGTGCAAAACGGGACATTCTATACTATTCAACCGCGCGAGGACGCCATATGCTCAGCACCAAGCCGCTCAGCGGGATGCGCGACTCTCTGCCCGAGGTCGTTGCTAGGCGACGATATGTGGTGGGACGAATAGGGGACGTCTTTCAGCGCTATGGCTTCCAACCGCTGGAAACCCCAGCTATCGAAAACCTTTCGACCTTGTTGGGTAAATATGGAGAGGAAGGTGACCAGCTTCGTTCTTGTTGCTGCATTGGGGCGACAAACTCGCCCGTGCGCTCGCAAACAAGGCGCCCAAGGCCGGAGACTTGGCCGAACTCGGGCTGCGTTACGACCTGACCATCCCATTGGCGCGTATGATCGCGCAATACGGCAGCAGCCTGCCCGAGTCTTCAATCGCTACCAGATCCAGCCGGTGTGGCGTGCCCACCGACCCGCAAAAGGTCGATTCTACGAGTTCTGGCAATGTGACGTCGACCTGACCGGCACCGCCTCGCTGCTGACCGAGGCTAAAGTGATGAATGCCGTCAGCGACGCCTTGCTCGCGCTTGGGTTTACGAACTTTTCCATCGCCCTCAACCATCGCGTCATCTTACGCGGCCTCATATAGGCGGCAAGCATCGTACCGACATTGGAGGGCTCGGCACTTATAGCCCTCGACAAGCTGGACAAGATCGGCGCCGATGGCGTGTGCGAAGAACTTGCTCGCCGCGGCGTAGGCGTACCATCTGCGCAGCAGTTGCTGAAGCATGACCGAGCCCGATGCGAACAACGACCTCACTCTGGCATCGTTGCGCAGATGGCTGAGCCAAGCCGGCGTGCAATCGGCGCTCGCCCGTGGCCGCGGCTATTACACTGGGCCGATCTTCGAAGTCGTATCCGACGACTTCAGCGGATCGCTGGGTGGGGAGGGGGCACGACGACCTCGCGGCATGTTCAGTGACAAACGAGTTCTCGCGGTCGGCTTCTCCGGGGGTCTGAAACGTATTTTGGTCCTGATGGAAGAGCGGGCGATTTTTCCGGCCACGGGACCCACGGCTTGGGTGATGGCCTGCATTATGACCGATACGCTGCTGCGATCCGCGCTCAGGATCGTATCGAGCCTGCGCGCCGCGGGCATTGCAGTGGAGTCTACCCCGAACATAGGCTGTCCACCCTGGAACGAGCCATGAAAAACGTTCTGGATCTTGATATACTACAAAGAGTCAGACTGGAACTTGTCGTCGTAGACATTAGTAAAGAAGTTTCGGCCTACGATCTCGTCCGTCTTATTGACGAAGCTTCGGATATGATCATATACTACTGTCACCAGCCGAGGCGAGGAATTCCTCCGGCCAGGAAATGGTACTGGATTTTGCGTTGGGCCTCGGGTCTGTCGATCAACAACCGTAATGGATCGTTTCCTTTGACGATGACGAGAGCCTGGATTCCCGATGGTTGGTCAACTATCTAAGATACTATCATCCTCTGAGAGAGAATGCAGCATCGGAAGCGGTGCTTTCTATACCGGTCTGGAACAGTTTATATTAAGCGAATCGGATCTCGAATGGTCCAGGAAGGCGAACGTCTTCAAATCACGGCAATTCCCCAGCCGAACCCGACGGCGGTGGGCAGCCACCAACAATGTATTCGTTGACATCGCTTTAACCAGAGAACAACGGCTGAGACTTCATCCCTCCCTTTCCTTGAGCAGCGAAGACGATCCACTCTTCTTCATGCAGGCGGCACGAAGAGGGACGAAGATTTTTTGGGTAAACGAGGCAACGATGCAAGAAAGGGTGGAAGAGAAAGAACGACATAGGGATGGGTAATCGGACGTAATGATAGTTACGGTTCGAATGGACCTCTCATCTGTTCCCAACCCTTCCCCTCTGAAAGGATGAAACCCCATCGTTCTCTCGTTGTGGAAGGAAATCCTGTACCTCTGCGCCAGGCTCTTGCTCATGATAGCCCTGAGCATGTTCACCTGAATTTCCCCAAAATTTCGCCATCATGCCATCAATGCCCTGGCTCTCATCAGTCGGGGACAGGGTTGGCTTTGTCGAATTTTGTGCTTCCAGTATCGAGAATATACATCATGAAGCCGATGTGATAAAAACAGGCTACCTCATGTGGAGACTCGTGGGCGGTGGCTTCTCTCGCAATTCACACTCCATCAATAACGGCCTAGACTCTACCGGCAGGCTGCTCTGTTATGAGTCTGGCGAATCCAGGACCATTTCCTGTTCTGTTAATCCGTGAGCTGGATGCGTTCGTCGTTGAAGTGGAGGGCATACCTGTTGAGTCCTACACGAATGATGGAAACACCAAGTTTGAAGAACCCTGTCGCGTGATGGCATGGGGATACAGCATGTGTCGTTAGGGTTGTCGACCATGCAATTCACATCCATTATGGACGCAGTGACCGGCCGGAGAGAATGGACAATCCCAGAATGACTTACGACGTTCTCGCCCGCCGGGAAGAATCCATGAACACAAATCACCCCGATGGCAGCACCTCGCCTGGGGAGAAAGTCGAGTCGTTCCTGGCGGGCAAGGCGTCAATCGAAGTTTGGCCGGATAGACTGGAGCAGGGTGGCGGAGGAAGACTCGCAAACGCAATCTTCGGAACACCGGCGAGAGTCTACAGATACAGACGAAGGCTGAGGCTGCTGACCTCCGTCGCATTGTCACCAGTCATCGCTCGAGACGTGATTAGTGCACTTTCATGTGGCGCGTTCAAAGACGCCTTGCACATGACGATCACAGCGGTACAACAACCTAACTTCCCTAACGAAAAGATCGTCTCGCGTACATATAAATATATATGGATCGGCAACCCCAAGGTCGCATCGAAGAGCCTCTTAGCGGCATTGCTTAGCATGGATCCAAATGCAGAAATCATCCGTAACAAGAGCATGGACGATATCTGCACACTATACCCAGAAGCGGAAGATTACTATAGCTTCGCCTTCGTCAGACATCCTTTCCATAGGGCGTTATCTTTCTATTCGGAGTTATGGTTCGCCTACCAGCGTTATCCACAGGTGATCCGTCTCCGCAAGGAGAAAAAGCGTCGGGATCTCTTCGAGCGTTTCTTCGGACTGGTGGAAGTATGCAATTTCGATGACTACTGCCAATGGCTCAATACATGTTATGGTTCTGACTTGTTCGCCGACAGCCACTTCCTGTCCCAGTCCCTGTTGCTACGCCTCGACGGCGGCAGGCTGCCCGACTTCATCGGCCGCTTCGAGAACATCGAATCCGATTTGAGCCGCATCGCTGGACATTTAGACATGCCGACACCGGTGTTGCCGAGGTTGAACACTATGGCCGGCTGGCAAACCACCCCGGAAGCCCTGAGAACAGCCCAGCTCACGATGGCTACTCTGCTCACCGAACGCAACAAGGCGTTGTTGAGAACACGCTACGCCAATGACTTCGAGCTCGGCGACTATTCATCGGCATGATGGAACCGGAGGGGAAGATGCGGTTCTCGAACCGTTGGTATGATTTCAGCCATACTTTCCACCGCTCCCCGAAGGAGACGCTGCAAAATGTGATCGGATAAGCCCCGACACGGATATACTCTCCGAGGATCCCCTCCTTCAGAGATATGGAGCGAGATTCGCAGGTCACGAAAACCGAACTGTTCGGGGACATAGCCCTCCTGGGTACTATAGAAAAAAGGTCATTTGGTGGAGCAGGTGGAGTGCATTGCGCACATGGGCGTAGTCATCATCATCCCATCGTAGGTGACCCTGGCGTTCGATCGGCATCAATCTGCCCTCACCCCCAGGATTACCAGTTTCACCGACCATCGAAGCAAGGAGACTCCATTCGGACATTCTCCTTGCTTCGTTCTGCTCTGGGACGCCGATATCCTCCTTCTACCCTATCTCAGTCGCTTTCTACCCAATCGCGGAGGACGGACGATACGCGCAAGCGTTCTGGGATTCGGTCCACACCGATCCGGCGGTCCAGTTCTTCGTACCAATGGTAGATACGCCGCTTCTGATAGTTGGGGGGTACGCCCCGAAACCCGGGCGAGGCGAGCGATTCATGAATCGGCTCCACGAACACGATATCCTCATTGACGATCCGGTCGAAGTTGGCGATTCGGGTCTCCCGAGGGGAATGGCGCGGGCTGGGTTCCCAATCCGGGGCGAACCAGATGACGTCCCGTAGCGTCCGGTCCACGCCCTGCGGCCAGAACAGGACCGCGGGAATGCCGGTCGGCGCGATGGGCAGGATGATGTTCGGAAACACGTGGTAGCTGGGGTTGTGGTCCCGCTCTATGATCGTTGCCTTGGCTGTCTCCGGCATGTCGATGGTGCCTGGGGCGGCCCAATCCAGGCGCCGGTTCAGCGAGAGTATGAGCGAATGCCCGGCCTACAGCCAACCCCGCTTGAATAGCGCATCCCGTTCCAGGGCGAAGAACTCGGGCTCCCAATAGCGTCCGCCGGGAACGTCGGGGAGCGTCGGGAACCCAGGTGGAGGCGCGGTTCGGCTCCGCTCGAAGGCGACGCTGTCCTTCCAGCGTCTGATCGTGTGGGGGCCCATGCTCCGTGTCCGCGCTGCAATTGAGAAAGGGCGCCGGAAGCCGGCCTCCCACGTAGGAAAGCCTCGACGCGACACTCAGGTAGCTCGCCCCGCCCTGCTCTGCTCGTAACCAAGCCTTCCGAGGGGCAAGCGCCCCGAAAGTCCGTTCGTTCCTACCTATTTCGCTTGAAGACGGTCAAGCTGATCCGCCGCAGAGTTGACACGGCTTCGGGTCTGCCGGTAGGGTTCGGACTTCGCATTTCCCGGATCGGAAGGCGGTCGACACCCACCAGCCCGCTCGATTCGCCCCCGAATCAACCGCATAAAAAGGAAGAAGGAGGACGCCTCACATGGCTACAATACGGATGACGCCGATGGAAATCGGCATGGCGACGATCTGCCAGAACCCGGACCAACGCATTTCGGACTACGAAGTGTACAAGAACGAAATCCGACTCGCCGACTTGGCCGAGCCGCTCGGCTTCGACTCGATCTGGAGCGTCGAGCACCACTTCACCGACTACACCATGGTGCCCGACGTGATGCAGTTCCTATCGTACATGGCCGGCCGCACCAAACACATCAAACTGGGCTCGATGGTCATCGTGCTGCCCTGGCACGATCCCATGCGCGCGGCCGAACAGGTCGCCATGCTGGACGACTTGTGCGACGGGCGCCTGATCCTGGGCATGGGCCGCGGGGCCGGCCAAGTCGAATTCGAAGGCTTCCGCCTCGACATGGGCGAGTCGCGTGAGCGCTTCGTCGAAGCCGCGGACATGGTGCTGACCGGCCTGGAGCAGGGCTATTGCGAGTACGAAGGAAAATTCTACTCGCAGCCGCGCAAGGACATCCGGCCCAAGCCGTTCAAGTCCTTCAAGGGCCGCACGTACGCGGCCGCGGTGTCGCCGGAGTCCTCGGAGATCATGGCCCGGCTGGGCATCGGCATTCTCATCATTCCGCAGAAGCCGTGGGAAGACGTGGCGGTCGAACTGGACAACTACCGCGCCGTGTATCGGGACATGAACGGCACCGAGGCCCCGCCGCCGGTGGGCGCGGGCTGGGTCTTCTGCGACGCGGACGCCGGCCGGGCCGAAGAAACGGCCCGGAAATACATCGGTGCCTACTGGCGCTCCGCCCTCAAACACTACAACTTCGGCGGCGAACACTTCGCCAAGACCAAGGGCTACGAGTTCTACGGCAAGATGGCGGACGCCCTGAGCAGCAACGGGGTGGATGGCATCACCGACTTCTTCCTCAACCTGCAAGCCTGGGGCACGCCCGAGCAGTGTTTCGAGAAGATCCTCGACATCCGCGAGAAGATCGGCTGCGACTCCTATACCGGCGTCTTCAGCTACGGTGGCATGCCATACGAGGAGAGCGAACGCAGCATGCGCCTGTTCGCCGAAGAGGTGGCGCCGCAATTGCAGCGGCTGGGCGAGCAGGCGGTCGCCTGAGCGGGCCGTTGTTCAACCAACGGTCGGGCCTATGAAAAGACGCCTTCTCCCACACCGGGGGAAGGCGTCTTTCTTTTTGGGAATTATCTACAAGATGATCCTGGAACTTTTCTCGACTTGCATCCCGTGTGCCGGTCGAAAGCCCTTCGACAAGCTCAGGGACCGGCCCGTTGAGCTTGTCGAAACGGGTGAAGGATCATCTTGTACGTAATTCGCTTCTTTATTTTCCTTGAACCCTACGCATTCCATGCAATCCCGCCCCGGAACGTATGCCCTCATCCTCCGCGCCACCGGTCGGAAGACCGTTCAGGTCGGGCGGCTGGGTCGGCTTGCGATGCAGCCGGGCTTCTACGTTTACGTAGGCAGCGCCCTGGGGTCGGGTGGGTTGAAGGCACGGGTCGGCCATCATCTGCGGCTCGTCAAACGTCCGCACTGGCACATCGACTATCTGCGCAGGGAAACCGAATGTGTGGCCGTCTGGCACGCCTGCGGCACCGTCCGGCAGGAATGTGCCTGGGCCGATGCGTTTTCCGGTTTGAGAGGAAGTACGATTCCGCTTCCCGGCTTCGGCTCGTCGGACTGCAGGTGTCCGGCGCATTTATTCCTCTTCGATCGTTCGCCCTCGCTACGAGCCTTTAGAAATTCACTATAAAATGTCATGGGGGAATAGACATGTCGTTCATGCCGCGACTGCCCTCCCTCAATACACACCCAAGGACATTTCTTCTACTGATATCAATAGCACGTGCAATGGCTGCACGCAGCCTTTCAGGCAAAAGTAGAACAACTGATTCAGATTTCTTCTACGGCTGTCTATAGTACATCCTTCCTCCAAACGCAATTTCGTGATACCTATCATCAGTCCTTAGAAAGACGGACGATCTAGCAATTGGCGATGAGGATGCAGAAGAGACGAACAAATCTTCAGGCGTTAGGATGAAGAGATGGTTGCCGAAGAGGAGTTCGCTGCCGCTGTTTGGCGCCATGCTGGCGTTCGTCGGGTTCGCGTCTGGCATCTATGTCGCTCATTACCGGATGCTTCCTTACGACGTGCTTATCTCTGTCTATCGAGAGCCCAAGGCCGCTGTCTCCTCATGTTTGTGGAACTCGATGTCCGGATATCGTTTCTTGCAATGTATTCCCGTATAACGCGGGACGACGGTTCTTCGGAGAGAAAAATACTGCATACCCACCTGTATGCTCTCGAAAAAGACGAAGTCCATGCCGAGAGGCTTCGGAGGAAGCGTCTTGTCTACGCGTTGGGCGACAATGCCTATGTCGACGATGCAGTCGGAGACGAGCCAGCGTAGGAAACCAACGAATCGTACCACCAACACAGTTGTATTGAAGCCGTGATATGTCGCCAGGTATGCGGATCCGTTTCGGTACTACCAAGGGCCGGCATCGTCTTGGACTCTCTCCGGCTTAGTCATCCAAGGATCGTGCAGATGGATGTCGGTTGCCTGGACCAGCTTCCACTTTCCGGATATCGCGATGACCGGGAAGGGGAGGTCACATTCGGAGGGCACGACAGCATGGGAAAATCCCCACATTTCCTGCAACTCCCGCAAGGTCCCCTCGGTGCAATCGTTGGGATAACCTGCGCCGTGTTCGGGGTCGTATATAGCTAGGTAACGGCAGTGCCATTCGCGCATTCCCTCTTCCCGGAAAGGAAACGCTTTCCAGTCCACTACGACGGCCCTCCCCGCAAGGATTCGTCACATTCGCCATCTCCATGGCACGAGGAACAGGGCGTCAGGTTCGGTGCGAGATCTTGCTGCCGACGCCAGGTCGGCCTGTGGGCGCCCTTCGAGCCTCTCTCTGAGATCGTCCAGATCCAGCACCGGTTGTAAGGCTGCGACAAACGAGGGTATTCTGCACCATCCCGGCAGGAGGCCGGAACGGTGCCGGGCAAGGACACTCACTATTAGGATGAATACGGCTGCCATCACTGCCAGACAGGTGGCGTCAAGCCTGGGGAAGATTGCGATTGCCGCTGTCATGACCAGCCCGCCGACGACTACGAACGAAGCGGTTCTTCGGCTGAGTCCCGGAAAGACGAAACCTGTGACCACTATGAGGACGGTAACGGTGACGAAAAACAGCGTTGACCGTCTCGCCGTCCCATTGACCGAGGCAAACAGCGCTGCCTGATACAGGAGCAAAGCGGGTGCACTGAAAACACTGACCAAGCCGAGCACCGCCCACCGCAGATTTTTCAGCGCAAACTGTTTCGCGATGGATGCACCAACGAGCACCTAGCCCAGCCAACCGAAGACTGTGACGAGCCGGTAGAAGTACATGGAAGCGGCCCACCTCGTTGGAACGACCTCCACGAAGAACCAGCCCAGGAAAAAACATAACATTATAGCAACCAATACAGTCGTGATCGCCACCGCCTTCGCCAGATGCTCGCGTTGGTCCGTTTCAGACCCGCTGTGCCAGAAGGCCGCCAACGCGACCAAGACGGCCGCGGCAAACGCGGTCGTTTTCCCAAACACTCCCAACGGCCATGTACTCGGGACCAAGAGGGTTGGGTGTCGAACGTAGGCAAGGAGATGCACGAATTCGTCGCTTTCCATTGAAGGAGAAAAAATCGCGCCCGAGGCTATGGCTGGTACGATCCAGAACAGACCCGTGACGAAGCCCACTATGAGAAAGCCCAAAGCGAAGCGCCCACATTCTCTGATCTGGGGGCAATGCGGCCAAGCAGACCAGAGGCAACGTGACAACGCGGCTGTCAAGGCGAGACCCGCTGCGTTGAGACCGAGAGTCGGGTGCACCGCCGAGCCAAAACGGCGATATCCATACCGATAAGCTTGTAATGACCAACGCGGCCGCCGTGGATCCGGACAGGTCCCGAGCCGCGAATGCGACGACAACGCTTGTCGCACAATAGGTAGAGACAAAAAGGAAGAAAATAATCACCGGAATCGGAATGAAATTTGCCGCGAGAGCAATGCCCTGTGTATAATAGAATCTCGGCCCGAACTGCGATGCGGAGTTCAACCAGAAGTCGTGAGCGAGATAGCTTGAATGTACGGCGCGAAATATCTCCGGCAGATGAACTATTTGGTCTCCATCCCCATAGCGGTAACCACTCAAGGCACTCGACAATAACCCGATGAGGACGGAAAACGCCGCCAACGTCTCCCATCTGTCCGACCGGCCTGTCGGTGTTGTTTCCCACCTCATGTTTTCCGCCAATGATGGCGAGTCGGCTGAATGGCTCCCGTAGGAAAAATGAGAGACCGGCGGAAAATGCTCATACGCTCCGCCCCGATTTCCGTCTATGGAGAGAACCGATCCTATTGCCCGGCACTCCGCCGCTCTAGTCTTTCGATCCTTGGGAGATGCTCGTGCCCTCGACTCCCCCGCTGTTGATGTAGCGAATCGGCTGCAGTCCGAACGCTACTGCTCTGGTCTTTCGCTCCTCGGGCAACGAGTCCAGATGTGAGACGTCATGCAAGGAGTTGAACACCGTTAGAACCGCGCCGTCGCGTATTCGGACTTCAACAGCCTTCCGTGCCGCGCTGAACGTTAGGAAGACTCGGCGGCGATCGGGAGAAATCGAGACGCCGCCTCTCCGCCTTGAGTATAGATTTCGCAGATGTTCAGGCGTGCTGTCGTTCGGAAAGATGGTGGTTTCTGCGCCGTCCGCTACGTCAACCATCAGCAGCCGCGATGGACCGTGCCGGCCCTCCCGTCCCCAATTGTCGAACATGAGAAACCGGGACCCCTCGAGATGCACCACACTGTGCTGCTCGAAGAATCCGCCCCGGATCAACCGTTTCAACCGATGCGTGCCACCATCCAGAATGGCGAAAGCGGAAAGGTTCCGGAAAGAGCCTACGAGGTCTCCCGGTCCGATGTCCCCCCCCCCTCCGGCAGTCCCGTCCAATTCGTGGACAGAGTTGAGATGGGTCGGGTCACAGGAGTCCGCATATTGTAGTAATGGGGCATACGGGGACTCCAGCAGTACGTCGAGTATGGAAATTCCCCTGAGCAATTGCCCTTCACCATCGATGATGTGTATGAAATCAAGATAGGAATCCTCGCCCTGACATGTCCGTAATCCTCTCTTGTGCAAGTGATTGTAGGCGCTCGGCATTTTCCCAATCCGCATACTGGGAACCAGGGCAACGGCGTCCCCGGTGAGGTGTGCTTCGTGGTGACTGTAGTCCCGACGATACCAGATCGGCCTACCCTCGCGGTCAATGCGCGCGACGCCTAGGCCAAACGGATAGCTTACCGTGGAGTGGAAGACGACCAACAGGTCACCGTTGGCGTACTGTAATGTATACCAAGGTTCTCCCGCGTCGCGCATCGAGAAGCCGAGGGGTTGCTCGTAGGGAAAGTCGACGAGGGGGGGCGTTTTCTCGATTTCCTCGGGCCGATAGGGATAGGCGTGGACGACAGCCCCGTTGCCGGCATACTCGACGGCGAGACACCCAGCGTGTCCAGGACAATACTCAGTGAACCGCTCGAATCCCCCGGGTACCAGGATCGGATCGGTAAGGGCGGCGGCAGCGACGAACTCGAAGCGGTGCGCCTCCACGCGATCTGGGACGACGTTCACAAACTCACCTCTCCTCAGGGCGGGGATTTTCCTAATTTCTTCCTCAGAAAATTCAATATACGTCTTTGCTGTCTTGTAGGCGTCGGATAGGATAGCATGTGGGAACATCTTGAACGTCCTAACCGTCCAGCCATAGGCAAACGCTGCCAGGATGACGGCGGTGAGGAAGAGAAACCGCGGTGCTCTGTCCAACAACGACCTCCCGCTGTTGTGCATTTTTGCCAAGGCTCCGCGTCGATCAAAAGGCATGGCTTCCTCCGGAATCCATGAAGTCCTAATGCAAGATGGCAGTGACTTCCATCATTGTAAAAATTGCCCTCGCCGACCTTTCGGTCGGCGGCCACGGGATGAAATGGTGCCCTAGCCAAGTTGTTGTCGAAAGGGTACGGCCGGCGGGCGCAATGTGCTGGAATATCCATTTTCGTTCAATAGGACCCTGAATGCAGAACCCCCCGGATTCGCGCGTCAGGCTGGCTCTTTTGCCGAGAACCCCGTACAGTGCGCCATTGGAACAGCCGGAGATTCATTCGAGACCAGCATGGGCGCACGGACCGGCGCAGCATACATCCAAGGGCTGCGGGACAGCCGCGAGGTCTGGCTCGGCAACGAGCGCGTGGCCGACGTGACCACGCACCCCGCGTTTCGGGCCGCGGTGGGCAGCATCGCCACGCTGTACGACATGCAGCACGACCCCGCCCATCACGACACGCTCTGCTACCCTTCGCCCGCCAGCGGTGAGCCGGTCGGCCGCTCGTTTCTCATTCCACGCAGCCGCGAGGACCTGGTCAGCCGGCGCACGATGACCAAAACGTGGGCGGACGCGACCTGCGGCATGTTGGGCCGCAGCGCCGACTTCCTGAACACGATGCTCACGGCGTGGGCGGCCAAGGCCGACTATTTCGCGCAACAGAGTCCGGCCTGTCGCGAGCGCGTCTTGGCGTATTACGAACACTGCCGCGAGCGCGACCTGTTCATGACGCATACCTTGATCGATCCGCAGGTCGATCGATCCAAGAACCGCGCGGAGCAGGACGACCCGCACCTGTGTCTCGGCATCGTGGACGAAACGTCCGAGGGGCTGATCGTACGCGGGGCCAAGATGATCGCGACCGCGGCGCCGTTCGCCGACGAGATTCTGGCGTGGCCGTTTCCGCCCACGCTGACCGAGGCCGAGGCGCCCTACGCCGTCGTGTTCGTGATTCCGGTCGCCTCGCCCGGCCTCAAGATCATCTGCCGCGAATCCTTCAGCCGGCCGGGGCCGGTCGCAGACCATCCGCTCAGCGCGCGCTTCGACGAGATGGACGCGGTTGCGGTGTTCGACGACGTGTGCATTCCGTGGGCGCGCGTGTTCCTGCACGGCGACCCCGCACTGGTCGGCAACATGTACGTCGGCACGCGCATCCGGGAGTGGACCGCGCACCAGACGAATACCCGGCTGTGGTCCAAGCTGGAGTTCGTGTATGGGGTCCTGCGCCTCATGGCCGAGGCCGTCGGTGTCCAGGACAAGCCCGCGGTGCAGGAACTCCTGGGCGAAGCGGCCGGCTACGTCGAAATCCTGAAGTCCATTCTGCTCGCCTCCGAACAGGAGGCGGAAGTGGACCCGTCCAACGGCGCGCTGTATCCCGCGCTCACCACGTTGCAGGTGGGCCGCGCCTGGGGGCCGCGCATCTATCCGCGGCTGATGTACATGATCCGCCGCATCGGCGCGGGCGGGCTGATGCAGTTGCCGGCCACGGTCGCCGCGTTCGACGGGCCGACGGGCGCCGCCCTCGAAAAATACTATCGCGGCGCCCACATGCCGGCCCGGGAGAAAGTGCGCCTGTTCAAACTCGCCTGGGACTTGGTGGGGACCGACTTCGGCGCGCGGCACGAACTGTACGAAATGTTCTACGCCGGCGACCCGAGTATGATTATGGCCAGCCTGCACCGCGAGTTCGACGCCGCGGCGTGCACGAATCGGGTCGAGGCGTTGTTGGACGGCTGAACGGACGGAGACAAAGAGGCACTTTCGACCGTGGACGTCCCGCCCCCAACGTTTCCCCGCGGACATACGCCATGCCTGACACCCTGGAGACCGACCTCGACGCCATCGAGTATTATTTCGCGCAGGGCCTGACCGACGGACTGCCGGTCGTGCCGCCGACCGAAGCCCGCGTACGCGCCATGTTGGACGCTACGCCGAAGCCGGCGGACGACGTCGTGGCGCGCGTGCCGCCCAATTTCGGCGCCGCCACGGTCGAGAAGATCGCGGTCAACGCGGTCATGGCCGGCTGCCGGCCCGACTATCTGCCGGTCGTGATCGCCGGCGTGCAGGCCATGTGCGACGAGCGGGCCAATCTGCACGGCGTACAGGGCACGACGCATACCGCCACGCCGCTGTTCATCGTGAACGGCCCGATTCGCGGCCGCCTGGACGTCAATTGTGCCGCGGGCGTGTTCGGCTCGGGCTGGCGCGCGAATGCGACCATCGGCCGGGCGTTGCGCCTCATCATGCTGAACCTCGGGGGCGCGCGGCCGGGCGAGATCGACAAATCGACGATGGGCCACCCCGGCAAATACGCCTACTGCATCGGCGAGTACGAGGAGGAAAATCCCTGGGAGCCGCTGCACGTCGAACACGGCTTCGCCGCGGCGCAGAGCACGGTCAGCGTGTACTGCTGCGACGCACCGCAGTGCGTGAGCAATCACGGCAGCCGCTCCGCGGCCGGCATTCTGGATACCATCGGCGCCAGCATGGCCGTCGGCTGGAGCGACAAGACGTATCTGGCTGGCAACCATCTGATCGTGCTGGGGCCGGAGCACGCGCGCAGCCTTGCCCGCGACGGTCTGAGCAAGGCGGACGTCAAACGCTACCTGTTCAAGCACGTGCGCCGGCCGCTGCGCGAACTGCTACCCGGGCCGGACGGCAGCGAGGGGCTGAACCGCGACCGCCTACCGGACTGGTTGGACGCCACGGACGACGCGACCACGATCCCGAAGGTCGCGTCCGCGGACGACATCATCCTCGTCGTGGCGGGTGGCACCGCGGGCCGCTTCTCCGTCCACATGTGCGGCTGGGGCGGCGGCGCGGGGCTGAGCCGGCTGGTCACCGTCCCGATCGACGCCTGAACGAACGCATCACTCCGAGGAGGAAGATCGATGACGAAACTCTACGACCCGACCGCAGCGCCGCCACGTGCCGATGCGAGCCTGGCCGCGCGACTGCCCGACCTGCGCGGCAAGACCGTGGGCCTGTTGGACATCAGCAAGGCCAAGGGCAATTTCTTTCTGGACCGTGTTGCCGAGGTGCTGGCCGAACGTCATGCGCCGCGCGAGATCGTGCGCCGCACCAAACCGACGTTCGCCCGGCCGGCCCCGGACGCATTGCGCAACGAACTGGCCGGGCGCTGCGACGTCGTCGTCGAAGCGCTGGCCGATTGAGGGTCCTGCACGACGTGCAGTGTGCACGACGGCATCTTCTTCGAGCACGCGGGCATTCCGTCCGCGGTGTTCGCGACGACCGAATTTTCCAACGCCGCCCTTGCGCAAGCCGAGGCGCTGGGGCTGCCGGAGTTCCGCGTTATTCTGGTCGAACACCCGATTCAGCCGCTGACCCCGGAAGAGGTGTACGGCCGCGCCGACGCCGTGTTCGACCGATTGCTGGAAACGGTAACGGCATAACCGGCCGGCTGAGAACGGATCAAAAAAAGAAATGACAGACGAGAGGATCCCACGCCCGTTTCAACAAGCTCAACGAGATGGACCCTGAGCTTGCGGTGCCTTGAGCTTGCGTTGTCCTGAGCTTGTCGAAAGGTCGAAGGGTCGAAGGAGGTCGAACCGGTTCCCGGATCGCCTTGTACGCAATCCTCCTGAACAAAGAAAGGAACGAGACGAACATGGCGGATCTCATGCACGACAAAGTCGCTCTGGTGACCGGCGCGGCGTCCGGCATCGGTCGGGCCGCGGCGCTGGTGTTCGCCCGCGAGGGCGCCAAACTGGCGCTGTCCGACGTTGACGCCGTGGGCGGGCAGGAAACCGTTTCGCTCGTGACGCAAGCCGGCGGCGGGGCGCGGTTCATCGAGGCGGACGTGTCCCAGGCCCACGCCGTCGAAACGCTGGTCTCGCAAACAGTGGCGGAATACGGCCGGCTGGACGCCGCGTTCAACAACGCCGGCATCGAGGGCAGCATCGCCCGGACGGTCGAGTACGCCGAGGTGGATTGGGACCGCGTGATCGCCGTCAACCTGACCGGCGTCTGGCTGTGCATGAAATACGAGATTCCGGCCATGCTGGAACAGGGCGGCGGCGGCGCCATCGTCAACACCTCGTCCGCGGCCGGGCTGCTCGGTTTTCGCGGGGCCGCGGCCTACGTGGCGAGCAAGCACGGCGTGGTCGGCCTGACCAAGACCGCGGCGTTGGAGTACGCCAAGTCGGGCGTGCGGGTGAACGCCGTGTGTCCGGGCGCGATCGACACGCCGATGATGGGCCGCCTGACCGGCCACCGCACCGACCGTTTTGAGAAGATGGCCTCGTTCGAGCCGGTCGGTCGCATGGGCAGCCCCGCGGAGATCGCCGAGGCGGTCGTCTGGCTGTGTTCGGACGCGGCCTCCTTCGTGACCGGCCACGCCATGTCCGTGGACGGCGGCATCGTGGCGCAGTGAGTACCGTTTCGCGGATATGGATCGAACGCGCCGACGCGATTGTCCAGGTGCGCCATGAAAAGAAGGAAAGAAAGTGACCGTTACCTGAAAATCGTCGAATGGTCCGCGGAGGATCAATGTTATGTCGGTAGAGCGCCCGGCGTCATGTTGGGCGGAGTCCACGGGCAGGACGAAGCCAAAGTGTACGCGGAATTGTGTCGCGTCGTGGAAGAGTGGATACGTATTCAAGAAGCCGACGGGGACCATCTTCCGCCCCCAACGGCGAACAAGACGTATTCGGGGAAATTCAATCTCCGGGTCGGCGAATCCCTGCACGAACGGTTGGCGGTGGCTGCGCTCAAAGCCGACCAGAGTTTGAATGCTTTTTGTGTGAAAGTCCTCCAAAAAGAACTCGGTCGAACGTAGCGGAAGTTCTGCACGCGCTAGTCGAAAAGGCCGGCCTGAGAGCGGGTACGTTCGAGCCGAAGAGACCGGTCATCGACCGGGTAAATCAGGATCCAATAGGACTCGATGTGGCAGTCTCGGCAATGCTTCCAGTCGTCGGCCAGCGCATGGTCCCGATGGTCGGGTTCGAGAGCTTCGCTTTTCGCTAAACGGCTGACGACGGCTCCCAGCTTTTCAACGTCCTTTCCTCGTCCGCGCATTCGTTTGACGTCTTTTCCGAACTGTTTCGTCTGAAAGAGCTTTTTCATCATTCTTCTCCCATCCCGTTCCCTCGACGGGGCTTTTTATTGGATGAGTGCATTGTCATTGGAATGAGAAGATTGAGACAGCCATTTTCATTCGGGAATTTCATACAAGATGATCTTGGAACTTTCCTGACTTGTGTTCCTTGGTTGAAAACCCTTCGACCCTTCGACAGGTTCAACGCACCGCAAGCTCGGGGACCGGCCCGTTGAGCTTGTCGAAACGAGCGAAGGATTCTTTTGTATGTAACTCTCTTTCATTTCCAACTCTCCATCATGTCCCCCAGTGTATCGAACGTCTCGACATCTTCGCCCGCACGGCTTTTCTCGAGGGTCCGCTTGGTTACGGCGTTAGGGACTCGCACCGGAAACGGGAGCCCCCCGCGCAGGCAAATCTGGTGGTAGAAGAGCCTGATCGCCTGAGTCGGAGTGAGGCCGAGTTTTCGTAGGACATCTTCAGCCCGCTTCTTGGTTTGCGGCTCTACACGGGCGTGCACGACAGCCGATTTATTTGTAGGTAATTTGTGCATATAAGAAATACATCACATTGCATCACAGAGACAACCTTCCTCATCTCTTGAGGCAAGAGGGCTTGGTATCGTTTTCCCTGCATTTTCTGTTATCCTCGCGCCGCTCTCTGATAAAGGAGGAAACGCATGGCAGAACTGACGAAGGGCAAGGTTGCGCTGGTCACCGGCGCGGGGTCGGGCATCGGACGGGCCGCGGCGCGGATATTCGCGCGCGAAGGCGCCAAGGTCGCGGCAGCGGACGTGAATCAGGCCAGCGCCGAGGAAACCGTCGGCCTGATCCGCGCCGCGGACGGCGAGGCATTCGGTTTGCAAGCGGACGTGTCGAAGGCTGCGGAAGTCGAAACGATGGTGGCCGCGGTGGTCGAGACGTACGGCCGGCTGGACTGTGCGTTCAACAACGCCGGCATCGAGGGAGCCCTAGCCTCCACGGCCGATTATACCGAGGCGGATTGGGCGCCGGTCATCGCCGTCAATCTGACGGGTGTATGGCTGTGCATGAAATACGAGATTCCGCGCATGTTGGAGACCGGCGGCGGGGCCATCGTGAATACCTCGTCCGCGGCCGGCCTGCTGGGCGCGCCGCGTATGCCTGCCTACGTCGCCAGCAAACACGGCGTGGTCGGCCTGACCAAGACCGCGGCCTTGGAGTATGCCAAATCGGGCGTACGCGTGAACGCCGTCTGTCCGGGGGTGATCGACACGTCGATGGTGGGACGCCTCAAGGAACGCCGCCCGCGGATGTTCGAAAAGATCGTGCGCGGCGAGCCGATCGGCCGCATCGGCCGGCCCGAAGAGATCGCCGAAACCGCGGTCTGGCTCTGCTCGGACGCGGCCTCGTTCGTGACCGGCCATGCCATGTCCGTTGACGGCGGCATCGTGGCACAGTAATCCGACCGAACGGACTCCGAACCGCACGTTTAAGGAGGTCAGGGAGATGGCAGCAGGTACGAATGCGGACGGGCAGATGTACTGCGGATTGCATCTCGGTGGCGGAGCCGCGCTGCGCGAAGTGGACGGCGCCCGCAGGATCGGCGAGACCGCGGAGGAACTCGGCTTCGACAGCATCGTGACCGGGGACCACATCACCATCCCGAAACGGATCGGTTCGACGTATCCCTACGTGGACGCGGCGCGCGCCCGCGGCCAGGACCCGTATGCGGTCTTCACGACGATGGAATGGATGGACGCGTTCGTCGTTCTCGGCCTGCTCGTCCCGGTCACGAAGACGGTTCGGCTGGGTACGAGCGTGACGATCGTGCCGTATCGGCACCCGCTCGACATGGCGCGCGTGGTCGCCTCGCTTGACGTGGCCTCGGGCGGCCGGGTGATCTTCGGTGCGGGGGTCGGCTGGATGGAGGATGAGTTCGAGCTGCTGGGCGTGCCGTACAAGCAGCGCGCCTCGCGTACGCGCGAATACGTTGCGGTCATGCGGGAAGTCTGGACCAGCGACGCCCCGCGCTTCGACGGCCGCTACGTCCGGATCGCGCGCGACCTGCACTTCGCCCCGAAGCCGACGCAGCAGCCGCACCCGCCCATCTGGGTCGGCGGCGAATCGACGCCTGCCCTCGAGCGCGTGGTCGAGTTCGGCCAGGGCTGGCACATCGGCCCGGTGCCGCTGGCCGAGATCCGGCCCCGCTTCGACGAGTTGCGCCGTCTGATGGACGCCGCGGGCCGCGATTACGCCGAACTGGAAATCACGTCGATGGTCGATCCGAGCATCACCGCGGACGAAATCCGCGCCTACCGCGATGCTGGCGTGCACGGCCTGCACGTCACCTGCGCCGCGCCGAAGCCGGAAACCATCTGTGGCGTCATGCGCGACTTCAAAGCGAAGATGCAGCAAGCGTTGACTTGAGAGAGAACTGCGGGAGAGTTCGTTGGGGGAGAGAAGATCTCTGATGCACAAGTTCGAGATCACTCTCTACTGGAGCAGCGAAGATCAGGCTTGCGTTGCAGAAGTACCTGAGATGCCCGGGTGTATGACGACAGCCAGAAAGCAGCGCTCAAACATGTCAACGAAGTGATGCAGCTTCGGATCGACACGGCACGAGAATTCGGCGATCCGATTCCAGAACCCAAGGGCCAAGGTCTTATGCGCGCGTAACGAGGTCTTAGCCTAGCGGTACTTCGGGCACCGAAGTATGGACCTCCCCCAACATCAGAAAGATGAGAACAGAGATCGGAAGCTTTCTTTTACTGCTTTCTGGTCGGAAGCTCGAAGTCGTCCGATTTTTCTGCGAATGAGTTTTCTCTCTATGGTGACGACTTTGGCCAGACGAACAAGCGTGGGCTTCGGAAGACCTGTATCTTTCCACTCTTGCAAGACGACGTCGGAGACGAAGCTGAGGCCGCGAAGATGGCTCGTCATCATGGCGACCACATAATGCTCGTTCAACCCTTTAGGCTTCGTTGCCGCAAGAATCAGACAAGGTCGCTGTTTGGTCCTGCTGAGATCGGTGAATGGGAACGGGACCAGTACAACGTCAAAAGGAGTCATACACCTGATCGTCCTCGTTGTCCCATTCCTGGAAGGAATGCTCTGCAGCTTTGAGGATGAACGTCGACTCCAACGTATGCGCGAAATATGCGTCGAGGGCATGCATGACAATAGCTTTCTGCGTCGTCCCTTCCCGGAGTGCCTGCATGCGCAGCCTCTCGACGAGTTGTGGCCGGTCTCGGAAGTCGAAACTGAGCTTTAAGGATTTCATGGCCCTCAGTGTTCTCATTTTGCCCCTCGCAGTCAACCGTTTGCCTTCTCCACGGTCCGGGAAAAGACTCGTAGGTCGGATTAGCCGGAGGCGTAATCCCACATCCCCCGGTACGCCGTTTGTCGGATTACGCTTCGCTAATCCGACCTACCCAACTACTGCACCACCGGTTTCGGTCCAGGTAGCGTCTCAATCTGAATCTTGGACCATTGCTGGCTGTGTAGGGGAACCCCCTGTGGTCCCTGAGCCCGTCGAAGGGTGGTTGCCCCGGGGTGGGGACGGGCAGGCACAGGAGCCTGCCCCTACACTCGGAGGCCGATATTCGTCGAAAGAGAAATTTCCAACTGAGACACGACCGCCGCTCACCCTTGACCCCTTCCCTTGTCGCTCGTAAGGAAGGGCGGCGGACGATCATCGAAGGAGCTTGGGGCGTATGTGGCGTGTCGGCGTCGACGTGGGCGGGACGTTCACCGACCTGTTCGGGTGGGAGGAAACGAGCGGCGAGCGGGTGACCGCCAAGGTGCTCACCACACCGTGGGATCGGTCGGTCGGCGTGATCGAGGCCGTCAAACGGGCCGCGCGCGATTCGGTCGAAGCGGTCGAACAGTCCGGAATTCCGTTCGACCGGATTGCGTGCCTCGTCCACGGCACGACGACCGCCACCAACGCCCTGATCGAACGGTCGTATCCCGACGCCGCGCTGGTCACGACCGACGGGTTCCGCGACACCATCGAGATCGGTCGCCAGCACCGCAAGGAACTCTACGACCCGTATCAGACGAAGCCCAAGCCGCTGATCCCGCGGCGCTACCGCTACACGGTGCCGCAGCGCACCAATGTCGAGGGTGAAGAGGAACGGCCACTGGATGTCGCCGCCGCCCGCCGCGTGGCCGAAAGGATTCGCGCCGAGGGCATCACGTCGGTCGCCGTGTGCTTCATCAACTCCTACGTCAACGCCGCGCACGAACGGCAGATGCGCGACGTCCTGCTCGAATACATCCCCGACGCCCACGTCATGTTGTCGGGCGAGACGCGCCCGCTGTTCCGCGAGCACGGCCGGTTCGTGACCACCGCGGTGAGCGCCGCACTCAAGCCGGTCATGGCAGCCTACTTCGAACATCTGCTCACGCGCCTGACCGACCAGGGGTTTCGGGGCTCGCTGCTGATCCTGAAAAGCAGCGGCGGCGTGATGGGCGTGGATCTGGCCAAGGAGCACCCGGAAGAACTGTTGGAATCCGGGCCGGCCGGCGGCGTGGCCTACGCCGGCTATCTGGCCGAGACGACGCGCGAGCGCAGCATCATCTGCGCCGACATGGGCGGCACGAGTTTCGACGTGTCCATCGTCGAGGACGGCAAGGGGCTCGTCACCCGCGAATACGAACTCGAATTCGAGCTGCCGATCATCCTGCCGATGCTCGACATCCACAGCGTGGGCGCGGGCGGCGGGTCCATCGGCTGGGTGGATACGGGCGGCTCGTTGCGCGTGGGGCCGCGCAGCGCCGGCTCGCAGCCCGGCCCGGCCTGTTACGGCGCGGGGGGCAGCGAACCGACGGTGACGGACGCCAACCTGCTGCTCGGGCGGCTGGAACCGACGCTCGGCGGTAAGATCACCCTCGACCGCGCCGCGGCCGAACGGGCCGTGGACGGGGTGGCGCGCCAGCTCGGGCTGTCCGTCGTCGAGACCGCGGACGCCATGGTCCGCATCAGTTGCGAGATCATGGCCCAGGCCGTCAAGAAGGTCATCATCAACCGCGGCCGCGACCCGCGCGACTTCGTGCTGACCAGTTTCGGCGGCGCGGGGCCGATGCACGCCTGCTTCGTGGCGCGCGCCATGGACATCCCGAAGGTCGTCGTGCCGGCCGCGGCCGGCGTGGCCTCGGCGTTCGGCGCGACCGTCATGGACCTGCGTCAGGACGTCGAACGCTTTCTGTACGCGCCGGTCGCCGAGGTCGATCTGGAGCGGTTGAACGCGACGTACGCCGAGTTGGAACGGATCGCGCTGGACCGGCTGGCGCGCGACAACGTCGACGCCGGCAACGCCACCCTGCACCGGACGGCCCAGATGCGCTACGTCGGGCAGACGTACGAGATCGAGACGCCGATCCCCGCGGGGACGCTGGACCGCGCTTCGCTGGACGCGGTCGCCGATGCGTTCCACGCCGCGCACAAGCAGGAGCACGGCGTCAGTTCGGACATCTTCGCGCCCGCGTTCGTGTCGCTCGGGGTGGCAGCCACCGCACCGACCGCGGCACTGCCGGACTACACCCGCCTCGCGGGGGAGAACGTGGTCGCGATGAAGAGCACGCGGCTCATCTCCTTCGCCGGCGCGTGGCTGGACTGCCCGGTGTACAACGGTCAGATTCTGGCCCCCGGGCAACGAACCGAGGGGCCGGCCATCCTGGAATATCTCGACTCGGTCGCGGTGCTGCCGCCCGGGACACACGCGACCGTTGATCCGTACGGGAACCTTATTATAGACGTGGGCGCGGACCCACGCTGAACCCATCCGACGCACGCAAGGAGGCCGGCCATGCAGTCGAGCACACTCGAAAAAACCGTTGCCCGCATTCAGGATCGCGCCGGGCTGGATCACGTCACCTTCGAGGTTCTGCGCAACCTGTTCGAGTACACCTGCGACCGGATGACCGCGGTGCTGCAACGCGCCTCGTTCTCGCCCATCCTGTCCGACATGGTGGACTTCTCCAACGCGATCTACGACCCGGACATGCGGCTGCTGAGCCAGGCGGCCAACGTGCCGGTCCACTTGGCGGCCATGAAGTATTCGGCCCACGCGGTGCGCGACGAATTCGGCATCGAGACCATGCGCGACGGCGACATCTACGTGGTCAACGACCCGTATCGCGGGGGCACGCACATCAACGACATCTCCTGGATCAAGCCGGTCTTCTATCGAGAGACGGAACTGCTGGGCTTCGCCGTCAGCCGCGGGCACTGGATGGACTTCGGCGGCGGCGCCCCCGGCGGTCAGGCGTGGGGCACGCACATCGCCGAGGAGGGGTTGCGGCTGCCGCCCATCAAGGCGTTCGAGAACGGCACCGTCAAGCCGGACATTCTGAAAATCCTGCTCGCCAACACGCGCACCCCGCACTTCATCCAGGGTGACCTGCAAGCTCACGTCGGCTGTCTCAAGGCCGCGGAAGAGGAACTGCGCGCCGCGGCCGAACGCTACGGCGTGGCGACGATCAAGGCGGCGATGGCCGAACTCATCGCCTACACCGAGCGGATCGTGCGCGCCCGCATCGCGGACATTCCCGACGGCGTGTACGAGGGCGAGGACTACGCCGACACCGACGGCCAGACCGACGCGCCGGTCAAGGTCAAGGCCACGTTGACCGTCAAAGGCTCGGCCATCACGGTGGACCTGACCGGCTCCGACCCGCAATGCCTGGGCGCCATCAACTCGCCCGAGGCCAACACCCACTCGGCCGTGTTCTATTCGCTCCAATTCTTTCTGGAGCCGAACGCCCCGCAGAACGAGGGCATGTTCAACCCGATCGACGTGATCCTGCCGGACGACTGCTGGCTGAATCCCAAGTGGCCGGCCCCGACCATCGGTTGCACGGTGCTGGCCGCGCCCAAAGTCGCCAGCGCGGTGTGGCAGGCGGTCGCCGAGGCGCTGCCGGACCGCGCGGTCGGCTCGGCGTGCGGCGACTGCAACTGGTTCGTATGCGGGGTGCGCGAGGCCGACGGCAAGACCGACGTGTTCTCCGACCTGCCGGCCGGCGGCTGGGGCGGTACGCCGTACGCCGACGGCATGAACGTCACGATGGACCCGCTCGGCAACTGCATGAACATGGAGGCCGAAACCGCGGAACTGATGTTTCCCATTGCGTACGAGGCGTTCGACATCCGCCAGGACTCGGCCGGGGACGGCTGCCACCGCGGCGGCCTGGGCTCCAACCTGAAGATCCGGTTCCTCTGCGACGGCGCCATGAGCGTCGAGACGGCCCGCACGCGCGAGGGGACCCCGGGCGTGAACGGTGGCCGCCGCAGCGCGCCGCAGCGTCTGTGGCATCTGTCCCTGGACGGCGGCGAGAAGATCGTGGGCGGCATCGATGAGGACGGGCGTTGGCGCAACCCGTTGTTGCGCGGCCACAAGCTCGGCCACGGCGACACCTTCTGGTTCGAGACCACGGGCGGCGGCGGCTGGGGCAACCCGCTCGACCGGCCCGAGCAGGCCGTGCTGGACGACGTCCTCGACGAATACGTCTCGGTCGAGAAGGCGCGCGCTGTGTACGGTGTGGTGGTCGACTTGGCTGCCAGGGCCGTGGACGGAGCGGCGACGCAGCAGCTCCGCGCCGAAATGCGCAGGTACGTCTGACCTGTAGCCAAGGACGGATGGCAAGCTGAGAACTGCCCACCGGACAGTTCTCAGCTTGGAAATTTCTTCAACTCCGCTCCCCTCCCGGAGAGAGGTGAAATGAAAAAAGCTAAGCTGCTTTCCCTGGACCCGAGTTTGCGGTGCTTTGGACTCGGTCCCTGAGCCTGTAGAAGGAGTGCAAAGGCCGAGGTGACATCGGGGTTCGTTTCGACAGGCTCAACGAACTGAGGGATGGGACGGTCCCTGAGCCTTCGGTCCCTTGCTACCGCAATTTTCTAGAGTGTTGGAGGGAGCGGAAAGTTCCCTTCGGCGAAGAACTTGGGTTGCAGCAGCCAGACCAGCGCGCCACTGCCGAAGGTGGCGTCCCGCCAACATGCTACGTCAAGGTCAAGCCGCGCCAGCGCCGCGGTCGGAAATCGCAGATCGCCGCCGCCGATCAGCCGGCTTGCCAATTCCGACCATGTAGGTTCGTGTCCAGTCAACAGCACTCTGTCCGTCGAGTCGGGCAGTCCGCGTATTTCTTTCAGCACGGACGCGGCGTCGGTGTCGTACAACGTCTCGCTGGTTTCGATCTGACACGTCCAGCACCCGGTCGTGTGTGCTAACTCGACCGTGGTACGCGCCCGGACCGCAGTCGATGTGACGATCAGATCGGGTACTTGATCGGCCGCGGCCAGCACTCGGCCCATGACTCGCGCGGCATCACGCCCGCGCTTCGTCAGTGGGCGCTCGTGATCGTTCAGAGCGCCGGTATGCCAATCCGACTTGGCGTGCCGGAACAGGAGCAAACGTTTCGACATGGTCAGGTGATCGCCAGCGGGCTGCGGTTCACCGACGCCGCAGCGCGATAGGCGGGCCGCGCCGTCAACCGCTGCACGTAAGCGGCCAACTCGGGCGCCAAGGGAATTTTGCAGTACTGCGCCCAGGTCAGACACGTCGTCAACAATAGGTCGGCACAGGTGAATCCGTCACCCAACAGGTACGGCCCGTCCGACCGAAGCGTGCGGGTGACCGCGGCGACTTGGCGCGCAAAGCCTTCTCTCGCCGCCTGCACGGCGTTCGGGGCCGCGCCGTACAGCGCGGCCAGGTCCTCGTGTCGGCGCAGCACGTAGAGCGTGTGAGCGTCGAGTTCCGTCATCACGAAGAAACACCACTGGTCGTAGAGGGCGCGTTGCGGCGTGCCCGGACGCGGCACCAAGCCCGAATCCGGCGCGTAATTTTCCACCAAGTAATTGATGATCGCGGCGCTCTCGGCCAGTACGAGGGTGCCGTCCTGCAACACCGGGATCTTGCCACGCGGGTTGAGGGCACGGAACTCCGCGGTGTGCGTCTCGCCGGTGCGCGACCCGATCGGGCGTTTCTCGTAGTCGAGGCCGAGTTCGTGCAGCACCCAGTGCGGGCGTAGCGTACGCGTCGTTCCCGCTCCCCACAGAATGAGGCCCGACGCTTGCTTCTCATCGGTCATGCGCGGCCCTTCCGTATGCACGCGGGAGCACGCAAGCGCGAATGCTGCTCACCCTGCCCGTACTGAACTTAGGCAGTCACGTCGCTACGCCGCCACGTGGACGGGCGGTCGTTTGTCGGCCCAAGGCTTCGCCTGCTCCAACTGCGCGGCGAGCCGCAACAGCCCCGCTTCGTCCCCCAGGTGGCCGACGAACTGCACGCCGACCGGCAGCCCGTCGGCGCTCCAGTGCAGCGGGAGCGAAATCGCGGGTTGGCCGGTCGTGTTGAACAGCGGCGTGAACGGCACGTAAGCGAAGACTTGGCGCGTCCACTCCAGCGCGGTCAGGCCGGCGCGGTTCTGATCAACCTCCCCGTGCGGCGCCGGCGGCTTGGCGATGGTCGGCGTCACCAGGATGTCGATGTCCTCAAAGAAGCGGCCGACCGCGCGGGACAGGCTGCCGCCGTATTCCATGGATTGCAGCAGGTCCACCGCGGTGTACTTGCGCCCGTCCTCGCAGCAGGCGAGCGTCACCGCTTCCAGCGTGTCCGGCCCGGGCGTGCGGCCCATCAGCTTGGCGACCTCGCCGACCGCCATCGCGTTGTATGCGGTCCAGATCACGTGAATCCGGTCGAGGAACTCGTCCCAATCGTACGCGGGGCCGCCTTCCTGTACCGTATGGCCGAGATCCTCCAGCACGCGCACGGTATCGCGCACGGCCCGCTCGCATTCCGGGTCCACCGGTTCGCCCGACGCGGGTTCCGTCGTCCAGGCGATGCGCAGCTTCCCGGGATCGGCACCCGCCTCCTCGCGATACGGACGGGCCGGCGGTACGGGCAATCCGGGCGCGCCAACGTCCGCGCCGGCCACGATGTCGAGCAGCGTGGCCGAGTCGCGCACCGTCCGCGACACCACGAACTCGCACGCCAGCCCGCACAGCGGGTCGGAATAGTCGGGGCCGGTCGGCACCCGGTCGCGCGACGGCTTGAGGCCGACCAGCCCGTTGCACGAGGCCGGAATCCGAATGGATCCGCCGCCGTCGTTGGCATGCGCGACCGGCACGATGCCCGCAGCGACCGCGGCGCCCGACCCGCCGCTGGATCCGCCGGCGCTGTGGCCGGCCTTCCACGGGTTGTGGACCGGGCCGTGCAGCGTCGTTTCCGTGGTGGGGTTGTACCCGAACTCCGGCGTCTGCGTCGTGCCGGTCAACACGAAACCGGCCTTGCGAAAACGCGCCATCAGTTCGGAATCTTCCTCCGCTACGTAGCCCTGGGCCAGCCGCGAGCCCATATCCAGTCGTACACCCTTGGCGTGCAGAACCAGTTCCTTGATGAGAAACGGCACGCCGCGGAACGGCCCGGACGGCAGGCCGCCCGTGATCTCGGCCTTCGCTTGGTCGGCCAGCACTTGCAGCACCGCGTTGAGTTGCGGATCGACCTTTTCGATGGCCTGCACCGCAGTATCGACCAACTCCGCGGGGCTCACCTCCTTGCGGGCTACCAACTCGGCGAGTCCCAAGCCGTCGTACTTCGCGTATTCACTGAGAGACAACATGCCGGCGCCTCCTTCGTTTTTTCAGGGGATTCCATACCTGACGATTCCACTGGGTCGTCATTCCCGAGGAAGCGGGAATTCAGGACATGGATACCTGCTTTCGCAGGTATGACGAGGAAAAAATGACTTCAGGATCGTCTTGTATGTAACCCCCTTTTTATCCTCCCCTAGAGGGGGAGGGCTGGGGGGTCTTGGAAACCTGTACGGCTAAACGGGCGCTCACGACCAACGGCGGTTCCCGGTTCGAACCTACTTCCCCGCCCGCGCCGCGTCGCGCCCGTTGACGTCCACCCGGGCGCCCGCGGTCCCCGCGGAAGACCGCGCCAGCACCGCGGCCGCGGCATCTTCCACGACCGTCCCCTTGAAGAAGTCGGGGTTGCTCTCGCCCCAGAACCGGATCGGGTTGTCGCACACGAAATCGCGGAAGTGGTCGTTCGTCATCAGCCCGTCTTCCACGAACTCGTACGTCTCGGGCAACACCGCCGCCATGTTCGGCACGTCGAAGTGGCCGATGTCGGAGCCGAACAGCGCGTGCAACTGCGCACCGAACGGATTCGTCCGGCGGTTGAACGCCAGAATGTTCATGCGGTCGTCCGCCTCGCAGCCGAAATAGAAATTTTTGGTGAACAGGTCCTTGATGTCCTCGGCCTTGTCGATCTTGCAGGCCGCGTAATCGTCCAGGTCGGCGATACCGCCGGTGTCGGTCGCGCCCCTGGGCGGCATGGCGGTATCCAGCGCGGCCTCGCGTTGCCGCAACGCCGCGACGATCGTGGCGTTGCCGTACTGCTCGGCCAGTTCGCGGAACCGCGTGTGATCGAGATTGGCCGGATCGACCTCGGCCAGCGCGTGGATGTTGCGCTTCTCCCAGTGCTCGATCAGATCGACGTACAACTGGCAGGCCCAGCCGACGCCGCCTTCCAGAAACGCGACGTGCAGATCGGGAAACCGGCGCGTCACCCCGCCGAGGAACAGCGCCTTGCAAACCGCTTCGTTGGCCGCGGCGAAATGGCCGATGTGGTTGTAGGTGAAGTTGCTGGGCGACACGCGCATGGCGTACCCGCGGCCGCCGGAGTGGAACGACGGCGCGACCTTGAGGTCCACGCACTTGGCCCACACCGGGTCGTAGTCGTAATCGCTGTCGAGCCCCAGCACGTCGCGGTACGCGGCGTATTTGCCCGCCTCCGGGTGGAGGGTGGAGACCGCCGGAATGTCGCGCCGGATCATGCTCCCCAGCATGACGACCTTGAGGCCGAGTTGCGTGACCGCGTGATCCAACTCGGCCAACGCCTCGTCCGGAGTGTGCATGGGAATCACCGCGGCCGGCGTCATCCGGTCGGCGTAGTTCCCGAAGTAGTCGGCGCTGAACGTATTGAAGGCGTGGCACGCCGCCTGGCGCTGCTCGGGGTCGGGAATCAGCGGCAGCCCCAGGCCGGCCGTCGGGTACATGACGCTGAAGTCGAACCCGAACTCGTCCAGCCGTTCGTACAACAGCTTGGGCATGACCGCGGTCGCCCGGTCGCGCGTATTTTTGGTCGGCAACGCCCAGAACGCCTGCTGGCCGATGCCCCGGTCGCGGCGTTCGACCACGGTCATGCCCAGCTCGCGCTGCACCAGCTTGGGAAAGAACGAAAAGCCGTCCACCGCCTTCTTGCCGCCGATCTTTCTCAGTTCCTCGCGCACGAGGGGACCGAACTCCAGCCAGTGCCCATCCGCATCGATGACCGGATGGGACAGGTTGGCGCGAATCCGCGACGCCGCGGCGTGTCCGTTACTACTCATGGGGTCCCTCCTTTGATTCGGCTGGTTGCGGCGTTGCGGGGTGACGTACCCGTGCCGCCCGCGGACCATAGGAAGTTTCCCCCGGCTTTTCAATCTTGCGCCCGCGCCCCGTCCTCATACATCCCTCCTCACTGAAAACTTGTATTCGCTGGGGAGAGTGGGGTAACCGAACCTGAAACAAGGAGGACACACATGGCGACATTCGACGCATATCGGGACGCGTATCGACACGTGAAGATGGAGCGCCGCGGCGGCATCCTGCAACTCACCCTGCATACGGAGGGAAAGACGCTGCGTTGGGGGGAAGGGCCGCACTCGGAGCTCGGACGCTGCTTCTACGACGTGGGCAGCGACCCGGACAACAAGGCGGTCATCATCACCGGCACGGACGATATGTTCATCGCCAAATACGCGCGCGGCCCGCAATGGGACATGTCGGCGCAGACCTGGGATCACATCTACTGGGACGCGAAGAAGCTGCTGATGAACCACCTGGACATCGAGGTCCCGATGATCGCCGCGGTCAACGGCCCGGCCACCATCCACGCCGAACTGGCGGTGTTGTGCGACATCGTTCTCGCCTCGGACGACGCGGTGTTTCAGGACGCGCCGCACTTCCCCAACGGCATCGTGCCGGGCGACGGCGTGCACGTCGTCTGGCCGCTGCTGCTGGGCGCGAACCGTGGCCGCTACTTCCTGTTGACCGGCCAGAAGCTATCGGCTCGGGAGGCTCTCGACCTCGGCGTGGTCAACGAAGTCCTGCCGCGTGACAAGCTGTTGGAGCGGGCTTGGGAGTTGGCCGAGACCGTCTCCAAGCAGCCGCCCCTGACCGTTCGCTACGCCCGGGTCGCGGTGACTCAGCAACTCAAGCGGCTGATGCTCGACAACCTCGGCTACGGCTTGGCCCTGGAAGGGCTGGGCGCCCAGGACTACTGGCCCGGTGGTAAGCAGAAATAGGGGCATTACATACGAGATGATCCCGCGCCCGTTGCGATACCTTTCGAGAAATTCAGGGACCGAATCGCAACGGGCTGGCCCTGAGCTTGCCAAAGAGCCGGGATGGAATGCGCAGGCTGAGGTGACATCGGGGTTCGTTCCGATGCTTCGATCCTTCGACAAGCTCAGGACACCGCAAGCTCGACACATCGCAGGCTCAACAAACTTGGGGATGGGAAGGTCCCCGGGCTTGCGGCGCGTTGAGTCTCCTTGATGAACCTGCGCTCCCTATGTAATTCCGAAAATAATCCTTGAAAATCCTCACTTGAACTGTGGATTTTCCAGGATCACAGCGGCGCGAACCGCTGGCGCTTGAGCAGCCGGCCGCGGCCGGAACTGCCCAGCACCTTGCCGTTCTCGACGATCACCTCGCCGCGCGACAGCGTGTGCGTGGGCCAGCCCGTGACCTCGAAGCCTTCGTAGAGTTCGTAGTCGGAGCGCGAGTGCATGTCGCGGTGCCGGATGGTCACGCGCTGGTGCGGGTCGAAGACGACGATGTCGGCGTCGGACCCGACCGCGATGGTGCCCTTCCTTGGATACAGGCCGAACAGTTTGGCCGGATTCGTGGCGCTGACCTCGACGAAGCGGTTGAGCGATAGCTTGCCGCGGCGCACCCCCTCGGAATAGAGCATCGGGATCACGGTCTCCAGGTTGGACATGCCGGGCAGCAGGTCGTCCACGGTCTTGCCTGCTTTCTTCTGGGCGAGGTTCCAGCCGCAATGGTCGGTCGCCACGGTTTGCAGGTTGTCGGTGCGCAAGCCGTTCCACATCACCGCCAACTGCGACGCCTCGCGCAGCGGCGGCCAGCCCACGTACCGCTCGCCGTCCGGCTCCTCGAAACGTTCGCGCGACAGGTGCAGATACAGCGGCCGGGTCTCGCCATACACGATCTGCCCCTGCGCCCGTGCCGCGCGTAGCGGGGCGAGCGCTTCCTGGCACGACAGATGCACCAGATAGACGGGCGCCTCGGCGTGCCGCGCCATGGTGATCGCGCGCTGCACAGCCAAGCCCTCGGCCTCGCGCGGCCGCGAGTCGGGAAAGTGCCGCACGCCGGTCTTGCCCTCCGCGGTCAGCTTTTCGCACAGATAGCCGATCAGGCACTGGTCTTCGCAGTGGATGTTGGTCAGCGCGCCCTGCTTGCCGGCCTGCGCCATGACCTTGAGATAGTCTGCCGCCAGTTCGTCGAAGCGCGCCATGCCGATCATGAACAGCTTGAAGCTGGAGTGCCCCTCGGCCACGGCATCGGCCATTTCGTCGATGATGGCCTGCGTGGGCTCCAGGATCACCGGATGCAGGCCGTAGTCGATGACGGCCTTGTCTTTCGCCTTGGCCTCCCACGCCTCGACGCTGGCCTGAATGGACTGGCCGGGCTGGGGCAGCGCGTAATCGACGATGGTCGTCACCCCGCCGCACGCCGCAGCCATCGTGCCGGAGTAGAAGTCGTCCACCGAGTGACGGCCCATGAGCTCGAAATCGACGTGGGTATGCACGTCCACCCCGCCCGGAAACAGATATTTGCCGCCGGCGTCGATCTCCCCGGCGGCCGGTCCGAGCCCCCGCCCGATCTGCGTGACCGTGCCGTCTTCGATGCCCACGTCCGCGGCGGCAATCTCGCCCGCGGTCACGACCGTTCCGTTGCGAATGACGAGATCCATGACGCCCTCCTGTGCGGTGCGGGTTCCGGTCGTTTTTCTTCACCTTCCCCCTCTCCCCAGCCCTCTCCCACCAGGGGAGAGGGGGTGAAAGGGAAGCGGCGCGCGGGGCTGTAACACTCCTTATTCCGCGGCCGCGACTCTCCGGCCCAGCTTGCGCGCGGCGTCCACCAACGGGCGAACCAGCACCGCGACTTCCGGGTCGGCGATGCTGGCGATGCCAGTGGGGTTGGACGCGAGTTGGTCGGTTTCGACCTTGCGGTGCGCGATACGCCACACCCCATCCTGCCTGAGCAGGCGGTCGACGTAGCGGCCCTGCGCGAAGATGCGGTAGCCGCCGGCCGTCGCCAGCGTGGCGAGCATGCTGCACTGCCCCGCGGCTTCGTCGCCGCGCACCGTATAAAGAAAATTGCTCATCATGTGCCGGCAGCGGATCTCGCGGACGTGCACGTCGGCATACCCGCGCAACGCCGCGGCGCCCTGCATGGCCCGCGTGCCGACCTGAAAGATGCCGTCCGCGGTGAAGCACGCCACCCACGCAGCGGGATCGAGGTCGTCGATGGCGTGCGCATAGCGGGCGAACAATTCCTGAATGGCGAGCTTGTCCGCCACGTCCGCGGGGGAGTCCGCACCCATGCCGCCCTCCTCATCCGCCCCGCGGCCGACGCCGGGCGAAGTCTTCGGCGATGTCCGCAAACGTGGCCCAATGCACGCCGGCGTGGCTGTTGAAATACTCGATCAGCCGCTCGTGCATCAGCAGCACCTGCGGCCGGCCGCTCACGTCGGGATGGATCGTCATCGTGAACACCGCGTAGTCGTACTCGCGATACACCCAGTCGAACTGGTCGCGCCACATCTGCTCGATGTCGCGCGGATTCACGAAGCCGTGGCTGTTGGGCGCCTTCTTGATGAACAGCATCGGCGGCAGGTCGTCGAGATACCAGTTCGCTGGAATCTCGATCAGATCCGTCTCCCGGCCGCGTTCCAGCGGTTTCATCCATGCCGCGGCCGGCTTGGCGTAATCGATGTTGGTCCACCGGTCCCCGACGCGCACGTAGTAGGGATGGAAGTCGTCGTGCATCAAGCTGTGGTCGTAGCGGAAGCCGTGTTTCAGCAGCAGTTCGTTGGTGACCGGGGAGAACTCCCACCACGGCGCCACGTAGCCCGCGGGCCGCTGTCCGGCATACTCCTCGATGAGCGCAATACTCTTGAGCAGCACGTCTTCTTCCTGCCGGGGAGTCATGGCGATCGGGTTTTCGTGTGAATAGCCGTGCGCGCCGACCTCGTGGCCGGCCTCGACGATCATCCGGGTCTGTTCGGGAAACGTTTCGATCGAGTGGCCGGGCACGAACCAACTGGTCCGCAGGCCGTACCGGTCGAACAGCGCGAGCAGCCGCGGCACCCCGACCTCGCCGGCGAACAGCCCTCGCGAAATATCGTCCGGCGAATCCTCGCCCCCGTACGACCCGAGCCAGCCGCCGACCGCGTCCACGTCGATGCCGTACGCCAGCTTGATGTCTTTCGTCGCCATGCCGCCCCCCTTCGCGGCGCGCCAGCCGCCGCTTTCGCAGGGACCCTAGCCCCGCCGCGTCAACAGCGTCAAGCAGAAAGCCGACAGAGCGGGGCGCGGGCGAAAATTGGAGATTACGGACAAGATGATATAGATGGGTTCTGTTCGATCCGAATGACTGAAGGGCGCTCGGGCATGACCCCCATCCGGACCGCGCGCCGGGCCAGACAATTTCCGCTGACCGAAGATGCTCCGCCCCAAGAGTTGCTGACGCATCTGAACCTGCTGAACAAAGGGCGCCCGACCAACGCCGCGATGTTGCTGTTCGGCACGGCGCCGCAACGGTTCCTGTTGTCCTCCGAGATCAAGTGTGCCCATTTCCACGGAACGCAGGTCGCCAAACCGATTCCGTCCTACCAAGTCTATAAGGGCACGGCGTTCGCGCTGGTCGATCAGGCGGTGGACTTCGTGCTGAGCAAGATCGCCCTGTCGGTCGGCACCCGCGCGGAAAGCGTCCGGGCGCCCGTCACCTACGAGATTCCCAAGGAAGTCGTGACCGAGGCGGTGGTCAACGCCGTGGCGCACCGCGACTACACCAGCAACGGCAGCGTCCAGGTGATGCTGTTCGCCGACCGGCTGGAAGTGCGGAATCCCGGCCGGCTGCCGCGGCCGTTGACTCTAGACAAGCTGCGCGTGGCGCACAACTCGGTGCCGGGCAATCCCTTGCTGGCGGAGTCCTTGTACCTTGCCGAATATATCGAGCGGATGGGGACGGGAACGTTGGACATGATCCGCCGTTGCATCCAGGCAGGCTTGCCGGAGCCGACGTTCACCATGACCGACGGGTTCGTCACCACGGTTCCGCGGCACCAGCCCGACTCGAGTGGTGGGCAAGCTGAGGGTCAAGTCGGGGTGCAAGCTGGGGTGCAAGCTGAATCCGCAGACAGGGACACCGACATGCTGCGCGCCTGTACCGAAGGACCCGTGACGAGTAAGGAGTTGCAGGTGAGCGCAGGCTATTCCGGCCGCATCCGTCCTTTCGAGCGGCGGCTCGAACACCTCCTCCGCGAGGGATTGCTGGAAAGGACCGTGCCCGACAAACCGCGGAGCCCGCTGCAGAAGTATCGGCTGACGGACAAAGGCCGCGCCGCGCTCGCCGAGGCGGGGGACACGAAGCCTTGAGGACGGACACCGCGGGATAAGCGTGGGCAGGCGGGTTCTCCGCTGGTGCTGAGGAAGACCGGCAGGAGCATTCGGTCCTATGGCGACCCCAGGCCGATGCCCGCCGTCCGAAAGCAATCCAACCGAACCATCGAACCCCCGTCCTACCCGCTTTCCCTCCTTGGTCCGTCCGTCTTTCCCTTCGACAGGCGGCTCTCCCCCTTCGTTATTCCCCCTTCCCTCTCGTCATTCCGGCGAAAGCCGGAATCCAGAGGACAGAAGCAACCACCGTGGGGAGATGTCAGACGTTGCGGGGGAGAGGGTCCCTCGACGTCACCTCCAACGCTGACTGTTTACCGCAGCAGGGAGCCGCCCCGCCTGGATTCCCGCTTTCGCGGGAATGACGACCGGCTGGGATCTTCAATATGTAATTCTCCTTCGAAAAGCTCGGGGACCGCCTCAACGGGCGGGTCCCTGAGCCTGTCGAGGGGTTCTCCGCGCCAAGATAACCACAACGGATGAGGCCGGGACGGATTCCAGCACTCTTCGTCCAGCCGCTTTTCCGGCAGAATTTCTCCCTCTCCGGGTCGGGGAGTTACTGAAAAATCACGGAAATCCAATGAAACATCCGTATTCGACAAAAATGTTGACGACAATATGGTTGACAAATAAATTTTCGAGGCTATTGTACGACAAATCCGTTGAATATGGAGGTTGCATGAGATCGTCAACCGGTCGTTGGGTAAGAGGCGATGATTTTTTCGACCGCGAATCCGAGTTACGGGTGCTCGAAGCGCGGGTTCGCAACGGCAACTATGTCTTGCTCACCGGACAACGACGCATGGGCAAGACCAGCATCGCCCAAGAACTCGGGCACCGACTTCAGGCTCAGGGATGGACGTTCCTTTTCGCGGATGTCGAAGACGCGGCCTGCCCGGAGGACGTTGTCGCCGACCTTGCAGAGGCCACCCATCCGATTCGCTCCATCTCGTCCCGCTTCGCCCACACAATGCGGCGCTGGGTCGATGGGAATATCGAAAAAATCAGCGCCCGCGACTTCCGTGTCAAAATTCGCGCCGGCCTGAACGCCGGGACGTGGCGGCGTCATGGGGAACAACTCATGCAAACGTGCGCCGCACACGACCAGCCTGTTCTCCTCGTCATCGACGAACTGCCCATCTTCCTCAAACGGCTATTCCGGAACGACCGGGGCGAGCAACAGGCCGAAGAGTTTCTGAGTTGGCTGCGAAAGGTATTCCAAAATCTTGAAGGCGGCTCCCCGGTGCTCATGGTCTCCGGCAGCATCGGACTCACGCCGCTGGTCCGACGGCTCGGCATTCCCGACCGCATCAATTATCTTGACCCGTTTCGGCTCGGTCCGTGGAGCCGTGAAGTCAGTATCCAATGCGTAGAACGCCTCGCCCGAAGCAACGCATTATCGATCGAGCCGGGCGTAGCCAACGCCATGTATGACGCGCTCGGTCTCGGGATTCCTCATCACGTGCAATCCTTCTTCGCACGGTTGCAGGATTTCGCCGCAATGAAGAACCGCGCCAGCGTGACGGTGGACGACGTGGACGAAGTTTACCGCACGCAACTGCTCGGTCCCGCGGGGCAGAACGATCTCGTGCACTACGAAACGCGCCTCGAGGACGGGCTGGCGGACCAGCATTGTCACACGGTCGCAATGGAAATCCTCGCTGAGGCAGCCACCCGAGACCGGTTCAGTCCGGACGCGCGGCGTTGCCTTGAGCGGTTGTATGCCGGGGTCATGGAGGATGCCCCCGGCCGAGTGCAGGAATCGCTCGATATCCTGGAGCACGACGGCTATCTCGAAGCCGGAGACGCCGGCGGCTACCGGTTCCCCTCGCGGCTGCTGAAGGATTGGTGGGCCGCACGGTTCCGCGATCACCACACCCCCCTCGAACGGCGCATCCCAGGCGAAAATCAAGGGGGTGCCCGATGAACGAGCCGCACGAACCCACGATCCGCAAGTTCAATCCGGGTACGTTCCAGCCCGACGCCGAAGTGGTCCGGCAGTTCGTCGTCCGGCACCGCGAACTCGGCCTCGTGCTGGACGTCGTGCGCAACAACCTCGATGCGCCGGCGTGTCAGCATGTCCTGCTCGTCGCTCCCCGCGGCCGCGGCAAGACCATGCTGCTGGCGCGCGTCGCCGCGGAGGTGCGCACGAACGCCGCACTGGCCGAACGGCTGGTGCCGGTCAGATTCATGGAAGAAAGCCAGGAAGTCTTCGACATGGGCGACTTCTGGTTGGAGGCGATGTTCCACCTCGCGGGGAAAACCGCCGAGTCTCACCCCGACCTGTCGCGGGAACTGTCCGCCACGCACACCGACTTGGCCGGCCGTTGGGCCAGGGAAGACCTGGAAGACCGTGCCCGGGCCGCAGTGCTGGACGCCGCGGACCGGCTGGACAAAAAGCTCGTCCTCATGGTCGAGAATCTGCAAACGCTCAGTCGGGACGTGGACGACGATTTCGGCTGGAAACTGCGCAAGACGTTGCAGACGGAACCCCGGATCATGCTGCTCGCCACGGCCACCAGCCGGTTCGCGGGGCTGGACGACGCCAACGAACCGTTCTTCGAGCTGTTCCGCACCGTCTGCCTGGAACCGTTAGACACCGAGGAGTGTCGGCGCGTGTGGCAGATGGTCGGCGGTGAAGACCGCGGCCGCGAGATTCGGCCGCTCCAAATCCTGACCGGCGGCAACCCCCGCCTGCTGGTCATCGTGGCCGACTTCGCGCGCCACCGTTCCCTGCGCCAGTTGATGGAGGAACTGGTGACCCTGATCGACGACCACACGGAGTATTTCCGCGGCCACCTGGAAGGCTTCGCCAAAACCGAGCGCCGGGTGTATCTCGCGGTGATCGATCTCTGGCAACCGTCGAGCACCGGCGAAGTCGCCCGGCGTGCCCGCCTGGACGTCCGCAGCGTATCGGCCCTGCTCAAACGCCTCGTCGATCGGGGCGCGGTCATCGTGGAGGGCAGCGGCAGAAAACGGTGGTATGCCGCCGCGGAACGGCTCTACAGCATCTATTACAAGCTGCGCCGTCAGCGGGACGAAGCCGCCGTCGTCCGCAGCCTGATCGACTTCATGGTGGTGTTCTACAGCAAAGACGAACTGACCGATATGTTCGGTTCGTTCCCTTCGGAAGCGGCGCAATCGCCTGCCATTCGTGACGGCATCGAGCGGGCAATGGCCGAATCGCCGCAGATCAGGAGCATGCTTTTCCCCTCCATGATTCGGTATAGGGTCGAACAATCGTTGGAACAAGTAACGGCAACGGTGGACGATATAGAGAAACGAATCGTCGACGGAATCGCCGCGAACATCGAAGATGGTGAATTCAGGGAAGCAATCGAAGCTGCAGATCGATTCTTCCGGGTTTTGGGGAGTACAGGTTCGTTTCAAGTGCCAGCCCCGCTCATTGCTCTGGTTCTGATCAACAAGGCGCGTGCACATATACTTCTGGGCGAGCCCGACAGGGCGACAGCAGCCGCTACGGAGGTCGTCGAACGTTTCGGGAGCAGCGACGATCCGAAGATTCAGGTGAGGGCTGCGATTGCTCAGATTCTCCGGGGATATTGCTACACCCTGCTTGGGAACGACGAGGCGGGAAATGCAGCCTTCGAAGAAGTCATTTCGCGCTTTGAATCCAGCGACGTGCCCATTATCCAGGAGCAAGTCGCCCTGGCGCGCATATTGACGAAATTCTCCGGTGGCATTGAGGAAAAGATTGCGGCGATCGATGAATTTCATGCGTATCTTTCAGCCAGCGACGCCCCGGAAGCGCAATTGGCAATTGCCGTGAGCCAGATTGTAAAAAAGTTGGCTCGAAAGCAGCCCGGGGACGCCGAAGCGGCTCTCGTTGCCTGCGACGAAGCAGTCGAACGCTTCGAAGGTAGCGATAAATTAGAGATTCGGATTCTGGTCGCCACAATTCTGATTATGAAGGGCACCACTCAAATCGATCTCGGTCATGCGCAAGACGCTCTGCACACGTCTGACGAACTCCGACAGAGGTTCAATACCTTACCCCGTATGGACGGAATCGCTTTCGGATGGTTGGCAATGTGCATTAGGTCCTTGGCGTTGCTGGTGCAGGGAAAACACTCGGCTGCAATGGAGGAATTCCGTTCCGTCTATGCCGGGTTCGTATCCGGCAACGAGGCGGGAATGGGCATGATGGTGGAGGACGTGACCAGCTTCATCGCACTCGGTGCATCGGAGCGCGAGTTGATCGAGATCATATCGAGCGACGAGGAGAAAGCCGCTATGTTGGCGCCGCTCGTCGTCGCCCTGCGCAGACGGGCGGGCGAGGACGTTCGCGCTCCCGCCGAAGTGCTCGAAGTCGCCGAGGACATCCTCCAACGAATCGAGGAGAAGAAGCGCGCTTTCAGTGCTCTTCCTCCCGACACTCCCGACCGCTGAACCACCACATCACCGCGGAAGCCACCGATGGCCCTGAAAGAAATCGCACCTGTACTCGTCGCTGTGGCAGAGCTGCGACGAGTTGCGCAGGAGCAACTTCGGTCCGAGGACGATCCGGGCCAATGCCCGTCGTCCGAAAGCAGTCCTACCGAACCACCGAACCCCCTTCCTCTCCCCTTTCCCCCCTTAGTCAGTCCGTCTTTCCCTTCGACAGGCAGGCTCTCCCCCTTTCGTCAGTCCGGCTCCCCCTTCGTCATTCCGGCGAAAGCCGGAATCCAGAGGACAACAGAGGCACCCACCGTGGGGAAATGTCAGGCGTTGCGGGGGAGTGACGTCGGGGAACCCTCTCCCCCGGATCAAGTCCGGGGCAGGCTCTAACCCTCCCCCAGAGGGGGAGGGGATTATGCTCTCTGTTGGGAAAAGAGCCGACGGGGTGATGCGAAGAATGACTAGCTTACATATCAGGCCCTTTTAGTTGACACCTTTCAAATCATTCTGTTTGTCATTTCCTTGTCGTTCCCTTCTCCTTTTTATCCCCTCTCCCTCTGGGAGAGGGCTAGGGTGAGGGTCCCCCGAGGATATCTCCAACGCTCGTTATTTAACCCAGCGGGGAGCCGCCCCGCCTGGATTCCTGCTTTCGCAGGAATGACGAGGAGGACGCGGCGATAGGAGGGTTCAACGCCGCGGTGGTAGGGGTGAAAAATCTTTCGCCCCTCCGAAGGAGGGGGTCGCCTCGACGGAGAATGAGGGGGATCAGGGAGGGTGCGGCGGTTCAAGTCGCTTCGGAGACCCCCCTCCCTAGCCCTCCCCCTCACCCTCACCCTTCGACAAGCTCAGGGTCCAGGGGGAGGGAATGAAAAATGCCTCTACCGGCCCTCCACTGCGGCCACTTCCGCCGCGGTCAGGCCGTACAGCGCATACACCAGCCGGTCGATTTCCGCTTCCTCCGCGCTGGTGTCCGCGGCCGGGTCGGCGGTTTTGGCTTGCAGAATGCGATCGACGAGGCGGATGAACGGACGCTGCTTCGCGGTTGTGATTTGGGGAATAAGGATACGTTCGACCATCGTTGTGGTCCATTCAGGCAGGCCCATCCCCGTTGACCTTGCATTATGCTTTGCAAACCAAGAAACGAGGTTACTGTTCAAGACTGCACAAAGGTATTTCAGAGACTTTCCGGTCATTATATGTGCTTTCCCGTTGGTGTAAATTTCTTCATTAGAATAAGAGAACCGGGCTCTGTCAGACATCACCATCCAGATCAGTTTATCCTTGGTAAATTCCCGATGATAGGTGATAGGATCATGCAACTCGAACCACTGATGTTGTGTTTTTGTGCGCGCTTTACGGCCTCCTGACAATTTCTTTCCACTCTGTTCGAGACGATCCTTGCCGAAAGACAACAGGTGATTCTTTACAGCAGGATAGTCGTCAATATCCAACTGTAGTGAGGGAAAAGTCGTGATCATCCACAAGGCCGCCCATCGCGCTCGATAGCGAAAAATATCTTTGCCGCGGAGGACCGGTTTGATGATTTTGGCGGATTCGGGGCTCGCATCAATCATCGATAATCTGGTGTCGTCATCTATGATGAAAGCATCGTTGTAACCAGTCACGACACCGTAGTTAGTATTTACATTCCATTCTTTCAGAGATGTGCCGACAGCTTCCATCTTATCCATAATTGGTTGTTCAACGGACGATAACGCGATCCACGGCCGTTCCCCCCGCGGGTGCAAATCGCCCCAGAAATGCGCAGCGGGCGGAAATTGCTTGTCGGGTAGGCGGTCCATGTCAATCGCTTTGCCGATGTCGCTGCTCTTGCCGCTACGCGCGATCAGTATGACGGTGTCCACAATAGCATTATCGAACACGTCCTTGCCCATTTCCAATAAGCGCAACACTGAAAGCTTCTCTTGGAAATAGCGACGCATGGGCTTCCCGTACTCTGCCTTCAGCCAACTGTTGGACGTGATGTAGGATAGCAGACCTCGGTTCGGCGTGAGCAGGCGGCAGCCCTTCTCATAGAAAAGTTGGTAAACGTCGCCCGCACGGACGAAAGTTTCATAACCGGCGTTTTGGTAGAAGCGTCCTAATTCAGCTTGGTTTCTTCGCAACTGCACGTACGGCGGGTTGCCGAGCACCACGGCGAAGCCGGTCGTCAGCCCGAACATGTACTCCGCGTCGAACCAGTCCGCGGACGCATTCTGATCGTACGGGTCCCATTGCGCGATCTTGTTCGCGTCCGCCGCGGGAAAGCCTGCCGTGCGCAACGCCCCGGCCAACTCCGTGCGCAGCTTGGCGTCTCGCTTCCGGTACGTCGTTTTCGTGCGGCGCGTGGTGGCATGAAAATGCCGCTCGCGGTTCTCGTGCAGCGCGCGTTCCAGCCGGGCCACGGTCGCCGTGCGGCCCAGCGTCTGTTGCGCCGGCCTGTCCAAGCCCAACAGCGTATTCGCCGCCACGAAGCGCGTCTCCAGGTTGGGCAACGGTTTGATGCCGTAGTTGGCGGCCTCGTCCGCGGTCGGCTCCTGCTCGATGGCCAGCGAAATGAAGAAGCGCAACTTGGCGATCTGGCTCGCCACGGGCTGAATGTCCACGCCGAAGATGCTGTTCTGAATCAGGTACAGTTTGCGCCCGAAGTCGGAATCCCGGTAACGCTCGAACGTATCGCTGATCTCCGCGAGTTCTTCGTTCCGCGCTGCCCGGTCGTCGGTCTGAAAGGCGGCCGTCGCGCGCCGTTCGGCCTTCTCCCGCTGCAACGCTTCCCAGCGGCGGTTGTCCGGGTCCAACCGGCGCAAGGCCAGCGTCAGCTTGTGCAGCACGCCCATCGGAAAGGCGCCGGAGCCCACCGCCGGGTCCAACACCGTCGTGTCCGCAATCGCGCGCACCACCCCATCCCGCTCCGTCTCGCTGAACAACTCGTCCGCGTCGGCGAACGCATCGGCATAGTCCAACAGATAATGCAGCCGTTCTTGCCAGAAAGCGGCGTCGCCGTCGGCAGGCTACACCCGGTCCGCCAGCGCCGCCACCAGCGCCTCGTCCACCATGTAGTCCACCACGGCCCGCGGCGTGTAGTACGACCCCGTCTGCTTGCGCGCGGTCTCCCGCGTCTCCGGGGTGACCGCGGCCAACAGGTTCTCGAACACCTTGCCCAGCAGTTCCGGGTCCAGCGCCACGTCCTGCTCCGCCGGCGTGTTCTCCTCCACCGTGAACGTGAATCGGTCGAATAGCGTAATCAGCCCGCCGGCGTCGAAGAGCAGCCGGTTGGGAATGGACAGCAGGCCGTGTTCGCGGCGTTTCGGATCGGTCACGGTGTCGGTGAAGCAGTCGATGCGCCAGCCCCCATCGGTCGGGGCCGTCTCGCTGTCCAGGCAGTCGAACAGGCCGCCGTTGATGAACGGCGTGCGCCGGAACAGCGCCAACAGCGCGGCCGGGTCCTGCATCTCGCGCCGATAGCGATAGCGCGAGAAATCGCGGTGCGTGGCGGGGTTCCCGCGGCTGAAGCCGCGCTTGGCGATCTCGGTGTTCAGCGTGGCGAAGAACAGGTTCTGCACGACCGCGCGGTAATACGAATCGCCCGTGTCCCGGTCGTAGTCCTTCAGCAGGCCGGCGACCTGCGCTTCGGTGAACAGTTCGGCGGCGATCAGCCCCTTCTCCTTGACGAACCACACGAAGAGCAGGCGCGTAATCAGCCGGATGACGTGTTCTTCGGGCGCCAAGGTGCGGGCCTGCTTGGTGGGGAAGGTCGCCTCGCTCACGGCACGGGTGAACCACGCGAACAGCGCGGTGTAGAAACGTTTGTTCAATGCCTCGGTATCCAGCGCCGCGAGCAACGCGGCGAGCAGGCCGTCGAAGCTGCGCGGCTGCTTGTGCGCGTCCAGCCACGCTATCCGTTCCGGCAGCGACAGCGCGTGCAGGATGTCGAGATGGGCACGGTGGGGGTGCCGGGTGTCGATGTCGCGGATGAGCGAGACGCGGCCCAACACGTCACGGCTGGGCTCGCGCCGGTGTTGCCGGCGGTGCACGACGGCGAGGGAGAGCCGGCCGGCGTAGCTGAACAGCACGACGACCGGCATGGGAAACAGCCGGTTGATCTGGCGGGTCACGTCGGCCAGCGCGGTACGGGAGTACCCCGCGCCGCGCAATTCGATGGCGAAGAACAGGGAGGATTCGAGCAGGCCGGGGGCGAGGGGCGCGTCCGGGAACGAGGGCTGGTCGCTCCGCACTTCCGTGTCCGTCAGTTGAAAGAGCAGGTCGGCTTGGTTCCACTCGGCGAACTTGGCCTTCTCCGCATGGAGGGTCTTGCCGGAGGCGGCTTCAGCCAGGCGACGGAAGGCCGCGGGGTCGGGGGCGCCGGGGATGGGCAGGGTGCGGTCGCTGCGATAGCCGAGCGCGGCGAGCAGCGTCAGGCTGGAGGCGCGCAACGAGGCGGGGGCGAACGCGGCCAGCGCGGCGGCGATGTCGGCGAGGGCGTCCGAGGCGGGCATGGGGAGAAGGGGCGAGGCGGTTGGCGATTATCCGGGCTGGGACGATGTCGGCGGGGGACCCTCTCCCTAGCCCTCCCCCAGAGGGGGAGGGGATAGGAAAGGGAGAGGATGAAAAAAGAGCGGAGGGGACGGTTCCGCCACGGGTCGGCCTCGCTTGAGAATGACGATGCGCTCACCGGTCTCCTGCACTTGGTCGGGGAGTGCCAAGCAGTGAGCCTTAATGCCGGATGCGTTGATCGTTTCCATAGGCTAGTCCTTGACGACCGGTCTCGGCATGTCAAGACGCCTCGTCATCCTGCAGTGCATCCGGTTGGGATTTCCTTGGGCAGCATGTCTTTCCTTCGTCATGCTCCCGTTCGAGCCGGGGGCAGGCTCTGTGCACGCAGGAATCCAGCGGACTCTCTCTTCCTCATCGCGACATACCAGCCTGGGCGTACATCCACTTCCCCCTCACCCCAGCCCTCTCCCTCCAGGGGAGAGGGGGTCGAAAAACCATGTGGAGACGATTTCGAATTGATGCACTCCCGGCTCGGCTCCCGATTTCCCTGCACGCTCCCGGAATGCTACGAAGCGGAACACCCGAAGGACCCGCGCCATGCAACAATTCCATACCGAGCGGGAGCAGCGCTTCATCGACTTGGCGGCCGGCTTGGCCGACGAGTTCGCCCCGCGGGCCGCGCAACACGACCGCGAAGGCTCGTTTCCGCACGAGAACTACGCGCGGCTCAAGGCGACCGGCTATACCACGCTCACCATCCCCGCGGCGTTGGGCGGCATGGGCGCCAGCCTGCTGGAACGGATCAAGGCGCAGGAGCGGCTGGCGCAGGGCTGCGGCCCCACGGCACTCGCCGTCAACATGCACTTCAACGTGGTCAGCCTGCTCGTCCACGTCTGGCAGCGCCACCAGACCCAGCGCGTGGAAACCCTGCTGCGCGAAATCGCGGACGCGCGGCTGATCGTCGGCGGCTCGGGCTCGGAGCCGGACAACGCGGTATCGGTGCTGCGCCCGCGCACCGCGGCCACCCGAGTCGCAGGCGGCTGGCGCGTGACCGGCCGCAAGATATTCGCCACCCAGTCGGTCGCACTCGACCGCTATTTCGCGGAAGCCACGTGCGCGGACCGTACCCTCGACGACGCGCCCGCCAACCGGAAAGGCACGATCGTCTCCTTTCTGATTCCGCCGGACACGCCCGGATTCACCATCAAGGACGACTGGGACACGCTCGGCATGCGGGCGACCGAATCGCGCAGCACCGCGTTCGAGGACGCCTTCATTTCCGATGCGCAGGTGTTTCTGGAACGTCCGGTGTTCGCGCGCGGCGGCGTGACGGAGATGTTTCCGCGCGCGCCGTTCTCCATCGGCAGCGTCTATGTCGGGATTGCCGCCGCGGCGCGCAACTTCGTGGTGGACTTCATGCGCGACCGGCCGCGCTTTCCGCTCCCGCGGCCCATGAGCCATCTGCCGAGCGTCTATACCAAGGTCGGCGAGATGGACGCCCTGCTCGAAGCGGCGCGCGCCGTGCTGTGGAAGGCGGCCGCGGAGGCCGACGCCGAGCCGCCGCGCACGTGGTTGCGCAAGAGCGTGGCGGCCCGCATGGTCGCCATCGAAAACGCGGTGCGCGTCGTGGACTTGGCGTTGCGCGCGGTGGGCGGCGCATCGTACTTCACACGCCTGCCCCTGGAGCGCTATTACCGCGACATCCGCGCCGGGCTGTATCACCCGTTCGACTCGGACGAGAGCCTCGAACTGCTGGGCAAGACCGCGTTCGGCATCCCCATGTTCGACCTCGACGCCATCGGGAAGCCGCCCGACACGGCCCCCACGAAAAGGAGCCGCCCATGAACGTCGACGCCGCGATTGAACGCCTGTGGCAGGCCGCGCGAACCGGCACGTACCCGCCGGCCGGCCTGGAAGGAACGATGAACCTGGAGGAGGCGTACCGCATTCAACTGGCCGTGCTCGACCGGCGGCTGGCCGCGGGCGCCCGGCTGGCGGGCTGGAAGGTCGGGCTGTCGTCCGACGCCACGCGCCAGATGTTCGGCCTCGACGCGCCGGTGAGCGCGTATCTGCTGGCCGACCGCCGCTTCGCCAGCGGGCGCACGTTCACCTGCGCCGACTTTCACAAACCCATCATCGAATCCGAACTGTGCCTCGTCATGGGCCGCACGCTGCGCGGCCCGGGCGTGACGCGCGCCCAGGCGTTGGCCGCGATTGCCGGCGCCGCGCCGGCGCTGGAACTGGTGGACATGCGCCTCGACATCGCGGAGAACCTGCCGCTGGGCGTGGCCGACGGCGTGGCGCAGTGGGGTTTCGTGACCGGGCCGGAGGTCCGCCCCTATCCGGCCGACGTCGACCTCGGCGCGCTGGTCGTCGAAACCCGCCGCAACGGCGAGCCGGTCGCCCGCGCCGTCGGCAGCGAGGCGATCGGCGACCAGATCGAAACGATAGCGTGGCTCGCCAACCACTTGGCGGGATTCGGCCGAGCCTTGGAAGCGGGCCAGTACGTCATGACCGGCTCCATGACCAAGCCCACGCCGATCCAGGCCGGCGACGAGTGGGAGACGACCTTCACCACCTTCGGCACCGTATCCGCCACGTTCACGTGAGATGCGGATACCGCTTCGGTTTCCCCCTCATGTCGTCAGACCCATCCGCCGGACTTGAACCCGAAGCCGAGGCATCTTCGGGTCCCGATGCAGAGCGTGCGCGCCCGGACCTGGACGTTCGAGCGACGCCTATTCGAAACGCCCGCCCCGGGCCGGGCTCGCTGATCATCCTCGGTATAGTCGTGGCGTGCATCCTGGGCATGGGCGCGCTCGCACTCAAGGACTGGTATCCGCTCCTCTCGTCGCCGGCATTCTGGAATCCTCCCGCGCCGGAAGGGAAATGAGCGGCTCTACCCGCGGTTGACCGCCACGACGATCAGCAGGTTTTCTTCGTCGGTGTATTCCCGGATCGTCAGGCCGAACGGCTCCAGGAAGGCGTAGGCTTCGGCGCGCGACGGCAGGGGCGTGATCGGGAACGGGTCGGTGCGGACGAGCCGCTCGACGTAGCCGCGGCCTTCCGGGTGGCTGATGACGATGCGGCCGGCGGGGCGCAGCATCCGCATGAGGTTGGCGAGCGCCCCGCGCTTGTCCGCGATGTTGCCGTACATGCCGTTCATGAATACCGCGTCGATGCTGGCATCGGGCAGCGCCACGTCGCGCACGTCGCATTGGTGGCGCTCCACTTCGGGATAGCGGCGGGCGACCTGTTCCAGCATATTGCCCGACAGGTCGCAGGCGAAGATCCGACCGGGGCGATACGTGCGGATGTCGGGGATCAAGGCGCCCGTGCCGGTGCCCACGTCAAGCACGTGTTCGCCTTCGCGGATTCCGGCAGCGGCAACGATTCGCTGCATCCGTTCGCAGACGTCCGCGGGCAGCTCGACCAGAAACCGGTCGTGAACGGCATCGAACGCCTCGCGCTGCTTGTCGTTGAAGTGGGCAATCTGTTCGTCGGTATGCGATGTCGTCACGTCCATACGGTCTCCGCTCCATGTTAGTCGGGAATGTCTCGATTCGGTTTTCCGGCGCCGCGCGATGCGTCGGGGAGGCCCCTGCGGTCCCTGAGTCCGGTTGGTGAGCCGGTCGAACCATGTCGAAGGGTGCCTGCCCTCCCCCCGCCAGGGCAACCACAGGGGGTTGCCCCGACACGTGTTCAGTGAAGAATTCTCAGAGTGTTCGCCCTCCCTTTCCGTCCCACCCCTCTTCCCTCGCCACTTTCCACTACTCCGCCGCGGCCCAGCGTTCTCGCAGAAATTCGCCCACTCGAGTAATGCCCTGCCTGCCCTCTTCCAACAGCGGATGGAAGGCGTGCCAGACGTGAACCATGCCGTCCCAGACTTCGAGCGTGCAGTCCACGCCCGCAGCGCGTGCCTTGGCGTCGAACGCCACGGCGTCATCCAGGAGAATCTCGTCCTCGCCGACGTGGATCAGCAACGGAGGCAGGCCGCGGAGTTGGGTGACGTCGGCGCAATTCGGCGAGGCGTGCGGATGTTGCGCGTCGCCTCCGGCCAAGTAGAAGCCGGCCATACGCCGCAAGCCGTGTGGCGTGACCATCGGGTCGGCCGCGGCCCGGCTTTCGTATGCCGGATTCGCGCACGTCAGATCCGACCACGGGCTGATGGCGACCGCCGCGGCCGGCATGGCGACGTGCTTGTCGCCCGCGGCCAGCAAGGTCGCCAGCACGAGGCCGCCGCCGGCCGAGTCTCCGCCGATCGCCGTCCGTTCGGGAGCGAACCCCTGCTCGTGCAGCCAGGCGAGCGCGGCCACGCCGTCGTCCACCGCGGCGGGAAACGGATGTTCCGGGGCGAGGCGGTAATCGGTGAGCAAGACCGCGGCTTGGGCGGCGCGGGAAATTTCACCGGCCAGCGAACGGTGGGTCTCGATCGAGCCGATGACGTAGCCGCCGCCGTGCAAGTACAGGATGGCGCGGCCGGGCCGGCAGTTCGGGGCGCGGACCCATTCCGCGGCGCGGTCGGCCACGCTGATCGCTTCGGCCTCGACGTCCGCTGCGGCCGGGAAGGCGAGCTTCTCCATGCTCTTGCGCATGGCTTCGACCGGCGGTTCGACCTCGGGCGGGGTCTGTTTCTCGTGCAAGATGCCCTTGAGTTTCTCGATGCTCATGTCGGCCATACGCATTCCTCCTTTTGGGGATTCCATACTAAGGTGATCCTGAAATTTTCCCTGACTCGAGTTCCGTATCCCTAGGTTGAAAACCCTTCGACAAGCTCAGGACCGGCCCGTTGAGCTCGGTCCCTGAGCCTGTCGAAGGGTGTCGAAACGGGCGAAGGATCATCTTGTATGGAAGCCCCTTCCTTAATTGCGTGCACTGACGATCCGTCGAACGCAGGATCAGCCAAGTTCCATATGCCAGATTGGCCACGGGTGCCAGCGCGTCCGAGGCACCGGGCATAGACAGCGCCGACCGCGCCGCTAGGATCAGGACGATGAAGGTGCTGGCGATCTATCACCTGAAAGGCGGGGTCGGGAAAACCGCCGCGGCGGTCAATCTCGCCTATCTGGCGGCGCAGTCGGGGGCGCCGACGCTCGTGTGCGACCTCGATTCGCAAGCCGCGGCCACGTTCTACTTTCGCGTCCGGCCCAAACTCAAGGCCAAGCACCGGCTGTTTCTGCGCCGCGGCAAAGCGCTGTGGGACGACATCAAGGCGACCGATTTCGACCGTCTCGACCTGCTGCCCGGGGCGCTCTCGCACCGCCGGCTGACCAAAACCTTCGCCCGCGCCAGACGGCCGACCGCCTGCCTGCGCGACAGCTTGGCGAGACTGCGCCGCGACTATCGCTACGTCGTGCTTGACTGCCCGCCCGAAGTCGGCTTGCTGGCCGAGAACGTATTCCGCGCCGCGGACCGCATCCTGCTGCCGCTCGTGCCGACCCCGCTCTCGGTGCACGCCTACCGGCAGGTCCGCAAGCTGTACGCCAAACACGGCCACGACCCGGACAAGCTGCGCACCTTCTTCTCGATGGTCGAATACAAGAAGAAGTTGCATCGCTCGGTCATGGCCGAACTGTCCGCGAGCCCGGAAGTCCTGCCGCACGTCGTGCCGTATCTGGTCGAAGTCGAAAACATGGGCGTCCACCGCGAGCCGGTCGCCGCGACGCGGCCGACCTCGCGCGCCGCGCTGGCCTACCTCGGGTTGTGGCAGGAAATGCAGGAGTTGCTGGGCTAGGCGACATGCGCCCGGGCAGGCGGGTCGGGGCGTGCGACGGTCTCGTCCGGGCCGTGCGATGCCGACGGCGGGCGCAGTTCGGTCGGCTGGCGATCCGTCGGGGCGAGCCACGTCCGCAAGCTGGCCGTCAGTGCCGCGAACTCGTCCGGGAGATTCTGGCGCAGGGCCTGCTTTCGCGCCGCTCGACGGTCACGGATCTCTGCGAGTGCCCGAACGACGGCATGGCCGCTGCCGGCCAGTTCCGGGGCCGACGCCTGGAACCGGTCGAGCCAGCCCTGCTGGACGCTCAAATCCTGGAGCCCGCCCAGCGTGCGCTGAACGCGCTTGAGGCGTTTGAGCGTCGTCCGCACCGGCCGGCCCGGGAATCCATCGACGAAGAAGTCGATCAGGTAGCGGAGTTTCTTGCACCGGATACGCAGGGCGTGGAGTTGCGCATCGTCGGCTTGCGCAAGGCGGTCGGCGCCCACCTCGGCCAACGCGCGGCAATGGTCCACGACGCACGTGGACAGGACGTCGCCGAGGCGCGGCGCAGTTGGCGTCGGGGGCGCATCGGGGGCGGCGAACGCCTGCCATTCCTCCAGCGCCGTTCGATACCAGGTCCTCTCGAACACCGTGGCGAGCCGCCGGGCGTGTTCTCGGCGCTGCTCCCGCAGAAAGGCGGACACCGGCTGCAGCGCGGGTTCCGCGGCCTCGCGGTTCGCCGCTGACGCGGCTTCGGCGAGGATGAAAACGTCCAGATCGCGCAGGTCGCCCGTCATGCGGCCCAACCGCGCCAGCGTCTTGCGAAAACGCTGCACGGCCGCGGGCGGGAAGACGGCGCGCGTCTGGCCGACCAGCACCCGGGCGCGGCGCACCGCCACGCGGAAATCGTGCACGTACACGGCCTCGTTCGTGCGCCGGATGCCGGCTTCGTTGTGGCGCAGCATCGCGAACAGCAGCCGCAGCAGGCGTCGAACCGCCTGATCGGCCGGCATGTCGGACGCGAGCGCCACTGGCCGCTTGGCCGAATACTTCCCGGGTTTCCGTGGTGCGAGCGCCAGCAACGATTGCGGGAAGCCGTCCTCGGTCGGCGTCAAGCCTTGCCTGGCGCACCACTCCGCGGCGTGGCGTGCGGTTTTGCGGTAGCCGGCCAACGGACGAATCCAGACGCGGCGTTGTGCCGCGGGGCCGCGACCCGCCGGCCGCTGTTCTTCGACGATCAGCCACGCGGTCGTCTTGCCGCGCCGGTCGAGCAACCGCACCGCTTCCCGCCGGGTCCGCACGCGACAGATCTGGACGAGCGGCAGATCTTCGATCAGTTCGACCAGCCGCGGCCGGAGGGTGCCCGCCTCTGCGGCGCCGGTCGGCGCGGTTCCGCAGGCGGTCTCGGCCAACGGCATCGCCTCGGCCCCGGCGTGCAGGGATAGCCGCGTTTCGGTGTGGCTCAAGGCCAAGCCGTGCAGGCCGAGTTGGAAGTGGGCGGTGTCATAATACGTCCGCGTTTCAGTGGCAGGCGGTTCGCGGTGCAACACGAAGGCGGTGGCCAGCGCCTGGAGAAACTGGCCGCGGCGCCAGTTCCGCGGCGGCAGGAGTTGAACGTCGCGTGGGCGGTTACGAGGCATGGGATCGGCCGGGCGAACAGTTTCTTTCTCGGTCGGACGCAAGGGCGGTGTCCCGCGGTTGTAACGCAGCCGCGACGGCGGCGTAAATCCTCTCTGGAATTGAGAGGATGTAGGAATTCGCCACGAGGTGGTCCCGTGCCCGTTTCGGCACCCTTCGACAGGTTCAGGGACCGAGCTCAACGGGCTTGCCCTCGAGCGTGCGGTGTCCCGAGCTCAGCCGTAGGGGCGACGCATGCGTCGCCCCTACACCGGAGGCATTCAACCTGGGGCGCCGTCCGACCTGGGAGCGCGGACCTCCGGCCCGCATCCGAAACCCTCCACCCGAAGGCGTTCAACCAGGGACGTCGTCCAGCGGCGTACCGGCCCAATCCCTGCCGAGCGTGGTATCGACCTCGATGGACACCCGGTCGTTCACGACCTCCTGCATCGCGGCGATCATGTGTTCGCGGACCCACACACACGCCTCCGCGGCGTCGGCACGGTCGGCCTCGACCAGAATTTCGTCGTGAACGCAGGCGACCGGCGTCGCGCTCGGCAGCCGCGTTCGGTCTTCGAACAGGCGTGCCAGCGCCAGTTTCAGGCCGTCGCCGCCGGCGCCCTGCACGGGAATGTTGAGCAGGGCGTTGAAATGCCGCACGCCCAGAAACCGGCGCCCGGTCAGGGTGCGCGTCTCCACCGTGCGGTCGAGCCGACGCGCCTCCTCGGACCGGTGTTTGGCATGCCGGTGCCAGTCGGCGATTCCGCGGTAAGTCTCGAAGAACGCGCGGTGATAACGCGCGGCTTCCTGAGGCGACATGCGCGCGCCGTACTTGGCCTCGGCGTCCCGGCGCAGGCCGTTGACGCCCATGCCATACAGCAGGCCGAAGTTGACGCTCTTGGCGAGTCGGCGGTGGTGGGCTTCGACCCGGTCGAGCGGCAGGCGCAGGATGCGCGAGGCGGTCAGAGCGTGCAGGTCAGTCCGGTCGCGAAAGGCTTGCAGCATGGTCGCGTCGTCGGCCACGGCCGCGGCGATGCGCAGTTCGACCTGCGAATAGTCCGCGGTAATCAACACCCGGCCCGGGCCGGCGCAAAAACAGGACCGGAAGGCCGGCGCCTTGGGAATCTGCTGGATGTTCGGGCCGCCGCAACTCATCCGGCCCGTGGCCGCGCCGTTCTGGTAATAGACCGGGTACACGCGCCCGGCCCCTGCGTCGAAGAACGCGGCGATGACCCCGCGGCCGTAGGTGCTGACCCGTTTCGCCATCTCCTTGTAGTCGAGCAGCAACGCGGCGATCGGATGATCGATCTGCTTGAGCGTGGCCGCGCGGGTATCGGGCAAGGCGATGTCCACGTCGCGGAACACGGCCTTGACGTGCTGTGCCGACGCCCAGTTGACCGCGCGGCCCAGGGCGCGGGCGCGTTCGTCCAGCGTGCCGGCCAGCCGCCGGAGTGCGGCTTCGTCCTGCTCCGCTCGGTTCAGCCAGCGGCGGGCGTCGAACGCGACCCCCGCCAATTCCAGCCACGCCAGAGCTTTGACGCAACGGAACTCGATGTCGGCCGCGCGGTACAGTCCCGCTGCGGACAGAGCCGCGCGCTGGCAGATGAACAGCGGCCATAGCACTGCGACATCGCGTGCGGCGTAGGCGTACTGCTCCGGTTCGAGATCCGCGGACCAGTCGGACGCTTGCAAACCCTTGGGCAGGGCATGGCCGAGTTCCCGGGCGACGACCTCCTCCAAACCGTGGCGCGCGCGCAGCCCGGCCTTGAGCACTTGGTTGGCCAACATGGTGTCGAAGACCTGCGCGGGCCACGGACACCCTGCGGCGACCAGGAATTTCAGATCGAACTTGGCGTTGTGGAACAGCCACAGCTTTTTTCGACCGTCGGCGTGCTCACCAGCGAAAAGCGGAAACAGCCGTTGGAGCGGGACCCGGCGCAGGTCGAACAGGTAGGCGTGGTCCTGCGTGGCGAGTTGAATCAGCCGCAGCGACGCGGTCCGCCAGTCCAACCCGGTGGTTTCGGTATCGCAGGCCAGAACGGGCGCGGCGTGCAGGACCGCCAACGCCCGGTCGAGTTGCGCGGTCTCGCGCACGACCGTGAACCGCGGGGTGGCGAACGCCGGCAGTGATCGGGCCGCGGCATCGCCGTCCGGCGGTTCGGGGAACAGCACTCCCTGTGTGCCCAATCTTCCGGGCGTCCTGCGGTTCGTTGCGAATTCCACGGAGATCAGGCTCCGACGGTCAACATCCCGAACGGGAATACGTCAATTGAAGTGGGAATGACATACTTGCCCATCATTCACGCAAAAGCGGAAATCCAGGACATGGATTCCTGTTTTCACAGGAATGACGAGGAAGATGTATACCGAACGAAGAAAATTCAAACCGATAGACTACTGACGGACACCCGCCCGAACCTGCCGTACATCCGCGGCGGCATCGTGGTATAGTGGCCGCCCGACCTGCCCCGAGGCCGCGGATACGACACAGCCGGATGAACGCCTTTCCTCCCCTTTCGACCGACCGATTCGACGCGGTGTTGTTCGACCTCGACGGGGTGCTGACGGCCACGGAACGGCTGCACGCCGCGTGCTGGAAGCAGACGTTCGATGGGTTTCTGCGGCGGCGCGCGGACGCCGGCGGCCCGGCGTTCCAGCCCTTCGACGTGCAGCGCGACTACAGCCTGTACGTGGACGGCAAGGAGTTGTACGACGGCGTGCGCAGCTTTCTCGCCGCCCGCGGGACCCGCCTGCCCGAGGGCAGCCCGGCCGGACTGCCCGACTGGGAGACCGTCTGCGGCCTCGGCAACCGCAAGAACGCGCTGGTCAACGACACGATCACTTCGCAGGGCGTCGATGTGTTTCCGGGCACGGTCGCCTTCGTCCGATTCGTGCGCGGACTGGGCATGAAGACGGCCGTGGTGACGCCCAGCACGAATTGCCGACTCGTGCTGGAGTCCGCAGGCATCGCCGGCCTGCTCGACGTGCAGGTCGACGGAAACGTGGCCGCCCGGGAGCGCTTGGCCGGCAAACCGGCGCCGGACACGTTTTTGGCCGCCGCGGCCAAGCTGGGCGTATCGCCTGCGCGGTCGGTCGTCGTGGAAGACGCCATCTCCGGCGTTCAGGCCGGGCGCGCCGGCGGGTTCGGCTTGGTGATCGGTGTGGACCGCCGCGGGCAGCCCCGGGTCCTCGAAGACAACGGCGCGGACGTGGTCGTCGCCGACCTGAACGAATTACTCAGTCCGCGGTAGTGCACCACAGACGATTTCTGCGGAAGCCGCAGGGTCGCGCATCGCCCGATGGACCGAGTGGGGTGATCCGCCAACCTTTTCCGGCGCGTTCCAGAGCCGAGACCGCGCCTCGCCGGTCCGATCTCACGCTTCGTTATTGCCACGCACGAAGATCCACGGCACGACTTCCAGCAACGGCGCCGCGGGGGCGAAGAAATCGGCCCGGGCCGCGGCCCAGGTGTCGTCCGTCGGGCTGCCGGCACACCCTGCGTTGCCTGCGGGACCCGGATCGTCCCGGTAGAAATAGTCGCCGACGTGAATAATCAGATCTGGCGGTACGGCGGGCGATCTGCGCAAACGACTACGCCGCTGGACCGTTGCAGGCTTGTACGAGGCCGGTTTTGACGCGGCAGTCGGTGTCGCCCACGACGACGATCTTCTCCGGCCGCGGAGGAGGTGAGGGGAGTCGTTGTGTGCCGGCTACCGCATCACGGGCGTCCGCGGAGAGCCGCGCTTCGCATACCAGCACGGGAAAATCAGGGGGCGATGGACGGGCGCGAACCGCAAATGCGACGTCTCGACCCTTGACCTGCATGTCGGGACAACGGTCTCGGTCCGTACCGCTTTGACCGTGCGGTGGCGACAAGCCCGCGGAAAGGCAGTCTCATTTCGCAATACGCGACGTGTTCATGGCGTGCGTCGGACCCTCACCCTGACCCTCTCCCAAAGGGAGAGGGACCAGAAGGAGTGCCGGTCATCCAGGAGTGCATCGAGGACGAGACTTTTCAGGTCATGTCCAAGTTCCCCTTCTAGCCCGATCTGGACGTTGGCGAAGGTCCAAGATCGAGCCAGTCCATTGATAGCAAGAAAAAAGTTCTGCCGGTGACCGTGAGTCTACTACAATTCTGGCTAGACAAGCAGCGTTCTTACCGCGATCGTGTCTCCGTCTAAGTTGGTTTGGCATACTTGCCCCTGTTGAACTTTTCATAAGTCTAGGTATTATTCTCAATCCGTTGCCTACAGAAAACAAAGCTCCCATCCAAAATGGATGACCATCTTTCTAGACATTTCTGGACGGAGCCTTCCGTGGATATAAGCTCGGTATTACAGATAAAGCCATAACACTTCCGCCAACGTCTCCTCGTTCCCTATGAAACGCGTCTTGGTCACCGGTGGGGCCGGTCTTATCGGCTCTCACACCGCGGATCTATTGATCGAGAAGGGCTATCGAGTCCGCATCCTTGACAGTCTGCAACCGCGCGTTCACCCGAACGGCTGGCCCGCTTGGCTCTCTCGGGACGTCGAACGTGTGCAGGGCGATGTGCGTGAGAGGACCGCTTGGGAGCACGCCCTCGACGACGTCCAAGGAGTTGTTCATCTCGCCGCCTACCAGGACCACATGCCCGATTTCAGCACTTTCTTCTCAGTCAATACGGTCAGTACGGCCCTACTCTTCGAGGTCGTGGTAGCTGGACGTTTGCCAGTGGAAAAGGTCGTCCTCGCTTCGTCTCAGGCGGTGTACGGAGAGGGCAAGTATCACTGTCCTCAAGACGGCACTATCCATCCACCGGCCCGGACCGACACACAATTGGCCCGGGCCCGATGGGACGTCCGATGCCCCCATTGCAACGGCCCCCTGGCCCACCGACCTCTGGTCGAAGACGACGTCAACCCAAATACGGCTTACGGCATTTCCAAGTACGCCCTCGAATTGGCCGCGCTGAATCTGGGACGCCGGTATGGCATCCCCACTGTGCAGATGCGCTACTCCATCACCCATGGGCCGCGACATTCCGTTTACAACACCTACTCAGGTCTATGCCGCATTTTCACCCTGCGCCTGCTGCACGATCAGCCGCCCATCTGTTACGAGGATGGCCAGCAACTGCGTGACTATGTGTACGTCGGCGATGTGGCCCGAGCCAACGTCCTGGTCCTCGAAGATTCCCGGGCCGATTACCGTACCTTCAACGTGGCTGGCTTCGCCCCTACCACCGTGCTCGATTACGCTCGGCTGCTGAGTCGCCTGACCGGGAAAAACATCGAACCCCGACTCACGGGAGAGTACCGCTTCGGCGACACTCGCCACTCGATTTCCTCGTACGCGGCCCTCGCGGAGCTAGGTTGGCGTCCGGAATGCCCCCTTGAAACCTTCGCCCGGTACTATGTGGACTGGTGCTGCTCCCTGCCCAAGTCAGAGGACTTTTCCGTCATCAGTCGACAGCACATGAAAGCGGCCGGCATCCTCCGCTCCGGTCGTCGATGAAGTGAAGGCGGATGGTTGACGCGGAATTTCGGCCCCGGCTAGGCTCGCGGCAATTCGGCCCCATTCCGTTCATCCCATACCAAGGAGGTACGCACATGGCCTATCTGTTTGCACACATCAAACTGCGGGCGGGCAAGGTGCAGAAGTTCACGGAAATGCTCGGCGCATTGACCCCACTCGTCGAAAAGCATGGCGGTTGGAAGCTGCAAGGCAGCTACTACAACGTCATCGGACGCCTGGACAGCGTGGTGGACGTGTGGGAGATTCCCGACGCGAACTCCATCCAGACCACCTTGGAAAGCGCATCCCAGGACCCCGAATTCCAGAAGTGGGTGCCGGTCATCCAGGAGTGCATCGAGGACGAGACCTTCCAAGTCATGTCCAAGTTGCCCGTCTAGTCGACTCTCGGCGCGAATTTCCGCGGGCGATATGCTGTCAGTCAGATGAGCACAGCGTCAGCCGACACGGATCGGCTACGGATGACTTTTGAAGAGCGCCATGTTGTCGACCCGCTCAGCGCCGACCTCGGTAAGGGTCAACGCGCCGAGAGCGCCGATCACTCCACCCTGCGGATACGGGGAAAAGGTCGAATCTGCCGGAGGAACCGCCACCGTGAAGCGGGCTGCAGCAGGACGATGATCTGATGTGGGTCGGAGAGCGACCGGTCGTAGCAGATGGTCTTCCACTTCGAACAAAGTTCTTCGATCATCGTGACCTTCATCGTCGTATCGCCGTAGGTCACATCGCCATTTATCGGCGGTCGATTGTGGGGACGGAAGGCAAAACCGGTCAGATTGTGGGTGCGCCGCAATACGGGCTTCTCCGGTTCCTGGAGCACCCCCTCCAGATCCCAGAATTCGATCGGCCGGATGGTCAATACGAGAAGGCCGTCGGGCTTGATGACGGGATGAAGGGCTTCGAGCGCAGCGATACTCGCCTTCCGGGACGTGTGCGTAAAGACGGAGTAGGCGAGAATCAAGTCGAACGTCTCCTCCTCGTAGGGCAAAGACACCGGCAAATAGTCCGTTATGTCCAGCCGGGATACGATGCGCGCCTCCTCGCAAAGGCGAATCGAGCGATCCCAGGGATCGCAACCGGCGAGGCGGTCGGGATTGGTGAAATATTGCAACAGCCGTAGCGACAAGCCGTAACCGCAACCGTAGTCGAGGATGCGGCAGCCATCCAAGGGCCTCCCTACGGCCCACAGGAATTGACGGCTGAGTTTCTCGATGAAGGCTACACGCTGACTCATCAAGCGGTACCCGGTCGCCCCGGTCCACTGGCGCTGGACATCCTCCGACGCCATTGTCGGCAGCACGGAAGACAGGGCTGGGTACCGTCCGCTGTCCGGCATGCCAAGCATTACCAGGGCGAAATCGTCGAGACACAGATGACGAAGCTGACACAGACAATCCTCCATTGACCCGTTCCCTGCAATTCGTTCCGCCATATCCAGAATATCTTTGGTATGCTGCATGTTCATGCGTAGCAAACATCCTGTCCGACTTAAGGAAGTCAGAATATTTCCGGGAGTCAAACGTGTCTCGGCGAGAGCGGGGGGAAGGGGTACGTCAGGGTACGCCTTCGACCCATCCGACCTATGGGTGAGTCTATCGTCAGAGAAACGCCTGCAGCGCGAACGAACGCTATTTGCCGCGCAGCTTGTTCATCACCCACTGCAGCGGGTCGTAGTATTCGTCCACGACGCGCTCCTTGAGCGGGATGATGGCGTTGTCCGTGATGTGGATGCCCTCGGGGCAGACTTCGGTGCAGCACTTGGTGATGTTGCAGTAGCCCAGCCCGGCGTCGTCCCTGAGCAGGGCGCGGCGGTCCGCCTCGTCCAGCGGGTGCATTTCCAGCGAGGCCAGGCGCACGAACGAACGCGGGCCGGCGAATTCGGGCTTGTTGTCCTCGTGGTCGCGGATGACGTGGCACACGTCCTGGCACAGGAAGCACTCGATGCACTTGTGGAATTCCTGCACGCGGTCCACATCGTCCTGATACATGCGGCGCGTGCCGTCGGCTTGCGTGGCCTTGAGCAGCAGCGGCGGAATCTTCTTGGCCTTGTCGTAGTTGAACGACACGTCGGTCACCAGGTCGCGCAGCAGCGGAAAGGTCTTGATCGGTGCGATGGTGATCGTGGCGCCCGGCTCGAACAGGTTCATGCGCGTCATGCACATCAGCCGCGGCTTGCCGTCGATCTCGGCGCTGCACGAGCCGCACTTGCCGGCCTTGCAGTTCCAGCGCACCGCCAAGTCGGGCGCCTGGGTGGCCTGAATGGTGTGCAGCACGTCGAGGACGACCATGCCTTCCTGCGACTCGACCGGATATTCCTGGAAGTCGCCGCCGGCGGCGTCGCCGCGCCATACCCGCATGTTGTACTCACTGGCCATGCTGCGTTCTCCTCGTGCCGTGCGGCCCCGCTACGCGAACAGCGTCTTGAGGTCGTCGGGCATCTCGGGCAGCGGCTCTTCGGACAGGCTGAACCCGCCGTCGGTGCGCCGCAGCACCAGATTGATCTTGCCGTATTTGTCGGGGTCGGGGTCGGGATAATCTTCGCGCGTGTGGCCGCCGCGACTCTCCTTGCGTTCCAGCGCGCCCAGCGTCGTCGCCTCGGCCACGCGCAGCAGGGATTGCAGGTCGAGCGCGAGATTCCAGCCCGGATTGTACTGGCGGTGCCCCTCGACGCCGACCTTGGTCAACCGCTCCTGCAGGGCGGCGATCTCGGTCTGGGCGCGGCGGAGTTCGTGCTCGGTGCGGATGATCCCGACCAGATTCTGCATGCAGTCCTGCAGCGCCATGTGGATGGTGTACGGGTTCTCGCCGCCGTCGTTGCCGAACGGGGCCAGGAGTTCCCGGGCGTACTGCTCGATCTGGGCGGCGTCCGGGCTGGGGTGGCCCGTCAGCCCCCGGGCGTAGTCCGTGGCCGCCCGCCCGGCGCGGCGACCGAACACGAGCAGGTCGGACAGCGAGTTGCCGCCCAGCCGGTTGGCGCCGTGCAGCCCCGCGGCGACCTCGCCCGCGGCGAACAGCCCCGGCACGGTCGTGGCCGTGGTGTCGGCCTCGACCCGCACCCCGCCCATGACGTAGTGGCAAGTCGGCCCGACTTCCATCGGCTCCTTGGTAATGTCCACGTCGGCCAGTTCCTTGAACTGGTGGTGCATGGACGGCAGCCGGCGTTCGATGTACTCCGCGCTGCGGCGCGAGGCGATGTCCAGAAGGACGCCGCCGTGCGGGCTGCCGCGGCCGGCCTTGACCTCGGCGTTGATCGCGCGGGCCACCTCGTCGCGCGGCAGCAGGTCCGGGGTGCGCCGGTTGTTGGTCTTGTCCTCGTACCACGCGTCGGCCTCTTCTTCGGTCTCGGCCGTCTCGGCCCGGAAATAGTCGGTGATGTAGTCGAACATGAAGCGCCGGCCGTCCGAGTTGCGCAGCGTGCCGCCGTCGCCGCGCACCCCTTCGGTGACCAGGATGCCGCGCACGCTGTTGGGCCAGACCATGCCCGTCGGGTGGAACTGGATCATCTCCATGTCGATCAGGTCGGCCCCCACGTCCGCGGCCAGCGTCACCCCGTCGCCCGTGTACTCCCACGAGTTGGAGGTGAACTTCCAGGCTTTGCCGATGCCGCCCGTGGCGAGCACGACCGCCTTGGATTTGAACACGACGAATTTGCCGCTCTCGCGCCAATAGCCGAAAGCCCCGCACACCCGGTCGCCATCCTTGAGCAGACGTTGGACGTTGCACTCCATGTACACGTCGATGCCCTGGTGGACGGCGTGTTGCTGCAGGGTGCGGATCATCTCCAGCCCGGTGCGGTCGCCCACGTGGGCCAGCCGCGCGTAGCGGTGGCCGCCGAAGTCGCGCTGCAGGATCAGGCCGTCCTCGGTGCGGTCGAACAGCGCGCCCCACTCTTCGAGTTCCAGCACGCGGTCGGGCGCCTCCTGGGCGTGGAGTTGGGCCATGCGCCAGTTGTTGAGCATCTTTCCGCCGCGCATGGTGTCGCGGAAGTGCACCTTCCAGTCGTCTTCCTGGTACACGTTGCGCAGCGCCGCGGCGATGCCGCCCTCGGCCATGACGGTATGCGCCTTGCCGAGCAGCGACTTGCAGATCAGCGCGGTCTTGGCCCCCGCGGCCGAGGCTTCGATCGCGGCGCGCAGCCCGGCCCCGCCCGCGCCGATGACGATCACGTCGTGTTCGTGGGTCTCGTACTTGTCGTTGGCCATGCCTGATTCTCCGCTCCGGTCTCGCTCCGCTTACGCCGCAGGCGCCCGCTCCGCCGTCGATCCGCTCGGGCCTCAGAAGAACCGCAGGTCCGAGATGTAGCCCATCGACAGGAGCCGTACGTACACGTCGGCCAGCATCACCCCGACCAGGCTGACCCAGGCGAACTGCATGTGGTTGGCGTTGAGGCGGCTGACCTGCCGCCACAACTTGAGCCGCAGCGGGTGCTGCGACAGCCTGTCGATGCCGCCTCCGCACAAGTGACGGCAGGAGTGGCACGAGAACGAGTACAGCGACAGAAACGCGGCGTTGGCGAGCAGAACCAGCGTACCCAGCCCCATGCCGAACTCGCTGCCGGTCACGACCCCGGCCTCGTCCACGACCGGAAAGCGGAAGGCGATCAGCGCGTCCCACCACAGGAACAGCACGATCAGCGTCGCGGCGTAGAAGAAATAGCGGTGCAGATTCTGGAAGATCAGCGGAAAGCGGGTCTCGCCCGAGTACTGCGCGTGGCCGTCGCGCACCGCGCACGCCGGCGGCGATAGCCAGAACGAGCGGTAGTACGCCTTGCGGTAGTAGTAGCAGGTGAGCCGGAACCCGGCCGGCGCCCACAGAATCAGAATGGCCGGCGAGAGCCGCCAGTCGAACAGCCCGTTGCCGATCGTCGGATGGACGCACGACGTGCTGAGACACGGCGAATAGAACGGCGACAGGTACGGCGCCACGTAATAATGTTCGTTCACCAGCGCCGCCCACGTCGTATAGATGATGAACGTGCTCAGCATCCCGACCGTGATGGCCGGCTCGACCCACCAGGCGTCGATGCGCAACGTCCGGTCGGTCGGCCCGCCTCTGTGCACCGCAACCGCTTGTTCGCTCATGTTCGATCCTCGTTCCGTTCCGATCTTCGATTCGACTGTGCGTTCACTCCCGTCCGATGGATGGAGCGGTCCGCGCCGGCGTCCTGCCGAGGCTACCCGGCCCGCGCGTAGGATTGCCGGCCGGTCTCGTACAGGTCGCCGCCCAGCGTGTCGTTGACGACCACGACCGGGAAGTTCTCGACCTCCAGGCGCCGGACCGCCTCGGTGCCGAGTTCCGGGTAGGCGACGATTTCGGCGTGGCGGATATGTTTGGAGAGGACGGCCCCGGCGCCGCCGACCGCGCCGAAATATACACAGCCGTGGGTTTGCATCGCGCGGCGCACTTCGACCGAACGCACGCCTTTTCCGATCATCCCCCTCAATCCGAGGGCCATCAGCGCGGGTGCGTAACGATCCATACGTCCACTGGTGGTTGGGCCGGCCGATCCGATGATTCGGCCCGGCCCGGGCGGCGTCGGCCCTACGTAGTACAGGACTTGCCCCGCCATATCAATTGGGAGCGGGCGGCCCGCGGCGATGAGGTCGGCCAGCCGTTGGTGGGCGGCGTCGCGCGCGGTGAAGAGAACGCCGGACAGCCGCACGCGGTCGCCGGCCCGCAGATCCGCCACGTCGGAGGCAACCAGCGGCGTGGTCAGCGCCCGAACCGCGGGAGAACGCATACGCGACCGAGGGGCTTCGCGCGGCTCAGAGCACCGCTTCCCGGTGCCGGTGGGCGTGGCACTCGATCGTCACCGCGACCGGCAGGCTGGCGATGTGGCAAGCGTACGTCTGCACGTGGACGGCGAGCGCCGTGGTGTCGCCGCCGTAGCCCTGCGGGCCGATGCCCAGCGCGTTGGCTTCGCGCAGCACGGCCTGTTCCAGCGCGTCGAGTTCCGGGTCCGGGTTGGGCGCGCCGACGTCCCGGAACAGCGCGCGCTTGGACAGCAGCGCCGCCTGTTCGAACGTGCCGCCGATCCCCACGCCGGCGATCACGGGCGGACACGCATCCGGCCCGGCCATGCGGATGCAATCGAGAATGAACGCCTGCGCCCCTTCCATCCCTTCGGCCGGTGTGCACATCTTGAACCGGCTGCGATTCTCGCACCCACCACCCTTCGCCATGACCATGAGCGACAGCATCTCCCCGGGCACGAGCCGCGTATGCACGACCGCGGGGGTATTGTCTCCCGTATTCGTGCGGCGGAATGGATCCGCGACGATGGAAGCGCGCAGATAGCCCTTGCTATAGCCGCGGCGCACACCCTCGTTGACCGCATCCTCCAGCAGCCCGCCCGCGATATGCACGTCCTGACCCACATCGGCGAAACAGATGACGAATCCCGTATCCTGGCAGTACGGCAGCCGCTCACTGCGCGCGACCCGGGCGTTCTCCTTCAGCAGGCCGAGCACTTCGCGCCCCGCGGGCGAGCGTTCCGTCTGCTCTGCTCGGTCGAACGCGGCCAGCATGTCCGGCCCGAGTGCGTAATTGGCCTCCTGACACAGGCGCGCGACCGTGTCGGCGATGTCCCGTGCGGCAATCGTGCGCATGGTGGTGGAAAGTGGGCCAGAGCCAGTCTTCATTATTATTCGCAGTTTCTTATAGAAGTCAGGCGTTGGACCTACATGCGCGTTAGTGGCCCGTCAATGCAGACGTGACCTTCTCCTTGAGAGAGGCACCGGAAAGGCATACGTTCGGAACGTGAGAGGAGAGACACCGGCATGACCGAAGCAAACATCGCCAAGAGCGAACGGATCAATCTGCGTCTCGACCCCGCGGTCAAACGGCAGATCGAACGCGCAGCTTCATTCGAGGGGAAGACCGTCAGCGGCTTCATCGTATCGAGCGCGATCGAAAGTGCCGAACGTGCCATTCGGGAGTATCAGACCTTCACCCCGAGTCGCCGAGACGCGGAACTCTTTTTCGACGCCCTCGCCAATCCGCCCGCTCCCAACGCCAAGCTCCGTAAGGCGCTATCCGAGCATGGACAGCGCGTTACCTCACGATGACGAGGGTCGTGCTCATCGTTGCGCCGCTCGACCGGATGCCGCTCAACGTCGGGCGCCCTAAATAGAAAGCTAATCCGGCATGGAGCATGATTGCGCGAAAAGTCATCCCCCGAAAATAAAGTATTGATTGCGGTCGCAAGACTTTGCATCTTTATGGCAGCCAAGGAGGCTGCATGAACACCGCAGAACAACCGACTGCCGTCCCGGTCGTGCTGGAAGCAGAAAAACCTCCGCTCATCATCGAACCGCTGGGCAGGATGCACGACCGAAGGGCGTTCTCATGCAGGACGTCCGTCCTCGACCGTTATCTCAAGCGACAAGCAGGCCAGGATGTCCGACGCCGCATCGCACGAGTGTTCGTCTGCACGGTGGAGGACGACGATGCCGTCCTCGGATTCTATACGCTCAGCGCCCTGTCGATCGATCTCCGTTCCTTGCCCGCATCTCTGACGCGCAAGCTCCCTCGGCACCCGGTCCCGTGCGCATTGATTGGCAGACTAGCGGTCGATACGTCGGTTCACGGACAAGGTGTCGGGCGCATGTTGCTCGCCGACGCGATCGAACGGACCATCGACGCGAGCACAACCCTTGCCGTTCACGCAATGATTGTGGATGCCAAGGACAGCGTCGCAAAACGGTTCTACGTGGACTTCGGCTTCATTCCGCTCCAGGATGATCCTATGCGGCTCTTCCTACCGCTCGGCGCGGTGCGTTTCTAGGGAAGATCGGGGGATGACTGAACGTCGGATTCGTGTGGATCAACCTATTGAAGCAATGTGAAAGAGATGTCCCTATGGACCAAGAGGATCTCGCCCTAGCCGGGGAACTCGTCTGCAGGCTGGCGAGCAAAATCGATCCCGGAATCTTCGAGGTGACGCTTTTCGGCCCTCCGGTGCGGGGGAAAGGGAATATCAGACAAGATGACTCCCGCGCCTAGTTCGACCTTTCGACGAGATCAACGGGCTGGACCCTGAACTCGTCGAAGGGCCGAGGGGCCGGGGTGGGAGCGAAGGTTGAGGTGACATCGGGGTTCGTTTCGACAAGCTCAACGAACTTGGGGGGAGGTGGGGAAGGTCCTTGAGCCTGTCGAAAGGCCGGGGGCGGGGGCCGCGTGTGAGAGCGGTAGTCCCACCGGGGTACGTTTCGGCCCTTCGACAGGCTCAGGGGCCACCGGGCGAGGGCCAGAGCCTGCCCCAGACTCGATCTGGGAGAGGGGGTCCTCCGAAACCGAATCAACCTAGAAATTGGAACGTGACCTGAATAAACACTCGTTGCTTTTTCTGTCATAATTGCTATAGCGCAAACATGACAGACATCCAGGACATTCCGTCCACCCTGCAAGCCATCCGCGCCAGCCTCGACCTGACGCAACAGCAACTCGCGGATCGGCTCGGCGTGGCCTTCGCGACCGTCAACCGCTGGGAGGGCGGTGCCACCAAGCCGCAAAAGGCAGCCCGGGCGGCCATAGCCGCGCTCGCCGCGGAAGCCGGCATCGACCTAACCGAATCCGCTGCCGACCCGGCCGAACCCTCCTCGCGTGTGACGCGCCGCCGGTCGCGGCGCCGCTCCGCGGTCCCCTCTACCAAGACGATGGAGCAGATGCTGTGGGACGCGGCGTGTTCCATCCGCGGCGAAAAGGACGCCCCCAAGTTCAAGGATTATCTGCTGCCGCTGCTTTTTCTCAAGCGCCTGTCCGATGTCTTCGACGACGAAATCGGCCGGCTGGCCGAGGAATACGGCGACCGGCAGATCGCCACGGAAATCGCCGAGAGCGACCACGCCCTGCTGTGCTTCTACCTGCCCCCGGAAGCGCGTTGGGGCGTCATCAGCGGCCGCACCGACTACGACTGGCCGCCCGACGATCGGGGCCGTCCCACGCGCCCCAGAGACGTCGGGGAACATCTGACCAGGGCGGCGCGCGCGGTCGCCCGGCACAACCCCTCGCTTGCGGGGGTCATCGACCTCGTGGACTTCGCCGCGGAACGCAACGGCGAGCGCGACGTCAACCCCGCCAAGCTCGCCGCAGTCGTCGAGACCTTCTCCGACCCGCGCTACCGCCTCGGCCTCGCCGACGTGCAGCCCGACTTCCTGGGGCGCGCGTACGAATATCTGCTGCGCAAATTCGCGGAGGGCTCCGGCCAGAGCGCGGGCGAGTTCTTCACCCCGACCGAAGTCGGCCTGCTCATGGCCCACGTCATGCGCCCCAGGCCGGGCGAGGAGTGCCACGACTACGCCTGCGGCTCCGCCGGCCTGCTCGTCAAGCTGCAACTCGTGGCCCGCGAACTCGACCCCACGGGCCGCGTGCCGCTCAAGCTGCGCGGCCAGGAATTGCAGGCCGAAAGCTACGCCGTGGCCCACATGAACGCCATCATCCACGACATGGAAGTCGCCATCGCACGCGGCGACACCATGCTCAACCCGAAGTTCAAGACTCCCGCGGGCGGCATCGCCCCGCACGACATCGTGGTCGCCAACCCGATGTGGAACCAGCCGTTCAGCCCCGCCCTGTTCGCCGACGACCCGTTCGACCGCTTCCGCCCCTGCGGCGGCCCGACCAGCGGCAAGGGCGATTGGGCGTGGCTCCAACACACTCTCGCCTGCCTGAATGAGCGGGGCCGGGCCGCGGTCGTGCTCGACACGGGCGCGGTGACGCGCGGCTCGGGCGCCAAGCACGAAGACAAGGAACGCGCCATCCGCCAATGGTTCGTGGACCGCGACCTGATCGACGGCGTGATCCTGCTGCCGGACAACCTCTTCTACAACACGAGCGCCGCGGGCGTGATCGTCGTGCTGTCCAAACGCAAGCCCGCGGGGCGGCGCGGCAGGATCGTGCTTCTCAACGCCAGCAAGCGCGTCCGCAAGGGGCGGCCCAAGAACTTCATCCCGGAGGAGGACATCCGCCCGTTGACCGCGGCCTTCCTGAAGGGCGCGCCGGTCGAAGGCGAAGTGGCCGTCATCACGCGGGAGCAGGCGGAAGAAGCCGACTACAACCTGAGTCCGAGCCGGTGGGTGGGACAGGCGGACGCTATGGCCTTGCGTCCGATCAAAGATATTGTTTCGGAGATGCAACGCCTCGACAATGAAGCCCGAGAAATCGATAGCTCTCTGACGAAAATGTTGGTTCACTTACGATGAACGATTCATGGACATGGCGTCCGCTCGGGGAATTGTTCGAGATCGGAGCCGGCAAAACGATGTCCGCAAGCGCCCGTAACGGTGCCGACAAGACGCCGTTCCTTCGGACATCGAACGTCCTCTGGGACGAAATTGACCTGTCGTCTGTAGACGAGATGGCCATTCCGAAGCATGAACTACCGTCCAAGTTGTTGCGGCAAGGGGACTTACTCGTCTGCGAGGGGGGCGAGATCGGACGTGCGGCAATCTGGAATGGCGAAGTCGAAATAATGGCATTCCAGAACCATCTGCATCGACTTCGGCCCGTTGTTGAGGAGATCGAGCCACGTTTCTATGTGTACTTTCTGCAATCCGCCTTCACACAACTGGGTCTCTTTGAGGGAGCGGAAAACAAGACTACGATTCCGAACCTGTCGCGCAACCGCTTGGCAGGGCTAGTCGTGCCGCAACCAACGCGCAATGAGCAAAGGACCATCGTTACGGTGTTGCGACAGGTGCGGGAAGGCTGGAAGACCAACGACCGGAGCATAACGTTAGGACAAGAGTTAAAACGCGCTGCAATGTGGGAGTTGTTTACGCATGGCTTACGGGGCGAAGTCCAGAAAGAAACCGAGATAGGCTCTGTGCCGGAGAGTTGGGAATTATGTCCCCTTGGAACGCTATGTGAGAGAACCGATACTGTCGATCCTCGACGCGAGGGTGAGCGCGTCGTTGAATACGTCGATGTCTCCGCCGTTTCGCGTGAGTTCTTGACGATTGAGGCTACGACACGATGGACGCTCCGGGAAGCGCCGGGCCGGGCTAGAAAACGCATTCTCGAAGGCGACACCATCTTTGCTACCGTACGGCCGACCTTGTTACGTGCCGCCCACATTTCCGCGGCATTGAACGACCAGGTTTGCTCCACGGCGTTCTGCGTGCTGCGCCGCAACGCCGAGAGAGTGGCCGACAAATTCCTGTACTACCTCGTCCAACGAGCCCAATTTATTCAACAGCTTGCCGGCATTGAACACGGCGCCAGCTACCCTGCGGTGACGGATCGCATCGTCAAAGAACAGCCCGTCCCGGTTCCCAGTTTGGAAGAGCAACGCCAAATCGTCGCCATCCTCGACGCTATCGACCGGAAAATCGACCTGCACCGAAGGAAACGGGCCGTGCTGGACGATCTCTTCAAGGCGCTGTTGCACAAGTTGATGACGGGGGAGATTCGGGTGAGTGAACTTGATCTTTCGGCGTTACAATCAAGTCGCAGCTCAACGCGAAAACCAGACGGAATCAATGGGGAATAAGGATGTAATGCCCAAAGCAATGATCCTGGAGCGACGGTCGATATTCACGATCCCAAGGTTCCCGTAATGACCGACTGCACCTACATCTTCCTGGACGAATCGGGGAATTTGGACTTCGGTGCCAGCGGCTCTCGTTATTTCGTGCTCACCAGCGTAGGGATGCGTCGCCCGTTTCCGTCAGTTGCCGCACTCGATGCTTACAAGCACGACTGCATCGAATCGGGAACGGACATCGAATACTTCCACTGCTATCGTGACCGAAAAGAAGTGCGGAACGTCGTCTTCGATCTGATCGCCGCCCATCTTGGCCGCGTTCATATCGATTGCTTGGTTATTGAGAAAAGCCGAATCATCCCAGCGTTGCAGGAGGATGTCCGGTTCTACCCAGCAATGCTGAACCGTCTGCTGAAACTCGTCCTCGCAGCGGAGGTGAACGGCAACGCAGAACAAGTTGTCGTCATTACCGACACCATTCCAGTAAACAGGAAGCGCCGGGCGGTCGAGTCCGCGGTACGGATCGCGCTGCCTCAATTACTTCCCCCTGGGATGCAATACCGTATCTTCCACCACCAGTCCCGTTCTCATTATGGGTTACAAATGGCGGATTACTGTTGTTGGGCAATTTTTCGCAAGTGGCAGAAAGGGGAAAGTATCTGGTACGATCGGATTCGTTCGGCCATCCGCCGGGAACTCGAATTTCCCGTGCCGGAGTGAAATGCGGGAGATGGGCGGCGGATAAAATGACCCCCCCGACTACTCCGCTGAGGGAGAGAGCACCCTTGGCACTCTTGTCATCGGGGGGGAACCTTCTGTCGGCTCAGACCCATGAAAGTTTTTCTTATTTTTGTCAAGCCCCGACACGCCTGTCTTTGGGAGGAACCTTTATCGAGCCGGACTTTCCCCCGCCGGGTCGTCCGCTATCCCCGACACGATCCTCCTGAACGCAGGGGCGGCCCGTATCGAGAAGAGCATCCGAAGTAAGGAGCAGGACAATGTCTCTCGCAACGCAGATCATCGATCAGCAGGTCTCCGGTATCGTCGAGAAGTACGCGGACGTACTGGCCGACGAGCTTCGGTTGGGAACCGATACGCAGAAGCATCGCTCCGCGGCGTTTCTGTTCCTCGTCGCCAGAACGGCTTTCGAACTTACCGATGAGGAAGCATTCGACGGGATTGTGGACGGCGGCAACGACTTCGGAGTCGATGCGCTCTACTTCGCGCTGCCCGACGACGGCGAGCTTCCCATTACATTGATACAAGGCAAATACAAAACCGCCCTCCGCGGAGACTCCGCGTTCCCGGAAAACGCCATCGCCAAGATGATCGCCGCGGTGGGCGCCCTGTTCGATCCGGCAACGGACGTGCAGTTGAATACGCGACTGAAGCAGCGGGTCGAAGACATCCGTTCGTTCGTCAAGGAAGGCGCAGTGCCGCGGGTCACCGCGGTGGCGACCAACAACGGAACGCACTGGACGGCGGAGGCACAGCAACGCATCGACAAGGCGGCCAAGGAGTTCAACGGCCAAGTCGTCTGGCGGTACATCGGCGCCGAAGACTTGCTGGCGCTGTTGCAGGCGCGGCAGCCCATCAACGCCGAATTGCGGCTGGCCGGGCAGGCGACCGTCGAAACCTTCGACTTCCGACGGGTCCTGGTCGGACGCATGCCGGTTGCCGAACTCGCCCGGCTGACCGACGCCTACGACAACCGGTTGTTCGACCGGAACATCCGCCGCTATCTGGGCTTGGCCGGCAACCGCGTCAACGAGGCCGTGGCCGAGACCCTGCGCGATTCGGCCCGGCGGCCCCATTTCTATTTCTACAACAACGGCATCACGATCACCTGTTCCCAGTTCCGCCACAACGCGCTGCAGCGGGAAAATTGGACCGTCCACGTGAACGACCTGCAAATCGTCAACGGCGGGCAGACCGCGCGAACGGTGCAGCAGGTCCACCGGAAGAACGCAGCGGACGTCCAGGGGGCGGACGTGCTCGTCCGCATCTACGAACTGCAAGCGGACGACGCCGAGGTCGTGGACGCGATCACCCTTGCCACCAACAGCCAGAATCCGGTCGATCTGCGAGATCTGAAGGCGAACCACGAGCGGCAACGGGCGCTCAAAGAGTCGGTTGCCGGGCTGGGCTATACGTACCGGGCCAAACGCGAAGATCGGCCCGTTTCGTCTGATGAGTTTACGAGCGCCGTCGTTGCCGAAGCCGTCTTGGCGGTCTGGCGTCAGCGGCCCCATCAGGCGAGGTTCGGGGGGCGGGAACATTTCGGCGTGCTGTACGACACGATCTTCGATCCCGAGCTGAACGGGGCGCAGGCCGTTATTGCCGCGCTGTTGCTCAGACATGCGGAAAACCGCCGCAGGCGGCCTCCTCATAATGCGCCCGACTTTCTGGCGTACGGCTCTCGCTTCGTCGCCATGTTGATGGGCCGCTATCTCCTGGAAGAGATGGGCATTCCGCTCGATCGTCTCGACCACCGCAACTTCACGCAGGCGCGGGACTTGGTAGAACGAAAATCGGACAACTACCTATCGCGCGCGGAGCAGCAAATCGAAGCAGCGCTTCGACCGTTGTTCAGTCAACGAGAGCGGACGTTGCAGCGGCTGTCCGCGACCTTCCGCCGGGCAGACCTGATCGACACTCTTCTGGAGGCCGACGGGGAATCTTCACGTTGACTTCCCTTGCCGTCACCGGAACCGGCTGCTTCCCAATTCCCGAATCATCCGTCACGAGGCTGGACCGAGAAGAACTTTCGGACTCGACATTCCGTACGAAGTGCCCGAGACGACACAATCCGGCATGGACCGCATACAATGACTCTCGACCAGATCATCGATGTACGATCTTGGACCGACGCTCAGACGGCAGGGGGCGTTCGGGGGGCGCTATGGGGGCGCTCGGGTGTGTGAGAAGAAAAAAACGCTTGATATTTCGAGTGATTACCGGGGTGCTTATGGGGGCGCTAGAGGGGGCGCTATTAGCGCACGCGCCGGCACGTTCGTATCGCATGAGCCTTTACCCGAGCGTCTGCAACGTCCTGATTTCGTCATGTCAGACCTCGAAATAAGCGAAGCCGCCTCCGTCCAGTTCCCGATGATCCGCCACGCCGCGGAAGTGGGCTGGACGCCGCTCCCGCCGCGGGCCGCACTCCGCAAGCGCGGGGACGAGGCCGGGATGTTGTTCCACGACGAGGTGGAAGCGGCCCTGCACCGATGCAACCCGTGGCTGGGTGACGAAGCCGTGCGCGCCGCGGTCGAACGGATCGAGGCACTGCCGGCGACGATCGAGGGCAACCGCGAGATGCTCGCCTGGTTGCGCGGCGAACGGCAGTGGTACGACGAGGCCGAGCGGCGGCAGCGGCCCGTCCGGCTGGTCGATTTCGAGGCGCCGGGCGCCAACGCGCTGCACGTCACCTGGGAGTGGACGCTCACGCCCCCGGCCCGCAAGGGCAACCGCGCGGACGTGATGTTCGTCGTCAACGGCGTGCCGGCCGCCATCGTCGAACACAAGAACCCCACGGACCGCGACGCCATCGAAAAAGGCATCGCGCAGGTGCGGCGCTACGAGGCGGAGACGCCCGAACTGCTGGGCGCGGCGCAACTCTTCAACGTCACGCACCTGCTCGACTACTGGTACGGCGTCACCTGGAACGCCTCGCGCCGCTTCATGGCACGCTGGAAGGAGCGCCCGGACGACAGCTATCGATTCGCAGTTCAGTCGTTCTTCGAGCCGGCCGGGTTCCTGCGCACGCTGCGGGATTGGATTCTGTTCTACGTCGAGGACGGCGAGACGCGGAAGTCGGTGCTGCGCCAGCATCAGCGCCGCGCGGTGGACCGCATCGTGGATCGCTGCACCGAACCGGCCAAACGGCGCGGGCTGATCTGGCATACGCAAGGCGCCGGCAAGACGTTCACGCTGCTGACCGCGGCGCGCCTGATCCTGGAACGCAAAGACGACTTCCGCACGCCGACCGTGGTCGTCGTCGTGGACCGCCGGGACCTGGAAGGGCAACTCGGGGGCTGGGTCGAACGGCTGCTCGGGGAGATGCAGCAGCAGGATATCGCGGTCTGGCGGGCGCATTCCCGGGCCGCGCTCCGGGACCTGCTCACGGCCGACCGGCGCGGCCTGATCCTGTCCATGATCCACAAGTTCGAGGGCATCGAGAAGGACGCCAATACGCGCGACAACGTCTTCGTGTTCATCGACGAGGCGCACCGCTCGGTCGCCAAGGAGTTGGGGACGTATCTGATGGCCGCGCTGCCCAACGCAACTATCGTCGGCTTCACGGGTACGCCGATCGACCGGACCGCGCACGGGGAAGGCACGTTCACGATCTTCGGCGCGGACGACGCGCACGGCTATCTCGACAAATATACCATCGGCGAGTCGATCGGGGACGAGACCACGCTGCCGATCCGCCACCGCATGGCGCCGAGCGACATGACCGTGTCCGCGGAGCGGCTCGACCGGGAATTCTTCGCGCTGGCCGAGGCCGCAGGCGTGACCGACGTCGAGGAACTCAACGCCGTGCTCGACCGCGCGGTCGGCTTGCGGACGTTTCTGACCGCGGACGACCGCATCGAGAAAGTCGCGGACTTCGTTGCCGAGCACTTCCGGGACAACGTGGCGCCGCTCGGCTACAAGGCGTTCCTCGTCGGCGTGAATCGCGAAGCCTGCGCCAAGTACAAACGCGCGCTCGACGCCCGGCTGCCGCCCGCGTGGACCGCGGCGGTGTACACCGAGAACGCCGCGGACGCCGTCGACCGCCCGCTCGTCGCGGCACACCAGCTTTCGCCGGAGCGCGAGGCCGACGCCCGCCTCCGGTTCAAAAAGGCGGGCGAGGACCCCCGCATCCTGATCGTCACCGACAAACTCCTGACGGGGTACGACGCGCCGCTGCTCTACTGCCTGTATCTCGACAAGCCGATGCGCGACCACGTGCTCTTGCAGGCCATCGCACGCGTGAACCGCCCGTACGTGGACGCGGACGGCCGGCGCAAGCGGATCGGCCTCGTCGTCGACTTCGTCGGCGTGCTGCGCGAATTGCAGAAGGCGTTGCAGTTCGACTCGTCCGACGTGGACGGCGCGATTGAGGATCTCGACCTCCTGCACGCGGACTTTCTCGCCAAGATCGAACGGGCGCGAACGGCCTACCTCCCGGACGACGCGGACGGCCCCGCGGACGAACGTCTCGAAGACCTCGTCTATGGCCGTTTCCTGGACCCGGACACACGCCAGGAGTTTTTCGAAGCCTACAAAGAGATCGAGGCGTTGTGGGAAATCCTGTCGCCGTCGCCGGCACTCCGCGACCCCATCCCGACCTACAAGCGGCTCGCCCAGGTGTATGCCGCGGTGCGCAACGCGTACGCCAACCGCGTCAACTACGTGGTGGATCTGGCCAACAAGACGGATCTGTTGGTGCGGGAACACGCGAACCAGGAGGGGCTCGGGCGGCTGACGAAGGCCGTGACGTTCGACGTGGACACCCTTCAATCGCTGCGCAACGAACCGGGCCAGGCCGAGGCCAAGGCGTTCAATCTGGTGCGCGGCCTCCGGCAGGAACTCGTGCACCGGACGGAGATGGCGGCGGTGCTGCGACCGTTACGGGAACGCGCCGAAGGCATTCTGAATGATCTGGAGGAGCGCAAAACCGCGGGACTGGCGGCGTTGGACCGGCTGGCCGTGCTCGCCGCGGAGAAGGACGCCGCGACCGTGGCTCTGCGCGACAGTGGGCTTTCACCGCGCGCGTTCGGGGTGCATTGGGCGCTGAAGGACGAGGCGGTGCTGCAAGCCGAGTCCATCTCGACGTTGGATCTGGCCCGGGAAGCGGACGCCCTCTTCGACCGCTTCCCCAATGCCGCGGCCAGCGCCGACGAACGCCGACGGCTGCGCGCGGCCCTGTACCGCCCGCTGCTGCGGCTCGGCCCGCGGGCGCGGAGCCGGGTCGTGGAGTCGATGTTGGCCGTCCTGCTGGGCGCGGACACCGATGCGACCGCATGACGAACGCCGCGGGGCCATCCGTTCCCGCGTCGCGGACTGGGCGCGGCGGCTGAACGTCCGCCCGCGGCTTGTGCGGGTACGGCGCATGACGCGGAAGTGGGGCTCGTGTTCGACGTCGGGCGTCGTGACCTTGGCCGACGACCTGGCCGATCAGCGCCCCGGCTTCCAGGACTTCGTCATCGCCCACGAACTGCTGCACTTGCGCGTGCCCAACCACGGCAAACTCTTCAAGGCGCTATTGACGGCGCACGTTCCCGGCTGGAAGAAACACGACGTCAGACGATTCCCCGCGTGAGGCTGCACTCGTCGGCTGCCGTTCATGCCAAGCGCCCCCATCTTTCGCGCGGAGAATATAGTCTCCGCGCGGTTTTCCTATGGGGATTATATACAAGAATATCCCGGAGAAAGTTCTCCTTGTCATACCCCCGTTCAAGCCGGGGGCAGGCTCTGCGAAAGCAGGTATCGACGTTCTAGATTCCCGCTTTCGCGGGAATGACGACCGGGTGGGATCTTCAAGTATGTAGTTCCCTTCCTATCCCCTCTCCCCCTTGAGGGAGAGGGCTAGGGAGAGGGGGAGGTGAGTGCCCAGCCCCGACAAGTATGGCGCTATGAGGAGGAAGGTCTCCAACTGGATTCCTGCTTCCGCGGAGCCTGCCCCCGGCTCGAACCGGGGAATGACAAGGAAAGACATTCGATCCAAGGAAATCTCGAATCAAGGCACTACCGACGTGGTTCGATCAGTGAGGCAGGAGAGAGATTCAGTCTACCGTATAACTTCGAAGGCGGATTTGCGGCCGTGACCGTACCGGAAGACGGCAAAGTCGGCGTCGAAGGAAATGACGCGCGAGATGCCCAGCCGCTCCATGAGCGCGAACGAGGTACGGTCCACGAGCGAGAAATCCTGGTCGGGGAAGAGTTCGCCGATGGTCCACGCGGCTTCGAGGTCGATGTGCGTCGCCTGTTCGATGGAGGCAACGCCGCTGCGGAGGGCGCCCCAGAAGGTTTCCGCGGCGTGGGCGGACAGGAAATGATGCAGAAGCCGCCACGTCTCGATCAGGATGTGATCGCTGGTGACGAGCGGTTCCTCCGTGGACAACAGCCGCTTCGCACGCACGTTGTGCCGGTCGCCCCGGTCGGCCGCGGCATACCAAGCCGACGTGTCCACGAAGACACTCATGGCAGATCGGAATAGCGGTACTTTCCGGCGCCGGTGGCCTCCGCGACCATGCGGGGTTTGTCCGTTCCGATGTCGGTGCCGGCCGACCTGCCGAGATTGAAGACCGCGGAACGGTCGGCGCGGCGTGGGGACTCGGTCAAGTCCTGATCGACGAGCCGGCGGATGTATTCGGCGAGCGAAACTCCGAGCGCCGCCGCCCGCACGCGGACACGCGTATGCAACTCGGCCTGGAGGGAGATTTGGGTACGTACCATCATTGTGCGTCCTGCATACCGCAATACGCATGGCGTATCAAGCGCGTCCGTTTCACCGCGGAGCAACGATGCCGACCGGTCGCAGATACGCCCGCGTTACTGCGCCACGAAGCCGCCATCGACCGACATGGCGTGGCCGGTCACGAACGAGGCCGCGTCCGAACACAGCCAGACGACGGACTCGGCGATCTCTTCGGGCCGTCCGGTACGGCCGACGGGTTCCATCGCCACGAGCGCTTCGCCGAGTTGTGGCTGGTCGGCGGTCAGCCGTTCCACCATCGGCGTCTGGATCAAGCCGGGGCAGACCGCATTCACCCGGATGCCGGATTTGGCGTATTCCAGCGCCGCGGTCTTGGTCAGCCCGATCACGCCGTGCTTGCTCGCGACGTAGGCCGACAAGCCCGCCACGCCGATCAGGCCGGCGCCCGAAGCCGTGTTCACGATCGCACCGCCGCCCTGTTCCAACAGGCGCGGGATTTCGTACTTCATGCACAGCCACACGCCGGTCAGGTTGACGGCGATCACCTTGTCGAACATGTCGTCCGCATACGAGTCGGTCGGCGCGACTTGGCCCTCGATGCCGGCGTTGTTGTACGCGCAGTCGAGGCGCCCGTACGTATCGACGGTCGCGTTGACCATCGCCTCGACGCTCGCCGCATCGCTGACGTCGACCTCGATGAAGCTGGCCGTACCGCCCGCGGCTTCGACCATGCGCACCGTCTCTCGGCCACCGTTCACCAGCTTGTCGGCCACCGCGACCTTGGCGCCCTCGCGGGCGAACGTCAGGGCGGACGCCCGACCGATGCCCGACCCGGCTCCGGTGATGAGCGCGATTTTTCCATCCAATAGTCCGGCCATGTCTTCTCCTCCTTCTGTTCTTCGGAACTTACCGCCATAACGATCCTGGAGTCAGTGTCTCCCCGTCATCCCCCCGTTCAAGCCGGGGGCAGGCTCTGCGCAAGCGGGTATCCATGTCTGGCATTCCCGCTTCCGCGGGAATGCCGACAGGGTTGAATATGGAATACCTTCATTTATTCCCGTTCGAGATTCGTCTTCTTCCGAGACGTTCGGACGCGCGGCGCTAGATGACTCCCTGTGCCTTCAGTGCCGCCAAGCGGGTGTCGTCGAATTCGAGTAGGCGGCCATAGACCTCGGCGTTGTGCTGGCCGACTTCCGGGCAGGGCCGGTCGAAGGCGAGTCGGTCGCCCACGAATTGAATCGGCATACCGAAGCCTTTGATTCCGGGCACCGCACCGTGCCGCGGGTGCTCCACGTCCACGACCATGCCGCGTTCGATCAGATGGGCGTCTTCGACCAGGTCGGCCGGGCTCAAAACCGGCCCAGCCGGGACTTCGTGTTCCTGGAGATGCGCGACCGCCTCGGCAACCGTGTACCGTCCGACCCAGGTTTGGACCAGTTCGTCCACGTCGGCCCGGTAGTGCATGCGTTGCTGGAGATTGGCGAAGCGGGGATCGTCCAATAAATTCCGGCGATCCAGGGCCGCGAGCAGGTTCTTCCAGTTCTGGGCCGACACCGCGCAGACCGACACGTAGCCGTCCGTGGCGGCGTACACGTTGAACGGCACGCCGCCCGGATGACCATTGCCGCGGCGTTCGGGCTGCAGGCCGCCCGCCATGTGCTCGACGATGTCGGGCAGCAAGAAGAAGGTTCCGTCCTGCATGGAGATATCCACCCACTCGCCCTGCCCGGTCCTGGCGCGTTTTTGCAGCGCGGACAGAATGCCGATCACGGCGAACAGGGGCGCGGTGGTGTCGCTGATCGCGGCGCCACAGCGCGCGGGCGGATGGTCGGCGAAGCCGGTCACGCTGCTGATGCCGCTGGCCGCCTGCACGATCGGGTCGTACGCGCGCCAGTCGCGCCGCGGGCCGTGCTGGCCGAAGCCCGAGATGGAGCACAGGACGATACGCGGATTGGCCGCGCGCAGGGCCGCGTAGCCGAGGCCCATCTTGTCCAGCGTGCCGGGCGAGTAGTTTTCCACCACCACGTCGGCCTGGGCCGCCAATTGCAGGAACAGTGCGGTGCCGTGCGGGTCGCGCAAGTTGAGCGTGATGCTTTTTTTGTTGCGCGCGCGGTGCAGCACCATCAGGCCGATGTCGTCATCGTCCCGCCGCTCCATGCCGGCCCCGTGGCGGCCGGCCCACGGCGCGCGGTAGCGGTGCGCCTCGCCGCGGCCCGGAGGCTCCACCTTGATGACCTCCGCGCCGAGGCCGCCGAGCAAGAGCGTGCAGTACGGGCCGGCCAGAAAGCGGGTCAGGTCCAGCACGATCAGATCTTGCAGCGGTTTCACGGCTTCCTCCGGGGCGAGCCCGGGGGACGGTATCCGAATCCACGCGGAATGAGAAGCGCGCGACTTGACGGCCCCGTGGGCGAACCCTAGCATCGGCGCGCCCCATCGCGTCCGTGAAGCAACCGATCGAGGAGGGAACCATGAAATTCGGGGTGTGCGTGTCCACGAAGATCGACGGCTGGCAACTCGTGCAATTCGCCGAGGACCGGGGCTTCGACATGGCCTGGATCCCCGACTCGCAGATGATCTGGTCGGACTGCTACGCCACGATGGCGCTGGCCGCGCAGCACACCTCGCGGATTCGGATCGGTACCGGCGTCGCCATCCCCGGCACGCGCATTGCGCCGGTGACCGCGCACTCGATCGCGTCCATCAACCAGATTGCGCCGGGCCGCGTCTTCCTCGGCATCGGCACCGGCCACACCGCGATGCGCGTGATGGGGATGCAGCCCATGAAGATCCGCGACTTCCGCGAATACCTACGCGTGGTGCGCACCCTGCTGCGGGGCGAGGAAGTCGAGTACACGTATGGCGACACGACCCGCACGATCCGTTTTCTCCATCAGGACCTGCGCTTCGTGAACCTCGAAAATCCGATTCCCATCTACGTGGCGGCCAACGGCCCACGCGCGTTGCGCTGCGCGGGCGAGTACGGGGACGGCCTCGTGTCGGTCTTCAACGAGCGCGCCGACGTGGTGGCCCACAACCTGGCGCTCGTCGGCGAAGGCGCGCAACGCGCCGGCCGCAGCCTGCCGGACGACTATTTCGTGGCGGCGTTCACTTCGGCGGTAGTGCTCAAGCCGGGCGAGGCGCTCACCTCGGACCGGGTGATCGAGGAGTGCGGCTCGTACGTCACAGCCATCATCCACTTCGTGTGGGAAATCTATCAACAGACCCGGGACGAGGCTGTGATCCCGGAAGCCTACAAGGGCATCTGGGACGAATACTGTGCGTCCGTGGAGCAGATGGAGACCCCGCGCGAGAAACGCTATCTGCAAATCCACAACGGGCACTGCACGTTTCTGGTGCCCGAGGAACGCCGCTTCGTCACGCCGGAGACGATTCGCGGCACGTGTCTTGTCGGCGAACCGGACGAGATCATCGATTCCATCCGTGCATCCGAAAAAGCCGGTCTCAAGGAAGTCACGCTGCTGCCGTCCATGGATTGCGCGCGCGACGTGTACTCGGACTTCGCGAAGCACGTCATCGAGCGGTACTGAGGCGACGGAGGTCGGGCCTCCGGTTCGACTCGGAGCGTCCGACCCCCCTCCCTAGCCCTCCCCCTCAAGGGGGGAGGGAATAAGAAGGGAACGACATACGAGGTGATCCTACAACCTTCTCATCCCTAAGTTCGTTGAGCCTGTCGAAACGAACCCCGATGTCACCTTGGCCTCCCCAGCCCCCCGACTCTTCGACAAGCTCAGAGTCCTGCCCGTTGAGCTCGGTCCCTGAGCGGGTCGAAAGGTGTCGATAGATGGTTCCAAATAATGGAAGGGGGCGGCGGCGTTCGACAATTACGGCCGTACCTCGAAGTAGGCGTTGATCGGGTTATCGAAGTCGTGGCTGGTGAAACGGGTGAAGCCCGCGGCGCCGATCATGCGCCGTGCCACCGGCTCGCTGAAGCCCAACGTGCCCAGTCCCTCGCCGTCGGGCGTGGACATGGCCGACGACATGCAGCACATCACCGAGAAGCCGTACAGCAGCGGCGCGAGCGGGTTCTTCTCCAGGTTCTCCTCGAAGCTGGGCAGGCTGTGGATGTCGGCGATCAGCCACGTGCCGTTCGGCTTGAGCGCGCGGTAGATGGCCTGCATGACCGACGTCGGGTTGGGCATGTCGTGCAGGCAGTCGAACGTCGTGATGAAGTCGAAGCTCTTGTCGTCGGGGATCGAGTCGCCGTCCGCGTCGTGAAAGCTGACGTTGGCGACGCCCGCCTCGGCCTTGTTCTGCTCCGCCCGCGCCAAGGCATGCTTGGAAATGTCGTAGCCGTGGCACTCCGTCTGCGGATAGGCCTGCGCGATCTTGAGGAGCGCCACGCCCGCGCCGCAGCCCACGTCGGCGACCTTGGCACCCGCCTCCAGCTTCGGCACCACGCCGTCCAACGCGGGCAGCGCCTTGGGCACGAGGTGGGCCTGGAACCACGGCGCCAGAAACCGCTCGATCCCGCGCGCGCCCTCCGGCCCGAACGCGTCGTACGGCAAGCCCAGCCCGGTCTCGAACGACTCCGGCAGCCGCTCGATGACGCCCATCTGTTGCGGCAGCGAACAGAATCCGCCCGCCAGAAACGCGGGGCTCTGCTCGTTGGAAAACACCAGCGCCGCCTCCGCGGACAACTCGAACTTCCGTTCCCCACGGTAATCCAGCAGCCCCGCGGTCGCCTGGCCTTCCAGCCACTCGCGGACCCACCGTTCGTGCAGGCCGGTCTTGGCCGCGAGTTCGTCGCTGGTCAGCGGGCCCGCGGCGTCCATCGCCTTGTAGAGTCCCAGCCGGTCGCCCAGATAGATCATCCCCGACGTCACTGCGCCGCTCAGGATGCCCATCGTGTGTTCGGCCAGTTTCTGCACTTTGTCGCGGTCGATCTTGCCTGCGTACCGTTTCTTGTCTGGATTGTTTGCCATGTCGAGCCTCCCTCGTCGGTTTTGGAATTGCGGATTCGGTGTCGGGCGTTCGCTTTGCCGGGAACGTGGTGCGACGTCAATCCGACGGGAAGTCGAGCCGAAAGCCCTCCCGCTCACCGGTCCGTTCGTCGGCCAGCGACCCGCGCGCTCCGGCGTATGTGCCGGGCGGATAGAACAAATAGCCTTCGATGCGCGCCCCGGGCGGAATCGACCGGTCGTTCAGCGCCGTGGTCGGAAACGTGGTGGCGTCACCGGCCAGCGGCTCGACGCGCGCGCCCGACGCGGCCGTGAGCGTCACCCGCTCGGTCTCCAGCCGGTAGGTGCGCTTTGTGGGGTTGGCGATCACGACCTTCACCGGCAGCGGGTCGATGCTCGCGGCGCCGAAGACGATTTGCGCGTCCACCGCGTCGAACGGCTGTAACGCGACCTGCACGGAGTCACCCTGTCCGTCCGACGGCTGGGCGTCGTCCAGATATTTGTTGAACGCGGTGTAGAACCCAAGCTGGAAGTCGGTGAGGGCCTGATAAAAATCGATGTTTTCGAGCAACGGGCTGTTTTCGTCGGTATCCATCTCGACCCGGTTGCGCTCGATGTAACAGGTGATGCTGACCCAGGTGGACTCGCCCGCGGCGTTGCGGCCTTCCACCCGGCCCGCGGCGCTCAGGCTGGCATGCTGAAACGCATCGACGGTGAAGCCGCTGCTCTCGACCGCACGGCGCATGACCCGGTTCGCCTGTTCGCACGGCGGAATCTCGGACCGCGGCGCCAGACGCACGCCCTCCGGGCCGCACGTAATGCCGACGGACACGGGCTCGTCTTCGCCCCATGCGCTGCGCTGTTCGGCGTCGATCCGACCGGGCGCCGTCTCGGACGCCTGGCTGAACGACGTCACCTCGTAGCCCAGCCGCTCGACCGCCCGCAGGGCGTGGCGGTTGGCGTCCGCGCAGGTCATCTCCGCATCCCGGATGTCGTACTCGTCGGTCGGTGCCAATTCCGGGGCCGTGGCGGGCGCGGACACCGCGGGCAACGATTCCGCGGCCGGCGCCGACGCGGGCGTTTCCTCGGCGCGCCGGTCGTCCGAGCCGCAGCCGACGAGTAGAAGCGTCAGGGTAGCGAGGATCGGCAGGTGCCGGAATTGCAGAAACGGCATTGCTTTCCTTGAAATGGCGGGCTCGGAAGCCGGGACCCTACCAAACATCCGGCAGCCCGGACAAGCGAGCCGCGCCGCATTGTCATCTGAACGTCGCACGGTGATTCGTTGCGTAGGGGCAGGCCCCCGTGCCTGCCCTTCCCGCCACCCAGGGCAACCACGGGGGGTTGCCCCTACGCCCGGATGCCTACGTTTTCCGACAAAAGTTTCAAACTAGTAACCTCCTTAAACTGTCGAAATACGCCATTCCAGGAACTTGACCGCTCCAGGAATCTCGCTTTATTGCTGACTAACAAGATTAACGGAGGTTCGGCTCATGCCCACCGTCAACGTCCATCAAGCCAAGACCCAGCTTTCCCGCCTGCTGGCCCAGGTCGAGGCGGGCGAGGAGGTCGTCATCGCCCGCCGGGGCGAACCGGTCGCCCGGCTCGTCCGCTGCAAGCCGCGTGGGAAGCGCCAGCCCGGTATTCTGAAAGGAAAAGTCTCTTTTCCGGACAGCTTCTTTTTCGACCCGCTGCCAGAGGAAGAATTGAGGCTGTGGGAAGGCAGATAGGGGCAGGGGTGCCGTCGTGCGAATCCTGCTGGACACCCACGCCTTCGTCTGGTGGACCGTGGAGCCCGACCGTTTGTCGAAAACCGCCTACGAGTCCATCGCGGACGAGGCCAACGCCGTCATCGTCAGCGCGGCTTCGGCTTGGGAAATCGCTACCAAGCACCGCATCGGCAAGCTCGCGGAAGCCGATGCCTTGGCACATGACGTGGCCGGCGCCATCGCCAGCCAGGGGTTCGAGGAACTGGCGATTACCGTCACGGACGCCGAACGCGCCGGGCGCCTTCCCGGCCCGCACCGCGACCCGTTCGACCGCATCCTCATCGCGCAAGCCCTGGTGCGCGACGTCGCCGTCGTCTCCCTCGACCGGGCGTTCGACCGGTACGGCGTCAACCGTATCTGGTAATGGTATCCAGCCGCCGCCTTCCTGACCGGCTCCATCTTCACCGCGGACGGCGACTCCCCCGCGGAACACCCGTGCCACATCCAACCCGGTCTCTTCGAGTCGCGTCATGTTCGACAACAGAGAACAGATATTGAACCAACTCCGGGCCGGAGAAGACGGTCGCGCCGAGTTCAAGGAGGTCCGCTTCGGGGCGCGTGGCGTGACGTCGCCGAACGCCGAACACCTGGCCGGCGAACTGGTCGCGTTCGCCAACGCGGAGGGCGGCGTCGTGTTGTTCGGCGTCGATGACACGGGCGCCGTGCAGGGGATTCCGGCCGCGCGAGTCGATGCCGTCGAGCACTGGATTCTCAACGTCGCCACGCACAACTGCGAACCCCCGATTCGGCCGATCATCCGCAAACAGGTGCTTCCCGGCGACGATGGGGAGGACGAACATCTGCTCCTGGCGGAAGTTCCCCGCGGCCTCTACGTGCACCGCACGTCGGGCGGGCGCTATTACCAGCGGGTCGGTTCCTCGAAGCGCGATCTCACGCCCCCGGAACTCGCCCGGCTCTTCCAGCAGCGGGGCCGCGCATACGTCTTCGACGAACAGGCCGTCCTCGCCGCGACCGTCTCCGACCTCAACCAGCACCGCCTCGAAGCCTTCTTCGGTCGCTCCCCGACCATCCCCTGGCTCGACCTGCTCCGCAACACCTGCGTCACAGCCAGAGACGAAGAGGGGAGGGACAGGCCCACGGTCGCCGGCCTGCTCGTTTTCGGGACCGAGCCGACCGCCTTTCTCGCGTCCGGCTCCATCGAGGCCGCCTGCTACGCCGGCACGGCGCTTTCCTCCGACGACCTCGTCCACGCCGAGCGCCTCGCCGGCCCGGTCTCCGACCAGATCGACGCCGGTGTCGCCTTCGTCGCCCGTTTCATGCAGTCCGCCGGCGCCGCAACCGACGGCCCCCGCTACGACCTCGACGTCATCGACGAGGCCATCGTCAATGCGGTCGCCCACCGCGACTATGCCATTGCCGGCTCGAAAATCCGTCTGTTCCTGTTCGCCGACCGACTGGAACTCTCCAGCCCCGGCAACCTGCCCAACACCCTGACGCTGGACGACATGCCCTACCGCACCTTCACCCGTAACCAACTCCTGGTCGGCTTCCTGTCCAGAATTCGGAGCAAGCGCACGGGGCTCGTGTTCCTGGAATCGCGCGGAGAAGGCGTCCGCAAGATTCTCCGGGACGGCGAGGCGCATTCGGGCCGGCGGCCGGAATACGCCCTGTTCGGGGACGAGTTGCGGTTGACCGTCTGGGCGGTCTGAAGGGGAAGCGGACTTGGGAGCATGATGGAGGTCCGATCCCTGTTCGAGTTTCGCTATATTCTCGAGCGGTCCGCACAGAGAAGACCGACATGACGCGGCTGGAATTCAAGGGGAAGGTGTTCGTGGAGAACCACCATCTGGCGGTGCCGTTCCACGAAATGCGGCCGGTCCGGGGCAAGGGGCTCAGTGCGAAGGCGAGCTTGCACGACAACCTGATCGTCGCCGGTGACAACTTGGCCGCGCTCAAAGCGTTGCTGCCGACCTACCACGGCAAGGTCAAGTGCATCTACATCGATCCGCCCTACAACACCGGCAACGAGGGTTGGGCGTACAACGACAACGTCAATTCCCCCATGATGCAGGAGTGGCTGGGCACGGTCGTGGACCGCGAGGACCTCACCCGCCACGACAAGTGGTGCTGCATGATGCTCCCCCGCCTGAAGCTGCTGCGCGAGTTTCTCCGCGACGACGGCGCGATCTTCATCTCCATCGACGACAACGAAGTGCATCGGCTGCGCTGTCTCATGGACGAGGTGTTCGGCGAAGAAAATTTCGTCGCCAGCATCATTTGGCACAAGATGGACAGCCCTAAAAACATGGCTCTCCATTTCAGTGAAGATCACGATTTTATCGCGGTTTACGCTCGCGACGCGGATAAGTGGCGACCGAATGCACTACCACGATCAGACGAAATGGTAGCGCGTTACAAGAATCCGGATAACGATTCACGTGGCCCGTGGTTATTAAGCGATCTCGCCGCGAGAATTTCTACGCACAGGGTCGCTATTCAATCACCACTCCATCCGGAAAGGTCATTGATGGGCCTCCGGCCGGAAGTTATTGGAGAATCAGTAGAGAAAAATTTGATGAACTCGATAAAGATCACAGAATTTGGTGGGGAAAATCTGGAAACAATCGCCCAGGAATCAAGCGATTTCTTTCAGAAGTTCGTGAAGGTGTCGTGCCGCAAGCATTGTGGTCATGGAAAGATGCTGGAAGCACTCGCAACGCAAAACAGGAACTCAGCCGACTTATGGATCTCGGGCCTTCTCAGGATGTGTTCATTACACCGAAACCGACGAAACTTCTTAGTCGAATACTCCGGATTGCATGCGACAAAGACTCCATCGTCCTCGACTCCTTCGCCGGCTCCGGCACGACCGCGCACGCGGTGCTGGCGCTGAACAAGGAGGACGGCGGCACCCGGCGCTTCGTGCTGGTCGAATGCGAGGACTACGTGGACGCGCTCACCGCCGAACGGGTGCAGCGTGTCGCCACGGGCATCCCGTCCGCCAAGGACGAGGCGCTCAAAGCCGGGCTGGGCGGCACGTTCAGCTACTTCGCGTTGGGCCGCCCGATGCGCCAGGAGTCGCTGCTCGATGGCTCGAACCTGCCGAGTTACGAAAAGCTGGCCGCCTACGTCTTCTTCACCGCGACCGGCGAGGAGTTCGAGCCGGAGAAGATCAGGAAGAAGACGTGGTTCATCGGGCGGAGCCGGCTGTACGACGTGTTCCTGATCTACGAAGCCGACGCCGAGGCGCTCAAGGACATGGCGCTGACGCTCGACGTCGCCCGGGCGCTCCCGCGCGGCATCCGCAACAAACTCGTCTTCGCGCCCACCAAATATCTCGACCGGGAATTCCTGCACCGCTATCGCATCACCTTTCAGCAACTCCCGTTCCAGATCTACGACACCGTCGACAAGCTGACCCGATGATCCTCAAGGACTACCAGCACCGCGCGTTGGCGGCCGTCCGGGAGTTTCTCGAACGGCTGGCCGAGTGGCGCGCCAAGGCCGCCGCGGCGCTGGAGTTGGATCCCGACCTGGACTTCGACTGGGCGAGCAAAGCGTGGGAAAAGACGGCCGCAGCCTCCGGGGCCTATCTGGCGCGCACGAACGGCCTCGGCGAGCCGCTGCCGACGTTCTGCCTGAAAATTCCGACCGGCGGCGGCAAGACCTTGCTGGCAACCAAGGTCATCGATCTGGTCAACACCCATTACCGGGGGCAGCGGACCGGGCTGGTGCTGTGGATCGTACCGACCACGCAGATCTATACGCAGACCTGCGCGGCGCTGAAGGACCGCGACCATCCGTACCGGCAGCAACTCGACCTCGCCTCGGCCGGCCGGACCGTGGTGCTGGAAAAAACGAGCGGGTTCGGGCCGCAGGACGTGCGGGAGAATCTTTGCGTGCTGGTGCTCATGTTGCCGTCGGCCAACCGGGAAACGACGGCGCAACTCCGCATGTTCCGGGACAGCGGGGGGTTCGACCGCTTCTTCCCCGCGGACGACGACGGCGCCGGACACGCGGCGCTGCTGGCGCGGGTGCCGAATCTCGACGCCTTCGCGCGCGGCGGCGCCTGGGGCCGGCAGGCGAAGACCTCGCTCGGCAACACCCTGCGGCTGCTGCGCCCGCTGATCGTGCTGGACGAGGGACACAAGGCGTACAGCCCGAACGCCAAGAAGACGCTCGAAGGATTCAATCCGTGCCTGATCGTGGAGTTGTCGGCCACCCCGCCCAAGGGCGCGAACGTACTGGTCGATATTCGCGGCCACGCCCTGAACGCGGAGGAGATGATCAAACTCGACCTGCACATCAGGAACCGCGCCAGCACGGATTGGAAGACCACGCTGCTCGCGTCGATCGAACACCGGACCCGGCTGGAAGCCGCGGCGCGCGAGTACGAAGCCGAAACCGGCACCTACATCCGCCCCATCTGTCTGATTCAGGTCGAGCGCACCGGCAAAGAGCAACGCCGCCCGGGCGTGGTGCACGCCGACGACGCCCGCGACTATCTGTTGCGGCACCCCGACGTGCGCGCGGAACACGTTGCGGTCAAGACGAGCCAGCGGGACGAATTGAAAGCCGTGGACGAGGCCGGCGGCCTGCTGGCGCGCGAGTGTCCGATTCGGTTCATCATCACGAAGCAAGCACTGCAGGAAGGCTGGGACTGCGCCTTCGCCTACGTCCTGACGATTCTGACGAACCCCGGTTCCAAGAGCGCCCTGACGCAACTCGTCGGTCGCATTCTCCGGCAGCCGTATGCGAAGAAGACGCACGTGGCGTGGCTGGACGAAAGCTACGTCTTCTGCTTCCAGCGCCGGGGCGCCGAATTGCTACAGCAAGTGCGCAAGGGGTTCGGGCTGGAAGGGTTGCACGGTCTGGAAAGCCGCATCGTGACGGACGCCGACGACGCCCCACCCCGCCCCGACGCAACGCCCCCGGTCGCCCAGCGCGCGCCGTATCGCGCCGCGGCGCGCGACCTCATGCTGCCGGCCTTCATGATCGAGGACGGGCGGGAATGGCGGCTGGTGCATTACGAGGCGGACATTCTGTCGCGCGTCCCGTGGGGCGAGGTGGACGTGAGCCCGCTGGCCGATCTGGCGCTCCGCGACGAAGGGCGGGGCGACGTCGAATTGCGCACGGGACTGGACGGCGAGCCGTTCCTGACCGACCCCGACGCGGGGGCCGGCAGAACCGGGCGGACCGCCACGATCGATTATTTCTTCGCGGCCAGCCACCTGCTCGACGTCATGCCCAACCCGTGGCGGGGCCGGGAAGTCGCGCGCCGGGCCTTCGGCATGCTGCTCGACCGGTATCCCCCCGAACGGGTGGCGGGGAACGCCCTGTTCATTCTCGAAGAACTCCGCAAACGTCTGGAACGAGAACGCGACCGGCTCTCCCGGCGCGTCTTCGAGGACCTGCTCGCCGCCGGCACGATGCGGTTTCTCGTCGTGACGGACGACTTGGCGTTCAACCGTCTGCCGCGCACGATCGAGGCGACGAACGGGCTGGAGAACAAGGTCGCCACCTATCTGGACCAGCAGGAGCGCCTGTTCTTCTGGTATCGGAACCGCGCGCGCACCGACTACTACGTTCAGGGATGGAAGCCGGGGCGGATCTACGCGGACTTCATCTTCACGTTGAAGCCGGACGAGCCGGACACCGGCGACGCCTACCACCGAGTCTTCGTCGTAGAGACCAAGGGGCTCCACCTCGGGCAGTCTGCGGACACGGCCTACAAGCGGTCGGTCTTCGACCTGTGTTCCCGGCACGCGAAGAAAGCCGACTGGGCGGAATTCGCCCCGGCCATGCGCGAGAAGGTCCTCCGCTTCGAGGTCGTGGACGAAGACGAATGGGAGCACCGCCTGAACGCCCTGCTCGCCCCTCCCCAATGAAGGCGGCCCTGCTTCATTATTGCCCGCCCGACTCATCCACGTCGTCGGACTCGGACTGACCAGGAGTCGCCCCTCGCCAACGGTCCAACAGCGCGCCTAACTTCTCCTGCATACGTTCCAGATTCTCGACGATGCCGGAGTGAAAGGCAGCCTCATCTTGCGGGACCTGTCCATCTTGCGTTCGAGCTGCATTGTCGGGGCCGTCGGGTCGTTCCGACATGGCAGCGTCCTCAACGGGTTCTGCAATATCAGAATCGACACCATCGGTGTTGATTTCGCCCTCCGATTGTGGACGAGAGAAGAAGGACATCCATTTTTCGAGTTCGGATCGTAAGAATATCTCTTCTTCCTCCAACCCTTCCAACTCCTCCGCAGTGACCGGGCGTGGGCGGGAAATCTGAGTGAGCAAGAGGCCGGCAAGTACGATCCGAGTCAGGATTTCGAACGTTTCCTGCAACAGTTCTTCATAAGTATTGGAGTGCTGGAAGTTTCTCCAGGGATTCGCCTCCGCGGTGAGACGGCCAAGCACGGCGGCTGCATTTCGGTATCCACCGAGGGGGTCAACCCGTTCCGGAAGGGCACGCCGATGCGTCCAGAGTTTGAGAATCAAATCGACTGCCCGTGTTTCGGCCGCAGCCTTCGAAGGCCCGACTGTCCCGTCGGCTTCGGCTATGACCTCGGCCAGATGATGCGCGAGCCAGCGCTCCAGTACGGTTCCACGGTCTTCCAGTTCAAGCTGTCGAACGATGACCCGCCCAAGTGCCAAGACGTCCTTCGGCAACTTCGAGACCACCTCGTCCGTCAAGCTGGTAGAGGCGGATGAACCGACCTTCCGGCGTGGGGTTTCCTTCTTCGTCAGCGTATCGTCGAGCTTCTCGGCCACGGCGTTCCACCTCCACTTCTATGATGAGGGCCAACTCCTGTCCGCGCAGGAAGTTCAGCAGTTGCTCCTTGTGCACGAGCAGACGTTGGCCGGCGACGGCAAACCCCGGCATATATTTCTCGTCATCTTCGGGCGGCTCTTCCCAGACCTCGTAGGTGAACATCGGCTGCTCCGCATGGGGGCCGAACCAGCGGGGCCGTCCAGCCGCATCCCGTGTCAGATCGCAAGCAACGGTAACCCGTTGCCCTGGGCGTGCACCGATGTCGGAGGCGTATCCCCGGAAGGGATCCTTCTCATCGATGCGGCCTTCCCGAATGTCGCCATTCCGCAACCATCCGAGCAGTCGGTAGGGCGCTTCGTCGATTTCGGCATGGTTCTCCCCTTCGTCGGGAAGTTTGTAATCCCAAGGGTCCTCCGTCGTCTGCAACGCCCGAAGAAGAAAGCGGCTGGTCGAAGGTTCGACGAGTGCGCTGGTGATACTTATCGTTTCCTTACGATCATCCGAACGGCGTTCCGAGTAGCCGGAAACGGCGACATGATCCGACGAATCGCTTGGCAGGATTGCAGAACGATGGACGGACTCTCCGGCCATCGAAGCCCAATCGTCCAACCCTTCGGAGTCAGGCTGCCAGTTCCGAGCTTCGAGCGGTGTCGGAACCAGGAAATCCGCCAGCCAAACGGGCGCCTCCGTGAGCTTCTCACTGCTGACTCGATCGCCGAGTTCATGCCGATTGTCCGCACCAGAAGAAAGGAGGCGTTCGGTTTTCAGCAATTCCCCCGCCGCGCACCACATCGCGTGCCATTCCAAGTGAGTACTGAGCCGTTCCAACGTTGGTATGGCTCCGTGGCTGTGACCCCAGAACATCCAATCCCTCCGTCCACGTCGCCGTTCTTTGTCCCAGTCCCAAACATTACCCTCGTAGCCCCAAACGTCGATGATCCAGCGTTCGACTTCCTGAAGGAATCGTTCGCCGTCCACGCCGGCGAACGCTCTCGTCATCGGTTCGTACCAGTAGCGAAGGGTATCCAGCCCGTCGAACTGAAAACGGCGGCCTTCGTCACTGTCGGCAAAAGTGCTTCCCAATATGCCGTTGGCCGGGACTGGTGGGAAAGGCGTTTCGTTGACGCTTTTCAAACCCGAAGATTCCGCTTCGGTCAGCGACAGACGCCCTGCTGCCACGAGCTTTTCGCAGGCGTCGCGCGCGAAGGAACGTATGAGAAGATGGGGAAACGAATCGTCGAGCGCGGCCCGTAACAGGGTGCGGGCGACGCAACTGGCGAGGCCGGGATTCTCGATGGCGACCCGGTCCCAGGCCACGACGAACCAGAGACGGGCCGCAAGCCAGTAGAAAGCAACGTCTCGCTTTCGAAACGCTGGGTCTTCGCGTCGGTCGTACTCCGCGATCAGCGCTATCAAGGTTGCCTGTTCCCCTGTTCGGGCCAGACGTCGAACGGCGTGGGCCGCGCGCCAACGCAGGCGGAGATCATAGTCACCCAGATAGGCGAACAGGAAACGCGCCACCGCCCCATCCACCTGTCGCGGCAGTTCGTCGAGGCGTACCGGCTGGTCCTGCTCGTCGGCCGGAATCCGTTCCGCCAGCCGCCCGACGTACCAATCAACCAACCGGGCGGCATCCGACGGTGCCAGTTTACACCCGATCTTTCCCGCCAGATTGAAGAGACGCTCCGCGTCGAGACCGTCCACATGGCGCTCGATCCCGCGGAGCATGAGAGACTGCTGTTCGGTATCGGAAAGGCCGGTTCGTTCCATTGTCCGGAGCAGATCGTCTTCTTCATATCCGAAAGAGCGCGGCATCTCCGGAAACCGCGCCACGATAATCTCTGGCAGGTTCGTCCTGCACCAATCCTGTACGGACGGACTGGCGCTCCACCAGGCGTCGATCGCCCGAAGCAGCGATCTTACCGCCCAGTCGGAAATGGAATGCCCTTCGAGCCCGGCAAGCGCTGTAAGGTGAAGAGAACGGTCTTTTGGCAGCACGGCCTTGCGAGCAGACTCGAATACGTCATCAGTAGGAAAGTACCCCGAAGCGGTTGCGGTTTTTGCACGATTCCAGAGATCCTGAACCGTGGCGTGCAGGAGTGGACTCTCGGTCAACGCTTCACGTTGCCAGACATATGTATCGAACGAATATTTACCCTTCGCTTCTGGATCAACACCGTTGTCGGGTTTTTCAGTCTGGGTCGGCGGCAGGTTCGCCAAGAACTCCTCCTGACGAAGCAGTGCGTCTGACCAAGGGCCGTGGTGACCATTCTGTTCGATGTATCGCACAACCTCGTCAAGCCGATAAGAAGAATTTCTGATGAGCACGTCGTGGGCGGCTTCCTCGGCAAGCGCCGGGAAGTTTCGAGGTGCCGGATGCCCAAGCTGTTTCAGGACTTCAGCGCCCACGTCGCCTCGGTCATCAGAGAGCAGGGCTAGAGCGGCAGCCTGTTCGGGCCCGAGCGTCCGTTCACTCAAAGCCGTTTTCAGTACGGGGGCCAAGGTTTCGTCAAGCCCGACGACTCCCTCGTCGTCCCACCGGGCCGCGTTCGCCAATGCGAGCGGAGTATCCAGGCATGCCAGACCGGACATCGCCTCGCTCCAAGGGAAATGGTCGTACCCGTCCAGTCGAATCGCTGCGTCTGCAATAACGTTGCTGAACTGCCGTGCCGTATTTCGCGCATCCGGAAAGCCCTTACCACCGCGATTCACGAGTTCGCCGAGCAACCCGATTTGGGCCATGATTTCCCAGTCCAACTCACTGGCGGCTTCGACGGCGTAATTGAAAATAGCGTTCGCGTCCTGCTCGCTGACTGGCTTCATGAGACGCGCGTAACTGACGAGTGTCTTGGATTTTTCGCTCGCCCCGACCCGCATCGTTCGGATTTCGTCAGCGGCGGTAACGAGGTCTTTCAACAACGAATAATGCAGTTCGGGCCACAGGCTCAACCGTGCAACGAACAGTTCGTTGAGAATCTGATTTCGGTCGCGCCATGGGCCACAAACGTTGTCGGCAAAGCGCTTGATCGTTAGAGGGGCGTAGCCAGCGGCGAGCAGGACTGCAGCGTGCTTCGCCGCGTGACCAAACATGGAGTGAGCACTGAACTGACGCGAGATATTCCAGATCTTGCGTTCAAGCCCGTCGTGTATCAGACGAAGATCGTCTTCCAACTCGGAGGTCGGCGGTCGGTTGACCAAAGTGTTGGCGACAGTGGCATATACGTCGAACACTTCCCTCGTAAGTTCCATCAAGTGACGATCATGTTCCTCCGCATACCTGTCTTTCTGGTGAGGATCGTCCTTTTCGGGTGCCGGTCGTGGCCCGAAAATGCCCTTGATCGTCGGTGTTCGACCGCCCCGCGCTTCTCTCAGTGCATATGCACGAAAGAGCAGGTCCAGCTTGAAAGTCTCATGTTCAGAACGCCGATCGATCCGACGGAACTCAGTGTCGAGGAAACTCTTCAGTACCTTATCGACAACGTCATCCGCCGCGCGTTCGATCGTCAGGAGTTCACAAGCGGTCAACGCGACGTCGAGGACCTTGCCGTGAATTGACGGCTGGTCATGGCTGAGAACGCTGATCTCGAAGAAGCGCCTTATACGAAGCTTCCGCCGCATGAGTTGACCCAAGCCCCTGGCTATCCGTTCAGGGTCTATCGGGCGGCCTGCCAAAACCAACGGAATCATGAGGAAAAGGGACCCGAGCGGCCCGAGATGGTCCGTTACGAGTGCTTCGATCTTGCTTTCGTGTCCTTCGGCGATCAGTCGATACGGAAGCGTTAAAGCTACCTCCAAGGCGAGGCGCTTCGGCACCCAACTTTGAAGCATTGCAAGCGAAGCCTTTGGACCGCTGAGTTTGATCTCTGCCCCCACCGTACTGGAGACGTCCGAAAGACTGATCTTCCACGCCCCCTGATGACTCCTATCTTCGTTCTCACTGGAAAGTTCTCGAGCGCGTAGCCAAGCATTCAATGAGTGCCGTCCTGCTCGAACGGAGACCGCATCACCTCTGTCCGCATCGACCGAAAGCCTCTGAAACAGCAGCGGTCCATGATGTTCGACGAGTTTCCCATCGGAAAGGATCAGGCGTCCCGCGGTTTCTTGTGCAAAGCGGGCCGCAAGGTCTGGATTCTCTACCAACAGCCTCCGTAAAGCGGTCTCGGTTTTGATGCCTTCCGCCCCAATCAGAACGAAATGCAGGGCACGCACGACGTCCCCTGCTTCACGACAGACCTTGATTGCAAGACGTAGGCGCTGCAATTCGGCTTCCCGGCGCAGAACGGGGTCCTTCACCGCGGGTGGGGCCGATTCCCTTTCTACGAGATCCAACAAGTCACGACCGCGTTCGGCGGCTACGAGTGCGGCAGCGACGTTCAACGCCGCGTAACGATCGTCAGAAGCCCGTGTGAGGAGTCGTTCTGCAACTCGTTTTCGTACGTCCATAAGATCGTCCTCTCCCTCGTCTCGCACGAACTCCTCAATATCTTCGTCGGCGAAATTCACCATGCCGTTCCGCAATCGAATACCGGGCGCGAGGTCCACACAGACATCGGCGAGTTGCGTCTCAGTACTCTCCAGGACCGCAGCCAAGTCCGACAAGGGAACAGGGCGAGGCAGCGCAATCAAGCCGGCACATAGCCTCTGCACCTCGGCGACGTCACTTTTCTTGATCGCGTCTTCGAACCGCTGCCGAAAAATATCCGAGAGCAACTTCCCGGCGGGCCTCAAGCAGTCGAGGGCACGAGACGGATGGGCGCTATCGACCTCGTGAAGGGCGTAGGATTGCACTCTGGGGATACCGCCGGAGAGATGATGGAAATCCTCGATCCATGATTCAGGCGCGGTGGTCCATACTTGTGCAACGTTCTTCGCTGTTTCTTGTCGGCTGAACGGCGCTATTTCCATCCTGTAGTACGAGCGTGGCAAACGAAGATGCTCCAACCGTCCGGTTCGGGTCGTCACGAGGAAGCGGACGTTCTCCGGTAATTCGGTCAATCGCACGAAATCGGGAACGAATGACACTTCGACGGGGGCTCGTTGTTGCGCCGCATGGACCGAGTTGTCCGCGGCATCCACGGCGATGACGATCAAGGCGGCAGGGTGCTGGGCGGCTAGTGCTTGGGCTGCATGCCCCAGTCGACTCGCAAACAGGCGCGGGTAGTCCGAATCTTGCCGACGACTCAAGAGCAGCGGCAGCTTCAGGCGGGTGGCAAGCTCGTTCGTCAACTGGAGAAAAGCGTCCTGCGTGCGATGGCGCAGTGCGCTGGGGTCCAGGTAGCGACCACCGCCATAGCAGTCGTACTTGACCATGACCGATCCTGGCGGAAGACCGGCTTCGATTTCCTGCAGGGCGGTCGTCTTCCCCGTACCGGCACGCCCATGCAGGCAAAGATATTGGAGTCCGGAACGGAGTCTTTCGATAGCTTCTCGAATAGGTGCGCGGCTGACCAACGCATCCGTCGGAGCGATTGCAGACGGACAGGGGAACAGCGCGGCTTCCTCCGACGCGCCAAAGTGCAAGAGGACGGACTCGCGCGAGATCGATTCGCCAGCAAACTCGGGCCTCATCCGTTTGCGAACGAACTGCCTCAGCCCCGTGACGACCCCCTGAACGTCATGGTCGGTCCACTCGGCGATGGCTCGGAGTGCCCGTTCCTCAAATGCAAAGCGGGAACCGGCGCCTGCCTCGAAGCTGAGCGCGGACGCGAAGACCCGAAAATCATCGGCGGGTAGCCCTGCGGCATAGGCCAAGCGGGCTTCCGGCTTTGCTGTCGCGTTCGGCTTACGCGTTGGAACGTTCACGGGCGACGCGGCCGCACGTCGCACCGCTGAGATCACATTTGGATCGATCGGTTGGTTGCTGATCAGGACAGTGCGAATGGGAGAAGAGAGAGAATCGGCCCCTGCCAGTCTTTTCCAAGCCTTTGCCAGCCGGGCGATGATCGACTGGTCGCGGCGCGGACCTGCGACCAAACGTGAGACGGTCCACTTTTTATTCGGATTTGCCGCAGAATACTTTAGCTGTGCGATCTGTACCCGGTCGGCTTCGGTTGCGTTCCGCCCGCCGAAGTACAAGGTGCAATCCACTCCGTCCCAGGTGTCGGGAGGCGCTCCGGCCTCGTCGCGGGCGCTCAACCCTTCAACGGCGACGGCTTCCAGACCATCCTCTTTCGACAGAAGCCGGATGACCTGCCGGGTCGCCCACAACTCATGGAAGTCATCTCCCGCGTTGGAACCCCGGGCGCCTCTGAAATCAGTCAACGTCGTCTCCTGGCGGGGTATTTTTCATATTCTAATGTAGGAGGATTGCCGTTCGCCACCCTGAGCGTGCCGGCTGAGGTCCCCTTGAACAATTGGGTGTGCTCAGTGCAACGTCCTGGTCTTCTCCGGCCACTCCAGCAGGACGACTTCTTCTCGGAGGTGCTCGCCGGTCACCGTCGAAGGCCGGGTCCGAAACAGGTCGATGTCGGTGACGACGTAGCCCAGCGATCGGGCAATGTCGGCCAGCAGTTGGCCGGTGCGGATCATCACGCGCAGATACGACGCCTGATCCCCCACCACATAGGCCAGCTTCGCGCCCGGACGAAGGACCGGGCGCAACGAGGCGAGATGGCGGCGCATGCCGCCGAAATAGAGACGGGTGACGCGCGGGTACAGGCGCTCGAAGCCGGACGTCTTCCCGAGTGCGATCCGGCGTTGCTCTATGGTGGCGGCGATGTCGTCTATCGCGGCGTGGTCCGCGATTTCGCGGTCGTCCGTGTCGGATTTGTACACGCCCCCGGTGTTCGACCTGACCAGGCTCCGTTTCAGCGACCGCAATGCCTGCTTGTCACGGATGAGGCCGAGGAGGACCGACTCCAGCCGCGTCGTGCGGGTGTAGTCTTTCTCGTTGGGATACGGCGGCGACGTAATCACGGCGTCCACGGACTGCGGCGCGAGGAGCCGGTCGGCATCCCGGGAGTCGGCTTTGATGACTCGAGCGGGCACGTCCGCCCGACCCTGATGAAGACGAAGGTCATGGACGATGCTGCGGAGACGGTCCGCCCACGCTTCCGTAACCTGGGCATCGTCCTTGATCCGGCCGACGCCGACTTCCGGGCCGAATTTCAGATTGCCGATGCGGTGGACCAGCGCGTTCGCCAGCGCGAGCCGCCCGTATTGCCGTTCGTGGCGGCGACCGTGGCCGTCTATGGCATCCAGCAGGATCAACGTCTTGTGCAGCGGAAGCGGGCTGATCGAGTCCTTCAGCAAGAGCTTCGCTTGGTCGGGCGGCAGGCTCCGCAATGGAAACGGCGGCCTCTCTCCCTTCGCGGAAAACAACGGCAAGCCGCGCCGTTCATCGAGCCCCTGTTTCGCCAAGGTTGCGCGCACCGCCGACACGACGGTTTCGGCATAGTCTTCCAGCTTGGCGGGAGCGGCCGTCCAATCGACCTTCACCGCGCTGGCGAAATGCGCCATGGGGTTCGACTCGATCCCGACGCTCCCGATCCCGCGTTTCTTGCACTCGACCAGCGTCGTGCCCGTGCCGCAGAACGGGTCGAGCACCGTGTGGGAAGGACCGATGCCGAACCGTTCCAGATAGTCCGTGACCAAATGGGGCGGGAAAGACAACACGAACCGGTACCATTCATGGACCGTCCGGTCCTCGGGCCGCAGCTTGTTCCGGTCGGTGCGCAGGACGGCAGAGTGTGGAGCGGTCTCGGTTGGCATGGGCGTCGGGCCGGCAATCCGAGTGGATTCGGCGGACAATCTACGAAAAGGGAATGACCTGCAAGATGATCCTGGAACTTTCTTTGAGTTGTGTCTCGCGTCCGTCGGTTGGCAACTCTTCGACCTTTCGATCCTTCGACACGCTCAGGGTCCAGCCCGTTGAGACCGGTCCCTGAACTTGGCGAAGGATATCAAAACAGGCGTGGGATTCTCTCGTATGTGATTCCCTTTCCGAAGGCCGGCCGCGGTCGGCGTCGGACGAGAGGGGTTATTTCACCACGTCCAACTGCCGCAGCAACGGGACGATGTCTTGGCCGAATCGGACCGTGTCGTCGTGGAAAGAGAGGAAAATCATCAGCACCGCGTCCATCCCGAACGGTATAGTTGCGCGAGCTTGTCCGCGACCTGCTCCGGCGTGCTTGCAAACGCGCTGACATCTGATGTCGATTCCAAATCCTAGCAAAAAGGCAACTCCTGAGTTCTAATAAGACCTTCTTGTGATTTTTCCGTCGGCTCCCAGTGTGGTCTGAGCGTCAAAGTCTTTCCATCTTCCATCTCGGAAATTTTCATGGCGATTGTACCTATATCCTCATGTGCCATGAAACGGACCGCTGAGAGTGCCGCAAAGCTGAGATCGAGTTCGATACTGAGCCAACGACGGTTCAGCTCGTCGGCAACCTGTCCGGTCGTATTCGACCCCGAGAAGATATCAATCACGACGTCGCCAGGATCGGTCAAGAATTTCAGGAAAAATCGGGGAAAAGCAAGAGGATATCGGGCAGGGTGTCTCTTCCTACCGAGGGCCTGACAAGTTCGTAGATAATGGGAGTTGCTATCAGTATTTGGAATGTTCAGAAGGTTTGGCGGGATTGAACCACCGTTGTTCTTGCCAAATGCTTTGGCGATATCGTGGCCGGAAGGACGTTCTTTAGGCTTGTAGAACTTGTCAGGGTCTTCGAGCAGTGCTCTCATCCGTTTCGAATAGGGTACTAGCACTTTCGTAACGTCGGCCTTGGGATGCTCCGTCTTAGAAAACCACCAAACCGTGTTTACCGCGTCTTTGGTACGGATTTTCCTTTTATTGACCCATTCGATTGGCGATGGAAGCTTTGCTGGATTGAACCAGAAAAATTCCTCTGCCAAGTGATAGCCAAGTGTATCGCAGAATTCGGTTAAAACGCGGAAATTGTAGAGTGACCGAACTGGCTTCCCCCTCTGATATGCCCCCCCAAGATCAAGAACAAAACTGCCACTCTCCTTAAGCTTCGGGAGGGCTGCTTTACCGAACTCCATGAGCCATTGCACGTATTCGTGTTGAGCCTTGTTTCCATAGCTTTTCTGTCGCAGTAAGGCGAAAGGTGGGCTCGTAACAATGAGGTCGATTGAGTTCTTCGGAAGAGAGGTGAGGACGTTCCGACTGTCTCCGACCACTTGGACTCCCAGGCTGGTTCTGTAGACCTGGATATTGCGGGGTAACTTGAAAGGCAGCCTCATTTCTCGGTTCTCTCGGGAAGTACGGCGTTGGGGCGGAGTTCCCACCTTCGTGCAATCCAACTCCGAAGAAAAGACCAGAGCACACTTATCGCATAGTGGACTTCTGGCGACTCTTCTTGAAGAGCAGCGATACGAGTCGGAGTAGAATCTTGCGAAAGATGGGCGACAAGCCATGTAGTCCACTTGGACGATTTTTTTACATCCAGGTCTTTGATGAGGGCTTCAAGTAAATCTTTCGGCAATCCCTGCTGACGTATTGCTTCAGCGCAGCCTGCTACGACTCTCTCGTCTTCGCTGGAGAGTCCTTCACGGAGTACGGCTAAGGCTGGCTCGCCGACGAAGGTCACCCCATTGAGAGCTTCCTCGCGGATATCTATACTGACATCCGAGAAAGCGCTGACTAGACGCTTATAGGCTAAGTCGCTGTGGATTCGGCTTAAAGACCACGCGGCAGCACTCCGCATGAAATAAGGCTTGTCCGGGTCGTCTAGTAGCCCGGAAAGAATCTTTACGGTGCCCTCCGTAGCGGCCTCGCCGAGGGTGATAATCGCTTCAAGTTGCGTTTGATCATCCACGCTGCTAATGTATGGGCGTATTAGGTTTTCCGCATCCATGTCACAAACAGCAATGAGATATGCGACTCCCTCGAGTCGAACATAGATGTCCTCTTCAGCATCTTGCGAAAGCTCGACGATTCTTTCCTGATAGGTTCTATCATACCGTAAACGAGCCAGCTTGATTCCGGTAAAACGTTGCGTTCTCTGCGCCGATCTCAGGAGAGATGAAATGTGCCCCGCTGGCAGATCGTCAGGGCAGCGAAGGGCGGCACGTGTGAGAGAATTTACGGTCGATCCGATCAACTGCTTCTCTTGGACAGTATCTCCTTCTTTCACCATTGGTTTCTGTCCACCCTTAAACAACCACGTGTAGCGATGGCCATCCGAAGCTCGCCGAATCGTCATCCGATTCCTATCGATCTTGTCCACAGTTCCGCTACGAGTCGAGAATGTGGCTTTCCAGGTAATGGATGTTTCCGATCCTTCGGTGACGCCTTTTATTGTGCTTCGGCTGTGAGGCACTGCGCGAAACGCCTTGACTGCGAAATAATTTATCCATTGTGCCGGGTGCCAATGGACCCAGTCTTTCTCATTCCAGTAGGAAGACACGTCAGCGAGGCGACCGGCGCTCCAATAATCCTCGTCTTTGACCTCGCAGACGGGGAAGGCAAGCCAGTCTTCGTCGACCATACCAAAGTCCCATGATCTGGATTCATCGGTCGGGCTGTGAGACATGGAAAGGTCAAGTTTCGTTTTGGCTCGGCTTTCGACGCGCCTGCCACAGCGGATGCAGAGGAGATCAGGAATACGTACACGTTTCCTTTTTACTTCTTTCCATAATTTTGTATCCAGGGATCCGCGTTCCAGCTCGACGATCTCGTGACCGAGAGCGCGAAGGTCTCCTTCTACAGCCCGAGCTCCGACCGCCCCAATGACGATTTTTCGGAAGAAACTCGAATCTGGTTTTAACGCGAGGCGCGGCATTTTCATGGATCCCAGCAAGACCATCCATGCTATTCCGGCATCATTCTAATACAACCATCGGACACTCTCATCCATGAAGTTATACAGGGTTATTTCACCATGTCCAACTGCCGCAGCAACGGCACGATGTCCCGACCGAAGCGGACCGTGTCGTCGTGGAAGGACAGGAAGATCATCGGCACCGCGTCCACGCCGGAGCGGTACAGTTGCGCGAGCTTGTCCGCGACTTGCTCCGGCGTGCCGACGATGGGCAGCGCGCCGCCGCCGATCACGAACATCTCTTTGGTGAAGTCGTCGAACGAGCCGCTCTCCAGACCCAGGCCGCGCGCCCAGTTCGCCAGCGCGACGTCGTCGGCCTCGTCGATGATGCGCCGCTTCTCCGCTTCGGCCTCGCGTTCGGTGTCGCGCCACAACACGAAGGGGCAACTCGCACTGCGCACCCGGCGGCCGTAGCCTGCGGCCCGCGTGCGGATGTCGGCGGTCATGGCGCGCGTGGCTTCGATGGACGGCGGGCTCAGGAAAATCCAGTCGCACAGCCGCGCCACCACGTCGCGCGCGTCGTCGGACGAGCCCGCGTTGACGATGGGCGGGTGCGGCCGTTGCACCGGCTGCGGCAGGACGGAGCCGCCGCGGATGCGATACCACTTGCAATCGTAGTCGAACGTGCCGGGTTCCTCGGTCCACAGCCCCTTGAGGATGGAGATGAAATCCGCGGTGCGGGCGTAGCGCTCCGCGTGCGGCAGCAGTTCGACGCCCATCATGTCGAAGTCGTGCGCGTTCCAGCCGCTGACGATGTTGATGCCCCACCGGCCGTTGCCGATGTGGTCGAGCGTGGCGCCCATCTTCGCGGCGACCAGCGGATGGAAGACCGGAACGTGCACCGTGGAATACACGCGGATCGTCCGCGTGGCGGCCAGCAGCGCCGCGGCCCACGTCATGGTTTCCAGCGAGCGGCCCATGTGGTCGGTTGCGCCGCCGAACCCGCGCCAGCGGCTGACCGGAAACAGAAAGTCGAAGCCGGCGGCTTCCGCGGCCAGCGCGATCCGCTCGTTCGACGCGTACGTCCAGTCGTCGGGCTCCGGCTTGTAGCGGCTGATGTGGTAGGTGTGGCTGCAATTCGGCATGAAGATGCCGAGTTGCAGTCCGTCGCGGTGCGGTTCGGCGGGTGGCGGAGGCATGCGGCGCGTGGCGGCGGATGGGGCTTCGCCGGCACGCGCGCCCCGGATACGCGCATCCGTGACTACGGGAACGCCCGCCGGTGCGCAAGCGCGGTCCGCGCTAGTATAGACGCCGCGGGGCCACGTGTGGCAGGGTCAGCCGCATGACGGACACACACACGTCGGCAGGCGGCTATCGCTGGCTGGTGCTCGCCATCAGCGTGCTGGTCTTCACGTTCGCGTTCGGGTTCGGCTGGACCTACATCGTCATGCTCGTGGGCCGAGTCCTGGCCGACCTGGACCTGGAATTGTCCAGTTGGGGCGCGCTGTGGGCGGCCATTTCGTTCGGCACGCTGGTCTCGGCCCTGATCGGCGGGATTCTCGGCGACCGCTACGGGGTGCGGCGCGTCGTGGCAATCGGCGTGTGCCTGATGGGCGGCACGCTGATCGGGCGGGCGACCGCGACGGGGTTCGTGTCCCTGTACGTCTGGATGTTTCTGTTCGGGATCGCGCTGGCGCTGACGTTTCCCAACGTGCCCAAGGCGCTGGGCATGTGGTTCCCGCCGCAGGAGTTCGGCATGGCGAACGGGGCGACGCAGGCCGGCTATGGCGCGGGTGCGGCGCTGGCCGCGATCCTCACCCCGCTGGTGATCGAGGCGGTCGGCGGCTGGCGCCCGCTCAGCACGATCCTGGGTATGGCGACGATCGCAATCGGCGTGGTGTGGTTCCTGACCGTCCGCGACCGGACGGTCGAGTCGCCCGACGCCGCGGATGGGGAAGCCCTCGGCGCGCTGGCCGCGGTGCGACAGGTACTCCGCGTCCGCGACGTGTGGATTCTGGCGACGTGCTACCTACTGTTTCTGGGCGGCTACATCGGCATCATCGGCTACGCGCCGACGTATTTCGCGGAAGTCCAGGGCATGACGCCGGCCGCGGCCGGGTTCGTCATCTCGCTCTTTCTGTGGGCGTACGTGGCCGGGGCGGTGATCCTGCCGTCGGCCTCCGACCGGGTCGGCCTGCGGCGGGCGTTCTATTTCCCCGGCATGTTCATCGCCGGGATGTGCATGACCGCCGCGGCATACGTGTTGGGCGCGCCGCTGCTGGCGGTCGCGGTCATCTGGGGGTTCTTCGCCGGGGTGGCCCCGCTCGCCTTCGCGGTCCCGCTCGAAATGGACGGGGTGGGGGCGCGGTTGGCCGGCTCCGCGGTGGGGATCGCCATCACCGCGGGGTTTCTGGGCGGCGTGCTCGCGCCCATCCTGGGCATGCGGTTGGTGGACGTGGCCCCGTCGCTCGGCTTCTGGTTCTGGGGGGGCTGTTACATGCTGTCGGCCGCGCTGTTCCTGGTCCTCAAAGAGACCGGCCACGCCAGAGCGGCATAAACAGGGGGATGTCATCCCTCTGGTCGAAAACCCTTCGATCCTTCGACAAGCTCGGGACAACGCAAGTTCAGGGACCGAGCTCGACGAACCGAACATCGAGCTTGTCGAAAGGTCGAACCCTGTCGAATGGTATCGAACCGGGCACGGGATCATCTCATAGGAATTCTCTACATTAAATGGACGGACGCCCCCTCCGACCTGCGAAGGAGGCGTCTGCGTTCCGGCGGGCGTGCTTGTCAGGCCTTGGCGCTCGGGCGGGCGGAGACCTGCTCGTGCCAGCGGGCCAGATGCTTCTGGTCGGGTTGCAGCTTGATCTTCGACACCCGGCCGAAATCCACTGCGCACAGGGCGACGATGTCGGCCACGGTGAACCGCTCGCCCGCGACGTATTCCCGGTCGGCCAGCACGCCGTCCAGCCACGCCAGCGTCTTTTCCGCCCTGGCTTTGGACACCGTGGCGTATTCCGGCACCTGGGGCACGCGGCCCTTGAAGAACTCGTGCTGTTGCTGGAACGCGAGCGTCGCCGGCTGGAACAGTTCGAGTTCCATGCGGCGGTTCCACATCTCCACGACCGCCTTGTCCTTGGCGTCCACGCCGAGCAGCGGCGGGTCGGGGTGCACCTCCTCGAAGTAGCGGCAGATCGCGCCGGTCTCGGCGATGCAGGTGCCGTCGTCGAGTTCCAGCACCGGTAGCGTACCCATCGGGTTGACGTTCTTGCGGAACGCCTCCCCGCGGTTCACGGCGTTCATGATGTCCACCTGTTCGCACGGCACGTCCAGGCCCTTCTCGGCAATGAAGATACGGACCCGGCGCGGGTTCGGCGCGGTCGCGGCATCGTACAGTTTCATGGCGTCCTCCCTGAAGACAAGATGCGGCCAGCCTATGCGACGCCGCTCGCGGAAGTAAAGAGCCCGCCACAGCGGCGAATCAACCTATGAATTGCAAACCGAGGTGCTCCCGGAAATTCAGAGAGACGAACATTCGTTTCCCGTGAACCCCACAGGAATGAACCTCTCCGCCTTCCCCCCTCTCCCTGACCCTCTCCCACCAGGGGAGAGGGGAAAGAGTCTCGAACGAGGCAAGTGGATTCAGACCGAGTTGCGCCACGAGCCTTCACGCCGCCCGGCGCCCGGCCTCCGTACTCTCGGACTGGACGTCGGCGCTGGCGGTGTCCAGGGCTGCACGCACACCGGCGCCGTATGCAGGGTCGGCGTTGTCGAAGTGGGCGAGTTGCCGGTCGATGATGTCACGCGGCACACCCTGCATGGCCGAGGCGACGTTCGCGCACAGCAGCTTGAACACGCTGATTCAGATGGTGGTCGGCAGCCTCGGTATCACGCTGCTTCCCGCCTTGTCGCTCGCCATGGAAACCCGGCGGATCAGCCGTCTCGACCTGCGCCCGTTCCAGCAACCAGGACCCGGCCACACTATCGGCTTGGTGTGGAGAAAGACGTCCCCGCGGGAAGAGGAATTCCGCATGCTCGGCGAGTTATTGACCCAGGCGTATCCCTCATAAAACTGAGGGGGAAAAGGCTGGCTCCTTCGCCCTTTCGACAGGCTCAAGGAGAATTCCATACAAGATGATCCCGGCCCCCGTTTCGACGCCCTTCGACAGGCTCAGGGACCGATCTCAACGGGCTGGACCCTGAGCCTGTCGAAGGGTCTTCAACCGATGAGCACGGTGCCCAAGCCAGAATGAGTTCCAGGATCATCTTGTATGGAATTCTCGAAACGCGCTATGCAGACGCCGGTTCCGGTGGGCGGCTTCCTCAAGTAGAGACGGAAAGAGGGGGCCGCGCAGGGTGGCCGCATCGGAATGAGGGGGACGCGAGACATGACGGGTGTGACGCAACTCGGCTATCTCGGCCTGCGAGTGAGCAGCGTGGACGAGTGGGAAGACTTTGCTACGCGCGTGCTCGGTCTTCAGGCCCATATGCGCGACCCGGACGGCTCGTTGCTGCTGCGCATGGACGACTACCACCACCGTTTCATCGTGACGCCCGGTGACGAGGACGATCTCAGCCTGGTCGGCTGGGAGGTCGCGGACGAAGGCGCGTTGCACGCCGTGGCCGAGCGGCTGGCCGCGCACGACGTCGCATGCGAGTGGGCCACGTCGGACGAGGCCGAGGCGCGACGCGTGGTCGGGTTGCTCAAGCTGCACGATCCGAACGGCGTGGTGACTGAAATCTTCTATGGGCCGCTCATGGGCGTGGACAAGCCGTTCCAGTCTCCGCGTTCTATCTCCGGATTCACTGCTGGTGACATGGGCCTCGGCCACCTCACCATGACGGTCGAAAGCCTGGAAGACAGCCTGCGCTTCTACCGCGACGCGCTGGGGCTGCGGTTAAGCGATTGGGTGCGCCCGCAACCCGAACGGGGCGTGGCGTCGAGCCTGAATCTGGCCTTTCTGCACTGCAACGCGCGCCACCACTCGGTCGCGTTCTGGGAAGGCCGCCTGCCCAAACGCCTACACCACTTCATGCTGCAAACCCGCACGCTGGACGACGTCGGCGCGACTTACGACCTGTGCCAGGATCAAGGCATCCCAATCGACCTGACCCTGGGGCGGCATACCAACGACCGGATGCTGTCGTTCTATCTCAAGAGCCCGTCCGGCTTCGACGTCGAGTACGGCTGGGGCGCGCGCGAAATCGACGCCGCCACGTGGCAGGTCCAGTTGCACCGCACCGGCAGCATCTGGGGCCATCACCACGCCGCGTAACCGGCCGAACGCCGCCCGGAAGTCGGCACCATGACCCGCGCCAGGGATTGGTCGCATCTCGTCGATCTCGAACGCCGGACGGTCAGCCCGCGCGCGTTCGTGGACGCGGACGTCTATGAGGACGAGCAGACGCGCGTCTTCGGCCGCTGCTGGCTGTACGTTGCGCACGACTCGCAGCTGCCCAATCCCGGCGACTTCGTGACGCACACCATGGGCGAAGAGCCCGTGCTCGTGCTGCGCGACGCGGACGGCCGCCTGCGCGTCTTCCTCAACTCCTGCCGGCACCGCGGGGCGCGCCTGTGTCGCCTCGATAGCGGCACCGCCAAGACGTTCTCGTGCCCCTACCACGGCTGGACGTACGACAATCGCGGCCGGCTGGTCGGCGTGCCGCAGTTCAACGAAGCCTACTACGGCGAACTGCAACGCGCGGAGTGGGGGCTGATCGAGGTGCCGCGCGTCGAGACGTTCCGTGGGCTCGTCTTCGCCTGTTTCGACGAGCACGCCATCGGCCTGGACGCCTATCTCGGCGACATGCGGTGGTATCTCGATCTGATCTTCGACAAGACCGAGGCCGGCATGGTCGCCCTGCCCGGCACGCACCGCTGGAAGCTGGCCGCGGAGCAGTTCAACGGCGACAACTACCACACCGGCGCCGCGCACCGGGCCATGATCCAGATCGGCCTCGGCCCCAGCGAGGGCGGCGGCTACCAAGGCAGCGAGCCGTGGGTGCGCGACTTCGAGGCCAAGCTCGACCGCGGCCACGGCTGGATCAACTTCAAGGTCGAGATGGACGCCGGCGCGCCGCCCGCGTTGGTCGCCCATTTGGAGGCCATGCAGGCCGCGGCCGGACGCCGGCTGACGCCCGCGCAGAGCGATCTGGTCGGCTGCGTACAGGTCGGCACCGTCTTTCCGAACTTCTCGGTGCTGACGTTCCTGGGCTTTCTGACCGTGCGCGTCTGGCATCCGCGCGGCCCGCACGGCATGGAAGTCTATTCCTGGGGGATGATCGAAAAAGACGCGCCGCCCGAGGTCGTCGAAATCGCGCGCAAGGCGCAGATCCTGACGTTTTCTCCGAGCGGCATCTTCGAGCAGGACGACGGCGAGATGTGGGGCAACAGCGTCGAGACCATGCGCGGCGCCCAACGACGCCGCTATCCGCTCAACTATCAGATGGGCGCCGGCCACGGCCGCCGCGACCCGGACAAGCCCGGTCTGATCCATCCGCCCTCGACCGAGATCGGCGTGTTCGGCCTGTACGAACAGTGGCGCGCGCTGATGGGCGGCGCGTAACGGCCCTGGTTTCGCCGAGCACAACAATGCCGAAAGAAGCCGCGGCCATGAGGGCGGACCGGAACACTCTCCGCGCACTCCGCCAAGAGTTCGAGGACCTGCTGTATTACGAGGCGTGGCTGCTGGACACCGACCGGCTGGAGGAGTGGCTGGCGCTCTTTGCCGACACGGTGCGCTACTGGGCGCCGGTGCGGCGCAACCTGGAAACCGGCACCGAGGACGTGACGCAGCCGCATCTGCTGGCCCACCTCGACGACGACAAGGCAGGCCTGACCCTGCGCGTCCGGCGGTTGCGCACCGGCAGCGCCCACGCAGAAGAGCCGCGCTCACGCATCCGCCACTGCATTTCCAACGTCCGCATCCTCGACACCGACGGCCCGCGGCGCGTCAAGGTCGCCTCGAACTTCCAGGTCTATCGCAGCCGCTGGCAGGGAGCCGAACATGTGTTCGTAGGCTGCCGCGAGGACTGGTGGCGGCGCATCGACGAGGCTGAAGAAGACCTGGGCAGCGAGTGGCGCAACGAGGAACGCTTCATCCTCCTCGACCACAACGTTCTGGAGAACGTCACCGTGCTGTTCTAGGCTCGGCACATCTCCTCTCCGAAAAAAGGAAAAAGGATTCCTTACAGGATGATCCGGGAGTGTTCCTTGGCTTCCATATCATACTCCCCTGGCCCAAAACCCTTCGACCTTTCGAGAGACGCCGCCGGGGTTCGTTTCGACAGGCTCAACGAACTTAGGGACGGGAAGGTCCTTGAGCTTGTCGAAAGGTCGAAGGGTTTTCAATCAAGTGGCAGGGGCAGGTAAGCTCCGACAGGTCCTAGGATCATCTCGTAGGGAATTCTCAAAGGAAACCGCTCATGGACGCAGACATCTCCCGACTGTTCAGCTTGGACGATCAGGTGGCCGTCATCACCGGCGGCGCCAAAGGCATCGGGCTCGGTGTGGCTGAAACGCTGGCCGCGGCCGGCGCTGCGGTGGTACTGGCCGACACCGACGCCGAGGGTGCGGAAGCCGCCGCGGCTACGCTGAACGCACACGGTAGAACCGCGCTGGCGGTGCGGACCGACACGTCGGACGAGGCGTCGGTCGAAGACCTCGTCGCCGCGGTCATGGACCGTTTCGGACGCCTCGACGTTCTGGTCAACAACGCGGCCATCTATCCCATGGCGCGGCTGGGCGACCTGTCCGCGGAATTGTGGGACACGGTGCTGAACGTCAACCTGCGCGGCCCGTTCCTGTGTACCAAAGCCGCGGCCGCGCCCATGATCGCCGGCGGACGCGGCGGCCGGATCGTCAACGTCTCGTCCATCAACACCGCGCGCACCTACCTCGGCATGGCGCACTACGACGCCAGCAAGGGCGGCTCAACGCGTTGACGCGCGCAAGCGCGCTGGAATACGCGCCGCACAAGATCACCGTCAACACCATCGCGCCCGGTGCAGTGAAGACCCCGGGCTCGCTCGGCGTGCGTACCCGATTGGCCCGCGAACAGGGCCACGACACGACGGAGTCCGGCGATCGCGCGTTCGCCGAAAAGATTCCGCTCGGCGACTGGGCCGCGCCCGCGGACATCGGCCGCGCCGTCCTGCTACTGACCAGTCGCGCCGCGGACTACGTCACCGGCCAGTTGGTGTACGTGGACGGCGGTCTGATGCTCACCATGTAAGATGTCGAACGAAGGGTAGAGGCGAAGCCATGCCGGAATATCGCAAACACGAAGCCCGCGACTGGGCACGCGCACACATGCGCGGGGTCGCCAACACCGTCACCCCGACCTTCACCCACGACCTGCGTGGCCTGAACGAAGCCGCCATCCGCCACGACGTGCGCAAGGAAATCGAGTTCGGCTTCTGGGGCGCGCTGCTCGTGGCCGAAACCGCGACGACGCTCGAAGAATACGTCCGCTTTACCGAGTGGGCCGCGGACGAGGCCGCCGGCCGGTTGCGCCTCATCCACCACGCCAGCTTCAACACCCTGGAAGAAAACGTCCACGCCGCGCAGGCCGCGGAACGGGCCGGCGCGGACCTCGTGCTGCTCTCCTACCCGCCCACCTTCTACCCCGACAGCGCCGACGACATTTACGCCTACACCAAGGCGTTCTGCGACGGCACGAATCTGGCGGTGATGCTGTTCCCCGTACCGCTGTGGGGGTTCGAGCGGATCCATCCGGCCGCGGGCTTCGGGCCGGACCTGATCGCCCGCCTGCTCGACGACGTGCCGAACATTGCCGCCATCAAGGCCGAGGGCGGCATGCCGTCCATCGGCGGCTTCGTGGACGTGTACCGACGCTTCGGCGAGCGGGTGGTGGTCACCGAACCCATAGAAGCCAACGGCCTGCCGATGGCGTGCCTCGTGCCCATGCAATTCATGGGCACGAGCAACTACGAATACTGGGGGCCGACGATCCCCGAAATTTTCGGTTTGATTCAGGACGGGCGGTTCGAGGCCGCGATGCAGCGCTACTGGCGGATTCAGCCCGCCCGCCAAGCGAGCATGCAGGCCATGACGATGCTGGCCGGCGCGAACTTTCTGCACCGCATGGTGTGGAAGTACCAAGGCTGGCTGGCCGGCTTCAACGGCGGTCCGCTCCGCACGCCCACCATGCGCCTGACCGACCGGCAGATGAAGCCGCTGCGCCAGGGGCTGATCGCCTCGGGTCTCGAAGTGCCGGTCGAAGACGACAAAGCCTTCTTCACGGGACGCCACCCCGGCTAGGCGGACGGCGTGACCCTGCTGCTCACCAATCGTGACGTCGAGCGCGCCAGCGACATCGCGGCGCAGATCGACGTCATCGAAGCCGGCCTGCGCGAAGAAGCGAACGGCACCGTCGATCTGCCCCCGCGGCTCAACCTGACGACGACGACCGGCTTCTTCCGCGTGATGCCGGCCGTCATGCGCGACAGCGGCCTGATGGGCTACAAGGTCTTCCACGGCTCGGTCCGCCACGGCGTGCGCTATCTGATCGCCATCTACGACGAACGAGACGGTCGCCTGTTGGCGCTGATGGACGCGGCGTATCTGACGGCCGCGCGCACCGGTGCCACGACCGGCGTGGCGACCAAATACCTAGCGCCGCCGACCGCGGCGACCGTCGGCGTCATCGGTTCCGGCCTGGAGGCAACGACGAATCTGGAGGCGGTCTGCGCCGTCCGCCCGATCCGCGAAGGCAAAGTCTTCAGCCCCACCCCGGCCAACCGCACAAGATTCGCTACGCGCATGAGCAGTCGCCTCGACATCCGCCTGGAAGCCGTCGGCACTCCAGAGGAGGCGGTCGCCGATGCAGAGGTGATAGTCGTCGCCACCAACACGACCGGCGTCGGCGACCTGATCGCCTACCGCGGCCAGTGGATGATCGCGGGCCAGCACGTCAACTCCATCGGCTCGACCGGTGGGCAACTGCGTGAGATCGACCCGGAAACCTTCGCCCGCGCCGACCGCATCGTCACCGATTCCCGAGTGCAACTCGAGGCCGAGTCCGGCGACTTACACGCCGCCCGCCAAGCCGGCACCTACGATCGGTCCAAGGTCACCGAACTCAAGGATATCGTAGCCGGCAGGCTCCCCGACCGGACCGAGTCGGATGAAACAACGCTGTTCAAGTCGGTGGGCACCGCAATCCAGGACGTAGCCGCGGGTTTCGCCGTATATCAAGAAGCCGTCCGCCAAGGACTCGGCCAAGACGTCGGCGAGTTCCTGGAACTCAAGACGTTCTGAGTCGCTGAGCCTGCCTCATCTTCCCATTTCGACACCCCCTCCTTAGTCGTCCGTAGGTCGGATCAGCCACAGGCGTAATCCGACATTCTCGGCCTGGGAGCGATGTTGTGTCTCCCTCCAGCCCTTGTTGGATTACGCCTCGCTAATCCAACCAACCTACGAGAACACTGCAAAAGTAATCGGTATGAGAGCCGCCCACACAGTTCGGGCCGGGAATGAAATCCCATCGCGGCGCGGGTTGCGAGCCCGTATTCCGATGAAGTAGGAGGAAGCCATGCACGGCGTGACGCAATTAGGCTATCTGGGCATCGGCGTGAGCGACGTCGCCGCTTGGGAACGGTTCGCTACCGAAACTCTGGGCCTGCAACTCGGCGGCAAAGAGGACGACGGCACCCTGCTGTTGCGCCTCGACGACTACCACCACCGGTTTCTGATCCATCCGGGCGGGCAGGACGACGTCGCGTATTTCGGCTGGGAGGTGGCGGACGCACACGCTCTGCGTGAGGTGGAAGAACGGCTGCGCGCCGCGGGGACCCAAGTTCGCCGCGGCACGGAGGAAGAAACCGCGGCCCGCCGCGTCGTCGAACTCATCCGATACGACGACCCGAGCGGCATCGCCTCGGAGATTTTCTATGGGCCGCTCATGGCTTTTCAGCAGCCGTTCCGGTCGCCGCGGCCACTGTCGGGATTCGTCGGCGGCACGCAGGGGCTCGGCCATATGGTCGTCAGTATGGACGATCTGGAGCAGAGCGTCGCGTTCTACCGCGACGTGCTGGGTATGCGCATCAGCGATTACGTGACCGTCACCCGGCCAAGCGGCGAGCAACTTCAGCTCGCGTTCTTCCACTGCAATCCGCGGCACCATACCATCGCCTTCTATGCGCGGCCCGACCCGCCCAAACGGCTCAACCATTTCATGCTGCAAGTGCAGTCCGTGGACGACGTCGGTTCGACGTACGATCTGTGTCAGCAGACCGACGTCCCCATCACCCGCTCGCTGGGGCGGCATACGAACGACCACATGGTGTCGTTCTACATGCGGTCGCCGTCGGGCTTCGAGGTCGAGTACGGCTGGGGGGCGCGGGTCGTGGACGACGCCACGTGGCAGGTGCAACTGCATACGACGGGGAGCATCTGGGGACATCGGTACGTGTAGCCGTAGCATGGAGCGGGAACGTCATCAGTTCCCTGCTGCACGGGTGGTATCGAAGTTCGAGGGGAAACGTCGGTCAGGCGTCGTTCAACTTGGTCCCCGCGGCGATCTTCTCCAACGTGGCGGCCATTTCGTCGGGGCCGGACGCGAACGACGGAAAGTCCAGAATCAGGCGGCTCACGCCCAGACGTTCGTAGCCGGGAACGTCATCGAGCACGCCCTCGGTCGTGCCGGCGATGATGACCGCGGTGATCTCGACGGTCGCGAAGTCGCGGCCCGCCTCATCGCACATCCGTTCGAGGGTTTGCAGGTCGCGCGCCAAATCGCCCTCGGTGCTGTACACGTCATCCGGGTGCTCGGAGACGACCTGCCAGCCGTCGGCCATGCGCACGACGCGGCGCAGGCTCGCCCGGCCGCGGCCGCCGATGGTGATCGGCGGATGGGGCTTCTGCAGCGGCTGGGGCCGACACTGCACGTCACCGAAGCGGTGGTAGTCGCCCTCGAAGCGCGGCTCCTCCGCGGTCCACAATTCCTTCCAGATGCGAATGTGCTCGTCGGTGCGCGCCCAGCGTTTGGCGAACGGTACCTCCAGGGCGTCGAACTCCTCTTCCAGCCAGCCGCTCCCCACGCCCACGATCAGCCGCCCGCCCGACAGCACGTCCAGCGAGGCCAGCATTTTCGCGGTCACCACGGGATGCCGGTACGGCGCCACGATGACCGTGAACCCCAGCCGCACCCGGCGCGTGCACGCCGCCACGAATGACAACACCGTGAACGGCTCCAGATGGGCGCCCTTGGGGTCGGCGATGTAGCGGCCCGACTTGCTGTACGGATACGGCGTCTCGATCCTGGTCGGCATGATGACGTGGTCGGGCACCCAGACCGACTCGAAGCCGCGCGCCTCGGCAAGCTGCGCCATGTCCAGCATGTTCTGCCGGGTCGCCATGCTGCCGAACGCGGGAAGCATGAAGCCGATTTTCATCCCATCACTCCGGCTTGTTCGGTTACGCAAGCAGGTCTTCTTCGAGCGAGGAAGAAGGCGCGGCTAGTCGTCCATCAGCCGCTGCTTGACCCAGCCCTTTTCGTACGGGGTCCAGAAGTCGAACGCGACGCGCAGATGCTGGATGCGCCATTCACTGCCGACGCGGACGTAGTCGTCGCTGTACTTGGCCGCACCCCAGGTGGCCTGGTCGCCGGCCGGCCCGGACATGGTGCACGGCTGGAACAGATACCACTGCCCGGTCGCCCGGTCGCCGTCCACCTCGATGATCGGATTCATCACGTTGTGGACCGCGAACGGGATCACTTTCGGCGCCCCGGCGAAGAAGGTATGGATCGCGGCGCGCCCTTCGTGCTTGCCGAACGTCCCGCCGTCCCAGATCGCGTTTTCGGTGAACAAACCGGCGATGCCGTCCGGGTCGTACCCCGCGTCGCAATAGGCGCAGTACTGCGCTTTCAGCTTCTTGATGGCTTCGATGTCTTCCAATACCTGGAGCCGTTTTGCCAGATCTTCGGCGCTCATGCGGGCCTCCTTTGCCGTTCGACGAACCGTTCGTGAATGGGCGTTGGCGCGGCGTCACCATAGCCGAGCAGGTCCGGTTTGCAAGGGTTGATACGCGCTTCGGCCTTGCATCCCGAACGAAACCCGTTAGGTTGGCTGGCGCTTCGGTCGCCCGCACCGTGCGCGGCCAATCGGACGGCTTGGAAAGGGGTTGCATGCGATATCTTCTCGTGGGGTTGGGACTTCTTCTGTGGACCAGCACGGGCTGGGCGCAGGCCGAACGTGGCGCCATGACCCGGCAGACCGTGCTCGATTGGATCGAACGATATCGCACTGCCGAGCCCGACTTTCAGGCCGGCGACACGCTCACCCGAGCCGACTTGGAGAAGCTGCGGCCGTTTCTGCCGCCCGGCTACGTCGAAGAATTCGAGTTCCCGGAGGCGACGTTCGAGATCGTGTCACCCGGCGACTACGCCCCCCGGCAGGACTATCTCGACACCACGGAGAAGTTCGCCGGTCAGACGCGCCTGGCCGAGGACGGCAGCTTGCTGAACTACGTGGCCGGCCAGCCGTTCGCCTCCGATGAGCTAGACCCCGCGGACCCGACATCCGGGCTGAAGCTGGGCTGGAATTTCAATTTCCGCTGGCAGCACTACGGCATCAAGGTCGGGAATTTCGGCACGATCCTGATCGCCCCGGGGGGCACCCACACCGCGCCGTCCGGCCTGCCCGAGGACGTGCTGCCGGCGAGCGGTACGGTCGAGCGGGTGCTGCTCCAACGCTACCAGCGCGTGTACCACAGCCATCTGGCCATGCGGCCAGACGACGACTATACCCTGCCGGTCGATGGGGCCGGACAGTTCGAGTGGAAGGAAGTGACCGAGTTTACCGATCCGTACGAAATGCGCGGCATGCGCATTCTCATCCAACGCTCGAACGATCCCCATCTGGCCGACCAGGCGTGGACCTACGTCCCCTCGTTGCGCAAGGTGCGGCGCGTCTCCGCGGAGGAGAAGGCCGACTCGTTCCAGGGCTCGGACACCACGCTCGACGACTTCTTCGGCTTCTCCGGGCGCGTGCTGGACTACGAGTGGACGTTCCACGGCCGCAAGGACGTGCTCCACGTCATGAACTCGCAGTATCCGTACGCCCGCTACACCGGCCCCGCGGGGCGGGCGCCGCTGGGCCGCTGGGAATTGCGCACCACGCTGGCGGTCGAAATCGTGCCGAAGCGCGCCAACCACCCTTACAGCAGCAAATGGCTGTTCATCGACGCGCAGACGTACCGCGTGACCTGCGGCCTCGCGTTCGACCGGGACGGCAAGCTCTGGAAGATCTGGGACATGCAGAATTCCTGGTCCGAGGACGCGACCATCCACCAGGACATGAACGAGGGGATGCACGTCAGCCGCTATCTCGGCGTGGCCGTGATCGACGTGCGGACGGACCAGGCGTCGCTGTTTCCGGCGCTCGACATGGGCTATCCCGCCGTCGAGATCGACGAAGTGCTCAGCCTGTACGACGTGAACAAACTCACCGAAGGGCGCCGGTAGCCGCGCAGCCTCGTAGAAGTGGAAGGCACCGCTTGCGTGCTCCGTCGGAAGTCGCTCCCGCGGGTTCTTCGAGACAGTCGGCGGCGTAGGGACGCGAATCGAAGAGGACAAGGATCGGCCATGCTGCCCGGCGTCATCCTCGCCTTCGTCCTCGGCAGCCTGCTCCTGGCGTACCCGAGCCGGGCGGACGCGCCGGCCGCGGCGCCGACGTGGCGGCCCGTGAGCGAACTGACCGCGGAAGAACGGCAGCTTTTCGACCCGCGCACCGAGACCCCGCGCGACCCGCAGCAACCGACCCTCCCCGCGGAGCGCTATCCCTTCACGCCGCCGTACACCGCGGAGGAGATGGGCTACCGCGCGATGGAGTTCAGCCACTCGCCGCGCTGGTCGTGCAATCTCGTGGACGTGTCCGGGGCGCTGACCGCGCACGGCTATTTGTTCACCGAGAAGATGTACAGCCCGATCTTCTACGTGCCCAACGCCACGGGCGGGCAGGGGCTGGAAGGCGAACTGTACGCGACCCGCCCGGGCGAGCCGACCCGCAAGATCACCGGCCAGAATTTCTACCCGCCCGAGAACCTGGGCAACCAGATGTTCCTGACCCAGTACCGGGCCGGGGGCGACGCCGCGGCCCGCTGGGACCTGTTCGCCTATTCGCCGGCGCTGCGCCGCGTCCGCCGCCAGCCCCAGCCGCGCCGCGGGGACAAGCTCGCCCAGGGGGCCGAGAGTTTCGACGACATCTTCGGCCGCGACCCGTGGGAATTCTCGTGGCGCCTGCTCGGGGTGGACACCCTGCACGAAACGGTGCGGTTTCCGAGCACGCGGCCGACCGTCACCCTGGCCGACCCGGACGGCGCGTTGCACGACGTGGCGGCCGGCAGCCTGCGAATGATGGGCGCCGACTATCCGTTCTATACCGCGGACGGCGGCGTCGAGTGCTGGGTGGTGGCCGGTACCGTCAACGAAGACTGGCTGCCCGACTACTACGCGCCCAAGATGATCTACTGGCTGGACAAACGCTATTTCTACCCGCTGCGCATCGAGCAGTACGGTCGGGACGGCAACCTGATTTTCGTGGAAACCCGGATCGCCGAGCATCTCAACAAGCCGGCCGGCGCCCGCGGCTACGGCATTCTCTTCACCCACTACTGGGACGTGACCATCGATTACATGCGCTACAGCGTGCACGACGCCCACGAACTCCGCGAGTGGTCCGCGGAGGATCAGGACGTGTATTTCAGCCCGGGTGTGCTGCCGCGCGTGTGGTACTTCGCCCAACTCAAGAGTCAGGCCGAAGTGCAGACGCCGGAGCAGTATTTTCTGCGCCCGCACCTGGACCGCGAGAAATTTCCCGAAGCGCGGCCGATCGCCCTGTCCGCGGACCTCGAAGAAAAGATCCGTTTGCAGGAGGCGGCCGGCCGCCTCGTCTTCACCGAAGAATGAAGAGGGAGATGAGACGATGACGGACAAGAAGAGCTCGTGCCCGTTGCGAGACCCTTCGGCAGGCTCGGGGACTAGCCCGTTGAGCTTGTCGAAACGGGCGGGGGGCCGGGGGTGGAGTCCGAAGGTCGGGGTGACATCGGGGTTCGTTTCAATGTTTCGACAAGCTCAACACATCGCAAGCTCAACGAACTTATGGATGGGGAAATCCTTGAATTTGTCGAAGGGTGCCACAACGGACGAAGGAGCATCTTGTAGGGAATTCCCTTTTTCATCGTCATACCCCCGTTCAAGCCGGGGGCAGGCTCTGCGCAAGAGGTATCCATCCCCTGGATTCCCGCTTGCGCGGGAATGACGACTGGGCGCACCTAACGCCGGCCCTCGGTGAGCTTGTTCAGGTTGAACAATTCGTCCGCCTCGTCGGGCTGCACAGACGGATAGTCCGTGTCCTGCGCGGTCAGCATGGTCGCACGGCGGTTCTTGACGTCGATCGTCGCCACGCCCAGGAAGCGCGCCACGTGCGTGCCCTTGTTCTGTTCGGGCAGATCCTGCGCGTCCTCGGACCACGAGTTGACGTGGTTCCAGAGCTTCCACAGTTTGCCCTCACGGTCGAACGCCACCGCGGACGTACAATTGTAAGTCTGCGTGTCGATGAACAATAATTTGCTGCTGTACGGATAGTTGGGCTTCTTGGGAATCTGCTCCAGAATGAAGCAGGGCCGCAGTTCCCAGCGGTCGTGCGGGACCCGGCTGTGCGGCCCGGAGTAGCGCGCCACGGCGTTTCGCGCATTCATCACGTGCAACAGCGACTTCGTGCCGTGGAATTTCCAGTCGTGTTCCAGGACGCGGCCCGAAAAACCGTAGAAGTCGTCCAGCGTGGATTCGGTGCCCAGGAACGAATCGGCTTTTTCTTCTGCGGACAAGCGCCGCACCCGCCGCAGCGACGGCACGTACGACCACGCCTGATCGGTCAGGTGCGGGTCCGCGGCGCGCTGCACCACCATGCGTTGGCCGCGCACGTCGTACGGCGCGGTGAACTCCAGATAGTCCTTCCACTCGAAGTCCGCGGCGTTCGGCGCGGCGAGCAGGAAATTCTGCGCGGCCAGCGTGGCGACGTGCGTGAAGTACACGCGCTGATACGCCTCCACCAACACCCGCTCGAAAGTCCCGCCGCCGGTCAGGAAACCGTCCGGCACGCCCACCGGCGCAATGGCGTCGCCGCCCTCCTTGACCAGCGCGATGTACAGATTCTGGGTGCGTTGGCCGAAGTGCTGCCAGCGGTAGTTGAAGTTCCAGGCCAGCTTCCAGCCCGCGGTCGGATCGTCCAGGGTGAGGCTGGCGTTGGGAAACGGCTGGCCGGCCACGTAATCGACCAGCGCGCCATCCTCGGCCAACCGGGTCTGCCCGGCGTATTGCTCCGTCGCGGCCAGAAAGGCCGGGTGCGGCGCATAGTCGCCGGTTTCGCTGATCGTGATTTCGATGCCGGGAAAATCGACCTCCTCGACGTAGCCCGGCGGCAGGAACGGTCGGACCTTCTCCAGGTCGGCGTGCGTCAGCACGTCCCCGGGCCGGAAGTCCGGTGCCGTGTCGCGGTGCTGCGCGGCCCACGCCAACACGGACGCGCGCGTCGTTCCGGTTTGGCCGCCGTCCTGCGCCCGAGCCGCGCCGCCCATCCCGACTGCCGCCACGACCGTTGCCAATACGACGCCGCCTGCCATTCGTTCGATTCTGCACATCTTGTGAGTCTCCGTCGTTCGTCTGGATTCGGAAGGCTGCACCCTAGGGAAAGGCGGCTGGGCGAACAAGGGGACGGAAGATCGGGAACGTCTCGGTTCGAGGTGTTCGGGCTGACGCGATGCGGCGGGGGTCCGAGGAAAGTCAGAGTCTATCCCGAATGCAGCCGGGGACGAGAGAAATCCCCGACCCGAAACATGCCCGAAGATTGAGCCCGCCCGGCGAATCCGCTACGCAGCCCCCGCAGTCATCCGGCCCTCTTGATCCGAGCGCGTCATGCCCGAACTGCCCGACCTGACCGTCTATGTCGAGCATCTGAACGAACGGGTGCGCGGACAGCGGCTCACCGGCATCCGGCTGACCAGCCCGTTCCTGCTCCGCACCGTCTCGCCCGGCGTGGCCGACCTTGCCGGCCGCGAAGTCGTCGGCGTCCGCCGGCTCGCCAAACAGATCGTCATCGAACTCGCCGACGAGTTCTTCGCCGTACTGCACCTGATGATCGCCGGCCGGCTGCGCTGGTACGCCGCGGGCAAGGCGGTGCCCAAACGCAACGGCCTGGCCGCGTTCGACTTCGCCACCTGCACCATGATCCTGACCGAAGCGAGCAAGAAGAAGCGCGCATCCCTCCGATTGATCCGAGGCCGCCCGGCACTGACGGCCTTGGACCCCGGCGGGCTGGAAATCTTCGCCATCGACGGCGACACGTTCTTCGCACGCCTGCGGGCCACGCCGCACACGCTCAAGCGCACGCTGACCGACCAGCGCATCTTCGCCGGCATCGGCAACGCCTACAGCGACGAAATCCTGTTCCGCGCCGGCCTGTCGCCGTTCAAACAGGGCAAGCACCTGACCGACGCCGAGGCGCACACGCTGTTCACAGCCTGCCGCGCCGTCCTGACGGAATGGACGGCCCGCCTGCGCGCTGCGGCCGGCGCCACGTTTCCCGACAAGGTCACCGCCTTCCACGACGCAATGGCCGTGCACGGCAAATACAAGCAGCCGTGCCCGGTCTGCGGGTCGCCCGTGCAGCGCATCGTCCACCCCGACAACGAGACCAACTACTGCGCCACCTGCCAGACCGGCGGCAAGCTGCTCGCCGACCGTTCCCTGTCGCGCCTGCTCAAAGACACCTACCCCAAGCGCATCGAGGACCTGGAAGGCTGATCGTCCGCCTGCACGGCGAGACGGCCCAATGCCTTGCGACCATTTCGGATACGCCCTACAGTCGTCTTACCATCAAGTAAGGAAGGGAGCGGAGGCCATGCAAGCAACCATGACGAGCAAGGGACAAGTGACCGTTCCCAAGCCGGTTCGGGAGAAGCTGCTGCTCAGGCCGGGTGACAAGATCGATTTCAGGCTGGAAGAGGACGGGGTGCGGCTCGTCCCGGTGACGGCCTCCGTCACGCAACTGAAAGGTATGGTGCCGAAACCCGCCTCCCCGGTCAGTCTCGCCGCGATGGACGAGGCCATCGCCAGCGCCGCGGGACGTCGTCGATGATCGGTTTCGATACGAACGTTCTGGTGCGGTATATCGTTCAGGACGATCCTGTGCAGGCGGATGCCGCGACCCGCCTCATCGAAAGCCGGTGTACCGCGCAAACGCCCGGATACGTCAACGCCCTCGTGCTGATGGAACTGGTCTGGGTCCTCACGACCGCGTACCGCTACGAGAAACCCACCATCGCAGCGGTGATAGCCCAAATTCTGCGCACCGCGGAATTCATGGTCGAAGATCGCGATACCGTGTGGGCTGCGTTGCGCACCTTCGAGGCGAGGACCGCTGAGTTCGCAGACTGTCTGATTGCCGCTCGCAACCACGCGCACGGGGTCGCGGAAACCTACACCTTCGATCGTCGGGCGGCCCGTGGGCGCTCCATGACGCTCGTTCCCTGACGCGGCCAAGGTCTGAACGGGCATACCCCGCGCGTGGCGAACGAACCCACTGTTCCCCCCTTGTCAGGGGGGCGAGGTCGGGATCCGGCGAATAAGCCGCGCCACCTTCGCCTCCAACCGCGGGGCGCTCAGCATTTCGGTCAGGACTACCGGTGGGAGGACGCCCTGATTCAGGGCGAGCGCCTGATCCAGGGCCGTTCCGTCGTTTCCCTCGTCCCCGGCCAAGAAGGCAATCAGGGAGCTCGTATCGACCGCAATCATCTTCGGTCTTCACGCAGGGTCTCGACATCGACGTCAACCGCGACTTTCCCCCTCAGATCGCGCAGCTTCCGGTACGTGTCACGAGCGGCGACCAGTCGAAGCCCCTGCCGAACGGTCTCCGTGATGCCTTGTCCCGTCGATTTCTGCGCTCGTTTGAGAAGCTCTTCGGGGACGTGCAGCGTGATTTTCTGAACCGCCTTCATACGACACCTTTACCCCAGACGAGCTATGAGACGATAGTGTCTCAATTTGAATTTTAGACCATTGCTGGCTGTGTAGGGGAACCCCCTGTGGTCCCCGAGCCTGTCGAAGGGTGGTTGCCCTGGGGTGGGGACGGGCAGGCACAGGGGCCTGCCCCTACACTCGGAGACCGACATTCGTCGAAAGAGAAATTTCAAACTGAGATGATACCAGAAGAGCATACGGCAGACGGAAAGTCGTTCATCGACTTTGGCGACAAGGCCGTTTTCACGTCGGATTTCTCCTGGTCTTGGAGCGTCATCGGCCTTGAACGTCACGTCGGAGAGACGTATGCCCTCATGCGGAACCCGTATCCTCCGTATCCAGAGAAGAAGGGGCCGCAGGGCGCAATGAAGCAGAAGCTCACCGTTCCCGTGGACGCCGGGCGAAAGATGGACGAAGCCGCTGCCGTGACGGCGGGCCGAGTTCACGGCCATTGAAAGAGCATGACCTCGGTTCCGCGCGGCCCGGTTCGGGCACGGCTCGAAGCGGCCTTCGGCGGCGGCACCGCATGGACGTCCGAGGCCGGGGGCTCCGCGGTCGCGTGGGAGACGCCGGCCTATCATCTCGTGTGGGCCGCGGCCGCGCCGACCGAAGCCGCGCTCCGCAAGGTGTGGGAAGCGCGAAAGGGCCGCCAAGCCTATCCCGTCGTCGTGCTCGCCCCGTCGGACGACACCTCTACGGTCCGGGTCGCCGGGCCGCAGGACGCCCGGCCCGTGCGAGAGTTGCCCGCCGACCGCGTCCTCGATCTGTTGGAGACGAGCCACGGCGCGGCCTCCCGTGAAGCCGCCGCCCTGTTGACGAGAGAGTTCACCCGCCTCGAAGAGGCCGTGGTGCCCGGTCTGCGCGTCAAGGATCTGTTGACCCCGCACTTCGTGCGCACGCGGCTGCGCGCGCCGGCGAACGCGCAGCGCCTGAGCACCGCCGTCTCGGACGCCGGACTCGACCGCGGCACGACGTGGCGGCCCCTGTTCCGGGCGCTCGGCTACGCGGTCGAGCAACTCCCGCGGCGCGGCTATCTGCTGCGCGCCCACGACGCGCCGGTCGCCGTTGTGCATGCGTACAACGACGCCGCGCATTTCAGCCGGCTCACGGACAACGGCGAACTGCCCGAGGGGCTGGTGCTGGCGGAGTGCGGCAAACAGGGGGCACGGTGGGGGGTGCTGGCGGCCGACGGACGCTGCCGGGTGTTTCAGCGCCAGCCGCCCGTCGGGCCGGCGACCGGCCAGTACGTGGAAATCGACCTGGGCGAGTTGGCACGGGAGCATCGGCTCTACGTCGGGCTGCTCGCCCCGGCGTCGCTGCAGGAAGGCGGCTGGCTGACCGAGTGGGTCGCGGAAGCGAAGGACTTCGGCGAAGCGCTGCGCAAGGGCCTGGAGGAACGGCTCATCAAGGAGGCGCTGCCCAACATCGCGCGCGGCCTCGGCGAACATCTCGAAGCCCGGGGCGCCGACCTGGGCGACCGGGCGCAGCTCCGGCAGATCGAGGAGGCCGCGCTGACGCTGGTCTTCCGCTTCATGTTCCTGCTGCACACCGAGGCCCGCGGCTATCTGCCCATCGGGTCCGCGGCGTACCGGCCCCACAGCGCGCGCCAGCTTGCCGAGGACTCGCGGGCGTCCCGGTCGTCCCTGAGCCGGCAGGCGACGCAGCGCTGGGACCGGCTCCGCACGCTGGTGCGCATGGTGCGCACGGGCGACCGCTCCGCGGGCGTGCCGGCCTATAACGGCAGCCTGTTCGCGGCCGCCGGCTTCCCCGGCAGCGCCGTGCTGGAACGCGCCGAGATTGCGGACGTCCATCTCGCCCCCGCGCTCATGGCCGTCGCGTACGAGACGGACAAGCCCGACGCGCCCGGCCTGGATTACGCCGGCTTGCAGATCGGCCACTTGGGCGCCATCTATGAAGCCCTGCTCACCCTGCGCCTGACCCGGGCGCCCGAAGACCTGGCCTACGACGCCAAGCAGGACGTGTTCCGCCCCGTGCGCGCCGGCGAACGCCCGGAAGTGACCAAAGCGCAACTCTACTACCAGGCGGAGACGGGCGGTCGGAAAGCCGGCGGGGTGTTCTATACGCGGCACGAGTTCGTGGATCATCTGCTGACGCATTCGCTGGCGCCCGCGCTCGACGATCATTTGGGGGAGGTGGGGAAGCTCGCCGGCCGCGACCCGCAGGCCGCGGCGCGCCGGCTGTTCGATTTCTCGGTGGTGGACCCGGCGATGGGCAGCGCCCACTTCCTGACCGCGGCGCTGGACGTGCTGGCCGACCGCATCGAACTGTTTCTCGCCGAGGTCGGCGGCCTGCCCGGCATCGACCGGCAACTGCACGACTTGCACCAGGAGGATGGGGCGCTGGCCCGGCAGCCGGAGGCCGGCGACCTGCTGCGCCGGCTCATCCTGAAACGCTGCATCTACGGCGTGGACCAGTCGCCGATGGCGGTCGAGGTCGCCAACGTCACGCTGTGGCTGGCCTCCTTCGTGCCGGGGCTGGCGCTGTCGTATCTGGGCAGCAATCTCAAGTGCGGCGACGCGCTCATCGGCGTGGCCGACCCGGCCGTCGTCGGCGCCAGCGACAGCCCGTTGCTCACCGGAAAGGCCGTGGGCGACGCCATGCAGCGCGCCGCGGCGGTGCAACGCACGCTGGCGGAGAACCCGGACCGGACGCCCGACGAGGTGCAACGCTCCGAGCAGTTGAGCGCCGACCTGCACGCGGCCACCATCGGGCTGCGCGCGGCCTTCGACTTGTGGGCCGCGGAACCCCTGGGACTGGACGGCGCCCGGAACACGCTGGAAACCAACGCCGCGGCCATCATCGAACGGACACCGTCCGCCGGAGTCCAGCGGGCGATCGCCGCCGCGGCGCACACCGCGGAGCGCTACCGCTTCTTCCACTGGCCGCTGGAGTTTCCCCACGTCTTCCACCGCGCGCGGCCGGGTTTCGACGTGGTGGTGGGGAACCCGCCGTGGAATAAGGTCAAGTTCGAGATGCCGAGCTTCCTCGCGCTGCACGACCCGGGGATTCGAGGTTTACGCTCCGGGCTCGAACGTGACGAACGGGCGGAACGTCTTTTCCAACAGCGACCGGAATTGCGGCAGGAGATCGAAGATACCAAGCAGGCGATTGAAGAGCAGCGGAAGTTCTTCCGACCCGAGAACGGCTATACGATTCAGGGAAGCGGCGACACCGATCTCTACAAACTGTTTTGCGAACGCTACGCCGCAATCGCCGCCAAGGGCGGGTTCATAGGTGTCGTCTTGCCCCGTACCGCCTTCTTGAACGACGGGAGCCGGGGATTCCGCAGATGGTTTTTCAAGGAGTGCCGCCCGAGCCGAATGGATGCCTTGCTGAACAACGGACGTTGGGCGTTTGATATGGAGCCACGATACACCATCGCGCTGATTGCGGCGCAGATCGATGTTCCCCCCTCTGGCGTGTTGACTACGACCGGTCCTGCTCGCAACGAACGGGAGTTTGCGGGCTGCATACAGAGCACGGGAGTTGATGTCGATCTGAACGACCTCGCTTCCTGGACGCCAGCGCCAGCGGGCGATTCCGTCCGCGAGCCGACATGGGAACTCCCGCTGCTTCCAACCCCGACGCACGTGACGGTCTTGAAGAAATTGCGCCGCGGAGTCCGCTTCGACCGGTTGCAAAGTCCCCAGAACGAGAAAATTTCAAAAGCGCACGCTGTTGTGCCTCGTGCAGCTCCGTCCAGGGAAATAGACGAGGCACAACAGCGTGCGCTTTTCACCCACCCTCCGGGCGATGAGCGTGTCCCTGTTTGGAAGGGCAGGTCATTCGACCAGTATGCACCAAGTGGCAATAAACCGGCTGGCTACTGCATGTGGGACGAAGCACTCGAATTCGTCCTAGGAAAACGGATGCGATCCTCGGTCTTCAAGGGCATGTTCCCTAAAGATGTCCTCGCAGACCCCAACTCGCACCCAATATGTCAATGTCGCATTGCATTTCGCGATGTAACCCGTGCAACAGATTCGCGAACTGTTATCGCCTGCTTGATCCCGCCGAAAACACCACTAACAGACAAAGCCCCGTATCTGATCTTCGCTGGATGGGACTCTCTTTCCCAGGCGAGCGTCTTGGCCGTGTTGAACAGTCTCTCTTTTGATTGGCTCGCACGAAGGTATGTCGAAACGAATTTGAAGTATTTCATTCTCAACATGCTCTGCTTTCCACAGTGGAAAACGACCGCTTGGGAACGAATCGGCACGCTGGCTGCACGGCTGTCGTGCGTGGACGAACGGTTTGCCGAGTTCGCCGCGGAGGCCGGAGTGGAATACGGCCCGCTGGCCGAAGCCGAACGCGCCGACCTGCGGGCGGAGATCGACGCGCTGGTGGCCCGTGCCTACGGGCTGACCGAGGACGAACTCCGCTTCATCTTCACCGACTTCACCGAGAACGCCGTCAGCCCCGCCTACCGGAGCCTCGTGCTGGACCAGTTCCAACGTTCCTCGAGGGCATTCCGATGACTCCGAGAACAGTGAATAGCGTCATTTCCCCCCCAAGTTCGTTGAGCCTGTCGAAACGAACCCCGATGTCACCTCGACCTTTCAATCCTTCGACAAGCTCAGGACAACGCAAGCTCAGGACGCCAAGTTCCGGGTCTAGCCTGTCGAACCATTTCGAAAGAGCGAAGGGGCGAACCCAGCCGCTAGGCGTGTCTTTCGGAGGCGACGGTGACCCGGGGTTCGTTTCGACAGGCTCAACGAACTTGGGGATGGAAAGTCCCCGAACTCGGTTTCGTGAGCCTGTTGGAGAGTGTCGCAACGGAAGCAGGATCAGCTTGTCCGTAACCCCCTTCCTCAAGCGGAGGCCGACATGACGACCGGTCCCGACGGTCCCTACGAACTCATCGACAATTTGTCCTACGGCAATCACCGGCAGGCCGTGGCGTGGCTGGCCGCGCACTACGCCGGGCCGCTGCACGTCGCCACGGGATACGTCAGCCTGGAAGGCTTGGACGCGCTGGCCAGGATTTGGGCGGAGCGGGAACGGCCCGCCCGGCTGCTGATCGGCGCCACGCCGGAAGCGTTGGCCGGCCCCGCGGGCGCAACCGTGGCCGACCGCTTCGCCCAATCGGTAGCGGCGCTGCGCCGGCAGCGGGATTTCTCCGCCTTTCCTGCGGCACGGCGCGCCGTCCTGGAGCGGGTCACCCGCTTCGTCGAAGCGGACGGCGTGGAGGTGCGGCGCTACGTCCAACGCTTCCTGCACGGCAAAGCCTACGTCATCGGCGCCTTGAACGCGGCCGGGGCGCCGAACGGGCCGGGCGCGGCGCTGGTGTCCTCGGCCAACCTCACCCACGGGGGGCTCGCCGCCAATCTCGAACTCGGCATGGTGCACTACCAGCCCAACGTCGTCGGCATGGCGCTGGCGTGGCATGGGCGGCTCTGGGACGCGGCGCAGGACTTTCGGGAAGACATGCTTGAACTGCTGCGGCCGCCGTCCCTGGAGAGCGACCCGCAGACCGTCTTCCTGCGCGCGCTGCTCGAACTCTACGGCGACGAATTGCCCGGCGACGCGCCGCAGCCCGCGCACCATACGCTCGCCGCGTTCCAGCGGGATGGACTCGCGCGCGCCAAACGCATCCTCGACCGGTACGGCGGCGTGCTCTACGCCGACGGCGTCGGCATGGGCAAGACCGAGGTCGGCGTCCAGTTCATCCGCGAATACACGCAGGACCTCGGGCAACACGTGCTGGTCGTCTCCCCCGCCCAACTGCGCGACCGCCTCTGGCAACAACGCCTGACCGAGGCGAACCTGCCCGGCGAGGTCGTGTCCTATCAGCAATTGGCCCGGGACCGGCAGTTGGCCGGCGCCGGCGGCACGCGGGTCCTGAAGGTGCACAAGGACGTGTATCGGCTCGTCATCGTGGACGAGGCCCACGCCTATCGCAACGTGGACAACCGCTGGTACGCGGCGCTGGACCGGCTCATGGGCGGCACGCCGAAGAAGCTGCTGCTCCTGACCGCCACGCCCGTCAACAACTCGTTGTGGGACCTGCACAACCTGTTTCTGCTGTTCGGCCGGCACGACGGCGCCTTTGCCGAAGACCCGCTGCGGATTCCCAGCCTGCGGAAATTCTTCGCCGAGGCCGGCGCGTCCAAGGCCGAGACCCCGTCGGACGCGAAACTCTTTCCGCTGATCGACGCCCTGACGGTGCGCCGGGACCGGGCCTTCCTCAAGGAACGCTACCGCAACGAACGGTTCGCCGACGGTACGCCGGTGCGGTTTCCGGCGCCGGAGTTGCACGAACGCCGCTACGACCTGGACGCCGCGCACCCGGGGATAGCAAAGGCCATCGCGTCGGGAATCGGGAAACTCGCAATGGCCCGCTACCGCTTGGCGGCCTATCGGACGGACGAGAAAGAAGCCTCGGCGTCGGGAGAAGCGCTGGCCGGGCTGCTCCAATCGCAACTGCTGAAACGCTTCGAGTCGTCCTGGTTCGCGGCCCGCCGGACCGTCGAGCGGATGCGGAACGGCACCGCGGCGCTGCTGCGCGTCATCGCCGAGCGCGGGACGGTCCCCCCGCCGGACGTCGTCACGGACCTGGTCGGCGCGTCGGGAGAAGATGACACGTTCCTGAGCCCGGACCTGCTCGACGAGGCGCTGGCCGGCGCGGAGGGCGGCATTCCCGCCGAGAAATTGAACGACCGGTTCGTGGCCGACCTGGAGCACGACCAGCGTATCCTGGCCGAGATGTCGGCCCGGTTGGCGGGCCTGCGGGAGACCCCGGACCCCAAGCTGGAGGCGCTCGAGCAGATCATGGCCGCGACCCCCGCCCGCAAGGTCGCCGTCTTCACCGCGTTCCAGGACACCGCGGCCTATCTGCGGGAGAGGATCGAGCGCGACCCGGACCTGCTGGCGGGCCGGTCCTGGACCGCGGTGCTCGGGTCGGAGACCGGCGCCGACGCGCGCACCCGGGCGCTGGAACGGTTCTGCCCGGAATCGGTGAACGGCGAACCCGGCTTTCGCCCGGACGGCGGGGAAGTGGACGTCCTCCTCAGCACCGACATCCTTTCCGAGGGGCAGAACTTGCAGCAGGCCCAAGCGGTCCTCTCGTTCGACATGCCGTGGAACCCGCAGCGCGTGGTGCAACGCAACGGGCGGATCATCCGGCTGCGCAGCCCGCACGAGACGGCGTACCTCTACACCCTGCTTCCCACGCAGGGGGATCTCGACGAATTGCTCGAACTGGAGGCCACGCTCCAGGCGAAGATCATGGCGGCGAACGCTTCGGTCGGCATGGAGACCCCGGTCCTGGCCCGGGTGGGATCGGCGTCCCAGATCTACGCGGACTTGCGCACGTTCGCGGACCGGCTCGCCGGCGGCGACGCGACCCTCCTGGACGAACGGGACGACGGTGGCTCGGCCTTTGCCGGCGAACTCTTCCGCGCCCACCTGCGGCGCGCCGCGGAGGAGGGGGAAGTGCGTCGGCTCCGCGGGTTGCCGTGGGGCATCGGCGCGGCCTTCGTCCAACGATCGGCGGCCCTGACGGAGCCGGCGGTCTTCTTCGCCTGCCGCACGCGCGCGGACGAACGCTATTGGCGCGTGGTGTCCCGCTCCGGGACCATCCTGCACCGCGAGGACTTGCCGGCGCTCCGCCTGATAGACCCGCAGGCACAGGCCGGGTGCGCCCTTCCCGACGGGCTCGATCTGGAGCGGCTGTTCGCGGCGGCCGCCGCGGACATCTGTGCGGCACACAACGCGCTGCTCGACCCCGCCAAGCGGTTCGCGTCCCTGCCGGCCAGCCAACGCTGGGCGTTGGACGTCCTGCGTGCGCCGGACGCGCCGGCGGGGGACGCCTACGATGCCGGCGACCGGGCGCTGTCGGTCGGCAGGAACAACGTCGTCCGGCGCGCGTTGTCGGCGCTGCGCCGGGAACACGACGCCGGACGAACGAGCCTGCCCGACTGTGCGCGCCGGATCGTCGACCTGGTCGAGCGGTTCGGGCTGCGCCCCGTCGCAGCCCCGAAAGCCCCCACCCCCATCACCGAGGAGGACGTCGGCGTCATCTGCTATCAGGTCGTGGTGCCGGGATGAGGGAAAAGCCCCCATCCCCAAGCGCCGCGAAGATCGGGAAGGATACGCGCCCGCGGGACGCGGCTCAGTCCGTCCACTCGCCGGCCCACAACCGATCCAGGAAATCGGCCCACGGCAGAACGTGGACTCCGTCCACCACGCGGGGGATGGCCTCCATGCAGACGACCAGCAGGTGGCGTACGAGGCGCTCTTCGCGGAGTGCCCGCAACCCTTTCAGGTCGCGCGGGCCGACGGTCTTCTTGGCCTTCACCTCCACGGCGACGTCCTCGACAACGAAATCCACCTCGAAGCCCGACTTCGACCGCCAGTAACGCGGCGTGGCGCGCCGGTGGTAGTCGCAGAACGCCTTGATTTCCTGGAAGACGTAGCTCTCGAACGCCATCCCGTACTCGGGCGTGCCGGGGGCCAGGCCGCGCCTGCCTTGCAGATGCCGCGCCAAGCCGATGTCGAACAGATAATACTTCGAGGTCGAAATCGCCTTGCGCTTGCGAGTTTCCGTGTACGCCGGCACCTCGTGGGCGAGGAACGTATCTTTCAGGATTTGGTAATACTGGCGCACGGTCGAGGCCGGGACTTGGGCGTCGTTCGCCACGCCAGAGAAATTGACGATTGCCCCGTGTGCGTGGCCGGCCACCTCCAGGAAACGGCTGAACGCACCGACGTTGCGGACGATGGCTTCCGCGGCGACCTCCTCTCGCAGATAATCCCCGGCGTAGGCGGCCAGCGCTTCGTTCGGCTCGTCGGAGAAGAAGACCGGCGGCAGCAACCCGTATTCCAACGCCCGATCCAGGTCGAACCGCTCGGCGAGTTCGACGCGGACGAAGGGATGCAGATTGCGGGAACGCGCCCGCCCGCCGAGCAGATTCACGCCCCTTCTCCGCAGGCTGCGGGCGCTGGAGCCGGTCAGCAGGAACCGGACCCCCCGCTCCTCGATCATCAGATGCACCTCGTTCAGTAGCTCCGGCATCCGTTGAATCTCGTCGATGACGACGATGGTGTCGTCGGGCTTCAGCGCCTCGCGGATCAGCGACGGATTCCGGGACAAGCGGACGAACAGCGTCTGGTCGAGCAGATTGTAGCTGGGATAGCGGCGGAGTTGCTGGCGGATGAGCGTGGACTTCCCGGTCTGCCGCGGACCGAAGAGGAAGCACGAATTCGTCGCCAAGATGCGCGGCACGTCGAGAAAACGCGCCACGGGGGAATGAACCATGATGACAACGCGCGGTAGAGTTGCTGATTATCTTGACAATCAACAACAGAATTGTCAATTGTCATCGAAAATGAAGGCGGATCGGTTGGAGATTTCAATCCTCCGAACCGGACGCCATCGTCGGAGAACCCCCGCGCTCCCACGCTGCCCCCGCCCTTTCGACAGGCTCAAGGACCTTCCCCCCTCAGTTCGTTGAGCCTGCGATGTGTTGAGCTTGTCGAAACATCGAAACGAACCCCGAGATCACCTCGGCCTTTGCCCCCGCCCCTGCCCCTTCAACCATGAGGATCCTCTTGTATGTAATTCCCTTCCCAAACGATGTCATCTTTCCATCCCCGGATCAGCCCTCGTCCCGCTCGTCTCCGTTCTCGCTGCCGGTCGGGATGTTGTGGTCCATCTCCAGGGCCGGCTGCTGGAGTTTGGCGCAGCGGCCGACCAGCTTGGCCGGGACGCCGGCGACGGTGCAGCCGGCCGGTACGTCGGCGAGCACGACACTGCCCGCTCCCACCTTGGCGTTGGCTCCGACTTCGACGTTGCCGAGAATCTTGGCCCCGGCGCTGATGAGCACGCCGGACCGAATTTTCGGGTGGCGGTCGCCCGACTCCTTGCCGGTGCCGCCGAGGGTGACTTCCTGCAGCATGGACACGTTGTCCTCGACCACCGCGGTCTCGCCGATGACGAGGCTGCTGCCGTGATCGACGAAGATGCCCGATCCGATGCGCGCCGCGGGGTGGATGTCCACGCCGAAGACTTCCGAAATCCGGTTCTGGAAACAGAAGGCGAGCGTCTGGCGATCCTCCCGCCACAGCCAGTGCGACACGCGATAGGCTTCCAGGGCGTGGAATCCTTTGTAATAGAGCAGCGGCGCCGAATAGTGCACGCAGGCCGGGTCGCGGTCGCGCACCGCGCAGATGTCCGCGCGCACCGCACGGCCGATGGACGGGTCCGCGGCCAGCGCCGCCATGACGATGTCGCGCAGCGTAATGGACGGCAGGTTCAGGTTGGTCAGCTTGCCGGCCAGATGGTAGCTGAGCGCTTCCTCCAAGGAAGCATGGTTCAGGATGATCGAGTGGAGAAAGCTGGCCAGCACCGGCTCGCGGTCGGCCTCCTGCCCGGCTTCGTCCCGCACGGCCTGCCACACCCAGTCGTCGGACGCGGCGAACGTGGAGCGTTGCTTGACGGCGCGCATAGCGGTTCCTCCCGAGTCTGCAGTTCCTATCCGCGGGTCACGATCACGTGTAGCCGGAAGCCCGAACGAGAACAATCCTTTTTTCGACGTGTCGAGCGGAACGGGGACGCGGCGTACTCCCGCCGCCCTGCAATCGACAATCCACGATCCACAATTCCCCGCCCGCCCGCGTGGCGGACATCCCCGAAGTTTGATACCGCGTCAACCACCACTTATGAGACGAATCTGCGTCTTTGCGGGATCGAGTCGCGGCGCCCGCCCCGCATATGCCGCCGCGGCGCAGACGCTCGGCACCGAGTTGGCCGGCCGCGGACTCGAACTCGTCTATGGCGGGGGGAACATCGGGCTGATGGGCGTCGTGGCGGACGCGGTACTCGACCGCGGCGGGCGGGTGACCGGCGTGATCCCGGAGCGGTTGGCCGATCTGGAGGTCGCCCACCGTGAGGTGAGCGAGCTGCGCATCGTGGACACCATGCACGAGCGCAAAGCGGTCATGGCCGAACTGTCCGACGGCTTCATAGCCCTGCCGGGCGGCATCGGCACTCTGGAAGAGATGTTCGAGGCCGTGACGTGGAACGTGCTCCACATCCACGACAAACCCTGCGGGCTGCTGAACGTCGGGGGGTATTACGATGGGCTGCTGCAATTCTTGCGGCACACCGTGGACGAGCGCTTCTTCAAGGCGAGATACTTCGACCGGCTGCTGGCCGAGCCGCGGGCGGACCGGCTGCTGGACCGGTTCGTGCGACACAGGGAGTGAATATGGCGTATGCGCCCATCAATCTGGCCGAGAAATTCGCCAGATTCTCCGAACCCTGGTCGCCGAAGATCATCGCTCGGCTGAACGACTATGATTTCAAGCTGGCGAAACTTCGAGGCGGCTTCGTGTGGCACCGGCACACGGACACGGACGAAGCGTTTCTCGTCGTGGACGGTGCCCTGCGGATCGATTTCCGGGACGGTGCGGTCACGCTGCGTCCGGGCGAGATGTTCGTCGTCCCCAGAGGCGTCGAACACCGGCCGTGGGCGGACGGAGAATGCCGTGTCTTGCTCATCGAGCCGAGCGGCACCCTCAACACGGGAGCCGAGCGGGGCGCCCTCACCGTGGACGACCCGGCGTGGGTCTAGCCGCCGGAAGCCCGCGACCGGAGACGTATGGCTCGGCCGGAGTTCTACTACCGCGACTTTCCGTCGAACCTGCTGCCGGCCAGGACCCCGTTTACCAGATCGGGCCGCGGGGACGCCGGACAGTTGTTCATCTACGTCTCCAACCGGCTGCTGCGCTGGAGCCTGCTGCTGGCGAAGGAGCGCGTCGAACGGATTTATCCCGAAGCCCGCCAACAGATCCCGCCCGGCTTCGCGCACGTCTGGCTGCTGGAAAAGCGTTACAGCACGCGTCGCGCCGACACGCCGGGCCGTGCACCCGTGCCCGCGACCGTCCAAGACCACCGCACGCTGGTCACCGGGCTGGGCGGGTCGTTCATCGTGCTGGCCGAACCCTCTCCGGCCCCGGGCGCGCAGGGCGACGTGCTGTCCTACCATCTGCAGGAAGACGCGGCGATCGCCGCGGCCGACGGTTATACCCGGCGGCATCGGCGGCGCGCCATCGTCGGTCTGCTGGTCTGGGACGATTACTGGTTCTAGCCGTCCATGTCTCGCCCGCCCGTCCGGCCTGCGTCCGCGCCGCGGCGTCCGCACCCGCGGCCGGTCTCGACAGGGTCCGCCCACCCCTTTCTCGCGCGTCCGCACGCCACGTTTCTCAGCCTGAGCCTGCCGGTGCTCGTGTCGCTGGTGGTCGAGCCGTTCGCCAGCCTGGTCGATACGCTCTTCGTCGAACGGCTGGGTGTCGTCCCCGCGGCCGGGCTCGGGGCGGCGACCGCGCTGCTGTCCGGCCTGCTGTGGATCTTCAACTTCCTGGGCATCGGCGCGCAGACCGAGACCGCCCGGACCCTGGGGCAGACCTCCGCACCGCCTGGCACGCTGCCAGCGGAACTCGGCAGGATCAGCGGGATTGCGCTCGTCTTGGCGGTCGGGTTGGGCTTGGCCGTCACGCTGCTGGCGTGGTTCAACGTCGAACGGCTGGTCGGCTGGATGAGCGCCGAACCCGGCGTACGCACCGACGCACGCACCTATCTCGACATCCGGCTGTTGGGCGTGACCCCGAGCCTGATGGTGACCGCGGGCTTCGGGGTGCTGCGCGGGGTACAGGACATGCGCACGCCGGTCTGGATCGCCGGGGCGATGAGTCTGGTCAACATCGTGTTTGACCCGATCCTGATTTTCGGGTTTGGGGCGGTTCCGGCACTGGGCATCTCCGGCGCGGCGTGGGCGACGACGCTGAGCCAGTTCATCGGCATGGCGTGGGTCGTGCGGGCCGTGGCGAAGAAAACGCCGCTGGGGGTGCCGCTCGATTGGCGGCGCGCCCGGCGGTTCTTCGCGATCGGCCGCGACGTGGGCGTGCGGACCGGCTCGGCTCAGGTCTTCATGCTGGCGACGGTATGGACGGCGCTGCAAATCGGGGTGGAAGCCGGGGCCGCGCACCAAGCCCTGCGCCAGCTCTGGATGTTTCTCGCGTATCTGCTCGACGCGTGCGCCGTCACCGCACAGAGCCTGATCGGGTATTTCCTGGGCGCCGGACGGCTCGACGGGGCGCGGCGGACGGCGCGTGTAGCGTGCGGCTGGGCGGTCGGCAGCGGGACCGGTCTGCTCGTCGTGCTGCTCCTGTGTTCTGCGCCGCTGGCGGTCGTGTTCGTCCCGGCCGACGCCCGCGCCTACTTTGTGGCCGGCCTGTTCATCAGCGCGCTGTCTCAGCCGCTCACCGCGCTGGCCTTCGTGACGGACGGCATTCACTGGGGCACCGGCGATTACGCCTATCTGCGCAACGCCATGATCGTGTCCACGGCCGGCGGCGTGCTGCTGCTCGCCGCTATCGACCACAGTGCTCCGCACGCCTTCGCCCACCTCTGGCTCGCCATGACCGGCTGGGCGGGAATCCGGGCGGGCTTCGGCGCGCTGCGCATCTGGCCGGGCATCGGTAACGCGCCGCTCCGTCTGGTAGTGCGGCCGGATTAGCCGGGAGGGCTTCGTTTGGGAATTACATACAAGATGATCCCGGAACTTTCCCTGACTTGCTTCCCGTATCCCTCGGCTGAAAACCCTTCGACAGGCTCAGGGACCAGCTCGTTGAGCTTGTCGAAACGGGCGAAGGATCATCTTGTATGTGATTCTCCTTCGTTTGAACTACACGCCGTCATTCGGCGTGTAGGGGCAGGCCCCTGTGCCTGCCCTCCCCCTCTCGCCAGGGCAACCACGGGGGGTTGCCCCTACACGTCACAATCGGTGTTCGCTGCACGAGGATGCCCTCCCGGCGGCGCGCTTTCTCGTCACTTTCAGGGCGTGGTAGCCTCCGCGCCGACGAAGCGCAGCAAAGGAACGAAGGAGGGAACGCCAGGACGACGCCGTTCTGGTGTTTGTCGACCTTGCCCCTGCTGCCGTACGTGCTGGCCGGGCTGGAGGGCTATTACCGGATTCGGCAGTTCGGCGCGCTGGACAACCAGCATCCCAGAGCCCAGGCTGCGGGGCTCGAAGTCATCGGGGCGCGGGTGTGGGCCGCGCAGCAGAACGGCTGGGAAGCGGTCGCGGTGTTCGCGCCCGCGGTGATCGTGACGCACGTCGCCGGGGCCGACCCGGGTGCGTCGGCCCGCGCTGCCCTCGTCGTGACCGGTGCGCGCCTCCTGTACACCGCGTGTTACGTCGCGGATCTGGCGACCCTGCGCAGCCTGATTGTCGCGGTCGGGCCGGGCGGCTGTGTCTGGCTGTTCGTATCGGCCGCGCGCGCCGCGGCGTGATCCAGACGGGGCCTTCCGCTCCGTCGGCCACCTTCCCGGCCTCACCGTTCGGGGCGAGCGGGCCACTTCCCTTCAGGGCGCTTCTGTCTCGACGTGCAGCAGAGAGCGAATGAGGGCTTCCACCGCGGCGGGAGCGGGGGGAGCCGTCGTGCCGGTCAGGAGCTTGATCTCGGGCGCGAGGCTGTACGTCGTGCCGGCAATGGCGAGGATGCTGTAGTACAGCAGGACGGGATCGCCCGACCTGACGAGCCTCGCCCGTTGGCCCCGACGAATCCACGCGATGTACTTTTCATGTACCGGACGCAGATGGCGTTCGACGAGCCAACGCAACCGCCCGCTTTCCGAGCGGCCCTCGATCGTCATGAGGCGGTGGATATCGGGCTGTTCGGCGGCCAACTGCACGATCAGCCGAGCCACGGCCATCAGCCGTTCCGGAATCGTCGCCTCCCGACTGGCCCGCTCGGCTTCGTCCAGCCGCGCTCGCGCCGGAAAGAACAGATCGTCCATAACGGCTTTCCACAACGATTCTTTGGAAGTGAAGTGGTACAGCAGGAGGCTCTGCGCGACGCCGGCCTCCTCCGCGATCTGCCTGGTCGACGCCCCCTCAAAGCCGACCGAGGCGAACCGCGCCCGTGCGGCACGGATGATCCGACCGCGTGCAGCGTCGGCGGCTCTTGTTCGGGCGTTCACTCCCATGCCGTGCTCCTCGGTACGGAACGTCGGGAAATTTTTTTTCGCCGGTCTCTTGATCGTTCGATCAATTCGTGTTTCCCTGAACACTCGATCAGGATAGGACATCTTAGCATGGAGTCCGAGAGAAGCCACTTGGCCCGAGCACGTGACGACATGATGCGGCTCCGGTCGTCACTCTTCCGAAACGGAGGGTCCACATGAGCGTTGCCACCGGGATTCGCCCCCAGGCGGGTCCCCCGCTCTCCGGAGCGGAGATCCTGCAGAACGCCCGCGCCCTCGCTACCCGCGTCCGCGAGAAGAACCTTGCCGCCGAGTATGACCGGCTGCGCCGCCTGCCCGACGACATCGTCGCGGAAATTCGTGCGGCCGGCATCATGCGGATGAACATGCCGAGGATCTGGGGTGGTCCCGAGATGACGGCGATGGAGCAGGTCGAGGTGATCGAGGCGCTGGCGCGCGCCGACGCCTCGATTGCCTGGTGCGCGTTCATCTGAAGACACCAAGGCGTGAACAAGACGCAAGGAGGAGGAAGGATATGGGACTCCCCAACGGGCTACATCACCTCGCCCTCAACGTGCATGACGTCGAAGGACCGCTGGAGTTCTTCACCCAGGTGTGTGGAATGGAGATGGTCGCCTTCTACTGGATGCACGGCGTGAAGGATGCGTATCACATCTTCCTGAAGCTCAACGGCCACTCCTCGGTCGCCCTGGTGCGGGACCCCGCGGACAACGAGATCGAGGCACGCCCGGAGCAGCGCGGCATGTTCGGCATGAGCCGGATTCGCGGAGCCATGCAGCACGTCGCCTTCAACGTCGATTCCGTCGATGATCTGCTGGCGATGCGCGACCGCGTTCGTTCGCACGGCTATCAGACCTTCGGCCCGATCGACCACGGCTTCTGCCAATCCGTCTATATCCCCGGCGCGCCAGAGCACATGATGGTCGAGTTCTCGACCTCGGCGCAGCCCATCGACCCAGCGCAGTGGATCGATCCGACCACGGTCGAGCATGCGGGTCTCACGCCGGAACAGATCAACCGCTACCGGAATCCGCCCGCCTTCCGGAGTCGCCGGGGAGCGGTCGGGCAGCCGACCTACGACCCCGATAAGCAGATCCTCGAGCCGGCCGAAACGGACCTGTTGTCCGATCCCCGAAAGCTGGCGGAATTCGAGAAAATGGTCCAGCAGCCAGCCAAATAGGGAGGTGCACATGAGCCGTCGAGAATTCGATCGCAACGGGGTCCATACCTATCGTTATGCACGCGAACGGCCCGACTACGCGCTCCTGATCTGCCACGGCGGCGGCGGTTGGGGCGGGATGTACGACAGATTCTGTTACCCGTTCGCAGAGCGGAACGTCGATATCTGGTCGCTCGACCTGCCCGGCTTCGGTCGGACCGGAGAGCGGGGGGTCTTCACTGCCGATGCACAGCATCGAGCCGTGGCCGCGCTCGCCCGCGAGATCCGCAAGGCGCACGACCGGCCCATCTTCTGCCTGGGCTCGAGCTTGGGCGCCTATCATGCCTCGGCAGCCAGTTATCTGGAGGAAGTCCACGCGGTCATCGTCTCGGCGAGCCCGATCCTGTGCGATGGGCCGATGGTGCAGGGCATGGCACAACTCTTCGGCAGTCAGCCGGTCCAGGCGCTTCTGAACGCGCCGCGCATCGGAGACGGACTGATCCTCGACCTCGACAAGGTCATCGACTGGGAAAAAAATTACGGCGACGTGGAAACCGCCCGCGCGATCGTGGCCGATCCGAACCACACCGGGCAGATCATGCTCAAGAGTTGGGCGTCCATGATGTGCTGGAAACCGCCCCGCCCCCTTGCCGAGAATACCAAGCCGTTCTTCTTCATGATCGCCGAACACGACCCGCTCGCCCCGCTCGAAACGACGAAGCCGACCTTCGACGCCGTTGGCGGACCGACCGAACTCAAGGTCTTCAAGACCGACAAACATCAAATCATGCTGTTCCACACCGAGGAGTACTCGGAGGTCCTCGACGAATGGTGTCGCCGGCAGCTCTGACTGCCTTGGACTCGATCTGAGTTTCAACCGCCCGCGCGGCTTGGCCGGCCGGAACGGGCCAGAAGAGGAGGGATTATGAAATTCGGGCTTTTTTCCCTGTTCGACTTCTTCCCGGACCGCCAGAACGAGGTTCGCTATTATCAGGACACCCTCGACCTGATTATCCGGGCCGAACAGCTCGGCTTCGACTCGGTCTGGCTGGGCGAGGAACACTTCTACACCTTCGGCATCTGCCCCAGCCCGCAGATCTTTCTGACCGCGGTGGCGCGCGAGACGTCGCGCATCCGGCTCGGCACCTCGATTAGCCTGCTGCCCTTCGAGAACCCGCTGCGCAAGGCCGAAGACTTCGCCATGCTCGATATTCTGAGCAACGGGCGGCTGGACTTCGGGGTCGGCCGCGGGAGCATCACCAAACACTTCGAGGGCTTCCGCGTCCCTTCGGCCGAGAGCCGCGACCGCTTTGAAGAAGCCCTGACCATCATCCGCCGCGCCTGGACGCAGGACCCGGTCGAATACACCGGGCAATTCTGGAGCGTGCCGCCGCTGTCGCTGTCGCCCAAGCCGGTCCAACGGCCGCACCCGCCCATCTACCGCGGCGTGGTCAGCATGACCGGCTTGGAGGGCGCGGGGCAGGCGGGCGACCACCTCTTGCTGGTCCCCTGGATCACGGCACCACATCCGGCCGTGCGGAAATCGGTCACGCGCTACCGTGAGTTGCTGAAGGAGCATGGGCACGGCCCCAAGCGCGCGACGTGGGTCTTCTGGCTGTTCATCGACCGGGACCACGACGTCGCGGTTCGCGAGGGACGAGACATCACGCGCACCTACACCGAGCTGTTCGCGCGCATAATTATTCCCGAACTGCTGGCCGGCAGGTCCGAGATGCAGACCAACGGTGCGCCCGAGGACCTGCTCCAGCAGTTTCTGGACTTCGCGCAGGCCATGCCCGACGAGTTGGAACAGCGCGCCGTGGTCGGCACGCCGGCCGACTGCCGGCGCCGCTTGCGCGAACTGGACGACGAGTTCGACCTCGACCAGGTCGCGTTCTATTTCCACGCCGGCGGGCGCGACCCGCAACGCGCACGCGACGGCCTGGAACTGTTCGCGCACGAAGTCATGCCGGAGTTCGCTTAGGGGGGCCTGTCCCTGTTCGGGTCGCCCTGGGCCGCGGTGGCGTTGCAGCGCGGCCTGTTGCCGCTGCACGCCAGCGCCGTCAGCCGTGCCGGGGCGGTGCATGCGTTCAGCGGCGCGTCCGGCGGCGGGAAGTCCACGCTGGCGGCAGCGCTGGGCCGGCACGGACTACCGTTCTTCGCCGACGATCTGCTGCTGCTCGACCCGGCCTCGTTCGGCGAGGGATGCTTGTGCTTACCGCAATGCCAACCTGAAGCTGTTCCCCGACGCGCTGGCGCTGACGGCGGCGGCCCGGCAGGTGCAGGTGTCGATGTTCCACCGGCCGAGGTCGGTACAGCGGTTCGAGCAGGGCGTGGCGCACTTGGCCGCCGCCCTCACCGAGGCGACCGTCGGGTAGGGTGCGAAGGCTGAGGTGCCCTCGGGGTTCGTTTCGATGTTTCGACAGGCTCAACACACCGCAAGCTCAAGGAACTTAGGGGGAGGCAGGGCAGGTCCTTGAGCTTGCGGTCTCTGAGCCTGTCGAAGGGCCGGGGGTGGGGGACGACGGTTGAGGTGACTTCGGGGTTCGTTTCGACAGGCTCAACGAACTGAGAGGGAGGCGGGAGAGGTCCCCGAGCCTGCGGGGCCGTGGCCCGACCTCGGCTGAGACTCACCCCCCGTCGGTCGCCGACCCGGCCTCGCCGGCCGGGGTGAGCGTCAGGATGCGGTCGACGCGGAACATCCGCTCGTCCCGGCGTACCGTGCAATAGGCCCGCATTCCCAGAAATCGTTTGCCCGCGTACGACTCCTGCCCGACGCTGACCGGCACGACGACCCGCTCGCTGCGGGTGTCGTCGGGGCGGAGATAGGTCAGCGTGAGCGGGTGACGGCGTTCGATGGCGGTGCGGATGGCCGCGACCTTGTCCTCGGTCGGCATGGCCTGCTCGGCCTCGCGCCAGCGGGAGCCGGCGAGGAATTTCTGGACGCGCCAGTCGGCACGGATCGAGCCGGCGCGGATCGGACGCTTGAGCACGATGCCCTCGAACGCGGTGCAGCGGCTCAGCGCCACGTAGGTCTGGCCGGACTCGAACGCGCCGCGCTCCAGATCGATGACGATGCGCGCGAACGTCTTGCCCTGGCTCTTATGGATGGTCACGGCCCAGGCCAGCCGGAACGGGTACTGCGTGAAGGTCCCGGCCGGCTCGGTGACGATCTTGCCTCGGTCGAGGGTGAAGCGGACGAGTTCCCAGGTGTGCCGGCCGACCGCCACGCGCTCCCCCCCGTCGCGCAGGCGGATCAGCACTCTCTCCCCATCGTCTTCCTCGTCTTCGTTCTCGTCGCCCGCGGCGAGCCCTTCGACCACCCCGATGCTGCCGTTGACCCAGCGGTCGGCCGCGTCGTTGCTGACCAGCATGACCTGCGCGCCCGGCTTGAAGACGAGTTCGGCCGCGGTGGGATACGACTGCCGGTCGAAGTCGCCGAAGACGTCGGCGTGGGAAACGAGCGGCTCGGCCGGCAGGCGGGCGAGTTGCTCGGCGTTGATCCGATCCGCGTTGCGGTTGGTGGTGGTCAGAGTGACGGCGAACTCGCCGGGCCGCGGTGCGAACGCGGGCTCGACCCGTTCGTTCAGGCGGGCGACGTCCGCGGCGTCCACCGAGTTGTTGCGGATCCGGTTGAGCAGGGCCACGAACCCGGCGTCCTTCTGGCGATAGACCTTTTCCAGTTCGACGATTTCCAGATCCGTATCTGCGAGCGCCTTGGCGCTGAAGAAGTAGGGCGTGTCGTATAGCGTGCGGAAGATTTCGCGTTCGCCCGGGGTGACGACCGGCGGCAACTGGTAGAGGTCGCCGACGAACACCATCTGCACGCCGCCGAACGGCACGCCGCGCTGGGGCCCGTGCTTGCGCAGGAACGCGTCGACGCAATCGAGCAGGTCGGCGCGCAGCATGGATGCCTCGTCGATGACGATGGTTTCCAGGCGTTCGTAGAGTTCCGGTCTGCGCGGGGGACGGCGCTGCTTGCGCACTTTCTCCGGCGTCACGTCGAGGCCGAAGCCGAAGAAGCGGTGCACCGTCTGCCCGCCGACGTTGAGCGCCGCGACGCCCGTCGGGGCAAGCACGACCGCTTCCTGTTCCGTCGTCGCGCAGTAGTGCGCCAGCAGTGTGGACTTCCCCGTTCCCGCCCTGCCGGTAATGAACAGGTGCCGTTCGCCGGCCTCCATCAACGCCAGCGCGCGCACGAATTCCGGGTTGAGTTCGATCTCGGCCACGTATTCGGATCCCTGCCGGCTCGACCGCGGGGCATCTCGTCCACTGCGGTCACGCCGGCCAACGTTCCGGTCAGGCGCACACTGCGGGCCGCTTGTCCGCCCAGGGCTGCGCCTCTTCCAGTTGTGCGGCCACGCTCAGCAGCAGGTCCTCACGTCCGTACGCGGGCATCAGGTGGACGCCGACCGGCAGTCCGTCCGCGGTCCGGTGCAGGGGCAACGAAATGCCCGGCTGGCCGGTCGCGTTGCCGACCGGAGTGTACGGAATCAGGGCGAGCACGCGCTGCCAGATTTCCGCGGGTTCCGCGGCCGCGCTGCATAGATAGCCCAGCCGCGGCGGGGGCGTACTCAGCGTCGGGGTCAGCAGCAGGTCGAACCCGTCGGCCCACCACTGCGCGACGCGACGTTCCCAACGCTCCACCCATTCGCGCGTGGCAATGTAGTCGGTCAGCGTGACCGCCCGGCCCGCGTCCATGAGGTGCCACGTGTAGCGTTCGAAGTCGTCCGGCCCGACCTCACGACCCACCGCGGCCGCCACGTCTTCCGCGGTGCGGGCCGCGTGGGCCAGAACGATGGTCGAAAACCGCGCGCCCCAGTCCTCGTCGAGCGCCGCGGGATGCGCGACTTCGACCGAATGGCCCAGCGATTCGAGCAGGCGGCCCGCGTTTTCCGCCGCGGCCACGCACTCCGGATGCGCGGACCCGGCACCCCCGGGCAGGCTGGTCATCAGCCCGATGCGCAATCTTCCCGGCGGACGCCGCGCCGCGTCCGCAAACGTCCCGGCACACGCCGGCGCGGTGTACGGATCGCCCGGCATGGCGCCCGCGGTCGCGTCGAGCACCGTTGCGGCGTCGCGGACCGAGTGCGTCACCACGCCCTCGGCGATGAACCCCGCCCAGGCTTCTCCATAGTCCGGGCCGAGCGACAGCCGCCCGCGGCTCGGCTTCAGCCCGACCAGCCCGCACGCGCTGGCGGGAATGCGGATGGAGCCGCCGCCGTCGTTCGCGTGCGCCACGGCCACCATCCGCGACGCGACCGCCGCGGCGCTGCCGCCGCTGGACCCGCCCGTCGAATGCGCGGGGTTCCACGGGTTGCAGCTCGGGCCGTAGGCTTCGGGCTCGGTCGTGTCCGCGAAGCCGAACTCCGGCGTGTTGGTCTGGCCGATGGTAATCAGCCCCGCGGCGCGGAACTTCGCAGCCAGATAGGTATCGTGCGCCGCGGTATAGCGGGCCGCTTTCAAGGCTTTGCAGCCCATGTGGAGTTCGTCCCCGGCATTGGCACAGAACAGATCTTTCAGCAGAAATGGCACGCCTTTGAGCGGTCCATCGGGCAAGTCGGGTGCGTCCGCCTCGGCACGGGCTTTGTCGTAGCGCGGGCGGATCACGGCGTTGAGTTGCGGATTGAGCTTCTTCACCCGCGCGATGGCCGCATCGACCAGTTCGCGGGGACTGGCTTGGCCACTTCGGACCAACTCGGCCTGGGCCGTCGCGTCCATCGTGGCGAAATCGTCAGGCATGGCGTTCCCTCCTCGTGTTTCGCGTGGGTAATAAGCTGCAGGACCGTCGGAGACACCGCCGACTATCGCGGCAGACGAAAAACGTTGTCAAGCGACAGAGCCGCGACTCACACTGTGCGGTCGTGTCTCCGTTTGCATTTCACACCGTCACTCGGAATGTCGGCCCCGCCGAGGAAAGTTTTTCAAAGCGCTTCTCTATCATGTACAAAACCCTCGCCCCGGCCCGCGGCGTGCGCTAAGACGGACGCCGCGGTAGAGACATTCCCGCCGATAGAGAAGGAGAACGTGTATGGCGGCCTACATCATCGTGGACGTGACCGTGACCGATCCCGACGTGTACAAAGGCTACACCAAACTCGTCCCCGCCACGGTCGAAGCCTACGGCGGCAAGTTCCTGGTGCGCGGCGGCGAGACGGAAACGCTGGAAGGCGACTGGACACCCAACAGGCTCGTCGTGCTGGAGTTCGAGAACACCGCGCAGGCCAAGGCGTGGTACGACTCGGAAGAATATCGGGAGCCGAAACGCCTACGGCACAGCGCCTCGCACGCCAAGCTCGTGCTGGCGGAGGGCGTGGCGTAGTTCGGGGCGCACGGCTGACCGAGTGTCGGCATCCGATGGTCCGGCGCCTGCGCGAAAAACAGGTACCGGCCGGCAACGTGACAAGGGAGGCTCCCATGACCCCACGTCTGGAATGCGTACATTCGTCGGCCTCGTCCGAAACGTTGTGCGATCTGCTGGAACGCGACGGCGCGGTCATGGTCCAAGACGCGCTGACCGCGGACCAACTCGCCCGGCTCAACGCCGAATTCGAGGCGTGTGTCTCGGCCACGCCGTCGGGTATCGACCTGCCGGACGAGAACATGGCCGCGTTCTTCGGCCATGCCACGGTCCGCATCGATGGGCTGCCGGCCAAGTCGGCCACGTTCGTCGAGGTCATGCTCACCCCCCGGCTGTTGGCGGTCGCGGACCACTTCCTGTTGCCGAACTGCGCGCACTATCTGTTGAACACCGGTCAACTCATTCAGATCGAACCGGGCGAAACCGTCCAACCCCTGCACCGCGACGAGGACGCCTGGAGCTTCTTCCCCAATCCTAAACCCCACCTGCAGGTCGAAGCCATGTACGCGCTGAGCCCGTTCACCGCGGCCAACGGGGCCACGCGCGTCGTGCCCGGCAGCCACCGCTGGCCGCGTGACCGCGAGCCGCGGCCGCACGAAATCGTGCAGGCCACAATGCCCGCCGGCGCGGCCCTCTTCTATCTCGGCGGCACCCTGCACGGCGGCGGCGCCAACCGGACCCCGAGCGCGCCGCGGCGCGGGATGTTCGTCGGGTTCGTGGTCGGCTGGCTGCGCACCGAAGAAAACACCTTCCTGAGCGTCCCGCTCGAAAAGGTTCGCACCATGCCCATCCGCGCCCGGCAACTACTGGGTTACGAGTCGCACATCGCGATCGGGGTGGTGGATGTGCGCAGCCCGATGTTGCTCTTCACATGAGGCATGCAAGCTGCACCCGACTGGATGTCAGTGTGCTCAGAGACACTCCGGCCATACACCGAAAGGGGGGTCCGAGGTAATCCGCTGGAAAGCGTGAAACGTTCTCCACGGCCTCAGTTTCCGCGCGGAGAATGTTCCACAGCAACGAGGCGTCGGATAGTATTATCGTGCTTGTTGAGCAGGAACAGTTGGCCATCAGGGCCGGTTCCAAACCGTAAGTCCGTGCGACCCTTCGCCTTCCGGCCCTGCGCGGCGACCTTCTCCTCGACCATCCGCAGGAACGATTTAACCTCGCCATCGTGGTGGAACAGCACGCGGCGAATGGCATCTTGTCCGCCGTCCGGCAAGTCGTCCGCATTGAAGGAGAATACCTCGCCGCTCACCAACTCGCCGAACAGCACGCAATCCGCGAGAGGCGGAATCGCATGGTGACGGTAAACGATGGGCCCGGTCACGGCGACGAATTGACCCATAAACAATGGGTCTCGTTGGTCGAACTCGACCACGGGATACGTGACCGCGGCGTCGGCGCGCGGATTTCGCAAGCTCATGGCGCGCCGGTCGTTCGTGACGTGGAACGTGTCGTCCCAGATCGAAAGAATGTGGTCTCGCACCCGTCTGGCAATGGTCCGCCAATAGTCCACGAGGCGGAAACTGCCTTCCCAGTGGTCCCAGCCGAGGTTCGCCCCCGGCGCGACCACGTTGATCTCCTCGACCGTGGCCTCGCCGATGTCGGCGACGAAGAGGCGGCCAGTGCGCATGTCCCAGCTCAAGTTCTGGGGGCTGCGCAAGCCATAGGCGTAGATTTCGCCCAACGCGCGGGGGGCCGCGATGAACGGATTATCCGCAGGGACACCATAGAGTCCGGTAGCACTGTTCGTTCCCAACGGGTCGATGCGGAGAATCTTCCCGAACACCTGGCCGAGATCTTGTGACAGATCCAGCGGGTCCCCGAGACCCCCTCCGTCGCCTACGCCTAGGTAGAGCATGCCGAAGTCGGCATTCCCCGAAACCGCACCTGGATTGAAGGCAATCTGCCCGCCGTTGTGATCTTTAAGCGGCTGCCCAATACGCATCAGCTCCCGCGGCCGACCGCCATCATAGAACGTGGCCTTTGGATCATGCACCCTCCATTCCAGCAGCACCGTGTCGAACAGGCGTCTTCCGCCGACTCTAAAGTCCGCCCTTGAACTTCCCCTGATCAATTCACCAAACGTGTAGAATCTGCCGAACCCCGGGGCATCCGCCTCGGCGAATTGCGGATGGAAGGCAAAGCTTTGGAACCCCCTCCCCCTGACAGTCGGGATCGGATCGATCCCCCATCGCGGCTCCTTGAGGTCAAGATAGGGTGTGATGGTGCCGCCGTCGTAGCTGATGCCGTAGAGGATGCCGCCCATGTCGTTTACGAACAGTCGTCCCGCCCCTGGTTCGTCGACCATTTTCATCATCTGCGCTGGATGGTCGTTCACAATCGGCAGCGTTGCAAACTCGACAACTCCCACCGTGACCGCGCCGTCGGTCGCTGCGATTGGCTTGGGGAACGGATTTCTGAAGGTTCGAGGAGCCACCGCCCCTAGGGACGACGGCGGCAGCAACAGGGTTGCCGTCAACACCAATCTGAATACACCCATCAAGGTGTGCTTCTCCTCTGTGCAGGAACTGACCTGAGCGGCGGGCATCTTACAAAGAGTGGGGTATCCTACAGGAGCTATCTTCCCTCGGTAAATACGCGGTGGCCTCGAATGTCGGCAACCCATCACACTTCCGGAATAAACGGAGTGGAAACTCGACCGGTGGCTAGTGCCGTTAGCGACTTCAATACATCCAAGACAGCCGTTCAGACACGGGACAAGCTGTTTCGCGCCGTCGCCTGCCAGTCGAACGCCCCTGTAGGAGCAGGCGCGCTTCGCCTTACGAGCATCAAACGGACGTGGGTTCGCCCTGCACGGTTCGGGTCTCCTTTGGGTACGAAACGCAACTTCCGGAGAGCATGGGGCGGCATAATTCAATCGGGTCTCCCGGGCGAAATGTCTCATGCCACGGGCCCTGGCGACGTCGCGCAAGGTCGGCAGAGAAACCGCCCTGCTATCTTCGGATTCGTCTTTCTAGGACGCAGGCGGCCGGTCTCCCCGGTTTCGTGCTGTCCCAACGTCTCGTTCGATAGCGTCCCGATCAGCCGGCCTTGTGCATCGTCCCCACCTGTCAGGCTCCCTTCAGGCGGTCTCACAGCGCCATCAACTCCTGAACCTTGGTGACGATGCGGCCTTGCTTGACGAGGGGCGGAAGGTGTGCGGGTGAGATGATCTTTTGCCAAATCGTTCGAGGGGAAGCGACTCAGGCAATGGGCTGGATAGTCAGTTGGAGTCCAAGCGCCCTCGCTACTTTGGCGACGGTGAAAAAAGAAGGGTTGCCCTCACTCGACAAGGCTTTGTACAACCCTTCGCGGGTCAGGCCGGTATCCCTGGCGAGCTGGCTCATGTTGCGCGCGCGGGCAATCACTCCTAAGACGTGGACGATGAATGCGGGATCATCGCCCGCCTCCTCCAGGCAAGCCTCCAGGTACAGCCGGACATCTTCGTCATTCTTGAGATACTCTGCCGAGTCCCAGCGGGTTGTAGGAAGCGTCATCGGTCACCCCTCCAATTCGCCTGCCAATTCCTGAGCCTTTGAGATGTCGGCCTGCTGTGTTTTCTTCTCGCCGCCGCAGAGCAGCACGACAACTATGGAGCCGCGCTGCACGAAATACACTCGGTAGCCAGGACCGTAGTGGATACGAAGTTCCCGGACTCCCTTGCCGACTGGCCGCGTATCGCCGAAATGCCCCACTCCCATCCGATCTATTCGTGCCTGTATCCGAGCTTTCGCCCGCTTATCTCCAAGATTTTCAAACCAAGTGGCGAAGACTTCCGTTTTGCGGACCTCTATCACCTGTCAACTCTAGTTCTCGCATTGTGGACTGTCAACTATCGGGTCAGGTCCGGTGTTGTGAAGGTCCACCAGTGTCGGCCTCATCCGGCTCCAGAACTCCGTGTAGGAGTGAACCAAACAGCCGCCCCCCACATCGTCCCCTAGGAGCCAAGCTCGCTTCCAACCGATCACACAGCCCCGTCAGTTCATCGACTTTGGCGACGATACGCCGTTCCCTCCGTCATTCCGGCCTCTCATACTCGTCACATCGGCCCCTCCCACTCGTCATGCCGGTCTCTCATATTCGTCATTCCGGCGAAAGCCGGAATCCAGAGGACACGTTCCTGAACGCCTGACGATGCGGATAACCTCAATTGGAAGAAAGTGACGACAAGCCCCTGCCGGTTGCCTGCGTAGGAGTAAGGGGAAAACAGCGTCACTCGTCAACCGCGACGTTTCCGTATCTGGTCGAGTCTCTCGCTGCGGCTATCCGTTCGGGGGAAGACGGTTCCTCGATCAGGCGGTCGAGTTCTCGATCAGAAACGTATTGTATTGTGTCGCGCTACACGATACAATATAAAAAAATTCGAGAGTTCAGGAGGTCGGCCCAATGGGCGAAAAACTAGAAACCCACGTACATCCGGGTAGTTACATCCGAGAGAACGTAATTCCGCCGGGTATGTCGGTGACGGGCGCCGCAAAGAGGTTGGGGGTAGGTCGGCCCGCGTTGTCGAACTTGCTGAACGGAAAGTCGTCGCTTTCCCCCGACATGGCCGTCAAGATGGAAAAGTCCTTCGGCGTTGACCGGAAGAAGCTCCTTGATCTTCAGGCAACGTTCGACCGACACAAGCAGCGCGGAAAAGAGAAGACCGTCACTGCGCGCCGCTACGTTCCTCCTTTCCTGACCATCAAAGCCGGGCAGATCAATGATTGGGCGAGCAAGATCGACGCCCGCCACAAGCTGCCGGTGCTGCTGCGCAAGCTGGTGCATTCGACCGGCCATGAACTGCGTCGGGTTGATTTCCCTGGGTACGACAACGCGGAACGGAAAGGCTGGGATGGGGCTGTCGAAGCGGATGCGGCGACACCGTGGATTCCTGAAGGCGAGTCCCGCTGGGAGTTCGGCACGAACCAGGAGCCGCGCCGCAAGGCCGAAAGCGATTACGCAGCCCGCCTTCGTTCGGTCTTTGCATCTGACAGGTCGGACTGCACCTTCGTTTTCGTCACTCCGCGCAATTGGCCCGGCAAGAACGAGTGGGCTGAGGGGAAGAACAAAACAGGGGAATGGAAATCGGTGAGGGCGTTCGACGCGAGCGACCTGGAGCAATGGCTGGAAGAATCCATTCCCGCGCAGATGTGGCTTGCCGAGCAAATCGCCATGCCGGTCAGCGGATTCGAGATGCTGGATCGGTGCTGGCAACGCTGGACGGACGCGAGTGAGCCGAAGATGACCCACAAGATATTCGAACCGTCAATCAGCACGTTTCGAGAGACTTTCAAAAAGTGGATCGATAAACCAAGCGAAAAACCGTTGGTGATCGCAGCCGATTCCAAGGATGAAGCCCTTGCGTTTCTCTCCTGCCTATTCAGACATGAGGACATTACCCCTGGCCTGGGAGACATCGCCGTCGTGTTCAATTCGGCTGAAACCCTGCGGACTCTGGCTGATTCGTCTGCGTCGTTCATCCGGATCGTTCACACCGAAGAAGCCGAACGCGAATTAGCGGGTGTCTATCGCCGGCGCCACTGCATCATCGTTCGTCCCCGCAATGCGGTTGATTCGAAGCCGGATATTGCTCTGGAGCTATTGAGCCACGAAACTTTTAAAAACGCCCTCGCCGCGATGGGAATAAACGATGACAAGGTTGAGCGGCTGGCAAGAGAGTCTGGCCGCTCTCCGACTATCTTGCGCCGGAGACTCTCGAAAATCGAGGCGATCAGAAAACCTGAATGGGCCAGGGATAACAAGGTGGCAAGAAGTCTGATCCCGATGACGTTGATCGGTGCGTGGCATACCGCGTCGGAGGCTGATTGTGATGTTCTCGAAACCCTCGCAGGCAAAAAACCCTATGAGCGAATTGAGAAGGGCGTAGCAGACCTTCTGCAATTCGATGACTCCCCCGTCTGGTCCACCGGTCAATATCGCGGCGTCGCCTCGAAAATCGACGCCCTGTTTGCCGTCAATAGATATGTAATAGAACAGGACCTGATGAAGTTCTTCCGGCTCGCTGAAGACGTGCTTTCCGAAAGCGATCCTGCGCTTGAAATTCCAGAAGACCAGAGATGGGCCGCCGGCGTATACGGTAAGGTTCGCAAGCACTCCGCTGCACTGCGCGAGGGGATTTGTGAGACACTCGTCATCCTCTCCGTCCATGGGAACATTTTGTTCAAAGATCGACTTGGGATCGACGTCGCCGGACGTGTTTCCTCGCTCATCCGAAAACTCCTCACGCCGCTGTCCGACAAACTGCTCTCCCAAAGGGAAGACCTTCCACACTATGCCGAAGCGGCGCCGGATGAATTTCTGAGCATCATAGAAGAAGACTTGCGGCAGCCTCAGCCCGTGGTATTTGATTTATTGAAACCTGCGAAGAACTTCTTGAGTTCGCCGATGCGGTCGGGACTCCTGTGGGCGTTGGAATGCCTCGCTTGGAAGCACCTTGTCCGGGTGAGCCTGATACTTGCGCGATTATCGAAACTCGCTATCGACGACAACTGGGGCAACAGGCCCATAGGAAGTCTATCCGCAGTTTACCTCTCATGGCTGCCGCAAACCGCGGCTTCTCTCGAAGACCGGATACAGGCACTGCAGAAGGTGACAAAGGAATTCCCGGGTATCGGTTGGGAACTGTGCACCGGTCAATTCGAGACGATCTCCCAGATCGTGAGCCCGAGTTACCGCCCACATTGGCGTAATGATGCTTCGGGCAGCGGCGGTCCGGTGACTCGGAAAGAATCCAACGAGTTCAGGCGTAAGGCGCTCGACCTTGTCCTCGCATGGCCTCGGCACGACCAGAAGACACTCAGCGACCTTGTTCAGCGTCTCCCAGTACTATCCGATGAAGACCAAAGAACAATTTGGGATTTGATTGACGCTTGGGCAGATTCGGAGTCTGATGAATCGACCAAAGCTCTCCTTTGCGAGCAGATACATACCACCACGTTCGCCCTTGGAGCGCGGCGCCGTGGGGTAACGGACGGGACGAAAAACCGAGCACGTAGAGCGTGCGAAAAGCTGCAACCGCGGAATATCGTCACCAAACACGCTCGACTTTTCGCCAGAGACTGGATCGCTCCGTCTACAGACGATGCTCAAGACGAAAATCTCGACTACCCTCAACATGAAGAGAGAATAAACCAACTCCGCGCCGCGGCAATGAAGGAGATATGGCAAGAGCACGGGTTTGAAGGGATGAAGTCTCTCTTGTCCCGAAGCGCTGCACCGAATGCCGTCGGACGTTCTTTGGAGTCATGTATCGAAGATCCGCAGGTGCGGATCGAACTGTTACAGAAATGCTTTTCCGTTACTGGTGACATGAAGAAAAAATTTGACGGCTGTGTCCAAGGATTCCTCCTAGCCTCTGCGGACGAAGTGCGCGCTGTGGTTCTCTCGGCCGTTGCTGGGGGGATGGACGCGAATCAGATCGTACGGTTGTTTTGCCGGGCGCCATTCAAGCAGCATACATGGCGTCTGCTTGACGACTACGGAGAAAGGGTCAAGGATGAATACTGGAGAGAAGCCCAGCCTCACTTGGGACGCTACAGCGAGGCGGAAATAATCGAACTCATAGATCGTCTGCTTGAAGCAGGGCGTCCGCGTGCTGCCTTCGCCGCTGTAAACATCAAGTGTGACCAAGTTGAGACAGCGAGCCTAAAACGTCTCATCTTCGCTCTCGCCAACGTCAGCAACGAGTCCGAAGATCACTACCGATTTGAGCCTTGGGACATCTCGATGGTATTGGATTCACTGGATGGCCGTCCTGGCGTCACCTCGTATGAAATGGCACAGATCGAGTTCGCGTTCATAGCTGCCCTTAAAGACAGTGGGCACGGAATTCCCAATTTGGAGCGAGCAATCGCCGAATCCCCGGCTCTCTTCGTTTATGCCTTAGCTCTGGCAGTCACGCGAAGAGACAAGAACGACGAGCAGGATCCGCCCGAATGGCAGATCGAAAATCCTGAGCGACGCGCTAATCTATCCCTTGCAGCTTGGGGTCTCCTTAATCGAATCGGACGGACTCCGGGCACTGGTCCAGGTGGCGAGATTGATACCGATGCCCTGCTCGGTTGGATAATTGAGGTGCGGCGGCTTTGTACCGAGCATGATCGTGCGGTGATCGGGGATCAGATGATTGGACAACTTCTTTCCAAGGCTCCTGCGGAGAATGGTGACGGTTGGCCCTGCATCCCAGTCTGCGAGTCAATGGAAAAGATTGCTTCTCGTGAGATCGGTAAGGGGTTTGCGATTGGCGTCTATAACAGTCGCGGCATACACTCACGAGGTATAGACGAGGGGGGCGATCAGGAGCGTGAGCTTGCCGCGAAATACCACGGCTGGGCAAAGTTACGCGCCTTCGACTATCCCTACGTCAGCAGGGTGCTCGAAAATATCGCGGCTGGCTATGATCGAGATGCAGAGCAAGAGGACAACGAGAGACTCCTCGAGAAGAGGCTAGGCATTCATCATTAGTCGTCAGTCGTCGTTCTTGTGGAAGTGATGAGCGAGACACGACGGGGTGTCCTCTGGATACCGGCTTTCGCCGGTATGACGCAACAAAGGATGGGTATGATGGAGATGTGTGCCCAGTTGCCACTACGAAAAGTCAACGGGAGACGTGAACAGGGTTGGCGTCCCGCTCCAATGACTCACGCCCGTTCAGGTGTCTGCCGTCATCATTCCAGCGTCTCATGCGCGTCACTCTGGCGTCTCATCCTCGTCATTCCGGCGAAAGCCGGAATCCAGAGGACAGCCCCCGCGTCCGGACTCCCGCTAGTCAATATCCCCCATCCCGCCCTGCTCCAATGCCTCGTTCAACAGAGCCTCTAACAGGCGGCCACGGGCGTCGCTGCCAACGGTAAGGCTCTCTTCCAGCCGGTCACACAACCCCATCAGTTCCTCGACTTTGGCGACGATGCGACCCTGTTCGGCCAAAGGTGGAAGAGGGAGGGGTATTCCGGCGACAATCTTCGCCGAGACTTCTTTGAAGGTCGTTCCTGGGGCTCTCGCGTTAATTTCGGGAGCAAAAGTTTTCATGGAAAGTGCAATGAAGCGTGAACAATCGGGAATATAGGGAACTATAGATTTGAAGCCTTGGTTGGTTGAGACAGGATTAGCTGCGATTGCGACGTAACCTATTGGAGCCCGGCTTGTGAAAAGCACAGTTCCGACTGGCATCAGACTCGCTGACGAATTTTGAAACCCCTTCTCCGAAAGATCACGCGCTCCATGTGAGATGAACAATCCTGAGAATCCTCCCAGGTCAGCGGGAGTCAGCCAGGGAATACCCGTTCCTGGGTCCTTAAAGTTGTCGGCCTCGTTGGCAGATGGGGTACCTCCTCCAACAATGGCACCGACGGCATCGAGCCTGACCCATTGCCAACACGTGGGAATCTCGAAAGGAGAAGAAATATCCTCACCATCGGCAATGAGACGGGGCCTTCTTATTTTTTTCGTCTTCACCAACCGCGCCTTCTCCTTCGCAATCCGCTTCAGCAACGCCGCCGCGGGTTCGTCCGCCGGGTCTTGCGGCACGAGCTTGCCCCGCACGGCGAGGTCGAGAATGAACCGCCGCAGCCGGTGCACGGACGCCGGCGACTGCATCAGCCGGTCGAAGTCGCTGAACAAAGCCTCGATGCTCATCGTATCAGCGATTTGCGCACTTCGGTGGTCGAATAGACCGGTTCCGTCCCGGTGCGGACGCGCTCCAGAACGTCTATCGCAAGATAATAATCTTCCACGTCTTCAAGGCCGCGTTCGATCATCGCACGCAGATGAAAGGCTTTGCTGTGGCCGGTCTGCGAGACCAGCACGTCGAGCCGGTGCTCGGTGTCGGGCGTCGGTCGAATCGAGGTCGCCATGTCGTCCTCCCTATTCGGGAATTTCATCCTGGACGGTCCGGGGACCGTTTCGACAAGCTCAACGGGCTTTCCTCGACCGTGTCGCAACGGGTCCGGCCTTGCCGAGTTCCTCTCGTCCGTCGTTTCTCTCCATGTCGTGCACTCATCGCAACAGCGCCTCCGCCAGGAGCGCCTTCAATTGCCGGCGCACGGCCGCGGTCTCGGCCTCCGCGGCGGCCAGTTGCGCCAGCAGGGCCGCGGGGTCGCCGTGGTCGGCCGCGGCGGTGTGCGGGTTCTTGACGTCCAGGTTCCAGCCGCGCGCCGCAACGTCGTCCGCGGTCACCTTCCAGGCGCGGTCGGTCGGCGTGCGGCCCGTGCGGTCCGGCCCGCCCCACCAGTCGATGCAGTCTTGCAGGTGCTCCAGCCTGATCGGCTTGGTCATGGAATAGGCTTTGCGGTCCGCGGGCACGCGGTGCTCGTAGAACCAGAGGGCGCGGGTCGGCCCGGGCTTCTCGAAGAACAACAGGTTGGTGCCGATGGAGGCGTAGGGTTTGAAGACGGAGTTGGGCAAGCGCACGATGGTGTGCAGGTCGCACTCCTCCAGCAGGTGTTGCTTGAGCCGCGTCTTCACGCCCTCGCCGAACAGCGAGCCGTCGGGCAGCACGACCGCGGCGCGTCCACCCGGCTTGAGCAGCCGCACGATCAGGGCCAGGAACAGGTCCGCGGTCTCCTTGGTGCGGAAGTGCGGGGGAAAGTTGCTCTCGATGCCGTCTTCCTCCTTGCCGCCGAAGGGCGGGTTGGTCAGCACCACGTCCACGCGGTCCTTGCGCCCCCAACCGACGTAGGGGCGCGCCAGGGTGTTGTCGTGGCGGACGAAGCCGGGGTCCTCGACGTTGTGCAGCAGCATGTTGGTGACGCACAGCATGTGCGGCAACTGTTTCTTTTCCACGGCGCGCAGGCCGGCCTGCATGCGGCGTTCGTCCCCGGGCCGCTTGACGTAGCGTTCGCGCATGTGGCGCAGCGCGCTGGTCAGGAAGCCGCCGGTGCCGCAGGCCGGGTCGAACAGGGTCTCGCCCGGCTTGGGATCGATGCGGTCGGCCATGAACGCGGTGACGGCGCGCGGGGTGTAGTATTCGCCGGCGTTGCCGGCGGATTGCAGGTCGTTCAGCAGTTGTTCGTAGATGTCGCCGAAGTGTTGGCGCTCGGTCAGGTCGTTGAAGTCCACGGCGTCGATGGTGTTGACGACTTGGCGCATGAGTTGGCCGGACTTCATGTAGTTGAAGGCGTCCTCGAACACGTCGCGCACTACGCGCCCGCGGCGGTCGGCCCGCCCGTCGGTGGGCAGGTGCTTCAGGCCGGGGAACAGCACGTCGTTGACGAAGGCGAGCAGGGCCTCGCCGGTCGGGCCTTCGGGGTCCGCGGCCCAGGCGCGCCAGCGGAGCCGCGGCGGAATCGGGGAGGCGTAGCCGGGCTGCAGGAGTTCGAGTTCGCGGTCCTGGTCGTCGATGATCTTGAGGAAGAACATCCAGCACAACTGGCTGATGCGTTGGGCGTCGCCGTCCACGCCCACGTCCTGGCGCATGACGTTCTGGATGGATTTGACGAGGGTACGCACGGACATGGGGGGAATCTCCGGGGGGTGTGTGGGTGTCTTACCTTCGGTCGGATCTTCGCCCTAGGAACAGTCCGGCAATTGCGTGCTGATACGCGCCCAAGGGCAACCACCCTTCGACAAGCTCAGGGACCGCAGGGGGCTGCCCCTATGACACTAACGGACGGTGCGGAATTCATACAGAGACACCATTCGGACGGCGGTTCGGGGGTTCCTCTCCGCGGGGTGCTTCCCGGCGGGACCCCCCTCCCTAGCCCTCCCCCTCAAGGGGGGAGGGAACTGTGTGCGGAGCCCTCCCCCTTCGACCTTTCGACAGGCTCAGGCACCAGGAGGAGGGAATTTTCTTTATGAGGTTGGAATTTTCATCCTATCACTCCCCCCTTGAGGGGGAGTCGGCGAGCCATAGGCGAGCCGGTGGGGGGTCCTCCGAAGACATCTCCCCCGCCCCATCACTTCTCCCAACAGATTCTCTCTGAGATAAGCTCGTCAGGGCAAGCTCTGCGGAAGCAGGTATCCATCCCCTGGATTCCCGCTTCCGCGGGAATGACGACCGAGTGGGATCTTCAAGTATCTAATTCCCCTTCAGATCGAGACCGTCACCGCGTCGCAGCCTGAAATTTCCGAGCCGATTCGCTGCGGCGACCGGACTCTCTCCCAAAGGGAGAGGGGATGGGAACTTCGGGGCGGGACGGGACGCGGTCAGGCGGTCTCCCGGTAGAGGGCGGCTTGCAGGTCGCGTGCCGCGGCGACGAAGGCGTCCCGGCCGCCGAACGCCCGGATCAACTGTACGGGCGTGCCGAGTGCGTCGAGCGGCGGAATGCGCAGCACGTCGGCGTCGTCGAGTGCGAGCACGCCCTCGTCCGCGTACTTGGCGAGCAGGGCGTCGAGCACGGCGCGCGCCTGGGCGCCGTATTTGGCGAAGACGTCGCGCCGCTGCACGCGGTAGGCGCGCTCGCGGCGGGTCAGCGGCTTGGCGTCGAACGCCACGTGGCAGATGAGGTCGAAGGGGTCCAACTCCTTGCCGAGTTCCGCGGCGATCGTGTCGAGTGCCAGCCCCTCGGCGTCCAGTTCGTCGAGGATCGCCTGCTTGCGCTCAGCGGCCTTCCAGCGGCGCAGGAAGTCGTCGAGGCTGGCGAAGCGCTTCCGCAACGCCCGCTTGGTGAAATCGCGCAGGGACTCGGTGACGAGCCGGCCGTGTTCGTCGAGATACTCCACCCGCTGGGCGACGATCGTCGCGCTGACGTCGTCCACATAGACCTTGCGCCGGCGGTCCGGCGGGGGCGGCGCGCCGGCCAGGATGGTTTCGTCCGCATCGGGGACGGGCGGAATCCGGTCGTCCAGGGGCGGCGCGTCCTCGGGCGGGGTCATGGGGTCGTTTGCGCCCGGTTCGTAGATCTGGACGGGTTCGCCGTCGAAGTCCGGGTCGGCGAAGAGATTCGTCGCCCCCCGGAAATCCATCAGCGTGAAGTAGAACTTGCGCGTGTCCTCGTGCACGCGGGTGCCGCGGCCGACGATCTGCTTGAACTCGGTCATGGAACCGACCGGGCGGTCGAGCACGATCAGCCGGCAGGTCTGCACGTCCACGCCCGTGGACAGCAGCCGCGAGGTGGTGACCAGCACCGGGCAGCGGGATTCCGGGTCGGTGAAGTTGCCGAGTTGCGCCACGCCCTCGGGGTCGTCGCCGGTGATGCGCATGACGTAGCGCGGGTCGGTCGCCACCAGGTCGGCGTTGGCGTTGACGAGCGCCTGGCGCATGCGGCCGGCGTGCTCGCGGTCCACGCAGAAGACGATGGTTTTCTGGAAGCGGTCGCCGCTCTGCCGCAGGAACTCGGTGACCTTACGGGCGACCAGTGCGGTGCGCTCGGCCAGCACCAGGGTCCGGTCGAAGTCCTTGGTATTGTAGAGGCGGTCTTCGACCTCCTCGCCCGCGCGGTCGCGCTGGCCCCGTTCCGGGCGGTAGCCGGCCACGTCGCGATCGACGTGCACCTTGACGACCTTGTACGGCGCGAGAAAGCCGTCGCGGATGCCCTGTTTCAGCGAATAGGAATACACCGGCGCGCCGAAGTACTGGATGTTGGAGGCGTAGCGGGTCTCCTTGGGCGTGGCGGTCAGGCCGACCTGCGTGGCCGCGGAGAAGTATTCGAGAATTTCGCGCCACGCCGAATCCTCCGCGGCGCTGCCGCGGTGGCACTCGTCGATCACGATCAGATCGAAGAAGCCGGGCGAGAATTCGCGGAAGATCTTCCGGCTTTCCTCCGGCCCGGTGATGGCCTGATAGAGCCCCAGGTAGATTTCGTAGGCCGTGTCGATGCGGCGGGGTGCACCGGCGCGGGGGGCCCCGTCTGCGCGCCGGATGGTGCCGGCCGCGGTGGACAGCTTCGCCATGGCCGAACCGAAGGGCCGGAAGTCGTTGACCAGGGTCTGATCGACCAGCACGTTGCGGTCGGCCAGGAACAGGATGCGCCGCTTGCGGCCGGCCTTCCACAGCCGCCAGACGATCTGGAAGGCGGTATAGGTCTTGCCGGTGCCCGTGGCCATGACGAGCAGGATTCGGTCGCGGCCCGCGGCAATCGCCTCGACCGCGGCATTGACGGCGTTGACCTGATAGTAGCGGGGCGTCTTGCCGCTGCCGTCGTCGCCATACTCCTGCAGCACGACGGCCTCGGCGGCGGGCGTCAGCCCCTTCCAGGCCCGGTAGCGCGCCCACAGGTCGTCCGGCGACGGAAAGGCGTCGAGTGCGAGCGTCGTTTCCCTTGCGGGGCCGGCGGCGGTCCGGTCGTGGAACACGAAGCCGGTGCCGTTGGACGAAAACACGAACGGCACGTGCAGCGCTTCGGCATAGTCGAGCGCCTGTTGCATGCCGTCGCCGACCGCGTGGGTCGCGTCCTTGGCCTCGATCAGGGCAATGGGCAGGTTGGGTCGGTAGGACAGCACGTAGTCGGCGCGTTTGGCCCGGCCCCGGCTGACCAGGGTGCCGCGCACGATGATGCGGCCCTTGGTGAACGAGACTTCTTCGCGGATCTGCGTCATCGCGTCCCAGCCGGCGCGTTGCAGGGCGGGCGTGATGAACTTGGTACAGACGTCGCGTTCGCTCAGGCGTTTCTTGTCCATGCGCGCCCGACTGTATATGTGGGGTTGGGTACGGACAATGCGCGGGGAGTGTGCGGCGTGAACAGCGATGAAGCGGGGATCCTCTCCCCAGCCCCGAATGCTTCAACGGGGCCCCGGATGTGGCATATCGAGCAAGCGTTGGATGCGTCCCTCGACCTTCAGGCATGGCAGATCGCCCAGGTCGAACGATCCATGGCCGAGATGGATGCCGGTAAGGGTGTTCCGCACGAGGCCATCGAAAAGGAACTGCGCAACTGGGGAGCGCGAAAGTGGCCGGAAGAATGAATCTGGAGGACCTATGTTGCACCCCGCTTCGCCTTCTCGTCTGCCCCTGCTTCGCTCCGCCGCGGCCCTGCTGCTGCCCCTTCTCTTATCGTTCCCCGCCGCGGCGCAGACGGATTGGGAGGCGGTGGAACGCGAGGCCGTCGGGCTGCTCGAACGCTACGTCTCCATCGATACCACGAACCCGCCGGGCAACGAGGCCGCCGCGGCGCGGTTCTGGCAGGAGGTGCTGACCGCGGAGGGGATCGCGGCGCAGGTCTTCGAACCGCAGCCGGGCCGCGGAGTCGTGTACGCCCGTCTGAAGGGCAGCGGGCGGAAGAAACCGCTCGTCCTGCTCCACCACATGGACGTGGTGTCGGCACGGGCCGAAAACTGGCGGACCGAGCCGTTCACCGCCACGCTCCGGGACGGCCATCTGCACGGCCGGGGCGCGATCGACTGCAAGGGCGTCGCCGTCGTGCAATTTCTGGCGTTGGCGCTGCTCAAGCGGCAGGGCGTCGTGCCGGAGCGCGACGTGATCTTTCTGGGCACCGGCGACGAGGAGACCGGTGGGAGGCTCGGTGCCGGCTGGTTCGTCGAACATCATTCCGAGTTGATACGGGACGCCGGGTTTCTGCTGACCGAGGGCGGCGGCATCCGCCGCGGGGAGGGCGGCACGTCCTATACGGTCAGCGTGGCCGAAAAGGCGCCGTGCTGGATCAAGCTGACGGTCGAGGGTGAGCCGGGCCACGGCTCGACCCCGCGGCCCGGCAACGCGGTCGCGCGGCTGCTGCGCGCCCTGGACAACGTGCGGCAATACGCGACGCCGCTCAAGGTCGTGCCCGCGGCGCAGGCGTATTTCACGGCGCTGGCCGCACACGAAGACGACGCCGCACAGGCGGACCGCTATCGCAATCTCGAACGGGCGCTGGCCGACCCGGATTTCCGGCGCACGTTCACGGCCGACCCGCGGCACAACGCGCTGGTGCGCAACACGATCGCGCCCACGGTGCTGCGCGGCAGTGACAAGACCAACGTCATCCCCGGCCGGGCCGAGGCGGAACTGGACTGCCGGCTGTTGCCCGGAGAAGACCCCGCGCGGTTCGTGGCGACGCTCACCGAGATTGTGGACGACCCGCAGGTCGAAGTCTCGGTGCTGTTGAATTTCCCGGCGGCCGCGTCCGAGGCGGACACCCCGTTGTTCCGCGCGATTGCCGCGGTCGCCGCACGGCGCGAACCGGAAGCGCGCGTGCTGCCGAGCATGTTGACCGGCTTCACGGACGCGCACTATTTCCGCGAACAGGGGATCGTGAGCTACGGCTTCTCGGGTATCGCCCTGCGGGCCGACGAAAGTTACGGCGTGCACGGCCACGACGAGCGCGTGCCGCTGGCCGGCCTGCGCGAGGGGGTGCAGGTCCTGGTCGAGGTGATTCGGGAACTGGACGCGCGGTAGCGCCGGGTTGCGGGTACGCGGGGACCCCCACCGCGGTGATCCGGGATTTGTCGTCCTGTCGGTCGGGTTGTGCGGACGCGGGGACCCCCCTCCCTAGCCCTCCCCCTCAAGGGGGGAGGGAATAAGAACAAGACCTTCTAACTTTGGGAGGGGCGAGCCACGCCCTTGAATCGGCCTTCGCGCTGGGAACCCGCCGAACTCCGAGGGTCCGCGCGGGCTAGACCTGCGGTTTGCGCTGTTCGCGGTAAACGCGCATGGACTCGGCGAAGGCCGCGTCGTCGAGTGCCGCGGCCCGGGCGCGGGTAATTTCCCGCTGCCAGTCTTCGCCGTGCATGTCCCAGGCGCGATGCAATAACTGCTTGGCAAGCCCCGCGGATGGGCCGCCGACCTGTCGGCAGCGCTCGACCAGTTTGGTCGTCTCGCCTTCGAGGTCGGCTTTGGGGACGACTTTGGTGACGAGTCCCCAGTGTTCGGCTTGCGCGGCGTCGAAGCGTTCGCCGAGGATCATGATCTGCTTGGCCCGCGCCAAGCCGACGAGGTGGGCGAGCCGATAACTCTGGCTGGTATCCGGCGGCGAGCCGTAGAGGATCTGCGGCAGGGAGAAGAATGCGTTGTCCGCGGCAATGCGAAAGTCGCAACTCAAGGCGATCTCGCAGCCCGCGCCCAGACAGGCGCCGTGAACGGAGGCGACCGTCAGCGCGTTCAACTGTTCCAGCGTATCCAAGGCGCGCTGGAACGGCGCCCAGGCCGCGGCAATCGCCTCGCTGGTGGAGGGGCGCGCTGCCGCGGCCTTGAGGTCCATGCCCGCGCAGAACGCGCGGCCCTCGCCGCGCACGACGACCACGCGCAGGGCGGCGTCCGTGTCCAACGCGTGGCTGGCGGCCTCCAGGTCGGCGCCGAATTGGTCGTTGACCGCGTTGAGCGATGCGGCCCGGTCGAGGGTGAGCACCGCGGTATCGTCGGTTTTTTCGATGTACAGGGTGGACCACTCCATGCCGTTCTCCCGTGGTGTGTGGTTCGTTCGAGGTGATGTCGGCGTTCAGCGGTCGTGCGGGGTGCGCCGGGGGCCCCCCGCCCTAACCCTCCCCCTCAAGGGGGGAGGGAATAAGACAGAAGATGTGATCCAGTGACCGTTTCGATAGGCTCAACGGGCTGGCCCCTGAGCTTGCGCTGCCTCGAGTGGGCCGAAAGACCGGAGAGTTTTCTACTAGGTGTAGATGTATGTAAGCTGAAACATGTTCCAGGATCATCGTATTTCTCATTCCCGATAAAGAGCAGATCCCCTCCCCCCGGTCCCTGAGCCTGTCGAAGGGTGAGGGGGAGGGCTAGGGAGAGGGGTTCCCGGCCCGCCGCAACGAATCACCCCGGAAATCACAAACCGACACACACCCGACCCGACGCATGATCCGTTCCCCCCGCCGCCGCGACGCCGCGGGCGGCAACATACCAAGCTGTCCTGACTTTGCCAGCCGCTTGGGATATACAGGCGCCCCGACGAGTCCACGTCTCCGAGACGGCCTCGAACGAACGGATACATGGCACGACATACGCTGGAAGACCTGTTGGAAAAGACGTGGAACGGGGAGCGGGCGGCGCTCGCCCGCCTGATGTCGCACGTGGAACGCGAGGGCGCAGTCGTCGGGCGCATTCTGGAGGCGGTCGGCCCGCGGCAGGGGCGGGCGTTCACGATCGGCGTCACCGGGCCGCCGGGGGCCGGCAAGTCGAGTCTGGTGGACGGCCTCGCGACGCTGATGCGCGAGGCCGGCAAGACGGTCGGCATCGTCGCCATCGACCCGTCGAGTCCGTTCAGCGGCGGGGCGCTGCTGGGCGACCGGATTCGGATGACCAAGCATTACCTGGACCCCGGCGTGTTCATCCGCAGCATGGCGACGCGCGGCAGCCACGGCGGGCTGGCACGCGCGACCAAGGACGTCATCAAGCTGCTGGACGCCGCGGGCTACGCGTACGTGCTGGTGGAGACGGTCGGCGTCGGGCAGACGGAACTGGACGTGATGGGCACGACGGACACGGTGCTGGTCACGCTGGTGCCGGAAGCCGGCGACGGAGTGCAGGTCATGAAGGCCGGCCTGATGGAGATCGCCGACGTGTTCGTGGTGAACAAGGCCGACCGGGACGGCGCCCAGCGCATGATGACCGAGTTGAGCCTGATGCTGGAGTTGAAGTACAGCAGCCCGCCACCGGCCGGGACCGGGGAGGAAGCCGCGGGCACGCGCTGGCGGATTCCGGTGCTGGCGACCCAGGCGTTCAACGGCACCGGGCTGCCCGAGCTGTTCCAGGCCGTGCAGGAGCACCACCGTTCGGCGGCCGAGTCCGGCGCCCTGGCGCGCCGCCGGGCGCAACGCCGGCGCGAAGAGTTGATCGCGCGCGTCGAATACGAGGTGCGCCGCCGGCTGACCGCGCGTGCGCGGATCGACCCGGAAGTGGCGGGCTGCTTCGACGCGGTTGGCGAGGGGCGGCTCGACCCCCATTCGGCGGCGCACCGGATTCTGCAGGGCTCGGCTCTCCGGGACGCGGTGGAAACCGCGCGGTCGTAGTGGTTTCCGTTGCGGGACTGGAAGCAACTGTCTGAGCCTCTTTCTTCCCCCTCTCCCTAGCCCTCCCCCTCAAGGGGGGAGGGGATAGGAAAAAAGGGGCCCCGTAGCTCCGTAGGTCGGATTAGCCGAAGGCGTAATCCGACATCCCCGCGACTCACGCCCGCCCTGTTGGATTACGCTTCGCTAATCCAACCTACAGGAATTGTCTTTCCCTTCCCCCATGTCCAACGGAATGGGAGAAGGACGAAATCGGGAAAGAAATAGAAAAGAGGCGATCTCCCACCTCCTTCCTATCCCCTCCCCCCTTGAGGGGGAGGGTTAGGGAGAGGGGGAGAAAGAGAGAACGCTACCCGCGCGGGTGGTATTTGCGGTGGACTTCGCGCAGACGCGCGCCGGCGACGTGGGTGTAAACCTGGGTGGTGGCGATGTCCACGTGTCCGAGCATAGATTGGACCGCGCGCAGGTCGGCGCCGCCGTCCAGCAGGTGCGTGGCGAATGCGTGGCGGAAGGAGTGCGGATAGAGCGAACCGCCCGCGTCCGGGTTCTGCTCGGCGTAGCGTTTGACGACGTGCCAGAACATCTGGCGGGTGAGCGGTTTGCCCGACCGGGAGACGAAGGCGTATGGGCTGCTCCGTTCGCCGAGCAGGACGGGGCGGACGGTGTCGAAATAATTTTGCAGGCGGGCCAGGGCCGGGCGCCCGAGCGGGACGAGACGCTCCTTGTTGCCCTTGCCGCGCACGCGCACGAAGCCGGCTTCGCGGTTGATCCGGGCGACTTCCAGCTTCACCAGTTCGGAGACGCGCAGCCCGGTCGCGTACAGCACCTCCAGCATGGTCCGGTTGCGCACTTCGAGGGGGGCGTCTTCTTTCGGTGTGGCGAGCAAGGCATCCACCCGCTGGCGGGAGGGGACGCGTGGCAGCGGGCGGCCGAATTTCGGCAGGCGCAGCAGCGCGGTCGGGTCGGTGCCGCCAAGTTCGTTTTCGCGTTGCAGAAAGCCGTACAGGCCGCGCAACGCGGTCAGTACGCGCGACTGGCTGCGCCCGGACATGCCCTGTTCGTGCAGACGGCCCAGAAAGCGGATCACGTGAACGGACTGTGCGCGGCGCAGGTCGTGGACGTCCTGGTCGGCCAAGTGCGCGCGGAAGCGGTGCAGGTCGCGGCTGTACACCTCGACCGTGCGCGGCGACAGGCCCTTCTCCACGGTCAGATAGACCAGATACGCGTCCAGCAGCGCATCCTCGGCCGCAGGTTCCGCCGGATTCCCCCTTTCAGGGGAATGACGGGGGAGGGGCGCCGGGGAGTGTGCGGTCTCGCCCGAAGGTTCCGACGGTGTCGCGCTCATGTCGCGTCCTCCGCGTTGCTTAAGCGGGCGGACAATACGTCGGCCACCCGGTCCGGGTCGGCCACTTTCGCGCCCGCCAAGTCCGTGACGTAGAACACGTCCAGGACCTGGTCGACGTTGGTCGTGATCTTCGCCAAGTGGATCACTAGCCCGAGTTGGAACAGCGTGTAGGTGACGTCGAACAGCAGGCCGCCGCGGTCCAGGGCGCTCACGTCGACCAGGGTGTAGTGCGCCGACGTGGCGTTATCCAACGTGACCTCGGTTCGCAGGCGGGCAGGGGTGCGCTTGCGGTACGGCGGCCGCCGCACGCCCTGCAACAGGTCGTCCACGGTCCGCTCGCCGGATAGGACGGAGTCCAGGCGCTGGTAGAAACGCGCCCACGTGTCGGGCGACAGGGTGGCGTCCTGGCGGTCGAAGTGCGACAGGCGGAAGACGTCCAGCGCGATGCCGGTGCGGCTGGTGGCGATGTGCGCGCGCGAGACGTTCAGCCGGCCGGTCGCGAACACGCCGGCCAGCATGGAGAACAGCCCGGGCCGGTCGCGCGTGACCAGGGTCAACTCGCTGTACTCCTGTTCGGGCACGTGGGTCAGGTCGGCGCGGTACGTCTCGCCCGCGGCGTCGGCCAACGCCCGTTCGTAGCCGGCCATGAGACGGAAATGCCCGGGCGCCGCGTCCTCGGGCGTGGTCAGAAAGTAGCGGTCCGGCATGTCGTGCAGGAACCGGGTGACGTCCGCCTCGGACGCCGCGGGGGCCAGCGCGACGCGGATCCGGTCTTTGCGGCGGCGCAGCCGCGTGGCCTGCTCCTCCTCTTCCGCCGCGCCGCGCTCGAAGCGTTCCAGCGTGTAGAGATACAGTTCGCCCAGCAACCCGGCCTTCCAACTGTTCCAGACCTTCGGGCCGACGGCCTTCATGTCCCCGAAAGTCAGCAGGTACAGGCGTTTCAGGCAGTCGGGATTCTCCACGACGCGGGCGAAATCCGCGATCTGGGCGGCGTCCGACAGGTCGCGGCGCTGGGCGATGTACGACATCAGCAGGTGGTGTTCGACGAGGAGTCGCCACTCGTGGGCGTCGTCCGGCGGGAGTCGCCAGCGCCGCGCCGCGGCGTCCACCAGTTCGGCGCTGCGTGCGGAGTGCTCGACCCCGTACCCCTTGCCCACGTCGTGGTAGAGCAGGGCCAGGAACAGCAGGTCGACGCGGTCGATCTCGCGCATGACCTGGGTCAGCAGCGGCAGCGATTCCTTGTAGGCGCCGTCGCGCAGGCGTTCGAGTTCGGCCACGCCGTGCAGCGTGTGCTCGTCGATGGCATAGACGTGGTACAGGTCGCGCTGCGTGCGCCAGCGCAGATGCCCGAACTCGGGCAACAGCCATTCCAGCAGGCCGGCTTCGTGCATGGCGCGCAGCGTGGGCGCGACGCGCTGCTTCCACGACAGAACCGCCAGCAACGCGTCGCGCAGCTCCGCTCCCGCGGCCGTGTCCGCGGGCAGGCGGGCCACGGCGCCGCGGACGGCCTGCTTGGTTTCCCTGGACACCGCGACGGCGTGCCGCTGGGCGTCGTGGAACACGGTCACGAGGGTGCGCGGGTCGCGGACGAGGATGCCGGGGTCGGTCACGTGCAGCGTCCGATCGACGATGCGGACGCCCGCGCGGATGTTGCGGCCACGCGGGCGCTGCCAGAAATTGACGAGCCGCGACGGCGTGACGCAGCGCTCGAACATCCACGTCGTGAACTCGTGGACCGCGGTGACGTGCCGGTAGTAGGTGCGCATGAGGTCGGTCGCGTCCGCGAACCCCAGCGCGGGGGCGAGCCGGTCCTGGTGCTCGAAGCTCAGCAGGTCGTGTTCCGTGCCTTCCATCAGGTGGAGCCCGTTGCGGACCCGCCACAGGAAGTCGCGCGCCGCGTCCACGTCGGCCAAGCCGGTCTCCGGCACGATGCCTTTGACGATGAGGTCGCGCAGGTCGGTGAGCTTGAACTTGACCTTGGCCAGCCACCAGGCCGTATGCAGGTCGCGCAGCCCGCCGCAGCCGTCCTTGACGTCGGGCTCCAGCAGATACAGCGAGTCGCCGTGCTGCCCGTGGCGGGCGCGGCTCTCCCGGGCCTTGGCCTCGAAGAACGCGGCGCTGCGTTTGCCGACCACGTCACGCGCGACCGCGGCGCGAAACTCCTCGGCCAGGGACGCATCCCCGCAGACGAACCGGCTGTCGAGCAGCGAGGTGCGGATTTCGAAGTCGCGGTTGGCGTGCCGCAGACACTCGCGGACGTTCCGCACCGCGTGGCCGACCTTCCAGCCCGCGTCCATCAGGCCGTAGTACAGGCGCTCCCAGATCGTCTCCGCGTACGGCGTGATCTTCCAGTCGTACAGGAACAACAGGTCGATGTCCGAGTGCGGACTCAGTTCCCGGCGCCCGTAGCCGCCCAGTGCGAAGACGCTGCAGCGCTGGTGCAGACTCATGTGGCGGCGCGTGTACAGGCGGGTCGCCGCAGTGAAGACGTATTCCACGAAACGGTCCATGAGCGTCGTATGCAGATGCACGACGTCCCGTCCGCTGTCGCCGCCGGCGTGCCGCTCGGCCAGCGCCCGCCCGACTTCTTCCCGGTAACGTTTGGCGATCCGGCCCAGGTCCCAGTCGGGGTCGATGGCCGACTCGGGATCCGCGGAGGGGAGCGGCGGCAGCTCCGGCAGCGGCGGGTCGGACGGCGCGGCAGCGGGAGGCATGGCGGTCTCGGTCGGGTCCGGGCGGGCCTACAAGGTGCCCAGCCCCTGCCGGTCCTGGCGGATGAATTGCGCCACGCCCTGGAAGATGCCCTCGGCAATCGCCTCGCGGTAGTCCGCGGAGCGCAGCAGCTTGCCCTGGACGCGGTGGGTCAGGAACGACACCTCGACCAGCACGCACGGCATATGGGCGCCGACCAGCACGTAGAACGGCCCCTTCTTGACGCCCAGGTTGCGGACTTGGCGGTGGCGGCGGGAGACCTGCGGGACGAGGGACGTCTGGATGGCGTTGGCCAGCGCGATCGAGCCGTCCACCTTCTGGTTCTGGACCATGTCGCTGAGCAGCAGGGACAACGTCGGGTCCTCGTGCATCACGGCCTGCATCGGCCCCAAGCCGTTCTCCATGCGGGCCAGCCGGATGGTGGCGCGGTCGTTGGTGTTGTTCAGATAGTACGTCTCCACGCCCTGGGCGTGCGCGTTCTCGCTGGCGTTGGCGTGGATGGACAGGAACAGGTTGACGTTCGCGGCGTTGGCGCGCGCGGTGCGTTCGGGCAGAGGGACGAAGACGTCGGATGTGCGCGTGAACAGCACGTCGACGGGCAGGCGCGCTTCCAGCTTGCGGCCCAGCTTGCGGCTGACGTCCAGCACGACGGTCTTCTCCTTGAGCCCGCCTACGCCGACCGCGCCCGGGTCGCGTCCGCCGTGTCCCGGGTCGATCATGACGCGGTATTTCGGCTCCGCGGCGACCGCGCGGGCCGGCTGCACTGCGGGTTCGGGCCGCGGTTCCGGTGTGCGTTCCGTTTCACGAACTTGGCCGGCCTTCGCTTGCACGTCGACGATCAGCCGGTAGGGCGAGTAGAGCGGGAACGCCGTATAGCTGCCGGCCCGCTCCAGGTCGAGCACGACGCGCGCCGTGTCCGCGGCGAACTGGCCGGTCCGAATGTCCTTCAGCAGACCGTCACCGACCGGCGTGGGCGCTCGCGCAGCCGCCCCGATCCGCGCCGGCGAGAAATCGACGACGATGCGGGACGGTCGAGTGCGGTCGGCCGCAAGCTGAAAGTGCTTGTAGTCGGCCTTGGCCGACAGGGTGACGATGACGCGGGTGTAACCCGGCACCGAGACGTGCCGGATGTCCTCGATCGCAGGATCGGAAGATTCGTCAGCCGCCGCGGGGGCGACCGTACCGACGCCCGCGGCCCAGAACAGGGCGAGAAAGACCCTCAGCCTCCACCGCAACACCCCACCACACATGCCTCAAGACTACGTTCCGAACTCCCAGGATGCAAGATAGCGTTTCTGTTCCGGGGTCAGCCGGTCGAGTTGAATGTCCATGCTGGCCAGCTTCAGCCCGGCGACCTGGTCTTCGATCTCCTTGGGGACGTCGTGCACCTGGGGCGTCAGCCGCTTCTGATGTTCGACCGCCCAGCGCACCGTGAGCGCCTGGGTGGCGAAGCTCATGTCCATGACGGCCGGCGGATGCCCCTCGGCCGCGGCCAGATTCACCAGCCGGCCCTCGCCGATCACGTAGAGGCAGCGTCCGTTGGGCAGGTGGTAACTGTCCACGTTGGTGCGGACCTGACGCTGCACGCTCTCGGCGATCTTGCCCAGCGTCTTCAGGTCGATCTCCACGTCGAAGTGGCCGGAATTGGCCAGGATGGCGCCGTCCTTCATGCGCAGGAAGTGTTCCTTGCGCAGCACGCTGGTATCGCCGGTGACCGACACGAACAGGTCGCCCTCGCGCGCCGCGTTGCGCATCGGCATGACCCGGAACCCGTCCATGGCCGCTTCGAGCCCGCGGATGGGATCGATCTCGGTCACGATGACCTGCGCGCCCAACCCCCGCGCGCGCATGGCGACGCCCTTGCCGCACCAGCCGTACCCGGCGACCACCACGGTCTTCCCGGCCAGCAGGATGTTGGTGGCGCGCAGCACGCCGTCCAGCGTGGACTGACCGGTGCCGTAGCGGTTGTCGAACAGGTGCTTGGTGGTGGCGTCGTTCACCGCGATGACCGGCAGTTTGAGCACGCCGCGCTGCTGCATGGCCCGCAAACGGATGACGCCGGTCGTGGTCTCCTCCATGCTGGCGCACATCTGCCCGACGCGGTCGGCATAGCGCTGGTCGGTATGCAGCAGCGAGACGAGGTCCGCGCCGTCGTCCAGCGTGACCGTCGGGTCGTGTGCCAATGCTTGGTGCAGGTGCTGATAATAGACCTTGTTGTTCTCCCCGCGCACCGCGAACGTCGGAATGTTCTCGTATCGGACCAGTCCCGCGGCGACGTCGTCCTGGGTGGACAGCGGGTTGGAGGCGCACAGGGTCACGTCCGCGCCGCCGGCCTTGAGCGTGCGCATCAGGTTGGCGGTCTCGGCCGTCACGTGCAGGCAGGCGGCGAGGCGCGTGCCCTTGAGCGGTTTGGTGCGCGCGAAGATTTCCGCGACGCGGCGCAGGGCCGGCATGTGCTGGTCGGCCCACTCGTAGCGTTTGCGCCCGTCCTTGGCGAGGCCGGGGTCTTTTACGTCACCTTGGCGTTTGGGCATACGTCCTCTTCGTCGTGCGGGTGTCGGGGCCGCCGGGATGGAGAGAAGAAACGGCTAGGCGGCGCGCTTGAGCGCGTCCACGCGGTCGGTCCGCTCCCACGGAAAATAGCCGTCCTGCGCCGGCCGGCCGAAGTGGCCGTAGGCCGCGGTGCGCAGATAGATGGGGCGTTTCAGGTCGAAGGTGTCGATGATGGCCGCCGGCCGCAGGTCGAAGTGGCCGGCGACGATTTCCCCGAGGCGCACGTCGGGCAGGGCGCCGGTGCCGAAGGTATCGACGTACACGCCGACCGGCTCGGCCACGCCGATCGCGTACGCGAGCTGCACCTCGCAGCGTTCGGCCAGATCCGCGGCGACCAGATTCTTGGCGATGTAGCGGGCCATGTACGCCGCGGAACGGTCCACCTTGCTGGGATCCTTGCCCGAGAAGGCGCCGCCGCCGTGGCGACCGTAGCCGCCGTACGTATCGACGATGATCTTGCGCCCGGTCAGCCCACAGTCCGCGTACGGCCCGCCGTTCACGAACCGTCCGGTCGGATTCACCAGGAATTTGGTCTCGCCGTCCAGGAATTCGGGCGGAATCACGCGCTTGACGACGTCCTCGACGACGGCCTCCTTGATGGTGTCGTACGCGGCGTCCGGGTCGTGCTGGGTGGAGATGAGCACGGTATCGGCGCGGACCGGCTTGGCATCGCGGTATTCGACCGTGACCTGCGACTTGCTGTCCGGCCGCAGGAACGGCAACTGCCCCTGTTTGCGGATCGTGGCCATTTCCTGCATGAGGCGGTGGGCGGTGTAGATCGGAAACGGCATGTACGCCTTGGTCTCGTTGCAGGCGAAGCCGAACATCATGCCCTGGTCGCCGGCGCCCTGCTCCTTGAACAATCCCTGCCCCTCGCTGACGCCCTGGTCGATGTCGGGCGACTGGGCGCTGAGCGCGGTCAGCACCGCGCACGTATCCGCGTCGAAGCCGAGCGACGAGTCGGTGAAGCCGATGTCGCGCACGACGCGGCGCGCGACGTCCATGTAGCTGATCTGCGCGGATGTGGTGATCTCGCCCGCGACCACGACCATGCCGGTCTTGACCAGGGTTTCGCAGGCGACCCGGCTATTGGGGTCTTGTTCGAGCAGCGCGTCCAGGATGCCGTCCGAGATCTGGTCGCACATCTTGTCGGGGTGTCCCTCGGACACGGATTCGGACGTGAACAGATATTCTTTCGCAGTCATGTCGGTGTTCTCCCCGGCTGGACGCCGCACGCGCCCCGAAAAGATCGGCGCATATAATAGAATCCATTTTTGAGCGTCAAGGGGAGCCCGTAGGCAGGGGCAGTTCGAAATTCGCGTGCCGTCCGTGGCCTGCGTCGGCCCCTCTCCCAGAGGGAGAGGGGATAAAAAGTAGGTTCAACGTAGCGCAATCAAAAATCCGCAATCCAAAATCCACAATTCCTTCCCTACTCCTCCCCGAACCGGTCGGCCACCAGCCGGCGCAGCGCCTCCAACGCCCGCTCCGCGTCCGCGCCGTCGAGCCGCACTTCCAGGACGCTGCCCTGCGGGGCGCCCAGCGTCAGCAGATCCAGCACGCTGCGCCCGTTCGCGGTCCGGCCCCGCCAGCCCACGGCGACCGAGACGTCCATCCCCTGAATGGCCTGCACGAAGGCCGCCGCGGCGCGGGCGTGCAGGCCCAGCGTGTTGACGAGGGTGAGCCGGGCCTCGGCGTGCGGCGTGTGCGTCATGCCGGCGGGTCCGCGCGCTGCACGTCGCGGTGGTGGACGCGGACCGCATAATCCCAGGCGCGCAGCCGCCGGCCCACCTCTTCGGCGACCGCGACCGAACGGTGCCGGCCGCCCGTGCAGCCGACGGCCAGCATCAGATAACTCTTGCCCTCGCGCACGTACAGCGGCATGAGCGTTTCCAGCAACGCCGACAGCCGGTCCAGAAACGGTGCGGCCTCGGGCTGGCCCAGCACGAACTCGACGACCTGCCGGTCGGTCCCGCGCTGGTCGCGCAGCGCATCGACGAAGAACGGGTTCGGCAGGAAGCGGACGTCCAGCATCAGGTCGGCGTCTATCGGCACGCCGTATTTGTAGCCGAACGACTGGACCGTGACCCGCAGCGTGCGCTGCACGTCGGCCTCGACCTGCCGGGCGAGCACGTCGCGCAGGGCGTGAACGGTATAAGAGGACGTGTCGATGACCAGGTCGGCCGACTCGCGCAGGCCGGCGAGTTGCCGCTCCTCGGTCCGAATGCCGTCCAATACGCCCTGCTCGCCGGCGGCGGGATGTGGCCGGCGCGTCTCGCTGAAGCGGCGCAACAGGACGTTTTCGGGCGCCTCGAAATACAGCACCTTGACGGCGTGGCCGCTTTTGCGCAGCCCCGCGAGCACGGCCGGATAGGCGTCCAGAAAGCCGCCCTCGCGCCCGTCGATGCCCAGCGCGACGCGGCCGATGGGCTCCTTGGCGTTGCCACTCAGCGTCAGAAAATGGGGGATGAGCGCGACCGGCAGGTTGTCGATGCAGTAGAAGCCCAGATCCTCCAGGGCGCGGATGGCGGTGCTTTTGCCCGAACCCGACAGTCCCGTGACGATGACGACGTGCATGACGGCGGGCAGCGTCGGCCGGACGCGGCTACAGGGCGCTGTCTTCCTCGCAGATGAGGCGGTGGAGGTCCGCGGCGCTGCCGCCTTGCAGCAGGCGTTCGCGGAACGCCTTGTCCTTCAGCAGGCGCGACACGCGGGCCAGGGCTTTCAGGTGGACGCCGGCCGAGTCCTCCGGCGCCACCAGCAGAAAGAACAGCTTCGTCGGCCCGCCGTCCAGCGAGCCGCAGTCCACCCCGTGCGGACTCAGGCCGAACACGGCCGTCACCCGGGTGAGGCCGGGCAGCTTGCCGTGCGGAATCGCGATGCCCTCGCCGATGGCGGTGGTGCCCAGCCGCTCGCGGTCGAGGAGGACGCCGACAAGGTGCTCGGCGTCCACGCCGGGGGTGTGGCGGGCGAGGTGGTGGGCCAGTTCGCGCAGCACGTCGGTCTTGGTGCTGCCGGCCAGTTCCGGGACGACGAGTTCGCTGCTGAGAATGTCGGCGACGCGCATGGCGGGATTCCTCATTCCGCAAGGGCGGTGACCCGTTTGCGTTTGGCGGACGGGAGGATGCGGAGGCTCTCCCGGTATTTGGCGACCGTGCGGCGGGCGATGGGGACGTCGCTGCGCGCCAGCCGTTTGGCGATGGCGTCGTCGCTGAGCGGACGGCGCGGGTCTTCCGCGGCGATCATCTCGCGGATGCGGACCTTGACGCTCTCCGCGGAGACGTCGTCCCCGAAGCGGCGCTTGAGGCCGGTGGCGAAGAATTTCTTGAGCGGGTACAGCCCGCGCGGCGTGGCGATGTATTTGTCGGCGATGGCGCGGCTGACGGTCGATTCGTGGGCGCCGACGTCGTCGGCCACGTCGCGCAGCACCAGCGGCCGCAGGTGCGCAACCCCGCGGTCCAGAAAGTCCCGTTGGAATCTGACCAGGCTCTGCGCCACGCCGAGCAGCGTGCGCTGGCGCTGGTGGATGCTGCGGATCAGCCATGCCGCGGCGCGCAGCTTGTCCTGGACGTACGCCTTGGCCTCGCCGCCGTCGGCCAGCAGGTTCCGATAGGCCGCGTTGACCTTGAGGCGCGGCAACCCCTCTTCGTTCAACGTGACGAGGTATTCCTCGCCGACCCGGTGCACGGACACGTCGGGCGTCACGTAGCGGACGTCGCCGGTTCCGTATTGCCGGCCGGGTTTGGGTTCCAGGCCGGCGATGAGCTTGCGCGCGCGCTGGACGGCCGCGGGTTCCACCCCGAGCCGCTCGGCGAGTCGGGCGTAGCGACGCGCCTCCAGGTCGGGCAGGTGATCGCGCACGACCGCGGCCGCCAACGTGCGCAGCATCTCGTCCCGGCCGGCCTCATCCGGCTCGTGCGCCGCGTCGAGTTGGAGCAGCAGGCATTCCTTCAGGTCGCGTGCGCCGACGCCCCGCGGGTCGCAGGACTGGACGACGCGCAACACGGCTTCCACCTCGGCCGGGCCGACGCCGGCCGCCGCGGCGAGTTCTTCGACTCCGGTCTCCAGGTAGCCGTCCACGTCCAGGTTGCCGATGACGAGCGAGGCGAGCCGCTCGTCTTCCGCACTCAGGGCGCGGAAGCGGAGTTGCCAAGCCAGGTGCTCGGCCAGCGATTCGGTTCGGGGGAACCGGTCTTCGGGCGCGGTCGCGCGGTCGTCGTCATCCGCGTCGTAGCGCGTGCGCGGCAGCAGCGGCAGGTCGGCGTTGTCGTTGTACGTGCGAAGATAGGTCTGCCAGTCGATCTCGTCGTGGCGTGGCGAGTCGTCCGCTCCGCTGTCGAGCCGGTTCGCGGAGTCCGGCGCTTCGCCGTTCGCGCGCCCGTCGTCGAAGATCGGCTCGTCGTCGGTCACCCGTTCGAGGACCGGGTTTTCCGCTAACTCCTGGTCGATCAGGGTATCCAACTCCCCGCGCGGCAGTTGCAGGATCTTGACGGCCTGCTGCAACTGCGGGGTCATGACCGGCCGCTGGCCGAGCCTGGTCGTCAGTCGCAGGTCGAGTCCCATGCCCGTGTCACCCGTTCGCGCCGCACGTCGCAAAGCAGCCGGCTAGAGGCGGAAGCGCTCGCCGAGATACAGTTCCCGGGCGCGCCGGCTGGACGTGATCTCCTCGGGCGTGCCTTCCTCGAACACGCTGCCGTCGCTGATGATGTACGCCCGGTCGCAGATGCTGAGCGTTTCGCGCACGTTGTGGTCGGTCACCAGCACGCCGATGCCGCGCTCGCGCAACTGCCGGATGATGTCCTGAATGTCCCCCACCGACAGCGGGTCGATGCCCGCGAACGGCTCGTCCAGCAGCATGAAGGACGGCGCCATGACGAGCGCCCGGGTGATTTCCACGCGCCGCCGCTCGCCCCCGGACAGCGAGTCGGCCCGGTTGCCGGCTAGGTGGCCGATGCTCAACTCGTCGAGCAACTCGGCCAGCCGGGCTTCGCGGCGGCGCTTCGGCAGCCCGGTCGTCTCCAGAATGGCCATCACGTTTTCGGCCACGGTCAGCTTACGGAAGACCGACGGCTCCTGCGGCAGATAGGTCACGCCCTTGCGCGCCCGCTTGTGCATCGGCAGGCCGCTGATGTCTTCGTCATTGTAGCGCACCTCGCCCTTGTCCGGCCGGAGCAGGCCGACGATGATGGAGAAGGTCGTGGTCTTGCCGGCGCCGTTCGGTCCCAGCAGCCCGACCACCTCGCCGCCCCGCACGTGCACGCTGACGTCGCGCACGACCGGACGTCTCCTGTACGTCTTCCACAAGCCTCGCGCTTGCAGCAGCGGCGTCTCATTCACGGCGGCGCACCTTGCGGGGACCGAGGAACGCGGGCGCGTCACTCGGGGGTGAGGAACATCTGCGCGCGGCGCTTGCCCCGGCCGCCTTTGACGACGCTGCGCTGCTCGTCCAGGAACACGGTGACCACGTCGCCCGTGACCCGGTTGACCCCCTCCTGCAGGACGACGTTGCCGCGCAGCGTGACGGTGCGCTTCCGTTCGTTGAAGACGGCCGTGTTGCTGGTCGCCCGCCGGCCGTTGGACGTGATTTCGACGCCGCCCTCGGCCGTGATGCTCCTGAGCCGCTGGCGGCTCGACGCGCCGGTCCCGGAGACCGGGGCGTGGTTGGCCGCGCCGTTTTCGTACAGCACGGTCAGCCGGTCGCTCTTGATGCTCATGTCGCCCTGGGTGACGAGCACGTCCCCGAGATAGCGGACGCGCTGTTCTTCGTGGAGAAACTCCAGCCCGTTCGAGCGGATGTGGATCGGGTCGTCCCGGGACGACAGCGAAAACGAATCGGCGAGCGTACCGTTCGACTCCGCGGCGGACGCGGGCGGGTCTTCGGCGGTGGGCGCAGGGGGTTGGCCGAAGGCCGGCACGGCCAGCACCAGCGCCGCGGCCGCCACTGTTCCGCGGCCTTCGCGTCCCGGGCGCATCAGCCGACCTTTCGGGTGACCGTCGTGCGGACGTCCGCGTCGAGGACCAGCCGTTTGGTGTCCACGGCCACGGAATAGCCGCGGCCCGCGGCCGTGAAGCCCTCGCCGACCACGTTCAACGTGCCGTCCGACACGATGGTGTTGTCGTGATGGTCGTACACGGCCCGGTTCGTGGTGAACGACACGTCGCCGACCTGCATGCGCAGGTCGCCGTCCAGCTCGATGCGGACCAGGTCCTGGGTTTCCTCGTGCAGATGGATCGTCCCCTCGCGGCAGTGCAACTCGACGGTCTCGCCGTCCTGGAAGTAGAGCGAGATTTCGGGGGAGTCGATGACCACGGTATTGGAGTCGGTCAGATAGCGGGCCTGCCGGGCGGCGATCTCCCAGACTTTCTTGCCGTCCTTCATCTTGATGCGGCGGAACTCGGACATGCGCTGGGTGACGGCCCCGTCCGGCCCGGCGATTTCGTCGAGGAGTTGGCGGGTTTCCGCGTCGTGCCGCAGCCGCGCGCCGAGATAGCCGAGCACGACGATGACGACGAGCACGCTGATGCCCAGCACGAAACGGATCTGATTGCGGCCCACGCGCGCCTCCCTGAACGACGCAAAACAATCTAACACTTCTCGACCGGACGAACCACAATATGCGCAAACGGCGCGGACAGGAAGCGGGGGCGGGGATGGAGAGTGCGCCGATTCCGAAATTCCTGGAAATTACATACGAGAGTTCCCGTGTACGTTATGATCCCCTTCGACCTTATCGACACCCTTCGACAAGCTCAGGGAACAATATCGAGGCACCGCAAGCCCAGGGACCTTCCCATCCCCAAGTTCGTCGAGCCTGCGATGTGTGTCGAGCTTGCGGTGTCCTGAGCTTGTCGAAGGATCGAAACTTCGAAACGAACCCCGATGTCATCTCGACCTTCACACCCTATCCGTGGCCCTTCGACTCTTCGACAAGCTCGGAGTCCAGTCCGTCAGCTCGTCGAAACGGGCGAGGGATCAAGAGTGTAATTCCCGAATTTTTCCCCGCCGGGGAATGGTCTCCGCGCGTAGGGGCAGGTTATTCATCCCGCGGGGTGCACCTGCAGATCCTTGACCAGCCCGTCGAGCGCCATCAGCGTGCGCAGCAACGCCTCCAGCCGGTCGAGCGGAAAGACGGTCGCCTTGTCGCTCAGCGCACGCTCCGGTTCCTCGTGGACCTCCATGAACAGGCCGTCCACGCCCGCGGCCACGGCCGCGCGCGCCAGCGGGGCGATGAACTCGCGCTGACCGCCGGACGCGCCGCCCAGGCCGCCGGGGAGTTGCACGCTGTGCGTGGCGTCGAACACGACCGGATAGCCGGTCTGCGCCAGAATGGTCAGCGACCGCAGGTCCGACACCAGATTGTTGTATCCGAACGAGACCCCGCGCTCGGTCAGCAGAATGCGCGGGTTGCCGGTCGAGGCGACCTTCTCGGCGACGTAGCGCATGTCGTGCGGTGCCAGGAACTGCCCCTTCTTGACATTGACGGGCCGCCCGCTGCGGCCGGCGGCCAGCAGCAGGTCGGTCTGGCGGCACAGAAACGCCGGGATCTGGATCACGTCGGCGACCTCCGCGGCCGCGGCGACCTCCGCCGGCGCATGCACGTCGGTGAGCAGCGGTACGCCGACCTCGCGCTTGACCCGCGCCAGCACGGACAACCCTTCGTCCACGCCCAAGCCGCGGAACGCGTCGAGCGACGAACGGTTGGCCTTGTCGTACGACGACTTATAGACGAACGGGACGCCCAGGCGGTCGGTCAGCATCCGCAGCGCCTCGGCGTGCCGGACGGCCGATTCGAAACTCTCGACCACGCACGGCCCGGCGATCAGCACGAACGGATGGTTGCCGCCGAACGTCAGGGGGCCGACCGAAACACCGGGCGGCGAAACTGCCCGCGCGTTCACGCTCGCGCCTCCTCCGCGGGCCGGACTTCCGGCTGCCCGGCCGCGGCGTGCCGGCGTATGCCGGCGCGGACGAAACCGCTGAACAAGGGGTGACACGCGAACGGCCGCGACGCGAACTCGGGGTGGAACTGCACGCCGATGAACCAGGGGTGGGTGTGCAACTCGACGGCCTCGACCAGGCGGCGGTCGGGCGACAGGCCGCTGAAGACCATGCCGTGGGCGGCGAACACCTCGCGGTAGGCGTTGTTGAACTCGTAGCGGTGGCGGTGGCGTTCGGCCACCTCAGACCGCTGATAGACGCGGCGCGCCAAGCTGTCGTCGGCCAGCACGCACGGATAGGCGCCCAGCCGCATGGTGCCGCCCTTGTCCACGACCTCGCGCTGCTCGTCCATGAGCGCGATGACCGGGTCGGGCGTCCCGTCGTCCACCTCGGTGGAATGCGCCCGCTCCAGGCCGCACACGTGGCGGGCGAACTCGACGACCGCCATCTGCATGCCGAAACAGATGCCCAGGAACGGCACGCCGTTTTCGCGCGCGTGGCGCACCGCGGCGATCTTCCCCTCCACCCCGCGCTGGCCGAACCCCATCGGCACCAGGACCGCGTCGGCGCGCAGCAGGGATTCGGGCGGAGCCGCATTTTCGAGGCGCTCGGAATCGATGTGCGCGACGTCGACGCGGCACGTGTTGGCGAAGCCGCCGTGGGCGAGCGCCTCGTTGATGCTCTTGTAGGAATCGACCAGTTCGACGTACTTGCCGACCATCGCGACGCGCACCCGCCGGTCCGGGTGGTGGAAGGTATGGGTGATCTTCTCCCAGCGGCGCAGGTCGGGCGCGCCGGTCCAGATATTCAGTTTTTCGACGATGCGTTCGTCCAGCCCCTCCTGGTGGAACACGAGCGGCACCTCGTACACGCAGTCCACGTCCTTGGCGGTGATCACCGCGCTCTGGTCCACGTTGCAGAAGTGGGCGATCTTGGCCTTGACCTGCGCATCCAGATAGCGGTCGGTGCGACACAGCAGCAGGTCGGGCTGGATGCCCAGACTGGTCAGTTCCTTGACGCTGTGTTGGGTGGGCTTGGTCTTGAGTTCGCCGGCCGCGGCGATGAACGGCACCAGCGTCAGGTGCACGTACAGGACGTGCTCCTTGCCCCAGTCCCAGCGGAACTGGCGGATCGCTTCCAGGAACGGGAGGCTTTCGATGTCGCCCACGGTGCCGCCGACCTCGCAGATGGCGACGTCGAACCCCTCGGCCGCGGCCAGGATGCGGCGTTTGATCTCGTCGGTGACGTGCGGGATGACCTGCACGGTGCCGCCCAGATAGTCGCCGCGGCGTTCGCGGCCGATCACCGCGTCGTACACTTGGCCGGTCGTGAAACTGTTCTTGCGCGTCATGCGCGTGGAGACGTACCGCTCGTAGTGGCCGAGATCGAGATCGGTTTCGGCCCCGTCGTCGGTGACGAAGACCTCGCCGTGCTGGAACGGGTTCATCGTGCCTGGGTCCACGTTGATGTACGGGTCCATCTTGAGCAGCGTGACCGCCAAGCCGCGGCTCTCCAGCAGGCCGCCGACCGACGCCGCGGCCAAGCCCTTGCCGAGCGAGGACACGACCCCGCCGGTGACGAAGATGAACTTCGTCTTCCGCCCCTGCTTGCCGACGTTGCTCATGATCGTGTCCCGCTTCCTCGTTCCTCACGCTCCTTGCGCCATAAGCGTTGCTTCGCTCGGCCTGCCGCAAGTCGTCGAAGTCCTACTAGTCACTAGCCACAAACCACTATCCACCAGCCATCGCCTCCTCCGCCCGCCGCAGATCCTGTGGGGTATCGACTTCGACCGTCGGCCGCTCCGTATCGGTCACGCAGATCTTGTACCCCCATTCCAGGGCGCGGAGTTGCTCCAGCTTTTCCGCCCGTTCGAGGGGGGTGGGCGGCAGTTCCGTGAACCGGAGCAGGAAGTCCTTGCGATAGACGTACAGGCCGACGTGACGCTGCCCCAGCACGCCGTCCGCGGCGGGGTCTCCATCGCGGCGGCACGGCAGCGGGCTGCGCGAAAAATACAGCGCGAATCCGCGCCGGTCGGTGACGACCTTGACCACGTTCGGATTCCGCCACTCCCCTTCGTCGGAGACCGGCGTCTGGACCGTCGCCATGTCGGCTTCGGGCGACTGCTGCAAGCGTCGCACGGCATCGCCGATCATATCCGGCGGAAAGAACGGCAGGTCGCCCTGCACGTTTACCACGATGTCCGCGGCGAGCGGTTCGGCCGCCTCGGCCAGCCGGTCCGTACCGGTCGCATGGTCGGGGCTAGTCATGACGGCTTCGCCCCCGAAGCCCCGCACCGTCCGCACGATGCGGTCGTCGTCCGTAGCGACCAGGATGCGGCTCAACCCCGGCACGCGCCGGGTCTGCTCATAGACGTGCCGGATCATGGGTTTGCCGCGCAGCCGGGCGAGCGGTTTACCCGGGAAGCGCGTCGAGCCGTAACGGGCGGGGATGATGGCGATAACCGACACGAGGGGGAACCCTTGCAACCGTGGCAGGCCGGCGGCTGGTCGGGAAGGGACTATACGGCACGGCCCGCACACCGTCAAACCAACGCCTCTGCCGGTAGTACGTCGGCCTCCTTGTTTCCCTCCCCTTCGCCCTTTCGACCCCCTTCGACAAGCTCAGGACAAGGCACCGCAGGTTTAGGGACCCTCCCATCCCCAAGTTCGTTGAGCTTGTCGAAACGAACCCCGATGACACCTCGGCCTTCGCACCCACTCCTGGCTCCTTGATAAGCTCAAGGCATCGCAGGGGCCTGTCCCTACGCACAGACCCGCTCCGTCTCCCTCATCAATTCCTCCTTACCCTATTCCGTCGCCTCGTCGGTCCCCTATCCCCCATTCCCGCCCCCTTCCGTCGTTCCCGTGAAAACGGGAATCCAGGGGAAACATGTCCCTTTCCGGCTCCGCAACGGATGCCGTAGGGGCGACCGGCCGGTCGCCCCTACTCCGAATCCGGGCGGTGAGCCAGCCGAAGAATGTCGATAGGTAGATAAAGGGAGCCGGGAAGAGGTGAATCAGACGACGACGGGAGGGGCGACGCATGCGTCGCCCCTACGATGACGACCGTCTGTCAGGGCAGGAACGCCGCGGGGTGGTCCAGTGGTACGTAGATGTTCTGAGCCACATTGACGGTGAAGAATCCACCGAGGGTGTGGAGGAAGCTACGACGGTCCGAATCTGGGCGTGGCCGCCGCGCTCTGGCGACGAAGACGACCGCGACGCCGTTGGGAGTAGCTGTCGGTCCGTCAATCCGTCCCTTCGGATTGTGTTGGGTGCGAACCGTCCGGTTTCTTCTCTTCGGAGGCGACATCTCCGGCCCCCGAGTCGGATTCGGTCCGATGAACTATTTGTGCGTCATGTTCGATCGGATCGGGGCCTTCTTCTATGATGTGGAAGATCCTCTCTCGAAGAGGAGCGGTGTCGATGACCCCGGTTTCTTCTACGGTCGTGAAAAATGACTTCACACCCTCAGTTTGGGTTTCTATCACGTCGGTAATGGTCTCGGAATCTATTTTGCCGATGATCCTCTGGATGGCATCGGAGATCATGAAGCCGACGCTGGCCTTGTTGGGCACGGCGAGGATCGAGAGGATGGCCGACAAGACCGTATCTTGATACTGCCTGAGTTCGTCGTTACCGAAGATTTGCGGAAGATACCGAAACCCGACGTAAGCCGAAAGTACTGTTTGGAAAAGGAGAATGCAGGCGAGGGCAAACGTCTCGTCATCCCCGTTCATGTCTAAGGCGTTCGAAAGAGCTTCGAGAAAAGCGATGAGGACCCGATGAAGATGCTCTTGGCCACGGCAGCTTTTCTCGATTTTCCTCGCCGCTTCTTCTTTTTCTCGGCTATAGTTTCGATTCCTTTCCTGAAAAAGACTGCTGAGATCTGCGTCAACACCCGCTGTTCCAAAGGCCCATAACCGTATCTGTCGACCCCCAGGGGGTCCCGGCTACGATTGCCCTACTCCCTAAAACAACTCGTCCTTCCCCCCGGAAAGTTTGATGGCGTGAGTCAGGGCTTTTTGTACTCTTTCCGCATCACCTGGAGATACACGAAGTACGATTTCCCCCTGCCTCGTAGTCGTACTGGAATTCCGACCTCCAACACTCTTTGATACACACGTCCCGCGAGCGCAAGTTGCTCTAACCCTCAATACGCTAGCGGAATGAGGAATCCCTACAAAAGGATCCCATAGTAAACTAGTCTCTTGCTCCGTCTTTACTGTAGTTGACAAATCGCTTAATTGAAATGTGTATTCATACCGATCCCCCGAAAGATGCTTCCCCACCTGCGTAATATAATTAACAGTTCGCCCATTCAATCTGAATATGGTATAGTCATACATAGCGTCGACGGCTTCATTGTTTAGTTTTGCCTCTATGTATTCAATAGTCTCTGCCAACGATGGTTCCGCAGCAAGAATCGGGGGGAACAAAAAAGGAACGATCAAAACCCAGAATGGGTTCACCAGATGCCGTTTCGTCAACTTGGTTGCGTGCTGCTCGACGTTCTCGGTTGCCGGTGTGTCGAGATGCATGGTCCCTCCTATTCGAGATTGCCTTCTTCTTTGACCGTGCTCGTGCAGGGTCGCCGAGACCGGTGCCGTAGCCCCTCCACCACCCGATTCGGTATGGAACCTTCTTCCCTATCCTCAGCGGCGAACCTTCTCCCGCCGGCTCCCCGAGCCCGATCCTACACACCGACCCGCTCCATCTCCCTCATCACTTTTCCCCATATTTTCCATCATTTCCGTGAAAACGGGAATCCAGGGGAAAATATGCCCCCTTATCCGGTCCCGCAATAGGCGTAGGGGCGAAGGGCGATGTGACATCGGGTTCGTTTCGATGTTTCGATCCTTCGACAAGCTCAGGACACCGCAAGCTCAACACATCGCGGGCTCAACGAACTTAGGGATGGGAAGATCTCTGAGCTTGCAGGGCGTTGAGCTTGGTCCCTGAACCCGGTTGGTGAGCCTGCGGTCCCTGAGCTTGTCGAAGGGAGGAACGGATATAAATAAAAATCGCGGGAAGACAATCTCGAACCGAGACATTCCCGGGTGTTGTGTAGGGGCAGGCCCCCGTGCCTGCCCTTCCCCGGCTAGGGCAACCACAGGGGGTTGCCCCTACACTTGACGCCGGGCACAGGTCCCATCCCGCCGAAGTTCCTCCCCGGCCAACCGGCATGTCCCCGTCCCGCAATCTCTGGCTTGTCGTCAGAATCGCGGCGTCAAACTACGCTGCTTCCCTCGGCCCGACCGACGCTGCGGCAGACCGGGCGCAGCGGACAGCTTTTACAACGTGGTTTGCGGGCAACGCAGATGGTCGCGCCCACGTCCATGATCGCCTGGTTGAACAGGTGGGCGCGGCCCTTGGGCGTGACGTGACGGGCGACCTTCCACAGTGCCGCGGGCGTCCGCTGCTCCCGCGGCAGGCCGAACACACGCCGCAGTACGCGCGCGGCGTTGGTGTCGAGAATGGCCTCGTCCCGGCGGAACGCGAGGCTGGACACCGCGCCCGCGGTATAAGGGCCGATGCCGGGCAGCTTGGCGAGTTCTTCGGCTTTGCGCGGAAACTTGCCCCGCCGTTCCTCGACGATGTGACGGCTGGCCTTGTGCAGGTTGCGCGCCCGGGCGTAGTAGCCGAGCCCTTCCCAGGCTTCGCGCACCTGCGGTTCCTCGGCTTTGGCAAGCTCCTCCGCGGTCGGGTATCGTTTCAAGAATTTGTCGTAGTAGAGCGTGACACGCCGAACCTGCGTCTGTTGCAGCATGACCTCGGACACCAGAATGGAGTACGGGTCGCGCGTCCGCCGCCAGGGCAGGTCACGGCCATGCCGGCGATACCAGTCGATCAGCCGGCGCTGGACCGCGCGGACCGTGGCCGGATGGGCGAAGCGGGGTGCGGGCGCCTCGGACGCTTTCACGCGGGGTCTGGCGGGCGGAGGGTCTTTCCGGCGGGGCACGGTGCCGCCCTATCTGACAGAAACCGGCGCGCGGGGGAAGGGACCGCTCACCTCCCCCTCTCCCTGGCCCTCTCCCACAAGGGGAGAGGGGATGGAAAGACGATGGAGATGATTTCGAACTGATCACTCCCCGCAGCGGCTCGCCTTGACTGAAAATCGGAGAGTCACGTAAGCTACCGGCGCATTTCATACCGGAAGCAGGAACGGCGGGATTGTGGTCATGGTGGGGCAGGAAAATCTGGAGAAGATGATTGCCAAGATCCTCCACCGGCACTGCGAGTTCGGCTGGGCCCACTATTACATCCCGAGCGAAAAATTCCCCAAGCTGGTCGACGAGTTGCTCAAGGTCGTGCAGCCCGCAGACGAGGCGGGCGAGGACGAACTGGTCAGGCTGTTCCTCGATCTGCGCCGCCATACCTCCGAGCAGGAACGCGTGGAACGCTTGCTGGCCGACTATCGCGTCCTGCGCCGCGGCGGCGCGACATCCTAGGCCGGTTTCCCGCCCGCGGCACGGACCCCGCGGTGCGGCGTCGTTCGTAGGCGGAATCCATGCGGCGAGTTCCCATGAGCGAGACGCGGCGGACCCGCCTGATCGCCGCCGGGCTGCTGGCGTTGTGCGTGCTGCTGTACGTTGCCGACCTCGGCCGGATTCCGCTGTACAACTACGAGGAGTCCAAGGAAGCGCTGCTGGTCTGGGAGATGGTGAACGGCGGCGGCTGGATTCTGCCGCTGCGGAACGGGGTGGAACAGCCGGTCAAGCCGCCGCTGTTCCACTGGCTGGGCGCCCTGGTTGCGCTCGCCGGAGGCGGGCTGGGCGAGTTCGCGGTGCGCTTCCCTTCCGCGCTGGCTGCGACCGCGGCGGTGCTGGTGACGTTCCTGTTCGGACGCGCGGTCTGGAGCTGGCGCGTCGGACTGCTGGCTGCGCTGATGTTGGCGACCTGCCCGGAATGGATGCGCTGGGCGGTCCGCGCGCGCAGCGACATGCTGCTGGTGTTCTTCGTCACCGCGGCGCAATTCCTGTTCTTCCGCGTATTCGAGGAACGGGCTACCCGACCGCGCACCCTATATATGCTCTATGCCGCGATCGGCTTGGCGGTGCTGGCCAAGGGACCGCAGGGCGCGCTGCTGCCAGGTCTGGTCGCGTTGGTCTTTCTGTGGCGCGCGGGAGACCTGGGGCTGTTGAGACACCTGCGGCTCGGGCACGGGGCGGCGATCGTCGCCGGTATTGCGCTGTCGTGGTATCTGCCGGCCCTGGTGCAGGGTGGCGGCGAGTTCTTCCAGCGCCAGATTCTGGACGAGAACGTGTTCCGGTTCTTCTCCTCGGACGCGGGCGGACCGAGCCGCCGTCACAGCCTGTTCTATTACCTGCCGACCGTCTTCGTCGGGACGTTGCCCTGGAGCCTGTTCTTTCCCGCGGTCGCGGTGTTCGCCTTCCGCAGCACGGCGTCGGACGACCGGCAGCGCTATCTGGTGTGCTGGCTGGCGGTGGAATTCCTCTTCTTCACCCTCGCCTCGGGCAAGCGCAGCAACTACATCCTGCCCGCGTATCCCGCGTTGGCGTTGTTGGCCGCGTTGTGGTGGCAGGCGGCGGTGGATCGGCTGCCCGCGGTGTCGCCGCGGGTCAGGCGCGCATGTCGGCGGGGTGCGCTCGGGCTGGGCGGTTGCGCCGGGATAGCGGTCGCGGCCCTGCTGGCGCACGCAACCGGGGTCTTCGACCTCGCCGCGGCGATTGCGCCGATGCTGCATCCGCGCGACCGTGCCAACCTGCCGCTGATCTCGCAGAACGTGCAGACCATGTTTCCGGCCGTGGCGATATTGCTCGGGTTGCTGGCCGTGGGGACAGGCTGGTTCGTCCGCGCGGCGGGGCGCGACGCCTGGCTGCACGCATTTGGCGCGCTCGCGGTTTCGAGTGCGGCCATCCTATATTTCACGAACGCGATGTTTCATCCGTTGTTGGCCGGTGAGCGGACGTACAAGCCGTTCATGCTCGGCGTGCGTGCGACCGTCCGGGACGCGCCGTTGTATTTCTATGGGGACGCATCGGACTACGGCGCCATCTTCTATGCCGACCGCCGCGTCCCGGATCTGCCCGAGCCCGGCCTCCTCGAGCCCGGTGACGACGGCGTCTATCTCCTGGTGCGCGAGGGGGATTGGCCGCAATTTTCCGAACGTCATCCGCACGCCCGACGGCTGGGAATCAGCCGGGGTAAAGGCCCGCACAAGCGGCACCGGCTCGTCCTGGCCGCGGCGCTACGTCCGCCGGCGGGGTCGGGCGACGGCACGGCAGCCGTGGCGTCCGACCTGCCGCCTTCCGGCCCGGTCCGGCAATCCGGCGTGGACGGCGCAATCTAGCCGCACCGGCGTTTCACGGGGCTTCTCTTGCAATCACACGAACGTATCGCCGGCGTCGGCGTAGTGCTGTTCTGCGCTCTGCTGTTCGTGTGGGGTCTGGGCGACGTGCCCTTCTACACCAAGGGCCAGCCGCGTGAAGCGACCGTGGTGTGGGAGATGTACCACACGGGCGAGTGGGTGCTGCCGCTGCGCAACGGCCACATCATCCCGTCGAAACCGCCGTTGTTCCACTGGCTGGGTGCGCTGGCGTCCATCGCCGCGGGCCGGCTCGACGAGTTCACGATCCGTCTGCCTTCCGCGCTCTTGGCCCTGCTGGGCGTCTTCCTGACCTATCGCGCCGCGGCCGCGGTGTGGGGCGTCGAGGCGGGGCTGGTCGCCGGGCTGATTCTGGCGACGAGTTTCGAGTGGGTCCGCGCCGCAACCGGGGCGCGCGTGGACATGACGCTGGCGTTCTTCATGGTCGCCGCGCTGCTGGCCTTCTGGTCGGGCTACCGCGGCAAGGGCTTCGACTGGCCGCACGTCTTCGGTTTCTTCGGTTTGGCCGGCTTGGCGACCCTGACCAAAGGCCCGGTGGGCGGCGTGCTGCCCGGACTGGTCGTCGGCGTCTTTCTGCTGGTCAGAAGAGATCTGGGATTCCTGGGCCGCATGCGGCCGTTCAGCGGCGGCTTGCTGTACCTGTGCGTGGCAGGCTCGTGGTACGCGCTGGCGTTGTGGCAGGGCGGCGAGGCGTTCTTCGAGAAGCAGATCATGAAGGAGAACGTGCTGCGGTTCGTGGCGAGCGAGTCGGGCGGCGCCGGCCACGTCCACCCCTTCTATTACTTCCTGCCCAACCTGTTCATGGGTATGGCGCCGTGGAGCTTCTTCTTTCCGCCGCTGGTCTATTTTCTGTATCGGTTCCGCGGACGCTGGGCACGGCAGGAGTTCCTGTTTCCGATCGTGTGGTTCGCAACGGTTCTGGTGTTCTATTCGGCCTCCGACAGCAAGCGCAGCGTGTACATCCTGCCGCTGTATCCGGCCGCGGCCCTGCTGCTCGGGGCGTGGTGGCAGGCGTTGCGGCAGGGCGAAATCGCATTGCCGCGCGGCTTCGTCCGGCTCATTCGCACGGCGGGGTACGTCAGCGCCGCCGTCATCGGTCTCGCCATGCTCGGCGTCGCGGCCCAGGCCGGCGGCCTCGATCCGCTCGGTACGGTCCGACCGTTCCTGCACCCCAAGGATCAGAGCAATCTGCCCTTCTTCACCAGTGTCGTATCCGACCATTCCACAGCGTTCGCGAGTTGGTTCCTCGGCGTCGGCGGCGCCATGATCGCCTTGATCCACGGGCTGCGCGTACAGGCGTGGGGCCGTGTATTCGGCGCGCTGGTGATCTTCACGACGAGTATGTTCCTGCTCGTGAACCACGTCATCCAGCCGACCATCGCCGCGGCGCGCACGTATCGGCCATTCATGGCGCGCGTCGTCGAGACGGTCGGCTCGGAACCGCTGTTCTTCTACCGCTGTTTCGACAGCGGCGCGTTGTACTACGCCGACCGGCGCATTCCGTTCTACTCGCCTGCGATCACCCCGACGGAGCCGTATTACGTCCTAGCCTGGGAACAAGAGTGGGAGCGCCTGCGCCGCCTCGACGAGGAGACCAAGCCAACGGCTGCCCAAGAGAACGGAACGAAAACCGATTCCTACGGTGCCTATGAAGCACGCTTGCAACTGCTCGACACCAGTGAAGGGACGGGGCCGAAAGGGCGTAAGCGACTCACGCTGATCGAAGTCCCGGCCGGCCGAGCCTTGCCGCCCTGGTCGGACGATGAGCAGGGGCGCATCAAGCGGGACGCGATGTGACGGGAGATGCAAAACCGTCCGAGGATAATGTCGGGTTAGATTCTACTAGTCGGGTCTCCGTGACCGAACAAGCTCGATTGTCGTCCGATGGCCGGGCACCGCGGCCAACCGAGCGTCACAAGTCAGCAGCGACGCGGAAAGCGCCTCGGCAAGTGCAATATAGGCAGCATCATAAGCGGTAGCATTGTGGCGAAGTGTCCAAATACGCGGCAGAAAAAGGTCATGCGGATAACGAACGATCGGAAAATCGCCCAAGTCGGCCACTGCCTGTCTTCCCCGTAGCGGTGTCATCTCGCCGACGGAGACGTACCGCCGCAGAGTTTGTACGACCTCGAGATCGAGCAGATGGGGCGCGTGCAGAGACTCCCCCATCCCAAGAAGCCGGTCTTCGATATGGGATGCCCCAAGCTCCCCCAAAAGCACGGGGAGGATTGCCGAAGCATCGACGACGATCACAATGCGTCCCGTTCTTCCCGGACCATTCGGGCAGACGAACGAGTCGGACGGACCGAAGTTCGAGAGCGGAGTCGACGGCGCAATTCTTCGACGGTCGGATACTCGGCGCAGCGACGTAATTCCGCGATCAGATAGTCGGATAACGACTTCTCCGCCAGAACGGCCCTGGACTTGAGCACTTTGTGAAGCTCGTCGGGAACGTTCCGCAACTGGATCATTTTCGGCATGTAAGCGCCCTCCTTTTGTCCTCTGGCCGCATATCGGGTCGTAGGAACACTCCACACGGAATCCATGGTGCAACGTTCATCGGAAACCGTTTCATGCGTCGAGCAAACGCGGGCTCAAAAGGGTCCGCATGTCCCTACGACCATCTGCAATCAGATATATGTATATTCTCTCGCCCCTGACGCGATACACGATGCGGTACGGTTTTAAGGATGATCTCTCTGAATTCCCGGACGCCGAGTCGCAAAAGTTTCTTCGGGTATGAACCGCGCTCCGGCATGTCGCAGAGACTGAGAAACCCATCTTCTATTTTGCCGAGAATACGTTGGCCGTTTGTGCAGAGTCCGTCGCCGTAAGATAATCGTCAATCTCCTCAAGGTCACGCAGGGCAGCATTCGTCAGAGAGATTTTTAGCTCATGTTCGCCGCTTCCGCCGCTGCTGGACATGACGGATTGCCGATTCCGCGGATGTCACCTTTCCTTGTTCGATTTCGCGATCACCGAGTGCCAGAATTTTGAGCAGGGCGAGCGTTCCCTCGGTCAGTTCGTAACTCTCGATGTCCTGCACTACGATTTCGGCTTCGCCGTTTTGGGTGATAATCATAGGTTGCTTTTGCTCATTCAATTGGCGAATCACCTCCGCAGCATGTGCCTTGAGATAGCTGATAGGTTTTATCTGAGAAGCAAGTTTCATGGCGGAATCCTTTGCGGCAAAACTTTGGAAACGGCTGAATGTGGTCCTGATTCAGTCCGATTGTCAAGTCTGTGAACGATTCGACGCCGTTCCCCAGTTCCGGGGCTTCGAGTGACAAAAAAGGGCGGGTCGCTTCGGACCCACCCTTGGAATAGAACAGTGAAAAGAACCGCTAGACCAGCAGCGGCGCGATCACCAGCGCCACGACCGACATCAGCTTGATCAGGATGTTCAACGAAGGGCCGGACGTGTCCTTGAATGGGTCGCCGACCGTGTCGCCGACCACCGCGGCCTTGTGCGCCTCCGATCCCTTGCCCTCGCCCTCGATCTCGCCTTTTTCGATCGCCTTCTTGGCGTTGTCCCAGGCGCCGCCGGCATTCGCCATCAGCAGGGCGAGCAGGACGCCCGTCACCGTCGCGCCGGCCAACATGCCGCCCAGCGAAGCAGCACCCAGCCCGAGGCCCACGACGACCGGCGCGATGACCGCGGTCAGGCCGGGCAGGATCATTTCCTTCAGCGCCGCCGCGGTCGAAATGTCCACGCAACGGGCCGCATCCGGCTTGGCCCCGGCTTTCCCTTCCAGCAGGCCGGGAATTTCGCGGAACTGGCGGCGGATTTCGTCCACCATCTGCCCCGCGGCACGGCCCACCGCGGTCATCGTCAACGCGCCGATGAAGAACGGCAGAATCCCGCCTAATAGCAGGCCGATGACGACCAGCGGATCGGTCACGATGATCTTGAGCGGCTCCAGCCCCGCGGCCAGCCGGCTCTGATCGACCGACTGGGTGAAGGCGGAAAACAAGGCCAGCGCGGTCAGCGCCGCGGAGCCGATCGCAAAACCCTTGCCCATCGCCGCGGTCGTGTTGCCGAGCGCGTCCAGCCCGTCGGTGATCTTGCGCACATCCGGGCCGAGTTCGGCCATCTCCGATATGCCGCCGGCGTTGTCCGCGACCGGACCGTACGCGTCCACGGTCATGGTCACGCCGACCGTCGCCAGCATTCCCACCCCGGCGATGCCGATGCCGTACAAGCCGGCGAAGTGGTTGGCGATGAAAATGGCGACGCAGATCGCCAGCACGGGCAGGGCGCAGCTTTCCAGACCGACCGCCATGCCGTGGATGATGTTCGTGGCGTAGCCCGTTTTGCTGGCTTCGGCCACGCGCGTGACCGGCGCCGCGGAGGTGTAGTATTCCGTGATCAGACCGATGCCGACGCCCACCACGCAACCGGCCGACACCGCCCAGAAAATACCCGTCGCCACGGGCAGAACGTTCACGAGAATCAACGCCGCGATGATGAACGCGCCCGCGGCGATGAACCCGGAGTAGCGCAGCGCGTTCTGCGGCCCCATGTTCTTCAGCGCCTTCATGGAGAAGATGCCCAGAAAGGACGCGAGCAGGCCGACCACGGCCATGCTGAGCGGCAGCGCCATCAGGGCGTTGCGCAACACGGCTTCTTCGACGTCCCCGTTGCCCAGGCCGGTCAGCGCCGCGCCGTACACGGTGGCGCCGATGGCGATGGTCGCGATGATCGAGCCGACGTAGGACTCGAAGATGTCGGCGCCCATGCCGGCCACGTCGCCCACGTTGTCGCCCACGTTGTCGGCGATCACGCCCGGATTGCGCGGGTCGTCTTCGGGGATGCCGGCCTCGACCTTGCCGACCAGGTCGCTGCCCACGTCCGCGGCCTTGGTGTAGATGCCGCCGCCGACGCGCGCGAACAGGGCGATGGAGCTGGCGCCCATCGCAAATCCGCTGATGTATTTGGAGGTTTCCGGGTCGGAATACAGGCCGAGGAAGGCGCCCACGCCCAACAGCCCGAGGCTGGCGACGGACAGGCCCATGACTGCGCCGCCGTTGAAGGCGACCAGCAGCGCCGCGCCTTCGCCCTCGGCCAGTGCGGCCTGCGAGGTACGCACGTTCGCCTTGGTGGCCGACTGCATGCCGAGATAGCCGGCCAGCACCGAACAGATCGCGCCGGCCAGAAAGGCGACGCCCGTCTGCAAGGCGACCTTCCAGACCAACAGACCGAAGACAACCAGGACGAAGATGCTCAGGATTTGATATTCGCGTTTGAGAAAGGCCATCGCGCCTTCGTAGATGGACGCGGCGATTTCGCGCATCCGGTCGTTCCCGTCCGACTGGCCGGACACCGACCGGAAGATCAGGAACGCCACGGCGAGCCCGACCACGCCGAGAATCACGGCATAGGACGAAATGCTGCCCGCGATATCGTTGGTATTGAACATGTTGCTGTCTGCCCTCCTGGTTAGAAGTCCTGGACGGTGGCCCGTGAGGGGCCGGGAACGTGCGGGGGAACCCCCGTCACGGCACGCGGGAAAATAAACGCTTCACCCACAAGAGTAAAGCGCCGCCCCTCTCCTGCCCATCGACAGGCTGAGGGGGTCGGAGGAAAAAAGAGCCTTCCTTTTGGCGCCCTCTCCCCATCCTTGAGCCTGTCGAAAGGCCGGGAGAGGCGGACGGAACGGGGCTACATCCTTCGCAACCGGCCGCCGGGATCTACGCGCGTGCGCAGCACGTGCAGTTCCTCGTCCGTCGGCGCTTCGATGACGGGCGTCTCCGGCAGCCGCCGGAGGGGAAAACCGGTCCGCGCCTGCACTTCGTCCGGGGTCACGCCCGGATGGATGGAACGCAGGCGGAGGTGTTTGTCCTCGTCGTCGAAGTCCATGACGCCCAGTGGGGTGACGCAATACTTCGGTCCGCCCCCGGGCAGGCCCAGCTTCTTGCGTGCATCCGCGCCGCCGTCACCCCAGCCGACCGTGCTCCGGTAATCGCAGCGTTCGACGAAGATGCGCGGCGTGTGCGAATTCAGCACGATGTAGTAACGGCCGACGTGCGTGCTAAGCGTCGGCGTGCCGACCGAACCCGGACCGCGGAAACGCAGCTTGGCGTAGTCCGATCCGACTCCTATCAGGTTGGTGTTCCCGTGCGGGTCCACCTGCACCCCGCCGATGAAGAAGACCCGCTTCCGCCAGTGCCTGACGTCCGTGAAACGGTGCCCCGTGTCGCTGTACGACTCGGCCCAGCGCACGACGCGGTGGTCCCAGGCGAACGCCGGCAGCGGCAGGTTGTGCAGGTGCGCCACGTTCATGCGCGTGCCGAAGAAGATCAGGTCCATGTTCGGGCCGTGCATGAGATGAGCTAGGCGCACCGCCGCCTCAACGACCGGCATGGCGACGCCAACCATCAGGTGTTCCTCGTCCTTCAGGTCGCGTGCCAGGAAGACGGCCATCAGTTCCTGGGCGGAAACGTCGCTAGGCATGGGTGCGTCTTTCGCAATGCGTGCAGCTAGTATTCGTGCAGTTCCAGCAGTCGGCGGATGCCGACGCGTTCCAGATAATCAGCATGGGTGGCGGGTTCGCGGCAGTAGCGGGCGAGGTAGGCGTCGAGCGCCGTAGCATCACCCCCTGCCGCGGCCGTTGAGGCGTCCAGATACGTCTTGAGGTGGGCGTTGTCCTGTACGTAGTAACCGCGGCTGTAGAATGGATGCGCGCCGTACGGAACGCGCACGACCGCGTCCGCCCCGGCAATCGTCGTGGCCCACGGGTCCTTGCGGATTTCCTCGTTGGCGACCACTTTTTCCACCTGGACGATGGTGCGGTCCGCGGCGCGCTGCATGAACAGGTCGAGCCAGCCGGGGCCGCCGACGTGCTGTACGTTGCCGTACGCGTCGGACGCCGCGGCGTGCAGAATCGCCACGTCCGGTTTGGTCGGCGGCACGGCCAGCAGGGTTTCGCCGCTGATCGGGTCCTGAAAGACCTTGAGGTCGGGATTCACGTCCGGCAGCGACGTGCCGACCCCACCCCGCCACGGCAGGAACGGGAGCCCCTGCGCCGCGGCGTCGAGACTCGAAGTCACGATCCCTTCCTCGCATTCCCAGACCTGGATGTCGCCGCGCTGAGCCGCGGCACGGAACGCGGGCGCGACCGGCACGCCGAACCCGCCACCGGCGTAATAGCTGACGACTTTCCTGACACAGCCGGCCGCGATCAGCATGTCGAGCGACAGCCCGACGTCGACGACGGTCAGGTCCTTCACTCCGCGGCGGATGATCTGGCGCAGCAACGCCATAGGCGTCGGCGAACCGACGGCCAGTGTCAAGCCGTCTTCGATCCAGCCCGCGGCCGCGACTTCGTCGATGACGCGCGACTCGCGCTGTCCCGGTTCCACGGCGGCCCCTTGCGTATCGGCCCTCTGGAAGGAAGAACGAACCGAAAAATTATGGGGGGATTAGGCGGCGCGGCGGCCCGTAATGGACTCGCGCAGCCCTTCGAGCAAGCCCTCGAGCTTCGCCATCCGTTCACGAAGCTCGGACGACTGGGTGTTCATGTGGGTCTCGACATCGGAGAACCTCGTCTCCATGCGGGTTTCGACCTCAGAGATACGGGTCTCAACCCTAGATATGCGCGCCTCGACATCGGAGAGCCTACCGTCAATCCGGGTCTCAAGACGATTGATGTCCTGACGCAGCCAAGCGAACAGACCCACGATCAAGGCCGCCAATCCTATGAAACCACCGATTTCGATTGTCATGTTCCCCCCTGTGCCATGTTGTCCGATGGCGCGCAAGCTGCCTCTGCTACTGCATGGAGCTATATCTCCAACCCCTGACGACGGACACAGTGGAAGAAAGCCTAGGCGGCACGGCGGCCCGTGATGGACTCGCGCAGCCCTTCGAGCAACCCTTCCAGCTTCGCCATCCGCTCCCGAAGTTCGGACGACTGGGTGTTCATCTGGGTCTCGACCTCGGAGATACGGGTTTCAACGTCGGAGAACCTCGTGTCCATCCGGGTCTCAAGACGATTGATGTCCTGACGCAGCCACGCGAACAAGCCCACGATCAAGGCCGCTAACACGAGGAACCCGCCGATTTCGATTGTCATGTTTCCCCCTATGCCATGCCGCCTGATGACGTGCAAGCCGCGGCAGGCTGCTACCCTACCAATCGCATGACGACGTACACCGCGGTAAAGGCGGACAGAAAGACGATGCCGACCCGGCTCAGCCAGCGCAACCAACCGGGCGGTCGGGCGGTGTCCGGCACGTGCGGGCTCAGGACCAAGCGGTGATTGGCGACCGCGATGACGGGCGCGATCAGGAACGAGACCACGGTCGCCAGATCGACGAGAGTCGTGAAGCTGGTCAGAAATTGGGCGATGATCAGGTAGCCGCCGACCGCGCTGATGAGCAGCCAAGCGTTGTACACGGTGCGGCTGTCCGGCGCAGCGCGGCGGCGCGAAAACAGCAGCGTCCACGTGCGGTCCATGGCCCGGGCGTAGCCGTCGAAGATGACCAGCGTGGTGCCGAACATGACCGAAAACGCCGACGAGGCGATGATGAGGTAACTCCAGTCCCCCAGCGAGGCGGTGTAGAGCCGGATGACCGCGTGGGTGAACTGCGTGCTGCTCTGGTCCGAGAACGATTGGCCGGAGCCGTACATGATGTAGGCGCCCAGCGTCATGAAGCAGACGGCCAGCCCGGCGGTCATGACGTAGGCTACGTTGAAATCCAGCAGCGTCTCGCGTAACGCCGGCGTATAGCGCGTCTGTTTGAAGCGCTCCAGCGTCCACAGGCTGTTGATCGCCGACAGGTCCAGGGGCGCCGGCATCCAGCCCATCAGCGCGATCAGAAACGCGAAGCCAGCCGCGGTCCACACCTCCAGGGCGGAGAAGACCACCGGCGCCACGGGCCCCCGCCAGAGCGTCAGGCAGAACGCAGCGAGTGTGGAGACGAGCAGCACGCTGCATATGAGTTTGACGAGGCTGTCCAGCGCACCGTAACGCCCCACCAACAGCAGCGCCACGCACCCGACGATGAGGAACAGCGAGGTGTGGATCACCGGCAGGTCCAGGCCGAGCAGGTTGTTCAGCAGCCCCGCGGTGGTGAAACAGACCGCCGCGATGACGATCGACATCGGGCTCGCGGTGATGAACAGATAGCCGTACAGCGCCCAGTTGCCGAACCGTGCGTAGCCGTCGATCAGGCTTTCGCCGGTCGCGTTGGCATAGCGCGACCCGAACTCGAACGCCGGATACTTGAAGAGGTTGGCGATCACGACCGCCCACAGCAGCGCATAGCTGTAGTCGGCCCCCGCCCGCGTGGACTGCACAAGATGCGACACGCCGATCGCGGTGCTGGCGAACAGCAGACCCGGCCCCAGCGTCTTGAGAAGGCGGGTCCACCGGTCGTCAGCAGGCGCGCCGCCGGGCGAAATGCTTGACATGTGTCGGGTGAGGAACGGGCTTCAGAAGTCGGGCGGAATGGCGGGCGCCCGCTTACGGCATCGGAGCAGAGAAATACGAGTCCCCGCGGTCTGTCAAGCGAAGCCACAGTCCGGCCCCTGAGCTTGCGTTGTCCTGAGCTTGTCGAAGGGTGTCGAAAGGTCGAAGGGACGCGCACTTCCATGCTTCAGCATTGACATCGTCCTCACCGTTCGGCATCGTCCCTCTTCGTCAACTTCTAACAGCGAACCCGTCGGTCGGGTCGCTTGCTGAATAGAAGAGCCGCGCACAGGCATGGGAGTAGCTACCCACGCTGTGGCGAACAAGCAGGACCTCACTCCGTTCGTTGTTGTGAAGTTGACACGGCCCGGCACTCTCAAGGCCGAGTCGAAGAACTGAATAACGGAGGAGGACGACCATGTGGAACGATTCAACGGATACCGGGGCGAAGTACAGGGCCGCTCGCCCAAGCCGTGCTTCTACGGGTTGGCGCAACGGAGGCGAACTAGAGAGGCAAGTAAGGAGGTTCAGCATGAAGAAGCTCACATTGGCGACCATAGTATTGTATGTCCTGCTCGGAATTGCGGGCATGGTGTCTGCTCAATCCGACCCTGACCCGGTAGAACCCGACACGCCCGGAAGCTGCGGGGACGGCGACGTCGGTGACTCGCTTGCCACGGCCTATGACCTCGGCAACGCAGAGGCTTGGCCCGAGAGCGAGAGGTATGATCTGCCGAGCGAGAAGAAAAGAACCGTTGTGTCCGACTTTGAATGCAGCGGGGACCTGGACGTTTATCGGTTTGAGGTTTCATCTCTAGTTCGTATTTCCCACTCGATTTACGACAAGAGCCCTCTTCCTCAAACAATGGAATTATACGACAGTGGTGGAAATTTTGTCGGTTCCAACAATGGCGCGGTACAACATGCCAGTTTATTCCCGGGAATTTATTACGTTGCGGTGGCGACTCAGCCACTAGCTGAACATAGGACAGAAACCGGACGGTACGAATTTTCTCTATTCTACGAACCGTTGATCCCGGAAATTCAGCCGACGACAGCCCGATCTCCTGGTGGTCCGGCCGCTGTTCTCCTGAATCTCTCTCCGTGGCAAGCGTGGGTGCATCTCTACTGCCAGAAAGACCGGCCTGCCTCCGACGATGATCCCGCGGCTCCGTGTACGGTCCGATTCGAATGCAACGGCATGTCCGGGGAGCCTGCCTCATGGACAGTGGACGTTGCGCCGAAGACCATCTTCTCCTACTGGCCGAACAAAATGGCGAATGGAACGAGCGCCAACCTGCAAGCGGCCCTGATGGCAGCGGGCAAGACGGAGGACGAAGCCCGGCGCCGGACCACGTGCGAAGTGTTCAGCCCGGACCCGCTCGCCGTGCGGGGCTATACGTTGTTCGGCGGCCAACCGACGCTCGTTCCCGTCGCGGTGTACTGAAAAGGTCGAAGCGGCCGGCAAGGGTGATGAACGAACGACGCTTGCCATACAGGTCACGTGGGATGAGAGAGGGGCGGGTGCGCTTCGTGCACCCGCCCCACGGCCCTTACGGCTATAAGAATTAAGGGAGGAGGGTTCTGTCATGAGAAACGAGTTTACAGCCGTTATTGAACAGGACGAGCGCTGGTTTATCGCCTATTGCCCGGAGATTCCCGGGGCGAACGGTCAAGGAAGAACCAAGGACGAAGCCCGCAAAAGCCTAGCCGAAGCCATAGCACTCATCCTTGATGACCGCCGGGAGGAAGGATTGCGCGGAGTTCCACCCGAGGCAACTCGGGGGACGGTCACCCTCCCATGAAACGAAGAGGAATTACATACAAGAGGATCCGGTGCTCGTTGCGACAGCCTTTGGCAGGCTCAGGGACCGGGCTCAAGGCACCGCAAGCTCAGGGACTTTCCCAATCCTCAATTCGTTGAGTCTGCGCTGTCCGGAGCTTGTCCAAGGATCGAAGGATCGAAACGAACCCCGAAGGGACTACCGCTCTCCCACACTGCCCCCGCCCCCGGCCTTTCGACAGGCTCAAGGACCTTCCCTGCCGCCTCCCTCAGTTCGTTGAGCCTGTCGAAACGAACCCCGAGGTCACCTCGACCTTCGCCCCCCACCCCCGGCCCTTTGACCATGAGGACCCCCTTGTATGTAATTCCCAAATGAAGCAGCCTCCTTCGACATCTCTGGAGGTACGGATGTTCTCTTTAAGGGAATGATAGGCTTGACAATTCCACTCGATCGTCATTCCTGCGGAAACAGGAATCCAGACAGAAACGCCGGTTCCCAGAGTTACCCCCCGCCGGCCGGACTTGTTTGGCTATTTCTTCTCCACGGTCTCGTTCGACCACGGCAAGATCGTACTGACTCTGGAGGGCGAGCCAAAACCGCGGACGGTTGCCGAAATAACGGCCCAACCGAACCGCGGTGTCCGCAGTGATCAACCGGCGGCCGTTCAGGATGTCCGAGATGCGGCCGGAAGGCACGCTGAGAGCCAAGGCGAGGCGATTCGCACTGAGGTCCCGCGCCTCGATCTCGCACTTCAACAGTCTGCCGGGGGTACGGTGGGAGGCATGGCTTTCTACGCGAACCGATGAACGACAACGAGAGTTCTGTCAACCGGGTAGTATATCAGTTTGAAAGCGTCTCTGCATGATATTTCTATCCCCTTTCCCCTGGAGGGAGAGGGGGAAGGTAAAAGCTCCGCCCTGACTGGTATGTCGTTGTGGGGAGGGTGGTCTCCGCTGGATTCCCGACGCCTGCCCCAGCCTGCCCCGGACTTGATCCGGGGTTCGCCGGAATGACAGAGGGGCGACAAACTATTCAAGGCAATCTCGAACTGATGCACTATCGTCAACCGTTGATGAAAGACTTGCTTTTCGGTTTCGGTAGCCGCGCCTGTTCGTGCGGACCAGAGACTCGCATTCCTAGGATCGGGCGGCCCGAGTGGTTGGAACGCTGACTGGCTTTGGAGTAGAACCCCTCCATGCCGCCCGCCCCCGATGCTTGGCTCGCGTCCGTGCTGGACACGGTGCCGGACTACCAGGAGTTTCTGACTCCCGCGGAACTGCACCGGAGTTCCATTCGGCTCGTCAAGGAGTTTCCCGATCTCGCCAGCCTGCGGACCGTGGGCCGTTCCACCGACGGACGGCCGATCGAACTGCTGACCGTCGGCCGGGGCAGGCGAACCGCGCTGTGGCTCGGCGTCCCGCACCCCAACGAGCCCATCGGCAGCTTGAGCGTGCAGTTCTTGAGCCGCGCGCTGTGCGAACGGGCGGAATTGCGCGAGCGGCTGGATACCCGATTCCTGTTCGTCAAGGCCATCGACGCGGACGGCCTCGCGCTCAACCAAGGCTGGCTCAAGGGCACGTTCTCTCCGCTGCGATACGCCCTCAACTACTACCGATGCAGCGCCGCGGAACAGGTCGAGTGGGGATTCCCGATTGCCTACAAGACGCTGCGGTTTTCCGAGCCGCCGGCCGAGACGCGGATCGTCATGCAACTCGTGCGCGACCATCGGCCCGCCTTCTACTACTCGCTGCACAACGCCAGCTTTTGCGGCATCTACTACTATCTGTCGCAGCGCCGCAGCGGGCTGTTCGCCGAACTGCACGACCTCGTCGCCGCGCACGGCCTGCCGTTGCACCGCGGCGAACCCGAAGTGCCGTTCATCGACACGTGGGCGCCGGCGGTCTTTCCGTTCTTCGGCATCCGCGCCGCCTACGACTACATGGCCGAGCATCTCGAAGGTGACCCCGGGCGCGTCATTACGACGGGCACCTGCTCCGCGGACTACGTGCGCGACCACGTCTCCGATGCGCTGTGCATGGTGTGCGAGTTGCCCTATTTCACCGACCCGGCGATTACCGACCAGCGTCCGGCAGACATGTCCCGCGGCGCGGCGTTGGCCGAAGGACTGGATCGGACCGCGTCCGTCCTGAAGGTCATGGACCCCCATTTTTCGGCTTTGCAGGCCCGCCGGCCCGCGGTGCAGGACTCCTGCGCCCGGCTGTCCCGGTCGGTCGCCGACTACCTGCATCGCACGCCCACCCGCTTGGCCGCCCAGCGCCGCCAACTCGAAACCGACGCGACCTTCCGCCAGCCGGCGACCCGCGCCCAGGCGTTCGACGCACTGGTCTGCAAGCCGTTCCAGGCCGTCTTGCAGTTGGGCGAGGTCTATCGCCTCGTGCAAGAGGCCGGCGAGGCCAGCCGAGCGGACGAGATCCGCGCCGAAGTGCAACGCCGTATCGAGCGGCTGGAAGCCGACAGCAACATCGAGGTCCTGCCTCTCAAAAAGTTGGTCGCCGTCCAGGTCGGGAGCGGACTGTTGGCCATGCTGCACGCCCAAGGCGGCGGGCCGGACGAAACCGGGGAGTGCTGAAATCGGCGGAGCCGCGTCGTCCGGTGAGAGGAAGGAAAGCCGCATGGCGGAAGCACGGGGCCGGTTCGGAGCCGAAACGGAGCGAGTCGAGAACAGCCTGCTGGCGTTTCTGCGCGGGACCGAAGCCCATCTGGAACACTTGCAGATGGCACGTCTGGACGCGCAAAACCGGGCGCTCGAAGAAAAACTCGGGCCGACCGTCGCCGTACTGCGGAGTGCCGCGGCCGACTTGGCCGTCGGTCGAGTGGACGCGAACGAATCTCGCGCCACGCTGCGCCGGGCGCTCGACCATTGCAGCGAGGCGTACACCTTCCTGCTGCGGTTCAGGGGCATGGAGTCCGCCCTGGACCTGCTCAAAGGGCGCCACGAGTTGTGTCTGGGAAAACTTCTCCTCTACGAATTGCGGGTGGATCTGCCCGCCCTGCAGGAGTATTGGGTGTTGCCGGCCAGCATGGCGAAGCTGCCCGCGTTGGAGACGCGCGAAGTCGGTGTCGACGTTCCGGTGGGCATCCGGCGCGTGGAGCGCGAATCCGGGCGTTCGGCCTATTCCCTGTACGTCCCCGAAAACTATTCGGCCCGCCGGGAGTGGCCGCTCATCGTGTGTCTGCACGGCGGCTACAGCCGCGACGACGATTATCTGCTCACGTGGCTGCGCGCGGCCAAGAGCCGCGGCTTCATGCTGCTCGCCCCGAAATCCGTCCGCGAAACCTGGTCCGCCATCCGCCTGCCCGGCATTCCGCCCGAACCGAGCCTGGACCGTCGCTCCATCCGCGCCATGCTGGAGGAGGTGTGGAGCCGCTACGCCGTGGACCGCCGGCGCGTGTATCTGACCGGATTTTCCGACGGCGGGATCTTCACCTACGTGCTGGGGCTGGCGTACGCCGACCTGTTCGCCGGCATCGCGCCCGTCGCCGGCCGCATCCATCCCGCGGTCGAGCCTATTATCGAACGCGGACAAGGCAAGGACCTGCCCATCCTGATGGTGCACGGCGCCCGCGATCCGATCTTCGCCGTCGAGCAGACCCGCCGCACCCACGCCGCGTTACGGAATCGCGGCTACGACGTGCACTATACCGAGCTACCCGACTGGGGCCACGCCTACCCGTACTCAATCAACGAGACGATCGTCCTGCCGTGGTTCGAGGGACTTCCGCCCAAGTCGCCGCCTCCCGCGGCCTGACCTTCGGACAGCCCGTGAACGGCAACACGGTCCGGGCACTCGCTGAGCTGGAGGGGAAACGGTTTCGCCCGCGGCGTGGATCACCCCGCCCAGCGAGAAAAGAGATTGAACAATCGCTGGCCGACGATCCCGATGAGCGGCGGGAAGACCAGGCTGGGCAAGGCTCGTGCGGCCGTGAACGGCCAGCCCAGAAACGGGATCTCCCAGGTGAACAGCCGCGTCGGAGACAGCAGCGTCTTGGCCGTGATGAACGCCAGCAGCGGGCCGACGGCCACACCCTGCTTCATGAGCGCCGCGGCCACGGGAAAGACCACGTACGGGCCGCCCGGCATCAACAGCCCGATCAGCCAGCCGATCAGGACACCCTTGACCCCGGACTGCGCGCCCATCCAGGCCACGAGCGTTTCGCGCGGCAGCAGTACGTTGAAGAACCCGGCAAAGCAGAAGCCCAACAGCAGCGGCAGCCAGACGTCGTGCAGCAGCCCCGCGGCCGACTGGAACCCCTTGAGCGGGAGCGCCGGACTCTTGAGAAAAGCCAGAACGATCAGCCCCAGAGTGAGGCCGGCCATGATAAGCACGCCGGTGTTCATGGTGCGGTTCCTGGATGCGGTTCCACGCCGCGGCGCGGAAGGGCCGGAAGGTGACGTCGGCGGTGAGCCGGAAACGGACGAAGCCCCCGGGCCGTTCGGCGTGACGCTGCCCGGGCTGGGCGGATCGGTCATGTGCACGGCGCCACCGGCCTACCCGTGCCGCGGCGCCGTGGGTTGGGCGGCCGGCGCAAGGCGTCGGCTGGTACGCAGGTCGCGGTACACCAGGGCGACGTCGGGCTGCGCTGTCGGGGCCGATGCAGGGTCGTCGGCGTCGCGCGCCGCGTCGAGCACGATCTGGTGATGGGGCGACAGTCCGCAGACCGGATCGGTCGCCGCGGCATCGCCGGTCAGCAGAAACGCCTGGCAGCGGCAGCCGCCGAAATCCTTCGTGCGGTGTTCGCAGCTTCGGCACGGCTCCTGCATCCAGTCCTCGCCGCGATAGGCGTTGAGGCCGGGCGAGTCGTACCAGATGTCGGCCAGCGGCTTGTCCTTGACGCTCTCGAAGCGGAGCGAGGCGATCGCGTGCGCGGCGTGACAGGGCAGCACTTGGCCGGTCGGCGTGATGCACATGTAGCTGCGCGCCCAGCCGCCCGAGCAGGCTTTGGGCCGATCCTCGAAATAGTCGATCTTGACGAACGCGATCTCCAGTGTGCCCTGATAGCGCCGGCGGGCGTCGCGCGCCGTCTGTTCCGCGGCTTCATATTGCGCGCGGGTCGGGAGTAAAGCGGCACGGTTCTCGAACGCCCAGGCGTAGTATTGGGTGTTGGCGAGTTCCAGCCGCCCGGCACCGAGCGCGACGGCTTGCTCGATCAATTCCGGCACCCGCTCGATGTTGAGGCGATGCAGGTTGACGTTCAGCGTAAGCGGAAAACCGGCCGTGCGAATGGCCTCGGCCACGGCCAGTTTCTTCGCGTACGACGGCATACCGGCGATCCGGTCCGCGGTGTCCGCGTCGGTATCCTGAATGCTGAGTTGGACGTGTTCGAGGCCGGCTGCCTTGAGTTCGGCGAGTAAGGCCGCGTCCAAGAGCGTGCCGCCGGTAATCAGGTTGGTGTACAGGTCGCAGGTTCGGGCGTGGCGCACGAGGGCGACGACGTCGTTGCGCACCAGCGGTTCGCCGCCCGACAGATGCACCTGCACCACGCCGAGTTCCGCGGCCTGGGAGAACGTTCGGCACCACTGCTCGGTCGTGAGTTCGGCGAGTTGGGTATGGAAATCGACCGGGTTGGAGCAGTACACGCATTTGAGCGGGCAGCGGTAGGACAACTCGGCAACGACGGTGTAGGGCCGCGGTGCGCTCATGCCTCCTCCGATTCCCGCGGCGTCGCGTCGTCCAGCCCGGTCTCCAACAGGCCGCGGGCGTGAATCCGGGTCAGCAGTTCGTGGACGTGCGCGGCGATCTGCGCACGGTCGGCGTCTGCGAACCGTTCGTCCAGGCCCGCGACGATGTCGGCCACGCTGCGTTGCCCGTCGCACAGCTTGAGCACCTCGGCCGCGGTCGGGTTGAGCATGAGCGCGGCTTCGGGGAAGACCAGCATGTACCGCTCGTCCACCTTGTCCCAACGCAAGCGCGCCTTGGCGGCGAGACGCGGTTTCCAGTCCGACAGAGGCGGGGCGGCCATGTGTGAGTCCCGATGGAGAAGACGTTGTCGACAGCCGAAGTACCCTTCGTGCTAGTCGTCCCAGAACGGCGGTTTGAGCCCGGGACTGACGTGGGCATGGTGCACCGCGTCCAGCAAACTCCACAAGATGTGACATTTGGTCCGCAGCGCGGTCATGGCGCGTTCCTGATCGTCGCGTGTCGGGCAGTGGGAGATCACGTAGTCGAGGCCGTATTCCACGTCGCGCGGGGCCTGTTCGAGCCGGGCGCGGAAGTATTCCAGGCCGCGCGCTTCGACCCACGGATAGTGGGTGTCGAACGCGGGCAGCCTGCGCGCCATGAGCGTCGGGGCGAACAGTTCGGTGAGCGACGAGGCGACCGCTTCCATCAGGGAATGGGTCTGGACGAAGGCCAGATAGGCGTCCACCGCAAAGCGGACCCCGGGCAGCACGTGGCGAAACGCGATCATGTCGTCGCGCGACAGGCCGGCCGCCTCCCCGAGCACCAGCCATTTGTGGATGCCGCCGGCGTCGTCGCCGCGACCGTCATGGTCGAGGATGCGCTGAATCCAGGCGCGGCGCATGGCCGGGTCGTTGACGCGCGCCATGATCGCCGCGTCTTTGCGCGGGATCATGCACTGATAGTAGAAGCGGTTCTCGATCCAGGCTTGCAGTTGGCGTTGGGTCAGTTCGCCGGCGTGCATCAACACGTGGAAGGGATGCTTGTCGTGATACCCCTGCGCGCCGATCTCGCGCAGCCGCGCCGTAAACGCTTCGGGGCTCAGAACCGTGGCATCCGCATGCGCCGTTTCACTGCCCGCCATGTCGGAACGCTCCCCTGCGGATTCCGCTCGTCCTTTGTCGGCGCCTTGCCGGTTTCTCCGACTTTCTCCAACCGCGGGAGAGTACCGGAAGCAGTCGCCGCGGTTCAGCCTTTTTCTTAAACCCGGAAGTCCATTCCGTCAAAAGCGATTTCCCACCCCGCGGCCTGCGCGGCGCGGCGCTCGGCCGAATCCTCGACCAGCAGCGGGTTGGTATTGTTCAAATGGGTGTAGATCTTCCGCACGCCCGTCAGGTCGGCGAGTCGGGCCAGACTGCCGTTCGGCCCGCTGACCGGCACGTGGCCCATGGAAAACGACGTCTTCTGCGCCAGCCCGACGCCGATCATCTCGTCGTCTGTCCAGCACGTTCCGTCGATGAAGAAGACGTCGCAGCCGCGCAACCGCTCTTTCACCGCGTCGTCCACCTCGCGCACGCCGGGCAGATAGACCAGCGCGCGCCCGGAGCCCGCGTCTGTGAACCGATAACCTATGGATGCCTGACTCCAATCGTCCACCTTGCCCACGAGATACGCAGGTGCCCGGCCGGGGACGCAGAACGCCTGATAGCGGATGCCGCTGGCCCGGTCGTCCACGCCGCTCAAGTCCTGCATATCCTCCGGGTCGTTGCCGAGGTGCACGGTCTGCCAAGTACAGCGGGGTGGGCCGCACACGGCGCGGAAGACCGAGTTGCCGTCCATGATCCAACCGCGCACCTGCGCGGTCGCGTACAGGGTGAGCGGCTGGGATTCGCGCAGCGTCAACAGGCCGGCGATGTGGTCCACCTCGGCGTTGGTCAGGAGTACCGCCTGAATGGGGCTGTGCCGCGGGCTAGCCTGGGGCGACAGGGCGTCGAAGCCGGCGATCTGCTGGCGGACGTCCGGCCCGGCGTTGACCAGATACCAGCGCCGGTCGTCGGCGCTGACGGCAATGGCGGACTGGGTCCGCGCCGCGGCGTGCAGCGTGCCCGCGCGCAATCCGCGACACTGCGGACAGTTGCAGTTCCATTGCGGAAACCCGCCGCCCGCCCCGGAACCCAGGACACGGACCCGCATGTCGTTCCCCTGTTTTCCCCCGACCGGCGCGGACGGAACCTCCGGCGCCGGCAAAAAAACGGGCTTCTCCCAGAAGGTGGGGAAGCCCGTGAAGCGTACTCCCGTAGAAGGAGTTACTCGGAGACGAGAATGTACATGCTGACTTCGGCGTCCATTCTCACTTCCGTGAATTCAGGTTTTTCCCACGCCATGAGACTACCTCCTTGTTTGATCCTCGGCACGCTACCCGATGGCTGCGGGCTTGTCCAGACATCGTTCCGGCAGCCGGCCTTCCGTCCGGTCCCGCGGCCTGCCCTCGATTTTCGGGACACTATGCAGAGATTTGACTTTTTTGCAAGAAGCGAAAAGAATTTCTCTTCGGCCCCGCTGTCGATAGGTCTCAACTTGAATCCTGGGGCATGACTGGTTGTGTAGGGGCAACCCCCTGTGGTCCCTGAGCCCGTCGAAGGGTGGTTGCCCTTGGGGCGGGGATGGGCAGGCACAGGGGCCTGCCCCTACACTCGGGGGCCGCCATTCGCCGAAAGAGAAATTTCAACCTGAGACGCTACCCCGCAAACCGCCTCTCCACCCCACCGGGACCGAGCGCCGCAGGCATGAACATCCAGATTTTCGGCTTGAAGAAATGCGCCGACACCCGCAAGGCGCAGCGGTTCTTCAAGGAGCGCGGAATCCGCTTCCAATTCATTGACCTGAGCCGGAAGGGCCTTTCCAAAGGCGAGTTGCGTTCCGTCGCCGTGCGCGTGCCGCTGGCATCCCTGCTGGACCGGACGGGCAATCGCTTCCTTGAAAAGGGCTTGGCTCATGCGTCCCTGACCCAGTCGCGCATCGAGAGTCTGCTGCTCGACGACCCGTTGCTGACGCGCACCCCGGTCGTCCGCAACGGCAAGGAAGCGACCGTCGGCCATTGCCCGGAGGTCTGGAAGACCTGGTCCTGAACTTTCCATGCCGGACGTGCCCACGCGCCTGATCCCTGCGGTCGAGACCTATTTCGCCGTGCTGCATCGGGTGCGCGCATCCGGCGGCGCCACGGGGGAACGGTCGCACTATACGGCGCTCGACAATCTGCTCACTGCGGTCGGCACCACGCTCAGGCCCAAGGTGTTCTGCGTGCCGGAGTTGGCCGATCAGGGCGCCGGCCATCCCGACTTCAGCTTGTACGCCGCAAAGCAGGGGCAGCGGGGTCAGCCGAAGCAGGGCCAGACGCCGGAACGCGGCGTGGTCGAAGTGAAGGGTGAGGATGACGATGCGTTCCTGACCGCGACCGGGGAGCAGATCAGTCGCTATTGGACTCGTTACCGGCTGGTGCTGGTCACCAATACGCGCGACTTCGGGCTCGTCGGCGAAGACCCGAACGGAAAGCCGGCCAAGCGCGAAACGTTCCAGCTAGAGGAGAGTGCGGAGGACTTTGCCCGTGGGCTGGAAACGCCGCGCGCTTTCGCTTGGAAGATGGGAGCCGGGCAGGGCGAATATCTGAGATGGACGTTGTCGCATCGCGCGGTCCTGACCGATCCGAAAGACGTGGTGGGGCTGCTCGCCTCGTATGCCCGCGACGCGTTGCACCGAGTGGAAGCCGCAGGCGACGCCCCGTCGTTGAATGCGGTCCGATCCGCTCTGGAAGAGGCGCTCGGCATTCGGTTCGAGGGAGAACGTGGGGAGCGGTTCTTCCGTTCGACGTTGGTGCAGACCCTTTTCTACGGCGTATTCTCCGCCTGGGTTCTGTGGGCACGATCCGGCAGTCTGAACGTCCCAACAAACGGTTCGCCTGGGAACGCGGGCGTCCCGCCCGCCTCCTTCGATTGGCGTACTGCGGTTTGGCATCTCTGCACGCCGGTACTACGGGCACTGTTCCAGCAGATCTCCGACCCCGGCCGCCTGCAACCGCTCGGCCTCGTCGAAGTCCTGGACTGGACCGCCGCTCGACCGGGTGGACCACGCTGCGTTCTTCACGCGCTTCAACGCGGGTGACGCCGTTCCCTACTTCTACGAACCCTTCCTGGAAGCGTTCGATCCCGCCCTGCGCAAGCAGCGCGGTGGGGTTGGTGCGGTCTAACGATCTCGCCGAGGATGTCGGATTACGCCTCCGGCTAATCCGACCTACGGGTTCTGCCCAAGCATTTTATCCGCCTCCCCCGGGCAAAGATGGATGCTTCCCGCGCCCACGACATATGAGTCCCGTCCCGCGATACCTGTAATCTCCTTCTTGATCTATACGTTCTCCGGGAAAGAAGGCGGGGGCGGAGTTCGCAGGCGGTACGCAGTTTCAGTCGTTGGCGCTGGGCACTAGGCCAACGCCTCGGGGGCGTGTCGGATTTGCTGCCACTGGTTGGGGTCGTGGCCGTAGATGATGGTCGCGCCCTGCTTGTCGCGCAGGTCGCGTAAGGTGTCGAGGGAACGGTACATCTCGTCCGTGTCGTAGGCGATCGACGGCAGCACGTGCTCGTCCATGTTGCGTTTGGTGTAACAGGCGTCGGCCGTCACCACGATGTCGGTGCCCTTGGTGACCCGAATCCGCATGGACTGGTGGCCGGGCGTGTGGCCGTGGGTCGGGAACAGCACCAGGGCGCCATCTCCGAAGATGTCCAGTTCGCCGTCCACGGCTTGGTAGTCGAGTCGGTGATCGTAGTCCTGCGGGTCGAAGAACGCCTTTTCCGCTACCGCCGGATCCTTGCTGGCTTCCAGTTCGTTCTTCTGCACCAGGAAGGTGGAGTTGGGGAAGAATTCGTTGCCGCCGGCGTGATCGAAGTGGAAGTGGGAGTTCACGACGTAGGTGACGTCGTCCGGCGTCAGCTTGAACTTCGCCAACTGGCTGACGATTTCTTCGCCCGGCTTGGCGCGCGGCACGAAGGTGTCGGCGATGTCGCCCAGCCGGCCCTTAGCATCGTCGATGCACGAGCAGTGGACGCCCGTGTCGAACACGACGTTCCCCTTGGGGTGCGTGACCAGATAGCTCGGCACCGGGATGGTCATCTGCTCGCCCTGCTTGTCGTGCGGAAAGAACAGGCGGCTGTCGAATTCCAGAAACCCGACCGGCATGGAAAAAACTTGCGGCATGGTGCCCCCTTTATCTGGTCGTGCGTGGGTTGGAGTCCAACAACCCTGCGGTCTTTCTTCCTCCGCCCATTCTCTCGATACGGTTCGGCAGACTCGGGGACCGGCGAGGGTGAAAAGGAACCACGATCGGTTGCGCCCACTTTTAGCCCTCTCTCCTGTTGGGAGTCCAGACCGGCCGAGCCGGGAATTCGCCGGCGTCTTCGTCATTTTTCCGGGAGATTTGACGGAGTCACCGACGTCTCGGAGAAAGGGCGTTTTCGTCCGGCGCCGTGAACCCCGCAGCCCGGTGAGCCATGCGGAACAAGAGCACGAACAGCGCCGCGAAGCCGCCCAGGACGCCAAGCTCCAGCCAGCCCAGCGGCAGCCACGTTTCGTGCCAGACGGACGGCACGACCAGCACGTAACGCTCCAGCCACATGCCCGCCACGACGGACGCGCCCACGGCGGCCAAGGCCCGCGGCGTGCGTTTGGTCCATTGCAGCAACAAGAGCGGGAACGGCAACAGGAAGTTGAGCAACAGGACCGCCCGACTCACGCCCCGCCAAGGCGCGGTGTGCAGTCGGACGATCAGAAAGCCGGTTTCTTCGGGCAGGTTGGCGTACCAGATAGGCAGGTAGTGGCACCAGAACAGATACGTCCACAGGATGCAGAACCCGAACAGCAGTTTTCCCAGGTCGTGACTGACGCCACTCCACTCGACCCCAGAGTCGACCGGGGCCGGCAAGAGCCAGCCGAGGACCGCCAACAGGCCCAGCCCGGCGTACAGATTGCCGATGCAGACGTAGGCGCCGAACAGAGTGCTGATCCAGTGCGGGTCGAGCGACATCACCAGATCGAAGGCGAGCAGGCTGCCGACAACCGCGTAGAGCACGAGGAACAGCACGGACAGGGCCGTCAACCGCGCCGCGGACGGTTCGCTTGGATTGCCGGCCGTGGATCGGCTGGAAGCGGGTTCACGATCTCGGCGTGCGGCGCGGAACAGGCAGAAGCCGACGCCGTACAGGACGATCAGGCCGACCACGTCGCGGGCGATCAGGAACGGGGTATCGAGCCAAGCGGCTTTGGCCGGGATCGGATGAGTTATCCAGGAAAACAGGTGTTCGCGGCCCAGGAACAGCGGCCCGAACAAGAGCAGGGAGACCGGAAGAAACCCGGCCAGCGCCTCTGCGGTTCCGCGGAGCGGCCCGGCCCACTCGGCTTTGGTCAGCCGCAGCATGGCAGTGAATGCGAGCCCGCTCAGCGCCAGCCCCGACCAGAACAGCCAGTTCACGAGATAGGCCAGCCAGGCGCGCTGAGGATACGGCCCACTGACGCCGACCAGAAAGACGCCCGTGCCGAGCGCGGCCAGCAGCCATAGGCCGGCGGTTGCGTGACCGGAGCGCGCGGCCGCGGGCGGATCGGGCTGGGCATCGAGCCGGGGGCTCATTCCGACCGGCCTATTCCGAACGTGGACGCGAGGCCGTGCCGGCGCTCCGCGGTTCGTCCGCGGGCAACGCACGCTGGAGCGCCCGCAGATAGTTCACGACGTCCCACCGTTCTTCGACCGACAAGGCGTGTGCGTAGGCCGGCATCACCAAGCCGCCGCTGCGGACCGTGGCGTAGAGATAGCCGTCGCGCTGGTTGCGAAGCCGGGCGGTGTGCAGATCGGACGACGGCATGACTTTGCCGACCATCGGGCCGTCGCCGCGTCCGTGGGGTCCGTGGCACGTCGCGCAATACGTTCCGAACAGTATCTTGCCGTTGCGAATCGACTCCGGGGTCGCGGCAACCGGGTTGTGCAACCGCATGCCGGCGCGCATGCGTGCGCCGATACGGGCCGAGCCGGGCGGCTCGACCCCGTCGGTCGGGACGCTGCGGACCGCGGGCGGACGCCCCGCGGTGCCCGCTTCGAGTTCGGGTTGCCAATACATGTCGTCGTTCCAGGGCAGCGCATAGACCCACGGCGAGCGAACCAGCCCGACCAGACAAATCAGCACGACGAGCCGCCGCCTCCCTGGCCTCCGCCGGTTTACTGACCACTGACCACCAACCACTAGCCACTGTTCACCCGGCCTGCTCATACACCTCCTCGGCCCCTCCGGCGCTGAGTGTCGTGCGTACCGCGTCGCTTTCCCCGGCATCGCACGCCACGAACAGTCCGAAGCGGTCTTCCGAAAATCGGGCGTCGTGCCGCACCGCGGGCGACCGTGCTGGCAGCCGCGCGTTGACGAACAGCCCGATCAGTGTGGCCGCGGCGCCGAACAAAATGGTCAACTCGAACGCGATGACGGCGAACGCGGGCAACGCCACGATCGGCTTGGCGCCGGTCTGGAGCGGCCAGTCCAACGCCGTATAGGTCGGCAGGGCGAACCCGGCCACACAGCCCAGCAGACCGCCCGCTAAAGTGAAGTAGCGAACCGGGCTCTTGCGCTTCGGCAGCGCGGTTTCGATCGTGTGGCTCGGAAACGGTGCCGCTATCTGCAGCGCGGAATGGCCGTCCCGGCGCAGCGTTTGGATTACATCGGTCAGTGCGTCGGCACGGCGAAAGACGCCGACCAAGCCGGCCGCGGCCGGTCTTTTCTTATCTTGCTCGCCCCTCGCTTCCCTTTCGCCGCGGCCGGCCGCGTCCCCAAGTTGGGGAATGTCTGCGGCCGCGGCATGGGCCGCAGTGGGGTCTTCAGGCGAGAGTTGCTCCTTGACCTCGGCCAGCGACACCAGCGGCAGGAATCTGACGAACAGCAGGAAGAACAGGAAGAACCAGGCGAAGCTGCCCAGCGTCATGCCTATCTCGACCCAGGAAGGAAGGTAGCCGCCCCACGCCGACGGGTCGAACTCGTGTGCCAGCGAACTGACGATGATGACGAAACGCTCCAACCACATGCCGACGTTGACCAGCAACGAAAGGCCGAACAGCCAGCCGGTGTGCGTGCGTATCGCTCTGCGGAGCAGCAGCAGGGGCAGGGCGCAGTTGCAGGCGACCATCAGCCAGAACAGCGGGGCGTAGTCGCCGGCCGCACGGAACCAGAAGATGCTGCGCTCGTACGGGTTGGCGCTGTACCAGGCGATGAAGCATTCGCTGGCGTAGGAATAGGTCAGGATCAGCGAGGTGACGATCAGCAGCTTGCCCAGATTGTCGAAATGGTCCGCGGTGATGTAGGCGTGCAGGCCGAAGACATGCCGCAGCGGGATGACCAGCGTCAGCACCATCCCCAACCCGGAGAAGATCGCGCCGGCCACGAAGTACGGGGCGAAGATCGTGCTGTGCCAGCCCGGCACGAGCGACATGGCGAAATCCCACGACACCACGCTGTGGACCGACACGACCAGCGGCGTGGCGAGCGCGGCGAACAGACCGTACGCCGCGGCGTAGTGGTGCCACTGCCCGTCGGTCCCCTGCCAGCCCAGCGCGAAGAACCCGTAGAGCTTCCGCCGTGCGCCTTCGGTCCGGTCGCGCGCCGCGGCCAAGTCCGGAATCAGCCCGACGTACCAGAACATCAGGCTCACCGCGAAATAGGTGCTGATCGCGAAGGCGTCCCACACCAGCGGCGACTGGAAGTTCACCCACAATTCGCGCTGGTTGGGATAGGGCAGCAGCCAGTAGAAATTCCAAGCGCGGCCGAGATGGATGATCGGAAACAGGCCGGCGGTCATGACCGCGAAGATCGTCATGGCCTCCGCGCTGCGGGCGACCGACGTGCGCCAGCGCGCGCGGAACAGGAACAGCACCGCGGAGATCAGCGTGCCGGAGTGCGCGATGCCGACCCAGAACACGAAATTGGTGATGTACACGCCCCAGCCGACCGGATGCGCCAGCCCGGTGACGCCCAACCCCGCGGCGATCTGGTACGTCCAGCAGAAGACGCCGAACGCCAGCACCGCCACGTCGCAACCCAGCAGGACGTACCAGCGGCGCGTCGGCGAACCGAGCAGGTTGCCCAGCAGGTCGCGGTTGACCTGCGCATAACCGAGCGGGGCGGACATGCCGAGCCTAGACGGGACCGCGGCGGACTTTCTTGAGATAGGTCACCGCGGGTTTGGTGTTCAGCGTGTCGAAGACGTGGTAACCGCGCGCGTCCCGTGCGGCCCGGGCGACGCGGCTGTCCGGGTCCTGCAGATTGCCGAAGGTGATCGCCTGGGCGGGGCAGGTCTGGGCGCAGGCCGGAGTCACCTCGCCGTCGCGGACCGGCCGGCCGGCGTCCTTGGCATGGTCTTTGGCCTCTTGGATGCGCTGCACGCAGAACGAGCACTTCTCCATCACGCCGGGCTCGCGGACGGTCACGTCGGGGTTGAGTTGCAGATGGAGCGGCGCGGGCCAGTCCGCTCGGTTCCAGTTGAAGCGGCGTACCTTGTACGGGCAGTTGTTGGCGCAGTAGCGGGTGCCGACGCAGCGGTTGTAGATCTGCGCGTTCAGCCCCTCGGGGTTGTGGTAGGTGGCATATACCGGGCAGACCGGTTCGCATGGCGCATTCCCGCAATGCTGGCACAACATGGGCGCGAAGCGGACTTCGGGCGCGTCTGACGTCGTCGCCGACCGTGTGACGGGATCGGCTTCCTCGAAATAGCGTTCGATGCGCAACCACGCCGCTTCCCGGCCTTGCGCCACGGCACGTTCGCCGACGACCGGCACGTTGTTCTCCGCGTAACACGCGGTGACGCACGCCCCGCAGCCGGTACAGGCCGACAGGTCGATGCTCATGCCCCAGCGGTAGGTTTCGTAGGTCGGCGCCGGGTACATGTCCGCCGCGGGGGCATGGCCCGGTTCGGCGTGGCCGACGGCATGCGTCGGGGCGTCCGATGCAGACGCGTCCACGGCTTGCGCGATGCCGCGGCCGAGTTGCCGGCGGCTGCCGTCGGTCGTGGCCAGCGGCACGCGCCGGCCCGTCTGGGTCAGGCGGACCGTCGTGGACAGCCACGCGAATCCGCCCGAGGCCGCTTCGGGCCGGGCCGACAGCAGATGGACGGGATTCGCGCCCCGCCCGCGCGCATAACGACCGTAATGCGTATGGCCCAAGCCGACCGGCATGGCCACGGCGTCGCGGCGCAGGCCGGGATACAGATAGGCGCTCGCCTCCAGCGAGCCGTGCGGCGAGGTGACGCGCAGCAGATCGCCTTCTTCAATGCCCAGCCGTGCCGCGGTGTCGGGATGAATCTCCAGCCACGAGTTCCACACCACCTGCGTCAGCGGGTCGGGCAGTTCGTGCAGCCAGGGTTTGTTGGCCCCGCGGCCGTCGTAGTAGCGCGACGAGGCATAGGGAATGAACGCCAGCGCGTTCTCGTCCGCCCCGTCGAGCGTCGGCTCCTCGAATCGGGTCTCGAAGACCGCCGGCGCGAGTCGCATGCGGTCGTCATGGTCCCCGTTTTCCGGGAGTGGGGCCGCGGTATCGTGTGCGCCGTCATCCCGCCAGACGCCGCCGGTTCGTAGCGCCTTCCGCCACCAGGCGTCGAAGTCGCCGCCGGTCCGACCGCGTGCGTAGCGTTCGCGCCACGTCGTCTGCACGTAGTCGAAATAGCTCTCCCAAGGCAGCGCGTGGGCAGGCGCGGAGATGAGTTTTCTGCCGGCGGACAACAACGTGTCGCCCAACGCCCGCGTCTCGAACACCGGCTGCATGACCGGCTGCATCAGGCCGGTGACGCCCGCCGCGGACCGGACGTCGCCCCAACTCTCCAGCGGCGTATGGTCGGGGAGGATCAGGTCGGCACGCTCGGTGGTTTCGTCGGGAAACGACGAAAAGCTCACCACGAACGGCACCTTCGCCAACGCTTCGACGAAGCCGGACGTCCGCGGCAGGTTGAAGGCCGGGTTGGTGTGCGCGAGCATGAGCAGCGGCACCCGGCCGGCGGCCATGTCGTCCACCAGGGACAGCAGCCCGGCGTACGAACTCGGTTGGCGGCTTGTCGGGTCGTCGAAGCGGACGGTGCGGCCGACGTTGCCGGCAACGTAGTTCAGGAGATGCACCGCGACCGCCAGCGCGGTCGCCTGCCGCGAGCCGGACGCGACTCCGCCGGCCAGAGCCAGACTCGGACGCTGTCGGGCGCATGCGCGGGCCAGCCGTGCCTGCGTCGCCGCCGGCACGTCCGTCAACTCGGCCACCCGTTCCGCGGAGTATGGACCGAGGAGCCGTTCGAGCGCCTTCTTCTCGCCGTCCGGCACCGCGCTGTCGGGCAGCATGCGACGCGCCATACCCAACGCCAGAAAGGCTTCCCGCCCGGGTGTGACGGCGATCCACTCGTCCGCGTTGGAGCCGGTCAGGGACATGCGCGATTCGACCTGCACGAACCCGCCGGCCGGGGGAGCCGCGGTGCGCCGCATCCGGCCGAACGCCTCGGCGTAGTGGGTGGGCGCGCGCCACGTGTCCAGGAAGTCCGCGCCGAAGCCGATCAGAAAGCGTGCCGCGGCAAGGTCGTAGGCGGGAACCATCGGCCGGTCGAAGCAGATACGGCCGGCCTGTCTGAGCGCCTCGTCGCCGAACGGCTCGTAGGTGAGCAGCCGCTCGGAACCCAGCGCGGCCAGCCAATGCGTGGCCAAGTCGTACAGGCTGTCCGGCAGCCGGCCGGCGAGGAACGCGAGTCGATCCGCCGCCCCGTTCTCCCTGATCTGTCGCACCCGCTCGACGAACAGCGCTTCGGCCTCGCTCCACGACAACGACGCGAGCCCGCCGGCCGGCGTGCGCCGCATCGGCCCGCGGAACCGGTCGGGATTGTACAGCCCTTGCAGCGAGGCGTGGCCGCGCGCACACAAGCCGCCCCGATTCGACGGATGGGCCGGATTGCCCTCGACCTTGACGGCGCGCCCTTCGCGCGTACGGACCAGCATCCCGCAGCCGGCCGGGCATTCCTGACACACGGTGGCATAATAGGTCGCTACCCCGGGCGTGATCTCCTCCGGCTCGACCACGTACGGAATCAGGGTCTCGACCGGTTTGGACGTGCAGCCGACGACCGGCGCCGCGGCCCCCGCGCCCAACAGCTTGAGGAAATCGCGCCGGTCGAGCCCGGCGCCTAGGCGAGGATCGGGCGGAGGTTCGCTCTTCTTTTTTATCATTGCGGAGGTGTTGCCTTCATGCCGGTTCATACCGCCGGACCGACCGTCAGTTCGTCTGCCGGGCCCCCGCGCATCAACCAACGTTCAGGAAGGGAATTACCTCCAAGATGACCTCCCGCCCGTTTCGACAAGCTCAACGGGCTGGCTTCCGAGCTTGTCGAAGGGCGTTGAAATAGTCGGGGGACCATCTGGAAGAAATTCCCTTCAGTAATGGCAGACGAGGCAGTCCTTGCTCGCCCGGCTGGCGTCGTGGCAGCTCACGCACCAGCCCATCTTGAGCGACGAGACCTGCTCGACGCGGGCCATGCGTTGGACCTCGCCGTGACAGGCCTGACACTCCACGCCGGCGCGGACGTGGCGTTTGTGGTTGAAACGGGTGAACGCAGGCAGCGCATGGACGCGAACCCACGGAATCGGCTCGCTCTTCTTCCAATACGTCTGCAACTTCTCGATTTCGGGATTGTCGCTCGGTTTCGCGTGGCAGCCGATACACGTCGCGACCGGCGGAACGTGAGCCGCGGGCGAAACGCGCGCCGCACTGTGGCAGTACAGACATTCCAGGCCGTACTCGCCGGCGTGCACGGCGTGGCTGAAGGCGATCGGCTGTTCGGGCGCATGTCCCCACCCCGTCAACCCCAAGTCGAGAGCGCGGGCGTCCCACCAGGCGGCCTTCCCGGCCTGCCATAGCCGGTCGTCGAACCGGTCGCCCACCGGCTCGTGCAGCAACGCCGACAGCACGGCCAGCCCCACGACGCCGAGCAGCACGACCCGCCAGCCCGGTCGGACGATGAAGGAAAGAATTCGAGCATACGGCATGGCGTCCGGTTGCGCGGCGTTCGGCAGGGGCCGCGGCGGAGCCCTGCCTATTACCCCATCCGGGAGCGTTCAGCCAGCGCGGCGGGCAGCCGAAGACCTGGTTTCGGGGCGCCACACCGCGGAAAAACCGCGTCTGCCGGCCTGCATATTTGGTTGACCCGCCCCTGAAAAGCCAGTACTTTCCGACCGCATTCGGGCCGGGGATTCAGGGAGCCCGAACGCAGCGGAGGAGGGGAGCCTATGCCGTCTTTCGGGCCGAAACGCCGCTTATTCTGGGCCGGATTGGTCGCCGGCGTCGTCACAACCTCGACGTGGCTCGCGCCCCCGGTGCCGGCCGTGGGGGGGCGCACACCGGACGCTGCCGAACCCGCGCCATCGCCGCCACCCGCCGCGTCCCGCCCGAACGTGCAGGCCGACGGCGCCGCGGCCACCGACGGATACGACTTTCAGCCGATCACCCAGCAACACCTGCTGCACGGCACCGACGACCCCGCCTACTGGCTGATGTACGGCGGCAACTACGCCGGCTGGCGGTTCAGCCCGCTGGACGACGTCAACCGCGGCAACGTCGAGAACCTGGCCGCGGCCTGGATGTTCCAAACCGGCATCCCGGCTCAACTCCAAGCCTCGCCCATCGTGGCGGACGGCATCATCTATCTCACCGCGGCGTACAACCACCTGTTCGCCCTGGACGCGGTGACGGGCGCCCTCCTGTGGCGTTACGAACACCCGCTGCCGGACGACCTGCGCATGTGCTGCGGGCCGTCGAACAAAGGCGCGGCCATTGCCGGGGATAAAATTTTCATGTCCACCCTGGACGCGAAGGTGGTGGCACTCGACCGCAAGACCGGAGCCGTGGTGTGGGAGACGGTCATGGACCGCTACACCGACGGGTTCAGCGGGACCGCGGCCCCGCTGGTGGTCCGCGACAACCTGATCGTCGGTATCGCCGGCGGCGAGTACGGCATCCGCGGCTACATCGACGCCTACGACGTCGACACGGGCGCGCGCAAATGGCGGCGCTACACCATCCCGGAGGCGGGCGAGCCCGGGGCGGAAACCTGGTCGGGCGACTCCTGGAAGCACGGCGGCGCCCCGACGTGGGTGACCGGCTCGTACGACCCGGAGACCGACCTGCTCTACTGGGCGACGGGCAACACCGCGCCGGACTGGAACGGCGACGTGCGCAAGGGCGACAACCTGTACGCCGACTCGGTGTTGGCCCTGAACCCGGATACGGGCGAGATGCAGTGGTACTTCCAGTTCACGCCGCACGACATCTGGGACTACGACGGCAACACCGACCTGTTCCTGCTCACGGTCGAGCGCAGCGGGGAGCAGGTCAAAGCCTTGGCCCAGCCCAACCGCAACGGCTACGTCTATGTGCTGGACCGCGCATCCGGCCAATATCTGCACGGCACCCAGTACGTGGACCATCTGAACTGGTCGAAGGGGCTGGACGAGGCGGGCCGGCCGGTCGTCGATCCCAAATTCGTGCCGACCGCGGAGGGCAAGGAGTTCATCTGCCCCGGGTCCGTGGGCGGCAAGAACGGCTCGTACACCGCGGCCTACAGCCCGCGCACCAAGCTCATGTACGTGCCGGTGATCGAAAGCTGCTGGCAGATGAAGAAGTCCACCTCCATCTTCATCAAGGGCATTCCGTTCTGGGGCGGCGGCCCGGGCAAGACGCAGGGCGACGACGGCTCCTCGTACGGCCACCTGTCGGCCATCGACCCGTCCACCGGCCAGATCAAATGGCGGTACCGGGACGAGTATCCGATGATGGGCGGCGCGCTGGCGACCGCCGGCGGCGTGGTGTTCACCGGCAACCTGGAAGGCTACGCCTTGGCCTTCGACGACACGAGCGGTGAACTGTTGTGGAAATTCCAGACCGGCTCGTCCCTGCGCGGCCAGCCCGTGACCTACAAGGCGGGCGGGCGGCAGTACGTCGCCATTCCGAGCGGCGGGGGCGGCTTGGCCGTCACGCTGGTGGGCGAGCCCCCGCTGACGAGCAAAGGCAGCGCCCTGCTCGTGTTCGCGCTGCCCGAATAAGTACCGCACGGGCTGGCGAGTGAGGATGCCGCTTCCGATTCGTTTTTCGCACGGGGTACTCGGGCGAGCCGTGGTTCGCCGCTCCCGCCACCCGCGGCCCCGGCGAAGCCGGTGGGCCGGCGTTGCGACGCTTGTTGTTCTGCTGGGCGGATTCGGATCTCCGCCCCATCTCGCCGCCCGACAAGCGGCGGACGACACCGCGCCCCTGCGCGTGTGCCTGCTGGCGAACAATCCGCCGTTCTCGATCCGCGAAGACGAGACGGGATTCGACCTCGACGTCGCACGCGCGGTCGCCGCAGACCTGGGCCGGGCTTTCGTCCCGGTCTGGGTCGCGCACGACGAACGGATCACCGAGGTCGACGAAAGCGACTTCCCGCTCCGCGCGCTGTCGAGGGGCGACTGCGACGCGCTCTTCAGCGTGCCGGGCCGGGACGCCGTCCGCGACGCCCCCGAGATGACCGTCGGCCGCCCGTACTACGGCGCGGCCTTCGCGCTGATGGGCCGTGTGGGACGCATTCCGGCGTCGGTCCGCGAGGTCGAGGCCCAGACCGTCGCCGTCCAGGCGCAAACGATCGCCGGATTCATTCTCGACGCGCTGGCGGTCTCCATACGGACGTTCTTTTCCACGGAAGCGGCACTCGCCGCGGTCGCCGACGGCAGCGCCGAGTTGGCGTTCGTGTGGGGACCGACCGCGGGGTGGTACGCCAAGACTCACCCCGAGGCGGAATTGGGCTTCGCCGCGGGGGAGCCGCTCTCCGTGGCGCGCTGGAACGAGCACGTCGCCACGCGGGAGACGGACGCGGCGCTGCGCGACGAGACCGACGCCGCGCTGACGCGACTCCGGTCCCGCGGCACGCTGCAAACCCTGGCCGAGCGGTACGGGGTCCCGTGGTACGCGCCGTTCGAGACGACCTACGACGTGATCGACATGTTGAAACTCGCCCGGGAAACGGCCAAGAACGACGCCCCATGAAACGAGGAGACGTATGACGCGGTTGTCCGCTGCACTGTTGATGAGCCTGCTACTCGGAATCCCCGCTCCCGGTCTCGCCCAGGACGCGGTCACCAATCCGTTCGCGGGGGACGAGGCCGCCATAGAGGAAGGCGGCTTTCTGTTCGAGGCCGTCTGCGCGGGCTACTGCCACGTCAAGGCCGAAGCCGACCGGGACGGGAAATGCCCGAACCTGTTCGACTGCGAGTGGGTCGAGGGCTCCGGAACCGACGCGGAGATGTTCGAAGCCGTCAGCGAGGGGGTGCCCAAGACCGAGATGGTCGGGTTCGCCGGCCAGTTACCCGACGAGATGATCTGGCAGATTCTGGCCTACGTGCGCGCCGCCTCCAAGTGCGAACCCTCCGCCGCGGCGGACTCGCGCGACGCCCCGTCCTCCACGGAACTGGCCGGTCTGTCCGCACACGAATAGCCGAGGAGTACCCCATGCCCCACAACGGTCAATCCGCAATCCACAATCCACGATCCACAATTTCTCCCCTCCTCGCCTGCCTCGCCCTGCTCGCAGCCACCCTCCTCCCGTCCACCGCGCCCGCCCAACCCTTCGTTTACGTCACGCACGAAAAATCCAACGACGTGTGGGTCATCAGCACGCAGACCGACACGGTCGGGATGAAGATTCCGGTCGGCGAACGGCCGCGCGGGGTCGTCGTGTCGTCGGACGGGAGTCGGATCTACGTTGCCAACGGCAACTCCAACGACATCTCGGTCATCGTCACGGAGAAGCGCAGGACGGCGGACCCGGCGGCGTCGATCATCTTCAAGATGCCGATGCCCATGATGCGGACCCACTGGACGCACCGGGTCGTGGACACCTTTTCCGTCGGGATCGATCCGGAGGGGATCGACCTCAGTCACGACGAGACGCGGCTGTTCGTGGTCAACGAAAACGAAGGGGTGATGCGCGTCGTGGACCTGGAGACCAAGGAGATACTCGCCACGGTCCAAGCCGGGATAGAACCGGAAACCGTGGTCATCTCGCCGGACGGCCGCCTCGCCTTCGTCCCGAACGAGACCTCGCACGACGTGACCGTCATCGACACCGAGACGTACGCAGTCGTCACGTCGATCGCCGTCGGCGAGAACCCGCGCGGCGTGCTGTTCATGCCCGACGGCAAGACCGCCTACGTCAGCAACGAACGCACCAACACCCTGTCCGTCGTGGACGTCGCCACGCTCACCGTCACGCAGACGCTGGACATGGGCGAGCGGCCGGTCGGCCTGTCGGTGCTGCCGGACGCCTCCAAACTCTACGTCGTCCACGGCCGGTCCAACGACGTGCGCGTCCTCGACCCGGCCACCCACGAAGTCCTCACGACGATTCCGCTGGGCGGCCAACGCTGCTGGTGGTCGGCCCTCAGCCCGGACGGCAAGAAGCTGTACGCCACCATGGGCCGCTCCGATGCCGTAGCCGTGATCGACACCGAGACCGACACGCTGCTCAAGACCATCGAGGTCGGCAGCGTCCCGTGGGGCGTGGCCGTCACCCCGTAGGCGAGCGCCGCCTCGGTATCGAGTCGTTTCCCTTCCTTACTTCAAACACCGGCGTGAAGGTTGAGAGTTTGGGGAAGCGGCCCAGAGAACGGAACACACGGCCACGTTCTCATTGAGACGCGGCACGACGGACTCGACGGAAAGACAGGCGGAGCCGAAGGTCGCTCGCCCTGAATGGTGGCAGCGTGTCGTGGGGCTTGCGGTGTTCCTTGCCGCGGCAGCGGCGTTCGGACAAGACTCTGCGCCGCTTACGCTCGACGACGGCGTCGAACTGTTCCTTGCCAGCCGGTTGGCGGACGCGCGCCGCATCTTCGAGGCCGCGCACGAACGCCGGTCCACGGATACCCGCGCCGCCTTCTATCTCGGTCGCCTTGCCTTTGCGGAAGAAGACTTCGAGGCGGCCATCGGCTGGTTCGCGCAAGCCGCTGCTGGCCCGCAAAGTCCACGCCCACTTGGAGCAAGCGGTCGCGTGCGCCCCCGATCACGTGGCCGCGCGCTGGGACCTGATGGAATACTACGCCAAGGCGCCGGCATTTCTGGGCGACAGCCGCCAGAAAGCCGGCGAACAGGCCGCCGTCATCGCCCGCCTCGACCCCGCGGAGGGCTGCAAGGCCCAGCAGTTCCTCGCGGAGATGGACGGCTGACTCCGAAACGGAAGGGAAAGCGTGTCGTTCACGAAAGCCGTAAGCGACGCTCGCTGCGCCAGATGCGGACGACCCGCACGGCATCGGCATCGCGCCGATAGACTCTCCGATACGGTGGCCGGAGCAGTTCTTTCAAAAAGGCTTGGCCGAACTCCGGCACCACGCGCCCCAGGTCGGGATGCTTTGCGAGGCGTGCGATACGAGCGAGGATTTCGCCGACGATCCGTCTCCCGACATCGGGCACCCCCTGTTCAACGTACCAGGCTCGGATATTCTCGAGGTCGCTGAGGGCGGATTCGGACAACCGGACGGGAACCACCATGCGTCATTCAAGGCCGAGTCTAGCTTTCGCTTCACGCAAAGACACGTCCCGTCCTGCCTCGATGTCGGACAGACCGCACACGACCGCGCGCAGAAAGGCGCGTTCCTCTTCGACCGTCTCGTATGCGCGCAGAGACTGCACGACGGCGACGCCGCGGCCCCGACGGGTGAGCAGGATCGGACGTTGCGATTCCGCGGCCTGCCGCACCACGCGGCCGGGGTGGGTCTTCAGGTCCGTCAACGGCACAGTATCTTGTGAGAACTTGGGGGACATGGAGTTTCTCCCGCCGAGTCGTGAAAGTGTGGCGATGTCCGAATCGAGTAGCATATCGGTTCGCTCTCGTCTTCTCTCCTCCCCGGCCCCTGGGTTCGGTTGGTGAGCCTGCGGTCCCTGAGCCTGCCGAAGGGTCGAAGGAGAGGGAGGGGATAGAAGCACCTCGCCGAGACGATTTCAAACTGAGGCGCCACGTGCGTTCGATAGCTGAGTGGACTACCGGCGAGGAATGGTATTAAGTTGGATTCTGACTCAGAAAACGACCGTCTGCGCCGGGAGGAAGTGGTATGGCAGGACGCCGAAGGCAGCCGGATGACGTGCGCGAGCTTCCGGCCTACACCGTCTCGGAAGCGGCCCACTATCTCGCGGTGCCGGCCGCGACCGTGCGATACTGGTCGGTCGGCCAAGACGCCTACGCACCGCTCATCGCCGTGCCGTCCCGCTCACCGACGCTCCTGTCGTTTCTCAATCTCACGGAACTGCACGTCCTCGCGGCAATCAGGCGGACGCACGTCGTCGCCATGCCGAAAGTCCGCCGGGCCATCCACTACTTGATGACGACCGCTTCGGGGGCGACCGACCGGCGGCATCCGTTGCTCAGTCGCGCGCTGGAAACCGACGGGCTGGATCTGTTCATCGAGCAATACGGCCGTCTGATCAACGTCAGCCGAGCCGGCCAGACCGCCATGCGCGTCGTCATCGGCGCGGCCTTGCAGCGCATACGGCGCGACGCCGACGGCGTCCCGATCAAACTCTATCCGTTCACCCGCGCCGCGGTGGACGATGCGCCGGCCGTCATCGTGATCGATCCGACGGTGTCTGCGGGCCGGCCGGTCATCGCCGGCACCGGCCTCGCCACTCATGTCATTGCCGAACGCTGCAAGGCGGGCGAATCGATCCGGCAGTTGGCCCGAGACTACGAGCGTGAGGAAGCGGAAATCGAAGAAGCGATCCGATGCGAGCTCGACTTGGCAGCGTGAGGAGCCCGTCCTTTTCCTGGATCGCAACCTGGGAAAGCACGTCATCGCCGACCGGCTGCGTGCGGAAGGGATGTCGGTCGAGGTGCACGACGATCACCTGCCGCCCGACGCGCCGGATGAAGACTGGCTCGCCCATGTCGGACGGAGGGGATGGATCGCCCTCACGAAGGACAGGAACATTCGCTACCGCACAGCCGAACTCGCTGCGATTCGGAAGCATGGCGCGCGGGTCGTCGTGGTTCGGGCGAAGAACGCGACGGCAGCGGACGTTGCGGAGATGGTGGTGAAGGGAAGACGCCGGATTGCCCGTTTCGCGGCAGAGCCGTCCGGCCCGCTCGTGGCGGCCCTGTACGCGAACGGCGCGGTGCGGCCGTATGCTGGCTGACTGAGAGCCCCCCTCTTGCCAATTGACTCGGCCCCGTAAGGAAGACCCGCACAGATGCGACTGTCGTGGAACGAGATGCGCGCCCGCGCCGCGGCCTTTGCCGCGGAGTGGTCGCAATTCTGTCGATGGCTGAAATCCATTGGGCGATGAGGCTCTCAGGGGTGGGTTTTTGCAAACTTTCCAATCTTGCCAGAGATTTTGTAAGTCGGGTTTCGACTGAGTTTCCGCATGAGCTTATCTTCGCCATCGAATGCTGTCTCGCTCCGAACGGAGGGTTTGACGGTCCGCATATCCGTTCTCTGGAAGCATAACAACTGACAGGCTGGGCCGCCCTTGGATTCCTGTTTTCACAGGGAACGACGGAATTGGCAGGTATATGGGAGGGAATTGAAGCTGGCGCGTTCTTGTATCACGTCTGGGAAGAACGCGCCGTGGAAGCAGCCGGGCTCGGTTTTTTGGAAAACCGCGGGAGACCCCTCCCCCACGAGGGGGAGGGAATGATGTCAGGAAGACGGGGGGATCAGCCAGCTTATCCGTGGAGGAGATGTGATGCGGGAGCGGCTACGCCTCGGGGGGGAAGAAGACGAGGGTGCGGGTCTCGATGCTTTCGCGGGCCGGGGCGTCGGGCGGTGAGGTCGGGTCCTGGAAGGCGGAGTGGGCCGTGAACCGCGCCCGGCCGTCCGTGGCCGAGTCGTAGCACTTGAGCAGCATGGCCTCGTCGGGCTGCATCCGGGGAAAGTAGAACCAGCGGTGGTTCGGGTTGTAGGACACCGAATACACCTCGCCGGTGCGGTCCCGGTATTTCAGGTCGGTCTCGTTGAAGTCGTCCTGCACCATGCTCCCTGCGTCGCAGACGGCCAGCGGCGTGTCCTGCACCGGCCCGCGGATGGGCCGCCAGACGTTGATGACCGCGAAGCGGTGCTTGAGCCGTTCCTCGGCCTCGTCCGCGGGCAGCAGGTCGCGCACGCGCTGCGGGCCGGATTTGAGGGTGTAGTCGTTGTGCGCGAACTTGACGGGCTCGCGGGCGCCGTTCTCGCCCCGTTCGCACATCGGCGCGCAGCGCACGTTGTGGTCGAAGACGTGGACTTTTTCGGCGCCGGTGATCTGCTTCACCAGTTCGGCGACTTCGGGGTAATAGACCGCCCTGACCTCGTCGGCGTCGTAGAAATTCTCGACCGCGCTGGCGTGCTTGGTGAACGTGATGCCCTGTTTGTCGAGCGAGATTTCGTCGACATGCTCGCGGGCGCTTTCGATGGCGACGGTGTGGCGGACCTGTTTGGTGTTGCGCTGCGGGACGCCGTCCGGGGGGGTGTACAGATAGTAGGCCGGTTTGTCGGTCATGGCGTCGATGTCGAGGTAGTTCATCGGGGCGTCGACCCGGGCGGGCAGGGCGGTGTGGGGTTGGGTACTCACGATCTCCTCCTTTTCTCAGCCGCGGGGCAGCTTGGCCGTTCGGCTCCGATTACAACATCAGGGCGATCTTGTACAGCGGTTCGCCTCGGTCAGCGCGGGGCGCCGCGCGTCAATCCGTACGCCTCGCCGCGCGCCATGAAGGCGGCGACGTCGTTGGCCATCAGCAGCAGGTCATGCGTCTTGCCGGCCCGATCCTTGACCTCGTCGCGCAAGACCGCCTCGGCGCGGAAGCCCAGTTCTTCGAAGACGGTTCGTGCGCCGACCTGGTCCAGCGTCATGCGGGCGACGACTTTCTGGATGCCCAGGGTCACGGCGATGTCGAACGATTCGCGCGCCAGCCGACGGCCGAGCCCGAGGCGGCGCGCCTGCGGCGAGATCAGCACACGCACCTCGGCCACGTGCCGCGACCAGTCGAAATCGTTGCGGTACAGCGAACAATAGCCCAACAGCCGCGTCTCGTCCTCGGCCAGCAGGGTGGACATGGTCTCGTCGGCGATGTCGCGCAGCCAGCGGTCGATGACCGCCTGTTTGGTGATGTCCCGGCGCAGAAACAGCAGGTCGTGGTAGGGCAGATGCTGGGCGAAATCGAGCATCAGCGGCCCGTCGCCGGCGTCCATCAGGCGCAGGGTAACGGACCGGCCCTTGATCGTGACCGTCTTGGGAAACCCTTCCACGTCGTCCTCCTCGGGGCGGCGGCCCTTGCACGTGCGTTCAGACGGACCGCTGCGACAGCCAAGCGTCCAGCCGCGGCCAGAGCCGATAGACCGCGTTTCCGCCGGCAACGAGGCTGACGTGGCCGCCCTTGAGCACGATTTCGGATTTGTCGTCGCTGCCGACCAGTTTCACGACGTCCTGCGAGGCGGCCGCGGGAACGATGTGGTCATGCTGCGCGGCCACGTGCAGAAAGGGCACGCGGACGTCGCCCAGCCGCAGCCGCCGGCCCGCAATCTCCATGTCGCCCCGCACGAGCTTGTTGGCGCGCAGAAAGTCGGTGACCAACTGCCGGGCGGTCTCGCCCGGAAACGGAATGTGGTCCGCGGCCCACCGGTCGAAGCGCAGGTGCGCGGTCACGAACGCCTCGTCCTGGGCGCGGTCGAGCAGCTTGAGTTGACCGGCGGTTTTCTGGAACGGGCGGAGCATCTGAATCGAGGCGTCGATGAGTTCGGACGGGATGTTGCCCAGACTGTCGATGAGACGGTCCAGGTCGAAGTGTGCCGGGTCCGTCCACGTACGGTACATCGACATGCCGTCCGCATTGATCGGCGTGGTGAAGCAGACCAGGTTCTTGAGCGGCCCGCCCGGCGTCTCCGCGGTGTGCGCGGCGTACAACAGCGCCAACAGTCCGCCCAGGCAATAACCGATCAGCGACACGTCGGGTTCGCCCGAGTCTTCGCGGACGACCTCGATACACTCGGGGATGAAGCGCGTCACGTAGTCGTCAAGCCGCAGCCCGCGGTGTTCGCGCCGGGGCACGCCCCAATCGATCAGATAGACGTCGAAGCCCTGCAACGACAGATATTCGATCAAGCTCTGGCCCTTTGCCAAATCCAGGATGTACGGCCGGCTGACCAGCGACATGATGAACAGCACCGGCACGCGGTAGAGCTCGTCGCTCAGCGGCCGGTAGCGGTACAGCTTGAGCGTGTCGTGCGAGTGCACGACTTCCCTGGGCGTCGGGCCGACCTCGATGTCGAACTCGAACGGCGGGGCCACGCCCGGCACGTTGCGCTCGATCGTGCGCTCGACCAGCGCGCGGGCCTTGGCCGCGGCCTCGGACGCGGACAGGCGGGAGACGGCGGGTTCCGCGGACGGCACGGGGTCAGTCCTTCGGTGTGAGCGGTTTGGGCTGTTTGGTGCGCGGCGGCTCGGCCGCGGGGTCGGGTTCGGTCAGCGAACGGCGCAGGTGCCGTACCTCGACCTGGAGGCCGGCCAGGGCGTCCTCGAGTTGGCCGAGCCGCTCGCCCAACTCGGTCAGGTCGCTGCGCGATGGCACGTTGATCGCGGACAAGTATTGCGCCATGGCCTCGTTGAACATGCGGTGCAGGTGCATGGCTTCCTGGGCGTACTTGCCCGTGGCTTGCGCGAACTTCTCGCTGCCCAGCAGGCCCGACAGCGCGTCGCTCCACTGCTTTTCCGACTTCTGGTACCACTCCCGCCACGCGTGCAGCGGGTCGAACGTCTGGCCGGCTCGGGATGTGTCGTCGGGCTTGTCCATGACTGACCGCCTCGTAAGAATCCGGCGCTATCCACGCACCATCCGTTTCGGGTCGGGCTGTTGGTGTCCCAGAATCGGGTGCGGCCGATACGGCGCTTCCAGTGCCGCGACTTCCTCCGCGGAGAGTGCGAGGTCCACCGTCTCGAAGATTTCCTGCAGGTGCCGCGTCTTGGTCGCGCCGATGATCGGCGCGGTCACGCCTGGGGCCTGCAAGACCCAGGCGCAAGCGATCTGGGTCGGCGTCACCCCGCGCTCGTCGGCGACTGTGCGTACCGCGGCGGCGACCGCTTCGTCGCTCTCGTTGAAATACATGGTGCGCGTCATCTTGTCGGTCTGCGCCCGCCTGGTCGGCCCCTCGCCCGCGGTCTGCGTGCGCTGGCCGGCGAAATACCCGCGCGCCAGCGGGCTCCACGGAATCAGCGCCACGCCCTGATCGATGCACAGCGGGATCATCTCGCGTTCTTCCTCGCGGTAGATCAGGTTGTAGTGGTTCTGCATGGCGACGAAGCGGTGCCAGCCGTGCTCCTTGGCCGTGGACAGCGCCTGCGAGAACTGCCAGGCGGCCATGCTGCTGGCGCCCAGGTAGCGCACCTTGCCGTCACGCACCAAGGTGTCGAGCGCATCCAGGGTTTCTTCGATCGGCGTGGTGAAGTCCCAGCGGTGAATCTGGTACAGGTCGACGTAGTCCATCTTGAGCCGTCGCAACGAGTGTTCGCACGCCTCGATGACGTGTTTGCGGCTGAGGCCGCGGCGGTTCGGGCCGTCGGCCATCGGCATGTTGACCTTGGTGGCGACCACGATGTCGTCGCGCGCGGCGAGTTCGTTGAGCCATCTGCCGGTGATCTCCTCGCTCACCCCGAGCGAGTACACGTCCGCGGTATCGAAGAAGGTGACGCCGGCTTCCAGGGCCAGCACGAAGTGCTCGCGGGCCTCATCCATACCGAGCGTCCACTCGCGCCACTTCCGGTCGCCGTAACTCATACAGCCCAGACAGATGCGCGACACCGTCAGGCCCGTCTTGCCCAGCTTTGCATACTCCATGTCTGCTCCATCGAAGGGGATTCGAAATGTAGGCGTCCGCTACCCTCGTTCATGCCTGGGCGCATGTCAAGGCTGACGGCACCGCGGGCTGAAGGGCACACGACCGGGTCGGCGTTCCCGAAGGCAACGTGCGGGTTGCGACCACCACTTCACAGAGTGTAGGCAGTCTCAAAGACGATTATGCTGGAGGCGGGGCCTGAATGGAAATAGCGAAACTGATCACGCCGATTATTGCGGGGTTGGCATTCCTTCTGAGCTGGTACAATTTCATCCGGTCATCCCGGGCAAGACGACGGAAGCTCATCAACGCCGTGTACTACCACGTCGACTTGGCGATACGTACTCTTCAGGAACAGCAAAAGGGCAACGATGCGATACGAGAAAAAATTGAAAACGACGAGTCCTATACGCCGTACTTGGTGCATTCGCCGAACGATGACCTTACCTACGACCACGTCATAGAGGTGATGGAATGGTTGGACGCGAGAGGAGAGGAAGCCGTCTCGTCCTATTTCCATTCCCAACAGGCTCTTCATGCACTCGCGGAAAGCTTCGAATTGGAGTTCGTCAGAAATTGGCCGCCAGAGAGGAAATTGCGGGCGTGGGATGCGTACGAGCGGTTCCGAAGAGACACAATCGAACACGCTCGACAGGCGAAGGAAGCCTTGGAAGGAGAGAAGGCTTCACAGCACAGATGGTGGGAACGACCTTTCGACGTTATCGTCAAAAGAAAGAGGGGAGGCTCTTAAAGAATAGGAAGACCACCCGGACCCGAATACGTCATCGTTTTCTCCTTTACCGAAAAAGTGGTAGGCTGCAGGAACGTTCAGGCAGGCGGAGAGTAGCCGAATTCCCGGAATCAGGCAACCGCGACCTAGGGGAAATCCGGAAGGGACACCGACCATGAATCCGACCGAACACACCGTCAAGACCGACCGCCACACCACGTTCTATCTCGCCGCGGGCCCGGACGACGGGCCGCTCGTCGTCTTCGTCCACGGCTGGCCCGAGCTCTCCATAAGCTGGCGGCACCAGCTTCCGGCGCTGGCGGCGCTCGGCTTTCGCGCGGTGGCGCCGGACATGCGCGGTTACGGCCGTTCGAGCGTTTACGCCCGACATGGTGACTACGCGCAGGAGCACATCGTCCGCGACATGTTGGAACTGCTGGACGGGCTGGGCCGCGAGCGGGCCGTATGGGTCGGCCACGACTGGGGCAGCCCGGTCGTCTGGAACATTGCCAGCCACCACCCGGACCGCTGCCACGCGGTCGCCAACCTGTGCGTGCCCTACTACACGCTGGAACGCGGACTGGATCATACGCTGACGCTGGTGGACCGTGAGCTTTACCCGGAAGCCGACTATCCGGCCGGGCAGTGGGAGTATCAACGTTACTACGAAGAGAGTTTCGCCGAGGCCATCGCGCCCCTGGACGCCCGCGCCTACGGCTTCATCAAGCTGTTGTTCCGCAAGGGCAATCCCGCGGGCGAGGGCGAACCGGCTCCCACTGCGACCGCACGCCGCGACCGTGCCCTGTTCGGAGGATTCCGCGAAATTCCCGACGTGCCGCGCGACGCCGACGTGGTGAGCGAGGAAGATCTCCGCGTGTACGCCGCGGCATTGGAGCGCAACGGCTTCTTCGGCCCGTCGTCGTGGTACATGAACCACACGGCGAACGCGGCGTATGCCGCAACTGCCCGGAACGGCGGCTACCTCGACATGCCGGTCCTGTTTCTCACCGCGGCCTACGACTTCGTGTGCGAGTGCGTCCACTCCCGGCTGCCCGAGCCCATGCGCACCTACTGCCGCAACCTGACCGAAGCCACCATCGAGTCGGGCCACTGGATGGCGCAGGAAAAGCCGGTCGAAGTCAACGCCGCGTTGGTGCGCTGGCTGGCGACCGCGGTTCCCGACGTGTGGCCGTCGCCTGAATAATAAAAGGCGCGAGGAGAAACGGCCTCATCCTCGCGCGCGAATGTGAACGCCGGCGGCTCCGCCGGCGTGCGAAGTTCGGGAGCGGGTGCGATTCAAGCCACCTCGAACAGGCCCGCGGCGCCCATGCCGCCGCCCACGCACATCGTGACGACCACATGGCGCGCCCCGCGGCGCTTGCCCTCGATCAGGGCGTGGCCCACCATGCGCGAGCCGCTCATGCCGTACGGGTGGCCGATCGAAATGGCCCCGCCGTTCACGTTCAGCACGTCGTTCGGAATGCCCAGCCGGTCGCGGCAATACACCACTTGGCAGGCGAACGCCTCGTTCAGTTCCCACAGGTTGATGTCGTCCATACGCAGGCCGGTGCGCTCCAACAGCTTCGGCACCGCGAACACCGGCCCGATGCCCATCTCGTCCGGTTCGCAGCCGGCCACGGCCATGCCGCGGTAGATGCCCAGCGGTTGCAGCCCGCGCTGCTCGGCCTGCCGGCGCTCCATCAGCACGCACACCGAGGCGCCGTCGGACAACTGGCTGGCGTTGCCGGCGGTGATGAAGCCGCCCTCGCCCATCACGGGCGGCAGCGCGGCCAGCCCCGCGGCGTTCGTGTTCGGCCGGTTGCACTCGTCGCGCTCGATGGTGACGTCCTGGCGCGTGCGCTCGCCCGTCTCCTTGTCCGTGAACAGCTTGGTGACGTGGCACGAGACGAGTTCGTCGTCGAAGCGGCCGGCCTCCTGCGCCGCGGCGGTGCGGTGCTGGCTTTGCAGCGCGTATGCGTCCTGAGCCTCGCGGGAGACGTCGTAGCGTTTGGACACGACCTCGGCCGTGTCGATCATGGCCATGTACAGGTCCGGCGCCTGCCCCAGAGCGATGGGGTCTTCGTTGCGGTATTCGTTCTGATGCTCGTTCTGCACCAGGCTGATGGATTCCAGCCCGCCGGCCACGACCGTCTGCATGCCGTCGCTGACGATCTGCTTGGCCGCGGTGGCGACGCTCATCAGCCCGGATGAACACTGCCGGTCGATCGTCTGGCCCGACACCGTGACGGGCAGCCCCGCGGCCACGGCGCACTGCCGGGCCACGTTGAAGCCCTGCGTGCCTTCCTGCAGCGCCGCGCCCATGATGACGTCGTCGACCTCGCCCGGCTCGACTTTGGCGCGCCGAATGGCCTCTTCGATGACCGGCTTGGTCATGGTCGGCGTGGTGGTGTCGTTGAACGCCCCGCGGTACGCCTTGCCGATGGGCGTCCGCGCGGTGGATACGATGACAGCTTCTCGCATGGTTCGTGCTCCTCTCCGATGTGGCGATGAATATCGGGGCCTCTTAGCAGGCCGCCGCGGGTTCTCCAACCTGCGGGCGGCGTCGGGAGTGCCGTTCCTCCGTCATTCCTGCGGAAGCAGGAATCCAGAGGAAGACCGCCGTCGTCTCGGCCTGGAATACGAACTCCTGCTTTCGGTAGGTCGGATTAGCGGAGCGTAATCCGACAAGGGGCGATCGGCTGGGCAGCACGCCGGGTATTCAAGCCGGGGTGTCGGATTACGCCTGCGGCTAATCCGACCTACGGGACCGCCTGACTATTGGACAGTAGCGGGCCAGAAGAACACAGGCTCCTTACCCGCCGAAGATCTATAGTGGCCAATCGATATTGTTTGAGCGAGCGAACCGCTTAATCTCGGAGTATGTCTCTGGGCCTGAACGTGTATTTTTGAGACGAGATACAGTGTATTCGTTGGTCAGAATACATGGGAGGACTTCGGAAAGGTAATTTTTGACCATCTTTCGTGTGGAGCCATGAATAATGCGACTATTGTATAGCTTAGATACTGTTTCAAGAAGATTCAGGAGTTCTATGAATTCGAAGTCTTTTTTTTCCTCCGATTCGTCACGAAATTTGCGCCAAGCGCGGGCAATTTTTTCTCGAATTTGAAAATGATTGTTTATATCGGCGATTTGAACCTGCCTACGAACCCACCATACTGTACAGAGAAATATAAATACATTGACGATGAGTGCCAAGAATACAACGTTCTCCAGAGTTAGGGTATCGATGAGATGTTCCCACCGTATCCCAGTATATGTGTTTTCATCCATAATTTAGTAGTTTTATGATTGTTTAGATTCTTTGTCGTGAGTTTTGTCGCTACTTTGAACAGTTTTATTGTCGTCTGATACGTCTCCGGACTGACTGCCTCCACTCTTCTCGATCTCTTGGAGGCGATCGGTAATAATACTAATGTGGTGGGCGGTGGAAGCTGAACGTTTCTCAATCTGTCCTGTGACAACCGCTTGCCGGTGTTCACCTTGCTCTTTTTCGCGTGTGCCGCTCATGGTCGTCTCCTTTTCGTTACCCTCCGTGAGCTTTCATTGCACTCAATCATACCGACGAGACTTCGTCAAATCTACTGTCGGATTACGCCTTTGGCTAATCCGACCTACAGTCAGCAGATCCGGCGACCGGTCAGTCCCGGCTCCCGGGCGAGCAGGGCGCGGACGGGCGCGAGCGAAGGAAGGTGGAGGGCCGCACAAATCGTCTCATCGATCTCCCGGCGGACGGGATCGGCGTCCAATTGTGCAAGCGGCGCTAGTGTTTTCGACGCTACGTTGTCATAGGCATCGGCAAGCGCCGTGGTCTGTGCCGCGGACAAGCTCCGTACGTCCAATACTGGCATCGACTCCCAACCGGGCTTTTTCATTTGGACGAACGCTCCCTCCGTCGTCACCCGCCGTGAGAAAAAAGCAAGGACGCCGAACGAACTGTTCAGCCACAGGACGAGCGCCTTTTGCATGGGTGCGTCAAGCCTCTCGATATTCAGCGCCCACCACGTGTTCCCAAGAACTTTTTCGGAGAAGCACGTCGCAATGACGCGCTGCGTATTCGTCCGCATCCGCTCGACGAGAAGAACGGTTCCTGCACGTTCCCACACGGCTGTCGCGCTCTTCAACCGCCGCCCCCGTGCCGGGGTAGATCGTGCGAGGAGCCGAGTATTCGGAGATTGGGCAATGCATGTAACCGCCTTGGCGTCGTGGCCCCAGAATGCAGGGTATGAAGACCAGTCGTCATGCGAAACCGTGAAGGCATCATGAATGTCGCGGCGGTCGTAGCCGAGGGCGCCGAGTCCACCGAGCGGACAGGTCGCAAGCCTGACCTCCACATCGCTCCCCGGCAACCGCAGAAAACCGCGTTGCATGCTCCAGCACACCCGCAACAGTTCCGCCTGCGCCATGACTGCGCCGAGCCAGAGTTCTTCGCCAGTCGTGGCAGGGGTCGAGAGCATCTCGGCAAGTTTGCCGTTCGATGAACGAACGCTCGTCATGCCGACGCCTTCTATAGCTGCGACGTCAGGAGTCTGCTCGATGGCGTTCGCCAAGTGCATGGCCTCGTGAATCGAGCGCGGATTGCGCCACAGGCTGATGTAGGTCGTTCTTCCCGATTGCTCGCCGCTGGAGAGCTTGCGCGCGATGAACAGCAGTTCGGATAAGTCCGTATTTTCCGAGAAATTGGGCCGCTCGGCGTCGTGACTCGAAACCACCGTCTCCAGATGGTAGCCGGCGGCGAGCAACTTGCGCGTCGGCCCCCACGCCTCGCCCGATGCCAGGGCCGCGGGCAGCACGAACGCCAGCCGGCCGCCTGCTTCCAGATGCTTGTCCGCCAGCGCGACGAAGACGCTGCCGAGTCCCGCGGTCACGCTGGCGGACAATGGCTTGGCCCGCTTCTTGAGAGCCTTTTGCAGGGCGCCGCGTTCGTCGGGCAGGGAGCCGAACAGCAGATTGCCGCCCACGCTGCGGACGAACGGCGGGTTCATGACGCACAGGTGCAGTTTCGGAAGCTCGGCGAGGGCGACGCCTTCGGTGGCCGCGCCGACCCGGGTCACCGCGGCGTGCGCATGATCGAGCGCGAACTGGTTCTGCACCTGTCGTTCACCGATGAAATCCAGGCTGCCCAGCCGCGGCTCCCCTTTGTCCATGCCCAGCGGCATGACGAACAGGTTCATGCGCGCGAACGCGACATCGGGCGCGAGCAGGGCCAGGGTGGACGCGGTCAGGTGGACGGCCGTCGGCAGCACGTCGTAGCCGTGCACCATGTCTTCCATCAGCGCCCGATGCAGTGCGGACAGGGCCGGCTGGTCCAGCGGCCGTTCCGACGCGGCGCGCGTCCGAACGTACACGTCGGAGAACGCCTGGGCCGTGGCCATCAGCAGCGTGCCCGTGCCGCAGGCGAGGTCGGCGACCTTGAACCGCGCCAACGCCGCGGGATCGCCGAAGTCGTGGGGCCACTGCGCGGCCAGCGTCAGTTTGAGCAGCAGGGTGGCCGCGGGCACCGACGTGTAATACGTGCCGAGGTACTTCGCCTCGTGGAGCAGCCAGTGGTAGATGCGGCCCATCAGGTCGTGGCGCAACGCGGCTTGGTGCACGCAGATGGCTTTGGCCTGCTCCAACACCGAGCCCACCGCGGCCGTCGTCCCGGGTGCAGTGGGCAGTTCGTTCAGCACGCGCTCGCCGAGCTGGAAGATCGGGACGTAGTCGATGTGTTCCCAGATCCACCGCCAATGCGCTGCCAGCGCGCTGACGACGTCTGGGTCGTGCTCAACCTTGCGCAGCGGATGGACGCGCGCGTCGGTCTGGGCCAATTGCTCTTGGAAGATGAGTGCGTTGGCCAACACGAGCGCCGAGACCTTGGCCGCGGTCTCGCGTCGGGCCTCGGCTTTGTCGGGAGATTCTCCCCGTGGCGGCGTGATGCCGAGAATGCCCGACAAGCGATCGCACGCGCCGGTTTGGCCGGCCCACAGTTGGGCGACGCTGACGAGCCGCGCGTGCAGCGCCTTGGCCGTCGTCTCGACGATGTCATCGCGGGCCAACGCTTCCTGCGCGCGGCGCAGGGCCTCCATGAGCGCCGCGGGGGTTCCCTCGAACCATCCGCCGGGTTCCGCGGCCTCCGTCACGATGGCATAGCGCAACCGCGCCGCGGCCAGGGTGTCGAGCAACTCGGATGTGGGAACCGTGCGCAGCCGGTCGGGATAGACGGTCGCCGCGGCAAGGTGCGCCACGCCTGCGCGGACGCGCTGGCGGGCGTCGTCCAGCACGTGCCCTGCGGCGTCGGAGGCGTCCGCAAACTTCCCTTCGATGACGACGCGCAAGCCGCGCAGCCGGAAGAGCACGTCGGGCCGATGTGTGCCGCGCAACTGGATCGTCTCGGCGTCCGCGCTGACGCCGAGCTTCGAGATCAGCACCGCAAGCTGCGTATTGATGACTTCTTCTCGATGACGCATCGTCTGCCGCGGCCTGCCTGCCGAGACACGCTCCCCCGCCCCTGGGATTCCTGTTCTCACGGGAACGACGGAAAAGGCGGAGATGACGGGAGAACGTTCGAGCCGACCTGTCTTCTGTATCACGTTCGGAAGGAGCGTGCTGCGGAAGCCGGCAGTATCTCGATTTGGATGCTTCCCCTCGCCCTTCGACCTTTCGACCCCTCGACAGGCTCAGGGACCGCAGGCTCAAGGTACCGCAAGCTCGGGGACCGGGGGAGTAATGGGACGTGAATGGGCGAGCCCGAAGCGAAACCGGGACACTGCCAAGCAGGGACTCGGTTTTTCAGAAAACGGCAGGTTCTCCTCTCCTTCTTCGATCCTTCGCCACCCTTCGACGGGCTCAGGGACTAGCCCGTTGAGCTTGTCGAAACGGGCGAAGGATCATCTGGCGTGCCATTCCCGAAGCAAACCCTCCCCTCCCCGTGCTTCAACGGGGATGGCAGGCGTAGGGGCGACCGGCCGGTCGCCCCTACGCCCGTTGCGAGGCTGGATCAGGGAACAGGTTTTCCCCTGGATTCCCGTTTTCACGGGAATGACGGAAGGGGACGGGAATGAGGAAGGGGAGCGGGAAGGGGAAGAATGACGAGGGAAATGGAGGCGGTCGGTGCGCAGGCCGAGGTGACATCGGGGTTCGTTTCGATGTTTCGATACGCTCAACACAGCGCAGGCTCAAGGCTCCGCAAGCTCAGGGACCAGGGAGAGGGCCGGAGCCTGCCCCGGACTCGATCCGAGGGTGAGGGTCCGACGGCAACAAACCGCGGTCGGCTTGCCACGTCGCCAAGTCGGCGAGGGCGCGGTCGGCCAGGGCGCGTTTCTTCTCGCGGCCGCGCAACCGGCGTGGGAGGGCGGGGAACAAGCCGTAGTTCACGTTCATGGGCTGGAACGCCTGCCGCTCCGGGTCGGTGACGTAGGCGAGCAGGGCGCCGAGCGCGGTCGTGCGCGGCAGCGTGACGGGCGCCTCCCCGTGAGCCGTCAGCCCCGCGTTGTAGCCGGCCAGCCAGCCGGCCGCGGCCGACTCCAGATAGCCCTCCACGCCGATCATCTGGCCGGCGCAGAAGACGTCCGCCCGCTGGCGGTATTGGAGCGTCGGCTTCAGCAGGCGCGGCGACTCGATGAAGGTGTTGCGGTGCAGGCTGCCCAGGCGCACGAACTCCGCGTGCTCCAGCCCGGGAATCGTGCGGAAGATGCGCCGCTGCGCGGGGTACGTCATCTTGGTCTGGAAGCCGACCATGCCCCACAACGTCCCGGCCCGGTCGTCCTGCCGCAACTGCACGACCGCGTACGGGCGCCGGCCGGTGCGCGGGTCGGTCAGCCCGACCGGCTTCATCGGGCCGTAGGCCAACGTGTCCTTGCCGCGGCGCGCCATCTCTTCGATGGGCAGGCAGCCCTCGAAGTAGGCGCAGCGCTCGAAGGATTTTTCCGGCATCTTGTCCGCGGCCAGCACGTCGTCCACCAGTCGGTAGTAGGCGTCCCGCGACAGCGGGCAGTTGAGGTAGTCGGCGCCCCCGTGATCGTAGCGCGACGCGCGGAACACCGTCTCCATGTCTATGGAGTCCGCGGTCACGACCGGGGAGATCGCGTCGTAGAACGCCAGATACGCGCGGCCGAACAGGTCGCGCAGGTGCGCGGCCAGCGCCGGCGCGGTCAGTGGGCCGCTGGCAACCACGGTCGGACCGGGGGGAAGGGCGCGGACTTCTTCGCGCCGCACCTCGACCAGGGGATGCGCGGCCAGCGTCCGAGACACGGTGTCGGCGAACACGTCACGGTCCACCGCCAACGCCTGCCCGGCCGGCACCCGCGCCGCGTCCGCGGCAGACATCACCAGCGAGCCCAGGCGGCGCATTTCCTCTTTCAGCAGGCCGACCGCGGCTTCGAGCGCCGCGCTCCGAAAGGAGTTGGAACACACCAGTTCGGCGAGCCGGTCGGTCTGGTGGGCTTCGGTGGAGCGGACCGGGCGCATTTCATACAGGCGGACGGGCACGCCCTGCCGGGCGAGTTGCCACGCGGCCTCGCTGCCGGCCAAGCCGCCGCCTATGACGCTGACGTGTTGCATCGGGGGGTGTCTTCCGCGGTGTCGAGGAGAGGGTGGGAATGGCATGCAAGACGATGCGGAGGTTCAGTTGCTCCTCGGCACACCGGCGCACGAGGTATCCATCCCCTGGATTCCTGCTTTCGCAGGAATGACGACCGAACGAGATCGCCGATGTCGTTCCCATATAGAAAGCAGAACCCCCTCTCCCTTTGGGAGAGGGTTGGGGTGAGGGTGCCCGGGCATTGCATCAGCCTGGATCAAGCACTCCCCCGCGGCGCTACCGCCGCTTCCGGCGCGCAGCCTGCGCCTTTACCCGACCTTTCTTCGCGGCCCGGCCCCTGGATGCGGACGGCTTGCGCCGCCCCCCGCTGCGGCCTTCGCGCACTTCCCAATGCCCGTTCCGGTAATGGGCGCTCCAGGCCGTCGGCTTGCCGTCCACCTCCGAGGTGACGTACTGCTCGCGGCTCTTGCGCGAAAACCGGACGACCGTGGGATTCCCGTCCGGGTCGGCCTCGGGCGCGTTGAGCAGATAGTGGAATTTCGGGTCGAGTTCGTCGCGGTGCGGTTGCAACTCCGTGACCAGCGGCGCGCGAGTCTCGCGATTCTTCGGAAACCCGCTCGCCGCCAGAAAGATGCCCGCGGCGCCGTCGCGCAATACGTAATGGTCGTCCACGGTGCGGCAGCGGAGTTCCGGCATGGGCACCGGCGCGGTGCGCGGCGGCGCGGCTTGGCCGTTGCGGAGCAGCTTGCGCGTGTTGCCGCACCCGTCGCCGGTGCAGCGGAAGTATTTGCCGAACCGGCCGCTCTGCAACTGCATCTCGGCCCCGCATTTTTCGCAGGCCAGTACCGGCCCCTCGTAGCCTTTGAGGCGGAACTCGCCGCGCTCGACCTCGTGGCCGGCGCAGTCCGGGTTGTTCCCGCACAGATGCAGCTTGCGCGCCTCGTCGATCAGGTAGGCGTCCATGACCGCGTCGCAGTGCGGGCAGCGGCGCTTGGCACGCAGCCGGCGGCTCTCTTCCTCGTCGTCCGCGTCCGCGGCCACGGCTTCCTCGCCCGGCACCAGGTTGAGCGTGCGCGTGCAGCGCTCCGCAGGCGGCAGGGAATAGCCCAAGCAGCCCAGGAAGACGCCGGTGCTCGCGGTGCGTACCTGCATGGGCCGGCCGCACGTGTCGCACGCGACGTCCGTAGTGGTGGGCTGGTTGGGCCGCATCCCCTCCGGGGCGCCGGCAACGCCGAGCCGCTTGGAGAAATCCTCGTAGAACGTGTCCAGCACGCCGCGCCACTCGCGCTCGCCGACGGCGATCTGGTCCAGGTCCCGCTCCATGCCGGCGGTGAACGAATAGTCGAGTAGATGGTCGAAGTTCTCAACCAGCCGGTCGGTGACCAATTCGCCGATCTTCTCCGCGTAGAAACGCCGCTGCTTGAGCGTGACGTACCCCCGCTCCTGGATGGTGGAGATGATGGCCGCGTACGTGGACGGCCGGCCGATGCCGCGCTTTTCCAGTTCGCGGACGAGGCTGGCCTCGCCGTAGCGGGCCGGCGGCTTGGTGAAGTGCTGGCTGGTTTCGACGGCGTGGCAGACGAGCGCCTCGCCCGCTGCGAAGTCGGGCAACTCGGCCTCGTCCTCCTTGTCCTTGCGCGCCGCGGGGGGCAGTACTTTCGTGAACCCGTCGAAACGCAGGATGCGTCCGCGCGCGCGCAACTCGAATTCCCCGGCCTCCACCGTCACCGTCGTGCTGAGATATTCGGCGCGCGTCATCTGGCAGGCGACGAACTGGCGCCAGATCAGGTCGTAGAGCCGCCGCGCGTCCGGGTCCGGGACGCCCACATCGTCCGGCCCGACCGACAACGCGGTCGGGCGGATCGCCTCGTGCGCCTCCTGGGCCGCGGCCTTGCTGGCGTACGCGTTGGGCTTGGCCGGCAGATAGCGCGGCCCGTAGGCGCCTTCGATGTGCGTGCGGACCGCGGCCACGGCCTCGCGCGCCAGGTTGGTGGAATCGGTCCGCATGTAGGTGATGTGCCCGGCCTCGTACAGGCGCTGCGCCAACGTCATGGTCTTGCGCACCCCGAACCCGAGCCGCCACGATGCGGCCTGCTGTAACGACGAGGTGATGAACGGCGGCCCGGGGCGGGTATAGGTCGGCTTATCCTCACGGCCCGACACGCGGAAGTCGCAGGCGCGCAGGCGCACCTCCGCTGCCTCAGCCTGCTCGGCGTTGCGTGGGCGGAACGCCTTGCCTTGCGTTTTTACGACCTGGAAGCGGTGGGCCGCCTCCGCGGGGTCGCCGGCCCGCGCCAAGTCCGCGAACGCCTCCCAATACTCCTCCGGCACGAAGGCGCGGATCTCGCGCTCGCGCTCGACGATCAGGCGCACGGCCACGGACTGCACGCGGCCCGCGGACAGCCCGCGCGCGACTTTGGCCCACAGGAGCGGCGACAATTCGAAGCCCACCACCCGGTCGAGAAAGCGGCGCGCCTGCTGGGCGTTGACGCGGTTCTCGTCGATCTCGCCGGGCTTCTCGAACGCGGCCCGAATGGCGTTGTGCGTGATTTCGTTGAACACGACGCGCCGGAAGCGGCTCGACGTGCCGCCGATGAGTTCCTTCAGGTGCCAGGCGATGGCCTCGCCCTCACGGTCGCGGTCGGTCGCCAGATAGACGGCGTCGGCGCCGCTAGCCAGCTTCTTCAGGTCGGCAACGACCTTCTCCTTGCCGGGCAGCACCTCGTAGTGTGCCCGCCAGCCCTTGTCGGGATCGACGCCCATGCGCGTGACCAGTTGCGCGCGGGCACGTTTGCGCCGCTGCGTCTCGCGCGCCGCGGGCGTCAGTTTCTTGCGCGCCGCGGTCCGCTTGCGCGCGGCCGTCTTCGCCTCGCGGCCGGACTTGCCGCCCACGGGCAGGTCGCGCACGTGGCCGACGCTCGATTTCACGACGTAGTCCTTGCCCAGGTAGCGGTTGATCGTCTTGGCCTTGGCCGGCGACTCGACGATGACTAGGTGCTTCGCCATCCTCACATCCCCCCTGCCCGCTGGGCGCGTCGGGTCGCGTAATACATGCCGGGAAGCTGCACCACGACACCCTTGAGTTCCATGTCCAGTAGGAGTTCCAGCACGCGCGCGGTCTCCATCTTGCTCTGCGTCACCAGCGCGTCCACGTGTACGGCCTCGTCCGACACCAGATCGAACAGGGCCGCGGCCTCGGGCGCCAATTGCGCGACGGCCGGCGGCGGTGCGTCCGACTCGGGCCGGGCGGCGTGGAGGACCGCCGGCGCGACCTCGCTCAGAATGTCCTCGATGCCTTCCACGAGCCTGGCGCCGTCCTTGAGCAGGCCATGCGGGCCGCGGCTGCTCCGCGCCGTGATCGGACCCGGCACCGCGAACACCTCGCGCCCCTGTTCGAGCGCGCACCGCGCGGTAATCAACGACCCGCTCTTTTCACTGGCTTCGACGACGACGGTGCCGAGGCTGAGCCCGCTGATGACGCGATTCCGATGCGGAAAGTTGTGGGCGAGCGGCTCGCTGCCCAGCGCGAATTCGGACACCACCGCGCCGTGTTCCGCCATGCGTTGCGCCAACGCTCTATGCTCGCGCGGATAGATGACGTCAAGCCCCGACCCCAATACGGCGATCGTGCGCCCGCCGGCCTCCAGCGCAGCCGCGTGGGCCTGTGCATCGACGCCGCGCGCCAAGCCGCTCACCACGCTCAGGCCGCAACCGGCCAGATCGCGGGCCAAGCTGCGCGCCACGTCGCGCCCGTAGCGGCTGGCCGACCGGGCGCCGACGATGGCGATCGCCAGCCGGTCTTCCGGGGCGAAGTGGCCGTGGACGTACAAGAACGGCGGCGGGTCGTGGATCTGGGCGAGGCGCTCGGGATATTCCGGGTCGGTCCGGATGACGAGCCGCGCCCCCAGTTTGGTCAGCGCGTCGAGTTCGCCATCGACCGCGGTCCAGTCGTCGAAGCCGGCGATCTGCTCGGCCACGCCCTCCGCCACGCCCGCGGCGCGGAGGTCTCGCACGGACGCGCGCAGCGCCTCGCGCGGCGACGGAAAATGCGCCAACAACTCCCGATAGACGACGTTGCCGACCCCGGGTACGCGGCGCAACGCGAGCCACGCCGGCCAGTCGGCGCGTTCGATGTCTCCCTGTTCCGGCATCCCGATTCGTGTGTGGTCCGCGGCGGACGGGGCACGAGAAAGCGAAGATGGGCCGCACTTGCCCGCCCGTCAACGCCCTTGTAGTAATCGGCCGCGGCGGCGCCCTTCTCCAACCGGGCGCACGCCTACCAGAAGACTCCCAACATGCCAACAGTCCGCCAACTTCTGGAAGCCCGGACTACGCAGGCCATGCAGGCCGTCGGCGGCACGGCGCACCCCGCGGTCGTCAAGCCGACCGCGGACCCGAAGTTCGGCGACTATCAGGCCAACGGCATCATGGCGCTCGCCAAATCCGCGGGCGAGAACCCGCGGCGCATGGCGGAGGACGTGGCCGCGCGACTCGACCCGGCCGCCATTCCGGCCACGTGGGAGATCGCCGGCCCGGGCTTCATCAACTTCCGGCTCGACCCGGACTGGCTCGGCCGGACCCTGCTGACCGCGGCTCTGGACGAACGGCTGGGCGTCGAGCCGGCCGCGGCCCCGGAGACCGTCGTCATCGACTTCAGCGCGCCCAACGTCGCCAAATCCATGCACGTCGGCCACATCCGGTCCACCATTCTGGGCGACGCGCTGGCGCGCGTGCTGCGTTTTCTCGGCCATACGGTCGTGACCGACAACCACCTGGGCGACTGGGGCACGCAGTTCGGCCTGTTGATCGTCGGCTCCCGCGAGTCGCGCGACCCGGCCGCGTACGCACGCGACCCGCTGGCCGAGATGGAGCGCATCTACCGGGCGACGCAGACGCGCGCGCAGACCGACGCCGGCGTGGCCGAGCGCGCCCGCCGGGAATTGGCGAAACTCCAGCAGGGCGACGCGGACAATACCGCGCTGTGGACCGAGTTCATGCAGGTGTCGCGTCGGGCGTTCGAGCGGCTGTACGCGCGCCTCGGCGTCGATTTCGACCACTGGCTGGGCGAGAGTTTCTACAATCCCATGCTGGCCGGCGTGGTGCGCGACCTGCGCGAGCGGGGAATCGCCCGTATCAGCGACGGCGCGGTGTGCGTCTTCTTCGACGACGCCGACTTGGCCGACACGCCGTTTCTGATCCGGAAGCAGGATGGCGCGTTTCTGTACGCCACGACCGACCTGGCGACGATCAAATACCGCGTCGAGACCTTTCGGCCCGACCGCATCGTCTATGTGACCGACAGCCGCCAGCGGCTCCACTTCCGCCAGCTTTTCGCGACGGCGCGGCGCTGGGGATACGACGCGACGTTGGAACACGTCTGGTTCGGCACCATCCTGGGCAACGACGGCACGCCGATCAAGACGCGTGAGGGCGAGCCCATCAAGCTGGCCGGGCTGCTCGACGAGGCCGAACGCCGCGCCTTGGAGATCGTGCGGACGAAGAACCCGCACCTGTCCGCGGCCGAGCAGGCGCGTGTGGCGCAAGTGGTGGGCATCGGCGCGGTCAAATACGCCGACCTGATGCAGAATCGCACCGCGGACTACCGCTTCGGTTGGGACAAGCTGCTCGCCCTGGACGGCAACACCGCCCCCTATCTGCAATACGCCTACGCCCGCATCCGGTCGATCTTCCGCAAGGGCGGCCTGGACGGCTGGCAGCCCGACGCGGGTCTCGCCGTGCGGCTGGAAGCGCCCGAGGAATTGGCGCTGGCGAAACAGATGATACGCTTCGGCGACGTGCTGCTGGAGGTCGAACGGGCGTACAAACCCAACCTGCTCGCCACGTTTCTGTACGAGTTGGCGACGCGCTTCAACCTGTTCTACCAATCCCAGCCGGTGCTCAAGGCGCCCGCGGAACGGCGCCCCACGCGGCTGTTGTTGTCGGCCCTGACCGCGCGCTACCTACGCACCGGCCTGGACCTGCTCGGCATCGAGACCGTCGACGCGATGTAGCTGCGCGGCTTCAGTCGGCCTCCCCCGCCGTGCGGACCGACCCGTCGGTCAACGTGAAATACACGCCGACCCGCTCGCCCGCGGGCAGCGGAGGCAGGCGCAACTCCTCGGGCCGGGCGGCATAGTACTGCTGTTCCGCTTCGGCACAGCGTGCCAGGAAATCCTCCAACTCGGCCCGGAAACGCGGTGCTTCGACCCCGAGCCGGCGCAAGTGAAAGAGTTCGTCGTCGGCTGCGCGGAGTCGGTGCCAGAGGACCGGTTCGCGGTCCAGCAACCAGGCGTCTATCGCGCCGAAGAATCGGCTCAGCGGGTGGGTGGCCTCGACGTAAGCCTGTTGCAGACAGGACCTGGAGGCCGGGTGCGGGCGGGGAGACTCGGGGCGTCTGCCCCGTTCTCGGCGAGGAGCAGTTGCCATGCCGACATTGTACGAACCGTCCGCGGGGCGACACAAGACACGACCGCCGGCAATGTCCCCGCTCGAAAATTCCCCCCCAAGTTCGTTGAGCTTGCGCTGTGTTGAGCGTGTCGAAACATCGAAACGAACCCCGATGTCGCCTCAACCTTCGCACCCCACCCCGATCCTTCGACAGGCTCAGGACAACGCAGGCTCAAGGCATTGCAAGCTCGGGGACCAGCGGGAAAGGGTCTCCCGCAACTCCATCCCATCCTGGCAATTGCGACCCGCGACACTCCCCCACCCGCTAAACCCGGACCCGCGCCCATCCCCGCGTCTCCCAACTCCACACGAACGTGGCCGCCTGCAGCAGGCGGTACACGAGGTTGGCAGCCCAGACCGTCAGCAGCCCGACGCTCCACACCGATTGCAGCACCAGCGCCACGGGCAGGAACAGACACCATTGCATGGTCAGCGAGATCAGCAGCACGCGACCGCTCTGTCCCGCGCCGTAGTGCGCGTTCATCAGCACCATGCCCAGGGCTTCGAGGGCCATGGTCGCCGCGGTGAGTTGCAGCGGCAGCCGGGCCAGGGCCAGCGTCGCCGGATCGTGCAGAAACAGCAGCAGACACACGTCGGGCAGCAGCAGGGCCGAGCCGCCGACCACCAGCATCGCCAACCGGGTCACGTACCAGCCCCAGGCCCGCGCCGCGGGAACGTCGCCGGCGCCGAGCGCCTGTCCGACCAGCGACGCCGCGGCCAGCCCGAAGCCGTTGGTCAGCAGCAACCACAGCAGCAGCAGATTGGACAACACGTGCCCCGCGGCCAACTCCGCGGTGCCGATGTTCCCCAGAATCCAGAAGAAGGCTAACATGCCCGCGGCAAAGAAGACGTGCTGCATTCCGGCCGGCACCGACAGGCGCAGCAGGGTACGCAGCGTCGAACGGTCGGGCCGACGCGCGAGAAAGCCCCCGTCCCGGGCGCGCCGCCACGCGGTGAACAGATAGGCGGCCGACCCGACGTACAGCGCCGCGGTCGTGCCGATGCCGGCGCCGAGCACGCCCAATTGCGGAGCGCCCAGGTTGCCGAAGATGAGCACCCAGTTCAGGAAGATGTTGGTCACGTTCATCAGGATGATCGTGCGCATGTAGATCCTGGACAGGTTGACCGCGTTCCAATACCCGCGGAACGCGAAATTCGTACCCATCGCGACCAAGCCGATCAGCCGCGCCTGGAAATACACGCTGCCCTGCGCCACGACCGAGGCGTCGCGGCTGAGCATGCCGAACACCTCGGACGCAAAAGCGATCAGCAGCAGCGAAGTCGGCACGCCGAGCAGCAGCACGAGCAGCAACCCGCCGTTGAGCGGCACCGCGGTCTCGCCCAGCCGCCCGGCCCCCAACCAGCGCGCCGCGGTCGCCTGCACCCCGGTCGCCAAGCCGATGATGAACGCCCCGCCGGTGAACGTGGCGAACTGCGCCAGCCCGACCGCGGCCAGGGCGGCGTCGCCGAGCAGGCCCAACATGGCGATGTCCACCAGATTCATCACGTTCTGGGACACCATCCCGCCCATGATGGGCAGGGCCAAGCCGAGCGTCCGGCGCAGGCGGGAAGTCACCGCCCGGTTATACAGGAATTCCTACCCCGCGGCGTGATCCGAGGCCGGCAGGGCGAGGGAATGGGATTCTTCCAGGAGCTTCCGGCAAAGCAAGCTCATTTTTCTAAATTTGGAGAGGAATTCACGCTGTGCCCGTTCGGCAGACGAGATGTCGAATCCGCCAATCCCCTGCGGCAGCCCTCATGCGTAGAGCAACCGTCCTTTTGGTTCGGGAATCGGACGGTTCTCGTCTTTTGCCGTTTCCATCCATTCCTGGATGATCCCCTCGACGTTGGTAAGCGCAGCTTCATACGTGGAGCCATCGGCTATACATCCCGGCAACTCCGGAACCTCGGCAAGGTACGCTCGATCCTCTTCGCTCCAGTATATGAGGATCTCGTATTTCCATTTACGAGTCATGGTCCCCTCCACCTGGACGATATTTGATTATGACGTCGGGGACTTGTTTGACCTGATAAGGTTTGGCTTTATTCCCTTTTGGTTGAAGATTCAAAATCTCCGACACATCCTTCTTCGTGAAAATGGGGGACTCCCTCCTGTTCGCTCGCCAAATCCTAAATAGTGTAAAAGATTACGGAGGTCGCTGAAAGAGACGTTCGCGTCGGATGTCCCTCGAAGAATTCTGTCGAGTGTAGCCGAGTGCTGGGCTACGTCGCCTCATCAACGGTATGAATGGAATGCTTGGTAGTGGTCTTTCCGATAACGGTTCCCTCGGATCCGATAGAAACGGTTAGCAGAAATCTTTAGAAAGGGGGACATACAAACGACCCTAGAGCTTGCCCTCCCTTACACACTGAGCCTGTTGGTACACCGTTTACCCCCGGCCCACAAACGGCATCTTGGTGGCCATGACGGTCATGAACTGGACGTTGGCATCCAAGGGCAGGTTGGCCATGTACACGACGGCTTCGGCGACGTGGCGCACGTCGAACGTGGGCTCCGCGACGGTGGCGCCGTGCGGCTGCGGAACGCCCTTCTTCATGGCCGCGGTCATGGGGGTTTCGGCGTTGCCGATGTCGATCTGGCCGCAGGCGATGTCGTACGTGCGGCCGTCGAGGGAGGTCGATTTGGTCAGGCCCGTCAAGGCGTGCTTGGTCGCGGTGTACGGCGCGGAGTTGGGCCGCGGCACCTGCGCGGAGATGGAGCCGTTGTTGATGATCCGGCCGCCGCGCGGGTCCTGCGCCTTCATCAGTTTGAATGCCTCCTGCGTACACAGGAACGTGCCGGTCAGGTTGACGTCCACGACGGCCCGCCATTTCTCGAACGCCAAGTCTTCCAATGGCACGGGCGGCGCGCCGCTGCCGGCGTTGTTGAACAGCACGTCGAGCCGCCCGAAGGTCCGCTTCGTCGCGGCGAACAGGGCGCGCACCGCGGGCGGGTCCCCGACGTCGGTGGGGACGACGAGCGTCTGCGCCTCGCTGCCGGCCTCGACCGCGACGGCCTCCAGCAGATCGCGCCGGCGGCCGGCGAGAACGACCGCATACCCCTCGGCTAGCAGCGCCAACGCGCTGGCTTTACCGATGCCGGTTCCCGCGCCCGTGACGAGGGCGACTTTCGTCGTCTGACTCATAATGCCCCTCCTTGAATACGGAACATCGTTGTTTAGACATTGCCTCCCCGTAATCGGAAACGCAGTTTATTGTAGCCCCGTCCTGTAGGTCGGATTAGCCGGAGGCGTAATCCGACATCCTCGGCGTCGCGGTTCGCCCCACCGCCTTTTGTTGGATTACGCTGCGCTAATCCAACCTACAGGAGCCCCTTCCTCATCCTCCCGTCAGGCCGGGGAACCTCTTGCGATGCGGGCCGCTCAGGCCGCAAAGGCTGCGAGGATTTTGTCGCGGTAGTGGTCGCGCTGATCCTGCGTGGTGCCGGTGTTGGGCACGGCCACGATGGTCGTGTCGAGCAGGCCCTCGCGTTCGGCCAGTTTGGCGCGCACGCGGTCCAGCGGCCCGACCGCGCAGAATGCGTCGACCATGTCGTCCGGGATGAGGTCCAGACCCTTGTCGCGATCCGGGGTGCGTTGCAGTTCGCGGACGCGGGCCACGGTCTCGGCGAACCCGTGTGCCGCGAAGATGTCGTCGTAGATGCGCGCCCAGATGCTGAAGAGCATGGCGCCCGCGCCGACCCGCCGGGCGGTCGCCAGATCGTCGTCGATCACCACGAAGCACTGGCCCAGCACTTCGACTTCGCGCCGGTCGCGGCCGGCTTTGTCGAGCCCGCGCTTGAGCGGCGGCAGGATGTTGTCGCGCACGTGCTGCGGGGAGAACATCGGGTTGCCGATCAGGCCGTCGCCGATCTCGCCGGTCAGCGCTGCCATGCGCGGCTTGACCGCGGCGACGTAGATGGGCACGCGGGTGCGCGGCTGCGGCGTGGAACGGGCGAAGAAGTTCCGCGCCTGGATGCGGTAGAACGCGCCCTCGTAACGCACCTCGCCGCCGGCCGCGGCCGTGTCCATGATGAGCCGCAGCACCTCGATGTATTCGCGCATCTGGCTGACCGGCTTGCCGACGTCGCGGCCCGCGTACCAGTTGTTGTTGCGGTGCGGCGCGGCCACGCCCAGCCCGAGGCGGAAGCGTCCTCCACACAGCATATCGACGTCCAGGGCTTGGTAGGCGAGCATGACCGGGCTGTGGTTGAAGGCCAGCACCACGCCCGCGCCGATGTCGATCTGCTCGACCTGCGGCGCGATGGCGGCCAGCGGAATCAAGGCGGAGTTGGTCAGTTCCGCGGTCCACAACGAGTCGAAGCCGGCGGCTTCGTACTTGCGCAGCCAGCCGAGCATTTCTTCGTGAGACGCGGCGGACAGAAACATGGAGTATTTCATGGGGAATCCTTTTCGTATGGCAGAGGCGCAATAGCGTGGACGGTTGGGGTTGCCGAGACTTTTTCTTCCCCCTCTTCCCCGGATCGAGTCCGGGGCAGGCTTTGCCCTCCCCACAATGGGGGAGGGGGAGAAAAAGGGAGGGAAGGAGCCGCGGGCTGTTTGGCGGTTATGCGTCGGGTTCGTGCCGGCCCCACTTGTCGAAGTGGGTGACTTCGGGCGCGGGACGGCGACTGACCGGCCCGAATTTGCCGGTCGGAAAGCCGATCGGAATGGTGGCGACCACGCCGTACTCGAACGGAATGCCGAGCCGTTCCTGCAACTCGTCCTCGAACATCTGGTGCATGGTGGTCAGGCTGGCGCCCAACCCCAGCGCACGGCAGGCCAGCAGGATGTTCTGCACGCAGGGGTAGATCGAGCCGTACGAGGGCGGCGCCTTGCCGACCCGTTTGTCCGCGGGCACCGCGAACGGCCAGTCGCGCTTGCCGCAGATGAGCAGCAGCACCGGAGCTTCGTGCATGTGTTCGGCCAAGTGCAGCGCCGCGCGGACGGTCCGCGCCCAGGAGGACGTGTCGTCCGGCTTGGGGCGGAGCGCTTCGCCGAAACGGTCGAACATGGCCTTGTGGTACCGCTCCTGGAAGAATTTCTTGTTGTCCGCCTCTTGCAGCACGACGAAGGCCCACGCCTGGAGATTCTGCCCGCTGGGGGCGCGGATGCCGGCGTCGAGGATCTTGCGGAGCATGTCGAGCGGGACGGGGTCGGGCTTCAGCCGCCGCATCGCACGCATGGTGTGGATGGTTTCGAAGACGCCGAGTTCTGCCGGCATGGTGGGCCTCCTTTTCTCGGGGAACGACCGGGCGGTTCAGGCTTCGCGCAAGAGATGCCGGGCGATGACCACGCGCTGGATCTGCGACGTGCCCTCGTAGATCTGCAACAGTTTTGCGTCGCGCATGAGTTTCTCGACCGGGTACTCGCTGAAGTAGCCGTAGCCGCCGAAGATCTGGACGGCGTTAGTGGTGATCTGCATGGTGCGGTCGGCGCCGAACGCCTTGGCGTAGCTCGACACGATGGACGACGGCGCGCCCTGGTCGAGCATCCACGCCGCCTTGTAGGTCAGCAGCCGCATGGCTTCGAGTTCGATGGCCATGTCGGCCAGCATGAACTGCACGGCCTGGAAGTTGGCGATCGCCTGGCCGAAGGCTTCGCGTTGCCGGGCGTATTTGAGCGACTCGTCCAGCGCGCGCTGCGACAGGCCGATGGCGAACGCGCCCACCTCCGGCCGGCTGCGGTCGAAGGTGCGCATCGCGATCTTGAAGCCCTGCCCCTCCGTACCGACGAGCCCGGCGCGCGGCACCGCGACGTCCTCGAACACGACCTCGGCCGTGTCGGAGGCACGCTGGCCCATCTTGTCGTGCATCCGGTTGGCGGTGATCCCCGGCACGTCCGCGGGCAACACGAAACAGGACACGCCGCGGTGTCCCTGCCCCTTGTCCTCGGTTGCGAACGTCACGTACCAGCGCGCCACCGAGCCGTTGGAAATGAAATGCTTGGTGCCGTTCAACACGAACTCGTCGCCGACCCGGCGGTAGGTGGTGGCAATCGCCGCGGCATCGGACCCGGCACCGGGCTCGGTCAGGGCGAACGCGGCATACACCGGCTCGTCCACCAACTGGCCGAGGTATGCCTTTTTCTGGGCGTCGCTGCCGGCCACCAGCAGGGGGGTGGTCGCCAGATTGTTGGCGATCATGTTGAGCGCCATGCCAGCGCAGCCATAGACCAGTTCCTCGTCGATCAGACAGGTATCGAATATGGGCAACCCCAGGCCACCCTGTTCCGTGGGCACGAGCGGGTTGAGAATGCCGAGTTCCCACGCCTTGCGGCACACCGCGTCGGGAAAGCGCTGTTCCTTGTCGTACTGCGCGGCCAGCGGAATCATTTCCTCGACCGCGAAGCGGTGCACCGTGTCCTTGAGTTGTTGCTGTTCGGCGGTCAGGTCAAAGCCGTACATGAGGGTCTCCTTGCCGTTCGCGTGTGCCTCGGTCGGACTGGTCGCGGGCGCTTCAGCGCAACCAGCGCAGGCAGTCCGCGGCCTCGAGTATCGGGTCCAAGGCCGCCTTGTCGGCGACGTCCGCATAGCGCTGGCGCAGTATGCCGAACGACCGCGCGTGATATTTCTGGGGGGCTTGGCGGTATTCCGCGCCGCGCAGCGTGACGGCGCAGGTGTCGGCCCCGTCGGCCAGCGCCTGTGCGTTGGCAGCGGTCCAGGGCAGAAACGTTGCGCCGATCTCGGCCAGCAGGGGGTGCAACGTCGGCGCCAGAGCGTCCCACGTCTCCGACTCTCCCTCGTCCGCCGGGTCGAGCATGCGGACCGCCCACGCCGTGACGGTCGGTGCGACCTTACGCATCAGCGCGCCCGCGGTCGGGTCCGTGGAGCACTGGTAGAGCTGGGCACTCAGGCCGAAATCGCCGAGGCTCGGCCTGCCGCCGAACAGATACGTCCGCGCCGACAGATGCCGTTCGAGCATCGCCAACAGGCGGTCCAGGGACGACTCGATGTGGTCGCGGGTCGCGTCCGAGGAGCCCACGAACGACAGCCGCGGCACCATACGCTGGCGGATCTGCTCCGTCGCTTCGGCGTATTCCGCCTCGCTCAGCCCCGGTCGGGTGAGGCGCGCAATGCGTTCCGCGGCCGAACGCTGGTCGGCCGCATCCCTCCAGCGGTAGTGGAACATCTGCTTGTTGGCCCATTCGTCGGCGTACTCTTCGATGAGGGCGGACAGAAAGGCCAGGCACGGGTCCGCGGGATGCAGCGGCGGGTCGGGAACGCGCGCTTCGAAGTCGTCAATGATCGGGGTGGAGTCCTGCATCCCCTGCCCGTCGGGCGTGACCACCAGCGGAACCAGCGGCAGCCGGGCGTAGCGTTGGTACTCTTCCTGGCTGTTCGTATTCCGCGCGATCCATTCGTGCGGAATGCGTTTGTACCGGAAATAGGCGCGCACCTTCAGCGAATAGGGCGACAGTTCGACGCCGAACAGGCGGTACGTGTGTGCCATGCAATCGTTCCCTCCCCGCGGCGCGGCTTCCGACGCGAAGCGGAATCCGGCGGATCACCGGCCGCGGAACTCCGGCGCACGTTTGGCGAGAAACGCGGCCAGCCCTTCCCTGCCGTCCGCGGTCCCGGAATGGGCGGCGATGGCCTGCGCCTCGTTTTCCATCTGGGTTTCCAGCGTCTCCGTCCAGCCGCCCTGCAACAGGCGTTTGGCGGCGCCCAACGCGCTCGTGGCGCCGCGCGCCAACGTGCCGGCCTGCCGCGCGGCCTCGGCATGCAATTTCGCGTCCGGCACCACGCGGTTCACCAGCCCCCACGCCTCGGCTTCGGCCGCGGACAGCCGCCGGTTGGTGAGCGCCAGTTCCAGCGCCCGTTTCATGCCCACGATGCGCGGCAGGAAATAGGTGGAGGAGCCGTCCGGTGTGAATCCGATGTGGGTGTAGGCCATCGTGAAGCTGGCCGACTCGCCGGCGAGCACCAGGTCGCACGCACAGGCGAGACTCATCCCCGCGCCCGCGGCCGCCCCGTTCACCGCGGCGATGAGCGGCGCGTCCATGCGGGCGAAGCGCGAGACCGCGGCGTGCAGATAGACGGTCATCTCTTTCAGGTGCGCGGGCAGCGCGTCGCCTTGGGCGGCAAAACTCTTCAGGTCCCCGCCGGCACAGAACATGCGGCCCGCGCCCGTGAGCACGACGGCGCGCACGTCCGGGTCCTCGTCGCAGGCGAGCGCGGCGTGCATCAGGTCGCGCGCCAGGTCGGCGTTCAGCGCGTTGGCGGCGTCGGGCCGGTCCAACGTGATCGTGACGACCTGGTCCGTCTTCTCGAACCGCAGCATCGTGTAGGTCATCTCCGCCTCCGTGGTGCCACTCGGCGCTTACGGCGCGGCCAGGAACTCGGCGATGGCTCGGCCGATTTCCTGCGGCGCATCTTCCTGGATGAAGTGGGAGCCGGCGACGGTGATCTCCCGCTGGTTGGGCCACGCGCGGCAGTACTCGCGCTGCGGGCCGGTGAGAATCGCGCCCGGGTCGGCGTTGACGAAGAGTTTGGGCAGCGGGCTGGACGACAGCCACGCGCCGTAGCCTTCGACGATCGCGGTCACGTCCGCGGGCTCGCCCTCGATCGGAATTTCGCGCGGCCACGTCAGCGTCGGCCGTCGCGACTCTCCCGGCTCGGTGTAGGGCTTGCGATAGACGGCCATTTCGGCCGCGCCCAGCTTCCGCACCACGCTGCCGGGCAGCACGCGCTCGACGAACACGTTGTTCTGCAACACCATGTCTTCGCCCGCCGGCGAGCGGAAGCCCTGAAAGACTTGGCGCGCGGCGTCGGGAAACGTCGCCCAGGTGAGCGGCTGGACGATGGCCTCCATATAGACCAGCGCCTTCACGCATGCCTGGTGGCGGTGCGCCCAGTGGAAGCCCAGGGCCGAGCCCCAGTCGTGCACCACCAGCGTGACGGTCTGCCGCTCCCGGTCGAGGCCGAGCGCGGCGAACCACGCGTCCAGGTAGCGCGCGTGGTCCACGAAGCGGTACGCACCGGCCGGGTTCTTGCCCGAGCCGCCCATGCCGATCAGGTCGGGCGCCAGGCAACGCGCCCCGCCTTCCACCTCCGCAATGACGTTGCGCCACAGGTAGGAGGACGTGGGGTTGCCGTGCAGAAACACGACCGGATCGCCGCGGCCGGTCTCGACGTAGGCCATGTCGCTGTCGAGGACGGAGACGCGCTGCCGGTCGTATGGGTCGGTCGCCGAAATGGATTCAGCCATTGCCGTTGCCTTTCTGTTGCCGCCGTCATCCGGCGGAAGGTTCCCGTGCGGGCCGCGGTGCGGCCCGCCTTCGTCTAAGCGGTCGTGCCGGCGACGTCCGCCATCAAGGCCAGCGCCTCGGGCTGGGTGGACTGCACCATCATGGTTTTCACGCCGGCCCGCTGCCACGCGCCGAACCGCTCGCGGATGCGCGCCGGCGGCCCGCACAGCGAGATTTCGTCGCACAATTCGTCGGGGACCAGAGCGGTGGCCTCCTGTTTCCGGCCGGCCAGATACAGATCCTGAATCTCGGCCGCCACGTCCGCGTAGCCGTATTTGGAGACCATTTCGTTGTGGAAGTTCCGGCCCTTGGCGCCCATGCCGCCGACGTAGAGCGCCAGCGTCGGTTTGAGTTGGGCCAGGCAGGCGGCGACGTCGTCCCCGATCACGACCGTGCAGCCGGCCACGACGTCGAAGGTGTCGAGCGACTTGCCGTTGCCCGCGCGCGCGAACCCTTTTTCGAGGTCCGCGGTGAACATCGCCATGCGGTACGGCGAAAACCAGATCGGCAGCCAGCCGTCGGCCAGTTCCGCGGTGATCCGAATGCTGAGCGGCTTCATGGTCGCCAGATAGACGGGGAGGCGGCGCGAGTGCAGGATGGATTTGAGCGGCTTGCCCAGGCCGCTGGCGTCTGCGCCTTGGTACGGGAGCTGATACACCTTGCCGTCGAACGCGACCGGCTCCCGGCGGTCCCAGATCTTGTGCAGAATTTCGACGTACTCGCGGATGCGCGCCGCGGGCCGGCCGTACGACACGCCGTGCCAGCCTTCGATGACCTGCGGGCCGGACATGCCCAGGCCGACCAGCACACGGCCGCCCGACAGCGCGTCCAGCGTGGACATGGTCATGGCGCACATGGCCGGCGTGCGGGCCGGAATCTGCAGGATGCCGGTGCCGAGTTTGATCCGCGAGGTCTTCGCAGCCAGATAGGCCAGCGGTGTGACCGCGTCCGAACCGTATGCCTCCGCGCTCCACACCGAGTCGTAGCCGAGTTGCTCGGCCCGCTGCACCATCTCGACGGGCAGTTCGACGCGCCCGCCCGAATAGCCGATGCCGATCGCCAGTTTCATGCGTGCTCCTTTTTTCTGCTGCGTAATCGGCCCCGTTTATAGCGGACTGCCCGCGGCGCGACTACTCGGACGGGACCGGGCCATCGGGCCGAAAGGCGTCCGCGGTGCGCGCGAAGTCTTCGAGCCGCGGCAGCAACAGCGGCAGGTCCACGCCGGCTTGTCGATACTCGGCCACGCGGCGCCGGCAGGCATCGTCCGGGCCGAGGAGGTAGAACGCCTCCACCATGTCGTCGCCGATCAACTCGACCGCGGCGGTTCCTCCGTCCTCGGCATACGAGGCGCGCAACGGCCCCAGGATGGACGGATCGAAGCCGCCCTTGTCGAGGAGGATTTCGCCGACGTACGCTTCGTCGAGCAGGCGGACGAGGCGCTTCTTGAGCCCGGGCATGAGTGCCTGCGGGTCGTCGGTCGGGCGCACGACCAACATGCAGGCGACGTCGATCGCGGCCGGGTCGCGGCCCGCCTCCCGTGCCGCGGCGCGGATCTCGGCCACGGCGTAGCGGACGTAGGCCGGCGGCACGTAGGCGTTCAGCAGTACGCCGTCGGCGATCGCGCCGGCCAGCCGCAAGCCTTTGCGTCCGATCGCGGCCAGATAGATCGGCAGCCGGGACTGGACCGGCGTCGTCGCCAGCTTGGCGCCGGCCAGCCGGAAGGGTCCGGCCGTGTCGCTGACCCGTTCGCCGGCCAGCAGCCGCCGGACCAGCGATACGCAACCGCGCATGGCCGCCGGCGCGTCCCCGTACGGAATGCCCATCTTGTCCTGCACGACCGCACGTTCGCTACGCCCCAGACCCAGCACGAAACGGCCGCCGGTCAACCGGTCCAGCGTCGCGCTCGCCATTGCCAGGAGCGCAGGGTTGCGCGTGTAGGGGTTGGCGACGCCGACGCCGAGCTTGAGCCGGTCGGTCGTCGCGCCCAGATAGCCGAGCAGCGCGCAGATCTCTTCGTGGAAATAGCGCTCCGTCACCCAAAGCGACTCGTAGCCCGCGCGTTCGGCGAGTCGGGCGTAGCGTGCGAGTTCGGCACCGCTGTCGATGCCGTGGTAGAGGACCAGCCCGGTACGGGTCATGCCGCGCCTCCGGCGGATTCGTCCTTGCACGCCGCGAACGTCCAATACGTCGGCACGAGGTCGGGCGTATCGTGCGTGACGCGAAATCCGGTGTCGGCCAGCATGGCCAGAATCTCGCTGCGGGTGTTGACCACGTTGCCCCACGTCACCTCGAACCACTGCTCCAGAATGCTCAACGTGAAGCGCCGGTCGTGTACGTCCGCAGCGGTTTCCGGCGCGCAGCGGTCGATGATGAGCAGCGCGCCGTCCGGTTTGAGGCCGCGCCGGCAGCCGCGCAGGATGTCGGCCTTCCGGGCGTCGGGCAGTTCGTGGAACACCTGCACCAGCGTGATGAGGTCGAACTCGTCCGTAAACGGCAGCGCGGTCGCGTCCAACGCCTGCACGTCGGCGCGCCCGCCCAGCCCGGCCTCACGGATTGATCGCCGCGAGGTGTCGACGAAATACGGCAGCGGTTCGATGCCGGTCGCGCGGCAAGCGGGGAACTCCTCGGCGAAACGCGTGACGACGGTGCCGCTGCCCGAACCCACGTCCAGCACCCGGCCGCCGGCGTCCAGCCGCGCCGCCATGCCGGGCAGGTCGCGTGCCGCGGCTACGACGACGGGTGCCCGCAAGGCCGAAACCTTGGCCTGCGCGGCGAAGAAATCCTCGTCGTGATCGTGGAAGGTTTTGAGCGCGCCGGTCCGAAACGCCTCGGGGTAGGCGGGAAAATCGCGCGATAGACTGGACAGCACGTGGCTGGTGAGCAGCTCGGGCGAGGCGTCGTCCACCAAGGTATCCATATAAGGCGCGAAGCCGAACCGCTCCGCACTTTCTGCGCGCAGTATGCCGACCGCGGCCGCGGCTTGGCACCACACCTTGGTTCGCCATGCGTCGAGACCGAGGGTCTGAGCTAGGTCCGCTGCAATGGCGCTGCCGCCGCGGCGGCGCAGCTCGGCGAAATAGCCGAGCCGCCCGCCGACGTCGAGAATGTGCGTGGCGTGCAGACCCAACATCCAGCCGCGCATCATGCGCGCTTGGCTCTGCTTGGTGACTTCGGAGGATGGCATGGGAAGCTCCTGTTCGGATTCGATCTCGATGCGCGTGTTTCACGGTCCCGACCGCACACACCCCTATCGGGCTTCGTAGGGGCGACGCATGCGTCGCCCCTACGCACCGCCGGACGAGGTTCGCACGCCGACGGGCGGCGCGGATGGTTTCCTCACAAAACACAAGAAGGCGATGGCGGCAAGGTTGAGCACCGCGCTCATGACGAACGCGAGCCGATACCCGCCGTACGCATCGTATATGTAGCCCGCGGCGAGTGGGCCGACCGCGGCCGCGGAGCCGGCCAACGAAAAGAAGAACCCGACGATCGCGCCCACCGCGGTCCGGCCGTAGAAGTCGCCGACGATGGCCGGGAACAACGCGGTGCTGCCGCCGTAGCCGAGTCCGAACAGGAGCGCAGAAGCCAACAACGCGGACAAGTCCGTGCTCGACGCGAACCCGCCGAAGGCCACGACCTCCGACCCGAGACACGCCGCCAGCATCCCCATCCGACCGCAGCGGTCGGAGAGCGGTCCGGCGATCAGCCTGCCCGCGAACCCGGCCAGTCCGATGGCACTGATCAACGTGGCGGCCCGCACCCGCGGCACGCCCAGATCGACCGCGAACGGGACGACGTGCACCAGCGGCAGAAAGATGACCAGCCACGTGCTCGTGAACACGCCCATCAACAGCCAGAACGGCAACGTGCGGCGGGCGCTCGCCAGCGTCCACGTGTCGCGCGCGTCCGCGGCGGGGCCGGGCTCGGCCAGCGCCGCGGGCGACGGGACGGTCGGTTCGATCCCGTCGGGGTACAGGCCCCGCGCTTCGGGGTCGCGCACCGTGAATAGCGCGCAGACACCGATGATCGCCGCCCCGCCGAGCCCGAGCAGCAGATAGGCGTCGCGCCAGCCGTAGAGGCCGATCAGGCCGGCGGCGAGCGGCGGCACGACGAAGTTGCCGAAGCTGGCGCCGCTGGCGCTCAAGCCGAGCGCCAGCCCGCGGCGGCGGGTGAACCAGCGCACCACGGTCGCGTTGCACGGCACGAACGCCGCGCTCATGCCCAGCGCCGCCACGCACCCCAGCCACAGGTAGAGATGCCAGAGTGCGTCGGCCCGACTCAGGAGGGCTATCCCCGCGCCCAGCAACACGCCGCCGGCGCCGATCACGATGCGGGGCCCCCAGCGGTCCGTCCCCACGCCGGTCACGAAACCGAACGCGCTATAGACCAGCACGTACAGGGAATAGGGCAGCGACAGGCTCGTACGTCCCCAGCCCGTTTCCGCGGAGATGGCGGGCATGAAGACGCCGTACGAGAACTGGATGCCGTACGACACCGCGAGAACGAGAAACGCACAGGCGACGATGATCCAGCCGTAGAAGAACCGGTGAGGCTCCCGAGCGCGCCTGGATCGCATGACGAAAAACTCGGCGGATGGAAACGGGAAGGCGGGGCTTGGAGGCGGGGAACCGACGTCCCATGAAGACACGTTCGGGCCCACCGCGATGGGGATTGCACCGGACCGGCTACAGCCCCAGGGCTTTGGCGATGTTCACCCGCTGGATCTCGTCCGTGCCCCCGGGAATGCGCAGGTTGCGCGCGATCCGAAAGATCTTCTCGATCCCGGATTCCTTCATCAGGCCGTACGCCCCGTGCAGTTGTACGGCGCGATCCGCCACGCGGTACAAGGCTTCGTCACAAAAGACCTTCAGCGCGGACACGGTCTTGATGAGGTGCGGGTCCACCTTGAGCGTCCACAGATTGCCCTGGTCGGCCTCCCAGAGACTCTGGAGCGACAGGCTGCGCATGGCCTGTACGTCCAGATAGGAATCGACGGCCATCCACTGCAACGCCTGGAACCGGCTCAGCGGCCCGCCGAACGCCTGCCGGTTCTTGAGATGGGTCAGGCAGCGGTCGAGCAGGTACTGGCCCAGGCCGGTGCACATGCCTCCGCGGCGCACGCGGATCCAGTTGATCATGCCCATGCTCAGGTAGAAGCCGTCGCCCGGCGCGCCCCACAGATGGTCCGCGGACAATCGGCAGTTCTCGAAGCGCAACTCGCCGGTCATGCCGTCGTCCATGATGGTCCGGTAGGTGCGGCCGATGCCGAGGCCGGGATTGTCGCGCTCGACGACGAAGGCGGTCGCGCCTGCCCCGCCCGCGCCGGGGTCGTGCAGGGCGCAGACGAAGATCAGGTCGGCGTACTGGGCGTTGGTGATGTACGCCTTGGTGCCGTTCACGACCCACGCATCGCCGTGCTTTTCGGCGCGCGTCTCCATCCCCAGCACGTCGGAGCCGCCCCGGTATTCGGTGATGGCATACGCGGCCGTCGCGTCGCCGCGCACCAGGGGTAGGAGATATTTCTGCTGCTGCTCGGGGGTGAGGAACAGCAGCATCCGGTTGGGTCCTTCGGTCCACGACAAGAGCCATTGGGCCACCCCGATGCCGTGCCGATAGACGGCTTCGTGCACGAAGAACATGTCGGTCAGGCAGAACCCGCCGCCGCCGACCTCGGTCGGCATGTGCAGGGCGTAGAAGCCGCGCTCGGCCGAACGTTTACGGATCGTGCGCTGTGCGGCCTCGACTTCCGGGGCGAGCCGCCCGTCCTCGCGCAGATACAGATGTTCGTTGACGAGATGCGCGGACAGGTCCCGCTCGATCGGCGCGACCTCCTGTTCGATGAACCCGTGGATGTCGGCAACTGTGGCCGCCACGTGGGCGGGCGGCGAGAAGTCGATCATGGCTGGTTGGTATGCGATTCCCTACGGGAACGCTACACCGCCGGACCCCTGTGCGTAGCGAAAGGGCGATGGGAGGGGGCGCAACGGGTACGGGACTCGGCGTATGGAATTCCCAACGAAAACGGGGGCCGCACGGCCCCCGTTTTCGAGACGAAGTCGGCCCGCGGCCGGCTCAGTAATCGTCGTCGTCGAAATCGTGGTCGTGGCCGTCCGCGGCGGCCTGCGGCTTCTCCGGCTTTTCGGCCACTGCGGCTTCTGTGGTCAACATCAGTCCGGCCACGCTGGCGGCGTTCTGCAGAGCCACCCGGACGACCTTGGCCGAATCGATCACCCCGGCCCGGTACAGGTTTTCGTACTCGCCCGAGGCGGCGTTGAACCCCACGTCGCCCTTCCGCTGCTTGACGTTGTTCAGCACGACGGGCGCGTCCAGACCGGCGTTGGTGACGATCTGCCGCAGCGGCTCTTCGATTGCCCGGTGGACGATGCGCACGCCGGCCGCGCGGTCGTCGTCGAACGTCAGACCGTCCAACCCGCCTTGGGCGCGGAGCAGCGCCACGCCGCCGCCGGCCACGATGCCCTCTTCCGAGGCCGACTTGGTGGCGTGCAGGGCGTCATCGACGCGCGCCTTGCGCTCTTTCATTTCGACTTCGGTGGCCGCGCCGACTTTGACGACGGCGACGCCACCCGCCAGCTTGGCGAGCCGCTCCTGGAGCTTTTCGCGGTCGTAGTCGGACGTGGTCTCTTCGATCTGGGCACGGATCTGATCGGCGCGGCCGGCGATGTCCTTCTTGCTGCCGGCGCCGCCGACGATGGTCGTGTCGTCCTTGTCCATGATGACCCGCTGGCAGCGGCCCAGATCGGCGAGTTGGAGGTTGTCCAGCTTGATGCCCAACTCTTCCGCGATGACCCGGCCGCCGGTCAGGATGGCGAGATCCTCCAGCATGGCTTTACGCCGGTCGCCGAAGCCCGGCGCCTTGACCGCCGAGGCGTTCAGCGTGCCGCGAATCTTGTTGACGACCAGGGCCGCGAGCGCCTCGCCCTCGACGTCCTCGGCGATGATGACGAGCGGCCGCCCGCTCTGGGCGATCTTTTCGAGCAGCGGCACCAAGTCCTGCATGTTCGAGAGTTTCTTCTCGTGCAGCAGGACATACGGATCCTGGACCTCGGCGACCATCCGCTCGGCGTCCGTCACGAAGTACGGCGACAGAAACCCGCGGTCAAAGCGCATCCCCTCGACCACGTCGAGCACGGTGTCCAGGCCCTTGCCTTCTTCGATGGTAATCACGCCTTCCTTGCCAACCTTGTCCATGGCGTCGGCCAGGATGGTACCGACTTCGGCGTCACCGTTGGCGGCGATGGTGCCGACTTGGGCGACCTGATCCCGGCCGCGCACCTTGCGGCTCTGCTCGCGGACGCCGGAGACGACTGTGTCCACCGCGGCGTCGATGCCGCGTTTGAGGGACATCGGGTCGAAGCCGGCGGCCTGCAGGCGCAACCCTTCGGTCAGAATCGCCCGCGACAGGATGGTCGCGGTCGTGGTGCCGTCGCCCGCGGCGTCCGCGGTCTTGGTCGCCACTTCACGGACCATCTTGGCGCCCATGTCCTCGAATTTATCCTCGAGTTCGACTTCCTTGACGACGGTCACGCCGTCCTTGGTCACGACCGGCGCGCCGAAACTCTTCTCCAACAGCACGTTCCGTCCGCGCGGACCCAGCGTCACCTGGGTGGTGTCGGCCAGGATGTTGACCCCGTTGAGAATCCCCGCCCGGGATTCTTCATGGAGATGTATCAGTTTGCTCGCCATACGTTCGGTCTCCTTTCACACCACGTGTTGTCCGTCTTGCTCGTCGGGTCCCGGGAAGGCCGGCGTCGATTGACCCTGCTCACGTCTGCCGTGCAACTCAATGCCGGGCATGTGCCCAGCGTGCCCGCGGTACCGCCGCAGGGCTCACGGCCGGTACGGTGGCCACGGTACGATTCCCGCTATGGACCATGATTTCGCCCAGGACTTGTTCACGTCGAATCGGCGCGGCGACTTGCGTCGGCACCTGGAAGGATATGGCAACTCTATCCGCCTCGTCCGCTCGAATCAGGGGGGCGGCGCTGGCCGCGGCAATCGGCTGCAGCGTCGAGACGCTGCCGTTCTGGACACGGACTTCCATCCACAGCGGAGCGCCGCGCTCGATGAGTCGCAGCTTGGTGAAGTTGTCGAATCCCCACTCGATCATTTCCCTGGCGACGCGGAAGCGTATTCTACTCGTTTCGCCGCCGAGAACAATGGCGACGAGCCGGAGCGCCCCGCGCTGCGCCGTGGAGACGAGATTGTAACGCGCCCGGTTCGTAAAGCCGGTTTTCAGTCCATCGACGCCTGGAATGCGCCCGACCAGCCGGTTGGTGTTCGGCAGATGCACGCCCCGTCTGCCCGGGGCCCGAAACGGCATCGACCGACGCGCCGTCCACTCCAGGACGTCGGTGTGGCGCAGGAGCGCTCTGGCGAGCGCGGCCATATCGTCGGCCGAGGCGACATCCGGCGCGCGGTTACGCCGCGTCGGCATCCCGTTGACCGTCGCGTAGCGGGAATGGTGCATCCCCAACGCCGCGGCCCGCGCGTTCATCAGATCGACGCAGGCCGCGACCGAGCCGAACACGCCCTCGGCCACGGCGACCGCCGCATCGTTGGCCGAGGTGACCATGACAGCGCGCAGCAACGTGCCGAGCGGAAACGTCCGGCCCTGGCGCAGCCCGATCGTGCGTCCCCGCGTACGGCTGGCACGACGCGAGACGATCAGCCGCGATTCCAGACTCACCCGGCCGCTTTCGATCTCCTCGAACGTCACCAGCGCCAGCATCATTTTGGTCAACGACGCTTGCGGCCAGACCTTGTCGCTGCGCGAGGAAAACAGGACCTGCCCGGTGTGGGCGTCCTGCAGCAGGACGGCGGCGAATCTGCCGGCGTCGGTCAGCCGCGGTCCCTGCCCGCTCTTCGCCTGCGCCGGCGCGACCTGCCCGAGTCCAATAAGCACGACGCCCAACCACGCCGCGAAAAGAACTTTCCTCCCCCGCATCGCACACCCCCCACCTGATGAACCTGGGCAACCGTTCCCGTCGAACAAGAGTTACAGCGGTTTATACTAATGGCAGTCTAACCTACTGTCAACATTCGACTTTTCTTCTTACAGATACCAATATAGCGAGTTTAATGAGAGACCGGCTCACCCCAGATATGGTGGTCAAAAGAGATCGGCATTCAACATCTTGTACAAATCGAGCAGATCCTTGCGGATGGAGACCAGCACGTCCCTTTGCCGGTCGGTCTCGGCCGCGGGATTCTGATCGGCACTGTCGGTCGAGGGCGGCGGGGTGTCGCCCTCCTTGTTGCTCTCCCGGAGGCGTTTCTTCGCGCCGCTGATGGTGAACTTCTCGTCGTACAGGAGCCGTTTGATGTCCAGCAGAATTTCGACGTCGCGGCGGCGGTAGAGGCGGTGGCCGGAGGCGGTCTTCTCCGGTCTGAGCACCGCGAACTCGGATTCCCAGTAGCGCAGGACATACGGCTTCACCCCGACGACTCTGGCCACCTCGCCGATGCGGAAATACAGTTTGTGGGGGATATCGACGGAAGGCACGGCAGGTTTCAGTCGGTCGGCGGCGGGTTGACCGCGCTCTTCAGGACCGGGCTGGGCTTGAAGGACAGCACCCGCCGGCCCGAGATGATGATGGCCTCGCCGGTTTGCGGGTTGCGGCCTCTGCGGGGGTTCTTGTGGTTGATGACGAAGTTTCCGAAGCCGGAGATCTTGACTTTCTCGCCCTGTTCGAGACGTTGCTTGATGATCTCGAAAATCAGTTCGACCACGTCGCTCGCCTCCTTCTTGGAGAAGCCGACTTGGTCGTAGATGTGTTCGACGATGTCTGCTTTCGTCATGCGGGCCCCTTGCACCGCCCCCTTGTCGGCCGAGCCGACCACCGCCTGCCTCGGGCGCGTCCCGAATGCCGGACGGAGCGGGATAAGTAGTAAAGCTCCATCGGCAAGTCAAGGCGGAATCCGCCCGCACCGGAGGACCGGGCGGGGAGGGCTTTCGGCATTTCGGCCCCAACGATAGGATGACCGCCGCAACGCACCGGGAGGACGGCACGTGCAGGACATTCGGGCGCGGTTCCGGGAAGAGATCGACGCCGCCACGACGGACCGGGCGGTGGAAGCCGTGCGGGTTCGCTATCTCGGACGCAAGGGGGCGATCACCCTGTTGCGGAAGAACGCCGACTTCTCGGCCATGTCCGCGGAGGAGAAGAAACGGTTCGGCCGAGAATTCAACGACCTGAAACGCTTTGCCGAGCAGCGGATTGTCGACGCCAGGGCAGAAGGCACGTCCCGGCCGGCCGCCGCGGCCATCGATATGACGTTGCCCGGTCTGGACACCCGCCTCGGCCACTTGCACCCGATCACGCTCGTCCAGATGGAACTGGAAGCGATCTTCCAGTCCATGGGGTTCATGATCCTGGACGGTTACCACGTCGAGACCGATTTCTACAACTTCGAGAGTCTCAACATCGGGCGCGACCATCCGGCGCGGGACATGCAGGATACGTACTGGCTCAAGAACGGGATGCTGCTCCGCACGCATACTTCGGCCAATCAGGTGCGGGCGCTCGAACGCTACGGCGCACCGATCCGTGCGGTGTTCCCCGGCCGCTGTTTTCGCAACGAGGCCGTGGACCCCAGCCACGAAAACACGTTCTACCAACTCGAAGGACTGATGGTGGACACGGACATCTCGGTCGCTAACCTGATTGCCGTGATGCGCGCCCTGCTGACCGCGGTGTTCCACCGCGCGGTCACCGTGCGTTTGCGGCCGGGATATTTCCCGTTCGTCGAGCCGGGGTTCGAGTTGGACATCGAATGCCTGATCTGCCACGGCGCCGGCTGCCCCACGTGCAAGCAATCCGGCTGGATCGAACTGCTGCCGTGCGGACTGGTCCACCCGCGCGTCCTCGAATACGGCAAGCTCGACCCGGACCGCTACAGCGGCTTCGCGTTCGGCCTGGGTCTCACGCGGCTGGCGATGATGAAGTACAACATCCCCGACATCCGGCTCCTGAATGCCGGCGACCTGCGCTTCTGCGAGCAATTTCCCGCAGCGGTGTAACCCGCTCGTCCTGAGCGAAGGGATTCGCGGTGCGCATCTCCCTCGACTGGGTCGGCCAGTACGTCGATATCGCCGACCTGTCGCCCGACACGATTGCCGAGCGGCTGACCATGTCGACGGCGGAGGTCGAGGGCGTCCATCCGCTCACCCGGAGTCTCGCCGGCGTGCGGATCGCGCGCGTGGAGACGGTCGAGCCGCTGGACGGCGCGCAGAGGTTCGTGACCGTGGTGTGCGGCGCCGAACGGACGACGACCGTCTGCGGGGCGCCCAACGTGCGGGTCGGGATGACGTCGGCCTTTGCCCCGGCTGGGGTGACGCTCGCCGACGGGCGGACCATTGCCGAACGCCGTGTCGGCGGCCGATCCAGTCGGGGCGTGTTGTGCTCGTCCGACGAGGTGGGCATGGGCGGCGGGCATTTCGGCATCCTGGACCTGCCCGCTGGCCTCGAACCCGGCCGCCCGCTCGCCGACCTCGTCCCCGCGGCAGACACCCTGCTCGAAATCGACAACAAGAGTATTACCCATCGCCCCGATCTGTGGGGCCACTACGGGATCGCCCGCGAAGTGGCCGCCATTTTCGCGCGCCCTCTACTACACCCGCTGCCGTGTAGCGAACTCGCCGCGTATGCCGACCTGCCGGCGTACCCGTTGACGGTCGACGATGCGGACGACTGTCCCTGCTACGGCTGCATCGAACTGGATGGGGTGACGCCGTCGCCCTCACCACTGGCGCTGCAAACCCGCCTGCACGCTCTGGGACAACGGACGTTCAACGTCCTGGTCGATCTCACCAACTACGTCATGCTGGAACTCGGCCAGCCCATGCACGCGTTCGACGCCGGCCGGCTGCGTGCGGTGCGCGTGGCCCCGTTCGGCACGCACGGACGCTTCACGACCCTGGACGGGCAGGACCGCGAGATGCGGCCCGACGACCTGATGATCTGGAACGAGCGCGAGCCGGTCGCGTTGGCCGGCATCATGGGCGGCCTGAACAGCGAGGTCGGCCCGGCGACGACCCGCCTGCTACTCGAAAGCGCGAATTTCAAGGACGCCCGCATCCGCCGGACCGCGACCCGGCTGGGCATGCATACGGACGCCAGCCAGCGGTTCGAGAAGCAGCAGCCCCCCGCCAATACCAGAATATCGATTGCGCGCTTCCTTCATCTCTTGGGAGAGGCGGGGTTGGCCGTCCGACCCAACACCCGCTTTACGTATCGAGGCGAACTGCAGGACCGGACGCGCCGGCTCGACGTCCCGGTGGCGTTCTTCGACCGGCGGATCGGGAACCCGATCGCCGCGGAGCGGATCGTCTCCATCCTGACCGGGCTCGGCTTCGCCGCGCGCGCCGCGGACGGCGTCGTGTCGGTCGGCATTCCGCCGTTCCGCAGCGCCAAGGATATTTCGCTGCCGGTCGATATTCTGGAGGAGGTCACCCGCATCCACGGCTACGACAATCTCGAACCGGCGATGCCGGACGTGGCCGTGGACACCCCGGCCTTCAACGACCGGCTCCGCGTGCAGCATAAGGCGCGACGCCTCCTCGCCCAGGCGCACGGCTTTTCCGAGATCCACACCTACAGTTGGTTCGACGAGACCTGGCTCAGGACGCTCGGCTTCGAGCCGGGCGCGACCCTGGAAATGGCCAACTCGAGCGCCGAGCACAACGTGCGCCTGCAGACGACGTTGATCCCGAACGTCCTCGACACGGTCAAGAAGAACGCCGCGCTACGCGACCGCTTTCGGATCTTCGAACTGGGCCGTATCTATCTGCCGGCCGGCGACCACGACCGGACGGAGCGGAACGTACTCGCGGGTGCAAGCTGCCAGCAGGACCGGCACGGCTCCCTGGAAGACCATTTCCGGCGCGTCAAGGGCGCGTTGGAAGACATGGCCGGGCAGTTGGGCGTCCGCGGGCTGGCGGTTGCACCCGCGTCCGAGGGCAATCTGCCCTGGCAGGTTTCCGGCTCTGTTGCCGACGTGACGCTGGACGGTACAGCGGTCGGCCAACTCGGTTTCCTGACCACCCCGATCCTGGCCGAGGTGGCGCCCGCGGCGCAGGTCGTCTGGTTCGAGTTGGACTTCGACCGGTTCGACGGCCCGATCTACCCGAACGTCGGCTACGCGCCGGCGTCCCGCTACCCGGGCTCCTGGTTCGACTTTTCTATCGTGGCCGACGCCGATGCGGGTTTTGCCGAACTGGCCGGCCGGCTGGATGAATTTTCCCACCCCCTGCTGAAGAAGCGGGAGTTCGTCACCCTCTACCGGGGCAAGGGGCTCGCCCCCGGCCTCGGCAGCTACACCTTCCGCTACTGGATAGAATCGCCCGACGGTACGCTTGGCGGCGCACAGCTCGACGCCTTCCAGGCCGAATTTCTCGACTTCCTACGCTCTAGGGGGTTGCGGCTTCGCACGTGAGAGGATGACAGGTCTGGTCTCGCCGAACCGAGCTCGGGCGAACTGCGTATCGACGGGCCGTTCCCTCCGATGCGGCCCCGCGCCCGTTTCGACAAGCTCAACGGGCTCGAAACCCTGAACCTGTCGAAGGGTTCGACCCTAGAAGCTACGGGGAGGCGGGCTTAGGTGGCGGCGCGCGCCTGTTTGGCGAGTTCCGCGACCGCGGCGAACGCCGGCGGATCCTGCATGGCGAGGCCGGCCAGTATCTTCCGGTCGATCTCCACCCCGGCCAGCGACAGGCCGTGCATCAAGCGGCTGTAGCTCAGTCCGTTCAGCCGCGCCGCGGCGTTGATGCGGATCGTCCAGAGCCGTCGGAAATCCCGCTTTCTGTTGCGCCGGTCCCGATAGGCATAGACCAGTCCGCGCTCGACGGTCTCCCGCGCCTGCCGATAATTGCGCCGGCCGCCGGTGAAGCCTTTGGCGAGTTTGAGAATACGCTTGCGGCGGCGGCGCGCCTTGAAGCCGCGTCGTACGCGTGGCATCGGAACTCCTCCCCGTCCACCCTAGCCGTAGGGGATCAGTTTTCTGATCGCTTTGGCATCCGCGCCGGCGACCAGCGTCGCCTGGCGGAGGGTGCGCTTCTGTTTGCGGGTCTTGGTCGACAGAATGTGCCGGAGATAGGCGCGCCGGCGGCGCAGCTTGCCGCTGCCCGTCAGTTTGAAACGCTTGGCCGCGCCGCGGCGGGTCTTCATCTTGGGCATGGTTACCTCGGGACGACCAGCATGGACATGTTACGGCCCTCCATGCGGGGTTCGGGAGTTTCGAGCGTGGCCACGTCTTCGATCTTTTCGTACACGCGACCGAGCATCTCCCTGCCGATCTCCGGGTGCGTGATCTCCCGTCCGCGGAAGAAGACCGACACCTTGACGCGGTGCTTCTTTTCGAGAAACCGGCGGATGTGGTTGATCTTGAAGTCCACGTCGTGGCCGCTGGTGCGTGCCCCGAGTTTGACTTCCTTCATCATCACCTGGGTCTGGTGCTTGCGGGACTCCTGATCCTTCTTCTTCTGGAGATAGCGGTACTTCCCGTAATCCATGATCCGGCAGACGGGCGGCGACGCGTGGGGCGCGATCTCGACGAGGTCGAGTTCCTGGCCCAGCGCGCTGCGGAACGCCTGGCCCAGCGGCTGGATGCCGACTTGTTCCCCGTCCGCGTCAACCACGCGCACCTCGCGTGCGCGGATCTGCTGGTTGATCCGAACGGACGCTTCCCTGGCTATGATGCACCTCCCGGAAGGCGTTCGTGCCGGACCCGATCCAGAAACGCCTCGACCGACAGCGGTTCGATTTTCTCGCGGTGACGCCCGCGCGGCGCGACCGTGCCGGACTGGACTTCCTTGTCGCCGATGACCAGCGTGTAGGGAATTTTGTGCAGTTCGGCCTCACGGATCTTGTAACCCAGCTTCTCGTTGCGCAGGTCGAGCTCGCAGCGCAGCCCGGCCTCGCGGAGCCGCTCCTCGACGCCGCGCGCATACGTGTCCTGCGCGTCGGTCACCGTGACCAGCTTGACCTGCACGGGTGCCAGCCACAGCGGAAAATCTCCGCCGCAGTGCTCGATCAGAACTCCCATGAACCGCTCGATGGAGCCCAACACCGCGCGATGGATCATGACCGGACGCGCCTCCGTCCCCTCGGGCGTGACGTAGCGCAGGTCGAAGCGTTCGGGGAGCATGAAGTCGAGTTGGACCGTCGCCAACTGCCACTCGCGGCGCAACGCGTCGAGCACGATGAAGTCGATCTTCGGCCCATAGAAGGCCCCGTCCCCGGCGTTGACCTCGTACCGGACCGCGTTGGCTTGCAGCGCACCGGCCAGCGCGGCCTCGGCCCGGTCCCAGGTGTCGTCGTCGCCTAGACGCTTGTCGGGCCGCGTGGCGAGATAGAAGTGGACGTCCTCGAAGCCGAAGGTGCGATACACCTCGCCGATCATCCGCAACACCGCGCCGACTTCGCGTTCGACCTGTTCGGGCGTGCAGAAGATGTGCGCGTCGTCCTGCGCGAACGACCGCACGCGCGTCAGGCCGGCCAGCACGCCCGAACGCTCGAAACGGTGCAGGCGCGCGAAGTCGGCATAGCGCAGCGGCAGGTCGCGGTACGAATGTTTCTTGGCCGCGTACACGTACGTGTGGCCGGGGCAGTTCATGGGCTTCACGCCGAAGTCGCGGCCCTCGACCTCCGTGAAATAGATGTGCTCTTTGTAGTTCTGATAGTGGCCGGAGCGCTGCCAGACGTCGACGTCGAAGATCTGCGGCGTGATGACCTCCTGATAGCCGTAGCGCTGGTAGAGATCCCGGATGTAGGCGATGAGTGCGTTATAGACCACGGTGCCTTTGGGGTGGAAGAACGGACTGCCCGGGGCGACCGGATTGAAGCTGAACAGATCGAGTTCTTTGCCCAGCCGGCGGTGGTCGCGGCGTTTGGCCTCTTCGATGAGGGCCAAGTGCCGGCGCAACTCCTTGGCGGTGGCGAACGCCGTGCCGTACACCCGCTGCAGCATCTCGTTGCGTTCGTCGCCCCGCCAGTACGCGCCGGCCACACCGGTCAGCTTGAAGGCGGGGATCCGCCCGGTCGATGGCACGTGCGGGCCGCGACACAAATCGACGAACTCGCCCTGGCGGTAGAGCGAAATGGGTTCGTCCTCGGGAATGTCTTCGATGATCTCGGCCTTGTAGGCTTCGCCCATCTCGCGGAACAGGCGCACCGCGTCGTTGCACGGCACCTCTTCGCGGACGACCGGCAGATCCTCTTTCACGATCGCCGCCATTTCGGTTTCGATCCGCTCCAGGTCCTCCGGCGTGAACGGCCGCTCGTGCGCGAAGTCGTAGTAGAACCCGCTCTCGATGACCGGCCCGATCGTAATTTGGATGTGCGGGAACAGGCGCTTGACGGCCTGCGCCATGAGATGCGCGGTCGAATGCCGCACGACCTCCAACCCTTCGGGAGACGTTGCGGGCACCGGCTCGGCCGATTCGGTGACCAGCAGGGAGGACAAGTCGACGACTCTGCCATCCACACGTGCGGCGACCGCGCGGGCGAACTTCGGCGGCAGGCTCATGGGTGGTGTGGCCGAGGCCGCAACGGGCGCGGGCTCGACCGGAAGGGGTTGGAGGATTTCACTCATGAGAGAGGAGGCGTCGCTCGTCCGTGCCTCTGGCCTGTCGTATGCGCTGGTAACGGTCCGGTCGGCGGGGTCTTCTGCGTCGGAAGGCGGCGGGCACGTCGTTCGGGCATAGGCACGGGCGGGATTGAACCGCCGACCCCTTCCGCGTCAAGGAAGTGCTCTCCCACTGAGCTACGTGCCTGCAGGTTCGCCCGTATCGTGAAAGGACTGCTGGCTACCAATTTTGCCCAAACGTGTCAACGAATCGCCCGCAGCGCGGTCAGTCCGTGCTTTCAGGATCGACCTGGACGGTCAGGTCGGCCTGTGTCCCGCCATCCAGGCGTACCGGCACGGTGTAGGTCCCGAGTTGCTTGATCGGCTCGGCGAGGAGGATCTTGCGCCGGTCCACCGTCACCCCTTGGGCCGCCAACGCCCGCTCGATGTCGATGTTGGTGACCGACCCGAACAGTTTGTATTCCTCTCCGGCGCGCGCCGTGATGGTCAGCACCAGACCGGCCAAGCGGTCGCGGACGGCTTCGGAGTGTTTCCGGGCACGGGCGCGTTTGGCGGCGACCATGCGTTTCTGATGTTCCAACACCCGTCTGTTGCGCCGGTCGGCCACGACCGCGAAGCCGCGCGGCAACAGATAGTTGCGGGCGTAGCCGTCCTTCACCTTCACGACGTCGCCGATCTCGCCGAGATTCTCGACCGCCTCTTGCAGAATGATTTCCATATCGGTCCTTGGAAGGGCGTTTCGCCGAACGGTTCGACGCCCGACACGAGCGGGGTCGGAGATCCGACGGTCCGCGGCTACACCTGCTCCGCGACGTAGGGCAGTAGCGCAATGGCGCGCGCCCGTTTGATGGCCAGTTTCAGCTTCCGCTGGCACCAGGGGCAGGTACCGGTGATCCGGCTCGGCAGGATCTTCCCGCGCTCCGTTACGAAGTCCCGCAGGACGCCGGTTTCTTTGTAGTCGATGGATTTCCGTTTCTCGACGCAGAAGCGACAGACCTTGCGCCGCATGCGCCGCCGCGGATACCGGTCGTCGCTACTCCGCCGGCGGCTGAATCTTCCTCTAGGCGGTCGTGCCATACCTACTCCGTTCCTGTTGCCGGGCCGTCTCCGTTCGGCTTCATCCGGCGGGTCGTTCCGCGTCGTCCGTTCCCGCGGTGGCGGTCGGCTGGTCCGGAGCGGTCGATGTCTCTTCGACCGCGGCGCCTGACGTGCCGGTTTCCGCCGTCGTGGTCTCGACCGGTGCCGGTTCGGCTGTCACGGCCGGCGGGCTGTCGGACGATGCGTCCGGCTGCGGCGAAGCGGCGTTCTCGGATGCCGGGGGTGCAGTTTCGTCAGCGGCGCGCTCGGTTGCCGGAGCCGCGGCTTCGCTCGTGGCAACCGGAGGCGTGGGGGATTCGGTTTGGCGCGAGAGGGAGTGGCCGGCCGGCATCGGCGACTGTCCGTCGGAAGGCGCCGAGCGGACGACCGAGAGAAACCGGAGGGTGTCTTCGCTCAACCGCAAGCCGCGTTCAAACTCGGTCACGACTTGCGGACGGGATTCGTATTCCAGGCGGACGTAGAACCCCCGGCTCTGTTTCTGGATCTCATACGCCAGATTGCGCATGCCCCACTCTTCGACCTCCAAGACGTTGGCCTCGCCCGCGGTCAAGGTCTGCTGCATTCCTTCGATCGTCTCCTTCACCCGGGCCTCGGACAATTCCGGGTGAAGAATACAGACGGTTTCGTAGATCGGCATGAACTCCTCCGACGGGCCTCGACGCGCGGTTTCTTCCGGCTCATGCGCCGCCGAGCCCATCTCCAATCACACAGCGAACGGCAGTCTGTTGCGCGGGCGGAACAATAAAGGCTTCTCCATCGGGCGTAAAGGGCTGGACGGGAGGGTCGGGCCGGGTCCGAGCCGATCGGCGTCCCCTGCCCGGCGCGACGCCGGCGCCGCCCAAACCCTCGATTCACTCGGCCGGCTGCGCTTCGGCTTGGCCGTCTTCGGCCCCTTCGGTCGCTTCCTCCGGCGCCGCCTCGCCCTCTTCCTCCGCTGTTTCTTCCACCGCGGCCGGCGGCGCCACCGATGCCAACATCAGATGGGCGTCCTCCAGCGCCGTCACCCCGGCCGGCAGCGCCACGTCCGCTATCCGAACCGCGTCGTGAATGTCGAGTTCGGTGACGTCGATCTCGATCATATCCGGAATCTCGAGCGGCAGGCACTCGACCATCACTTCGCGCCGAAACGCCTGCAACGACCCCCCCGCGGTCACACCCTTGCATTTCCCGACCAAGTGGACGGCGACGCCCACCTGCACGGGCACGCTGACGTCCACCTCGTAGAAGTCGGCGTGCAGCGGCTCGGCGCTGACCGGATGATGCTGGAGTTCCTTGAGCAGGACGATCTTCTGGTCCAGGTCGGTCGTCGCGGACGAGAACTGGATCAGATGGGACCCTTCCAGGCTGCCGACCTTGTAGTGGAATTCCCGCGCGTCGATGGACACCGGAATCGCGTGTTTGCCCGGCGCGTAGAATACGCCCGGCAGGCCGCCCTCCCGACGCAGGCGGCCCACGGCCGCTTTCTTTCGTGCGTGCCGTTGTTCGACGCTCAGCTTGATCGTTTCCATGATCTTCCTTCCGTGTTCGGCCACTCAGACGAACAACGAGCTGATGGATTCTTCGTTATGGATGCGGCGGATGGACTCGCCGATGAGCGTGGCCAGCGACAGCACGCGCACCTTGCCGGTCGCCGACGCCGCTTCGGTGACCGGAATGGAATTCGTCACCACCAGTTCCTCCAGCGACGAGGCTTGGACTCGCGCGATGGCCGGGCCCGACAGCACGGCGTGCGTACAGCAGGCGATCACGGCGCGGGCGCCGCCGTCTTTCAGGGCCTTGGCCGCCGCGGTCAGCGTCCCCGCGGTGTCCACCATGTCGTCGACGAGAATCGCGATCCGTCCGTCCACCTCGCCGATGACGTTCATCTCGGCCACGTCCCGATTGGCGTTCGCGGCCGGCTCGCCGGCTTCTTCGTTGGCGCGGCGCTTGTCGATGATCGCCAACGAGGCGCCCAACCGCTTGGCGAACGCGCGGGCGCGTTCCACCCCCCCGGCGTCGGGTGACACCACGCTGACCGGCCGGTCACCGATGCGCTCGCGCAGATACGGTAGCAGCACGGGCGCCGAAAAGAGATTGTCCACCGGAATGTTGAAGAAGCCCTGGATCTGCCCGGCGTGCAACTCGACCGTCAGCACGCGGGAGGCGCCCGCGGTGGTCAGCAGGTCGGCGACCAGCTTGGCGCTGATCGGGACGCGCGGCGCGACCTTCCGATCCTGCCGGGCGTAGCCGTAGTACGGAACGACGGCCGTAATGCGGTTGGCCGAGGCGCGTTTGAACGCGTCGATCATGAGCAACAATTCCATCAGGTTGTCGTTGCCCGGCGTACAGATCGACTGCACGACGAACACGTCGCCCCCGCGCACGTTCTCGGTGATTTCGACCGCGATCTCGCCGTCGCTGAACGTGCGCAGTTCGGCCGAGCCGAGCGGGCTGCCCAGATAGGCGCACACTTCCCGGGCGAGCGGGCCGTTGGAATTGCCGGAAAATATCTTCAGCACGGCGGGGCGTCTCACAGGGCTATGCAATTCGGAGTCACGGGACGGGAGACTGGGGAGGCAGGATTCGAACCTGCGCATGCCGGGACCAAAACCCGGTGCCTTGCCGGACTTGGCGACTCCCCACCACGGTGGTTCGATAACAGAAGGGCTGCGCTGGGGCGGGCTGATTCTCCAAACGTCGGTCGGGGCTTCGCGTTCCGTTGGTTGTGCAATGAAAACAGCCGGATACCACAGCCCCTGGGTGCTCAGAGGCGGACTCCCTACCACCTTCGCCTCACAAAGTCCAGCGTCGGCGCTACCCGTTGCTTGGTTTGAGCGATGCCCTTCCCCTTCGTTCATGTCCGCGCCAGACTTTCACCTTGTCCCAACACGGTCGTCAATGTCCACGAGACGAACGACATAAGTTCGGCCCGAGTCGGACAGAGCCTCCGCAGCGCGTGCGGCCGCGGCTCTGTTCGTGAACACGCCGAATACCGCGGACCCGCTGCCGGACATCAGGGCCTCGCGGGCACCCAGCGAGCGGAGGCGGTCTTTCTGCTCGGCCAGTGCGGGATGGGCGGGCAACACCGCGCGTTCCAGGTCGTTCACGAACGAGGATGGGTTGGGCCAGCGGCCGGCCTCGAAGCTCGGCGCCCACGCCGCATCGGTATCGGCCGGCGCGGCGGGTGTGAGCCGGTCGAATTCCCGGTAGGCCCAGACGGTGGACACCGAAAAGCGCGGCACGACGAGGGTGAGCCAGCGCCGCGGCAACTGCGGCAACTGGGTGACGACTTCGCCGATCCCGCGGACCCGGGCCGCGCCGCCGGCCAGAAAAAACGAGACGTCGGCGCCCAACCGTACGGCCAAGCGGCTGAGTGTATCTATTGTGAGCTTCAGGTCGAAGAGACGGTTGAGCGTGGTGAGCACGGCCGCGGCGTCGCTGCTACCGCCGCCCAAACCGGCACCCGCGGGAATGTGCTTTCGCAGCGAAATGGCGATTCTGGCCCGCAGGCCGGCAGTCCTACATATTAACGCCGCGGCCCGATGGGCGAGGTTCGACCGGTCCGCGGGAATGGCCGGGTCGTCGCAGGTCACCCGGATATGCGACCGGCGCGTGTTCCCCACTTCCGCGGTTACCTCTATCTCGTCGTACAGGCTGACGGGCGCCATGACCGAATCGAGCAGGTGGTAGCCGTCGGCGCGCCGGCCGACGATGCGGAGGAAAAGGTTGACTTTCGCGGGAGCGAGAATACGCACGGGTTGACGTCCGATTGCGATCCGTCTTCGTGTTGCGGCTGCGCGCCACGCTTGCCACAATACCGGGATGCACGCCGTCGTGACAGCCGCTCTGCAAGTCGCCGGAGACGCCGCCCGGGCCGCGGGCCGGCTGATACGTGACAACTGGCTCAAGACCAAGCAGGTGACGGTCAAGAGCGACCTCGTCGACCTGGTTACCAACGTCGACGTCGCGGCCGACCGGTTGATTACGGAACGCCTCCGGTACAGCTTTCCGACCCATGCGGTCGTGGCCGAAGAGTCCGCCCGGTCCGGTCCCGACAGCCCGTACTGTTGGTACGTCGACCCGCTGGACGGGACGACCAATTTCGCGCACAGTTACCCCCACTTCGCCGTGTCCATCGCGCTCACTCACGAGGGGAGCCCGTTGGTCGGCGTCGTCCACGACCCGATTCGGAACGAGACGTTCCACGCCGTGCGCAACCGCGGTGCCTATTTGAACGACCGGCCCATCCGGGTCTCGTCCGCGGCCCGCCTGGAACACAGCCTGCTGTTGACGGGGTTTCCGTACGACCGGCGGCGGCGCGGTGCGTTCTACCTGCGGTACTACGCCGCGTTCATGGAACGCAGCCAGGGCGTGCGGCGCAACGGCTCGGCCGCGCTCGACCTGTGCTACGTGGCCTGCGGGCGTGCGGACGCGTTCTGGGAATGGCGGCTGTTCCCCTGGGACATTGCCGCCGGCGCGCTGCTGGTCGAGGAAGCCGGCGGACGAACCGGCGATTTTTCGGGCGGCCTACTCGACCTGCATGGCGACCAGACGCTGGCTTCCAACGGCCACCTGCATGACGAGTTGCTGCGCGTTTTCCAGAATATTCCAGAAGACGGGGGCTGAGGTGATCCCGGGGTTCGTTCCGATCCTTCGACAGGCTCAGGGACCACCGGGAGAGGGTTCCAATTCTCCACAGCGGGTGACGGCCCTCCAATCCACAATCCAAGATCCACAATCCACAATCTCCGGCCTTCGCAGGGTTGTCGTTCGCACGAATGCGGGCTATCGGTACGCGGCACGTCTCCCGGTGAGTCCAATGAGCAGGTTGCTTCTCATCGTCGTATTGTTGCTTCCCTCCGTGAGCCACGCGCAGGAGGGACAAACGTTGTACGTCGGCGAGCGGCGCGCCGTTCGGGTCCGCAGCGGCCCGTCCACGGATCATGAAATCCTGACCAATCTCAGGACCGGCGACGCGGTCCAGCTCGTGAACCAAGTCAACGACACCTACGCGCTGGTCACCCTGCCCGGCGGCGCGCAGGGCTACGTCGCAATCCGTTACTTCACGACCGACGAGCCGGCGGCGTATCGCATCCGAGACCTCGAAGCACAACTCGCCGCGCGTGCGCAGGAACTCGCTCGCGTGCGCGAAGAAATGGCGCAGATGCAGAGTGCCCGGGAAGCCGGCCGGCACACCTCGGCCTCCTACGAATCACGGCTTGCCGAGATTACCGCCGAGCGGGACCGCCTCGAACGCGACGCGACGACGACCAATTTCCTGGCCGGCGCCGGCGTGCTGCTGCTCGGCTGGTTTCTGGGCTGGACCCGTCTGCGGCTGCGCCGCAAGACCGCGGACCGGCTGCAGGTCGACTAGCGGCGACGTCCCCCACACGTCCCGAAAACCCGCAGCGCGACGACCGATCAGCCGCCGGTCTGCACAGCGACCCGTGGAACGGGGAGCGGCAGTGCTGGCGTGTTCGAAGGCAACGTCAGCGCCAGCACCGCGGCCAGCAGGCCCATGCCCGAACTCGTCAGAAACGGGAGGCTGTAGCTGCCGAACAGGTTGAACAGTGCCCCGCCCAGCAGGCCGCCCGAACCCATCCCGAGCGCGGCGACCATGAAGAAGACGCCGAGGATGGTACCGATGGCCCGCACGCCGAAATACTCGCGGAACAGCATGGCGTACACCGGCATCGGGCCCCCGAAACCGAGGCCGAACAGCACCGCCCACGTATAGAAGGACGGCGCTTGGCGGGCCTCGATGAAGACCGGGATCATGACCGCCTGCAGGCCGAGGAACAGCGCAATCGCCCATTTGGCCCCGATCCGGTCGGCCAGCAGCCCATTGGCGATCTTGCCGACCATCCCGAACACGGCCATCAGCATCACCACGCGCGCCGCGACCGAGTCCAGCACGCCCACGTCGGTCATGTGGTTGAAGCCGTGCAGCAGAATGCAGGAGTGGCACACGCAGCAGCCGAGCACCATGAGGTTCAGCGTCCAGAAGGCGCGCGTCCGCATCGCCTCCCCCAGCGTCATGCCGTATCCCGTTGCCGTGGCGCGCGGAGGAGAGAATGACCGGGAACCAGTGGCTGCTTGTTCCCTCCCCCCGGCCCCTGAGCCTGTCGAAGGGGGAGGGGTCTCCCGTTCACGGGCGGCGATGTCGGCCGCGGCTGCCTTGTCGCGGATGAGCAGCGCCAACGGCAGCACCGCCAGCGTCACGACCCCGAGCCAGACGTACGCCCAGCGCCAGTCGTTCCGGGCGAGCAGGAACACGACCAGCGGGGCGAACACCGCGGACCCGACGTTCTGCGACTGGACGAGGGCCAGCGCCAGCCCTTGATTGCGCACGAACCACTTGGTCACCAGCGCGACCATCGGCACGCCGGTCGCCGAACGGCCCATCGCCAGCACCACCCCGAAATAGATGTAGAGATGCCAGAGGGACCGCACCTGACTCATGAGAAACGTCCCGGCCACGAACAAGACGCAGCCGACCATAATCACCCACTTGGAACCGTATCGGTCGCTCAGCCGGCCGCAGATCAGGCTGGACACGCCGAAGCTCATCCAACCGACCATCGACGCCACCGACACGGTGCCGCGGTCCCAGTCGAACTCCGCGGCAATGGGCTTGAACATGATCGCGAACGACTCGATCACCCCGTACATGCTCAGGCTGATGAGCAGCCCGGCCGCGACGATGATCCAGCCGTAGGCGGATTGGCGCGCGTGATGTGGTGGTGCGTCCGGCGGCATGTTCATTCCAGAAAGGCCGTGCATTTGATCTCGACGAACAGGCCGGGCATGGCGAGCGCCGGCGTGCCGACGCCGGTCCACGTCGGCAGGCGGTCGAGGTTGGTGACGTAGCGGTCCTTGACGCTGATGAAGAGCGGCAGGTCGCGCATGTCGGTATGGTAGGTGACCATCTCCACCACGTCGTCGAAACGCGCCCCGGCTTCGGCCAACACCTTCTTGACGTTCTCGAACGCCTGTACGAACTGGGCTTCCTTGTCGGCCACGACGTTCAGGTTTTCATCCCGCCCGACCTGCCCGGCCACGTACAACAGATGCCCGGCCCGAACGCCGGGCGAATATCGAAATCGTTCGCGGATGTTCTGCATGGACGCCGGGGTGACGTCGTGTCGTGCGGACATGGCTCCTCCTTCCGGGCGCGGGCGATCTTCAAGACGGGGAACCCCGCTACCCTAGCCGAAAGCCGGCGTGGGATGACACCCCTCAGCCGGTAGTGCCTCAGTTTGAAATCGTCTCCGCGTGGGGTTTTGATCCCCTCTCCCCTGGAGGGAGAGGGCTAGGGTGAGGGGGAAGGTGGAGACCCCACCCTCGGCTGGTAGTTCGCAATTGAGGAGGAGGGTCTCCGCTGGATTCCTGTTTCCGCAGAGCCTGCCCCCGGCTCGAACGGGGGAATGACGGAGAAACGGCATTCCGCCCAAGGAAATCTCAAACTGATGCACTACCCTCAGCCTTCTCATCCTCGCGGGCGTTTGGTACGAGGGGCACACCTGTAAGGAGGCAGAGAACATGCCGGACGAATTCGCCCGACTCGATGCCGTGGCGCAGGCCGAGCGCGTGCGCCGCGGCGACGTGACGCCGCGCGAACTGGTGGACGCCGCCATCGCACGAATCGAGGCCCGCAACCCGCAGCTCAATGCGGTCGTCACACCGTTGTTCGACCGGGCGCGGGAGGAAGCAGGCGCGGCAACCCTCCCCGACGGGCCGTTCCGCGGCGTACCGTTTCTGCTCAAGGACTTCGGCTGTCACACGGCCGGCGACCCGTACCACCAGGGTTCGCGGTTTCTCAAAGACCTGGGCTGGACCGCGGCCGAAGACACGTACATGGCTGCCAAGCTCAGGCGCGCGGGCTTCATCTTCCTGGGCAAGACGAACACGCCCGAGTTCGCGACCCTGCCGACGACCGAACCCGCGGCCTACGGCCCGAGCCGCAACCCCTGGAACCCCAACCACTCCACGGGCGGCTCAAGCGGAGGCGCTGGAGCCGCGGTCGCCGCGGGGTTCGTGCCCGCGGCGCACGCCAACGACGGCGGCGGCTCGACGCGCATTCCGGCCAGCGAGTGCGGCCTGGTCGGGCTGAAGGCCACGCGCGGGCGCACCTCGTTGGGGCCAGAATACGGCGAGGTCTGGCAGGGCTTGGTGAACGAACACGTCGTGACGCGCAGCGTCCGGGACACGGCCGCGATTCTGGACGTCGTGGCCGGCGCCATGCCGGGCGACCCGTACGCCGCGGCCCCGCCGGCGCGCCCGTTTCTGCACGAGGTCGGGGCCGAGCCGGGTAAACTGAAGATCGGCCTACTCGCCGACGTCCCCGGCCATACCGTGCCGCTGCACCCCGACTGCGCCACGGCTGCGGTCGAGACCGGACGTCTGCTGACGGAACTCGGCCATACGGTCGAAGAGTCGTATCCCGGCGCATTGGACGACGAGGTGGAACGCCGCCGCCACGTCTGGGCGCTGTTGACCGCTTCCATCGCCGCGCACGTCGAGGCGCTACACCGGCAGACGGGACGGAACGTCACTCAACGCGACCTGGAGCCGAACACCTGGGCGATGGTGGAAATCGGGCGCAGCCGGACTGCGCAGCGCTACATCGAAGCCGTCGAATGGCTGCACGCCGACACGCGGCGCATCGCGGCGTGGTGGCACGCCGACGGCGGGTTCGACCTGCTGTTGACGCCCACGATTGCCGAGCCGCCGCCCCGGCTGGGCGAATTCACGTCCACCCCGGACGACCCGCTCGCCGCGGCGCGGCGGTCGGTCGCGTTCATGCCGTTCACGGTCCCGTTCAACGTCACCGGCCAACCAGCCATTTCACTGCCGCTCTCCTGGAACGCCGAGGGGCTGCCGATCGGGGTGCAACTCGTCGCGCCCGCGGGCCGCGAGGACGTCCTGTTCCGCGTGGCCGCACAACTCGAAGCCGCCCGACCGTGGGCGGACCGCTGGCCACCCGAAGGGTAACGTCTCGGTCTTCAATCCCCAGGCTGATTCACCACCGCGCCAGAACCCTCGCCCCCGGACCGCGTCCGGGGCAGGCTTCAGCCTTCTCCCATCTTTCGACAGGCTCAGGGACAGAGGGAATTAGGAAGGGGAACCCTTCCCCCCTCCGAGAGAGGGCTGGACCTCGCCGGACGGGATTCGAGGGCGAGGGGAAAGTGCAAACCGTGACATCCCCGCCCGGGCGGCCCATGACTGCCCCCCTGTTCGTGTTGTGCCTGGCGCTGTTCGCCACCATGCTGGGCAACGGCATCGTGATTCCCTTCGTGCCGTTGTACGCCCAGCAATTCGGGGCGAGCGGCGTCGCGGTCGGCATGCTGTTCGGCGCGCACTCGGCCGCCCGCACGTTGCTGCTGCCGCTGATCGGCCATGCGTCGGACCGTCGCGGACGCCGCGCCTTCCTGCTGGCCGGCTTGGCCTGCTACGGCCTGACGTCGGTCGCCTATCTGCTGGCGGACAGCTTGGGGCTGCTGATCCTGGTCATGGCGTTGCAGGGCGTCGCAACGGCCATGGTCCAGCCGGTGGCGATGGCCTACGTCGGCGACCTGACGCCCAAGGGCCGCGAGGGGACCTATGCCGGATACGTCAATACCGCGTTCCTGGGTGGTGTGGCGGGCGGCCCGGTGCTGGGCGGCGCGATCAAGGATGCGTTCTCCATGCAGGCGAGTTTCGGCGCGCTGGGCGCCTTGAGTCTGCTGTCGCTGCTGCTGTTGTTCTTCTTCCTGCCCGATACCCGGGCGCACCGCGCGGCGCGCGAACAGCCCGTCCTGTCGTGGCGCGCGTTGGCCGCCCGCCGGGCGCTGCTCGGCACCGCATTGTTCCGCGTGGTGTACGCGCTGTCGAGCACGGTCATCTGGGTGTTCGTCCCGTTGCTGTCCGCGTCCCTGCTGCCGCTCACCACCGCGCAGGTGGGGCTGCTGATTTCGGTGAACGTGCTGGTCAGCACGCTGTTGCAATCGCCTTGCGGCCGGTTGTCCGACCGGATGCGCAAGGCCGACCTGATCGGTTCGGGTGCGCTGCTCAGTTCCGTCTGTCTGGCCGCGTTTCCGCTCGCGTCCACCTTTGCGGAACTGATGCTGCTCAACGTGATCGTGGGCGCCGGGTTCGGTGTGGCCTACCCGGCCCACCAAGCCTTGGCGATGGAACACACGCCTGGGGCGAGCATGGGCACGGTGATGAGCATGTTGCTCACCGTGCACAGCCTGGGCATGACGCTCGCCCCGCCGGTGTGCGGTTTGGTCATGGACGCCTACGGTCTGGGCAGCACGTTCGCCGGCGTGGGGCTGGCCTGCGTACTGAGCACCGCGGCCTGCTACGTTCTGACGCGTGCCGCGAACCGTCTTCCGCCAGCGGCCGCGCAACGCCCGACCGGCACGGCGGTTGCGTCGGGCGAGAGCGCGGACTGAGCAGGGTTCCCCCGCGTCTTGTTCCTACAGGATGTAGGGTAACCCGCTGCGGCCCCTGAGCGGGGACGGGCAGGCACGGGGGCCTGCCCCTACATACCCGCCAAAGCAGAGTGAGGCGGTCTAGAACTGGAAGATGAGGCTGAGGGTGGTCTCGTGGCGACTGTCGCCCGGCCGGCCGTAGATGTCGCCGATCGCCCACGGCCCCGGGTCGTGCCCGCTGATTCGCCAGAACAGGTTCTGTTCCAGACGGACGATGACGTGGTTGGACCACAGGTAGTCCATGGCCAGCTTGTTGTACGCACCCGTGGACAGCGGATCGAAGGCGAACACGAACAACGGCTGCCACAGCCCGGCCCGGCCGTAGCTGGTCGAGGCGGAGAACGTCATCACGAACTCGTTCTGATCCACCTTGTCCCGGCTGGCGCTCACGAAGCGGTCGGGAATGGCCGCGCCGCGGTCGTCGAGCGCCGCCAGGATCGACGGCAGGCCGCTGTACAGGCGGCTGTAGTCGAGATAGCGCCGCCAGAAGAATTGGGCGGAGAGGAAGAAGGTACGGAGATCGTTCAATGGGCGGATCCAGGTCGGGCGGTCCACCGCGAGCATGACGACCGACCGGCTGGCCGTATCGAAAAGGTTGCGGTCCGGGTCGAGCCGCGCGGAGGCGCCCGGAGCCAAGCCGACGGGAATGCCGGTCGTGTACGTCGTCTCCATCCGGAAGACGGACTGCGTGTAGTATTCCTCGGAATAGTTGGCCGCGATGCCGAGAACGTGGGAGCGCGGATTGACGGTCTGGACGACGCTGTGCAGCGTGCCGCCACGCACCGTCGTCAGGTCCGACCGGACCTTGACGCCCGTGTCCGCGGAAAAGCCGTAGAAATAGTTGAGGCTGAAATCCACGCCGCCCCAGATCGCCTTGAAGCGCGCCCCGGCCTGCCCGTTCTTGAACTTCTTGCTCGGCTTGTCGTCGAGCACGGTGGTGTTCAGGCGGTACAGCGCGTCGCCGATCCACGCCGAATTGGCGACCGCGAAGCGTCCGTCGCCGATGAACGGCCAGGGCCGCCGCGGGTCCGCGCCGAACTTGTTGGGCTGGAAGTCCCACGGAATCCAGACCGCCTCGACGAACGACTCTTCCAGCGGGCCGAATTTTCCGATGTCGTAGATCCCGCGCGCCATCCACAGCGGAATGCGGATGTCCTCCCACGGCTCCCAGTTGGCGTGCCAGCGCAGGTCGAGCGGGTTGATGACGTCCAGGGCGCGGAAGTTATCGGTCTCGCCCCACACCACCTGCTGCCGCCCGAGGCGGAGCGTGAACGGCGGCAGCACCAGATCGACGAAGGCTTCGCGGAGTTTGTACTCGAATTTTCGGTTGAGCTTCTCGTGCTTGCCGAACGCCTCGCTGTAGGTGTCGCGGATGTCGTAAATGGAATCGTACACCCCGCGGCCGATCAGGGTGAGCGTGGCCTCTTCGAGCGGGCCGGTCCCAAAGCGGTTGAAGGCCCGGCTGTCGCGCAGAAAATAATACTTGCTCTCGAGCTGCGCGGTATTGCGCTGCATGACGAACTCGGCGTCCCGGAACATGGGCGTGCGCAGGATGTTCTGCGTCTTGAAGAACCCTTCGAGTTCGATGTCGTCGGTCACCGACACGATGGCCGCGGCGCGCAGCGGCGCAAAGCCGAGCCCCAGCAGCAGGCCGGCCGCGGCCAGATAGCGAGCAAACGGCACGGTGGGGCAGCGTCCGGCGCGCATTAGCGGCGCCCGCTGACCATGTTGCGGACAGAGTAGAATTGCTTCGCCCGACCCGGGGTGAAGTCTCTGCGCATCACGTGTCAATGGGTGTACGTGCAGTGCGGTTTCTTGGCGTTGATGTCGGTCTCTCCGAGGTGGATGAAGACCTTGTCGCCGACGTTGTGCGAGAAGTCCAGCTTCATGTACGGTGACTGCTCCGCCGGCTCCGTGGCGTAGCCTTCCGAATACTTGAGGAAGTGCTGGCTCATGCGCAGCAACTGGTCGTCGCTCCGGTCGAAGCCGAACATCCACAGCGTCCAGTACGTCTCGGTGTCGATGAAGACGATCTTGTGGCTGTACGGATGGTTGTCGGCCTTGGGATCGATGAGCAGGACGTGGGCGTCGCGCACCTCCCAGCGCGTGTTGTTGGGCACCCACAGGTGCGGGCCGCCGGCCGGCGGGTTCGTCTCGACGTTGATGGTGGCGAGGACGCGCTTCGTGCCCAGATACGTCCAGTCGTGCTCGTACACCTTGCCGCCGAAACCCATCATATCTTCCATGGTGAAATCCATGCCCATCAGTTCGCTGGTGCGCTCGGAGGCGAGCGTGCGCCGCGGCTTGCGTTGCGCCGGCTGATACATCCAGCCGGCGTCTTCCTTATAGTGATCGACGTACGTCTTGGTCAGCGACTTGGCGCCGGCCATGTCGCGTGGGGAGCGGAACTCCATGAGTTGTTTGGTCTTGATCTCCTCGTAGCCGGGCACCAGCGTTTCGTCCCCGCGGGCGTATCGGGAGCTGACCGAGGTGAACTCCAGCGTGCGGTCGAGCACGCCGTTCTCGCTGCGCAGCCAGGCGACCATCGGCATCACGAAGTCGTCCGACCCGGGCCGCCACAGCATGTTCCACACCACTTTCTGGGCGGCCTGGGGATCGTCTGCGGCGATGTCGGGGAAGGGAAACCCGCCGCCCGTGAACCCGACCAGCACGCCGTTTTCGTCGATCCGATAATCGGGCTGGACGTCCGCGCCCCAACCGTCGGGCTCCGGGTAGTCGCCCGTCGCGGCGACCTCCATGTCCATGTCGTCGAAGAAGTAATACTCCCACGCGGAATGCGGAATGAACGGCTCCAACGCCGTCCGGTCGGCCAAAGTCAGGTGCTCGCCCGGCTCGAACGGCACCGCGGCGTTGCGGTGTTCGTCGATCCAATCACGGAGGGACTGATAGCTCTGGTCGCCCGCGGCGCCAGCCTTCTGGGCCACAAACAGCGGCGCCAGTACCAGCGTCAGCGCGATGCAGGCGCCCCGCATGACCATCGTGCGAACGTCCGGAGTCAGTCGTCGATACCGACGTTCCGGGCCGTCCGACGATAGAAACCGCTCTTGCCGCATTCCCATATTTGTCCCTCCTTATTGCGAACGGAGGTCGCTCACCTAAGCCCAGATACCTACAGGCTCGACAGCCGCGGCGCAACATGCCGCTCCGTACCGCTCCGTCTCCATACCATCCATCGCCACTGCCCGAATTGCAATGAACTAGAGGAAATCGCCTTGATGAACGGAGGAGTGCACTTCGTAAAATCAATCTATGGACGAGAGGGCTACGGACGGCGCAACGGCCACGACCCTTGTGAGAATATCTCCCCAGATTGGCCGGCAGGCAATCAAAGAAGCGAGGATGTCGGATTACGCTTCGCTAATCCGACCTACGGGAGCCTGCTGTGCTGTAACAGCAGATGAATTGCGGCGGACACGGATAATCCCATTGCGTGCAGAATACGAGTCCAACAAAGTTTTCTAAGCCCAGAGACCTTGAGGGAAACCAGGGCATCGGAAAAGAGGTGGTTGCCAGAATTGCGAGGGAAGAAGAAGATCTACAGAAGTCGAATCTGCCAGTCAACGGTACAATCTACGAGGGTTCGTGCCTTCATCCTGGATTTTGGTTAAGTTAGTCCCTGAAGAGGTCGGAGTGGGAACCTGTACGCGCCAAGTATAACTCGTTCCCCTCGACACGGTAAATCAACAGCCAGTCTGGTTCGATGTGAGTCTCCCGATACCCGCTCCACGTTCCCTAGAGTTGGTGGTCGATATAGCGTGCGGGTATGGGTCTTTGCCGGATCATCGCATCAAGCAACGCGCGCAGCTTGGTCAGATCTTTTCCGCGCTTCTCGGCTTTTCTGACATCGCGTTTGAACTGTGTCTATCAAACCGGGAGCAGCATGTCAGACGCCGATATCCTCGAACAATTTCTCGGCGCTCTCGAAGCGCGTACCTCTCCCTTCTTCCAATTCCTGCATGGCTTCGACCGTAGCGATGTTCGGTACCGAGGTCCGCGAACGGCAGCCGCTTTTCGTCTGCAACTCGCTGTAAAAGGAGACGAATCGCATCGGACACCGATAATCCCATTGCGTACAGAGCACGAGAGGCCCGTCTCTCGGTGTCGCTATCCACCCGCGCCTGCACGATACTGTCAGTACGCGTTTCCATGTTTGCCTTCCTCTAGGGGCAGAGGGGCGAAAAGGTCTTTTGCCCCTCCGCAGAACCGCTACGCCGCGGCACGTCCGCTACGCAGCAGGCCGCCGGGTGTGGCGCCCGTGCAACGGCCGTCCTGAAAGGTCTCGACGCCGTTGACTAGGATGTGCCGGTAGCCATCGGCCTTCTGGATGCGCCGCCATTCGCCCGCCGGCAGGTCGTAGGCGACTTCGATCGGCTTCAGGTTCAGGTTGTCGAGGTCGTAGATCACGACGTCCGCGGCGAGTCCTTCGCGCAGCGTGCCGCGGTCCTTGAACTGGGCGGCCCAGGCCGGCAGCGCGCTCAGCCGGAAGTGGGCTTCCTCCAGGGTCAACATACCCGAATCGCGTACCAGCCAGGACAACATGTCGGTGGGATACACGCCCAGGGTCAGGAACTTGATGTGCGCGCCGCCGTCCGAGGCGCCCGGAATGGTCGCCGGCGAACTCATCATCTCGCGGTGCACCCGCGGGTTGCCGTTGACCACCGGCCCGAGCCATTCGGTCTCCAGGCCGTCGGCCACGCTGACGTCGAGCATGGCGTCGATGACGTGCTTGCTCTCCATCTCGGCAATCTCGGCCACCGATTTGCCGATATACTTGTCGCGGAGTTCCGGGTCGTTGATCTTGATCGCCACGTATTTCGCCAGTTCGCCGAAGATGTAGTCGCGCGTCGGCGTCCCCGCGTCGTACTCGGCGCGCATGGCGTGCCGGAACTCCGGCTTGGCGAGCTTGACGCGCTTTTCTTCGACCGTGCCGAGCGTGGCTTCGCGCCACGTGTCGTTGTCGTCGAACAGGTTCCAGTCCTTGAAATTGATGGTGAACGGCGCGCGCACCGTCGCAGCCTGTCCGTACACCGGCACGCCCTGATCGACCATGTCGTTCAGCCAGTCGAGTTGCAGCTTGAGCGGCTCGGTGATCTGCTCGTGCGCCACCAGCGCGTTGTAGATGACGGAGTGGCCGCTGCGTCGCGCGAGTTGGGTACTGAAGTCCATGTCGCGCACCATGCCGATGCCCTGGTCATTGGGCGTCGCGCTCGACTGGGTGATCTGGATGAAGCCGGTCTCGTAGCGTTCGAGTTCCCTCGCCATCGTCAGGTAGAACTCGTCCGGCAGCACGTCGGAGATCATCGGCGTGCCGTCGTAGTCGCGCTGGACGGACGCCGTGCTTTCCGGGAACAGGCGTTGCGCGCCCCAACCCACCGCGCCGGCTTGCATGGCTTCGTGGAAGAGCCGCACCGCGGTCCGGACTTCCCGTTCGTTGGGCAGCCGTTTCTTGGCCTCGGCGAAGCCGCCCATGGCGTACGCGATCAACGGGGTCACCGGTACGAGTTGGGACAGGTTGATGCCCAGCGGCAGCCGATCGACGTGCGCCATCCATTCCGGGAAGGTCTCCCACTCGGGCGCCATCGTGACCTTCATGGGCTCCAGCGGAATGGCCTCGTTGCGCGACAGCGACAGCAAGGCGCGGTCGAAGTCCTTATTGAACACCGGCGCGAACCCGAAGCCGCAGTTCCCGATGGTGACCGACGTGACGCCGTGCCAGCCCCCGATCGAGCAGTACGGGTCCCAGTGGATCTGGGCGTCGTAGTGGGTGTGGAGATCGATGAAGCCGGGCGCGACGATCAACCCCGCGGCGTCGATCTCCCGGTTCGCGTCGCTGCGGCCGATGCGGCCCGGCTGGGCGATTGCGGCGATCTTGCCGTCCTTCACGCCGATGTCGGCCTTGTAGCGCGGCACCCGGGTGCCGTCGACCACGGTGCCGTTCGTAATGACCGTATCGAATTGCGCCATGATTCCCTCCTTTTGGATCAGGTCGACCGATACGTTTCAGGCGATGTCGATATGCGACGGGCGTAGCATGAAGCCGAATCGCCCTTCAAGGCGAAGTTCGACTTTCTGGACCGGCCTCACGCGAGGGGCGTTCGGTTCGCCGAGGTCTTTCTCAGCGGCCCATCTTGAGCCGGTCGGCCTGCGCCCAGCCCTCTTTGAACGGCACCGTGAAATATGGAGTCAGAGCCATCCGGGCGAATTTCCACACGCCGTTCCGCTTGACGTAGGTGTCGTCGTAGCGCGCGGCCACGACGTACGCTTCGCCCTTGGAGATGGTCTTGGCTTCGAGATAGGCGTAACCGTGGCCCGTGTCGCCGTCCACCTCGACGGCGTGGTTGTGCACGAACTGTTTGACGAACGACAGCAGGTCGCCGATGCCGGTGAAGAATCGGGTCAACTCGGCCCGCCCGCGGGCTTTGCCGAGATAATCGAAGTCGAGTTCGGCGTCGTCCGTGAACAGGTCCGGTATGGCGCGCAACTCTCCGCCGTTGATGCACTCGTGATAGCGAAAGCGCAGGCTGCGGATCGCCTCGCGGTCGTGCAGGTCCTGCACCTTGGCTTCGAGCGCGGCCAGCCGCGCTTCCATATCTTGCGGCATCGTTCCCTCCTGAAATTAGCCCGCCGGGCTGCCGCCGAGGTTCTCGAACCAGGGCAGTACTAGGCTTTCGTTGATGCTGTGCGTGAGCGAATGGCTCCAGTCGGGCAACTCGGTATAGGTCAGGCGGTAGCCGATGTGTTGCAGCAACTCGTTGGACGAGCGCACCGACGCGACCGGAAAGATGAAGTCGTGCACGCCGTGAACGACGTGGATGGGGAGTTGCAAGCCCTGCTTCTGGCGCAACATCCCGTCGGCCGCGGGACTGAGTTCGCCGGCGATGGGCGCGATTCCCGCGAACAGGTCGGCTTGGTCGAGACCCAATAGATAGGTGAACGTGCCGCCGTCGGACAGGCCGGACAGATACACCCGGCTTCGGTCGATGGCGTACTCCGTGCAGACCGTGTCGAACATCGCGCGGATGGACGCGATATCGACCGGCGGGCGCAGGATCGACCACGTGGGGCCGCGCGATTTCGGCGACAGCACGACGTAACCCCGGCTCCTGGCTGGGCGTAGCCACGTCCAGATGTAATCGTCTCCCCGCCCATAGCCGCCGTGCAGACACACGATCAGCGGCCATTCCCTGTCGGGTGTGTAGGATTCGGGCACGTGCAACGAATACTCGGCGTGCGCGTCGCCCGCGGGCCGGTGCAGCATACCGACGTCCACGGCGAGGTCGTCCGCCGGCCGGTCCGGCAAAAGCTCGTGTGCCGGGGCGTCCCGCGGTGCCCAATAGTCGGACACGGTCGGAAAATGCGCCCGCCCGGCGTACAGCATGTCCAAGCCGCGGCAGAACGAGAAACGGCTCGCCACGAATGCGCTGCCGAAGGTCGGCCCGGCCTTTCCGTCCAGAAAAGCGCGGCTCGCATTCTGCAGATGCGTCAGAGCCGCGGTCAGCGCGGCGTGTCCCGCGGCCCGGTCGAGGGGAGGCTCGATCGCGGCGAACGGGGGCACGTCGCGGTCGAAAAAATCGCCCAGCGCGTCACGCAGGCGCCCCTGCGCCTCGGGAATCTTTCCGAAGTGGAGGGTGTCCTGAACGTCCTCGAACGTCCGCAGGAAGCGGAGGACGTACGTTTCGACGCGCTGCGCGGCCGCGGCGTACTCTTCCCGATGCACGGTCGTCCCTCCGGCTGGCGTTCGCGTTCCCGCCTCGGACTATTCGGCGCCGATCGCGTCGAGTCCTACCTGGGCGCAGTCGATGTCCTCGGCCTCGGTGCCGCCGCTCGCCCCCACGCCGCCCAACAGACGGCCATCGATGAGGATCGGTAGCCCACCCCCGGCCAGCAACATCGGCTCGTCGATCAGGGCGGTGACGCTCTCGAACAGGGCGGGCCGCCGGTCGGCGAGTTCCTCGACTGCGGCCGACGGCCGCCGGAAGGTCGCCGCGGTGAACGCCTTGGCCTGCGCCACCCGGGCCGTCATCCAACGCGCCCCGTCCATGCGCAGCATGGCGACCTGCCGGCCCGCGGCGTCCACTACCGCGAAGCTCATGGCCCAGCCCTGTCTGGCCGCCTCCGCCTTGGCCGCATCAAGAAACCGCTCGGCCAACGCCAAGGTCAGGGTCTCGGGTTGCTCAGCGCCGGCGTCTTCTATTGGTTGTTCGGCTTGCGGCTCTTGCGCCGGTGTAACGCCCGGCACCCCTGCAAGGCCAAGGAATAAACACACGCTGAAACCGATGGTCCGTAGCATCTTCCCTACCCTCCCGTTCGTCATGTTGTCTCTATACAAGCACAATGGCTTCCGCTGTTTCTCTCCCCGTCCGTCCGGCGGGAGGACTATACCCCATTTCTGTTGACAGTGAGAACCGGCGTATGGCATCTTCCGCCCAGCAAGCGGCCCCGCAACCGTTCACCCCGCTGAGTGAACGTTCAGTTTTCACTCCCCGCATCCCAACACGGAGGTATCTCATGCCCGAATTCGACGTACTGATCCAAGGCGGCACGATCGTCGACGGGACGCGCGCCCCGCGCTTCACCGGCGACATCGGCATCACCGACGGCAAGGTCGCCAAGATCGAGCGCAACGGCAGGCTCGATCCGAGCGACGCCGCCAAGACGCTGGACGCGCATGGGCTGGTCGTGGCGCCCGGCTTCGTCGATCTGCACACCCATTACGACGCGCAGATCAACTGGGACCCGTACTGCACGCTGTCCGGCTGGCACGGGGTTACTTCCATCGTGATGGGGAACTGCGGCTTCGGGTTCGCGCCGGTCCAGCCCGACATGCGCGACCGGGCCATGCTGACCATGTCGCGCGTCGAAGCGATTCCCTACGAGTCGATGAAAGCCGGCATGAAGTGGGACTGGACGACCTTCCCCGAATGGCTCGACTTCCTGGACGGGACGCCCAAGGGGCTGAACGTCATGAGCTACGTGCCGCTGGCCCCGATCATGATCTGGACGATGGGGCTGGAGGCCGCCAAGAGCCGGCCGGCGACCGAGGCCGAAATGGCGACCATGTGCCGGATCCTGGAAGAGTCGCTCGACGTCGGCGGCTGCGGGTTCTCGGCGCAACGCCTGGGCAACGGCTTCGTGTCCGTGCAGCGCGACTACGACGGTACGCCGATGGTGACCGACACGATGGCGGACGAAGACGTGCTGGCCTTTGGGCGCGTACTCAAGAAACGCGGCGAGGGCTTCATCCAACTCACCCAGGCGAGCGAGGACTTCGAGTCGGACATGCAGTTCTACGACCGCTTGGCCGACGAGTCGGGCCGCCCGATCCTGTTCAACGCGACCGCGGTGCGCGACGACCGGCCCAGCATCCACCGCCGCATCCTGCGCTGGATGGACAAGACCAATCGCGCCGGCCGCAAGATCTACAACCAGACGGTCATCATGCGCCAGGGGTTGTATTTCAACTTCGGCGAGATCACCGGCCTGTTCGACGGCAACGACGTCGTGCGGGAAGTGACGATGGGCACGCCGGCCGAGCGGCTCGCGAAGCTCAGGAATCCGGCCATCCGCCAGGCGCTCGTCGCCGAGTACGACACCGGCCACACCCCGGTGGTGACCGGCTCGTTCAAGGATTTCACCATCGAGTCGGTCGTCCGGCCCGAGTTCGAGCGGTACATCGGCAAGATCGTCGAAGAAGTCGCCCGGATCGAGAACAAGCATCCCATGGATGCCATGTTCGACATCGCCATCGCAGACGAGCTCAAGACCGAGTTCCTGACGCCGGCGCGCAACGTGCGCGAAGACCTAGCCTCCGAGTTGATGTCCTCGCCGTACAGCATGGCCGGCGTCTCGGACGGCGGCGCGCACACCAAGTTCGTGACCATCGGCGCCTACCCGACGGACATGCTGTCGTGGATGGTGCGCGACGCCGGCTTCATGAGCCTGGAAGAAGCGCACTACCGGCTGAGCGCCATGCCGGCACAGTGTGCGGGCTTCCAGGATCGCGGCACGCTGCACGAAGGCGCTCCTGCGGACATGGTGATCTATGATCTGGAAAACTTGAAACTCACCCCCGAGAAGCCCAAGGTCGTGCACGACTTCCCGGCCGGCGAGTGGCGGCGCGTGCAATATGCCGAGGGCTACCGCTGGATCATGGTCAACGGCGACGTCACCTTCGAGGACGGGCAGTGCACCGGCGCCACGCCGGGCCGCCTGCTGCGCCACGGCAAGAACTGAGTCCTCCCACGGTGCGCATTCCTTCCCGGCGGGGGTGGGCGACGGTCCGCCCCCACTTTTTTGTGGGTAATACGGGCGCTATTCCCGCCCTTTCGATCCTTTGACATGCTCACGACACCGCAAGCTCAAGGACCAGGGGGGAGAGGGCTTTCCTTCATCTCCTCTCCCCTTGGGAGAGGAGCCCAACGCCGGCTTCGTCTCACATGTAAGGGCAGGTCTTCGTCCCTAAGGCTGGTGAGCTTACGGTATCTGAGCGTGTCGAAGGGCCGCCTACTTATCCCCTACTCAGGGCAACCACAGGGGGTTGCCCCTACACGGCGGGTGACGTCGGGAGAGCCGGACTGAGACACGACCGTGCCACGGGCTATGGCCGCGGGAAATTGTGAATGGCGACGACGGTCTTGTCCGCATCCTGCCAGCGGGGATGGGCGAAGCCCAGGTTCGCTACGTACAATACCCCGTCCCGCACGATGAGACTCGCGTTGCCGTCGAGCGGCGCCAGGTTTTTGTTGGCGACGACTACGCGCCGCGTCCCGTCGGGGGAGACGCCGACGACCTCGTTGCGGTAGATCTCCGACACGTAGATGTTCCCTGCTTCGTCCAAGGCAATACCGTCCAACAGGCTGTGGCCGCGCGAGATCACGACCGGCTCGCCCGCGGTGCCGTCCGGTTGGATGGGGATGCGCAGGACAAGCGGGTCACCGCTGGTCGCCGCGTACAGATTGCGCTGGTCGGCGTCCAGTGCGATGACGTTGACCCCCAGCGGAAAGCCGGAATAGGGCTCCGCGGACCAGTGCAGTAACGGGTGTTCCGACCATAAGGTGGCCTCGCCGTCCGGGGCGATCTTCCAGATTCCGGCGTAGGTCAGGTCCGACAGATACACGTTGCCGGCGTCGTCCACCGCCACGTCATCGGGAAAGCAGAACGGCCAGCCGTCCCCGCGCGTGGCCACGGGTGCGACTTCGCGCGTTTCGGCGTCTATGCGGTACAGCCCGCTCGACACGTCGGTAGCGTCCCGACACGCCGGGTGCCGCGGGTCGCCGACCCGATCGTATTTGGAGCGGGCTTTGTACGCCACGTAGAGGTTGTCCTCGGTGTCCGACGCCAAGCCCAGCACGTGTCCTTTGCCGCTCTGCTCAATGGACGGGACCCAGGCGATGTGGACGTAGCCCCCCTCCTCGTCGAGTTGCACGACCTGCCCGGTGTGGAATAGCGACGCATACAGATTGCCTTGGGTGTCCACGCCAATTCCTTCGGGCGTATCGGGGAGGCGGGTGTACACCCGCGCGCGGTAGGGCGTTGCGGATTCCGCCGAGGCAATGTCGAGGATCACTGGGTTCTCGACTCTCTCTTGAGTGTCCTCGGGAGCGGGCTCGGAACGCTTCACCGTCTCGGCCTCTTCTTTTTGGGCGGCTGGCGAAATCTCCGACACCTCGGCCTGTTCAGGCGCATCCGTGACGACGTCCTCCGTCACCATATTCTCCGGCTCGGGAGCGGAAACGTCCGATGTATCGGCCAGCGGGGTCGGTTCCGGACCGGCAGCGTCTTCCCCGTCCGGCATGTCGGCCATGGGTTCGGTTTCCTCGCCGCTCTCGATTTGCGAGGCGGGGACCTCGACCGGCGGCGGCGCCTCGTCGAGGACTTCTTCGGTGATGTCGTCTTCGATGGGTTGCGCCCAGCTTGGCTGAACCCAGACGCAAGCAATCAGCAGGAGGCTTATCCAAGTCGATGTTCCGTACATGGCACTGTCGGTCCTCTCCGGTCGTCGTTACCACTCGATGGTGGCCGGGTCTCCTTTATACAACGTGCGGACGTAGGCGATCACCTTCCAGGCTTCCTCCTCGGTAATCACCCCGTCGTAGCCGGGCATCTTGTTGCGACCGGTCATGATCTGTCCCATCACGCGAAGGTCGCTGCCCGTGCCTTCCTTCCACTCTTCGTCAGTCAGGTCGGGCCCCATGCCCCCGCCGCCGTGCAGGCCGTGACAACTATAGCAGTTGAGGAGTTTGTAGAGTTCCTCCCCCTCGCGGACCGCGGCCGGGTCTCCGGTGTAGGGGTTGCGTTTCGCCACGTCCGCGGAAGCGTGCGCCGCAATCCCGGTCGTCTCGGCTGTTACGGCAGCTAACGGTGGCGTTTCGGTCACTTCGACGTCCGGCAACGGCACCCCATAATCGGTCAGCAACGTGCGAATCGCCGGTGCCTGAGAGGCCAACACGTCGTCGAGCGTGCGTTGCAACGCCTCGTCCCCGCGGCGGACGCCCAACGCGATGTCGTACGCGAACGACGACGCTTCCGAGCCCGCGGGCGCCTCGACCGGGACCACCTGCAGCGCGCCGGCGTGGTGCTGTGCAAAATAACCGGCAATCGGCCCCCAGACGATCGCGACGTCGATCTCACGCGCGGCGACCGCTTCGACGATTTTCCCCGGCGGACTCTCTTCGGCGTAATTGCCGAAGACGCTGTAGCCGACGACGTTGTCCACGAGGCCGCGCGCGCTCAGCGCATGAGCCGGCGGGCTGTTGGTATAGTCATCGCCGATCAAGTGCACGCCGATGGTCAGTCCGCGCAACACCTTGTCGTCCAGCGAGTCGAGCGTGTACGCCGCGTCCGCGGGATACACGAACGCATACGAGGATCGGTAGTAGGGCCGGGTGGTCAGGACCATCTCGACCGCGGCCGGGATGCCCATCACCACGTCGCAGCGTCCGGCGTTCAGCGTATTGCGCAAGAAGCCGCGGCGCTGCGGCCACCACGTGTAGGCCACGGAGAGACCGAGTTCGCCTGCCAGCATCTCCGCCAGTTCGTTCTCGAACCCCTCCTGCCGCCGGTTGGAGAACGGCAGATTGTTCGGGTCGGCGCAGACGCGAAACGCGGACGGCGCGTCATCCGCGGCACGGGTCGAGGCCGCGGGGATTGACAGGAAGGCCGACAAGAGCGCCGTCGTTCCGGTAAAAGAAAGGGACGCGATGCTTCGCGCCCCCAGCCTGGTCGCTGCCATGTCGAGCCGCCGCCGAGCGGCAATTAATCCAGCGCGAAGACGTACAGCATGCCGCCCTTGGCCGTGTCCTTCCCGAGTTCGGCGAATGCGCCGACGGCGCCCAGGGCCGCGGTCGGATCGTCGGTCGACAGGTCACCGGCCACCACCAGACCGGACCAGCCGCCGATGCCGGACATCACCGCCACGTACTGTTTGCCGTCCGGGCCGGTATAGGTCATCGGTGCGCCGATGATGCCGGAGCCCGTCTTGAACTGCCACAGGACCTCGCCGCTCACCGCGTGGACCGCTTTGAACCAGCCGTCCATGGTCCCGTAGAACACCACGTCGCCCGCGGTGGACAGGACCCCGCTCCACACCGACCATTTCTCCTTGATCCCCCACTTCTTCTCGCCCGCGACCGGGTCCCAGGCGATGAACTCGCCGCGGTGGCCGCCCGGACCGGGATACATCTGGACCAGGGCGCCGACGTAGGGCACGCCCGCGATGTAGCGCACCTTGGTGCCCTCGTAGTTCATGCACAAGTGGTTGGTCGGCACGTAGAACAGCTTGGTGCGCGGCGAATAGGAGACGGGCTGCTGGTCCTTGGTGCCCATCGCCCCGGGGCAGATGTCCGTGACGTTCGTCCCCTCGCGGGTCCGTTTCTCCGGGTTCTCGACCGGCCGGCCCGTCTCCAGGTCGATCTTCTCGGCCCAGTTCACGTGGCCGAACTTGTCGGCTCCGATGACCGTGCCGGAGGTGCGGTCGATCTTGTAGGCGAAGCCGTTCCGGTCGAAGTGCACCAACGCCTTGCGCGGGCCGGCGCCGTTCTCGCCGGGCAGGTCGATCAACACGCTCTCGTTCACCCCGTCGTAATCCCAGGCGTCGTGCGGGGTCATCTGGTACGCCCATTTGGCGGCGCCGGTGTCCGGGTTGCGCGCGAAGAGGGTCATGGACCACTTGTTGTCCCCGGGCCGCTGGTCCGGGTTCCACGCGCCCGGGTTGCCGGTGCCGTAGTAGAACAGGTCGAGTTCGGGGTCGTAGCTGTACCATCCCCACGTCGTGCCGCCGCCGCGTTTCCACTCCTCGCCCTTCCAGGTCGAGACGCCCAGGTCCTTGCCCTGATGCGAGGCGTACGGCGAAGCGAAATCCTCGCCGATCAGGACGTCGGCGTCGGGGCCGGTGCTGTAGGCCCGCCAGACCTGTTCGCCGGTATCGACGTCGTTCGCGGTCACGAAGCCGCGCACGCCGAATTCGCCGCCGCTGATGCCGGTGATGACCTTGTCGCGCACGACCAGCGGCACCATGGTGATCGTCTGACCCTGCTTGATGTCGCCCTGCTTGACCTTCCAGAGTTGCTCGCCGGTCTCGGCGTCGAGTGCGACCGTATGCGCGTCGAGTTGGTTGAAGAAGATTTTGCCGTCCGCGTACGCGGCCCCACGATTCACCACGTCGCAACAGGCGATCGGGATCGCGTCTTCGCTCTGCGTGGGCTCGAACTTCCATTTGATCGAGGCGCCCGGCTGGCTCAGGTCGAGGGCATACACGATGTTGGGAAACGGCGTGACGATGTACATGGTGTCGCCGACGACCAGCGGCGTGCCTTCGTGGCCGCGCAGCACCCCGGTGGAGAACGTCCACGCCACGTCCAGGTTCTCGACGTTCTCGGCGGAGATCCGGTCGAGCGGGCTGTAGCGGGTCAGCGCATAGTTCTTGCCCGGCACGACCCACGAGCCGGCATCCTGTTGCATCTCGATCAATTCCTGCGACCCGAATCCCGCGGCCGGCATGACGAACACGCCGACGGCGAGAACCGCGCTGCGGAAAAGGCCCGTCCGTCCGATGCGTTGCATAGCCATTCTCCCCCTCCTTTTCGGCCCTTCAAGGAACGGCGGGCGACCGACGCCATGGCCGTTGAGCAGAGGGAAAGCTACTCTGGAAGCGTCCGTATTGTCAATGAAAAATCAATGAAATGCGCCCGAGTATCGCATGGCAGGCTACGTTTCGGCCGCCACGCATTCGTGGAGGGCAGACCCTTGCGGCCCCCGATCTTGCGGTACTTGGAGCTTGTCGAAAGGTCGAAGGGGACTGCAGGCTCCAGATAGCGATCAGATCAGAATTAAGAATTATCTACGGTTGCCGCGTTCCTGCTTGGCCAGAAGTTGACTCATATTAGAACGCTCACTTTCGCAAGCAGTATGTTATGGCAGGCGGAAACGTCGAAGCGCTGACACCAATCGTGCGGGCCGGCCGCTGAACAGGCGGTCAAGGCAATCGTCTCCGACCAGCCTGTGCCGCTCTTGTCTGGGTTCGGGGGCGCACGACGCCATCTTTATCCTAGCCGGCTCCCGACGGTCGCTACCACAGACGTCCCGGCCCTGATTCGAGGGTCGGCCGGCAATCATTCCGGCCTCGCCCTCGCCGTCCCGACCTTTGAGTATTTGGACACGTAGCCGTACCGCGGGACGGTTCAGTTCTTCACCGGGATGACGGTCTCGTCGAGTTGTGTGTAGCCCCGCACGTCCACCGGGTCGGCACTGAATACTTGGCACGTCGTCCGCCGCCGCGCTTCCGCCTCCGCCTTGCCTGCCACTACCAACGCCGCAGCCAAATTGTCGGGCGTCCCATCCGCCGCCGTCCGGCCCGGCCAGTACGAGAAGATCGTCTCCGGCGCGACATCCACGTCCCACGCGACCGACGCCCCGTCCTGCTGCCCGCATTGTAACTGCACGTTGCACGGATCCGCCGTCTCCGCGTCCGGTTGATGGGCCTTCCGGCAGTAGAAATGCACCCACGCGTGCGCCGGGGACAGGTTCAGCAACGTCCCGATGCGGGTCGGCGCGTCCGCGGTAGGCATGACCGGCGGGTTCGCTACCGGCACGACTGCCCCGCCCACCTGCGTGTAGGCACGGACGTCCACCGGGTCGGTACTGAACACTTGGCATGTCGTCCGCCGCCGCGCTTCCGCCTCCGTCTTGCCTGCCCCTATCAACGCGGCGGCAAAGTCGGCGGGTGTCCCATCCACCGCCGTCCGCCCCGGCCAGTAGGTGACAATCGTCTCCGGCGCGACCGGCACGTCCCAGGCGACCGGCGTCCCGTCCCGTTGTCCGCATTGCAACCGTACGTTGCACGGGTCCACTGACTCCGCAGCCGGGTCGTGCGCTTTCCGACAGTAGAAGTGCACCCAGGCGTGCGCCGGCGCCACGTTCAGCAACGTCGCCACCCGTGTCGGGGCAGCGGTGTCCGCCGGCGCCGGTGGGTTCGCTACGGCTACCAAGTCCCCGCCGACCCGCGCGTATGCCCAAGCATCCAGCGGATCGCGGCTGAACACCTGGCACGTCGTCCGCCGCCGCGCCTCTGTGTCCGTTTTGCCCGCCGCGACCAACGCGGTCGCCAAGTCGGCAGATGCCCCGCCCGGCCCGTAGGTCACGGTCGTTTCGGCGGCTACCTCCACGTCCCACGCCACCGGCGTCCCCTCCTGTTGCCCGCATTGCAAGCGTGCCTGGCACGGGTCCACCGGCTCTCCCTCGGCGGTCTGCGTCTTCCGACAGGCGAGATAGACATACGCCTGCGCCGGCGCCACGTTCAGCAACGTCGCTACGCGTGTCGGGGCGGTCGCGTCCAGCGGAACCGGCGGGTGCGCTACCGGCACCAAGTCCCCCGCGACCTGTGTGTACGCCCGCACCTCCAGCGGGTCCGGGCTGAACACCCGACACGTCGTCCGCTGCCCCGCGGCCTCGTCGGTTCGGCCCGCCGCCACCAACGCCGCCGCAAAGTTGGCGGCTGTCCCATCCGCCGCCCGCCGGCCCGGCCAGTAGCTGACGATCGTCTCCGGCGCGACCTCCACGTCCCACGCTATCGGCCCGCCGTCCGGCTGCCCGCATTGTACTTGTGCCGTGCACGCGGCCGCCTCGGAGTCCTGTGCCCGCCCACAGTAGAAATGCACCCACGCCTGCGCCGGCGCCACGTTCAACAGCGTCGCCCGCAATGGGCCTGCTTCGCTCGCCGCCGTGAAGCGCACTGCGACGGTGTACGCTCCCGTCCGCGTCGCGCCTCCGACCACCGCGACATGATATGACCCCGCAGTTACCGGCCATGCCGCCCGACCGCCTTCCCCCGCGGCACGTTGGGGCAGCAACGGCCCGCCGCCCGCCCCGAAGTACGCCGCCGGGGCCGCCGCCCCGCTCGCCTCCACCACCACCGTCCCCGCTTCCCGGACCTCCACCCGGAAGTAGTCCACTTCCCCCGCCTGCTTCAACGTCCCCGTCGTCTCCGTGTTCAACCGCAGCGGGGCCGGGCGACTCCCCGCTCCGTTCGCAGGCGCTCCCCCGTCCGCAGGCGGGCTTGCCCCCGGCGGCGGGACCACGCTCCCCACCGTCGTCCCACCACTCGCCGGCGTGACCCGCACCGCTAACGTATAGGCGCCCGTCGCTTGGCGCGCCGCCGCGCCCTCACCCGCTACGGCGCCCTCTACCTTGACGTAATACGTGCCCGCCTGCACGAGCCGCTCGACGCGGAAGTTGGTTCCCGTTCCCCCATCGTCCGCCTCGGTCAGGGCTTGGCCCGCCGCGCCCTCCAACGCCCCCACGGTGTCCGTGCGTCCCGTCGTCTCCACCGTCAGCGTGCCGGCCCCGGCTACCTCCACCCGGAAGTAGTCTACGTCGCCCGCCGCCTCCAACGCCCCGGCCACCTCCGCGCCCCGGTCCGTCGCCACATCGGCCCGAAAGTCGTTCTCTTGGCCAGTCTCGCCCACGCCGCCCGTCGTCCGCGCGGTGAGGGTGACCAACGTCGCGTCTGCGCGGCTGTCGCCATGCTCCACGGCGTCCGTGCGGCCGTCCACCTTGCGCGTATCGTCCGTGCCGACGCCCGCATGGGTCAGCGCCGCGGCGGTGGCCGGGTCGCTAGCGAGACGGATCGTGCCGCCGTTGCGCGTCAGCGCGTTGGCCGCGATGCTGATCCCGTCCGCATCAGCGTCCGTCGCCTGCACGTAGTAACTGAACACGAGCAGGGTCCCTTTGGACTGGGTGGCATCATAGACCGCTTGGCGCGTCTGGGACCCGATGGTCAGGCCGAGCTGCGGCGTGCCCGTCACCGTCACGGCTTCGGTGAACGTCACCGCCACTTCAATCTGTTCGCCCAAGCGGTACGTCACCCCGCTCGCTGGCGTCCCCGTCCACCGGACGGTATTCACCCGCAGCCGCGACTCGGGAGTGCTGCCGCCGCCCGGATTCGTCCCGCCCCCGCCGCCGGGGTTGGGGCCACCACCGCCACCATTGACGTTGCAGCCGTACCCGCCGCAGTAGTGTAAACCGTAAAGAGGATAGGGACGGGTGGCGGAGCGGCCGGAGTGCCGATCCCCCAGATCCACATGGTTCGTCGGGTGGTCTCGCTCTACGATCGACCCGCCATTCCACCTGAGAAGGCCGAAACCGACAATCCCGTCGTCGTCATAGTCCGCAGCCTGCACCGTGTAGGAAAAAATGAGCCGGTCGGGTGTGGACCGGGCCGCATCGTAGTCTGCGTACCGGGTCATTCGCTCCACTTGCGTGTCCGAAGGAGGAGGCTCTAGCTCCCGATCATCCGAATCTCGGTTCCCCGGATAGCGAAAGTAGTCCCACTCCGCCCAATACCGCCAATCCTTGAAGGATCCTTCTCCGACAAGCAGTCTCACCTGGGGTGTCCCGGTGACCGTTACCGGCGGCTCAGCGGAGATTGCAAACAATATCTCTTCGTCGAGTCCGAAGGTCCCATCCCGGCTAGGCGCGTTGTATTGCAGGACCGTACGAAGTCTCGGCGGCCGGCGCAGGCTCCCGTTCACCTTGTGGGTCGCGTTCGTGGGGACCGTAGTGTGGGAGAGCGTGGCCGCTGCGGTAGCGTCACTGGCAAGGCTGATCGTGCCGCTGTTGAGCGTCAGCGCGTTGGCCGCGATGCTGATCCCGTCCGTGTCGAGGTCGGTCGCCTGCACCGTGTAGGTGAACACGAGGACGGACATCTGGGCCACGCCTTCATTTGTGTGCGCGCGTGCGGAACGGGCGGCATCGTAACTGGCTTGCCGTGTCTGCCCCCCGATGGTCAAGCCGAGCTGTGGCGTACCGGTCACCGTTAGGGTTTCACTCTGCGGCGAGAGCGTGCTGCCGGTGATGAACTTTACGGTGACCACAATCTGTTCGCCTAAGCGATAGGTGTTGTTCTCGTACTGCGGGTGCGACGCGAACCCGACCGTCCTGATCCACGGCGTCGATTGCGCCCGAGCCGCATCCATCGGTGCGGCGAGCAGCAAGATCGCCGTCATGCCGGCAAACAACACACTCACTTGCTGACATCTCAACTCGCGCGCGGGCTGTGTCGTTTTTGGACGGTCGGGTGAAGTGGAAATAAGATGACGAAGCAGCACAGGAAGTCCTTTCAAGGTGGGCTGTCTTTGAGTCTGAGAAGCTCCTACCCAAGAAAACGCTCTCTGTCAACGCGACTGTCCGAGCTTTTTGCACGACTGCGTTACCGGAAGGTCATGGCGAAATTGTCGAGACAGTACCGTGCCGCGGGCGTGGCCCCCACACTTCTGCAGAGCCATTCCTGAAGCGGTTGCTCGTCGCCAAGCCACGCCGGGAAAGAGCCGTCTGGGAGCCTGTCCGTTTCCGGTTGCGATTTAGCTGCGACTTGGAAAGGAAGGCCGAGGTGACAGCGGGGTTCGTTTCGACCTTTCGACAAGCTCAAGGCACCGCAGGCTCAACGAACTTGGGGATGGGAAAGTCTCCGAACTTGCGGTGCCTTGAGCCGGTCGAAACATCGAAGGGTCGAATCTCGATGCCGCTCGCTGGCCCTCCCGCACTTGTCAGAGGAATGACCCATCCCTAATCTCGGCGCGCCGCCACGACGAACGCGCAGGTGTACGCGATCCCGAGCAACGCAGCCTTCGCACAGATCTTGAGAGTTCCCTCTATCCTGCCCAGCCAACTGCGCAGAATCCTCAGCCCCTCCCCGGGAACACCGGTCGACCGGAAGACATCGTCGCGGTTTCCCGCCGTGTCCAAGCCCTGCATGAGGACGAACAGGACCACGCCGCACGTCACCAGCGGCAGCACCTCCCGATAAGCGGCCAACTCGGTGCGGTAGGCGTACGACACCATCACGCCGAGCACGCCGTAGCCCAGGACGATCGCGTCGTCGAGGCGGTCGGACAGCGGAGTCTCCTACAATCCGAAGATTCGGTGTACCGAGCGGTCGAACGACTCGTGCAGCCGGGCGACCTCATTGACGGCCAGAAAAAAGCAAGCCGACGGCGAGGAGCAGCCAGATCCGGCGCGGGTCGCGTCAGCCGCGGAGCGGCGGACCGCCATGCGTCCGCAGACGGAAGACGAGGCCGGCCACCCCGCCGGTGACGAGGAGATGCGCGAACGGCAGCCACGTCACCGGCCCGCCCTCGCCCGCGTAGGCGCTCGGGTCTCCGTGCCTCCCGACGCACAGCTCCCAGGGCGAGCGTCACGGCGAGCAGGTCCAGGGAGACGAGCCGAAAGAGAAAGCGGGAGGGCGGAAGGGTGAGCAACGTCGGCATCCTCGGTCCAGCCCGTTGAGCTTGTCGAAACGGGCGCGGGGTCATCCTGGACGGAATCCGCAATCCCGAACCGTAATCCGTTCGCCCCGACCCGGCGGCATTGTCAGCACGCCGGATGTTCTCTATACAAGCGGGACTTCATCACGCGACCGCGTAGCGTGCGGCGCGGTCGTCCGTATCCCCGAAAACGTCACCTTGGCCCGCAGTGAGGACGTGCAGGTGGGAAATGGCGCCGGGAAAGGACCAACATCGTGACGTTCGACCTCGTGTTGTGGGGACTGGCAAAAGGATTCCTCGCGTTTCTCGGGACGGTATCGTACTCCAGCTTCTTCGAGTGGGGGCTGCATAAATACCTGTTGCACATGCGGACCCTGCCCTATTCGTTCCGCAGCCACGCCTTGGGACATCACGTCCAGTTCCGCGCCGACCCGACCTACCACATCCAACCCGGCGCCCGCGGCCTGACGATCACGTTCGCGTGGTGGAACGCGCCGCTGCTGATCGGGCTGCACGTGCCGCTGCTCCTCGTCCTGGCGTGGCCGTTCGGCGTGTCGGTCTTCGTCGGCGGGTTACTGGCGCTGATCCTGGACTATGCGGTGTACGAATACACGCACTATTGTATGCACGTGCCGGGCAACCGCTGGCTGGAGCGCACCCGCGCGTTCCGGTTCGTGCACACCCACCATTACATCCACCACCGCTACCACTACCACAATCTGAACGTGGTCAACGTCCTGGCCGACTGGGTCATCGGCAGCATGCGCACCGCGAAAGACGTGGACCTGAGTCGCGACGCGGTGTTGAAGCCGCGGACCGCGCCCGAAGCCGTCACGCCCGCGGTCTAGGGCGGTCCGAAGCCGCGGCCTCGCGGTCCATGTACGCCCTGGCCGATGCATACGACGCCACGCTGTAGGGAACGAGAAAGGTCAGCCCGACCTTGACCCATAGCCGGGCCGAGAAATCGAGATCGAGCAGGACGTCGTACTGGTTGATGGCGGTGAGCACCGGCCCTACGACGCAGGCCACTGCCAGCCCGCGTGTGACCGTCTCGCGCCGGAACCAGTGCGAGAAGAAGCGGCACGCCGAGCCGCCCCTACCTTCCGTCATGTCCGGCGTATAACGCGCCGCCCGTGCCCACGCAAACGTTCGTTTCCCCGGCCACGCCCGCGGTCCTCTCCTTGTAGGGGCAGGCCCCCGTGCCTGTCCGTCCCCGCTGGGGGACCGCAGGGAGTTGCCCGTCCCCCACTCAGAGGACCTTTTCGTACACGCGGTAGGTCTTGTGGATCCGCGCGCCCATGCGCTCCAGGCCGCGGCGCATGGCCCAGTTGTCCTCCACGATCCACGAGCATTCGACGAGGGGATAGCCGAACGCGGCCGCGGCATGCCAGAAGCGCAGATACAACATCGCGTCCACCCCGCGCATGCGTGTGTCGGGGCGCGTGCCGAGCAACAGAATCCGCATCTTGTCGATCCGCCGCCGGTACCACAGGAATTTGAGCAGCCCGAACGGAAACAACCGTCCGTTCAGGTGTCGCAGCGTCTGATTGTAGTCCGGCAACGCGACGGCGAACCCGACCGGCCGCCCGTCCATTTCCGCCATCAGGCAGAGCCGCGGGTCGGCCACGCGGCGCAGCGTTTTCGCCAGCAGGTCCACCTCGGGCTCGGTCATCGGCACGAAGCCCCAGTTGTGCTGCCAAGCGCGGTGGTAGATGTCGTGCATGATCCGCACCTCGGCCTCGAACCGTCGCAGGTCGATCGGCCGGATGGTCACGCCCAGCCTGTCTTGCAGCCGCCCGACGCCGCGTACCAAGCGCGCCGGCGGAGTAGGGTCTGCGCGGATGTCGAACAGATAGGCGAGCAGATCCGTCACCTTGGCGTACCCCGCCGCCTGGAGGAGCTGCGCATAGTACGGCAGGTGGTGCGGCATCATCACCGCGGGCGGGGTCTCGAACCCGTCGATCAGGAGCCCGCACTCCTCGTTCGTGGAAAAGTTCATCGGACCGCGTACGCGGCGCATGTCGCGCTGTGCCAGCCACGCTTCCGCGGCGGCCAACAAGGCCGCGGCCGCGGCTTGGTCGTCCGTACACTCGAAGAACCCGAAGAAGCCGACCGGCTCGTCGTGAAATCGGACGTGCTCGCGATTGACGACCGCGGCGATGCGGCCCACGACGCGACCGTGCGCGCGGGCCAGGAAGTACCTGACGTCGGCGTGGCGGTGGAACGGATGCCGGCCGGGCAACAGGAGTTTCTTCAGTTCGCCGCGCAGCGGCGGGACCCAGGCCGGGTCGTGGCGGTACAACTGCCAGGGCAGGCGGATGAAACGGGTGAGGTCGCGGGCAGTCTGGACGGGGAGGACGGAGACGGCTGCGTCGCGGCGGGCGGACATGACCGGAGGACCCGAAGGCGCGGCCGGCCCACCGCTTACCCCGCCGCCCTCTGCTCTACCTTGACGTACGGCCGAATGCGGTCGAACACGTCCAGGACGAAGTCGATCTGTTCGTCCGTGTGGGTCGCCATCATCGACAGGCGAATCCGGCACGAATGTTCCGGCACCGCGGGGGGAATGACCGGATTGGTGAAGATGCCCGCGTCGAAGAGTTCCTTCCAGATCATGGCCATCAACCACATATCGCCGACGATGATGGGGATCACCGGCGTATCGCTGTCCCCGATGTCGTAGCCCAGGTCTTTCAGGCCGGCCTGCATGCGCCGCGTGTTGCGCCACAAGGCTGCGCGCCGCTCGGGCTCGTCTTTGATGATCTGGAGGGCGGTCAACACCGTGGCGACCGAGGCCGGCGGCATGCTGGCACTGAAGATCAACGACCGGGCGTGATGTTTGAGATAGTGGATGACCGGCTCCGGCCCGGCCACGACCCCGCCGATGGCGGCCAGCGACTTGGAGAACGACGCCATGATGAGGCCGACGCGGTCCTCCAGGCCGAAGTGTTGCGCCGTGCCGGCGCCGTGTTTTCCCAACACGCCGAACGCATGGGCGTCGTCCACCATGACTTCGGCGTCGTACCGTTCGGCCAAGCGCACGATGTGGGGCAGGTCGGCGACGTCGCCTTCCATTGAGAAGATGCCGTCCGTGACGATCAGTTTGCCGGCGCGCGGCGGAGTCTTGCGCAGTTGCTGGGCGAGGGTGTCGAGGTCGCCGTGCGGATAGCGCAAGACGTTGCCGCTCGCGAGTTGCGAGCCGTCCACCGCGCTGGCGTGGTCGAGTTTGTCCAAATAGAGGTAGTCGCGCTTGCCGACCAGCGTGGCCAGAATGCCGAGATTGGTCTGGTAGCCGGTGCTGAAGACGAGCGCGGCCTCCTTGTTGAGAAAGCCGGCCAGCCGCGCTTCGAGTTCGTCGTGCAGGTCGAGCGTGCCGTTCAGGAACCGGCTGCCCGTACATCCGCTCCCGTAGCGTTGCAACGCGGCCTGTGCGGCCTCCAGCACCTTCGGGTGGTGGGTCAGGCCCAGGTAATTGTTCGAGCCCATCATCACCTTCGTGTCCCCCCGCACGACGACCTGCGTGCCGTCGGACGACTCGATGGGCGTAAAGAACGGATAGTAGCCGGTCGCCTGCGCTTCGCGGGCGCGCGTGAACCGGGCGCATTTCTCGAAGAGCTTCATCCCGTCCCCCTTCACTGCCTGTGCGGCCTCCGGGTAGGCGTACGCGACACGTCGCGGTCCCGGCGCCACTCCGACCCCACCACCATGACGGTTCTCGCTACAACCATGTCTGCTGTTTGTACCAGGTCGCGGTCTCGGCAAATCCGCTCCGCATGGGAATCCGGGCGGTGAATCCGAGCTCGCGGCTCGCCAGCGCCGTTTCGCACAGCCAGTTGGGCGCCAGCAGTTCGGTGACTTTTTCGCGGTTGAAGATCGTGGCCCGCCCGCGCACCGCGGCGCCGCACTCGCTCAGCGCCGCGGCCATGCGCAGCACCGGCCGCGGGATCGGAATCAGGCGTACCGACCGTCCGACCGCCCAGGCCAGCGCCGCGGCGACTTCGCTCCAGGTATAGGAGCGCGCTTCGGCCACGTGGTAAATGCCGCGGGCCGCGGGCGCCGCCGCCGCACGCAGCAGGGCGCGGACCAGATCGTCGACGTGGACGAATTGCACGACGCGCTCCGGCCCGGTCGGGGCCAGGAGAATGCCGCGCGCCGCCAGCTTGAAGAGCAGAAAGAAGTCTTTTTCGCGCGGGCCGTACACGACCGGCGCGCGCAGGGCGACGACCCGCAAGGCGTCGTCGGACGCCGCCAGACAGGCTCGTTCGCCGGCCAGCTTGCTGCGTCCGTACGCGGTCAGCGGGCGCGGGACGTGTCGGGGTTCGATCGGCTGACCGTCGGCCGCGGGTCCGGCCGCGGCCAGGGAACTGAGATAGACCAACCGCCGCGGGTGCGCAGGGGCAGGCTGGCGCATGCCCAGCGCTTCGACGAGACGTTCGGTTCCCGCGGCGTTGACGCGCCGGTATTCGGCTTCGGAATGCGCCTTGGTAGCCGCGGCGACATGGAAGACCGTATCGACGCCGGACACCGCGCGAACGAGGCTTTCGCCGTCCTCCAGCGTGCCGGGAATCAATTCAACGTTGTCGGTCGGTAAACCCGAAGTATCGCTCGACGGACGGACCAGCACGCGCGGTCTGACTCCCGACGCGACCAGCGCGTCCACCAAATGGGAGCCGATGAAACCCGTGCCCCCCGTGACGAGGACCCGGGCGCCAGCCGCGAGCGGGGCGCCATGCGACACCGTGTGTTGCGTCTCGCTCCTGTCCATGAACCCATCCCGAACCGACGCCTGATAACAGATTGCCTGAATTTAACCAAGGGGGAATAAGGCCGAGGCATTGTCCCGGTTCGAGAACTTTCGAACTCATGCAATGCCACAGTATGGACTTCCGCCTTCTCTCCCCTTTCCCCCCTCCGACCCTTCGACAAGCTCAGGGTCCAGCCCGTTGAGCTTGGTCCTTCAGCCTATAATGTGAGATGCAATGGGCACGGGATATTCTTGTATGCAATTCCCCAACGTTTCTGCTGCACGCGCTTGACAAGGCCCCGAGGAACGCTCTTACTGCAACGCTTGAGGACCCTACGAGTGGCTTCCCTCCTACAAGACACCGAAGCGGCGCTCCCGGCTGGACGGGAACCTAAGCGCGCTTTGAAAGACCTCTTAAACGGCTGCCCGGACGAGCAAGTCCCCCGGCTGCTGCGCAAACGGTTCGCCGTAGGCATCCGACCGAGCGCCGCTATCTATTGGACCGATCTGCTGTTGTCCGCGAGCGTGGGTTGGATTGCCTTCTGGCTGAGCCTACAACACCCGTTCGGCTCCCCGGCCTATTGCGCGTGCACCGTGGCGGCCTGTCTCGGCTTGCTCCGCGCGGCGTTGTTCATCCACGAGATCGCACACTTTCCCCGCGCCGGCCTGCCCGGCTTCGAAACCGTCTGGCATCTGCTGGTCGGTCTGCCCGTCCTGCTGCCCAGCCTGATGTACGTCGGGTCGCACGGCGACCACCACCGGCCACAGATGTTCGGAACACCGGAAGACCCGGAGTATGCGCCGCTGGCCCACGCCAGCCCACTCGGCCTGCTCCGGTTCGTTGGTGGCGTGGTCGTCGTCCCGCTGCTTCTGCCACTGCGCTGGGGCGTGCTTGGGCCGCTGTCGTACGCATTGCCCAGGCTACGCCGCCTCGTGGTTCGGCGCGCGTCGAGTCTGGTCATCAACCCCGCGTATCAGCGCCCGCTGCCCACGCAACGCCAGCGCCGGCGCTGGCTCGTTCAGGAATGGGCCGCGGCGCTGTTCGTCTGGGCGATAGCCGGCGCTTGGCTGTCGGGAACGCTGCCCACGTACTGGATCGGCCAGTGGTACGTCGTCATGGCCGTCATGCTGATCGTCAATCAGGTGCGGACCCTGGCCGCCCACCGTTACGAACACACCGGCCGCAGGCTGAGCCTGACCGAGCAACTGCGCGACTCGGTCAATCTGGACGGCGCTTGGCCGCTGCTGACCGGCTTGGCCGCGCCCGTCGGCTTGCGCTACCACGCCCTGCACCACCTCTTGCCCAACCTGCCCTACCACAGCCTGGGCCGGATTCACCGCGAGTTACGCGCCGCCCTCCCTCCCCCGTCGTCCTACGCGCGGACGACCGAACGCGGGATTCTGCCGGCCTTGCGGACGTTGATCGGATATCCGAACCGCGGCCGGCCGGCGCCGCGGCTCAGCGAAGAACGCGTCGGCGAAGAAGTCTGACCAGCACCGGCCAGCCCCACACGAGCGGCCAACGGCGCTGGCGCTCGGTCAACTCGACCCGGACGCCGCCGTGGCGTCCGAGCTTCCAGACGACGTAGGGCAGCCAATCGTCGAACGTGAGCGCCGTCTTGAGCAGCCGCAGGGCGTAGAGCGTTTTTGCCAGAACGACGCGCCGCCTCCAGCGACGGCGCGCCGCGGCGTGCACACGCGGCGGGACGTCGACCATCCACTGGCCGGCTTCCTCGCGGAAAGCCAAGCCGTCCCCCGACGCCAACTCGCGGAGTCCGAGCCGCGCCACTTGGTCGTACCGTTCCGGGTCGGCCGCGTACAATGCCCGAACGGCGTCCGGCTGCTCTGCCCGCCACTCCGTCCGGTACGTCTCCCGAAATCCCGTCTGCCACAGGTCGGCCGGTCGAAATGGGCGCCCTGCGTCATCCAGCAACGGCACCGCGGAGCCCACGAACGTCACGACGGCTTGGCGCATGGCCTGCACCACCGCTTCGCGCGCCGCGGCGTCGCGCGCATGGACGAGCCGCGCAGGCTGACAGAATCGTGCCCAGACAATCGGGGCCAACGCGCGCGCACTTGCGGCGCGGACGAAATCCTCGGCGGAGATGACCGCGTACTTCGCCCGCAGCACGTCCGGGCCGCGGCCGACCTCGACGTAGAAGACGTTGGGCGGCAGGGCGGCGTTGAGTGCCCGGAGCCAGCGGTACGCGTACGTGGCGCGGTAGGAGCGCACCAGCACGTAGAAGTCCAACACCCGGTCGGCGGTGATTCCCGTGCGCAGGCAGGAGCCGTAGAACAGGACGGCGTCGACGGATGCGGCGTGCCGCTGCCGAATTTCCTCAGCGACCTGCCGGGCGGCATCGGGCGCAGGGCGAGTCAGTTCTTGAGCCAGCAAGTCGGTGAGGGCGCTGTGGGACGGCGTTGCCGCAGAGTTATGGGACATGCTCAAGCTCGAACGAACCGCAGTCGTCGATCCGTGGAAAGGTGCAGAATACGACCGGGCTGTGGGGCGAAGAGTTCTCCGTCGATGGTGAACCCGCAGTTCATCCGCAGGCTCAGCCGCTCGACGTTGCGGCTGTCGTAGCCGGAGTCCGGTCCGAAAGGGGGCGGCAGGCCGCGCACGATCCGCCAGATGGCGCGGGGGCTGCGTGGTGCGCGCGCCGAGACGGCGGTACACCGCAGCGGCGCGTCCTCCCGGCCCCAGAAGGGCCGCACGCGCAACAACAGCCGCGTCAGCGTCGTTGCCATGACCAGTTGAAAAGGTTGCGTCTCGCCGTGCGCGCCGGTGTCCCCCGTATCGTCGAACGTGAGCCCGATGTCGTCCGGCCCGAACATGCCGGTCCGCGGACCCCGTGCCACGGCGAGCACCGCCCCGGCCAGAAAGAGACCGGCACCGAACAAGCCTTGCAACCGCCGCCGGGGATACAGGCCGTGCTTGAACGCGAGCGCCCGTTGAATGACGCCGCTGCCGAAGAACAGGCCGTACTGTTCGCCCAAGTCGGACCCCGCGTCGAGGCGCAACACGGAACGCGCAACCATCCGTTCGGCAAGGACGTTACTCCGCCACGCACGCAGCAATGCGGTCAGCCCGGCCGCCGGCGTCGCCACGCTGCCGATGTCCGCGGCACTCATATTCGTACGCCCGCCCGACAGCGGGGCGATGGCCGGCACCCAATCGCGGCGCGACCGGCGCAGGATTTCGGTCAACACATGTTGCAGGCTGCCGTCGCCACCGTTCACGGCCAATACCTGAACGTCTTGTTCGGCGAATCGGGCGAGCGCGTCCGGGAGTTGCTCGCGGGACTCGGTCACGATGTGGACCACCTCGGGCGCTTGGGCGAGGAGCGGCGCCAACGCGACCAGCGAGCCGCCGCGCAACCCGGCCCGACGATTGCTGAGCAGCCCGAGTCGTCCGCGGTTCTCCATGTGCGCTTTCGGAACTCGGGCAACGGGCGGATCAGTCCGAGACACGCCGAACCCTTCGATCGGAGAAGGCGAAACGGGGAATCTACGGAACCGGTGCAAGTCCGCCGCCGTACGGGACCCGCGGTTCGCCTTACTCTCCAGCCTGCACCGCCTGCCACGTCCGTATCGACCGGCCCCGCAGACGCTCGACGCCGGCTTGGCCCAGCCGCACAGCGTGGAACGCCAACGACGCCACCGTCCACACCGCGACCGCCTGGAATCCGAGGTCGGGCCGACTCGCCACTACGCCCAGGCTCAGGAGCATCAGGTTCGGGTTCCGCCGGGCGGTAATCGTGCGAAACGCCGAATCGATCGGCCGCCACGAGTGGATTTCCAGGCCGAACGCCAGCAGGAACACCCCTTCGAGCAGACGTCCGAGCACGTACCCGCCCACGATCAGCGCGGTTGTCGGGTCGCTCCACAACAGGCCGAACGCGCAGTTTCCGGCGAGACCCATCGCCCAGGCCAGATACCAGAACGGCGGATGAACGAGGTCCAAGCTGTGATCGAGCACGTGGCCGATCCGACTCGACGTGCACGTGACGCGCGCCAGCTTGCCATCGACCGTATCCAGAAAAGTCATCAGCCACGCGCACGCCAAACCGGCGCCGTACTGGCCGCGGACGAACAGCCACGTCGCCGCGCCGACCAGCAGCCAACTCGCGCCGGTCACGACGTTCGGCGGCACGTGGCCGCGGGCGAGCAGGCGCGTCACCGCCCGCGCCGGCCGGGGCCACACCCATTTCGTCACCGCATCGGTGACGCCCTTGTAGGCGGCGCGATACAGATGATTTTCGATTCGGGTCCGCGTCTCGCCCCGCACCGGCAGGACGAAGGCGGCCGCGGATTTGCGCAGCGCCGAAGAATACGGCGCGACCACGTCGTCGGGCCGCACCGTGTCGGAGCCGGCCGGCGACGCGATGGTCAGCGCCGCGGCCGGACCACACGCTGCGACCACACGATTCGGCGTCTGCGGGTCGATCAGGCTCAGGTCGGCGTCGGGCTCCGTGTGCTTTTCGACCAGGGCGCGCACCACCCGCTCGTCGAATACGTAGTCCCCGCGCAAAGCAAGCAAAGCGATGCCGGGTTCCACCGTCGGCGGATCGGCACTACAGGTGACGTCCGCGTCGGCGACGCCCGCGGCACGCAGACAACGGCGTAGGCGCTCGGTGGGCGATATTCCCCAAACTTCGACCGGGCGGGAGTCCGAGTCTGCCGCCTGCGTGATCCATACCCGGACCCGCTCCATGCCGCTTTCCTGCTGCGTTCTCTCTCGAAATGCCGCACCGCGGCCCGGATTTTTCGCGCGGCGCTTCGGCGGCGGTCGTATCACGGGCCGTTGACGTGGTATAGCTTGCCGCGCTCGTGCAGCGGTTCGGAACGCTCCCTCAATGGAGAGAGACCTTTACTGCCTCCCCCCGGTCCCTGAGCTTGTCGAAGGGTGAGGGGGTGGGCGGGGGGGGGGGGTCAGACCGCAGCAACACATCCTGAGAACAGCGAACCGAGCTACTCTCCCTTCCGCTGACCCCCTCTTCCGCGTCATGTCGGTTTTCACCCTCGCCCATTTGTCCGATCTGCACGTAACGCCGGTCAGTATCCGACGACCGGCTGCGTTGCTGAACAAGCGGATGCTGGGCGCGCTGTCCTGGGCGTTCCGCCGCCGCCGGAAGTACCGGGCCGCCGTGCTCGCCGCGCTGCTCGACGACCTGCAGACCCACGCGCCGGACCACGTGGCGATTACCGGCGACCTGACCAACCTCGGGCTGGCGGACGAATACGCCGACGCGCTGACGTGGCTCGAACGGCTCGGCGGACCGCGGCGCGTCTCGCTGATTCCCGGCAACCACGACGTCTATACGTCCGAGAGCGTCGCCTATCCGTGGACGTACTGGGCGGACTACCTGCGCAGCCGCCCGGAGGCCGTGAACGGACGTCCCGGAACGGACCCCGCTCCAACTTCACGCGCGGAGGAATTTCCGACCGTGCGCGTGTGCGGGCCGGTCGCCATCGTAGGGGTCTCGACCGCCCGCGCGACCGCGCCCTTTCTTGCGTCGGGAACGGTCGGACCGGACCAACTACGGCGACTCGAAGCCATGCTCGACCGCTTGGCCGAGACTCGACACTGCCGGGTCGTGCTCGTTCACCATCCGCCTACGACGGAGGCCGCGCCGGCCCGGCGCCGGCTGACCGACGCCGCGGCGTTCCGCACCGTCCTGGAAAAGACCGGCGCCGAACTGGTGTTGCACGGCCATAGCCATCGAACCCTGACGACGACAGTGCCGGGGCCGCACGGCCAGATTCCCATCGTCGGGGTCCGCGCCGCGTCGGCCCGGAGCCGGCAGGCAGACCGCGTCGCCGGCTACCATCTGTACCGGATCGAACCCCCGGACGGGCAGGCGCCGCAGGCACGATTCCGTATCGTGCTCACCGCCCGCACCTACTGCCCGGACGAGCATGATTTCCGGCCGGCTGGCGACCGGCTTCTTTCGCCGGCCGCGGGTTGACCCGTTCCCGCACGCATGGCTAGAAGCACGCAAGTTGTCACACCGTGCCCCCTGCGAACGCGCCGAGCAATCCGTGCCACGAACCGCGGGGAAGGAACCATGACGAAGCTGTGTACGGTCTTGCTGGCGGGCCTGCTGGGTGTCCTCAGCCCCGGATCGTCCCCCGCTCAGATGCCGCGGGACGCCCGCAACGTGCTGTCGGCCATCGTGACGGTACGCACGGAAGTGCCGCCCAAGGCGCGCACTGCCAAGTTGCTGGGCGTGCAGCGCCGCGGCAGCGGCGTGGTCATCGACGCCGCGGGGCACATCCTCACCATCGGCTACCTGCTGATCGAGGCGGACTTGATCGAGGTGCGCGGCGCGGACGGCCGGCGCATCTCGGCCACGGTGGTCGCCAACGACATGCGCACCGGATTCGGACTGCTGCGCGCGGACGAACCGCTCGACGTCGCGCCCATGCCGTTCGGAAATTCGTCCGCCCTTGCGGAACGCACCGAACTGATCGTCGCCAGCGACAGCACCGCGGCCTCCGTCCGGCCCACGCTCGTCACCTCGCGCCGCGCGTTCGCCGGGTATTGGGAATATCTGCTGGAGGACGCCATCTTCACCGCGCCGCCGCATCCGCGGTATGCCGGCGCGGCGTTGATCGGACCCGACGGCGCCCTGCTGGGTATCGGCTCGCTGATGGTGAACGACGCGCTGCCCGGACGCGAGGGGTTGGCGGGGAACCTGTTCGTTCCCATCGACCATCTCAAACCGATCCTCGACGACCTCATCCAGACCGGCCGGCGCCCACATGCCCCGCGGCCGTGGCTGGGCGTCTTCACCGAGGAGTTCCGCGACCGCCTGGTCGTCGTGTACGTCGCGCCGGACGGGCCGGCCGACCGCGCCGGGGTGCGCGAAAACGACCTGATCCTCAAAGTCGCCGGCCAGCCGGTCGAAGACCAGGCGGATTTCTATCGGAAGGTCTGGGCGCTCGGAGACGCCGGCACCGAGATTCCGCTGACCCTGCTGCAAGGCGTCGAAACTACGGATCTCGCGGTACACTCGACCGACCGCCAGGGGTATTTCCGTATCCCGCTGCCGCGGGCGCCGCTGCAATCGACCTAGTCTCGACCGGGCGCCGGATTCAGTCCGCCTGCAAGGCCGCGGCCAGCGCCGCGGTATCGTACGTCTCGCGGTAGCGGGTCACCAAACCCCTTGCCAGCGTCCAGATTGCGGTCACCGTCAATTCTACACGCCGGCCGGTGGCTTTGATCCGCAGACGCTCGTCGCAGGTCACGACGACCTGACCGCCCTGCGCAATGAACGCGGAGGGAACTCGCCGCTCGCAGACGCAGGTTTCTTCGCGCCGGGCAAACCACCCGGCAACCCGTGCCCGACCCCGGACCGCCCCGGCCCACGGAATCCGCGCCGGTCCGGGCGACTGCCAATCCACCTCTGGGGAGAGGCGAGCCAACACCGCGGACAGGTCGCCCGGCTCCGCCTCGGTCGGCAACCGCGTATAGATGTCGCGGACGATGGCGGCGGCGTCCGGCCGAGGCGCCGCGGGACGGACGGATCCGTCGGATGCCCGCTTCGAGGCCGCCCACGCGACCGTGAACGTGTCGAGCACCGGTCCGAACGCCGGGGTCTCGGGTTTTTCGGTTGCTTCTTCCGATACCGGGTCCGGGACGGGCGGCGCCGTCGGCTTCTCCGCCGGTTCTGCGTCCCGACCGTTCGCGCCCGCTCTTCGGTGCGCTTTCTTCCGTTGGGAGACGGCCCAGGCCGCGGTCCAGGTATCCAGATCGGGTGAGGCGAACGGCAGGGGCGTCCGTTCCAACAGTTCCTTCAAATCCTTGTCATCGGCCATGCGTCCCCCTCGTGTCCGCCGACCGCGCGATCCCGAGCAGTCAGTATCCGTTCGACGGTTGCCAAGTCGTCCGATGTGTCCATGTCGATCGCCGCCGCGGCAAACGGCAATTCGACTACGCCGACGCGCGCCCCGATCACGTGCGACACGCGGTCGATCGCCGCCTGCCGGTCCAGCCGGCCGCACGCGAAGCGCAACAGATTCCCCACGCCGAACAGGCTCGCCAGCCGCCACGGACGCTTACGGAATTGTCCGGCGCGTTCCCAGAAGCGCACCGCCCGGGCCGCGGCCGGAGTCCGCAGGAGAAACAGATTCGCACCGCATACGCGCCCGCCTTTGAGAGCAACGAACGTGCGCCGCGACTCTGGATACTGAGCCCGAAAGACCGCCTCGGTGACCACGCCGACCACCACGTCGGCCTCGCCTGCGCGCGCCGCGCCGCAGAAATACGTAAGCACGTCTGGGGACAGTAGGGCGTGGTCCGCGGTCGTCACCAAGACCGGCCCCGTGTCGGAGCGCGTCTGCAGATAGTCCGCCACACTCGCCGCGGGCGAGCCTCGGCTGGCGTGTACGTCCAAACCGGCCGCGGCGTCGACGTTTCGCAGAGCGGTCGCGTCGTCGATGCTGATGACGATATTTCCGACCCCTGCCGTGGCGCGCAGGCTGTCGAGCACCCGCGCAATCGAAGGCACGCCGGCCACAGGCAGGAGGGCCTTGTGGCTGTATCCGGTGGCTCGGGCGAGCGCGTCGCGTCCCCCGCGGCGGCCGGCGAGCAGCAAGGCCGTCAGCGGCGAGGCACTCTCCTCCGAAGGACGTCCGTAAGCTTTTGCTGGCATTGGAGGCCGCGCCGAAATCGAAACGATTCCTTACCGGTTGCGGAAAAGGGACGGGATGGCAAAGCGACCGAGTTCTGCCGCGTCACTTTCACCCCCGGCACCTCTCACCTATATTACGAGGCGGTTGAGAGCCAAGCTTCGAGGAAAAGCATTGTGCGGATTTGGATAGACGCAACCAATCCGAGCTGCGAGCTGCGCATTTTCGGCATGACCTTGCTGGAACGCCAATTCCACACGCTTCTCGAAGCCGGTCTGCAACCGACCGACGTTTACGTTCAACTCGCCTCCGAAACCGCCCACCTCTCGACCTTGCTTCCTGCGTGGGTAGTCCAATCCCTCCCGGTCCGGTGGGGACCGACCGGAAGCACGTTCGCCGAATACCTGGCAAGTATTTCCGAGAACGCCGGAGATGACGTGATTGCCCTGGAGGCGGACGCCGTCGTCGATAGTCGGGTACTTCGTGCATTGACCGACCGACCAGGTTCGTGGGTAGCGCGGAGCAAGTCGGACGTCGATCGGGCGGTGCTACTCCGTCTGGAAATCGAAACGGCGTTCCCGGAGTGGCCTGCCTCGGGAAGCAGCACTATCGGTCGGTTGTCCGAGCTGGCCGACCGGGGGATGCGCGACCACGGCTGGATTGAATTCGACCTGACCGAGGTACCGTCCTACATTCGCAAGCTGAGACGAAACCTTCCGGCCTATCTGTTTCGGGTAGTCGGCCCCGACGACCGGGACCAGGCTGAGCGCTTCCTCTTCTGGTCCAACTATAAGGGCTCGACCGATTTCTTCACGAAATACGTCTATCCGCCGTTGGTTTGGCGGGCGGTCCGCCCGCTCGCGCGCTGGCGCGTCCATCCTAACGTCGTCTCGCTTTTCAACGTTGCCATCACGTTTGCGGCCGTTCCACTGTTCGGGGCCGGCTATTGGGCTGTGGGGTTCACCTTGGCCTACACGATGAGTGTGCTGGACTCCGTCGACGGGAAGCTGGCCCGCCTCACTTTCAATGCCTCGAAGCTCGGCGACGTGCTGGATCATGGGCTGGACATCGTGCACCCCCCCCTGTGGTATCTTGCCTGGGCGTGGGCTTTGCGCGACGTATCGGCCGCGGTCCCGATCATGCTGCTGGCGTACTGGCTTACCGGCCTGTACGTCCTGGATCGAATCGTCGCCGCCGTATTCAGTGTCAGGCTCGGCCAATCGATTCACGGCTATCGGCTGCTCGACAGGCGGATGCGGACGTTCATTTCGCGGCGGAACATCAACCTGCCCGTGTTCATGCTCGGCTTGCTGGCCGGCGTCCCGGTCCAGACCTTCGCCCTCATCACGGTATGGCAAGCGGCCTGTCTGGGTTTTCATACGTGGCGCCTCATCCGGTTCTGGCACCGGCGCATCGAGTCGGATGACGTGGAAGCATGAGCCCTCCAGAAGCACGTTCCTGACCCATGCGCCTCCTCTTCGCCTTCACCCGCGCCTATCCGGGCCGGAGCGCGTTGACGCTCGCCTGTCTCATCTTTGCGACCTTGGCGGAGGGCATCAGCTTCTCGAGCCTGCTGCCACTCCTTGGGCTGGCAACCCGGGCACACCAGGCGGCCCCCGCGCCGGACAGTGCGCCGACCGGCCTGGAGCAGATCTTCACCTCCGCGCTCGCCGCGGTCGGCCTCCGACCGAGCATCGGTCTGCTGTGCCTCGTCATCGTTGGTGGCATCGGACTCAAAGCCGCCTTCGTGCTGCTGGCGCAAAAACAGATCGGGTACACCGTCGCCCACGTGGCGACCGATCTGCGCCTGTCGCTGTTACGGTCGCTGCTGGCCGCGCGCTGGGAATACTACGTGCGGCAGCCGGTCGGCGGTTTTGCCAACGCGTTCGCCACCGAAGCCGGCCGGGCCTCGGAAGCCTATCTGCGCGCGGTCACGATCGTGGCGTTCGGCATTCAGACCGTGCTGTGCCTCGGGCTCGCCGTGGTGGTCTCGTGGCAAGCGACCCTGGCCGCCACGGCTTTCGGGGTGGTGGTCGTGAGCGGCTCGCACGGTCTGGTGCGCATGGCCCGCCGGGCCGGGGCGCGCCAGACCACACTGTTGAAGAGCCTGCTCGGCCGCCTCACCGACGTGTTGTACGTGGTGAAACCACTCAAGGCGATGGGCCGGGAGATGCAGGTCGGCCCGCTCCTGGAGCGCGGCATACAACGCCTGAATCGCGCCCTGGAGCGGGAAGTGCTCAGCCGGGAGGCGCTGGCGAGCTTGCAGGAGGCGCTGGTGATCGTCGGTCTGGTCTGCTGGCTCTACTTCGCGCTGACCCGCTGGTCGCTGCCGCTGGAAACGGTCTTCACGCTGGTCGTGCTGTTCGGACGCATGCTGCTCAGTCTCACCAGAGTCCAACGGCAGTACCAGCGCTTGGTATCCCAGGAGAGCGCCTATTGGTCGCTGCAAGAGACGCTGCACCAGTCCGACGCCGCGGGCGAACCGCGCAACGGGGTCGAACGGCCGAAGCTCACGCAAGCCGTCACGTTGGACGACGTCAGCTTCGCCTACGCCGACCACCCCATCCTCCGACACGCGTCGTGTACCATTCCGGCCGGTGACGTGACCCTGCTGATCGGCCCGTCGGGGACCGGCAAGACGTCGCTGGTCGATCTGACCGCCGGCCTGTTGCAACCCGACGCCGGCAGCGTCCGTATCGACGGCGTGCCGCTGTCCACCGTCGATCTTCAGGCGTGGCGACACGCGATCGGTTACGTGCCGCAAGAGATGCTGCTGCTCCACGAAAGCGTGTTCGCGAACGTCACGCTGGGCGACGCCAGACTGACCCCCGCGGACGTGGAGGCCGCGCTGCGCGCCGCGGAGGCATGGGATTTCGTCCGCGCGCTGCCGGACGGGATGGAGACGCGCGTCGGCGAGCGCGGCGCCCGGTTGTCCGGCGGCCAACGCCAACGCGTCGCCATCGCGCGCGCCCTGGTCCACTCGCCGCAACTGCTCATCCTGGACGAGGCGACCACCGCGCTCGACCCGGACAGCGAGGCCGTGATCTGTCGCAGCGTGCAACGCTTGCGCGGGGAGATGACCATTCTCGCCATTTCCCACCAACCCGCGCTGCTGGACATCGCCGACCACGTCTATCGGCTGGAGGCAGGCCGCCTGACACCGGTCGCGTCCCCCGCCGCGGCCCATGCGCAGCGGAAGATCGCATAGCCGGCGGGAGCCTCTCGATGACGCTCACGACCGACCCCGACCGGCGACCGGCCGCCTCCCCCGACCGGGAGCGCCCGGGGACGAGTTCGTCTCACTCCCCCCGCCTTTCCGTACCTCCCCTCGAACGCATCGTGTTGGACGCCCGCGGTGACGGCGTGCCCGGATCCGAACCTCCGGTCCGCATCTTCGTCGGCACGGAGCCCGCCCAATACCGCGCCGAGCGGGTGTTCGTCTGGTCCATCGAGCAGGTCCGCGACCCGGCGCGCGTCTATGAAATCCATCTGATGAAGAACCTGCCGGGCTTTCGGCGGCGCGGCTGGCTGACCGGCTTCACCAACTACCGTTTTGCCGTTCCTCGGCTCGCGGGCGGTCAGGGCCGCGCTCTCTACAACGACGTGGACCAGGTCTATCTGGCCGACCCCGCGGAATTGTTCGACACCGCCCTCGACGGCCACGGCTATCTGTCCGTGAACGACCGCGACACCTCGGTGATGCTCATCGATTGCGCGCGCATGGCGGCAATCTGGACACTCGATGCCGGCCGGCGTCGGACCCGCCGGACGTTGGAGGCGGACGCGCGGAACGTAGCCGGGCTCTGGGGCGAACTCGCGCCGGAATGGAACGTGCGAGACGACGAGACGGGCCAAGGCCATCCGAAACTCCTGCACTTCACCACCATCCACACCCAACCTTGGCAGCCGTTTCCCGAACGGTATGCGTATCAGCACAACCCCGTAGCAGACGTCTGGTTCGCCCTGGAGCGGGCAGCCGACCGGGCCGGTTATCACGTCTTCGACGCGAGTCGGCCAAGCGCCGCGTTCGGCAGGCTCCGCTCTCGCGTCCACTTCGTCCCCCTCCTCCGGGGTAGCCATGAAACGCCGCAAATCGAGAAACTCGTTACCGAAACCGGAAGTCGGTCGATGCTGAGCTCCTCGATCTGCATGGATCCGGCGGACCAGGGCTCGGATGGTTCGCTCACGAACCGAAACGGGAGGTTCCCGACCGGGCAGCCGGCGGATCGGGCGGTCGACGGCGTCGTGTGTGCCGAAACGCTGGATTTCTTCCCGGACGAGGACGTCCCGTGGATGTTGGAAGAACTGTTTCGCCGGGCGCGCCGCTTCGTGTACATCTCGACCGGGACGTCGGCCCGAGGGGCGACACGGCCGGACCGGAGCCTTCCCGAAGTGCGCACCCGGTCCGCGAGATGGTGGCGGACCCATCTGGATCCGATCGGTTTCCGTCATCCCCATATCCGTTGGCACCTCGCCTTGGGGGGCAGGCTGCAAGCGACGGGGGGGAACCTCGGGCGCCAGCCCGTCATATGGGTGTTCACGTCGCATAAACCCGGCACCAATACGCAGGCGCTCGGTCTCGCCGACAGCTTCGGCTGGCCGTACCAGACCAAGAGATTGCGCTTTCGCGGCTCGACCCTGTGGCACAAGCATATCGTCGGCACGCACCGCCCGACCCGGCTGGGTCTGGATACCGCGCGCTCCGACCCGCTCGGCCCGCCGTGGCCCGATCTCATCGTTACCGCCGGATGGCAGCCCGCCCGGGTAGCCCGGTGGGTCCAACAGCGAAGCCGCGGACGAACCCAACTCGTGGTGCTCGGCCGCCAGGGGAGTCGTCCGATCTGGCCGACGGACGTCAGCGTCGCCTGCGGCTACTACTGTTTCCCTCCGCACCCGCGGCGGATTCAAACGGTCCTCCCCCTCACGCGAGTGGATTCGCAACGCTTACGCCACGCCGCCGACCAGTGGCGGCCCCGAATGCAGAACGCGGCGCATCCCTGGATCGCAACGTTGGTGGGCGGCTCGACCGGGCGGCATCGGTTCGGTCCGGAGGAAGCGAGGGAAATGGGAGACACCATTCGGGTGTTCGCCGAACGCCTTGGTGGGACCGTCTTTGCCAGCACGAGCCGCCGAACGGGAAGGGAGGAAACGGCAGCGCTCGCGGCTGGTCTGGGATCGGCCCACACCGTGTACGTTTGGCAGTCCGACCAACAAGACAACCCCTATCTCGGCTATCTTGCGCTTGCCGACGTCTTGATCGTCACGGGAGAGAGCGAATCCATGTTGGCCGAAGCCGCCGCCACGGACAAACCGCTCTACATCTATCCCTTGCCCGAACGGCGGAATGGCGTCGTGGGCCGCACCAAAGCCTGGATCGTCTCCCGAGCCCAGGCGAAGCGGAAGACGATCCGCGGAAGTGTCAAGCCGCAGGGGGGACTGTCCCGGCTATGCGCCCGTCTGATCGAATGTGGCGTCCTGCAACCGCGTCGAGATCTGAACACACTCCACGAAACCCTGATCCAACGTGCGGGCGCTCGATTTTTTTCGGTCGCAGACGATCACGCCGAACCACCTCGGCCCGCTCTCCGGCTTCCCTTGCAAGAATTGGACAGCGTATCCGAACAAGTCCGTCGCCTTCTCACCTTTCGCGTGTAGCCATGATGCCCGGCGACTTCTTGAACCACGGCCGGCTGGCGGCCATCGACGCGCAATCGTTCCGCGCCGTCCGCCCCTACCCGTGGCTCAACCCCGCGGGCCTGCTCACCCCGGACGGCTATCGGCGGCTGGTGGAACACCTGCCCGAGCACCGGGACTTCACGCCCAGCTTCGGCAAGCCGCGCGCCCACGGCCAGCAGAGCCACGACCGCTTCTTCCTGGAATACGCTGCCGACGTACCGGTCGCCCAGGATTGGCGAGACTTCGTTGCGGAATTGCAGGGTCCGGCGTACCGGGGCTTTCTGGTTCGCCTACTGGGAACGCACGCGTTTGGGTTGAGCTTCCACTGGCACTACACGCCGCGCGGCGCGTCCATCTCTCCCCACTGCGACAACACGCGCAAACTCGGCTCGCACATCTTCTATTTCAATACCGAACAGGACTGGGACCCGGCTTGGGGCGGCCAGACTCTGATCCTCGACGACGGCGGACGCTTCTCGCGCCGATCCGCCCCGCGGGTCGAAGACTTCGATACGGTTTCGGCAACCGAGGCGGTCGGCAACCGCAGTCTGTTGTTCGCCCGCGGCGCGGCGTCCTGGCCCGCGATGCGGCCCCTCCGATGCCCGGAGGGCCGCCTGCGCAAGGTCTTCATCGTGGTCATCACCCGCCGCGGGCCGCTGGATCGCGTACGCCGCTGGTTCGACGGACAGCCGCCCGGCTATTGAGTGCCGGCGAGCAGATCGGGCAGTCGGGAGAGAAAAGCCTTTTTATTTTCCATAAGCTAAGCATTGTGGAATCCAAAACTCCATTTTTGCAGGAAAAATGGAAATTCCGACTCCAAAGTTTCTATTCCCAACTACGTTTCGGTGAGCGCCGTCAAGAACTCTTCACGGGAGACACCCGCCTGTTTGAGGACACCGGCCAGCGTCCCCATTTTGATTTCCCGATGGTCAGGGACGACACAGCCGGACGCCCCGCGGCGCATGATGACGTGGCTGCCTCTCTGGCGCCTGACCGTGAATCCGAGGCGTTCAAGCGCACGAATGGCCCTGCTGCCCGACACCGGGGGCAGGCTAGGCGACATCGCCGGCCACTTCGATCGTCGTCAGCAACGGCTTGCCGTAGGAGGCCAACGGAAATTCTTCCAGGTACAATTCGACGGCTTCCCTGAGATGAACCAACGCTTCCTCGACGCTCTCTCCTTGCGTGTGGGTTCCCGTCTCCGGATTCATGGCAATGAATCCGCCTTCCTGGGCGGGGATGAGCACGGCCGTCAATTGCATAGTCTCTCTCCAACGATTCGAAGCCGGTTTTCCTGCTTCCGTAGCATTTCCTTGTACATCCCTCGATTCCGTCAATCCAGCGGCGCCGGAACGATCACTCCCGCTCGCAGAACTTGTCGAACGTCTCGGACCGTATGCGTTTCCACTTCATTCTCGAAGAAGTACGGTTTGGTCCACGCGCCGTATGACAGAGTTCCACATAAGGGAAAAATGGATGTTTGAACCGGCGCCCGTTCCGCGTGACGAACCGTGTCTGCTGCGAATTCCGGAGGCGGTTGCCGACGGCGCGGGAGAGCAGATAGCGTGCCCGTCGCGCGAGGCGGAAGGCCGCGGTCTCGGGTGCGAAACGAGCCATACCACCGCCATGAGTACGTCAGCCGCCGATCATGGGGCAAGTCCTTCCGCCTCTCCGCACGACCGCCCCATCGCGCTCTTCGTCCGCTCGTTCAAGGGTGGTGGCGGCGCCGAGCGCGTCATGCTCAACCTCGCGTCGGCCCTGGCCGCCCGCGGGCACCCGCTCGACCTCGTGATGGGCCGCAGGGCAGGGCACTTCCTGGAGGAAATCCCCGACACGGTCACCGTCGTCGATCTCGCCATCGGCTCCCCACGCCACGTGTTTCCCGCGGTTCGGGCGATACCGCGCGTCGCCGGGCGACTCGGCTCGACCGTCTTCACCTCCAAAGCCGCGTGGCTGCTGAGCGTGGTGCCGGCCCTGACGGCGTATCTGAACCGCCGGCGCCCGGCCGCCCTGTTGTCGGCGCTCGGCTATCCCAACGTCGCCGCCCTGCTGGCGCGCCGGGCGGGTTCGGCGCCAATGCGGGTGGTCGTCAGCCAACATAATCATCTGTCGACGTCCGCGGCGCGCGCGCACAAACGACACGTAAAGACCTTCCCCAACCTGGCCGCGCGCCTGTATCCCGCCGCGGACGGGATCGTGGCGGTCTCGCACGGCGTGGCCGACGACCTCGCCCGGACGCTGCGGCTCCCGCGTTCCCGGATCACGACGATCTACAACCCGGTCTTTCGTTCGGAGATCGCCATCGAGGCCCAGGCTCGACCCGACCATGCCTGGCTGGCGCCGGACGCGCCGCCGGTGCTGCTCGGCATCGGGAAGCTGAAACCGCAGAAAGATTTCGCCTGTCTCATCCGGGCGTTCGCGCGCGTCCGGGCCACGCGGCCGGTGCGGTTGCTCCTGCTCGGGGACGGGCCGCAGCGCGAAGCTCTGCTTGCTCTGGCGCGGACACTGGGGGTAGGGGACGCCGTCGCCTTGCCCGGCTTCGTCGCCAACCCCTTCGCCTATCTCGGTCGGGCCGCGGCCTTCGTTCTGTCGTCGGCGTGGGAAGGGCTGGCCAACGTCGTCATCGAGGCGCTGGCGTGCGGCTGTCCGGTGGTGAGCACGGATTGCCCCAGCGGACCCGCGGAAATCCTGGCCGGGGGAAAGTACGGCCGGCTCGTGCCGGTGGGAGACGACATGGCGTTGGCCAACGCGATCGCGGCGACGCTGGACGCCCCTCCCGGTCGAGAGCGGTTACGTGACCGGGCGCGGCACTTCTCGGTAGATCGTGCGGTCGCGCGGTACCGCCGCGTGCTATTGGAAAAGGAGACCAACGAATGACGATCTTCCGCCCGGCGCATCTGGGCCTGTTCACCAACTTCTCGACGTTCGGCGGCGTGGAACGTGTCGCATTCAATCTTGCGAAAGAGTTGGCGGAACAGGGCCACCGGGTCGATTTGGTACTCTGCGTCGGAGCCGACGCGGATCTGGACAAAGTACCAACCACGGTCAACGTCGTTGCGCTCGAAAGCGCCCCCTCCTGGAGAGGCCGCATCCTGGTTCTCAAGGCGGATCCCACAGATCTCGTTCCCCTTCTGCTCCCTGTCGCAATCCCTCCCAGACTGAACAAAATGATTCCGTATCTCCCGGCCCTGGTCCACTATCTGCGCCGTGAGAAGCCGACCTCGCTGTTGTCCTTCAAGCCTTATCCGAACCTGACCGCCTTATGGGCCAAAAGGCTGGCCAACGTCTCGACTCGGTTCGTCATTTCCGAGCACGTCCATCCTTCCGGAGGCCAGCGCGGGCGGAAATGGCGAAGACGCTTCGTCAGACCAGTTATCCGACGTGTCTATACATGGGCCGATGCCATCGTGAGCGTCTCGAACGGAGTCACCGATGATTTGACGGCATCCGCCGGTATTCCCCGCGAACGCATCACCACCATCTACAACCCAGTCGTCATTCCCGATGTGCACACCAAAGCACGGGCGCCGCTCGATCACCCCTGGTTTCGACCCGACGCCCCGCCGGTCGTACTCGGCGTCGGCCGACTTCATCGGCAGAAGGATTTCCCGACCCTGCTCAGAGCCTTCGCCCGGGTCCGCGCCCAACGCCAAGCCCGGCTGGTAATACTCGGAGAAGGCAAGCTCCGAGCGGAGTTGGCAGTCTTGGCATCGACATTGGGAATCACAGCGGACATGGCGTTGCCGGGATTCGTCGAGAATCCGTACGCCTACATGGCGCGCGCGGCGGTCTTCGCCTTGTCCTCATCCTACGAAGGACTACCGTCTGTTGTGATTGAGGCGCTGGCGTGCGGGTGTCCGGTGGTCAGCACCGACTGTCCGAGCGGACCGGTGGAGATCCTGGAGGGAGGAAGGTACGGGAGGCTCGTGCCGGTGGGGGACGACGGGGCGTTGGCCCACGCGATCTGCGCAACGCTGGACGCTCCTCCGCCCGCCGAGCGCCTGCGCGACCGGGCGATGTTCTTCTCCGCGGACCGCGCCGTCGAGCGCTACTGCCGCGTACTGCTGGGAGCATGAGCCGTCTTCCGCGCGTCCGTACGGCCCCCCATTGCGCCGTCTTCCTTCCGAATCTCAGCGGCGGGGGTGCGGAGCGGACGATGCTCAACGTCGCCGATGGGCTCGCCCGCCGCACCCATCGGGTCGATCTGGTACTCTGCCGGGCAACCGGCGCTTATCTGAATCACGTGCCGGATGGGGTCCGCATCGTCGAACTGCGGGAGCATTCCCACTGGCTGGGCCGTGCGTACGTCGGAGCGGCGGACCTCAAGGGATTCCCGTCATTCCTCTTGCCGATCGTCCTGGCGCGCAAATCGCCTCCGGCGATTCGGTATTTGCCGGACTTGGTGCGATACCTGCGGAGTGAGAAACCGACCGCCATCCTCTCCGCCCTGACGTACACGAACCTGACGGCCGTATGGGGCAGACGACAGGCGGGGATCTCGGCACGTGTCATCGTCTCCGAGCATAATCATCTGTCACGGAGCATACGGAGCCGGCGACAATGGCGCTGGCGGTTCGTGACATCGCTGGTTCGACGGGCCTACCCGTGGGCCGATGCCGTCGTGAGCGTTTCCGACGGAGTGGCCGCCGACCTGTCCCGCCTCGCCCATCTTCCTCGGGAGCGTGTCACGACCATCTACAACCCCGTCGTCACGCCCGCCCTGCACGCCGAAGCACGGGCGCCGCTCGATCACCCCTGGTTTCGACCCGACGCCCCGCCGGTCGTGCTCGGCGTCGGCCGACTTCATCGGCAGAAGGATTTCCCGACCCTGCTCAGAGCCTTCGCCCGGGTCCGCGCCCGACGCCCGGCCCGCTTGGTGATCCTGGGAGAAGGCAAGCTCCGCGCAGAGTTGGAGACGCTCGCACGGACACTCGGAATCGCGGCGGACGTTGCCCTCCCGGGGTTCGTCGAGAATCCGTACGCCTACATGGCGCGCGCCGCGGTCTTTGCGCTCTCCTCGGCTTACGAGGGTTTAGCGAACGTCGTCATCGAGGCGCTGGCGTGCGGGTGCCCGGTGGTCAGCACCGACTGCCCGAGCGGACCCGCGGAAATTCTGGCCGGGGGAACGTACGGCACGCTCGTACCGGTGGGGGATGAGGCGGCGCTGGCCCGAGCTATCTGCGACACGCTGGATGATCCGCCCCACCGGGAACGGCTGATCGATCGGTCGCAGTTCTTCTCCGCGGACCGCGCCGTCGAGCAGTACGAACGGCTTCTGTTGGGAACGAACGCCGCCCCTAACAGCGTCGTTGAACCATGAATGGGGATGTGGTTAGTAGGACGCAGGCGGAACGACCTCGCAGGGAGCACACATGGAACTCGCCACCTTCGATACACTGACTGCCGCGGCCGCCCTGCGGAAAGCGGGCATTGAAGAAGCGCACGCGGCGGCCATCGTCCAAACGGTCCGCAGCGCCGTCACCGAGGGGGTCTCGACCAAAGCGGACATCGCCGAGGTGAAAGCCGAGATCGCCGAACTGCGGGCTGAAACGAAAGCCGAGATCGCCGAACTGCGGGCTGAAACCAAGGCTGACATCGCCGAATTGAGAGCCGAGACCAAAGCCGAAATCGGGGAGGTCAAAGCGGATATCGCCCAATTGAAGGGCGACGTGTCGGCGCTGTCCTCTCGCGTCACCGCCATCCAATGGGTCATCGGCATCCAGTTCGCCCTGTCGCTCGCCATGGCCGCCAAGCTCTTCGGGATCGTCGGCGGCGCCGGGCCCTGAAAAAGCGATCCTGCAAATCTTCCCCAACCGTGCCGTTCTCTCTCACGGCGAAGCCATACGGGCAGCGCGCCGGATAAGCGCGCGGAACAGCGTCAGCGTCCGCGGAGCGACGAGGCCGTGAGGGATAGCGGGGCGTCGTTCGGCAGGTGCGCAAAGTGAGCACGCACTTCGGCCAAATCGGCCTGCGTGTCGGTTTCGGCCCACCACAGTCCCTCGATGAAACAGACCGCGACCGGCAACGTCGCGGCCAAGTCGTGGATGACGGACAGATACCAGCGTTGCAATGCTGCAGGGTCGCGCATGGCGGATTCGAGCGCGGCCCGGAATGCGGCCACCCCGCGGCCGCGGAACGTCATCAAGCCGATCGACTCGCCGTGGACCGTCTCCGGCGCCAAGGTCTTGCCGACCGCGGCGAGCCGCCGGTCGGGATGCAGCGTCACCTTCATGTCGTCGTCGTCGTAGGCCGCCTTGCGGTTGACGGCCAGGGTGATCGGCGCGGACGGGGCGCGCAGCAGGCGGTCCAGCACCGCGGGCTCGAACAGCGTGTCGCCGTTGAGCAGCACGAAGTCTCCGGTCATCTCGATTAGCGCGGTCCAACACGTCGCCAAGTTGTTCGAGACTGCGAAGAACGGGTTGAATCGGGTGGTGACGTCGATGTCCGGCAGCCGGCAGCCGGCCAGAAAATCTTCGACCTCGGCGGCGCCGAAGCCGGTCATGACCGTGGCCCGGCGGATCCCGCCCGCGGCCAGCACACGGAGTTGGACTTCCAGCGCCGGCCGGTTTCCGTCCACCGCCAGTAAACATTTGGGCGTGGTTTCGGTCAGCGGGAGCAGCCGTTTGCCCTGACCGGCGCTCAGTATGATCGCCTTCATGGAGATGTCTGGATGAGGTGGGGCGGACAGCCGGCTCGTGGAGCCCGACCGCGGGCGGTATGCAGCGCGTGCGGGCCGGTATAGGGAAAAACCCCGTGCCAAGCAAGCCGCATATGGAAATCCGGTGGCCCGCCCGACGCCCGCTGCGATTGCGGGTCGGAATGCGCGCGCTCCGGTCTCTGATGGAGCGGCGGCTCGGTCGGACGCTCGGCTTCGCCGTCCTCGCCGAACTCTGCGCGCCGACGCTGTGGGCACTGTTCGGCCTGACGGCGCTGGTGCTCACCAAAGACCTGTTGGGCTTCTCCGACCTGGTCGTCAACCGCGGCCTCGGCGTAGCCGCGGTCGGGCGGATCGCGTTCTACGAAATCATCCCGCTGCTGTCGCGCACCCTGCCGTTCGCCGTGCTGGTCGGCTGTCTGGTCGGGTTGGGACGGCTCCGCGCGGACCGGGAACTGCTCGCCCTGCAAGCCGCGGGCGTGGCGCGAGAGCATCTGTTGGTGCCGGTGCTGGGTTTTGCGGGGCTGCTGAGCGTCGTGGGGCTGGGCTTCTCGCTGTTCAGCGCGCCGGCCGCGGTGCGGGCGCTGGACGCGGCCATGCACGACATGTTCCGCGGCAACCCGGGCGTCACCCTCCGCCCGGGCACGGTGCACGTCTTCGGGGATGCGCGCCTCGTCGCCCGCGAGGTATCGCCACGTGGCGACCGGCTGCGCGGCGTGCTGCTGTGGGTGTCCGATGCCAGCCGGCAATATCTGGCCGGCGATACCCTGTTCGCCGAGCACGCGGACGTCCAGCCGCTCCACGCCGGCGTCGCACGGCTGCGTTTGTACGACGGCGTGATTCTGCTGCCCCCGGACGAGGGCGGCGGCGAAACCCGCTTCCAGACCTTCGAAACCGACATTGAAGAAGCTGACGCCCCCCGCGGCGGCGAAGCGACGTCGCTGACTGGTTTAGCGACGTCCGAGCTTCTGGCGCACATCGAGACGCAGACCGGGGATGAGGCGCGCCGTGCGCGCATCGAATGGCACCGCCGCTTCGCCTCGCCGGTGACGTGTCTCGCGTTCGGACTGTTGGCGGTACCGTTGGCGTTCACGGGGCGCCGCTTTTCCCGTGCGTCCGGCGGCGTGGCCGGCTTGGCGATTACCACGGCGTACTACGGCGTGACGCAGTTCGCCGAAGGGCTGATCCAAGCCGGAGTCGTTTCCGTCGGCTTGGGCGTCTGGCTGCCGCATCTGCTGGTCGGTCTCGCGGCCGCGGGGTTGATCGGCATCCAGAAGCTGAGCATGGCGCGCCCGCTGCCCAAGTGGCTGACGCTGCGCCGCACGGCGCCGGCCGCGGCGCGGGGGCGTCCGCTCCGCTCCGTCCTGACGGGCTACGTGATCCGCCGCTATCTGCTGATGACGCTGCTGGCCTTCGGCGGGCTGTTCGTCGGCTATCTGCTGGTGGACGTGCTCGAACGGCTCGACTGGTTCGCGCGCTACCGCGCCACGCCGATCGAAGCACTGCGATTCTACGGCGTGCGGGCTCCGCTGCTCGCCGCGCGCGTAGTACCGATGGCGCTGCTCCTGGCTACCGCATTGACCGTCAGCGTCATGTCCCGCCACCGCGAATTGATCGCCATGCGTGCCTGCGGCGTGGCCGTAGAGCGTAAACTCGCATGCATCCTGGCCGTCGCCCTCCTCGCCGTCCCGCTCTCGTTCGCGTTGCACGAATACGTCGTGCCGCGCACGAACGCCGCGGCCGACCGGATCAAGATCACGCGGATCAAGGACCGCGCGTTGCCGAGCGGCGTGCTCCAGAAGATCGTCTGGTACCGGGCGGGCAGCCGGGTGTCGCAGGCCACGCAACTCGACCCGCGCCTCGGCAGCGCGACCGACGTGTCGGTGTACGAACTGGGGGATCAAGGGCTACCCGTCAGCCGGACCGACGCCCGCCGCGCCGTCCACGTGGGCGACGGGATGTGGGAGCTGGTCGAGCCGGTCCGCATCCGCATTGCCGACACCGGGCTGCACCGTGAGCCGGGCGCGCGGCTGATCCGCCTGGGCCCGGTCCCGGATACCAGCCTGGACACCATGCACCTGGGCGTCCGGCAATTGGCTCGGGAAATCGCCGGCGCCGCGGCCGCGGGCTACGACGTGACGACCTATCGGGTCGACCTCAACGTCAAGCTGGCGCGCCCACTGGCCTGCGTGGTGCTGCCGGCCGTGCTGCTCTTCTTCGTGCTGCGCGGCCCGCCGTTCCCCGGTCTCGCGCTGACCCTGTTGGGCGGCATCCTGCTCGGCGTGGGCTACGTGCTGTTCACCGGCGTGTGCGCCGCGCTCGGCTACGGCGGTACCCTGCCACCCGTGATCGCGGGCTGGGGGCCGCCGCTCAGCTTGGGGCTGCTGGCCGGCTGGTTGGCATGGGACGGCGCGAGGTGAAGGCCGCGCCCGACTCCAATAGGTGAGAGTATGTCAGTTCGAAATCGGGACAGGTTCGAGGGGTGAGTCCGAGCCCTCACCCCGGCCCCCGGCTCCGGGATGTAGGCTCGCCCGCCGGCGTCATGGGTTCGAGGGGTGAGTCCGAACCCTCACCCCGGCCCTCTCCCGGAGGGAGAGGGAACCGAAGCAAAGCCTGCCGCCGTCCGGGAGAGGAATTGGGGTGAGTGAGAGAAATGGGCAAACCGACACCCGCCCCGATGCTTCGGACCCCTGAACGGACGCGACGCCGGGCGGCTACAGAATTTCGAGGAACGCCACGAGGTCGGCGAGGTCTTCGTCGGATAGTGTCTCGGTCGTGCCCGCGGCCTGGACGTATTCCCACATGGCCCGCGTGGTCTCCGCCAACGTGGCGTAGCGGCCGTCGTGAAAATACGGCGCGGTGTGCGACACGACGCGCAGCGACGGCGTCTTGAATTCGCCGCCCGAGCCGACGTCCTCGCCCCCTTCCTTGTCGTAGGTCGGCAGCGCGTGGCAGGTCGTACAGCCGGCCTTGCCGACGAACAGCGCGTAGCCGCGGCGGGCCGCCTCGGACGCACCGGCGGCCGGCGTGCCATCGGGTTGCAGCAACGGATTGTCCGGATACGGCAGCGAGCGGACGTACGCGACCAACGCGTCGAGCGTCTCTTGAGACGGCTCGGCGCCCTTCATGCGCTTGACGATGATGCCCGTGATGTTGGCTTCCAGGCTGGGCGCGGTGCCGGCCCAAGAGAAAGTCTGCCGGCTACCGGTGCCCCATAGCGTCGGGGTGCTGCGGCCCTTGGGGTCGCCGTCGTCCACCACGGTCACGCCGACGTAGGTTTTGTTGTTGGTATGCCCATTGTCCGGGTGGCACGAGGCGCACGCCCACTGCCGGTTGCCCGACAGCCGCGTATCGTGGAACAGGGCTTCCCCGCGCGCGATCAGCGCCGCCCCATCCCCGGCGTCGGCCTTCGATTCAGCCGCGGCCCGGCCCGGAAACCCTCCCGCGGCCAGCGCCACAACCATGACGATCAGGCTGCTCAAGGTCGTCCACGTCCTGGGAGTCATACGCTCCTCCTTCTCTCCTCCTGCGGTCGGCGGATAATGAGCCACGCCCGCGGCAGGATTGCAACGCGGCAGGACAACCACCCATGGCCTTATGTTCTCGTTGGACGCTTTTTTCACGGAGCCCCTTTATGATGGTAATCCGCGAATTCCTCTGGCGCCCCTCACACCGAACGTCAATGTGTCGCCCCACCCTAATGACAGGCACCCGCGCTGGCCGCAAGTGACCGCACCACCTCCGCGCCATACTCCGCATCCAGCCAGCGGCTCCTCCCCAGCCGGTACACTTGGCCGTCGGACGCCCGATTGACGTACGACCAACGGACCGCTCCATCGGCCGACAGGTGTAGGATCCTGCCGTAGTTGTGTTCCTCCACCATCACGCTGCCGTCGTCGAACAGGGTGGCCGTGCCGCCGGTCACAGTCCGCACTTCGTGCCGCCGCATCGCCTCCCGCCACGGCGACCGCGCGTCGCCCGTCGCAAAATCGTAGATGTAGACCTCATTGGCCCCCAACACCCGCTGGTCACCGTCGCCGGTTGCAACACTGTTGTTGCTGAAGACGGAGATCTCGTGCTCGCTGACGATGTCGACGTCGTGCTGGTGCAGCCACGGGCCGGACTGTAGCCAGACCACCTCGTCGGTCACTGGCCGATAGAGGAGGACGACCGAGTTGGTGCGCAGGCTCACGAACAGGTCTCCGCGTCGCCAGAACGGGCCGTCCCGCAGGACCGGCTGCACGTCGTTGACATGCATCGGGTTCCGTTCATACCTTGGGGCCCTGTACAGCAGATGCCGATAGCCGTTCCGCACAAGCATGTCCGACAACGAAATCCGCGAGAGTATGTCGCCGGACGGTGAGAACCTGAGCAGGCTATGGTCTCTGAGCCTCGAGCTCGCGCCGGGTAAGGTCGACGACGGATCTCTGACCGGCGTCCAGAAGTGGCCGTCCGCGTCTCGCTCGATCGAATGATGGATATATAAGGGTTTCCGCCATAAGACGTTGAAACAGGCATCGTGTCGATGCATCATATCAGACGCTCTATTCAGTAGGGAGCCGTCAGGTAGGAGATAGGATGGCCCGCTCCCTTGTATATCCGGTTGGAAGACATACACGGTCTTCTGCCGGCTCAGGTCGATGATCTCCATGGTGGTTCTTTCCATACTCATGGACCGGTATGCGAGCTGCGGGTGGAACTTGGGACCATAGCGCAGCAAGAGGAGATATCCTGCCGCTCCCCCTCTCTCCGAAAAATGTACAGGGTCGGCAAATTCTATTCCGGCTTGACCGTCGAAACGCTGGCTCAACGCTATGACGCGGGGCGGACCGAACAACATCTGAGATAAATTCCTCGGGATTTCGACGACGCTGAGCGTACCGCGGCCCAAAGCGTTTACATCAATGCCTTGCGTCCATCGTCCCGCGGCGCTTTGCACGAACGCGCCGAACATTACGGTGCCCGCCGCCATCAGCGTCACGACGACGACGACGATCCACACCTCTACCTTCGACAGCAGGAGTTTTTCGAGCCGTCTCATTCCATCGAACTTACCGGGAGCAATGCTGCAGGCGCCAAGAGAGGAAATGTGTTCGGTGTGCCGTCAGCGGACAACGGGCCGCAGGCGACCGGGGCGAGGCGAGATCAGTGCCCTGGGACGATTGCATCATTACGGGGGGCTGTCCTCGACTCCGGTATCGCCGCGCGGTTCGCCGTCACGGCGCAAAGCCGCCACCCTTTTCGCTCGCTGGCGCCGGAGCATGCGTTTGAAGGGATACCAGATAGCCGTGGACAGAAGAAACAGCACCAACCCGACCCCGCTCAGGGCTATTCCGATCTGACTGAGCGCAAGGCCGGGACCGATGTATGCATGCGCTGCCTGGGTGCAGGTCAACGCCAGCCCCGCGCTTCCGCCGTGCAAAACCAACGGAAGAAGCGCCCCCGACCGTCTGGAAATGTATTTCGTCCGATGCCGACCGGATTTCATAGTGCTATTTTTCGGAAACGTTTCTGCACGTGCGTACTCATCGGCCCACTACAGCCTCCGCGTCCATCGAGAGTTGCTCCGCCGTACCGCCCCAATCCTCCCTCAATATATCAGGGATAGGCGGGACATCGCATCCATGACAGAGCGGCAAACAATTATCCACACCCGCGGCGGGATTGCAACGCCGCAGGACAAACGCCCGCGGCCTTGCTAGAATGCGCGGCCATGTCGGCCCCCGGAACGTTCACGCTCGTGGCGGACTTCGAGCCGCAGGGCGATCAACCCCAAGCTATCGACCGCCTGACCGAAGGGCTGGAAGCCGGCCGGCCGCATCAGGTGCTGTTGGGCGTCACCGGCTCCGGCAAGACGTTCTCCATGGCCCACGTCATCGCCCGCGCCAACCGCCCGGCGCTGGTCATGGCGCCCAACAAGACGCTGGCCGCCCAGCTCTACCACGAGTTCCAGGGCTTCTTTCCGCATAACGCGGTACGGTACTTCGTGAGCTATTATGACTACTACCAGCCGGAGGCGTACGTTCCGCAGAGCGACACCTACATCGAGAAGGACTCCTCCATCAACGAGGAAATCGACAAGATGCGCCACTCCGCGACCAAGGCGCTGCTGGAGCGGCGCGACGCCATCGTCGTCGCCAGCGTGTCGTGCATCTACGGGCTGGGCTCGCCTGATTCGTATTTCGACCTGATCGTCTTCGTCGAAGAAAACGGCGAGGTGGAGCGCGATACCCTGCTGCGCCAACTCGTCAACATCCAGTACCAGCGCAACGACTTCGACTTCCACCGCGGCACCTTCCGCGTGCGCGGCGACGTGGTCGAGGTGTTTCCCGCGTACGAGGAGAGCCGCGCGGTGCGCATCGAGTTCTTCGGCGACACGGTCGATGCCATCGCCGAGATCGACCCGCTGCGCGGCACCGTGCTGCGCCGGCTGGACAAGATCGCCATCTACCCGGCCAGCCACTACGTGACCACCTCCGACCGCCTGCAACGCGCCACGACCGCCATTCAGGAAGAGTTGGCCGAGCGGCTCGATGCCCTCCGCACGGAGGACAAGCTGGTCGAGAGCCAGCGCCTGGAGCAGCGCACCATGTACGATCTGGCGCTGCTGCGCGAAATGGGTTTCTGTCCGGGCATCGAGAATTATTCGCGGCATCTCGACAACCGGCAGGCCGGGCAGCCGCCGTTCACCCTGTTCGACTATTTTCCGTCCGACTTCCTGTTGTTCATCGACGAGAGCCACGTCACCGTGCCGCAGATCGGCGGCATGTACCGCGGCGACCGCTCACGCAAGTCCACCCTGGTCGAGTACGGCTTCCGGCTGCCCTCAGCCCTGGACAACCGGCCGCTCAATTTCCAGGAGTTCGAGCGGCGCGCCGGCCAGACCATCTACGTCTCGGCCACGCCCGGCGACTACGAGCGCGCGCAGGCCGGCGGCCGCGTGGTGGAACAGTTGATCCGGCCGACCGGGTTGCTGGACCCCGAGATCGTGGTGCGGCCCGCCGGCGAACAGGTGGACGACCTGCTGGAGGAGATCCGGCAGCGCGTCGAGCGCGGGGAGCGCGTGCTGGCCACCACGCTGACCAAACGGCTGGCCGAAGACCTGACCGACTACTACCAGGACATCGGCATCAAGGTGCGCTACCTGCATTCGGACATCGACACCATCGAGCGCGTCGAGATCATCCGCGCCCTGCGCCAGGGCACCTTCGACGTCCTGATCGGCATCAACCTGCTGCGCGAGGGGCTCGACATTCCCGAGGTCTCGCTCGTCGCCATTCTGGACGCGGACAAGGAAGGCTATCTGCGCTCCGAACGCTCGCTCATCCAGACCATCGGGCGCGCCGCGCGCAACGTGCACGGCAAGGTGCTGCTCTACGCCGACACCATCACGCAGTCGATGCGGCAAGCCATCGACGAGACCCTGCGCCGGCGGCGGGTCCAGTCCCGCTACAACAAGAAGCACGGCATTACGCCCGAAAGCATTCGCAAGGCGCTGTCGGCTCCTCTGGTGAAGGTGTACGAGGAAGATCACCTGACCGCGCCGGTCGTGGCCGAAGACACCGTGGAATACGTTCCCGCGGCGGAGTTGCCCGGGCGGGTCGCGCAACTCCGCAAGGAGATGCAGGCCGCGGCCGCGGCGCTGGAATTCGAGCGCGCCGCGGACCTGCGCGATCGGATCCAACGTCTGAGTCAGCGCACGCTAGGGGTGCCGAACGGGAACGGCGGAACGGCTCCCAGCGCCCCAACGCCCTCCGCGACGGCCGCGGCCAAACCGAAACGATCCACCCTCTCGGCGCGGGCCAGACGCGCCCGGGCCGCGGGACGTCACTCCCGCCCGCAGTCCTAGCCCGATCTCAGTGGGTCACCCGTTCCCATTGGGCATCACCTACAAAAGGATCCGAGACTTTTCCCCCGGCATACATTCCGTCTCGATACACAGCACGATCGAGGGTCCAGCCCGTCGAGCTTGTCGAAACGGGCGCGGAATCACTGAGTCGAGAATTTCCTTTCCGTTCGTATCCGCACCCGGAGTCGAGAAGCGGCCGCATCTCATGCCGAAACGCCCCACCGCCAAACGCCGCGTCCGTGCCGATCCTTCACCGGCGGCGCACGACGAACTGGACCGGGCGCACGCCATTCTCCAGGCCGAAGCCGACGCGATCCGCTCAATCCGGCTCACCCGCGACTTCGTGCGCGCCGTGGACCTGCTGGAAGCCTGCACCGGCAAAGTCGTGTTGAGCGGCATGGGCAAGGTCGGCATCATCGCCACGAAGATCGCCACCACGCTGTCCTCGACCGGCACGCCGGCCTGTTTCCTCCACCCGGGGGAAGCCGCGCACGGCGACCTGGGCCTGCTGGCGCAGAACGACGTGCTGGTCACGTTCTCCAACAGCGGGAAGACGCGCGAAGTCCTGGAAACCATCGAGCGCGCGCGCCCGCTCACCGCCCAACCGCTCATCGCCGTGACCGGCCACCCGCGCTCGCCCGTGGCACGCAAGAGCGACGTCGTCCTCAGCGTGGGCGCCATCGTGGAGCCGTGCCCGCTCGGGCTGACCCCGTCGGCCAGCACCACTGCCATCCTGGCGTTGGGCGACGCCCTGACGCTCGTCCTCATGGCGCGCAAGGGATTCGGCAAGGGGGAGTATGCCAAGCGGCACCACGGCGGCTATCTGGGGCAGCGCGCGCGCAGAGAGGCGCAGGAGGAACGGACGGCGCGGCGCTGAACGAAACGATTGTGGATTGCGGTGCACTGAGCCTGTCGAAGGGTCGAAGCATGGATTCGACCGAGGCGTCCGACGGGGGAACGCGTGGCTATTCAGATCCGGCTTGATACGAGAGCGGCTATTCTATATTTCTGCCGCCAGCAATTTTCAACGCACGGGGAAGGAGATTGACCATCATGGAAAACGAGACGAAGCCGAACGCAGCGGATGTCGCCGTCGATCCCACCTCCGTGGTGTCACGCAACGAGGCCATCGTCTTCACCGATCTCGACGACACCATCGTGATGATGGACGTCGACGAGGGGCAGTACTACGAACTCGACCAGGTCGGCGCCCGCATCTGGGCGCTGCTCGAATCCGGTCGACCCGCCGCGGACCTCTGCGACGCCCTGGCCGCGGAGTTCGACGTCGACCCCGACACGTGTCGCCGCGACACTCTGGAGTTCCTGCAAACGGCCAGCAGCAGGCGGATCGTCCACGTCCAGCCCGCTCGGACATCGGCGACATAAGACTGGCGCGTCTCCCCCGAAGCCATGCTTCGACCCTTCGACAGGCTCAGTGCACCGCAATCCGCAATCATTTTCCCCGTGCCGGACAGGCGGCGCGGCCGAGCGATGCCGGGGGGACGCGGGATGATGGAACGACGGCTGTCCGACGCGATGTCGGCGTTGTTGCGTCCGGGCGGCCTCTACGACCAAGCCGAAGCGGTCCGGCGGCGGAGGCTCGCTGCAGATTCCCATGGTACGGCGGCGCTATGGAAGCTCGCCGAGATCCGACGGCAACGGGGGGATTTCGCCGCGGCGCGTGACGGGTACCGGCGCCTGCGCGTCCTCGACCCCGACCGGCGCAAAGCCGCGTGGCTGCACGCCGTGCTGGGCGGCGACGGCGTGCCGGAAGCGGTGCCGCCGCGCCGCATCTGGCCCGTCCCGTTCGTGTGGATGAGGAATTTCCTGGCGCCCGAGCAGTGCGAGCGGCTGTCGGCGCTGGCCGCGGAGGGGCACGCCCGCTTCGTCCCTGCAAAAGCGGGAAAAAAGGGCGCCTTGCGTGCGGACCCCGAACTCCGCATCACCCTGGAATCAGACCAGCGGACTTTGCAAGCATTCCGCCCCTGGTCATCCCGAAGATTCGCGGCGTCGTGCCAGAAGTCCTGGAACGGCTGCGGATGGAGGACATCGGTCGATACGGTGTCAACATGAATATGCGGGAGTACCCCGCCGGAGGATTCTATCGGCCTCATACTGACGGGTGGCATGATCCGGATCATCCGCGCAAGCTCAGCTTCGTCTACTTCTTTCACCGCGAACCCAGACGCTTCTCCGGCGGCGACCTACTGCTCTACGACACGGACGCCGATACCGCAGACTGTTCCTTCGCGGCGTTTTCGCGGATCGTCCCGCTGCGGAACAGCATCGTCTTCTTTCCCAGCGTCTCGTGGCACGAAGTGACCCGCGTGCGATGCGAGACGGACGACTTCAAGGATGGGCGTTGGACCGTGAACGGCCATCTGTGGCAGCGTGGCGGCGACGCCGCCGCGGACCCCAACGCCGGAGTACAAGCCTGTTGAGCCCGGTCCCCGAGATTGCCGTGCCTTGATGGTCGAAGGGGGTGAAGGACCGGCTTGTATGAAATTCCCCGTGCGATTCTCCGAAAAGGCGACGTCGCCGGCGACGCGGGGGCGCCTGCGTCAGGCATGCTCCACCGCGAACGCGGCGATGTTGCGGTCCGCCCGGCTGCACTCCACCCCGATCAGGTGGATGGTTTCGCCCGAATGCCTGTACTTGTCGGCGTAGCGCCGCTCCCGGAGCTGCGTCAACGCCGTTCCCTCCACCGCCCGTTCGACCGTCTTGAACTCGAACAGATACACGTGGCCGCCGCACCGTACCGTCATGTCCGCGCGCCCGCGGCCGGTGCTTTCTTCGGCGATGGTATCGAGCCCCTGTCCCGCGAAGCAGGAGTAGAACACACTGGCATAGTAGCCCTCGTAGCGCGCGATCTCGTTCCTGGTGTGCCACTCGTAGGGAATGCCGGCGAAGACGCTGCGGAACAGGCTTTCCAGCCCCTCGAAATCGTTTCTTGTCAGCAGTTCCCGCAGCGAACGGTTGTCCGCCAGCCGGCGCGCAGCCTCCGGCAGCAGCGCGTACAACAGCCGCTCGTTCAGGCTCTGGCGCACCTCCCGGTTCGGATAGCCAAGCCGGTAGCGGGTTCCGCCATTCCGTTCCTCCTCGTCCAGGATCGTCAGGTAGCCGGTCTGGAACAGCAGCGCCTCGGTAGACATCTCGTCCACGTCGAAGGCGGACAGCAGCGCCTCGGTCCCGCACATGCCGTCCAGGTCCGGGGAGGCGACTCCGCGGCGCAGCAGGGTGTCGATCAGGAAGCGCGGCGTGCCGGTCTCGAACCAGTGCGCCTTGAACTCCCGTTGGCGAAAGAGGAGCAGAATGTCGAAAGGATTGTAGACTTTCTCCGTACCGCGCCAGCCATAGCCGTTGTACCAATCGCGGATGGTTTGCCGGTCCAGGCCCGGAAGTTCCGGGGCGAACACGGTGTCGAGGTCCGCGTCGGTGTAGCCGCAAATGCCGGCGTAGCAGGGGTCGAGGGTAATATCCGTGAGATTGTTCAGGCCCGAGAACAGGCCGACCTTGGAGAACTTGCTCACCCCCGTGAGCAGGGTGAACTTGACGTGCGCGTCGCTGAACTTGATGGCGGCATACAACCCGCGCAGGGCTTCGCGGTTGGCCCGCGCCACGTCCGGCTGCGCCAACGCGTCGAGGATCGGCTTGTCGTATTCGTCGACCAGGACGACCACCCGCTGCCCGGTGCGCTCGTGCAAGGCTTCGATGATCTGGCGGAAGCGGATGGACGCCCTGGCGTGGCCCGGTTCGAGGCCGGCGCGCCGCTCGACGGCGTCCAGTTGCGCGGCCACTTCGTCTTGCAGGTAATCCGGGTCGGTGTAGTCGCCGGCGCTGAAGTCGAGTCGCACGACGGGATGCCGCACCGACCAGTCCCAGCGGTCGTGGACGTCCAACCCCACGAACAGCGGCGCGTTGCCCTCGAACAGTTCCTTCAGCGTGTCCACGAACAGGCTCTTGCCGAAGCGCCGCGGGCGGGACAGGAAATAGTGCTTTCCCCCGTCCACCATCTGCCGGGCGTAGGCCGTCTTGTCCACGTAGTAGTAGCCCTCCTCGCGGACCTCCCGGAAGGTCTGGATGCCGACGGGCAGTTTGCGTTTGGCCGGATCGTCGTGGCGCGTCATCGTGGGGACACTATACCCCCGCGTCCCCCGGACGGTCAAAAGACCGGTCGATCCGCGCCCGGCCCTCGCCCGGGCGCTTATCCGTAGCCGTCGTTGCTGTTATGAGAAGGGCTATGAAAGCCGACACGCCGCAAGCGAAGGTCTGCCTGGCCACGGCGACGACCGCGGATTACCTGCCGGGCACGCTGGTCACCGTCGGCTCCTTCCTGAAACACCACCCCGACTTCGACGGCGATGTCGTCATCGTCCACGACGGCCTGGACGAGCGACACCGCGCCCATCTCGGCGCGCTGTCCGACCGGGTGCGGTTCGTGCCGGTGTCGGCCGAATTCCGGGAGCGGCTCGCGCGCGTCGGGGCCGCGGTGCCGCGCCTCGCCGGAAGGCTGTCGGAGTTTCACCAACTCGAAGCCTATCGGCTGACCGGGTATCGCAAGCTGCTGCTCTGCGACGGCGACCTGCTGTTCCGCCGACCGATCGGGGAGTTGTTCGATTCGGAGGATGTGCTGCTGTGCTGCGGTGAATTGGCGTATTTGAGCGGGCAGCGTCGGGACGCCGCCACGTTCGCGCTCCTCGACGATTCGGCCCCCCACCCTGCGGACATCTTCGATCGGACGTTCAACGACGGCTTCCTGCTTATCGACGCCGCCCTCACCGGCGAGGGGACATACGCAGAGATGCTGGCCATGGTGACGCCGGACACGTGGCACGGCACCGACACGCCCCACTCCAAACAATTCCTGCACAATCGCTACTTCCACGGACGACACACCCTGATCGGATCCACGTACAACTTCGTGTTGGGACACGCCGATCTCGTCACGGCCCGGGAGGGGCTCGCCGCGGCGGACGCCAAGGTGCTGCACTTCAACCTGTCGGTCAAACCCTGGATGCCGGCGGCGATGCTCCGCTGGACGTGCGGGCCGGCGCCGGTGCCCGCCTTCGATCTCTGGTACGACGCCTGGACCGAATGCCTGTCGGCCGCGCATCTGCGCACCGCGCGCCGCATCGGCCGGGCTGCACGGGAGAAATGAGGGAAGGCCGTAGGAATGGCCGGCCCTTCCCCGACCTTCACCCGGGCGCTTAATCCATAGCCGTCGTTGCTGTTATGAGAAGAGCCATGAAAACCGACACGCCGCAAACGAAGGTGTGCTTGGCCACGGCGACGACCGCGGACTACCTGCCGGGCACGCTGGTCACCGTCGGCTCCTTCCTGAAACACCACCCCGACGTCGACGTCGTCATCATCCACGACGGTCTGGACGAGCGACACCGCGCCTATCTCGGCGCGCTGTCCGACCGGGTGCGGTTCGTGCCGGTGTCGGCGGAACTTCGGGAGCGGCTCGCCTGCGTCGGGGCCGCGCTGCCGCGCTTCGCCCCGGTCCTGAATCATATGCACGCGTTCGAGGCGTATCGGCTGACCGGGTATCGCAAGCTGCTGCTCTGCGACGGCGATCTGCTGTTCCGCCAACCGATCCGGGAATTGTTCGATTCGGAGGATCCCCTGCTGTGCTGCGGCGAATCGGCGTATTTGAGGAGACGGGGCCGGGATGCCACCACGTTCGCGCTGCTCAACGACTCCCCTCCCGCCGGCGCCCTGAATCGAACGTTCAACGACGGATTCCTGCTTATCGACGCCCCCCTCACCGGTGAAGGCTGCTATGCGGACCTGCTGTCCCTGGTAACGCCGGACACGTGGCGCGGCAGCGCCACGGACAACCTCAGGCAATTCCTGCATAATCGCTACTTCAATGGCCGACACACCCTGATCAGCGCCACGTACAACTTCATGTTGAGACATACCGCGCTCATCATGGCCCGGGAAGGACTCACCGCGGCGGACGCCAAGGTGCTGCACTTCAACATCCCCGTGAAACCTTGGGTGCCGGCGGCGATGCTCCGCTGGACCTGTGCCTCTGCGCCGGTGCCTGCCTTCGACTTCTGGTACGACGCCTGGACCGAATGCTTGGCGGCCGCGCATCTGCGGACCGCGCGCCGCATCGACCGGGCCATACGGGGGAAATGAGGGAAGGCCGCATGAACGGTCCGCTCTTTCGCCCCGGCCCGGTAAGACTGCCCGAGGTTCGACAGGTGCCCGTAGAGCGGAGTCAGGCACTCTTCGCTGCCGCGCAAGACATCGGGAGCGTGATCGAGACGCATCTGTTCGGGATCGCGCCCAACAACAGCGGCTCCACCTTCCTGATGCAGGCGCTGGCGACCTGCCGGCAGACGTGGAATCTTCCCCTGGAAGGGCAGTTCGCATTCGGCTTCACCGGGCCGAACACGCGGGACCACGGCCGGCTGCTCTGGTCGCAGAGACCCTGGTACGACCGGCTCGCGGACCCTGCGGCCTACGACTGGCCGCGCAACCGCACGGCGTGGTACTTTCAGGCGTTCGCCCGCGACCCGGCTGCCAGCGTCTTCTTCACCAAGGCCCCGCCGTTCCTGCTCCTCGTCGATCCCCTGCGCCGGCACTTCCGCAACGCGAAGTTCCTGTTCATGGTGCGCAACCCCTACGCGGTCTGCGCCGGGATAGGGCGGTATCGTACGGATCAGCCCGTGCCGCCGGGCAAGGAGTATTTCGCGGCCGTGGCGGAACACGTCGTGAACTGCCTCGCCTTGCAGCGCGACAACCTGGAGAAGCATGGAAGCCGCGGCGTCTTCTTCACCTACGAGGCGATGTGCGACGCGCCGGAGCGGGTGGAGCGGCAGATCCGGGCGCTGGTGCCGGCCCTGGCCGACCTGCGGCTGCGGCAACGGCTGGCGGTGAAGGGCTTGTACGACGAGATGCTGACCAACCTGAACGCGCGGCAGATCGCCCGGTTGACGCCGGAGCAGATCGCGACCGTCAACCGGGTCTTCCGCCCACGCCGGGACGTGCTGGGCTTCTTCGGCTATGCAATTCTGGAGCCCTCGGAGGGGAGCGCCCGGGCGCCCGGTGGGGAGGAGCCGCCCGCGGCGCCTGCGCCGTCTCTTGCTGCGCTCCCGCGGACGGGATGAAACTCGCCCACTTCGTCATCACCCGGTTCTGCCTCCGCGGCCGGCGGCTGTTCAGCCGGACCGATGGCCCGCGGTTCGGCTCGATCGATCCCCTCAAGCCCCGCAACGTGGACCTGCGCCTGAAGCTCTTGGAGATGACCTGCTTGCCGGGCCTGTTGTCGCAAACGAATCAGGAATTCACTTGGGTCCTGCTCGTGGACGCAGGGTTGGAAGAAGGCGTCAAGGCGCGCCTGCGGAAGATGACCCGGGCCAAGGACCGACTGGTCTTGCATGAGCACCGTCCAGATGCCTCGGATCGGCTGGAGAACCTGGGCTGGCTGGATCACCTGCTGCCCGACCGACCGGACTACGTGCTCACGACGGTCAACGACGACGATGACGTATTGCCCCGGCGGTTCGTGGACGTCGTCCAGTCTCACGTCTTCGCGTTGAGTGCGCAGGGCCGATTGCCTCCGGTCCAGATCATGGGGATCAAGCGGTGCGTCCAGTGGGACATGGTCTTCACCCGGCACGCGCCGCTGGGATGGGCAGGATCGTATCCGACTCGTATGAGGGCGGCGCCCGTCCCGTCCTGCGGATTCTCGCTGCTGTGCCGGTATCCGGCCTTCGATTTCAGTGTGCTGGGCATGCAGCATTACCATGCAGAGACCTATTTCGCCTTCCACACACCCCCGCCGGCCGAAACCGTCCGCTTCTACCGGCAGGCGTTCCTGGAGGCGGCACGAGACGCCCGCGTCGGGCGCATTTCGATGGGGGCCGCGGCGTTCTTCGACGCCGGTCCGCGGGCCGGGACGGTGGTGCTGTCCAACCACGGCGCCAACCTGCAATTCTGGCGGCTGTCCTCCCGACACGGTCGCTCCGGCCGTGTCTCACACAGAAAAGTTCTGGGAGCCGTGACGTTCCCCGACGTCTCGATCGACTGGGACGCGGCCCGCCGCCACGCCCGGCACTTCAACCCGTGGCGGACGAGCGTACGGATGCTGAAGCGAAAGATGGAGGGGCACAAAGGCCGCAACCTCGATGCGATCTGGGATTTCAAACGCCGGGCCTGCGCGCGGTTGTCTTGGAGCCGATAACAACGACCGCCGGGACGAGAGGCCGCGCCGAAGACGGACCGCGCGAACCCGTCTTTTACAATGCACTCCACGATCTGGAACGCATCATAACGACGCATCTCTTCATATCTCTGCCCGAACCACAGCGGCTCGACCTTCCTGCGCAATGCGCTGGCGACGAGCCGGCGGACGTGGAACCTGTCGCGCGAGGGGCGCAGGACGTTCGGCTACGTCGGGCCGAGATTCATGAACGGCTACCGAGAGCCCGGCTACGGCACGCTGTGGGCAGCCAGAAAGCGATGACTGGACGTTCTCGGGAATCCCGCAGCCTACGACTGGCCCCGCACGCGCAAGGCATAGTACTTCCAAGCCCGTGCACTCGACCCCGGCGCCTAGATCTTCGTCGAGAAGACGCCGATACACCTGCTGATCGCCGACGGTCTCGCCCGGCACTTCCGCAACGCAGGATTCCTGTTGATGGCGCAACCCGTATGCGGTATGCGGTATGCGGTATGCGGTATGCGGTATGCGGTATGCGGTATGCGGTATGCGGTATGCGAGGGGATCTGCCGGCGGCTGCGGCAATGCCGCCGTGACCTGTCCATGGTATTGGAGGGGGAACGGCTGGAAACCCTGGCGGCGAAACACGTCGCCACCTTCCTGGATCTCCAGCGGCGCAACGTCGAGACGCTCGGCGGGCGCGGCGTCTTCTTCACCTACGAGGCCATGTGCGCCGAGCCGGAGCGGGTCACGCGGAAGATCCGGGATCTGGCGCCGGAGCTCGACGACCTCCACCTGCGGCGTCGCCTGCGGGTGCACTCCAACTACCACGAAATGCTCACCGACATGAACGCACGGCAGATCGCGGCGATCAATGCAGTGCTCGGGGAACACCGGACCGTCCTGAACTACTTCGGATACGACATCATGGAAGGCGTGCCCACCAGAGAGTGCCCGATCTGCGGCACCTCGTCCTCCTTTTTGGACGCCGGCAGGAATGACCGAACCGATGCCCGCTGTGGCCGTTGCGGCTCTCTCGAAAGGCACAGGCTGATATGGTGCTATCTGGAAAGGACATTAGATATTCGTTCCTTCTCCGGGAAAATGCTCGACGTCTCTCCTGCAACTTCACTGGCGAGCAGGCGCGCGTGCTTCTGGGGGGAGGGGGACGCTACCTGAGCGCCGGCAAGGGTCCGACCGACATGGAGCGGATGGACGTGCAGGACATGCCGTACGCAGACGGGACGTTCGCCCTGGTCTGTTGCAGCCACGTCCTGGAACATGTCGAGAACGACCGGCAGGCGATGCGCGAGATCATGCGGGTCCTGAAGAACGGCGGCTATGCGATCATCCTGGTCCCGATCGCCTCCGGGAACACCTATGAAGACCCTGCCATCACCAGCCCGACGGATCGGTTGATCCATTACGGCAGCCCGAACCACGTGAGGCGATACGGGCTCGATTTCGTCGAACGGTTGCAGGCCGCCGGCTTCAACGTCCGGATCGTCAGGGCGACCGATTTCCTGAGCGCGCACGAGATCGAGAAGATGCGGCTCCGCCACCGTGTCCGGAGTGGGGAGCCTGCCGGTGAAGAGGACCTGATCTTTCATTGCACGAAAGCCGGGTAGCAGGACACCGGGAACGGTTCTCCCGATTCCGCGCGAAGTCCGACCCGTGTCGCCGGTTGACACGGGGGCTGACGGCCCATCCCTGGTCAGCGGTGCCCACCGCGGGCGAGCGTCACGGCCCGCGCCGTTCGCTCTGATACACGATGGTCGCGCCCGTCGTGTCCAACACGAACGGCAGCGTGAGCGAATCACCCAGCCGGGCGCGCAGCGCCGCCTGCCGCTCCGCGGGGATCAGAAACAGGAGAAATCCGCCACCGCCCGCCCCCAGCAGCTTCCCGCCCCAGGCGCCCGCGGCGCGCCCCGCGGCGTACATCTCGTCGATGCCCGGATCCGTCACCGAGGGGGCGAACGTCCGTTTCACTTGCCAACTCTCGTCGAGCAGCGACCCGAGCAGGGGCAGGTCGATCCGGCGCGCCTGCAACGCCGTGTGCATCGTCCGGGCGATGCCATCGAGGATTTCGAGACCCGCCCGGTTGTCGGACAGGCGGGAGACGTGTTCCGGCAAGATGGTCTCCGCCAGGCGCGTGCGTCCCGTGGAGACCAGGATGGCGTTGGCTTCCAATGCCGCCCGATTGTCCGGGGACAACGGAATCGGGCGCACGTGCACCTCCGTCCCCGGCCCGAAGGTGACCGCCTTCAGCCCGGGAAACGTCACCCCGTATTGATCCTGCCAACCGATCGGTTTGTGCAACAGCCGGGTCTCGATGTGGACCGCTTCTTCCGCCAACTGCGCCGCGCTGCTCTCTAGCCCTACGGACGCCCGTACGCTCTGCAACAGCCCGACGGTGACCGCACTGCTCGACCCCAGCCCGCTGCCGGCCGGCACCTCGCCCACCATGCAGATTTCCATCCCGGCGCGCAGGCCGTACCGCTCCAGGACGACGCGCGCGATGTCGTGCGCCAACGCGCCCGTCCGCGGCACGTCCTCGATTTGCATGTACGCGACCCGCACCCGCGTATCCAGCCGGGGCGCCAGCGTGAGATAGAAATGCTTGTTCAGCGCGGCACTGACGATGCACGCCTGCCGCTCGCGGAAGAAGGCCGGGAAGTCCGTCCCGCCGCCGGCCAGACTGACCCGGTACGGGGTCCGGGACACGATCATGCGGCCGGCGCACGACGCAAACAGTCGATGGCCGCGTGCAGCAACGCGCCATGCGTCAGTTCCGCATGGCCGTACTGCTCCGTCGGGGTGTGGAACGCCAGCGTGGCCGGCAAAGCGTGCAGGCGGTTGCGCTCGGAAAACGCCGAGAACGTCATCACTGCCACGCCCATCTCCAGGGCGGCTTCGGCGGCCCCGACGACGTTGTCCGACGTGCCGGAACTCGAGATCGCCATCAACACGTCGCGTTCGCGGGCCAGCGTGCGCAACGGGCGTTGGAAGACGTCGCGGTAGCCGTAGTCGTTCGCCATGCACGTGATCAACGCCGGATCGTTGAACGTCAGGGAGCGAACTCCGCAGGTATTGAGCAGATCCTGCGACAGGTGCGAAACCAGGGCTGCGCTGCCGCCGTTGCCGATCCAGTACACCGCGCGATTCTCGGTGCGCTGCGTGGCCCAGAGTCGGACCAAGGTGCGCAACCCCACGTCCAACGACACGCACTCCCCCCGATAGCGGCACGTGGATGCGTCGAGCAGCGCGGCGAGACCGTGCAGCCAGGAAAGGGGGCCGTTCATGCGGAGCCCGCTTTCCCCACCGGCAACCTGGTCGGAGGCTTCGTCTGAACGGGATGTCGGAAACGCGTCTCTTCTCTGCATCGCGCCGGCTCTTCTATGGAAAATTCCATGTAAATTCCAGGGCCGCTCGATGATATGAGTTTCGTCGTATACTGAGATACCATTCGGCCAGGATGATCCGGAGATCTCTCGAAAAGAGAATGACATACTTGAAGATCCCACTCGGTCATCGTTCCCGCGCCTCCCGTCGTGATTCCCGCGCCCCCTATCGTCATTCCCGCGAAAGCGGGAATCCAGGGGACGGATCCCTACTTCCGCAGCGCCTGCCCCCGGCTGGAACGGAGGGATGACGAGGAAACCCTATCTTCGGGATCGTCTTGTATATAACTCCCTAGAAAAGTCGGGCGGAGCCGTCTGCAACATGGACATCGGCGCCACGAGCAACGGCAGATTGGCAGCGGCGCTGAACCCCGCCACGCCGAGGACCCCGCCCCGACAGCGGCTCAGGGCCGCGTGGAGCGGGGCTGTCTTCGCTTGTTTTGTATGAAGAAGGAGAGGGCGGTATGATACGCGGCGCGAATCCTCGAACCGGGCAGCATGACCGCCCCCCAGCATTCGTCAGGCTATATCGATGTCCGAAACTTCCGTGACTGACACGGTGCCTTCCTCGAACTCGAAGTCGGCCGCGGTCAGGTCGTGATGCCCCGTCAATTCAAGGTGGAAATCCTCCCCCGTCTTGATCTCGCTATCTCCGTCCACATCGACCTGCACGATCGTCTTGGCGGCGGAGCCGGTCCCGAACTGCTGGTACTCCACATTGAGGGTCGTCCCCTCCGTCAAGTACGAGAAATCCAGTTTGTCGCCATCTTCGCTCGCCTGCTTGACGCCATCCGCGCCCAGTCCCGAAAAATCCGTCACCACATCTCGCGCCCCGACGGGGGAAGCGTTCTTCTCGTCGAAGATGAAGGTGTCCGTCCCCGTGCCGCCGGTCAGCGTGTCCTGCCCCAGCCCGCCGATGAGCTCGTCGTTGCCGCCCTCGCCCTTCAACGTGTCGTTGCCATCGTGCCCGGCCAAGTAGTTGTCCCCCCCGTTGCCGGTGAGGACGTCCGCTGCATTGCTGCCTTCCAGGTCCTCAATGCCTGTCAGCGTGTCGTAGGACGTGACCCCGTCGATGGTGACTTGGGCATCGCCCCCGCGGGCCGTGCCGTCCGTCAAGTTCACCGTGACCCCCGCCTCCGACTCGGTGTAGGCGGCGCGATCGTGCGTGCCCGGGCCGCCCTGCAAGATGTCCGCGCCCGCCCCGCCTTCCAGCACGTCATGGCCGGCGCCGCCCGTCAACGTATCGTTGCCCCCACGGCCCGTCAGCCAGTTCCCCCCGCCGTCGCCCGTCAGTGTGTCCCCATATTCGCTCCCCTCCAGATTCTCGATGCCGCTCAAGGTGTCTCCCGCCGCGTCGTGGTTGTTCTCGGTCGCCTGTTTGCCGGTCAGCGTCAGATCTACCGTCACACCCCCCGGCGAATGCTCGTAGGACGCGGTGTTGCTCCCGGTATCCTGCCAACCAAAGGCCCCCATCAGTATGTCCGCTCCGCCCCGACCTTCCAACACGTCGTCGCCTCCCCCACCCCTCAACAGGTTAGGGTTCTGGTCTCCCCTCAGCGTATCGTCCCCCCAGCCCGCATACAGGCTCTCGATGTTCTTCAGCTTGTCTCCCTCGGCGGGCCCCCCTTTCCCTATTGTCCACCCATCTTTGTCCGTCACCCCGAGATCCACCGTCACCCCCTCACCCCCATTGTAAACCGCGATATCTCTCCCACCGCCTCCATCCAACTCATCCGCACCGCCCTTACCCCGGAGATAGTTATCCTGATCGTCCCCGGTCAGCTTGTCTCCATAGTTGGACCCCACTACTCCGCTAATACCGATCAACACATCGCCTTCTGCATGTCCGCCCTCGACTTTGCCGGTCGCCAAGTTCACCGTCACCCCCTCTGACGACTCGAAGTAGAGGGCAATCCCGCCGCCTTTTCCCAGCAGGACGTCTGCGCCCGCGCCCCCGATGAACTTGTCGTCGTTTGAGCCCCCGACCAGTACGTCGTTGCCAGCTTCGCCATACAACCAGGACCGGCGGCCATCACTGTTCCTTGCAACCAGTACGTCGTCGCCGTCCCCGCCATACAACTGGTCCAGCCCGTCGTCATCGCCGACCAGCACGTCGCGGCCGTCCCCACCCTCCAGTCTGTCGTTCCCGCCCAGCCCCAAGAGGACGTCGTTCCCGCCCAGACCTTTCAACACGTCGTCCTCGGCGGTGCCGAGCAGCCGGTTATTGGTGGTGTCTCCTGTCTTCGTCGCCATTTCTTGCTCCTTCCGCTCCGGCCCGCAAGCCGGGTCAATGGAGAGTATTCCTCTCGCTTCCGTTGCCGCCTCAGCCGCCGACCAGGCAGAACCCGCTACCGGCGGCCTCCGCTTTCCCTCATTCCATAAGCTGGTTTCGCACCGTCCTCCTTTCTGTTGGCGTTGCCGGTCGGTTGGTTCCCCGGCGAAGAGCGCGCCGCACCGTTCGTCGGCTCGCTCCCGCCGGAATGCTGCCGCCGCTTGGGTGTCCGTTCCCCTCGCTCCCCCCAAACCAGTAGGCGAGGCCGGGGGACGGAAAACCCGAAAGTCGATGTGACGTCACCGCGCGGCAAGACGCAGCCGCGCCACACGGATCTGTGCCTGAGACGGGAGCGTGGACCCGACCCAGGCTCCCGAGGCGGATAGGGTCGCGGCGATGCCGCGTTATGGAACCGAGATGCGCGGGAGATTCCGCGGGGGGGGGGCGGGGACTGTGTCCATGATCGACCTTCCGGTGTCGCTTCGTGTCGCGTGGCGCATCATGGCCGGTTCCCGCTGACTTCTCGCTCGCTGCATTGGAAGGCGGCCTTCTGTCACACTGCGAACTCGAAGTCAAGCGACTAGGGTGCCTCGGCTCGAAAAGTTTCTCTCACATCCCAGTCACATCCAGGTGAACCAAGATCTTTCCTTCTACTTTTTTTTCTCCCTCGTCCGACGATCGTAGGGGCGACGCATGCGTCGCCCCTACACCTCAGAAGGACGGCGGGGCATTCCAAACCTATAATCCGTCTCTCCTAGGGGAGTCCGCATCAACCGCTGCCGCACCCAATCCAGCAGCCCGAAACAACTCGACAGGAAGACCGCCATGCCCGTTAGGGCGAGCAGGGTCGCATGACTCGCACTCGGTAGCACCCGGTCGCAGATCTGCAACATGTACACCGGCGCCACGAGCAGCAGCAGATTGGCAGCGGCGCTGAACCCCGCTACGCCCAATCTCCCACCCCGACACCGCCGCAGCGCTGCGTGCAAGGGGGGCGCTGAGGTACGGCCGGCAGGGGGAGACAACGTCATGCGGAGGGCGGCCGGCGCTCGTCCACCAGCAACCCAATCGCAGCGGGCGGGGCCGCGACACAACGGCCCCGCCCGCCGGCGGCCTTACGCCAGGATCAGGTCTGCGCCGGTCAGGTCGTGCAACCCGTCCAACGTCACTTGGAATTCCGCGTCGTACTCGCCGTTCGCGTCCGCGGTCCCGTCCAGGTCCACCTGCACGTGCGTCTGCCCCCCGTCCTGCCACCACTTCACTTGGCCCCCGACACCGCTGAAGGCCGCCCCTTTCGTCGCTAAGAAGGTCAACGTCGGCTTCACTGCCAAGTCCTCCGTCAAGCCCGACAAATCCAGTTTGTCGCCATCTTCGCTCGCCTGCTTCACGCCGTCCGCGCCCAGCCCCGAAAAGTCCTTCACCACATCCGTCTCCCCCGCGAGGGTCCCCGCTGCTTCCGGCAAACTGTCTCCGTCGAAGATGAACGTGTCCGCCCCCGTGCCGCCGTAGAGATGGTCGGCCCCGGCCCCGCCCTCGAGATGGTCGTTGCCGGCTTCGCCTTTGAGCACGTCGACCCAGGCCCCGCCGTAGAGCCGGTCGGCCCCGGCTCCGCCCTCGAGTATATCGGTCCCGTCCTCGCCATAGAGGTGGTCGTTGTCGGCTTCGCCCTTGAGATGGTCGTGCTCATCCCCGCCGTAGAGGTGGTCGTTGCCGGCCCCGCCCTCAAGAGCGTCGTTGCCTGCCCCGCCGTAGAGCGTATCGTTCCCGGCCTGGCCGTGGAGCGCGTCGACCCCGGCCCCGCCGTAGAGGTGGTCGGCCTCGTCCCCGCCATAGATCAAGTCGGACTCGGCCTCGCCGTAGAGGTGGTCGGTCCCGTCCCCGCCTTCGAGATAGTCCAACCCGGCCCCGCCGTGGAGTGTATCCCCGCCCGCCTTCCCATACAGGAAGTCGTTGCCGCCGCCGCCAAACAGCTTGTTGGCCTCCGCATTCCCCGTTAAACGATCGCCGAAGTCGCTCCCCCGTAGATTCTCGATGCTGGTCAAGGTGTCTCCCGCCGCGGCGTGGTTGTTCACGGTCACCTGTGGGCCGGTCAGCGTCAGATCGACCGTCACCCCTCCTGCCGAATGGGCATAGGACGCGGTGTCGCTCCCCCCGCCCCCATTCAGCGTATCCGCCCCCGCCCCGCCTTCCAGTACGTTCGCGTTCGCATCCCCGGTCAACCTGTCAGCATGGGCGCTCCCCCGCAGATTCTCGATGCTGGTCAAGGTGTCTCCCGCCGCGGCGTGGTTGTTCACGGTCGCCTGTGGGCCGGTCAGCGTCAGATTGACCGTCACCCCTCCTGCCGAATGGGCATAGGACGCGGTGTCGCTCCCCCCGCCCCCATTCAGCGTATCCGCCCCGGCCCCGCCTTCCAGCACGTTCGCGTTCGCATCCCCGGTCAACCTGTCAGCATGGGCGCTCCCCCGCAGATTCTCGATGTCGCTCAAGGTGTCTCCGGCTGCGTGGTGGTTGTTCACGGTCGCCTGTTTGCCGGTCAGCGTCAGATCTACCGTCACACCCCCCGGCGAATGCTCGTAGGATGCCGTGTCGCTCCCCCTTTTATCCCCATCCAATTCGTCCGCACCGCCCCGGCCTTCCAACACGTCGTCGCCTGCGCCACCCCTCAACAGGTTATCCTTCTGGTCTCCCCTCAGCGTATTATCGCCGTTGTAGGCCCCATACAGGCTCTCGATGTTCTTCAGTTTGTCCCCCTCGGCGTTCCCCCCTCTCCCTATTGTCCACCCATCTTTGTCCGTCACCCCGAGATCCACCGTCACCCCCCCCCCACCAAAATCGTAAGCCGCGATATCTCCCCCATCGCCTCCATCCAACACGTCCGCCCCACCCCTGCCCCGGAAATAGTTATCCTGTTCGTCTCCGGTGAGCTTGTCATTGCCGTTACTCCCCACTACTCTCGTAATGCCGATCAACACATCGCCTTCCGCCTCCCCACCCTCGCCTCTCCCGGTCGCCAAGTTCACCGTCACCCCCTGTGGCGACTGATTGTAGAAGGCAGTCCCTCCGCCTAATCCCAACAGGACGTCTGCGCCTACGCCCCCGTTGAACTTGTCTTTCGCGTCCCCGACCAGTACGTCATTCCCAACTCCGCCGTACATATGGTCCCGGGGGTCATAGCCGTTGTTGTCATACAATACGTCGTTGCCGGGTCCGCCATACAACCAGTCACTCCCGGCCCCGCCGATCAGCACGTCGTGGTCGTCCCCGCCGTACAGTTTGTCGTGCTCGCCCAGCCCCCAGAGAATGTCGTTTCCGCCCAGGCCGTGCAGCTCATCTTTCCCGGCGGTGCCGAGCAGCCGGTTATTGGTAGTGTCCCCTGTCTTCGTCGCCATCTCTTGCTCCTTCCGCTCCGGCCCGCAGGCCGGGTTATATGGAGGGTGTTCCTCTCGCTTCCGTTTCCACCTCAGCCGCCGACCAGGCAGTAGCCTCTGCCGACGGCCCTGCTTTCCCTCATTCCATAAGCTGGTTTCGCACCGTCCTCCTTTCCGTTGGCGTTGCCGGTCGGTTGGTTCCCTGGCGAAGAGCGCACCGCACCGTTCGCCGGCTCGCTCCCGCCGGAATGCTGCCACCGTTTGTGTGTCCGTTCCCCTCGCTCCCCCCAACCCAGTAGGCGGGGCCGGGGGACGGAACATCCGAGCGTCGATGTGAAGCCCCCGCGCGGCGAGATGCCACCGCGCCACACGGATCTGTGCCTGAGACGGGAGCGTGGACCCGTCCCAGGCTTCCGAGGCGGATATTGCCGCGGCGATGCCGCGTTATGGAACCGAAATGCGCAGGAGATTCCGCGGGGGGGGGGCGGCGACTGTGTCGACGGTTGACCTTCCGGTGTCGCTTCGTGTCGCGTGGTGCATCATGGCCGGTTCCCGCTGACTTCCCGCTCGCTGCATTGGAAGGCGGCCTTCTGCCACACTGCGAACTCGAAGTCAAGCGACTAGGGTGCCTGGGCTCGAAAAGTTTCTCTCACCTCTCAGTCACGTCCAGGATGAACCCAGATCTTTCCTTCTACTTTTTCTCCCCCGGCCGACGATCGTAGGGGCGACGCATGCGTCGCCCCTACATACACCTCCAGCGACCATGTGCATTCAAAAGGGAACTCCATACGGGACGGTCCTGGAAATTCCTCTGCCGCGTATCCGTGCCCCTTGGTTGAAACTCCCTCGACAGGCGCGGGGACCAGCTTGTCGAGATCCGTCCCTCAGCCCGTCGAAGGGTCGCTTCGTATGGAAGTCCCCGATGCAAGCGAAGATGCCATTGCCGGCCGGCGTTTCTGCATCTTCGTCATTTCCGCGAGGGAACCCGGGCCTCGCGGAGCGAACCTCTGCACGGCCTGCGTGAATTCCTGAGCATTGAGGCTTGAAAACGATCCGGAATTGGACTATAGAACCGCCTACGCATACCGGGTCAGGAGCAGTCACCTGGACGAAGTCGCCCCCCCCTCGCGGAATTGAGCAACGGCCGACGGACGGAACCGCTCCTGATGAAACCCTGAGACCTGGTCCAACGCAAGCTTCATTGAGGGAGGGCCGTTCTCCCAAATCTGAAAAGGAGGATTGGATATGGAGAGAAAAACCACGACACAGGATGTTCCCACGGTCGACCAGGACGTTCCCGCCGCCGGCGACCCGAAGCGACCGTGGACCAAACCCGAGATACGCATCATGACGGTCAACTTCACGGGGAGCGGAACCACTAGCCCTGTTCCTATGGGAGAGGGCGGGAGCACCCCGAGATACCTGCCCAATAGTTAATTCTTAGTGCTCACGACCGGTGAATCTCCAGACGCACGTATGCAAGGATGACGTCGAGGTTGGCCGGTCCATCCAAAGCAGGGGGAGTCCTCGGCTTGCGCAGTTTCCGCTCTGCATCATCGTGCTTGATTGGAGTGTAGTGTGGAAGGCGTGATCGATATGAGGCAGCCGGCCTCGGGAGGATGTCGCAGTCGGGACGAGAACGAGGACGGGCCCCGACGGCCGGCGCGTGCTGAACCATATGAGGATACGGATGGCGGCTCCGACCTTCCCCTTGACCGGGACGCGCGTTGGACCCTGGCTGCGGACGCCCGCCTCGATGATAGAGAGACGCTCTGCGACGCGTTGGGCGTTCCGCCTCGCGAACGCGCCGCCATCACCGACCGCACGCTCATTCTCAAGGCCTACCGGCGGTGGGGGGAAGGATGTCCGAACCACCTGCTCGGCGACTATGCCTTCGTCGTGCGGGACGCAGAAACCCGCACCATCTTCTGCGCCCGGGACCACATGGGCTGTCGACCGTTCTATTACGCGTGGACTCGGGAGCGCTTCGTCTTCGCTAGCACGATAGAAGCCGTCCTCGCCGCCCCGGACGTCTCCGACGAGTGGGACGAACCGGTGTTGGCATCGTACTTGACGCAGATCTTTTTCACTACGACGACCCGTACGCTCTTCGCGGCGGTGCGCAAGCTGCCCCCAGGCCATTCCCTCACGGTAGAGACGGCGCCCTCCAAGGGCTGCTTGATGCGACTGGAACGCTATTGGCGTCCGGAAGGAGTGCCGAAGGCGCGGCCGGCCGGGGACGACGATGTCGCGGCGGAGTTCCTGGACCTCTACGCGAAAGCAGTGAAGGACCGCCTGCGCGGCGGTCCGGTGGGCGTGCATCTCAGCGGTGGTCTGGATTCGTCCAGCGTCGCGGTGCTCGCGGCCAAGGAACTGCGCCGCCAGGGGCGCCCATCGCCGCCCGCGTTCTCTTGGCTGCGACCGCTTGACGACGTCCCCCCTAGTCACGCCTATGCACCGGAATATACCTGTATCGACGCGGTGGCTGCTCGGGAAGGGCTCCAGGTGCAGCACTGCCAAGTCTTCCGGACGGAGGACTTCGTTTCCCTGGTCCGGCGAGACTGCATCTCTCCCGAACTCCCTTCTTTGATCGAGGAACAGGTATGTGCTCGAGCGGCGAAACTGGGGATACGCGTGCTGCTCTCGGGCCTGGGCGGGGACGAGTGCGTCTCGTTCGACGGCCGCGGGTACTACGCGGAGCTGCTGCTGCGTGGGCGGTGGCGGCAGTTGGCCGCTGAATACTACTCGGCGCAGGCGAAAAACCCGGCGTCGTTCATAGCGCGAATCGTCCTGCAGATCGTGTCTCCGAACCTCGTCCGAAATCTCGCCAGGAGGCGGCTCCCCCCCCGCAAACGCAGGTTCATCTCCCCGGAATTCGCGCAGCGCGTGCGACCCCTACCCGAGGATCGCTGGACGTTCACGGAGACCAGCGTGCGGCGCACACAGCTACGGCTCCTGCAGGGAGGACCCCGCCAGGGCCCATTCCTCCTGTCTCTTCTAGAATTCTTCGCCAGGCAGGGCGCGCCACACGGCATCGAGTACCGTTATCCGCTGCTGGACCGCCGACTGCTGGAGTTCGCCCTCGGGTTGCCGCCAACGCAGTTCAAGCGCGGCCGGTGGAACCGCTGGCTGATGCGTTCCGCGCTGGCGCCGACTCTGCCGTCGGAAGTCGTCTGGAATCAGAGCAAGGCTGCTCCCATTCTGGACGAACAGCAGGGCGACACCGAAACCGAGGCGTCGTCCTTGATCCGGCGGGAGGTCGCCACGCGCATCGGAACGCTGGACCGGGCCTCCTACGTCGACGTCCCGCGTCTCCTGGAATCCCTGGAGGCGTGGCGCTTCCGGAGCCCGAGAGAACCGTTGCCTGCACCGATCAGGAGCGCCTTGCACGTCCTCGACCTTTGAGCAGCCGCGGCCATAATGCGAATGGGAATTCCCTACTTGAAGATCCCACCCGCTCGTCATTCCCGCGAAAGCGGGAATGACGACAGGGGATGGATACCGGCTTGCGCAGAGCCTGCCCCCGACTTGAACGGGGGGATGACGAGGAAAAACGGTCTTCGGGACCGTCTTGTGTATAATCCCCCTATCGTCGTCATTCGGGATGGTTCTCCGGGACATGGGACTACCGGAAAGTCCATCGAGAAGCGGCACGCCCTGCATGAAGGATCGAAACGGACCGCCCAAACGCGTATCCCGTGTAAGCGCGAGGTCTATCGACCCCGTTCGTGCGAGCCCTTACGATTCTCGACTTTTGAGCGGTGGCGACCGTGATCCAGCTCACCGCCCGCGGTCCCGCCATCGCCAAGGACGACGAATGGACTGCGCTTCAGTCGGAATTCGCCCGGCGCCATTACGTCGTCTTCAAGAACTTCGTCGATCCATGCATCCTGGCCCGCGTCCCCCGCTGGTGCGAAACGAGCCAGTGGTTCACCCGAGAAGACGTTGGGAAGAACGGGGTCTGGAGCCGGGAACTGACCATGCAGGACTCCGAACCGCTGGTGGGGGTGTTTCGTCTTCTGTGCAATCAGCCCGTGCTGTTCGCAGCGGTCGCCGAGTTCACCGGTTCCGAAACGCCCATTCGCTCTTTCATATTAGGCCGATGTTTCAAAGCGCTTCCCGGTGGTGAACATTTCACTTCCTGGCATGATGACTTCTCAAAGGGGAATAGGCTGTATGGACTGCTTATCAACCTGTCCCCGAATCCCTTCGTCGGCGGCCACTTCCAGATCCGGCGCAAGGAACACAGGCATATCCTGCACACCGTCACGACGAGTTCATTCGGGGATGCCTGCCTGTTTCGGATTTCCCGTTCTCTCGAGCACAGAGCCACCCTGGTACGGGGTGTTCAGCCGAGGTGCGTTTATGCGGGATGGTTCTCCGGGACGTATGACTACCGGGAGGTAGTTCGGGAAGCCGTGCGCCCCCTGCCGTTGCCGAAGCCCTGAGCATCCCTGGGACACGAGCGGAAGAACAAGACGATGACGGTGGAAGACCGTGCGGATCTTTCAAGAGCCGCCCTGCTGCGTCCGGGCGGACTCCTCGACCAAGCCGAGGGAGTTTTGCGGCGGACGCTCGCGGCACACCCGCACGATACGAAGGCGCTGCAGCGGCTCGGCGACATCCAACGGGGGAAGGGAGCGTTCTCCGCGGCGCGCGACACGTATCGGCGTCTGCACGCGGCGGACCCCGACCATCCGACCGCGGCGTGGCTGGTGTCGATCCTGCGTGGCGGCAGGGTGCCGCCCGCTGCGCCGTCGGGTTTCCGGCCCGTGCCGTTCGTGCGGCTGACGAATTTCCTGGCGCCGGCACAGCAGAAACGGCTGTGCATGTCGATCCGGGCCGTGCGGGACCAATTCGTCCCGGCGATGGTGGGCAAGGACAATCTGGACCGCGAGACCCGCGCCGCCCAGGTGGCGGATGGGAGAGTTGTGCGGGACATCCATCCCTGGTTCGGCCCGAAGCTCCGCAGCGCGTTGCCGCACGTACTGGCGCGGTTACGGGCGGTTGCGCTCCATCGCTTCCGGATCGAGATGCACGTGACGGTGCATCTCGGAGGGGGATTCTACAAGAGGCATAGAGACGATTTCGAGGAGGAGAATCATCCCCGCAAGCTCAGCTGCGTGGCTTATTTCCACCGCCAGCCCAGGCCGTTCACGGGCGGGGACCTGCGCCTGTACGACACGGACCCGGAAACGCACCACGCCACGGCCGCCGCCTTTACGCGGATCGAGCCGGTGCACAACAGCCTCGTCGTCTTTCCCAGCGACGCCTATCACGAGATCACCCCCGTCGAGTGCGAGACGCAGGATTTCCTGGACGGACGATTCACCGTGAACGGCTGGGTCTGCTCGCAGAGCGAAGACGGGGCCGGGGGTTGAAACCGCCCCAGCCGACGTAAAAGATGGGTGGTCGTAATGGAAACCGTGTCTCACCCCCAACCCCGCCCGTGTGACGACGCGCCGTTGCCGCGCGTGGCGAAACCGGCCGTGGCACGGTATCTCGGGCCGGTGGACGTCGCGCCGCTGCGGGCGTGCGTCGGACGGCTGTCGGAGAAGGTCTGGCGGCAGGAAGACGCGATCAAAGAAAACGCCTTTTTCTGTTTCACGCATACCTCCCACATCGTCTTCCGGTTCATTCCGGGCAACCGGACGCCGCTGCGCTTCTACTCCAATCCGATCTGGGAAGTCTGGCAAGCGTGGCTGTTGCCGATCATGACCCGCGCCGCGGCGTGGTATGGCTACGCTGAACCGGTCTATCCCAAGGCGATGCTGGCGCGGCTCGCGGCCGGCCACGGCATCGCCCCACACGAGGATGCAGAACCTTCGCATCCCTTCGTACACAAGATCCACGTCCCGCTCCAGACGAACCCTCGCGCCCTACTGACCATCGACGACCACACCCTCCATCTGGAAGTCGGGCACGCCTGGGAAGTCAACAATCTCGTGCCGCACGCGGCGTTCAACGGGGGAGTCCGGGACCGCATCCACTTCATCTTCGAGGTGTACGAGGGGCTCGGGTCCGAGTCGTTCCCCATCTCGAACGTACGGAAGGACATCGCGGTTCCCACATGACCGGTTCCTCCCGCGATTACACGGCGTACGGCCTGCACGTCCGCTCGGCCCTCGCCCTGCCGTTCGAACCCTTGCCCGGCCCGCCGGCCGGCGAAGCGGACGTGACGATCCGCTTCGGCCCGACCCCGGCGGCGCTCCCGCACCTACGCGATACAGGTATGATGAAACCGATAGAGAAGGGCATTTTGTGGGAAGCCGCATCCAGGGCCTTTCTGCTGCACGTCCCGGGTGTGGCGCGGTATTGCGTCACCGCGGGGCGCGACGTCGTGATCGAGCCATACGGCGGCAGCGACCGCTGCGCGGTGAGCACGTTCTTCACCGGGACGGTGCTCGCCGCGTTGTTGCAGCAGTGCGGGCTCATCCCGTTTCATGCCAGCGCCGTCGCGACCGGGACCGGCGCGGTGCTGTTCGCGGGGTGGTCCGGCGTGGGCAAATCGTCGCTGCTCGCCGCCCTGATCGAGCGCGGTTACGCCGCGATGAGCGACGACGCGACCGCCGTCGAGATGGACGCGGCCGGCAAGCCCGAAGCGTTGGCCGCTTTTCCCAGCATGCGACTGTGGCGGGATGTCCTGGATACGTTGGGTTGGCAGGGTCGGACGCGGGTGCGAGAGGGGATGGAGAAGTATCTGATACCGATCGGATCGTTCAGCCCCGCACCGCTGCCCGTGCGCGCCGTCTTTTTCCTGACAGAGAGCAACGGGTCGGATGTCACGGTCGAGTCGATGTCATCCCTGGAAGCTTTCGCGGTGCTGAGGAAGAACACCTACCGCAAGGCGTTCCTGAAGGGGCTGGGACAGCAGCCGCGGCATTTCCAGACTCTTACGGCAATGGCGAAGAGCGTACCGGTCTTTCGCGTGACCCGGCCTACGTATCCGTTTCTGCTCGATGCGCTGGCGGACCGCATCGACGCCCACTTGCGCGGGGAACCGCCATGCGCCGGAGAAGACGCCGCGGCGGGGTAGGCCGGGTCTTGGGCGGTCGCGGGCGGCTGAGGGGCGAGGAGCATCCGCCGTGGCCATCGTCTGGCTCGCGTCGTATCCCAAATCCGGCAGCACCTGGGTGCGGGCGGTGTTGACCAATTATCCGCGGGACGACGACGAGCCGGCTTCGATCAACGCCCTGATCGGCCCGCCCCTCGCCAGCGATCGCGATGCGTTCGACGAGGCGCTCGGACTGGAGTCGTCGGACATGACCCGGGACGAAGTGTTCCGATACCGGCCGCTGTTCCACACGCTGCTGGCCGACGAACTGCCGTCCCCGACGTTCGTCAAGGTCCACGACGCCTACCTTCGCCTCCCCTGCGGCGCGGCGCTGTTCCCATCGGCCGCGACGGCGGGCGTGGTCTATCTGGTGCGCAATCCCCTCGACGTGGCGGTCTCCTACGCGCACCACCGGAACAAGCCGCTCGACGATACCATCCAGTGGATGAACGATCCCGCCGCGGCCGAATCGGGCGACCCCACCAAAGGGTCGCCCCGGTTGCCGGAACCGTTGACGACCTGGAGCGGCCACGTGGCGAGTTGGCTGGACCAGGACGCCCTGCCCCTGCACGTCGCGCGCTACGAAGACCTGCTGGCCGACCCATACGCCGCGTTCGGCCACATCGTGCGCTTCCCCGGCCTGGAGTGGGACGGTGCCCGCCTCGCCCGGGCCGTTGACCGGAGCGCCTTCCCGCACCTGCGCGCGCAGGAGGCAGAGTCCGGGTTCCACGAGAAGCAGCCGACGGCGCCGTCCTTCTTCCGCGCCGGGGTGGCCGGGTCGTGGCGGACCACGCTCTCCACCCGGCAGGTCCGGGCGCTGGTGGACGCCCACGGGCCGGTCATGGAACGGCTCGGCTATCTGCGGGAGGCCGAGGCGTTTCTGTCGGCCGGCGGCTCCGCGGAAGCTCCTACGGTATGACCTCCGCGCTCGACGGTCTGCTCGCCGGGTTGCGCCGCGGCCTGTTTCCCGCGGCCGCGGGGGCGGAAGCGGACGTCGCCACGCTTTCCCACGTCGCGGAGTGGCACACGGTCGCCGCGCTGGCCCGCCGGCACCACGCGGCCGGCTTGCTGTTACGGGGACTCCGGGCGACCCCCGATTTGCTTGCGGATACCGGCATCGAACCGGCACTCCGGGCACAGCGCGACCGGGCGGTGCGCCGCGGCTGGCGGCAGCTCGGCGCCCTGAAGTACGCGACGGACCGGCTCGCCGCGAGCGGCATCCCTTGTCTGGTGCTCAAGGGGATTCCGCTCAGTCAGCGCATCTACGGACATCCGTTGCTGCGGGATGCGCTGGACATCGATCTGTTGGTGGCGCCGGAGACGCAGCGCGCCTCCGAGAAGGTGCTGCTGGACCACGGCTGGCGCCCGGCCTTGGAGTTTCCGGAGACGCCGGCCCGGAATCGCTGGCACGCCAGAGTCGCCGCGGACCGCGCCTTCGTCCGCGGGGGAGCCAAAGTGGAGTTGCATCCGCGCTTGTGCCACAACCCGCACTACTTCGCCGCGGCGTTCGAGGACCTCTGGGGGCGCAGCGCTTCGGTGCACGTCGGTACCGGGGCGTTCCGAACCCTGGGCGAAGACGACGAGTTCCTGTATCTGGCCTGCCACGGCACGCGGCACGGCTGGTCGCGTCTGGACTGGCTGTGCGACGTGGCGGCCATCCTCGCCCGCATGGCGCCGGCACGCCTCGAACTGGTCGCGCGCACTGCCGCTCAGCAACGGTTGGACATCGTGCTCTCCTCCACGCTGCGGCTGTGCAAAGCGGCCTTCCACGTCGAGGCGCCGTCAGCCGGGCGGGGCGAAGGGAAGCCCCGCGGGGTCGGACGGCCCGCCGGGGGGAAACGGGCGGCGTTCATCGCTGCCGCGGCAGCGCGCACGTGGGGTTCTTGGGAGAAGCCGGCGCCGGGGAGCCAACTGCCGCTCAAACTCGCCCTCAAACTGGCTCTCAAACCGGACCTGCGGTACGTCCTGCACGAAATGTCGGCCACCATGATCGCCCCCCGCGACTGGGCGCGGATCGATCTGCCCGACAAGCTGTTCCTCCTCTATTTTCCGCTACGTCCGCTGCTCTGGCTGACGAGGAAACCGGAGAGTCGGGGACGAGAGCAACGGAGCGGATCCCCATCGGCGCTCTCAGTCGGAGAACCTGAGCGGACGGCCCTTCGGAAGCAGCCGTCATCAGTCGGAGACCGAATGGAGAGTCTCCCCATCGTGCGGGCGGGACGCCCGCGTTCCCAGGGAGCACGAGAGGAGAGTCCCCCGAACACGCAAACCCCTTCGACCGGAGGAAACGGGGAGGCCGTCCCCCCCACAAAACGACCTAGGGGGATCCTCTGCGCGTTCGTCCGGGCGCCCGTGGCCGTGAAGGTCATGGCGCTGGAAGCCGTGCCGTTGCTCTTGCTGGCGCGGCTGCTCGTCAAATACGTGCCCATGCGCCGCTGGCGGCACCGGCTGAGCACCGTGGAAGAACCGGGGGGTCCGCCGCCCGAGGGGCGACGGCTGGGCAGAAAAGTCGCGCGCGTCGTCCGCCGAGTCGCCCGGCACGTGCCGTTTCGGGCCGTCTGCCTGCCGCAGGCCATGGCCGCGCAGTGGATGCTGCGCCGGCGGGGAATCCCCAGCCGCCTGTTCTTCGGCGCACGGCGACGTCTCCGCCCGGAGACCGCCCCGCCCGAAGACGGACTCGCCTCCGGGATGGATTTCCACGCGTGGCTGACCGTCGGCGGCACCTGCGTGCTCGGCGGCGCCGAGCGCGACACGTACGTCGCGTTGCCGCCCTTCGACAACGTGGCATGACGTCGCCTCAGGCCGCCGTGCGCCGCGGTCCACGAAGATTCCTCCGGAGGACCGAGCGGCCCGCGACGGAGGGCGCCGGCGTCTTCCGCGACGCGGGGCCGTTGGTTCGCGCGCTGATTGCCTATGCGCCGCGCAGAATCGTCCTGGCGCTGCTGCTCCTGCTGACGGCCGGCGTGACCGAAGCGTTCGGGATCGTCATGATCGTGCCGCTGCTGCACGTGGTCGGTTTGGGCGCCCCGTCTGCGGAAGAGGCCGGTTCGACGGGCGGCCCCATCGTCGAAACGCTGGCGGAGATGGCCGGTGCCATTGGCGTCGAATTGACCCTGCCGATGGTGTTGGCCGTGTTCGTGGCGCTCGCCGCGGTGCGCGCGGCAACGGCGTGGCAGCGGGGGATGCTGCTGAACGCCATGCAACTGGGGTTCGTGGATGCGTTCCGCGAACGGCTCTACGCCGCGGTGGCCGGGGCGAAATGGGAGTTCCTGGTCGCCCGCCGCCAGTCCGACGTGCAGCACGTGTTGACCGCGGACGTCAACCGGATCGGCCAAGGAGCGTTTCTCCTGCTGCAACTGACGGCGACCGGGGTACTGACGCTCGTGCAGATCGGCCTCGCCGTGCTGGTCTCTCCCCTGGTGACCGCCACGGCCCTGCTGCTGAGCGCGACGCTGCTGTTTCTCGTCCACCCGATGGTCCGGCGGTCTCGCGTGCTGGGCACACGGTTGACCGGCGCCAACCGCACCTTGTTCGCCTCCGTGACCGACTCTCTGGCCGGGCTGAAACTCCTCAAGAGTTACGCCGTGGAAGATCGGCACGTCCGGCATTTCGCGGACTCGGTCGCCACCATGCGGCGGCAGGAATTGGCATTCCGGCGAACGAACGCCGCGACGCAGGCGGCGCTCAGCGTCGGCACCGCGGCCACCCTCGCCGCACTGGTCTGGCTTGCCGTATCCGGGGCCGCGTTGGCGCCGGCCGAGCTGGCGATGCTGGCGCTCATCTTCGCCCGTGTGATGCCGACGCTGACCGGGTTGCAGGGGACAGGGCAACAGCTTGCCCATGCGCTGCCGGCCTACGCCCATGCCCGGGAGGTGCTCCAGGCGCTGCAAGACGCCGCGGAGGAGCAGGCGGACGACGACGCACCGCGGATGACGTTGGACGACGGGGTGACGGTGCGCGGCGTCTCGTTCGCCTATGCGGCCGGCACCCCGGTGCTGACGAACGTCGCGCTGGACGTGCCGGCGGGACGGATCACGGCCATCACCGGCCCGTCCGGGGCCGGCAAGAGTACGTTGGCGGACGTCCTGCTCGGCCTGATCGAGCCCGACCGAGGCGACGTGTCCATCGACGGGGTGCCCCTGGCCGGACCGAACCGGCGCCGGTGGCGGCGGTCGGTCGCCTACGTGCCCCAGGACCCGTACCTGTTTCACGACACCATCCGCGCCAACCTGCGGTGGGCACGGCCGGAAGCGACGGAGGCCGAGATGTGGCGGGCGCTGCGCCGCGCGGCCGCGGCGGATTTCGTCGCCGCCCTGCCGCACGGCCTGGACACCATCGTCGGGGACCGCGGCGCCCGGGTGTCCGGCGGCGAGCGCCAACGGATCGCCCTGGCGCGGGCGCTGCTCACCGAGCCGGCCTTGCTCCTGCTCGACGAGGCGACCGGCCAACTCGACGCGGCAACCGAACGGCGGATTCTGGTGGGGCTGAGGGCGTTGCGCGGACGGACGACCGTGGTCGCGGTCGCCCACCGACAGTCGTTGCTGGAGATCGCCGACCGGGTCGTGCGGCTGGAAGCCGGCCGCGTGACCGCGGCCGGGACGTGGTGTACGCTGGCGCCACGGCTCACGCCGGCGCCAACGTCGGAATGATCTGGCGCCCGTGCTTTCGATAGACCGTAAAATCGCTGTCCAGCGTGAAGACGACGCCCTCCGTATGCCGTTCGGCCAGACGGACGAGGCAGCCGTCCGCGAACGACATCGGCACGTCCCGATACTTCTTCACCAGCCGATGGACGGCGTCGGCTTCTTCGGCCACGTGGAACGACACGTCCAGGACGCCGCGGCGCGCCAAGTCGAGAACCGCGGCTTGCCCGCCTTCCAGGGAGTGGACCAGAAAGCAGGCTTCCGCGAGCACCGCTTCGCAGGTGAACAGCGGCGGCACGAGATGCGCCCACCGCTCCCGTGCCCAGACGTGATACTGGTCGCGGCGGTTCAACAAGGCGACGAGCGGGCCGGTGTCGAGAACGATCGGGTTTCTCAACGGCCGAAGCCCCGCATGTAGTCCTTGTTCACGGACAGATCTTCAGGTCCGCTCAGCGTGCCCGCAAGGTCGGCCACCAGCGAGAGGGCCGATTTGCCGTGCGCGCCGCCGTCCCGCCGCACGTAGGTTTCCAGTGCCTCGCGGACCAGCGCCGATTTGCTCACGCCGCGCTCTTGCGCCAGCGCGGAGAGTTCGACCTCGAACGGGTCGGCCACCTTCAGCGAGATCGTCTTCATCGCGTTCCTCCTTTGGTTTACCAAAATGGCAAATAGGTAATACTCTTGAAAAGAGAGCAAGTCAACAACGGACGAGGCGGGGAGCATTGTCGAGAGTGGCGGGCTGCGTTTCGGCAGGCTAAGCGACTCTCGTGGCACGCAGGGAGGGGAGCACTTCGGTCGCGGCCTGCCGGAGTTGATCCAGCGTAGTCGCGGCCGGCACCGCGGGAATCAGTGTCAGGTGGTCGGCGCCGGCATCGAGGTAGCGTTGCAGAAAAGCAGCACAGTCTGCTGCCGGGCCGAGCGCGCAGTACTTGTCGATCAGATGCGCGAAGGACTGGTGGTACTCGGTGGACAGCGTGCGCAGTGCGGTCCGCCGGGCGTCTTCGTAGGACGGAGCGAGGCAGAAGTAGAGCACGACCCCGCCGGTAAAACTCGTCCGTGCCGCGGCATCACGTTGTTGCCAGTACGAACGCGCCTTGTCGAAACTCGCCCGAAAGCGCTCGGGCGTCACGAAATACGCAAACCAGCCGTCCGCGTAGGTGCCGGCGCGTTTGAGCGCCGCGTCGACCCGGCCGCCGACCCAGATCGGCGGGTGCGGCTGCTGGAGCGGACGCGGAGCCATGTGGGCGTCGCGGAAGCGGAAGAAGCGCGCGTCCGCGCTGGCCGGTGCCTCGGCCCACAACGCCTTGATGACGCGCAGCCCCTCGCTGGCGCGGCGGCCGCGTTCGTGCAGCGGGATCCCGCACGCTTCGTATTCCTTTTGAAATTCGCCGCCCACGCCGACCCCGAGCAGCGCCCGGCCCCCGGACAGCCAGTCGAGCGTGGCCGTCATCTTGGCGACCAGTGTCGGGTTACGTAGCGGCAGCAACAGTACGCCGGTGCCCAAGGTGATGGTCGTCGTGCGGGCGGCGAACGCGCCCAACATCGTGAACGGGTCGAGCACCGGGCTGTGCCACAGCACGTGATCGCGGTAGAACAGCACGTCGAAACCGAGCCGTTCGATCTCCTCGGCCCAGGTACACAGCGTCGGCCCTGAGACGAGCCCCGCGCCGAATCCGCCTAGCGTGGTGCCGAAGGTGGGCGCGGTCACGTCGCGCCTCCCGACCGGATCGCGCTCCGTAACATCTGGTATGAGAGCGGAGTGCAGGTCGCCCCGCCGATTCGACAGGCAGGCGCCAACAAGTCGAAACGCAGGCCGTACCTAGCCATGTTTGGCTACGATTTCGTCGGCGAAGCGTTCCATCGCCGTCGTGACGTCGCCGGCCCGCAGTGCGTGCATGTTGACCAGCAGCCGGTGGATGCCGAGGTCTCGATACACGGCCAGACTGTCCGGCCCTTCGGTGTGGTAGTTCCAGTACGCGGTCAGTTCGATCTCGGCCGGGTCGCGCCCCTGGCGGGCGCATTCTTCGTGCAGCGCGCGGACATGCGCCCGATACTCGTCCGGGTCCTTGCCGATGACGTACCAGCCGTCGCCGTATTTCACGGTGCGCCGAATGGCGGGCGGCGTCACGCCGCCGATCACCAGCGGCACCCCGCCCGGTTGGGCCGGCGTGGGATGCATGCTGAAGCCGTGCCAGTCGACGAATTCGCCCCGATATTCGACGTCCTCCCCGGTCCAGACCGCCTTGAGCGCCTCCAGGTATTCGTCCGCGCGCCGCCCGCGGCGGGCGAACGGCACGCCGATGGCCTCGAACTCCTCGCGCAACCAGCCGACGCCCACCCCCAGCATCAGGCGCCCGCGCGACAGGTGATCGATCGACGACGCCCACTTGGCGAGGTACAGCGGGCTGGCTTGCGGGAGGATGTTGACGCCGGTGCCGAGCCGCAGCCGGGTCGTCGCCGCGGCGATGAAGGTCAAGGCAACGAGGGGATCGATGATCGGGGCGTCCGGCTTGAACGGCAGTTTGCCGTCCGGGTTGTACGGATAGACCGAGGCGTACGACGTGGGAATGACGACGTGCTCCGCGGTCCAGACCGACTCGTAGCCCAGCGCCTCGGCGCGCTGCACGAAGGGCAGGACGACGTCCGGGTCGGTGAACTCGCGCAGGTTGATCGGGACGATCCCGAATTTCATGGCCGGCTCAGTCGCCGAAGCTGGTGCCGACCAGGCGCGCCGCCTTGATGAGCGGATGCGCAGGGTCGACGAGTTTCTTCTTGCCCGCCACGTCCTCCAGCGGAACGGGGCGCAGCGTCTGATCCTGCACCGCCAGCAGAAACCCGTCCCGGCCTTCTTTCAGGTATTGGGCGCAGCGCGTGCCCAGCCACGTCGCCAGCACGCGGTCCGCGGCCGTCGGCGTGCCGCCACGCTGGAGATGGCCCAGAATCGTCAGGCGCGACTCCTGGCCGGTCCGCCGTTCCAACTCCTGGGTGAGGTTGATCGTGTGGCCGACGTGAGAGTGGTGAAATTTTTCGAGCTTGGCCGAAACCTTCTCCTTCTCGTCCTTGTCCTTGGCGTCCTTCTTCTGCTGCACGAGGTGGGCGACCGTAGCCGCGTCGTCGGTGGACATCGCCCCCTCCGCCACGACGATGATGCTGAAGCTTCGGCCTTGCCGGGCGCGGTCGCGGACCTTTTGCGCGACCCGCTCGATGTCGTACGGAATCTCCGGAATCAGGATCACGTCCGCGCCGCCCGCGATGCCGGCTTCCAGGGCCAACCACCCGGCGCGGTGCCCCATCACCTCGACCACGATGATGCGGTTGTGGCTCGTCGCGGTCGAGTGCAGCCGGTCGATGGCTTCGGTCGCGATGCCGACCGCGGTATTGAAGCCGAAGCTGACGTCCGTCTTGGCGATGTCGTTGTCGATGGTCTTGGGCAGGGTGACGATGTTCAGCCCGGCCTTCTTGAGCCGCAGTGCGTTCTTCTGCGTGCCGCCGCCGCCCAGACACACCAGCGCGTCGAGATGGTGGCGGCGGTAGGTATCCACGATCGCGTCCGTCATGTCGTGGACCTTGCCGCCCATGAACATGCGGTGCGGCTTGTCTCGGCTGGTCCCCAGGATCGTGCCGCCGTCGGTCAGGATGCCGGACAGCGCCTTGCCGTCCAGTTCGACCGTCTGGTTCTGAACCAAGCCGCGGAAGCCGTTCTTGAAGCCGATCAGCCGGATGCCATACACGTCCAGGCAGGCGCGGCCCACGGCGCGGATCGCCGCGTTGAGCCCGGGACAATCGCCCCCGCTGGTGAGGATGCCGACGTATTGCGCCATTCGGTCGCGCCCGCTTCACTCTGTACGAACGATCTCTCAACCGAAAAACGATTTGATGACCAGCGAGAAAACGCCGGCGATGATGGCGCCGGTCATCCACTTCACGACCGACAGTTCCCGCTCCACTTTTGCAACGTCGCGCTCCAGCTTGGCGATGTCGGCCCGGGTGACCCGTTCCAATTTCACGAGCTCGGCCTTGGTGACCTCCTCCAACTTGGCAATGTCGGACTTGGCTGCCTGCTCAAGGCGGATGATGTCCTGCTCCAAGCGGGCAATATCACCGCTGGTCGCTCGTTCCAGCTTGGCAAGCTCGGCCTTGGTGACCTGCTCCAGCTTGGCAATATCGGCCTTGGTGACCTGTTCCAGACGGGCAATGTCGGCTTGCAAGCGTGCAATGTCGGCTTTGGTCGCCAAGCTTTCTTCCGACATGGCGCGTGCAGCCACGCGCGCTTTTTCTTCCGGCGCACCTGCAGACACCAGAGCATCGTACAACTCGACCACCATCGTGCTCATGCGGCGACTATAGCCCCCCGCCCCCGATGCGCAAGGGGAACGCCGCCGCGGATTGCTCCGTCCGGTCGGAACCGGTAAGACGGCAACGCTGGAGACGGGCTTCTCCATCCCTCCAATAGAGAAAGCAGCAAAGTAAGGAACGGAACCATGAGCCGACCGTTCAAGGTGTTGGGCGTGCAGCAGATCGCGGTGGGCGGGCCGGACAAGGCGCGGCTGCGGAAATTCTGGGTCGATACGCTCGGGCTCAGCTTGGCCGGGAACTATCGGAGCGAATCCGAGAACGTGGATGAGGATATCGCAACGGTCGGCACCGGGCCGCTGCGGCTGGAGGTCGACCTGATGCAGCCCATCGACCCGGACAAACGGCCCAGGGTCCAGGACCCGCCGCTCAACCACATCGGGCTGTGGATCGACGATCTGCACGCCGCGTACCGCTGGCTGCGCGAGCAGGGCGTGCGGTTCACCCCGGGCGGCATCCGCCGCGGGGCGGCCGGCCACGAGGTGTGTTTCATTCATCCCAAGGGGAACGAAGAGGCCGCGCTGTCCGGGGAAGGCGTCTTGATCGAGCTCGTCCAGGCCCCGCCCGAGGTGGTTGCCGCGCTCGGCTAGGACGGAGCGGGCGGCCCCTGTCGCCACCGTTTGCGCCCCTCAATCCTTCTGACGCCATACCGGACCCGAAGGAATCCACCCCGTTGCAACATCCCATCCGCAGGCAGATGACGCCCGGCCCGGGCCGGGCGTTCGCGTTGGCGGCGCTGCTCGTCGTCTTCGGCTGCCAGTCCGCGGAGCAGGTGTCCCCGGAAGCGACCGACGCCGCCCCGGCGGTGCTGACGGTTCGCGTGGCGGCGCCCGTCAAACGGACCGTCCAGCGCACCGGCCGCGGGCAGGGCGCGCTGTTCGCCAAGGAGAGCGTCGTCCTGTCGAACAAACAGGAAGGCTACGTGCACCGCGTCCACGTGGACTTCGGCGACCGGGTGACGCAGGGCCAACTGCTGGCCGAGATGGAGGAGGAGGAACTCGCCTTGCAGGTCGAGGCGGAGGACAGCACCCTCAAGCAGGCGGAAGCCCAGTACGTGCATACCCGGGCCGAATACGCGCGCGCCGAGGAGTTGGCCACGGAAGAACTCATCCCCGTCCAGCAACTCGATACCCGCCGGGCAGACTTCACGGTCGCGGAGGCGCGGGTCAGGACCGCGGAAAAGACGCTGGCGCTGGCCCGCAAACGCCTGCGCGACACGCGCATCGTCTCGCCGGTGGACGGCTTCGTGCAGGAACGCTTCGTGAACCCCGGCGAATACAAGCAAGCCGCCTCGCCGCTGCTGGAACTGGTGGTGGTGGACCCGCTCAAGCTGCGCGCGCCGGTGCCCGAACGCTTCGCCGCGGTCGCCATGATCGGCATGCCGCTGCACGTCGAGGTGGAGGCGCTGCCGGGCGAGGTCTTCGAGGGCCGCCTGACGCGCATGGCCGCGCGCGTGGACCACAAGACGCGCTCGCTGCGCATCGAAGCCGAGATTCCGAACCCGGACGGCAAGCTCCGGCCCGGCTACTTCGCGCACGTCACCGGCGTGCTGGGCGAAGAAGAGGCGGTGTTCATCCCGCGCAGCGGATTGTCGCGCCTAGCCGGCGTGGAGCGCGTGTTCACCGTCCGCGACGACGTCGTCCGCTCGCGCGAGGTCGTCTCGGGCATGGAAGACGGGACATGGGTAGAAGTGACCGACGGGTTGCAGGAGGGCGACGTGGTCGCGGTCAGCGCCCTGGACCGGCTGGCCGACGGCATGACCGTCCGACCGCAACTCGTCCAGCCGTCGGAGATTCGCTGACCGCCGCGGGGCACGCGAGCAGCCGGTTCGCCACGCTGGAACGCCCATGATTCTCGCCGACGTCTGCGTCCGCCGGCCCGTGTTCGCCACCATGCTGGTCGGCGTGCTCGTGGTCGCGGGCTGGTTCTCGTATCGCAGCCTGACCCTGGAACTGATGCCCAAGGTCGAAATGCCGGTGGTGACCGTCACGACCACGCTGCCCGGGGCCGGACCGGAGGAGATCGAGGCCCAAGTCACCAAGGTCATCGAAGAAGCCATCAACACGGTCAGCGGCATCGACGAACTGCGCTCCGTGACTCGCGAGGGCGTCTCGCAGGTCGTCGTCCAGTTCGTGTTGGAGAAGGATTTGGGCGTCGCCGCACAGGAGGTGCGCGACAAGGTCGGGACGGTGCTGGCGGCGTTGCCCGAAGACGCGGACCCGCCGGTCGTCGAAAAGTTCGACATCGACGCTACGCCGATCGCCACGATTACGGTGTCCGGCTTCCAGCGGCTCAAGGAGCTGACCGAGATCGCGGAGGACCGGGTCAAGGAACCGCTGGAGTCGGTCACCGGCGTCGGCGCCATCGACGTGGTGGGCGGCCGCAAACGCGAGATCCAGATCCTCATCGACCCGGAGCGGCTCAAGGCGTATCGGCTGGCCATCCGCGACGTGGCCGAGGCGCTGGCCAAACAGAACGTCGAGTTCCCGGGCGGGCGGATCACCCGCGACAGCGGCGAAACCGTGCTGCGCACCCTGGGCCGCGTCAAGACGGTGCGCGAGTTCGCGGACATCGTGGTCGCCACCACCGACGGGGTGCCGATCACCGTGGCCGACATCGGCCGCGTGGAAGACGGGGTGGAGGAGCCGCGCTCGCTGTCCCGCTACGACGGCAAGAACGCGGTCTCGCTCGTCATCCGCAAGCAGTCGGGCACGAACACCGTCGCCACGGTGGACGCGGTGCAGGAGCGCCTGGCCGCAATCCGCCCCCTGCTGCCGGCCGGCGTCGAGGCGCTCGTGACGCGCGACCAGTCCGACTTCGTCAAGGCGTCGGTCCACGAGGTCGAGCAGCATCTCATCCTCGGCTCGCTGTTCGCCAGCATCATCGTCTATTTCTTTCTGGGCAACCTGCGCTCGACGCTGATCGCCGCGGTCGCCATTCCGGTGTCGATCGTCTCGACCTACACCTTGCTGGCCGCGGCCGGCTATTCCCTCAACCGCGTGACGCTGCTCGGGCTCACCCTCGCCGTGGGCATCGTCATCGACGACGCGATCGTCGTGCTGGAAAACATCTATCGCTACATCGAAGAGAAGGGCATGAACGCCTTCGAGGCCGCCCGCGCGGCCACGGCCGAGGTCGGCCTGGCCGTCAGTGCGACGACCCTGTCGCTGGTCGTCATCTTCATTCCGGTCGGATTTCTCAAGGGGATCATCGGCATGTGGCTGAGCAGCTTCGGCTTCACCATGGCGTTCGCCATCATGGTGTCGCTGCTGGTCGCGTTCACGCTGACGCCCATGCTGTGCTCGCGGTTCCTGCCGAAACATCTCGACGCGCGGGCCGGCGCCCATGCCAAATCGTCGCGCGAATCGCGCGTCTACGGCTTCATCGACCGGGCGTACACCGCCATGCTGGCGTGGTCCATGCGCCACCGCTGGGCGATCGTCTGCCTCACCCTCGCCGTGCTGTGTTCCACGCCGTACATCGCGGGCCTGGTCCGGCCCAGTCTGATGGCGAGCGACGACCGCGGCGAGTTCGAGATCAACGTCAAGACCCCGCCCGGCTACTCGCTCGCCCAGACCGACGCCGTGACCCGGCAGATCGAGGAGGACATCCGCCCGCTGCCCGGCGTCAACCACCTGCTCACCGAGATCGGCTCGACCGTGGGCGAGTCCGTCACCAAGGCCAAGATCGTCGTCACCCTCGTCCACCACTCGCAACGCGCCCTGCACCAGTCGCAGGTCATGGATCTGGCGCGCGCAAAAGTGCGCGGCTTCCCCAACCTGCGCATCAGCGTCGATCAGATCCTGCCCGTGAGCGGCTCGGGCCTGCAGAACGTGGACGTCTCCTACAACCTGCGCGGCCCGGACCTGGGCACGCTGCAAAGTTATGCCGCCGCCCTCAAGACCCGCGTGCAGGACATGCCCGGGCTGCGGGACGTGGACTCCACCTTCGAGGGCGGCAACCCGGAGTTGCAGGTGCACCTCAACCGGCGCAAGGCGTCGGACCTCGGCATCGAGGCCGCGGACATCGCATCCACGCTGCGCATCATGGTCGCCGGCGAGAAGGTGACGACCTACCGCGAAGGGGACGAACTCTACGACGTGCGGCTGCGTCTGACGCCCGAAAGCCGCAACCAAGTGGACGTGCTCGCGCGCGTGGCGGTACCGTCCGCGTCTGTCGGGCAGGTCATTCTGAACAACGTAGTGGATCTGGTGCCGGGCACCGGGCCGGTCCAGATCGACCGGCAGGACCGCCAGCGCCAGATCACGATCACCGGCAACCTGGCCCAGGACAAGGCGCTCGGCGACGCCATCGCCGACATCGACGCCGAGGTCGAAGAAATGGGCCTGCCGCCCGGCTACACCACGGGCGTGACCGGCATGGGCAAGATGTTCGAGGAGATGATGGAGAGCTTCCAGATCGCCTTTCTGCTGTCCATCATCGGCATGTACATGGTGTTGGCCGCACAGTTCGAGAGCTTTCTGCACCCGATCACGATCATGCTGTCGCTGCCGCTGGCGGTGCCGTTCGCCCTGCTGGCGTTGTACATCGCGGGCCAGCACCTCGCCCTGTTCGCCATTCTCGGCATGCTACTGCTGTTCGGCATCGTGAAGAAGAACTCCATCCTGCAGATCGACCACACGATCAACCTGCGCGCCGCGGGGCTGCCGCGCGACGAAGCCATTCTCCGCGCCAACAAGGAACGCCTGCGGCCCATCCTGATGACCACGCTGGCGCTGGTCGCCGGCATGGTGCCCATCCTGCTCGGCCAGGGACCGGTCGCCGACAGCCACCGCGGCATCGCGGTCGTGGTGATCGGCGGCCAGAGCCTGTGCCTGCTGATCACGCTGTTGGTGACGCCGGTCGCCTACTCCCTGTTCGACGACGCGGAAGTGTGGCTGGGCCGCGCGCTGCCGTCCCTCCGGCGGGGGCTCGGACGCCTCCGCTTCTGGCGGCGCGCCCGCGGAGATCCCGCCCGCGCCGCGCCCGTCCTCCCGGCCGCGGCCGGGGACAAAGCGTTCGGGGATTGACCGCGTCGTGCGACGCCACGATTCGGAACGGCGACGCTCCCGCCCGATTCGTTAGTCTTCGCCGTGAGCGGACTCGTCGGGTGGCGACTCCGCTGCGTCCGTCGCCGGGTCCCAGGCATACACTTGCAGGCCCCACCAGCGGCGCAGCAACACCTTGCCCGGTGGAAAATGCGGCGGCTTGGACACGTCCGCGGCCCGGCAGACGTGCACCTCGGTCTTGCCGCGGCGGCCCGCCTTGGAATACCAGGCGGCCAATCCCGCGGCCCGTTGGATGACCGCGTCGGGCATCGCGTCCAGCCCGTCCGGGTTGCGCACCACCACGTGACTGCCCGGCGCCCCGGCCGCATGCAGCCACACGTCGTCCGGCGCGGCCACCTCGAACGTCAGCCGGTCGTTCTGCACGTCGCCCTTGCCGACCAGAATCTCGAACCCCGCGAACGGAATCGTCCGATACGGCCGCCCCTTGCTTCCCATAATCCGTTCTCGACCCGCATGCCGCGGCGCGCCCGTGTGTGCCCGATGATGCGACTTGCTGGACAGCCGCGCCGCCAACGTATGGTATATCCGACCGCCGGGGAGGACCTCCGTTCGCCTGTCCCCGGTCGATGCAACGGTGGACCTCACCCCGGCAGGAAAGGAATTTTTCGCCTTCTTCCCATCCCCTCTCCCTCTGCTCCCTGAGCTTGCGGTCCCCGAGCCTGTCGAAGGGGCGAAAGATCGAAGGGCGGGAGAGGGAAATCCTCGAACCGACGGACCGACGCCATGAAGCCTGCCACGTCTTCTTCGCCGGCATCTCTACCAACGTTCGACTTCGCGGCCAAGCCGCAGGTCGTGTCCGCGGTCGCCGAGGCGACGCGGCTGGCCTACGGCCATCTGTTCAACCCGGCCTTCGCCGCGGAGATTTCGTCGATCGATCCGCTGCCGCACCAGCGCGTCGCCGTGTACGAGCACCTGCTCGGGCGGTCGCCGCTCCGCTTCCTGCTGGCCGACGACGCCGGCGCCGGCAAGACGATCATGACCGGCCTCTACCTGCGCGAGGCGTTCGCGCGCTGCCTGATGACGCGCGTGCTCGTCGTGCCGCCGGCCGGGCTGGTCGGCAACTGGGAACGCGAAATGCGCACCCTGTTCCGCCTGCCGTTCCGCATCGTGCGCGGGGACGACGCCCGCACCGGCAACCCCTTCGCCGGACCGGACGGCGACCGCGTGATCGTCAGCATCGATACCTTGGCCGGCGAGCGGACGTTCGCCCGCCTGCGCGAGGCCGGCGCCTCCGGGGCCGCGCGACCCTACGACCTCGTCGTGTTCGACGAGGCCCACAAACTGGCCGCCCACCGCGAGCCGGACTTCTCCGTCCGCAAGACCGACCGCTACCGGCTCGCCGAGGCGCTCGCCGGACTCCCCGCGGACGACCCGCGGTGGGAGCTGGGCTGGTCGGCCCCCAACGTCCTGCTGCTGACCGCGACGCCGCACATGGGCAAGGACTTCGCCTATTACTGCCTGTGGCGGCTGCTCGTGCCGGACGCGCTGGCGACCTTCGAGGCGTTCCAGGCGTTTCCGCCCGCCCGGCGGCGCCACCACTTCATCCGCCGCACCAAAGAAGAAATGGTCCGCTTCGACGGCCGCGCCCTCTATCCGCAGCGCCGGTGCGACACCCTGAGCTATGCGCTGAGCCCCGCGGAGCAGCGCCTGTACGCGGCCACGACCAGCTACATCGCGGACACGTACAACAAGGCCCGCATCCTCAACCGCTCCGCGGCGCGGCTGGCCATGAGCGTGTTCCAGCGCCGCCAAGCCAGTTCGACCCATGCGCTGCGGCGCTCGCTCGAACGTCGCCTGGAACGCCTGGACGACGCCATCGAACTGGTGCGCGCCGGCCGCACGGACGAATTGGAGCGCCGGCAACGACGGTTGGGCCGCACGCCCGACTTCTTCGAGGACCGCACCGCGGACGAGGATGCCGACGACACGGGCCGCGAACGCCACGAGGAGTTCGAGGCGCACGCCCTGGGCGGCCTCGTCGCGCTGACGCTGACCGACCTCCGGCAGGAACGCGCCGCGGTGCAGGCCCTTACCGATCAGGCGCGCCGCCTGACCGACGCCGGCGAGGACTCCAAATTCGAGAAACTCCGCGCCGTCGTGCGCGCGCCCGACTTCGCCCGCGAGAAATTCATCGTCTTCACCGAGCACCGCGACACAGCGGAATTCCTCGTCCGCCGGCTCGAAGGGCTGGGCTTCACCGGCCGGGTCGCCCTGATCCACGGCGGTCTCGACTACCGCGCGCGGGAAGCGCAGGTCGCCGCGTTCCGGCGGCCGGCGGACCGGGGCGGCGCCGCGTATCTGGTGGCGACCGACGCCGCCGGCGAAGGTATCAACCTCCAGTTCTGCTGGCTGATGGTGAACTACGACGTGCCGTGGAACCCGGCGCGGCTCGAACAACGCATGGGCCGCATCCACCGCTACGGCCAGCAACGCGACCCGGTCGTCATCGTCAACCTGGTCGCCGGCGGCACGCGCGAGGGGCGCGTCCTGAAGACCCTGCTCGACAAGCTCGAACGCATTCGGACGCAACTCGGCTCCGACAAGGTGTTCGACGTGGTGGGCCGGCTGTTCGAGAACGTCTCGCTCCGGCACTACATGGAACGGGCCGTGACCGGCGACGGGGCCGTACTCGACGCCATCGACGGCCGGCTGACCGAAGCCCAGGTGCGGGCGTTGGACGAGCGGGAACGCGCCCTGTTCGGCGGGGGCGACCTCACGAGCCGCCTGCCCGCCCTCAAGGCCGCGATGGAGCAGGAACACTACCGCCGCCTGCTGCCCGGCTACGTGCGCGGCTTCCTCCAGACCGCGGCGCCGCTTCTGGACGTGCGCCTGGACGGCGACCCCGACGGCGTCTTCACTCTCCTCCCGCACCGCGCCCGCGGCCTCGACCCGCTGCGCGACGCGCTGGAGGGTTACCCCGAGGGCGTCCGCGACCGCTTCACCGTCTCCCGGCCCACGGACCCCGCAGACGCCGTCTGGCTCCATCCGGGCGAGCCCGTCTTCGACCGCTTCTGCGCCGCGCTGCTCGCGCGCTACGGCGACGAGGCGCGCCGCGGGGCCGTCTTCATCGACCCGCACGCCGACGCCCCGTACCTCTTCCACCTCGCCTGCATAACGGCCGTGCGCCGCCCACCCGCGGCGCCCGACGCTGCCCCGCTTCCCGCCCGCGGCACCGACGCATGGGACGCGCAGGCCGGGATCGTCGAAAGCCGCCTGGTCGGGCTGGGCCAGGACGCCGCGGGCACCGTCACGCCGTGCCCCGTGGAACATCTGTTGCTGCTGCGCGGCGCACCCGACGCGCGTCCCGGCAGCCTGCCGCTGGCACGTCGGGCGCGCGGGTTGACCGAGGCCGCCACCGCGTGGCTGCACGACGTCGCATTGGCGCGACTGGTCGCCGACCACCGCGCCGAAATCGAACGCGGCCTGCCCGAACGGCGCGACTGGACCGCCCGCGGCTACGACCACAAGACCGCGGAGTTGCTCGCCCGGCGGCAGCGCCTCACCGAACGGAACCGCAAGGGCGACGCCCGCGCGGGAGCGGAGTTGGACCGGATCAAGGCGGAACAGCGCGGCCTGGCCGCGGAGAAGGCACGCCGCCTCGCCGCGCTGGAGGCGGAACCGTCCCGCATCGTGCCGGGCGACGTCGTCCTGATCGCCCACGCCCACGTCCAGCCCACCGCGGACCCGGAGGAACGCCGCCGGCACGACGTCACCGTCGAGGCCATCGCCGTCCGGGTCGCCCGTGCCCACGAGGAAGCCGCGGGCGCGACCGTCCGCGACGTGGCGCAGCCCGACCGGGCGCGCGACGCCGGCCTGACCGACTGGCCGGGCTTCGACCTGCTGTCCCGGCGGCCCGACGCCGCCGAGCGCGCCATCGAGGTCAAGGGCCGGGCCGGCTCCGGCGGCATCCAAATGGAGGCGAACGAGTGGGCCGCGGCCTGCAACCTGCGCAGCGACTACTGGCTGTACGTCGTTTTCGACTGCGCCACGCCCCGGCCGCGCCTGCTGCGCATCCGCGACCCGTTCGGCCGGCTCCTCGCCCGGAGCCGCGATACGACCGCCTTCACCGTCTCCGCCACCTCGCTCCTGGATGCCGCGGAGTGACCGGACGGTCTCGGAGAACGCACCGCGGCGGAGACTGTTCCATGAAAAGTCGATTCTGGGCTAGGATGAGCCAACCGCATATCTGCGGGGGCCATGCAACCGAAAAGACCCCCGTTCCGAACCGTTGGGGCAAGAGGGAGTGAGATGACCGACCGACTCCGATATGAGACTCCGACACGCATCCGTCGGAGACCGTTCAAAGCGAGGGAAGATGCCCGTTCTGGACGGTCGGACCGGGCGCGGAACGGCAATCGGGAAGGCGGCGTACCAGGGGCGCCGTCCGATCGCGACGTCGAGGAAGACCCGCACAGCGGGCTGGAAGTCGAACGAGACGACCCGCAGGTCACGATCGAACACCCTTTCGATCCGGAGAAGATAAAGGTGCGGACGACGCCGCTCCTCGTGGAGTCGCTGGTTGCGAGGATCGAACACGATGAAATCGACTTGGCGCCGGATTTCCAGCGGTCATTGGTGTGGGATGAAAAGCGGAAATGTCGATTGATCGAGTCGTTGCTCCTGCGTATCCCCATCCCGGTGTTCTACGTCGCCGCGGACGAGAAGGAGAATTGGGCCGTGGTTGACGGCATCCAACGCATATCGACTATCCACGAATACCTGACAGACCAATTTCCGTTAGGTCAACTCGAATATCTCGATCAACTCGATGGACAGACCTACAGCACGCTCCCCCGGCCTATGCAGCGGCGGATCAATGAAACCCAATTCGTCGTGAACGTCATCGAGCCGGGAACGCCGGAAGACGTGATGTTCAACATTTTTCGACGCATCAACACGGGTGGCATGGCGTTGAACGGACAGGAAATCCGTCATGCGCTGCATATCGGACCCGTCCGTGAGTACCTGAAGAAGCTCGCCGGAACTCAGGATTTTCTCGAAGCGACACGTCGGTCCGTCAAAAGCGACCGGATGGCCGACCGCGAATGCGTGTTGCGCTTTCTGGCGTTCCGCATCGACACCTGGGAGGAATACAACACTAGCGATCTCGACGGCTATCTCGGTCGAGCCATGACGAAAATCAACGAAATGTCCGAAGACGCCCGAGAGCGCATCGCCCGGGACTTCGAGAAAGCCATGCGGGCGGCTTCCCGAATTTTCGGCGACGACGCCTTTCGTAAACGGTACGATATCGAGGATCCCCGTCGTCGCCCGATCAGCAAGGCGTTGTTCGAGGCGTGGAGCGTGCAACTCGCACGTTGTTCCGCCGTAGAGATAGAGGAATTGGTCGACAAACGTGAAGAAGTCAGGAAACGGTTCATCGTGCTCATGAACGAGGACAGTGATTTCGATCGGGCCATATCGTATGGGACCGGAACGCCGCGGCGCGTCAAAAAACGCTTCGGCGCGATTGCTGAATTGACTGCCGAGGTCCTCGCATGTTGAGAACGCTCAAACTGTCGAATTTCAAGTGCTTCGAAAGCCTGGACTTGGCCTGCGCTCCGCTCACGTTGTTGTGTGGCCTCAACGGCATGGGCAAAAGCAGCGTGATCCAGGCGCTCCTCGTCCTGCGGCAGTCGTTCGAATCGGGAGACCTGCACGTTGGCAAATTGAACCTGGGTGGGGAGCTTGCCGACCTCGGAACGGGCCGGGACGTCCTCTTCGACGGAGCCGAGACCGACACGGTCGGATTCGAACTTCGGCGCGACGAAATCCAGATGCCGTGGAAACGTGCGTTCGATTATGCGGAAACCGCCGATCAACTGACGGTCGCGTCCGATTCCGCTAACCGGTCCGTTCCCCTCGTTCCCACGGAGTGGCGTCACGTCCCCCCGTTTGCGGGCACGCTGCTCTACATCGACGCGGAACGCGTCGGTCCCCTGAAGTTCTACCCCCTCTCGGAATCCCTGGCCCGGCGCGGCGACTTCGGCACGAACGGCGAATATGCCCTGAATTATCTCAATCTGCGTCGGAACGACCTGTTGTCGGACGATGATCCCCGGTGTCCCCCCGACGTGCCGACCCGTCGCGTAATCGACGCCGTCGAGCGCTGGCTGCAGGACGTGACGCCCGGCGTCCATCTGCAACTCGAACCCGTGTCCGCCGCGGACGCGCTGATCGCCGGGTTTTCGTTCGACCGGCCGGGCGATGTCCCGACGCGGCGCTACCGTGCAACGAACGTCGGATTCGGCCTGTCCTACACCTTGCCGGTACTGCTCGCCCTGCTGGCGCACGCGGGCTCGATGTGCTTGATCGAAAACCCCGAGGCGCATCTCCATCCGCGCGGCCAGACCAGACTGGCGGAACTTGCGGTGCGCGCCTCCCTGGCCGACGTGCAGGTCATCGTCGAAACCCACAGCGACCACTTCATGGACGGCGTCCGCATTGCCGTCCGCGACGGACTGATTCCGCCGGAGGGAACGGCCTTCCACTACTTCGAGCGCACCCGCGGCGCGACCGAGGTGTCCTCGCCCCGGATAGACGCGGACGGACGCCTGTCCATGTGGCCGGCCGGCTTCTTCGACCAGCACGAAGAAAATCTGGCGCGGCTGCTCGCCCCCCGATCCTGACATGCGCGAGATGGTGTTGCACCATGCGAGCGTCCGCGCCCCCGACCGTGGCACCGCGGTCCGCTGGCTGCAAGACGTCTCGACCGGCATGGCAGAACTCGTACACAACGAAAACAAGGTCGCCCAATCCAGCCTGAGAATGTCGCGGCCCCTCCAGGAAGTCGATTGCCTGCCCGGATACTCGTTGTTCGACGCCTACCAGGATGTCCGACGGGGCGGCGCACGAGACACCTATGCGTTTCTGATACGCCTGAGCGCGAAAGTTCCGCTCCTGAGCGAAGTCGGGGTGGACGTCAAGGATCGGTTTCTCGCGTGCGAGGCGCAACAACTCCCGCCCGAAGACGGAGAGCCGCTCGTCTTCTGTGCCTTGACCGATGGGATTGCCGTCGGGTTTCCGTCCGAGCCGGCTTGGGACGCCGACCGGCTGAGCGTCAGCTTCAACGAGCTATTGCCCGACGGGAGCCTCGAACCACACTCCGAAACGATAGACAATCTCACCAGATCCGTTCACGCTCGCCCGATCTGTGCACGCCACCGCGCTGTTCTTCAAGACCAGAGTCCCGCGGTCCTGTGGGAGCGGAGAGACGACGTTTTTCCACATCTGACTTTCGGACCGGACGTAAAACCGCCGCCCGAATTTTTGGGGGTCATCGTCAAAAGGTTCGCCGAACTCGACGAATCCGCGGCCGAATGGCACACCGTCGGCGGGGCCGCCCCGCGGTGGAAATGCAAGGTCACGCCTGAAAGCGATCGCCTCATGAAGAATAAGAAATTGCGCGAAGCGCGCCGGTTCCGGTCACGGCGCGGCACACGCGAATTGTTCGAATGGCACGCCTGGGTAAGGCGCGGGATGAGAATACACCTGCGTTTCGACGCGGATACCAAAGAAGTCGAAATCGGGTACGTTGGCCCTCACCTGCCGCTCTGATCGCGACACCGGGAGGAAGCAAGCACATGGGCGCAACGCACGTCACCGTGACGATTCGGAATCCGGCCGATCCTGACCGGGCTTGGGAAGGGCTGTTTCTGGTCGATACCGGAGCTACGGATTCTCTCGTTCCCCGCCCACACCTGGAAGCCATCGGGCTGAAACCCGAAGGGCGGCGGACGTACGAATTGGCGAATGGGACCGAACTGCCATTGGACGTCACGATTGGGCGGATCGAATTCATGGGAGAGGTCGTCGGCGGCACGATCATATTCGGAGAAGCGGGCGCCGAACCGATCCTCGGCGTGACTGCTTTGGAGTCCGTCGGTATCGAAGTCGATCCGCTCAACCAACGCCTCAAACGTTTGCCCGCGGTGCGACTCAAACGATCACGTCATCCTCGGGAAAGATCAACTAGGCGTTGAGACGGAGGGGAATTCGATACGCCATGATCCGACCGGTTCAATGAGCGGGAGGAAAGGATATACAAGGGAATTACATCCAAGAGGATCCTAACGGTCAAAGGCCGGGGATGGGATGCGAAGGCTGGGGTGACAGCAGGGTTCGTTTCGACAGGCTCAACGAACTGAGGGGGGAGGCGGGGAAGGTCCTTGAGCTTGTCGAAAGGCCGGGGGTGGGATGCGAAGGCTGGGGTGGCAACGGGGTTCGTTTCGATGTTTCGACCGGCTCAACACAGCGCAGGCTCAACGAACTGAGGGGTGGGGAAGGTCTCTGAGCGTGTCGAAGGGTGTCGCAACAGGTACGGGATCCTCTTGTCTGTCATTCCCTTTCTTGAAGTATAGGATAGCGTGATGGACGGCTCGTTGGGACGTCGGACTCCGCTTCGGTTCATCCAACCTCCGGGGCTGCCGTCCACCGCAAGGGTTTCGGGAATAGCTGATGGGGACGCAGAAGGACGAAATTCGATAACCAGTCAAAAAAAACGGAGGCTCTCCGAGATGAACAAGCGCATTGAAGCAGCAAAAGAACGATTAACTCAACGGGGCGAACGTATACCTTGCCCCATCTGGGGTTCCCCTTACGAAGCATGGCGCATTCGCGATTTCTCCTCTGACATCCATGAATACTATTCTCCACGCGCAGGCGGGGTGTTTCGTGCCGAAAATACTGAGGATTATCATTACTCCGCATCTCAAAAGGCAACGCAGATCAAGATTTCCCGTTGGGTGTACGATAAGAACCAGCTCGGTGAAATAGGTTGCCTGACCCCGAATGAGATCGAGCGAATCGAAAAACAGGAACGTCTGGGCATCGATCAGCGGATGGAAAGACTGCTCCGGTGCTTCGAGACCATTCCGTCTCAGGTTTTACGCGGACTATCCTATAATAGGAGAGGAAGTACGGGAGGATATTTGGATCCTCATGAACGTGACATCATAGAAGCCGCCACGGAGTGTTCGACCGGCGCTGAACAGGAAGAACTCGACTGGCTGACATCGACTGCCGATAAGAGGGGCTGGCTGGAAATACACAATTCTTACAGACGTCTGACGCCGGCAGGAGTGAAGCGGCTGGAAGAACTGGGAACCAAGGCCGTCAACTCCGAACAGGCGTTTGTTGCGATGTGGTTCGATGAATCAGTCGATGAAGCCTATGAAAAGGGAGTCGAACCTGCGATCATAGATTCGGGTTACAGGCCCCTTCGTATTGATAAGAAAGAACACAACAATAAAATCGACGAGGAGATCATCCTCGAAATTGGTCGCTCCCAATTCGTGGTATGCGACTTTACTTGCGAACTTGTCGAACATAAGGGCAAACTAACCGCCCTTCCCCGGGGCGGCGTTTATTATGAGGCCGGCTTCGCCAAGGGATTGGGGATTGAGGTGATCTGGATGTGCCGAGCAGATCACATTAAGCACGTCCATTTCGACACCCGACAGTTCAATCACATTGCGTGGCAGACGCCTGAAGACCTCAAAACAAAATTGCGAAAGCGGATTGATGAGGCCATAGGAGACGGGCCGTTAAAAGGCCGCTGAGCGGGAGTGTCGGATTACGCCTTCGGCTCATCCGACCTACGGGACGAGATCGAACAACGAGAGCATGACCCACAAGCGGCTCATCGAGGTGGAGTTTCCGCTCGAACAGGTGTCGCTCGATGCCGTGCACGAGAAGAACGTGCGGCATGGGCATATCTCGACCCTCCACATCTGGCCGGCGCGCCGGCCGCTGGCGGCGTGCCGTGCGGCCCTGATCGCCACGCTGCTACCCGACCCCGGCTACGCCGAGGAACGCAAGGCCATCTATCGGCGCATGGCCGGCACCGTGGTGGAGACGGTCGCCCCGGAGCGCCGCGACGGGCGCCGCGTGGAGCAGCGCCGGCGTGAGACGCGCGACGGCATCCTGCATTGGGGCCGCGAACACGGACCCGACCTGGAGTGGTTCCGCGCGAAGATTCGTGCCGCGTACGGCGGCCGGGCGCCCAAGGTGCTCGACCCGTTCGCGGGCGGCGGCGCCATTCCGCTGGAGGCCATGCGCCTCGGCTGCGAGGTGACGGCCAACGACCTGAATCCCGTCGCCTGGTTCATTCTGAAGTGCACGCTCGAATATCCGCAGCGGCTTGCCGGCCGGACGCGCCCGCTGCCCGACTTCGCCCTGCGCGACCGCGCTTTCATGGCCGCGTTCCTCAAGGCCAAGGGCTACACGGCCGCGGCCCTGCGGCAGGAACTCGCCAAGCTGGACGCCGCGGGCCGTGCCGACCGGGCGGCCGAGCCCGAACTCCTCTCACGCCGCCCGCTGCCCGACGCCGACTTGGCGTGGCAGGTACGCGCCTGGGGTCGGCGGGTGCTGGCCGCGGCGCGCACCCGGCTGGCCCGGCGCTATCCGACGTATGCGGAGTGGACGAGTCTCGGGACCGGCCGGGCGTCCCGACGCCGGGTGCGTGGGGACGGCGGGGGACAGGCGCCGCATCTCTCGCTCCCCGAGCCCGTCGAAAGGCCGCAGGGCGAGGGGCCGGGCGAGCGGTTGCGCCGGCTGGAGCCGGACGCCGACGGCACGACGGACGTGGCGTCGCTGAACGCAGGCTTCGGTGCGGCGTATCTGGCCGACCCGCGTAACCCGCGCTGGGTGGCGAAGCCCACGGTCGCCTATCTGTGGGCGCGCACCGTGCCGTGCAAGGGCTGCCGCGCCACGCTGCCGCTGCTCAAGACCAAGTGGCTGGCGAAGAAGGAGACGAAGCGCGTGCTGCTGACCGTCACGCCCAACGCCGACCGCACCGGCGTCGTCTTCGGCATCGAACCGGACGTGCCGCAGGTCGGCGGCAACGTGGCACAGCGACGCGCCCACGACCAGCGCCGCGGGGCCGGCACCATGAGCCGGTCGGGCGCGCAATGCCCCAACTGTCCGACCATCATGAGCATGGAGGACATCCGCCTCGAAGGGCGCGCCGGCCGGCTGGGCGCCGCGATGACCGCGGTCGTGGTGGACGGGCTCAAAGGCAAGGAATATCGCCTGCCGACCGAGGCGGAACTGCGGGCCGCGGACGTGTCGCAACAGGAACTCGACGCCCTGTATGCGGAGATTCCGTTCGGGTTGCCGGAGGAACCGATCAGTGCGGCCCGGCCGTCGCCGAACTCCCGAGGCGCTTCCGGTCTGCCGCGCTACGGATTCGACACTTGGCGAAAGATTTTCACGGAACGGCAATTGCTGGCGATGGGGACGTTCATTCGAGAGATTCGCCACGTATCGAAAGACAAAGACGATTACCTTAAGAATTGGTCCGAGGCAGTCGTTGCTTACAACGCGATATGTATAGGTCGGTTGGCTGATTATTCAAGCGCCGTTTGTTCCTGGCACAACGGCAGGGAGGTTATAGGACATACATTCGTCAGATTTGCACTACCTATGGTGTGGGACTATGCAGAAGTTAATCCGTTCTCAAATTCTTCTGGAAATTTCTTCGGCTCGCTCGATTGGGTTGCCCGATTTGTTTCACATACATCTGAGGGCATAAAGAGTAGTCCCGATCCAACTGTGCAAGCGACAAGTGCCCCTTTGGTCAAAGGAGAATACGATACTGTTATTACAGACCCACCTTACTACGACGCTATTCCCTATTCTGATCTGATGGACTTCTTCCACGTTTGGTTGAGGCGAGCATTACATGGAATTTCGTCTATAACGGATACGGTATTCACCAACCCCCTCGGTCCGAAGTGGGATCACGATAAAAACGACGGCGAGTTGATAGATCAACCCAGCCGTTTCGACTCCAACGTCACAGCGTCTAGGGCAGCCTATGAAGACGGTATGTTCCGCAGCTTTCGGGCCTGTCTGGAAGTATTGCGGGACGATGGGCGCTTGGTCGTCGCGTTCGCCAATAAACAGCCCCAAGCCTGGGAGACGCTGGTCTCCGCATTGATCCGCGCCGGATTCGTCGTCGACGGCTCGTGGCCCATCCAAACGGAAATGCAGAACAAAGTGGCGGGCGGCGCACGGCTCTCTTCCTCGATCTGGCTCGTCTGCAAGAAGCGCCCCGCGGCCCGTCCCGGCTGGGACGCCGCGGTGTTGGCCGACATGCGCGCGCGCATTCGCACGCAACTGCGCGATTTCTGGGACGCCGGCATCCGCGGCCCGGACTTCGTGTGGGCGGCGACCGGCCCGGCGCTGGAAGCTTTCTCCAAATATCCCGTGGTGAAGAAGGCCGGTGCCGCGGGCGCCGCGCTGAGCGTGTCGGAGTTTCTGCGCGAGGTGCGCCGCATCGTGGTGGACTTCGTGGTGGGCCGCGTGCTGACGCACGACGCCGCGGCCGAGACGGTCAGCGGCCTGGACGACGTGACGACCTATTACCTGCTGCACCGCAAGGACTTCGGACTGGGCGACGCGCCCATCGGCGCCTGCATTCTGTATGCCCTGTCGTGCAACTTATCGGACGCCGACTTGGCCGACCGATACGACATCCTGGCCCGCGGGAGCAAAAGTCTGTTCGACGACGGAGACGCCGCCGGCCCGGACGCCGCGGCCGCGGCGTCCGGGGGCAAGGGGAACACGGCCAGACTGCAACCCTGGCACCGGCGCACCGCCAAATGGCTGGGCATGGAAGCCGCGGGCGGACGGCCGGCGCCGCTGATCGACCAGGCGCACAAGCTGATGCACCTGTGGCGCGCGGGCGACGAGGCCAAGGTCAACGACTATCTCGACACGCGCGGCCTGAAGCGCAACGCCCTGTTCGTGCAGGTGGTGCAGGCGTTGATCGAACTGGCGCCGGCCGGCGCGGAGGAGCGCGCCATCCTGGAGTCCGTCTCCAACCACATCGCGGCGCGGGGCGGCTTGGCGCCCCCGCGGCAGCGGGAGTTGCACCTGGGCGCGACGCCATGATGGGGTTCGAGTAGCGACGTCGGTTCCCCCCTCTCCCCAGCCCTCCCCCTCAAGGGGGGAGGGAGTAGAAAAAAACGGGGATTACATACTTGACGATCCTTACTTGTTCTTTCCCTTCAATGACGACGTGTAGGAGCGTAGAATGTTGTGCCCCTCCGCCCGACGAGGGGCAAAAGGACATCTCGGGATCGTCAAGTATGTAATCCTCAAAAAACCTCCCTCCTCCAGGTCCCTGAGCAGGCCGAAAGGTCGAAGGGTTGTGAGAGAGCAGAAAAGAATTCCCTCCCCCCTTGAGGGGGAGGGCTAGGGTGGGGGGGAGTAGGGAGATGAGGGCCGTCCCATGATTACCTCGATTCGGCTGGTCAACTTCAAGAACTTCGCGGACGAGACGCTGCGCCTGGGTCCGGTCACGATCCTCGTGGGCGCCAACGCCAGCGGCAAGAGCAACGTCCGCGACGCCTTCCGCATCCTGCAGGGGATAGGCCGCGGCTACACCCTGGCGGAAATTTTCGGCGGCAAACGCGAAGCCGGCTGGCTGCCGATCCGCGGCGCGATGAACGAAATCATCCGCTTCGGGCAATCTACGTTTTCACTCGAGGTCGAGTCGGATCTGGAGGGGAAGAAATTTCGCTATATGATCGAGATCGGACACTCGACCAACAAGACGACTTTCGCGGCACAGTGGGACGGGCCGTTCCGGGTGGAAAAAGAACGTCTCGAAGCGGGTTCGAAAGTCATGTACCGCGCCGGCCGGGACGCTACCGGAACGCTGCGGATCACGGAAAGCGACGAGGAATTCGACGAAACCGAGCTCGACTTGGAATGGGAGCATCCGATCCTCAACGCCTTGTCCCCCAGGCAGGGCGCTCTGAGTCCCGCCATGTCGAACGTCTTTCAAGTTTCACGCCGAGTTCTCGGAGATCTGGGACCCATACGCTTCTTGAACCCCGTACCCGATCGAATGCGGGAGCCCGCATCTCCCGACGCGACCATCTTGGGAGGCGGCAGCGAAAACTTATCGACCTTCTTTCCCCGCGCGACCATCTTGAGCGACGCTGGTGAAAACTTATCGACCGCCTTGCAGGAAATCTGCGCCGATCCCGAGCGTCGAGAGACGCTGACGAGTTGGCTGCACGAACTCACGCCGATGGACGTCACGGGGTTCGAGTTTCCGCGCGATCCCAGTGGCCGGGTGCATCTCGTCATCTGCGAGAAGAACGGCCGCAAGGTCTCGGCCGCCAGCGCGTCGGACGGCACGTTGCGCTTTCTCGCCCTGCTGGTCGCGCTGTTCGACAGGTACGACGCGGGGTTGTTCTTCGATGAACTCGACACCGGCATTCATCCGGTCAGGTTGGGGCTGCTGCTCGATCTGTTCGAGGGGCCGGCGCGAGGCGACCGGCAGATCATCGGCACGACCCACGCGCCGACCCTACTGACCGCGATGAACGACGAGACGTTCGAAAATTCGTCCGTCGTGTGTCGCCTGGAAAACGCGGACGACGCCATCATCCGCCCGCTTGCCGCCTTTCCCAACGTGCGGGACCTGCGGCAAGATCAGGGGCTGGGGCCATTGCACGAATCCGGCTGGATGGAAGACATGCTCGCCTTCGGGGAAGGGAACGACGCGGGGGACGGGGAATGAAGGTCTTTCTCATCCCCGAGGATTCGCGCAGAGACAAGTTCATTTTGAAACCGCTGTTCGAGTCGCTTTTCCGGTCCATCGGCAAGCCGAGAACACGGGTCCGCGTCTGTGAAAACCCGGTGCTGCGGGGCGTGGGCGCGGCGATGAACGTGGACCGCTTGGCGCAAATCGTCCGGCGGTACAAAGGCGAGACGGACATCTTCGTCCTGTGCGTCGATCGTGACGGTGACGAGAACCGCCGCGACCGACTCGCCGAACTCGAAGCACGGTTGCGCGCCGACCGCGCGTTCTTCGCCGAAAATGCGTGGGAGGAGTTGGAAACCTGGGTGTTGGCGGGGGTGACGCTGCTCCCCGGCTGGAACTGGAGAGAGGTGCGCGCGGAAGTGCACGTGAAGGAACGGTACTTCGACGTTTTGGCGAAAGCGCGTGGCGTTGCCCGAAGTGCCGGCCGCGGCCGGAAGCCGCTCGCAGAGGAAGCCGCCCAGCGCATCGACGCGGTCCGCGCCAAATGCCCGGAGGACTTCGACGCGCTGGCGCAGCGGCTCGAAGCGCACGTCCGGACGGGTGGAGCGTCGGTTTGAAGCCGCGGCGCGAACCGGACCCTTCGACCTGGGAACGCGGGCGCCTCGCCCGCCTCCGAAGCCCGGTGCCGCGGGGCGGGCCGGCTCAGGGTCCCGTCCGCGATCACCGTTGGGGAACCCTCTCCCTAGCCCTCCCCCAGAGGGGGAGGGGATCGGAAGGAGCGGAGCCTTTGAATGCTCTTCTCCTTTAAGGGAGGGGCGGAGCCTACCCCGGACGTAATCCGGGGGAGAGGGTCCGCCGCACGCCCCGAACAGATCGCGCATTTCGCCCCCCTGTCCGATCCGACGTTCCTTGAGATCGCCGCACGGAATGATAGAAGAGGCGGCGCGAAACGGACGAAAAACAGTATGGCGCAGACGACCCCCTGGACCCCGTGGCACGCGGTGGTGACGCTGCGCGAGGACGTGCGCACCGGCGAACTGTCGCTGGCCGACTTCGCCGCGGACCTGCACGACGTGATGATGCAGGCCGGCGCCCGGCCGATCTACGAGGACCCGGCGCGCTTCTTCGCACTCACCTTTCCGACGCTGTCCCTGCGCGACTTGGCGCGCGACGTGATCGGCCGGCTGGCCGGCACGAATACCAAGGCCATCCGGCAGCTCGAACTCACCTACGGCGGCGGCAAGACGCATACGCTGGTGACGCTGCGCCACCTCGTGCACGACCCGGACGCGCTGCCGGCCCTGCCCGCGGTGGCGCATTTCAAGTCGCACGTCGGCATGCCGCTGCCGCGGGCGCGCGTGGCCGCGCTCAGCTTCGACAAGCTCGACGTGGAAAAAGGCATGCAGGTGCGCGGCCCGCACGGGGAAGTGCGCTGGCTGCGGCACCCGTGGAGCGTGCTCGCCTTTCAACTGGCGGGCGAGGACGGGGTGCGCGCCCTGCACGCCGACGGCGCCGCGGACGAACGCGACACGCCGCCCGCGGAGCCGCTGTTGGCCGCACTGCTGTCGCGGCCGCAGGCCGACGGCCTGTCCACCCTGGTGCTGATCGACGAAGTCCTGATGTACGCGCGCGAGAAAGCCGCGCTCGGCGACGTGTGGCGCACCCGGCTGATCGATTTCTTCCAATACCTGTGTCAGGCCGTGGCCAAGGTGGACCGCTGCGCCCTGGTCGCGTCGCTGCTCGCCTCCGACCCGGAGAAGAGCGACCGCTTCGGCAAGGAACTCAGCGCGCAGATCTTCGAGATCCTCAACCGGCAGCGCGAAGAAGGCGTGCAGCCCGTGCAGAAGGAGGACGTGGCCGAGGTGCTGCGCCGCCGCTTCTTCGAGACCGCGTCGATCGGCGACCCCGCCGCCTTCCGCCCGCACGTCACGGCCGCGGTGGCGAACATCGCCGCGATCGACGAGACCGTCCGCAAGGACCGCACGCAGGCCGAGGACCGCTTCCTGCGCAGTTTCCCCTTCCATCCCGACCTGACGGACATCTTCTATACGCGCTGGACGCAACTCGACGGGTTCCAGCGCACGCGCGGGATTCTGCGGACGTTCGCCATCGCGCTGGGCGACGCCGAGCGGTGGGACGCGGGGCCGCTGGTCGGGCCGAACGTGTTCCTGCCGGCCCCCGGACGGGCGGGCGTGGCCGAAGCGGCGCGCGAGTTGACCGGCATCGCCACGCGCGAGGTGACCGAGGGGCCGGGCAACGACTGGACGTCGGTCTTCGAGGGCGAGTTGGCCAAGGCGCGCAGCATTCAGGCCGAGCAGCCCGGGCTCAAGTTCCGGGAGCTGGAACAGGCGGTGTGCGCGGTGTTCCTGAGTTCGCAGCCCATCGGGCAGAAGGCGCGCACGCCGGACGTGGCCGCGCTGGTCGGGGCGACGCGGCCCGACCGCATCGAACTGGACAAGGGGCTGCGGCGCTGGACCGAACTGTCCTGGTTTCTGGACGAAGCCGAATTCGCCGGCGACCCGCAGGCGGTGCCCAAGGCGTGGCGGCTGGGCAACCGGCCGAACCTGAAACAGATGCACCACGACGCGTGCGCCAACCGGGTGACGGAGGAGATGGTCGAGCAGAAACTCCTGGCCGACGTGCGGCAGACGCGCAGCCTGATCCAGGGCGCGGCGCAGGCCGGGGCGCGCGTCCACCTGTTGCCGGAGCAGCCGCGCGACGTCGAGAACGACGGGGAGTTCCACTTCGCCGTGCTGGGGCCGCGGGCCGTGTCCGACTCGGGCAAGCCGAGTCCCGCGGCGCGGCGCTTCCTCGACGAGACGACCGGCCCCGACCGCCCGCGCACCTGCCGCAACGCGGTCGTGCTGGTGGTGCCGTCGCGCGACGGACTCGACGCGGTGCGCACGCGCGTCCGCGAATATCTCGGCTGGGAGGAGGTGCGCGGCCAACTGGCGCACCAGCCGCCCGACCCGCTGCGCGAGGGCCGGCTGGCGGCTTGGACGGACCAGGCCAGACGACGGATTCCCGAAGCGGTCCGCCATGCCTGGGCGATCGTGGTGACCGTCAACGAGCAGAACGACGTCCACGCCTTCAAGCTCACGGTCGGCAGCGCGCCGCTGTTTCCGACCGTGCAGGCCGACCCGCGGGCGCGGATGCAGGACACGCCGGTCAGCCCGGAGGCCCTGCTGCCGGGCGGCCCGTACGACCTGTGGCGCGAGGACGAGCCGGCGCGCCGGGCGAAGGATCTGGCCGGCGCGTTCGCCGAGAATCCGCGGCTGCCCAAGATGCTGCGGCGCAAAGAGGTGCTCGACACCATCGACCACGGCGTGCGCGCGGGGGTGTTCGTCGCCGCGCTGACCCGGCCCGACGGCTCCGTCAAGACGTGGTGGCGCACGCCGATCGACGAGGCCGCGCGCAAGGAACCCGCGCTGGAGGTGTTCCGGCCCGAACGGGCGGTGCTGCAGGAACTTCCGCCGGCGGCGCTGGCCCCGGGCGTGTTGCCGGACCTGTGGACACACGAGTCGGTCACGGTTGCCGACGTGGTGGCGTACTTCACGGGCGGCCGGACGGTCGCGGTGCAGCGCGACGGCTACGAGGAACCGGTCGGCATTCCGGCGTGTCCGCAGGCCGCGGTCGAGGCGGCGATTGCCGAGGCGGTGCTGCAGGGCGTGCTGTGGCTCGTGCACGGCCCGGCGAGTTTCCAGGCCGAGGCGCTGCCCGCGGGCGTGCTGGCCGGCGCGGCGCAGTTACGGGCGCCTCTCCCACCGCTGGAAGTCGATCTCCTGACGCAGGACGCCCTGCCCGAAGCGTGGAAGGACGGGCGCACGAACGCGCTGGCGCTTTCCCTCGGGCTGGCGGCCCGCATGGGAGCCCCGGTACCGTGGACGGTGCTGCGCGCCGCCATCGACGCCGCGGTCGAGAGCCGTTGGCTCGAACCCGCGCCGGACAGTGGTCCCTGGCCGTGCGAGGCCGCGGGCGCGGCGGCCGTCACGCTGCAACCGCCGGCGGCGCAGGCCGTTCCCGCGGGTCCGCCTGCAAACGACCGGGCGATGGAGACGCCCGGGGTCTATGCTTCCTCCGTGGCCCTCGACCCCTCCCATCTGCAGGACCTGGTCGAGGTGTTACCCGACGTGGTCAAGGCCGCCGCCGGCGTACGGCTGCAATTCCGGCTGTCGGTCACCGTGGGGGACGGTGGGAAAGTCGATGCCGACACGGTGGAGGCGCTGAACGCGCTGCTGCGGGAAGTCGCCCCCGACCTGCGTTTGAACCCGAAGGCGTAGCCGTGGGAGGATCCTCTCCCCCGGATCACGTCCGGGGCTTGCTCAGGAAGCGGGGACTGTTCTTCATGCCAGCATGACGGATCGGAGGGCACATGGGCGCGACACACGTGACCGTACTCATTCGGAATCCGGCGCACCCGGAGCGGACTTGGGAAGGGCTCTTTCTCGTCGATACCGGCGCGACCGATTCCCTCGTTCCCCGCCCGCACCTGGAAGCCATCGGCCTCGGTCCCAAAGGCCAGCGATCCTACGAACTCGCGGACGGCCGCGAGATCAAGATGGACATCACGACCGCGGACATCGAATTCATGGGGGAGATCGTCGGCGGCACGATCATCTTCGGAGAGGCCGGGGCCGAACCGATTCTCGGCGTGACGGCCTTGGAGTCCGTCGGCATCGAAGTCGATCCGCTGAATCAGCGGCTCAAACGCCTGCCTGCCGTGCGGTTGAAGCACGTCAAGAACCGGCCATGATCCCGCGCCCGTTTCGAACCCTCCGACCTTTCGATTCTTCGACACGGTTCGATAGGCTCACCAACCGGGCTCAGGACACCGCCCGTTGGAAAACAGAGCGGGGACGGCGGGAGGAAACGGTATCGACGGGGCGAAAGCAGAAAGTCGCCGCGTTTCGACGTTTGCATCCGCGCAAAAGCGTGTGGTAGTCGGGAAGCATCGTCGCGTCCGTATCGGAGCGCGTGTCTCCGATGGTGACGCGACGCCGGCCAAAGGAGGGATCACATCATGGCCGCTACGCATACGTCGGTTTCATTGGAAACCCCGGCGGTCGCCGAGGAGACCGCGGTCTCGCAGCACGGCGAAATGCCGTTCGTGCGCTTTCTGATCATCGGGTGCAGTTTGGGACTGCTGTCGCTGCTGCTCATCCGGCTCTGGCAGGGGCAGTGGTGGTTTCCGGTCGGGCTGGACGCGACCACGCCCGAATTCGGCACCTACTGGCTCGGCCTACTGTACGTCGAGTGGCTGGCGATCATCGGTGCCGGCCTGCTCGGCTATTTCGCCTACCGCAAGCCGTGTCCGGTGTGCACCGTCCAGAAAGCCCGGTCGGGCCGTATCGAGCCCGAACACGAGTTGCACCACATCGGGACGTTGTGGACGACGGTCGCGATTGCCGCCATGTTCGGCTTCGGGGTGAGCTACTTCGCCGAGCAGGACGCTTCCTGGCATCAGATCGTGGTGCGCGACACCGCGTTCACCCCCAGCCACATCCCGCTGTTCTTCTATACCTTCCCCATGCTGCTCATCATGACCGGCGTGAGTTCTTGGTACGCGTACCAACGCCTGCACCACCTGTACGTGGGCGAGAACGGCCGCGGTATCCCGCTCTCGTATCTGCTGTTTCCGGCCGGGGCGTGGGTGCTGTTCGCCAACGTGGCGTTCAACGAATTGGGCCATTCGAGCTGGATCACCGAGGAGTTGTTCGTCCAGCCCTACCACTTCCCGTTCGCGTGGGCGACGTATTTCTTCTTCTCCGGCTTCGCACTGCTCTTCAAGACGGTGCCGCGCATGTACGACAACCTGCTCGCCATGAGCCGCGCCAAGGCCGCGTAGCCGGCGCGGGCGGCCGGCGGGCCGGGGAGGGTCGCCATGCGGGCCGAAGAAATCGCGGAACTGTCCGCGCTCGGACAGCACAAACTCGCCAAGACGTTCGACGTCCTGCTGCTGCTGGCGCTGGTCGGCTTCTTCACGGTCATCCCCCACGTCAGCCAGATGCTGCACATGGGCGACTGGGATTTCTGGGTGGACTGGAAGGACAAGCTGTGGTGGCCGATCGCCGCCCCGAGCGCGGCGCTGCTGGTCACCGCGGTCGGCCACTATCTGGCGTGGTACTACCTGCGTTTGCCGCTGGGCGCGACGTTCGCCGCGGTCTTCGTGCTGGTCGGCGCGTGGCTGAGCCGCATCTTCAGTTTCTACGGCCTGGAGTACTATCCGCTGAACTTCGTCTGGCCGGCGACGACCATCCCGATGGCGCTGGCCCTCGACCTGACGCTGTTCTGGACACGCAGCTACCTGGCGACCAGCCTCGTCGGCGGCTTCCTGTGGGGCTTCCTGTTCTATCCGGTCAACTGGTTGATGCTGATGCCCTTCCTGCAGCCGGTGACGCTGTTCGGCAAGACGTTCACGGTCGCCGACCTGATGGGCTACTACTTCATCCGCCCGCAGACGCCCGAATATCTGCGGCGCATCGACGAGGGGACGCTCCAGTCCTTCCTGGGGCATCGGATCTGGATCAGCGTGTTGATGGCCGGCATCGCGTGCACGCTCGTGTACTGGCTCGGCCTCGGGGTCGGCAAGGCGCTGGGCGTCATGCCGCTGCGAAAAGTGCTCCGCCAGACCTGAGCCCCCTCATGCGCATACCGAGAACACCTTGGCCGCGTAAGGCGCTGGCCGCAAGTCTGGCGCTGGCGGCCTGCCTGCTCGACGCACAGCCGGCCGCGGCACACGGCGAGCACAACCTGGAGCCGTTCGTGCGCATGCGCAGCGTGGCGTTCTTCAACGTCCGCTTTTCGCACGACGCGCTCGAGGTGAACGAGACGATGACCGTCAGCGGCAAGTTCCGGGTGATGAACTCGTGGCCGCGCATGTTGACCGAGCCGGAACTGTCCTGGATCGGGGTTTTGGTGCCGGGCCCGAAACTGGCGGTGCGCGAACGCTGGGTGAACGGCCGCTTCATCCAGAATGCGTTCCACGTCCGGCTCGGCGAACTGTACGACTTCAAACTGCTCCTGCAGGCGCGCGAACCGGGCCGGTATCACGTGCATCCGATGGTGAATCTGTCCGGCACCGGCGGGCTGGTCGGGCCGGCCAAGTGGATCCGCGTGACGCCCGGGGAGGCGCCACCGGCGTACACGGTCGAGATTCCGGCCACGGGCGAGACCATCGACCTGGAACATTTCGGCTTCGCCCGCATCGTGGGCTGGCACGTTGCGTTCGGCCTGCTGGGCTTGGCGTGGCTGGGCTATTGGGCGCGCCGGCCGATGCTGGTCCGCGCCGCACTGCTGGCCAAGGGCGTGGACGAGGAACAATTCACGCCGGCCGACCGGCGCGCGTCGTACGTCGTCGGCGCGGTGCTGCTGCTCGTCCTCGCAGGTGGGCTGTGGGCCACGAACCGGAACAAGCCGCCGACCATTCCGCATCAGGCGGCGCGCACGTGGGACCTGACCGGCCTGCCGCAACCGGCCGCGGTGCGCACCGAGATTCGGGAAATGCGCTACAGTACGACCGACCGCGCGTTCGCCATGCAACTCGCCGCCACGAACACGGCGGTCCAGCCGGTCGTCCTGCGCAAGTTCACGACCAGTTACCTGAGCTTCGTCAACGAGGCGACGCAGGCGCTCTACCCCGACGCGGAGCACGACGTCCCGCTCATGCGCGTCGAACCGCGCGGGCCGATTCCGCCCGGCGAGACCGTGCAGATGACGGTCACGATTCAGGACGCGGTCTGGGAGACGGACCGCTTCATCGAGATCGACCAGCCGCAGATCACGGCCGCGGGCATGTTGGTCTTCACCGACGCCCGCCCGCTGCCGGCCGACCGGCTCGAACCGATCATGCTGGGCAACGACCGAGAGGGGCTGGGCGTGCCCTGGCCGCACGTCGTCAGCCTGAACGAGGTCTATTCCAACCTGCAGATGGACTTCGGGCGGATCGGGTCGTAGGGGTCCGGTTCGTGTCGTCCGCCGTGTCGGTGGATCGGTTTGATCTTCCCACGCTCCCGGCCACGTCCAACGTTGGCGTAGGGGCGACGCATGCGTCGCCCCTACGAACGACCCGATACGCGGCGATATGACAACTCCCACACCCCACCTGCAATACGTCCGATGAACCGGAGAAAGACATGAAAACGATGGACGTCACCCACTTCTCGAAGCACTGTCTCGACTTGTTGGACCGGCTCGACGCCGCAGGCTTGATCCTGACCAAGCATGGCAAGCCGGTGGCCCGCGTCATGCCGTACGACCGGCCCTGTGCCGACCTGATCGGCAGCCTGCAACGCAAGATCAAGGTCCGGGGCGATATTTTGACGACCGGAATTTGGACCACACCCTGAATCGTCCCCCACGCGACAGCGAGGGCCAATTGTCCCGATCATCCCGTTCGGTGTTGTACGGCGCGGTTACGACACTCCTGCTCGTCACCTCCGTAGGCGCTACGGAGCGTACCGGTTCTTCTCACAACCCCGTCGCGTTGCTCTTCGCCGACCCGCGGGTCCGGAACGCGCCCGCCGACCGATGTGACCACGTTCTCTGCACGTGCCTGCTGGAACTGATCCGCGGGGCGCAAACCTCCATCGACTTCGCCGTGTACGGAACGTGGGGCCAGACACGGCTCCTGAAGGCCCTCGAAGCCGCTCGGTCCCGCGGGGTGACGGTACGTGGTGTCGTGGACCGAGACCGGGAGGGCGGGAACGTGTTCAGTTCGACCGATCGATGGGTTCGGCGGCTGGGGAACGTCCGTGACGACTATGAGGCGGAACGGACCCTGGACCGGCAGGACGTCCCGCCGAGATATGACCGGAAGATGCACAACAAGTTCTTCGTGGTGGACGGGCGGTGGGTGTGGACCGGGTCGGCCAACGTGTCGGACGCGGGGACGGGCGGACACCATGCCAACGTCGTCGCCGTAGTGGACTCACCGGGGCTGGCGGGCGTGTACCTGCGCGAGTTCGCCCAAATGTGGGCGGGACATTTCCACCAGTTGAAAGAAAGCGACGGCGTGGACCGCGTGGTCATTGGTCGGACGGGTGCCGAGGTCTGGTTCTCCCCGCAGGACCAAACCCTGCGAAAAGGCGTGTTGCCGCTGATCGCCCGCGCGCAACACCGCATCGACGTGGCGATGTATTATCTGACCAGCAGCTTTGCCGCCGAAGCGTTGATCGCGGCTCACGAACGGGGAGTCGCGGTGCGGGTCATCATCGACGCGGCCTCAGCGCGGAACCGATATTCCAAACACCGACGGCTGCGCGAGGCCGGTATTCCCGTCAAGGTCGAGGACTGGCACGGCAAGATGCACATGAAGGCCGCGGTGCTGGACGGCCGTACGGTGATCGTCGGCTCGATGAACTGGACCGTATCCGGCGCGGCGTACAACGACGAGAACACGCTCATCCTCCGTGATCCCGATTTGGCGGCCGAGTTCGAGACCGTCTTCGACGACCTGTGGGACAGTATCCCGCAACGGTAAGGCGAACGCACTCGGTGCCTTACGGTAGCAACACGACCTTGCCGTAGGCTTTGCCCTCGCCGCTCACGGCGCGGTGGGCATCCGCAGCCCGGGCCAGCGGAAACTCCTGGCCGATGACGGGCTGCAAGGTGCGGTTGGCGAGGCCGGCCACCAGGGCGGCGTGGATGCGGGTGAGCTCGTCCGGCGTGGCGTTGCGCAGCGTCATGCCGATGATGGATGCGTCGCGCATCATGGCCGCGCGCGGATTGATGACAATCGTGCCCTGATTCTTCTCGCCCCGGTTGCCGATGACCACCACCCGCCCGTGCAGGGCGAGCAGGTCCAGGTCGCGGTTCAGGTTGACGTTGGCCAGCATCTCCAGAATCACGTCCACACCGTGCGGCGCGGTCCGCGTCTTGACGTCGTCCAGATACGAGGCCGCGGCGTGGTCGAATACGTGATGGGCGCCGTGCTCCGCGGCCAAGGCGCGGCCGCGGTCGGTGCTGGCCGTGCCCAGCACCGTCATGCCGGCGGCCCGGCCGAGCTGGACCGCGGCGATGCCGACCCCGCCGCTGGCCCCGTGCACGAACAGCGTTTCGCCGGGCCGCGCCCGCCCGCAATGGAAGAGTGCCTGATACGCGGTCGCATACGGCACGAACATGGCGGCGCCCTGCGAGAACGATGCGGGCTCCGGCAGCGGCTGGACCTGATCTTCCCGGCACAGAGCCTGTTCCGCATACGTGCCGCTGAGCGAGCCGGCGACGTACACCCGCTCGCCGACGCGCACCCGCTCCACCCCGTCGCCCACGGCGTGGATCACGCCGGCGCCGTCCGAACCGGGCGTGAACGGCGTCGGCGGCTTGGGATAGATGCCGGAGCGGATATAGGTCTCGACCGGATTGACCCCGACCGCGTGGACGCGCACGACGACCTGGCCCGGGCCGGGGCTGAGGTCGGCGACCTCTTCGAGCCGCAAGACTTCCGGCTCGCCGAATTCGTGGACGCGAATGGCCTGCATGTCCGCTTCCTCCTTACCCGGCCGCGGACATAACGCCGCACGCGGCTTCAGGCGGATGGGGATTCGTTCGTTGGCGAAGGGCGGGCGTCGAGTGCGTCCAGCATCTCGGCGACCGTGGTCAGCTTTTCGCGCGGTTTGCCGCGTTCGCGCCCGGCCTCGACTTCGATCCGGTCCAGATATTGCCAGTCCGCGAACGACACGTAGCGGACGCCCTTGCGGTCGAGCAGCGCCGGGGCCGCTTCGGGCGCGGTCTGCACTCCGTCCGGCACGCCGCCGTCGTGCAGATCCTCCAACATGAGGGAGACGGTCTCGATGGCGTCGGGCTTGTTGGTGCCGACCACGCCCGACGGCCCGCGCTTGATCCAGCCGGCCACGTACAGCCGGGCGACCGGCGCCCGCGTGTCGGGATCGGTCACCCGCCCGTCCGTGTTGGGAATGATACCCGCGCGTTCGTCGAACGGCACGCCCTTGAGCGGATGCCCCTTGTAGCCGATGGAGCGAAAGACCATCTGAACGTCCGACAGTTCCTCGTACTCGCCGGTTCCGCGCGCCCGCAACGTCCCGCCGTCGTCCTTGAGCAGCCGGTTCCGCTCCAGCTTGAGGCCGGTCACCGCGTCCTGCCCGGAGATTTCCACCGGCGAGACGAAGAACCGCGCACGCACCTTCTTCGGCTTCGTTCCCTCGCCCTTGGGAATCTGCGCGGTCAGAATGTCCATGTTGCCCTGATGCACGCGGTCTTCGGCCTGGGCGAGGAAATCGGCGTTGACCTCGTCGAGTTCCAGGTCCGCGGGCCGGACCACCAAGTCCGCGACTTGCATTTCGGTGAGTTCCCGAATTTCCGGGTTGGTGAAGGCGGCTTGCGCCGGACCGCGGCGCCCCAACAGGTAGATCTCCTCGACCGCGCTCTTCTTGAGCGTCTCCAGCGCATAGTCGGCGATGTCGGTCGTGGACAATTCTTCTATCGAGCGCGCCAGGATGCGGGTGACGTCCATCGCCACGTTGCCGTTGCCGATGACGGCCACGCGCTCAACCCGGCTCAAGTCGTACTGCAGGTCGCGGTAGTCGGGATGCCCGTTGTACCAGCCGACGAAGATCGTCGCCGGGTCGCTGCCGGGCAGGTCCTCGCCCGGGATGCCCAGCCGGCGGTCCGATTCGGCCCCGGTCGAGAACAGGACTTGGTGATAATGGCCGAGCACCTCGTCGAGGAGCACGTCTTCCCCGAACGTCACGTTGCCGAAGAACCGGAAGCCCGGCCGGCCGGCGATCTTCTCATACTGCCGGATGACGGCTTTGATCTTCTGATGGTCGGGCGCCACGCCGCCGCGCACCAGCCCGTACGGGGTGGGCAGCCGGTCGAACATATCGACGCACACGGTCACGTCTTTCTGCTTGAGTAGTTCGCCGGCGGCATAGAAGCCGGCCGGCCCGGAGCCGAAGATGGCCACGCGAAGCGGAAGGGAGTCGGAGCCGATCTGAGACGCCATACGGTCCTTTTCTTGCGGGGAATTCGCCTTACCCACACGGCTTTCTCAATCACGTCCGGCAAGGCGGGTTCGCTATACCGACAAGGCTGGCACCCGTCAACCAGACTGGGCGGAACGGCCTCCCTCGACTTAGCGCATCGCAAGCTCGATGCTCTCTCCGCCTCCCCCCTAAGTACGTTGAGCTTGTCGAAACGTACCCCGAGGCCACCTGGCCCTTATGTCCTTCGGCCCGTCGGCAAGCTCAAGGTCCTCCCGGTCTCCCCTCAAGCGTGTCGAAGGGTGTCGAAACGGGCGTGAGGCCATCTCGTATGGAATTCCATCTTCGAACGGAGACACCCTACCGCGTCGGCTTTTCATTCCCCGACCGAGCACGTAGGATACGCGCCGTCTTCCGCACGAGAAACGGCACAAACGACACGCAAGGAGACCCTCCGATGCCTGACGACGGCACCCCGAAAATCCGATTCGGCATGTGGTACGACTTTCGCAACCCGCCCGCGTGGAAACGCCCGTACGACGACCTCTACGCCGAGATCATCGACCAGATCGTGTGGGGCGAACAGCACGGTTTCGACGACATCTGGCTGTCGGAACACCATTTCATCGACGACGGCTATTCCCCGTCGTTGCTCCCCATCGCCTCGGCGATCGCAGCGCGCACCAAGACGATCCGCATCGGCACCAGCGTCATGTTGTTGCCATTCCACAACCCGGTGCGGCTGGCCGAAGACGCGGCGACCGTGGACGTGATCTCCCGCGGCCGGTTCGAGTTGGGCGTGGGCGTCGGCTACAAGGTCGAGGAGTTCGAGAGCTTCGGCATCTCCAGCAAGGAACGCGGCGCGCGCACGAACGAAGGACTCGAAATCATCCGCCGCCTGTGGGAGGGCGAGACCCTGACGTTCGAGGGCAAATACCACACCGTGACGAAGGCCAAGCTCACCCCGGAGCCGGTCCAGCAGCCCCGACCGCCGATCTGGGTGGGCGGCTTCACCCCGCCGGCCCTGCGCCGGGCGGCCAAGTACGCCGACGGCTTCATCGGCGTCGGCCCGCTCAAAGAGGCGTACGAGAACTACGTCGCCGCGCTGGAGAAGCTGGGCAAACCGACGACCGGCCTGCGCTTGGCGGGCGGCTACTTCTGGCTGATCCCGTCCGAGGACCCGGACAAGACGTGGAACGAGGCCGCGGAACACGTCCGCTATCAGATCAACGCCTACGCCGAGTGGTCGGAGAAGGCCGGCATGCCGCTGTTCCCGCACATGCCCGACCTGGATGCCTTGCGGGCGTCCGGCATGTTCCAGGTCGTGGACGTGGACACCTGCATCAAGATGATCCGCGACTACGCCTTGGAGACGCCGCTCACGCACTACTACTCGTGGACGCTGCCCCCGGGCCTGCCGGCAAGCTGGGTGCAGCCCCACTTGGAGTTGTTCACGAGCAAGGTCATTCCGGCGTTTCGCTAGACGTGGAGGGGAAACGGCAGCAAGCAGAAAGAAAAGGAAACGACAGACAAGACGTTCCTCGATCTTTTCCGCTTCGATGACCTCGGGGAGTAGCCCGTTGAGCTTGTCGAAACGGGCGAAGAATCGTCCCATATATAATGCCCGAATGAAAAGTCGCAGCCACCTTCTCAGTGCCGTTCTCATCCAAAGGTCTGACAGAGAACGAAAAGATACTTCCAGCCACCATGAGCGGAAGGTAGCGGTTTACGACTTCGTCTCTCCTCGCGCAGGCTCCACATGAGCACCAACGGGACCGGGGCCAAGAAAAAACGCAAATCGCCCGACGGCGTCCCGACGAACGATTTGGTATTCAGCGCCTATACCGGCGCGAATGACGACGTCTTCCCCTATATTCTCTCCCTCTACGTCGCCCCCGGGAGTACGGTGGCAGACGTGACGTACGGAAAAGGGGTCTTTTGGCGCAAAGTCCCGGAAGGGGCTTTTCATTTCCTGCCATCCGACCTCTCGACCGGAACGGACTGCCGGAAGCTGCCTTACGAGGACGGTTCCATCGACTGCGTGGTGTTCGATCCGCCCTACATGCACACCCCGGGCGGTACCGCTCACGTAAACCATCAAAACTACGAAGGATACTACAAGAACAACAAGGCCAATTCCGACAAGAAATATCACGAAGCCGTGCTGGATCTGTATTTCACTGCCGCTCATGAAGCTCTGAGAATACTGCGGAGCGGCGGCATCTACATCGTCAAATGTCAAGACGAAGTATGCGCCAACCAACAACGGCTGACGCATGTCGAAATCATCAACGAGTTGGCTCGACACGGCTTCGTTGCCGAAGACCTGTTCGTCGTCGTTCGGACCGGTAAACCCGGAGTCAGCAGCTTGCTGAAACAGGCTCACGCTCGGAAGAACCACTCGTATTTTCTGGTATTCTTGAAACGGGACGGGAAGCAACGGTGGATCGGTCTTGATGCCCGGATCGAGATACGAAGGGATAGTTGCAGGAACCCGAGTGGAGAAGCGAATAGCCGGACACCAACGCTGTTTTCCTGATAGTCCCGTTTCCCGAAAGAGGAAGGTCGGTGAATCCGGAGCCTTGACAAGAGGATATTCTTCCGTATGGTCATAAAGAATTAAATACGACGTGAGAAAGAAGGTTCGTTCAATACCCAAAGTGCGAGAAGAGTCCTCCAAGTATGGGAGAGTGGTCACTATGAAACGTCTCACCATTGACGTTCCTGCGAAACTTCACGCCAGTGTCAAGGCTGGTTGCGCAAGACGGGGAGTCAAGATGGCGGATGCGATACGGGAACTCTTAGAAGAGAATTTTAGGGAGGACCGGTGAGATGGCCGTGGGACAAGCGAGAAAGCTTTTCGACTTTCCCGAAAATAAACGCGCCCCTTCGGGAAGAAAGCGGCCGGACGGCATCGCAACGTCGGACCTCGTGTTCTCTGCCTACGTCGGCAACAATGCAGACATCTTTCCCCACGTACTGAAACTGCACGTGGCCGCCGGGGCGAAAATCGCAGACGTGACGTATGGCAAAGGCGTATTTTGGAAAAAGGTGGATACGAGCGAATACCAGATCTTCCCGTCCGATATCGCGGACGGCGTAGATTGCCGCAGTCTCCCTTACACCAACGGCTCGTTCGACGTGGTGGTCTTCGATCCTCCGTACATGGAAGGCTTTTACCGCAGCGGGGATGCGGTGAAGGCAGGCGATGGGACGCACACCACGTTCAGAGATCACTACTCCAACGGTGATGAAACGCCGAAGCCGCACGGAGGCAAATGGCACGCCGCGGTCTTGGATATCTACAATGAGGGTGGGAAAGAGGCTCACCGCGTGCTCAAAGACGGCGGCGTATTCATCGTCAAGTGTCAGGACGAAGTGAGCGCGAACAGGCAGAATCTGACACACGTCGAGATCATCAATTCATTCGCCGAAACAGGTTTCTTCTGCAAAGATTTGTTCATTGTCGTCCGACCGAACAAACCGGGGATGAGTAGGGTCATCAATCAGGTCCACGCGAGAAAGAACCACTCCTATTTCCTCATCTTCGTCAAGATACCGCGAGGGAAGAGAGCTTCGCAGATGCGATTCGCTAAAGCATCTCGTTCATCAAGGTGAACGGCTCCTCGTGGAACGGCGGTTCTGGGGGCCAGTGAACGGTCACGAGTGTGGCGAGGAGATGACGTCGTTGGTATTCGGTGTAGCCTTTATATTTGGAAAAGGGAAGGACACTGTTCTTCGCAAAAACGAACCGCCATTTCTCGTCGAAAGCGAAAACGTTGACCGCCAGAACATCGAATTCGTTCCGAAGCAAACAGGTCGTATTCACTTCGGTGCCGTCGGGGAGCGTCACCAAGCGTCTATCGCTGGCATCCACCTGAGCCTTGCCGACCCAACCTCGCTCCGTCTTCCGTATCGAATTCGTCTGAAGAGATTTCGACTCGAAGATGAACTCCTTGCCTTTGTAAAGAACGACACGGTCACCTTTTTTCTTCCTGTCGTGATCGTCGTGTTTCGAGACATCGGCAATATCCTCGTGCCTGAGCCGCAGCTTTTCCAACTTCAACTCGGCAAGATAACCGAGAATCATACCTCGGAGACTCGGATTCTGATCGACGACTTGTGTGAGTTCTTCGACGGTGACGTCCCACCGTTGGAGTATGGATTCCGCCATCGTTCTTTCAGTCAGTCTTCACTTGTGCTGACGCCCGGAATGCGTCGCGTCCGTAGCCAAGTTATTGCATGGATCCGAATACTGTCAAGCGAAGATCCGAGGACCGCCCCTTCGGCATCTCTTGATTCTGGTAATTGAAGGGCAGATACATCTCCATCGGTACACTTCATGAAGAAACGGAAGGAGCACCGCGTATGAAACTCGCACTCTTCGGCATCAACATGGGGCCGTGCAGTACGCCCGAGGCGTCAGTCCGCGTGGCGCAGGCCGCGGAAGCGGCCGGCTTCGAGTCCGTATGGGCAGGCGAACACGTGGTGTTGCCCGACCCACAGGAGCCGCCTTCGCCGCTGCCGCCGACGTATCCCATGCTCGACCCCAACATCAGCTTCGCCTTTCTGGCCGGCCAGACGCGCACGATCCGCATGGGCACCGGCATCATCATTCTGCCGCAGCGCAACCCGCTCGTGCTGGCCAAGGAAATGGCCAGCCTCGACGTGCTGTCGGGCGGGCGGCTGATCTTCGGCGTCGGGATCGGCTATCTCGAGCCGGAATTCGACGCGCTGGGCGCCCCGTTCGACGACAAGGGGCCACGCACGCTCGAATACGTGGAGGCCATGCACGCCATCTGGAGTCAGGACGAGCCCGTGTATCACGGCCGGTTCGCGGCGTTTCGCGGGGTCAAGGCGTTGCCGCGGCCGGTGCAGCAGCCCGGTCCGCCGGTCGTGTTCGGCGGCATGACGCCCCAGGCGTTCCACCGGTCGGTCACGCACGGCAACGGCTGGTACGGCTTTGCGCTGGACGTGGACGGCACCAAGCAATGCCTCGACGGCCTGAAGACCGCCGGGCAACGGCACCCGCGGCCGGACGCGTTGGGCGCCCTGGAAATCAGCGTCACACCGGTCGGGCGGATCGATCTGGACACGGCCAAACGCTATGCCGACCTGGGCGTCGACCGTCTGATTCTCCTGTTTCCGCCGCGCGGGAACGAACTGTTCTCGCTCGACGCGACCGAGACCGAGATTCTTGACTACGTCACCGAGGTCGGCGACACGATTGCGGGGAAGGTGTGACGCTTGAAGTCTGTGGTGAGAAAATAGAGAGTAGCTTCCAACGCCGTTCGAGGTTTTCAGCCTTCCCGCTTCACCCGTCTTTGGACTGTGCTCGGCCGCGTCGCCGCACGCCGGCAACGCGGCCTGCGATGTCGGTCGGCTGCACGGCCCGCGTCTGTTCGCGCCACGCCGTCCGTTCGATTTGCAGCCCTTCTTCCAGCGTTCGGGCATAGCCCTGGTTGATGACCCGCTTGAGGCGGCGCAGCATGCCGGGCTCGCACGACAGCATGTCCGCGGCCAGCGCCCGGCACGTCAGCAGCAAGTCCTCGGACGCGACGACGCGGTTCACCAAGCCCCAGGCTTCGGCCTGCGCCGCGGACAGATAGTTACCGGTGAAAGAGATCTCGCGTGCACGGTAGATGCCGACCACGCGCGAGAGCTTCTGGCTCAGACCCCAGCCCGGCATGACGCCCATTCTGGCGTGGGTGTCGGCGAACCGGGCCTCGCGTGAGGCGACCAGCACGTCGCACGTCAGCGCCAACTCGAAGCCGCCCGTAATCGCGAATCCGTTGATCGCGCCGATGATCGGCCGGTCGAACGCTTCCATGACCCGCACCACGTCCATGCTGCTCTTGGACGATCCGGACTCGCGCAACGGCTGGTTGGTGCGGCTCAACTCCTTGAGGTCCATACCCGCGCAAAACGCGCGCCCGGCGCCGGTCAGGATGACGGCCCCGATGTCGGCATCGTTCTGGAACGCGGTGAACGTCGCGGCCAACTCCAACCGGAGTTCGCGGGACAGTGCGTTCATGGCGCGCGGACGGTTCAGGGTGACGGTCGCAACACCGCCGGCTTTCTCTACCAACAAGACCGGTTCCGACATGTGGTTCCCTTCTTCCAACTCGATAGATCAGGTCCACATGGACCCGACTCAATGGACCCTGGCCACGGAATGTGTTGAGTACGACGACTGCCTAGTATGCCCTGTGCGGAATGTGCCGCCAAGCGAGCCGTGCAACGGCCCCAATTCATGCGGAAATTTCTCTCCACACATTTTGCCACGCTATTCGGCGGACGCGGTTCCCGCAGTCGGATGAGATCAAACCGGAACGACTCTCGCGCGCAGATAAATACGTCCTCCGGGGAATCCGCTTTCGACTCCCCGAATTTCCGACGCTACTGGGCGGCGCGGTTGTGGGTCACGCTGGCCGTGCAGATGCAGGCGGTCGCCATCGGCTGGCAGGTGTACGACCTGACCCGCCGCCCGCTCGACCTCGGCTTGGTCGGGTTGGCGCAATTTCTTCCAGCGCTCGGTCTGGCCCTGCTGACCGGCCACGTTGCCGACCGCTACGACCGCCGCCGGGTCATGGCGACCTGCATCGTGGTCGAAGCGGCGTGCGCCCTGCTGTTTCTGGCGTTCACGCTGCGCGGGGGTGGAACGACCGCATTTCTGTTCGGCGTACTGGTAGTGTTCGGCACGGCTCGTGCGTTCGAGTTTCCAGCCTCGGTCGCTTTACTTCCTAATCTCGTCCCCACGCGGCTGTTCCCCAACGCCGCGGCGTGGAGTTCCTCGTCCTGGCAGTTGGCGACCATCGTCGGACCCGCAGTCGGCGGCGTGTTGTACGTCAGCGGGCCGCAAACGGTCTATGCGGGTTGCGCTCTGATGTACGCCGTGGCGGTGGTGCTGGTGCTCGGCATCCGGGTTGAGCGCCGTGTAACGGGAGGACACACCGCGACGTGGCGGTCGCTCGTGGCCGGCGTTGCGTTCATTCGCGGTCAGCCGGTCGTCCTGGGCGCGGTGTCGTTGGATCTGTTCGCCGTCCTGTTGGGCGGCGCGACCGCGCTGCTGCCCGTGTACGCCCGGGACATTCTCTTCGTCGGACCCGCGGGGCTCGGCCTGCTGCGCAGCGCCCCCGCGGTCGGTGCATTGCTGACCGCGATCATCGTCGCCCGCCGGCCGATTACCCGGAGCGCCGGTGTCATCCTGCTGGGCAGCGTAGGCGTGTTCGGGCTGTCGATCATCGGATTCGGACTGTCACGGAATCTGTGGCTGTCGCTCGCCATGCTGTTTCTGCTGGGCGCGTCCGACATGGTCAGCGTCGTCATCCGCCGCGTACTCGTGCTGGTCAAAACGCCGGACGCCATGCGCGGGCGGGTCAGCGCCGTGGAGTCGGTCTTCATCGGCGCGTCCAACGAATTGGGCGAGTTCGAGTCGGGCGTGACCGCAGCGTGGTTCGGTGTGGTCCCCGCGGTAGTCCTGGGCGGGTTGGGCACGTTGACCGTCGTTGGCTTGTGGGCGCGTCTCTTTCCGCAACTCCAGCATGTGGACCGGCTGGAGTGACCGGCCCGCCGCCTTGGAGACCCGGCCGGGAGTTGATAAAGAGGGCGGCCTAGCCACCTCAAAGATTCACCGCCCCTGAAAGCCCTGCCAGAGAACGACATCAGGGAACGCATAGAAGGACACCCATGAAACTCGACCGCCTGTTGACCGCCCGTTCGCTCGACGAAGCCATTGCGATCACCCGCCACGCCGAGGACCTCGGCTTCGACGGCGTCTGGAGCATGGAGAACAAGCACGACCCGTTCCTATCGCTAGCGGTAGCGGCGACATCCACCGAGCGCCTGCGACTCGGCACCGCGATCGCCCTGGCGTTTCCGCGCAGCCCGATGTCGTTGGCCTATACGGCCTGGGACCTGCAACGCGCCTCCGCGGGCCGCTTCGTCCTGGGGCTCGGCACTCAGGTCAAGGGCCACAACCAGCGCCGCTACAGCGTGCAATGGGAGTCGCCGGGACCCAAGCTGCGCGAGGTCGTGCTCGCCCTGCGCGCGATATGGGACTGCTGGCAGAACGGCACCAAGCTGGATTTTCAGGGCGAGTTCTACCGGCACACGCTCATGACGCCCGCATTTTCCCCGGGCAGGATCGACCATCCGCACCTCCCCATCTACATCGCCGGGGTGAACCCCTACATCTGTCGGCTGGCCGGTGAACTGTGCGACGGCTTTCACGCGCATCCGTTCCATTCTCCAACGTTCCTGCGCGAACGGGTGCTGCCGCAGATCGAAGAGGGCGCCCGCAAGGCCGGCCGCAGCCGCAAGGACGTAGTCGTGGCGTCCTCGGCGTTCGTCATCATGGGCGACAGCCGAGCGGAAATCGACAAGATGCGCGAAACCGTGCGGATGCAGATCGCCTTCTACGCCTCGACGCGTACCTACAAGCCGGTGCTGGACGTGCACGGCTGGGGCGACGTGTGTCTCAAGCTGAACGCCAAGGCGGCCAAGGGCCAGTGGCAGGCGATGGCTGACGACGTGACCGACGAGATGCTGGACGCGTACGCGGTGACCGGCGCCCCCGCGGAAATCCCGGCCCTGCTCAAGACACGTTACGAAGGGCTGCTCGACCGTGTAGCTTTCTATCACCAGGATCGGCCGGGCGTGAACGACGCGCGCTGGCAGCAGATCGTGCGCGATTTTTCCGCCTGACGCGACCGGTCCTTCTCGTCGCAAGTACCCAATATAAAGGAGTCCGATCATGCGCGCATGGCAGATCGCCCAGGAATTCGGCATCGACAATCTCGCTCTCGTGGATCGCCCCGATCCGCAACCCGGTTCCGGCCAGATCGTCGTGCGGGTCAAAGCGACCTCGCTCAACTACCGTGACCTGATAACCGTCAAGCACGGCGGCCTACGCGGGCTTACCCTCCCGTTGGTTCCGCTGTCCGACGGCGCGGGCGAGGTCATCGGCGTGGGCGACGGGGTGACGCGCGTGCGCACGGGCGACCGTGTGGCCGGTATCTTTTTCCAGAACTGGTTGGCCGGCGGGCCGGATGCTGCGCACCAAGCGTCTGCGCTGGGCGGCGCGCTCGACGGGATGCTGGCCGAGCAGGTCGTGCTGTCCGAGGACGGCGTCGTCCAGATTCCCGACTACATGAGTTGCGAGGACGCGGCCACGCTGCCCTGTGCCGCGGTCACCGCATGGCAGAGCATGGTCAGCTTGGGCAACATGAAGGCCGGGGATACGATACTGATTCTTGGCACCGGTGGGGTATCCATCTTCGCGCTGCAATTCGCGATCGCCGCGGGCGCACGGAGCATCGTCACCTCCAGCAGCGACGAGAAACTCGCCCGAGCCACCGCCCTCGGCGCCACGCACGTCATCAACTACAAAACGACGCCGGAGTGGGGGAAGCGCGTGTTGGAGTTGACCGACGGGGTCGGTGTGGATCAGGTCGTGGAAGTCGGCGGCGCCGGCACGCTCGTGCAGTCGATGGAGGCTACGCGGGTGGGCGGCATGATCGGCTTGATCGGCATTCTGGCCGGCACGGATGGCGAGGTGAATCCGATTCCGGTGCTGATGAAAAGCCTCCGGCTGCAAGGTGTCTATGTGGGCTCGCGCGCCATGTTCGAGGACATGAACGCCGCGCTCGCCGCGAACCGCATCAAACCGGTCATAGACAGGGTTTACCCCTTTGAGGAGGCCCGCGAAGCGCTCAAGCTGATGGAGAGCGCCGCTCACTTCGGCAAGATCGTGGTGACGGTCTAATCGTGCGCCTTCGGCAGCTCTATCGCGCTAGTCGAGTTGTGCGTAGCGGAAGCAGCTTTGCACGTGGTCGTTGACCATACCGGTCGCCTGCATGAAGGCGTAGCAGATGGTGGGCCCGACGAATGAGAAGCCGCGCTTTTTCATATCCTTGTGCAGCGCGTCCGACTCCGCGGTGCACGCCGGCACCTGTTTGAGCGAGCGCCAGCGGTTGCGCCGCGGCCGGCCGCCGACGAATTGCCAGACGTACGCGTCGAAACTCCCCGCCTCTTTCTGCACGGCCAGAAGCGCCTTGGCGTTCTTGACCGCGGACTCGACCTTCAGCCGATTGCGGACGATGCCGGAGTCGGCCAGTAGCCGTTCGATCTTGCGGGGCGTGTAGCGAGCGACCCGAGCGGGGTCGAAGTCGTCGAACATGGCCCGGTAGTGCTCGCGTTTCTTGAGAACGGTATCCCAACTCAAGCCGGCCTGCGCGCCTTCGAGCACGAGAAACTCGAACAGCGTCCGGTCGTCGTGCACCGGCACGCCCCACTCCTCATCGTGATACCGGATCGCCGGTTCGTTGTTCGCCCAGGCGCAGCGGGTGACCGATGACATGGCTTCCTTTCGCTCTCGCAGAATCGGTATTCCTATGAACTGACCATCAATAACGAACGAACAGATCAAACCTATAAACCTTTTGAGAGCAGTCTGAATGCCGGGTCCGGACTCGTTCAAACTAGCCCTTGAGACGGTAGACCAAGCGCCCCAGATGTTCCCTGAACAGTCTGGAGTTGAAGTCCAAGCGCCTAGTCCTCGGAAGAATCTTCAAGATCCAGGGAGAGTTGGACTGACGGATGAAGTCGACTGCGGTCGGGACCACATCGAACCCGACACGTTTGAAAGCGGCCTCGGCGCGGGACATGTGCAAGACGGATGTGACGAGTAATACCCGTCTGATTCTCCGACTGGCAGCGAGGTCGGCGGTGAACACGGCGTTTTGTCGGGTGTTGCGGCTTCGGTTCTCAGTCACGATGACGTCGTCCGGTACGCCGAACGCATTGAGCACGACCCGCATGGCGTCCGCCTCGGATTGCCGTTGGCGGTGGGGCCACACCTTTCCGCCGGAGGCGATGATCAGCGGCGCCTTCCCGGCGTGGTACAGACGCGCAGCGTGCCAGACGCGGTCCGCACGGTCAGTCAGGTCAGGATAGACGAGGGCGCCTGACACTGGCCTCACACCGCCTCCCAGCACTACGATTGCGTCTCCGGTAGGAAGCTCCTCAGCGTGTTGGGGCAGATAGTGGTCTACTGTTTCCCGCCCGCCGAGAAGAACGGAGCTGAGGAGAGGCGTAGACCAAACCCATCCCCAAGCGACCAAGAACGTGAGGAGGATGATCGGTCCTTGGCGTCGCCCCATGGTCAGCATAATGAGCGCAAGGATGGCCGCGCCAAACATAATCCCGAGCGGCGAGAAGAGATCCGTAAGGATCTTATCCAAAAGTATAGGCATGAGGGGATTCCCGGACGTCGGCGTGTCCCGATACGGGATTTATGTGGTGGAAAACGGGTCGGGCACGTGGAAAGGGAAATGCCCGGCCCGGCCAGCCCTTCACGGCAGCGGGCCGTCCTTCAGAAAGCCGCGGATGACGTTGGCGGTCAGGCGCGACACGTTGTTGTCGTAGTCGCGGTGCGACAGGCTGCCGCACCATGCCATCGAACTGGCCGAAAAGACCGCACCGTCGTTCGGAGTCTTGAAATAGACGATGTCGGCCCGGATGAACGGGTTCTGGTCGCCCGTGCCGCCGGCGGCGAAATACCCGCGCGCGTTGAACGTGGACTCTTCGGAGACGGTCACGAAGATGTCGTTGTGGCCTTCGGAATGCGCCAGCAGAAACGCATGGTGCGGCGTGCCCAGTTCCAGGTCGTAGCGGTCCAATTCTAGCCCCGCCGCGCCGCCGCCGATGAGGCCGAAGTTGCCGATCGGCTCGTCGTCGCCGATCCCCTCGAACATCCACGCGCATTCGGGCCGAAAACTGTCCGGCGCGCGGCGGTAGTAGCTCGACGCGGTCAGCCCGAACGAGGTGAAACTGACGCCGGTCAGCTTGCTCATGTTGCGCCCGCGGACCCGCCACAGCCCGCCGTGCTTGCCGTCGAAGGCGTTGCAGTACTCGCCCGGGTTGATGGTCCACGCGCGCGTGCCGTTGTCGCCCTTGCGCACTTCGATCAACGCGGGATTGTCCGGGTGGAACACCGTACACCAGTAGAAGCCGTTGGCCGCCAGATACAGCCAGCGCCCGCCCTGCTGTTGGTAGGATTCGTACGCGTCCAGCATCTCCTCCGAACAATACTCCGGGTGGTGGCAGGTCAGCGCCACGCGGTATTGCTCGAGGAGGGCGACGCCCTCGCGGTGCAGGTCCTCGTCGGTGTGCACGTCGAACTCGAAGCCCAGGTGTTCCAGCCAGTCGGTCAGGTGCAGGTCGGCGTTGAGTTGCCACACCGACGGCGACAGTACGTGCGTATATTTGGGCCGCATGTTCAGAATCGGCCGCAGCCGGGACGAGACCTGCACCCCCCAGCCGTCGCTGTGCACGCTGTAGGTGCCGTAGCCGTAGCCGTCCTTCTCTTGCAGGAGCAGGTCGCCGGGCTGCATGAGCGGCACACGGCCGGTGAGCAGTTGCGCGGCCTGAGAATCCGCACTCAGGTTTTCGTTGGCGTAGGCCATGTAGCTGGCCGTAGGCAGAATGACCGCGATCTTCGCCCGCGGCCTCCCCGCGGGCGGGCGCACGACGAACGGAAGGTAGTCTTCGCTGTCGGGCGTCTCCCGCCCGCCCAGCCGCAGCCGCGCCGCGTACACCCCGCTTTGCAGACCGGCCGGGACCGTGAGTTCGAAATCGACGTCCCAGCGCGCGTCGTCGACCGCGTCGTCGTGAAAATGGATGGCCGCATATTCCCGTGGCGCGGCCCGGAAACTCATATGATCCGCGGTCCAGTTGTGGCCGGGCATGCCCCGGCTGGGTAGGTTGATGCAATGGCCGTGCAGCCGGTGTAGAGAATCGTCCAGCACCTGCGTCGAGGCCGCATGCGGCACGATGTTGGCCGCGAAATCCCAGGCCGCGATAATGGCCGGTCGCAATGCTGCCGATGCCGGCCGCGGCCCGCGCAGAACGGTTTCGATCTCCGCGCGGTCCAGGACCCGGTTGGCGATGGCCGGCCGTTCGATGCGCCCGTTGAACTTCGCTTCGTGTTCGGGAATCTCCAGTGGCGCGAGGACATGGGCGAAATGCCCTCTGCAGATCGTGCGGCCCGACCGCGCCTGCCGCGTAGCTGCGGCCATGAGCACCGGACAGTCGTTCGCGGCCGGCGCCCGCGGCGAGCCGTCCATGTCCAGACACGCGGTGGTGTCGTCGATGGGATGCACGAGGCGCATGCCGTGGCCCGCGTTGGTGCTCGTCACGATCGGCTCCTGAAAGAGCCGGACATGGCCGCTGGCCGCATCGAAACTCACCGCGACCAGATACCACACTTTGCGCAACAAGGGTTTGCCAGACGCGAACCGTTCGACCGAGCCGGGGCCGCGGCCGATCCACAACGCGAGTGCGCCCTGCTCGTCGATGAACAGGCCATAGCCGGTTTCGGCCTGCCCGGACCACTTCGTCAGTATCCCCTGAACCCCCTTGGCCGGTGTGGTGGGAAACACCAGCGCCATGAGGGTGAAGCTGCTCAGGTCGAAACGCGCGTCGTGCGGCACGAAGACGTACGATCCGGCGTGTACCGGCTGCGGCCGGCCGGGATACTCGCCGTTCGCCGCGGTCTCGATTTCTTCCTCTTTGTAGCCTGGGCCGTTCGGGTCGGTATCGCCGTGAATGAGCCGCACGATATGGGCGCGATAGGCTTCGCTCTGCTCGGAGTGCACGTAGAACCGGATCGTCTCCCCGGGCCGGGCGGAAATCCGGTCGCTGTAGCCGGTGATCCCGAGCGTCGGCATGAACGTCTTCTCGACTTCGGACCGTATCCTGCGTCCAACGTTGCGTTTCGGTGGAACGCCGGGTCAGGCGCCGGCCGACGAGTCCTGAATTCCGTACGCTTCGAGGAGGGCGCCTAGGCGTTTCAGGAAAATTGCGTGCTCTGCGTCTTCGCGGCTCGCATAGCGTTCTTCCGTCACCTCGACGGGCGTGCCGCGCACCCCGGGCAGCAGCCCGATGCGGTATTCCTGCCACGGTGTGGTTTCGACGATGACGTGTTTGCCCCGTTGCGGCACGACGCGCAAGCGGTCGAGCAGACGGGCCAATTCCGGGCTGTCCATGGGCGCGGGCTTGCCCGGCTGTGCCGCGGTGTAGATCGGGCGCGCGCGATGCTCGGCGATCAACGCGGCGCGGCGCTTTGGGTCGGACAGCACCGGCAGCAGATAGGTGCGGGTGTTGTAGGCATCGACCGCGCGGTAGGAATAATCGTCCTGCAACGCGGTGCGTTCGGGTTTGGTTTCCACTGCGTCCCCCTTGCCCACGGCAACCGATGGTGCACGATGGCCGGTTATTTACCCGTCTTCCTTGTGAAAGCCAAGGTTACCGGGGCCGGGATACTGTCTCGGTTTGGAACCTCCGGGCTGGCGCGATGGTACGGATAGAACCCTCACCCTAACCCTCTCCAGGGGGAGAGGGGATTGCTTCTTCACCACTACCCCCTCGTCGCCCCGCTCCAATAGTCCCGCACCGCGGCCTTCATCTCCCGGCGCAGCAGCATGCAGCCGAGCAGGTTCGGCAGCGCCATCAGCGCCAGCGTAATGGCCGACACCAGCCAGACCAAGGACGTGTCCATGACCGCGGCGAGGAAGAACGCCAGCACGTACACGACGCGGTACGGTGTCACGATCCGGGTGCCGAACAGGTAGGTCACGGCGCGGTCGCCGTAGTAGGACCAGGCGAGCGCGGTACTGAACGCGAACAGCACCAAGCCCACGGTGACCGCGTACTGGCCGTACTCGCCGAAGGCGCTGCGCGTGAACGCCTGCGTGGTCAGCGGCACCGAGTGCAGCAGAGACTTGCCGCGCAACGAGACCGCGTCCGCCAGCGCCCCGTTCTCGATGGTGATCGCGCCGGTGTACGGCACGCCGCCGACGTGGAAGCGCACGTCCTCGGCCACGGAGCGGTTGTGCAGCACGGTCACGTCGGCATGCACCAGCCGCCCCTCCATGACGTCGAAGCGGCCTTGTGCGGGCACCAACGGGCTGCCGGTATCGTTGAAGTGCCGGAACAACGCCGCGACGTGTGCCGGGTCCGTATCGGTGTGGACGCCGGCGACGAACTGCGTATCGAACGCCTGGAAATCGGTCTCGAACTTCTCGCGCCACACGCCCGAAGACAGGATCACCAGCCCCGTCAGCGTGCAGATGACGAGCGTGTCGAGAAACGGTTCGAGCAGCGACACCATCCCCTCGGACACCGGCTCGTCGGCGCGCGCCGCGGCGTGGGCGATGGGGGCCGAGCCCTGTCCCGCCTCGTTGGAGAACAGCCCGCGCGCCACGCCCCGGTTGAAGGCATACGCGAACGTCGCGCCGAGGAAGCCGCCGCTCGCCGCGGAGCCCGTGAACGCATCCCGGAACACCGCGCCGAACGACGGGACGACCTGCTCGACGTTCGCGGCGATCACGGCCAGCGCGCCCACCGCATAGCCGACGCCCATGACCGGGATGATGACCGACGCCACGCGGGCGATCCACGTGATGCCGCCGAGGATCACCAAGCCGAGCAGCAGCGCCAGCACCCCGCCGCTGACGGAGGGCGGCACCCCGAACGACGCCTCCAGGCCGGACACGAGGTTGTTGCTCTGCGGCATGTTGCCGGAGCCCACGGCGCTGAGCAGCGTGGCCGCGGCGAAGAACGCCGCCAGCCATTTCATGCGCAGGCCGCGCTCCATGTAGTACATCGGGCCGCCGGCGACCTCGCCCTTGTCGTCCGTGACGCGGTACTTGTGAGAGAGGGTGACCTCCACGAATTTCGTCGTCATGCCGACGAACGCCGTGGCCCACATCCAGAACAGCGCTGCGGGGCCGCCGAGAAAGATCGCCAGCCCCACGCCACCGATGTTGCCGGTGCCCACGGTTCCCGACAGCGCCGTGGACAGCGCCTGAAAATGCGAGGCGTCCCCTTCGGCATCCTTGCGGGTGTGGCGACCGAACAGGATACCCCACGCCCGCCCGAAATACCGGATCTGCGGAAACCCGAGATACACCGTAAAGAACGCCCCCACCCCGAGCAGCGCCCACGGAAAATACCACGCCGCCCCGAGCAGTCCGTCCAGAAAATGCAGCACGTCGGTGAGCCGATCCATCATCCTGCTTCACTTTCCGCCTTCTCCCTTCTTCCTGGGACTAGGAAGCGAGGAAAAGAAGAAAGACGTCACCGCCTCCCGTTTTTCCCCCCTCTCCCCTTGTGGGAGAGGGCTGGAGCCTGCCTCGGACCTGATCCGGGGGAGAAGGGGGAAGAGACGGCGTCATCGCCGTGCCGACGTCCCGCGCGGCAATGCTTCGAACCCCGCTTGGGAGAAGTGCCGGTCAGTCGTGAGCGCCCGTTGGACGCCGAGCTCTTTCATGACGACAAAGCTGGTGCAGTCCGTGAACGAGAATTCTTTGTCTTTCCAGGTAAAGAACCACTGCCGGGCCTTCTCGGCCCGTAACGGATCGATCCATTCCCATCGGATGCGCCGACTGGCATTGATCTGCTCCCACCACTTGGTCGCGGCCCGCAATCCGAGTCGAAAACGGATCAACGTCAACGTTTCGTCAAGGATGTAGTCGGTCGTCAGCAACACCCCGCCGACCTGCAGAAACGCATCGCGCTCGCGCCGGCTGGCCGTGTGCATCGGGTCCGCGGCATCGGCCAGTGCCATCCAGCCGGCCGTATCGACAAACAGCGTGCCGTCACGTGTTGGAACCGCCATACAGAACCCGGTCGTGGTCTGCGGCGGTCAGACCATCCTTCGACCTCCCGACGGCCTCTGCCTCGTAGAGTGCATCGTCTGCCGGGTCTCCGAACTCGAACGGGCCATGCACCGGGACGATACGGAACGCGGGCCGGCGGCGATAGAAGACGGTGAAGTCCTCGCCTCTTCCTACCCGCTCTATGATCCTCGCCAGATCCTGTCTGAGCGTCTTCGCGTTGATGCTGCTCGACATCCGTATGCTCCTGGATTCGGGATGAGGAAGTCGAACGTAAGAGAACCTTCGGGAAGCGTCAAACGTGACCCGCCACAAGGCCGCGGGGATGAACCTCAGTTGGTACATCGTCGCACAACTGCCCATCATCGCGCCCGAACGATACGGATGAACGTTCGGCGACACGACCGTACGGGAACTCGTCCTCGATCACGTGTTGCGGCTGACGTACACCGCGCAGGACTTGGCGCCGTTCGCGCGCGACCTGGGTTACGACGGCCCGCCCTTCGTCTGGGACACCGAGGGGCGGCGTCACCTGCGCGCCCGGCTCGACGCGCTGTACTTCCACCTCTACGGCCTGTCGCGCGAGGACGCAGATTACATCATGGACACCTTCCCCATCGTTCGCCGGGAAGACGAAGCCGAGTTTGGCCGCTACCGTACGCGCGACCTCATCCTTGCCTACATGAACGCCCTGACCGCGGGCGACACCGCAACCGTTGTTACGGCCTGACCGTCCTCCACCTCCAGAGAGCATCGAAGTTGCCCTCGCCCCCTCTCCCCAACCCTCTCCCACGAGGGGAGAGAGGGTAGAATGGGATAGGGATAAAACGGAAAAGGGTGACGGGAACGGCCGCGGGCGTTTCCTTCCTAGCCCTTCCCCCCTGGAGGGTGACGGCTAGAGCCTGCCCCGGACTTGATCCGGGGGAGAGGGGGTCCCCGGCGAAGGTTAAACCGCCTCACTACCCGTCCGCCCCGAACAGCGCAGCCCACATCACGCCGTACAACTCGTGCTGATCCATGACGCCGCGTATGCCCTCGGCGCCGGGGCCGAGCGCGTACGCGGCCACATCCTCCCCGCCGTGCGTTTCGCCACCGCGCGTTTCCAGATCCAAGGGGTGCGTCGCCCGCTGCCGATAGTCCGGGTGGGTGGGTTCCAATTCCTCCGCAGGTCGTTCGGCACCGGGGCCGTTGGCATAACCGAGCGTGGTGTAGGGAACGCCGGCGTCGTCCTCGTCCCCGGTGAAGCCGAGAATCGGATTGCCGCGCGGCGGGTAGCCGGCGATGGTCATGACGTGGCTGTGGTCCGCGGTGACGAGGATGAGTGTCTGCGCCGCATCGGTCATCGCTACTGCCGCGGCCACGGCATCGGCAAAGGCGATGGTGTCGGTCAGCGCCCGGTAGGCGTTACCGGCATGGTGCGCGTGATCGATCCGTCCACCCTCGACCATCAGGAAGAAGCCGGGACCGTTTCGCAACCGGGCGATGGCGAACCGGGTCATCTCCGCCAGAGACGGCTCGCTGCCGGCGTCCCCGTTCCGGTCCGCCTCGTACTCCATGTGCGAACGTTCGAACAGGCCGAGCACTTGGCCGGAACCGGTGAGCGCGTCGAACCCCGTGCGGTCGTGTACGAAGCTTCGGCCGGCGCGGGCGGCGAGCCATACGCCGATCAGATCGCGGCCGTCCAAGCGTTGTCCGGTCTCTTCGCTGTTCTCCAGATCCGCCGCGGTCACGGGCAGGAACTTCGCCCGACCGCCGCCCAGCGCAACGTCCACCCCGTCGCCATACGGGAACTCGACGAACTGCCGGGCGATGTCGGGACACGTGGCACGGTCCGCTTCGGGAACGTCTGCGTCGGACTCCCAATTCCGCTCCGCGGCATGGGCGTAGGTTGCCGCGGGCGTGGCGTGGGTCAGGCGCGTAGTGGTCACGACGCCGGTTCGCAGGCCGCGCTGCTCGGCCTCCTCAAGAAGGGTGGTCAAGCGGTATTGCGCCGCGGCCCGGCAGTCGCCGCGCAACGCTTCCGGGCCGACGCCGACCATGCCCCTCCGCGCCTTCCGGCCCGTGACCAGCGCCGTCATCGTGCCCGCGGAATCGGGCACCTGGGCATCGACGTTGTAGGTTTTCACCAACGCCACGTGGGGAAACCGCTCGAACGCCAGAAAGTTCTCCTCGCCCGGCTGGCCGCGATTCTGGCCGTCGAGAATACGCGCCGCGGTGACCGTCGCCACGCCCATCCCGTCGCCGACGAACAGGATGACATTACGCGCCGGCCCGTGGGCCGGCGCTGCAGTGGTGACACTCAAAACGGCGCAAGTGGCCGCAAGAAGAACCTGGAATTGTCTGATTCCCATTGGTGTAAGCATGATGGGACTCTCATCACGGTCCGCCCGCTGCGTCCAGCCGACACACATAGCGAGAATATCAGGTTGCAATTCTCCCTCGCCCTAACCATTCTCCCTCCGGTCCCTGAGTCTGCAATGTCTTGAACTTGTGGTGTCCTGGGCTTGCGATGCCTTGAGCTTGTCGAAAGAGTTGAAGGGTGGTTGCCCTCCTCCGGAACATGTCCGAGGGCCAGGCATCGCCCCTCTCCGTCATTCCGGCGAACGCCGGAATCCAGGGGAAAACTTGCCCCTTTCCCGGTCCCGCAACGGGTGTAGGGGGACCGGCCGGTCGCCCCTCCGTGAGTCCCGAAGGATGTCGAAAGGTCCAGGAAAGGAGGCTTCGCTGTGGGAAGGGAATTCCGGACTTGAAGATCTCACCCATCCGTATCCCTCCGCAAGCTGTAATCCAGGGAAGGGATCCCTGCGTGCGCAGGGTGTGATGAGAAATACCTACCTTCGGGATGGTCTTGTATGTCATTCCCTTTCGAAAGGTCGGATCATATCAAAAGGTGCTGGAGGGTTGGGGGGAGGCGGATCTGACGACGACCGTTGCCACGCTCATGCCGTCGCCGACGAACAGGATGACGTTGGGCGCCGGCCCACGGACGGACGTCGCGCAGGCGATGCCCGAAAGGACGCCGGCAGCGGCAAGGAGGACGAGCGGTTATCTGATTCCTCTTGGTGGACCTATAGTCTTGGCCTTTCATCACGATACGCTCGCGACGTCCAGCGGATGGCAAGGAGCGGGAGTAGCTCGAATTCAACCCAGCCGGTGCCCTGCCCCTCGCCACTGCCCCCGCACGACTCGTACACAGACGGGACCGAAAGGATCTGAACGGCAAGCACGACGGCACGCGAGGATGTCTGCTGGCTCTCGGCGACCGACTTGGTAAAGGCGATTCGGCGGAAAGCTATCTTGCCCGTCAAGGTCATCCTCGAGGCACTCGACCGGCTTGATGCTTGATTCAACGCCTTCATCGCGGTCACGGATCGGACGGCCATGCGGGCTGCCTGCCACGCGGAGAACCGCCTGATGCAGCGGCCGGCCACGCTGGGCTCGCTCCACGGCCTGCCGTTCTCCCCCAAGGATCTGGTGAGGACGAAAGGCGTACGGACCACGTTCGGCCGTCCGCGGTTCGCGGACCACGTGTTGGACGAAGACTCGTTGATGGTCGCGTGGCTGAAGGCCGCGGGCACGGTACATCTCGGCAAAACCAACACGCCGACGTTCGGTTGGCTCGGAGTAGTACGACCGCACCCTGTCAGATTACACTCCACTGATCCATCCGACCTATCGAACTGAGTCAACTCGTCTTCATGGCACCTTTTCATACTCGCCCCCCCACCAAATCTGTACAGATGGAGGAAGGTGAGATGCTCTCCACGGTCAGACACGGCCGAGGACAAAAGCGTATCTGCCTGACTTTCTGTTTGGACGTCAGCGAGAGAATTCACCGGCGACATTCTCATCTCGCTATTTTCCAGACGATAAGAAAAGGGCGGGGGGAGGTCCAAGTATGAGTAAGATTATTTTCTATTCAATGCTTGGTTCTCTTCTTGGATGACTCATAGTCCGTCTAATCAACGGTAATGCAATGAGGGAACGTCGCTTTCTCAAGTCATCTTCGCCGGACGTGGCAGAGAGACAAGCACGGATAGCGAAACTCCCAAAGGATATCCGTGGAGTTTTGGAACAGCAGGGGCTAATGGGGTTCGAGATTCGAGAAGAAGATGGGCACATTCGAAAATTGACACCATTAGAGGCAGTGGAAATGGCAGAACGGACGACGGAGATGCTGGAAAATGACGAGTATATGATGGAGGGTTTCGAAAGGGCAGTTGAAAGAGGAGGACGCGAAGGCGCTATAGGGTTTATGGAGACGAGTTACCAGGAGCATATCGAACAAAAAACACTTCGATGAACCCGTAGATCATATTATCACCTAGACCGTAGTCCGATAGGAGCGGGGCGACGACGTTCTGTCCCAGCCCATTCCTTCCGGGGGAGTGCATCCTGACGATCGTTCGAGGGAGTTAAGTCCGCATTCAGCTAATCCGACCTACTGGAACCACGAATTCGTATCTCAGGTTGAACCATTTGCGGCCTTTCTCCTCTACCCCGGGTCGCGTCCGGGGGTGAGGGTCCATCGCCGATTGCATAGGTCCGGGAATTTCAAACCGACGTACTCTCCCCGCAGCCCTTGCCTCCGTTCCCGAAGGACCCGTACACAGACGGACCGAAAGGGGCCGGAATGGCGGAGACGACAGCAGACGAGAACGCCTGCCGGCTCTCGGTGACCGAACCGGTCCGAGCGGTTCGGCGCCGTCCGTTATGGCCCTTCGGATACGTCGTTCTCTTGACGTGCATTTCCTTTGCCGGGTGCGGCCACGCCTCGGAGAACAATCCGCACCGGCCCGATTCGTTCGTCACCGTGAACGAAAGCATCCCCGACGCTGTCTTCGCCATCCGCTATGCGTCAGACGACAATTTTCTCGGAACGCGGGTGGACGGGTATGCACAACCCATTTGCCTGCTCACCGAACCCGCGGCCGCGGCCTTGCAGCGCGTCCAACAGGACGTGGAGCAGCGGGGATACGCCCTCAAGATTTTCGACTGCTACCGCCCGCAACAGGCGGCGGCTCACTTCGTGCGCTGGGTCGGGGACGTACACGACCGAAAAATGAAAGCGCACTACTACCCGAACGAAGCAAAAACCCGCCTGATCGAAACAAGGCTATATCGCCGACCGGTCCGGACACAGCCGCGGCAGCACACTGGACTTGACGTTGGTGAAAAGAGACGACGGCGCGGAACTGCACATGGGCACGCCGTACGACTACTTCGACGCCTTGTTCAACACGGCCGACCCGCGCATTACGGGTGAACCCAAACCAACCGTCTGATATTGAAGACCGTCATGGAAAAGCACGGATTCGTGAACTACGCATAAAGAGTGGTGGCATTACACCCTGCGGGACGAACCGTACCCGGACACGTATTTCGACTTTCCGGTACAATGAGTCGCGCAAGGCCGAAAAGCGAAGGAGCCGACATGTCAGACTCACCCATCAGTCGTTACCCCATCCCCGCACTCGACGCGTTGCCCGACGACGTCCGCGCCCGGATCGTCGAGGTGGAGCGGAAGGCCGGGTTCATTCCCAACGTCTTTCTGGCATTGGCCCACCGGCCGGCCGAGTTCCGCGCCTTCTTCGACTACCACGACGCCTTGATGCTGAAGGACAGCGGGCTGTCGAAAGCCGAACGGGAGATGATCGTCGTCGCCACCAGCGCGGCCAACGATTGCCACTACTGCGTGATCGCCCACGGCGCGCTGTTGCGCATCTACGCCAAGAATCCGCTGATTGCCGACCAGGTGGCGGTCAATTACCGCAAGGCCGACGTCAGCCCGCGGCAGCGCGCCATGCTGGACTTCGCGGTGAAGGTCGCGCGGCACGCCCAGGAGGTGGACGAGGCGGATCACGTGCGGCTGCGCGAGCACGGCTTCAGCGACGAGGACATCTGGGACATCGGCGCGATCTCCGCGTTCTTCGCCCTGTCGAACCGCATGGCCCATCTGACCGACATGCGGCCCAACGCCGAGTTCTACGACATGGGCCGCGGGAATCCGCGCAAAGCCGGCGACTAAGCCCCGGGCACCCGGGCCTTGAGATCGGCGAGGGAGTCGATCACGGCCCGGCCGAGCTTCTCCTGACGTCCCCCGTTCAACAGAGGTCGCTGGGTTGAGACCCACGGGAGTAGAAGGCGGGGATGCAGATAGACACGGACACTTTGTCCGGGTTGAGATAGTTTGCTTGGGGTTCGTACTTATCTCTTCCCTATTACTCTTGACAGAAACGTTGTTCGGTATATCCGTTTTACCAAGTTTCAAGAGGTAGAAATGAACACCTTGGTAGCAGATGAAGTGTGGATCGCGACGGCACTTCTCCACCGCCAACACCCCGAGAGAAGCGACTTCACGGTCGGTGAGATCGTTCGGCAAGCCGAGGCGGCGAAAGTCGCCGGAAGTCCTCTGCGTCCCGGGGTTCAGGTGCACGCCTATCTCCATTGCGTCGCCAACAAGGTGCCCAATTCCGGGCGTCACCGGATGCTGTTCGAGACTTCGAAGGGCCGCCGCCGACTTTTCAGACCCGGGGATCCCTGCCATCCCCGCCGCCTCTCGGGCAAGGACGTTCCGTTTGCCGACGACATCCCGGTCGCCTACCGGAAGCTGCTCGACTGGTATCGCAACGAATACGCCGGCGACGCGGGCCGTGACGCCGATCCGATCTTGTCCCTGCGCGGCCTCGGCAAGGCGATCTGGGCGGATGAGGAAGCCGACGCCTACGTGGACCGGCTCCGGGAGGGGTGGGGGTGAGCAAGGTCTTCTGGGACACGAATCTCTTCGTATATCTCGTCGAGGACAGGGGCGAACGGGCAGAACGGGTCGCGGCGCTCCGGCGGCGCATGATCGAACGTGACGACGAGATGCTCACCTCCGCCCTCACACTCGGCGAGGTACTCGTCAAACCAACCGAGACCGGAGACGAAGACCTGAAACAGCGCTACGAGCAGATGATCGTGACGGGCGCGACGGTGTTGCCCTTCGACCTGCGCGCCGCCCCCAGGTTTGCGCAAATCCGCCGGGACCGTTCGATTCGGGCCCCGGATGCCATTCAGCTTGCCTGCGCATCGGCGGTGGGGACGGACTTGTTCATCACCAACGACGGGCGTCTGAGTAGAAAGTAAGGTCCAAGGGATTCACTTCATCCAGTCCCTGGAGAACGTGGTACTGTAGCCGTCGCGAATCGGAGGGAAATCTTCGAACCGAGACCCGGCCGGGCGGCGTCAGCGGGAGCCGTCCACGCGCACTGTCACGATGTCGATGTCGTGATATTGCTGGTGGCGGACGGACGCAGCGTAGTGGCGCAGCAGGCGGAGCGAGAGTTCGCGCTCGTTGGGTGTGTCGGCCTCATCCGTGAGCAAGATCATCCGGTCCTCGAGGTTCGTCTCCCCGACCGCGGCGATGAACTCCAGTTCCACCGTGCCGTGATCGTTGCGCGCGACCACGCGCAAGCGCCGTCCCTCTACGTCCGCGGCCTCTTCCTCCTGCCGGACGAGACTCAACAGCGTTTCCTCCCCCGCGGAACACAGGCGTTCCGTGGAATCGGCGTTCCAGCGGAGGCGGCCGGCGAGGTCGCGCAGGAGCGTATCGATCTTGGGCAGGACTTTGCCGTCCAACGGGACGTCCAGCCGCCGGCGGCGCGTCGCGGTCAGCTCGACGAACAGGGTCAGGACCATCGCGGTCAGGCCGCCGGCCGTCATGCCGTTGCCGAGCAGGCCGCCCCACGTCTCGCCGAGTTGCTCGGCGAAGATCAACCGGTTCTGGAAGCCCAGACCGATCCAGAACGCCAGCCCGGCGATCATGGACTTGCGGTAATCCACGCCGTCGTGGACGACGAGTTTCATGCCCTGGATGAAGAGCAGCGCCAGCAGCACCATTAGGTAGGCGGCGACCACCGGCCCGGGAATCGCGAGCAGCAGCGCCGTCACCTTGGGCAGGAAGGCCAGCCCGATGAAGATGAGCCCGATAGCCACTCCGACGTTGCGTGCGCCGACGCCGGTGAGTTCGGCCAGCGGCAGGCTGGACGAATAGGTCGTGTTCGGCACCGTCCCGGCGAGGCCGGACAGCAGGTTGCCCACGCCGTCGGCGTTGACCGCGCCCTGCACGGTGCGGAAATCGGTCGCGCGCGGCGTGCGCCACGACACGCGCTGAATGGCGACCGAGTCGCCGATGGTCTCGATGGCGCCCACCAGCGTGACGAATACGAATGCCGGCAGGAGCACCCAGAAGCGCGCGTCGAACTGGAGATCGAACCCCGGCCAAGCGTTCGTCGGTATCCCGATCCAGGCCGCCGCGGCCACGCGCTCGGTGTCGTACACGCCGAACAGCGCGGCGACGACGCAGCCCACGCCGATGCCGATCATCGGCGCCCACAATCGCCACGTGCCCGTGGCGCGCAGTGCCAGGGCCGCGATCGCACCCACGGTTACCGCGGCGCAGGTCGGTGCCGCGGCCGGCGGCGTCCCCGCGGGCAGGTCGTCCAGCATATCGAACACGATCGGCACGATGGTCACGGCGATCAACGCGATCACCGTGCCGGACACGACCGGCGTGATGATACGCCGCAGCAGCGAGAGCCGCGCGGCCAGCAGGAACTGGAACAACGCCGACGCGACGATCAGCGTCGCCAGCAGCGCCGGCCCGCCCTCGGTCAGCGCGGTGGCGCAGACTGCGATGAACGCACCGGACGTGCCCATGATGAGCACGTGGCCGGCCCCGACCCGTCCGACCCGCACGGCTTGCAGGATGGTGCTGGTGCCGCTGACGATCACGGCCATGAAGATCGTCCACGACAGATACGTTTCGCTCTGCCCCGCGGCCCGGATCACGATGGCCGGCGTCAGCACCACGCCGCCCAGGCAGAGCAGCGCGGCCTGAAACCCCAAGCCGAAGGCGAGCGTATGCGGCGGCCGTTCGTTCGGTTCGTAACGGATGTCGTTCGTCTTGCCCGGCCCGGGTGATGCCATGATGCGGTCCTCGCTCCGTTCTGCTGCGTGCTGCGGACTCGACGGGAACCATTCACCCCGCCGCGGCGTGTTCGTAATACGGCGACGGCCCGTCCGGATACACGCGGAACACATGCCGGAAGACGTCGTCGGTCAAGACCCCGACGTCGTCATCCGAGTAGCTGGCGTCGGGCAGGCCGGTCTGCTCGTCCCACAGGAAGTCGTGAATTTTAACGGGCGCCGCAGCGCGCGGCGTTTCTTTTTCGCGTCAGCGGTCGCGGTGCCGACGCCGCTTCCGTTGATGCCCGCCTTACATTTTGTGGCCCCCCTAACGAGCCGTCACTTCGAACCGTTTGCGAACGCGCCGGGCCGTTGGCCGCAGACCGTGGGCTCGTGCGCGGCGGCGTCGCGCCACCGGGTAACGGTCTTCGCCGGGATGCCCGCGGTGCGGGCCGCGGCTTCGTCAATGGCGCGGCGAACGGGACATTCGTGCATCTGCGGCCACGGAAGAAGCACTTCGTCCTTGAGCACATGGAAGGCGTCGACGAGCGGCGCGAGGTCGGCGACGTCGGGGTTGGGACACGGCAGGGTCCGCAGATTCGCCAGCGGGAACGCCGGGTAGATCAAGTCTTTCGTCCGCCGCTCCAGGAAAGCGACGATGCCGGGCGTCGAGTTCAGCCATACGGCCCAGGCACGGAGCGTATCACCTTCACCGTTCCGTGAAGTAACGGGAGACCACGCGCTGCCAAGCGCAGGCTCATCAGTCCACACCGCGGACGTGCGAACGAGATTCATGCGGAGCTTGTTACCGACGAGCAATCGGCTTGCCTTGGGCCAGAGGTTGGTTTCGGCGTAGGTCGCCTTGGGAACCTTTGCGGTGACCGTGCAATCGGGTGACGCTTGCATGGTCCGGCGTTTGTCGGTTTCGTGGTTCCAGAGAATGCGGTACGGGCCATCCGACGGGTCGGTGTCCGGGTGGCGGAAAGCGTCTCGGATGCGGCGGCCTTCCGGTCCCACGTGTGCCATGCTTCCCAGCGGCAGCAGCCGGTTGCCGGCCAACGCTTGCAGGTCGGCAATGGCTTCGGGCAGCACGGCATCGTAGAACAACGCCGCGCTCCAATCGCCGTCGCGGATTTTCGGCCACGGCTGTTCCGTGACGCGACCGTACCGCTTGATGGCGGCGCCGCTCTCAATGGCGGCGGCCAAATCGAGCGCCTCGTGTTCGTTCTTCGGGTTCCGGTGCAGTTGGACGAACTTGGTCGGCCCGGCCGCGCCCACCCTTCGGCGGGCGAGAATCATCGACTCGTGGATGTGCGTATTCTCGGAAAAGAAGATGCGCTGCGGGTCGTGCGAGGTGAGGACGGTGTCGATCTGGAACCGGGCGGCGAGGAACCGGCGTTCTTCCGCCCCCGCGGGATTGGCGACCGCCGTCGTCGGGAGCACCTTGGCGAGGACCCCGGAGGCGGGCTGGCACATCTGGTCGGCGAGTGGGGTGAAGAACGTACTGATGCTGGTCTGATCGATCACGGCTGCCGCTGTCGGGTCCGTGGCCTGCAACGCCTCCGCGATCTGGATTTCGCGCTGCTGGAGTGCCTTCCGCGTCGCCGGGCTCATCTGGCCGTTGCGGATGTCGTTCCGCGTGAACGGTGGATTCATGATGACCAGGTCGTGGGGCTGCGTGATGTCCTGCTTCAGGTGGTCGGCTTCGCTGTGGGCTGTCGTCCGATCCAGGCTTTCGCGGGTGGCGCGCGTACTGACGAGCGGGGCCAGCAGGTTGCGTTCGTTGAGGGTGAGAATTTCGAGGGACCCGGCCATCGGCTGTCCGTCGATCACGCCGTGCTGCATCGTGTAGAGCGGCATGCGGTGGTAATCCACCGCGGGCGCGCCCATCGTCAGGTTGCAGGCGGCGAGTTGGACGCCGTGGCGGTTGATGTCGAGCCCGCACAGGACTTGTTGGACGAGGGTGAGATGGACGTACTCCGGCGCGGCGTCCCGCCCCGCGGCTTCGATGTGCCGATCGCGCACCGCGTGGAGCGTCGCCATCAACAGGGTGCCCGTTCCGCACGCCGGGTCGATGATGCGGAGCTTCTCTACGGCTTCCGGGCCCTTCCAGTCACAGGGGATGAAGCCGATTGCCAACCGGGCGAGCAACATGGCCGCGGGCGCGCTGGTATAGAACGAGCCGTCGTACCGGGCGCTGCGCAACAGCCAGTGGTAGAGCGGGCCGGCGTGGTCGAACGCGATTTCGTTGAGCCGGTTCTTCAGACCGGTCGCGAGGCCGGCGAGCATCACCAACGCTTTCTCGCACTCTACACCGGGCGGGAGGTTTTCGAGGCACGCCAGCGCGGGCTCGAATACGGGCGCGTAGTCCACGCGGAGAATCTTCGTCCAAGCGTCGGCGAGCGCCGACCGGATGTCGGGTGCCGCGGCGCATTCGGCAGGCGTCGGCACGTCGCTGCCCGCGAAGCGGTGCTCCAGACGCGCGTGGAGCAGGCAGGCGTTGGCGATGATGAGCAGGCCGACCCGCAGCGCCCGGTCGTCGGAGGGTCTGTCGATGGGAAGCGCCAGGGTCTTGGCGAGCCCTTCGCGGGCCGCACGACGTTGGACGTCCCATCGGGTGCCGGCCCGGTCGATGGCCCATTCGAGCATCCCCGCCACGGTCCCGCCCTGTTGCGTCGTATTCCGTATCACCGTTGCCATGTCCGCGACGGACCCGACCTGCCAATGCGGGGCGTCGTCGTCCGCGCCGACGAGTGCCCAGTGCAGTTCGCGAGTCTGTTCGAGCCGGCGGCGGGTTTCGGTCGTGGGCACCGCTTCCGCGATTTCCCTGGGGTAACAGAGCGCGAGACCCATGACCTCGCTTCCCTCTCGCACTTTCCTGAGATGTTTCTGGACCTGCGCCACCGCGGCGGTCTTCTTCGCGCGGGTCGCGCCGATCTTGGCTTCGCCGAATATCGGCCGCAGCCCCTCGCCGAAAGGCCAGATGACGAGGTCGGGTGCGGACGCGGCGTCCCGGCGTTCGGCGATCGTCTGGAGATGCTGCGTCTCGTTGAGAATCAGGCTGAGAATCGTATTCGCCGATTCTTCCCGGACGTTGTGTCTGGTCATACGCAGGTTCCGATGAGTGGTGGCAACGAAGAGAGAAAGTCGGATGTGGACCCCTGCCGGAAGACGGACGCCCACGGTTCAGGCCCACAACTGGGAGACCGGAAGCGCCCGCAACTTCTTGCCGAACGGCACGACCGCGGCGCCGGTATAGAGCACCACCCCCCTGACGAACCGGGAGCCGGCGATGTCCGCCAGCGCTTCGAGGCCGCGGAAGTCGCGCTTCTGCAACGATGCGGCACACTTCACTTCCACGCCGACGAGGCGGCCGGCCCGGTCTTCCAGCACCAGATCCACTTCGGCGCCCGCCTCGGTGCGGAAGTGGAACAGCCCGCACCGCCGTTCCGACCAGCCCAGTTGTTTGACCAATTCCATCGCCACGAAGTTTTCGAGGACGTGGCCGAGCCGCGTCCGGTCGCGCCGCAGCCGGTTCGTATCGACTTCGAGCAGGTGGGCCAGCAGCCCGGTGTCGGCCAGCAACAGCTTCGGCGCTTTCGTCAGCCGTTTTCCAAGATTGGAGAACCATGCGGGTAGTAGGCGCACGAGAAACGTAGCTTCCATCAGCGCCAGATAGCGTTTCAGAGTCGTCTGCGGAATGGCGAGCATCCGGGCCAAGTCCGCATAATTGACCAGTTGGCCGGCCCGCGCCGCCACCAGCGCCAGCAGCCGGGGCATCTCCGACAGGCGTTCGACGTTCGCCAGGTCGCGCACATCGCGTTGCAGAATGGCGTTGAGATAGGAGTCGAACCACGCCCGGCGGCGGGCGACGTTTCTGCGCGTCTGGACCTCGGGATACCCCCCTCTGCAAATCCGTTCGATGAGCGTCCGTTCCGTATCCGGTGCCGTGTCGGGCGTCAGGAGTTTCGCACGGAACATGCGGTCGATGAACGTCTCTCGCACGCCGCACAACTCACCCTGCGAGAACGGCCAAAGCGTATGCACCTCCATTCGTCCGGCGAGCGATTCGGCAAGCTTGGGGAGGGACAGGACGCTGGCCGAGCCGGTCAACAAGAACTGTCCCGGACCGCGGTCGGCATCGACCGCGGCCTTGATCGCCAGCGCCAGGGCGGGCGCCCGTTGCGCCTCGTCGATGACCACGGGCCGGTCGAGCCCGGCGACGAATCCCTCCGGGTCGTCGATCGCCGCGGCGCGCGCGGCCGCGGCATCGAGCGTCAGATACCGCGCGCTATGGCCCTGCTCGGCCAGCGCGCGCACGAGCGTACTCTTCCCGGTCTGACGGGCGCCCTGCAGGGACAGGACCGGCGTATCGCGCAACCCGTCGAGCAGACGCCGGGTCGCATGGCGGCTAATCACGTGCCGGAATGTAGCCGTTGTGTGGCTGGAAATCAACCATTCAGTGGATGATTTCCAGCCACGTAGCAGCGGATTTCCAAGCGTCGTTCAACTCAGGAAAGGAGGTGGCTGGAAAGGCGAACGCCCTGCCGCCGGTGGACGGACAGGGCGTTCACAGGTTGCGGGGCTAGGATTTGAACCTAGGACCTCGAGGTTATGAGCCTCGCGAGCTACCGGACTGCTCCACCCCGCGCAGGTTGGCGCAACGTTCGTTGCGATGAGAAAGCCTAGCGCCCGGAGCTTGGCTGGTCAAGGCCGTACGTCGGGGGAGTGCGCAGTTCGTACTTGCCTTCACCCCCTCTCCCTGACCCTCTCCCACCAAGGGAGAGGGGAGTAGGAGGAACCGAGGCGCTACGCGTTGGGGCGGAACCGCGGAGGGGCGGTTTCGACGAGGCGTTTGAGTTGTTTGATCTCTTGCGGCTTGAGGGCGCGGTAGCCGCCGACCGGGACGTCGAGACTCAGCGGGCCGTACTGGACGCGCAGCAGCTTTTCCACACGGTAGCCGAGCGCTTCGCACATGCGCCGCACCTCGCGGTTGCGGCCCTCGCGGAGCACCAGTTCCAGCCACGTCTTGCGGGGGGTGGCGCGCAGCACGCGCACCGCGGCGGGCGCGGCGCGGCTGCCATCGTCCAGCAACACGCCGTGGCGGAGTGCGGACAGCGCGGGCGGGGCGACCACGCCGGCCAGCTTGGCTTGGTAGGTGCGCGGGACCCGGAAGCGGGGGTGCAGCAGGCGCTCGGTCAGGGCGCCGTCGTTGGTGAGCAGCAGCAGGCCGGACGAGGCGTAGTCGAGGCGCCCGACCGGGAAGACGCGCTCGCGCACCTCGGAGAGCAGGGCGCGCACCGTCGGCCGGCCTTCTGGGTCCTTGAGCGTGCTGACCACGCCGGGCGGTTTGTGCAGCAGGAAGTAGAGCGGACCCGCGGGGGCCTCGACGATCTGCCCGTCGACCTCGATCCGGTCGCGGCGCGCGTCAGCCTTGCTCCCCGGTTGCGTGACCGTTTGCCCATTCACGCGCACCCGCCCCGCCCGGATCAGCGTCTCCGCGGTGCGCCGCGACGTCACCCCCGCCCGACTCAGAATCTTCTGCAGCCGTTGCGGCGCGCCGGTCGGTGGGCGAGTCCGTTTCGGCATACGGGTTGGCACTCGGTTCCTGGATTTCGGGCAGCGGGGGCAGGTCTGCAATGTTGCTCAGGCTGAAAATTTCGAGGAACTGGCGGCTGGTGCCGTACAGCCACGGCCGGCCGGGGACGTCCTTGCGCCCGAGCACCTGGATGAGTTTGCGCGACAGCAGGGACTGTAGCACCCCGTCGACGTCCACGCCACGAACCGCCTCGATCTCGACCTTGGTCACGGGCTGGCGGTAGGCCACGATGGCCAGGGTTTCGAGCGCCGCGCGGCTGAGCCGGACCGGCTTGTTCCGACCGAGCGCCTTCACGTAGTCGGCGTGCGCCGCCACGGTCCGAAACTGATAACCGCCCGCGACCTGCAGCAGCCGCACCCCGCGCTGGACGCCGCCATACTCGGCCCGCAGCGCGGCCAGCGCCCGTTTGACGTCGGCTTTCGGCGCGCCGATGACGTCGGTCAGGCGGCGCATCGGCAGCGGCTCGCCCGCGGCGAACAGCAGGCTTTCGGCAATGGCTTTCACGCGGTCGAGGGTCATAGATGCTCCAGCGCCTGGGGCATGGGCGCCTGCGGACTCACCGCCAGGCGGGCGACGATCGGGCCGAAGCGCGCGGCCTGCTCCAGCCGGACCATGCGGTTCTTCGCCAGTTCCAGGACGGCGAGCAGCGTCACGACGACCTCCAGCCGGCTGGCGGCGCGCGGAAAGAGTTCATCCAGGCGGACGCTGCCGCGCGCGCGGACCGTGTCGAGCACCGCATATACACGGTCGCGCAGCGAAATTCGTTCGAGTTCGACGCGTTGCGCCTGCGCGGATTGCGCGCGCGTGACGACGTCGTGCAGGGCATCGAGCAGGTCGCCGAGCGTCAGGTTGTAGGCCGCGTCTTCGCGGAGGCCGGGCGCCGCTTCCTCCGGCGTGCGCGTGAACACGTCGCGATCGAGCAGGTCGCGGCACAGCAGGTCGTCGGCTGCTTCCTTGAAGCGTTGGTATTCGAGCAGTTGCCGAGCCAGATCTTCGCGCGGGTCCGCGCCCGATTCCTCCTCTTCCGGTGCCTCCTCGGCCGGCAGCAACAGCCGCGATTTGAGATGCAGCAGCGTGGCGGCCATGACGAGATATTCGCCGGCCACGTCCAGGTCCAACTGTCTGAGCAGATCGAGATAGGCGAGGTACTGGTCGGTGATCTCGGCGATGGGGATGTCGGGCAGCTCGACCTCGTTCTTCTTCACCAAATGGAGCAGCAGGTCGAGCGGCCCCTCGAAGACGTCGAGTCTCACGCGATAGGGCGGAGAAGCGTCCATACACCGTCTCGCTCGCGTTGCGCCCGGCTCTCAGCTTCGCACCCGCACCGTCTGCCTACACACCCACGACGTCGCGGACTTCGGCCATCGTCGCCCGGGCGACCTCGCGCGCATGCCGCTCCCCCTCGCGGAGCACGTCGCGCACGTCGTCCCGATGGGCTTCCCAAACGCGCCGTTTTTCCCGGAACGCGGCCAGTTCGTCCAGCACGTGGCGGATCATGATCTTCTTGCATTCCAGGCAGCCGATGTCCGCGCTGCGGCAGCCCTGCGTGACGTGCGCGATCTCTTCCGGAGTGCAGTACACGCGGTGCAGGTGGAAGGCCGGGCAGTCGGCCGGGTCGCCTGGGTCGCGCCGGCGGGCACGCCGCGGGTCGGTCATCATGCGCGACAGCTTGGCGTCCACGTCCTCCGGCGGCTCGGACAGCACGACCGCGTTGCCGTAGCTCTTGCTCATCTTGCGCCCGTCGGTTCCGGGAATCTTTGGAATCTCGGTCAGCAGCGCCTCCGGCTCGGGAAACACGTCGGCCTCGTACACCGCGTTGAAGCGCCGCGCGATGTCCCGGGTCAACTCGATGTGCGGCACCTGGTCCACGCCGACCGGCACGCGCCCGGCCTTGTACATCAGGATGTCCGCGGCCTGCAGCACCGGATAGCCGAGCAGGCCGTACTGGATGGTCGTGACCGCGGCCTCGTCGTCCGAATCGATGAAGCCGAGTTCGCGCGCCTGTTCCTTGACCGTCGGGTTGCGGATCAGCCACGGCGTGGGCGTAATCATGGAGAACAGCAGGTGCAGTTCGGCGTGCTCTTTCACGTCGGACTGGCGGAAGATGACCGACCGTGCGGGGTCCAGCCCGGCGCTCAGCCAGTCAATGACCATTTCCTCGGTGTTCTCGCGCAGGCCGGCGGCGCTGGTGTTACCGGTCGTCAGCGCATGCCAATCGGCCACGAAATAGTAGCAGCGGTATGCGTTTTGGAGGCGGACCCAGTTGGTGAGCGTGCCGTGCAGATGCCCCAGATGGAGCTTGCCGGTCGGGCGGAACCCGCTCACGATCGTCGGACGTGCCGCGGCGTCGGCCATGCGGAGAGCCTACAGCAGGGCGCGCAGCAGGAAGCCCGTCATAGGGTTGATGATGTCGTGCAACACGCCGGTCATCAGCAGCACGATGACGATCAGCATGCCGTACGGTTCGAGCCTGGCGAGCGCCAACGCCGGGCCACGCGGCAACAGGCCCGTGGCGACGCGCCCGCCGTCGAGCGGCGGCAGCGGAAAGAGATTGAACACGCACAGCACGACGTTGATGACCACGCTGGCTACCAACGCCCGGGCCAGCAAGCCCTCGCCGATCAATTGGTTCGTCAGCAGGAACTTGAGCGCGAACGCGGAGACCGCGGCCAGCAACAGGTTCATCAGCGGCCCCGCGGCGGCCACGCGCACCATGTCCCGCCTGGGTTGGCGCAGATTGTGGAAGTTGACCGGTACGGGTTTAGCGTAGCCGAACAGGAACGGGGCGCCGGTGAGGAGCAGCATCCCCGGGATGATGACCGTGCCCCACAGATCCACGTGCGCCAGCGGGTTCAGCGTCAACCGGCCCATACGCGCCGCGGTCGGATCGCCGAGGAGAAAGGCACTGAAGCCGTGGGCGAGTTCGTGCAGGACGACCGCGGCCAGCAGCGGAACCGCCCAGATGGACGCTTGCAGCACGACGCCTGACATATCCAGGATCATCCGCTGCACTCTACAGACTCGATTTTCCCCACACAAGGCGCGCGGAGGGTGTCTCGGTTTGCAATCGCGATCCCCACTCGTTCCTCAATCCCCTCTCCCCTCATGGGAGAGGGGGAAGGGAAAGAACCCTTACATCCGGCAGCATGTGTCGGGGGGAGGAACCTGTCCGCCCGAGTTCCTGTTTGCAGATCAACGACGGAAATGAAGGGGAATTATGGACAAAAGAATCCGGGGGACCGTTTCGACAAGCTCAACGGGCTTATCGCCGAGCTTATCGAAAGGTCTTTGACCAAGCTGTTCGGTATGCAAGCCGGGAAGGTTCCAGGATCGTCTTGTATGTCATTCTCTTTCCCCAACTTGATTCAAGTCCCGTTCAACACATAGTCGAACAGATCGAAATTCCGCAGCCCTGCGGCGTGCGCCCGGTCTCGGTACGCCGCATCGATCGGCGCCGATATGAGAAACGGCACCGTCTGTTCGGCCCGTCCGCCGTGCGAGCGCAGCGGAGTTCGGCCCAGCCCCGACAAGTCGTGGTCGCACTCCGCCGCACCCAACGCCGTCTCACGGTCGCCCAGCACCAGCAGGTCGGCTTCGCGGTCGGCCGGCAATCCGAACGTGCGGCAAGCATCGTGTCGTTCGTACACGGCGTCCACCCCGGGAAGATGTGCAATCGCCTCGCGCACCGCGGCGACCGGCGCCGTGCGGCAATACACCCGCACGCACGACCCAAGCGCGCCATGATGCACGACGTAGGGATCGGTGATCGGACAGATCACGCGCGTCGTCCCTGCGCCGAACGCGGCGTCCAGCACGTCCTGCAGGAAGATCACGCGCGGTTTGGCGTTCATGCCGTGGTCCGCCGTGAGGGCGACGACCGCGCCGGCCTCGGCCAGACGGCCGCACCACGCGTCCAGCGCGGCGAAGAACCGGTCGGCTTCGAGGCTGCCCGGCGGATGTTTGTGCTGCACGTAGTCGGTGAGCGAAAGATACGTCAGGTCCGGTCGCCAACGGTCGAGCAGGACCACTCCCGCGGCCAGCACGAACAGCGACGCCTCGGCCGAGTACACGTCGAGCTGCCCCGGACCGGACAGACCGACCATCTCGCAGGCGGCCTCGATGCCCGGCCCGCTGCCGACCGACGCCGCGGCGGCCTCGACCGAACAACACCGACCGTTCGTCAGGCCCGCCTCCAACAGGCGGCGCAGCTTGTCCTTGGCGGTCACGACCGCGACGCGCGCCCCGGCTCGTGAGAACCGCGCCAACAGGGTATCCGAGCGGAGGTGGGCCGGATCGGTCATCATGGCGGCCCGCCCCGTGGCCGGATCGAGAAAATAGTTGCCCGATATGCCGTGCACCGCCGGCAGGCTGCCCGTGACGATCGACAGATTGTTCGGATTGGTGAACGTCGGAATCACCGCTTCGGCCCAAGCTCCGAAGCCGTCGCGTCGGAACCGCTGGAAGTTGGGCAGCGTGCCGGCTTCCATGCCGCGGCGGAGATAGGCCGGGTCGCAGCCGTCGATGCACACGACGACGACTGGTCGCCGCGGAAACGCATACGCACGACCGTTGAGCCGGACGGTCTGCGGTGCCGGACGGTCTGCGGTGCCGGACGGTCTGGCATTCGGCCAGCCTAGCGCGCCCGGTCGCGTACCGACAGGTGCGTTCCTTCTCCTTCTTCTATAATCCCCTCCCCCCTTGTGGGAGAGGGCTAGAGCCTGCCCCGGACTCGATCCGGGGGAAGAGGGGTCCTCCCGGTTTTATCGACCCGCTTGAACAGGGCCGGTCGGCAGCCGTTGGTCGCCGGGTGTAGGGGCAACCCCCTGTGGTTGCCCTGGGCGGGGGAAAAGGGCAGGCACCCTTCGACAGGCTCAGGGACCGCAGGGGCCTGCCCCTACACGTCGAACGGCGAAGTGCGACACGACGTTCAAAGTGCGACACCGCCCCCGACAGTTGCGGCGATTTTCGTGAATCTCTAAGATGCGCACCGTGGGCGGACGCCGCCCGCGGGATGCGTGCCGAAGAGGTCTGCAAGGCGGGACATACTCATGCAAAACGGGCAACGTCGGGTGGTGGTGACCGGGCTCGGGGCCGTGACGCCGTTGGGCACCGGGGTGGAGAAGAACTGGCAGGCGCTGTGCGCGGGGCGGTCGGGCGTCGGGCCGTTGACCCGGTTCGACGTGTCGGACTTTCCGACGCGGATCGCCGGCGAGGTCCGTGACTTTACCCCGACCGACTTCATCGAAAAAAAAGAAATCAAGAAAATGGACCTCTTCATCCAGTACTGCGTAGCCGCGGCGCAGATGGCCATGGACGAAGCCAAGGTCCCCATCACGCCCGACAACGAGGACCTGGTCGGCTGCATCATCGGCGTCGGCATCGGCGGGCTGACCAGCATCGAAGAAAACCACATCCACTTTCTCGACACCCGCCTGAAGCGCGTCTCGCCGTTCTTCATTCCCAAGCTGCTGGGGAACCTGGCCCCGGGGCAGATCTCGATCCGCTACGGCGCCAAGGGCCTGAACTACACGCCCACCAGCGCGTGTTCGTCCGGCACGCACGCCATCGGCGAGGCGTTCCGGGCCATTCGCTTGGGCGACCAGGACGCGGTGATCGCCGGCGGCGCCGAGGCCGCGTTGACCCCGCTCGGGCTGGGCGGGTTCATCGCCATGCGCGCGGTCTCCACCCGCAACGACGAGCCGGCCGCGGCCAGCCGGCCGTTCGACAAGCAGCGGGACGGCTTCGTCATGGCCGAGGGTGCCGGCGTGGTCGTGCTGGAAGAACTGGAGTTCGCCAAGCGGCACGGCGCGACCATCTACGCCGAGGTGGTCGGCTACGGGGCCAACGCCGACGCCCACCACATCACCGCGCCGGCGCCCGAGGGCGAAGGCGCCGTACGCTGCATGCAGGCCGCCTTGCGCAGCGCCGGCATGGCGCCGGCCGAGATCGACTACGTCAACGCCCACGGCACATCCACGCCGTACAACGACGCGACCGAGACCCTGGCCCTGAAGCGCGTGTTCGGCGACCATGCGGCGCGGCTGGCGGTGAGTTCGACCAAATCCATGACCGGCCACCTGCTCGGCGCGGCCGGCGGCGTCGAGGCCGTGTACGCCGCGCTGACCCTGCACCACCAAGTCATCCCGCCCACCATCAACTACGCCGAGCCCGACCCGGACTGCGACCTCGACTACGTGCCGAACACGGCCCGGTCGGCCGCGGTGCGGGCGGTGCTGTCCAATTCGTTCGGCTTCGGCGGCACCAACGCCTGCCTCGTCTTCCGGCGCTGGCCGGCCGAGGCGGACTGAGCGCCGCGGGCTCGTAACGGAATCCGAAAGGGAGCGCATGGGCGCACGTATCATCGGCACCGGCTCGGCCGTTCCGGCGACCTGTCTGACCAACGCCGACTTGGCGCAGCGGGTCGACACCACCCACGACTGGATCGTCACCCGCACCGGCATAGAGGAGCGGCGCGTCATCACGCAGGACGAATCGCTGCTCGACCTGATCGAGTCGGCCAGCGAAACCGCGCTCGCCGCGGCCGGCGTGGCGGCGCAGGACCTGGACGCGATTCTGGTCGCGACCGTATCGGGCGAGTACGCGTTTCCGTCCACCGCCTGCCTGCTCCAGACCCGCCTGGGCGTGGACGACATCCCGGCGTTCGACGTGGCCGCGGCCTGCGCCGGCTTCGTGTATGGCCTGTCCGTCGCCCACAGCTATCTCAAGAGCGGCGACTATAGCCGCATCCTGCTGGTCGGCGCCGACGCCCTCAGTGCGATGGTCAACTGGGAGGACCGCGCGACCTGCGTATTGTTCGGCGACGGGGCCGGCGCGGTGGTGCTGGAAAACCAACCCGGCGAACGCGGGCTGCTGAGCACGGTCGTCGAGTCGAGCGGTAATCTGTGGAAGCTGCTCCACGTGCGCGCCGGCCAGCGCCAGACGTTCGATCAGGACGGCCGGCAGGAACAGGGTTGGGGCATCCAGATGAAGGGTCCCGAGCTCTTCAAGGTCGCGGTCCGCGCCCTATCCGACGTGACCAGAAAAGCCCTCGACAAATCCGGTCTGACGCCCGCGGACATCCACCTCATGGTGCCCCACCAAGCCAACCTGCGCATCATCCAGGCGGTCGCCGACCGGCTGGGCGCCGGCATGGACCGCGTCCACTGCAACGTCCAGTGCATGGGCAACACCTCGGCCGCGTCGATCCCGATCGCGCTCGACGAGGCCGTGCGCGAGGGCAAGGTGCACGCCGGCGACGTCATCGTGCTGAACGGCTGCGGCGGCGGGCTGACGTGGGGGGCCACGGTCGCGCGCTGGTAGGCTGACTTCCCCGCTCCCTGATTCCAGGCCGTTCTCACTCGCGCGCGATCTGCTGTTGACAGAAACCTTGAGGAAGTTAATAGGGACGACGCTATGGGTACGACTCACGTCACCGTGACCATTCGCAACCCCGCCGACCCGACGAGAAGCTGGGACGGCCTGTTTCTCGTGGACACCGGCGCGACCGACTCGCTGGTGCCGCGCTCCTGCATCGAGGCGATCGGCCTGGAACCCGAGGGGCAGCGGGTGTACGAAACCGCGGACGGTCGCGAAATCGCGTTGGACTTCGCCCTTGCCCGCATCGAGTTCATGGGCGACGTGACGGCCGGGCGCGTCATCATCGGCGACGAGGGCACCGAACCCCTGCTCGGGGTCACCGCGCTGGAATCCACTGGCATTGAGGTGGACCCGGTGAACCAGCGGTTGAAGCGGCTGCCGGCGTTACGGTTGAAGCGCATGGCCCTCCCAGGAGCGCGGGCGTCTCGCCCGCATCAATCTGGAAGGATCACCCCTTGAGGGGTGGGAGCACCTGTGTTCCTAGGGGCCGCGTAGCGGCCGGCACTGGAAACCCCCATTGTGCGAACAGGCCGAACCTGACATTCTCCCCCCTCCAACGCCTGACAAGCGAGAATACACGAGGAAAAGGATTATGACGCTACTCCCCCGGTCGATGAAGCTTCACAAACACTACCCCCCCCCCCCCGCAAAATCTCGGAGGGGGACTGTTGACGTCGCGCTCGCCGGGATGGCAGACGTGCCTTCTTGTGCTAGCCGTCGTTGTGGAGGTGATGTTACTCGCGTCGCGGGCGTGTGCCCAGACGACGCTGACCCCGACGTCCTGGAAGAGTGTAGCCACCGGAATCGCTATTGAAGCCAACAAATGGAACATCAATACAACATCCCTTACTGCGGCGACCATCCAGCAGAGTGTCGAAGCCTACAACACTTTTAGTAGCGGTTGGTACTGGACGGACATCTACGCCTGCCCGTGGACATCGGTGACACCGGCCGATGCCCCTAGGGCGCGCAACCGCCCCACCAACTGTGGTTCGGTAATTTACACAGGCAATATCACTGGCATGGGCTCGAACCCGACAATCGGCAATACCCGATCAGTAAATGTCACTCCAACCCAGACAATGATCACTAACGGAGGTGTTGTGATCGTGCTTTTCCGCAAATTCGGGATTGAAGGGATCCTGTACACCAAATGGATTCCGCTCATCCCGCCTGCCGTGAGGTGGGCACAGTGAGCAGGCAGTCGACAGAGTCAGGGGAGACGCCTATCCCGTTCCTTTCTCAATAGACAACGGAAAATCAGGACGACCGTCTTGGGCGCTGCCGTACTTACTATACAGAGCAGGTCATCCTCGACCTACGCGACCTCTTATGCGACACGCGGCCCACACCCCCACTTGATGCCGTTGCGCAGCAGTCGGGTGAAGGCGGGCGTTTCCCATGCGCCGCGAAACACCTGCGGCGTCGTGCCCGCCGGCTCGACACTGGCGTCGACGAAAGGCTGCATGTTGCTGGCCGGCGCGTGGCAGTGCCCCAGTGCGACGTATGCCACTTCGCCCCGCCCCCACCGACGGGCGAGGCCGAGCACGCGGGTCTTGCCGTCCGGTTGTACGGCGGTGTCCTCGTCATAGACGAAGCCGAAGCCCGGGGGCGACGGATCGGCTTCCAGTTCGGTGGTCAGCAGGATCCGGGTGTCGGCCGGGGCCTGGAGTTCGAGCAGATATAATTCGTCCATCACCTCGAACGCGGAGGGCAGGCCCCGGGTCAGAGCATGGTGCGGGTCGGCCACGTCCACCCGGAATTTCCTGATCGGCGGATGGTTGAGGAAGAACGCGCCCAGCGTCTCGTGGTGCGGCGCCTTGACCATCTTGCGCACGCGCCGGTCGCCGCCCACGGGTGCGGCTTTGCCGCCGCTCGTGCCGTGCAAGCCCAGCCAGCGCCCGCCATCTTCCAGCCACGTCCCGAGAAAGCGGTTCTGTTCCGCGTTGGGATACGGGCCGGCCACGTAGGTCAGCAGCAATGCGCAGCCGGGCAGCCACGTTTCGACGTCGGCAAAGTCGTTGCTCGTCGTGGCGGTGACGCCGGGCGTCTCGGACAAGATCTGGAGGATGTGGAGGCGTGCATAATCCATGTCGTGTCCGGCCGACGAGCCGCCGGGAAATCCGCCGGTCACCAAGTGGACGCGGGTCGGGTCGGTCATGGCGTTGTCTCCTTATTTGCCGTTCGTTGGGGATACGGTGGGCTGACGCTCTTTCGGGAGTCGGGAGAACCCATACTATTCGCCGTCACCTTTTGACGCTACACCTTGTCCACTCTCCACACGGCCCGGACGACACCGGGCGTTCGACGGGAGGCATATGATGGATCGGACCATCGAAGAAACGCGATTTCTCACCCATGCCGAGGTGCGCCGCCTAGCGGAACGGTTCGGCACGCCCGTGTACGTGTACGACGAGACACGGCTGACCGAGGCGGCGCAGCGCGTGTTGCGATTTCCCAACGCGTTCGGCCTGACGGCGCGCTATGCCATGAAGGCGCTGCCGAACGGCCACGTGCTCCGCCTGTTCGACCGGCTTGGCCTGCACTTCGACGCCAGCTCGGGCTTCGAGGTCGAACGCGCCCTCAAAGCGGGTATTGCTGCAGACAAGATCGCGCTGACCGCGCAGGAACTGCCAGCGAATTTCTCCGAACTCCATGCCGCGGGGATGCGGTTCAACGCCTGCTCGCTGGAACAGATGCGCGTATTCGCCGCGCGCTTTCCGGGCCGGGCGCTGGGCGTCCGCTTCAATCCCGGCCTGGGTTCGGGTGGCACCAAGCGCACCAACGTCGGCGGGCCCGCGGCCAGCTTCGGCATCTGGCATGAGGAGCGGGCCGCGGTCCAGGAAATCGCCGCGGCACACGACCTGACGGTCGAGCGGATTCATACGCATATCGGGTCGGGCTCGGACCCCGCCGTCTGGCAGAAAGTCGCCGGCATGAGTCTTCGGCTACTCGAGCGTTTCCCGGACGCGCACACCCTCAACCTCGGCGGGGGCTACAAGGTCGGGCGGATGCGCGATGAGGCTTCGACCGACTTGCAGGACGTCGGCCGGCCGGTCGCGGAAGCCTTCGTGGCGTTCGGCGAGGCGACCGGAAGGCGGATTCGGCTGGAGGTCGAGCCGGGCACCTATCTGGTCGCCAACGCGGGCTGCGTGATTGCGACCGTGCACGACCGGACGAATACGGGCGCGGACGGCTATCGGTTTCTCAAGATCGACAGCGGCATGACCGAGGTGCTGCGCCCGAGCATGTACGGAGGGCAGCATCCGCTGGTCGGCGTGCCGGCCGATGGCGGGCGAGCGCCCGGCCCGATCATCGACGCTATCGTGGCCGGTCACTGCTGCGAGTCCGGCGACATTCTGACGCCGGCCGCGGGCGATCCCGAGGCGCTGGCCCCGCGATCGCTGCGCGACGTTCGGGTCGGCGACTATCTGGTGATCGAGGGCGCCGGCGCCTATTGCGCGAGCATGAGCGCCAAGCACTACAACTCGTTTCCCGAGGCGCCCGAGGTGCTGTATCGCGGTCCGGACCGCGAGCCGCTGCTCATCCGCAAGCGGCAGACCCTGGACCAGATCATCGAGAACGAGACGCCGGCCTAAAGCATCCGTTCACGCTTTCTTCTCGACGCCCTTCACCCCTTCGACAAGCTCAGGGACCAGCCTGTTGAGCTCGGTCCCTAAGCTTGTCGAAGGATGTCGAAACGGGTCCGGGTCGTCTTGCATGAATTTCCTATGAGATGCGGTCGGACGCGGATTGCACTCACCGTTTGGCCGGGAGGGGGCGCAGCCAGTAGGGGTCGAGGAACTCGTGCCGGATGAAGTCGGCGTCGCCGCTCAGCGCGTCGCCGTGGTCCACGCTTGTCCAGTAGGCGTACAGCCGGTCGTGCAGGGACTGGTCGTCGATGCGGAAGTCGCCGGCCCGTTCGCGCGCTTCGAGCCACACCCGCATGGCGTCGAACGCCTCCAGGCCGGCGTCCTGCCACAAGACCCGGCCGCGGCCGTAGGTCGTGTAGATATGATGCTGGAGTTTCCAGTTCGTCACCATCCAACGCGCGAACTTTCGGCCGGGCGGGGTCAGCCGGGCGTCGAGGCGATGGCGTTCGGCGCGGAGCTTGCGTTCCTCGTCGGGCGACACGTCCGGCGCAGCCAGCAACTCGTCGAGCTTTTGCCGCCGGGCGCGCAGCAGCGGCGTCAGTTCTTTCAGCCGGTCGCGGTGCCAGCCGTCGAAATGTGCCGCAGCGATCGCGACTTCATGCGCGGATGCGGTCAAGTCGCCCCTGCGCTCGGCGCGGTAACGCTGCATGACCGGATGGCTGAACAGATCGTGCAGTTCCAGGGTCAGCGCGTCGCCCTGTGCGTCCGAAAGTTGGTCCCGATACACGGGGACGCCTAGAACCTCGCCGATGCGTTCACGTCCGGTTTCCTGGGTGGATGCTGCGAATGGACATAAGAGCAGCATGGCCATCGCTAGTCCGGCGGCGATGTATGATGTCCGCGGGAGGAAGGGTCGTATTCCGTTCATGGTTTTTGTTCTGCTTTCGCAACGTCCAGATCGTGTGGGGCGGAAGCCTACCACGCCCGAAATGCTCGGCGAAGAGCGTCCGTCGGAGTGAAGTAGAGGCGGCCGGCCTGTAGCCTCTACTGGAGAACCCTCTCCCGGTAGCCTCTGAGCTTTTCAAAGGGCGGTAGGTGCGAGGGCCGAGGTGACGTCGGGGTTCGTTTCGACAAGCTCAACGAACTTAGGGATAGGAAGGTTCCTGAGCCTTTCGAAGGGGCGAATCATGTCGGATGTTGCTTGCATTCGGCGCCCGAACTTTGTACCGGGTACGCAAATCTCGACCTGTCGGTCATCGTTTCGAGAGGAATAGGCGAGGACAAAAGGAGGGTGTCGTATGGCACACGTCAGTTCGCTTCCGTTCGACAGTATCGCCCCGGACGTGCAGAACATCATGCAGACGTACGACAAGGAGTACGGCGGCTCCGATTTCGTCAAGGTCTTCGCCCACGCGCCGGAAACCTTCCAGGCATTCTGCGATTATTACTTTCCGCTGATTTTCGAGACGCGCCGCAGCGTGGACGTGAAGCTGACCGAGATGGTGCGGCTCAAGGTGGCCCAGAACAACGACTGCGCGCTTTGAATCAACGGGCGCGTTGCTTTGGCAAAGCAACAAGGATTGACCGAGGAACAGATCGCCGAGCTGGCCGAGTATCGGGACAGCTCGCTGCTCACCCCGCGCGAGAAGGCCGCGGTCCGCTACGCCGACGTGCTGTCCGGCGAGCACACCCGCGCGACTGCGGACCTGTTCGACGAATTGCGCGCACATTTCAGCGAGGCCGAAATCATCGACCTCGGATTCCGCATTTCCGCGTTCGTCGGCTACGGCCGCTTCATTCGCGTGCTGGGACTCGAACGCGGCGGCGTCTGTCCGCTGTCGGACGGGCACCTGGAACCGGCGAACAACGGGGTGGCGGCGTCCGCCTGATTCCGTTCGCCGGTCCGACGTTCCGCCCCGCGGGAGCGGCCTGTTCCCGCAGGGCGCCGACCTTCGGCATATTCCGAACCGCGCGTTCGGCCAACGCCGCGTTCAAGCACGCTATCTCAGGAATGGATCCGGGCTGACGGCACGCCAGCCAGAGTTCACCGGCGGCCGGGGGGCTTGGCGAGGCCGTCCACGACCTCGGCACCGAGTTTCGTGAACACCGCGGGCGCAATGCCGATCTTGAGGCTGCGGCCCCCGCCGCCCAGAATCACGGTCTCGGCCTGCATGACCCTGGCATCGACGTACAGCGGCACGTCCGCGGGCAGGGCGAACGGCGTGACGCCACCGACTTCCATGCCGGTCAACGCACGCATCTCCTCGGCCGTGGCGAACGACGCCCGCGACACGCCCATCAGCTTGCGCACGCGCTTGTTCACGTCGAGTTGGGTCGTGGCCAGAATGACGCACGCCACGAACCGTTTGGGTTCTCGCTTGGACGCGACGATGAGGGTGTTCCCGGCGATGTCCAGGGGGTAGCGGTACTTCTCGCAGAACACGGCCGTATCGGCGTCGGCCGGGTCGATCGCCATCTTCGCGTACGGCAATCCGAGTTTGTCGATTGCCTCGATCACCCGTTGTTCCGCTTCGGTCATATTTCGACAACCCGCGGGCCACGCCCGTAAGTTACGGCCGTTTCCGCCTACAGCTTGGCAGAAACCGCGGGACCCGCTGTTGATATTTCACATATTCGTCGCCAAAGCGAGCGACCAATTCCCGTTCTTCCATGCGCGTAATGCCGTACAGCAACCCGAGACACGCCGGATACGACAGGTACAACGCCAGATAATTCGAGAAGAATGCCGCGGCGCAGACTCCGAGCAGCATCGCGGCATAGCGGGGATGCCGCACGCGCGCGTACACGCCTCGGTCCAGCAACGGTTGGGCAGACGGCGTGCCGGACAGTTCAGGCACGCCGATCATGGTGCGGAAGGTGAGATGTCGGCGGCAGCCCGCCTCGACGAAGCCGGCCGCGGCGAAGCAAGCCAATGCCGGCGCGAACAGCCACGGTTGCGTACCGAATTCCACGGCCAGCAGAGTCTCACGAAAAAAGAGGATGGCGAGGATCACGCCGCCCATATACGCGCCCAAGATTGTGTAGGAATCGCCGAGTCCGAGCCGACGCCAGCACCCGACCAGGGCGTGCGCCGGCACCCAGAACGACAGGCCCGGAACGGCGGTCGCCAGCGTCAACAGCGCCACGACGTACCGGGCCGTATCCCAAGTAGGATCCATTGCCGAGCCTGACGGCGTTCCGACAGCGGCCCCGAGTATCGTCACCGTGCAAAGTGCAGAAGGCCGCGCTCAGGCGACCATGTCGAGACCGGCCTGGGCGCATTCGATGCCTTGCGCCACTCGGTCCTCGGTCAACCGGTAGTGTAGGACACACCGATTTTCGGCTGCCGGCGGAGCGTTTGCAGCACGACGCAATAGCGTTCGGTCAGGCGAATGAGGGTCGCCAGTTGTTCTTCTCCGGCATCCGTGTCCAACTCGAATTGTAGCCGGACATCCCGAAACCCGACCGGAACCTCTTTGGCGACGCCGAGCGTGCCGCGAAAATCCAAATCCCCTTCGGCGCACACCTTGCCGTCTCGAAGCTCTACTCCGATCGCGGTCGAAACGGCTTGCAGCGTCACGCCGGCGCACGCCACCAGCGCTTCGAGCAGCATGTCTCCTGAGCAGGCCGCCAACCCGTCGCCGCCCGTGGCCGGGTGCAGCCCCGCTTCCACCAGCGCCTTGCCGGTTTCGACACGGCACGTCAGGCCGTCGCCGATGCGCCCTTCCGCGGTCAGAGTCACGACCGCCTTTTCCGGCGATTCGGTGTACGCCTCCTTCAGCGGCGCCTGGATCGCGCGAAGTTCCTCTGCCTTCATCGTCTGTCTCCTCCTCGGTCTGCTGAGCCTTCCAATCAATCAACCCCGTAGATAGCCCGGCCTCCCGCCAGCATCAACGGAAAGTCGGAAACCGAGACGAATCGACCATTCTTCCTCCATGTCGTAGTCCCTGAAGGAAGCCCGGGCGGGTCATGGAGAACTTCCAATCCCTACACCACCACGTCTTCCTCAGTTCCCTCCCCCCTTGAGGGGGAGGGCTAGGGAGGGGGGTCCGCGGGGAATCGCAAATCGCTGCCCCTGTTACGCCAAGTCAGAGAAATGCTCATCTGGCACCTGCGCAGGAAAATTGATACCGCTCTCCCGATTCTTCAATCGACCCATCAAAGGAGGGTGCATGGCCTACGCGAGCGGACGTACCTTTTTCGACGCTGACAGCCACATCATGGAACTGCCGGATTTTCTGACCGCCCACGCCGACCGGGACGTGGCCGACAAGCTCCCGCCCTTCCGCTTCGAGGCCGCGGGCGCCCTCGCCCAACACGTCCAGACCTATGCCGACGCCGGCCGCCCGGCCGCGGAAACGCAGCACCTCCGCGACTTGGGCGACGCCCTGATCCACGGACCCAAGGGCTACGCCGCGCTGGGCGCGTTCGACGGCGCGGAGCGCGGCGACGCGCTCGACCGGCTGGGGTTCGCCAAGCAACTCGTATTCTCCTCGCTGTGCACGGATCTGTTGTTCGGCGAGCAGGTCCCCGCGGACGTCGCGTACGGCGGCTCGCGCGCACACAACCGCGCCATGGCCGCCTTCTGCGCCGACGACCGGCTGGTCGGCGTGGGGCTGCTGCCCATCGATGACGTGGAACGGTCGCTGGCCGAACTCGACTATGCGGCAAGCCTCGGACTCGGCGCCCTGTGGATTCCGCACCGCTTGGCGAACGGCCACTCCCCCGGCCACACCGAACTCGATCCCTTGTGGCAGCGGTTCGTCGAACATCGCATCCCGTTTCTGCTGCACGTCGGCGGGGCGCCGCTCAAGGTCGCGCCGGGCTGGCTCGACAACGGCCATCCGATCCCCGACGACTGGCTGGGCGGCGGCGAGAACATCCGCAGCAAGGACATGCTGGGGCTGCACCATCTGCCTGAGCAGTTCCTGTCCGCGCTGGTCCTGGACGGCGTGCTCGAACGCTTCCCCGATCTACGCGGCGGCGTCATCGAACTCGGCGCGGGCTGGGTGCCGGCCATGCTGGCGCGCCTCGACTTGGTGGCCGGCATCTGGAGCCGCAGCGAGCCGCTCCTCAAGAACCTGCACCGCCCGCCGAGCCGGCAGATCATCGACCAGATTCGCTTCACCCCGTACGTCTTCGAGGATGTGGGCGCCCTCATCACGGCGTCCGACCCGCGGCTGTACATGTTTTCGAGCGACTATCCGCACCCCGAGGGCGGACGCGACCCGCTCGGCCGGTTCAGCCGCTCGCTGCAGGGCCATGACGTCGCGACGCTCGACCGCTTCTACGCGCAGAACTTCGCCGACCTGCTGGGCATGGCCGCCTAAACCGGAAACGCATGGGGACGAGCCGGAGCGAGCGGATCCGCTCACCCCATGCCGGCCTTACTTTCCAACTCGGGAACGTGTTCCGCCTCGTACCGTTCGATCAGCACGCCGAGGACCTCCATCAGCGAGGCCAGCGGATGCGATTCGTCTTCGCCGACTTCATCGATGAGACCGTCGAGCAGCGCCACGAGACGGTCATGCTCGGCACCTGTCCGAGGCACGAAGAGACAGTTCGCCATGTCGGGCCAATGCGACACCGCCGTCGAAACGTCCGGGTTCGGCATATTCATCTCCGATACTTCCGTTTCCCTTCGTCGTATTCGTCATGGGTGAGTATGGAACGAATGTACACACATCGACGATTGTAATGGACGGCCGCAACCAGACGGACCCGGTTTCCTCCGATGTTGAAGACCCTCAGTTTGCCGACCTGATCGGTATCACCAAGTAACGTTTTGGTACTGAGCTCTCCTAGAAACTCACCTCTCCAGGCTCAGACCTACGTGCTTGCTTGATAGCCCAAATTCTATGCCATTTGTAAACCTGTTCTTCTTCTACGATGGCGAATCCAAATGTTTTCAATCCTTCCACAAACCTACTTCTGTCGTGATGCTCTGCCGGGTGCCAAATGATGATCTGGCCTCCCAATCTTAAGGTTCGATATGCTTCTGATATGTAATCAGCGATATTAGAACCCATCAATGACAAGCTGAAAACTACCGCGTCCAGAATTTCATCGTCAAGGGGGGTATGAGCCATGTCGCAGCTAACAACGTGCGGACGAATCGCAACATGGTCCAAGGAGTGAACTGTATGAAGATCCCTCAATGCCGCTGTTAACTGTCCCTGCCCACAACCGAAATCTCCGACGACTGATCCTCTTGGAAGGTTCTTTTCTAAATGACGGATACACTCCAAACGTGGATTGACTTGCCAGGATTTTTCGAGATCGATCAATTTCGTGTGATAATAACACCACTCCTCGGTGTTTTCGGTCAAACGAGCATGTGTCTTGGAAGAATGCGCTCTATTCCATCGGGAGTTAAGACTGGCAAAGTCACCATAAGAGGCATACCGCCTCTCTCGCTCTTGACCATCAGATTCATCTAGCGGAACTTTGATCTTTCGACGTTCGATCTCCTGCAAACCATCCCTATCGAGCCGTTCGAGCCATCCCATCCAATACTCGGTAGCTTTGTTCGGAGAGAGCCGGTCTCCCGTGTCTGGAATTTCACCGTCAACGGACGCTCTCGCTATGTCTCTTTTGTTTTCGATTCTCGACAGCCTGTGTTCACACCAACTCCAATCCTCACCGGTGCTGAGCACCGCATAGGTTTTCGGAATATGAATATCGAGACTATCGAAGAGGAACCCTTCTCTGTCGAATCTCCCGATCGCTTGTTCGTAGTCGGTACTAGTCCACGGCAGAGAAGCGAAAATGATATTATTGCAGATCGACTGCAACCCATCGATACCCGTTCCGAGTGTTCGGATCGAAGCAATGAGAACGTCCGTCTCCCCTTCGATAAATTGATGGAGCATATTCTTGTAGTGGGCTTCGGTAGCTAGTTTCTCTTGTCCGGTAAAAATTCCAACCGTAAACCCTTCCTGTTCAATCATGTCAGCCAGATATGGAACGATACTCTCCACGTATTCCGTGAAAACGACCGTCTTCTTACGAAGGCATCGGCGAATGATCGGCCATCGGGCCTTCACCAAAACGGCCTCGATCTTTTGCGGATGTGGCGTTTTTCCAAGTTCCAGTAATTCTCCGAGATAAGGAGTCGCGTTCACCGGATAGATTTTCGGATCCCGAGACACTTGATGTTTTGGGACCATTCGGAAACCCAGAGTTGTGAACTGTCGGTATAACCTCATGCAATTTTGGATAGTTGCCTTAGTACCTATCTCTTTATACTCCTCACTAGTGACAAGCTCGATTAGTGACCTTCCTTCCTGAAGATTATTGACGACGGGTGTAGCACTCATGCCCAAAACGCGAGGGTTTGGTCTATTATCGGGAATGTCGGTAATCAATCCGGTCAAGAGCCTCCGTCGTTGCGGTTCCTCTTCAGGCTTCCGTTGTTTTACTTTGTGTAGTTCGTCGATAACGATGAAATCGATTGGATGATCGAGAATAAATCTCTTGATTCGCCCTTCGTATCGGTTTTGGAACATTTCGTGATTGACCACGACGTACCGAGGGACATTCTGGGTCTGCCAAGAAATCTGCCAGCCAGATGGTTTGACCATCACTTCTGACTGTGGGAATGTAGTGAGAATGGTTTCTTTCCACGCATCGACTGTTGCGTTGGGACAAGACACAACCGTCAGGTTCGCCCCGATCACTCGGCTGGCTAATACGGCGGAGAGGGTTTTCCCTGTCCCCGTGCCACTGAGATTCAGAACCCGCCCTTGTGTCAGCACCCGATAGGCGATCAATCTTTGCATCAATTTTGGTTGACACGGAACTCCACGCAAGTCCCGAAAGGCATATCCTTGTGGAACAGGAAGTTGTGTACTACGAGTGTATTCCTCGATGAAATGGTCCCGGGCAGCTTCGCTGTACACATTCCCTGAATGCTTCGTCGCTTCGGCGAAAGCAGCATCCTCATCCTGAAAACATCTGTGCCAGAGTTTACCGGCAGCCTTTGCGATCAAAAATTGAACAGCCTCCCGGTCAGGGGATGCCGGAATGTCGGTTACTATATGGAGAGCATCCAAAGTTTCATTTGCAGTTGGAACTGGAAGAGCACCGTCTATATTCTCTCTATACTGGTCGTCTGATTGGCTTTCATCTTTACTCGGATAGTTCTTGCGCGGCACTGTTTTTCCAACACTGGAGAACGCTTCTTCTACGCTCTCGATTTCCGGGTCGAGCAAGGCTTCCACCAATTCATCTTTTTCTCCGTTAATCCATTTCTCGATTTCTTTCCAAGGGAGGAATCCTGACTGAATAGCCTCGACGAAATTATCGAACGTTCTCTTCGCTCCAGTTCCGCTTATTCCCTGCTGCTCGAACAAAGTGTAAATCTCCGCCGACGACAAAGAACTGATTGCATGGCCGAGAGATTTGACGAACGCCTTGATAAACGACATATTGCTTGTGCGGTGGTCACCCTTACGATAACGTAAACCGTATTTCTGAGCAACATCATACCAGACTAATCTGGAACTGTCGTCGTAACCTACAAGAAAGTTCCTTAACCCAGCCCACTTGCTGCTAAACTCCTGGCACTCTTTCTGAGTCGGCATCACTCCCGGGTGTCCGTTTCTTTCGGCTAGCTGATGTAGGAAACGCTCCGCCCTCTCGTCCGTCCAGTATTGTCTGCCTCCGTCCGGCGATACCAACTGGCCCTGATATCGTAGTCCGGCCAGCTTTGCTACTTTCGCCTGTCCACCGAAAAGAGTAATCGCACCACGGAGATCATTGCGCTCCTTTTCCACCATCTCTAATTGCATCGGCATCAAGTCTGGTTTTCCAAGTTCCCGCGCAAATTCTTTGACTTCGTGAACGACTTTCTCAATACTCCATCGCCAGGGGCTATTAATCAACTCGTATTCTTTATCTAGGTCCAAATTTTCAGCAACTTCTACACGCCGATCTGGAGTCAAGGACCATCCTGATTGACTTGTGAAATGTTTTACCAATCCGCGTTCGAGGCGTGGATGAAAATGCCGAATTTCCTCGTTTGGTGGCAGTCGGTTCTCATCCTTGTTCTGCGCGATCAGCGTTCGAATGGATTTTTCGATCCAGTTTTTTGAATCGATATTGGTAGTATATTTCCGGTATCTACTGACTAATTGTCGGATTCGCTCCCTCGTTACTCCATAATGATTCCCTATCTGCTGTAAAGTCTCTCCCAGAAAACGACCATGTAGCATATCAGCATGTCGCCTATTCTTGAGTAATTTTTCCGCTACTTTTTCCAGTTCTTTGCGCTTCGTTCTATCCCCCACGTCTGCTTTAGTATAAAGTTCAATAGGGGGGGTGAAAACGTCAGGAAATTCGGAGGCAAGGGTTTCTACTGAGAGGAATTTCTTCTTTGGTGGTATGATTTTTTCCTCAACATTCTTCTCCGGTGCTACATCTGGATGTTTCAGATGAGACCCGATCGACCGTCGGATTGTCATGTCCAACTCGATAGCAGTTTTGTTCCCTAGATTTCTAATTTTCAAAAATTGTTTCCAAGCATTATTTCCCGCTGCCAGATAGCCCTTTATGGTTTCTAATGGAAGCTCACCTCTTTCAGCCGCCTGGTTGATGCAACCCCACAATCGGAAAGAAATCGACGGTGTCCCCGTTGCATTTATAAGATCAACTATTTTCATGTCGACAGTTATTTCTCCCTCGCTAGTTACTCCTGTTGGCTTCCTTTGGTTCTTAGGTATTCGGTGATATGTTATTGGCCCCTTCTCCCCAAGACGGTTCGATATTTCTCTCAGGGCATCGGCTAATAATTCGTCAATGATATGGCAAAATTGTTGCATCGTCCCCCCGCCTATACTTTTGATCTGCAAGAAGCTGGCTAGTGCCTTGTCCCAATTGTCCAGAATTTCCCCAACCGTTTCAAACGGTAACGTTTTCTCCTTTGCCGCTTGGTTGATGGCTTTCCCCAGTCGTGTATATTGCGGGTGGTGGGCCACGAGATCGACAATTTTGATTTCTCGGATTTCGTTCCCTGTCATGCTCGTCCTTCTGCACCGATTTCTGTCGGATTCTACTGATCTTCTGCTCTTTCTCTCAGCGGTGCGTTTCGTGCTCGCACCGGGTGAGGGAAACATTTTCTGATTGACGGCCCCGTTTTGTCAACATGGAGTCCGTTGTCCCTTGTGCACCACGGAATGGAGCCATACAAGGACTGGTAGTTCGGAACAAGGAGGAAGCAGATGGACGTTGGCGTTTTCTATTTCACGTCGGGCGAGTCCGCGGACCCGGCCATCGTCGCCAAAAAGGCGGAAGACCTGGGCTTCGCCTCGTTCTGGGTGCCGGAACATCCGGTGTTGCCGGTGCATACGACGACGGGCTATCCGGCTGCGCCGAACGAGCCGATTCCGCGCACGGTCGGGATCATCTCCGACCCGTTCGTGTCGTTGGCCCGTGCGTCGGCAACCACGACGCACATCAAGCTGGGCACCGGTATCTGTCTGGTGCCCGAACGCAATCCGCTGCTGCTCGCCAAAGAGATTGCCACGCTCGACCATTATTCGGGCGGGCGGTTCCTGTTCGGCATCGGGGCCGGCTGGCAGAAGGAAGAATGCGAGATCATGGGCGGCGACTTCCCTCGGCGCTGGACGCAGACGCGCGATTCCGTGCTCGCCATGAAACAACTGTGGATCGCGGACGAGTCCGAGTACCACGGCCGCTATTACGACTTTCCCGCGGTCAAGTGCTTTCCCAAGCCGGCCCAACAGCCGCACCCGCCGGTCATTCTCGGCGGCTCGGCCAAGAACGTGTTCAAGCGGACGGTGGAATGGGGCGACGGCTGGATGCCGGTGACGACCTCGCCGGACGAGATTCGACGGGGACGCGAGACGCTGAACGATCTGGCTACGCAAGCCGGACGCGACCCGGCTTCGATCTCGGTGTTGGCGTTCGGCCAGCCCGGGCAATTGCGCACGCGCGCCCACGTCGAGGCGTTGGAAGAAGCCGGCGCGGAACACGCCATCGTGTGGTTGACCAAGTTCCGCGAAGACGACGTGCATGCGGAATTGGAGGAACTGGCGGGTGCGCTGCTGGGCTCCTGAGCAGCGCCTTCGATGGGCCGACTTGAGAGGGATGTCTGACTATTGTAGGGGCGACGCATGCGTCGCCCTTCCGGCATACACCCGTTGAACTCCGGCCGCTGAATTTACGACACGGTACGAAGGGAAGGGGCGACCGGCCGGTCGCCCCTACGAATGGTCTTGCGAAGTGGGGGAATCAGTCCGGCACGACGGCGTACACGCGATACGTCACTTCGTTGGGCTTGAGCTTACCCTCGCCGACCGCCATCAGGTGGTTGAGCCAAGCGTAGCGTTCGTCGCCGGTCTCGAACTGCAACTGGGAGATGAAATAGTTGTCCCCGAAGTTCGTCTCGCCGCCGCCCGCCAGCGCCTTGCGAATTCCCTCGGTTGCTTCCATGCGCGCCCGATACGTGACGTACACGGACGCGCCGTCGTCACACTCGAAGACCGCACGCACGTCGAGCCGCAGGTTTCCGTCGGGGCCAACCAGCGCCCAGTCGGCCCCGCTGGCACGCACCTTCCCCTTCAGCCGCGGGCCCTCGAAATGGCCTCCGGTCAGGTCGGCCACGATCCGTTCGCCGAGCGGCCCCTTGCCCATGCTGACTGGCGTAATGAACGTGGCGGTGTAATCGCACAGATATTCCAGCTTCATGTCGCTCCCTCCTTGCGTTCGTACTCTCCCCACGGTCCCCGAGTCTGCGGTCCTTGAGCTTGTCGAAAGGTCGAAAGGGCGAAGGGTGAAGGTCGGGGTGTCGTAGAGCGATGCCGCCCGGCCCCGTCTCATTGCGCGGTATAACCGCCGTCGAGCACCAGTTCGGCGCCGGTCATGTACGACGATTCGTCGGAGGCCAGGAACAGCGCCCCGTTCGCCATTTCCTCGGACGTGCCTTCGCGCCCGAGCGGCGTGGCTTGGGCGAACAGTTCGCGCGTCTCGGGATCGATCCCCTCGGTGACCATCAGCGTGGTAATCACCCCGGGGTGAATGGAGTTGGCGCGGATGCCGTCCTTGGCATATTCGACCGCCACGCTCTTGGTCATGATTCGCACGGCGCCCTTGGACGCTTGATAGGCAGTTGCCGCACCGGCGCCGATGATGCCGGCGATCGACGAGATGTTGACGACGGACCCGCCGCCCGCCTTGCGCATGGCGGGCACCGCGAACTTCATGCCGAGGAAGACGCCCTTCTGGTTGACCTCGGTGATCTTGTTCCACAACTCCAGGCTGGTGGCCTCCAACCCGGCCATGTCGAACACGCCGGCGTTGTTGACCAGCACGTGCAGCCCGCCGAACGCCTGCTCGCAGGTCTCGACGGCGCGTTGCCAGTCGGCCTCCTGCGTAACGTCGAGATGCAGGTACCGGGCGGTGCCGCCCGCGGCTTCTATCTCCCGGGCCGTCCGTTGCCCCTCGTCGTCCAATACGTCGCCCAGCACCACCTTGGCGCCCTCACGGGCGAACAGTTTGCCCTCCGCTGCCCCTTGTCCGCGTGCGCCGCCCGAAATCAGGGCGACCTTTCCATCGAGACGTCCAGCCATGTTTCCTCCTCAAGGTTTGCGTTGCATTGGGGGAGTCCCATATTTGACGGTCCCCCGGATCGTCATTCCCGCGGAAACGGGAATCCAGAACATGGATACCTGCTTGCGCAGAGCCTGCCCCCGGCTTGAACGGGGGGATGACGAGAAAAAACCGCCTTTCTACAGACCGTACACCTGCGCCGCGTTCTCGCCGACGATCTTCTGCCGCGTCTCCGCTGACATGGGCTCGATCAGTTCGCACAACTCGCTCATGTAGTTGTCGGGATGGTCGGGGTGCGGAAAATCCGACGCCCAGAAGAATTTGTCCGCGCCCACGAAATCGACCACGTGGCCGAAGGCTTTTTCGTCCGGGTCGCCCGAAATCCAGCAGTTGCGGTAGAAATAGAAGCTGGGTTTTTCCTTGAGGTGGCGGACGGTATCGCCGAGCGGGCTGTCGTACACCGCGTCCATGCGGTTGAGCAGATAGCCGGCCCAGCCCGCGCCCGACTCCAGCACGACGACCTTGATCGTGGGAAACCGCTCGAACAGGCCGTACTGGAACATGGCGGTGAACGCCTGCAGCGGCCCTTGCGCGCCGTGGACGTTGTAATGCCACAGCGCCCACTTCTGCATGTCCTTGAACCGCTGGTGAACACGCTTGGCCGGCGGCTCGCCGCTGGGATGGATACCGACCGGCACGTCGAGTTCCTGCGCCTTGGCCCAGAACGGGTCGTAGTTGGGATGCGCGTGCGAAATGTTGGTGGGGGTGAACGGCACGAAGAACGCACCCTTGCAGCCGGCCTTCACGGCCCGTTCCAACTCCCGGGCGGCCTCGTTGCCGTCACCCATCGAGATATGCGCGATCGGAATCAGGCGGCCGTCCGAGTCGGCGCAGAACTCGACCACCCAACGGTTGTACGCACGGGCGAACGCGGCTTGGAGTTCCAGGTCTTCGACGTCCTCGGTTTCCCACAGCAGACCGAGGCTCGGATAGATGATCGCTTTGTCCAGCCCCTCGCGGTCCATGCGTTGAAGGCGTTCCTTCGGATACATGGACCCGAACGGCGCCTCGCTCTGATAGGTGCGATCCGGGTGCGGCGCGGTTTCTTCCTGCGAGGTCTTGCCCATCGCGCCGAATTGGGCGAGTTGGCCCGGCTGCGAATACTTGGAGGGGCGGCCGTCCAATTCGAGCACTTCGAGCCCGTCCTCGTTCGTGCGCAGACGAATGGCGCGGTCACGGAACTGCGGATCGATGTATTTCTCCCAGGTATCGGGCGGCTCCAGGATATGGCCGTCGGCATCGACCGCGCCGACATACGGAAACGTGGCGGTACTGGTCATGGAAGGTCCTCCGTGTGGGTGAGACGTGGGGGGATTGGCAACCGTCCGCGGGGTGCCGCGATTGCCGGACGAGGGGTACGCGGCGTTTTTCTATCCCAGGTGTAGGACGGGGACAAGAGATTTGCAGGGAGATACAGGCTATCCGCAAGCCAGCGAGTAAACGTTCTGAAACCCGGCCGGCAGCCGCGACCCGCGCCAGTGCGCGCCGCTGTCGTGCGAGGCCAACACCTGCCCCTTGCGCGTGCCGCAATAGACGAGCGCCGGATCGCGACGGCTCAGGGCCACGCGCATCATCGTGCTGTCCACCGCGACGCCCCGCGTCAAACGGTGCCACGTCCGGCCTAGATCCCGGCTGCGATAGACCGATCCGTTGCGGGTCAGCGCCCCGGGGCTCAGCGCAGCGTACAAGGTGTCGGGATCGGTTGGCGCCGTCCGAACGTCGCGAGCATAGGCCAACGGCGACGCGCGCCAGATTTCCATCTCGGTCCATGTCTCGGCCCGGTCGAGGCTCTGGAACAGCCCCATCCGCGTAGCGAGAAAGACGGTCTCCGGCTGTACGGCACTCACCGTCACGGCGTGGATGTCCAACATCCCCTCGGCATCGGTGTCGCTCAGAATGCGGCTCTTCAGATGATCGCGCTCGGCAAACTCCAGCAGCGGTTCGGTACAGTCCTGCCACGTGTCGCCCCCGTCCAGGCTGCGGATCACCCCGCCGACTTCCAGCCCGGCATACACGGCTTGGGGCTGCTGCGGGCCCGCGGCCAAGGCGGTGATCCGGCACGGGAAGCCCATCTCGACCATCGCGTCCGGAAGATCGATGCGCAGTCGCCTCCAATGCTCGCCGGCGTCCACGCTGCGATACACCGCGGCCGGCGCGGTTCCGCAATACATGACCCGCGGGTCATCGGGCCGAAACAGCAGCGACCAGACCACCATGTCGGGGTCGGGAAAATCCAAGGATCGCCAGTGCTCGCCTCGGTCCGTACTGCCGTATGGCCCATGCTGCGTGCCGACATAAACGATCTGCGGGTCGTCGGGATGGACGAGAATCGCCCGAATTTCGGCTCGTTCGGGAAGGCCGCGGCTCAAGATCTGCCAGGCGGACTCGCCGACAGCCTGCCGACACAGGCCGCTGGCCGGCGCGGCTTCCCCGTTGCCGGCGAACTGCGAGGCACCCGCGTACACGTACTCCATCATGTTCCCGCTCCTGTCTCCTGCCCCGGCTTTCGTCTGCTTAGGCAGGCCGAAGCGAGGATGCAACCCGACCGATGAAGGGATACCGGCTGACAGTGCGCGAGCGAAGCGGTACACTCCGTCCCCTCAACCGCACGAGGAAACCGTATGCCCAGCACCAAGCCGCCCAGTGGGATGCGCGACTATCTGCCCGAGATCGTCGCCAAGCGGCGGTACGTGGTGGGACGGATAGAAGACGTCTTTCAGCGCTATGGTTTCCAGCCGCTCGAAACCCCAGGCGTCGAAAACCTGTCGACCTTGTTGGGCAAATACGGAGAGGAAGGCGACCAGCTTATCTTCCGGTTGCTGCATCGGGGGGACAAACTCGTCCGCGCCCTCGCAAACGAATCGCCCGACGCCGCGGACTTGGCGGAACTCGGATTGCGTTACGACCTGACTGTTCCTTTGGCGCGCGTAATCGCACAATACGGCAACCGCCTGCCCCGCATATTCAAACGCTATCAGATCCAGCCGGTCTGGCGTGCCGACCGGCCGGCGAAAGGCCGGTTCCGCGAGTTCTGGCAATGTGACGTCGATCTGACCGGCACCACGTCGTTGTTGGCCGAGGCCGAGGTGATGAACGCCGTCAGCGACGCCCTGCTCGCGCTCGGGTTTTCGAGTTTCTCCATCTCTCTCAACCACCGTGTCGTCTTGCGCAGCCTCATTCAAGCTGCAGGGATAGCGCCGACATTGGAGGGGCCTGCCCTCATCGCCCTCGACAAGCTGGACAAGATCGGCGCCGACGGCGTGCACGAAGAACTTGCTCACCGCGGGATCGCGCCGGCGTCCGCCGAGCAATTGCTGCGAATGACCACCCCAGCGCCCGACACGGACAACGTTGATATCCTGGCGTCGTTGCGTCGCTGTCTGAGCCAAGCCGAAGCACAGCTACCGCTTGACGACCTCGAAGCCCTCCTGGCCATGCTGTGTGATGCTCCGGCCGGCCCTCACGTCCGACTTGCGCCGGCACTCGCCCGTGGCCTCGGCTACTACACCGGCCCGATCTTCGAAGTCGTGTCCGACGATTTCAGCGGCTCGCTAGGCGGCGGCGGTCGCTACGACAATTTGATTGGCATGTTCACGAACAAACAGGTACCAGCGGTCGGCTTTTCGCTGGGTCTGGAACGCGTTCTACTCCTGATGGAAGAACGCGACATGTTCCCGGCCCTCGAACCCGCGGCTCAGGTGATGGTCTGCATTCTGCCCGATACGCCGCTTCGGCCCGCGCTCAAGCTCGTTTCAAGCCTGCGTGCCGCGGGCATTGCAGTGGACGTGTACCCGGAACAGACCAAGCTCAAGCGCCAACTCGCCACCGCGGCCGCTCAACGGATGTCGTACGCCCTGATTATCGGTCCCGACGAAATTGAGCGCCAGAGCTATACCTTGAAGAATTTGGGGGACGGGGGGCAGCAGATGCTGGACAATAACACCTTGATCGCCACTCTCCGAGAAGAGAGGGGGATGCTCCCCGATAAGTGACCAGCCTGAACGACGTATCCCTCGTTTACCATCTCTCAACTAACAGTCCGCGTAATGGAGACCTGGCCGTCCCAGGTGCCCGTTGATGTAAAGGTTGGGACCGAAAGCGACATCCTTGATCACGACAGGCATCACGTCCGCTACGCCGCGACCGCGCAAAATGCCTTTGTTTTCTCGTATTTCCTTGCCTTCCCCGGGCGTGGCTGATAGCTGACGCCGAGCGCCGACCGGTCGGAGATACGCCATACCGGTCCGCCACGTCCGTTCTGCTGTCGAATAAGGAAAGCCGCATGCGCCCGCTCGACGACCTCCGCGTCCTGGACCTCACCCACGTCTTCAACGGGCCGTACGCCGCGCAGGCGCTCGGTTTCCTGGGAGCCGAGATCATCAAGGTCGAGGCGCTGCCGCACGGCGAACGCGCCCGCAGCATCTTCCCGATCCCGGATGCCAAGACGCAGAGCTATCCGTTCGTGATGCTCAACTCGAATAAGAAGGGCATCACGCTGAACCTCAAGTCCGAGCGCGGGAAAGCGTTGTTCAAGCGGCTGGTCAAGCAGGTGGACGTCGTGATGGAAAACTTCGCCGCCGGCACGCTGGACAAGCTGGGGCTGGGGTACGACGTGCTCACGACCGTCAATCCGCGCGTCATCTGTGCCTCCAGTTCCGGCTACGGGCAGAGCGGCCCGTACAGCGACTATCCGGCGTTCGACTCCATCGTGCAGGCCATGTCCGGCATCATGGCGACGACCGGCGACCCGGCCGGCCCGCCCATGAAGGCCGGCCCGCCGATCATGGACATCATGGGTGGCATCCATTTTGCCGCCGGCATCCTGGCCGCACTGCACCAGCGGGAGCGGACGGGCCGCGGCCTGCAAATGGAGACCTCGCTGTTCGAGTCGGCCATCGCCCCCCTCACCGCCCAGATCTCGGCCTACCGCGCCCGCGGCGGCCGATACGACCGGGCGGGCAACCGGGCACCCAACCGCGCCTTCTCGCCCTACAACTGTTACCCGGCGCGCGACGGCTACGTCCTGCTGCTCACGTCCGACAACCGGCGCTGGCAGGCGCTGTGCAGGCTGATGGGCCGCGAGGACCTAGCCGAAGACGAACGCTTCGCCACCAACGCTGCGCGCCGCACGGTGGCGGACGAGGTGGACGCCATCGTCGGCGCCTGGACGCGCCAGCACGCCAAACACGACCTGATGCGCCTGTGCGGCGAGGCCGACATCACCTGCGGCGCGGTACAGACCGTCGAAGAAGTGTTGCACGACCCGCACCTGCGCGAGCGCGGCATCCTCAAGGAGATCGAGCACCCGACCGCGGGCACGGTGACGGTGTTGGGTCCGCCGTGGCGTTTCGACGGCGCGCAGCCGCCGACCACCGCGCCCAGCCCCGATCTGGGCGAGCACAACGACGTCGTGTACCGCGACCTGCTGGGTCTGTCCTCGGCCGAGATCAAGCAATTGAAAGACGAGGGGGTGATCTAGTAGGACAGGCAGAAGGGCTTCGACGCCGCGTACGCGGATGTCAATGCGCTTGCGGTTCTTTTTGTGCCTACGTTGTGTTCCCACATATTCTCCAGTACCCTGTCCGCTCGCGAGGTGAAACATGAAGGCCGTCAGCGTACGAGAATTGAAGAATAATCCATCCGCGGCGCTCCGTGCCGCGCGCGAGCACCCCGTCATAGTCCTCAATCGTCATGAGCCGGAAGCGATCCTCGTGCATCTCGACGATGAGGGACTTCTTACCGACCCGGGGGTACGGAAGGCGTTGGCTACGGCGCTTTACCGTGACCAGAGCCTTTCGCTCGGACGCGCCGCACGCTTTTCCGGTCTCAGCATAGCCGCGTTCATCCAACACGTCTCGAAGATTGGCATCCCCGTGGTGAGGGGTACCGCAACCAGCGTACGGGAGGACGCCGAGGCGATCCGTACATGGCGAACCGGCTCGTCACAGCCGACACAAGCCCGCTGATCGGGCTGGCCGCGGTGGGAGCGTTCGACCTGCTCCGTAGCCTCTTCGGCCACGTCACCGTAACGACCACGGTTCGTGACGAGGTATTGGCGGGCGGCGAACTGCCCGGCGTCCGGGAGCTGACCAACGCGGTAGAAGCCCGGTGGGTCACAGTCGTTCGCACTCGCATCGATACCATCAAGTTTGCCGATCTCGACGCCGGCGAGGCGAGTACGCTGACGCTTGCGCTAGAGCATTCCGGGGCCCTCTCTCGTGCTGATGGACGAGGTGTTCGGTCGGGGATACGCCCGAGAACATGGGCTTCCCGTCACCGGTCTCGCCGGTGTGCTCCTTGCGGCCAAGGAAGCGCGTTTCGTGCAGAGCATTCGGCCCTACTTCGGACTCTTGGAACGAAGTGATTTCAGGCTTTCCAACGAAATCGTCCGTGCGGTTCTGGCACGAGCCGGAGAGTAAGGGGTGGATTGAATAGTATCACCGGCCCACGCTCCCTTGCCCGCTGCCGCCCCGCTCCCTATCTTCGTCGCCATGCCCGCTCTCCCACCCGGTCCGCGCATTCCGCGCCTGCTGCAGATTCTCAAATGGGTCCGGCAGCCCATCCCGTTCATGCGGGCATGCGCGCAGACATACGGCAGTGCGTTCACGATGCGCTGGCCCGGGGTGCCGCCGTTGGCGTTCTTCAGCGAGCCCGCGGTCATCAAACAGATTTTCACCGCGGACCCGGAACGCTTGCAGGCCGGGCAGGCCAACGTGGTGCTCAAGCCGATCCTGGGTCCCAACTCGGTGCTGCTGCTCGACGGCGCCCGGCACAAACGTGAGCGCAAGCTGCTCATGCCGCCGTTCCACGGCGAGCGGATGCGGCTGTACGGTGCCGTGATGGGCGAGGTCGCCGACCGGTCGATCGACGACTGGCCGGTCGAGACGTCGTTTCCGCTGCACGCGCGGATGCAGCACATCACGCTCGACATCATCCTGCGAACCGTGTTCGGGGTGGAGGAAGGATCGCGGCTGGCGCGCCTGCGCACGTTGCTGATCGAGTTTCTCAAGCTGGTCGGCAACAGCCCGCTGCTGCTGGTCCGCTGGCTGCAAATCGACCTGGGGCCGCTCACCGCCTGGCGACGGATCACCGCGCTCGCCCGTGCAATCGACACGCTGTTGTACGACGAGATCGCCCGGCGCAAGGCCGCGCCTCACGACGGGCGGACCGACATCATGGCCATGCTCGTCGCCGCACGCGACGAAGACGGGCGGCCCATGAGCGACGCGGAAATCCGGGACGAGATGATCACCATGCTGCTGGCCGGGCACGAGACCACGGCGACCTCGCTGGCCTGGGTGATGCACCGCCTGTTGCACCATCCCGAGGGGCTGGAGACCGCCCGGACGGAAGTGGCGTCGGTGCTCGGGAACGGACGGCAGGCGCCGCTGGCCGAGCAGGTCGCCGACCTCGGCTATCTCGACGCCGTCATCAAGGAGACCGCGCGCCTGCATCCCATCGTGCCCATCGTCGCGCGCTATCTCGAAGCGCCGACCCGCATCGGGGACTTCGACCTGCCCGCGGGCAGCGTGGCCGCGCCGTGCATCTATCTCACGCACCGGCGGCCCGACATCTGGCCGGACCCGGAGGAGTTCAGGCCGGAGCGGTTCCTCGACCGGCGCGTGGACCCGTACGCCTTCTTTCCGTTCGGCGGCGGGGTGCGCCACTGCCTCGGCGCCGCGTTCGCCACGTACGAAATGAAGATCGTGCTGGCCCGGATATTGGCGCGCGTGTCCTTGCGGCCGGACCCGACGCATACGGTGCGCACGGTGCGGCGCAGCATTACGTTCGCGCCCTCGGGCGGCCTGCCGGTGATCCGCGCCGCGGCCTAGCACGCCCGCCTCCTGCACAACGGCTACAGTCGGAACTGCAAGGCGCGGGGTGCCAGCCGCGCCGGCTGCGAGACCAGCTTGTACGCCGTCTCCACCCACTCGCAGACCAGCGCCCGCGTGTCGCGCGGATCGATCATTTCCTCGATTTCGAACTTCGACAGCGGGCCGACCGGGCCGCGCGCACTCTCGATGCGTGCCATGAGTTCCGCGCGCAGCGCCCGCGGGTCCGCGGCCTCGGCTAATTGCCGCTTGTAGGCCGCCTCGATGCCGCCCTCCGGGGGAATGCCGCCGGCGTCCACCGCGGGCCACGCCACGCGCACCGACGGCCGTGCCCGCGGCGTGGCGTAGTTGTTGCCGGCCACGCCGAAGCTGCGCCGCATGAGCACCGTGAAGAGGGGCACGCCGACCTACGCGAAGGCGATCATCCATTCGGCCCCGCGGCGGATGGTGCCGGTCTGCTCGTGCTCCAGCCCCACGGCGAAGCCGGGGTTGTCGATCAGGTTCAGGATCGGCAGGTGGAACACGTCGCACAGGTCCAAGTGGCGCGTCAGCTTGCTGCATCCGTCCGCGGTCAGGGCGCCGCCGTTGGCGTGGCGGCTATCCGAAGCGATGACCCCGAGCGGGTAGCCGTTGAAGCGCACGAAGCCGGTGACCTGGTCCGTGCCCCACAACGGCCCGACCTCGAAGAACAAGTCGGTGTCGGCCATCAGCCGAATGGCCATGCGCACGTCGAAAGTGGTGGCGCGCTTGCGCGGAATCAGGTCGAACAATTCCTCGGCGCGACGGGTGGGCGGGTCCGCAGGATTCGGCGGCAGCACGGGTGGCGGCTCGTACACGCTCGGCGGCAGGTACGACAGAAACCGCTTGGTCAGCGCGACCGCTTCCGCCTCCGTCTCGGCCAAGTTGTCCACGGAGCCGTTGCAACAGTGGATGTGCCAACCGCCCAGATCCTCCTTGCTGACGTCGTAGCCCATCGCGTGCTGCACGACCGGCGGACCGGCCACGAAGAGTTGTGCGACGTCGCGCACCATCACCGAGAAATGCCCCAGCACGGCCTTGGCCGCACCGATGCCGACCACGCTGCCGAGCAACAGGTTGACGACCGGCACGCTGGCGAGTTGTTCCGCGTACATGCTGCTGCCGAGATGTCCGGGCAGGAACGAGCCGCCCCACAGTGATCGCACCGCCGGCGTGGCCGCCGATCTAGGTGAAGTCGTCAGCACAGACCACTGAGGGGCGTCTGTCGATCTTGGCCGACGTGAACTGTGGTCTTGCCCGCGTTGTCGTACGATGCGAAGCTGGCCATACTGCCTACCTCCTGGAACGTGCTTTCGTCCAGCAAGAGCCCGATCCGTTCGCGGCACGTCAGGTTGCCGCGGTGCAGCGTCTCGACTGCAATTAAATTTTTCGCCCTGGCGGGAGAGTTCGGCAATCGTCTGGCTTTGTATCCCTTAGAATCGGCCCCTATAGTCTTGGGCCTATTGGCACATTTCCCGGGCGTCATCGGCACTTGCTGGTGGTGGACGTTGCAACCTTGCCACGTATGAACCGGCGTATTGGCGCCAAGCTCATGCAGGTACTGCAGCTGACCAGCGCCGCCCTTGATTCCAGGATGCTCGACCGCCTGCTGAAAAGACGGATCTGGAACTGGTCTGGCGCGAGGTGGCTGTTCTGCTATATGGTGGCGTTCCCTTATACGACCTTGAGCCCTGCCCAGGTCCGTGCCGTCACCGAGCAATTCATTGAGTCCAACGACCGGTTTGACGACTGCTCATCTCGTGCGGCGGAAACGGCAGTCGGCGGATTACTGCCCTTACAAAACGACTTGCGAGGGGCCATGAACGCGTACTTTCCCTACGGCTTTAAGGTCGTTCAGCAGGATATTCACTGACGCCAAGCCAGAAGAATGGCGCCGGGTAAGCGCCGTTTACGAACAATGTCCTCATAGAGGAGATTAACGTCATCTCTGTTGGTTCCTTGGACGATGTCGTACGGAAATCCCCGAAACGCCCCTTTTGCGATCAATTGTAAATACAGTTCCCGATCAGCCCGCCATACATCCCCCTTTCCGGCAGGGCCGAAGGTTCTTCTGTGCGCTCCCGTGAGCGACGCCCCCTTTTCTGTCAAGCCGTTGATGAGACGCGCTAAGTCGACGTTTGTCCTCGGGCTCCCGAGGTTCACGATGCGACCGCCTTGTCCGACGGCCGCCACCGCCGTCAATAACCCTTTCGGACTGTTGGCTGCCTCAATGACCACGTCTGCCACGACCGCATCCGCGTTTGTGGTGACGATGTACTTCTGACCCAGCATCAGCCGTTTGGATGCCGCTGCCCCCCTCTCGTCCCTACCGATAAATGTTAGCCGCCCCGCACCAAGCAAGGCGGCGTAAAACATCGACAATTGGCCAAACAGCCCCGTCCCCACAATCGCCGTATGCTCCCCTAGGCGAATGGACGCTTTCCGCATTCCTTGCTGTACGACGCACGCCTGGTCCACCAGCGCCGCAAGTGGAGAAGGCGCCCCTTGACCGATGGGGGTGACCCTGGAGGCGTCAGTGATGGCATAAGTACCATGCGCTAGATTCCCGGCGACATGATCCCCAATGCTAATGCCCTTAGTCTTTCGGCCCGTTGAAATCACTTCGCCACATCCTGAAGCGGCCGGCCACAACGGCATTATCCGGCCTGCGTTCGGCAAACCAAGCAGCACCGCACTTTCAGTTCCGACACTGACCGCTGAGTACGTCATCCTCACCAATACTTCGTGTGCCCGTGGCGGCCTCCAGAAAAACTTTTCCGTGTCCGCGATGCCGACTCGCCGAAATACTACGTGACGACCTAGACGGGGCAGTCTCGGCAACCCCGCCGCCACGCCTGCCAACACACGCGCTGTCCTCAGCGCCTGTTGCCAATCTTCCCGGGAGCGCCCGAGAAGCAGCCGACGAAAGACCGCCCTGACGACCCTTTTCGCCAAAACCTGTTTCCCTTCGTGTGGGCCGTTATTCTTAACGGGCATCACCCAATGGATGTTACCCAGCGATCTGGCGTTGAAACTGTTTTCGGTAAGCGGCTTCCAGCCGCTCGGATCGAGACAGCAATCGATTCAGTCTGCGACCAAGCGCGGGGATGGATCGCAGGAAGGCGTCCCCGACTTGCCCTGTGATCGTCAATCCTTTCCTATGCACTGTGGAATAGTAGTCCATCTCCATCGTGGCAATCTGAATGCATGAGAGGGTCACGACGCCTCCTGTAGACATCCGAGGCAAGACGCGCGCCAAAACAGGCATGGAACAACCGATGAACGCATCGACCGACGCTTCACCCACTTCCTCTTCGGACAGGATCGTGACCGTCACGTTACAGCTGAGCAGTGTCTCGACAGCCGTGTCGATCAAATGACCGCCCGCCACCACGACGGAATGGCCGGGGCTCAATCGGGCCAGATCGACCAGATACATCGCTCGTAGATAAATACCCCACATGGTGCCTGCGAAGCTCTCTGGAACCGACTCTCTGGTCATCTCAGTGTGTTCCATAAATACAAGGGGAGAATCGCCATTGTTCCGAAGCGCGATCCGGCGCCAACCTCCCGTGCCCTCTCAGCATTGCCCACTCGGCCTGTCAAGAGAGGATTGCCGGATCACGACCCAACCTCCCTTGCCTCTGCAGAAGCCGTCTTTTGTATCTCTTCCATCGCAACTATGCGATTCAACGTGCTGCTGGCATAGAGTGCATTAATCACTTCGACCGTTCGGCGGGCGTTTTCTGCGTTTACCCGGGGCGACGTTCCTTCCCTTATGGATTGTGCTACATCGTCCAACCATCGCTGGCGTGCGTTGGCGGGACGCTGCCGTAAGCGATGCCAGACGCCAGGCTTCTTGCCCTCCACAACTCGCGTTGAGTAATATCGGATCTGCTCTTGTTGCAGAGAGATTGAACCGTTGCGGCCGCAAATCAGTATGGCGTTCGAGCGCACGCCGTACTTCACGGTAGATAGGGACAGCGTCCAGACACATCCACCTTCAATACCCAGCAACCCGTAAAAATCGCCTTCGATGCCGTCTGGAACATGCCCGGGCAACGGGCGAGGTGGAACGGAGAACACCCATTCAACTTTGGCTCCGGTGATGTACTGCACGGCGTGGATGATATGACAGCCGTTCATGATCAGAACCCCTCCGCCGGACTTGATTCTGTCGGAACGCCAATCGCTGGGACTGGGACCGACGGAGCCATGATAGTAAGCTGGACCTTTAAAGGCATTCAGTCGTGTCTCGACGCTAACCAAATCACCTATGGCACCGATTTCGACCAAACGGCGCGCTGTAAGAACATTGTTGTTGAAGATCCGCGGGTAGTGTACGGCAATCGACAGGCGGCGTTTCTCCGCCATCGCCGTCAACATTGCCGCGGAGCGCATATCGATGGCCATCGGCTTCTCGATGAGCAAGTGCTTTCCGGCTTCAAGCACCCGCTTCCCGATGTCCGGTAAGTGGACGTGAGGCACGGACACGAAGACAGCTTCGCTAGATTCGTCCTCCATGCATGCCTCAACGTCTCGGTAGAGTGTGGTGCTGGCCACTCGGGCGGTTCGCGCCGCTAAGTCCGCATGAAGGTCAAAGACGCCGGCCAAACGAAAGTTGGACGAGGCGAGGATCTGCTTGACATTCGACTGGCCCGCACGGCCCAAGCCGATGACGCCAATTCTCACTGGCTCGTCGCTGGCTACTCTAGTGTTCTTGTTCCACGCCTTCAAGAAATCAAACATCGTCTTTCTCTCCTAATGCTTCTGTCGTCGTCCGGTCGCACTTTGATGTCTCGGGTTACATGGACCAGGACACACCGAGCCAGTATCGTGCGTACGGAACAATAAAGCAGCATCGAAGAACAACTGGAAGAGGGGGTCGGAACATCTCGGCAAACCGTTACTTCAGCCGAACTTCGATAAATACTGGGGAGGCTTGTCGTCGACCCGGGTCAAGGCGGTAGAAGCAGAGCCCTGTGACTTGACGGATTGGTTCGGGTGCTCGCGGAAGTACGACACACAGAGGAGAGATAAAGTGGTATGTGGCGACCATTGTGGTCGCGCTGGAAAAAGTCGTGCATAAGCTGCGCGGCGGCAACACGCGCTTCACCGGCGGGCTGTTCCGCTATACCTACGCCGGTCTGGACGATCTGATGGCTCTGATCCGCGGCCACGACGACCTCGGCGACGTGCGCGTCGATCCCTACTCCGCACAGGATTTTCGGGACGACATCGCCCGTGTCACGGGCGGACACGCGGACTCGCAACTGACCGACACGCTGCGCTGGATGGCCAACCTCGGGGTGGCGTGGGAGTTCAATCGCGCCGTCGCTCCGGCGCGTCGCCGGACGCCAACATCCCGCGGGGGAATATCGAGAAATCCGTCCCCACGCCAGCAACGCCCTGTGCCGAATCCGCATGCGTTTGAATTTCGCGCCAGCGCGCGGCGTGTTGGGGGGCGGGAATCCTCTTCCTCGGATCAGGTCCGGGGCAGGCTCTAGCCCTCTCCCGATGGTCTCTGAGCTTGTCGAAGGGAGGAGAGGGGGTAGAAAGGCAAAGGCTCCAAGGGGGGACTCCTACCCACGTAACCCGGCGGCGATCCCAATCCGCAATCAAAAATCCACAATCAAAAATCGAATCCCCCTCAACGCGAACCCAAACACTCTCCGCGTGCATATATCCGAACGCACGCCGCGGTTTGAAAGTCCGCCGTCTTCTTTGCTAGGGTCACGCCGGCCCGCCCGCTCCGAGCGCCGCGCCGCACGAGGGAACACCATGAGTGACGTCACTTGGGAGACCGCCAACGAGACCGGCGCCCGCCTCTACCAGAAGGGCCGCTACCCCGAAGCCGAACGACACCTGCGCACGGCCCTGCAAAAGGCCGAGGAGTTCGGCGAACGGGACGCGCGCGTCGCCGTGGTCCTCAACAACCTGGCCAGCCTGTCCCACAATCAGGGGAAACGCGGCGAGGCCGAAACCTACTACGAGCGCGCGCTGGCCATCCGCGAAGAATTCTACGGCCCGGATCATCCCTGGGTGGCGCAAAGCCTGAACAATCTCGCCTCGCTCTACCGCGAGTTGGGCAAATACGACGAGGCGGAGACGTTTCTGCAGCGCGCGCTCAAGATCGCCGAAGCGGTGGTGGGGCCCGACCACTACCGCGTCACCAACTGCCTGAACAATCTGGCCGCGGTCTATACCGGCCAGCGCCGGTACGACGAAGCCGAGTCGCTGTTCCGGCGCTCGCTCGCCATCCGGCAACGCGACCTGGGCGAGACGCATCCCGCGGTCGCCACCGCGCTGTGCGGGCTGGCCGAACTCGCCACGGCGCAGGACAAACACGAAGACGCCGACGCCCTGTTCCAACAGGCGCTGACCATTCGGGAGCGGCGCCTCGGGGAAGACCATCCCGCGGTCGCCCTGCTGCTCGACAAATACGCCGGCGTCCTGCGCAAGCTGGACCGCGCCGCCGAAGCCGGCGACCTGCAGGCGCGCGCCCGGACCATCCGCGCCAAACAGCACCCGCCCGCGGAGACCGTGCATTAGTCCGCCCGCGCGGACGATCGGCTTCGTCTCTCGTATGGCCCGCGCTCCGCGGACGCCCAATCGGGCTTGCAACAGAAAGCGAACGGGCCGGTGACGGATTCGAGCGCCCTTCCCGACTCGACGGACGTGATCGTGGTCGGCGCCGGCAACGCCGCACTCACCGCGGCGCTGGCCGCCCGGGCCGAAGGGGCCGGCGTGGTCGTGCTGGAAAAAGCCACGCACAAGCTGCGTGGCGGCAATACGCGCTTCACCGGCGGGCTGTTCCGTTGCACCTACGCCGGGCTGGACGACCTGACGGCCCTGATCCGCGGCCACGACGACCCCGCGGACGTACGCGTCGCTCCCTATACCGCGCAGGATTTTCGGGAGGACATCGACCGTGTGACGGGTGGACGCGCGGACCCGGAATTGACGGATACGTTGATCGCCCGGTCGTACGATACGCTGCGCTGGATGGCCGACCTCGGGGTGGCGTGGGAGTTCAACCGCGCCGTCGGGCCGGTCCGCGTGGCCGACGCCCGCACGATCACTCTCGCACGCGGCGGCGCGATCCGCGCCAAGGGCGAAGGCGTGCACCTGTCCGCCACGCTGTTCCGCTTGGCCGCGGATGCCGACGTATCCATCCGGTATGAAAGCCAGGCACGCCGCATTCTGACTGCGGCCGACGGGCGCGTGTGCGGGCTGGAGGTGCACGGCCCGGACGGCATGCGCCGTCTCGCCTGCCGCGCCCTGGTGCTGGCCAGCGGCGGCTTTCAGGCCAACCCGGAGATGCGGACGGCCTACCTCGGCCCGCATTGGAGCATGGTCAAGGTGCGCGGCACGCGCAGCAACACCGGCGAGATGACGCGCGCCGCGCTGGACGTCGGCGCGCAGCCCTGCGGCGAATGGGCCGGCTGCCACGCCACGCCGATCGACGCGGACGCGCCGGCCTACGGCGACCTGCGGCTGACGGACAAGACCAACCGGCTGTCGTATCCGTTCTCGGTCATGCTCAACCTGGACGGCGAGCGGTTCGTGGACGAGGGCGCGGACTTCAATCTCTATACCTATGCGCGCATGGGGCGCGACATTCTGCGCCAGCGCGAGGCGTCCGTCTTCCAGGTCTTCGACCAACAGACGCTGCCGTTGCTCGAAGCGCGCTACGCGACCGGCACGCCGGTCGAAGCCGACAGCGTGGGCGTCCTGGCCGACCGGCTGGCCGCACGCTACGCCGCGCTGGATTTTCGGCGCGACGCGTTCGTTGCCACGCTGGACGCCTACAACGCCGCGGTGCAGGACGGCGCCTTCGATCCGACCGTCAAGGACGGCAAACGCACGCGCGGCCTGCGCCCCGAAAAGACCAACTGGGCCACGCGGCTCGACCGCCCGCCGTTCGTCGCCTACCCGGTGACGCTGGGGATCACCTTCACCTTCGGCGGGATTCGGATCAACACGCGCGCCGAGGTCCTCGACCATCTCGACCGGCCCATTCCCGGGTTGTTCGCGACCGGCGAAATCACGGGCGGCTTCTTCTCCCGCAACTATCCGGGCGGTGCCGGGCTCATGCGCGGCGCGGCCTTCGGGCGGCTGGCGGGCACGCACGCGGCCCGCGCCGCGCGGGGGTAGGCATGCTCCGGACGCCCCAAGGCCCCGGCGTGCTACGGACTCTGCTGAACCGCGGGGAATTGCTGGCCGCGCCGGGGGTGTACGATGGGCTGTCGGCGCGGGTCGCCGAGGCCGCTGGCTTTGCCGCGCTGTACGTCAGCGGCGGGGCGATCGCGCGCAGCATGGGCTATCCCGACCTGGGTCTGGTGACGTTCACCGAAATGCAGAAACGGCTGGAAGAGATCCGGTCGGTCACGACGGTGCCGCTGATCGTGGACGCCGACGCCGGCTACGGCAACGCGCTCAACGTCATGCGCACGGTGCGCGCCTACGCCCGAGCCGGGGCCGCGGCCCTGCACATCGAGGATCAGGTCGAGCCCAAACGCTGCGGCCACTACGACGGCCCGCAGGTCGTCAGCCCCGATGAGATGATCGAGAAGATCGCCGCCGCGGTCGAGGCGCGCGGCAGCAACGGAATCGTCCTGATCGCGCGCACCGACGCGCGCGCCGCATTGGGGCTGGACGCGGCCATCGAGCGCGCGCAGGCGTATGCCGCGGCCGGCGCCGACGCGATCTTCGTCGAAGCACCTCGAACGGAAGACGAGATCGTGCGCATCGCCGCGGAGGTCGATGCCCCGCTGCTCATCAACATGTTCCACGGCGGCAAGACGCCGCTCGTGCCGCGCGAACGGCTCGCCGCGATGGGCTACCGGATCATGATCGTTCCGTCCGACTTGCAGCGCGCGGCCCTGCGCGCCATGCAACGCGCCGCGGCGGCGCTCCAGCGGGACGGCCACACGCAATCCGTCGCCGCTACAATGGCCTCTTTCACCGAACGCGACGAGGTCGTTGGCCTGTCCGTACTGCAGCGGTTGACCGGACTCCTCACCACTCGCCACTAATCACTCACCACTTCCCCTCCCCGGAGGTCCCATGAGCGAAGACCGAAACGCCGATCAAATCCTGACCCGGGTCATGGGCCGCGTCGCCGTCCTGACCCTCAACCGGCCCGAGGTGATGAACGCCTTCTCCGACACCATGCGCGGAAGGCTGCTCGAAGCGTTGGAACGCTTCGCCGCCGATCCGCAGGTGGGCTGCGTGGTCATCACGGGCGCCGGCAAGGCATTCTGCGCCGGCGGCGACATCGCCAGCATGGCGGAGATGCAAGAGCAGAACTCTACCGCGGTGCTGGAAGAACGGATGACGCTGGGCAGCCACGTCGTGCAACTCATCCAGCGCATGCCGCAGCCGGTAATTGCCGCGGTGAACGGCGCCGCGGCCGGCGCCGGCGCGAACCTGGCCTTGAGTTGCGACCTGCGGCTGGGCTCGGAGCGGGCGCTATTTGCGGAAAGCTTCGTGCGGATCGGACTGGTGCCGGACTGGGGCGGCTTCTTCTTCCTGCCGCGCCTGGTCGGCACGGCCAAGGCGCTCGAACTCATGCTGACCGGCGACCGCATCGACGCCGAGGGGGCGCTGCGCCTCGGACTGCTCAACCGCGTCTCCCCGGCCGAGCGGTTTCAGGAAGACGTGCTGACCTTCGCACGTCGGCTTGCCGACGGGCCGGCCGGCGCCGTGGCGCGCATCAAGGCCGGTGTGTACCAGGGCGCGACCGCCTCGCTGGAAGAGAGCCTCGCCTACGAATATCGGGCGCAGAGAGCGGCGTTTCTGTCTCCCGACGCACGCGAAGGTATGCGCGCCTTCTTGGATAAGCGCCCGCCCGCCTTCGGCAGACCGTCCGAATAGCAAGGCCGGGCAGGCTTCTTTCGACAGGCTCAGGTTGAAACTCCGAGGCTGAGGTGTCTTCGAGGACCCTCTCCCTAGCCCTCTCCCAGAGGGAGAGGGGATAGGAAGGAGGGGAAAGAGGCCACAAAGCCGGTCCCCGAGCCCGGTTGGTGAGCCTGTGTTCTTGAGCCTGTCGAAGGGTGGGAAAAGGGCCGAGTGAGTGGGTGAATCAGCGCGGGAAATGCAAACCGGGACGCTCCCATTCTGTGCAGTCAGACGGGGCCCGCCACTTTGCAAGCCGGAGGGGCGTGGGTAGAATGCGCGGGTTTCGGGAATTCGCCATCTGCGCGGGTATGCGCACAATTTCACGACGAACGAGGAGGAAGATATGGCATCAGTCACGTTACGAGGGAATCCCATCGCGCTGGCCGGAACGGAAGTGGCCGTCGGACAGGCCGCGCCGGACTTCACCGCGGTGAGCAACGATCTGCAGCCCGTCAGGCTCAGCGAGGCCAAGGGCAAAGTCGTCATCCTGAGTTCGGTCCCTTCCGTGGATACGCCGGTGTGCGACACCGAGACGCGGCGCTTCAACGCAGAGGCCGGCAAGCTCGGCGACGGCATCGAAATCTGGACGCTCAGCGTGGACCTGCCGTTCGCCCAGAAACGATGGTGCGGGGCCGCAGGCGTGGAGCAGGTCAAGACGCTGTCGGACTTCCGCGACCGCACGTTCGCCAAGGGCTACGGCGTGCTGATCGACGACGGCCCGCTGGCCGGCGTCACCGCGCGGGCAGTGTTCGTGGTGGGCAAGGACGGCCAACTCACCCACGTCGAATACGTGTCCGAGATCGCCAACGAACCGGACTACGACGCCGCACTGAACGCGGCCAAGGCCGCCGCGGCGGCATGAGGCGAGAAGCCGCGGCCCTCTCCCTCCGCTCCCCGAGCCTGCTGAGCCTTGAGCGTGGTCCCTGAGCTTGTCGAAGGGTGTCGAAGGGGCGGAGGGAGAGAGGCGGGGCACGAACCGGCGCCGCTGGACAGTTCCGGATTTCAGGCTGGGGTCTTCCCCGCTTTCCCGATACGCTGGGACCCTTTTCCCCCACGGTGTGACGTTCAACGGGCGCAGCAACGGCGATACGGCCCGTCAGGGAGGGACTTATGGACTTCGGCCTCGTTCTCCAGCCCGACCCCCCGGCCTCGCGGACGGTAGATCTCGCCCGGCGGGCAGAGACGCTGGGATTCAGCCACGCCTGGACGTTCGATTCGCACGTCCTGTGGCAGGAGCCCTACGTCATCTATTCGCAAATCCTGTCGGCAACCAGCCATATGAAAGTGGGGCCGATGGTGACCAACCCCGGCACCCGCGACTGGACGGTGACCGCGTCGCTGTTCGCCACCTTGAACGACATGTTCGGCGAACGGACCGTGTGCGGCATCGGTCGGGGGGATTCCGCGTTGCGCGTGATCGGCCGGCCGCCCTGCTCGCTCGCCACGCTCGGCGAAGCGATGCAAGTCATCAAGGGCCTCGCCGAAGGCCGCGAAGTCGTCTATCGCGGCCAGCCGTGCACGATTCCGTGGCGTGACGGGGGGAGCCTCGACGTCTGGATGGCCGCCTACGGGCCGAAAGCCTTGGCACTGTGCGGCAAACAGGCCGACGGCTTCATCCTGCAACTCGCGGACCCGGCCGTGGCGGCGTGGACCATCGGCAGCGTCCGCGAGGCCGCAACCGCCGCGGGACGCGACCCCGATACGATCACCATCTGCGTAGCCGCGCCGGCCTACGTCGGTGACGACCTCGCCCACCAGCGCGATCAGGTCCGCTGGTTCGGTGGCATGGTGGGCAACCACGTTGCCGAGATCGTGGCCCGCTACGGCCGCGACGGCACGGTCGTCCCCGCGGCGCTCACCGACTACATCGCCGGCCGGAAGGACTACGACTACGCCGCGCACGGGCGGGCCGGAAACGTCCACACCGACTTCGTGCCGGACACGATCGTGGACCGCTTCTGCATCCTCGGCCCGCCGGAGACGCACGTCCGCCGGCTGAACGAACTGCGCGACCTCGGCGTGGACCAGTTCGCCCTCTACCTGATGCACGACCGGCAAGACGAAACCCTGGAAGCCTACGGGCAGACGATCATCCCGGCTGTCGGGCGCTGACGCGGACGATGCCGCGCGTGGTGACTAAGTCGCAGAGCGGCCCCTTCACCCGTGGGCGCGACCGCCGGCGGGAACTCGCGGCCGGCGACGTGTACACCCGCGCCGACGTGTCCATTCACTTCGATCACGCCGAAAAGCTGTACGACCGCTGGCCCACGCCGACCTGCATCGTCTCCGACGGTCCGTACGGCGTGGGCGGCTTCCCCGGTGACAGCCACGCCGCGGAGACCCTCGCCGAACGCTACCGGCCGCACGTGGAAGCGTGGGCGGCCCGGGCGACGCCCCAGACCACGCTGTGGTTCTGGAATACCGAAGTCGGCTGGGCCAACGTGCATCCCGTCCTGGTCGCCAACGGCTGGGAATACCGCGCGTGCAGCATCTGGGACAAAGGGCTCGGCCACGTTGCGGGCAATGCCAACACCCGAACGTTGCGGAAATTTCCCGTCGTCACCGAGGTGTGCGTGCATTACGTTCGGGCCGCCACGTTTCGGGTGAACGGCGAGACGTTGACTATGCAGGACTGGCTGCGCCACGAGTGGAAACGCAGCGGGCTGCCGTTGCGGCTGGCCAACGAGGCGTGCGGCGTCCTGAACGCGGCGACCCGCAAATATCTGGCCGCGGACCATCTCTGGTACTACCCGCCGGTAGAGGCGTTCGTGAAACTGGCCCGTTACGCCAACGTGCACGGCGACCCCGCGGGACGGCCCTACTTCAGCACCGACGGCAAACGTCCCCTGTCCGGCGACGAGTGGGCCAAGCTGCGCGCCAAGTTCCGGTGCGACGTCGGCGTGACGAACGTATGGCGCAAACCGCAGGTGGGTGGTGCCGAGCGCATTCAGGGCTTCCGCAAGGACATGCGCTACAAGTTCAGCAGCCTGCACGGCAGCCAGAAGCCGCTGGAATTCATGGACCTGACGATCCGCGCCTCCACGGACGAAGAGGATGTCGTGTGGGAGCCGTTCGGCGGGCTGTGTCCGGGCGCCGTCGTGTCTTATCGTTCCGGGAGGCGTTATCACGGCGCGGAGATCATCCCGGAATTCTACGCCGCCGCGGTCGAGAGGTTGGCAGCAGCATGTCGCACGATACGAACGGACGAACCCATTCCGGCACTTCAAGAAAGGCCGGTACACGTTGAGCACTAAGACCGGGAGATAAGGACAGGGCCAGAAAGACCCCCGCTCTGCTTTCCCCCCTGGGAACGCGGGCCTCCGGCCCGCACCCGAAGCGGGCGAGACGCCCGCGTTCCCAGGATCAACCGCCGATTCCGTAAGTCCCGATACCCGTTTTTTCAGGTTCTACAGCACCTCGAACAGGCCGGCGACGCCCATGCCGCCGCCCACGCACATCGTCACCACCACGTTCTTGGCCCTGCGGCGTTTGCCCTCGCGCAGGATGTGGCCGACTTGGCGCGCCCCGGTCATGCCGTACGGATGGCCGATAGAAATCGACCCGCCGTTCACGTTGTAGTTCTCCATCGGAATGCCCAGCCGGTCGCGGCAATATACGGTCTGCACCGCGAAGGCTTCGTTGAGTTCCCACAGGTCCACGTCGTCCAGCGTCAGCCCGTGGCGTTCCAACAGCTTGGGAATCGCGAAGACCGGCCCGATGCCCATCTCGTCCGGCTCGCACCCCGCGGCCACCAGCCCCTTGTAGCGGCCCAGCGGCTCCAACCCCCGCTTCTCGGCCACCGTGGCTTCCATCAGCACGACCGCGGCCGCGCCGTCCGACAACTGGCTGGAATTGCCCGCGGTGATGGACCCGTCCGTGACCGAGGGCAGCGCCGCCAGCGCATCGAGATTCGTCGAGGGCCGGTTGCCCTCGTCCCGCGACAGGGTCACGTCTTTCTGGCTCACCTCGCCCGTCTCCTTGTCGGTCACGTCCATGACGGTCGTGATCGGCACGATCTCGTCGTCGAAGCAGCCCCCGGCTTGGCCCGCCGCGGTGCGCTGCTGGCTCGCCAAGGCATATTCGTCCTGCGACTCGCGCGAGACCTTGTAGCGTTGGGCGACGATCTCGGCCGTCTTCAGCATCGGAAAATAGATTTCGGGCTTGTTGTCCATCAGCCAGCCGTCCACGAAGTGCTTGGTGTTCAGATTGTTCTGGACCAGGCTGATCGACTCCACCCCGCCGGCGACCATCACCTCGGCCCCGTCCACGATGATCCGGTTGGCCGCGGTGCCGATGGCCTGCAAACCGGACGAACAGTAGCGGTTGATGGTCATGCCCGACGTGGTGACCGGCAGCCCGGCCTTCACTGCGGCGGTCCGCGCGACGTTGTGGCCGGTGGACCCTTCGGGCAGGCCACAGCCGAACACCACGTCTTCCACTTCCGCGGGGTCCGCTCCGGCACGTTCGACCGCGTGCTTGATGACGTGCGCGCCCAGCGTGGCCCCGCTGGTCTTGTTCAGGCTGCCCCGAAATGCCTTGCCGATCCCGGTGCGGGCGGATGAAACGACGACGGCTTCTCTCATGGTTCCGGCCTCCTTTACGATGCTGCGTTCAGGGTTGCGGTCAGGTTCGGGCGACCCTATCGCAGGCGCACCGAGCCGCCAACCGGGCGGATGATGAGGCAGTGTCATAAGCCCCTCTGACAAGGGGATTGGGGGGTTCCCCCCTTCCCCCACCAGGCAACCACCCTTCGACCTTTCGACCGGCTCAGGGACCACATGGGGCCCCTACGTTCAGATACAAACGAGTGAGACGGAAAGATGCGGCAGGCCCCTATCCGCCGGCGTCTTCACAGGAGTTGCGACAGCAAGGTCCGCGCGGGAACGATCAGCGGAGCCCCGGGTTTGGCGAAGCAATCGGCATCGACATACGCGGCGTCCACCACGACCTGAAACGCGAACGGGGCGCCGACTTGCTCCTGATACCGTTGCAGCGCCGGGCTCATGGCGGTGTCCTGGTGTTTCGCTTCGACGAGAAACCAGGGTTTGCGGTCCCGGACCACCACGAAATCGACCTCCCGCTTCTCCTTGTCGCGCAGATAACCCAACACGAAGGCGCCCAATCCCATGTCGTTCCAGCCTTCGACCGCTTTCAGCAAATGACAGGCGACGAAGGTCTCGGCGCGTTGACCTTCGTCTTCGACGGCCGCCCAATCGCGCACGTACCACTTCGGCTCTTTGCGCAAGGAGCGCGCAACGTTCCTGAACCAGGGCCGGACGACGAAGCCCAGATGCAGATCGCACAGCGCGGCCACCCAACGGCGAATCGTATCCGCGGACACGCGCACGTGCGCGGCGAGATTTCCATACACGAGTTGCTGTGCCGAGCGCGTGGATAACAGCCGGACCAGGACGCCTAGTTGGTCGAGCTGCTGGACCTGCGTCAGGTCGCGCACGTCTTCCCGGACCAACTGTTCGAGGCGCAACGACTGCCAGCGGCGGCTGAAACGCGGGGTGCGTTTGAGGAACGGCTCCGGGTAGCCGCCATGATTCCAGAGGGCATCGAAATCGCCGTCATCGACCGGCCGCGGTGGACGAACGATTCGCCCCTGGTCCGGAAGTTCCTGCGTCAGGGCTTCGGCAACGGAAAACGGGTGCATCCGATAGGGAAAGTACCGTCCCATCAGACTGTCGCCGCCTCGGCGATAGATGGTCATGCGGCTGCTCCCCGTCACCGCGACCCGGATGCGGTCCCCATACGTGTCGAAGAAGCCTTTCAGGAATTGCTTCCAACGCGGAAATTTGTGCAGTTCGTCGAAGAGGACGACGGGGACGGTCTTCGTCAGCCGGTCGAGTCCGAGCCGCGCAACGATCTGTGCGGGACCGGCAAGAATGCTCTCCCGGTCGTCGAGGTCGTCCCAGTTGAGGTAGACGTCGGCGTGTTGCCGGCAAGTCGTCGTCTTGCCGACTTGGCGCGGACCGCTGACGAACGCCATCTGCCGGTGGTTCGCCAGATGTTCCGCCAGCAGCGAATCGTAGATGCGGGGCGTCGGCATGTCCGACCATTCTCGACATCATCGTAAAATAGTCAAGACCATTCGACGATCCATCATATTTTGGTCGGATTATTTTCCACCTCTCCGATCATTTGCCTTGAGAACTCCATACTTGAAGATCCGAGCCGGTCGTCATTCCCGCGCAAGCGGGAATTCAGAGGATGGATCCCGGCTTCCGGGGGGGCGCCCCCCACTCGTCGCCCCGACGAAAGCCGGGGTCTAGGGGAAAGGTGTCCTCTGGATTCCGGCTTTCGCCGGAATGACGAAGGGGGCCGGAATGCCGAGCGAGGCCGGACGGGGGCGGGGAGATGAAGGGGTACGACGAGGAAAAGCAGTTTGTGGGACCGTCTTGTATATAATTCCGTTTCCTTGACATTCCGCCGCGTCTTGGAAATGACAGGCAGAAAGAAAGGAGCCCCCGATGATCGAAGTGTATGACTTGGCCGGCGCCGACGACCGGCGCTTCAGCCCTTTCTGCGCCCGTACGAAGGCGGCCCTGCGTCACAAGGGCCTGGACTATTCCACCGTTCCGATCCGTTTCTGCGACAAGGACAAGCTGGCGTTCTCCGAACAGGAGAGCGTGCCGGTCATCGTGGACGACGGCCGCGTCGTGGCGGACTCATGGAAGATCGCCGAATATCTGGAGGACCGCTCCCCCGACCCAGCCCTGTTCCCCGGACCCGGCATGAAGGAAGCCTGCCGCTTCTTCACGATGTACGTCGATCGGACCCTCCACCCGGCCCTGTTTCCGGTCGTCGTCTATGACATCTTCGAGAAGATCGAGCCGGTGGATCGCGCCTACTTCCGCGAAAGCCGCGAGGCGCGGTTGGGCGCCAGCCTGGAGGACATCGCCGCCCGGCGCGACGAACTCCGCCCGCGGCTCCAATCCGTGTTGTCCGACCTGGAGGCGGTCGCCCTCGGCCACGAGTACCTGTTCGAGGTGCTGACCTACGCCGACCTATGCCTGTTCGGCACCTTCACCTGGGTGACGCGCGTCAGCGACGAGCCCCTCTTCGACGCTGCGCCGTCCTTGGCTGCGTGGTGGGAGCGGATGCAGGCACGCTTCAGTGTATGAAAGCCAACATATCCGCGTGAATGTCTCGCCAGTCCTGGGCAAGATCGATTCCACGTACCCGGATGGGGAACCCTTCCAAGCAAACGTCCACAGCCACGGGCTCGTCAATCATTGGGTAGAGAAGGATTCCTTCGTGTTTAGGTCCCGGCACCGTGGCTTCACGGTTTCGGAGATACGCCAGAAGTTGGTACAGGTGTTCTGACCGGAGTTTCTTGGCTCCGTAGCGGGAGGTGAAAGCACCATCCGAATAATACTTGCAGTCCAGAATGATGCGTCGTCGCTGGTTCTTCGAGTCCAGAAGTACGTCACCCTCCATCCCTGGGATCACACGGCGATGATGTTCAGCCGTATCTGTATCGTCCCACTTGATACCACGGCCCTGATGATTGACCGAGAATTCGTCTTGTTCGTGTCGATAGAATGCGATGGCGAAATCTTCAAACAGCTTGAACATTCGGGCATCGTCTCTGCGAAAATCCAGAAATTTCGCTTGCCCTGGATCTTCCTCGACGAATAAGCAATCGGAGATAAGCTGGCAAATCGACATCAGAAAAAGATAGACGTGGCGGTTGCGGTCGAGTTGGACTTGGCTGAACACCCGGCGGTTCAGCCGCACGAGGCTGATTCCTTCAAGCTTTCGATACGCCGTTCTGATCTCCGTCCGGACTGCGTTGTCCATGTCCGGGAGCTTCAAGATGTTGGCAAGCGTGGAACGCAGAATGCGGTTGTGCAGCACGTCGTAGGACAGTTCCTCGAACTCGCAGGCCGCCCGTCCGCGAGAACGCAACGCCCGCTTCGCTATCTCGCACACTAAAAGTTTGCCACGGAGGCCCGCGAGATCTTCTTGGACTTCCCGGTAGCCGCGGTCGATTCCCCCTCGAAGCAACCGGAAGGTCCCCATTGCGAGGACCTTGCCGAGCAAGTGATGTGCCTCTCTCAGGCCGGTAAGCTCGCCTAGCCGGACAACGTCCGTCTCCTTGATGTGCCCCCACGCATAGCACAACAAGTAGTAGATATTGGTTATGGGTATGGTCACTGCCGCAGCTTCTTCAGCAGTTCATCGACCTGATCGGGCCGGTCGAACCAGTATTCGCGCAGGAGCGGCTCGATCTGCGTACTGACAATGGTGTCGAACCAATTTTCGTCAGCCGAATCTTCATCGTCGGGAACGAAGTAGCTGTGTCCGATCTCGAAGCCCGGCCCAAGGTCTTTATCTTCTCGGATTTTCTCGTTGATTTCTGACATGGTCTTTTCAATACGGTCAACGAGATGTTTTTCGACTTCCGCTGCAAGGAGATACTCCCTGAACTCCTTGCTGCGGTACGCAGGCTGCAACTTCGCGAAGGCAAACCGGCGACGGAGCGCGTAATCGACCATTGCAAGCGACCGGTCAGCAGTGTTCATCAAGCCAAGAATGTGCACGTTGTCAGGAACGGAGAAGCGCTCTCCGGTGGGACTGTAGGTCAAGGGGATCGTATGCTCCGATCCACGTTTGTCCGTCTCGATAAGCATGAGGAGTTCGCCGAAGATTCTGGACAGATTCCCTCTATTGATCTCGTCGATGATGAAGACGAATGGCGTGTCTGGTTGCTGTTCAGCGCGTTTGCAGAACTCAAAAAATACGCCGTTCTTTAGCGCGAAGCCTCCGCTCTCGGTCGGTCTCCAGCCCTGCACGAAATCTTCGTAGGCGTAGGATTGATGAAACTGTACCATCTCAACCGGGTTCGAGTCCTTGCGCCCGATTAGACACCACGCAATACGTCTCGCGATGAAGGTCTTGCCGACGCCGGGTGGGCCTTGCAAAATCAGATTCTTTCGTAAGGCCATGGAGTCGAGGATTCGTCTGAACTGCTCGTGACTGACAAAAATATTCTCAAGGGCTACATCGATGTCATAAACCTCTGGGCCGGCTTAATTGATGTCATAAACCTCTGGGTCGGCTTCCGCGGATGACGATTTTTCGTCGATAAGTTCCAAGAGGTAGCGCGCCTTATCGGGAGAAAGACCAGTCAGGGTCTTAGCAGGGCACAATGCGGACGAAGGCAGGCCGATCGGTTGTTCACATGGATGCCATTCGACCTGCCGAATGTGCCGATATTCTGGACGGTCAGGAGCGTATTCATAATCTCCTTTCACTTTTCCCCATCCGAGAATAGAGCTTCTTCCTTTCTTTACGATGATGACGTCCCCAATCCGAACCTCCTCTTTGAATTCCCATAGCGCGAGTGATTGGTTACTTGGGTTTGGAGCCCCTCTCATTCTTACTAGTGTTTCGTGGATCTCCTCTTGAGAATTGTATTCGTTCAGATCTCTACGAACATCGTCCCAACCGAGCGCTGCGACTTGGTTTTTCTGAAAGTCGCCCCAGAGTCGGACGCCCTCACCTGGGCTCATGAGCCACGCTTTCCTCTCTCCGAATTTTTCTCGGAACCATGCTTCGGCTTTTTTGAGTCGTCCCATTGTTTCCCCTTCTCCTCTCTATTTCACCCCAACCGCACCGCCCCGTACCGCTCGTAGTATTCCACCCAAGCCCGACGCACCTCCGCCGACAGCGTCTCCTTCACCAAACCGAAAATCTCCTGCATGGTCAGGATGGCGAAGGTCGGAATGCCCAGGTCGTGCGCCAACGCCTGCGTGGCGCTGCGCGGTTCGACCCGGTCGGCGTCGCCCAGCAACTCCTGGCGGTCCACCGCGACCAGCAGGCCGGCGATGACGTGCTCGCCCAGCAGTTTGATCTTGGCGAGCGCGTCGTATTTGGCTTGGCCGGTGGTCACCACGTCATCGACCAGCAAAATGGCGCCGCCCGCGGTGAAATGCTCCGCCCCAACGATCAGCCGGCCCGCGGTGTCGCCGCTCGTGGCCTCGCCGTGCGCCTTCTCTTCCTTGCGGTCGTACAACAGGCGAGGCGATTCGCCGGCGCGCGCGTACACCCCCTCGCAGGTCAGCGCGGCCAGCGGAATACCCTTGTAGGCCGGGCCGAAGACGTAGCCGAAGTCGCGCAGCACGCCGCGGCGCACGCCGTCCAATGCGGCTGCGGCGTAGCAGTCCTTGAGCGCGGCCAAGCTGCGGCCGTCGGTCAGCGCACCCAACGACACGAAGCTGGGGCTGCGCCGGCCGCTCTTCAGGCGGAAGAACGCGGCCGGGTCGTCGGCGATCTTCAACGCCCCGTGTCGCAGGAGCAGGTCGAGAAAGGTCCGCTTGTAGTCCACGGCGCGGCTAGTCGGCGTGTTTGCGCAGTTCCAGGCGGCCGATCTGGTTGCGGTGCACCTCGTCCGGCCCGTCGGCGAAGCGCAGCGTGCGCGCCGACGCATACGCCCGGGCCAAGCCGAAGTCTTCCGCGACCGCGCCGCCGCCGTGCGCCTGCATGGCCCAGTCGATCACCTGCAACGCCATGTTCGGCGCCGCGACCTTGATCATCGCGATCTCGGCGCGCGCGGCCTTGTTGCCGACCGTGTCCATCATGTGCGCGGCCTTGAGCGTCAGCAGCCGCGCCTGCTCAATGCGAATCCGGGCCTCGGCGATGCGCTCCAACGTGACCGTCCGCTCGGACACGGGCTTGCCGAACGCGGTCCGCGACTTGGCACGCACGCACATCTTTTCGAGCGCCCGCTCGGCTTGGCCGATGAGCCGCATGCAGTGATGGATGCGGCCCGGCCCCAAACGGCCCTGCGCGATCTCGAACCCGCGGCCCTCGCCCAGAATCATGTTCGAGACCGGGACGCGCACGTCATTGAACGCCACTTCGGCGTGGCCGTGCGGCGCGTCGTCGTAGCCGAACACGGACAACATGCGCACGACCTCCACGCCCGGAGTGTCGCGCGGAATCAGAATCTGCGACTGCTGCAGATGGCGGTTGGGGTTGTCCGGGTCGGTCTTGCCCATGAAGATCAGGATTTTGCAGCGCGGGTCGCCCATGCCGGACGACCACCACTTGCGGCCGTTGATGACGTATTCGTCCCCGTCGCGCACGATGCTCGACTCGATGTTCGTGGCGTCGGACGAGGCCACGGCCGGCTCGGTCATGGCGAAGCACGACCGGATCTTGCCCTCCAGCAGCGGCTCCAGCCACGCCTGCTGCTGCTCGGGCGTGCCGTAGCGCGACAACACTTCCATGTTGCCGGTGTCCGGCGCCGAACAGTTGAACACCTCGGACGCCCAGTGCACGCGGCCCATGATCTCGGACAGCGGCGCGTATTCGAGATTCGTCAGGCCGTAGCCGTGCGCGCTTTCGGGCAGGAACAGATTCCACAGCCCCGCGGCCTTGGCCTCGTCCTTCAACTCTTCGAGGATGGGCGGAATCTGCCAGCGGTCCGGCCCGGAGGCGAGCTGGTCCTCGAACGTCCGTTCGTTGGGATACACGTAGTCGTCCATGAACCGGCCGACCTTGGCCCGCAGGTCTTCCACCTTCGGCGAAAAATCGAAATTCATCACGGTCGCTCCTTCCTCGGTTCGTGCGTGTGGGGTGTGCGTCGGCCCCGTGAATGGCAGGGGAAACGCGGGTGCGGCGAACGGCGCAGCTTAGGAAATCCCTCCGGGGGAGTCAAAGGGGAGGGAGGGGAATTGTGGATTGTGGATTGCTGATTTTTTATTGGAGGATGAGGCATCGGCCTACACTCGAAGCAGGCGGGACGCCGGAATTCCCAAGGGCGGAAACCGGAACGTGTTGACGACCGAAGCGTATCGGTTTGCAACGTTCCTCTTGCATCTGCGTGCATGGACACCGTAGATACCGGGGACGAACGCGCGCGAATCGACTCCCGAACAGGCACCGGAGGATACGGCATGACTCGCACGGCCACGCAGACGGCAGCGGCCCCCGCGGATTCGGGCGTGACGCGGCCGCTGACCGGCACGGAGTTTCTCGACAGTCTGCGCGACGAGCGGGAGGTGTGGATCTATGGGGAGCGCGTCTCTGACGTGACGAGTCATCCGGCCTTCCGCAATTCCGCGCGCATGCTGGCGCGTATGTACGACGCGCTGCACGACCCCGACACGCAACCCAAGCTCACGACCGAGACGGATACGGGCAGCGGCGGCGTGACGCATACGTTCTACAAGGTGCCGCGCAGCCCGCAGGACCTCGTCGGCAGCCGGGACGCGACCGCCGAGTGGGCGCGCGTTTCGTACGGCTGGATGGGCCGCTCACCCGACTACAAGGCCAGCCTGACCGGCACGCTGGGCGCCAATGCCGAATTCTACGCGCCTTACCACGAAAACGCGCAGCGCTGGTATCGAGAAACGCAGGAACGCTGCCTGTTTCTCAACCATGCGCTGGTCAACCCGCCGCTGGACAAGGACAAGCCTCCCGCAGAGGTCCGGGACGTGTTCGTGCACGTGGAGAAGGAAACCGACGCCGGCGTCGTGGTGAGCGGCGCCAAGGTCGTCGCCACGGGCTCGGCCCTGACCCACCACAACTTCATCGGCTTCTACGGTCCCACGCCGCTCAGCAGCCCCGACATGGCACTGTTCGCCATGATTCCCATGCACAGCCGGGGCGTGAAGCTCCTCTGCCGGCCGTCCTACGAATTGCACGCCGCGACGCTGGGCAGCCCGTTCGACTATCCGCTGTCCTCGCGCCTGGACGAGAACGACGCGATCCTCGTCTTGGACAAGGTGCTCGTGCCGTGGGAGAACCTGTTCGTGTATCGCGACCTGGACAAGGCCAACAATTTCTTTCCCGGCTCGGGCTTCATTCCGCGCTTCGCGATGCACGGCTGCACGCGGTTCGCCGTCAAGCTCGACTTTCTGGCCGGCGTCATGTTGAAGGCCCTGGACGCGCTCGGCATTCAGGAGCAGCGCAGCGCCCAAGTGCAGATCGGCGAAGTCCTGTCCTGGCGCCACACCTTCTGGGCGCTGACCGAGGCGATGTGCAAGACGCCGGAGCAGTGGACCGGCGGGGCGCTGCAACCCAGCACCGAGTACGGCGTGGCCTATCGCGTGTTGGCGCCCACCGCCTATCCGCGGATCAAGGAGATCATCGAACAGACGGTGTCGAGCGGACTGATCTACCTCAATTCGCACGCCGTGGACTTCAAGACGCCCGAACTGCGGCCCTATCTCGACAAGTATCTGCGCGGGTCGGGCGACTACGACGCGATGCAGCGCGTCAAGTTGCTCAAACTGCTGTGGGACGCGGTCGGCTCGGAATTCGGGGGACGGCACGAACTGTACGAGCGCAACTACGCCGGCAACTACGAAAAGATCAAGATCGAGACCATGCAGGCGGCGCAGGCGATGGGTCGGGCTGAGCAACTCACCGCGTTCGTCGACCGTTGCCTGGCCGAATACGACCTCGACGGCTGGACCGTCCCCGACCTGATCGACCCGGATGACGTCAACCGCTTCACGCGCGAAACGGAGAAGTAGAAAAGGACGCCCTTCGACCTTACGACCCTTCGACGGGCGCAGGGTCCTCGTACACTAGAGGTTTAAAAGAAGGACCTTGAGCCTGTCGAAAGGTCGAAGGGTGTCAAAGGGTTGGAAGACCCGGTCCGACGCCTAGCCAGTGCTTTGGAAACGATTCTCGAAAGCCATTTCCCTGGAAGAAAGTAAGGAGGACTCCGACATGGCAACCAATCCGACCGAACGCCGCCAACGTTGTCTCGACATGGCCGCGGCGCACGCCGACGATTTTCGGACCCGCGTGGCCGCGCACGACCAGGAAAGCACGTTTCCGCACGAGAACGTGGAGGCCATGAAAGCCTCCGGCTATACCGCGTTGATCGTGCCCGAAGAGGCGGGCGGCATCGGCGCCACGCCGCTGGACATCGCGGTCGCTCAGGAGCGCCTCGCGTACGGCGACCTGCCGATGGCGATCGCCGTCAACATGCACCACATCGTGGTGGGGCTCGTGGCCGACCTGTGGCGCCTGAACCGGCAGGGCGCGGGGCCGCGCGTGGACGCCGCGGCATCGCTGCTCAAGGCGACGCTCGACGACAAGGTCGTGTTCGCCGGGCCGGTCAGCGACCCGAAGATGAACAGTTCGGTCGGCTTCGCCGGCATCAACGACACCACGCGCCGGGCGACGAAGACCGACGGCGGGTATCTGCTCAACGGGCGGAGCGGCTTCGGCACCATGTCCGCGTGCGCGGACTACATCCTGACCACCGCGCACTACGACGAGGGGGACGGCGACCCGCAATGCCTGTTGTGTTTCTTCCCGACCGCCACCGAAGGCGTCGAGATCCAGAACAACTGGGACACGCTGAGCATCCGCTCGTCGCTCAGCAACGACATCGTATGGAACGACGTCTTCGTGCCGAACGACAACGCGGTGCCGCGGCGCGCGTTGGACTGGGACGAGATCGCCAACATCACGTCGTCGTGGTGGGTGGCGTCCGCGCCGGCGTGCTACATCGGGTTGGCGCAGGCGGCGCGCGACTACGCCGTGGAGTGGGTCTCGGGCCGCACCCAGGAGCCGTTCGACCAGCCCATGACGCGCTATCCCGGCAACCAACTGCTGGCCGCAGAAATGGAGATGGGGCTCCGCGCGGCACGCGCCATGCTGCACCAAGCCGTCGTCAGCCACGACGAGATCGACGTGCGCAGCCGCGAGGACCTCGTGAATCTGGTCTCGTGCTTTCAATTCGTGATGGAGACCTGCTTCCAGGTCGTGGACAAGGCCATGCGCATGGTCGGCGGCGCGGCCCTATTCAAGAAGAACCCGATGGAGCAGATGTACCGCGACGCGCGGGCCGCGATCATCCACCAGCCCTTCGCCGGCCTGGAGGGCAAGGCGTTGCTGGGGCGGCGCATCTTCGGCCTGCCCGTATACACCAGCCCGCGCAGCGTCTGAACGCGCCGGAGACGGTTACGCTTCCCCCTCAAGCGGAAAAGGAGAATTCTCCCTCATGCGCAGACAGGTGACGGCGATTATCGAACGCGAAGGCGACGGGTACGTAGCACTGTGCCCCGAGGTGGACGTCGCCAGTCAAGGGAGCACGGTGGACGATGCCCGCCACAACCTGACGGAGGCGCTGGAATTGTTCTTCGAGACCGCTTCTCCCCAGGAGGCCGGCAAGCGTCTCCGCGAGGAGATATACGTGACGCGCGTCGAGGTGCAGGCTTCCTGAGCTTCGGATCCTTGCCGGTCGAGCCGTCTGCCGTATTCTCGCTCAGCACGGTTTCGTCGAAGTGAGGCGGCGCGGCAGCCATGTGGTGATGCAGAAGGCCGGAGCCGCCGGGACCGTGACGGTGCCGGTTCCGGATCACAAGGAATTACGCAAAGGAACGTTGCTGTCCATCATCCGTCAGTCAGGACTTCCACGTTCCGAGTTCGAGACAGGGGAGTAAGGAATCCTCGTGGGGAATTACACGCAAGATAACATTGGACTTTCCCCTAGCTTCCATATCGTGCTCCCTATTCAAAAGCCTTTCGACCTTTCGGTACGTCCGAGGCGCCGCAAGCTCAAGGGCCAGCCCGTTGAGCTTGTCGAAACGGGCACAGGATTATCTGGTATGTACTTCCCGTTGCAGCGCGAAGACTTTGGGCACCGCGGTTTTGGACTAATGACATTTGGAGAAGTAATGTCAGGAAGTCAGGGAGGGGGTCTGCACGAATCGCCAGACTACCACGAATCGTTCTGGCGCGGCACCAGACGGGCGAGACCGGCGGCGCGGCCCTGTTCAAGAAGAACCCGATGGAGCAGATGTACCGCGATGCGCGGGCCGCGATCATCCACCAGCCCTTCGCCGGCCTGGAAGGTAAGGCGTTGCTGGGGCGGTGCATCTTCGGCCTGCCTGTGTACACCAGCCCGCGCAGCGTCTGAACGCACCGGAGGCACCGGAATCGTCCTTCGAGGACTCTTCTCCCCAGGAGGAAGGCAAGCGCCACTTTGTCGCCTGGACGATATTCCGTAGCCCGCGGGCTGTTTTAAACAAATTTGAAGTATGCAAATCTTGCACATCGTGTTAGATTTGCATACATGATCGAGCGCAGCCGGAAGGCCGAAGTAGCCCGACTGCTGGGCGGTAATCCTGCGGTGGTCCTCACCGGACCCCGCCAAGTGGGCAAGACCACTCTCGCCCGGCAAATCGCACACGAACGCGATGCCCTCTACCTCGACCTGGAACGACCGCGCGACCTCGCCAAGATAGCCGACATCGAACAGTACTGTGAGATCAATGCCGGCAAGCTCCTGGTGCTGGACGAGGTGCACCGCGCCCCGGGGCTGTTCGCGCCTTTGCGCGGTATCATCGATCGGCACAGACGGGCCGGTCGCCGCACCTGGCAATTCCTGTTTCTGGGCTCCGCGTCCATCGACCTGATGAAACAGTCCGGCGAGACGCTGGCGGGCCGCGTGGCGTATTGCGAGTTGCATCCGCTCAGTGTCTCGGAGATAGGCGACAGCGGCAGCCTCCGGCTGTGGCAGCGGGGCGGCTTTCCCGAAAGTTTTCTGGCGGAGACCGACGAACGCGGTTTCGACTGGCGGCTCGATTTCATCCGCACCTATCTCGAGCGCGACATTCCCACGCTCGGGCCACGTATCCCGGCCGAGACCTTGCGCCGCTTCTGGACCATGCTCGCGCACAATCAGGGACAGACGTTCAACGCTGCCGCCTTCGCCAGAGGGCTCGACGTGAACGGCGTCACCATCGGCCGCTACCTCGACCTGATGGTGGACCTGCTGTTGGTCCGCCGCCTGCAACCCTGGAGGAGCAACATCGGCCGGCGGCTCGTCAAGGCGCCGAAGGTCTATGTGCGGGACAGCGGCATCTGCCACGCGCTGCTGGGGACCGAGACGCTCGACGCACTGCTCGGCCATCCGGTCGTGGGCGGAAGCTGGGAAGGCTTCGTCGTCGAAACCATCGTGGGCGCGCTGCCGAGACGCGCCTCGTGGGGCTACTACCGGACCGCGGGCGGTGCGGAAATCGACCTGGTCGTCGATATGGGGGCGGGTGAAATCTGGGCCATAGAGATCAAGCGCAGCACGGCGCCATCGGTGTCCAAGGGCTTTCACAGCGCGTGCGAAGATCTGAAGCCGAAGCGCAAGCTCGTCGTCCACGCCGGAGATGATCGCTTCCCACTCGCCAGAGACATCGAAGCGATTCCGCTGTCGCGCATCGCCGCGCTGGTATAGCGCGCCCCTTTTGGTGTGCAACGGAGGGAAAGGACATACTTGACGATCCCATCCGGTCGTCATTCCGCGCAGCGTCTGAACGCGCCGGAGGCGGAACCCACACAACAGAGGTGGCCAGTCTTTGGAAGCAGAAGCTCGTCGTGTTAGGGTGCGACTCAGAATGCCAGCTCAGGCATCTGCACCGCAGTGGGTCAGGAAGGAGTCCGTATGGGTATCGTCGCCGAGCGTTTCGTTACCGATAGCGAGGGGAAGCGAACCGCCGTGTTATTGGGCATGGACGAGTATTCCAGGTTGCTTGAGGAACTGGAAGAACTCGAAGAACTCAAAGCCTACGACGCCGCCAAGGCGGCCCATGACGAGGCCATCCCGCTCGAACAGGCCCTCTCGGAAATCGAGAAACATCGGTAATGTCCTACTCCGTCGTCATCTTGCGGCGCGCCCAAAAGGAAATGGCGAGTTTGCCATCGGACACCTTTGACCGCATCCGTCAAGCACTCCGTCGGCTGAGCAACGTTCAGCGGCCCGCCGGCTGTGTCAAGCTGATTGGCCGAGAAGGTTGGCGCATTCGGGTAGGCAACTACCGAGTCCTCTATGAGATCGACGACACACGGCATTGCGTCACGATACTCCACGTGGGACACCGGCGCGACGTGTACCGAATGGTCTAATCCGGCCGTCTGATTCGGGGAGGCGTCATGATGGATTCCGGAGATACAGTTGGGCCCTTGGATCCGTTTAGTCTTAAGGGACAATTTAGCAATTTTAGGGGAAGGGGTGACGAAAAAACGAGCCCATTCATTCTATCCAAAGGCGTACTCATATTGGGCGTCAAACGCGTATTCGGCTCCGATACCCTCTCCGTAGAGATAGTTGATAATGAAGCTTGGTTTTTTTGAAGTGGATTGGACCGGAACGTTATCAGGTCGGTCTCATACAAATGACATATGGACCTTCCTAGTCAATGAAGAAGATGGCGACCTGCTTCCGAACAGATCATACAAATTAAAAATCACATGTAGCTCTCAAAGGCAGCGATGGGGGAGCATTTTCCTTCGAGACGATATGACTGACGTCCTTGCCAGCAAGATATCGCCGCACGGAGTCCTCTCATAGATTCCGCACGGAATACGGTACACTGTTGTGATAGAAAGCTCTTGCTTTTGTGGCCGTTCGGCTCCTATACTCATCACCGAGCCCGGCATCTTTGAACTTTTGCTGCAATCTCCTGCTCAGGTCAGCAAAGCTGCCGGATGGCACTCCGCGAACCAATACCTCAGTACCAGCCGCAGTGACGATCGCTCCGCCGGCCATCCCCCATCTCCGGAGGCCGCTTCGTCTTCCAACATCTCCGGCCAATCTATAGTAGATCTGTCCCCCAGCCTTTTCCCCGGATGGGATGCGTCGTCCGCACAGCATACAGGGCAGGCTTCGGGGCGTCCTGCCGGATTGAAGCTAACCTCATCTCCGAGAATCGACAAGCAAGGTCGGATATTAAATACACGGGGCGGACGGAACCCCCTAACACGGAACGACGACCGGAACGGGCTAGGTAAGGTCGGAGAGGTATGGCGTGAGTCGTGACGCTCAGGCAACGTCTTGCAGCCGATTGACCAAGTCGCTCCCGGTCGTCGGCGGGGGCAGAGGCTTTCCGTCGGCGCGATAGAGATCGATCGTTTCCTCCACGATGACGCACAACTCTGCGAACACGGCGCGTTCGTCATCTCCGTGGCACCCGCCGAATAACAGGCCCGGACAGCTTCCGACGTAGCACCCGTCTTCCTCGGACCATTCGACGACCTTGACGTAGCGGTCGCTATCTTTCATCGGTGTACCTCTGCGATGGATCGACGAACCGCGCGGATTTGATACGGACGCGCGTCGGTGCCGGGCGCGCCCGATATGGTGATCGTCTTCGTCAATCGAGGATGAACGAAGTTTCGATGGCTTCCCTTGCCGCCGCGATTTGCGAACCCCGCCCGCTCCAACTCTCTGATGAGGTCCCGAATCTTCGGCGGCATTCGGTCCGTTCTATGTCCTCAAGCTTGCCGCAAAGGCGGCGGTAAGCGGTACGCCGCCTATTCGGGGAGTTCGACGCCGGCGCCGCCCATCTCCGCGGGAACGTCCTTTTGTTTCACGATGCCGTCGTGGATGTGCAGAACGGTCTCTTCGTAGAAGACGTGCACGCCGGGCTTGAACGGCAGGTCGGGGATGACCGCGGCGTACACGTCGATCAGGCCCATGCCCGGATGGTCGGTGAAGACGTGGCCGCCGCACTGCGTGCACCATTTGCGGTGGCTGTTGTCGGTTTTGGCATAGCTGCCCAACTTGTCTTCACCCTCGGTCACTTTCACCGCAGCGGGCGGCCACAACGTGAAGGCGTTGATCGGCCCGGCCGACCAGTGGCGGCACGATTCGCAGTGGCAGTAGCCCATGGCCGCGGGCGCGCCGGTCACGGTCAGCTTGACTTCGCCGCAAAAACAACTCCCCTGGTAGCTCGTCTCGCTCATGATGATCCTCCTTTTGTCCGTCCGGTCTGAGAAAGGTCGCGTTGCCGGTCCGCCGGTCAATTGGGCTAGGCGTGAACGGTGCCAGAGCGGTTCCTTCCTAGCCCTGCGTGATGTGGCCCGCAACCCCGCGGCAGGATGGGCTGACGAGCAATTCACCGTGTCTGATCTGAATAAGATAGAGGAGATCTTGGACGCCGGGAAATTCCATAGACACCCCGTCGGCTATGCTCCGGCGACTCGGCAAGACGGGGAGGGTTTCCGAAGGGCCGGATACGAAGGCCGAGGTGACATCGGGGTTCGTTTCGACAAGCTCAACGAGCTTAGGGGTGGAATGTTCCCCGAGCTTGTCGCAGGGTTCTTTGCCAGGGGAGCATGGCAATAAGCTAGGGAAAGTTTCAGGATCGTCCTGGCGGTAATTCCTTTTCCGAATCATGCAATATGCGTATCCGTGTCGGCTGATTCCCGACCGGGAAGAAGGTGTCGGGTTCGTCGTCACTTTCTCCGACGTGCCTGCCGCCATAACCGGTGCGCGGACCCGGAAAGAATCCCTCGTTCTGGCCGAAGATGCTCTCGTCGCCGCCAAGCTGGCTCTATACACCGCCATGCGTGCGCAGCATCTCACCGATGCTGTCCTGGCCGACCGGTTGGGATTGAACGAGTCCGCCGTGCAGAAATTGGTAGCCCCGGACCACCGCTCCCACATCAGCCACGTGATGAAAGCCTTGCGGGCCGTCGGACGGAATCCGGTCACGGAAGACCGTGCGGCCTGAGAGGGCGTCGGCCCCTGTGCTCGCGCTTGCCAGATGAACGGGTTCCCCGATAAGGTGCCGCGCATCCGTTCTCGCCCCGGGCTCTTCGTCACGCCGTGGGCGGACGTTCATTGTATTCACGGACAGACGGACAGAAGGAGGGCGCTTTCATGCACGACGTAGTCATTCGCGGCGGAAACATCGTTGACGGAACGGGCAAGCCCGCGTTCCGCGGGGACGTGGCCATCACCGGCGGCCAGGTCGCCGCGGTAGGCAAGGATGTCGGCGGCGCCAAGCAGGTCGTCGATGCCGACGGCCTGTTGGTCACCCCGGCGTGGGTGGACGTGCATACGCACTACGACGGTCAAGTCGCTTGGGACGAGCAGATGACGCCGTCGTTGTGGCACGGCGTATCGACCGTAGTGATGGGTAACTGTGGCGTCGGGTTCGCGCCGGCTACGCCCGACCGCCACGACTGGCTGATCGGCCTGATGGAAGGCGTCGAGGACATCCCCGGCCCCTCGCTGTCCGCGGGACTGCCTTGGGGCTGGCAGAGTTTCGCCGAATACCTCGGCGTGCTGGAATCCATGCCGCGCACCCTGGACGTCGGCGGCATGATTACGCACGGGGCGCTGCGCGCCTTCGTGATGGGCGAGCGCGGCGCCAAGAACGAGCCCGCCACCGAAGCGGACGTCGCCAAGATGGCGGCCCTGGTCAAGGAAGCCGTGCTCGCGGGCGCGCTGGGCTTCTCCAGTTCGCGGACGCTGGTCCATACCGCCAACGACGGCGAGCCCGTGCCGGGCACGTTCGCCGAGGAGGCCGAGTTGCTCGCCATTGCGCAGGCCGTGCGCTCGACCGGCCGCGGGCTGATCGAGATGGTGCCGCGCGGCATCGTGGGCGAGACCACGGAACTGCTGGATGAGATCGACATGATGATCCGCGTCTCGCGCCGCTCCGGCTGCCCGCTGACCTTCTTGCTCGCACAGAACAACGTCTATCCCGACCAGTGGCGAAACGTGATGGGCAGATGTACCGCCGCGGTCCGCGACGGGGTGGCGGTCACGCCGATGGTGTTCGCCCGGCCGGTCTGCGTGCTGTTCAGTTTCCAGGGCGAGACGCCGTTCGAGTATCTGCCGAGCTACCAGCCGCTCAAGAAGCTGTCGCACGACGAAAAGATGGCGGCGCTGCGCGACCCGCACATGCGGCAGACACTCATCGACGAAAAAGACCCCAACACGACCGGCATCTCCCTGCTGTACCAGAACGAGCGCCTGTGGGAGCGCACCTACCCGATGGGCGAAAACCTGAACTACGAGCCGAGCGCGGACAAAAGCGTGGCGGCGATCGCCAAGCGCGAGGGGCGCCATCCGCGCGAGGTCGTCTATGACCTGCTGCTCGAAAACAACGGCCGCTCCTTTCTCATGTACCCGGCCGCGGGCTATGCCGAGGGCACCAACGACAGCCTGCACGAGTTGATCTGCGACCCGATCACGGTCATGGGCGGCAGCGACGCCGGCGCGCACGTGCGTCAGATCATCGACGCCGGCGTGCCGACCTACGCCCTGACGCACTGGGCGCGCGACAAGGACGCGAACGACCCCAAACACCTGCCGCTCGAATTCGTGGTGAAGAAGCTCACGCACGACGGCGCCCGCCTGTTCGGCATGCAGGATCGCGGCACGCTGGAGCCGGGCGCCAAGGCCGACGTGAACCTGATCGACTACGACAACCTGAGCGTCAGCTATCCCGAGATGATCTACGACCTGCCGGCGGGCATGCCGCGGCTGATGCAGACCGCGCAGGGCTACGAAAAGACGTTCGTCAGCGGCGAGGTCGTACAGGAAAACGGTCGGGACACGGGCGCCCGTCCGGGCGGCATCGTGCGCAGTTCCTGACTTTCGGCCTGACCCGACTTGCCCCTTTCCGAGCCTTCTCCGTTGCGGGGAGGGCCGGAGAGGAGGCAGGCGGATCCTTTCCGACCGAACGCCTGACGGCCTCCCCTTGTTTTTCGGAAGCGTCCGCCGGACGGCTTCGAGATCGATTTCGACAACCCGAAGCCGACTCCATTCAGAAAGAGTACCGTCATGTCTGCATTCCGTATCCGCGAACTTCTCTGCCCCCCTACGCGACCGCACCGCGCCGCGCGCGTGTTCCGGTTCGGCGTCTCCCTCGGGACGTTGCTGCTTGCAACCGCCACGGTATGGGCCGGGCCGACCATCAAGATGCTGGACAGCCCGCTGCGGATCAGCTTTTCCAGCTTCTCCACCTCGCTGGCCATGTTGGACGACCTGACGGGCGACGGCATTCCCGACTACCTGGTCGGAGCCTACGACCTGCCGTATGCCCGCGAGGGCATGACCGGCACCGAGTTGGGCGTGGCGGGGGCGGCCAAGGCCGGCGAAAACCTGGATCATCAGGGCCGCGCGTTCGTGTTCGACGGACGGACGTCCAAGCTGCTGTACATGATCGACCACCCGTTTCCGCAGAAACAGGCCGCGTTCGCCTGCGCCGTGGCCGCGGCCGGAGACGTGGACCGGGACGGCACCGCGGATTTGTTGATCGGCGCGTTCGGCCAGGAGCAGAGCGGTCGCGCGTACGTGATGAGCGGCAAGGGCGGCGCGCATCTGTCCACGCTGGCACCGCCGCAACCGCAGCCGGGAGCCGGCTTCGGCTGGTCGGTGGCCGGGCTCGGCGATCTGACGGGCGACGGGGTGCCCGAGCTGATCGTCGGCGCGTACGATCAGGCGGGCGAGGGCCGCGCGTTCGTGTACAGCGGCCGCGACCGCAGCCTGATCTATACGCTGGCGCCGACGCAGGACCCCGCCGGCGCGGCGTTCGGCTGGTTCGTGCATCCCGCGGGCGACATCGATCTGGACGGAACCGAGGACATCGCGGTCGGCGCGCCGTACACCACGGTCGGCGACCTCAGCGTCCAGGGACGCGCGTACGTCTTCAGCGGGCGTGACGGCCGGCAACTGCTCGTGCTCGACAACCCGCAACCCAAACAGGGCTCGACCTTCGGTTGGCGCGTCATCGGTGCCGGCGACCTCGACAAGGACGGCACGCCGGACCTCCTCGTCGGCGCGCCCTACCACGACGTGGATCGCCACGAGGGCCAAGGCGTGGCGTATGCCATGAGCGGCCGGGACGGCTCGGTCATCTACACCCTGCACGACCCGTTTCCGCGGCGATACGCCGGCTTCGGCTGGGCACTGGCGACCAGCATGGACGTCAACGCCGACGACGTGCCCGAGGTGCTGGTCGGCGCACCGTTTCAGATGGTGGACGCGTTCGACCTGCAGGGCGAAGTCTTCGTCTATAACGGGCGCGACGGCCGTCACCTGATGACGCTCGACAACCCGTGGGGGCACCAGGGCTCGAAGTTCGGCTACGCCGTCGTCTCCCCGGGCGACCTCAACGCCGACGGTATCCCGGAATTCGCGATGAGCACGCCCGGCCAGCACATCATGGGCGAGGTCAACGTCGGCCGCGTCTATCTGTTCGAGTCCAAGCGGTAGCGCGCCCCCTCTTCCTCCGGGAGAGGGGGCGATTCTCGCCACCAACACGTCACGAATTCCAAACCGACACACCAGCCGATGAAGGGAAGGTGTCGGCTACTAGTGACTGAGGGACCCTACCGCAGCCGCCCAAACCGCCCGTAGGGCGGCCCCTTCCTATCACTCCCCCTGGTCCCCGAGCCTGTCGAAGGGTGAGGGGGAGTCGGCGAGACAAGGGGGGTTAGCCCGCAGTCGAGCCGGTGGGGGGTCCCCGCCGCGACTTCCACCGGTAGGGAACCTCGCACCGATTGACCGCCGCTCCCTACCGGTCGTGGAACACCGGCTCGCGCTTTTCGCGGAACGCCGCGACCGCCTCGCCCATGTCGTCGCTCAGTTGGCAGGCCAATCCCAGATGGGCGTCGGCATACGTAATGTCGCCCGCGGTGTTCGTGGACAGCGCCTTGAAGAACTCCTTGGTCCGGCGCAGTGACATGGGCGGCTTGGCGAGCAGCTTCTGCGCGAAGGCGTGGACCGCGTCGATCAGTTCCTCCGCCGGCACGACCTGATTGACCAGCCCGATCTCGGCGGCTTCCTCCGCGCTCACCTCGTCGCACGTCATCACGAGTTCCTTGGCCTTCGCCATGCCGACCAGATTGATCATGCGCGGAATCGAGCCCCACATGTACGGCACGCCGAGGCGCACCTCGGGCAGCCACAGCCGCGCCCCGCTGGCCGCGATGCGAAAGTCGCACGCCATCGCCAGCGACACGCCGCCGCCCACCGCAAACCCGTTCACCGCGGCGATGCTGATCTGATCCAGCCGCTCCCACTCGTCCATCACGCGCCAGCCCAGCTTCGCCAAGCGCAGCCGCGCGGTATCGGTCGGCCGCGTCTCGGCTTTCTCCCCGGCGGACAGCATCTCCATGTCCGCGCCGACGCTGAAGGAGCGGCCCTTACCGGTCAGCACCACCACGCGCGTCCCCTCGTCCTCCTGCAGTTCGTAGGTGATCGCCAGAAACTCGCGCAGCACCTGCTCGTTGATCGGATTGAGCTTCGCCGGCCGGTCGAACGACACGGTCGCGATCGGCCCGGAGCGTTCCAGCGTAAACGTTTCGTATGGCATCGTGCTCTCCTTCGGTATGGCTGATGGTGTCGGGAGAGATGTTCGTTCTTCCCCAACTCTTGAATAACCTTGGTCAAACGATGAACATTCCTACCTGTCTCAGTACTTTCAGGATTGCCCGACTAATCTTCGCCGGCACGACCATGTTGGATAAGCAGTGATACAGGTAGGGATCTGATGTTCTCAACCATGTTCGAGGGGGCGCGGATCGATGAATACTTCCTCTTCCCAGGTGTGGCCTTTACCCGGGACGAACTGACCGGTCCGGATGCGGTGGATGGGATAGTCGGGAAGCCTTGCCCTTATCCCGCAGCTCTCGCCAATTTTGAATATCGTTGCAGGAAAGGAGTTTCCTAGACCGAAGTCTAAGTTTTCGAAACCATGTCGAACGCTGTCCTGGAGCAGATCGTTTTTGTCGAATGGGAAAACATGCAAAAAGAATCGATCCTGCTCCTGTATGTTGGCCAGGTTGCAATTAGCCTTGACGTAGATCAGACTCCGCCCGTCAAGGTATATATCGAGTTCAGAATCGATGAGCAGCCTGCTCTGCGCCGGCCGCCAATTCTTCTCCTTTTCTTTGAATGGGTCTGATTCAGGAAACGCTTGATACTTCTCCCGAATGCTGGCTAACGTCTGAGGGGAGGCGGCCCTCCGCCCCTCCTCCCTCCTGTGTTTCTCAGGTACCCATGAAGCAAATGCGGAATAATACTGGGAGAGTATCTTCCCGATTTTTTCCTCGGACAGCCGGGTCAGATCCGCTTCTTCTTCAAGAAACCGATACAAACAGACTGCGGCCATGTAGTTCCCCGCTTCATTCCAGTGGTAGTCGTTCTTAAATTTATATGGCGAGTCTTCCCACGGCTGCCGGGAATGGGTTGCGTCGTGGTCACCAAAGCAGTCATACAAGCTGATCGCCCGAACATCTTCTTCTACGATGACAGAGGCAATCTCAGGCACTGTCGGACGATCTGGGAGGGTGACAAGATGGAAGGTGCCTCCATTGGTCTCGACTAGATACTTCCATTTGCGAATTAATCTCTGGAAGATATCCGCGCTGTTTTTCAGGTCTTTTTTGGATATGTCTCCTCGTAGAGAAGCTCTGGTTCTCGATCGGTTCTTCAGATGTAGAAGAGATGTCCGCTCCTGGTTTGCGGACATCTCTTCTACATACGAAGATAATGACGTTCTCGAATCTAGCAACAGATAGATGATACGGAACCTACTCATAAAGGGGACCCACCAAGCGGACCGAGGTGGTCTATTTCGTACCAATCCCCCTGCTTCGCTCCTAAACAGGTCGTTGATCCACAGATCAGGCAGATCGTTGACGCAATATACAAAAAACACATGGTCCAGATTCTTTGCCCAATGGAGGTTTTCATAGTGCAGAAATGACTGCCCCGGCCCGTAGCCATGCACACCGAAATTCAAAACATTGAATCTCTCTTCCCCCTGATTCAACAGAAAATCCAAGGGTTCCGTGAAAGAGTAAGGGGCGTCCATGAAGATATTCTCCACGAAGGAATCGCCGAAAAAGCCGATATTGATGGCCGCTGCAAGATCGGCCTCATTGAAATTTCGATGTTGCCTCAGGGCGAGATTGTTGTGATGAAAGGGATGGGACCGGTAGGTATCCTGATGGCTCATCCAATCTCGGGAGTCTGCCGTGCGAGCCCAGATCCGCATCGCATCCTGGCGAAACCGGGCTTCGGCCGCGTGCCGATATTTCGGATAGAGTATCCGCAGGGAGAATTCGCACAGGGACAGACCCGCCACGCACGACACCAGCAGTAGGCAGAGGTTGGCACCTATTCTCCCTATCGACACCCGGTTTGCTCGCATGTTTTTTCTCCAGACCGTTAGCAGGAGAGCGTGGGGACGTGACAATAGGAAGATACATTTTCTGCAAAGGGCCGCTTCTTCTCTCCTAATCGTCTTTAGACCAATCTCTCCCTCATGTACAGTAGGAGGGGTGCCGAGAAACATCCGTACAGAGCAGATTGACAGACGAAAGCGAGGACCTGATGCGCTGTCATATTGGGCTCTTTGTCGGCTCTCTGACGCTGGTTCGTTGCGCGGTTAGTCCCCCGCATGCATGTGCCTGCTGAACACCGCCGTCACCGAATCGAAGGTGGAGGCCGTGGATGTGGCGTTCGTCGGAACGGCTGCGGCGATGGAGCGGACCGAGACCGACGTCCGGCTGTCCGGGGCTCGGGATGTTCGTTCTTCCCTATTCTTGGTAGGCCTTTGTTGGGCGACAGACTTTTCTCCGGGTGTCCGTCTTGCCTGACTGATCTTTGCCGTCTCGATAACGTTGATGAGTTGTGAATATAGTAGGAATACCCCATGTCCTCAAACATGTTCCCAGAGGCGGTCTTTGCCCTGGATGTACTGACCGGTCCGGACGTGACGGATGGGGGGCCGCCTGACGATGCACCATTCCTCGTCGCACGTCATCACGAGTTCCTTGGCCTTCGCCATGCCGACCAGATTGATCATGCGCGGAATCGAGCCCCACATGTACGGCACGCCGAGGCGCACCTCGGGCAGCCACAGCCGCGCCCCGCTGGCCGCGATGCGAAAGTCGCACGCCATCGCCAGCGACACGCCGCCGCCCACCGAAAACCCGTTCACCGCGGCGATGCTGATCTGATCCAGCCGCTCCCACTCGTCCATCACGCGCCAGCCCAGCTTCGCCAAGCGCAGCCGCGCGGTATCGGTCGGCCGCGACTCGGCTTTCTCCCCAGCGGACAGCATCTCCATGTCCGCGCCGACGCTGAACGAGCGGCCCTTACCGGTCAGCACCACCACGCGCGTCCCCTCGTCCTCCTGCAGTTCGTAGGTGATCGCCAGAAACTCGCGCAGCACCTGCTCGTTGATCGGATTGAGCTTCGCCGGCCGGTCGAACGACACGGTCGCGATCGGCCCGGAGCGTTCCATCGTAAACGTTTCGTACGTCATCGTATCCCCTTTCGGTCAGGCTGATCGTTTTTGACACTATGGCTATTTCTTCACAACCGCCGCAAGACTTCGATTGGGGACGTCGTCCGCTCGTGGAATGAGAAAGCGTTTCCGTAGGTCGGATTAGCGGAGCGTAATCCGACAGCGGTCGAGCATGACCAAGCGCACACAGTAGGGGATGTCGGATTACGCCTTCGGCTAATCCGACCTACGGAGACTGCGGAGCGATACGAACCGATCTCTGCCAGTCATTGCCGGACGCCTTCCCACGTCCCGGTGCAGCCGTCACTTGCCAGCTTCTCTCCGTGTGGGCGTGGTTCAGCGGTAGTCCCCCAATACCCTCCTCCGAACCATGTTTCCGCGAGAGGTCCGTGTTCAACCTCGGTCCCACCCCTGGAGGCCGCCGGGCTCGAGAGCGTAGGAGCCATCGGGATTCATTTCTCTACAGGAAAAGATCAAAACCTATTGACTTATGCAGGAAAAAACGTAATACCACGGTTCACAACATGCCGATGAGGGGCGTATCTCTGTGTTCCCTCGTTGCGAGAGAAGTCCAACGCCCGGCTTCGGTCGGGATTCGTCAACCGAAGCAAAACGAGAGAAAGGAGGGTGTGAAGATGAAGAAATCAATGTTGGGAGTTCTGGCCGCCGCCGTGCTGTTCGCGGTGGAGGCGCAGGCGCAATATGCACCGAGGAACCTGAGCGCCACCTTGGTCGGCGAAACAGGGGTGAATGTTACGTGGGACCATCCCGCAGATGAGTATTTCTCCATAGAATACGACCTCTCCGCAATCCCGGTCGGTGGCAGCGGGGTAAGCCGTGATTACAGCACTAGTGCCACGAGTTACAACTTCAGGGAGCTGACTCCGGGGATCGACTACCGGATAATCGTATCATCCCAACCGATGGTCAGGAATCAGAACGGAGAAATCCAGTCCGTCATAGGAGACGCGGCGACAACCACCGTAAGGACGGGAGGGACCAGCCCATCTCCGCCGACGGAACCGGAACCACCGACGCCGACGGAACCGGAACCGCCGGCGCCGACACAACCGAATCCGCCGGGGCAGTATGCGCCGAGGAACCTGAGCGCCACCGTGGTCGGCGAGACAGGGGTGAACGTGACGTGGGACCATCCCACAGCCCCGTATGTTTCCATAAACTACGACCTCTCCGCAGAGCCAGTTGGTAGCCGCGGGGTAAGCCGTGATTACAGCACTAGTGCCACGAGTCACAACTTCAGGGGGCTGACTCCGGGGACCGACTACCGGATAACCGTATCACCCCAACCGCGCATCAGGAATGAGAACGGAGGAAGAAGCCTGCCCGTCCAAGGAAACTCGGTGAGAACCACCGTGAGGACGGAAGGGGCCAGCCCATTTCCGCCGACGGAACCGGAACCACCGACGGAACCGGAACAGGAAAACCGGGTATGCAGGTATGAACACCGGCTGAACACCGTACCGGGTACGGTAGCGTCATCACACTACGAATGGATACGGATAACCAGTCGGGTTGACGATGGCGACGTCAGGATCAGTGCCTACCATGTGGAAGATGGCAGATCCCTGGATGTGGTGGACTCGGAGGATGAAGTCGTCGGCTTCACCACGACGCTCGGCCCGGCCAACAGCACCAAGCGGTTCCGTGTCGAAGGCGTCTCGGGTTGGCATTCCGTCGTGGTAGCGCACGGCATCACCACCGCCGACGGCATGAACGGCGTGACGGTATCCATGACCCTACACGGCCCCGAGGGGAGGCAGATCATCCCGGCGCACGTGGTAGAGCATTGCACGACGACCACAACTAGGACGCAGGCGAATTGAACGTCCGCGTCTGTTCCCCGCATGACCGCCTCAATCCCCGCCGCAGGGTGCGGGGATTGAGGCGGCAAGCGGGTCTCCGATCTCCAGTCGTGAGGAATTCGTAGTCTTCTTCCGCCCAAATCGAACTCTTGCCGTTAGGGAAACCGAAAGCCATCGCTAACGCTGGATCATCAGGGAAGCCACCCAGCAGGTCCTTCTCTATGGTCAGGATTCCCGCATCCGGCAGGTCCAGCCGGAAATAGTCCACGTCGGTGGGAAACTCCCAATTCCCGTCACCTGCCCAGGTACGGCTATCTGGGTCGCCCCGGGCAGGGCGTTCGCCAGGATCGCGGCGTCCGATTGAGCCGCTGCAGCGATTCCATACGAGACAGAGGGGACAATCTCCCCGCAGAGAATTGAGCGAGACCCCGCCTATTCACCACAGGCGGCCCGGCTCGTCGGATCTCTGGCCGACATAGACGGGCATGAGGCCGCCCGACGCAGGGGGGAATGTCAACGCGACGAGAGAAACGGCCTGCCACGAGCCGTTTCCCTTATCTGCCGTTATGGTAAGTACGCGGGGCAGTGTAGAAACCCGATACCGACTCTCCACGTTGACGAAGGAGTGCCAAGATGCAGCGTTTCGTCGGATGTCTGGTCGGCTGTCTCGCCGTAATGCTGGCCTGGGTGGGTCCCGTGCGGGCGTGTACCTGCCTGACGCCACCGTCGCCGAGTCGGGGGGCGGAGGCCGTGGATGTGGTATTCGTCGGGACGACCGCGGCGGTGGAATGGATAGAGGCCGACGGCTGGCTGTACGGGGCGTGGAAGTCCATGCTGGGCGCCGATCATCTGTACGAGTTCGAAACGCTGCGCGTCGCGTTCGACGTGGACACCGCGATCAAGGGGACGGAGAGCGGCCGGATTATGCTGGAGACCCCGGCATCGACCGAACTGTGCGGGGTGCTGTTTCGGGAAGGCGAAGAATATCTCGTGTATGCGTTTCACGGGCCGGCCGGCATCGTGACGACGGACATGTGTACGCGCACCGCCACGTCGAAGAAGGCCGCGGCCGACATCCGTGCACTGGTCAGCAACGAAATCACGCCGGTCTGCGAGGGCTGGACCTGCATCGATGAATAGCCGCGGGCGGATACAGGTTCATCGAACAACGTCGTCCGTGCGAATCCGAAGCGTAGGCGAAAGGAGGCAGAACATGTCGGGGCGAGTAGAAGGCAAGGTGGCGTTGGTGACCGGAGGCGGATCGGGGATCGGGCGGGCCACGGCGCTGATCTTTGCACGAGAGGGGGCCAAGGTCGTCGTGGCCGACGTCACGGAAGCCGGCGGCCTGGAGACGGTCGAACAGGTCACGGCCGCGGGCGGGGCGGCGACGTTCATGCGCGCCGACGTCTCGAATCCCGCGGAGGTCGAAGCGATGGTCAGCCGCGCGGTCGAGGCGTACGGCCGGCTCGATTGTGCGTTCAACAATGCGGGGATCGAGGGTAGCGGCAAGGCGACGACCGCCTGCGCCGAGGAGGACTTCAACCGCACGATCGCCGTCAACGTGACCGGCGTGTGGCTGTGCATGAAGTCCGAAATCCGCCGGATGCTCGAGCAGGGCAGCGGCGCCATCGTCAACACGGCGTCGGCAGCGGGGCTGGTCGGCGTGCCCAGCATGCCCGACTACGTGGCCAGCAAACACGCGGTGGTCGGCCTGACCAAGACAGCGGCGCTGGAATACGCCAAGTCTGGCATCCGGGTGAACGCCGTCTGTCCGGGTGTGGTGCAAACGTCGATGGTCGAGCGCGTGTTGCAGCGCGCCCCCGGCTTCGACGAAGTGGCGCTGGCGAGCGAGCCCGTCGGCCGGTTCGGCCAGCCCGCGGAAATCGGCGAGGCCGTGGTCTGGCTGTGTTCCGACGCGGCCTCGTTCGTCACGGGGATTCCGCTGTCCGTGGACGGCGGGTTGGTCGCACAATGATTCGCAGCGCCGGGCTTGTCTCTCGACTGCAATTTCATCGCAAGCTCGGGGAACAGTCCGTTGAGATCGGTCCCTGAGCCTGTCGAGGGGTGTCGAAACGGTCCTCGGATCGTCGCTGAGATACGACCGCGGTCCACGGACTCGCTTACGACTGCGGCGCAGGCTCGTCCGACCGATCACGACCGCGCCACGGACCGCGCCTCCCCCTTCTTTTTTTGAACATTTCCAACAGCGTGGAGCGCTGCTCGGGGCTCAGTAGGGCACGGACGCGCAGCAGGGTCTGCATCCGCTGCTTGTGGAGCGCGGTTCTGAACGCGCCGATGCGCTCGACCTGCGCCAGCACTTCGGTCTCGTCCGGCTGATCCGCCTGAAGCATCTTGTGCATCTGCGTGTGGGCGTCCTTCAGTTCCTTGCGCGCGTCGCGCGTCCGTTCGCGGCGGGCGTCGATGAGGGCGCGAACGCTCGCCCGCGTGTCGTCGTCCAGATCCAGTTTGTCGGTCAGGTGTCGCAACCATGCGCCTCTACGGTGCGGCTTGTCTCCCTGCGGGCCGTCCTTCATGCGCCATGCGGGCGGTCCCGCTGTTCCCTCTCCCGGCGGGCGTGCCCAAGCCGGGTCCGCCGCGGCACTCGAAACGAAAACGGTCATAGCCACCAGCCAGGCGACCGACCGCGCGAAACGTCCAACGTCGTGTAGATGTCGCATACCGGATTAGACCCCGTCGCGGCCCGGTCGGGTTACTACATTCTGACGATTATAGTTCCAGCGCCTCGGCCAACGCCACATATTCGTCGGGGAGCCAAGCGGTCGCTTCGCGTTCGGCCTCGAGCTGGGCATAAGCAAAGGTCAACAGCGTTGGCCGCGGTTCGGCCTGCGATGGTTGGAAACCGGCAGTGGACGGTCCCCCATCAAGGTTTTCCGGAACCGTGGGGCGCGGCGTGAACAGCAGGGGGAGCGTGACCCAGAGGCAGAGCGCAACGCCGGCCAGAACGCCCGCGGGCAGCCAGAACGAACGCCGTGACGTGCCGGCGAGGCGTTCTTCCAGCGCACGACCGAAACCGGCCCGCCGGGCCGCGGACAGGGGGCGCGGCGTATAGTGTTTGTGGAGCCGCTGGATGAAATTCCGGTCGGCGTCGCCGAGGTCGGGCGTATGTCGTTGGTCTGAAACGGACATGTCTGGCTCCCTCCGCGGGCGGGCCGGTCAGTCCTGCAGGTCGGCCAGTTCGGTGCGCAGCTTGACCAACGCCCGATGCAAATGGCTCTTCACCGTACCGGCGGGACTGCCCATCGTCTCGGCGCATTCCTTTACAGAAAAGCCTTCCAGGTGGACGAGCACGAACGCCTCGCGCTGCCTGCGCGAGAGGGTATCCAGAGCGCGGGCGATGCGGCGGCGTAGGCCGGGGTCGCCGTTCTCCGCGTCCGTTACGGGTTCCGCGTCCGGGTGGGTTCCCTCACGCCCGGCCGGCCACAGCGTCCGTACCGCGCGCCAGCGGCGGTAGGTATGCGCTTGGCGGACGAGGATTCGGTAGAACCACGTTTCGAGCTTCGCCTCGCCGCGAAAGCCGTCCAGACCCCGGTACGCCTTGACGAAGGCATCCTGGACTACGTCCTCGGCCGCGGCTCGGTCGCCGTCCACCAGACGCCATGCGAGCCGGAACGCCCGGTCGCGCTGACTGGCGACGAGTCTGTGAAAGACGTCCTCCTTGGCGGCGGCGGAGACTTCGGCGCCCCGGATCGTTTCGAGGCGCACGGGCAGACTCGTCTCCATGTGGATAAGACGCCTAGGTGGGAAGTCGGGGTTACTTGGTGGCGTGGTTCGGGTTTGCAGGAAGCGGCTCGGTTCGAATTTTCCGTCGGGATGATCCCGCGCCCGTTGCGACACCCTTCGAGAGGCGGCATCGGGGTTCGTTTCGATGTTTCGACAAGCTCAACACATCGCAAGCTCAACGAACTTAGGGGTGGGAAGATCCCCGAGCCTGCGGTGCCTTGAGCCTATCGAAAGGATCGAAGGGTTTTGGGCCAGGGGAGCTTGGCGTGTAGATCGGGGGAAGCTCCAAGATATTCTTGTCGGTAATTCCCAATAAAAAGATCAGCGGTCGGACTCCGCGGCCAGCGCGTGCAACGCCGGGCCGGCCGCGCGGTACGGCAACCACTCCCGCATGTGGTCCAACCCGAGGCGGGCGTAGAATTTCCGCGCGGGGTTCCAATCCAAGACTTGCAGGTCGAGGCGCTGCCAGCCGCGCTCCACGGCAATCGCCGCCAGCTTCGCCAACAGGGCGCGGCCCACGCCGTGCCGGCGTGCGGACTCGATCACGAACAGGTCTTCGAGATACAGGCTCGGCCGCCCCTCCCAAGTGGAATAGGTCGGAAAGAACAGGGCGAAGCCGGCCGCGGCCGGCCCGCTTTCTCCGGCCATTTCGGCAATCAGCGCCTCGAAGCGCGGCGAATCGCCGAAACCGTCGCGCAGCAGGTCGGCTTCCGTCGTCCTGACGGCGTCCGGCTCGCGCTCGAACGCGGCCAGTCGCTTGATGAAATCCAGGATGAGCGGCACGTCCGTGCGGGTCGCAAAGCGGACGTTGATGGTGGAAGCGGGGGGCATCGACGCGCGCTGAATCCGACGGCCTAGGACGGCCTCGCGTAGCGAAAAGGCGAGGGGGTGGGGGGCGAAGGCCGAGGCGGCATCGGGGTTCGTTTCGACAAGCTCAACGAACTTGGGGGTGGGAAAGCCCCTGAGCCTGGAGGTTCTCTCCACTCGCCCCTTCTTACGGCTCGGTCTTCACCAGCCGGAACTCGCCCTTTACCGCATTGCGGTACAGGTTGATCTGGCCGATGTGCCGGGCACGGCCCTCTTCGTCGGTCACGCCCAAGCCTTCTTCCGGGGCGAGACACAAGACGCCGATCTTGCCGATCTGTCGGTTGTGGTGGACGCGGTATGCGGCTTCGCCGGCGTCGTGCAGGCCGTACGTCTCGGACAGCAGCGGGTGGATGGCGCGCTTGCAGACCAGCCGGTTGGCCTCCCACGCCTCGCGGTAGTTGGCGAAGTGCGAGCCGATGATGCGCTTCTTGTTCATCCACAGATAGCGGTTGTCGTACTCGTGGGTGTAGCCGCTGGTCGAGGCGCAGGTGACGACCGAGCCCCCGGGCCGCGCCACGAAGACGCTGGCCGCGAACGTTTCGTGGCCGGGATGCTCATAGACCATGTCGGGGTCCTCGCCGCCCGTCATCTCGCGGATCTGCTTGCCGAAGCGGCGCAACTCGGCCTGGTTCTGCGCGCCGTCCGCGTCCCAGAATTCATAGCCCTCGGCGTTGCGGTCGATCACCCAGCGCGCGCCGATGGTTTCGCACAGGCGCACCTTCTCCGGCGACGAGACCACGCAGATCGGAAACGCGCCGGCGTTCAGCACGTATTGCAGGGCGAATCCGCCCAGGCCGCCGACCGCGCCCCAGATCAGGACGATGTCGCCCTGCTTGATCTGCGTGCCGTTGTGGCTGACCAGCATCCGGTACGCGGTCGAGTTGACCAGCGGCATGGACGCGGCCTCTTCCCAGGTCAGGTGCGGGGGCTTGGGCATGAGCTGGTTGGCGCGTACCAGCGCGACCTCGGCCAAGCCGCCGAAATTGGTCTCGAAACCCCAGATGCGCTGGTCCGGGTCGAGCATGGAATCGTCGTGGCCGTCCGGGGCCTGCATGTCCACGTAGTTGCAGTGGATGGTCACCTCGTCCCCGGGCCGGAACAGGTTCACGCCCGGCCCGACTTTCAGCACCACGCCCGCGGCGTCGCTGCCGAGGATGTGGTAGGGCAGGTTGTGGCGGCGGTCCCAGGGGCTCTTCTTGGCCGCGCGTTCCAGGAACAGGAACGTGGACAACGGCTCGAAGATCGAACTCCAGACCGTGTTGAAGTTGATGCTCGACGCCATGACCGCGACCAGCGCCTCGTTGGGGCCGACCTCGGGCACCGCGACCCGGTCGACGTGCAGGCTCTTGCGCGGGTCCTTGTCCCACGAGTCCAACCCCTCGAACATGGCCGCCTCGTCCTTGTGCGTGGTCACGGCGAGCATCCACTCCGGCAGCGGCAGCCCCTCGAAGTCGTCCGTCTTCGCGTGGCCGTCCATGATCGCCTCGCGAATGTGTTGCATCTCGATCGTCATGCGTTCTCCTGATGGTGAGGGGATTCTTCGGTCGGCTCGGCGCGGGGCGGCCCCGGCGTCACGGGTCGATCAGGACGCCCGGGTTCAAGAGGCCGTTGGGGTCCAGCGCGGACTTGGCCGCGCGCAGCGCGTCGGCGAACAAATCGGGGCGCTGCTTTTCGTACTGCGGGCGGTGCGTACGGCCGACCGCGTGGTGGTGGGTGACGGTGCCGCCGTAGCGGACCACGGCTTCGGAGGCCGCGGTCTTGAGTTCGTGCCACTGCTCCAGTTCGCTGCCTTTCCGGCCCAGGCCGGTGAACGTGAAGTACGGGGCCGGCCCGTCGGGATAGACGTGCGTGAAGCGGCACGACAGCACGCCGCCGCCGCATACCTCGTCGAGGGCGCGTTGCACGTCGCGCGTGACGCCGGCGTGGAACTCGTGGAAGCGGTCCCAGGGAATGGCGCTCTCGGTCGTGTCGAAGATCGCGCCCATGGCCGCCATCGTGGAGAAGGCGTACGGCATGCGGATGAACGCGTTGCGCCAGTCGCCGACCGAGCCGCCCCGGCCGGCCGTCTCGCCCGCGCCTTTCACGGCCACGCCGCCCGGGGTCGTACCGCCCAGGTCGCGGCAACACTCCAGCGCCCGGTCCATCCAGGCGTCCAGGCCGTGGTCGGCCGACTCGAACCCGAGCATGAGCAGGCTGCCGCCCGAACCGTCGCCCACGTGGTTGCGGCGCACCTCGGTCGGGTCGAGAATCCGGCAGTTGGTCGGGTACAGGCCGGACTGGCTCAACCGGCGCACCGCCTCCACGCCGTCCGCGAACTTCTCGAAGCGCACCGCGGTCGAGGCGCGATACACCGGCCGGTCCTGCAGCCGCATCCAGGCTTCGGTGATGATGCCGAGGATGCCTTCCGAGCCGATGAACAGACGGTCCGGGCTGGGTCCGGCGCCCGAGCCCGGCAGGCGCCGCGAGGCGACCGTGCCGCTCGGGGTGACGACGCGCAGCGACTCGACCAACTCGTCGATGTGCGTGTACAGCGTGACGAAGTGCCCGCCGGAGCGCGTCGCGATCCAGCCGCCCAGCGTGGAGAACTCGAACGACTGCGGGTAGTGGCGCAGCGTGTAGCCGTGCGGTTTGAGTTGGGCTTCCAAGGCCGGGCCATATACGCCGGCCTGAATGCGCGCGGCCCGCGACGTCGCGTCGATTTCCAGCACCCGGTCCAGACGGCGCAGGTCGATGGACACGCTGCCGGGATACGCGTCGCCCGGCGGCGGCTCCACCCCGCTCACCACGCTCGACCCGCCGCCGAACGGAATCGCCGCGGCGCCCGCTTCGTTGCACCAGTCGAGCAGCGCCACCACGTCGGCCTCGGACTCGGGGAACGCCACCACGTCCGGCGGGTTGGGAAAGTCCAGGCGGAACGCGCGCACGACGTCGGGCAGCGCCTTGCCGTACGTATGCGCGGCGCGCTCGTAGGTGTCGGTCGAGCACAGGCCGGCCAGCGCCGCGGGCGGGGTAATCCGCGGCGGGCGCAGCGCGATGTCTTCGACGCGCGGCTCCGGGTCGAGCGTGAAGTCGGTCGCGCCGACGCTCTCGGCAATCCCTTTGGCGATGGATTGTTTCTGCTCCGGGGTGGGCTGTTCGTCCGCGAACCCCCAGCCCCATATCGTCGTGCGGCGCGGTGCCATGTCGTCTCCTCTCGAATCGTCTCCGCTAGTATTTTCCGAACGGCGGCTCCGGGATCGCCAGCCGGTACTCGATCAGGTGCATCTCCCCGGACGCGAGCGTGCGTGCGAGCGCCGCGCCCAATTCCGCGGGCGAGTCCACTCGCTGTGCCGATACGCCGAACGCCGCGGCGAACTGCACGAAATCGGGGTTGGTGAGCCGCTCCTGATGGGCGGTCCCATACGCGCTGCGCTGGAGATACCCGATGATGCCGAACGCGTCGTCGTTGACCACGATCAGCGGAAAGCCGACGCCGTGCCGCACGCACGTGGCCAGCTCCTGCGCGGTGTACAGAAAGCCGCCGTCGCCCATCACGCCGACGACGGGCGTGTCCGGGCAGGCCAGCTTGACGCCCACGGCCGCGGGGAATCCGAACCCGAGCAGGCCCGATCCCTTGGCCCCGACGAGCCCGCCGGGCCGGTACGACGGATAGCAATACTCGGCCCAATAGCCGAGTTGCGTGTTGTCGATGACCAATACCCCGTCGCGCGGCAGCGCGCCGCGGATCGCCTCGAGCGCGGCCAGCTCGTCGCGCCCGTCGTCCCGCAACGCTTGGGCGAAGCGCACGTGCTGCGCGTCCAGATCGCGCCGCCACGCCGCGGTGCGTTCCTGTCGCGGGCCGGCGTACGGCTCGCCTTCCAGTTTGGTACGCAGCGCGCGCGTGATCGCCCGGACGTCGCCGACCAGGGGAATGGCCGCGGGATAATTGCGGCCGATCCAGCGGTCATCCCAGTCCACGTGGACGAGGCGTTCGGGCAGGACCAGGCCGCGGCGTTTGGCATCGACCTCGCGCAGCCGCGAGCCGATCACCAGAGCCGCGTCGCAGCCGGGGACGACCGTTTCGACGACGAGCTTGCGCGCCGCGTTGCCGAACGCCAGCGGATGGTCCTCGGGCAGGACGCCTTTGCCGGCGGTGTTCGTCACCACGGGCGCGCACAACGCCTCGGCCAGGGCACGCAGGTCGTCGGCCAGACTTTCGGCGCCGGCACGCCCCACGCTGCCGCGGACCGCGTCCGTGCCGGCCAGAACGAGCGGCTGCTCGGCGCTGCGCAGCAGGGCGGCCGCCGCGTCGAGTCCCGCGGGCAACGGGGCCGGTTCGCCCATTGGCGGAGGAGCCGAGGGGGACGCGGGGGCGTCCTGCGCCGCCATCAGGTCGGTCGGGACTTCGAGACACACCGGCCCCGGCCGGCCCGACGATGCCAGATGGATGGCGCGCCGCGTGGCGGCATACAGGTCGCCGGCCCGCTCGGGGACGATGACGTCTTTCGTGATCGTGCGGAACAGCGCGGTCTGTTCCTCCAACTCGTGCAGCACGCCCAGCCCCTTGCCGATCTTGGCCGCCTCGATGTTGGTCGTCATCATCAGCACCGGGGCGCAACTGCCCCACGCCTCCTGCAGGGCCGAGACCGTGAAGCCGGCGCCCGGGCCGGTCGAAGAGACGACCACGCCCAAACCGCCGCTGGCCCGCGCGTAGCCGTCGGCCATGTGCGTGGCCGCGGCCTCGTGGCGGCAGACGACGTGCCGGAACTCCGGCGCATGGCGCAGCGCCTCGTACAGGCCGATGTTGTGGATGCTGGGGATGCCGAAGACGGTCGTGGCGCCGGCTTCGGCGAGGGCGTGCAGGATTCCGTCCGCGGCGCGGGGCATACGCGCTCCGTCAGTCCGCGGATTGCACCACGCCGTCCGCCTCGAGGCGCGCGGCTTCCGCGGCGGAGATGCCCAACTCGCGCAGAATCTCCCCCGTGTGCTGGCCCAGCGTCGGCGGCGGCAAGCGCACCGCGCCCGGCGTCTTCTTCAGTTTCACGGGAATGCCGCCGACCTTGAGCTTGCCCACGCGGGCGTGCTCCACCTCGACCGCCATGCGGTTGTGGCGGACCTGCGGGTCGGCGAACGTCTGCGCGTACGCGTTGACCGGCGCGGCCATCACGTCGGCCTCGCTCAGCCGGCGCAGCACGTCCGGGGAATCGCGCCGCGCGAACTCGGCCGCGATCTCGGCGTGGAGGGCCGCCTCGTGCTCCAGGCGGCTCGCGATGGTCGCAAAGCGCGGGTCGGCGATCAAGTCGGCGCGGTCCAACGCGCGGCAGACGTTGTGGAAGAACTTGTCGTTGAACGAGGCGATCTGCACGTCGCGCCCGTCCCGGCAGCGGAACGTGCCGTACGGCGCATAGAACGGGCTGGCGTTGCCGACGCGCGGCTGCACGTAGTCGGTGAGGAAGAACTGGCCGACCTGCGCGGGCTGGACGTGGATCAGCCCATCGACCAGACACACCTCGATCTGCTGGCCGATGCCCTGCTGTTCGCGCGTCCACAAGCCCAGCATGGCGGCGAACGCCACCAGGTTGGCACAGGTCGCATCGGCAATCGCCGGGCCGGCCTTGAGCGGCCCGCGGCCCCGCTCGCCGGTCACGCTCATGAAGCCCGTCAGCGCCTGGGCGAGCGGGTCGATGCCGGGCCGGCCCGCGTACGGCCCGTCCTGGCCGAAGGCGCTGACCGAGATGCAGATGACGGTTGCGTTGTGGGCGCGCGTTTCCTCGTAGCCTACGCCGAGCTTGGCCTTGGCCTGCGGGCGTAGGTTGTCGATCACCACGTCTGCGGTGCGCACCAGCCGGAAGTACAAATCCTTGCCCGCGGGTTTGGTCAGGTCGATGACCATGCTGCGCTTGTTGCGGTTGATGCCCACGTACATGCCGCTGTCGTCGGCGACCTTGGGGCCGATGGCACGCGACTCGTCGCCGTACGGCGGCTCGATCTTGATGACCTCGGCGCCCATGTCCCCGAGCATGGTCGCCCCGTACGGCGCGGCCAACATGCTGGCGATGTCCAGCACGCGAATCCCGTGCAGCGGTAGCGTCATGCGTATCTCCTTCGCCGCCGAGCCCGGGCGTCGTCCCTGCGCGGCTCGGATTCCGGGGTGCGCCGACGCTACCACACCGCAGGACGCTTGCCAAAGCCGCGGAGAAGAGTGCATGGGGAATGACATACGAGACGAGCCCGGAACTTTCCTCGACCGCTTCCCGTACCTCTCGGTTGAAAACCCTTCGACAGGCTCGGGGACCAGTCCGTTGAGCTTGTCGAAACGGGCGAAGGATCATCTTGTACGTCATTCCCATTGAATGCCGCCGCATTGCGGAGGGGCGACCGGCCGGTCGCCCCTACATCAGTCGCAACTGTCCCGGAACGGGAGCATCGGCGAGTGGCTCGGCGCAGCGCTGGTCGTCGTTCCCCGGACGATTGACCAGCGCACTCACCCGATGGGCGGACAACGCCTCCGACGGATACGGAACCAGCGATACCGCCTCGCCGGCGAGCCAGGGGCCGAAGGTGTCTCGCGGCAGCATCACCGGCATCCGCTCATGAATGGGCGCGAGCACGGCGTTGGCCGCGGTCGTGAGAATGGTACAGGTCTCGATCGTGTCGCCCGACCGCGCACCGGCCAGCGTTCCCCCGAGCCGGGCGTCCGCACGCACCCGCCAGCGATCCCACAGCCCGGCGAACGCGAAGATGCCGTCCGTCTTCGTGCCGATGAACCAGGGATGTCGCTGCTCACCGCGGCGCTGCCATTCGTAGAAGCCGTCCGCGGGGATGAGACAGCGGCGCGCGGCGAAGGCGTCGCGGAACGCGGGCTTCTCGCGGGCCGTCTCGGCGCGCGCGTTGATGAGCCGGGAGCCGATGGCCGGGTCCTTCGCCCAACCGGGAATGAGGCCCCACCGGAGCATCGCAAGCTGCCGGCCCGTTCCCGCTGCACGCACGGCCGCGACCGGCTGGCTCGGCGCGACGTTGTACCGGGGCCGCAGCTCGGGGACCGGTCCGTTCATCTCGAAGAACGCGGCCACCTCCTCCGCCGAAGCCCGCAGCGTGAACCGCCCGCACATGGCCGAAAACGTACCGGTCTTCCCGGCCCGCGGCCAGACGCGGGCGCCGTCATTTTTTCCGAGCGGACCGGTACGTCGGGGTCACCTCCGTGTACCCCTGAGCCCGCAAGGCAACCCCCCTTCTACCTTTCGACAAGCTCAAGACACCGCAAGCTCAGAGTCCGGCCCTGGACGTGATCCGGGGCAGAGTGGGAAGGTGGGAATCCCTCCTCCGAGAAAAACATTCCGCTCTATCTGGACGAAATCTATTGGGACCCGGCCCATACCAAAGAGGTGCACGATCTGTTCAAGGACGTCTTGAGCGGTCGAACCGGCTTTCCCGAATGGGTCACCGCTCTGGAATCCGTGGGCATTGAAATCGACCCTCGGAATCAACGTTTGAAACGGCTCCCGGCGGTACGGTTGAAAGGCGTAATTGACGTCATGTCCTCATCTTCAACGCTGCCCCAGCAGGCGGTGCGGCTAGATGGCAAGGTCGAACGGCAGGTCGCTGATGTCGCGTAAACGCTTGCCGTCGACTAACGTTCGCAAGAGTTCCTTTTCAGAACCCGATACCGAAGCCACCAACTCGGACAGCGCGAAGTGATAGACGCAGTCAATGTCTCCCGTTCCGAAGGCGAGCGAGGCAATCCGTGCCGGCAATGGCTCACCCACCACAACGACAATGCGCGGCGTTCCGCCCTTGCGGTTCCGCATCAAGTTCAAGCCTTCGGTGCGGGCGTTCTGGGAACGGTCGCTTCGAATGGTCCATTTGCAGGATACGCTCGCGTGGAGAATGTTCACGTCTGCATTCGTCGCGCGGAGCGGCGTGAGTGAGGACACGCGTTCGGGACCGACAAGAACCTCCTTGGCGTTCACTATACGGTCACTCACTGGGCGGCGCGACACGACGATGTCCGGTTTGACGATGTAGTCGCCAAACGCAACCAGCAGATCCTTGTTGTCGGCAATCGCTTGCTGAATGTCCTCGAGATGCCGATATTGATCGAACTCACCGATATTACCACCTAACGAGAACTCCCACTCTCCGGGCCTGATGTGCTGCAGCAGGTCGAAGGCGTCGCGCAGGAACTCCTGAGTCGCCACTTCGAACAGACGGCCAGCGGTTTGGCCTGGAAGACTACCCGTATTTACTTCAAGTCCTATCCGCTCAATGACTCTCTTGCCGATCGAAACACTCGCTACGCTTCCGCTATCGGTGTTGTTCGGGAAACCGTTGACGTTCACCCGGAGAACGTCCTTGCAGATGCGCTGGTGGTAACTCCGCCGCAGAGCGGCGATTCTGCTGCTACTCATGGTTTCAGCAACCCGATCACGTGTTCCTCGTGCATGCGTTGCTCGATTTGCGAATGCGACGCGCCACCCCAGCGGGCCGGCATCATGCGTTTATCGCGGTCCAGGCGCCGAACGCCTATGCCTGCACATACCAGGTCCACCGTCTTACCGATGGCCGCCAGCCCCTTGTGGGTTTCGACGTCGAGGCCGCGCAAGGTGGACGATCCGACCACGATCACTGCCGTTCCGCCCTGCTTGAGGACGCGCCGCATCTCGACGATCACGGCTCGCATTTCGCCGAAGTAGCGCCGCAACGCCCGGGCTTTCTTCTCGTCCAACCCCTGCAACGTGGCGATGGTGTCTTCGCATTGGCGCGGCAGATCGTCGAATTTCTGCGCCGAGGCGGCGTCGTGGCCCACGTAGCCGGACCGTATTCGAGAGAGTTCGGCGATCGGCCAGTCCAGCCATACCAGGGAAAACTTGTGGGCCCGCATGTAGTCGATGGCATTGTTGGCATATGGCGGCGACGTGACGATCAGATCGACGCTCGCTGCCGGTAGTCCCGTTCGGTCGGCGCGGGTCGGGCGAATCTCCACCTGTCCTGACGCCGATCGAACGAAGGAAGACATCGCAATGTCCAACCGCTTCTGAAATGCGTCGAGGGCGGACTTCGGCTGCTTGTCCATGACCCGATGCGGGCGCGTGTGCGCCAAGTCACGGGCAAGGGAGACGCCACCAGACTTGGCGATGATTGTGGAGGACAGCACCATCTCGAAGAACGGCTGTGCGTGCGCTTCGGCGCACTGATCGGTGGCGGTCAAGAGCCCCGTCAGTTCCAGTTGTTGTTGCGGCAGGAACCAATAGTCCACGAACGCCCGCGTCTTGGCGTCGAAACGTTCATCCAGACTACGTTGCAGATCGTCCCGGTCTTCGAGGAGCAGCCGCTTCGCCCGTGCCACGATGGCCCGTCCCGCCCGTAGCGTGGCGACCGGATCGATCGGTGTACTCTTGGCCTGCACGATCAATCGGGCAAGCGGGTCGATATCGCAGCCGACGGCATGCCTGTCCAAGCGGGCCGCCTCCATCAGCGTGGTGCCGGAACCGAACATCGGATCCAGGACCACACCGCCGACCGCGGACAACCGTTCGATGAAGAATGCCGGCAGTTGTGGCGGGAACTTCGCCGGAAACGGATGCCATCCGTGGGTGGAGTGCCGACTGTTGGCCCCATGAAACTCCAAGTCCGCTCGGAGTGCGTCTCGGAGCGTGGCGAGGCGTTGACGGTATGGGGGAAGGATATCCTTCCGATCGGCAGTCCGACGGCTTTTCGTCGACGCTTGTCGGACGGCGAGGCTTGCTGAGCCTGGATTTTTCATCGGTTCTTGGCAAGTTCACTCAAAAGCCCAACAAAGGACTGGTCCAACGTCTTGTTTTTCAGTCCCCCGTTAGGGTGCGTTACGAAACAAAAGCGGTCATCGGTTCCATAACCAAGCTGTTCGATGGACTGCCGAGCGATCTCACCAAATACGACGATCCTCCGCCAACTGTGAGATTCGATGTCGGCTCTGAGCCAATTGGCGCAATGTTGCCTAACCGACTTACTCGGGCGAGTACACGTCCGTTGACCCCGCGGCCGGGGTAGCATTGAACGGCGGTCGCTACGGCAGGCCGTACAGTTCCGCCACGTTGTCGTGCAGAATCCAGTCCTTCTCCTCTTGGGTGAGGTGGGCGGTGTGCTTGGCCAGCAACTCCTGCGACCAGGGCCACGTCGAATCACTGCGGGGAAAGCTGGCTGACCTGTTCGGCACCGAGGTCGTGCACAGGCAACCGATCTGCGGCATTCATCTTACAGCACGATCGCCTACGAGGGTTCGATCAAGGATATCCCTTCGGCAACGGCTGCCCGCTCGAGTACTGAATCCGACGTAGCAAGCGCTGCCTGACGTCTAGACGCGAGTTCCAAATATATGGCGTCATAGACGGAGAGACCGTGGGCTCTCGCTAGTAATAACGTTGTCTCCAGGTCGGGATGTACATCCGTTCGGATGGGAAGGTCTTTCAGGGTGTCGAGGCGCTCCGCAACCGTCCCTCCGGCGACCCGCCCCCGCCGCTCTGCAACCAGCAGCAAATTCCGTATTTCCAGATGCCAAAGCTGCGGGACGATCGCACCGGCGTCTTCGGGATGCGCAAGGGCCACGTCTGCCCGCGGCTCCGTTTCATCGTCAAGAAGCCAGACAGCCGTAACGGACGCATCCAGAACAAAGGCGCTCACGAGCGATGGCCTTCGTGGCGGGCGGTCAGAATCTCCTCCGTGGACATGCGGACCCGCTGCCATTGGGCACGCCGTGCCCGGAAGCGCCGTACCGCTTCTTTGCGGGACTCACGATCACCCGTCTGGGCCGGACTGACACGGGCTACGACCTTACCATGACGCGTAATCGCCACGGTCTCGCCTCGTTCTACGATCCGAAGGAGTTCTGCGAAGCGTGCTTTCGCTTCTGTCGCCTGGACTTGATGCATATCGTTTCTCCAACCGGTCAAGATGACCGGCCCAAAGTATCCGCTGGATTGGAACGGGTCAAGCAAAACCGCCTCTCCAATCTATGTACAGGTTTCGTTCATCATCTCCTCGATCTTATGATGAAAAAAAGAGGCGCCCATATAGACACCCCTTCTCTATTTTCGATTTACGTAGGGGACCATTCGACGATCCTTGTTCGTCATTCCCATGTAATGCTGCTGCGCCGGGGCGGAAATTTTACGCCCCGCGCCCTGACGAGCCGCAGGAAGGCTTCCCAGGGTCGCCTTGTATGTCATTCCCTTTCACTACGGCAAGCCGTACAGCTCGGCCACGTTGTCGTGCAGGATCCAGTCCTTCTCCTCTTGGGTGAGATGGGCAGTGTGCTTGGCCAACAATTCCTGGGACCAGGGCCACGTCGAGTCGCTGTGCGGAAAATCGTTGGCCCACATCAGACGCCGCGGGTTGCACAGGTCCTTCATGCGGAACGCCACCCAGTCGTCCTGGAACGTGGTGTAGATGTGCTCGCTGAAGTATTCGCTCGGCTTCTTCGACAGGGCCTGGCCGGGTTTGAGCCAGTAGCGGTGCCGGTCGTAGGCGTGGTCCATGCGGTACATGTAGTGTGGCACCCAGCCGGCGTCGGCTTCGACGCACACGATCTTCAGCTCGGGGTTGCGCTCGAAGACGCCCCCGAAGATGAAGGTGCCCATGATGTCCTGGTTGCCGCGGATGATGGACAGAAAGCCGTTGATCTTCGGCCCGCGCGGGGCCGCGCCGACCACGTCGCTGCGGCTGGTCAGGATGTGGAAACTGAGCGGCATCCGCATGTCCAGCGTGGCCTGCCAGAACGGGTCGTAGATCGGGTCGTCGTAGTCCGCCACCTGCGGGTTGCCCGGCATCATCACGCCGCGCAGGCCCAAATCCTTCATCTTGCGCACGTCCGCTATGCCCTCGTCCACCGAGCGCATGGCCGTCTGCCCGGTGCCGATCAGACGATCCGGGTGGGCCGCGCAATACTCCGCGATCCATTCGTTGTAGGCGTCGAAGCAGGCTTTCTTGTAGTCGTAGTCGCGGTGGTTGCACAGCAACATGCCGACCGTCGGGTAGATGACCTCGGCCGACACGCCGTCGCGATCCTGGTCCGCCAGGCGCGCGTCCGGGTCCCAGCCGCCGCGGTGCAGGTCCTCGAACTTGACGCCGAATGCGGTGAGTTCCTCGGCCTTCTTGCCGGCCGCGGCGACCAGGCCCATCGGGACCGGATGCTTCAGGCCGTCGATGACGAACAGGTCGCCCTTCTTTTCGTCGCGCACGAGCCGCGGGGCCGTGTCCTTGTACTTCTTGTCGATGCGGTCGATGTAGGTGCCGGGCGGCTCGGTGATGTGGGAGTCGGAAGAGATGATGGGTTTGGACATGCGGGAGTCTCCTGCGGCGGGGCACGGGGCGCCCGCGTGGACGCCCCGATACGGGTTGCCTACTTGGCCGAAAAGAGCGTGGCTTCGCTCGGCACGGCCTTGTGCGGGTTGAAGTACGGGATGACGTGTCGGCCGATGCGGTCGATGGACCGCATGATGTTCTGGTGCGGAATGCGGCCGGCCTGTTTGAAGAAGATCACCTGGTCGAGCCCGGCCTGCGCGAACGTCTCCAGCTTGGCGTTGACTTCGTCCGGCGTGCCGACCGTGACCATCGGGTGCGCCTTGATCTGCGCGTCGGTCAGGTCGTTGGCGTCGGCTTCCAGGTCGAACAGGCTGCGCAGGTATTCGTAGGAATACAGGTTGTTCTTGACCATCAGGGGCTCGAACAGCTTGGCGACGTTGTGCAGGAACCAGCGCGCGCCGGCGGTGCCCGCGGCTTCCTCGTCCTTGCTCTCCGCCACGTGGCAGATCGCCACCCCGGCGAACCGCTCGTTGATGACCTTGGACACCACGTCGGTGCGGTCCTTGCACTTCTCGCGGTAGGTCTCCATCGTCTTCTGAACCTGCTCCCAGTTCAGGTTGAAGCTCAACACGCCCAACCCGCGGTCCGCGGCCATTTCATAGCTGTCGGGCGCCACGCAGGCCATCCACATGGGCGGATGGGGTTCCTGGATCGGCTTGGGCACGACGCGCCGCGGCGGCACCTCGATGGTCTTGCCTTTATATTCCAGCATGTCCTCGGTCCACGCCTTGACGATCACGTCGAGCGCCTCGCGGACTTCTTCGCGGGTGCGGTCGTAGTCCACGCCGAAGCCGTCGAGTTCCTGTGCCGTGGTCGAACGGCCAGTGCCCAGGTCCATGCGCCCGTTGCTCAGGATGTCGAGCACCGCGGCCTGCTCCGCGACCTTGATGGGATGATTGAAACGATGCGGCAGCAGGCGCACGCCGTGGGCGATGCGGATGTTCTTCGTGCGCTGCGACACCGCGCCGTAGAAGACTTCCGGTGCCGGGCTGTGCGAATACTCTTCCAGAAAGTGATGCTCCACCTCCCAGACGTAGTCGAACCCGACCCGGTCGGCGCGTTCGATCTGCGCCAGGGCCTCGTGATAGACGTTGTACTCGCTCAGTTTGTTCCAGGGCCGCGGGGTCTCCATTTCGTACAGCAGTCCGAATTGCATGACGTCCTCCTTTTTGTCCTGCTTCGTCGCGGGTTGTGTCTCGGTTCGAAGAATGCTCTCTCCCCGGTCCCTGAGCCTGCGGTGCCTCGAGCTTGTCGAAAGGTCGAAGGGGTTAGGAGAGGAGAAAGAACAGAAAAGCCCCTCTCTCCTTCCTTCAGCAAACTCAGGGATACGCGAGAGAGAAGCCGAGGCAGAGGCCGAGCCGCCGCATCGCCCGTCCGGCCTTCAGCGCCGCCTACGCCAGCCCGTACACCTGCGCCACGTTCTCGCCCAGCACCTTGCAGCGGCTCTCCGCGGACAGCGGCGCGACCATCGTCGCCAAGTCGCGGATGTAGTCGCAGGTGTGGTCGTCGTGCGGAAAATCGCTCGCCCAGAAGAATTTGTCCGCGCCGATGTGTTCGATCAGATACGACACGGCCCGCTCGTCCGGGTCGGCCGAAATCCAGCATTGGCGGTGGAAGTAGTAGCTCGGCAGTTCCTTGAGCGGCACGCTGCGTCCCAGCGGCGTCTTGTAGGCGCCGTCCATGCGGTCCAGCAGATGCCCGATCCAGCCGGCGCCCGACTCCAGCACGACGACCTTGACCGTGGGAAAGCGATCGAACAGCCCGTATTGGAAGAGCCCCAGCAACGCCTGTTGCGGCCCCTGTCCGCCGAGCATGTCCACCCACCACTCTCCCCATTTGTACATCTCGCGGAAGCGCTGATAGACGCGCCGGTTGGGCGGCTCGGCCACGGGATGGATGCCGACCGGCACGCCCAGATCCTGGGCCGCAGCCCAAAACGGATCGTGGTCCTTGTGGGCGTGGGCCTTGTCGGTCAGCGTATAGGGCGACACGAACGCGCCCTTCGCCCCGGTTGCGACGGCGCGCTCCAACTCCTGCGCCGCGGCCTCGCCCGACGTCAGGCAGATGTGCGCGATGGGAATCAGCCGGCCGCCCGAGTCCGCACAGAAATCGACGATCCAGCGGTTGTAGGCGCGGGTATAGGCTTGGGCCAAGGCGTGGTCGGTCACCTCGGTCTCCCACTCCAGACAGATGGTGGGATAGATGAGCGCCTTGGCGAGATGCTCCCGGTCGAGCAGTTCCAGCCGCTCCTTGGGGTCGTTGCCGCCGAACGGGATGCTGTCGGTATAGGGCTGCTGCTTGATGGCGTTGCGCTCCTCGAACGTGCTGCCCATGCTGCGCCCGCGGGCCAGGATGTCGGCGTCGAAGTAACGCGAACGCTGCCCGTCGAGTTCCAGGTGGTCCAACCCATCCGGCCCGGGCCGGATGCGGATCGCGCGGTCCCGGAATTCGGGATCGATGTAGCGTTCCCACAGGTCCGCGGGCTCGTTGATGTGGCCGTCGGCGTCGATGGCCCCGTCGTAGGCGAGGCGCGATGTCTGGAACATGGGTCCCTCCCGGCCGAACGCCGCGTTCGGATGGAGAATGCGGTTCGGGTGCGGAATGCGGGCGTATTGTTACAAGCGGCTTGTCAGGGTGTCAATCAGAATGGCCGGGGGCGAAGAAGGCGATCACCCGGTCCACCAGACGGTCGGCCCGGGCGTCCAGTTCGGCGTCCGTCAGGTTGGCGATGGGATGTTCGGTGACCAGGAAGCGGTAGTCCGTGACGCCCCACCTGTCCGCCATGGCGCGGGCGGTCGCCACGAACGGCTCGGTCACGATGGCCGCGGTCGGAATGCCGCCCTGCTCCAGTTTGAGTCCGTCGAGCACACTGCTCGAACTGCACGACCCTCAATCGCCGATCCCGGCCAGCGCGATATCGACCTCGGTGCGGAACAGCGCCAGCGTCTCGTCGCCGACCGCATGTCCCGACGACCGCTTGCGGTCCAGGTGCGCGAGGCGCGTGCCGCAGCGCCGTTCCAGCCGTTCGGCCAGCTTGCACAGCAACTCCTTCGAGTTGATCTTCGTATTTTCCACCAGCCCGATGCGCAGCCCGTCCAGCGTCGCGGGCCGCGGCGCATACGTGAAGGCGTGCGTTTCCAGCGGCATGGTCGGATCGAAAACGGTGCGCGGCATGGACATTCCTCCTTCCGTCCGGATCAGCGGACCCGCTCGGTCACCGCGCGGGTCCATTTGTTTCCCCACCCCGGCAGGCACGCCGACCAGCTTCCGCCCTCGGCGCCCGCACACACGATCAGTACGTCGTCGGGATCGTTCATCACGGCGCGCCACGTCCGTTCGTCTTCCGGGGCGAACGCACCGGGCAGCCGGGCGGCGCGTTTGAAGTCCGCGACGCGCCGCCGGGCGTGGTGGACGACGAACTCCTGGACCTGCCGGCGGGTCCACCCGTGGCGTTGCACGATCGCGGCGTGCTCGCCGGCCAGCACCAGCAGCGCCTGATTGAACCCATACACGTTCGGCGTGGCCAGATTGCACAGCGCGTCCGCGAATTCCAGCAGCAGCGGTTCCGGCTCGCTCGCCAGTTGGTTGTACACGCCCATCAGCGTGTTCGAGGCGTACAGCGTGACCGTGCTGTCTTCCGGCCGAAAGCCGCGGGCGACGTGCAACGGCTGCCACGGATGCCCGGCCTCGTTCTCCGCGAAACAGAACGCATATTTCCCGGGCGACCCCAGCGTGGCTTTGTCCAGCAGACCGGGCCGCGTATGCAGGACGTTGAGCATGACGAGGCGCAACGCGCGGCCGATCGTGGCATTGGCACGGAAGCCGGGACCGAAGGCGTTGTGGGTGGCGTTGATGCCGAGCCGCGGCCCGACCGGGCCGTTCACGATCAGGGTCAGCGCCGAGCCGCCGGTACTCGTGGCCGGGTTGTGGTAGTGGAATTCGGGCCGGCACAGACACCGCACCGCGGCGAGCAGCACCGGAAAATACTCCGGCAGACAGCCGGCCATGACCGCGTTGATCGCCACCTTCTCCGCGGGCAGCGTGGCGTTGCGCTCGGCGACCGTACCGAGGACGTCGTCCCCGGCGACCTGCCCCGCCTCCAGCATGGCGGCGACCGACGTCTCGGTCGGCGGCACGAGCGGCAGCCCGTCGCTCCAGCCCTGCCGATAGTAGAACTCGATCCAGGCCGTGGCTTCGCCCGGATCGGTCGGCGGCGGAGTCGGTATCTCGTCCATTCGCGGCAGCTTAGAGTGGTCCGTAGCCGGTGACCAGTGGGCAGGCGCGTCCGACCGGCGCCCGCGGAAGCATTCCCGACGCACATCCGAACGGTTGGGGCTCCGTTTGAATGTCACGCGCTTCCCTCTCGTGTGGGGAGAGTCCCGTGCGCGGCCACGAACGCCGGCTCGTCGGCTACGCTTAACTCTCATGCTAGGGGCAACCCCCTGTGGCCCCTGAGCCTGTTGAAGGGTGGTTGCCCTGGGCGGGGACGGGCAGGCACGGGGGCCTGCCCCTACGGTTACAGTCGGCATTCATCAAGAGAGAAGTTGCGAATTGCTGCATTCCCCCCGGAACCAACCATTACGCGCCCCCGGCACGGTGTGGTAAGGGAGGCCGTTCCACGCGAGACATCCAGGATGCCGCCATGCCGCACCGCTTCATGACCCTGCCGGAAATCCGCCGCGCCGCAAAAACCGTGCTGCCGCCCGGGCCGTGGGCGTTCGGTGCCGGCGGCGCGGAAACCGAAACCACGTTGCGCCGCAACCGGCGTGCCCTCAAACGACTCGCCATTCGCCAGCGCGTCTTGCGCGACGTGCGCCACGTGGACATCGGCACGACCTTTCTCGGGCTGGAATTGCCCGCGCCGTTCGCCATTGCCCCGATGGGCAGCCTGGTGCTGTTCCACCCCGAAGGCGACCTGGAAATGGTGCGCGGCGCCGCCCCGAGCCGGACGCTGGCCGTCGTCAGCGGCGTCACCGGCTGGCCGGTCGAAGACTTGGCCCAAGCCGCGCACGGGCCGCTCATCTACCAACTCTACTTCTCCGGCCCGCGCTCCTGGTGTCGGGACCTGCTCGCGCGCGTCGAACACCTCGGCTACCACGCCGTCTGTCTCACCGTGGACGTGCAGAGCTACAGCCGGCGCGAACGCGACGTGGCACTCCGCTTCGACCCGCAGGCCGCACGCAGCCTCGGCCCCAACCGACAACCGCCCGAATTCGCCTATCAGGCCCGCCTGACCTGGGACGACGTCGCCTGGCTCCGCAGCATCCTGTCCGTGCCGCTCGGCCTCAAGGGCATTCTCACCGCGGAGGACGCCCGGCTCGCGGTCGAGGCCGGCGTCGAGGTCGTCTGGGTCTCCAACCACGGCGGGCGCCAACTCGACTCCACGCAGGCGACCATCGACGCCCTGCCCGCCATCGTCGAAGCCGTGGACGGCCGCGCGCAGATCGTGGTGGACGGCGGCTTCCGCCGCGGCACCGACGTCATCAAGGCGTTGGGACTCGGCGCCGACCTGGTCGCGCTGGGCCGTTCCATGCTGTGGGGCTTGGCCGCGGACGGCGCCGCCGGCGTCCACCGCACGATCGAACTGTTCCGCGACGAACTGCAAACCAATCTGGCCCTATGCGGCCAGACCAGCGTGCGGCAACTCGAACCCGATCTGATCCACACCGTCGATTACTGAGCGGCCCGGTGGGGGAACGACCGAACGAGCCGGCTCGCGGACCGTTCGGACACCCTTCGCCCTTTCGATCGGGGATTCCTTCCTTGACGATCCCGAGACGCCCTTTTTGCCTCTCGTCAGGCGGAGGAGCGTAAAATGTTACCCCCCTCCACATCGGCATTGAAAGGAAAGAACAGGCAAGGATCCTCAAGGACGTACTTCCCTTTCCATCCTTCGACACCCTCCCACAAGCTCGGGCTCGATGCACCGCAAAGTCAGGGGTCCAGAGGATTGCCCCTCAACGAGGCGGCGAGTATCCGGTAAGGGAAAGAATCGATTCTTCCCGACCCCTCGGGAGGGCTGCCGGCAGCAAGTCCTTCGCCGATTATCGGGCGATTGTCACACCGCCGACCCGAAGCAGTCACGTTCTCGCGAGCGTCAGCATGGACGACCGGCGCGACCGCCTACCCGCCGTCTATCGAGACGGGTACGAACGGGCCCGGGCCGACAGTCCGGACGGCGCGGCCAACTACGTCACGCACACCCGCCTCGGCGACCCGACCGCGGATGCCGTGGTCGAAGCGTTGGCCCCGTTCGACTAGACGCAGGTGCATCGGTTCATCCAGGCCGGCATGGAACGGCAGGAGGCCGTCCTGCGGGAAGCGCCGCAAATCCTGGGGGACTTCTTCGAGCGGATCTCCGTGCCCCCTCCCTGGTTCGACCCGGCGACACTCCCGCCCGGTATGCGGGCCTATCACCGGGATTCCGACCTGTTCATCGCCGCCCACGTCGCCGGGGTGCTGGTCAAGGGGTTCGCGACGACCATCAGCAAGTCTTTTTTCCTGACGGGAAGGCTGGGCGATTACGGGGTCCGGCGGCTTCAGCAGAACAACCGGCATCTCATCGAGATATGCATGCCCGGCGGCCTGCAACGACAGGGAGAAGGCTGGAACTTCGTGTACCGCGTCTCGCGCGCCCTCATCGGCAACGAGCTGGCCGACCGGTTGCAATTTCCCCGGCAGCGGACCATCCACGTTCTGCCCCTGCTGCGGTGGTAGCGCCGGCTCCAGAAACTCCAGGACCGGCTGATCCCGGGCGGGCCTAGGCGCGCCATGCCAGGAATTTCACGACGCTGCTCGAACGCTCCTTTCTGGACAAAATGGGCATCAGCTACCGTTTGCCCGACCGCATCGAGGCCGACGCCGCGAGCCCCTGGTAACGTCGTCCCTTCCCTGCCTCCGTCCAGATTGCGGCCCCATGACGCGATTCCACGACCTGGACGTGCTCCGCGCCTTCGCCATGTTTCTGGGCGTCCTGCTGCATGCCACCGTCTTCCTGATCCCGTCCGAATGCTGGTCGGTGCAGCTCGGCTATGCGGATACCACCGCGGTGGCCGCCAATCCGTACGGCTATCTGCTCATGTTCATCCACGGGTTCCGGATGCCGGTGTTCTTCCTGCTCAGCGGCTTCTTCACCGCCCTGCTCTGGCAGCGTCGGGGGCTGCGCGCGTTGGGCCGGCACCGCCTCGAGCGGATCGGCCTGCCCCTGCTGGTGTGTCTGTTCACCATCATTCCGGCCACCCACGGGATTTCCACGCTCGCCGCCGTCCAGACCGGGAAGCAGGTCGCCGGCCGGTGCATTGCCCTGACGTGGCCGCCGCTGGCTTGGTTGGGCGGTTTCTACCATCTCTGGTTTCTCTGGTATCTGCTGCTGATGGCCGCGGCGTTCATCGTCATCGCCAAGCTGGGCGCGCGGTTCCGCCATGCCCGGTGGTGGCTGGTCATCCCGTCGACGCTGGTGCCGCAGTATTTCATGCGGCACATTTTCGGTGCCGACACCCCCTTCGGCGTGCTGCCCGACCCGCTCGTGTTCGCGTACTACAGCACCTTCTTCCTGTTCGGGGCCTTCTTCTACCAGCGCAACTTTCAGGTGCGCCGGTGGTGGGCCGTTGCCGTGCTGCCGGCCGTGGCGATCTTCCTGCCGGGTCTGGTCTTCGCCTACCCCAACCCCTTCGGCCTGGATGCGACGACCCTCTGGGTGCAGGGCGTCTCCGCGGTGTTGCAGACCGCGTATGCCTGGCTGATGTGCTTCGGCCTGATGGGGGTGTTCCGCTGGATTGCCGCGCGGGACCGCTTCTGGAGCCGGTATCTGTCCGATGCCTCCTACTGGATCTATCTGGCGCACGTCCCCCTGGTCATCGCCGGACAGTGGCTGACCGCGGAGTGGGCCATCAGCGCCCATCTGAAGTTTCTGCTGATCTGCGTGGGCGTCCCTGCCATCCTGCTCGTGTGCTACCAATACGGCGTCCGGTACACGATCATCGGCACCACGCTGAACGGCCCCCGTGTCCGCCCGGCGGCAAGTGGGGTGGCGCCGTGGTGAAGCCGGCGGCCTCGCCCGCCTCCATCCCGCCGGTGTTCGTATTGAACACCGGACGGTGCGGCTCGACGATGCTGTCGGACGTCCTGAACGGCCATCCGCGCGTCCTCAGCCTGTCTGAGTTCTTCAGCTCCGTCGGCATGGGCGCCTTCCGCTTCCGCCGCGTCACCGACCGCCGGATGTGGGGAGCGTACAGCCGACAGTCCGCACGCAGCCGGTTGCTCCTGCGCGGAGACTCCGCCGAGGTGCTCTATCCGTTGGACGACCCCGGCGCCCGCTTCGGCCGGCGTGACGTGCCGCCCATCATGGGGGCGGCCCTGCCGCATCTCGGCGACCGGGCCGAGGCGTTGTTCGACGAGATAGCGCCGGTGGTGCTGAGCCAGCCCAGGCAGCCGCCCGCCGCCCACTTCCGGCATCTGTTCGCGTGGCTGTGCCGGCGCCTGGACCGAAGCGTCTGGATCGAACGCTCCGGGGGATCGCTGCTGTTCGGCTACCGGCTGGTGGACGAGTTTCCCGACGCGCGGATCATCCACATCTATCGCGACGGGCGGGACACGGCCCTCTCCATGAGCCGCCACTCCGTCTTCCGCACCGTGGTGGCCATCATCCTGGCGCTCCGGCGCGTGGGCATCGACGTCAACGGCGCGATGGCCCGGGGCCGGCGCTGGGACAACGTCGGGCTGTGGCTGGAGGCGTTGACCAGCCGATTCTTCGACCCGGCCCGGCTGCCGTACGACACGCTCACCCTGGCGGACTTCGCCGCGTTCTGGTGCACGATGATCGAGCGGGCCCACCGGATGTTCGCCCCCTTCCCGCCCGGACGCCTGCTGAACGTGCGCTTCGAGGCGGTCCGGGCCGACCCGGAAGCCCAGATACGACGCATCGTCCGGTTCATCGATCCCGGCCTCGAAGACGGGGACTGGCTGCGCGAAGCGGTTCGCATTCCCCGCCGGACGCCGCCCCGCTTCGCGCAACTGGGAGCGGAAGACCGGGCCATGCTGACCGAGGGATGCCGCCCTGGGCTGGAACGGCTCGGCTACCCGCTCTGACGCGCGTTGAGGGAGAGGATCTCTCGCACCCGCGAGACCGAACGCGCCTGCCTGCGTGTACGCACCATTCGGCCCCCGACCGCGACGAACCGCAAAGTGACCGGCGAGTTCGCCGAGCAGGTCAGGCGGCGGTACGAGATGAGGGGAACTGCGTACAAGACGATCCGGAGACCGTTTCGACAATCTCAACGAACTGGACCCATGAGCCTATTGAAGGGTGTCCTAAAGGTCGAAGGGTTTTCGGCCGGAAAGAAAGCCATACACTCCCCGGCGAATTGTAGAATCTTCTCGTATGGAATTCCCCAAACGAGCGAGACATTCACCCTGCCAGCCGGTCGTTCATCTCGGCGACGGCCTCGACGTAGCCCTCGATGATTTCGCGGACGACGTCGCGCGCAGCGCGAATCGTGTTCTGGGCGCCGATGCCTTGGCCCGCAGGGTAGGAATACAGACGGTAGGCGCCCGATTCGGGCGTGGTGCCGGGCGCCTTCATGGCGCGGTCGATGCGGCGCAGCGAGTCGTAATTGAGCACGCTCTGCAACGGGGTCTGGAGCGGCTCGGGTGTGTCGGGCCGGTCCCACGCCTCGGTCCAGGTCGAGCGCAGGAAGCGGGCGTGCTTGCCGGTCATCGCACGGGTGCGGACCGTGTCGTCGGTGTCCGCGGCGAGCAGCTTTTCGCGGGCCAGGCGATCCAACTCCGACTCCGCGGTCGTCAGCCAGACCGATCCGCACCAGACGCCTTGCGCACCCAACGCCAAGGCCGCAGCCATCTGCCGGCCGCTGTGGATGCCGCCCGCGGCCAGCACGGGCGTCGGCGCGACCGCCTTCACGATTTCGGGAATCAGTACCATGCCGCCGATCTCGCCGGTGTGGCCGCCCGCCTCGTAGGACTGGCCGATGATGGCGTCCACGCCCGCGGCCCGATGGCGTTCGGCGTGCTTCTTCTTGCCGGCCAACGCGCCGACGAAGAGCCCGCGGGCGTGCGCAGCCTCGGTCACCCACGCGGGCGGCGTACCCAGCGCGCTGACGAGGAAACGGGCCTTGTGGGCGAGCGCAATATCGACGATGCCCCGCGCCTGCTTCTGCGAATAGCGCAGGCCGCGTTCGCGTTTCGGCGACGTCAGATGCGCGGGCAGTTCCGGCACGCCGGCCTCGGCGAGCAATCGTTCGTTGAACTTTGTGTGTTCGTCCGGGATACGCGCGCGCAACGCCGGCTGATCCAGGCCGCCGGACTCGTTGCCGACGTAGCGCGCCGGCATCATCAGGTCCACGCCGTACGGCGTGTCCCCGAGTTGGGCGTCGATCCAGGCGAGGTCGATTTCGAGCCGCTCGTCGGTATGGATCGCGGCGCCCAGTACTCCGAGACCACCCGCCTTGCTCACCGCTACCACCACGTCGCGGCAGTGCGTGAACGCGAAGATCGGATATTCGATACCGAGCATCTCGGTGACGTGGCGCGCCATGTTCTCTCCTTCATTTTCGGGAATGCGAAACGATTCGACTTGGGGCATATCCAAACACGTCGGACGCTGGGAGGCCACCCGGCGCGGGGGGCGGACGTAAGCAAAATCCCCCTCTCCCCCGGACCATGTCCGGGGCAAGCTCTAGTCCTCTCCCGGAGGGAGAGAGAACTGAAGAAACGTGCGGCTGACATGACGGCGATCCTTTCTTCCTCCCTCTTCATTGAGGGAGAGGAAATCAGAGCTCCCGTCCCTTCCCTTGACTTGGCCCGCTCCTTCTTACATTCAATAGGGGCGGGTTGCGAACACCTGCCAGAAACGGAGGAGCCATGACGGATCAGGATGCCCAAACGGAACTCGAACGGCTGCGCGCCGAGAACGCGAGGCTGAAACAGGGACAGGATCGCGAATTGTCCTTCAAGGTGAGCGTGAAGGGTGCCCTGTCCGTGTACGGGCTCGGACGCTTCCCGGTGACGCTGTACAAGGAGCAATGGCAGCGGCTGCTCGGTCGTGCGGACGACCTGCGCGCCTTTCTTGCGGCACACGACGCGGAACTGAAGAGTCGAGACGCCTGAGCCGCGGCCGGCCCGCCCGGCCGACGCGCACGGTGCCGCGGTCGGCATGACCCCGGAACTCATCCTGCACCATTACGACTTCTCGTGTTACTCCGAGAAAGTCCGCCTCGTGCTGGGGCTCAAGCGGCTGGCGTGGCGCTCGGTCGAGATTCCGTCGACCCTGCCCAAGCCCGACTATCTGCCGCTCACGGGCGGCTACCGCCGCGCCCCGGCCCTGCAGATCGGCGCGGACGTGTACTGCGACTCGGTGCGCATCGTCGAAGAACTGGAACGGCGGTTCCCGGACCCGACGCTCTATCCCGGCCCCGACCCGGTGGCACAGCGCGCCTGCATCGCCGGCCTGGAGTGCTGGACCGACGCCGGGCTGACCCGCAACACGATCAACTACGCCTCCTGCCGGTACGCGGACGAACCGCGCTTCACGCCCGAATTTCTGGCCGACCGCGCGGCGCTGCTCGGCAAACCCGAACCCGGGCTCGCCCACCGTCGGGCGTCCGCGGCCAAGAATCTGGCCGAACTCCGTCCGCAACTCGCCTGGATCGCCGATCTGTTGCACGACGGCCGGCCGTACGTGTGCGGCGCGCGGACGTCGCTCGCGGACTGCGTACTCTACCATCCGCTGTGGGTCATGGATCAGCTTGCCGGCCGGCGGGTACCGGTCATTCCCGAGCCGGTCCGCGGCTGGATGGACCGCGTCGCCGCGGCCGGGCACGGCAGCCCGACGCCGCTGGGCGCGGCCGCGGCCCTCGACGTCGCCGCGGCCGCAGACCTGGCCCCACCGCTCGCCAGCGAGACGCTGGACGGCGACCCCCGGTCGGGCGAAACGGTCACGGTCGCACCGGTGGACTACGGCAAGGCCAACCCGAGCGCCGGCGTGCTGGTCGCCATCGACACCCACCGCCTGACCGTCCGCCACACGAGCGGCCGGCTCGGCCCGGTCCACGTGCACTTCCCGCGCCGCGGCTACCGCGTCCGATCCGCTGACCGCTAATCACCGACCACTCGCCACTGTCCCCCTATGCGTCCGGACTCCGCGCGCTGGCAGATCTGGATCGACCGCGGCGGCACCTTCACCGACCTGGTGGCGCGCCGGCCGGACGGTCGCCTCGTCACCCACAAGCTGCTGTCGTCCAACCCGGAACGCTACCGGGACGCCGCGGTGCAGGGCATCCGCGACCTGCTCGGCCTCGCCCCGGCCTCGCCCCTGCCGCCCGACACGGTGTCGGTCGTCAAGATGGGCACCACGGTCGCCACCAACGCGCTGCTGGAACGCACCGGCGACCGCACCGTCTTCGTGACCACGCGCGGCTTCGGCGACGCGCTGCGCATCGGCTATCAGAACCGGCCCGACCTGTTCGCGCGCCACGTCGTGCTGCCGGACCTGCTCTACGAGCGCGTCGTCGAGGTGGACGAGCGGGTCGGCGCACGCGGGGATGTGGTCACGCCGCTCGACGAAGCCGGCGCCCGGCGTGCGTTACACGCTGCGTACGCGGACGGCATCCGCACCGTGGCCGTGGCGTTCATGCACGGCTACCGCCATCCGGCCCACGAAGCGCGCGTGGCCGACTTGGCGCGTGAGATCGGCTTTCCGCAAATCTCCGTCTCCCACCGCGTCAGCCCGCTCATGAAGCTGATCGCACGCGGCGACACGACCGTCGTCGACGCGTATCTGTCGCCGCTGCTGCGCCGCTACGTCGATCGGGTCGCCGGCGAACTGACCGGCCCGGACGGCTCCGGCCCGACGCTGATGTTCATGCAGTCGAACGGCGGGCTGACCGACGCGCGCCTGTTCCAGGGCAAGGACAGCATGTTGTCCGGCCCGGCCGGCGGCGTGGTCGGCATGGTGCGCACCGCCGGCATGGCCGGGTTCGACAAGGTCATCGGCTTCGACATGGGTGGCACGTCCACCGACGTATCGCACCACAATGCCGCGGACTTCGCGGCGTCCGCTTCCGAAACCCGCGATCCCGCAGCGTCCGAGGCCGAAGCTGCCGGCCCCGAGGCGGCGTCCGCGGGCGCGTACGAACGCACCTTCGAAAGCCAGGTCGCGGGTGTGCGCGTGCGGGCGCCCATGCTGCGCATCCACACCGTGGCCGCGGGCGGCGGCTCCATCCTGCGCTTCGACGGCGCCCGCTTCCGCGTGGGGCCGGAGTCGGCCGGCGCCGATCCCGGGCCGGCCTGCTACCGCCGCGGGGGGCCGCTGACCGTTACCGACTGCAACGTGATGCTCGGCAAGCTGCGCCCCGACTTCTTCCCCGCGGTGTTCGGCCCGAACGCGGACCAGCCGCTGGACCCCGCGGTCGTGGCCGAAAAATTCGCGGCGCTGGCCCGCGAGGTCGCCCGCGCCACGCACGCCCCGATCCGTCCGCCGGAGGAAGTCGCGGCCGGCTTTCTGCGCATCGCGGTCGCCAACATGGCCAACGCCATCAAGAAGATTTCCGTCCAGCGCGGCTACGACGTCACGGAATACGTACTCAACTGTTTCGGGGGCGCGGGCGGGCAGCACGCCTGCCTGGTCGCGGACGCGCTGGGCATGCGCACCGTGTTCCTGCACCCGTTCGCCGGCGTGCTGTCCGCGTACGGGATGGGACTGGCCGACGTGCGGGCGCTGCGCGAGCGGCAGATCGAGATGCCGCTCACGGAGGCCGCGTTACCCACGCTGACGGACGCCTGCGACGCACTCGGGCGCGAGGCCGCGGCCGAAGTCCGCAGCCAGCACGTGCCGGCGGAGCGGGTCGGCCTGCAGCGACAGGTCCACCTGCGCTACGCGGGCACCGACGCCGCGTTGCCGGTCGGCCTGTCCGACGGCGGGAATGCGGCCGGCCTGCGCGCCGCGTTCGAGGCCGCCCACCGCCGGCGTTTCGGCTTCGTCGTCGCGGATCGCGACCTGATCGCGGAAGCGGTGTCGGTCGAAGCCGTCGGCGGAACCGAACGCCCCGCGGATTCGGTAATCCCCGCCGCGGCCGGCCCGCCCGCGCCGCCGCAACACCGCGGCCGGGCCTACATGAACGGCGCGTGGCACGACACGCCGATGTTCGCCCGGGAGCACCTCCGACCGGGGCAGCGCATTCCCGGGCCGGCCATCGTCGGCGAGCCGACCGCGACCACCGTGGTCGAGCCGGACTGGCAGGCCGAACTCCATCCCACCGGCGCCTTGCTGCTCACCCGCCGCCGGCCGCGGCAATCGCGGGCCGCGGCCGGCACCGCGGCCGACCCGGTCCTGCTGGAAGTGTTCAACAACCTGTTCATGTCGATCGCCGAACAGATGGGCGCCAGCCTCGCCAACACCGCCTCGTCGGTCAACATCAAGGAGCGGCTGGATTTTTCGTGCGCCCTGTTCGCCCCGGACGGCAGCCTGGTCGCCAACGCCCCGCACGTGCCGGTGCATCTCGGGTCGATGGGCGAGTCGATCAAGAGCGTCATCGCGGCCACGCGCGGCCGGATGCGGCCCGGCGACGCCTACGTGCTGAACGCGCCGTACAACGGCGGCACCCATCTGCCCGACGTGACCGTGATGACGCCCGTCTTCGAGAAAATCCCGGAGAACGGGCCCCAGCCGCGCATTCTGTTCTACGTAGCGTCGCGCGGCCACCACGCCGACATCGGCGGGCGCACGCCCGGGTCGTCGCCGCCCGACAGCACCACGATCCACCAGGAAGGCGTGCTGATCGACAACGTCCGGCTCGTCGCAGGGGGCCGGCTGCGGGAGCGCGAGATGCGCGCCTTGCTGGAATCCGGCCCCTACCCCTGCCGGAATCCCGACCAGAACCTGGCCGACCTGCGCGCCCAGATCGCCGCGAACGAGACCGGCGTGCGCGAATTGAACGCCATGATCGGCCACTTCGGCCTGGACGTGGTGCACGCCTACATGCGCCACGTGCAGGACAACGCCGAGGAGTCGGTGCGCCGCGTGCTGGACGTGCTGCGCGACGGCGCGTTCACCTATCCGATGGACAACGGCTGCCGCATCCGCGTGCGCATCCGCGTCGATCGGGCCGCGCGCACGGCCACGATCGACTTCACCGGCACCTCGCCCCAGCACCCCGGCAACTACAACGCGCCGGCCGCGGTGTGCAAAGCCGCGGTGCTGTACGTCTTCCGCACCCTGGTGGGCGACGCGATTCCGCTGAACGAGGGCTGCCTCGAGCCGCTGCGCATCGTGATTCCCCCGCGCACCATTCTGAGCCCGACCTATCCGGCCGCGGTCATCGCCGGCAACACGGAGGTGTCGCAGGGCGTGGCCGACGCGCTGTACGGCGCGCTGGGCGTACTCGCCTCGTCGCAAGGCACGGTCAACAACTTCGTGTACGGCAACGCCGCCTACCAGAACTACGAGACCATCGGCGGCGGCACCGGCGCCGGGCCCGACCACCCGGGCTGCGACGCCGTCCACAGCCACATGACCAATACGCGCCTGACCGATCCCGAGGTGCTGGAATGGCGTTTTCCGGTGCGCGTCGAACAGTTCGCGATTCGCCGCGGATCGGGCGGTGCCGGCCGGTATCCCGGCGGGGCCGGCATCCTGCGCCGGTTGCGGTTTCTGGACACGATGACGGTGACCACGCTGAGCAGCCGCCGCGTAACCGATCCGTATGGGCTGGCCGGCGGCGCCGCGGGCGCCCGCGGGCGCGACTCTGTCGAGCGCGCCGACGGCAGTACCGAGCCTCTCCCCGGCAACGCCGAAACCGAGGTTCGACCGGGCGACGTCTTCGTCATGGAGACCCCGGGCGGCGGCGGCTACGGCCCACCCCCGGCGGCGGAAGAATCGCCCGAAAAGGATCCCCGCTGAAGGCAGGGCGGAGAGGCTGGCGTTCGGAGAGTCCTTGCCTTCCCGACTTTCCCCCTTCGCCCGTTTCGACACCCTCCGACAGGTTCAAAGGACCGCTCTCAACGGGCTGGTCCCTGAGCCTGTCGAAGGGCCGGGGGACGAGGGCCGAGGTGACATCGGGGTTCGTTTCGACAGGCTCAACGAACTTAGGGATAGGAAAACCCTCAACCTTGCGGTGCCTTCAGCCTGTCGAAGGGCGTCGAAACGGGAGATGGATTATCTTGTCTGTCATTCCTCTTTTCATTCCCCTCCCCCTTTCGACCTTTCGACAAGCTCGAGGCACCGCAAGCTCAGGGACCACCGGGAGAGAGCTAGAACCTACGATTCTGGACGAGGAGGAGCAGGGAGAAGTCCTGTTTACACGGAATGACAGGGAAAGGGCGGGCGGCGCCCTTCGCCGTTGGGGATTTCGAGTTGACCCCTTGCAGGGGCTTCGACTACGGTACGGAAGTTTTTTCCAGGGAAAATGGGGAATCGGGACGCGGGATGACCGAACCAGTGGGGACCGGGGAGCGCACCGCGCTGGTCGAGATCGAAGCACGGCTGCAGACCCTGCAAACCCGTTTCAACCTCTACACCGCCCAACACCAGGGGTATCGGGCCGGGACGGTGCTGGCGCTCGGGGCCGCGCTGCTCATGGTGCTGGCCTTCTCGCTGTCCGGGTTCTGGTTCAGCGCCGCGGCGTGGCCGCTGTTCGGCGTGGCCGGGGTGCTGTGTTTCCGGCTGCTGCGCCGCGCCGCGGCCGATTGGGCCGATCCCGTCCGCGCCGCGCGCCGCGTGGACGCCCAGCGCGGCCTCAAGCAACGACTGGCGACCTTGGCCGCGCAGACCGCGGCCGGGGTGCCCGACACGGCGCCGGCGTCGCGGCTGTGGGCGCATCTCGTGCGCGACAACCGGCAACGGCTCGACGAATGGGACGTCAAACGGGTCGCCCCGCACCGGGTGCCGTGGAGCCTGCTGCCGTTTCTGGCCGCGCTGCTGCTCGCCTTCGCCACGGCGTCGGTCCCCATGCTGTCGCCGGCGTCCGAGACGACGCCGTTCTCGCTGACCAATCTGGCGCGATTGTCCGGCGAACTGCCCGAACGGACGGGCCGACTCGTGGACGAACGGCTGTTTCCCGATCCGGCGGACGCGCCGGACGCGCGCGCCATCGCGGATGCGGGAGCCGCCGCGCCGTCGCCCGGCCAGGGACAGGATGGAATGGCCGGAGAGGCGTCCGCGCCCGACCAAGCCGGGGACGGCCTCGGCGAAGGGCTGCGCGATCTGGCCGCGCTGCCCGAGGATTTGCAGCACGCCTTGCGCGAGGCGTTGCCCGGACTCCGGGAGCCTCACGATGCGGCGGCAGAGCAGAAAGCCGGAGAAGATCGGCCCGCGGGTGAGGGAGACCGGCTCCGGCCCGAGGACGACCTGAGTCTGGAAGACCGGCTGGCGGCGCAGACGCTGGGCGGCGAGTCCGGGAACGAGCGCGGCGCCGGTCGGGAGGGGAGGCAGGACTCGGGGAATGACGCCGCGGCCGGCGGGCAGGAGGGCGCCGAACCCGCCGGCGCCCAGCGGGGCAGCGGCCTGCAACGGCTGCGGCAGGCGCGGCTCGAGCCGCGCGGCGCCGCGGCCGCACCGCAGCCGGGCGGGCCGCAACAAGCGAGTCGCGGCGGCCGGGCGGGGCGCGGCGGACAGGGCGCCGGGACGGGCACCGACCCGCGGCTGTACGGCGACGCCGCGGCCCTGGGCGGCGGGCCGCAGACCTTCAGCCTGTCGCTCGACGCCAGCTTCGAGAAGGGCCGCACCGGGAGTGAGGGCGTCGAGGACGAGGGCGGCGGCGTGACCGTCAAGTCCACCGGCCGGCTGAGCGACACCCAAGCGTTCGACGACGCCATCCGCAACGCGCGCGTTCCGCCCGAATACGAGGACATCGTCAAAAACCTGTTTTCCCGGGGAGACTCACCGTGAGCGACACGCCCGTGCGTGAATTCCAGGACACCTTCCGGCGCATCCAGGCCGAACTGGCGAAAGTCATCGTCGGCCACGAAACGCTGGTCGAGGACATCTTGATCGCCTTCTTCGCCGGGGGCCACGTGCTGATCGAGGGCGTGCCCGGCACCGGCAAGACGCTGCTCGTGCGCACGCTGGCGCGTGTGCTCAACCTGAGCTTCAGCCGCATCCAGTTCACCGTGGACCTGATGCCGGCCGACGTGACCGGCACGCGCATGGTCATGGACCGCGACGACGGGCGGCGCGACTTCGTGTTCGTCAAGGGGCCGATCTTTTCGCACGTCCTGCTGGCCGACGAGATCAACCGCTCGACGCCCAAGACGCAGGCCGCGCTGCTGGAAGCCATGGCCGAACTGCAGGCGACCGTGGCCGGCACCACGTATCCGCTCGCCCCGCCCTTCTTCGTGCTGGCGACGCTCAACCCGATCGAGATGGAGGGCACGTATCCGCTGCCCGAGGCGCAACTCGACCGCTTCTTCTTCAAGGTGCGCATGACCTATCCGACCCACGCCGAGGTACGCCGCATCGTCGGGGCGACCACGACGAGCGCCGAGCCGGCGGTGCGGCCCGTGTTCCCGGACGCCGAGGCCGCGCCCAAGGTGTTGGCCTTCCGCGGCTTGGTGCGCGAGGTGCTCGTCGCCCCGCATATCGAGGAGTACGTGGCCGCCCTGGTCCACGCTACGCTGCCCGCGGACGCACAGTACCTGAACCCGGCCGACCCCGCGGCTGTGACCCTGCCCAAGGACGAGATGGTCGGCCGCTACGTCCACTTCGGATCCAGCCCGCGCGGCGGCCAGACGTTGATGCTGGGCGCCAAGGTCGCGGCGCTGTTGGATGGGCGCGCGAACGTGAGCTACGAGGACGTGGCGCGCGTGCTGCTGCCGGCCCTGAACCACCGGCTGGTGCTGAACTTCGCGGCCGAGGCCGACGGCGTGGACGCGCAGACGATCCTGGACCGCATCCGCACCGCGGCCGCGGCACTCCAACGAGAGGGGCCGCGGCGCGCGTGAGCCTGACCGACCCCGCCTTCTTCCGCCACCTGGACCGGCTGCGGCTGCGCGTGCGGACCGCGCGCGGCCACCGGCCCGGCCAGACGCCGATCCCGCGCACGAACCAAGCGTGGGGCGTGGAGTTCGAGTCGTACGCGGACTACGCCCCGGGCGACGACTTCCGCTACGTGGACTGGAACACGGTCGGCCGGCTCGACCAGCTCGTGGTCAAGACGTTCACGGCCGAGCGCGAAATCTCCTTCCACCTGCTGCTCGACACCAGCGCGTCGATGGGCGCCCCGGCCGCGGACGGCAAATTCGCCTTCGCCCGCGACGTGGTAGCCGCCCTCGGCTACGTGGTGCTGGCGAGCAACAATACGCTGCGCATCGCGGCCCTGGCGGCGCCCGACGCCGGTTCGCGGCCCTCCACGGCCACGCCGTACCTGCGCCACCGCAGCCGCTTCGCGCGCGTCGGCCCCTTCCTCGACGCGCTGGCCCCCGCCGGCCGGACGTCGCTGCAGGAGTCCGTGCGCGGCTACGTCGGCGAGACGCAGGAGCCCGGCGTGGTGCTGCTGGTGTCCGACTTTCTGACGCCGGCCGCGCAATACGAAGGCGCGCTGCGCCTCCTGCTGGCGCGCGGCTACGAGGTGAAGGCGATCCGGATCGTGGGCGAGGGCGAACTCCATCCCGAACGCCTGTTCCGCCGCGGGCGGCTCTACGACGTGGAAGCGCGCACCGAACGCTGGGTCACCCTCAGCCGGGCGAACCTGGACGCCTACCGCGCCGCGCTCGACGCGCACGGCGCCGCGCTGCAACGCTTCTGCCATACGCACCGCGTGCCGTACGCGCGACTGTCCACGGGCCAGCCGGTCGTCGAAACCCTCACCCGCAGCTTGGCCCGCGCCGGGCTGGTCACGCTGCACTGACGGGCGGCGGCATGGGGGTGCACAATCCGGCCGCGCTGCCGCTGCTCGTGGTGCTGGGCGTCCTGGTCCTGCTCTATCTGCGCCGCCGGACGCGGACGCGGATCGAGGTGCCCGGCTTTCTGTTCTGGGACGCGGTGCCCGAAGACCGCGTGCGCGCGCGCCGCTTCCGGCCCGACCCGCTCTTCTATCTTCAGGCCCTGCTGCTGGCGCTGCTGGTCGGCGGGCTGCTGCATCCCTACTGGGCGCGCACCGTCACCGAGACGCACGGGCGCCGCCACGTGCTGGTCCTCGACCGCTCGGCCAGTATGCAGGCGCGCGAAGACGGGCGGACGCGCTTCGCCGCGGCGCGCGATCTAGCGAGGGACGTGGTGCGGGCCGCGGCCCCGCTGGACGAGATCATGCTGGTCGGCGTGGCCGCGCGGCCGACGGTGCTCAGCGGTTTCACGACCGACCACCGCTTGGTGCGACACCGGCTGGACGCCCTGCGCCCGCTCGACACCGGCACGCACCTCGCCGCGGGCATCGAACTCGCCGTGCTCCAGCGCGACCGGGCCGGGCGGCAGGCGCACGTCCACGTGTTCACGGACCTGCCGGCCTCCCCGCACCGCCGGTCCGAAGGCCGGGCGCTCACGTGGCACCGCGTGGGCGAGACGGACGACAACGTGGCCGTGGCCGCGGTCCACGTCTCCCAGCCCCCGTTTCAGGATGCGGCCGCGGCACGGGCGTACGTGCTGGTGCGCAACTATGCGGCCCGCGGCAAGGCGGCCACGCTGCGCGCCAGCCTGAACGGCCGGCCCGTGTTCGAGGAGGCGTTCCGCCTGCCCGCGCGCGAGACCCGGTCGTTCGCGCTGCGCGGGTTCGACGGCCCGGGCCGGCTGGACGTCGCCCTGGAAACCGACGACGCCTTGGCCGTGGACGACCGGGCGCTGGCCTGGATCGCCGCGCGCCGCGCCCTGCGGCTCGTGCTGGTCTCGCCCAACCCCCGCTTCGCAGACGAGGTGCGCCGCGTGAGCCGCGTCCTGCCCGGCGTCGGCCTCGTGCACGTCGCGCCCGAGGAGTTTTCGCCCGCCCGTATCCAAGCGGGAGACGTCGCCCTGTTCCACCGCTTCGTCCCCGCCGGCGCGGTTCCCGCCAACGGCCTGTACGTCTTTCCGCCGGCCGACAATCCGCGCTTTCCGGTGCGGGCCGCGGCCGCGGACGTGCGCATCCTGGACTGGAACGCGGATCACGCCATCCTGCGCAACGTGCAGTACGTGGACGCGCTGCCCGTCGGCGGGGTGCGCGTGCTGGACCCGCCCCGCTGGGCGCAGGTGCTCATCTCGTCGCGCACCACGCACGGCGAGATTCCGCTGGCGCTGGCCGGCGAGCACGCCGGCCGCCGCGTGGTGTGTCTGGCCTTCGACCTGGACGCCGGCGCGCTGACCGACGCCGACAACTTGACCCTGCTGGTCCTGTTCCTGAATGCGCTGCGCTGGCTGCAGCCGCCCGACCCCGCGGCGCCCAAGCTGCTGCCGGTCGGGGAGACGTTCTTCGTGCCGGACGGCGTGGACGGGCTGCGCCTGTCCGTGCCCGGCGCCGACGCCCGACCGCTCGACGACGACACGTTCGGACTGGACCGGGCCGGCGTCTATCGAATCGCGGGCGCCGCCTACCGGGCGCTGCTGTACGCGAACCTGTTCGACGAAGCCGAATCGGACATCGGCAGGGCGGACGTCGAGGAGGGTGACGACCCAGTGCCGGCGGTGTCCGCGACCGATACGCGGGTCGGAACGCGGACGGTCGAACGCGCGGTGCCGGTCGAGTTCGGCCGCTGGCTGTACGGGCTGGCCGCGGCCCTGCTGGCGGGCGAGTGGCTGTACGCCCTGGTCCGCGAACGGCGGGGGCACCCGGCATGAGCGGCGACGGGTACGTCTTTCTCTCCCCGCACGTGTTGTGGCTGCTGGGGCTGGTGCCGCTGCTGTGGCTCCCGCTGTGGTTTCCGCGTAGTGGCCGGCTGAACCGCACACCGGCACTGGCCGCGGCTGGGCTGCGCAGCGTGGCGGCGCTCCTGCTGGTCGCGGCGCTGGCCGGCCTGAGCCGCCACGGCCTGCTATCGACGCGCGGCCTGACGGTCGTGGCCGCGGTGGACACCTCGGACAGCATCTCGGCCGACGCGCGCGGCTGGATGCGCGACTACGTCGAGCGGCTGCGCCGTGCCCTGCCGGCCGGGGCCGACTTGGCCGTGCTGTCGTTCGGGACGGACAGCCGGCTGGAGGTCGCCCCCGGCCCCGCGGCCGACGCCCGCCTGCCCGCGACGTTCGTGGCCCACGGCGCGCTTCCGCCGGCCGCGGCTTCCGCCCCGGCCGGCGCGGGCGCCTCATCCGCGGAGATCGTGCCGATGGGCGGAGGCGGCGCGGCCGGCACGAACATCGCCCGGGCATTGGAGCGCGCGTTCGCGCTGTATCCCGAGGGCGCGGACAAACGCCTGGTGCTGCTGAGCGACGGGAACGAGACCGCCGGCGCGGCCCGGGGCGCCGCGGCGACCGCCCGCGGCCGCGGGATCGCCATCTATCCGGTCGTTCCGCCGGGCGGGCCGCGGGCGGAGGTGGCGCTGGAGAAATTCGTCGTGCCGCCGCTGGCCCGCGAGGGCGGCGTGTTCGACCTGCGGCTGGTGGTGCGCAACGGCCACGCCGAACCGGTGACGGGCCGCGCCGCGATCTTCGCGGACGACCGGCTGCTGACCGGGCAGGCGGTCAGCCTGCCGCCCGGCCTGTCCGTGCTGGAAGTGCCGGCGCGCATCCTGGAGCGCGGCAACTATCTGCTGCGCGCCGAGATGCGGACCGAGCCGGATACCGTGGCCGCCAACGGCCGCGCGACCGCCAATTTGGCCGTGGCCGGCAAGACGCGCGCGCTGGTCGTCACCGACGACCCGGACACGCACCTGGCCCGCGCCCTGCAACTCAAGGACGTGGAGATCGAGTTCCGCCCACCCGCCCGGCTGCCGACCGACCTCGGGCGGCTGCTCGACTACAACAGCCTCGTGTTCGACGACGTGGGCCGCGACGCGCTGACCGCCGGCCAGATGGACGCGGTCGAACGCTACGTGCGCGACTTCGGCGGCGGCTTTCTGCTGGCCGGCGGGGCGCGGACTTTCGGCTCGCTCGATTATCGGGGCTCGGCCATCGAGCGCGTGTCGCCGGTCGCCTTCCGCGCACAGCCGCCCAAGCGGAAGAAGCGGATTCCGATCGCCCTGTTCCTGCTGATCGACCGCTCCAACAGCATGGGCTACAACAGTCGCGTGCGCGGCCTGCACGACGGGCAGAAGATGAAGTACGCCCAGAAGGCCGCGGCCGCGGTGCTCGACCAGCTCGAGAACACCGACTTCGCCGGGGCGATCGCGTTCGACTCCGAGGCGTACTCGCTGGCGCCGCTGTCGCGCCTGTCGCGCAACCGGGCGACCCTCAAGAGCCGCATCGGCCGCCTGCGCTACGGCGGCGGCACCGACTTCTACCACGCCCTGGCCGCGGCCGCGGACCAGTTGACGCGCAGCCGGCGCTCCATCCGCCACGTCATCCTGCTTACCGACGGCGACACCAACCGCAGCCCGACCGACCACTATCCGCTCATCAAGACCATCGCCCAGCGCCAGATCTCCGTAACCACGATCCGCATCGGCGCCGACACCGTGAACCTGCAACTGCTGTCGTACCTGTCCGAAAAGACCGGCGGCCGGTTCTACCACGTCGAGGACGCGACCAAGCTGCCGCAACTCCTGGTGCGCGACACGCGGCGCACCATCCGCCGGCAGGACGCGGACGACGAAGGCGCCGCGGACGTGCGGCCCCAGGTGGGCGCGCGCGGCGAGATCCTGCGCGGCCTGTCCGACTTCCCGGCCCTGGACGACTACCTCTTGACGGAGCCCAAGCCACGCGCCCGCGTCCAGTTGTACGCCGACACGGACGCCGGCCGCGCCCCGCTGCTGGCCACGTGGCAGTACGGCCTGGGCAAGGTCGCCGCGGTGCCGTTCGACCCGAGCGGCGCGGGTGCCGGCGAGTGGATCCGCTGGGACCGCTTCGGCAAATTCTGGTCGCAGACGGTCCGCTGGGTCATGCGCGTCGAGACGCCGCGGGAATACCGGCTGCGCACGGTCGAGCGCCACGGCCGGACGGTATTGCGCGTGGAGTCCTTCGACGCCGACGAGCGCGGCGTCTTGCAGGCCAGACTCCCGCGCGGCGGCCGGACCGAGACGCTGACCCTGCGGCCCGTCGCCCCGCGCGTGTACGAAGCCGGCCTGCCGGCGCACTACACCGGCAGCGTGCCGGTGACCATCGTGCGCCGCGCCGGCACGAAAATCCTGAACCAGCGCAGCCAATCCGTCCTGGTCGGCCGGCCCGTGGACGCCGCGCTCGCCGAGCACCGCCACCAGCACCCCAACCGGCCGTTGCTGCACGGCTTGGCCGAGCGGACCGGCGGCACGCTCGACCCCGCATTGGAAGAATTGACCGCGGCCAGCCGCGGCGGCGAGAAGGCGGAACTCCAGCCGTTGGACGACGCCCTCGTCCTGGCCGCGCTGTTCCTGTTGCTGGCCGACATGGCGGTGCGCGTCCTGTTCGGCCCGCTGCGCGAGCCCTGACCCGGGAAGGACCCTCGGATGGACGGTTCCGACGCGCGGACGACCTTTCCTTATCAAACGGACCTCTTCGTCCGGCAACCCACCAACGCCCCGGAGCACGCCCGTTTCAACGGACGTTCCGGCGCCTTCGTGGACAATCTGTCGCTGCCGGTGCATCGTTGGTATCGCTACTCGGCCGGCTTTTCCGCGGACTGGGTCCGCCGGCTCGTCCGGGAACGACGTTCGGGAACGGCCTCGTATGCCGTGCTCGACCCGTTCGCCGGGGTGGGGACGACGCTCCTCGCCTGCGCCGCGGAAGGCGTCCGAAGCTGGGGATTCGAGACGCATCCGTTCATCCACCGGATCGCCCGCGCCAAACTGCGGGGGATTCATGCCGACGTTTCCGCAGTCCGGGAGACGTTCACCCGCTTCGTGAATGCCCTTTCCGCAACGCCGCACGATCCGCCCGAGACCGTCCCGCCCCTCCTTGCCAAGTGCTATACGCGGGACACCCTCGCAGAGCTTCTTGCCATGCGCGACCTGTACTTGGCGGAGTTCCACGACGAGACACCCGAGACCGAATTGCTCTGGCTCACCTTGACGTCCATTTTGCGCGACTGTAGCGGCGCGGGCACGGCCCAATGGCAGTACGTGCTGCCGAACAAGAAAAAGTCGGGCGTTCAGCGTCCCCAGGCAGCGTTTCGAGCCAAAGCGGTCGAGATGTTGCAGGATATCGAGCATGCTCAGCGGAGTCGTTGGGCATCCACCGCCGCCGTCCTGCTGACCGACGCACGGGCGCCGACACCGGCACCGCGAATACAAGCGGACGCCGTGATTACGTCGCCTCCCTACCCCAACAACTACGACTACGCCGACGCCACCCGGCTGGAGATGACGTTCTGGAATGAAATCCGCGGCTGGGGAGATTTACAGGGTGCCGTCCGCCGCTATCTGATCCGTTCCTGTTCCCAACACGCCGCGGCGGAGAAACTCGCGTTGGACGAGGTTCTCGCCGAACCGGTCCTGGAACCGATCGGACGAGAGCTTTCGCTGGCGTGCCGGACCTTGGCCGAGGTCCGAAAGACGAGGGGTGGCAAAAAACACTACCACACGATGGCCGCGGCGTATTTCAGGGACTTGGGCTTGGTGTTCCAAGCATTGCGGCCGCTGTGCCGTCCGCAGGCGTTCTTATGTTTCGTGATCGGCGACTCGGCACCGTACGGGGTGTATCTCGACGTCGACACCTGGCTGGGAAAACTGGCCGTTGCCGCGGGCTTCGAATCCTTCTCCTTCGAGAAGATTCGGGATCGCAACATCAAATGGAAGAACAGAAAGCACCGCGTTCCCCTCAAAGAGGGAAGACTGTGGATCGAAGGGTAACCGACGATGGCGGAATCCCCGTCTCATAAGTTCGGACAGATCATCGGGAATCTGTTGGAGGAAGTCATCCAACCCTTTCTGGACGACTTCGCACGTAGCCATAACCTCTATCTCGACTACCAAAACAACCTGCGTCCTGCACGATCAGGGAAAAAAGTGACGTGGAAAGATTCGTATGGAAACACGCACGACTTGGACTATGTACTTGAGCGGAACGGAACGCCCGATACGGTAGGCACCCCGGTCGCTTTCATCGAGGTCGCGTGGCGGAGGTACACGAAACACTCCCGTAACAAAGCCCAAGAAATCCAAGGAGCGATTCTGCCACTCGCCGAGAGATTTCAAGAGTCCAACCCGTTCCTCGGGGCGGTGCTGGCTGGCGAGTTCACGGACGGGTCGTTGAATCAACTCCGCTCGCTCGGATTTCATGTTCTCTACTTTCCCTACGAGACCCTGGTTTCTGCTTTCGGCACGCAGTCTATCGATATCCGGTTTGACGAACGCACTCCTGACCAGACCTTCCGCCGGTGTGTGCGGACAATCGAGACGGCCTCGACGCCGACGATGCAACGGGTCAAAGAACATCTCGTCGTGGCGAACGAGGAAGCACTGAACGCTTTCGTGGCATCGATCGAGAAACGGCTCTGCAGAATACTCGAAAAAGTCGTCGTTATCCCTCTCTACGGCAAGTCGAACTCGTTCGACTCTATCGCCGCGGCGCTCGATTTCCTCGACCGGGATCACCTGTCTGAAGGTTCGATGGACTTTCAGAGATATGAAGTCAGCGTCTCTTTCAGCAATGGAGACTCCCTTGAAGGCGCATTCAAGGGGCTGTCGGATGTCCAGGCATTTCTCCATTTCGTAGCGAGCCAATGAGAAGATAGCGTTCGTTGGAGGGTCGGAGACTACCGACAGAGACCCACAAACGATTGCTCTGTTTCGCAGCATATCTCGACACGCCGCGGCGGCATCGGTAAGGTCCGCGGTCGAACATGCGCGCTGCATCGTCCACACTCGCGGGTCTATCGGTCGGACTCGTCTTGCTGGGGGCCGGGTGTTCCCGGCTGCCGTTCAGCATGCCCTTTTGGGAGGACTGCTGCGAGGACGACCGGCAACTGGGGCTGACGTATCTCGGTGAGGAGGAGCGGTTTCCCGCCGCGGCGCCGGTGCAGGGCCGCGCCCGCGACGTCGCGCCCGGCGAGGGCGAGACGATCACCAAGCCGGGGCTGCTGTCCAAGTACAACCCGTTCAAGGACGTGCTGGGCGACGACGGCGACGCGCCTGCCCCCGCCGCCGAGGACGAGGAGCAGGGCTTCTTCCGCAACCTGTGGCCGTTCTGAGCCCGGGCTAGGCCGGCTTCTTGAGTCCGAGGCGCTCGTAGTACCGGGCCGGCACCTTGTCCGGGTCCTTGTAGATGATGAAGGAGCAGTGCTCCTTGCCCAGCACCGCGGCCGGCTCGACCACGACGAACGGCTTGCCGTTGGCCTCGATATCGACCAGTTCCATGGGCGGCTCGTGGGCGCAATAGACCGGAAAGTCTTTGCGGTGGTACGTCATGCGCTGCGGCTTCTCCACCGTGTGAAAGGCGTCCGGGCCGGCGTACTTGCCCTCCAGTACCAGCCGGCCGCCGCTGCCGCACGGGCGCATCTGGATGACGACTTTCTCGTCGTCTTCTTCGACGTGCATGGGCTGCAGGTGGCCGCGCAGCCCGGCCACGAACATCTTGATCTTCTTCTTCAGGTGCTCCGCCCGCTGGGCGGGGGTGGCGTCCGAGGGGATGTCGGGCATCTTCTCCAGCGTCGGCCCCCACCACGCCTTGACGCCCTCGGTCATGATCTCGTCCAGCACCTCGTCCCCGAAGCGGCGACCGACCGCGCTCAGCGTGGCCGTGATCCAGTTGCGGTACAGGTCGTGCATGCTGAGGAATTCGTTGTACATGCGCTCGGCCAGCCGTGTGGCCTGTCGGGCGTCGCCGGCCTCGATGGCGGCGGTCACGCGGTCGACCGTCCGCCGCCCCATGTCGCGCATCTCCCGTTCGGAAAATAAACGTGCGTCCATCGTTCGGTCCCCCTCCGTTGGTGGTGTCCGCTCGGATATACCCCAGCCGCGGCGTGCGTTGCAAAGCCGCACCCGCGTGGCTACCGTGCCGCCGGACTGAACGATGATGCTGGCGCGCGGAAACGGGGCGGGACCCCGCCCGACTCGGAGGGCCGGGCTGTCGCCGATCAAGGCCATGGAACTGGCGGCCAGCCGCGTGCCGGGCGTGATCTCGCTGGCCCAGGGGATTCCCAGCTTCGATACGCCGGAGGTCATCAAGGCGTTCGTGCAGCAGAAGATCGCGGACGGCGAGTGCGCCAAGTACTCGCTGACTCCCGGCCTGCCCCAACTCCGCGAAAGCATCGCCGAATCGCTGCTCCGCGAGGGTATGCACTATGATCCCGACAGGGAGATCGTCGTGTCGTGCGGCTCGATCGAGGCGATTGCGGCCAGCCTGCTGGCGCTGACCCGGCCGGGCGACGAGGTCGTCCTGCCCTCGCCCAGCTACGCGTCGTACCGCGAGGCGGCCGTCGTGGCCGGCTGCACGCCGCGCTTCGCCCCGTTGCGCGAAGAGCACAACTTCGCGTTCGACGAGGCGGCCTTCGCGGCCTGTCTGTCGCCACGCACGCGCGCGATCCTGTACTGCAATCCGAACAACCCGACCGGCACGGTCTTCTCCGAGGCGGAGACGCGCGCCCTGTTGCGCCTAGCCGAGCGGCACGGCCTGTATCTGATCTGCGACGAGGCGTACAAGGATTTCGTCTATGGTTCGCAGCCCGTGTCGAGTCCGGCCAAGCTGGCCGGGACCGCGGAGCTGCGCCGGCGCGTGGTGCGCATCTTCACCTTTTCCAAAGCGTACGGGATGACCGGCTGGCGGGTCGGGTATCTGCATTCGGACGCACGCACGGTCCGTGACATCCTGACCGTCCACGACGCCCTGGTCACGTGCGCGCCGGTCGTGTCGCAGTACGCCGCGCTGGCCGCGCTGGAACGCGGCGACGCGCACGTCGCCACGTTCCGGCAGGCGTTCAAGGAGCGCCGCGACCTGATGCTGACGCGGCTGGACCGTCTGTCGCACGTCTTCGACTACCAGAAGCCGGAGGGCGCGTACTTCGTCTTTCCGCGCGTCAAGGACGTGGTCGCCCGCGCGCGCGACTCGCAGGCGTTGGCCGCCGACCTGCTCCATACGGCCAAGGTCGCGGTGGTGCCCGGGGTCGCCTTCGGCCCGAGCGGCGAGGCCCACCTGCGGCTCAACTTCGGCCGCGAGTCCGGCGAGATCGAGACCGCCTTCGAGCGGCTGGCCGACTATTTCGAGTCCGTGGGCGCGCCGCGGCCGGTCTCCCGAACGCTGCGCCACGCTCCGGCCGATGTCGGACACCCGGACTCCCCGCCCGGCCCTCCTTCCGGGCGGACGGCCCCGCGGGTGCGCGGCGCCGCGGTCGAGCTGTTGGGCGGCTTGGCGCGCGTGGCCCTGTGGCGGACGCGGCCGCGCGTGATCGCCATCGCCGGCAGCCACGGCAAGACCATTGTCAAACGCATCGTCAGCGAGTTGTTCGCGCGGCGCTACCGCGTGCAGACCAACCCGCGCTCGTACAATACCGACGTCGGCCTGCCGCTGGCCGTGCTGAACGTCGAACTCGATTCGCTGCGGCCGCGGGAGGTGGCGCGCGGCGTGGGACGCGCGGTGTGGCGGGCGTTGGCCGGCGGCCCTTCGGTCGATCTCCTGGTGGTCGAGTTCGGCGTCCGCAAGCCGGGCGACATGGCGCAACTCCTGCGTACGGTCCGCCCGGATTTCGCGATCCTGACCAAACTGACCCCGGGCTACAGCACGGACGTGGCGGTGCTGCGCGACCTGCAACGCGAAATGCAGGTTCTGTGCCGGACGGTCGGCGCCCGTTGCCGGTTCGTGGTGGACGGGGACGACCCGTTGATCGAGGACGCGATCGCCGACCTGCCACAGCCGCCATTCGTGTTGCACCGCTCGATGTGGCGCGAGGCCGGCTCTGGGCTCGAACTGCACGGCGGGCAGGCGCGCTATGCGGTCCGCCGCGAGATCATCGGCGACAACGAACGCTTCGCGGTGCACGCCGCGGTGACTCTGGCCGAGCGTTGGATCGAACTGCCGTCCGGCGACGTCCGCGACTTTCTCGGCGCGGGACCGGACGAACGGGAGGCCGGCTCCGGGCTCGGAAAGAGGAATGCTCTCCCAGATGGGCCGCCGCCCGTTTCGACGAGCTCGACGGGCTGAAGCCTGCGCTTGTCGAAGGGTTTTCAACCGGAGGAACGGGTATGCAGGCTGCGTCAGATTCCAGGATCATCTCGTCTGGGATTCTCTTGCAAAATGCCGCGGTCTCGTACTATGGTGCACCGCGTATGGACGACCCGCCGTCTGACGACCCGTGGCCGGAGCCTCCGGCACCGCGGACGTGCACCGACCGGGAGGTGTAACGCCCGCGCATGGAGAGTCCCATCCTCGGTCTGCTGCTCACCGCCCTGCTGGTCCTGGCCAACGCCTTCTTCGTTGCAGCAGAATTCGCCATCGTCAAAGTCCGCACGTCCCAGATCGAGTTGCTGGCGCAGTCCGGAAGCCGCGCCGCCAAACTGGGCCGGTACCTCGTCACCCATCTCGACGCCTGCCTGTCCGCCATCCAGCTCGGCGTGACGCTGACGTCGCTCGGGCTCGGCTGGATCGGCGAGCCGGTCGTCGCCAAGCTCATCCTGAACGGCATGCACCTGGTCGGGGCCGACCTGGAGCCGGATCTGGCCCACGGCTTGGCCCTGCCGGTCGCGTTCGTCGGGATCACGTTTCTCCACATCGTGTTCGGCGAACTCGTCCCCAAGGCGCTCGCCCTCCAGCACGCACAGCCCACGACGCTGGCGGTCGCCCTTCCGTTGTGGCTGTTCTCGGTCGTGTTCTGGCCGGCCATCGTGTCGCTCAACTGGGTGGCGAACCGCGTCCTGCGCCTGGTCGGTATCGAGTCGGCCGGCGAGTCGGCGCACCACCACTCGGGCGCGGAGTTGCGCCTCCTGCTGGAACAGGGCCGCGAGGGCGGCACCATCGAGGAGGACGAACACGAACTCATCGAGAACGTGTTCGAGTTCGGCGAGACGAGCGTGCGCGAGATCATGGTCCCGCGTACCAACGTCTCGGCCATCGACGTGACCGCCTCCCCCGGCGCCCTGGTCGCGCTGTTGGTCGAGGGCGGTTTCAGCCGCGTCCCCGTGTACGAGGGCTCACTGGACAAGATCCTGGGCGTCATTCACGCCAAGGACCTGCTCACGCTCATGGAGCACCGCGACCTGATCATCGTCCGCGACCTGCTGCGGCCGGCCTTCTTCGTGCCCGAGACCATGCCGATCGACGAGTTGCTGCGCGAGTTCCAGCGCCGCAAGGTCCACATCGCCATCGTCGTGGACGAGTTCGGCGGGACGGCCGGCCTGGTCACGATGGAGGACGTGTTGGAAGAACTGGTCGGCGAGATCGAAGACGAACACGACAGCGAACACCACGACGTCGAGAAGGTCGCCGAGCGCACCTACGTCGTCAACGCGGCATTGTCCATCCCGGACGTGAACGACCACGTCGCGGAGTTCACGTTGCCCGAGGGCAGCGACTACACCAGCCTGGGCGGCTTCATCACCAAGCGCCTGGGACGCATCCCCGAGGTCAACGAGACGTTCGACTACGACTCGGTCCGCATGACCATTCTCAAGACCGCCGACCACCACGTCGATCAGGTTCGGCTGGAAAAGCTGGAGACCGCGGCGGCGCCGGCCGGCGAAGCCGACCTTGCGGCGGCGAAGCCTGAAGCGGACGGGGTCGAGGAATCCGTATGACCGTGGCGGTCACCCTGTACACGCGGGCCGACTGCTGCTTGTGCGCCGACATGAAGGCGCGGCTCGACGAAGTGGCGGCCGCCGTTCCGTTCTGCCTGTCCGAAGTGGACGTGGATTCCGACCCGGACCTGCAAGCGCGCTTCGGCGACAGCGTGCCGGTGGTGTTCGTGGACGGCCGCAAGGCGTTCAAGTACCGAGCCACGGCCGGCGCGTTGCGGCGGAAGCTCCGGCGGGCGGATACGCGGCGGTGATCGCTGCTTGCAGGGAAGGAACCACGAGGAAACGGTATGATCGACGTCCTCGTCGTGCTGGTCACGGCCGGCTCCGAATCGGAAGCCGAGACGATTGCCCGTGCACTGCTCGACGAACGGTTGGCTGCGTGCGTCACCATCGGCGGGCCGAGACGGTCGTTGTACCGCTGGCAGGGCCGTGTCGCGGACGACCGCGAGTGGCAACTCGTCATCAAGACGCGGTCGGATCTGTTCGACGCCCTGGCCGGCCGCGTCCGGGCGCTGCATTCCTACGACGTGCCCGAAATCATCGGGCTGTCCGTGACCGTGGGCAATCCGGCCTACCTTGCGTGGCTGGAAGAAGCCACGCGTCCCCGGAGTTGAGCGCCGACCCGTCCAACTTTGCTTGTCCCGGCTCGGCTTCCCCTATAGGGTTGCGGGCCATGTCGGGGCTCAACACGCCGTTTCGCCAACTCGAACATCGCCTCAAATCGTTCCAACCGGCCCCATCTCAACCGCCCGCGGCCCCGCGGGCAGTCGAGACGCAGCCTGCGCCGTCGGACACGTCCGAAAACGGTGCCGACCTGTTCCTGCGGGAAATGGAGGACGTGACCCGGCTCAAGCACGACCCGCGCGTGAGCAACCCTCCGCCCGAGGCGCAGCGCCGCGGCCCGCGCGCCAGCGACAATGAGGCCATTGCCGAATTGTACGATCTCGTGGCCGGTCGGAACGACTTCGACGTCACGGATACGGACGAGTACGTCGAGGGCTGTGTCGTCGGCCTGGACACCCGCCTGGTGCGCAAGCTGCGTGCCGGCGAATTCGCCCGGCAAGCCGCGGTGGACCTGCACGGAATGAAAGCGGACGAAGCCGCGCACGAGGTCGATGCGTTCGTCGGCCGGGCCGTGGGGGAGGGGTTGCGCTGCGTGCTGATCGTGCACGGCCGCGGGCGGAACTCCCCGGGCCGGGCGCCCGTGCTCAAGGATCGGCTCACGCAGTGGCTGACGCGCGGCCGGCTCGCAAAATCCATCCTGGCCTTTTGTACGGCGCGCGGCCACGACGGCGGGCCGGGCGCCACCTACGTCCTGCTGCGGCGCAAACGGGGGCGCAAGCACCCGGTGCGCGTCTTCGACGGCGCCAAGCACGAGTGACCCGGACGTGCCGGACGGCGCAGCGCGTGTCTGATACGTTCCCGGAAGTCGGTTGACCCGCGAGCCTCCCGATGTCTTCCGTTCAGATATTGCCTTCCGTCCTGTCGGCCGACTTTCGCCGCCTCGGGGAACAGGTCGCCGAGGTCGAGCGGGCCGGGGCCGACCGCATCCACATCGACGTGATGGACGGCCGCTTCGTGCCGAACCTCACGGTCGGGCCGCTGGTCGTGGAGGCGATCCGCCACAGCACGAACCTGCCCCTCGACGTGCATCTGATGATCGTCGAGCCCGAACGGTATCTGGCCGACTTCGCCGCGGCCGGGGCGGACATCATCCTGGTCCATCAAGAAACGTGCCCGCATCTGCACCGCACGATCGAACAGATCAAGAATCTCGGCAAGCAGGCCGGCGTGGTACTCAACCCGGCCACTCCTTTCGCAACTCTCGAAGAGGTGCTGCCCGCGGTCGATCAGATCCTGCTCATGAGCGTGAATCCGGGGTTCGGCGGCCAGCGGTTCATCACAGCGAGCATCGACAAAATCCGCCGTCTGCACGGTCTGTTGGACGAACGCGGTTCTTCCGCCGCCATCGAGGTGGACGGCGGCATCGATTCGACCACCGCCCCGCAGGTCGCGGCCGCGGGGGCGACGCTGCTAGTCGCCGGTTCGGCCGTCTTCAACGCTCCGGGCGGGCCGGCCGAGGGCGTACGGCGGCTGCGCGCCAGCCTCGGGTGAGTCCGCTTGCATCTGGGAGGCGAGCTTCAAAGCAATGATATTGCGCCGCAGATGGAAAGCCTTACAATAGTGTCGTTCCTATCAACGTTAGGAAGAGTATGATTGAAATTAGAGAGGGAGCGGTAGATAAGGAGAACGGCCACAGCGAATACTAACGCAGAAGGAGCATGGGCATGTCAGATGTCCAACAACAGGAAGTCGAGCGGAATTACGAGTCGTTCAAGGAACGGCTCCCCGCCCTTATGAAGACGGACGCCAACAGGTTTGCGCTGATGCGTGATGGTAAAATCATCGCATGTTTCGATACGAACCGTGACGCTCTCGAAGCCGGTCGCGCTCTGTTTGCAGGTGAGCCGTTTTCCATACAAGAAATCACGGATCGGCCCGTTGACCTCGGATACTTTTCCCATGCCGGCTTTTTCAGGTCAGTTTGACTGGGATACCGGCCTCATCTGGCAAGTGGGATTCGTCACGGGGAAGGCGCCGCCCGATACCGATGTCGTCTCCGTGTATTCTGCGCTCGTCGATACCGGTGCAAGCCGTACGTGCATTGCAAAATCCCTCGCAGAGGAAATCGACGCCCGTCCCATCGGCAGGACCGAGATGCAGACTGCGGGGGGAAGTGTCTCCGCCAACATCTACGACGTCCACGTCGGGGTCGTGGTCGGGAACGCGAAAAATCCGGACGGCTCGGTAAGAAGTCAGGTCTCCGTGATACCGAATGTCCGAGTGCTCGAATTCGAGCCCGGCCACACGACCTATAGCGCGCTCGTCGGGCGCGATATCCTTCGGAAGGGCGTACTCACGCTGTCGTTCGACGGCCATTTCTCATATTCATTTTGAATGCTCGTCCGGCGGGGCGTTCGAGTACGCTTCGTCGATGAAATCCACCTTGTCTCATACTGTTGCAGGCGTGGCCCCGAGTTCGCGCTCGAACAGGCGGCTGTAGGCGGCACGTATCGCCTCGCGCTGGCGGCGGTAGTCGTCCAGGAGCCGGGCGCCGGCGTCCGCGCCGGCATAGCCCATCCGCCGCGCCAACGCCGTCAACTGTTGCGCGTCGCTCTCCAGCGCCTCGACCGGCTGGTCGCGCTCGATGCGCAGCCGGTTCTCCAGACGGCGCAGAAAACGATAGCCCTGCTCCAGGATGCGAGTGTCCGCGGCCGATAAGACTCCGGCCTCGGCCAACGCGGCGAGTGCGTCCAACGTGTTGCGCCGGCGCAGATGCGGTCGGTCCGGCGCGTAGCGGAGCTGCAACATCTGGACCAGGAACTCGATGTCCACGATGCCGCCGCGGCCCGTCTTGATGTTGAACTGCCGGTCCGTCTCCTTGGCCAACTCGGTCTCCATGCGCCCGCGCAGGCGTCGGATTTCGGCGACCTGCGTCGCGGTGAGCGGCGCGGCGTACGCGAACCGCTCGAACAGCGGGTCCACTTCCGCGGCTAAATCCAAGTCGCCGGCCACGGCGCGCGCCTTGATGAGCGCCTGCCGCTCCCAAAGTTGGGCCTCCCGTTCGTGATAGCGCACGAACGCCGCGACCGAGGACACGAGCGACCCGGCCCGGCCCGATGGCCGCAACCGCGTATCGATTTTGTACACGTGCCCCTCGCGGGTCTGGACCTGCAGGATGGAGATGAAGCGCTGGACCAGACGCGCAAAAGTCTCCGCAGCGGCCAGATCGGTCGGGGCGTGCCCCCCGGACCGGACGTCGTACAGGAAGATCAGGTCCAGGTCCGAGTTGTAGCTCAGTGCCGCGGCGCCCAGCTTGCCCAGGCCGACCACGGCGATCCGGCCGGGGAGTGCCGCGGCGTCCATCTTGTCCAGCAACGCGGCGCGCGCGGTCACGAACGCGCCGTGCAGGCACGTCTCGGCCAAGTCGGAGAGCTGGCGGTTGACCGACCGGAAGTCGAGCAGGCCGTTGCCGTCGTTGATGCCGATGCGCAGGAATTCCTCGGTCCGGTATTCGCGCAGGATGTCGAGGCGGTCTTCGAGGTCGGGCGCCCCGTCGAGCCGCGCCGCCAGTTCGGCGCGCATGACGTCTTTCGGCTTGTGGACGCGGGCCACGTCGGCGCGTACCAGCCCGTCGAGGAGTTGCGGCCGGCGCACGAAGGTGCGGGACAGGTATTCGCTGGTGCCGAACAGGGTAATCAGCGTGCGCAGGGTGGGCGGGTTTTCGCGCAGCAGCGACAGGAAGCTCGACCGCGCGCCGATCGAGGCGACCAACTCGGCCATGCACGCCAGCGCGCGGTCCGGGTCCGCAGCCTCGCGGATCAGGTCGAACAGGACGGGCGCCAAGTCGTACAGCAGCTTGCGCCGCCGGGGCGATGCCGGGGCGTGGGGCGGTCCGTCGTGCAGCAGGCGCAGGTATCGGTAGCCGCGGTCCACGTCGCGGAAGCCGTGGGCCGCGAGGCGCCGTTTGGTCCGTTCGGCGTCGCCCACGTCCTGAAAAAGCTCCGTGACGTCGGGGGACCCGGCGCCGGGGCTCGTCTCTTCCGCGATGGCGCGCTCGTGGAACAGCGACCGGAACACGGCGTGCACCGCCTCGGCATGGGCTTCGAGCCGGCGGAGAAACCCGGCTTCGACGTCCTCTCCCGCGTCGCGGTCGGGGAAGCGCATGCGGCGCGCCAACGCGCGCAGGTCGGCCGCGGCCTCCGGCAGGGTATGCGTCTGCACGTCGTGTACGACCTGAAGTTTGTGTTCGACGTGGCGCAGGAAACGGTAGGCCGCGGCCAGCGCGTCGCGGTCCGCGGGCGTCACGTAGCCACCCTCGGCCAGCCGGTCGAGCGCGGCCAGCGTGTTGCGGCCCACGACGCGCGGGTCCTTGCCGGCGTGGATGAGTTGCAGGACTTGGGTGACGAATTCGATTTCGCGGATGCCGCCCCGGCCCAGCTTGACGTTCATCCGCTGCCGGTCGCGCTGCGGCAGCGCGCGTTCCACGCGCGCCTTCAGGGCGTGCATGTCCTCGACCGTGCTGAAATCGAGATACCGGCGCAGGATGAACGGCGTCACCTCGTACAGAAACCGTTCGCCCAGCGTCCGCGACCCGGCGATCGGACGGGCCTTGAGCAACGCCAGCCGCTCCCACGTCTGGCCCCACGCCTCGTAATAGGCCAACGACTGCGCGACCGAGTTGACGAGCGGACCGTTGTTGCCGTCCGGCCGCAGGCGCAGATCGACCCGAAAGACGAATCCGCCCGACATGTTGCCGCTCAAGGCGTGCGTCAGGCCGCGGGCCAATGCGGTAAAGAACTCCCGCGTATCCGCCCGGCCCTTGCGGCCCCCCGCGGTCGGGCCGGCGTCGCATTCGTACACGTAGATGAGGTCGACGTCCGAACTGAAATTCAGTTCGCCGCCGCCCAGTTTGCCCATCCCGAACACGACGAACTCGACCGGCCGCGTTCCGCCTGCCTCTGCTTTCACGACGGCGTCGCCGTAGTCCTCGACGAGCCGTGCCCGCGTGTCCTCGTAGGCGCGCTGTACCGCGGCATCGGCCAAGCCGCTCAGGTCGGACATGGTCGTTTCGAGGTCGGCCCGGGCGAGCAGGTCGCGTACGCCGATGCGCAGATACTCGCGGTTGCGATACCGCCGCAGCCCGAGCAGGAACTCGTCCCGTTCCAGGTTGCCCGGCAACGCTGTACGGATTGCCGCGAGATGCTCGGCCGCGGACTTGGGGCCGCCGTCGCGGGCGTCGAGGAACACCCACTCCCAGTCCGCGGCGTGCGCGACGAGGGTATTCGCCAGAAACTGGCTGGCACCGAGGACGAAGAGCAGGTCCGTGCAGGTCTGCGCGGACTGCAACGCCGCATGGCTGCCGAACCCGTATTCGCAGACGCGGCTCAGGTTGGCCGCGGCCAGCGCCGGGTCCGGCGCTCGAGCCACGCCGGCGGTGACGTGAGGCCACGCCGGGCCGAGACCCGCCGCAGCCAGTCGTTCTTGCAAAGGGAGCAGGGGACGCAGGGCATCCGCAGGCAGGTCCACGGCAGCGCCCCCCACGTGGCAACTCAGGATGGCGGGACGACTTCGGCGACACGCGAGTCTTCGGGTCCGCCGGAACTTTCCGATTCTCTTACGTACCCGAACTCCGCGGCCAGTATCCCCTCGACGCGGCTGAGCCGTTCGGAAAGCTCGCTGACCTCCTCACGCACGGAGAGTATCTGCTTCTCAAGCCCGGAAAACCGCGTTTTGATGTCCGAGAACCGCACTTGGACGAGCCCGGCGAGGGCGACGCCGACCGCAACGATGGCGACGGATTCGGTCGAGACCTTCTTCCGCATTCGGATGTCTTCCGCCCTGGTCCGGTCTCGGTTCTCGGTTCAGAACGCGGCTAGGCGTCGGCCTGGGCGCTCATCGTTTCGCAGGCTTCCTTGAGCCATTTGATGCTGGACATCTCGTCGTCGATGATCGTGCGCAGCAGCTCCTTGGTGTGCTGGTCGTCCCGAATCTGGTCGATCGAGTCGGTGAACCGGCGCAGCGCGGCCGCGGGGTCCTTGATCAACTCGTACACGTTCTGGAGCTTCTCCACGTCGGTCTTCTTCTTCGAGGAGTAGAACACGAGCTCTTTCTTGCGCTGGTCCGCCGGCATCTTGCACTGGGGAGTGCCGCCGAGTTCGCACAGTCGGGCTTCGAGCAGTTGGGCGTGAATCGCCTCGCGCTGTTGGATGGTTTGCAGGCCGCCCTTGACGCACCCTTCGTTCGTCGCGTCCAGCCAGCCGTTCAGGTATTCCGCGGCGAAGCTCTCGGCGCAGCGGTACTCGTCCAGCAGGGCGAGCAGCATGTCTTTTTCCGTGTCGTGGCGCGTGCCGTTGTAGGTGAACGCCGCGTCCGCCTTCGGGCCGCCGTTGGCGAGTTCGGTCATCTGTTCCTCGAACAACTCGTCCGAGATCACGCCCTTGCGGTACGCTTTGAGGAGTTGACGGACTTCGAAATCCGCGGTCGGCATGGTGGTGCTCCTTTCGCCGGGTAGTTTTGGATCGTCGGGCAGAGACTTAGCAGACGGGGGCGGGGTATTTCAACGAATGGCGGGGCGAGGCGCGATTTGGAATTTCCGGGTTGATTTCGGTGCGGTGGCGCGGACCCTCACCCTAGCCCTCTCCCAGAGGGAGAGGGGACAGAAAAGGGAAGGGAATGGCAGACGAAATGATCGGAGAACCTACCCCGGCTTGGCTCATACTTCCCAATAAAAAACAAATCCCCTCTCCCCCTGGGAGAGGGTTAGGGTGAGGGTTCGCGCGGCCCCGCATGACCCCGGCCCGGAACTTCTACACCGGGACGCGAACTCCCCTGTCAGGGGGGAAAGGACCGCATTACATCGGCCCGGAATTTCCACACTCGCATATCCCCTGGGTAGGGGCGACGCATGCGTCGCCCCTACGGTTCGCCTTTCACAGGCGAAGACCGCGTCCAGGCCGGAGGGGCGAAAAATCTTTCGCCCCTCCTGTCCAAAGTTTGAGCAGCCGCGGCCGAGGCTGCCCCCCTTCCGGGCATTCCGCGGCCGGCGGCGCCCCCTTTTTTTCGAAAACAGCCCTGATTTCTCTACGGTTTCTCCGAGTGGCACCGGCTTTGCTGCGGTAGCCGGTGCGGTCCCGTCCAGAAACCAAGGGGCCGGAATACACACCACAAGGGGGTAGTGAATGAAGAGGATTCTCGGTGTCAGCGTACTGGGGCTGACGTTGGCCCTGGCGGGAAGTGCCTCGGCGCGGGCCGATTCGTCCGAAACCGCGGCCATGCTGCAGAAGATGCAGCAACGCATCGACGAATTGGAAGCCAAGGTGCAGGAACTCGAAACGCCGGCGGAAGCGTCCGGCGGCACGGCGAGCGTCGCCGACCTGACCAGCCGCGTCGAGTCGCTCGAAGGCGGCCTGATGGACGGGCTCAACGGGTTCCAGTTCGGCGGGCTGATCTATGGCTCGTACAACCACAACTTCAACAGCCCGGATTCGCGCCAGAACAGTCTGCGCTCTTATTTCGACGGTGAAGATAACAACTTCACCATGGATCTGTTGCAACTCGAAGTCTCCAAGGAGACGGAAAGCGGCGTCGGCTTCTACTCCGTGCTGGACTACGGCGACACGGCTGATCGGATCCAATCAAGCTGGGCGGGCGAAGATGGTTTGGCGGATAACTTCGAGATCCAGCAGGCGTACATGACGTACAACTTCGGGATCGGGAACGGCGTGGAGATGAAGTTCGGGAAGTTCGCCACGCTGCTGGGCGGCGAGGTGATCGAATCGCCGTACAACCCGAACGTGACGCGTTCGTTCATGTTCGGAAACGCGATTCCATTCACGCATACCGGCGTGCTGTTCTCGACGGCGATCAACGACATGGTCAGCTTGACCGCTGGTGTGGTGAACGGCTGGGACAGTGTGAAGGACAATAACAACGGCAAGTCGTTCCTCGGCAGTCTAGGGTTCGAGGTGGGCGACTTGGCGTGGACCTTCAACGCCGTCGCCGGACCGGAAGGAGACGAGTCGGGAAAATCCAAGACCGCGGTGTTCGATACGGTGCTGACCTATACGCCGATGGACAACGTCGACCTGCTGCTCAACTTCGATTACGGGATGGCCTCGGATGTGCTGTGCGGGACGTCCAGCTTTCACACAAAGAACGGCATAGATGCCTGCCGGCCGGGAGATGACGACGATGCCGAATGGACCGCTCTCTCCGGGATCGTCACCCTCGGCGGCGCACTTCTGAACCCCGATTTGGAGGCTTGGTCAATCGCTCTTCGCGGGGAATGGTTTTCGGATAACAACGACTACCGGCTTGGTGCTTGGCAGACGAACCGGAATGTCAACCTGTGGGAGGTCACTGGCACGCTCAAGTGGCAGATGACCGAGCATCTGCAGGCGCGGTTGGAGTATCGCCACGACGGCTCCAACCGCAACGTGTTCGCCGATGGCGGCAGCATGAAGGACGACCAGGATACGATGATCCTGGAGTTCGCCTACCTGATGTAGCCGCAACGCGAAAAGAGAGGCGGGCCCAGGAACCCGCCTCTCTTCGTTCTCGTATCTCCCCCGATCACGAACAAGGAGGCTCGGATGAAGAAGATCGAGGCGATCATCAAACCGTTCAAACTCGATGAGGTCAAGGAGGCGCTGTCCAAAGCGGGCATCCAGGGCTTGACCGTCACCGAGGTGAAAGGCTTCGGCCGGCAGAAGGGCCACACCGAGCTGTATCGCGGCGCGGAGTACGTGGTGGACTTTCTGCCCAAGGTCAAGATCGAAGTCCTGGTGGACGATGACAAGGCCGGCGAGGCCGCGGACACCATCGTGGCCGCGGCGCGTACCGGACGCATCGGCGACGGCAAGATCTTCATCCTGCCCATGGACGACGTGCTGCGCATCCGCACCGGCGAGCGCGGCGTGGACGCGATCTAGCGCCCGGTGCCACCGGACGCATCCGAAGGAGGCTTCACGATGAAACGGTTTCCGTTCCCGGGGTCCCTCGCCGTACTCGCGCTGGCGTTGTCCGCGCCGCTCGCCCACGCCGAGGACGCCCCGCAGTACAAAGATTATGCCGCGTTCGCGGCGTCACCGGGCTTCGCCCTGTTCACCGCGCACAACCTGTGGATGATGATCGCCGCGGCCCTGGTGTTCATCATGCACCTGGGCTTCGCCAGCCTGGAATCCGGGCTGACGCAGTCCAAGAACACCGTCAACATCCTGTTCAAGAACACCTTCATCATCAGCATCGGCATCCTGACCTACGCGTTCTGCGGCTTCAATCTGATGTACCCCGGCTTCGCCGAGGGATCCGCCGGCTGGTTCGCGTTCGCCGGGTTCGGCGTGGAGGTGGCCGACGAGGTCGCGTCGCAGACCGCGCTGTACGCCGAGGGCTATACGTATTGGACCGACTTCCTGTTCCAGGCCATGTTCGCGGCCACCGCGGCGACCATCGTGTCCGGGGCCGTGGCCGAGCGCATCAAGCTGCCGTCGTTCATGGTCTTCGCCACGCTGTTCGTGGCGATCTCCTATCCGATCACGGGTAGTTGGAAGTGGGGCGGCGGCTGGCTGGATCAATTGGGCTTCTACGACTTCGCCGGTTCGACCATCGTGCACGCGGTCGGCGGCTGGGGCGCGCTGGCCGGCGCCATGCTGCTCGGGCCGCGCATGGGCAAGTATCTGCCCGACGGCCGCATCCGGCCGATCCTGCCCAGCAACATGCCGCTGGCGGCCATCGGCGTCTTTCTGTTGTGGCTGGGCTGGTTCGGGTTCAACGGCGGCTCGGTGCTGTCCGGAGATCCGAATCTGGTCTCGCTGACGCTGGTCACGACCTGCATCGCCGCGGCCGCCGGCGCGGTCGGCGCCATGGTGACTTCGTGGATGCTGCTCCGGAAACCCGACCTGTCCATGGCGCTGAACGGGATTCTGGCCGGCCTGGTCGGCATCACCGCCGGCGCGGACCAGATGGCGGCCCTGTCCGCCACGCTGATCGGCCTGATCGCGGGCGCGATCGTGGTGGGCTCGGTGCTGTTTCTGGACAAGGTGAAGATCGACGATCCGGTCGGCGCCATTTCGGTGCACCTGACCTGCGGCATCTGGGGCACGCTGGCGGTCGGCCTCTTTGGCAACATGGCTGGCGGCGCGCAGCTCTGGAGTCAGATCGTGGGGATCGTGGCGGTCGGCGTCTTCACCTTCGCGTTCGCGCTGATCGTGTTCGGCGTCATCAAGGCCACGATGGGACTTCGCGTGTCGCCCGAAGAAGAGTCCGAGGGCCTGGACGTGGGCGAACACGGCAACGTGGCCTACGGCTCCGCGTCGTTGTTCGGCACGGGCGGTTCGACGGTGGGCCAATAGCCCGCTTCCGCGCGGAGCGCTGTTCTTCCGCAACGCCCGGGGAAGGGGTCCGCACCCTTCCCCGGAGCCTCCCTCCGAAACTCCGAAGGTCGGCACGATAATGGGCGAGCCCCCGCCACAGGTCGAAACGCCTGCCCCACACGATCGGATCGAGGAACGCCTCGAAGCGCTGTTCACGGTCGGGGCCGAGATTTCGTCCACCCTCGAACTCGACGACGTGCTGCAACGCATCGTGGCCCACGCCCGCCGGCTGATGGACGCGCGGGTATCCTCGATCCTGCTGCTCGACCCGGAAGACGCCTCCCTGCTGCGCCCCGCGGCCACCGAAGGCGCCAGCGAGGCATATCTCGCCCAGCCGGCGCGCGAGGTCGCCACCAGCCTGACCGGGGAGGTCATCAGAACCGGCCGGCCGCTGTACGCGCCGGACGTGCGCAAGGAAACCCGTTCCCGCGTGGCCGACTTGGCTCGGCGCGAAGGGCTGTGTTCGCTGCTGTCGGTGCCGCTGCGCACCAAGGCCGACATTCTCGGGGTGTTGAACGTCTATACCGGCGCACCGCGGCGTTTCGCGGAGGACGACGTGCGCCTGCTGACCCTGCTCGCCAGCCAGTCCGCGATCGCCATCGAGAACGCGACGCTGCACCGCGACGAAATGCAGACCCGCGAACAACTCCGCCAGTCCGAGAAACTCGCCGCGCTGGGCAAACTGTCCGCGGGCTTGGCCCACGAACTGCGTGACCCGCTCGACACGGTCGGCAGGGTGATCTCCGCCATGACCCGGGATCGGACCGAGGAGCCCGGCACGAAGAACGGCGTGGCCGAGGACCTGAAGGTCGTGCAGGACGAGGTGCAGCGCGTCCGACTGCTGGTGGACCAGTTTTTGGAATTCGCACACCCGCGGCCACCGCACTTCCAGCGCGAGCGGATGGACGAGATCGTGGAGGAAACTCTGCTGCTGATCGGCCCGGAGGCGCGCGTCCACAAGGTCGTCGTCCACAAGGACTGGGCCGCGGACCTGCCCCGGGTCTGGGTGGATGGGGCGCAGATGAAGCAGGTGTTGCTGAACCTGCTGCTGAACGCGGTTCAGGCCATGCCGGACGGCGGCAGCCTGATCGTGCACGTCGGGGTGTCGGGCGGGAGCTTGCTGGTCAGCATCGCGGACGAGGGCGAGGGCATTCCGCCCCAGGTGCGCCCGCAGCTCTTCGATCCGTTCTTCACCACCAGGGAGGGCGGCACCGGGCTGGGGCTCTCCATCGCGCAGCGCATCATCGAGGGCCACAACGGCCGGCTGCGCCTCTTCTCCCATCCTGGCCGCGGGACGACGGTGTGCGTCCGCCTGCCGCTCTAGCTCGTCAGGGACCGCAGGCTCAAGGACCTCCCCCCTCAGTTCGTTGAGCCTGTCGAAACGAACCCCGAGGTCACCGCAGCCTTCGCACCCCACCCCCGGCCCTTCGACCATGAGGATCCTCTTGTATGTAGCTCCCTATCGAAAGAGCAAAGGGCCGAACCACGTCGAAAAGTGACGAAACGGATGCCGTTCCTCCGTCATTCCGGCGAAAATCGGAATCCAGCGGAGACCCTCCTCCTTACAGCGCAAGACCAGCCGGGGCAGGGCTTTCACCATCCCCCTCTCCCCCGGATCACGTCCGGGGCAGGCTCCAACCCTTTCCCACCAGGGGAGAGGGGGATGGAAAAACCACGTCGAGACGATTGCAAACCGATGCACGAACGGACCGTCAGGTCGGTCGCTCCCGGCTGCCGGGAATCAGGTCGTGCGCCCGCAGCGCGTCCTGGAGACGTTGCCACAGGTCGCCCGGGTCGTCGGCCTGCACGATGACGTCACGCACCGCGGCATCGGTCAGGGTGCGCGCTATGCCGGACAAAATCTGCAACTGCGCGCCCTCGTCCTGCATCGGCGTGAGGAGCAGAAAGACGAGTTGGACGGAGAGCCCGTCGGGCGCGTCCCATTCGACGCCGGCCGGGGCGCGTCCGCAGGCGATCGCCGGTTTCGACAGCCCGGGCAGACGAGCGTGGGGAATGGCGATCCGATTGCCGACGCCGGTGCCCATCAACGCCTCGCGTGCGCGGACCGCGTCCGCCAGCGTCGCGGCGTCCGGAAGCCGGTCGTGGCCGGCGACTGCGGCACAGAGTTCCTGAATCACGTCGTCGCGCGTGCGGCCGCGCAGGTCAGGGATCAGCGCCCCGCGGACGAGCAGGTCGCCGACGTTCATGGCCGGCCGGCGGCGAACCGACCACATCAGCCACGGCCCGACCAGCAACGACGAGAGAATGGCCGACAGCACGATGGCGACGAAGACGGGGACCGTGATGATCTGATACTCCAGCGCAATGGCCGCGACCACGATGCCGGTCACCCCGCTGGGGGTGAACGCGATCCCGATCGAGACCCGCTCCGACGCGGACAGGCCGACCCCGCGTGCGCCCAGCCACGCCCCGAAATACTTGCCGACGATGGACACCACCGTCACGAACGCGACGAGGAACGCATCGAAGTTGGCGAAGAAGTCGATCTGGACGGCCAGCGACGCGAAATACAGCGGCACGAACACGGCGTGCACCATCTGCGTGAGAATCTGCCGCACCCGTTCGGACAGCGCGTCCGCGTCGCCGGCCATCATGCCGGCCAGGAAGAAGCCGAGCAGGGCGGTGAGCCCGGCCGACTGCGTGACCACGCCGCACAGCAATCCCAGACAGCAGACGAAGGTGAGCACCACCCCGGGCTGTTGCGGCCGGCGGGCCACCAGTCCGGCCAGCGCCCGGTCCACGAGCCGCGGCCCGAGCGTGAGGCAGAAGGCCGTGAACCCGACCGCGGCCACGAGCAGCAACAGAACCGACCCGGCACTCGGGGCCGCGGCCGCCGCGGTGGCGAACACCAAGCTGAGGATCACCCAGGCCAGCACGTCGTTGACCGCGTAGCCGCACAGGGTCAGCAATCCCAAGTCGCTCTTGATCAGGTCCAGGTCGTGCAGCACGCGGGCGATGATGACCATCGCACTGATGGCCATCGTGGTACCCAGGAACAGCGCAAAGGTGACCCGCTGGTCGGGCCGGGCGAGATACGCGTCGGGCAGCAGCAAGGACAGCAGGAAACCGATACCCAGCGGCACGACCACGCCGATCACCCCGATACGCAGCGCGGCGCGGCGCTGCTTCCAGGCCGCGGACACGTCGATTTCGAGCCCGGTCTCGAGCAGCAGAAGCAGGACCCCGAACCAAGCCACGGTCTCCAGCATGCCGAACTGGATGGGGTCCGCGGGAAACAGGCCGCGGTACAGGTCGTGCGACAGACGTCCCAGCACGGTCGGACCCAGCAGCAGCCCGACCAGGATTTCGCCGACCACCGGCGGATGTCCCCACTGCCGGAACAGCTCGCCCAGTCCGCGCGCCAGCACGAGCAGGACGAGAATCTGCACCAGAAAAATCAGGAAATTGTGCTCGCTCAGATAATGGCCGTGCGGCAGCATGTCCGTCCCGCCCCTGCCGACCTCCCGCGGAGTCGGCGTGGTGCTCCTTGGCTGCGTTTCCTATCGGGTGAATCCGCCCCAAGTCAAAAGCGGGGAGCCTCTCGCTGTGCACTGCACGGCGCTCCGCAGCGCGGATGCGTAGGGGCAGGCCCCCGTGCCTGGCCTTCCCCCGGCAACGGGAAGTTCTCAATCCGCACTCATCCAAAGTGACGTTACCGAGGTTGAAACCGAGGCGGGCGGAACGTCTGCCGCCCCGCGACGCAGATCGCTCACCCTGTTCAGAAGCCCAGCGCCGCTTGCCCAAAATATACGCACCGGCCAATCCACCGACGCCGAAATCCCCCGTCTTCCACGGGTACGAGTTGGCACGTTTCCTGCACTCCTTTCGTTTCGGCTCTTCACCGAGCTCAACGAGAAGAACGTCGTCCTTCCCTGACGTTCTTCTCCCGGTGCCCTCAGGGGGGCGGCTCCCCTCCGGCCGTCCCCCTGCCCCTCCTTCTCTCCGCGGTGTGGTCTATGTCCGTCCGGGCAGAGTGTGCTACCCTGCCTGGCGCACGTTCGTTTCCGAGGAGGATTGCGGATCGTCTCGAGCCTGCCGGCGACGAACGAACGCCGGTGCAGACGACACCGGCCAATGCCGATACACGGTCTGGAAGCGAGGATACCGAGGGAAGGGAGAGCCAACATGTACCTATGTCGAGACGTCACCGTGAGGGTCGCGGAAACCCTTCGTCACACGATCCGCCGCACGTTCCATGCGTGCGGTGCGCGAGGAGGCGCCCTGGTGGCCTGCGCCGGGCTGCTGCTGGTGGCCCCGGCTCCGATCCGGGCCGAAACGCCGCTGCCCCAGATATCGGAGAAGCTGTCGCTGTCGGCCAGCCTGCGCGTGCGCGGGGAATTCTGGGACTGGTTCGGGCCGACGTCTGGCGACAACAGCTACGCCTACGCCGCCACGACCGCCAAGCTCGGCTTCAAATGGGCCGACGAATTCTTCGACCTGTACGTCGAGGCGCAGAACACGGCGCTCATGGGGCTGCCGGACGACGCGACCGGCCCGGCGCCGCAGAACGCCTTCGGTCTGGGCCCCGTCTATCTGTCCCACAACCGCCGGGAAGACGACGCCGGCGTCTTTCTGAAACAGGCGCATCTGACGCTCAAGCGGTTCGGAGTCGAGGGACTGAAGCTCAAGGGCGGGCGGATGCTGTTCGCCGAGGGCGCCGAAGTGATGAGCGGAGACCCCACCATCGACTGGATCAAACGGTTCCGTGTCTCGCAGCGCCTGCTCGGGCCGTTCGGCTGGTCGCACACCGGGCGCTCGTACGACGGGTTCACGCTGAGCTACACGAACGGCCCGTACAACGTCACGGTACACGGCTCGCACCCCACCCAAGGCGGCTTCGACTTGGCCGGGATGAAGACGATCGACGACATCGACGTGCTGTACACCGGGTTCAACGTGACCAAGCCGTCGTTCGCCGAGACGACCGATGTGCGGGCGTTCTACATCTACTACGCCGACGGCCGCGGCTGGCAGCCGACCGACAATAGGCCGCTCGCGTTGCGTAACGCCGACCGGCGGCACATCAACGTGCATACCGGCGGCGGCCATCTCGTCCACGTCGTGCCGACCGCGGCCGGGTCGCTCGACCTGATGGCCTGGGGCGTCGGACAGGGCGGCAACTGGGGCCGGCAGGATCATCAGGCATGGGCCATCGCCGCGGAAGCCGGCTGGCAGCCCGAGGGGCTCCCGTGGAAGCCCTGGCTGCGCGCCGGCTACAACCGCAGTTCGGGCGACGACGACCCGAACGACGGCGACCACGAGACCTTCTTCCAGGTCCTGCCGACGGCGCGCGTCTATTCGTTTTCGACCTTCTACAACCTGATGAACAACGAAGACATCTTTTTCCAGTTGATTCTACGGCCCATGAAGGGGCTCTTCTGGCGAACCGACTTCCACAACATTCGCGTCGCCGAGAAGAACGACCTGTGGTATCAGGGCGCCGGCGCCACTCTGGAAAACCGCCAAGCCGGCTTCGGCTACGTCGGGCGCCCGACGCTCGGCAACCGCAGCCTGTTCCGTATCGTCGAGACCTCGCTGAGCTACAACTTCACCGAGAACCTCAACGTCAACGTCTTCTTCGCGCACGTCTTCGGCGGCAGTGTCGTCGAAGCGATCTTCCCCGGCGACGATGCCAACTTCGGCTACATCGAGCTGAACCTCAAAATCTGACCTTCCCCACGGTTGGCGAACACCGCCAGAGTAGGGGCGACGCATGCGTCGCCCCTACAGACGGGCCGCCCACGACAAAGCCGGCGCCACGGATCAAGGCGCGCCCGATCACTTCTCGATGACGATACGCCACTGCCGCGGCGCGTCCGCCGCGGCCGACTCGGAGACGTCGACGACCGCATAGCCTTCGGCTTCCGCGGCGCGCGGGATGTCGCGCCGGCCCTTGGGGTCGTCGATGACGAGTTCGACCTGTTCGCCCCGCGCCAGATATTCGAGCCTGACCTTGGCCTTGGCCCAATTGAGCGGACATTTGACGCCGCGCAGGTCGAGACGCAGGGGCGAGATGGACATGCCCGGCTGCATACCAGACGAGCGCCCGAACGTCACGGATCGGACGCGGGCGGTTCAGGAACATTTCCTGGACCGGTGCCAACTGCTGGCGAGCGACACTTATGCCGCTCTCGACACTGCGGTCGTCGCGACCTACGGCTGACCTGCGCACATATCTGACGGCGAGACGTTGCGGGAACTTCTAATCTTCAACTTGGCGATGAAGAATGAGTCCCGTAGGTCGGATTAGCCGGAGGCGTAATCCGACACCTACAGCGGTGCCCCTTGTCGGATTACGCTTCGCTAATCCGACCTACAGAACTTCGATCTGAATCTTTGTGTGACAATCGGAGGGTGAGGAACAACTGAAGGAGGAACGAACGGTCGGTCACCCCTCCGACCGAAGACGGACGTTCAGACCGACGCCCGTTATAGATCCGTCGGGGGCGACGACGCCGGGCTTTTGCGGTAGGCTTTCCGGCCTACGGACTCTCTCCACAGCGGGGTGCGGCGTGGAACACGGTGACGGTCGGCTCACATTCAAGCTCAAGCGGGAGCCGGACGTTGCGGCCCGCACGTTCTCCATCGACTACGAGCAGGAACTGAATCCCAGCCAGTACGAGGCCGCCACGCTGCGCGACGGCCCGGTGCTGGTGCTGGCCGGCGCCGGCAGCGGCAAGACGCGCACGCTCGTGTTCCGCGTCGCGCGCCTGATCGAGGAGGGCGTCGACCCCGGCAGCCTGCTGCTGCTGACGTTCACGCGCCGCGCCGCGGAAGAGATGGTCAGCCGCGCCGGCGCACTGCTGGGCGGTCGTAGCGACCGGGTGACGGGTGGCACGTTCCATTCGTTCGCGCATACCGTCCTGCGGCGCTATGCCGCGCTGCTCGGGTTCTCCAACTCGTTCACGATTCTGGACCGCGGCGATTCCGAGGACGCCATCAACCTGATCCGCACGCGGCTGGGGCTGGACAAGAAGGCACGCCGCTTTCCGCGCAAGCAGACGATCGCCGAGGTGCTGAGTCTCGCCGCCAACAAGACGACCAGCGTCGCCGACGTGCTCGACGCGCAGTTCCCGCACCTGTTCTCCGAACTGGACGAGTTCAACCGCGTCGACGAGTACTACCGGGACTACAAGCGCGAACGCAGCCTGCTCGACTTCGACGACCTGCTGATCCACCTGCGCAGCCTGCTGCACGCGCAGCCCGAGGTGGCCGAACGCCTATCGCGCACGTTCCGCTACGTCATGGTGGACGAGTATCAGGACACCAACCGGCTCCAGGCGGACATCGTGCGGCTGCTCGCCAACACGCACGACAACGTCATGGCCGTGGGCGACGACGCCCAGTCGATTTACAGTTTCCGGGGTGCGACGGTACGCAACATTCTGGAATTTCCGACCCTGTTTCCGGGCGCGCGGATCATAAAGCTCGAAGAGAACTATCGCAGCACGCAGCCCATCCTCGATCTGTCGAACGAGATCATCGTGCAGGCCAGGGAGAGCTACACCAAGAACCTGTTCACCAAGAAGGACGCCGGCGTACAGCCCATGCTGGTCGAGGCGGACAGCGAGCGCTACCAGTCGCGCTTCGTGGCCCAGAAGATTCTGGAACTGCGCGAACAGGGCGTGCCGCTGCCGGAGGTCGCGGTCCTGTTCCGGTCGAGCTTCCACGCCTTCGACCTGGAAATCGAACTGGGCAAACACGACCTGCCGTTCGTGAAGCGGGGCGGCTTCCGGTTCATCGAGACCGCGCACGTGAAGGACGTGTTGGCGCACCTGCGCGTGCTGGCCAATCCGCAGGACGCGGTATCCTGGAACCGGGTGCTGCTGCTGCTGGAGGGCGTCGGCCCCAAGAGCAGCGAGAAGATTCTGGAGCACCTGCTGGGCGGCCCCGAGCACCTGCAGCGGCTGGCGGACTATCCCGGCCGCGGGCAGGTCAAGACCGAGACGGAGAAACTCGCGGCGGTGCTGCAAAGCGTCGCCGACCCGGCCCTCGCTCCGCGCGAGCAGATCGAACGCATCGTGGCCTACTACCTGCCCATCCTGCGGCGGGCCCACCGCGACGACTATCCGAAACGCGAAAAGGACCTGGAGCACTTCGCGACCATCACCGAGCGCTACCAGGACGCCGGGCGGCTGTTGGCCGACATGGCGTTGGAGCCGCCCACCAACAGCGTGGGCGACGTGCTGGCGACGGACCGCGACGAGGAGGGCGTGCTGACGCTGTCGACCATCCATTCGGCCAAGGGATTGGAATGGCACTCCGTCTTCATCATCTGGGCGGTCGAGGGGCGGTTCCCGTCGGCGTACAGCAGCGAGGACGATGACCTGGAAGAGGAGCGCCGGCTGATGTACGTAGCGGTCACGCGCGCCAAGGAGAACCTGTTCATTTCCTATCCGATCAACATCTTCGACCGCAGCACCGGCATGGTGCTGTGCAAGCCGTCGCGCTTTCTGGAAGACGTCCCGCGCCGCATCCTGACCCCCGTCTTCCTGATGGAGGAAGACGCGCCGGACGACGACCGCTTCGCCTGACCCCTCGACCCGCCCGATCGGATAGGCACTACGCATAAAAAAGCGGCACGTGCCCTCCTGCGTGCTTCTCCCGCAACACCTGCTGCATATCTCTGCCGACGAACCCTCACCCGACCCCTTTCCCTCCGGGAGGAGCTGTCGTTTTTTTCCTATTCCCTCCCCCCGGCCCCTGAGCTTGTCGAAGGGTGAGGGGGAGGGCTGGGGAGGGGGGTTCCCCTGATATTAGGAAACGGGCGAGTCTCCCTCCCTAACGCATAAATCCGTCTCATGGCACGGCTCTTGCACGTATCAAATATCAGTTCGTCCGGCGCACCCGGAATTTTCTCAAAAGGAATTCCATACAAGATGATCCTAGAACTCCCTCTGATCTGCATCACGTGTGCCTTGGTTGAAAACCCTTCGACCTTTCGACGGGCTCAAGGCATCGCAAGCTCAGGGATCAGCCCGTTGAGCTCGGTCCCTGAGCCTGTCGAAGGGTGTCGAAACGGGCAAAGCATCATCTTGTATTTAGTTCCTTTCCCTACACCGCCGCACATGTCACATGGGAGACGAAAAAGCCGCTTTGCCGCGCCGATAGCGAGCAGATTGTCACGCACGTGACGCGCGCTTTCTAGCTTCAGCAATCTCGGACTGCGTACTATCGGCACCGTACCATTGAATCGGAAACCGATCGAAAAGGAGCAACGACATGGCAGACAAGAACGCACTCCAAGGTCTCGAAGACAGCCTGACGGCCTCCCGTGCCTGGCTGATGGACCTTCCGCTGGCCGGACTCCGTTGGAGTCTGGGCTTCGGCAGTCGGCAGGAAACCGCCCAAGCCGCATGGAGCGGCTACGACGCCTCGGTCGGCTTGGCGAAGAACGCGATCGACGCGTTGTACCGCAACCCCGTCTTTGCCGACTGGACGGCAAGCAACCTGGAAGCGACGCTCGACGGGCTGCTGCGCTGGCAACAGGTCGGCAACGCGATGACGCGCACCCTGCTCGCCGCGGCGGTCCAGGCGGCCGACCTGCCGACGAGACAGGACGTTGCTTCCCTGCATGCCGAAGTGGCTCTGCTGCGCCAGCGCTTGGACGAGGTGAACGCCACGGACGCCGCGGCGGAAAACACGCGCGGCGCGCCGGCGAAACCACGCGAGCCGGTCGTCACGCCGCTGGTCGCCCCCGCCCCGACCCGCCGTGCGGCCTAGGGATACGCCGGCCGCAACCCTCAGGAGGTGCTCCCATGCTGTCGGTTTTCAACGAGGTCTCGAAATACTGGCTCGAAGGCGCAGTCCGCTCACTGGACGGCATCCGGCACGGCCTGCACGCCGAATACCCGCTCGACACCGACCCTCCGCCAACCACGCCGTACCGTGTGGTTTACCAGGGCGGCAAGACCAACTTGCGCTACTACGCGCCCGTCGGCCAGCCGCTGACGACGCCGCTGCTGTTGGTTTATTCGCTGGTCAAACGTCCCTACATTCTCGACCTCATGCCGCGGCGCAGCGTGGTCGAAACGCTCACCAACCAGGGCGTGCCCGTCTATTTCATCGACTGGATTCCGCCCACACCCGACGACACGCGGCGCGGGTTCGACGCCTATCTCAATGGCGACTTGGCGGCGGCGGTCGACGTCGTCAGAAAGCGCGAAGCCGTCGACCAGGTCTCACTACTCGGCTACTGCTTCGGCGGGCTGCTGACCACCATGTACACCGCGCTCTATCCCGCACAGGTCAGCAACTTGGTCAACTTCACTCTGCCGCTCGACATGAGCGTCAAGGAACTGCCGTTCCAGTCCCTGATGGGCCGCATGTCCCCAGCCATGACCGACCTGATCGTCGCGACCTACGGCAATTGTCCGGCATGGCTGATGAAAGCCGGCTTCGAGGGCATGGCGCCGCTGCACCACGCGTTCGACAAATACGTGGGTCTGTACCGGGCCAAGGAGCAGCCCGGTTACGCAGAGATGTTCGACCTGTTCGAGCGCTGGATGAACAGTGACGTACCGATGGCCGGCCGCATCTTCAGGGAGATGCAGGAAGACGTGTCGCGCCGGAACCTGGTCGTGAAGAACCGATTTCAGGTCAACGGACGGATCGTCGATCTGAAGGCAATTGAATGTCCGGTCCTCAACGTCATCGGCGAGCACGACGACGTGGTGCATCCTAAATCCAGCCTGCCGCTGGTGGATCTGGTGGGCAGTCCCGACGCCGCCAACCTCGTTTTTCCCACCGGCCACATCGGTGCCGCGGTGAGTTCGGGCGCGCAAAAACGGTTGTGGCCGCAGGTCGGCGCCTGGTTGCGCGAGCGCGACGGCGAGATCGGCCACTGAGCGCGGGCAAGAGAATCGCCCCTCTGCGCCTAGAGGGGATCAAAGAGGGCAGCCGCACGGACTGCCCTCTTTTTTTGCGAGTGCATACTTTGGCCGTAGACTTCATCCCAAGATACATGTACAGAGATAGCCTTACCGGATAGGCTTCATCCTTTCTACGAGGGTAGGATGAGAGACGTCTCCCGGAGGATGTGGCAGTGTTGCGGAAATTTTTCATCGTGTGCACCATCTGTACAGCCGTATCTGCTCCGGTTCACGTACGCGCTGAGGAGCAGTGGCGGAAGACGCTGATTGAAACTCACTTGTATGCTCTGCAACAGCAGGCAGTCCATCTTGGATCGTTTCGTTCCCCTGGGGGAGGGATCGAACCTTTTAGAGACGCCCTGCTAGTGGTGGATCCAGAAGGATATTTTGCCAAAGTCTCTCGTCTTGGGAAAGTAACGTATCTAGGAGGAACTGGTGTGCCCACGAATCGAGCACTCCTCGAAAAACACGAAATTATGAAGAATCCGCAATTCGATATATCTAAATTCCGTATCGCCGATATTCTGTTGAGAGAAGAAAAAGATCAGCTTAGGGTATATGTTTCACATCATTATTTCACTGGGACTTGTATAGAGTTTCGAATCTCCGTCGCGTCTCTACGATTGGAGAGGGACACTCTGGGCGCTCCTACTTCTTGGGAGACTGTATTTAGAGCAGACCCATGCGTAAAATTCAAGGAGTATTCCTTTCCTTTTGCTGGAAATCATATTGGAGGAAAGATGTTGTTAGACGGTGAGACAAACATTCTAGTAGCGATAGGAGATCATGAGTTGGACGGAACTTCTAAAGGCGGGCAAAAGATATCGCTTGATCCTCGCTCTCATCTGGGTAAATTGGTCCGTATTGAATTAAGAACAAGAAATGTACAAATCCTTGCCCGAGGTCTTCGGATCCCACAGGGTCTGGCGCGGGATGCTAAAGGAAATATATATGAAACCGAACATGGCCCAGAAGGCGGAGATGAATTGAATTTATTGATGCCGGGTTTCAATTATGGATGGCCGGAATCTACGCTCGGCCTCCAGTATGGACGTCACCTATGGCCTCATGTCCAAGGTCAAGGTCAAGGCTCGCATTCCCGGTTCACCCGCCCAGTGCATGCATGGGTTCCATCCATAGGAATATCCGCCGTTATCGTAAGCGATAGCCAACAGTTTCCTTTATGGAAAGACGACCTACTGATTGCTTCCTTAAAATCCAGATCCATATTCCGGGTTCGTTTGTTCCAAACCCGCGTCCTCTATGTTGAACGGATTAAAATCGGTGCAGATACCCGTATCCGTGATTTAGTGCAGATGCAGGATGAGAGCACTGCCCTCTTGCTCGACGGCTCAGGGATTCTTTTTTTGACTCGTTCTCTTGAATTTTGTAAGGATGACTTCCCCAAAGATCACATTTATGCGATAGATTGTGATCTCCTTCATAGCGACTATTACCAGAGCATTGTGTCGGAAGTAGAGCCTGTTCCATAATTCGTTCCCGCTGGAATGTATACAAATATAAGAACAAATTAGTCTATATGAAAGAATCTTGTAGTCAAGAAGATATTGATCGGTCATTCTTTCTCCATATCTATCCAGTAGATGATGCCATCCTCCCTGACCATAGAAAACTCTCTAAGCTCGACAATCTCCATTTCAATTTTAGAGGTGGGGGTTTATGGGATGGAAAAAGGTGTATTATGGTTCGCCGGCTTCCGGACTATAATATTTCTTGGATTAGGACGGGTCAGTACATCAGTGAAAACACCAGTTGGTGGGAGGGCGAGTATCTTTTCGAGAGCAAAATCCCCGCGGAGCTAGGCTCGGTACCAATCTCATTGAACCGGTTATCTGAATCATCACAGCGCCAACCTCTCGGGGCATCGCTTTTCCAAAACGGTGCTCAAGCTGTCATAATTTGTATAAACAGCATGACGTTGGGCCACATCTTGTTGAGGTCCTGGGGCGGCAGGCCGGGCGAGTCGATGGATATTCCGGCTCCGGGGCGTTGACTTCGCAAAACTTCGTTTGGACCGCCCCCAAGCTGCTGGACTATCTCGTCAATCCGGCTCGGTTCGCTCCGGGGACCTCGATGGCTAACGTCAATACTCCAGAACCGGAGGCGCGAGCCGTTGTCGATTTTCTCAGTTCGATGTGCCATCAAGAATCTGCCGAGGTCGAACATCGCCAACCCGATTCCTAGCAGGTTGAGTGACGGAACAACGATTTAACTGCTCCAGGGCATCTCCCGTTGAGACTGCCTCTTCTCATCTTACTACGCTAGTGGTAGGAGAATAAGAGAGAGACATGCCCGATCCTGTCACAGCCGCGGTTGAGGCTAATCGTAATCGCCTAGCCGAGGATTTGCTGGCTGAGTATCGACGCCTGCATAGTTCGATGGGACGCTTCGACGAGATGTTCGCCGCGGATGCCGGCGTGCGTCCGCATTGGACCTACGCGATGGGTGTCTTCGGTTCGCTCGGCGCGACCGAACTGCGCCGGCGCAGCGTGGAGATTCGGCAGATCCTGCGCGAGAACGGGGTCACCTACAACGTCTATGCCGATACTCAGGCACGCCGCCGGCCGTGGGCGCTCGATGTCGTGCCGATGCTGCTCGACAGCCAGGAATGGCGCACGATCGAGCGGGGGCTGATCCAGCGCGCGGAACTGTTCAACCTGATCGGAGCCGACCTGTACGGCCCCCAACGGCTGATCCGCGACAGGCTGCTGCCCCCGGAGTTGATCTACTCGCACCCCGGTTTCTTGCGTGCCTGCCACGGGGCGCTCCCGGATGACGGGCCGCATCTGACCCTGTACGCCGCTGACCTGGTCCGTGGCCCGGACGGGATGGTACGCGTGCTGGGCGACCGTACCCAGGCGCCGTCTGGGGCCGGCTATGCCCTGGAAAACCGCATCGTGATGTCGCGGGTGCTGCCCAGCCTGTACCGCGACGCCCAGGTCCACCGCGTCGCCCTGTTTTTCCGTGCGCTGCGCACGAGTCTCGCCACCCGCCTACCCGCGTCCAGGGGCCGAACCGTCGTCCTCACTCCCGGCCCGGCCAACGAAACGTATTTCGAGCACGCCTATCTGGCCAATTATCTGGATTATACGCTGGTGGAGGCGGGCGACATCACGGTTCGTGACGGTGGCGTCTGGCTCAAGACGGTGGACGGGCTCCAGCCCGTCGGCGTCATGTTGCGGCGGGTGGACGACGGCTGTTGCGATCCGTTGGAACTGCAGGCCGAGTCGGTGTTGGGCATCCCCGGCCTGCTTCAAGCGGTGCGCAACGGGCGCGTGGCGGTCGCCAATCCGCTCGGCAGCGGCGTACTCGAAAACGCGGGCCTGCCCGCCTTCCTGCCCAAGCTGGCGAAAGTGCTGCTGGGACAGGAGTTGCGTCTGGAGTGCGTGCCCACGTGGTGGTGCGGCGACCCCGCGGCACGTGCCTCCGTCCTGGACCGGCTCGACCGCCTGGTCATCAAACCCACGTTCGCCGACCCGGCGACGCCCGCGGTCTTCGGCGCCCGGCTCTCGCAGGCCGGACGCGACCGGCTGGCGGAGCAGATTCTGGCCCGGCCGTACGCCTTCGTCGGGCAGGAACAGGTCGCGTTGTCCACCGCGCCGGTCTTTACGGGCGAGCGCCTGGAGCCGCGGCCGATGGTGCTGCGGAGTTTTCTCGTCCGCCGCGACGACGGCTACGTCGCCATGCCGGGCGGGCTGACGCGCGTCGCGGCTCAACCGGACGGGTTGGTCGTGTCCGGCCAAGCCGGCGGATTGAGCAAGGACACCTGGATTCTGGCCTCCGAGCCGGAAAGCCGCGACAGTCTCGTGCCCGCGGCAGACCGGCCCGTTTCCGTGACGCACCCCGCGCACGAGTTGCCCAGCAGTCTGGCGGACAATCTGTTCTGGCTGGGGCGCTACGTCGAACGCACCGCGGGCGGCGCGCGCGTGTTCCGCGAAGTGTTGCAACGGGTGCTGGATACCGAGGGGCCGCGCTACGCTGCCGCGCTGTCCGCCTTTCTCTCGGCGTGTACGCACCGTCCGGTCACCTCGCTGCGCTTCATCGGCCGGGGCGGCACCCGCCGCCTGGCCGTTGCCGAGCAGGAGTTGCTGGCCACGATGCTCGACGCCGCCCAGCCCGGCAGCCTGCGCTTCCATCTCAACGCCCTCCTGCGGACTGGGCAGGCCACGCGCGACCGGCTCTCCCAGGACGCTTGGCGGGCCGTCAACCGGCTCGACCGCGAGTTGACCGAAGTCCACTCGCTGAGCGGCATGGTGGAAAGCCTGGAAGGGCTCATCATCGGACTGGCCGCCATCAACGGGCTGAACACCGAGAGCTTGGTGCGCGGCCACGCCTTCCGTTTCATGGAAATCGGCCGGCGCCTGGAACGGGCACTGTACACGCTCACCCTGCTGCGCACGAGCTGCGAGTTGCCGCGCGAAACCGAACCCGTGGTCTGGGAAATGGTGCTGGCCATGACCGACAGCCTGATGACGTACCGGCACCGCTACGCCTCCTCGATTCAGGCCGCGGTGGTGTTGGACCTCTTGTTGCTCGACGAGACCAATCCGCGCTCGGTCGGCTACCAACTCGTGCAGATCCAGAAGCAGGTCACCGGCCTGCCCCACCGATCCCGTCCGCCACACCGCGGCCCGGAAGATCGTCTCGCGCTGGAGACGCTGACCGCGCTGCGCGTGGCCGACCTCGACCGCACCTCCCGGCCGGACTGGGACCCGGGGACGGACGAGACCGTGAGCCGCACGTTCGCCGACCTGAGTACGCGCCTGCTTACGCTGTCCACCCTGTTGAGCCGCGACTACTTCAGCCACGTCGAAGCGCAGCGGCAGTTAGACGGTCGGCTTACCCATTCGCCAACCCCGGACACCCGACGAACGGCAGACGCATGAGGCGCTACCGCGTGACGCACACGACCGAGTACCGCTACGCCGCGGCGGTCTCGCAGTGCCAGAACGAAGCCCACCTGCTGCCGCGGTCCACGCCTCGCCAGCAGTGCGAGTCCGAGGATCTTCGGATCCGGCCGCGGCCCGCGCTGCGCCACGATCGGCACGACTTCTTCGGGAACCGGGCGACCTATTTCGCGGTTCACGAGCCACACGACGTGCTCTCCGTGACCGCGGAAAGCCGGATCCGTGTCGACGCCGGCAGCCCGCCCGACGTGCAGGCGTCCCCGAGTTGGGAGGCCGTGACGCGGGCGCTAGACGGGGATATCAGCCCGGCCGGACTTGATGCGCGCCAGTTCCGGTTGGCGTCGCCGCTGATTGCCGGCACCCCCGACGTGGCCGCGTATGCCGCGGTATCGTTCCCGGCCGGCAGGCCCATGCTGGACGCGGTCGCCGACCTCATCGGGCGCATCCACGCCGAGTTCGTTTACGATCCAAACGTGACCAACGTCTCGACTCCGGTGGGTGTCGTCATGGAACACCGCCGGGGAGTCTGCCAGGACTTTGCGCATCTGGCGATCGGCTGCCTGCGCAGCCGCGGCCTTGCCGCCCGCTACGTCAGCGGCTACGTCGAAACCGCGCCGGCCGGCGGCCAGCCGCAATTGACCGGCGCTGCTGCGTCGCACGCCTGGGTGTCGGTCTATTGCCCCGAGGTGGGCTGGACCGACTTCGATCCGACCAACGACTGCATGCCCACCGACCAGCACGTGACCGTGGCTTGGGGGCGCGACTACGGGGACGTTGCCCCGCTCAAGGGCGTCGTGACCGGCGGCGACGACCACACCCTCGCCGTCAGGGTCAACGTCGAACGCCTCGCATAGCCGCAGGATCTAGCCGGGTCATGAAGGGAAGTGCATCAACTGAAAGAGAACGCCACACTCAGCGAACCGTGATCCATCTCACGGCTATCGGTTTCGTCTCGACAGGGCAGGACATTCAATATATGCAAGGGCATTCATGACCACTTTCAGATGGGCGATCCTTGGGACGGGTATGGTCTCGCGCAAGTTTCTATTGGGGTTGCGCAATTCGGAATTCGATGCGTACGTTACCACCGTTGCCTCACGCACCAGGGCGAATGCCGAACGCTTTCCCGGAGATTTCAAGGTTCCTCACGTGAGCGAGAGCTACGAGGCTGCCTGTGCCTGGTCGGAGGTCGACGTCGTCTATATTGCCACCCCTCCTATAGTACATGAGCCGCATGCCTTGATGGCGATCTCGGCGGGTAAGCCGGTCCTGTTGGAAAAGCCCTTTGCCATGGACGCGGCGTCGGCCAATCGGATCGTCAGTGCGGCGCGGGCGGCCAAGGTGTTCTGTATGGAGGCGATGTAGACCCGATTCATGCGGCTGATCCGCCATGTGAAACAAATGGTCGATAGCGGTGCAGTCGGAGAGATCCGCGCTTCTGCAGGTAGCTTTTCCACTGCGACCAGACCAGGGATATGGACAAGCATCTTCAAGGCCGAGTCCGGCGGCGGGGCGCTAATGCACCAAGGAGTTTATCCCCTTTCCCTGGCGTGCCTCGTGATGGGCCCGGTGATTAAAGCGCATACCGTTGCGGCCTTCGGCGAAACGGGGGTGGACGAGGATACGACCGTCACCTGTCGTCACGAGAACGGTATTTCGACTCTCCAAACCAGTCTCCGGACAAACGCCGCAAATGACTTTCAGATAATGGGAACGACTGGCGTGATCCATGTAGAGAACCCAATCCACTGTCCTTTCCGGTTGCGTTATAGGCCGGGCGATCCTCGCAAGGAGGCGATCAGGGAAAGCGGATTGGTGCAAGGATTGATACGGCGGGTCCGAGCTCCAATCGCTCTCATGCGTGGACGAAGTGGGAAGACGATCACAAAAAATTTTACAGGTAACGGTTATCGCTATGAGGCGGACGAGCTAATACGCTCAGTACGTGCGGGTCGAATCGAGAGCAAAATTTTATCCTTGGATGACCGCTTGATCGTCATGGAAGCGCTTGATAAGGCCTACGCCTCCTGGCCTTAATCCGAGCGAGATTTACAACGTATGAAAATCGGCATCATCGGCTGTGGCTGGGCCTTTGAGGTTTATATGGAAACTTGGGGACGCCACCCCCATCTTGAGATTGCCGGAGTCGCGGATCTCGATCCGGTTCGGCTTGGTGTCGTGAGCCGACATTACAATATCCGCCCCTATCAGAGTAATGAAGCACTGCTAGCCGACCCAGATATCACCATCGTTGCGAATCTTAGCCCCCCCCCCGTTCACTACGCGGTAACGAAGGCAGCACTGGAAGCCGGAAAGCATGTCTACTCCGAGAAGCCGGTTACGACGAACCTAGCGCAGGCGCGCGATCTGTTCGAACTTGCCGAGGCCAACGGCTTGTTTCTTTCTTGTGCGCCGTCGAATGTCCTCAGTGACACGGCACAGACCATGTGGAAAGCCGTTGATGCCGGAACCGTCGGTGATGTCCGCATCATCTATGCGGAACTTGACAGCAATCCAACCTACTTGATGTCCCCCGAGCGCTGGCGTTCGCGAACCCGCGCCCCATGGCCTTACCTTCACGAGTTCGAGATGGGTTGCACTTTGGAACATTCAGGCTATGCCCTGTCTTGGATGTGCGCGATGTTCGGTCCGGTAAAATCGGTTACCGCTTTTTCCAAATGCACACTCCCGGACAAAACCGACCTCCTGCTGAACCCACCCGACACGCCGGATTTTTCGGTGGCGTGCCTGGACTTCTATAGTGGCGTTGTCGGCCGCCTCACTTGTTCGATTGGCGCCCCCTATGATCACCGCTTCCGGGTCATCGGCAACAAAGGGATGCTCATTGCAGATACCTATCGCCACTACCGGTGTCCGGTCTATCTAGAACGCTTCACCAAGCTCCCTCTGACGGGACATATAATGGCCACAGTGCGCAACAATACCCTCCTCCAACGACTTTTCGGCGTCGGTGGACGGCGGCTCAAGCTGGTGCGGAATCCTCCCCCGGGAGCGAACCGGCTCAACGATACACATGGGCCATGGTGGGATATTAAAGCGTGGCGTGACAGATTATGGAAACATGAGAAGGGGGAGCAAGACAAGTGCGTTGGCATTGCTGAACTGGCCGACGCGATCCGTAGCGGGCGGCAACCGTTCCCAGCGCACGACTTCACCTACCACATCACGGAGTTGATTTTTGCGATTCAAGGCGCGGGTGTTCGGGGGCGGCCCCACCTGCTGGAATCGAGCTTCAAGTCCGTGGCTTTGCGGGAACGGACGCGCGAGCACGACTCGGACTATCGAAGGGCCGCGAGACCACCGCTCCTCGAGCAGATCTTCTTGGGTATGCCAGATCGCCTCCGTGCCTGGATAACTGGAAGGTCTCCATTGTCCGATTAGAGGATTCTCGTGTTTCGCTTGGCGCCGCTTCGATTGCCGTGGCGGTCGTTCCAGTAGCCGTCCAGACCTTCATGGTTGTGTTGCCAACCCTACTGGAATGATGTTCCTGACGGTTCGACACGAGTCAGAAGTAGAGACGTCTCCCTACCAGTCTTGTTGTGCTCTGATATTCTCTACCGATAGCCGCAAGGTTCGGCCATGTCATGGAAAGAAGCGTATGAACCGTAACCGACGGCCACGGGCGCGTACGATCCAGTCGCTCCTGCTCGCCGTCTGCACCCTCTGTCCGAGTGCCGCGGCCCGTGCGGAGGCGGGATTCTACCTGAGCGGCGAGTTGGGGCCGCACATCGCCCGCGGGATCGGGCTCCATTCGGGAGATAACGACCGGCCCAGCCGCTGCGACGAATTCGTCAACCCCCGCTACGCGGAACTCGACGGCTGCACGGCCGCGGATCGCGGGGATGGGGCGGTCGACGACTGGCAGAGCGCGTTCGGTAGCACGTGGGGCGTGCTCGCCGGCACCGCCGCCGGCTACCGTTTCCTCGATCGGTTCCGCATCGAGGCGGAGTATCTCTACCGCGAAGCGCGGCCCGATGAGATTTCGTCGATTCTCGCCCCCTCGGGCACGGCGTTCACGCGGACGTTCGGCAGCGAACTGCCTCAGGCGAGCGAGCGCCTCGGGAGCCTGCGCTCTCACAATTTGTTTCTGAATGTGTATTTCGACCTGCCCAACACGAGCCGGTTCACCCCATTCGTAGGCATAGGCCCGGGCATCGGCTTTGCCGACATGGACTACGGCGCGCGCTGGGTACGGAGCCCCGACCCCGGCACCATCGAGTCGGCGCGCGGGCTGCCCAACGAGGCCGAGGTGCGACGCAACCTCGCCGGGACGGTGAGCCACGCGGAGGATCGACTCCGCGACACGTTGTACGGCTACCAAGTGCTGTTCGGCGTGGATTACTCCTTGACGCCGTCTTTTTCCGTGGAGTTGCGCGGGCGTTGGGTGGATTTCTCGGCCTTCGAGGATGGGGGCAGCTACGACCGGCTGCGGAGTCATCCGTCCAATCTGCGGCGCGACGGCAGCGAGCCCGTACACTACCGGGTGAAGACCGACGACACCGAATTCTTCGGCCTCGGCCTGCGCCTGAATTATCGCTTCTAGCCGCCTACACCGTGTGGCCCTTTGATACACGCACCATGACGAAGCCGCTGCCTCGAAGCATTGCACCGCTTCTGAAATCGTCACTCCTGCGCAAACTTTCATCTGCCTATTCTACTCCCTCTCCCCTCGTGGGAGAGGGTTAGGGAGAGGGGGAGAAAACACCGCACCTTCGAATCGAGACCCCACTCTCGCTTGCCAAAAACTGCCTGAGATCTTACCCTCCCAGCCATGAGCAACATGAACGTTTCCCTGCCGGTCACACTCAAATCCTTTGTTGACGAACAGGTCCGTCGCCGCGGGTATGCAACCAGCAGCGAGTACGTCCGCGAACTCATCCGCAAAGATCAAGACCGCCAGCACCTGCGAAACATGTTGCTTCAGGGTGCAGAATCGGCCCCCGCGGAAGTTGCCGATACCGCGTACTTCGACGCCCTGCGCGACCGTGTTCACGGCAGGCGTCGGACGTGAGCAAACCCGTCGTCCCGCGGGCGTGCGCCAATCGGGACGTTGACGAAATCGTTGCCCACTATCTGCGTGAAGAGGAAGATCAAGCCGGACTTCGCTTCATCGACGCGTTAGAGGCAGCCTACAAACACATCGCGCGGCATCCTGCCGCCGGGCTGCCTCGGTACGGTCACGAACTTGATATTCCCGGCCTGCGCGCGTGGCCTCTGAAGCGTCATCCGTACTTGGTTTTCTACGTCGAGCGAGGGGACCGTATCGACGTATGGCGGGTTCTGCACGGTCAGCGCGACATCCCTTCTTGGCTCCGCGAACCTCCAACCTGATCCGATGGTCTTCGTCCGGCGAGAACCCTCCGATCCCTCCTCCTCGTCATCCATGTGCAAACAGGAAACCTGACGGAAGGCATCTGAATTCGGCTCTCGTCACAGACGACAAGGTACGCATATGGACCATTCTACTCCCTCTCCCCTCGTGGGAGAGGGTTGGGGAGAGGGGGAAAGGACCGCGCCGTCACACCGAGACGGAGCCTGAAACCCGAGCCTCCCATTCAGGCGACCGGGGGCGCGCCCGCGGGGTGGACCTTGCCGCCGTGGACGGACGGCTCGGCGCACCACTTGGCGGCCAGCCGCCGCACGCCGCGGTAGACGTCTTCGTCGAAGCCCAACAATTCGCACACCACGCGACGGTCGAGCGCGGCACGATTCGGGTCGGCGTCCGCAAGGTAGGCCGGCCGCAGATCCTTGTCGCGGAAGTCGTCGAAGATCGCTTCCGCGGTCGCCAACCGTTCGTCACCGAGCGTGCGGAAGTCCAGCACGGGCAGGGATTCCGCGGAGCGGATGGTGATTTCCCCTCTCCCCCCTACTTGGCGGTTGGAATGCCACCAATAGGAGAAAAGACCCAGGGTTCCGTTGCTCCAGACGGAGAAAGCATAATCGAACCTTTCGTCCTCGAAGATGACGTTCGGCCATGCGCGCCCGCCTAAACTTTCCCGGTCGGTGAATGCGGCCGCCAATGGTTGGGAATTGAACCGGAATCCTCGGCTGAAATGCGCCCGGCTGGCCGTCTTCCACACCTCGGCCGCTTTCGCTTCCATCCCCTGCCGCACGTGTAACGAGGAGTCGGGCGCACACGTCATCCGCGTCTCTTTTGCGGCGTCGTGATTCCACAACGCGGGATAGGTCGCGGTCGGTGTCGAAGCGGCTTTTGTGAACGGCCCGCGCGGCGGCGGTCCGATGATGTCGCGGTCAACCAACCCCAGCTTCCCCACCGCACCCAGTCGGGCAATCTTCAATGCCAGGGGCTGCGGACTGCCGGGGAGCCAGAGCTTGGAATCCGACAAGACGTGGGCGGTTTGCGCCAATGAGCAGTCTGCGACGCGCACCGCTCCGAAGGCTTCTCCCGCGATTTGGAACGGGGTGCGCAACATTTCCCCGACCGACTCGTCCCCGACCATGAGCGGCGTCCCGCCGTATGGCCCATCCTCGATTTTCCGGATGTTCCGGTTCTCGGCGATATGCTTCGCGAGGGCCGCGGCGTGCGCGAATCCTTGTGGCCGGCAATGCAGCGAGGTGAAGTGAATCCGCCGCTCTGCACTTTCGCTTTCTTTCAGCTTCCGGGCGACGACGAGGCATTCCGCCATGCCGGTGTCCGCGGAAAAAGCCATATCGAGGCCGGTGGCGGCCGTGATGCTCAGGACGTCCAGGTCCGTGTACCCCTGTGCGAGCATCCGTCGAAAGCCTTGCCACGACAGGCCGGTCGCCGCGGACAGCGGGAGCACCAGGGCCAGAACGCCGCCGGGCTTGAGCTTGCGGTCGGCCAGCGCGGCGAACGCCGACGCGATGCCGGCGTTGCCGTGGTAACAGGAGTGCTTTCCGAAGGCGTTGATGCGGGTGCCCATGGCCGACTGGTCTGCGGACGTGGCGTCGAATGCGGCAAACGCGGGGTTCGTCACCGCGGCGTGCGCGCCTTCGTGGTTGGTGGCACGGGTGAAGGGCGGGTTCATGACGACCAGGTCGAAGCCGGCGTCGGGGATGTCCGCCACGACGTGGGCCGCGGTCTCCTCGCCCACGCTGCCGGTGCGCTTGGCCGGGTCGCTGGTGTTGAACAGGGCATCCGAGACCGCGCTTTGCAGCAGTTCCAGCGACCCGATGCGCACGCTGCCGTCCGATTGGCGGCCATAGGCCAGCGTGTACAGCCGCGACTTGCCGAAATTCACCGCCGGCTGCACCCCGGACAAGGTGGAGCCGGTGATGTGGATCGCGGACGGCATGACGTCGCAGCCGTACAGCACGTCTTCCATCATCACGGGATGCAGGCCGGCCGGGTCGCCGCCGGCGCGTTCGTGCCGGGCGGCGACCTGCTCGTACACCGCGGACAGCAGGGCGCCGGTGCCGCAGGCGAAGTCGCCGATGCGCAGCGTGCCGAGTGCATCGGCGGCGGCCCACTCCACGCCGTCCAGCTTGGCCACGGCCAGCCGCGCCAGCAGGGCCGCGGATTCGGGGCGTGTGTAGAACGTGGCGAGATATTTGCGGTCGGCGATCAGCCGCTGAAACAGGCGGCCGGTCAGATCGTGCGCGACGATGGCGCCGCTCGCAGCGATGCGTTGCGCGGTGTCGCGCAAGACGCCCAGGAGGCCGGCCGCGGCGTCCGGCGGCAACTGTTCCACGATGTCGCGGGCAATCGCGAACACGGCCCAATAGTTGATGTCCAGAATGCGCCGCCACGCGTCCGCCACGGCCCGTTGCGGGTTGGCGACGGACGGGCCGTACACCAGGTGCAACGGTTTGATGGCGGCGTGCCGGCCGGCCAGCCGCTCGTGATACAGCAGGGCGTTGGTGACGATGGCGCACGCCATGCGGCGGGTCTGGACGTTGTCGGTCATGCCGAGTAGGCGGGCGACGTCCAGCGCGATGCCGGGCCGCGTCGCCGCCATGTCGTGGAGCAGGGCGACCCCGCGGTCGATACCTTCTTCCAGCGCCTCGGTCGCCGCGGTGACGGCGCGCTGCGGCACGGAGACGAGGCGGATCAGGTCGGCCAGATCCGTCACGCCGCCGGCGAGCCTGCCCGCGGCGGGAAACCGCTGTACGTCCTCCCCGTCCTGCGTCAGCACGCAGTAGGACAGGTCGGCCGCGGCGATAGCGACCCGTAAGTCGTCCGCATAGCCGAGGTCCGCCTGGTAGCGGAGCGCCACCGCGGCCTCGATGGGATTGGGTTCGTCCACCACGCGCAGCCCGAGACGGGCCGCGGCTTCGGCCTCCACGGTGTGCGCCGGCAGGTATTCGGCTTCGACGACGACCGGCGCCCGGTCCGGGGCCGTCACCAAGTTGTCGAGTTGGAGGCCGGGCCGGCCGGCGATGAGCCGGGTTTGTTCGGGGCGCACCACGCAGCCCGGCAGCATCCCCTTGAGCAGGTCGGCCAGGGCGGCATTGGCGCTCGGTTCGGTATGGCGGGGGCGTCGAGTAGTCATAGGCTTTTCATGGGGAACTACATACTTGAAGATCCTCCCCGGCCGTCATTCCCGCGAACCCCGGATCAGGTCCGGGGCAGGCGCTGGGAATCCAGGGGACGGATACCTGCTTGTGCAGAGCCTGCCCCCGGCTTGAACGGGGGTATGACGGGGAAAATTCGCAGGTACGACGAGGAGAAACTGTCTTCGGAACCGTCTTGTACATAATCCCCTTGTCATTCGTCTTCTTCCAGAAGTTGCATTAGTTCTTCCAGGGCGTAGATGGTACCGCGGCGGCCTTTCCCTTCGACTTGGACGCGCAGAACCTTCTGCCGAACCAGCTTTTGCAGCAGGCCGTGCAGAGCCGGACGGGTCGGTGGCTTCTCCAGCGCCGCGAGTTTCTTTTCCAGGCTGGCTCTCTTGAACACGGGTCTTTCGAACATGGCGTCCAGCAGAGGCACCGCGAACTGCGAGCGGGTCAGATCGACGACCCGTTTTTTCAGGTCTTCGTAACAATTCGTGATCGTGCCCACTTTGCGCGTGGTTTCCTCCGCCTGGTCGATCAGCGCCCGGAGAAAGAACGCGATCCAGCCGTGCCAGTCCCCGTTTTCGTCACCGAGCCGGTTCAGCGATGCCACGTAGGCGTCCCGGTTTCGTGCCAGATAGGCGGACGGATAGAAATTCGGGCGCGAGATGACCTTCTTCTGATACAGGAACAAGGGGATCAGCAACCGGCCGAGCCGGCCGTTTCCGTCGTCGAACGGGTGGATCAACTCGAACTGGGCATGCATGACCGCGGCTTGGACGGGTCCGTCCACCCAGTCCGAACGGGAGAACCGCTCCCAGTTCTCCATGAAGTCGATCACCACGTGCGGCGGTGGTGGGACGTAGCTGGCCTGCTCGATCCCGGCCCCTGGAAGGCCGATCCAGTTTTGATCGAGCCGAAAGCGCCCGGGGTTCTTGGTCCGTCCGCGTACGCTGCGGCGTCCGAGCAAGACCTCGTGCAGAGTTTTGAGCAGGTTGAGGGAGAACCGCCGGTATCCGAGTTCCGCCTCGCCCAGATTCAAGGCGTCCACGTAATTGCGGATTTCGTTCAGGTCATCGCGCTGCTCGCCCCGTTCGGCAAAGCTCTCGTCCTCCCCGAACTGAAACACCTCGTTCAGCGTGGATTGCGAACCCTCGATGCGCGAGGAGAGCAGAGCCTCGCGGCGGACGAGTGGAGCAATGAGCAGATGAGAGACCGGGGACTGTTCCAACAGGGAGTCGTAGCGCGCAAGCGCCCGGTTCGCCTCGCCCAGCGTCGCGATCAAGTCGGGCGCGGAGAGGTCGAGTTTTTCGAGTGGAAGCATCTGGGGGAGATAGGGTCGCATGGGACGGTCTTTCCGCTGGAACGGTATTTAGCGTAAACAATTTCGTCTTATATTTTACACAAATCAAGTAGCGTATCGCAGAATACACACAAAGCATGCGCAGATCCGCCGAGCGGTCTGAAATTCGCCCCTCCCATCAATTCCGTATGAGTCCGGCTCCCGTGACTGCCGTTGCTGCGCTCGGTGATTTTTTCATTTATGTAAAAAATTGAGCGATATATTTTACGAAACGTGAATAACGTATCGTAGAATAGACACAAAATATGTAAACGCTCCGCCCTGTGGGGTAACTGCCCGTCTTGCTCTTTGGAAAGAGTCTTGATTCCAGGTCGCGGCGGCTATTTCCGCACTCCGGTCACGAGTTGCGCCACCCCGAGGGACAGACGGTGCTTCGTTACCCGTGCGAAGCCGGCCGCGCGCACCATGTCCAGCAATTCGGCTTCGTCCGGCAGATACGCCACGGACTCCGGTAGGTAACGATACGCCCGACCGTCGGACACCCAGCCGCCCAGCAGCGGCACGAGGTGCCGGAAATATACCGCGTGCCCCCACCCGAGCACCGCGCCGCGGGGCGTATCGACTTCGAGCAACCCGAGTCGTCCGCCGGGCACCAATACGCGCGCCGTCTCGCGCAGGGCCGCGGGGATGGACACGAAATTGCGCAGCGCGAACCCGCACACCACGACCGACACCGATCCGGAACGGAGGGGCAACGTGGCCGCGTCGGCCTGCGTCAACCCGGCCCGTACCCCGCGGCCCGCGGCAACGCGCAGCATGTTCCGCGCAAAATCGACGCCGACGACACGGCCCCCCGCGGCCTGGGCCAATTCGCTCAGGTCGCCGGTCCCGCAGGCCAAGTCGAGGACGATGTCGCCGGGGCCGACGTCCGTTTCACGGATGGTCCGCCGGCGCCACGCCTGATCGAGCCGCAGCGACAGCCAGCGGTTCAGCGTGTCGTAGTGCGCAGCGATGCCGTCGAACATCACACGGACGCGCACGGCCTTTTCCGCCTCGGGCGGCAGCACACTCGGCATGGACGCCAGGAAATCAGCGGGCGGCGGGAGGAGCAAGCACGACGGCTAGAATTGAGAGGGACCGTCGCCCGATACCCGATACGTCGTCAGTTTCGGAATAGCTTTCACGGCCAGGGAAAAATACTGCCGGTCGCGTTCGACGCCGACGCTGTCGTAACCGACGGCGTTGCACGCCGCGAGCGTGGAGCCGGCGCCGGCAAACGGATCCAGGACGTGCCCTTCGCCGAGGGGAAGCACGCCGCGCACCACGTGGCGGAGAAACGCCTGCGGCTTCAGGCTGGGATGCGGGGCGAGCAGGCGTTCCGCGCTGCGGCTCGGCGCCGATGGAATGACGTCGCCGAAGGGCTTGTCCGGTGCCGGACGGCGAAACCCCCCGGTCTTCCACTTCCGCAAATTGTCCTGCACGCGCCCGTCCAGCGGTTTTCGGTACACGAGCCACGGCTCCCACATCGAGCGTGGCATGACGCTGACGTCCCGGAATTCGTCGTGGGCACCTTTCGGCCGGTCGCCCCCGCGCATGGTCATCGTGAGTCGGATGATTTCACCGCGCCGTTCCAGCCCGGCTTCGGACAGCGCCGTCGCAACGAGGGGCGAAACCAACGGATTCGACGCGACGATGACGTTCGCGCCGGGGACCAGAACCTGCAACAGTACGCGCGTCCAACGCACGAAGAACTCCCGGATATCGGCTAGTTGATCGGTATCCAACGTCGTGAAACGGGGCAGTGGGGAGCGTCGATGTCCGTCGAACGACGGCGGAATGCGCCAGACCCCGCCCTTCCCGGCGCGCAGTTTCCGTTGCTGCTCCCGGGTGTATTCATGCAGACCGTACGGCGGGTCGGTCACGACCGCGTGCATCGAGTGGGGCGGCTGCCCGGCCAACCAGGCAAAGCAGTCGTCATGGTGCAGTTCCGATTGTCGAAAGAGGAATGGCTCCGATCTTTTCTCCCTTCCCTTGCCGGCCTCGGGAACCGGGAGTTGCCACTGACGCGAAGGGTTCCGGCGTGCGCGGTACGTTCCGCGCGCCTCTCGAACGAAGAGGTCGGGGGTGTTGAGCCTGAGATACGAACGAATGGAAGAGGGCGGCGTCTCGCCTATCCGTTGGCCGACCCGTGCGATGATCGTGGCGACCTTCAACGGCGTGGGTGACGCGGATAGTACGTCGACAATCGCGTCGCGAACACGGCCGGGCGCGTTCTTCGGGTCCCTCAACATGCCTGGATAATGGACGTCCAGACGTCTTTCGTCAAGATGAACGCTGTATCAGAAGAAACAGGACGCTCCTGCCTTACGCCGGAATCGCCGGCAGCAGGATGGAGGAGTGCTGTCCGTGGGTGTGGAAAACGGTTTGTTGCGCAGGGTCGAAGCCGGTGCTGGTCGCCGCCGGTGTCGAGTCGGCCTCGCGCGAACGTGCGGCCCCATATCCCTGCCCGAATTCCCGCTCCTCCCCCTCCCCCCAGCCCCTGAGCTTGCCGAAAGGTCGGAGGGTGAGGGGGAAGGCCCGGGTGGAGGGTCCTAGGTGGTAGTGTTGAAACAGGAGACCTCAGATCTATTCGAATGACTCTGGTAGGCCGGCACCGCGGAGTTGAGCCCCGCTGGCGAGTATTCTACAGTGCCGGACGTTCACTATCGCACGCGAGGACGCCGAGCCCATGCGCTACTGGTTGGTGAAATCCGAGCCGTTCAAATACTCTTGGGACCAGTTCTGCGAGGACGGGTCCACGTATTGGGACGGGGTGCGCAATTATCAAGCGCGTAACAATCTGCGTGCCATGCAGGTCGGCGACCGCGTCCTGTACTACCACAGCAACGAGGGCTTGGCCGTAGTCGGCGTGGCGCGAGTCACCAAGAAAGCCTATCAGGACCCGACCACCGAGGATGAACGCTGGGTGGTGGTCGATCTGGAGCCGGTCGAGGCGCTGGCCAACCCGGTCACGTTGCGGGAGATCAAGGACGAGCCGCGGCTGGCCGATCTGGCGCTGGTGCGGCAGGGCCGGCTGTCGGTCATGCCCGTCGCCAAGAAACACTTCGATTTGATCGTCAAGAAAGGCCGCGGCGCCACGCCGCGCGTCGGGAAGGCGCGGGCGGCAGGGTCGCGGTCGCGCAGTTAGGGCGGCAGCCTCACAGGGTTGCAATCGCCCCGGTTTCCGCGCAAAGAGAAACGCGACGGTCACGGAAGAAGACGGAAGGAGGGTGGAAACATGAACCTTTTCAGACGGGGCTGGATGTGGGGCGTGACGCTCGGCCTGCTCCTCTGCGCGCCCGGCGCCCGGGCCGACGACCTGGATACGATTCGCGCGGCGTTCGAGTCCGACATCAGACTGTTCAACGCCCAGAACAAGACGGCCTTCTCCGCGAGCGCGGATGACGACATCGTGGTGTTCGGGACCCTGACGCCATTCGCCGTCGAGGGCAAAACCGCGCTCGTGGAATTCATGGAAAGCTATTTTGCGGACCAGGAGCGGGCCAAATTCATGCCCATTAACGCCGAATACCGCACCATAGGAAACAGCGGGCTGGCCTGGGGACATTACACGATCACCGAACTTCCCAAAATCGGGGACCGCGAGTTGATTCACGGGCGCTACACCTTCACCTATACCAAGAAGGACGGCACTTGGCGGTTGCTGGTAATCCACGTTTCGCCCCTCTTCGTGGAATAGCCGGCGTGAGGAGAGAGAAAAATGGACGGCATATCCAAACGGATTCGAAAGTCGCTCGCATACGGCTTCGTCGGACTGTGCGGCGTCCTGTTCGCGGCGCCCGCGCCGGCCCAGGAACTCCGCGACGCGTTGATCGAAAGCTTCGGCGAAGAAATCCAGGCGCTGAACGCGCGGGTCCTGGATGCCTCGGTCGCGCACGTGCACGACGACGTGGTCCTGTACGGCTTGTACTCGCCCTTCCCGGCGGTCGGGAAAGCCGCGTTCCGCGAGGCGGTGCGGGAGTATTTCGACACGCACGAAGAAACCGTCCTCCGCCCCGCGCACCCGAAATATCTCATCTCGGGCTCGACCGGCGTGGCGTGGGGCCATTATCAACTCCGCACCAAAGTGAAGGGACAGCAGTCCGTCACCAGTCATGGCCAGTTCACGTTCACCTACGCCAAGCCGGGCGGCGAATGGCAGATCATCAGCATGCATTTCGCCCCGCTCCCGGTCGTGGAGTAGCCGGCGCGTCCGGCCAGCCATGCGTGTCGAACAGATCGACCTGCGCTACCCGGACGACAACAGCGACAGGCTCGTCAAGGCAAGCCTGCATGTCCGCTCGTACACGCCCGCGGGGCAAGCGATATACACACATCTCGCGTTGGAGCCGGGCGAGGTGCGGGCGCTCGAAACGGTGCTCCGCACGGCGCTGCGCCGCGTCACCCACCGGGCGCTGACTTTAGTCTGACCAGCCAGTTGCGGCGGGGGGTCTTCCGCGGGACGGCAGAGAACGAGAGCGGCGCGTCCAGGTCGGCGCGCAACCCGGCACACGCCTCGGCATGATCCGTTGCGCGTTCGAGGCGGCACTTTCGATACCGTTCTTCCAGCGCAAGCCGGGCAGCGAACATCTCGGCCAATCGGGGGTCGCGCCTCGCCTCGGTGAAAGCGACGAGGTGCTGCGCCGTCTGGCACCCGCCCAGCCCGAGGACACACAGCAACGCCAATCCGGCGAAGCGACAGGACGGAGGAAGACGTTTCATTGTGTCGTATCCGAACGCGATGAACGCATGGGCCGGCGGATGCCCCACTGTATGTTGTCGGGCAACGTGACGCGAGTGCCGTAGGGGCGACCGGTCGGTCGCCCGTGGGTAGCGAGAGCCTGTCCCCCGGCTCAAACGGGGGAATGACGAAGGAAACGCATCCCGCCCAAGGTAATCTCGAACTGATGCACTACCCGTCCTTGTCGTTTCTTGACCGCGGAAGGGGCGTTCGGTACGGTTCGGCCTCGACCGACCGGGAGCCCGAAACGTGCGTGCAAGCCCGTCATATCTGGCCGCGGCCGTGCAGATGACGGCCTCGTCCTCCAAAGCGGAGAATCTGGCGAAAGCCGAATCCTTCGTGCGGCACGCGGCGCACCGCGGTGCCGCGCTGGTCGTCCTGCCCGAAGTGTTCCTGTGGCGCGGGCGGCATCGCAAGGACCCCGATCAGGTCGAGCCGATCCCCGGGCCGACGAGCCGCCGGTTGCAGGATCTGGCGCGGGAACTCGGCATTCACCTGCTCGCCGGTTCGTTTCTGGAAAAATCGGACGAAGCGCGCGCCTACAACACCAGCCTGCTGCTCGGGCCGCAGGGCGACCTTCTGGCTACGTATCGGAAGATCCACCTGTTCGACGTGGACATTCCGGGCCACGTGCGCATGAAGGAGTCGGACAGCATGAAGCCGGGCGACGCGGTCGTGACGACCGATACTCCGTTGGGCCGATTCGGGCTGTCGGTCTGCTACGACCTGCGCTTTCCCGAACTCTACCGACGCTTGGCGCATGAGGGCGCGGAGGTCGTGTCCGTGCCCTCGGCGTTCACGTTCCCGACGGGCGAGGCGCATTGGGAAGCGTTGCTCCGCGCGCGTGCCATCGAAAACCAGATGTACGTCATCGCCCCGAATCAGATCGGCAAGAACGTGTATGGCTTCGCCGACTACGGCAACTCGATGATTATCGACCCGTGGGGCAAGGTACTGGCCCGCGCCGCGAACCGGGAGTGCGTCATTCTGGCCGAGGTAGATTTGGAATATCTCGACACCGTGCGGAGAGATCTGCCGTGCCTCGCGCATCAGCGGCTCTAGCCCCGCCGCCCGTCAAATCCTTCTTCCGCGTGGTGAGCGCCGCGGAGGCGCGCGAACGTCTCGCCGCGTTCGCCCCGCCAACCCGCCCGGAAACCGTGCCGGTGCTCGAAGCGTGCGGGCGGATTCTCGCCAAGCCGCTGACCGCGCCGGGCGACCTGCCGCATTTCCACCGCACGAATATGGACGGCTACGCGGTGCGCGCCCAGGACACGTTCGGGGCGTCGGCCAGCCAGCCCGCGTACCTCACGCTCGCGGGCGCCATCGAGATGGGCAAGCAGGTCAAGCGCCGTCTCAAGAAAGGCGAGACCATGCGCATCGCCACCGGCGGCATGTTGCCGCCCGGGGCGAACGGCATGGTCATGGTCGAGTACACCGAAGAGATGGGCGACGGGACGGTCGAGATTCTCCGCTCGGTATCGCCGTGGGAAAACATCCTGCGCACGGGCGAGGACATCAAGAAGAACGCTCCGATCTTTCCGGCCGGCCGGCTGCTGCGCGCCCAGGACGTCGGCGCCCTGACCGGCGTGGGCATCACGCGCGTGGCGGTGCACCGCCGGCCGACGGTCGCCCTGATTTCCACCGGCGACGAGATCGTGCCGCCCGAAAAGACGCCGCGGCCCGGCCAAGTCCGCAACGTCAACCAGTATTCACTATGCGCCATGATCGCCGAGTGCGGCGGGACGGTGCGCGACCTGGGCGTGGTCAAGGACGACGCCGGCTCGTTCACGCAGGCCATGCAAACGGCGACCGAACGGGCGGCCGTGGTCATGGTGTCGGGCGGCAGTTCGGTCGGCATCAAGGACATGGCGCTGGACGTGATCCGTTCGTTTCCGCGATCGGAGTTGTTCTTTCACGGGATTTCGATTGCGCCCGGCAAGCCGACGATCTTCGCGCGCGCCGCGGGCAAACCGGTCATGGGTTTACCCGGCCATCCGGTCTCGGCCCTGGTCGTCTTCGCGCTGTTCGGGGCGCCGCTCGTGCGGATGATCGGCGGCGAGTCTGCGGGGACCGCGTTCGCGCCGCGACGCACGACGCGCGCCCGGCTCGCGCAGAACGTGGCGTCCGCTGCGGGCCGCGAAGACTACGTGCGCGTCACGCTCAGCCGCGACACCGATGGACGGGAGACCGCCCGCCCCGTGCCGGGCAAGTCCGGCGCGATCTTCAGCCTCGTCCAGGCCGATGGCATGGTCTGCATTCCGCACAACGAAGAGGGCCGCGAAGCCGGGGAAGAAGTCGACGTCATTCTGTTCTGAGACGTCGGACCGAGGCACGGCACCTCCGAGCGGCCCTCGATTCCTGCAGATACTCCGCGCCGAACCATCATGCACGCCCAACACCCCGTCCGCCCCGACCGAAAACGCTATCTCAGGAAGCATGCGCTCGGCGCCGCACTCGAACGCTTTCTCGGCGCGGTCGCTCCGCGGCCGGCCACCGAACGCGTCACGGTGGAAGACGCCCTTGGACGGACGACCGCGGCGCCGATTTTCGCCAAGCGGTCGGCCCCACACTACCACGGCGCCGCCATGGACGGCATTGCGGTACGCGCCGAAGACACGTTCGGCTCCAGCGAGTTCTCTCCGCTCACGCTCACCCGCTTAGCGGCCAAACGCCGTCCGCCCGCGAACGGCGCGCCGTTCCAATACGTGGACACCGGCAACCCGCTGCCCCGCTGGGCCAACGCCGTGGTCATGATCGAGCGGGTGTTCAAGACCGATGAACGGCGGGTCGAGATCCGCGATGCCGCGACACCGTGGCAGCACGTGCGGCTGGTCGGCGAAGACATCGTGGCGACCGAGCCGCTGTTGCCGCGCGGCCACAAGCTGCGTCCGTACGATCTGGGCGCGCTGCTGGCCGCGGGGCACACCGAGATTCCCGTCGTCCGCCCGCCGAGCGTCGGCATCGTTCCGACGGGCTCCGAGCTGATCGAACCGGGTGAGCGCGCCGCACCCGGGCGCATCATCGAGTTCAACTCGCGCGTGGCCGCTGCGTTCGTGCAGGAGTGGGGCGGCGCGCCGGTGCGGCTGGAATGCGTGGCTGACGACCTGCCGCTGATTACGCGCAGCGTGCAGCGCGCCATCCGCGAGCACGACATCGTGGTCGTCATCGCGGGCTCGTCCGCGGGCGAGCACGATTTCACGGAGCGCGTCCTGGAGACGCTGGGCGAAATTCTGGTCCACGGCATCGACGTCATGCCCGGCAAGCCCGCCATTCTGGCGGTGGTGGACGGCACGCCGGTCATCGGCCTGCCCGGCTATCCGGTTTCCGCGGTCGTCATCTGCCAGCAGGTGCTGCGCAAGCTGGTGGCATCCCACCTGGGCCGACCGGCCGAGGAACCGCAGAAAGTGTCGGCCGTGCTGCCGCGCAAGGTTCCCTCGCGGCTGGGGCTGGAAGAGTTCGTGCGGGTCAATCTGGGCCGTGTGGGCGGCCGGCTGATCGCCACCCCGATCGGCCGCGGCGCGGGCGTGATTACCACGATGGTCAAGGCCGACGGCGTCCTGCGCATCCCGCCGCAGGACGAGGGGCTGAACGCCGGCATGCAGGCCGACGTGGAACTGCTCCGACCGCTCGACGAGGTGGACCGCACCATCCTGTTCACCGGCAGCAACGATCTGAGCATCGGCGTCCTCGACGACCAACTCCGCGCCCAGGCCCCCGGTCTGAAAATCTCGGCCAGCAACGTCGGCTCGCTGGGCGGGCTCGTTGCGCTCAAACGCGGCGAAGCGCACATCGTCGGCACGCATCTGCTCGACCCGGCGACCGGCACCTACAACCTGCCCGACCTCAAAAAGCAGAAACTCTTGTCCACCAGCGTCGTCCTGACCCTAGTCGTCCGCGAGCAGGGCCTGATCGTCCCGAAGCGCAACCCCAAACGCATCAAGACCCTGGCCGATCTGACGCGCCCGGACGTGCGCTTCATCAACCGCCAGCCGGGCGCGGGCACACGCGTGCTGCTGGACTACAAACTGTCCAAACTGGGGCTCGCGCCCGAGCGCCTCGCCGGCTACGAGCGCGAGGAGACCACCCACATGGCCGTGGCAGCGGCAGTTGCCAGCGGCTTGGCCGACGCCGGTTTGGGTGTGAAGTCCGCGGCCAAGGCGCTCGGGCTCGGCTTCGTCCCGGTCGAACGCGAGGAGTACGACCTGGTCTTCCACCTGGACTTCTTCGAGAGCGAAACGGGACAGCGCCTCGTCGAAGTCATCCGCTCCGCGGCGTTCAAACGCGCGGTCGAACGCCTCGACGGCTACGACACGACCCCCACCGGGCGCCTCAAGTCGCAGCCGCGCAGGGGGAAAGGCCGGCAACGTCAAGCTGGCTGATCGGCAGGACGGCTTCAATAAAGCTATGAGGAAGAAAGGTATTACATCAGTCGAAGACGTTATGACCGATCCGAATTTGCTGAAGAATATGGGGCTCGAAGAAGTCAAACGACTGTTAGGAGTAACGCAGAAAGAATCGCTTGCGGAGCCTGGGCAGGCCAATAACTGGCGGGGTGAGAGTTTACGGAAAGGATCCTATAATAAAGGACAGGGATTCGTACTACGCGAAGGGAATTACATACAATACGATCCTGAGACTTTGCAGCTTGTTTTGCTCCCCAATAAAAAGCGAAGGGAATCACATACTAAATGATCGGCTGCCTTCGTTTGTCGGACCTTGCAATCCGGCCCGATGTCAGGTAGTCGTCCCGGGCGCTGACAATCCCGTCGACCGAACCAACCTTTTGGAGGAGGCTCGAACCATGACCCACAAACTATTATCCCCCCCCCCCCCCCCCCCCCCGCGCGCATATCCTCGCCTGATACGTTGACCGACACGCCGCAGAAGAAGGCGAAGAAACCCTGGTCCAAACCGACCCTCAGCACGATGGACGGCGTCGTCACGGTCGAGGGCGGCCCGACCCAGGCTCAAGTATCGATTGAGAACACCAAATACCACCCACCGTCGTAGTGACACTCTCTCCCGACCCGTTGAACCACGGCGACCCGGGGGATCCTTGATACCGGGCCGCCGCGGCCTCCGGTTGAACGAACGATGCCGTCGCATACTTCGGACGTCTGTCTGGTCACGGTCGCCACGGAAGCCTTCGTGCCGGGCACGCGCGTGCTGCTCGGCTCCTTCCTCCAACAGCATCCCCGCTTCGCCGGCGACGTCGTCATCGTCCAGGACGCGCTCGCAGTGTTCCTGATCCGAGGCTACCGAAAGCTGCTGCGAACCGATACGTTTTCTTACTCAACTGCAGAACCTCCACATCGAAATGCGAATCGCATAGAGTTGCCGGGATGCTGTTCATCGAAACCTCGGAGTTCAGCACGCGTCTCCCGGCACATTTGGACGAAGATGGCTATGCGGCACTCCAGTTGTTCCTCAGCCTGCATCCTGACGCGGGCCCCGTCATTCGCGGTTCGGGCGGGATACGGAAGATCCGGTGGAGGTCGAAGGGACGAGGCAAGCGGAGCGGCGTCCGTGTCATCTACTATTGGTTCGCTGCCGAGGACCACATCTATCTGCTCACGCTGTACGGCAAAGGCGTGAAGGACGATCTCACGCCCACGGAACGGGCCGTGTGGCGCCAAGTCGTAGAGGAGATCAAAAATGGCTGACCGCAACATCGCAGCGGAGGTGCTCGAAGGGCTGCGTGAGATTCAGGCGTACCGGGCGGGGAAGCGCACCCTGCGGACCACCCGGATCAAGGCCGAACCGTTGCCGAGGCTCTCCCCCGAGACGATCAAAGACACGCGCGAACGACTGCAAGTTTCCAGAGCGGTGTTCGCCCATCTGTTGCGCGTGCCGGTCCATACCGTGGAAGGGTGGGAACGGGGGAAATCCAGCCCGCCCGATGCCGCCACGGCGCTCATTCTCATGGCTCGGAAATACCCGGACACCTTCGATCGGCTGGCCTCGCTGTGATGCAAGCCGGATCGCGCAACCGCTTTCAGCGACACCGGGCCGCTGCGGCCTCCGGTTGAACGAACGATGCCGTCGCCCACCTCGGACGTCTGTCTGGTCACGGTCGCCACGGAAGCCTTCGTGCCGGGCACGCGCGTGCTGCTCGGCTCCTTCCTCCAACAGCATCCCCGCTTCGCCGGCGACGTCGTCGTGATCCACGCCGGACTCTCCCAAGCCGCGCAAGACGTTCTCGCCGCGGCCTCCGACTGCGTGCGGTTCGAGCCGGTGTCCACCGCGCTGAAGGAGCGGCTGGCCCGCCTGCGCGCCACGCACCCCGCCTTCGCCCGCGGGCTGGGGTATCTCTACTCGCTCGAAGCGTTCCGGCTGCGCGGCTACCGCAAGGTGCTCTTCTACGATAGCGACGTCCTCGTCCGCGCGCCGGTGGACGAGCTGTTCGATGCCGACGACGTGCTGCTGTGCTGCCCGGACCAGGTAGCGCTCGGCGGCGGGCGGCGCGATGCCCGCACCTTCGCGCCGCTCCCGGCCGCGGGCTCGGCCGGCGTGCCGGCGCTCGCCGACACCTTCAACAGCGGCTTTCTCCTATTCGACGGGCGGCTCGCGGACGGGTCCTGCTATCCGGACCTGCTGGCGATGGTGGTGCCGGAGACTTGGCCCGGCCCCGACGCCCCGCATCGGGACCAGTTCCTGCTGAACCGCTACTTCGCCGGGCGGCACACGCTCGTCAGTTCCACCTACAACTATCTGCTGGCTTCGACCGCGGCCATTCGGGCGCGGGAGCACCTCGCCGCCGAGCGCGCCAAGGTGCTGCACTTCAACTTTCCCGTGAAACCCTGGGCGCCGAACGCCATGCTGCGCTGGACCTGGGCCAACCCGACCTATGCGCCGACGCGGTACTTCGCACTCTGGAGCGCGGCCCGCGACGAACTGGCCGCCGGCGTTCCCGCGGCCCCACGGCCGGCGCGCGACGCCCCGCGCACGCCGTTGACGCGCGTCAGCGGCGCCGGGCGCGATCTGGACACGGTGGTGACGACCCATCTGTTCGGCGTCTGTCCGAACAACAGCGGCTCCACGTTCCTGGGCCATGCGCTGGCGACCTGCCGGGCGGCGTGGAGCCTCACCAAAGAGGGCAAGCGTATGCTCGGCTACGTCGGGCCGGTCACCTACCGTTCGCCCGCGCCCGGCGCGCCCAAGCCCGGCTTGATCTGGGGCGCCCGCCAACACTGGATCGACCGGTTCGCCGACCCGCGCAACTACGATTGGCCGCGCAACCGCAAGGCGTGGTACTTCCAGGCCAGCGCCCGAGATCCGCACGCGCCGGTGTTCGTCACCAAGGCGCCGCCGTTCCTGCTGCTCGTCGATCAATTGATCCGCCACTTCCGCAACGCGAAGTTCCTGTTCATGGTGCGCAACCCCTACGCGGTCTGCGAGGGCATCTGCCGCAACTACCGGAGTCAGTTCGTGGCGGAGGGGCGCAGCCTGGAAGAGGAGGCCGCCATCCACGTCGCCAACTGCCTCACGTGGCAGCGGCGCAACGTGGAGGCGTACCGGGACCGCGGCGTCTTCTTCACCTACGAGGCGATGTGCGCCGAGCCCGAACGGGTGGCGCAGCGGATCCGGGAACTGGTCCCGGAACTCGACGACCTGAACCTGCGCCAGCGCCTGCCGGTGAAGGAGAGCACCTACGACGAGATGCTGACCGACATGAACGCGCGGCAGATCGCGCGCCTCGACGCCGCGCAGATCGCCACGTTCAACCGCGTGTTCCGCCGACATCGAGGCGTGCTCGCCTCCTTCGGCTACGACCTCAGGTAACGGAAAACCCTGATGCCGGACGCTGAAGGGATACGGAACGTCGGGAGAAATACCTAGGAAACGACAGACAAGACGACCTGGAGCTTTCCCCCCTCAGTTCGTTGAGCCTGCGCTGTGTTGAGCTAGTCGAAACATCGAAACGAACCCCGAGGTCACCTCGGCCTTCGCACCGTACCCCGGCCCTCCGACCTTTCGACAAGCTCAAGGTCCTGCCCGTTGCGCTTGGGCTCTGCACTTGTCGAAGGGGGTCGCCTTTTTGCCACGCGTCGGGCGGAGAGGCGTAAAATTTTACGCCCCTCCACATCGGCATTGAAAGGAAAGAACAGGCAAGGATCCTCAAATACGTAACTCCTTACGCGAACATACAAGACGAGAACCTACCAGGCGCATGCTTCGCTGGCCTCCTGGTGGAGGACGCCGTAAAACTGAAGTAGAAGGACCATATTGACGAGTAAAGAATGGAAGGGACAGGGGAACGATAATTCCAGCGGCGACGACGGAATCCTCATGGAGATCTGTTCCACGAAACAAAGAGAATCATCGGAAGATCGTCTGTCGGCCCTTTGGGACGCCGTGCTCAACCTCGCCCTTCCCGCCAACGAGCAGATCGCAATTCTCGAAGCGATCGGAGAGAGGCGCGCGGTCGATGAGTTGGCACTCGACTACGACGACAACTGCTGGATGTTCAACGAGCCGGAGTCACGGAGCATATTGACGCGGGAAGAGCTTTCCGCGCTCCGATCTTTGGATCGACGGCTCGACCGGATGAGTGGCGAAACAAATGCCGGGAATTGGACGGTCGAGGCTCTGCGCTTTGCCGATTGCTGGAAAGAGATACGCAAGTTGGCCGCCGTTGCTTTGGCGACACGCCAGATCGCAAAGGTCAAGAAATCAGCGGCGTGAAGCCTATCGCCGCTTACGACAGCGATGACCCGACAAGTTCGCGGGCGGCGTGGGCGGCGCCGAGTTGCCCGGCCTTGGGATCCAGAATGATACGGACCGGGATATCGCGGAGGAGGTCGGCGAAGCGGCCCTTGTCCGCGAAGGCACGGAGAAACCCGCCCTCGGCCAGCTTGGGCAGCAGCTTGGTGACGATGCCGCCGCCGACGTACACGCCGCCGAGGCTCATTACCGTCAGCGCCAAGTTCCCGGCCTGCGCGCCGTACAGACTCACGAAGATGTCGAGCGCATCGACGCAGGCCGGACACGTTCCAGCTATACCGGCCTCGCCGACGACCGCGGCCGGATCTTCGGTCTGCATCCGCTGACGAGTGAACGCTGCGACGGGCCGCCGCAACACCTGATCCACGAACTCGAAGATGCCGACCAAGCCGGGGCCGGATACGACGCGCTCAATGGACACCCGGCCATCGAACCGTGGTCGGAGGAAGCGCCACAAGTCCAGCGTCCGGTCGTCGCGGGGCGCGAAATCGACGTGGCCGCCCTCGGTCGCGGACGGCACGTAACACCGCCCGTCCCAGAACAGGATCGCCTGCCCGAGGCCGGTGCCGGCCGCAATCACCGCCCGGTGCGTCGTCCGGGGTGTGCCGGCCTGCAACATGTGGAACGCGTCGTCGGGCAGAAACAAGGCGCCGTATGCCGTGGCTTCCAGGTCGTTCAGCAGCCGCACACGGCCCCCACCGATCACGCGGCTCAGACCGGCTTCATCGACCTGCCACGGCAGATTCGTGGTCGTGACCTTGCCGTCGAGCACCGGCCCGGCGATTCCGAACGCCGCCGCGGCCCAGCGTTGTGGCTCACCGGCATGTTCTTGGGACGGCGCTTCACGAAACGCGGCGATCACGTCTTCCAGCCCGCGGTAGTCCGCGCTCGGAAACGAGGCTTGGCGGACCGGGGATATGCCGGCCGCCCCATCGAGCGCGTACACCGCGAGATCGGTCTTGGTTCCGCCGATGTCGCCGGCCAATACGTAGGTCGTCATGCGTAGCTCGTTCCAAGGGTTTCCGACGGAGAGGTTTACGCCCGGCTACAGCGCGCAGTTCGTTTCGACAGGCTCAACGAACGGGAGAGTGAGCCCGTTGAGCTTGTCGAAACGGGCGGGGGATTATCTTGTAGGGGTCCTGCTCATGGGCATTCCTCTTCGTGATTCCCCATGTCAGCGGGTCTCGATTTGAGCGGTTGCCTCGGACGGCCGGGTGCGGACCTGGACGGCGCCGTCCTCCTGGACGAGCACGACGTCCGCCATGCCGACGAACAGGCCCGTTTCCACGACGCCCGGAATGGAGACCATCCGGCGCTCCATTTCTGCGGGCTGCGCGATGCGCTCGATCACGCAATCGATGATTGCGTTGCCGTTGTCCGACGTGAACGGCCCGGCCTGCGTCTGACGCGGCGTGGGTTCGCAGCCCAGATCACGAAGCCGGCGGCAACAGGGGCCGACGGCGAACGGCACGACCTCAACCGGAAGCCTGCGTCGATCCCCGAGCGTGGCAACCAGTTTTTCGGAGCCTACCAGGACGACGAATTTCTCGGCCGCGGCTGCCACGATTTTTTCGCGTACCAGCGCGCCACCGTACCCTTTGATCAGGTTCAGATGCGGGTCGACCTCGTCGGCCCCATCGATTGCAACGTCGATAGCGTGCGCGGCGTCCAGCGTGGTGAGCGGGATGCCGAGGCCACTCGCCAACGCCTGTGTCGCCTGCGAGGTCGGAATGCCGCGGATACGCAGCCCGGCCGCAACCTTTGCCCCCAGCGCGCGGATGAAGGCCGCCGCGGCGCGACCGGTCCCCAGCCCCACCACGTCGCCGTCCTTCACGTAGTCGAGGGCGCGCTCGGCGATGCTCATACGCTGCGCGGATGGGGAACGAAAGGGGAGGCTAGGCCAAGCCGCGCGTCACGGTTTCGTGCAGCGCCCGCAGCCCCGCGGTTACGTCCGCACCGAGGTGGACGCGCAGAACACGCCGGCCGCGGGCGGCCAAGATTTCGAAGTCGCCCTGCGCCTGACAATACTTCACGGCCCCGAAACCGTAAGCACATCCAGGAATCGGTACATCGCAGGCGTCGTCGGATGTGACGTGCAGAAAGACGCCGGCGTTCCGCCCGCCCTTATGAAGCTGACCGGTCGAATGCAGCAGTCGCGGGCCGAAGCCGAGCGTGGTGGCGACGTGCTTTGCATCACGAACCACATGGCGAATGGCTTGCAATTCGCGCTCGTTCGCCGCGTTGCGCTCGACATAGGCGTTGATTGCGAAATAGTCGCCCGGCCGCAGGCGGCCAACGTACGCGGCCAGACAGGCCGCGGCGCCGGACGTGTCGGTTGGGGGCTCGTCCGACGCGGAAAAGAGACGCAACGCCCCGTCCTCCAGCACGGGCGTCTCGTCCGGGAACGCGCCGGTCTTTTCGAATGCCTCGGTCAGCGCGCGCGTGGCCGCCTTGCTGGCTTCGACATCGGGCTGGTCGAAGGGGTTGATGTCCAGCAAGGCACCGGCGACCGCGGTCGCCATTTCCCAGCGAAAAAATTCCTGTCCGATATCCAGGCGGTCGGCCAGCGAGATGCGCACCACGGGTTGGCCCGCGGCCTCTAACGCGGTGAGCACGGCGTCGTGTTCGTCCTCGCCTTCGAGACGGACGGACACGAACAGGCGGTCGTTGCCGTACACCTCGGGCGGGCCGGGGGCTTCAGCGTCGATGGGCACCACGCCCCGCCCGCGTTTGCCGGTCGATTCGGCGATGAGTTGTTCTATCCACGCTCCCAGTGCCCGCAGGCTCGGCGAGCACACCAGCGTCAGTTTGTCCCGTCCCGCCTTGGCCAAGCTCCCGATGATGAGGCCCAGCCGCGCGCCGGGATTCACCTCGGGCGGAACGCCGGCGGCGCACGACTGGACCATCAGCGCGGCGCGATCCAGCACGCTGCGTACGTCCACGCCCATGACGGCCGCGGGGACGAGCCCGAAGTTGGACAGTGCGGAAAACCGGCCGCCGATGCTCGGCTCGCCGTGGAAGACGGTTCGGAAGCCATCACGTTCGGCGCGGTGTTGGAGCGGGCTGTCCGGGTCGGTAATTGCAACGAATCGCGTGCCGACTTCATCCGCGCCGACCGCACGCGACACCTGGTCGGTGAAGTAATCCGCCAAGACGTTCGGCTCCAACGTGCCGCCCGATTTGGAAGCGACGATGAACAACGTCCGGCGCAGGTCTATGGCGTGGGAGACGGCTTCGACCTGGGCGGGGACGGTCGAATCGAGGACATGTAATTCGGGGGAGCCCGGAATCACGCCGAAGGTCTCCCGCATGACTTCGGGTGCCAAACTGGAACCGCCCATACCCAGCAGCAGGACATGGAGAAAGCCTTCGCGCCGGACCTCCTGGGCGAACGTTTCCAGCCGTTCGACATCTGAGTGTTGGCGGGCCACGCAGTCGAGCCAGCCCAGCCAACGGTCTTCGTCGGCCCCGGTCCACAGCGTCGCATCCTTGTTCCAGAGCCGGCGCAGCTTGCCGTGCGTGCGCCAGTCGTGCAGCACGGCGTTGACCGGCTCCGTCACGCCGTCGAGACCCGCCCCGTCGAAGCTGCACGACCAACCGGCCAGCCGGCGGCCCAACACCGCTTGACGTTTCCGCTCGATCGAACTCAGCAAGGCGTCGAACGGGTCGACGAATTTGCGGACGCCTTCGTCCAGCAGTTGCTCGGTCGCGCGGTCCAGAGAAATACCGACCTCTTCCAGCGATGCGAGCGCCGCCCGGGCCGCGGCCAAGTTGGCGTCCCAATCATCGGTCAGCGCCGGCGTGGCGTGGCCCCGATTGCGGAACGCCTCGAAGGTCTCGCCCGGCACGGTGTTGACCGTATCCGGGCCGATCAGTTCGTCCACGTATAGAGTCGGGGAATAGTCCGGGTTCTTGGTGCTGGTGCTTGCCCACAGCAGGCGTTGCGGTCGCGCGCCCTTGGCCGCCAGGACCTGCCAGCGCGGGGAGTCGATGAGCGCGAGGTAGGCTGCGTACGCGACCTTGGCGTTGGCGATCGCCACGGTGCCGCGCAGGCGTTCCACCTTGGTACGGTGTTCTGCGTCGGCTTCGGTGTCGCGTGCGCGGTCGAGTTGGCCGTCGATCAGCGTATCGATCCGACTTACGAAAAAGCTGGCGACGCTCGCCACCCGGCGCAGGTCGCCGCCCGCGCGGTCCAATGCCCCCAACCCGTCCAGATAAGCGCCGGCCACCGCCTCGTACGCCGCGACCGCGAACAGCAAGGTCACGTTGACGTTGATGCCTTCCCCGATCAGCATCGCAATCGCGGGAACGCCGGCCGGCGTGGCCGGCACCTTGATCATCACGTTGGGCCGCGCCACTTCGGCGAACAGCCGGCGCGCTTCGTCGAGCGTGGCCTGCGTGTCGTGGGCCAAGTACGGCGAGACCTCCAGACTGACGTACCCGTCGATACCGTCCGTGTCTCGATAGACCGGAGCCAATACGTCCGCGGCCATCTGAATGTCCTGCACGGCCAAGCGTTCGTAGATGTCCAGCGCCGACGGCGCGCCGGCTTCGACCAGCGCCCGCAGGGGCTGCTCGTAGTCGGCACTGCCGCTCAACGCCTTCTCGAAAATAGCCGGGTTGGACGTGACACCGCACAGCCCGTCGTGCTCGACCATCGCGCGGAGGTCGCCGGACGTGATGAGGCTGCGCCGGATGTTGTCGTACCAGATGCTCTGACCCAGGTTGCGGACGGCAAGCAACGGATTCTGCATGGCCCGTATCCCCGCGGTCTTATGGAAACTCGACGATGGTCTTCAGCGAATCGTGCGCCGCGGCCGCGGTCCGATATGCCTCGTGCAGCCGCGCGAACGGGAAACGGTGAGTGATGAATCGTTCGGCATCAATCACACCGGTTTCGATCAGGCGGAGCGCCTCGCGCGTGTCGTCGGGTCCGCAGGAATAGCTCGGAATCAGGCGCACCTCGTTGAAGTAGATGTCGTTGGGCGCGAACGTCAGCCGGTCGTCGGGTTTGCTGGCCGTGAACAGGACGACGCTGCCGCCCTTGGCCGCGCAGCGCAACCCGAGGTGCATCGCCTCGATGGATCCCGGACCGACGATCACCACCTCGGCCATTTCCCCGCCGGTCTGCTCACGCAGCGCGGTTTCGACTTCGCCCGCGGCCGGGTCGATGGCGACGTCCGCGCCGAGCGCCAGCGCCCAGTCGCGCCGATAGGCCACGAAGTCGGTTGCCAGGATGCTGCGGGCGCCCGCGGCTTTGGCCAGCGCGACGTGCAACTGCCCCATGATGCCGAGGCCGATGATGAAAATGGAGTCGCCTGCTTGCAGCCCCGACCGGCGCAGCGACTTGACCACGCACGCCGTGGGTTCGATCAGCGAGCCGTCGGCGAACGACAGCCCGGGCGGCAGGCGCAACGTGTCGCCCGCCAAGTTGGGCTGCGGCACGACGAAATACTCGGCCATGCCGCCGGGCACGATGTTGGTGGCCCGCCACGTCGGGCACTGCACGTATGCGCCGCGCTCACACGTCCGGCACGAAAAACACGGCGCATGATGATGGACGAACACACGGTCGCCAGGCGCGAAGTCGGTCACCCCGTCACCCACGCCGACGATTTCACCCGCCGGCTCGTGGCCGAACACGAGCGGCGCCTTCCGGCGCATGTACCAGCCCATCACGTCGCCCGAGCAGATGCCGCAGGCGCGCGTCCTGACCAGGGCCTCACCCGGGCCGACAGGCGGAATGGGCTCGTCCTCGAACCGAATATCGGTCTCGTCGTACAGACGCGCGACTTTCATGTCGGCTATGCCGCAAGCGGTTCCCTTCAAGTCCTGTTCGTCGCGGCGGCCATTATGCCAGCGAAACCGGGCGCGGCAAGCGCAGCCTCGATACGGGAACCACGCTGATCGAGGTCAGCGAAGGCCAACTCGAAGAAGGGAGAATTCGATATTTGGGAAGATGATCGGATCTGCAACGAAAGGTAAGCGGCTGAAGTTCGCTCGACCGACGTCCGTGCACGGCCCCACCTGCTCAAAAGGTTGCGGTCTGCGGAACATCGGCAACCCGTCCCCCTTGAACTTCAAAAGGGATTTCGTGCTAAGCTGCCCGCATTCTCATCCCACACTACCAGACCGATAGGAGCTAGGGCCGTGACGACCATTGCGTTCGATACCTTAGCCTACGCGAACAAGCTCAAGCAGGCCGGTGTGCCGAACCGTCAGGCGGAAGTGCAAGCGGAAGCGATGGCCGAGCTGGTCGAAGAACGATTGGCGACCAAACGGGATTTGAGCGAACTCGAGGAGCGGATTGCCAACCGTATGAACGAGCTCGAATACCGGCTCACCGTTCGTCTCGGCTCCATGTTGGTGGTGGCGGTCTCCATCCTGGCCGCCTTGGTCAAACTGTTGTAGATGGGGCGGGCTTCCCATCCGCTAGGGAACACAAGCCGTCGTCACGCCGCCATCATCCACTTCGCCATGCGCAGCATGTCTTTCGGGCTGTCGGGCAGCTTGCGCATGACCGAGGCTTCGAAGCCGGAGTGCATCAGGCAGTTCTTGCACAGGTCGTCGGTGCGGGTTTCCCAGTAATCCCAGTCCACGCCGTTCCAGAACTCGTCCCAAGTCGGGAAATACTTCTTGCCGATCAGATAGCATGGCCCCTTCCAGCCGAACGGCGTGCGGGTGACGTTGCCCCACGGCGTGCACGGATAGTCGCGCTCGCCGGCCGCGAATTCGAGAAACATCGGGGTGAGCGAAATTTTGTAGCGTTCGGACAGTTCCAGCACGCGCTTGAACTTCCGGTGAATCTCGTTCCGGTACAAGAAGTTGTTGGTCTTGAGCGCCTCGTAGTGGTAGCCGGGCGAGATCATGATGCCGTCCACGTTCAGGCCGGTCAGCATCTCGCACATCTCTTCCATCTCTTCGAGGCTGGTCTCGCGGAAGACGGTCGTGTTGGTGCACACCGAATAGCCGAGCCGTTTGCCCAGCTCGATCATTTCGACGGCCTTGTCGAACACGCCGGGCTTGTTGCAGACGAAGTCGTGGGTGTCGCGCATTCCGTCCAGGTGGACGTTGATGGACAGCCGTTTGTGAGGAGTCCCCGCCTTGTAGAACCGTTCGAGCAGAATGCCGTTGGTGCACAGATAGATGTGGCGCTTGCGGGCGATGATCCCTTCGACCAGCGCTGGCAAGTCGGGATAGACGGTCGGCTCGCCACCGCAGATGGAGACGACCGGCGCCCCCGACTGGTCCACGGCTGCGAAGCAGTCGTCCAGGCTCAGCCGATCCTTCAGGTCGCCCTGGTGGCGTTCGGGCGTACAGCCCACGCATGCCAAGTTGCAGGTGTACAGCGGCTCCAGCATCAGCACGACCGGATAGCGCGCCTGGCCATGCAGCTTGTTCTTGAGCCGCCACTTGAGCATGTCGGTAGCGATGTGGAGTGGAAACCGCATTGCCTTCCTCTTCCCCGGTCCGGGGGAACCCTTCTTCCCGCCGCGCGAGCGCGCCTTGTGAACGGCGAAGCGTAGCCGCACATCCCCCATCCCGCAAGGGGGACGCGCGATGACGTCGTCCCCGAGGATGACGCCGCCACGGCGCTTTACAAGTTTTCGGGCCTTGGTCACAATGCGGCCATGGTGAGGAAGCGGAGGAACAGACGGGCGACCCGGACCGGGAAATCGGATGCCTTGTTGGCGGAACTGAAGGACGTCGCAACCGAACTCGGTATTCGCGTCCGCGAGGAAAAGCTGCTGCGCGGAGTGGGCTACCGCGTGCGGGGCGGCGGCTGCCGGCTGCACGACCAGGATCTGGTCTTTCTCGACCGCGCGTGGCCGGTGACGCAGCGCATCGACGTCCTGCTCGACGAGCTGGTGCAACGCGAGGTGGACACCCGGACCCTGCCGCCCGCGGCCCGGCGGCTCTTCACCGGCCAGCAGAGAGGCGGCACCCCGTGACCGACCGGCTCGACACGTTCCGGCAATGGATCAAGGACGAGGGCCTGAAGGCGACCGCCCAGCGCGAGGATATCGCGCAGGTCTTCTTCTCGATCACCCGCCACATCAGCGTCGAGGAATTGTACGGCGAAGTCCGTCAGGTCAACCCGCGCGTCGGCTACGCCACGGTGTACCGCACCCTCAAGCTGTTGAAGGAGTGCGGCTTGGCCGAGGAACGGCACTTCGCCGACGGGCAGGCGCGCTTCGAGAACGTCGAAGCCGAACACCATCACGACCACCTGATTTGCGAGCGCTGCGGGCAGATCGTCGAATTCGTACAGCCGCGCATCGAAAAGCTGCAAGAAGAGGTCGCCCGCCGCCACGGCTACCTGGCGACCACGCACAAGATGGAAATCTACGGCATCTGCAAGGAGTGCCGGGAGGGCACGACGCCGCGCAGACGAAAAACTTGATCGAAGCGCGGCTCGATAAGAACACCCGAGCAGATTGGCGGCTGACGAAAAAATAATGGATCAGAGAGCAGTTTTCGAACAGGTCGTAAAGAAAAATTTCCTTCTGGATCGTCTTGTGGGTAATTCTCAATACTAACGGCGGACAATGTCCCGATCGAGACCGAACAGGCGTTCGGTGTTCTTCCCCGTGGCCGCGGCGACCGCTTCCACGGACACCTCGTGCAGAGTGGCGACCGTCGCGGCGACCTCGGCGACGTAGGCCGGCTCGTTGCGCCGTCCGCGGTGGGGGACCGGTGTCAGATAGGGAGAGTCGGTTTCGATCAGCAGGCGGTCAAGCGGCACCGTGGGAACGACGACGCGGAGTTCCGCGGCGTTCGCAAAGGTCACGATGCCGCTGAACGATAGCGAGATGCCCAAATCGAGCAGGGCCTGCGCCTCGTCCCTGTTGCCCGTGAAGCAGTGCATCACGCCGCGCACGTGGCCGTGACCGACCTCGCGCAGGATGTCCGCTGCCTCGCCGTAGGCATTACGCACGTGCATGGACAACGGCAGGTCCAGTTCTCCGGCCAGACTGATGAAGGTCTGAAAGTGCTCGCGCTGCACGTCCGCGGGCGAGTGGTGGTAGTGGAAATCCAGACCGGTTTCGCCCAGGCCGACGACCTTCGCCTCCCCGGCCAAGGCGCGCAACGCCGCATAGGTCTGTGGCGTGATGGTCTTGGCGTCGTGAGGATGGACGCCGACCGTGGCGAATACGTCGGCGTGCTCCCGGGTCAGGGCGACGGCACGCTCGTTGTGCCAGAATTCGCCCGTGGCGCCGATGGTGATGAAGCGCGTCACGCCCGCGGCCCGCGCCCGGTCCAACACGGCCTCACGGTCGGCGTCGAACCGGGCGTCGGTCAGGTGGCAGTGTGAGTCCGTCAGCCGCACGCCAGGCTCCTCGGATCAGGACGGCAGCGGCGCCTAGGCGGCCGTGTCCGCTTCACGCGCGGGCACGTCGTCGTCGAGTTTGACGAACAACGGACGCGGCGGCCGAAGCGCCTGTCCCGCGGCGAGGCGACCAGCCTCCCACCTGCCGGTGGCCGCGGTGTGGTCGTACAGCAACACTTCGTGTTCGCCGCGCGCGTCGCTGACCGTACGCGTGTACTGGCGGCCGAACAACTGTCCGTCGTAGCCCAGGAACTCGTGCAGTTGCTGGGCGGAGTGGGGCAGGATGGGCGCCCAGATGAGCTTCAGCCAGTCGATCGCTTGCAACGCGACGTACACCGATGTCGCGGCACGCTGCGGGTCGGTCTTGATCGCGGTCCACGGCGCGGCCTCGTGCAGATATTGGTTGACGCGCTGGCTGAGCCGCCGCGCCTCGTTGAGTGCGGCCTTCAACTTGACGCCGGCGTACAGCGCGCCGACGCCGTCGAAGCCGTTTTCGATCTCGCCGAGCAGGCCGCGGTCCGTCTCGTCGAGCGGCCCCGGCTCGGGCACGACGCCGTTCCAGCGTTTGTAGGCGAACCCCAGCACGCGGTTGACGAGGTTGCCCCAGTTGGCGACCAGTTCGTTGTTGACCCGCTCGACGAAGTCGTCCCAGGTGAAGTCCACGTCGTTGGCCTCGGGCGCGATGGCGGTCAGCACGTAACGCCACGCGTCGGCCTGATAGCGTTCCAGCACGTCCAGAATGCCGATGCTGCGGCCCTGACTCTTGCTGAACTTGCGGCCGTACATGTTCAGATATTCGTTGGCCGGCACGTCGTAGGGCAGGTTCATGCCGCGGCGCGCGATGAGCATGGCCGGCCACATCATGGCGTGAAACGGGATGTTGTCCTTGCCGATGAAGTTGTAGATGCGGGCGTGCGGGTTCGTCCCGGCGTCCCACCATCGCCGCCACGCGTCGGGCTCGTCGTGCAGATGCGCCCACTCGACCGCGGCGCTCAAATACCCGATCACCGCGTCGTACCAGACGTAGATGCACTTGCCGTCCGTGTCGGGCAGCGGAATCGACACCCCCCAGTCCATGTCCCGCGTGATCGGCCGGCCGCGCAATTCGGTCTGCTCCACCTGGGTCCGCGCGAAGTGCAACACGTTGGGCCGCCAGTGCGTCTTGCCGTCGTGCAGCCACGCGCGCAGTTCGTCTTGCAGTTTGGACAGGTCGAAGAAGTAGTGCTCGGTCTCGCGCACTTCGAGTTCGGTGCTCCCCGTGATCCGCGAGCGCGGCGCCGTGAGTTCCACCGCCTCGTACGTGCGCCCGCACTGGTCGCACTGGTCGCCGCGCGCTTCGGGATGGTCGCAGAACGGGCAGCGCCCCTCCACGTACCGGTCGGGCAGAAACCGCTGCGCCTGGGTGTCGAACAACTGCCGCTGGCGGTCCTGGTAGATGTACGCCCCCTCCAGGTGCGTGCGGAACATGTCCTGCGTCACCCGCCAGTGGTTGTCGGTGTCGGTATGCGTGAACAGGTCGAAGGTGAGCCCCAGCGCGAGGTAGCTGCGGATGAACGTCGCATGGAAGCGGTCGACGATTTCGGCCGGGCCGACGCCCTCATCCTCGGCGCGGACGGTGATGGGCGTGCCGTGTGTATCGGAGCCGCTGACCATCAGCACCTTGTGGCCGCGCATCCGCTGGAACCGGGCGAAGATGTCCGGCGGCAGATACGCCCCGGCGATGTGGCCGATGTGCTGTTCGCCGTTGGCGTACGGCCACGCGACGCCGACCAGGATGTGCTGAGGTTCGTCCATGCGGATGTCCTCCACGCGCTGCGGGCACTCCTACCGGGCCGCCGCGGGCTCAGCAAGTTCCGGCCAGTTGGAGCAGCATGGTCTCGACCGCCAGCTTGGGGTTGGCGTTACGGTCCAGCGCGGCGAGCGTGTCGAACACCAGCCGGAGGTCGTGCAACGCGCGCGGCACGCTCGACCGCGCCACCGCCCGGGCCAGCGCGTCCGGGCAGTCCCGATAGCGCACGACCGCCGGCGCGCCCCGCAGCCGGTAGGCCAGCGCCTCTTCGTACCAGCCCAGCACGAGGTCCAGGCGCCCCTCGCGGTCGCTTCCGGCCGGCTTGCCGGCCGCGGCGCGCCGGTCGGCGACCAGCCATTCGGCAAACCGGGACAGGGACGAAAACGACGCTCCGCGCAGCGCCCCGCACCGCTCGATCACCTGTTGACGTTCCTCGCGCAGCCGGTCCGGGTCGAGGGACAACGCCCGACCGAGGCTGCCGCGACTGTAGCGGGCGAGCAGATCCGCGGCATCCGCCGCGGGACCGGGCCGCGCACGCAGCACCGCTTCCACGTCCGCGACCGGCAGGCGGGCGAAGCGCAACTGCTGGCAGCGCGACACCAGCGGACGCGCCAAGTTCGCCGCGCTGGTGGTCACCAGAACCAGCACCGCGTCGCCCGGCGGCTCCTCCACGACCTTCAGCAACGCGCTCTGCGCCGCGGGGGTCAGCCGCTGCGCGGGATCGACGACCGCGATCTTCTTCCCGCCGCGCAACGGTCGCAGGCGGAGGAACTGTTCCATGTCGCGGACCTGGTCGACGCCCAGCCGTTGTTTGCCGTCCGCGGTCGTCGTGAAGTGGTAATCCGGGTGCGAACCGGCCCGCACGGTCGTACACGCCGCACACGACCCGCAGCCGCGGCCCGGCGCCGTCTCGCACAGCAGGGCGTGGGCTAGACCGACCGCGGCGCAGCGTTTCCCTACGCCCGCCGGCCCGCTGAAGATGTAGGCGTGAGCCAGCCGATCCCGACTAAGCGCGCGGCACAGCGCAGTCAGGGCCGCGGTCTGGCCTCGGATGTCGTCGAGCAGCACGCCGGCCTCTCGGGTCGCTTAACCGAGGCCGGGCAGACGCGCGGCCAGTGTTTCGAGAACAGCTCGGTGGACGGTTTGAACGTCGCCCGTCGCGTCGATGACGCGGACCCGCTCCGGCTCTTGGCGGGCGATGGTCAGAAACCCGTCACGGACCCGCCGGTGGAACGCGAGCGACTCGGCTTGAAAGACATCCTTCCGTTTGTATCTGCGTCGTGCCAAGCCGACTTCGACCGGGAGATCCAACAAGAAGGTCAGCGCAGGCCGACAGCCGTCACACGCAAACGTGTTCAAATCGACAACCGCTGCGCGGCCGATTCCCCGTCCGTAGCCCTGGTAGGCGGTGGTCGAGTCGGCGAACCGGTCGGAGAGCACGACTCGACCGGCATCAAGGCCGGGCCGGATGACGTCGTCGACGTGTTGCGCCCGGTCGGCCAACATCAGAAGCATCTCGGCCCGCGGGACAGGCCCATCGGCAGACGCCGTGGGTTCGACTCGGTCGCTCGGTTTGGTGGATGCGGCGAACGAGGGGAGGGATAGGGCGGCCTCTCGAGACGGGCACGCCTCGACGCGCTGACGACCGCGTCGTTTGTTGTACAAGAGGAGGTCGCGCAAACTGCTCCCGAGCGGGGTGCCGCCCGGCTCACGCGTTTCGATCACGTCGTGGCCGCGTCCGCGCAGCACGTCGGCCAGCAGCTTGAGTTGGGTGGTCTTGCCACTCCCTTCCCCGCCCTCGAACGTGATGAAGACTCCAGACATACGCGGCATTCCCTCAGCGCGCGGAAGATACCCGAAAAGCCGGGCAGCCGCCAATCCGCTACCGGTTCTCTTGCGGCAATGCAGACCCCCGCGTGCCTAGAACCCGCCGATCAAGCCGACGTACCAGGCGATCATTTCCTCACCTGCGGCCAGCGAAACCAGGGCGCCCAGCGCCAGGAAGGGACCGAAGGGCAGCGCCAGCCGCAGGTCGGCCCCTTGCCGTACCATCGCCACGAGGCCGACGCCCGATCCCGCGGCCGCGGCCACGAAGAGCGCCACCGGTACGCCGCGCCAACCCAGAAACGCCCCGATCATGGCCAGCAGCTTGACGTCACCGCCGCCCATGCCGTCGCGCCCCGTCAGGCTGCGGTAGCCGCGGGCGACCGCCCACAGCAGGCCCCCGCCCAGCGTGGCCCCCAACGCCGCGTCCCACACGGTCGGCGTGTGCGTCAACGCGGCGAAGCCCAACCCCAGCAGCACGCCGGGCAGGCTGAAGACGTCGGGAATGACGTAGTGGTCCAGGTCGATGCACGACACGACCAGCAGCAGGCAGAAAAACACGAAGTGACTCAGCCCCAACCAGCCGACGCCGAAGCGGGCGACCAGCAGGACGGCTGCCGCGGCGGTCAGCAATTCGACCGCGAAGTAGCGCACGGAGAAACGAGCGCCGCAGGTTCGGCAGCGTCCGCGGCGTGCCAGCCAGGACCATAGCGGAACGGTGTCGCGCCAGCCGAGCGGAGTTCGGCAGCTTCGACAGAAGGAGCGCGGCCGGACAACCGACTCGCCGCGTGGTACGCGCAGGATACACACGTTCAGAAAACTGCCGACGCAGGCGCCCAGCGCGAAGGCCGGAAACAGGAGGATCGAGACGGGCGGCAAAGGGAGAAGGGGCGACACGCCGATGACCTATTCGACCCGCACGCGGCCGGCAAGATTGATGATGATGCGTCTGGTCAGGCTGCCGTCGGAGGACGCGAGCGTGAGCGTCATGCCGCCATCGACGTGGCCGCGCGGCACGAAAATGACGTCTCCGCGCGAGTTAGCCGCGGCAATCACCACCGAGTCCGGCAACGTGATGCGGCCACTCTCTTCAACCTCGTTCGCGTGGGTATGCAGCCGGTGCGCGCGCCAGCGGCCGCCGCGGCGTCGTTCGACCAGATAGGCGTTGTCACCAGGTGTGAACGTGACCCGCAACCGCCGGTTGCGCGCAATGGCCTGCATGCGCACGAGTTGCAGATCGGTCACCACTTGGCGGACGCCACTGTTCAGGGACATACGGTCCAGCCACGGCCCGAGCGTGAACGCCGCGGTGCCGGCCAGGATACCGAGCAGCGCGATGACCACCAGCAATTCGAGCAGGGTGAACCCACGTCGGTCCGGCATGGCTGGCCTACGTGTCGAGTCGCTCGGTCCAGGACAGCGTCCGTTGCAACAGGAGCAGTGCCCGGGTGACCGTCTCGCAACTGTAGTTGACCGCCAACGGCGCACAGTTGCGACGCGTGACCCGGTTCAGGTCGAACCGACCGCCTCCCGGAGCACTCGTCGCCGCGCCGGCGTCGATGACGACCGCACCGAGAATCTGGCCGCACACCTCCGGCTCCGTGACACGCAGTTCCCCATCGTCCACGAGCAGCACGAGGCCGTGCCAATCCAGACTGGCTTGGCCGAGTTCCACGGCGCGACTGATGACCAGCACACCCGCGCCGCTCAGCCGGGCACCGTTCCCGACCCGCAGCGGGCCGGTCCCGCCGCGGACGCGCGTTACGCGCGGCGCCGCCGGCGTTCCGTACGTATGCGTGCCGCTGCCGAGATTCTCGGCGATGTCCAGGGTTTGATCGTCGGGCAACGCGGCGATCTGTTGGCGCACCTCGGCTAACGCCGCGGTGAGTCGCGTGCGCGCCGCGGCATCCGGCAGCCGGACGAAGGCGTCGGCAGCCGTCCCCGGATGGAACGGTCCTCGATCGTCGGGTGGCGGGGCGACGTGAAGTTCCGCGGGCTGGGCGGTCGCACGCAGGGCCGCGGCCGACAGGTCGAGGTTGACGAAACATGAGGGATCAGCGGCAACGCAGATCCCCGCGGTGAAGCGGGGCAGCGCTGCGGACCCTCGCAACCACGCCAAGCCGGGCGTGCACGAACCCGCCCCGGTGCTGTGGCCCGCGGCGTCGCAGAAATGGTTGGCGCGCGTCACCAGCCGTTGTTTGAGTGCGTCAGCGGCGGTAACGAGCGCGGTCTGCGCCGAAGGCCGCGTGACCGCGAACGGCGCCACGTCGACACACCGACTAGACAGGCTGCCGTCCGACGCCCGGTTGCGGCCGTCGAGACTGAAGTCGGGAATGCGCTGGCCCACGTCGGACGGAGAGGTAAGCGGGTCACGGAAGTCGGGCCGAAGCCCATCGCCCAGACTCGTCACGACGCCGGGCGGCGTCAGCGCGGGAACGGAGACGACCTCTTCGACGACGCGGCGCGACGCCAGATCGTCTTCGCCGGTGGAGGTGATCCGGTAGCGTCCCGCGGCCGGCGCGTCGATGCGGATCGTATAACGCCCCTCACCGAGTGTGCGCGGGCCGAGCGTGACCGGCAGGTCGGCGCCGGCCAGATTGTTTTCGAGCCAGTTCTTGCCCACCTCGACGCCCGCCTGCGCCAGCCAGAACGTCCGGACTCCGCTGCGCAGATTGCCGGAAATGAACAGATCCACCCGGCTGACGATCACTCCCCCGGCGGCTGCGGCAACGAGCAGCGCGGTGATGAGCAGCGTAGAGAGCAAGGCGATGCCTCGCTGTGAGCCGCGGGATAGGTGCCACGCTATGAAACGGGACCGTTGCCCGTGGCCTCCGCTCCGCGTTCTTCGCGGCCTGAACGAATCCGTCGGACGACCGAGCACCGTCATTCCCGTCCGCTTCCGTCTCGGTCAGGCCGGCGGATTCGGCAGGAACACCGCGGACCACAACTCCGAGGTCACCGGCTCGGCGACCTCCGGGTCGGGGTGCGCGCGGGACGTCTGGATGCGCACGTCGATCAACCACACCGCGGCGCGCGCCGCGGCGTCCAACGGCGGCACGAGTTGCGTGCCGTTGCGGTCGAAGTACGTCAGCCGGAACCCGTCCGCCGCTAAATCCGGAATGAACGGCTGAGCCGAGCCGTTACCCGTGGCGCGGCGGAGCATCCGGTTCGTGTCGTCGTAGGTGTACGCCACCCGCTCGCTGGGATCGTCCGGGCAGCCGTCCGCGGGATCGCTGCGCCGCCGGCCGCGAAAGTCGTACTGGAATGCGATGGCATTCGCCTCGGCGCGCAGCAGGCGGGCGAAGCCGTCGCATCCGCCTCCGCTGACGGGCCGGGCCCCGGCCATGCGCAACTCGCGCACGACGAAGTCCAGTGCCAGGCGGCTGTTTTCCCGCACTTCCAGCTTGGCCGTCTCGGCGCTGAGGGAGTGCAGGCTGAAGCGGTAGAATCCGAGCAGGGCCAGCGAAAACACGCCGGTCACCGCCACGCCGACCAGCAGCTCCAACAGCGTCCAACCGTCGGAGTGCGCTGCGGGGCGCCGCGGTTCAAGGCGCGCTTCGGTCGAACCATGTCGAAGACTGAAAAGGCCGGGGGTAGGGTGCGAAGGCCGGGGTGACATCGGGGTTCGTTTCGATGTTTCGACAAGCTCAACACAGCGCAGGCTCAACGAACTGAGGGATGGGAAGGTCCCTGAGCCTACGGTGTCTTGAGCGTGTCGGAAGTCGGAGGGTGGCGGAACGGGTCTTCGGATCGCCGCGTATGCCATTCCGAATGGAAACGTCCTACGGGCGGTTTCTGCACGGGGCTCAGCGGTTCACGACGGTCACCAGCGACACCGGCTGGCCGATATCGGGCCACGAGACGGAGACCTCGATGCGCGCAACTCCGGTCTCGGGCGCGTCGGGCGTGACCTGCCAGCGGCGGGTATAGCCGGGCCGCGGCGTGTCCTCCCCGGCGCGTAGCGGCTCGAACGTGGCGCGGAACTCTTCCAGTTTCTCCTGCGCCAGGATGGTCGCTTGCGTCACCCGTTCGCTGGCGTGACCGGCGCGCGTCAGCGTGACGGCAGCCGTGGCGACACCCAACGCGGCGATTGAAAAGACCGCCATCGCGACGAGAACTTCGATCAGCGAATATCCGGCGTTCATTGGGCTCGTGAAAAAATACAAGATACGGTTCAGACGTCTGCCCAGCATCTCTCGATTCTTTTCACCGGTACTATACTGAGGCGCGCACCTGCAAGAGGCACAGTCTAATAACTATAACTGAATGTGATATTCTTTCTGAATTATACAGACGCGGAGGAGTGTCCCGGTTCGGATTTCTAGGTGGATTCAATACGGCGGTTCGGACCCTCTCCTTGGTCCCTAGGGCTGCGGTGCCCTGAAAGGGAACTTCACAGTGAGATACTCCCCGTCACATAGTGGGGGTTGCAAAATTCGGACGACGCGCTAGGAAGCATCCCATGATGCATGCTGCGGTGGATATGAGGTTGGTGGATGTGGAAGGTGGAGAGCAGCAGCCCCGCCATACGTCCCACAGCCCCGTCAAAGCCCTGATCCGCGACGTGCTGGCCGATGCGTTCGCCGTCCGCGACCTCGCCCGCAAGGGTAACAGCTTGTGTTATGCGCAGTTCCAGCAGGACCGAATCTGGATATGCTCCGCCGACGAGAGCCCGTTCAGCTTCGTCTGGATCTGCCAGCACCTCGGCCTGGAGCCGTGCAAGCTGCGGTCGCTGTACTTCTCTGCGGCGCCGGTGAGCATTCCGCGCGGATGGGCCGCCTGAACGCGCCTGCCGCGCGATAAGGTGGACGAACGGCGCATACGCGCCGCACGGATCGGTGCGCCTAGCGGGCGGCCTTGGCCCGCCGCAGGGCCGCGGTCAGCAGCGGGACGACCTCGGCATAGTCGCCCACGATCCCCAGGTCCGCGGTCTTGAAGATCGGCGCCTTGGCCTTCGTGTTGACCGCTACGACCGTCCCGGCTTTGCGCACGCCGACCGTGTGTTCGAAGGCCCCCCGGATGCCGATGGCGAAGTAGAGCTTGGGCGCAATGGCGCGGCCGGTGATGCCGACCTGATGCTGGCGGGGCAGCCAGCCCAGGTCCGAAACGTCCCGCGTCGAGGCCAACGGCGCGTCCAGCACCGCGGCCAATTCCTCGATCACCGGCAGGTTCTCCGGCCCGCCGATCCCTTTGCCTACACCGATGGCAACGTCCGCCGTATCCAGCGCCGCGGCCTTGGCCGCCGCGGCGCCCGTCCGTTCCACCAGCGTGACCCGGCTCCGTGCGTCTGGGGCGAGTGTAAGCGGCTCGATGCGCGCGGTCCGACCGGGTTCGGGCGCCCGTCGCGACACCATGCCCGGGCGGACCGTCGCCATGTCGGGCGTCGTTCGAGACAAGATCGGCGCCAGGATGTTTCCGCCGAACGCCGGCTTGAGTTGGCGCAACCGTCCCTCGGCATCGACTTCCAGGTCCACGCAGTCGCCGGTCAGCCCCAGCCCCAGGCGCGCCGCCACGCGCGGCGCCACGTCACGGCCGATGGCGGTCGCCCCGAGCAACACGACCGCGGGCGCGTGAATTCGTATCGCGTTCGTCAGGACGTCGGCGTACAGATCGGTATCGTAGTCGGCTAGGCGCGGATCGTCCGCGGCGTAGATCGCCTCGGCGCCGTGCGCGGCCAACTGTGCGTGACATGCGGCGAGCCCGCGGCCGATCGACACCGCGCCGACCTCGCCCCGATAACTGGCCGACAACTCGACCGCCTTACCCAGCAGTTCGAGGCTGACCGGACGCAACGCGCCATCCGGCGTTTCGGCCACGACCCACACCGCCTTGCCCGGCTCCGGCGCACCCGTCCGTTGCGGGCTGTCTGCCGCGGCCCCATCGTCCGCCCAGGTCCCGAACAGTCCGCGCGTCACGAGTTCCTGCACGAGCGTTGCGACCTGTTCGGGCAGCGTCCCTTCCAGCACGCGGTTTTCGCGGCGGTCCTCGACGGTCTGGACCGACTCCACCCAGGTGGGCGACCCCGCGGCCCCGAACTGCGTCGCATCGTCGGACAAGTCGGCGGCGTGCAACGTCTCGATCGGCTTGTCCTTGGCCGCCTCCCGCTCGGCTTTTCTGGGAAAGCGTTCCGGGGCCAAGTCTTCGGTCGCGGACACCAACGCGGGCAGCGGACAGTCGAGCGTTTCGAACCCGGCGTCGGTCTCACGTTCGACGCGCATGCTCCGCGCGTCCCCGCCGAGGGCCAGCTTCGCCGCGCCGGTCACCTGGGGAATAGCGAGCAACTCGGCCACCTCCGGCCCGACTTGCCCGGTTTCCGCGTCGGTACTGTGGCGCCCGCACAGAATGAGATCGTAGCCTTCCGTCTTGCACGCCAGGGCCAAGGCGCGCGCGGTCGCCAGCGTATCCGCGCCGGCAAACGCCCGATCCGACAGATGGACGGCGCGATCCGCGCCCAGCGCCAGACAGTGGCGCAGCGCCTCTTCCGCCTGTGGCGGCCCCATCGTCAGCGCCACGACCTGCCCGCCGTGCGCCTCGCGCAATTCGAGCGCCTTCAGCAGCCCGCGCACGTCGAACGAACTCACCTCGGACGGCACCCCCTCACGCTTCAGCGTCTTGGTGTCGGGGTCGAGTTGCATGGCCGACACCACCGGCACTTGCTTGACCAATACGATCGTCTTCATGGCTACTCCTTCTCGACCGACTTTCCTGGCTGACCTCCCCGAGCAAATATGTGGATGGGTCGGCCTCGAAGATGCGCCCTGGGGTCTTCCGTCCGAAACTGCCGATGAACGTCTGGCACGCTCGACATTCGGCGGGGAAACGAGAAATCTCGATCTGGGACGCAACGACGGTCGCAAATCCGACAATCTCATCACCTTCGACTGCGACGTACGTCGTTCCGATGTGGTGCCTGAACTGATTCTGTCCGGCGTAACGTTGGAAGAAGCGGTCGAGTTCGACGTTCCCGCTTCGGAAGCTGCTCCGGTCGTCTTCGACGTGGAGCGGGCGAACCGTAATCGACACGAGGCTACTGCTTCAACAACTGCCGCAGGGCTTCCGTCGGGCGGCGGGGATTTTCTATCCGCTTGAGGATGGCTTCGCCGCTCTCCGCGGTCACGACGATACGGGGCGGAACAATCACGTCGGTCGGCAACGCCCGCAGGGCTTGTAGATGATGCAAGAGTGCATCTTCGACCAAGCGACTTTTCTCGACACCGTGCGCCTCCGCGTACTCCTGCACCAAGCTCTTCGTGGACGGGGAAACGGACGCGGAGATGTGTGACTGGCCGGTCTCCATTTGCGGCAAAACGTAAGACCTTTCGCGCGGATCGTCAAACGGGGCGCTGTTCCTCCGCTGCGTCATTCCGGCGAAAGCCGGAATCCGGCTCAACCGACCTTCCCCATCGCCGCCGGCGTTCGCTCGTCCTCGAAGATGCGCCCCGGGTCGTCCGTCCAGAATCTTCGATAGGCGTCCGGCACCTCCGACGCCGCGTTGAACATCAGCAGCCCGACGTGCACCTGCGAGGCGCGGTAGGGGAACGCCTTGAGCCGGTCGTGCTCCTCGAACAGGTGCCGATAACCGTCGATCTTGCGGTACGCGGACGCATGCTGCGTTCCCTTGGGATCGACGAATACGATGCGATAGTCGTTGCTCCTGCACATCCAGAACACGAAGTCGGGAAGGAACCGCCGGTATTCGTTGCTTTGCGTGTCGTAATACGGGACGTGGACCGTGTCGAGCACCTCGTCGATCTTGCTGAACATCCAGGCGTCCCAGGCCGGTACGTTGCGCTCCAGCCAGCGTTCCAGGCGGTCGAGAAAGCGTACTTCGCTTGCTTCCTTGACGACGTGCCGGATGAAGTCGGCTTTGCCGTGTGCGGCCATCACGACCGGCACGTAATAATGTTTCGGAAGGTTCTTGATCGTCAGCGTCCTGAACGCTTCCTCGGACGTGCCGCGCATCCGCCGGTCGAACTCCGCGCTGCCGATCTTCCCCGCGGCGAACTCGCCGGCCAGCCGCCGCTTCTCGTCTTCGGAGACGCCGCCGACCGACACCGCGGCGATTTTTTCCCGCAGGTCGCGCATGTCGCCCGGGTCGAGTTGCGCGCGAATTTGGCGGAAGTGGACGATGTCCGTGCGTTCGTCCAACTCCCGGACGCCGCGGGCGGCCCTGCCGGTCGTTGCCAGATGGGCGCACAAACGGCGTTGCAGAAACGGCAGGCTGGCATAGTCCTTCCCGTCCACGATCTGCACGTTGCGGCCGGCGGCCATCTCGCGGAGCCCCTGGATTTCCGGCCCGGACAACCCGTCCCGCACCGCGAGCACCGCGTCCGACGTACGGTCCAGCCACGCCTGGAACCGGTCCAGCGTCTCCCGGCTCATGGCGAATGGCGCCCGACGGCCCGCGCCGCCCTGCGTCTCCGTGTATTCCGGAACCAGGAGCGGCATGTCCACGCCGCCGATGGTCGGCCGCGGCGCCGGCGCGAACCCCTCGACGCGCGCGAACGTGCCGGTCCGTTCCGACGCCAACCCTTCCAGCACGGACTTGACCGCGCCGCGGTTGGTGGCGAACAGGAACAGCGTCTCCGGCGGCTGCACCCGGTCGTGGTGCGGCTGCAAGGTTTCTCGTTCCTTGCCGTCCCGTAGATGCGCATAGCGGCGCCGCTGGTTGGGGAAGGTTTCGATGTGCACCCCGCGGCCGACCGATTGGACGACGAACTTCCGGGCGTCCGTGCCGCCGATGTTGATGAAGTTGATGACGTTCGGGCGCGTGGAGTCCCAGCTTTCGAAGAACGACCTGGAGCCCATGAGGATGGTGATCGGGCTGCGTTCCAGCCCCGCGAAGAACGATTCTTCCTGCAAGGCGCCGGTCTCCTCGAAGCCGGCGAGCAGGCTGGTACGCCACTTCGAGGTGTCGCCGATGCGGATCAGGGCGAACGGGGCGGCCGCGTTCTTCATCTGAAACGCGAGTTCCTTGTGGTCCTTGCTGCGGATGAGTTGCAGCGCGCCCTTGCGCCGGCTCCGGAAGACCGCCTCGCGCACGTCGGTGAGCTTCAGGCCGGTCAGCGCGGTCGCGTCCATGCCCATGATCCCCGCGCCGTCTTCGCCGAACAGCAGCCGCGGGTCGGTCCATTCCTGCGCCAACGCGGCTTTCGACTCCCGGAACAGGGCGTCGTCGATTGCTCCCGTGGCGATTTCGCGCAGGGTCTGGAAGAACGCCCACAGGTCGTTCCGTTCGGTCTCGACGTCGGTATTCACCGAGTTGACCAGCGTCAGCATGAGCGGCAGGTGATACAGCGTTTCCAGGCCGGTCGCCCGCCGCAACTCCGTCACCCGGCGCGTCACGTAGGCCAGGGTGACGAGCGACTTCAGGACGATGCGTTGTCGTTCGGTATGGCTGATTTCGGCGCGCCGGTTCTTGAACGCGGCGTATTCCTGTTCGTTCAGATAGATGTTCTTGCCGTGGCCGTTCTTGATGAATGCTTCGAGGTTGTATTTCTCGACCGTCGTCAGAACGTCTTCGGGATCGGTGAACGTGGCCGAGAAATTGAACAGGAACCCGGCCCGCGCCATGACCGCGTAATACGCCTGCCGCTTCGAGTCTTCCTTGCCGCCTTTATGCGCTTCGTCCAGCAGGACGTACCATCTGCCGCCGTTCTCGTAGTGGCGGTAATCGACCAGCGCCTCTTTCTGCACGTCGGCAACGTTGTCGCTGCGGTGGTAATAGACGGTCGCGGCATCGCCGAGCCGTCGTTGGCGCGTCTTCCCGCTATCCCGCAATGGCACGAGTTCGACACTCAGCCCGGACCGATTGAACTCTTCGATGGTACGGCGGATTTGCCCCAGGAGATGATCGCTCGGGGCGAGAATGAGGGTATTGTAGGGCGGAATTTCGCCGTGTTCCTTCAGTCGGTGCAGATATTCGACCAGCTTGACCATGACCAGCGTCTTGCCGCTGCCGGTCGCCATCCAGAAGCACATCCGATTGACGAGTTCCCGGTACGGGATCGTCTCGCCCTGCGGAGGAATGAAGTCGGACAGAATGCGGAAGACCGGATTTTCTTTCAGGTTCCGCCGGTCCGCGGCGTTCTCGTACTGTTTGACCGAGAGCGGGTTCAGATGAAAGTCGCCGTAGCGGTCGGCGAGGACGTGGCGGCGTCGGTCGTTGCTGTCGGGCGGTTCCGCAGGCTGATAATCGGACCCGTCTTTGCCGTAATACAGATAGAGGGCGCGGGCCGCGTTGCGCAGCGCGTCCGCCTGATAGTCGTAGAGCGTCTTCCCGGGCGAGAACCGCTCGATCTTCGGCACCCGCCACGTTTCGGGCAGGTCGCCATAGTTCAGGGATTGGGCGATGGTTTCGAGGACGGGGAGAAGCATCGAAGCTACGTATTCGCTCATCCTGTAGGTCGGCTCAGCGTAGCGTAAGCCGACAAAGAGGGAAACGCCGGGAGTGCATCAAGAGTTTGAAACTTCCTTGGTCGGAACGCCCTCCCCCTCGTCATTCCGGCGAAAGCCGGAATTCAGAGGAAACATTCCTCCTCACGGCACACACCAAGCGGAGGAGATTTCAAAGGGAATTACATACAAGACGATCCCGAAGACCGTTTTTCCTCGTCATACCTCCGTTCAAGCCGGGGGCAGGCTCTGCGGAAGCAGGTATCTATCCCCTGGATTCCCGCTTTCGCGGAAATGACGATCGGGTGGGATCTTCAAGTATATAATTCTCTTCTTAAACAACTCCGTAGCCGTTTCCGTCCATTCTAATTTCCCCACCACAAATACGGCCTGATGAGTGAGACGAAGTGTAACTTTTCCTCCTCAGTCATCGTTCCTGGGTCGGTCTTCTCCTTCGTGCCATCGGCGAAGGTCACGCTGTCCGCGGTGCGACGGCGGATCGGTTTGCCGACGATGTTGGCAAGAGACTCCGCAATGTCTATGTCCGGGTAGAGGCCGCGTAGGTTGATCTTCAGCTTGCCGTTCTTCAGCGGCTTGGTCGCCTGGGCGAGTTTGTCGTCTCCGAAGAAGACGTATTGCTCGAACGGCGATTTCGTACTGTCGAGCGTCAGTTGTTCGCCGTCATCGTAGCGGGAGTTCTTCAACGTCTCCTCGTATTGTTCCAGCGTGTAGTATTTCAGAAAGTGGCTCGTACCCTCGCGGGAGACGGGTTTTCCGTCCTTCCAGTCCTTGGAATAAATGACCTTCTTGACCCGCGGAAGGACAACAGTATGAAAATAGTTTTCCATCTCAACGAGCACGAATTTTCGGTTGCCGCCGTCTTGCTTGTTGAGGTTCATCACGGCGTGGGCCGCCGTACCGGAACCGGCGAAATAATCGAGAACGACGGAATTCGGGCCACAACACGAGGCGCGCAGGCAGTCCTCAACCAGCCCGATCGCTTTGGCGAAGTCGAAGTCCTTCCCTCCAAAGAGATTTTTGAGGACCTTCGCCCCAAGATTCGCCGAAGCATATTTTCTATCGTCCCACCAAGTCTTCGGCATTGCGTTCGTATCCATACGTATTTTGAAGTCGATACTTATTCCGCTGCCGCAGTCAGCCATCCCCTGATTGCGCCGGATTCTGTATTCGGACGGGATCCTTTCGACAAGCTCGGAGCCACGATGCCAGCGTTTCTCGACTAGGCTCCCATCTTCCATTCTCGTCGGCCAAACCGCTGTCTCATTTCTTTTCGTCTCTTCTAAAATATCATACTCTTGTTTCCCATCGTTCCATTTCATTGCCGGGATGCGAAGCGTATCGTTGTCGTTGACGTAAATCGGGTAGAACATCTTAGGGCGATCTTCCCGCCGGTCTCCCGATCCGTGTCGAATCAGATTGTTCCACGCATAGCGACTTTTGTCGTCGACAAGCGGATACCGGGCAAGTTCGTTTTCCGTCTTGTCTAACGTCCCGGGAACGGCAGCCGAGCCGCCAAAAAAGAGGGCGTATTCATGGGCCGGAGAAAACTGTCCCTTCGATTTCCGCCCGGCAGGATTCGACCGTACCGACACGACTCCCAATTCCCTGTCGAACAATCCTTGCATAAGCAGCCGCAATGGTGCGACTTCCTCATCGTCGATTGCGCAACACAGAATGCCAGCTTCCGACAACCACGTTGCCGACGCGGACAAACGGTTTTGCATCAGCGAAAGCCACGTCGAGTCCTTGTAATCGTTATTGTACAGAATGGCCGAAGCATCCGTATTGTACGGTGGATCAATGTAAATGCAATCGACCTTTTCCCTGTATCGTTCCTTCAAAGTATTCAACGCCTGCCAATTCTCACTATGTACCAACTCGCCGTCCAACGCCTCGTCCAGGTCGCCGAGTGCGTCGAGGATTTCCAGTTCCAGATTCTTGAAATGTTTGGTGTCCAGGGGCAGGAAGCGGTACGTCGGATTCCGTGGCCCGGTGGCTTCGGCATGCAACTCGCGCTGGCCCTTGCGCAGATCCGCCATTGCAAAACCGTCCTCTACGAACCCGAGTTCCCGCCACTCCTCGATCTGCGCCTTCGCGCCCGAGTGGCGGGCGATCTTCGTCAGCAAGGCCGCGGGCAGCTTGTCCACCGTCACCACGTAGTTGACGTTACGCACGAACTTCGGCTTCTCCCAGGCCCGCCGCAACTCGTCCTCGAACTGCGCGATGAAGCCGATGATGTCGTACGCCGTCTGCTGGATCGCCTGTAATTGTGTGAGCCGCGGCTGCTCGAAGATAGTCTCCTCCTGAAACATGTATTGATACAGCCACAGGTCGAACTGTTCGCGTAGGAATCCGCGCGCGTCCTTGTTGATGAAATAATCCGCCTCGGTCTGCCGTCGAAAGACGCGGAAGGCGCGCTCCAGATCGTCCTCGGTCAGCGTCACCTTGACTCCGGGCGCGGTCTTCGCCTGCTTGATGATCGCGGCAGGGCTCGTCTTCCGACCCTTCTGCGAGTACCCGACCTTCAGGTGGACGACCGACCCTTCCGGCGTCCGCTCCTTTTTGGCGAACGCGAACACGAATTCGCGGCGCTCGTTGTTCTGCTTGTGTTCCACTGCGGAAGCGTCGAAGTAGAAACGGCGGACGCGCCCGGCCTCTCCCTCGTCGTCCAGCGTGACCGGCATGGAACGCACCAACACGTCGGACTTGACGTAGTAGAGCATCCGCGTCTTCCACGCCAACGCGACGTCCTCGCCCTCCGCATACACCCGCTCGTACGTTTTGGCGAACGCCGGCAGGTGCCGGAAATAGATGGACCCGCTTTCGCAGAAGTACCGCGAAAAGAACGTATACAGCTTGTCGAACAACTCCTCGCGGAAGGCGCTCTCCTGCTTCGTGCGCCGGTCTATGGCCTCCATCAATTTGGGACGCAGCGACCGGAAATAGCCGCGCTTCATCCGCATCAGATTGATGAAGCCCGAGTCGCCCTCCACTTCGGCGCCGGTAAACAGCGCCTCCAGCGCATCGAGAAAGCGCCGCTCTTTCGCTCCGCTGCTCATGCTCGGCCCGGCCAGATCTCGAAGATGAACCGCACCTGTGGCCGCGAACGGGAAGGTCCGCCGTCCGCGATCACGGGCACCGCGTATTCCTGATTACGCGCCGCGGCCCGGGGTGTAGGCGTCTGCGGCGAGGCTGTAGTAGGTGACGATCTTGCGTTCCTTGAAGTACCAGCGGACGCCGTCCTTGACGAAACGGTCGTCGTAGCGGCCGAAGACGATCATCGGCTTGTCGGTGGACGCGGTAATGGCGTCGGCGTCCAGGTAGCAGGTCGAAACCGCCTCGTCGCCCGATACGTCGATCACCGGCGATTCGATCTTGTGGCGCAGGAACTTCACCCCGCTGCGCAACGTGTTGTCGTAGTTGGCATACCAGCCGCGGATGGCTTCCCGGCCTTCGTAGCGTTTGTCGCTTTCGTATGCGGGCAGGAGCACCGCGTCCGGGTGGAATAGATCGGCGACCTCGTCGACCGTACCGCGGTCCACGACGTGGCAGTATCGGTGGAGCACCTGTTGAATGGCGATGACGTCGTCGGCGTGTGACATGGTCCGTCCTCCTTTAATGCTTTAATGTACGGTTATTCCTTGGGCCGGCCGCGGATGCGCAGGAGTTCGTTGATGGTCAGGTCCACGTCCTCGTCGCGGAGCAGGGGGGCCGCCAGACGCCGGCGGCGGACCGCCTCGATCTCCAGTTCCGCAGTCACGTAATCTTCATCGTAATAGGCCGCCTTGACAAGACAGCGCCCGAACGGGTCGATGATCTCCGAACCGCCCCAGAAGCCGACGCCGTCCTCGAAGCCCACCCGGTTGGCATAGACGACGAACACGCCGTACGTCTCCGCATACGTGCGGTTGAGCGCCTCCCAAGCGCGCGCGTTCTCGTCCCGCTCGCCGCGGTCGGCCACGCCGCGCAGCGGGCTCGCCGACGGACACACGAACGCGAGCGCACCGTCCAGCGCGGCGATGTACGCGGTGGACGGATGCCACAGGTCTTCGCAGACCAGGTTGGCGAATCGGCCCCACTCCGTGTCGAAGGCGCGCACCGCGCTGCCGCGCGCGAAATACCGCTGCTCGTCGAACATTCCGTACGTGGGCAGGTACACCTTGCGGTGGACGTGGCGGATTTCGCCGGCACCGAAATACATGGCCGAGTTGGAGAAGCGGAAGTCGCCACTCTCCTCCACCAGCCCGGCCACGAACGATACGGACCGGCTCCATTCCTTGAGGCACGCCAGTTCGGGCGCGTCCGCGGCCAGTGCCACGTCGGCGACCATGTCGCGCAGGTAGTAGCCGGTCAGGCTCAGCTCGGGAAAGATCAGCAGGTCGAGCCCGTCGCCGCGGGCGCGCTCCAGCGCGGCTTCGTGCAGCGCCAAATTGGCCGCCATGTCGCCCAGCCGCGGGCCGATCTGCGCGATGCCGATTTTGCAGTGCGTCTTCACTATGGGAAGGGAGCGGGCGGGCAGCGTCGTTATGGAAATTATCGGTCGCCTTTTCCGAACAGGCGTTCGAGCCACGCCAGCAAGGCGCGCCACAGATTGACCGCCACGCCCTGCCGCACGGTCTGTTCGGGCGCGGCCCGTAATTCGGCTTCCATCGCGGTGAAGAACTGGCCGATGAGCATCTTGGCCGCACCGTCCATCATGCGCTGGCCGACGCTGGCCAGCGGCCCGCCGATCTGCACGTCGCCCGTGTAGCTGAGCACCGTCTGGCCACCATCCTCGCGCAGATCGACCGTGCCGGACCCCTTCAGAAAGCCCTGCTTGCCCTTGCCGTCCAGGCTGAGCGTGTAGTGCTCGGGCGGGCGCAGGTCCTGCATGGTGACTTTGCCGTTGTAGATACCTTTGACCGCGGCCACGCCGACCTTGATTTCGCCGCGGTACTCGTTGTCGCCCGTCTGTTCCAGCCCCTCGCAGCCCGGCATGCAGCGGGCCAGCCGATCCGCGTCGGTCAGAAAGCTCCAGACCGCGGCCTGCGGGACCGGAAAGGTGCGTGTGCCGTTGAGTTTCATCGCATCCGTCCTTGTCCGTCGTGTGCGTCCGCGGACGTTAGCCGCGTAGCGGTCGGAAGAAGGCGCGCACGTCGTCGATCAGCAGCTCGGGTTCTTCCATGGGCGCGAAGTGGCCGCCCCGCGGCATGGGCGTCCAGCGATGGAGGTTGTAGTAGCCGTCGGCCCACTTACGAGGCATGAGGACGACTTCTTCCGAGAACACGGCTACGCCGGTCGGTGCCTGCACGACCGGCGTCCGGTCGTGCGACGGCGACCAGGGATTGTGCGTCGCCTCGTAGTAATACCGGGCCGAGGTGCCGAAGCTCTGCGTCACCCAGTACAGCGTCATGGTCGTGCACAGGTCGTCCTTGCTGAAACGGGTTTCGACGTTGCCGCCGCAGTCGCTCCAGGTGCGCCGTTTTTCCAGAATCCAGGCGCACAGCCCGATGGGCGAATCGTTCAGGGCGAACGCCAGGGTCTGCGGCTTGGTGGTCTGCAGGGCGGAATAGCCACTCTCCGCGGCGAAGAAGTGCTGGTTCTTTTCGTACCAGCCCTGCTCGCCCGGGCCATAGACCGACGCGTCCGGCATCGGCCCGACGAACACGTCGAGCGGCACCATCAGATTGACGTGGCAGCCCAGCAGGTGCTCGGCGTATTTGTGCCCGAGCTGGGCGGTAATCAGCGCGCCCCAGTCCCCGCCCTGGGCCGCGAACGTGTCGTATCCCAACACGTCCCGCATGAGCGTGACCCACAGGTCGGACGTACGCCAGAAGTTGATGCCGGGCGTGGTCAGCGGCGTGGAGAAGCCGTAGCCGGGCAGCGAGGGCACCACGACGTCGAACGCGTCCGCGGGGTCGCCGCCGTGCGCCGCGGGGTCGGACAGCGGGCCGATGACCTTGTGGAAATCCCAGAACGTCCACGGCCAGCCGTGGCTCAGGATCAGCGGCGTCGGGTCGGGGCCTTTGCCGGGCTGATGGATGAAGTGGATCGGAATACCGTCGACGTCCGCCTTGTAATTCGGGAATGCGTTCATGGCCCGCTCGGCGCGGCGCCAGTCGTACTCGGTCCGCCAGTATGCGACCAACTCCTGCAGATAAGCTTGGTTCGTGCCGTACGCCCATGCGTCGTTGGCGAACTCGCCGGGCCAGCGCGCCTTGCCCAGCCGGTCGCGCAGGTCGTCCAGCACTGCGTCCGGCACGTCGATCGTAAACGCCTGTTTGCTCATGTCCCCTCCCCTTTAGGTCGTCGTGTTTCGTGCTTGAATGGCCCCGTCAAGCTGCGTCGTATTTCAACCTTGAGCAACAAGAGCAGGCAATTCGATCTCGAACTCAAGTTTCTTGTCTCCACCCTTCTTGGAGCCAAAGTATTTCATCATAGCGCGCTCGTATCGGGAAGTGTCAGCAACTGTGAAGGTTTCGCTCCGAGACGTTTCCCGGTGGCGGCTTGAATCGCATGGAGGAAGCCTCTAACGATAGGTGGCATTGATACCGTGCATGGGGGGCAGATGTTGAAGACTGCGAAGTTGTTCTGGTCCGGCCGCTCCCAAGCTGTGCGCCTGCCCAAAGAATTCCGCATGAAGGGGCATGAGGTGCGCATACGCAAGCAGGGGGCCGCGGTGATCCTCGAACCCATTGCCTCCGATTGGGAGTGGCTCGATGCCGTAACGGGGAAGTTCTCCGAAGATTTCTTCGCCGAAGGGCGGAACCAGCCGGATCTGCCGCCGGGACCGAAGTTCGACACCGGGTTCAAGTGATGCGCTACATCTTGGACACCAATGCCTGCATCGCACTGCTCAACGAGACGTCCCCCTCTCTTCTGACCCGGGTCCGCCGCCATCCCCCGGCGGACGTCGGCTTGCCGGCGCCCGTGGCCTACGAACTTTATTACGGTGCCTACAAGAGCCGCCGCCGGGATCAGAATCTCGAGATGCTCGATCGGATGGAGTTCGAGATCGTTCCATTCGACGCTTCCGATGCCCGTGCAGCGGGAGCCATCCGCAGTCAACTGGAAGCAATCGGCCGTCCAATCGGGCCGTATGATCTCTTGATCGCGGGACAAGCTCGTGCGCGGGGTCTGGTGCTAGTGACCGCCAACACTCGGGAGTTCCAGCGCGTCGCAGGTCTCGATTGGGAAGATTGGACGAATCCCGTTGACCCGGATAGGACCCCCTGAGCATCCGGGGCTCGCCAAGGAAGGCCGCGCCCCATCCTCCTCTCTGATCCGGGGGCAGGCTCCGAGTCGGAGAACCACGGCGGGGAGAGCGAGCATCGTATTCGTCATGACGCTGCGCGTGGCGTGGCGGTCGCTGCGGCGCAACGGCCTGCGCTCCACGTTGACCATGCTGGGCATCGTGTTCGGCGTGGCGGCCGTGATCGCGATGGTCGCCATCAGCCAGGGCGCGGACGCGCTGATTCAGGCGCGCATCCAGAGTCTGGGGACGAATCTCATCTATATCCGGCCGAGTTATACGGTCAGCCGCGGGGCGCGCTCCGCGGCCGGGACCGCGGCTTCGCTGCGCCTGTCGGATGTTCGGGCAATCGTGCGCGACTGCCCGTCGGTCGTCGCCGGCACCGCGGTCAAGCGCCGGCGTATGCAGGTCGTGGCCGGCCGCGAAAACTGGAACACCGACGTCCAGGGCGTCGGCCCGGACTATCTGGGCGTGCGCGCGTGGCCGCTCCGAATGGGACGGTTCTTCACACGCCACGAACACCGCACCGCGGCGCGGGTCTGCATCCTGGGCCGCACCGTGGCCGACAACCTGTTCGGCCCCGGCCACGATCCGTTGGGCGCCACGATTCGCGTCCGCGACATGCCCTGCCGCGTGGTCGGCGTGCTGGCGGTCAAGGGTCAGACCGGGTGGGGCACGGACCAGGACGACACCCTGCTCGTCCCGTTCGCCACGGCCGATCGGAAACTGATCGGCGGCGAGATGCTGGGCGTCGTCGACTACGTCATGGCGTCCGCACGCAGCCTGGCATCCATGGCACGAGCCGAGGAAGAGATCCGCGACCTGCTGCGGGCGCGCCACAATCGGCGCGACGGCCACGCCGACGACTTCCGCGTACGCAACATGCAGGACATCGCCGAGGCGTCGGCCAGCGCCAGTCACGTCATGACGCTGCTGTTGGCCTCCATCGCGTCGGTCGCCTTGCTGGTCGGCGGCATCGGGATCATGAACATCCTGCTCGTATCCGTCACCGAGCGCACCCGCGAGATCGGGTTGCGCATGGCGGTCGGGGCCAAACGGCATCACATCCTGTTACAGTTCCTGGTCGAGTCCGCGACGCTCAGCTTGGCCGGCGGGCTGATCGGGGTGCTGCTCGGCGTCGTCAGCGCACACGTGGTCGCCGCGGTCTCCGGTTGGCCGAGCCTGTTGTCGCCGCCGACGATCGTCGGGGCGTTCGTCTTCTCCGGCCTAGTCGGCATCTTCTCCGGCTATTACCCGGCGCATACGGCGTCGCGGCTCGATCCGATTTTGGCGTTGCGACATGAGTGAGGAACATTGTGGATTTTTGATTGTGGATTGTGAATTGTCGGTGTTGGATCGGGGCCGTTAGAAGCCGCGCCCTTGACGTTTCCCGATGCAACGCCGTATCGTTCGGTCGAGAAACGACATTTCCGTTCTTTCTTGGCTTTGGAGCGACATCCATGTTCTTTCTCGGGTTTCTCGTCGGCGTGGTCGTCACCGCGGGGTTCATCCTGTACGGCGACGCCGAATTGTTGATCCGCCTCAGCCACAAGATGAAATCCGCGTCGGAGCGGTTCTGGGAGTCGCGCAAGACCAAGACCCCCTCGCAGGAACCCGACCCACCAAGTCTGAGCGAGTAAGGCCGTCCGACCGGAACGCCGGTCGCGGGCGCGCCGAAGTCCGGGGAGACGCGCACAAGGAGGGCAGCGCATGGCACGGCCGCTGGACGGAATCCGCATCGTGGACTGGACCATCTGGCAGCAAGGTCCGGTCGCCACCATGATGCTCGGCGACCTGGGCGCCGAAGTCATCAAGATCGAAGAGCGCGTGGGCGGCGACCCGGGCCGCGGGGTCATGCAGATCGCCGGCGCCAAGACCGGCACGCGCAACTATTATTTCGAGGCCAACAACCGCCACAAGAAGAGCATCACGCTCGACCTCAAGAAGCCCGAGGCCAAGCAGATCGTCTATCGACTGGTCGAACAATCCGACGTGTTCGTCCAGAACTACCGCAAGGGCGTGGCCGCCAAGCTCGGGCTCGACTACGCCACGCTCTCCCGACACAACCCCAAGCTGATCTACGCCAGCGCGAGCGGCTACGGCCCCCACGGGCCGGACTCCGGAGAGCCCTCGTTCGACTACATGGGCTTGGCCCGGTCGGGCGTCATGACCGCGGTCGGCGAGCCGGACATGGACCCGATGAACATCACCGGCGGCATTGCCGACCAGATGGGCGCCATCATGCTCGCCCACGGCATCACGGTCGCCCTGCTGGCGCGCGAACGCCTCGGCGTCGGCCAGGAAGTCGATACCTCCCACTTGGGCAGCATGATGGCGCTGCAGGGGCTCAACTTGGCTTGCCGGTTGACGTTGGGCAAGGAGTTCAAGCGGTTCTACCGTTCGAAAGCGATCAACCCGCTCTGGAATCACTACAAATGCCAGGACGACAAGTGGCTCTGCCTCGCCATGCCGCAGGCCGACCGCTACTGGGCGGACTTCTGCGCGACCCTGGGCATCCCCGAACTGGAGCACGACCCGCGCTTCGAGAACATGAAGGTCCGCGGCCGCCATGCCGAGGAGTTGATCGCGATCGTGGACGGCATCTTCGCCTCCAAGCCGCGCGACGAGTGGATGCGCATTCTGAAAGAGGGTGGCGATTTCATCTTCACGCTGGTCAACAGCGTGAGCGACCTGCCCGACGACCCGCAGATGCACGCCAACGACTACATCGTGGACTACGAACATCCGGGCTGGGGCGAGACGCAGATCGTGGGCGCGCCCGTCATCCTGAGCGAAACGCCTGCGGACCCCAAAGCCCCGGCACCCGAATTCGGCGAACACACCGAGCACGTTCTGGTCGATGTACTCGGCTACTCCTGGGACGAGGTCGGCCGGTTACGGGAAGCCGAAGTGTTGTAAGAGTGTGGCCCCCGACTCCGACCGCCGCGCGCGTCTAATGCGGCGGCACGCGGTGCAGCATGTCGTGCCCAGCGAGGTAACGCCGCAGATTCTCCAACCACAGATCGGCGACGCGCGGCAGGTACAGCGGCGAAGTGGACGCCGTGTGCGGCGTAATCAGCACGTTGGGCAGGTCCCAGAGGTCGTCATCCGCGGGCAGCGGCTCGGTCGGCAACACGTCGAGACACGCCTGACGGATGGTTCCGCGGCGCAGCGCGTCCTTGAGTGCAGGCAAGTCGATGATGACCCCGCGCGCCACGTTGATCAGCACCGCGGACGGTTTCATCGCGGCCAGCCGCGCGGCGTCGATCAAGCCGTGCGTTTCGTCGGTAGCGGGCAGGGCCACGATGACCACGTCGGCTTCGGGGAGCAGGCGATCCAGGTCGTGTAAGCGACCCTGTGCGGCGAGTCCGGCGACCGGCTCGGTCGAACGCCGAATGCCCAGGACGCGCATTCCGAACGCACGTAACAGATCGACGATTCGGCTGCCGACCTCGCCCAAGCCCAGCACCAGCGCGGTCTTGTCGCTCAGACTGTCGAGCGGCAGTTCGTGCCAGCGGTGGTGGCGCTGTTGGGCGTGCAACTCGCCGAACCGTTTAGCCGACCACAGCAGCATGCCGACCGCGAATTCGGCCACCTCGGGTGCGTTGGCGCCCGGACTGTGGGTGACGAGCGCGCCCTTGGCATGCATGGCGTCGTAGAAGCGGCCGTCCGTTCCTGCGTCTTCGGTATGCGCCCAGCGTGGCTGCGGCAACGACACCGCGGCGTCGATGAATTCCCTGCGGTAGGCATCGCCGGCCAAGACGATCAGGTCGCAATCGTCCGGCGGCGCGGACCACGAGCCGTCGGATTCGATCAACGCCCACTCCACGCTCGGCGCAATCTTCTGCGCAGCCTTGGCACACCGCGTGAAGAATTCTCGTCCCGCAGCGATCTTCATCCCGTCCTCCTTCGCGTGCCGGAGTCCTTCATAGGGTCTGCGCGTCCAGCCCGTGCGCAACCCGACTTCTGCTTGACGGCGTGATATGTCATGTCACAATTGTGAGTGTGAAGTTTGCGCACAAAGGCTTGCGGGCACTTTTCGAGCACGATGACACGCGGCGACTTTCTGCCCAACATGCGCCGCGTATCCGAAGGGTTCTTGCGGAACTCGCCGCAGCCGACGCCTGGACGACTTGGATCGGCCAGGACGGCGACTGCATCCATCAAAGGGAGACCGGCAGGGATATTGGAGTGTGCGTATCTCGGGCAACTGGCGAATCGTCTTCCGCTTCGAGGGCAGGGAGGCGGTCGATGTTGATCTGACAGATTACCACTGAAGGAGAAACCGATGGCAATGCAGAACCCCCCGCACCCCGGCGAGAGCGTCCGCGAGAGCATGGAAGCCGAAAAGTGGACCGTGACGGAGTGTGCGAAACGGCTGGACACGCCGCGCGAGAACCTGTCGCGGCTGCTGAACGGTCGCATCGGCATTTCCCCGGCGATGGCGTTGGCACTGGAACGGATCGGTTGGAGCAACGCCGACTTCTGGATGCGCTTGCAAGCCGCATACGACTTGGCCCAAGAGCGGCGGCGACAAGCCGCCTGACAGCGATCTGTACGCCTTTCTCCTCACCGGAATCATGGTCGTCCTCGTGGCACGTTGCGCCCTTCGGAGCCGCAGCGACCCTCTCGAAACCCCTCGCCCACTTCGGTCCGTCCGGGCGGCATACTACGGCGCAGGTTGCAGTAGAGTCTTCCGCTCCGTGACCGCGACGATCTTCTCGCGCGAATACAGGACCGGGAAATACTCGCCGTCGGCCCACAGCCGCGCCAAGTCGCGGTAGTGCGGATCGGTCGGATTGCCCGACTGGCCGGGTGTGTTGACGCCCAGGCTGCGGTCCCAGTCGTTCAGGTCGGCGATGAAGCGGAACGAGGCGCCGACGGTCTGCTCGTCCTCGGTGCCGGTGTTGTTGACGGTGAAACTGTCGCCGCCGCGCGGGAACGGCCCGACTTCGAGTCGGCCACGCAGTTCGGGGTTCACCGCCTTGCCCAGCGCATGTCCGATGGTGATGTGGTGATAGGCGGGCTGGCCGTACGTCCAGTTGTCCGGGTTCGGACCGAGGCGTTCGACGAGATCGTGGACGGCCGCGGTGAAAGTCTTGCGCACGAAGCGGTCGCGGCCGGCCAGCGGGTCGGCGCCGAAGCTGCCGTCCGGGGCGAGCAGGATCTGGATCAATGGGGTCGCGATCACGTCGGAAAACGACTCACGTAGGGATTCCGGCGCGTGGGGTTCCACGAACGCGGTCCACAGCCGCCGCTGCCACGCCGCGTAGATACCCGCGCCGACCGATCCCTTGTCCAGCACGAAGTCCCAGTCGCGCAGCCGTTCGGCCGCGGCGCGGACCGGTACGTCGTCGGAGTCCGCCAGATCGAGACCGCTCAGTAGCGGCACGAGTTCGCGCGCCGGGATGGAATACTCGTCGTTCTGGATGCGCAGCATGTCGCGTGCGGTCAGGCGGCGCCCACCGGCCAGCACCTCGGCAATCCGCGCGTGGCGGTAGGGTTCCAGCCAATAGAAGCTGATCGGTTCGGGGTAGCCGGGCGGCAGGTTCTCCTGGTTCGCGGTCGCAATGAAGCCCTCGGGCGGATTCAGGCGGTGCGGCAAGTCATGGATGGGGACGTAGCCGTCCCACTCGAAGCGGCCGTCCCCGGGCACCGGCACCAATCCGTTCCAGTCGGGGCGCCGCGGCACCACGCCGACCGCCTGCCAGCCGACGTTGCCCGCGGTATCCGCCCAGACCATGTTTTCCGACGGCGCCCGGGCAAACGCGCACGCGGCGCGGAACTCTTCCCAGGTCGTCGCCTGATCCATGCGCAGGCTGGCCAGATACGGCGCACCGCCCACGTCCAGCCATGCCGCACGCAAGGCGTAGGCGCGCTGCCCGGCGCGGTCTTCGACCAGCACCGGGCCGTGGCGGGTGTATTTGAGTTCGACCACGGCGTCCGCCGCGCCCTTGACCGGAATCGTCTCGCGGACGATGCGCATGTCCTCCCAGCCGTCGCCGTACCGATACCGATTCGGATCGTCGGGATCGGTACGATAGACGTACAGGTCCTCGGCGTCGGTCGGAAAGATGGTGAGGCCCCAGGCGCCGTGCCGGTTGTGGCCGATGGACACGCCGGGCAAATGCGGCTCGCCGCCACCGATCACGTCCCAGCCCGGGGCGACCAGATGCACCCAATAGCGCAGCGACGGCGCCGTGATCGCCCGGTGCGGATCGTTCGCCAGCAACGGCTGCCGCGACAGCGTCCTGGTGCCGCTGACGACCCAGTTGTTGCTGCCCTCGTCCCTGGCGCCGTGCGGGCCGCCCGAATCGGCCGGTTGCGCGTCCGGTGCCCGGTCGGCCGGGTTCACGACGTCTTCCGGCGCGAATTCGACGGCCTCGCGCGCGGCCAGATAGTAGCGGAGCACGTCGTCGGGAATCGCGTCGAGGGCGACGCCGTCCGCAACGTGCAACGCCGGGCGGCCGGGATGCAGATGCAGCAGCATCCGAATCGTGTCGGGCGCCATGCTGCGGAGCGCCTTGGCGATCAGTACCTCGGTTTCCAGGTTGAGGAAGATGCCGCCGAGCCGCGCTATCACGACCTCCGGCGTCCACGGCTCGGGAACGATCCCCAGCAACCGGAACTCCAGCGGCAACGTGTCGGGTGCGGCCAGCGCGTGTTGGATGGAGGCGTTGATGCCGTCCACGAACGCAGCGACGATCGCCTTGCCGTCCGGGTGATAGAAGACGTATTCGCGTTCCGGGTCGCCGCGAAAGCGCAGTAGCCGGGCGCCGATGTCGCGGTCCAGAGCCTTCGGCCCCTGAATCTCGGCCATGCGGCCCATGACTCGCCTACGCCATATTTCGAGCTGAAACAGGCGGTCGCGCGCCGCATTGTAGCCTTGCGCGAAGAACAGGTCGTGCTGGTTCTCGGCGTAGATGTGCGCGATGCCCCAGCGGTCGGTCAGGATTTCGACGGGCGCCTCCAGACCGGCGACGTGGAGGGTTTCCATAGTGTCCTCCCGGACGGGATGAGTATGGGCGGCAGTCTGTGCAGACGTCACGGTCGGATGCAGGAACGAGAACGGGATGCCACCGACCAGCGCGGACAGACCGATCGCCACGCCGACTTTCGGCAGGCAGCGCAACGGGTGCCCGGCTCCGAGCATGGTTCGCGTCCGGGCTGCGTCAGTCGAGCGGCGGTAACACGTCGGGCGTGACTTGATAGCCGTCGGCCAGCGCGTTCGTGCTGTTGAACAACGCCGTGATGGCCAGCACCTCGCCCAGCACGTCGGGCCCGCAGCCCAGCTTGCGCAGCGCCGCGGTATGCGAATTGATGCAGTACGCGCAGCCGTTCGTCGCCGACACGGCCAGGGCGATGATCTCGCGCGTGCGCGGGCCGAGCGGCGATTCCCGCCCGCTGGCCTCGGGGTGCATCAACATTTTGAGGCGCGTCCAGATCATGTCCAGGCTGTCGGGGTGGCTGGCGAGCGTCCGCCAGAAATTCGGCACCGACGGAATGCCCTTCGTGGCTTTGATGTCGGCATAGATTTCGGCGACCTTGCCGGTCGCATCCTCTTCCGAGACCATCCGCACGGTCGCGTCCTGCTTGTTCGTCATACGTCCCTCCTTGAATGCCGCGAATCGAAGCCGCAACGTGCCGGACAGTATCAGCCCGGCCCACGAGACTGAACATCCGCCCGACGATCTCCGCCTGACAACCCGGACGCAGGTATGCTACACGCAACGTCGTCACAAATGCCCGAGCACTGACCACTCGCCACGAATCACAGACCACTTTCCCCCATGGACTTCGGCGTCGGCTTTCAATCGCACATCGGCAACGGGTGGAAACACGCGGTGCTGGCCGAGCAGCTCGGGTTCACGAACGCCTGGTTCGTGGATTCGCAACTCATCACTTCGGACGTGTACGCCTGCCTTGCGCTCGCGGCTGAGCATACCGGCCGGATTCGGCTGGGCACCGGCGTGACCATCGTGGGCACGCGCCTCCCGCCGGTCATCGCCCACTCCATCGCCACGATCAACGAACTGGCGCCCGGGCGCGTCATTCTGGGACTGGGCACCGGCCACACCGCGTGGCGGACGATGGGCATGCCGCCCGTGTCGCTGGCGGAGTTCCGCCACGCGGTCAAGGTCTGCCGGGGTCTGCTGCGCGGCGAGCGCGTCCCGTACCGCGCCCGCGGGCGGCAGACGCGGATCCGGTTTCAGGACGTCGAGCACGGCTACGTCAACACGAGCGACCCCATCCCCATCTACTTGGCTGCCTCGCATCCCAAAGCGCAGGCGCTGACCGGCGAGTTGGGCGACGGCATCCTGACCCTGAGCCTGCTGGCGCCCGAGTTACTGGAGCGCACCCTCGCCGCGGTCGCCAAAGGGTGGGCCGTCCGGTCCGGCGGGCGGTCCGCGAACTTCGGCGTCGTGACGCTGGGCATTTCCTGCGTGCTGCAACCGGGCGAAGCCATCGACAGCCCGCGTGTCTTGTCGCGCGTCGGCCCGCGTATCGCGGTGGCCCTGCACTACGCCTACGAGGTCGCCAAAGCGGGCAAGCCGGTGCCGACGTTTCTGCAACCCTTTCTCACCAAGGCATACGAACGTTACCTCGACGACCGGTGGGAAGCGATCCACGCGACCCACTCGCGCACGCTGCATCCCGGGGAGGACACGTTCATCACCCCCGACGCCATCCGCGCTCTGAGCCTGACCGGGACGCGAGACGACGTGCTCGAACGGCTCCACGGGCTCGAAGCCGCGGGGCTCACCCAGTTCGTCATTTCGCCGGCCTGGGGTCTGGTCGAAGAAAGCCTGGTAGAGTTCGCGCGCGAGGTGATGACGCCCTACCGCGCATCGCAGCCCCCACACGGGGCATGAACAAGGAGACCTACTATGACGGACCAAACTGGTTCAGGCTCGACGAATGCCGGGTACGCCAACCCCGATCTGCTGGCCGAAACCGACTGGCTGGCCGAACACCTGCACGACGACACCCTGCGCCTGATCGATTGCGACACCCGCGACGCCTTCCGGCGCGCCCACATCCCCGGCTCGGTCCCGGTGCGCGGGCACCACTACCTGAAGGAGCAAGAAGGCGCGCCGCACGTCATGGGCGCCGAGCAGTTCGCGCGCACGATGGGCGAGATGGGCATCGGCGACGACACCCTGGTCGTGGCCTACGACGGGTTCAGCGGTCTGTACGCCGCGCGGCTGTGGTGGGCGCTCGGCTATTACGGGCATACCAATGTCAAGGTACTGAACGGCGGCTGGAACGCATGGCTGGCCGAGGGCCGGCCCGTGACCAACGCTACGACGCGGCCGGCGCCGGCCGTCTTCACGCCGCACGTGCAGCCGGACCTGATCGCCGACTGGCAGCGCGTGCAGGCCGCGATCGGCAGCGACAGCGTCCTGCTGGACGTGCGTTCGGACGGCGAGTGGACGGGCGAGAACGCGCGCGGCACCAAGCGCGGCGGACGCCTTCCCGGCGCCATCCATCTCGAATGGCTCAATTTCGTCGACGCGAAGACGAGCCGGTTCAAACCCGCCGCGGATTTGCGCGCCCTATTCGAGGAGGTGGGCGTCACCCCCGACCGAGAAGTCGTCACCTATTGACAGGGCGGCATCCGTGCGGCGCACGGACTCTTCACGCTGCGGCTGCTGGGCTTCGACAAGGTGCGGAACTACGACGCGTCCTGGGCGGAATGGGGCAACCGCGAGGACCTGCCGCTGGAACGGTAGGCAACGGGCTCAGCCGGCCATCAGCTTCTGGATCGCGGGCTCCAACCCCGCGTACCACTCGTCGAAGGGGATCTCGGCGGGAACGACGATTTCGAGTTTGCCGTCGTCGAGAAGGGCGAGGCCGCCGCGGCCCTGCGGGCGCAGCGGAATGACGACGGCTTCGCGTGAGATGTGGATCCGGTCCAGAATCTCGAAGATGCGTTCGATCTGGGCGAGTTGGACGCCCTGCGGCACGGCGCGTCTCCTCACGAACGAGCGGTGGAATCACGACCGCCCGAACAACCGCGCGGACGCCCGGCGCCACACGTCGAACATCGCGGGCGGGCGGCGCATTTCCAGCGCGGCGCCACAGTGCACGCAGTGGGTCAGAAAGCTGCCGCCGGTCACATAGACGCGGTTCCACTTGTGGCAGGCGGGGCAGCGAGGTTGAGGGCGCGCTCGCCAGAGCGCGGCAAATCTGGACATGGCAGGCGATTTCTCCGGCAGGCACCCTACCGACGCGACGGGCCGCACGTCAACCGCATTGGTACGAGGCTCGTATGGGAATTCGCCTCCCACACTGCCGCTGTGCTGTAGGGACAGGCCCCTGCGGTCCCTGAGCTTGTCGAAGGGTGCCTGCCCTTCCCCACCCAGGGCAACCACAGGGGGTTGCCCCTACACGTGACGCCTGCGTCCGATGAAGAGAATTTTGGAATTCCATACAAGAGGATCCCAAAAGCAGTTTTTCCTCGTCATACCCCCGTTCAAGCCGGGGGCAGGCCCTGCGCAAGCAGGTATGCAGGCCCGAGATTCCCGCTCTCGCGGGAATGACGATTGGGTCGGATATGCAAGTATGGAACTGCCAAAATTTTTCAGAACCCGCCTTACCGGCGGAGACTAATCCCGCTCCTCGGCGCGGTGGCGGTCTGTCAGGTGCGGCGTAATCAGATCCAGCAATTGGGTGTGCAAGACGCCGTTGCTGGCAACCAACCCTTGCAGCAGAGTCGTCGTCTGATTGAAACGCACCGGCGTGCCCGCCAGCGTGGTGACGCGCCCGCCGGCCTCCTCCACCAGTAGCGCGCCGGCACAGATGTCCCACTCGTTCTTGGGCGTCAGCGTGAACGACGCATCGGCTTCGCCCGCGGCCAGGTACGCGAGCTTGCCGGCGATACTGCCCATCGGACGCGCCCGAAACACCCCCCGGAACTCGCTCCACTCGCCGCGTTTGGTTTCCGAGCGGCTCGACAACACCGTCGCATCGGCGAGCCGCGGCGTGCTGCGCATCTGCAAACGCCGGTCATCCCCACTCTCGCCACGGCGCCACGCACCCGCACCCCGCACCGCCCAGAAGAGATCATCGAGCGTCGGGTTGTACACCACGCCCACGACCGGCCGGCCCGCTTCGATGAGCGCGATGGACACGCAGAATTCGGGAATCCTGTCGACGAACTCCTTGGTGCCGTCCATCGGATCGACGACCCACACCCGCTGCGCGCCGAGACGGGCGGCCGAGTCCACGGTTTCTTCCGACAACCAGCCGTCCGCAGGGAACGCCGCGCGCACCCTACGCCGAATCTCGCGGTCGGCCTCATGGTCGGCCCGCGTGACCGGACTACGGTCGCCGCGTTTGTACTGCACCCGGAAGTCGCTCCGATAGACGTCGCGGATAATCGCCCCCGCGGCATGCGCCGCGGCCACGGCCACGTCTCTTTCCCGCTCCAGACGGGCTTTCCGGCTCGTCACCATCCGAGCACCTGGGCGAAGATCAGCGGCGCCACGATGGAAGCGTCCGACTCGATCAGATAGCGCGGGGTCTCCACGGCCAGCTTGCCCCAGGTGATCTTTTCGTTCGGGACCGCGCCGGAATACGAGCCGTAGCTGGTCGTCGAATCGCTGATCTGACAGAAGTAGCCCCACAGCGGCGTGTCCGTGCGTTTCATGTCCTGAATGAGCATGGGCACCGCACAGATGGCGAAGTCGCCTGCAATCCCGCCGCCGATCTGGAAGAACCCGACCGAGTGATCCGACGTGACCGCGGAGTACCAGTCCGCCAGATACGTCATGTATTCGATCCCGTGGCGGACGGTGTGCACGTTCTTGATGAGGCCGGTCATGCAATAGCTGGCGTACACGTTGCCGCAGGTCGAGTCTTCCCAGCCCGGCGACACGATCGGCAGGTTCTTCTCCATTGCGGCGACCACCCACGAGTCGCGAGGGTCGATCCGGTAGGAGTCCGCCAACATGCCGCTGCACAGGACTTCGTACAGGGTTTCGTGCGGAAACGCGCGCGCGCCCGTCCGGTCGTTGCGGATCCAGAGTTCCTGCAACACGCCCTCGACGCGGCGCATGGCCTCGAACTCCGGGATGCAGGTATCCGTCACCCGGTTCAGATGCCGGTCGAGCAGTGCCGCCTCGTCCGCGGGGGTCAGATCGCGGTAATCGGGCACCCGCTCGTAGTGGTCGTGGGCGACCAGGTTGAAGAGGTCTTCCTCCAAGTTCGCGCCCGTGGTGGAAATGGCGTGGACCCGGTCGGTCCGAATCATCTCGGCCAAGCTGATGCCCAATTCCGCGGTGCTCATCGCGCCGGCCATCGCCACCAGCATCTTCCCGCCGTCGTCGAGATGCCGGCGATACGCGTCGGCCGCCTCGATCACGGTCGCGGCGTTGAAGTGCCGATAGTGGCGTTTCAGAAAATCGGTGACCGGCTGACGACTCATCCGAGGCTCCTTACGTCCGCGAGACGATCAGCGCGCGCAGGTCGGCGCCGCTTTTCGCAGTGCGCAACGCACGGCCGACCGCGTCCGAGGCCACGGCCCGGCGGACCAGCGCGGCGAAATCCACTTCCGCCTCGGCCCATTCCTGGACCTCGGCCAGCCGCTCCAGCAACGCAAGCCGCACCGCGTAGGCGTCGCCGGCTTCCGTCCGTCCGGATGGCGCATGGTTCCTCGCGGCAGAGGCGTAGGGCCGCGTTTCGGCCAGAAAGCGCGCGACCTTCGGAGGAACGTCAACGTCCGCACCACACGAACCCCTTGCGGCTCCACGCACGCCGCTGGACGACAGCTGCGCGACCGACTCGGACAGCGGCAGAAAATCGATGTTGGGCCGGTAGGCCCTATTGGCGGGCCGGTCGAGCAACGCGGCAAACGCTTGCCGGCCCTGCCTGCCGCGGTTGGCGACCATGAGCGATGCCAGCGAAAACAACTCGTCCAACGCGGCGTCCCGGTCCACGTAATAGTCCGGGTCCAGAATCTGGAACAGTTTGTCCATGCCGACGATGAACGTCAGCCTGGTTCGGCTGCCGAAGAGATCCCGAAACGCGCGCGCCTGCTCGACATACAACCCGCGGTTGACCAGCGCCACGCCGCGGCCGGCCCTGCCCGCGGTACACGCCAGGAGGAGCAGCAAGCGGTCTTCCAGCGCCATGCCGGTCACGGTTTCCTTATCGACCGTGACCTTGGCGACGGCGTACACCACTTGGTCGAGCCCTGCCGCGGCCGCGGCGTCGGCCAATCCCACGTGCCCCAACGTCGGCGGGTTGAACGAGCCGCACAGCACCCCCAGATGCTCGGGCGGAGGAATCGGCAACGGGCTGAGCAGCCACGCCTGCGGGGGCGCGTGCACCTTGAGCGCCCGCAGCGTCCGGCGCAGCGAGAACAGGCGCGACAGGTCGTAGAATTCGGTAGCCATGGGCGGCGCGCACTATACACGACTTCCCTAGACGCCGCAGGCCACGCTGTGACGGACGAGATTCCGTTATGCAGACCGAGCAGCCCCCCAGTCTGGGACGTCATCCTTGACGCAATGGGTTACTGGGAAATCGAACCATCAGAGAGAAGCCCATCCTCATCATCCCCTCCCCCTTTGTAGGGGAGGGCTAAGGAGAGGGGGTTCCCCGCACACGCCTGAGCGATGCCCCCCTCCAGATTGCTCTGCACCTCGGTATTCCGGAACCACTACACTCGGAATCCCTGCCCCCGAAGCCAAGCAGTCCATTTTGTCTCGTACTTGCTAAATGTTGCTATGTGAACCGGGGAGGAACGCAGCCGTTAGGCCAGATTAGCCAGAGGCGTAATCCGACATCTTCGGGTCGGTTAGGGCCGCACGATGCGACAAGGCACGGCTCAGATGTTCCCCAGCTCGGCGCGCACCGTTGCCAGCCCACGGACGAATCCCTCCGCGCTATTCGCCAGCCAGAAGGTTTCGAGCTTGGCCGACTTCCCGTTCGCGTCTTCGCCGACGAGTACGAAATCGTGCATATTCGCCACCAGCACCAGCCGGTAATGAGTCCAATACCGGCTGACCTGCTCCCTAGCAGCGGTCAGGAAAGCGTCGTCATCCGGGGCTTTCACCTCAACCATGCCGCGTTCCGGCATCTGGCCCTGCTTCGGTTGGCCCCGCTGTACCTGTTTTGCGGCGTACAAGCCGAAGTCGGAATGGCCTGCGCCGTGATCTGCCAGATCCGGTACGCAAAACCACCTTGGGCTCGATCGTCGCGCCGACCGCGGTGAGCAGGTTGTCGAGCGCCGTATAATGCGACTGTCTCCTCGTAGCGCCGCCGGATGCGCGGACCCCGGCGCAGGAAGGCTCAATCGCGGCGGTTAGTTTGGCGGGAGAGACGTACCGTTACTCCGCAATGAACGGGTTCCTGACCCCCATCGTTCCGTACAGGCGTCCGGACTGAAAATCCTCGGTCAAGGACTCGGCCGGCCCGTAGGCTTCCGCGTAGACCCAGAGATGGGCGTCGAACCATGACAAACTGTAAGCAGCCTCCCCCCGCAGGGCAGTGCGGACAACCGTCTCGTTCGGATACAGCACAACGAATTGGGTAAGCATCTCTTCCGCTTCGCACTGCGTGCGGTTGTCGATGCGCTCGCACAAGGGGGGATCACGCGGATGACGTCCCCCGCGGCTCCGAACCGAACCTCGTCGCCGGGACGAATGGAGTATTGCGTGGCGAGCGCCTTGGGAACCGTGACCTGCGATAGGCTCAGGATCCTCGCCATGTCCTTCCCATAACGAGGACTGTTTCCTTGTGAAGGCACGAACTATATTCGCTCCGGCGAGTTCGGCTGAGACGCCGTACCACGGACAGGCGTTCCAGGCGGTTACGGGCGCTGCTTGCGCATGGAGTTCTTGACCAGGATCTTGCCGTCTCTGAAGGTCAGGACGTCGCAGCCGCGCGCCTCGACATGGACGCCGTCCGTGGCGCGCGTGCCGGTGAAGATCCACTCGCAGACGCCGCGGTCGCCGGCGATGACGTCCTCGCCCACGGGCTCGAAGTGGGCGTCGGGATAGACGTCCCACAGGCTGGCGAAGCCCTTGCGCACCGCGTCGCGGCCCTCCCATCTGGTGCCTTCGACCTCGGTGCCGACCGAGGCCATGAAGACGCAGCCGTCGGCCATGTGCGCCATCAATGTGTCCAGGTCCTTGTCGTTCCAGGCTCGGGTGAAATCGACCAGGAATTGCGGGGTGACTGCGTTCGGTTCTGCCATGTTTGCGTCCTCCGTTCGGGTTGGAATCGTGCGCTCCGGTCCAGCGCGCCTCGGTAGCGGGCCGCGGGCGGCCGCTGCTAGTATCGGCGAACCGCGGGGCAGCATAGCAAACCCCGGCCACGGAGACAGCACGGAGGACAGCACGAATGGTGATCGGCCACGAACTGTACGGCACCGGCCCGCACGGCGTGATCGTCATGCACGACTTCTACGGCTGCCGGGATACCTGGGCGTTCGCCCGCCCGTTCTTCGATACCCGGAACTTCAGCTTCGCCTTCGCCGAGGTGCGCGGCTACGGCGCCTCGCGCAACATCCCCGGGGAATACACGCCAGCGGAGGCCGCGGCCGACGTGCTGGCTCTGGCGGACAATCTGGCTTGGGAGCGGTTCCACGTCATCGGCCACTCCATGAGCGGCATGTTGGCCCAGCGCGTGGTGCTGGACGGCGGGGAGCGGGTGCGGTCCGCGGTGTTGAATACGCCGGTGGCCGCGTCGGGCCTGAGTTTCTTGCCCGAAGGCTTGGCGATCATCACCGCGTCGGTCGAGCAGGACGACGCGCTGGGCCACGCCTTCGACGTGCTGACCGGCAACCGGCTGGGCCGCGAGTGGCGTGACTTCAAGATCCGCCAGACGCGCGCGTCGCGCAGCAAGGCCGCGCAGGCCGCGTATCTGAAGAACTTAGGCGAACAAGGGTTTCTCGACGACGTGCGCGGGAATCCGACGCCGATGCTGGTCATCGTGGGCGAGTTCGACATGGAGCCGTTCACCGAGGCGACCGCCAGACGGACGTTCCTCGACTGGTATCCCAACGCCGAAGTGGCGGTGTGCCGCAACGCCGGCCACTACCCCCAGCAGGAAGCCCCAGTCTATACGGCGACCGTCATCAACGAGTTCCTGCGCCGGCAGATTCCCGCGACGGGGTAGGTACGCTGACGCGAGAGCGGAGGCGATACACGAGGCTGCCCGGGGACCGTTTCGACACCCTTCGACCTTTCGACCCTTCGACAAGCTCAGGGACCACAAGCTCAAGGCACCGCAGGCTCAGGGACCGAGCGCAACGGGCTGAACTCCGTGTTCGTTGCAGAGTGCTCGGTTGTTGGATGACACCCAGGAATAGTGAGGAAAAAAAAGGGAACGACCGAACGGGAGGGACCCCATGAAGATCGTGGACGGCGACAGCCATTTCATCGAACCGCTGGACCTGTATCCGAACTACGTCGAGTCGGCCTTCCGCGAGCGGGCCATGCGCGTGGAAAAAGACGCGGATGGCGTGTCGCGCCTGCTGGTGGACGGCGCGCCGCTCAACGTCGGGATGGACATCGACGACATGCTCGGCACCGTCGTCGGCTACGGGCAGAAGGAGGACGGCGCCGCGGTGGGCGGGTTCGACCGCTCGCTGTACACCAGCGCGGACTGGCAGGACATGGACAAGCGGCTGCAGTTCATGGACGCCGAGGGGCTCGACGTGCAGGTGTTGTACCCCACGCTCGGCCTGCTGTGGGATGGGAACGTCAAGGACCCGCGGTTGGCCGCGGCGCTGTGCCGCGCCTACAACACGTGGGCGTTCGAGCGCTGCGCCGGCCATCTCGACCGGCTGCTGCCCGTGGCGCACGTGTCGTTACGCGACGCCGGCTTGGCCGTGGAGGAAGTCGAGCGCGTCGCCAAACTGGGCGCGCGGGCGATCATGGTCGGCTCGGCGCCCGTGGACGCGAAGAGTTTCGGACATCCCGATTACGATCCGGTCTGGGCCGCGGCCGAAGATCTGGGGTTGGCGGTCAGCATCCACCCCGCGGCGAACAACGACTATTTGGGCAGCGCGTGGTATCGGCACCGCTTTCCCGGCTTCATGTTCATCTCCATGAACGTCATCCAGGATCCACGCATGTCGCTGACGACGATGGTGTACGACGGGGTGTTCGACCGGTTTCCCACACTGCGCGCGGCCACGGTCGAGGCGATGGGCAGTTGGGTGGGCGAGTGGGTCGAACGCTTCGAGTATCGCTACCCGTACATGGGCCACACCGCGCAGATGCAGCGGCCCATCCGCGAGTACCTGGGCCGGAACGTCTGGATCAACGCCGACCCGAGCGAAAAGCTGCTGCCGGCCATCGTGGAGTTCGTCGGCGACGACACGTTCTTCGTCGGCTCCGACTATCCGCACGCCGAGGGCTTCACCCAGCCGGTGGCGACCATCCGCGACCTGTTGGGGCGGCTGCCGGCGGCGTCCGTGGACCGCATTCTGGGCAGCAACGCCGCGGCCTTCTACGGCCTCTGAACCGCAGAGCGCGAACCCGCTTCTCCCTCTCTCCGACCTGCTCTGTCCGGTCTTCGTAGGGGCGAAAGATTTTTCGCCCCTACACCCGACGAATCAAGGTGGAAAGTTAGAGGCGACCCTTCTCGGCCCCTGACCGTGATCGGTATTCCCGGTCCCCGATCTTGTGGCGCTTTGATCCTGTCGAAAGGTCGAAGGGGGAAGGCTCGCTGTTTCTTTCCCCATCATCCCCTCTCCCTCCCTATTCGACCCTTCGACAAGCTCAGGGACCACCGGGAGAGAGCTAGAGCCTGCCCCGGACTTGATCCGGGGGTGAGGGTTCGCCGAAGTGCGTCCCGCCAAGAATTGCAAACGAAAATTCCGTCTTCAGGCCGTAGCACCGCGCAAAGCTCAGGCGGTGAAGAAGGCGAGAACGGTCCAGCAGACCGCCGCCAAACCCGCGGCAATCGAGGCTTGCGGAATCTGCGTCTTGACGTGGTCCATCAGGTCGCAGCCCGTGCAGACCGAACTGAGGACCGTCGTGTCCGAGATGGGCGAACATTGGTCGCCATACACGCTGCCGTCCATGACCGCGGCGAAGCACAACGTCATGAACAGTTCCGGGTGCGCCAAGCCCTGTGAGCCGGCCACCGCCCAGGCCAGCGGCATGGCGAGCGGAAACGCGACCGCGTACGTGCCCCAACTCGTGCCCGTGGAGAACGCAATCGTCAGCGTCATCACTTGCAGCAGCACGGGCAGCAGAAAGTACGGAATGCTGTCGCCGAGTTGCTCGACCAGGAAGATGCCGCCGCCGGTCTCCTTGCTGATGCCGCCGATGGTCATCGCCAGCAGCAGGATGACCGAGCCGAGCACGACGCCCTTGAGCCCGTCGTGAAAGCCGGCGATCAGGTCCTTGAGCGCCATACCTCGCGCCAGCGCCATGCCCGCGGCCAGCAGCAGCGCGGCGCCGAACGCCCAGTGCACGTTGGGCGTGCCGCGCACGAAGAAGGTGCCGGTCGCGATCCCGATCAGCGCCCCCAGCGGCAGGAAGAATTCGACCGCGCGGGGCACGTAGCCGGCCGGCACGTTGCTGCCCTGCAACTCTTCGGCGCTCAGCGGGTCGGCACCCTCGGCGTCGAGCCGGCCGGTCGTGCGGGCGCGGGTGATCGCGGCGCCCAGTTGCCGGCCGAGGAACACCGGCTTTTCGATGCTGAGCAGCAACGTGCCCAGCACCGCGAAGATCGCGTAGAAGCAGAACGGCACGCTCTGGAAGAAGAAGGCGATGCGGTCGGCCTCGGTCGCCAGAAAGCCGACGCCGGACACGAAGATGAACGCCTGCACGTAGCCGGGCCAGGCGTTGAACGCGAGTTGCGACGCGATGGGCGAAGCGGTCGAATCGACGATGTAGGCCAACTCTTCGTGGCTGATGCGTTCCTTGTCGGCGATGGGTTTGACGGTCGTGCCGACGAGCACGGTGCTGACGGTACCGCCCTGGAAGAAGACGACGCCCAGCAGCCAGGCGACGAGCTTGGCACTGCGCGGCCCGCGCACGAACCGCACGGTGACGAGTTCGGCGAACGCCTGGGCCGCCCCCGTACGCGACCAGATGCCCATCAGCCCGCCCAGCAACCACAGATAGAGCAGCAGCACCCCCGCGGCCCGGCTGGTCGCCAGAGAGGGAATCAGCACCTCGCCGGGCAAGTCGTACCGTCCTAGGATCAGCGCGCCGGACACGATGCCGCCCAACAGGGACGTGACCGGCTCTTTGGTCAGCCAGCACAGCAACACCGCGACGACCGCCGGCAGCAGCGACCAATAGCCCCAATGGTAGGCCGCCAGGAACCGCGAATAGACGCGCCGCGTTGTGCCGTCGCGCGTTTCCAGGGACGTGACGAATTCTTCGGTGATGGGCGGCGCTTCGGTCGCCCCGCGGATCTTCGCGGGATGCAGGCGTGCCTCCTCGATCGGCATCGCCTCGAAATGGACCCGTTCGCCGGCGGACACGTAATACGGCCGGCCCGCGGCGTCCGTCCGCGCGTCCAGCGTGACCCGTTCCACGGTCCAGGTGCGCGGCACGTTCAGGCCCACCAGCCACGATGCGAGCAGCGCCAAGGCGAACACGACGAATTTCCCGACGCCCGAGGTCATGTCGTTTCCTTCGTTGCTTCCGGTTCGAGAGCCATGATTCGCAATGACAGACAAGACGATTTCAGAGTTTTCCCTAGCATACATGCCACGCGTCCCTAGCCAAAAACCCTTCGACCTTTCGACAGGCTCAATGCACCGCAAGCTCAGGGACCGAGCTCAGGACATCGCAGATCCTGGAACCTTCCCATCCATAAGTTCGTTGAGCCTGTCGAAACGAACCCCGACGTCACCTCGGCCTTCGCACCCCATTCCCAACCCCTCGCCTCCCCGCAATCTCAGGGGCGGGCCCGTTGCGCTTGTCGAAAGGTCGAAGGGGTTCACAACGATCAGCTCGGCGACGCTTCGAGGATGCGGCCGAGCAGCGGGCTCTGGTGCCAACAGATCAGCTTCCAGCCGCGGGCGTCGTGCACCCACGTCTGCGTGAAGCCCATGAATCGCTGCCGGAAGCCGGCGTCGCGCGGCTTGCCGCGGAAGGTGGAGAAGCCGCTCACGTGGCCGGTCTCGCCGAACACCTTGAAGCGCGTTTCGCGCGGCCGCCACTCGAACGACTCCCACAGCCCGGCCGAGTGGAAGGCGATGTGGTCCTTGAAATCGTCCAGGTCCATCCGCCACGGATAATCTTCGTCCAGCACCTCGGCCCGGTCGTCGAACGCCTGCCAGAAGGCGTCCAGGTCTCCCGTGTTGAGTCCGTCCTTCCAGGCGTGGAAGGCGGTTTCCAAGCTCTGCGTATCGGCTGGCATGGTTTCCTCCTGACGTGGGCGTTCGTTGGGTGATGAGAAATGAAAATTCGCGTGCTGGAGCAACGCTGCGGGCCGAACCCTCTCGCTGGTCTCTGAGCTTGCGGTGCCTTGAGCCTGTCGAAAGGTCGAAGGAAGAGAGGGGAATTATTGGCAGTCTGTATAACGAGTCGGCTCGGCGAACTCTACTGGAGGGGGCGGATTCCGGTCGTGTCGCGGTATGGAATTTGTGGGGTGACGGTCAATCCATACCTGGGAACGCGGGCGGGACGCCCGCGTTCCAGGCGGAGTCCCCCCCTCGACAAGGGCCAATCTATGCAGAGCTTTTCACCTCCCCCTCCCCCTCTCCCTAGCCCTCTCCCACCAGGGGAGAGGGGATTGAGGAGGAAACGGAGAGGAGAGTTCGAACTTCTTCCCTCCCCCTGGTTCCTGAGCTTGCGGTGCCTTGAGCCTGTCGAAAGGTCGAAGGGTGAAGAGGAGGGCCAGCGCCTGCCCCGAACCTGATCCGAGGTTCGCGGGAATGACGTCCGGGGGGATCTTCAAGTAGGGAATTCCCCAAGTTGATTATCGACCCCCATACGTCAATCCGTGGCTGGCCGTTCTCCGCGGGCTTGCCTATAATCCGCGGCACCTGCACGAAGAGCGGGGCAACGAGCACCCTCGGAAGGAGCTTTCATGGTGGAATCGGCGGATCGGCAGACTCTCGACACCGGGACGGACCAACTCTTGTGCCACGTCGAGGACGGCGTCGGGGTGGTGACGCTGAATCGGCCCGAGGCGCGCAACGCGCTGTCGGACGTCCTTACGCCGGCCTTGCGGGCCGTCCTGCCCGAGCTGGCGGTACGCCGCGACGTCGGCTGCATTATGCTCACCGGCGCGGGGCAGGCGTTCTGCGCCGGCGGCGACGTCAAGACGTTCGGCGCCTGGTCGGAGGAAGAACGCACCCCGGAAGAAAAGATCCAACTCCTGCGCCGGCGGCAACGCACGCTGACCGGCATGATCTTCGAGCTCGAAACGCCGGTCGTCGCCGCGCTGCCCGGACCCGCGGCCGGCGCGGGGCTGTCCATTGCGCTGGCTTGCGACCTGCGGGTCGCCGCGGAGCGGGCGTTCGTGACGACCGGCTTCGGCAGGATCGGCCTGCCCGGCGACTACGGGGGAAGCTGGTTCCTGACCCAGCTTGTCGGTACGGCCAAGGCGCGCGAACTCTACTACACCTCGGAGCGGGTCGGGGCGCGGGAGTGCGAGCGGCTGGGCATCTTCAACCGCGTGTTTCCCGACGAGCGTTTCGAGGCGGACGCTCTGGCGTTCGCGCGGCGGATCGCCGCGGGGCCGCCCATCGCGCTGCGCTACATGAAAGAGAATCTGAACCGGGCGACGACGCAGGATCTGTACACCTGCCTGGACATGGAAGCCGACCGCTTGGTTCGGGCGTCGGTCAGCCGGGATTTTCAGGAAGCGGTGCGCGCGTTCCGCGAGAAGCGCGAGCCGGTCTTTACGGGGAAATGAGCGGGGAGAGTATCGGCTGGCGATTGGGAGCTGCCTACTTGAATATCCCACCCGGTCGTCATTCCCGCGAACCCCGGATCAGGTCCGGGGCAGGCGCCGGGAATCCAGGGGATGAATACCGGCTTTCGCAGAGCCTGCCCCCGGCTTGAACGGGGGTATGACCAGGGGGAATTGCCAGACGGAAGGAAACGGGGAGCGCACCATGCCGGAAGACCGGTCCAACGCGGAACAGATCGAGTATTGGAACGAACGCGGCGGCCCGCAGTGGGTCGCGTTTCAGGAGCGGTTGGACGCTCAGATCAGCGCGATCGGGCAGGTGGCCCTGGACCGTGCCGCGCCACAGTCGGGTGAATCCGTGCTCGACGTAGGCTGCGGCTGTGGCCACACCTCGCTGGAGTTGGCGGACCGGGTCGGGCCGGCGGGGACGGTGCTGGGCATCGACGTGTCGCGGCCCATGCTCGAACGGGCACGCGAACGGCAGGCGCAACGCGGGTTGGCGCATCTCGCGTTCGTCGCAGCCGACGCCCAGACGCATCCGTTCGCGCCCCGTGGCGTGGACCTGATCTTTTCGCGCTTCGGCGTGATGTTCTTCGCCGACCCGGGCCGCGCGTTCGCCAATCTGCATGGCGCACTGCGCCCCGGCGGGCGGCTGTGTTTCGTGTGCTGGCAGGAGTTGTCGCGCAACGACTGGGCGCGCGTTCCGCTCGGGACCGCGTTCCGACACGTCCCGCGGCCCGAACCGCCGCCGCCCGGCACACCGGGACCGTTCGCGTTCGCGGATCAGGCACGGGTGCGCGGAATCCTGGAAGGCGCCGGTTTCCGGGACGTGGGTTTCGAGCCTCACGTCGAGGCGATGAACATCGGCGGCGCGCGTGGCCTGGAAGGGGCCGTAGAATTTTTGCTGACGATCGGCCCGGTCGCCAGTCTGTTGCGTGACGCCCCGCCTGAAACGCGCGATCAGATCGGCACCGCGCTGCGCGAAACGTTGACGCCCTACGTGGACGGCGACACCGTCCGACTCGATGGCGCCACGTGGATCGTGCACGCCCGCGCCTGAAACGAAGACTGGTCAGCGGCGGACGAATCCGATCCGCGAAAGAAGCCGCCCTGGGAACGCGGGCTTCCAACCCGCCCCCGCTGGCAGATCCCATCCGTGGGAGGAGTGCGACTTCCTCCCACGGCGGCTGGAAAACGTCGGATCGACGGAGACGCGGCCTAGGCCGGGCGGGCGCTCATGGGCTCGGTCGAGAGCATCACCCGCCCCTCGGTGCGCAGCTTGGTCAGCACGTGCTCGACGACCGTGCCGTAATGCATGCCGGCAATCGACAGCTCGATCGCCTTCACAAGATGTGAGCCGGGGAAGGTGAACAGCGCGCGCTTGGCCTGGATGTACTGGCGCGCTGCGTCATAGACGGATTGGGCGTCGGGCCGCGACAGCACGCCCGCGGCCACGGCGTCGCGCACGCGCTGGACGAAGTCCTGCACCTCGGCCAACCCCATGTCGGGCCGACATCGCACCAGCGCGGCCTGCGCATACGCCAGAATCTCTCCGAAGCGCTTGGCGTCCGGCTCGTCGAGTTCAATGGCGTGTTTGGCCGTCCCGCTGACTTTCGCCCAATACGAGCCCAGCCGCAGATTCTCCGCGCGCAGGTCGCGTAGCAACTGCTTGTCCATTTGCACCGCACGGGTCATGAGCCGCCAGTATCCGCGCTTGGCCTCGGCCGGCGCCCGGCTCAAGCCCTGTTTCACGAAGGAGATCATCGCGGCCCGAAACGAATTCCTATCCAGGTGGCTGGTGCGGAAGATGTGGTTGTCCAGCCGGCCGATCAACTGTTCGGCGCGGCGGTACATGGCCTGCGCGCTGAACAGGGACTCCAGGATGTGGAGGAAACCGTTCTGCAGATTCTCCGCGCCCATGAGCGGCTTGAAATGCACCGTGTCGTCCACGTTGTTGCACGCCAGGTCGGCGTCCATCAGGCGGCCCTGCTCTTTGAGTTCGACGTACAGCGGGGTGTGCGGCAGCGGGGTCAGCGTGCCGGTCATGGCCGAGAACACGCCGTTCTTCTCCACGAAATCGACGATGGCGTCGGCCGTCTGCGGCGTGTCCGTGTCGCTGCCGTAGATGAAGCCGGCCTGCACTTCGATGCCGTGGTTCTGGAGCAGGCGCACCGTGTCCTTGGGCGCGGTCTTGATGTTCTGGATCTTGTTCATCTTGCGCAGGGCGGCCGGGTCGGGGTTCTCGATGCCCAGGAAGACGGTCGCGAAGCCAGCCTGCTGCATCCGCGGCACCAGATAGGCGAGCGATTCCTTGCCGAGGTCGATGCTGGCCTGGGTGAAGAACTCGAACGGATAGTCGTGGCGGCGCTGGAACTCGGTCATGGCGCCCAGAATTTCTTCCATGGCCGCGGGTTCCGACACGAAGTTGTCGTCCACCGTGAACACCCCGCCGCGGAAGCCGGTGTCGTAGATGGCTTGCAGTTCGCGGGTCACGTCGGCGCGGCCCTTGGCGCGCGGAAAGCCGCCGTTGAACTGGATGATGTCGCAGAAATTGCAGCGGAAGCGACACCCGGCCGTGGTCTGCAACATCAGGGCGCGGTAGTGGCTGATGTCGATCAGGTCCCAGCGCGGGCTGGGCAGCCCGTCGAACGGCTCGAAGATCGTGCGGTCCTGGAGATATTTGCGGGACGCCTCGGGCTCGTCGAGCACGCGCTGCGGAATGAACAGCAGCGGGGCCGCGTCGCTGTGCCGGGGCGACGCGGCCAGCCGCCGGTCGAGGTCGGCGATCCACGGCCCGGCTTCCCCCCACACCAGATAATCGAGTCCGCGATGCAGCGCCTCGTCCAGGTCGTTTCGGGGCTGCATGATGGAACTGCGGTAGGTCGAGGCGAGCGGTCCGCCCAGCACCCACGGCGTATCGGTGCCCTGCGCCGGGCCCTGCAGCAGGTGGGCCAGCGAGTCGCGCTGGACGTTCATGGCGCCGGCGAACACCGTGTCGCTGTCCCGAATCTTCTGGCGCAGTGTCTGGTCGGACGGGCTCTCGACGTTGAGGTCCACGAGCTCGAATGCCCATTCATCCTGCGGCATGAGCGCCGCGAAGGTGAGCAGCCCGAGCGGCGGAAACGGTGTTTTCCGCCTGATGTACTTCATCACGTACTTGTAACTCCAGAAGGAATCGGCCGGGAATTCCGGCGCGATCAGCAGTCCTTTTTTCCTAGGCATGTTTCGTTTCCTCCACGCCCGGCCGGGATCGGTAAAGGTAGCGCGGCGTGTCTTCGAGTCATCTCACCGTCACTAAGAAGGCCGCTCAGCTTATGGCCGGGCCCTTCTTCCCCGCTCCCACCTCACTTCGCAACTTCACCGACAGCAACTACGCTTTTACACACGAAAGTTCAATACTGCGGAGCATCTCGGTCAGAAATTCAGCCTCCGTTGCGGCGTTCGATGCCGCTTCCACCCCTCCCGCTCCTGCAAAGAGTGCAGCGGATACGCTTCGCTTTTGATTCTTCCCCTCCCTCCAGTCCCTGAGTCTGCCGGAGGGTGCCGAAAGGTCCAAGGGCGGGAGAGGGTCCGGAGAACGCAGCATTGAACTGGTAGAGTAGGGGCAATGCATGCGTTGCCCCTAGTGAGGAGGGTTATACACCGGGTCCTGGAGATCTGAACACGTAGGGGCGAAAAATCTTTCGCCCCGCCCACCGGAACCGATCATCTCCGGCGGAGGGGACCGTAGAGGGTGACCTGGTGGGCCGCGGCGTGGCACTGCGTAGGGCATTCACCCTTGACGCTCAGGTCCGCCCACTCGTCCACCTCGGTCCGCCTACCCGCGCGTGCGTCACCAGCCCATGGCCGATGTCGAACTCTATCTGCGCAGGCAACACCCTGGCGTGGTGTCGGTTTCTCCATCGGCCCGCAGCACGTCCGCGCTGCTCCACCTGACTCGCCTCTGCCCCCCGAACCGGCGCCAACGCCAACCATAACTCCCCGCTTGTCGGCGCCAGGGTTCAGCATCAGCGTCAGGCGGGCCCCCCATTTGTCAAAGGCCGCCTTCTGGCGCGCCAAACCTTCCCCGCTTCGTCTTTCAGGTCCAGGGCGCCCCAGCGCGCGCCGAAGAACCCCACACCCCCAAGCCCGGCCGCGGGCTCCAATGCGCATACGGCAACAGGCTCGTCAGCGTAATGTCGCCGTCGCCTTTCGTCCCGTCCGTCGTCTGGTAGTCCACGGCGCTTAGCTGTGGGCCACCGCCAGCCCGGGCAGCACGGTCGGCTGCGCCCGGTAGTCCACGCCCAGGTAACTGGTGAACACGGTGCCGTCCATGCTGAAGTCGGCTTTCGGCTCGCCGTGCCCCGGCCTGCGCCGCGGTCTTGACCGGCATGGTCGGATCGGCATCGGCCACGCGGGCGATGGCGGGCGGGTCCGCTGCCGCGGCAGGTCGAACTGACTCTGCGCCAGCACCGCCGCCACCCGCCGGAATTGTACCGGCGTCCGGAACCTGTCGACCGTCACCGTCTGCGGCGTAGCCGCATGTGCAGGATCGAAGCTGAGTTGGCCCAAGCCCGCGGGATGAATGTTCTCAAAGGGGGTGTCGCCAGCCGGGCAGTCCCCTGCCTGTCCCTCCTCCCCCGGATCACGTCCGGGGCAGACTCTAGCTCCCCCCGGCAGGAGAGGGGATAAAATGAATAGACGAGGATCCGCTCAGGCTAGTGCCGGACGGGATGACGTAGACACCCGGCGAGTCCCAGGCGCTCACCGGTGTTACTGCCGCGTGCGGGTCACGTAGGTGTCGCGTCAACGTGCGCCATGCCGCCCCGCGGATCTGCCCGAAGTGGCTGTCTCCGCCTTCAAGGGGCGAGCCGACCTCTACGCCCAACGCCCGCGCTACCCCATACGCCACCCCAGCAGCCTGCCCCCTCCCCTGTCACCTGGGTGTCGGGCGTCTGCTAGATGAACTGGTCGCCGATCACGTCCACCGCGTCCGTCGCCATCAGCGTGTGCGGGCTGGCCGGCTGCGCCTCCGTCGGCGTTCCTCTCAACATCCCGCCGCGGAGCTCCTCAACCGTTGGAGACCTATAATTCAGCTCCTCCGGCAAGTCCGCCTCGTCCGATCCGGTCAGCGTCTACGTCGGCGCCTCGTCGCTGCCGGCAAGGTTACCGATTCGATCGCCGTTTCCTGTGTGTGGAGAGGTAGATTGACCGCGGCATCGCCGGGGAAGCGTGACATCAAGTTCACCGGGACGATCGCGCGCCGTACGTACCCGACCGCGAACGGCGAAAAGTCCAACACCCCCAGGCGCGTACACCCGCGTACCCAGTTCCCGCGACTCCACAACGGTCGCCCACCAGCTGCCATCATAGTGTAACAGTAGCAATGGCGTCCCGCGTGCCTCCCGGCGCAGCGCCGGTGTCACCGGCAGGCAGACCTCCGGCCTACCCGGCGGCACCGCGTCACCGTGATGTCCACGACCGGGCGGTCATCCGTCTCCTGCCCCAACCGGAACTGCCCGCTGCTCACCGGCTGGTCCGCGGCCGACGACGCGACTCTCTCCGTGCTGCCATTCACCTTGCGGGCCGGATCGTCGGTACCGGCATGCGCGCCGAGCCCGAGGCGGCATTATGCCCGTCAGTGTCCTGGACCGTGCCGCCATTCAACGTCAGGGCATTGGCGCCGATACTGGGGCCGTCCATGTCGCTGTCCGTTGCCTGGACGAAAGAGCACCTGGGTAGTGCTGGGACTGCCGTAGGTTGATTGGCGAGTGTACGTGCCGATCGACAGCGTCCAGTTGTGGCGCGTCCGTGACCGCTTCGTCAAATCCGACGAATGCCAGAATCGTCTCGTTTACCCCGAAGGTATCGCCGCTCTGCGGAGTGGCGAGGGTGACGCTGTTCACCGACGGTACAGGGCTTTGCGTCCGGGCGACCGATGGGGCCGCGGCGACAACCGCGAACAACGAGAACCCAATGGTCAGAAGACGGTCGAAACGACCGCGACGGGCGACCCGGCCCATCAGTTTTTGCGGGAAGGGAGGTATAGAATGAAATACGTCTTCATCATCTCGGGATCAGGCGACATAAACTCCTTCGCTTTCCTGTTGCCGATTGGCACGTGTTGGGGTGAGAAGATCATCTGTGGCTTGTCCGCTTGATGAGGGCTTCCAACGCCCGCCGCTGTACGTCCAACGTGGACCTGATTTTGAGGTGTTGTGTCTGCTGCGCGTCCTGCTACGCCTTCATCACAGTCATCGTTTCCTCGTGGCGCTGCGTATGCGTCCGGCTCTCCGACCTCATGAACAGTAGCTCGCCGGTGATCGCCGAGGTTTGCAGCACGCCCGCGGCGATCTGCCCGATGCCGACCCGAATCGCGGAGCGGCTGACTTCCAACTCGGCTTCAGCGCCGTTTGCTGCACGGCCAACGCAGCTTCCTGTACGCTGAGCGTGGCGGTTTGGAATTCGGTCATGCGCGTGCCTTCGGCAAAATTGCATCTCCGAAGGAAGATTCTGAAAGAAGTGGTAATGTATCCGTCATTTCCCTGTTCGAGCCAGGGGCAGGCTCTGCGCAAGCAGGAATCCAGCGGAGACCCTCCTTCTCCCAGCTACATACCAGCCGGGGCACGACGTTTCCTTTCCCTTTCTTCCTTCAGGGGATGAAGAGATCGAAAAACCGCGCGGAGACGATCTCAAACTGACGTCCTACCGGGGCGGGCGTTCTCTTGACGCTCTCCGACCGGGCTGACACAGTGACGGCGTGACACGTCCAGCCGGCCCGGTCTTCCTCATCGACGGCCAGTCGTACATCTACCGCGCGTTCTACGCCGTGCGGGGCCTGACGAACTCCGCGGGGCTGCCCACCAACGCCATCTTCGGCGTCGTGAACATGCTCCAGCGGATCCTCGACGAGCATACCCCCAGCCACCTGGGCATGGTGCTGGACGCGCCGGGCAAGAATTTCCGGCACCACGCCTATCCCCGATACAAGGCCAACCGCGCCGCCATGCCGGACGAGATGCGGGTCCAGATGCCGCACATCAAGGAGGTGGTCGGCGCCTACCGCATTCCCATCCTGGAGTTGGCGGGCTACGAGGCGGACGACATCATCGCCAGCCTGGCGACGCGCTGGGAGCGGGACGGGGCCGAGGTGGTCATCGTGTCCGGGGACAAGGACCTGATGCAGGTCGTGTCCGACCGGGTGACCATGCTCGACACCATGCAGGACAAGCGCATCGGCCCCGCGGAGGTGCGCGCCAAGTTCGGGGTGGAGCCGGGCCGCGTGGTCGAGGTCCAGGCCCTGATGGGCGACTCGACGGACAACATTCCCGGGGTGCCGGGCGTCGGCGAAAAGACCGCGATCAAGCTGATCGCGGAGTGGGGCGATCTCGCCGGCGTCCTCGACAACGGGGCGGCCATCAAGGGCAAGCTCGGCGAGCGGGTCCGCGAGCACGCCGAACTGGCGCGCTTGTCGAAAACGCTGGCGACCCTCGACCGCGACGTTCCGCTGGACGTGGGCATCGACGATCTGGCCGTGACCGACCCCGACCGCGGCCGGCTGCGCACCCTGTTCGGCACGTTCGAGTTCCGCCGGCTGTCGGACGCGCTCGACGCCGACGGACCGACGGCCGCGGCGTCCGCAAGCGCAGCCGCCGAGCCGGACACCGCCCCGACCGGGAGCTACGAAACCGTCCGCACGCCGGCGCAACTCCGGGCCGTGGTGGAAGCGATCCGTGCCGCGGGCACGTTCTGTCTCGATACCGAAACCACGGCCCTCGACGCGATCGACGCCGAACTCGTCGGCATCGCGCTGGCCGTGGAGGAGGAGCGCGCCTGGTACGTTCCGATGGCGCACGCCGCGGACGACGCGCCGCAGCTCGACCGGAAGACGGTGCTCGACGCGGTGCGGGACCTGTTGGCGGACGAGGGGCTCACGCTGGTCGGCCAGAACCTCAAATACGACCTGACCGTGCTGGCCAAGTACGGCCTCCGCTCGGCCAACCGGCTGGCCGATACCATGCTCGCTTCGTACCTGCTGAACCCGGCCCAACGCCACAATCTGGACGCGCTGGCACAGGAGTATCTGGGCTACGGCATGCTGTCGTACGCGGCGGTCACCGACGACGCCGAGAAGAATTTCGCCGACGTGGCGGTGGCCGACGCCACGCGCTATGCCGGCGAGGATGCCGACATCACGCTGCGCCTCGCCCACCGGCTCCTGCCGCGGCTGGAAGACGAGGGCATGGCGCCGCTGTTCGCGGAGGTGGAAGCGCCGCTCATTCCGGTCCTGGTCGAGATGGAGCGCACGGGCATTCGGGTCGATCCCGCCGTGCTCGCCGGCCTGTCCGACGAGTTCGGCGGCAAGCTGAGTAGGCTGGAGGAGGAGATTTACGCGCTGGCCGGCGAGCCGTTCAACATCGCCTCGCCCAAGCAGTTGCAGCACATCCTGTTCGACAAGCTCGCCCTGCCGCCGGTGAAGAAGACCAAGACCGGCGCTTCGACCGACCAGTCCGTGCTGGAGCGGCTGGCCGACCGACATCCGCTGCCCGACAAGATTCTGGCCTACCGGGGCTTCGCCAAGCTGCGCAGCACGTACGTCGTCGCGCTGGCCAAGCTGATTCGCGCGGACACCGGGCGCGTGCACACCTCGTTCAACCAGAGCGTAGCCGCGACCGGGCGGCTGTCGTCCACGAACCCCAACCTGCAGAACATCCCCATCCGCACGGAGGAAGGGCGGCGCATCCGCACCGCGTTCGTGCCCGAACCGGGCTGGACGCTGCTGTCGGCCGATTATTCGCAGATCGAACTGCGCCTGCTGGCCCACATCAGCCGCGACCCGGTCCTGACCGAGGCGTTTCGAGACGGCCAGGACGTCCACGCGCGCACCGCCGCGGAAATCTTCGATACCGACATGGACGCCGTGACGAGTGCGCAGCGGCGCGAAGCCAAGACCATCAATTTCGGGATCATCTACGGGATGGGCGCCCAACGGTTGGCGCGCACGCTGCGCATTCCGTTCAAGACCGCGCAGGAGTACATCGCCCAGTACTTCGCGCGCTACCAGGGCATCAAGGCGTACATGGACGAGGTCGTCGCCAGCGCCCGCGAGTACGGCTACGTCACGACGCTGCGCGGCCGGCGGCGCTACGTGCCGGATCTGCGCAGCCCCAGCCCGCAACTGCTGAGCGCCGCGGAACGGGTGGCGACCAACACGCCCATCCAGGGCACGGCCGCGGACGTCATCAAGCTGGCCATGCTGGAGATTGCCGCACGCCTGCGCGACGCCGGCCTGCGCGCCCGGATGCTGTTGCAGGTGCACGACGAACTGCTGTTCGAGGTGCCCGAGGACGAGACGGACCGTGTCGGCGCCCTGGTCCGCGAGAGCATGGAGCAGGTCATGCCGCTGCAGGTGCCGCTGCGCGTCGACGTGGGGTCGGGACGGAACTGGGCGGAGGCGCACTAGACGCCGTCACGGACGCCGAGCACCTGTCGCGAATCACGCGTTGTTCCGCGGACTACGGAGAGCAGGCGTCAGACGAAGACTAAGGAGGAAGAAATGGCCTACCGCGAAACGTACGAACACATCCTCATCGAGAAAAAGGACGGGGTCGCCGTCCTGACCATGAATCGCCCGGATTCGTTCAACTCCACCAACTTCCGCCTGCACTACGAGCTGAGCAAGATCTGGCTCGACGTCGCGGACGACCCGGAGGTGCGCGTGGCGGTCATCACGGGTGCGGGCAAGGCGTTTTCCGCGGGCGGCGATTTCGAGGTCGTGGAAAAGTCGATGGGCAATCTCGACGTGGTGGCCGGCACCATGAAGGAGGCGCGCGACATCGTCCACAACATGATCGACTGCGACAAGCCGATCATCTCGGCCATCAACGGCGTGGCGGTCGGTGCCGGGCTGGCGGTCGCGCTGCTGGCGGACATCAGCATCGCATCGGAGAAGGCGCGCTTCACCGACGGGCACACGCGCCTGGGCGTGGCGGCCGGCGACCACGCCGCGGTGATCTGGCCGCTACTGGTCGGTATGGCGAAGGCGAAATACTACCTGCTGACGTGCGACATGCTGGACGCCGAGGAGGCCGAGCGGATCGGCTTGGTGAGCATGGTCGTGCCGCCGGACGAGGTCCTGCCCAAGGCGATGGAAGTCGCGGCCAAGCTCGCGGGCGGCGCCCAACAGGCCATCCGCTGGACCAAGCAGTCGCTCAACCAATGGCTCCGCGCCGCGGCGCACACCTCCTTCGATTACTCGCTGGCGCTCGAAATGCTGGGCTTCTTCGGCAAGGACGTTGGCGAGGGTCTGGCCTCGATCAAGGAGCGCCGCCAACCCGACTTCCCATCGACCCGCGGCACCGGCTGATTCGACATGACCACCGCGCAGCGGATCGAACGGACGCTCCGCTCGGCCCTGGACGCCAGCGAAGTCCACGTCGAGGACGAGAGCGCGCACCACGCCGGCCACGCCGGGGCCGCGGCGGGCGGCGGCCACTATCGCGTGACCGTCGTATCGCCGCGTTTCGAGGGCAAAACGCAGGTACAGCAGCACCGGCTCGTGTACGCGGCGCTGGGCGACGCAATGGGTTCGAGCATCCACGCGCTGGCGCTGACGACGCGCAGCCCGGGCTGGGAGACCGACGTCAGCAACTGAGTTCACGTCCATCCGGCGCGGGAAGGGATGGAGACGGAATTTCTCGCCCTTCATCGGAGCACTCGGATCGGACCCGGATACCGCCCGACGATCCTGTCCACCGTCAAGAGCGTAATCCCCTCAATCCGGGCCTGCGCAACCAGTATGCGGTCGAAGGGGTCCTTGTGGATCGCCGGAAGGAGATCCACCCCCACGGCATGGATGCCGGTTACGGCCAACTCCGTATAACCGTTGTCCACCAATCCCCGGTATAAAAGGTGTGGGTGGACGCTGAAGTCTGCGCGCTCGAGCCGATTCTTTATGGCAATCTCCCACAGGGAGGCGGCGCTGAAGAACGGTTCGGTCTCGGGGTCTTGGAGCAAGGCGCGCGCCTCGTCCGACAACCGCTCCGGCCGACCCGCCGCCCAGATCAGAACGTGCGTGTCGAGGAGAACCTTCACGTGCCGCGACCCTCGAAAAGGGCCTCGATCTTCTCGGTTCCCATGCGGTCGAAGTCTTCCGGCACGGAGACGTGCCCGGTCAGAAACCCCAGGCGTCGCTGCGCGCCCAAGTCTGGCGCGTCCACTGCGACGACTTTCGCCAGCGGTTTGCCCGCGCGCGCGATGATGAACGGCTCGCCGTTCGCCGCGGCTTTGACGAGACGCGAGAGATGGGTCTTCGCTTCGTGCATGTTGACGGTACGCATGACGGAATTCCATGAACTTAGTCCGGACAGCTTAGTCCGACTTCGATTACGGAACAACTCTCTGGAACCCACAGTGACGTCTCGGATCGAGATTTCCTCCCGGCGTAAGGTGACGTCACTGCGTGCTTGACGGTAAGGAGAAACCGCCGGGTTTTCTCCCTTCACCTATACTTCGTAGTAAGCGCGATACCATTCCACGAAGCGGGGAATGCCTTCTTCGATACGAGTGGCTGGGGAATAGCCGACGTCACGCATGAGATCGGTGACGTCGGCGCAGGTGGCCGGCACGTCGCCGGGCTGCATCGGCACGAGGCGTTTGTCCGCGGTGCGCCCGAGGGTTTGCTCCAGGACCTCGATGAAGCGCAGGAGGCCGACCGGCTGGTGGTTGCCGACGTTGTACACGCGATAGGGCGCCGTGCTGCTGCCCGGGTCGGGCTGCGGGAGACGGTCGAGGACGCGCAAAACGGCTTCCACGGCGTCGTCGATGTAGGTGAAATCACGCTGCATGTCGCCGTGGTTGAAGACCGTGATCGGCTCGCCGGCCAAGATCGCCTCGGTGAACAGGAACAGTGCCATGTCCGGGCGGCCCCACGGGCCGTACACGGTGAAGAAGCGCACGCCCGTGGTCGGCAGCCCGTAGCCGTGGCTGTAGGTGTGCGCCATGAGTTCGTTCGCCTTTTTCGTGGCCGCGTAGAGCGATATCGGATGGTCCACGTTGTCGTGCACGGAGAACGGCGGCTTGGGGTTGGCCCCGTACACCGAGCTGCTCGACGCATAGACCAAGTGCCGTACCCTGGTTTCCCGGCACCCCTCCAGCACGTGCAGGAACCCGACCAGATTGCTGTGGACGTAGGCGTGCGGGTCGCGGAAGGAATGCCGCACCCCGGCCTGCGCGCCCAGGTGCACGACCCGTTCGGGCCGCACCCGCGCGAACGTGGCTTCCATACCGGCCCGGTCGGCCAAGTCGAGATGGAGGAACTCGAAACGCGGGTCGGGCGTCAGCCGCTCCACGCGGGCGCGTTTGAGGCGCACGTCGTAGTACGGGTTGAGGTTGTCGAGTCCGACGACGGTGTCCCCGCGGGCGAGCAGGCCGGCGCTGACGTGGTAGCCGATGAACCCGGCGGCGCCGGTGACGAGGACCTTCATGCCGACGTTCCGGTGTGCAGTGTCGTGTCGGCGGCGGACGCGATGCCCGGATTGATTCCATCGGGCGGGCGGGCCACGGTCTTCCGGTACGTGCCGGCCAAGTGGCGTCCGACTCTGACGTGGTAGATGACACCCGACCACACGCCCAGGCCGGCGGCGATCCACAGGAAGTACATGCCCATGACGTGAAAGTTTATGTGGAAATAGGTGTAGTGGAGGATCAGGCCGTGCAGGGCGACCATCTGGAACAGGGTCTTGTATTTGCCGAGTCGGTCCGCGGGCAGCACCAATCCCTCGCCGGCCGCCACGCTGCGCAACCCCGTGACCGCGATCTCGCGCGCCAGAATCACCACTACGAGCCACGCCGGCACCCGCGGAAACCGGTCGGCCGCGGCCAGCATGACCAGTGCCGCCGTCACGATCAGCTTGTCGGCGAGCGGGTCGAGAAACGTCCCCAATAGGGTGGCGCGCCCCTGCCGGCGGGCCATGTAGCCGTCGAAGAAATCGGTGAGGCTGGCGATGAAGAAGATCCCCGCGGCCAGCAGGCTCCACCCCGGCCCGGTGTCGGCCAGGCAGAAGATCAGAAACGGGATGAGCGCGATGCGCAGCAGGCTGAGCAGGTTGGGGATGCCCGGCATGGCACGGAGCCCGATGGTGTACGCGGCGGCCGGCGCGGTGCAGTCGGCGCCGGATTACGTGGGGACCGCGGCCTGCTCCGGTTCGCCGAACAGCGCAAGCTGGCTGCCGCGCGGACGGCTGCCCGGGGCGAGCGGATACCGCCGCGTGAAGCAGGCGTCGCAAAACTCCGTCGGGGATTGGTGGAGACCGGCGTACATGCCGGCTTCGCTCAGGTAGGCCAAGCTGTCCGCGGTGACGTACCGGCAGATCTCGTCGACCGTGTGCGCCGCGGCGATCAACTCGCGGCGCGTCGGCGTATCGACGCCGTAGAAGCAGGGGCCGATCGTGGGCGGCGCGCTGATGCGCACGTGGACCTCGCGGGCACCCGCGGCGCGGATCATCTTGACGATCTTGCGGCTCGTCGTGCCGCGTACCAGCGAATCGTCCACCACCACGACGCGTTTGCCGCGCAACACCTCGGCCTGCGCGTTGAGCTTGACCTTGACCCCGAAGTGCCGGATCGACGACTGCGGCTCGATGAAGGTGCGGCCGACGTAGTGGTTGCGGATCAGGCCCATCTCGAACGGCAGACGCGCCGCTTCGGCATAGCCCAGGGCCGCGGGCACGCCCGAATCCGGGACGGGAATCACCACGTCCGCGGGGGCCGGCGATTCCTGCGCGAGTTGCCGGCCGAACGCCTTGCGCGTCCGATAGACGTTCTGCCCGAACATGGTGCTGTCCGGCCGCGCGAAATAGACGTGTTCGAAGACGCACCGCGCCGCGGGGGCGCGTGGAAACGGCATGGAGGAGGTCAAGCCACGCTCGTCGAACAGCAGGATCTCGCCGGCCTCGACCTCGCGCTCGTACGTCGCCCCGATCAGGTCCAGCGCGCAGGTCTCCGACGTCACCACGTACCCGGTGCGGCCGGCGTTTTCGATGCGCCCCAGCACCAGCGGGCGGAAGCCGTACGGGTCGCGCGCCGCAACCAGGTGATCCTCGCTCAGGAAGACCAGCGAGTACGCGCCGCGCACTTGGCTCAGGGCGTCGATGATGCGGTCGATCGGCGAGGCGGCACGCGAGGCGGCGATCAGGTGCAGGATGACCTCGGTATCGACGGTGGACTGGAAAATCGAACCGCCCGCCTCCAGCGTGGCGCGGAGGTGCTCGGCGTTGATCAGATTGCCGTTGTGCGCAATCGCGAGCGAACCGTGGGTATATTTGGCGAGCAGGGGCTGCGCGTTCTTGAGCACGGTCGAGCCGGCGGTCGAGTAGCGGTTGTGACCGATGGCGCTCTCCCCTTCCAGCCGGCGGATCCGTTTCTCGTCGAAGATATCGGCCACCAGCCCCATCCCCTTGTGGGTCAGCAACGTCCGACCGTTGGAGGAGGTGATCCCGGCCGCTTCCTGGCCGCGGTGCTGCAGCGCGTAGAGCGAGAGATAGGCGAGATTGGCGGCCTCGGGATGACCGTACACGCCGACCACGCCGCATTCCTCGTGGAAACGGTCGAAGCGCCGCTCGGCCATGAACGTCCGTTCGACCGTGGTGTGCGTCACGCGTTCCCCCCGGATGCGGTCAAGGCGCTCGCCAGTGCCGTTCGCCAACGCTCGCGCAGCGTCCCAACCGGAAGTCGCAGATACCCCGCGACGTCCAGGTGCTCGCCGCCGACTTCGCCCAACGCAAAGGCCGGCAGCCCGCTCGCGTGCAAGAGCTTCTCCATTTCGGGCCAGTCGGCCGGTTCGACCGAGACGACCGCACACGACGGACTTTCCCCGAACAGGAGGGTATCTGCGCGCGTGGCCGTTCCCGCGGCACCGAGCGTACCGAGATCGATCCGAGCGCCGACGACCCCGTCGGGGTTGGCGATGCCCGATTCGGCCAGCGCCACGGCCAGCCCGCCTTCGGCCACGTCGTGGGCCGAAGCCAGCAAGCCCCGTTCGGCAGCCTGGACGCACACGTCGTGCAGGAGTTTTTCGCGTGCGAAGTCGATCCGCGGCGGCCGGCCGCGTTCCTGGCCGTGGATCAGCGCGGCGTATTCGCTCGCGCCGAGGGCGGCGCAGGGTTCTCCCAGCAACACGATCATATCGCCCGGCCGCTTGAACCACTGGGTCACGTGCCGCGTGACGTCGTCCAGGATGCCGACCACGGCCACGGTCGGCGTCGGCGGAATGGCGTGGCCATCGGTCTCATTATAGAAACTGACGTTGCCGCTGACTACGGCGAGCCCGAGGGCCGTACATGCCTCCCGCATTCCGTCGATCGCCTGTTGGAACTGCCACATCACCTCGGGTTTCTCGGGATTGCCGAAATTGAGGCAGTCGGACAGGGCGACCGGCCGGGCGCCGCTCACGGCCACGTTGCGCGCGCCCTCGGCCACCGCGGCCGCGGCCCCGCGGTACGGGTCGAGCAGGCAGGCGCGGTGGTTGCAGTCCACGCTGACGGCGATGCCTTTGGCCGACTCCTTGAGCCGGATGACCGCGGCGTCCGAGCCGGGCTGGACGACGGTATTCCCGCCGACCAGAAAATCGTACTGGCGGTACACCCATTCCTTGCTGGCACCATTCGCGGACGTGAGCAGGCGCAGCAGTACGGCGCCGCAATCCTGCGGTACGGGCAACGCCGCGACGTCCAGGCGTTGGCGGTCGTCGAGGTCCGCGGGACGCGCCGCCGGCCGGTCGTAGGCCGGGGCCTGCGACGTGAGGGCCGCGACCGGAATGCGGACGACTTCCTCCCCGCGACAGCGGGTGCGGAACAAACCGTCGTCCGTGACGTGGCCGATCTCCGCGGCCTGCAGATCCCATTTGGCGAACACGTCGGCGACCGCGGCTTGGCAACCTTGCTTGGCCACGATCACCATGCGTTCCTGCGACTCGGACAGCAGCAGTTCGTACGCGGTCATGCCGTCTTCGCGCGTCGGCACGCGGTCCAGGTCGAGGAGGAGGCCGGCGTGCCCGCGGTCGGCCATTTCGACCGAGGAACTCGTCAGCCCGGCCGCGCCCATGTCCTGGATGCCGACGATCAAATCGTGTTGCATCAGTTCCAGACAGGCTTCGATCAGGAGGTTCTCGGTAAACGGGTCGCCCACCTGCACCGCGGGGCGTAGTTCCTCGGAGCGGTCGTCGAACTCCCGCGAGGCCAGCAGGCTGGCGCCGTGGATGCCGTCGCGGCCGGTGCGCGAGCCGACGTAGAGGACCGGGTTGCCCGTGCCGGCCGCGGTCGCCCGGAAGATGCGGTCCGTCCGCACGATGCCCAGCGTGAACGCGTTGACCAAGACGTTGCCATCGTAGCCGGGGTGAAACGCAATCTCCCCGCCGACGGTCGGCACGCCGACGCTGTTGCCGTAGCCGCCGATGCCGGCCACGACGCCCTTGACCAGAAACGCGGTCCGCGGGTGATCGATGGCGCCGAAGCGCAGCGAGTCGAGCGACGCGACCGGCCGCGCGCCCATCGTGAACACGTCGCGCAAGATGCCGCCGACGCCGGTCGCCGCGCCGTGGTAAGGCTCGATGAACGACGGATGGTTGTGGCTTTCGATCTTGAAGACCGCGGCCAGCCCGTCGCCGATTTCGACCACGCCGGCGTTTTCGCCCGGACCCTGGAGAATGCGCGGGCCGGCGGCCGGCAGCCGGCGCAGCAAGCCGCGGGAGCTCTTGTAGCTGCAGTGCTCCGACCACATGACCGAGAAGACGCCGAGCTCTTCGAGCGTGGGCACGCGGCCCAGCGCCTCCACGACGCGCGCGTACTCGTCCGCGGACAGACCGTGGGCGAGGGCCGCGTCCAGATCGACGACGGGCATGAGCCTAGGCGCAGACCGACGTGAAGAGTTTGCGGCCGTCTTCGCCGCCCAGCAGCGCTTCGACCGCGTGTTCGGGGTGGGGCATGAGGCCGACGACGTTGCCCGCCCGGTTCGTGACTCCGGCGATGTTGTCCAGCGCCCCGTTCGGGTTGGCCGCGGGCGTGACTCGGCCGTCCCCGTCCACGTAGCGGAAGACGATCTGGTCGTGCTCTTCCAGTGCGCGCAGCGTGGCCGCGTCCGCCACGTAGCAGCCCTCGCCGTGCTTGATCGGCACCGACAGGCATTCGCCGGCGGTGCAGCCGACCGTAAACCGGGTCCGCGCGGTTTCGACCCGCACGGTCACCCAGTCGCAGACGAAGGACAGCATCCGGTTGCGGATCAACGCGCCTGGCAGCAACCCGCTTTCGCACAGGATCTGAAACCCGTTGCACATGCCCAGCACCGGCCCGCCGGCGCGCGCGAATTCGATCACGCTCTGCATGACGGGCGAGAAGCGGGCGACCGCGCCGCAACGAAGATAGTCGCCGTACGAAAAGCCGCCCGGCAGGACGACCGCGTCCACGCCGTGCAGCGCCCGGTCCTTGTGCCACAGGCGGACCGTCGGCTGGCCGAGGACCGTCTCCAGGCAATGCACGGCGTCCCGGTCGTCGTTGGAGCCGGGAAACGTGACTACGCCCCAGTGCACCGTGGGTTACTCCTCGCCGACCTCGAAGCGAAAGTCTTCGATCACCGAGTTGGCCAACAGCCGGCGGCACATCGCTTCGACGCGCCGTTCGGCCTCCTCTTTGGAAAGGTCGCGGAGTTCGATCTCGATGTATTTGCCCATCCGCACCTCGCCGACCTCGGCGTAGCTCAGGTCGTGGAGCGACCGGGCGATCGCCTTGCCCTGCGGGTCGAGAATCCCGCGTTTGGGCGTGACGTAGACGCGGGCCACCATGCGCCGTCCCTTGCGGCTACCCGTCGTGGAACACCCGGTCGAAGATCGCGTCTGTATGCCGCAGCGCGTGCCGGGCGTCGAACAGACGGTCGATTTCCGCGGGATCGAGTAACCCGCCGATCTGCGGGTCGTTGCGGACCTCCGCGGCGAACGAGACCCCGTCTTCCCAGACCTTCATGGCGTTGCGTTGCACCCAGGCGTAGGCGTCCTCCCGCGACGCGCCCTTGCGTACCAGGGCCAGCAGCAGGTGCTCGGAATAGATGGCGTCTCCCAGCAGCCGCAGATTGGCCTGCATCCGCTCGGGCCGAACCACCAGCCGGTCCACGATGGTGGTGAGCCGCACCAGCATGAAATCGAGCAGACTGGTCGCGTCCGGGCCGATGACCCGCTCGACCGACGAGTGGCTGATGTCGCGCTCGTGCCACAGCGCCACGTTCTCCAGGGCCGACAGCGCATAGCCGCGCAGCAGGCGGGCCAAGCCGCTCACGTTCTCCAACTGCCACGGGTTGCGTTTGTGCGGCATGGCGGACGAGCCCTTCTGCCCGGGCGTGAAAGGCTCCTGCACCTCGAACACCTCGGTGAATTGCAGATGCCGCAGATCGGTGGCGATGCGGTCCAGCGAACTGCCGATGACCGCCAACGTCGCGAAAAAAGTGGCGTGCCGGTCGCGCGGCACGATCTGGGTCGCGATCGTCTCGGGCACCAGCCCCAGACGCGCACAAACGAACGCCTCGATCTCGGGGGCGACGTTGGCGTACGTCCCGACCGCGCCGGATACTTTTCCGACGGCGACCTCGGCACGCGCCCGTTCGAGCCGCGTCTTGCCGCGTGCCAGTTCGGCGTACCAGTGGGCGACCTTGAGCCCGAACGTGATCGGCTCGGCGTGCACGCCGTGGCTGCGCCCAATCATGGGCGTATGGCGGTCGGCCTCGGCACGCCGCTTCAGCACGTCGAGCAAGGTGTCCAGCCCAGCCAGGATCGTATCCGTCGCCCGGCAGAGTTGGACCGCGAAGGCGGTATCGACCACGTCGTAGGAAGTCAGGCCGAGGTGGAGAAACCGCCCGTCCTCGCCCACGCCCTCGGCGATCGAACTGACGAAGGCCACCACGTCGTGTTTGACCTCGGCCTCGATCTCGCGCATGCGCGGGATGTCGACGCGCGCGCGTTCCCGCAGCCGTGGCACCACGTCGGACGGAACGTCGCCCCGTTCGGCCAGGGCTTCGCAGGCCAGCAGTTCGACTTCGAGCCACGTCTGGAACTTCGTCTCCTCGGACCAGATCCGGCGCAGTTCCGGGCGCGTGTACCGCTCGATCATGGGCGCAGTGCTATCAGAAGTGCAGGAGCCGCCAAAGAGGGTTGCCGGGCGCGCCCTGCCGGGGTGTTGCAATCGCGCGAACCGGACGGTAGTTCAATTCCTCCCCACCGTTCCCGGTGCCTGACGCGGCGGCGTACCCAAGTGGCTAAGGGAGAGGTCTGCAAAACCTCCATTCACCGGTTCGAATCCGGTCGCCGCCTCTTCCATCCATCCCTCGTCTCTCAAGACTCAATCCGCGCTCCGGCGGTCGGTCCGCGGCCCGAAGCAGACGCCCCGCTCCGAGCCGCGGATGAACTCGATCAAGCGGCGGACGTCGGCGGACGGCCCGGAATCCAGCAGCGTTTCGACCTTGCGGGACAGGTCGCCGCGGCGCCGGAACAGGGCCGAAAAGGCACGGCGCAGGTCTGCAATCCGTTCGGGGCCGAAACCTGCTCGGCGCAAGCCGACGACGTTGAGGCCGCGGACCGTATGCGTGCCGTCCATGATGCAGAATGGCGGTACGTCGCGGCTGGTCCGCGACAGGCCGCGCAGCAGGGCGAGCGTGCCGATGCGCACGGTCTGGTGGACGACACAGTTGCCGGAGACGAAGGCGCGATCCTCCACGCTGACGTGCCCGGCCAGCAAGGCGCCGCCGCCGATGACGGTGTGGTTCCCCAGCCGGCAGTTGTGGGCGACGTGGGCGTGTTGCATCAGAAAATTGTCGTCGCCGACGACCGTCTCGCTTTCCGCCGTGGTGCCCCTATGAATCTGGCTGTGTTCGCGGATGACGTTCCGGTCGCCGATGCGCAGATAACTGCGCGCGCCGGTGTACGCCACGTCCTGCGGAACGTGGCCGACCACGGCGCCCATGTGGATTTCGTTGTCCCGCCCGATCCTGGTCCACCCGGTCAGTACCGCATGGGAGAGAATCCGGGTGCCGCGGCCGATCTGCACCGGCCCGTCGATGACGACGTACGGGCCGACGTCCACCTCGGCGTCGAGTTCGGCCCGGGGCGCTATGACCGCGGTAGGATGGATGGCCATGCGTCACGAACGGCGCGTCACGCCTCGGACGCCTCGTCGTCGGTCGGGGCGGAATTTTCGGCGGGCTCACCGGGGATAGCGTAATCGTCGTCGGCCCAGGCCCCCAAGTCGAGCGTCCGGCAGCGTTCCGAACAGAAGGGTCGGAAGCCGTTCTGCTGCCAAGAGACCAATTTCCCACACCGTGGACACGGAACGGTCTGCATGGCGGCCTTTCAGCAGGTGGGGGTAAGGAAGCGGGCGACCGGACTCGAACCGGCGACGTCCAGCTTGGGAAGCTGGCATTCTACCACTGAATTACGCCCGCTCGGGAAAATCCTCCACATGGGAGGATCAATGGAGGAAAGGATCCCCGGCCTCGTCCTACTCTCCCACGGCATACGGCCGCAGTACCATCGGCGCTGGAGGGCTTAACTGCCGTGTTCGGGATGGGAACGGGTGTGGCCCCTCCGCCATTGAGACCGGGGAAATTTCCTGCCGCCTAGATACTCGCCCCCCGAGAGGGTGTCAAGCGCCGGTCCCCCACTGGTCGTGTAACGGTTGAATATTGCCGGGCTGTGTCCCATCTGTCGAGCAGCTACGCCTTTCCGTGGTTACCAGTGTAGGAGTGCGGACGCGGGGTGGAGTACATCAATCATCCCAGCAGATTGATTCCTAATGACCACGTTCCAAGGGTAGAGGAGAAAAATACGCAGTCTCCAACTGCTAGGCGGCCGCTGTGTGTTCCTGTCTTTGCCTGGATAGAAGATAGGAGAATGATGAGGGAGAGATGTCTCAACGGAAGCAATTTCAAACTGATCCACTATTGGACTGCCCACCTCGAGTATGGTTCAGCCGTAGTAAAGATACCTTGAAGATAAGTGTTTTTTGTCTTCCTGTCTCATACCAATCATGTGCGGATCCCTGTGTGCCGGTGTCGCCGGCTGAATAGAACGGCCAATTGTCAGGCGTGGATGTCGTTCCCCACGCCTTGGTGAGTTGCTCCCCTCCTTAGTCGCCGGTTGCAGAGCAGGCGGTGTTAGAGTTGCGCAGGGAGCCTGTCGACCGCGACGATCCCGGTCGTCCTGAACCTATGGCTTCTAAGCCCGTATCCCGCAGCGCTTTATTTTCGCCCCGGGTATCGGGAGGTAGGAACTCGCTCAAGAGCAAACAATTTTTAAGCTGAGACACGACGAGTGATGTTGGCACGTTGAACTCTAGGAGCAGGTTTGTTAGGGAAGACGTTACGTCTGGTGAACCCCGAGCGGGGGAACCGCATTGTCCGTGGGTGAAGGTGGAACGTGGAGAGGGTGGGGACGATGATGCAGACCAAACGATACGGCAGGTGGGTGTGCCCGTTCCTGGGCGCCTTTCTTCTTCTTGCTGCGAGTCCGACGTTCGTATGCGGCGCGGCGGAGCCGGCGCGCGAGGCGGCCTCCCCGCGGGCGTTCGGGGCGCTTCCCTATCCCGAGGCGCTGCGGCCGCAGGTCGAATTCTGGACGAACGTCTTCGGGAAATACTCCCGACATCAGGCCGTCATCCACGATTCCGTGTATCTGGACAAGGTCTATACGGTCCTGGATTTCCGGGCGCTGTACGAACGATACCCGGAGGCCAAGGCGCGCCGAATGCGGACCTCGCGCGTCAAGCGGGAGGTCAAGAAGATTCGGACCGCGCTGCGCAACCTGCACCGGCACGCCACGAAGGGCGGCCGGCTCAGCGACCGGGAGCGCGAGATCCGCGCGATGTTCGCGGACGTGGACGAGCGGCAGAAGTTCCGCAAGGCGGCGGCGCGCGACCGCCTGCGGACGCAGACGGGGGTGTGCGAGCGGTTTCGTGAGGGGCTCCGCATATCGGGCCGCTACCTGCCGGAGATCGAACGGATCTTCCGGCAGGAGGGGTTGCCGGTCGAACTGACCCGCCTGCCGTTCGTCGAGTCGTCGTTCAACGTGGACGCGTATTCCAAGGCGGGGGCCGCGGGGGTGTGGCAGTTCATTCCTTCGACCGGCCGGCGGTATCTCACCATCAACCACGTCGTGGACGAACGCCGCGACCCGCTGCTGGCCACGCGGGCCGCGGCGCGCCTCCTCAAGGAGAATCATGCCGCGCTGCAAACCTGGCCGCTGGCCGTGACCGCCTACAACCACGGCCGGGCGGGGATGAAACGCGCGGTGCGGCGGCTGGGGACGCGCGACATCACCGCGATCATCCGGCGCTACGACGGCCGGACGTTCGGCTTCGCTTCGCGGAATTTCTATGCCGAATTACTGGCGGCTATCGAAGTCGAGCGTAACGCCGAGGCCTATTTCGGACCGGTCGAGCGCGAACCGCCGCTGGCGTACGACGAGGTCGAACTGCCGCACTTCGTATCGCTGCACGACGTGGCGACCGCGGCCGAGCTCGACCGGGACGATCTGCTCGGGCTCAACCAGTCCTTCGGCCGCTTGATCCGCCGCGGCGACCTGCACGTGCCGCGCGGCCACACGCTGCGCATTCCCGCCGGCACGAAAGACCGCTTCCTCGCCCGGTACGCCGCGCTCGACCCGGACGCGAAGGCCGACCGCCAAGCCGCGGCGGTCACGACGCACCGGGTGCGCCGCGGGCAGACGTTGGGGCGCATCGCCCGCCTGTACGGAACCAACGTCCGCACGCTCACCCGCCTCAACGGCCTGCGAAGTGCCCACCTGATTCGGGTCGGGCAACGCCTGCAGGTGCCGACCAGGGGCGCGGGCATCTGGCCGGCGAAGACCGCCCGCCGCGCCACGGTCCACACCGTGCGGCGGGGCGAATCGCTCGGCCGTATCGCACGACGGTACAAGACCACGGTCGCCGCGTTGACGCGGCTCAACGACATCCGCAAGCCGTCGCTCATCCGCGTCGGCCAGAAGATTCGCGTGGCCGGCCGGGCGGACGCGGCCCCTCGGCAATACGTCAAGCACAAAGTCCGCCGCGGGCAGACCTTGGGCAGTATCGCCCGCCGCTACGGCACCAGCGTCGCCACGCTGAAACGCCTGAACGGCGTCCGCAACGTGCGGCTGATCCAGATCGGGCAGATCCTGCGCGTGCCGCGAAGCTGATTCGCACTGGCGGAATCGTGTGCCGGACACCGCTCGGCACACGTGGTGCTGGTCGTGGCCGGTCCGAAACTTTCGGTCCGATTCGGCAGTGGGAATCCTCACTCCCGGATCAAGTCCGGGGCAGGCTCCAGCCCTCTCCCACCCTTCGACAGGCTCGGGGACCGGAGGGAGAGGAAATCAAAAGCAGAGACGCGCCCTCGGACGCCGCGACGTCCGGCAACGCGTTGCCGCCGCGGCGCGGGAGGCCGGTATCTTCTGCAACGTCGTGGACTCCCCATCGCTGGTGGTCGAGTCCCCGTTCTCGGACTATCTTCGGCGCCGGCAAGTCGATAGACTCGACACCCGCTCACACCGCACGCTAGGCGAGGCGGAGATGCTCGACCGCCTGCCTTTTTCTCTTGAGGAAACCGCAGAGGACGCGACGGAATGGAAGTCTGGCTGCTGACCCTGGCCCTGCTGTGGTATCTGCTCGGCACGGCGAGTTTCGTGGCCGGCTTGGTGTCGGTTCGGCCGTCCTGGCCACGCGTGGTGGCGCCGGGCTGTCTGGCCGCGGCGGTCGTCTGTCACGCCGGGGCCATTGCGGCCCGTTCGCTGTCGGGTGGGTATTTCGCGGTCACGAACTCCTACGAGGCGCTGTCGTTCTTCGCGTGCCTGACCGCGGGGATCGGGCTGCTGGTGCAGTGGCGGCTGCCCGTGTCGATTCTGGGCGCGATCGTGAGCCCGCTCGGCTTCATCCTGACCTTGGGCGTGCACGTCTTCTACACCCAGGCGCGGGCGCTCCCTCCGACGCTGCACAGCGCGTGGCTGCCGGTCCACGTGACCGCGGCGTTCCTCGGCTATGCCGTGTTCGTGGTCGCGTTCAGTGCCAGCCTGGTCTATCTCGTGCAGGAAAAGCGCCTGAAACAGAAAAGGGCCTCGGCGTTCCTGCGCCGCCTGCCCTCGCTGGAAACGCTCGACTATCTGAACTACCGCTCGCTGGCGTGGGGGTTCCTGCTGTTGACGCTCGGCCTGTTGAGCGGCGCGGTGTGGGCCGAATACGCATGGGGGCACGTGTGGATCTGGGAGCCGCGGCTCGTCCTGTCGGTACTGACGTGGATTCTGTATGCGCTGCTGCTGCACTACCGCAGCGCGGGCTGGCGCGGGCGGCGTGCGGCAACGCTGACGATTGCCTGTTTCGCGGTGCTGGTCGTGTCGTTCGTCGGCGTCCAGTTGTTTCCCGGCCGGCACGGAGGCCAGTTTGGCTAGTCTCGCCTCACCGGCCACGTCGCTGCTGGTCGTCGGCCTGAACCACCACGCCACGCCGCTGGAACTCCGCGAGCAGTTGGCGTTCAGCGACGCCGCGCGCGACGGGGCGCTCGCCCGCCTGGTCGATACCGAGGTCGTCCGCGAGGGCGCCCTCGTGTCCACGTGCAACCGGGTGGAGGTGGTCGCGCATACGCCGGACGTCGCGGCGGCGGACGCCCGGATTCGGGCGTTCATCGCCGACGAGCAGCGCGTGCCGCTCGGCCGCTTCGCGCCGTACGTCTATTCCCACCGGAACAAGGACGCAGTCAGCCACGTATTCCGCGTGGCTGCGAGCCTCGATTCCCTGGTCGTCGGAGAGCCTCAGATCCTGGGCCAGATGAAGGACGCCTACAATGCGTCGTCGCTACTCGGCACGCTGGGGACCGTGCTGCACCGCTGGTTCCACAAGTCCTTCTCGGTCGCGAAACGGGTACGGACCGAGACGCGCATCGCTGCCAAGGCCGTCTCCGTCAGTTCCGCGGCCGTGGACTTGGCCTGTACGATCTTCGACCGGCTGGAAGACAAGACGGCGATGGTGATCGGCGTGGGCGAGATGGGCGAGCAGGCCGTCCGCCATCTGCGCGGCCGCGGGATCGGCACCATTCTCGTGACCAATCGAACGTTCCGGCGCGCGGTCGAGTTGGCCCGCTCTTGCCACGGGACGGTCGTCCCGTTCGACCAGATCGAAAAGCATCTGCATCTGGCCGATGTGGTGATCGGTTCGGCCGGCAGCCCGCAGTATCTGCTGCACGCCGGTATGGTCGAAGACGCGTTGGCGGAGCGCAAGCGCAGCCCGATGTTCCTCATCGACCTGGGGGTGCCGCGCAATTTCGACCCGCGACTCAACCGGCTCGACAACGTCTTCCTGTACGACATCGACGACCTGGAGCAGGTGGTCGAGGACAACAAGGGCGAGCGCCAGGTCGAGGCGGCCAAAGCCGAAGCGATCGTCGCACAGGAAACCGAGCGGTTCTGGGACTGGTTCGTCAGCCAGGAGGCAACGCCGACCATCGTGGCGTTGCGGGAACGGGCCGAGGCGATCCGCCGCCGCGAGGTGGAAAAGGCCGGGCTGTCGGACCTGCCGCCGCAGGCTAGAGAATCGGTCGAGGCGCTGACGCGCGCGATCACCAACAAGCTCCTCCACTCGCCGCTCGCCTATCTCAAACGCCAGCGCGGCAGCGCCGAGACCGAAGTCCGACGCGCTTCGGCTCCCGGTCTCGTGCGCCAGATTTTCGGGCTCGACGAGAACCCGGACGCCTAGCCACGCGATCCGGCGCGTTGCTCGCACGGGTATGCGCACCACGCTTCGTATCGGCACCAGACGGAGCCGGCTGGCGCTCTGGCAGGCCGACTGGGTCAAGGGCAGGCTCGAACGGCAGTGGCCACAACTCGACGTCGCCTTGGTTCCGATCGTGACCTCGGGGGACAAGATCCGCGACCGGGCGCTCTCGCAAGTCGGCGGGAAGGGCCTGTTCGTCAAGGAGATAGAAGAAGCCTTGCTGGACGGACGGATCGATTTGGCCGTCCATTCGGTGAAAGACCTGCCGGCCGTCTTCCCCGCCGGCTTGGTGTTGAGTGCGGTGCCGCGACGCGAAGACGCGCGCGACGTGCTCATCAGCCGGGGAGGCGAGACGTTGGACGACGTGCCCGGCGGTGCCCGGGTCGGGACCAGCAGTCTGCGCCGGCAAGCGTTGCTCCTTCATCTCCGACCGGACCTGCGTGTCGAAACGCTGCGCGGCAACGTGGATACCCGCCTGCGCAAACACCGCGAGGGTGTGGTGGATGCAACCGTGCTGGCCGCCGCGGGGCTCAAGCGTCTGGGGCTGATGCCGGCTCAGGCCCATGTTCTGAACGAGGAACGTTTCTTGCCCGCCATCGGACAGGGCGCGATCGGGATCGAGACGCGCGACGGAACTGAAGTTGCCGAATTCGTACAGCCGCTCCACGACCGGCAGAGCGGGCTCGAAGTTGCGGTCGAACGGGCGTTCCTGCGCGCCGTGGGCGGCGACTGCCATACACCGCTGGCAGCCAAAGCATTCGCGCGGCCCGATGGGGTGTGTCTCGACGCGCTGATCGCCAGCCCCGACGGCCGCACCGTGGTGCGCGGGCAGGAGACGGGTTCGGCTGACGATGCCGTCGGGTTAGGCGCCCGCTTGGCCACGCGGCTGTTGTCTCAAGGCGGGCGGGAGATTCTGGATCGCCTGGAACGCGAACGGACAGGGGCGTAGCGACCGATGACCGCGGCGGGCAAAGTCTATTTGGTAGGCGCCGGACCCGGCGACCCGGGATTGCTGACCCTCAAGGGTCGGCGTTACCTGGAAGACGCGGACATGGTCGTCCACGACTCCCTCGTCGACGTCCGCATCTTGGATTTCGCCAAGCCGGACGCCCATTTGCTCTACATCGGGAAAGAGACCGGCGGACGCAGCGTCCCGCAGCAGACCATCGGCCGGCTGCTGTGCGCGCACGCCGCGCAGGGCGAAACCGTCGTGCGGCTCTATGACGGCGACCCGACGTTGTTCGGACGTGGCGGCGAGGAGGCCGAGGAACTCGCCGCGACCGGGATTCCGTTCGAGACCGTGCCGGGTGTGCCGTCGGCGTCGGCCGTTCCCGCGTATGCCGGCATTCCGCTCACCCATCGTGACTACGCTTCAGGCGTGGCCGTGGTGTCCGACCGTCCAGAGGTGTGGGAGGACACCCCGCACCGCATGAACCCGGCGACCCTCGCCGGCGTGCGCGGCACGTTGGTTGTTCTGATGGGAACGCGCCAAGTGCGCGGCACCATGCAACGCCTGATGACGGCTGGCCTGCCAGCGGACACGCCGGCGGCCCTCGTCCGCCAGGGAACGCAGGCCGACCAGCAGGTATTGACCGGGACCGTGGGCACGATAGCCGAGCGCGCCGCGCGGGAAGAATTTGAGCCGCCCGCGGTCATCGTCGTGGGCGACGTGGTGCGGCTGCGCGAACGTCTGGCGTGGTTCGAGTCCAAACCGCTGTTCGGGAAACGCATCGCGGTCACCCGTCCGCGGGACCAAGCAGGCCGGTTCGCGGAACTGCTGGAAGCACGCGGGGCCGAAGTGTTCCGGTTCCCGACGATCGAGACGGTGCCGCCGGCGGCGTATCGGGAACTCGACACGGCCCTCGACGCGCTGGCCGATTACGATTGGCTCGTGTTCACCAGCGTCAACGGCGTCCGCTTTTTCTTCGAGCGGCTGCAACATCGGCGGCAAGACATCCGCGATTTGGCAGGGGTCCACATTGCCGCGATCGGGCCGGAAACCGCGCGCAGCGTCGAGGCGCGCCACCTGCGGGTCGATGCCATGCCCGACGCCTACGTGGCCGAGGCGCTGATCGACGTGCTCAAGGCCGAAAACGCGCGGCGGGTTCTGCTGCCGCGCGCAGCGGAAGCGCGCGCTGTCTTACCGGACGCCCTTCGCGCATCCGGGGCACGGGTGGACGAGGTCGCGGCGTATCGCACCGTCCGACCGCATCTGCGCACCGAGATGCTGCACGACCTGTTACGCGGCGGGCGGCTCGACCTGCTGACGTTCACGAGCTCCAGCACGGTACGGAATTTCATGGCAGGCTTTTCCGGCGATGATGCAGCCGACCTGCTCGGCAACGTGTCCGTGGGCTGCATCGGCCCGATCACCGCGGCAACCGCCCGGCAGCACGGCTTGCGCGTGACGATTCAACCCGCGGCCTATACAATCCCCGCGTTCGCCGACGCGATTGTCGAGCACTTTCACGATTCGGGGCAGCACTCGGAACGATAGCCGGAACGGAGTCGCCCATCATGTCGTTTCCCATCCAGCGGCCACGCCGCCTGCGACGCAACGCGAACCTGCGGCGCATGGTTAGAGAAACCCGGCTGAGTGTCGATGACCTCATCATGCCGCTGTTCGTCGTGCCCGGCCGCGGGGTGGAAAATCCGGTCGCGTCCATGCCCGGCGTTGCGCAACTCTCGGTGGACCGGGCGGTAGAGGAGTGCAAGACGATTCGTGACCTCGGTATTCCGGGCGTCATCCTGTTCGGTATCCCGGAGGAAAAGGACCCGCTCGGCTCGGGCGCCTATCGCGCCGACGGAATCATCCAGCGCGCGGTCCGTGCGATCAAGGAACACGTGCCCGGCCTCGTCGTCATCACCGACGTGTGTTTGTGCGAGTACACCGACCATGGGCACTGCGGCGTGGTCCGGAAAGGCGATGTGGACAACGACGCGACGCTCGACCTGCTGGTTGAGGAATCGCTGTCTCACGTCCGCGCCGGTGCGGACATGGTAGCGCCGTCGGACATGATGGACGGCCGGGTGGGCGCCATTCGCCGGGCGCTGGACGCAGAGGGTTTTTCGCAGACGTCCATCATGGCGTATTCCGCGAAATATGCGTCGGGTTTCTACGGCCCGTTCCGCGAGGCCGCGGAATCCACGCCGCGGTTCGGCGACCGGCGATCGTACCAGATGGACTGCGCCAACACGGACGAGGCGTTGCGCGAAGTCGCGTTGGACGTCGAAGAAGGCGCGGACATCGTGATGGTCAAACCCGCGCTGCCGTATCTGGACGTCATCCGCCGCGTGAAGGAGCGGTTCGACGTTCCATTGGCCGCGTACAGCGTGAGCGGAGAATACGCGATGCTCAAAGCCGCGGCCCGGAACGGCTGGCTCGACGAGAGTCGGGTCGTGCACGAAGCCTTGACCGGGATCAAGCGGGCCGGCGCGGACGTGATTCTGACGTATTTCGCCAAGGACGTGGCGCGGGCGTTAGCGGAAGTGGATAGTGGCGGGTGACGAGTGGAGAGTACCGTGTAGAGAAATGTTCAAGCGACGACCATGCCGCGCAAGAAGAAAACGTCGGTGTCGAGCCGGGAGGCGTTGCGCCGAGTTCGTAAAGATCTGCCGCCCCCGGTCCGCCGCCAGGATGACGACAAGAAGTATCGCCGACCCGCGGCTCGCCGCGCCGTCCGCCAAGAGGTTGAGACCTCCACCGAGGAAGCATAGGCTCCAATTGGCAACGGGGTTTCGACGGCGCCACAAAACCGCCGGCCGGCAAGAACGAGGAGCACTGACATCATGACATGGAAGACGACGCTGCTTGCCGTCACGGTGAGTTTGGCGCTGAACGTGACGCCAGCCGGAGCGCAGGAAAGGCAGCCGGATGCGTTCGACACGTACGACGATAGCCACCCATTGCAGATAGTTGCCTATCCGTTGTCCGCGGCCGGCTTTGCGCTGGAGTGGCTGATCGCCCGCCCGGTGCATGCGCTGGTCAGCCGCCCGGTGCTCAAGCCGGTGTTCGGGCGCGATTCGTGGCCGGACGTCTTCGACGAGCATGCCCAACTGAAGATACTCCCCGAACGGGTCCGGCTGCCGCTGACTGGCCAAGCCTCCGGAGAATCCGAACGCGGAAGCTGAGCCGCCGCGTTCCTGGAATCGAGCAAGACTCGAAAAGGGGGAGTGTCTCAGTTCGAATGTTAGGCGCCGCGCGGCACGTAGGGGCAACCCCCTGTGGTTGCCCTAGCGGGCGGAAGGGCAACCACAGGGGGTTGCCCCTACAATAGGAGGCCAGCGCAGTATCGGAGAATTTTCAAACTGACGCACTGCCCGAAAAGGAGGGGCTGACGATGAAACAGAAGATCGAAGGCGAATACGTCCAGGCCGATGGGATAGAGTGGCAGCCGTTCCCCGGCGAGTTCTCGACCGGTGGAATCCGCTGGAAGCTGCTTCACGCCTCGCCCGAGATGGGGGCGTGGACCGCGATGTTCAATTGCCCCAAGGGATCATCGTTTGCACGGCACATCCATGTCGGGCCGGGCGAATATCTGCTGACCAAGGGGAAGATGGAAGTCCGCGGCGGCGAAGGAAGCGGTGGGGCGACGGCCACTGCGGTCGGCTACGGCTACGAAGCCTGCAACGCGCGGCACGACCAGACCAACTTCCTGGAAGACAGCGAGTTCTACATGACGTTCCTGGGACCGCTGCAGTTCATCGACGAGGACGGCAACACGCTGGCCGTTGTGGGCTGGGAACAGGCCGACGGCTTGTGGGCACAGCAGACTAACGGGGGATGAGCCTACCGTGGCATCTGCTTTTACAAGAGACGGCCGCAAGGCTTTGAGTCTCGCCTGCTTGACGATCTTGCCATTCTTGTAGAATACACCTTTATATGACCCGCCGCGTCGCTGAAAAGTCTCCCCCCTTCTGAAGCACAAACGCGTTTGTACGTCACATCCCGATCCAATGCTTTGCCTGTCCCAATCCCATTTGGGGGCCGATAGATTGTTACAGGGATTCCGCTGATTATGTTGCACAGAGTAGCCGTCGCGGCGAAATTGCAGCCACCATAATCTTCCTCCTCATTTGCTTCGTTCATATCCGGAAGCGGAACTCGGAGCATGGTGCGAACGTCTCTGAATTGCCTTGAGACTAGGCGTCCGACGAATACTGAATGTGCCGGTAATTACGGATTCATGGAATAAGGTCTAACGGATTCATATACTAGCCCTGTCAGGCGTCAGGAAGTAGGTGCTCGATACACACACAAAGCTGCTTTGTTAACATTCCAACATCGTTATGCTGCGGGGTCTCTCTTTCGGACATCGGGACTAAGCGTGCACTAGAGCAATTCTTCAACGGCGGCGACATACTCTCGAATCACGTCTTGGATGTTCTTCTGCACCTCTGATTCTTTGGCCCCTTGTGACCGGCAACCCGGAAGCCCCGGGCGGGAAACATCGTAGCCTTCTTCAGATTTGTACAGAGCGATTTTGTACCGAATAGTGCATTTTTTTCCGCTTCTCCTTCGTTGAACTCGATAATAGAATATCCGCCTAGACGTGGCGGGAATGGCGTGGCTGCTGAAAAGATTTATGACGGAGTCTCTGCCGGAAGGGCGGCTTTACAGTCGCCCGCCAAAAGGCTCCGACTCGTGTGCCGCTCTGCTTCTGGTGTCCGGAGGGCGCGCTCGGTCGCAGTGCCATTCGTAAGGCTCTGTTGATTCTTTCCCCGTCATTTGCAAACGCCCTTGCTACGTCCGGGGCCAGTAGGACTAAATTAGTCCCTGCTCGATACCGCTGTACGTATTTTCCTCGCACCCCATTTCCGAGCAGGGGGCGCAAATCATAAGCAGCCCGGAGATCGTCGTCCATCTCATTTTGAACGGTCTTCTTCATAGTCCCTTCTTTCAGCGGGAGTCAATCCACGCGCGCTGATGATGCGGATTCGTTCGTCGCGGTCTGTATGCGCAACCATCAGAAGGTGGTTTCTCCATGAAGCACCGACGGTGATATAGCGATCTTCTTCCTCCGAATGGAATGGATCCGGAAACGTTCTGCTCAGTTCATCATTGAAGACCGTTGCAGCTTCGCTGAACGCAACGCCATGTTTCCGTACGTTTTCCTGGTTTTTCTTTCGGTCCCATTCGAATTCCACGTGGCATTGTGTCCTTTTTATCTGGTTCTGTCACAACCATTCACTGGGTCCATCCGACTAGGACTCGCACAACGCTTATGAGCTATGTTCAAGCGGTCTGTGGAGCTTCCCGGCTGAATGACTTGGTTATCGCGTCGGTCGCTCGGCGTGGAGCCTCGACTTCGACGAAATACTCTGCGGGGTACAGATAGTCATCCCCGCTCTCGTCTATGACACGGACATCGCCATCTTCGGCAGCGGAGGGGTCAGGCAAGGCTCGGTACAGCTTGTGAAGTTCAAGCGAAACAGGGTACCCGGAGTTGTCCACGCAGACAACGAATTGAGGATGACGGGATTTACGCGGGTTTATGCGTTTTGTCCAGATAGCGTTTCAGCTTGATTACTCTCTTACCGATGCCGTGAGCTTCGTACCAGTGCACTTCCGCCCTTCATATCTTCCCGTTCCTGTGCCGAACAGTAGCAATTCCTTTGAGTTTTCGCCCACGGCCGGGACCGTATTGCCTCCGCAGCCTAGCCCTTTCCTTGACCGACTTGCCGACGGCTATCGGTTCGATAGCCGTGACCTCGCCCACTATCTCGAAGGATGACTTCACATGATCCTGGTACGGTCTTATGGACTAACGATGCGGTATGCCTTCAGTCGGCTTCGAGGGCGGTGCGGATCAGGGGTTCCAGTTCGCCACGGCCGTGCATTTCCTGGATGATGTCGCAGCCGCCGATGAACTCGCCGTTCACGTACACCTGTGGGATGGTCGGCCAGTTGGAATAATGTTTGATGCCGTCGCGGACCTCCGGGTCCTGCAACACGTCGACCGTCTCGTACGGCATACCCAGCGAATCGAAAATCTGAATCGTGGTCGCCGAGAATCCGCACATCGGAAACGCGGGGTTGCCCTTCATGTAGATCAGGACTTTGTTGTTCTTCACGGTCTCGTCGATCCGGGTCTGCGTCGCGTCTTGCATGGTCTCCTCCTTGGCTCGGTCAGGGAGTCCGAGCGGCTGTTGGTCAGGACTTCGGGGTTTCGATGTCGATCAGATCGGATTGTTCCGCCTCGGCCTGAAACTCCCGCGGAGTCAGGGTCTTGAGAGCCAGGGCGTGAATGCGTTCCACCATCGCGTCTTGCAGGGCACCGTACACCAGCCGGTGCCGGGCCACGGCGTTCTTGCCGTCGAACACGGCCGAGACCACCACCGCTTCGTAGTGGTCGCCGCCGCCGGTGTAGTCCCGCACGTGTACCTGCGCGTCGGGCAGCGCAGTCACGATGCGGGACTGGATTTCATCCGCGGAAATCGGGGCGGCGCCGTTCGCCATGCTGGTACGCTCCTTCGTCGGCCGGTTCACCGGATAACTCTGACGCGCGGCATGGTAGCGACGGCCTCTCCGAGGCGCAAGGCCGCCGACGTCGCATGAATCGTATGAAAAAAGGACGCCCCGGTCGGGGCGCCCTTTCCGAATCTCGGTCATTCGCGGCCCATGGCGGCCGATCGAAGGCTTACTTCTTCTGCATTTCCGCGCCGCAGCACTTGAGGCTGCCGTCTCCGCCCTTGGTGACGATCACCTGTACGCCGCAGCTTCCGCAGAGATACATCTTGCCGAGTTGGTTGGCCATACTGCGTCTCCTCCTGTCGGTGACTTACCGTCCGGTGAATTTCGGCTTCCGTTTGTGCAGAAACGACTCGACGCCTTCCGCCCGGTCGCTAGTCGTTTGCAGGAGGGCGTAGATGTCTTCTTCGAGTCGAATCCCTTGATCCAAGGTGAGGTCGAGCGCCTTGTGCACGGCTTCTTTACCGAGCCGTACCGCAACGGGGCCTTTGCCTACCAGACTGGCCAGAACTTCGTCAACACGGGCGGGCAGGGCGTCTTTGGGGACGACTTCGTTGACCAACCCGACGCGATACCCTTCGTCCGTTTCGATCGGGTTGCCGGTCAGGATCATTTCCAGGGCTTTGGTCGGTCCGACGATACGCGGCAAACGTTGCGTGCCTCCGCCGAACGGGATCAGGTCCTCGCTGACTTGGGGAAGGCCGAAGCGTGCACCGGAGACGGCTAGGCGCAGGTCGCAGGCCAGAGCCAATTCCAGGCCGACGCCGAACGCGTCGCCATTCAGGACCGCGACGGTAGGCTTGGTCAGCGCCGCCAGCGCTTCGATGCTGCACAGGGATCCGAATTGCTCGCGTATCGCCGTGGCGGTGCGTATCGTCTCGTCGAGACCCGCGCAGAAGACGTCGCCTGATCCGGTCAGGACGCCGACTTCGATAGTCTCGTCTTCTTCGATGTCCCGACAGGCCGCGGCCAAGTCCTGATCCATGCGCTGGGTCAGCCGGTTGGCCTGCTCGGCACGGTTCAGCCGGAGCCATGCGACCTTGCCGCGCGTGTGGCTAACGAGATGTGACACCGGCGCGCTCCAACGAAAAAGGGCGTCCTTGCGGACGCCCCGGGTGCGCTATGCGTATTGCGCCTTGAGTTCCTTCTTCAGGACCTTGCCGAGCGGGTTCTTGGGGAGTTCGTCGAGAAAGTTGATCTCCTGCGGCTTCTTGAAACTCGCCAAGCGGGATTTGCAGAACTCCCCGATGTCGTCTGCGCCCGCGGTCTGTCCGGGTTTCAGCGCGACGAAGGCCACGATCTTCTGTCCCCAATCCTCGTCGGGCGCACCGATGATGGCCGCCTCGTCCACCGCGGGATGCGCATGCAGCACGGCTTCGATCTCCGCGGGCGCGATGTTCTCGCCGCCGCGGATGATGATGTCGTCCTTGCGGCCGACCAGATACACGTAGCCATCTTCGTCGATGTAGCCCATGTCGCGCGTATGCAGCCAATTGTCATCGTCCAACAACGCCGCGGTGGCGCTCTCCTGGTTGGCGTAGCCTTTCATGACGCGCGGCGTGCGAATGACGACCTCGCCGATCTCGTTGGCGGGCATCTCGGCGTTGTCGTCGTCGCGAACCTGCACTTCGACGTCGGGCAGCGGCTTGCCGACCGACGTGAGGCGTTTCAGGTTGCGTTCGACCTCTTCCGGGGTGCCGTTGAGCTTGTGGTCGTCGGGCCCCAGCACCGTCAGCGTGGAGTTGGTTTCGGTCTGGCCGAACGCATTCACGAAGCCGGTCGTGTCCGGGAACAGCTCGATCGCCTTGCGGATCACGGGAAACGCCATGGGCGCCCCGCCGTACGACACGTTTTGCAGGCTGGACAGGTCGTAGTCCGAGAACGTTTGGTCGTCGATCAACTGTTTCAGCATGGTGGGCACGACGAAGGCGTGCGTCACGCGCTCCGTCTGGACGGCTTCCAGCCATTCCTTGGCGTCGAACTGGCGCAGCACTGCGATCTTCCGTCCGCTCCACAGCGCGGTCATGATGTTCATCACGCCGGCGATGTGGTAGAGCGGCGCGCACAGCAAGGATGTGCCGCGCGGAGTGCCGTCCGCCATTTCCACGGTGCCGGTCACGTAATTGGTGAAGCCGCCATAGGTCAGCATGACGCCCTTGGGCAACGAGGTCGTCCCGCTGGTGTACATCAGGATCGACAGATCTTCCTCATCCACCTCGGCCTCTTCCACGTCGGGCGAACCTTGGGCCAGGACGTCGTCGTAGTGCACCATGTCGTCGTGGCGCGTTTCGATGCTGACGTATTTCTCGACGCAGCCGAGTTGCGGTTTGAGTTGGTTCACCAGATCGATGTAGCGGTCGCCGACGAACAGGACCTTACTGTTGGCCGCGGTAATCATGTATTCCAGTTCGGGCGGCTTGGCGCGGTAGTTGAGCGGAACGAACGTGGCGCCCAGCGTGGCCGCGGCGTAATAGGCTTCGACGTATTGGTGGCAGTTGGTCTGGAGGACGGCGATGCGGTCGCCGGGCTGTATCCCTTGTTCGCGGAGGCCGCCGGCGAGTCGCTTGACCCGCTCGCTCAGTGCTCCGTAGGTCAGGCGGGTACCCTCGAAGGACAGGATTTCTTGGTCGGAAAACATCATGCTGGGAATACTGATGAATTGGGCGGTGTTCATACGTGCTCCTTACACCAGTCCGAAGAGTCGTTGTTCGAGTCGGAGGCCGTCGGCCAAGCTGAGATCCGTCCCACGGCGCACGGCTTGTTTGGCCAAACGTACGGTTCGCGGGCGATGCCGGCAGAGTGTGTATGCTAGGGATTTGGCCGCCGTCAAGAGGGCGGGGCGGGGCACCACCCGGTTGACCAAGCCGACTTGGAGGGCATGGTTCGCGTCCAGACGTTTGCCGGTCAACACCACGTCGAGCGCCCGTCCGAGCCCGATGGCCCGCGGCACGGTCTGCGTTCCGCCCACCCCGGGAATCATGCCCAAGCCGGTCTCCGGCAGAAAGAAGACGGCGTCGTCGGCTGCCAGACACATATCGCAGAGTAATGCCATTTCCAGCCCGCCGCCTGCGGTATAGCCGTGCACCGCGGCGATCGTCGGCTGGGGCAAGTGCAAGAGCAGACCCCAGTTGTCGCGCAGCCAGCGGACTTCGCGCGCCCGCACGGGGGAGGGCGCGGACCCGAATTCCGAAACGTCGCCGCCGGTGGAAAAACTCTCGCCTTCGCCGCGCAGGATCATCACGCGCACTTCGGGATCGTCCCTCACCGCGTGCAGGACGGCATGCAGTTCGTCGCGCATCGTCACGTTGTAGGCATTGAGTTGCCGGGGACGGTTGAGGCTGACGACGGCAACGGCCCCGTCTTTTTCGTACAGCACGGTTGGCGCGGACATCACGGCTCTTTCTACGGTTGAAAACCCTTCGACAGGCTCAGGGACCTAGCGCAAGGCTCCGCACGCTCGGGGATCAGCCCGTTGAGCTTGCGGTGCCTTGAGCTTGTCGAAAGGCCGAAACGGGCATCGGAGCATCTTGTAGCCAATTCCCCTTATGCGGAGTAAACCGTTCGTCCGTCAATGATAGTAGTCGCAACTTCGACGCTGCCGATTTCTTCAGGCGCCAAGCGCGTCACGTCGCAATTCAGAACGAGAACGTCCGCACGCAGACCGGGCGCCAAACGGCCGGCCTGCGTTTCCTCGAATCCGGTCCAGGCCGCCGTGCGGGTAAACAACGTTAGTGCCCGGCAGAGGGACACCGCTTCGTCCGGGTTCACGACGGCGCCGCTGCGTGTCCGGCGGGTAACTGCGGCGCGCACGGCCAGCCACGGATGCTGCGGCGCGACCGGACAGTCGGACCCGGCCGCGACCGGGATGCCTCGCGCGAGAAAACTTTGCGTGCGATACAGCCACGGATGTCCGCCACGATCCACTTCGGCAAGGTATTTGTCCCCGAAGAAATGGATGAAGCCGGGCTGCATCACGACCGCACAACCGCTTTCGGCCAAGCTGTCGAGAAACGGCGGAGGACACAACGAGCAGTGTTCGATGCGGTGGCGATGATCGGGCCGCGGCAAACGGCGTACGGCGTGTTGAATCGCGTCGATCGCGGCGCATATCGGCGCTTCTTCGACCGCGTGGATGGCAACTTGAAACCCGTGACGGTGGACCTGCCAGACCATGTCGGCCAGTTCGTCGGGCGGCGGGTCCAGATGTCCGCCGCTTTCATGCAGCAAGATTTTGATGCTGCCGACGCGGACCCGGTTGGCTGTTCGTATCCCCTCCTCCAGCCCGGTCTGAGTCAGTTCCGAGAAGCCGGACATGCCCAGCATGACGGTCGGCCGGGAACGCAGAACGCCCTCCTCCACCAATTCGGAGAACCGTCCGACGGTCCGAAGTGTATTGCCGGCGCCCGCGTCGTGAAACGCGCAGATGCCGTAGCGCAATAATTCATGGCTGACGGTATGCAGACCGGCTTGGAACTCGGCTGGGTCCGGCCGCGGAAGAACCTTCCGCAACAGTGGTTCCCTCTCGTAGAGAACCCCCGTCGGTTCGCCGTGTTCGTCTCGCTCGACCGCACCCGAGCGGGGCGCGCAATGCAGGGTGATGCCGGCGCGCCGCAGGGCCGGGCTGTTCAGCACCGCGGCATGGCCGCTGCGATGGCGTACGATGATCGGTCGGTCCGCGTTCACCGCGTCTAGGTCGTGCCGGGTCGGGTGACGCCGCTCGCGCAAGAAGAACTCGTCGTAGCCGTAGCCGCGCAACCAGTCGCCGCCGTGCGCCCGGGCAAGCCGCACTCCGAGCGCGTCGCGGATGTCGGCGATCGAACGCGCGGCACTCAGATCGGCCCCGCACGCGCGACTCGCCCAGGCGAACAGGTGGAGATGCGGGTCGATGAATCCCGGCAGGACGGTCCGCCATTCACACGACAGCCTGCGCGTGTGGGGTCCGATGAATGGACGGATTTCGTCGCGCGTTCCGACCGCCAGAATCTTTCCGGCGGAGACCGCGACGCATTCGGCGTGCGGCTGCCGCGGGTCGAGCGTCAGGACGCGCGCCTCGTCGAGTACGAGGTCGGCGTGGGATGATGGTGGAAAAGGGGCGGGAGATGTCGAGTCGGACCGCGGGGAGGGCATGGCGACGGTCGGTTCCCGCGGACAAGTGGACTGAAGCAGAAAGAGCGAGGTTGCCCCCGCTCTTCCATTCTCGCACGTGGATCGGTTGCGGTCGGATTCAGTCGGACGACGGCAGCGGCTTGGCCTCCTTGAGCGGCATTTCCGTGTCGCAACACTGGATCGCGCCGTCGCCGGGTTTGTTGCAGAGAATCTCCGTCCCGCATTTCTCGCACATGTAGCGTTTTCCGAGTTGTGCCATCTGACCCTCCTGTGAGTGGGAATACGGTCGTGGGTTCGCTTCGTTCGCAGAAATTTCCACCCCGCTTCGCCGACAGAAGCTACTAAACAAACGGCAGCGTGGCAACCTCGGCCACGACGCTTTTCCCGTTGCCGTCAATGGACAGACATGTACCCGGGTCGGCGTGCTCGCGGCGCACGTAGCCTAACGCAATCGTGCGACCGAGACGCGGCAAGTCCGTCACGCTGGTCAGCCAACCGACGTCTTTGCCGTCTTTGAAAAGAGGGTCCCCGGCCGCGGGACCTGCGGCGGAGAGCAGCAAGCCGCACAAACGGCGGTTGATGCGACCCCGTGCGGACACGCGCTCCACGACTTCCTGCCCGAGATAGCAGCCCTTCTCGAAGCTGATCGCGTGTTCCAGCCCGACTTCCAGTACGACGCGACCCTCGTCCATATCGACGCCGTACCATGGGATGCCGGCCTCGATGCGCAGCATGTTCAGCGCGGCGTGGCCGACCGGCTGTACCCCATCGACGCTTGCTAACGCTTGCCACACATCCGCGGCGCGGTCACTCGGCGTATGGATTTCATAGCCGCCGTGTCCCGTCTGGTCAGCCCGAACGAGGCGGACGGCAACGCCGGCCAACGTGGCTTCGCAGTGATGCAGTTCTCGTTCCGGGAGGCTGTCGAGGCCGAGAGCATTCGGTACTTTTGCCGCTTCGGGACCTTGGACTGCTATCGTAGTTTGACGTGCGCCCAAATCGGCGATCTCGACGTCGTCGGCGATGATGAAACGCTCCAGCGCAGCCGTGGTTTTAGTAGCGATGCGGGTGTCCACGTCCAGCAGGACGGCCGACTCCGTGGCGTAGATGCGCAGGTCGGCGACCAATCGGCCCTGCTCGGTCAACAGTGTGGCGGCACAACCCTGGCCGGGCCGGAGGGCTTTGACGTCGTTGGACACCATCCCTTGCAGGAAGTCTATGGTGTCCGTCCCCGTCAGTTCGAGTTGCGTGCGGAAGGAGAGGTCGATGAGCCCAACCCTCTCGCACACCGAGGCGTATTCGTCCGCGGGCGTCGTGAACGTGGCCGGGAGTTCGACGCCGCGGTCGTCGGTCATCGAAGCGGCTCGGGTCTTCAGCCAAGCCGAGAACGCACTTCTTTTCATTCGCCTAAAAAGTCCAGATCCGTGACGGAAGGTAGGTGATTGCTGGATTTTTCTTATTATAGGTGTTCACCTGAAAGAACCCTGGGACGCTTTGATCCGAAAATAGGGTCATAGCGGCACCGTTCTTCCGTCTTTCTCGACTTACTGAGTAGGGCGCCCGATAGTCCGAATCTTCTCGAATTCGTGCCCATTGTCATGGGCCTAACGGAGTGCAAGATGCAACGCTAGGATGGATGCCCCACCGAAAATAACGAGACCCCCAATAACAGCAATCCAGTCCATTATTCGTTCTCCTCTTGAGCAAGAAGCCGTCGAATACCGCGATCCTTGACCCAAATCGCGCTGCCGAGACCGACACTAGCAGCAATTCCAAGAGAGGCCAACCAATTCCGGAGGGGCGCAACAGGCCGAAAAAGGATGCTCACCGTACCGCCAGCAACCGCAAGGTTGACCAGAACAAGGAGTTTGAGAATCTCCGTCTCGTATTTAATGCGTCCGGTCATGTATGAGGATATTCCAAGGAAAAAGATTGTCTTCACACCGCCGAATTCAAGCGCCGCAGCTCGCGGACGGCTTGAATCCGCTCCTGTGCGAGAGTGACGGCCAAACGGTGGGGTGGCACGTCGCGCTGTTTGGCCTCCGCGAAGATCGTCTTGAGTGTGTCGAAAATCGCCTCGGTCTTGGCCTTGGCGCGTTCGCGGCGGTAGCCGCCGGGCGTGAGTTCGTCTGCCACGTTGATGAGTCCGCCGGCGTTGATCGCAAAGTCGGGTGCATACAGGATGCCGCGCGCGTGAATGGCGTCGCCGTCGTCCTCGGTCAGGAGTTGGTTGTTGGCGCCGCCGCCGATGATCCGGCAGCGCAGTCGGGGGACCGTGTCCGTATTGAAAATGCCGCCCGCGGCGCAGGGGGCGAGAATGTCGCACTCCTGCTTCAGAATATCGGTCGCATCGACGACCTGCGCGCCGAGTTCGGTGGCGGCTTTCCGCGTCCGCGCCTCGTCCAGGTCGGCCACGATCAACTTCGCGCCGGCCTCGTGCAGATACCCGGCCAACGCGAAGCCGACTTTGCCCAGTCCGGGCAGCGCGACCGTGAGCCCGCGGAAGTCGGCGCGCCCGTCGGCTTCTTCGAGACAGGCGCGCAGGCCGCACAGAATGCCCCACGCGGTCACGGGCGACGGGTCGCCGCCGCCGCCGAACACCTCGCCGCGGCCCGCCCCGAAGCGGCTTTCGGCCAGAACGTGCTCCAGGTCCGCGGTCGTCGTGCCCATGTCTTCGGTCGGAATGTAGCGCCCGCCCAACGAGTCGATGGCGCGGCCCAGCGCCCGGAACAGCGCCTCACGGTTTGCGGGCGGTTCGCCCATGACGGCGACGACTGCCTTGCCGCCACCGTAGCGCAGCCCGGCCAGCGCTGCCTTGTAGGTCATGGCCTGCGAGAGACGCAGCGCGTCGGTCAACGCTTCGTCGTCGCCGGCGTAGCGACGCATGCGGATGCCGCCCAGCGCGGGCCCCAGGGTCGTATCGTGAATGCCGATGATTGCGGTCAGCCCGGCGCCGCGGTCGGTACACACGACCGTCTGTTCGTGGCCTTCCGCCAACATGGGCTCGAAGAAGGACATGCTGCCCGCCTACACCTCGACGAGAACGTCGTCCCCATCGACTTTGACGGCGAACACAGCCTGTTTTTCGTCCGGGTCCTCGCTGTTTTCGCCGGTCGTGACGTCGAAATCCCAGGCGTGCCACGGGCAGGTGACCATCTTTCCGTCCAGTTCGCCCTCGCCCAACGGCCCGCCCTGATGCGGGCACACGTTGTCCAGCGCGTAATACGTGCCCTCGACGTTGAAAATAGCGACCTGCTGATCGCCCACATCGAAACAGCGGCCCTCGCCCTCGGGGATGTCGCCCGTCGCGGCCACCTTTACGAACTCGGCCATGCGTGTCCTCCTGCGTCCCGTGGATATGCGCGAATAAACCAAATTCCCGATAGCCCCGCAAGTTCGGGGTCACGTCCGGAGGGTCACGGCTTTCCGACACCCATACTTTTGCGCCCGACCTCGGCAATCAAGGCGCTGCGCACGTTCCGAAAAACGCCTGCCCAGTCGCCCGGCTCGGGTTGCCGGAACAGGCGCATGGTCGGATACCAGGGCGTGTCGGAGCGTCCGAGGAGCCAACGCCAATCGGGTGCGAACGTGAGCAGATTCCAGACGGGTACGCCGAGGGCGCCGGCCAGATGGGCGATGGCGGTGTCCACGGTAATCAGCAAATCGACCTCGGCGAGGGCGTCCGCGGTCGCCGCGAAATCATCGAGGACGCCGTTCAGCCCCCCGACCAGGCCGTGAAATCCCCCGGCGGCGCGCTCCGTGGCGCGCGTGCCCACCTGAAAGCTGACGAACTCGGTGCCGGGCAAGGCGATCAGCGGCGCGAAATCTTCGAGCCGGCAGGATCGTTCCCGGTCCCGATCATGGGCCGGATTGCCCGCCCAGACGATACCGACCCGGAATTGCCGCGTCGGTGGAAGAAACGGTCGCCGCGGCGAGACGGTGTGCAGATACGGACAAGTGTCGGGAATCGAGTCCGGAGTGGTGCCGAAAATCCCCGGCAACTCCAACAGTAGGCAGACCCGGTCGGTCGCGGGTGCCGGTCGGTTGCCGGGAATCACCTGCACGGCGCCGTCCAACCGGCGTAAGAGCCGGGCCAGCGGGACCGGGACGTAGAGCGACACGTCCGCCCCACGCCGGGCTACCAACGGCGCGTACCGGGCGAACTGTATGACGTCGCCGAGCCCCTGTTCGCCGACCAGCAGGATCGACTGCCCGCGAATATCCTCGCCGTTCCAGGGACGGCCTTCGACGTTCAGCGATTGCCAAGTGTGGTGTCGGCGCCGCCAGCCGAAATCCCGCCACCCCTCAACGTAGCGTCCTGCCAGCAGATTCGCCCGCGCCCGCCCGAGCCGTGCGCCGAGATGCTCGGACTCGACGGCGAGCGCCGCATCAAAGGATTTCAGTGCTTCTTCAAGGCGCTCCTGGCCGGCGAGGTTGTTGCCCAGCGCCGCCAACACGTCGGCCGAATCCGGCGCGTGATCGAGCGCCGCGCGGAGGTGTCGCTCGCTCTCCGTGTAGTCCCCCAATGCGGAGAGCACGCCGCTCAGGTCGAGCCGGTACATGGGCGCTGTCGGCTCAATCGCAACAGCCCGATGAAAAGCCGCCAGTGCGGGTTGCAAATGCCGCCTGTCCCAGAGCAACCGCCCCAGGGCGTGGTACAGCTTCGCGTTGTCGGGATGAACGCGCAGTGCCGCTCGGTAATGATCGAGCGCGGCGTCGTACCGTTCCAGCTTCGTGAGGGCCGTGCCGCAGGACAGGGCGGCTTTCAGATGCCTCGGTTCGCGCTCGAGGACGGCCCGATACCGATCGAGCGCGCCTCGCCAGTCGCCTGCATCGGACAGCGCGTTGCCGAGATTGTAGTGCAGATCGGCGAAATCCGGACAGGCGCGCACGCCGCGGCGCAGGACGTCGAGCCCTTCCGCCTTGCGGCCCAATGCACGGAGCGCAACGCCCAGGTTGGACCAGCAGGCGCCCTCGTCGGGACGGTGGAGCAGAATCGCGAGGTAGGCGTCCGCCGCGGCGTCGAGCTTGCCGTCGACGTGCAACGTTATCGCGCGGCGGATGTCGGGGGCCGGCGCGCCACGGGCGTGACTCACGAAGGAGGTCCCTTCGCGCCGAACCGACCGGTCGGACGGGCGGCGCGTTTAGCCGCCGTAAAAGACTTTTTCGCCCAGGTCGGCCATGTGCAGGGTGGCCAAATCGGCGCGACCGTCGGGCTGCTTCTGAACGACGGCGTTGACGACTTTTCCGACGAAGATCGAATGGTCGCCATTCTCCACGGTCTGTTCCACCGTACATTCGACGTACGCCGGGACGCTGTGCAGAACCGGCGCCCCCGTGCTGCCCGCGCTGTACGCCTCGCCGTTGATCTTGTCGCCGTCCTTCTCGACCGGCTTGAAAAACGCGAAGGCGGGGCCCTGCTGCCCCTTCCCCAGAATGTTGAGGGCGAACGCACCAGCCTTCTTGACGAGTTCGTGCGCGCCCGAGTCGGCCTTGACGCCGACCACGACCAGCGGGGGCTCGAACGCCGTCTGGGTGACCCAGTTGACGGTCGCCGCGGCGATCTCCCCATCTTTTTCGGCGGTCAGGACGTACAACCCGTACGGGATCATGCGCAGGGCGGTTTTCTTTGCGTCGGCATCCATAGTGCGGTTCCTTTACTTGCGGAGACGGCGTCCGCCGGGATTGTGGACCGGCGCTTTGTAGCCTTCCACAGACCGACGTTCAAGCCGGGCTGCTCTCCGGGAGCATCCCGGTTTGAACGTGCCGGACATATCAAAAGGCCGAGGCGAGCGTCCGGGCCGCCGTTCAGTCGGTCGGGTGAATCCGCGGCGCTTTCCAGCGTTCGACCAGTCCGACGCCGGGAGTCGGATCGGCCTTCAGGTCCTGAACGCGCCGATCCACGTCGTTGTACAGGCGCGCCACGTCGATGCCTTGCGCTTCCGGACGAAAGTCTTCCAGCCGCATGAGCGCCTGCGTCCACAGATTGACCGCGCCCTGGCCGCCCCCGCGGTGAAACCACAGATGCAGGCCGGTGGAGAGGCGAATCAACGCCTCGTACAGCGCCTTGTCCGGCACGTCGGCCTCGCGCCAGATCTCTTCCAGAAGCTGATGACAATCGAAGTAGGCGCGCCGGTTGAACAGCCGGACGGCCTCCTTGAGCTTCGGGGACATGGTCATTATGAAAGGGGCCGCAGCGCGAACATCAACCGAATCGGGGGAGCATCCTATGCCGCTACGTACGGTCAAGCAATACAAAGACAGTCTGCGGGACGACCGCCTGGTGTACTTCCGGGGCGAACGGGTGGCCGACGTGACCCGGCATCCTCTCATTCAAACCGCCATAGACCACGAGGCGACCGACTATCGGCTGATGCACGACCCGGAGTTCCGGGATCTGGCCGTGGTGCCCCATCTCGATACCGGGGAGGAGATGAGCCGCTACTTCCTGCCGCCGCAGAACGCGGACCAACTTCTCAAGCGCAGCCAGTTGATCGAAACCGCGGCGCGCGAAGGAGGCACCCTGGTCGTGCTCGCCAAGGTGGTCGGTAGCGACGCCCTGTTCGGCCTGCTGCGGACGGCCCGGAAGATGGACGCTGCGTTAGGCACGGCCTATGCTGAACGGGTCAAAGCGTTCTACGATTATTGTTGTACCGAGGACGTCAGTTTCGCCCTGGCCCAGACCGACACCAAGGGCGACCGGTCGCTGCGTCCCTCGGAACAGGCCGACCCGGATCTGTACTTGCGTATCGTCGAAGAGCGGCCCGACGGCATCGTCGTGCGCGGGGCCAAGGTGCACACCTCGAACACCACCCACGCCAACGAGATGATCGTCCTGCCGACGCGCGCCATGGGCGAAGACGACCGAGATTACGCAGTGTCGTTCGCGATTCCGCTCGACACCACGGGCGTCAAACTGCTGATGAGCGGTTACGGTTCCTACACCCAGCGCAACCGCTTCGACCATCCGGTCAGTTCCGCGGTGAAGATGACGGAGACCCTGACCATCTTCGATGACGTGTTCGTCCCCAAGGACCGGATTTTCCTACAAGGCGAATGGCAGTTCGCCGGCCCGCTGGCGCTGTCGTTCGTCGAGTACCACCGCCTGACGGCCATTTCTTACAAACTGCCGTTTCTGGACCTGCTGGCCGGTGCCGGCCGGCTGATGGCCGAATACAACGGCATCGAAAAGGCCGCGCACGTCAAGGAGAAACTGTTCTGGCTCGCCAGCTACGCCGAGACGACGCGCGCGCTGACGCACATGGCGTGCATGAAAGCGCGCCCCACCGACCTGGGCATGGTGATTCCCGACCCGCCGACCGTCAACATCGCCAAGCACCACTTCGCCGCGGACTTCCACCAAGCCCTGTCCTACGTTCAGGACTTGGCCGGCGGCATCCTCGTGACCGCGCCCGCGGTCGAGGACCTGCGCAGCGAAGAGACCGGCCCGCTGGTCGAAAAATACCTGACCGGCAAAAAGGGCACCTCCGGCAAGGAGCGTTTACAGGTCATCAATCTGATCCAGGACATCACCACTTCGGACTTCGGCGGCTACAACGCAGTGCTGGCGCTGCACGCCGAGGGCTCCATGGAAGCCGAGAAGATGCAGCTTTACCGCGAATACGACTGGCAGCGCGTGCGCGACTACGCCGGCAAGATGGCGCGGCTGGGGAAGGAGTAGGAAAGCCGGTTTCCCCTCTACTTCCTGTTCGAACTTTGAGGCAAAGCCCGCTTGACCGGGGAAGGGCATTGTATAGGGGCCGCTATTCTCTACAGGCTCAGGACACGGTTTCGCCCCCTGCATCTCGGGCGAAAATCGTCGCTTTGCTCAATCTCTCCCCGTGGCAAAGTTGGGAGCATTTGTTCTGCGACCGGACGGCGCCGGCGTGCAGCGTCACGTTCTGGTGCCGGCAGCAGACAGGCGATCCGGTAACATGGGAAGTCACTGTGGAGGCGGGCCGGATTTTCGCGTACTGGCCGAACAAGATGGAAGCCGGCAGCCCCGCGGACTTGCAAGCTGCGCTGATAAATGCCGGGTTGCCCACGGACGATGCGCGGCGGCGGACGACGTGCATCGTGCGCAGCAACGATCCGGTCGAGGCGCGCGCCTACACATACATCGGCGGCCTGATTGTTCCCGTGGCGAACGTGAAGACTCCCATAGGGTCCGCAGACTTTGCCCCGACCGACCCAAACGCAGTTTACGAGTTTCTGGTCGGAAAGCGGCTTCAATGGGACGATCCACAGCGAGGCTATTCCGACTTCGACGCAGTGGGGCGATTCCGCCAGACCACCCCTGACGGCACGTTTCCTGGCAGTTACACCTACGAGAAGACGGGGCCGAACAGGGGGACCGGCACATTGAACTACGACGGCGTGGATCTGACCTGCACGGTCCATTACGTTTACACGTCCCCGACTAGCGGTTCGGGAACCTTCAGTTGCAGCGACGGAAGAAGCGGCGGTCTCGCCAACTGGTGGATTGTCGGGACTCCCACAGAATGAAGGCCGGATCTTCTCGACGATGAGAAAGGCCGACGTCGCTGCGCGCCGCCCTGACACACTGGCGGTGACGTTCGGAACCGAACGAGTAGGGAGACAGACCGCCATGCCGAAGAGAGTCGTCGCGTTTGTGCTCGTGACGTTGCTGTGGGACGTCGGAGTCGAGGCACAGGACGAACCCGAAGTCCCGTTTGTACTGCCGCCTCCGAAGGTCGCCGCCGCCCTCAATCTTTCCCCGTCGCAAAGCTGGGTGCACTTGTTCTGTGACCGGACGGCGCCGGCATGCAGCGTCACGTTCTGGTGCGGGCAGCAGACGGGAAACCCGGTGACGTGGAACGTTGAGGTGGAGGCGGGCCGGATATTCACGTACTACCCGGGCAAGACGGACACCGATGGGAACACCGCCAACCTTGAAGCCGTACTGGACGCGGAAGGCTTGACCCCGGACGAGGCACGTCGTCGGACGACCTGCATCGTCCGCAGCAACGACCCGATCGAAGCGCGTGCCTACACGCCCCTCGGCCCTGCGGGTGGGATTGTCCCCGTGGCGAATCAGGGCGGGACCTCTGCGGTGACCAGATACGCCCCGATAGACCAATCCGCGTTCGACATGCGCTTTATCGGAAAGCGTATGGAGTGGGCTCTTCCCGACGGGAGATCGCACGATACCACCGCGGCGGGGCGCTTCCAGCAGACCACCGAAGACGGGACTACATCGCCGGGGAGCTACACATACGAGAACACGGGACCGAATACGGGAACCATCACGACGACATACGATGACGGCGCCCAGACTTGTACGATCGGCATTGTCTTCAACTCGCCGACCGGCGGCACCGGAACCTGGACGTGTAGCGACGGGAGTAGCCGTGGCCCGGCCAATTGGCGAGTCGTCGAGATTCCCGTGGAACCGGTCGGACATCCGACCGTGTCCCAATCGGCAACCGCCGTCGGCATCGATTCCGTCACCCTGGCCGAACTGCAAAACGGCGAGGCCGATTATTACCGTATCGACGTCACCCGGAGCGGCACGTTGACCGTGCATACGGAAGGCACCGTGGATACCGTCGGGGTCTTCTCTCCGCTGGACAACGCCTGGTTCAGTCGGGACGACAACGGCGGAAGCGGCGAGAATTTCCGGATTACTCAACAGGTCACGCCTGGGACGTGTATCGTAGCGGTACGGGGGGCGTACGAGGGGGATGTGGGCCGGTATGCGTTCCATGTCGCGTTTTCATCGGAAGCCGGCAGGAACACGCCGCGCATCATCCCGGTCATCGTCGGCGCCAACTCCATAACCGCCGGCGAGTTGGCCGATGGAGCCGTGGCCTATTACCGGGTCGAGGTTCCCCAAGCCGGTGCGTTGGCGATCAGGGCGGACAGTGACACGGACACGGTCGGGGTTCTCTGGCCGGGCAACCGCACGCCACTGGAGAACGAATGGACGAACAGTTGGGACGACGACGGGTATGATCGGTACGAGAATTTTCAGATCGCGGAACGGGTATCGGCCGGGACCTATTTCGTGGCGGTGTCGGAATACGTCGGAGCTTACGGATACTCGGACGGTTACGATGAAGACTACACGTTGTACCTGCACTACGCGGCGACCGGCGCTGCCGAACAGGGAAACTCCATCCTTGAACGGGCGAGAAGCGTTGCGCCGAATTCCGATACGCCCGGCGTGTTGGCGGGGTCCCAGCCCGACTATTATCGGATCGAAGTTCCCGGATCGGGCACCCTGACGGTCGAGACGACCGGCGACACCGAGACCTACGGGATGCTTTCCCCGTTGAGCAACGAGTGGTTCAGCCCGGCTGGGGGTGGAGGCGATTTCGGCTATACCTACGATGCCGAGAGGGGCACCTTTGTCCAAGGGGATTACCGCGGCGAGGGTTTCGAAATCGGCCAGTCGGTCTCGGCCGGGACGTACATCGTAGCGGTAGTTGGCGCATACGACGATACCGGCCCCTACAACCTGCGCGTCCGATTCTCGTCGGGCAGACCCACTAGCGTTCGCATAACACCGGTCCCGATAGCTCCCAATTCCACCACCAGTGGAAGCCCGAGGGCCAGCTACTACCGGATAGCTGTTCCGCGGGCAGGCACGCTGACACTCTCGACCACAGGGAGCAACGGCACGGTTGGGTTGTTGCTCCCTGGAAATCGAACACCGCTGGACAACGGATGGCTGCTCAGTTGGGACGATGGCAATCGTGGAGATTTCCGGATTGTCGAACGCGTTTCCGCCGGAACGTATCTCGTCATCGTCAGCGAGAAGCGTGGACTGCCGTACACCTTCCAATCGAGTTTCGATCCTTCGTGAGCTCGAGAGATCGAACCCGAAGAGAAGGTGTCGGACGGAAGATCATAAGGGGGAAGGAGCGATGGTGCTCCTTCCCCCTCAGCCGAGGAAACTTTTTGCCTTGAGAGATGGAACGACCGAGGCGATGCGCTCGAAGTCCCGGTCATGATGCAGCAATATCTTTCTGGATTCCAAGGCGCACGCTGCAATTAGACAGTCCGCGGTCGAACGCACGGTGACGCCGCGGCGCCGGCAGTCCATGTAGATGCGGGCCGCGGCGGCGTGGCCGTCGGTCAGGTCGCGAAACGAGTAGAAGATCTGTCCGCTGAAATAACTGTGCAACCGGTCGAACGCCGCGGCATCGCGCGCCCCCTGGAGAATCTCCATGTAGATCAGGTGCGTGATGCCGACGGCGAGAGGATTATCCAGCAACTCCCGCAAGAACGCGACGTGCGCGCCCTCCCGGCCGCGGATGTAGTCCACCCACACCGAGGTATCTACGAGGTACATGCCGCGTCAGGCCCTCGTGGCGCGGAGGGGTTTGTGGTCGTATTCCGGGTCGAGGAGACGCGAGCCCTCCAATTCGCGCAGGTCGAGACGCTTGCGATACTCGACGAATTCCGTCAGCGCTTGGTGGACGAGCTCTCTCTTGGTCGGGATGTGGCTCAACTCTTGCGCCTCCCGGACGAGCTCGGCATCAAGGTTGATATTGGTTCTCATGGCCGCACCTCCTAATGTGCATGTTGATGTGTATAAACGATCGGGTGCGATGCGTCAAGACGCGGGCTCCGATTTTTCAGCCGCTTTGACGTACCGGAAAAACTAACGATCAGTCGTCCTTGAACCCGACCGGCTCTTGTGGCGGTATGGGCAATTTCGCCCTTTGCGCCGTGACCGGATTCCTATATCAGGGGCGGGTCAGCAAGGTTCTCGGATTGACGGGGAGGGCGCTATGAATCGTTTTGCAGAAAACCCGCAACTACAGGCCGCGGAGGGATGGCGGCTGGCGCGACTGAGTACGCCGAGCGCGTTGTTCGGCGCGAACGGAATGCGGCTGGGGCCGGACGGCCGGCTGTACGTGGTGCAAGCGTTCGGCAGCCAAGTCAGCGCGCTGGATGTCGAGAGCGGCGCGTGCCAGACCATCGCCGAGGTCGGCGGTCCGATCGTGGCGCCCGATGACATCGCGTTCGACTCGCACGATGTGATGTACGTCACCGAGGTGATGAACGGGCGCGTCAGCGCACGCTCCCCGAATGGCGAGGTGCGCGTGATTGCCGACGACGTCCCCGCGGCCAACGGTATTACTGCGCATCAGGATCGCTTGTTCATGGACGAGTGCCGGCCCGGGGGCCGGCTGTTCGAGTTATACCCCGACGGTCGGGCGCCGCGGGTGATTGCCGACAATCTGCCGTTGCCCAACGCGCTGTCGCTGGGTCCTGACGGCAATCTCTATTTCCCTCAGATAGCCGCGGGCGAAATCTGGCGCGTTTCGCCGGATGGCGGCGCGCCGGAACGGTTCTTCGACGGCTTGGCGGTGCCGACCGCGGTCAAGTTCGATACGAACGGCTTGCTGACGACCACGCAGGCGGCCAGCGGAGAAATCGCCAAGATCGACATCCAGAGCCGGGAGAAGACGCTCGTAACGACGGTGCGGCGGGGCATCGATAATCTGGAAATCTCTCGGGACAACCGGCTTTTCATTTCGTATTTCATCGACGGCGGCGTGGCCGAGATTCAGGCCGACGGGTCCGAGCGCGTGCTCGTGCCAGCCGGTCTGCTGGGGCCGTTCGGCATTACGGTGGCCGGCAACGGCAGGGTCTATGCGGCCGATGGGATGAGCATGATCGAGGTCGCCTCGGACGGCAGCGTCGGCCGGCCGACCATGTTTACCCAGGAAGGCTATCCGGGATTCATCCGCGGCATTGCCGCGGGCGCGGATGGCAACGTGTTCGCGACGACGTCGGCTGGTGACGTCGTCCAGTACGATTTCACCACGCGCACGGCGCAAACCTGGGCCGGCGAACTCAACGAGTTGTACAGCTTGGCCGCGGCACCGGACGGCAGCGTGGTGGTGGCCGAGGGCGGCGAGGGACGCCTGTTGCGCGTCAACGCCGACGGGAACGTCACCGTGCTGGCCCGTAATCTGGGTCGTCCGACGGGAGTCGCCGTAGCCGGCGACGGGAGTTGCTACGTCAGCGAGCCGGACAACGGTCGCGTGTCGCAGGTGAACGGCGGGACGACGACGGTCGTCGATGGGTTGACGTCACCGCAAGGATTGGCGCTGCTCGGCGATCGACTGTTGATTCTGGACGCGGGGAGCAAAGAGTTGCTGGCGGTCTCGCTCGCGACGCGCGAACGCTCCAGCTTGGCATCGGGATTGCCGGTGGGTGCCCAGCCCGGTGTGACGCCCAAGCCTCTGAACGGCATCGTCGGGCTGATTCCCGGTCCGCTCACGCCGTTTTCCGGCGTGGCGGTCGGCGGTGACGGGACAGTGTACGTTGCCGCGGACGGCGAGGGGAGCGTGTTGACGCTGACCCGGGCGTAGGCGTGGTGGAACGTTCTGACCGGTTCGCTTGCGGGTGGCCTTCCGGTGTCAGGGGACCTCGAGGATGATCTTGCCGACGTTCTTGTTGGCTTCCATGTAGCGGTGGGCGTCCGCGGCTTCGTGCAAGCCGAAGCGGCGGTCGATGATCGGTTTGATCCGTCCCGCTTCGAGGAGCGGCAACCAATCGGCCTGGAACCGGCGCGTGATGTCGATCTTGTCCGTCAGCGGCCGGCTGCGTAGAACCGATCCGAAGATACGCAGCCGCTTCATCAGAATCAGTCCGAGATTCGTCTGCGCCTTCGTCCCGCCCATGAAGCCGACCAGGACGAGTCTGCCGCCGACCGCCAGACTCTTCAGATTGTCGTCCCAGTAGGCGGCCCCGATGAAGTCTTCGATGATGTCCACGCCGCGGCCGTCCGTGCGTTCGTGCACCCAATCGGCGAACCCGCGTTCCTTATAGTTGCAACCCGCAGCGGCGCCGAGTTCGAGGCAGCGGGCGATCTTTTCAGCCGACCCCGCGGTGACCAGGACGTTCGCTCCCACCTCGCGTGCCATCTGAATACCGGCGGTGCCGACCCCGCTGGCCCCGGCATGGATAAGGACGGTTTCGCCGGCTCGAAGTTGCGCCAAGGTGAACAGTGTCTCCTGCGCCGTGAAGAACACTTCGGGCACGGCCGCGGCCTCGACAAAGCTCCAGCCGGCAGGCATGGGCATCGCCATGCGGGCGTCGATCACCGCCTTTTCCGCATATCCGCCGCCGCCTACCAAGCCGAATACGCGGTCGCCGACGCGCACGTCACGCACGGCGGACCCGACGGCCTCTACCTCGCCTGCCAATTCCAGTCCGAGAACGTCCGACTCGCCCGGCGGCGGCGGATAGAGCCCCTGGCGTTGCAGCGTATCGGCGCGGTTCAACGCGGTCGCCCGCACGCGGACGAGGATCTGGTCCGCGCCGGGAACCGGGGCGGCGACGTGCCCGACCTTGAGGACTTCCGGTCCGCCGGGCGTATCGAAGGTGACGGCTTGCATGGCGCCGTTTCTCACGCCGGCCCTTCGGGACTCCGAATCCTTGCGCTGCGACGGCTTACGCGCCGCTGAAGTTGGCCTTGCGCTTTTCCACGAAGGCGGTGACGCCCTCGGCGAAGTCAGGCGTCCCCATCGACAGGGTGATGGACCGTGCCTCGCTGTGAAGCTGTTCGTGCAGGGAGTTGCCCAGACTCTGATTGAGCAGCAGCTTGGTACGTCCGAACGCCGCGGTCGGGCCTTGCGCGAGTTCCCCGGCCAGCGTGCGCGCCTCGGCCATGACCTGATCCGGCTCCACCACCGCGGTCAGCAATCCCAGGTCCAACGCTTCCTGCGCGCTGACCGGCTTGTTGCGCAGGAACAGGTCGGTTGCCTTCGCCAGACCCACGTAGCGCGGCAGAAAGAAAGTCGAACTGGAGTCCGGGCTGGCGCCGATACCGAGAAACGCGGTCAGCAGCGTCACCTGCGGCGAGGCGATGCGGAAGTCGCACGCCAGGGCCAAGCCGAACCCGCCGCCCGCGGCCACGCCGTTCAGTGCCGCGACCACCGGCTTGGGAATTTCCCGGATCATGGCGATCGCCGAGTGCAGGACGGGCATCATCTTTTCCAGGGCCGGGACGATTTTTCGTTCCGCCAGCTTCTCGACGAAGAATTTGATGTCCCCGCCACCACTGAACGCCCGACCGCTGCCGGTCAACACGATGGCCCGCACCTCGGCATCGTCCCAGCATTCCATGAGTGCCCGGCGCAATCCGGCGGACAGTTCGCTGTTCATGGCGTTGAACTGGTCCGGGCGATTGAGCGTGATCGTCGCCACGTTACCTTCCCGACCCAACACTACGGCGTCTTCCATGATGCGTTCGTCCTTTCTCTTGAGCCTTTCGTTGTGTGCAGACAGGGCGGTCTCTTGTCGCCACATCCGCTTTTGCCTACCCTGCGTAACCGTGCGCAGGGACGACTCCATAGCAGACCCCGGCGCGACAACGGAAGGGAGGACTCCCAATCGTGGCAATCGAACAACTCACTTCGACCGAGGCGTACGACGCCCTGAATGAAGACCCTACCGGCGTCTTCCTCGACGTCCGTACCGAAGCCGAATTTCAGGCCGGCCATCCCGAGGGCGCGATCAATGTCCCGGTGGTATTTTTTCCCCCGGTCGGGGGACGACCTACCCCGAACCCGCACTTTCTGGCCGTGGTTGAAGCGAACATCGCCAAAGACGCGAACGTCATTGTCGGTTGCCAAGCGGGCGTCCGTTCCCAACACGCCGCGGAGTTGATGCAGCGGGCTGGCTACACCAACGTTGCGAACCTGCTCGGCGGCTTCGGCGGTGGCCGAGACCGGATGGGACGGATGGTACCGGGCTGGCAGGCGGCGGGATTGCCGGTCAGTATGGATGACGGCGATGAGGTGAGCTACACGTCGCTGTCGGAGAAGGTGAGGCCGAGGAAATAGCTTCGACCGAAAAGAAATTGACCGAGAAACAAGATACAGAGACGGGAGTTACGGCAGATGAGCACACTTGTCTTCGACACCCACGCCTTTGTGAAAGAATTGACGCGAGCCGGTATGCCGGAAGAGCAGGCAGAGGTGCTGGCTCGATCCCAAGCAATGCTGATCGACGAGAAATTGGCGACCAAGCAAGACTTGAAGGAGTTGGAATTACGGCTGACGGTTCGCCTCGGCTCCATGATGGTGGTTGCGGTCGAGGTAGTCGCGGCGTTGGTGAAGCTACTCTAAGCAGCAAGCCTATCTGCCCCTGCACTCTATTCCCTACGACCTACGACGCTAAGCACTCCTGAATCGCGGCGTCCAGGAAAGCGTTGTCGTCGGGGTTCATGCCTATGCCGGCCAAGTGGCCCCAAATCGAGGGGATGGGACGATAGACGACGTTCGACAGGCAGTCGGCCTCGGCCCGGCTGTCTTCGGGCGGAAAATACAGGTCGGTCTGGCCGGGCATGAGCATGACTTTCGCGGACACGGTGCCGAGCGCCTTTTGCCAGTCGCCATCGAAACCGGGCGAGTCGCCGACGTTGTGCGTCTGCCACGTATGAGCTTGCGACAAGAGGTTGTTGGCGTCGCATTGCAAGAAGAAATGTTCCCAGAACGCGACCAGAAAATCCTCCACACTTGGGTGGCCGAGCCGGGTGTAGAGATGTACTCGATACCACGCCTGCGACAAGCCCCAGCCCGCGTACACGCGCGCCATGGCGCGGATGCCGGTCTCCGGCGCGTGCACGTAGGCGCCGTGGTTCCACGCGGCGTCCGCCTTGAGCGCGGAGGTGAACCCTTCGATGAAGACGTGGGTATGCGGGGTGGTGCGCGCCGCACCGCACCACGGCGCAATCCGCTCGACCATGTCGGGGTAGCTGACCGCCCATTGGAAACATTGCTGCGCGCCCATCGAGTAGCCGGAGACCAAGCGGAGTGACGTGATGCCCAAGCTCTGGACGAGCTCATGTTGGGCGCGGACGTTGTCGCGGATGCTGACGGCTGGAAAATGCGGGCCATTCATGGGCAGCGGCGTGTCGCTGGGCGATGACGACAACCCGTTGGCGAACAGGTTGACGGCGATTACACAGTATTTGGACGGATCGAAACACTTGCCTTCCTGAATCAGGAACTCGTAGCCGGTGTGTGTGCCGGAATACCACGAGCACAACAGAATGGCGTTGTTGTGGGCTTGGTTGAGTTGGCCGTAGATTTGATAGGCGAGCCGCGCGTTGCGCAACACCATGCCGCCTTCCAGGCGAAAATCCCCGAGTGAAAAGATCTGGTGGTCTCCCATAGGTCGGCTCCTTTTTATTGCGATTGCCGAATCACATGCACTTCGACAGACTCAGCGTGCTCCGCGTTCCAGCGCCGCCAAATACGCTTCGACGGTCGCGTCCAGCCCCCGGTAGAGAGCGTCACAAATCAGGGCGTGGCCGATGGACACCTCGATCAAGCCGGGCACCTGCGCCACGAAATAGGGCAGATTGTCCAAATCGAGGTCGTGGCCGGCGTTGACCCCGAGGCCGAGCCGCCGAGCTTCGCGGGCGGCATTGCGGTAGTCGGCGATTACCGGCTCCTGCTCTGCCCCGCCGAAGGTTCGAGCGTAGCGTTCGGTGTATAGTTCGATGCGGTCGGTCCCGCTCTCTCTGGCGCCGTTGACCTGATTCATGTCTGGGTCAAGGAACAGGCTGGTCCGAATCCTCTGACCACGTAAACGCGTAAGCGCGTCACTCAGCCCTCCCACGTCACCCGCCAAGTCCCAACCGGCGTTGGACGTCAGCACGTCGGGTGGGTCGGGAACGAGCGTGCATTGTGTCGGCTTCACCTTGCAGACCAGATCCAGGAAAGCGGGCGAAGGATACCCCTCGATGTTGAACTCGATTCCGTCATAGTCGGCGAGCATCTCAGCCAAATCATGCACGTCGGCGTAGCGAATATGGCGGCCATCGGGGCGCGGGTGCACCGTGATGCCGTGACAGCCCGCGGCGATACAGGTGCGCGCAGCGTGAACGACGTTGGGCCGGTCGCCGCCCCGTGCATTGCGCAGCGTGGCGATTTTATTGACGTTGACACTGAGGGCGATCATCGGCTGCACCACGCAAGGCAGACGGAATGAAGCTCTGTACGCCGGAAACCGTTTTTTCTAGTATTACGGCCAGCCCGCACGAATGGAAAGGGACGCCGAACGACGATGGGCAGCTATCTGCACGAGCTTGCGGCCAAGCTGGTCGGCTACGATACGGTCAGCCACAAGAGCAACGTCGCGGCCATGTCCTATCTGGCGGATCGCTTGGACGGACATGACTTTCGGGTCCACCTGCAACAGATGGACACGGCCGGGACGGTCAAAGCGAATCTCGTCGCGGCCGCCGGTCCTGCCGAGCCGAATGGTCTGATTCTGTCCGGACACGTGGATACGGTTCCGTACGTCGACCAGCCGGGTTGGACGCGCGACCCGCTCCGGCTGAAAATCGACGACGCGCGCGTCTATGGCCGCGGCACGTCGGACATGAAAGTGTTTCTGGCGCAATGCGTGGACGCCGCGGCTATGCTGGACGTTACGCGGCTCGCCCGCCCGGTCGTGCTGGTGTTCACCGCGGACGAGGAGGTCGGCTGCTTGGGGGCGGAACGGCTGATGCCCGTGCTGTCCGAATTTCTGGAGGATGTCCCTCGGCCGGGCTTGGCATGGATCGGTGAACCCACTTCCTACCAGGTATTCCACACCCACAAGGGCGTCGTCGTGTTTTCCGTGATCGTTCGCGGCTTGGGCGGTCACAGCAGCACGCCGGAAACCGGGGTCAACGCGATTGCGGTCGCCAGCAAGGTCATCGCGGCGATCGGTGCATATCAAGCCGAGTTGCGCGCCGCGCCCGCGGACGAATTCGCCGACTTGTTCCCCGAGGCGCCGTACCCGACCTTGAACTTCGGGTTGGTGCGCGGCGGCACCGTCGGCAACATGATCGCCGAGCGGTGCTCGGTCCAGGTGAGTTACCGTCCGCTGCCGCGCACCGAGCCGCTCGCCTGCTACCGAGAGATCGGGCGCCGGCTCGACGCGCTCGACTCGGCCGATTTCAGCGGCTCCACGCACCGCGCCCGCGTCGAACTGACCGACCCGCTGGTCGTGCCGCCGCTGTTTTCCCCGCGTGAGACTCCGCTCGAAGAGGCGCTGTTCGACGTCATGGATGAGCGTACGAGCGGCGGGGCGCCGTTCGCCACGGACGGCTGTCGGTTCGCCGCGGGCGGCATCGCGTCGTTGATCTGCGGGCCGGGCGACTTGGACCAGGCCCATCAGCCGAACGAGAGCATCCGCCGCGCGGCGTTCGAGGACGGCACGGACCGGATTCTGGCGGTGATCCAACGGATGTGCATGGCGCCCGCCTGAACCGCGACCTCGGGACGCTCAAACAGAAACGGACGAACAATGGGGGACCGTCTATGAAATTCGCGTTAGTTGGTGTGGGCAGCGGCTCGACGATCCGCCCCGAGCCCTTGGCCGAAGTGGCACAGATCGCGGAACGGCTCGGTTTCGAATCGGTCTGGGTTCCCGAACATCTGGCGGTCCCTGTAGAAATGCAGGATCGTTATCCTGGGGCGGATGACGGAAAATTCCCCGGCGGCCCGGGCGTCAACCTGCACGACCCGTTCGTGGCGCTGGCTTTCGTCGCCGCGCAGACCAAAACGATCAAGCTCGGCACGGGGGTCTTCGTGCTTCCGCTGCGCAACACGCTGGCAGTCGCCAAAGCCGTGGCCAGCCTGGACGTGCTGTCGCAGGGGCGGCTGATCTTCGGGATCGGCGTGGGCTGGTGCGAGGAGGAATTCGACGCGGTCGGTATGCCGTTTCGGGGCCGCGCCACACGGACGCGCGAGGCGGTCGACGTCATGCGCGCACTGTGGACCGAGGAGACCCCACAATTCTCCGGCACCTACCACAATTTCAAGCCGGTCGGCTTCAACCCGAAACCGGTCCAACGCCCGCATCCGCCGCTGGTCTTCGGCGGCGAGAGCCAGGCCGCGCTCAAGCGTGCCGCCGAGTTGGCCGACGGCTGGTGCGGCATCCGCTACACGCCCGACACCGTGAAGCCGTACGTGCGGCAACTCGCAGCAATGACCGAGCGCGCGGGCCGGGACTTCTCACGGTTCGAGATTACGGTCGGCCTGGAGCCGGAGCTGCGGCCCACCCTCGAAACCGTCCAGCGGTTCGCCGAAGCCGGGGTACACCGTTTGTTCGTATTCGCACCGGGCTGGACGCCACGGCGCAAGTTCCAGACCGATCTCTACCCACAGATGGAAGCGTTCGCCAACGACGTGATGGCGAAGTTCTGAGCCGCGGCCGGTGCGCGCGAGGCACCGAAGCGGCTTTGGAAGGAGGCTCGAATGCCGGACGACGATTTCTCCCGTCGGGATTTTCTGAAACAGGCCGGAACGCTGGCGACCGCGGCCGCAGTGGCAAGTAACCTGTCGCAGCCGCGGACGGCGCTCGCCGCGGATCCGGTCGATGCCGCGCAAGCGGCCAACCGTCTCAGCTTTGGGGTGCAGACCCCGCCGCAGCACGTCTCCTACTCCCAGGTACGCGACCTGTGGCTGGAGGCGGACGAACTCGGCTACGATAGTGCCTTCGGGTTCGACCACTTCTTGCCGATTTTCTCCGACCCGACCGGCCCGTGTCTGGAGGGCTGGACCTTGCTGGCCGCCCTCGCCGCGCAAACCAAACGGCTCAAGGTGGGCCTGCTGGTGACCGGCAACACGTATCGGAACCCCGCGGTCGTCGCCAAAATGGCGGCGACGGTGGATCACGTCAGCGGCGGGCGGCTGATTCTCGGGCTGGGGGCCGGCTGGTTCAAGCTGGAGCACGACGCGTTCGGGATTCCGTACTACACGCCCGGCGGACGCGCCCGCAGACTGGTCGAGGCCGTCGAACTCATCAAGGCGCTGTTCACCCAGGACCGGACGACCTATCAGGGCAAGTACTACCAGATCGCCGACGCGCCGTTCGAACCCAAGCCGCTGCAGAAACCGTATCCGCCGATCCTGATCGGCGGCGTGGGGCCCAAGGTGGTCCAGCCGCTCGTCGCGCGGCACGCCGACATCTGGCATTTCTTCGTGCGGGAGGGCGGGATGCCGGCCGCGGAGAAGCTGGTCGCCCACTTCGACGGTGTCTGCGAACGGGTCGGTCGCGATCCGGCCGAAATCCAGAAATCGACGTCGCTCTCCCTCGATCAACTCAAGCTGCCGGCCGAGGAATTGCGCGCCCTAGTCCAGACCTACGCCGATCTCGGCGTCCGCTATTTCATCGTGTCGATGTTCCCCGACTACGATGCCGCGGCCCTGCGCCGGTTCGCCGCGGACGTCATGCCGGCGTTCCGCGAGACATAAGCGCGGGTCCGGGGCCATGCAGGTCAGCATCCCGGCCGTGTTCATGCGCGGCGGGACCAGCCGCGCAGTCTGCTTTCGTGAAGACGTGCTGGCCGCGTATCCCACCGACGTCCAGGAGCGGATCATTCTCGCCGCGCTGGGAAGCCCGGATGCGCACGGTCGCCAGATCGACGGCCTGGGTGGCGGCATCTCGTCCCTGAGCAAAGTCGTGATCGTCGGACCGGCGCGCGGAACCGACCATGACGTGACGTTCAGGTTCGGCCAAGTGGATGTGCGTTCTCCCTTGATTGATTGGAGTGGCACGTGCGGCAACATGTCGGCCGCGGTCGGCCCGTTCGCGATTGACGAAGGGATGGTCCCCGCGGTCGAACCGATCACCCGGGTCCGCGTGCTGGCAACGAACACGGGCAAGCGATACCTCGCCCACGTCCCGGTGTGCGGAGGACGGGCCGCGGTCGAAGGTGACTACCGGCTCGACGGCGTACCGGCACCGGGGGCGTGCATCGACCTGGAATATCTGGACCCCGGCGGAACGCTCGGCCACGGCGTGCTGCCGACCGGCAAGTCGCGTGAGCCACACATGCTGGCCGATGGGCGCGAGTGCACGGTGTCGATTGTCGACGCCGCTCTTCCCGCGATCTTTGTACGGGCCGAGGAAGCAGGAGCCGACGCCTGCCATCTTGCCCCCGAGTTGGACGCCGACGTTCCCCTCCAGAAAACGCTCGAAGAAATCCGCTGCCGGGCAGCGGTGCGACTCGGCCTCGCCCCAGACCCGGACCATGCGCACAAACGCGTGCAGCACACTCCGAAAGTCGTGTTAGTCGCGCCGCCGGCCGGCTATACCACCAGCAGCGGGCGGCTCGTCGAAGCCGATGACATCGACATCGTCGTCCGTGCAGTGTCCATGCGTACCACGCACCGGACGGTGCCCGGCACGGTAGCGATGTGCCTGGCCGTGGCGGCGCAGATCGAAGACACGGTCGTGCACGAGGTTGCCCGTCCACGCGATACACAGTCCACGAGGCTCGGACATCCCGCGGGGATCATGGCGGTCGGCGCGACGGTGTCGCACCGGAACGGGGAATGGATCGTAGAGCGGGTGACTACGCAACGAACGGCGCGGCGGATCATGGAAGGCGCGGTTCTCGTCCCGCGCGCATATTTGGATGGAACCGCTTGGTTCCAGACCGATTGCTAGTCTGTCTCAGTCCGAAATTTCCCTCACCCCCGGATCAAGTCCGGGGCAAGCTCTGCCCCTCTCCCACCCTTCGACCTTTCGACATGCTCGAGGCGCCGCAGGTTCGGGGACCAGGGGGAGAGGGGACGGAGAGGATGGCTGCTACTGGCCCACGAACTGCTGCTTGACCCAGCCCGCCTCGAACGGCGTCCAGCACTCGGGCATCAAGACGAGATGCTGAATCTTCCACTCGCCGTTCACCCGGACGTACCGCTCTTCGTATTTGGCGATCCCCCAGACGGCCTGCGCGCCGCCCTCGACCATCGTGCACGGCTCCAGCAGATACCAGTGGCCGACCGCGCTGTCGCCGTCCACCTCGATACGCGGGTTCATCACGTAGTGAATGGCGTAGGACAGAATTTCGGGAATCGAGCGGAAGAAGGCGCGGATGGCCAGCTTGCCTTCGTGGCGTCCGAAATTGCCGCCGTCCCAGATCGCGTCGTCCGTGAAACAGCCGACGAACTTGTCCTCGTTGCGTTCGTCGGCGCCCGCACAGTAGTGCGCCTTCAGCTTCTTGATCGCTTCGACGTCCTCCAGAGTCTGGACCCGCCGTTCGATCTCTGCGAGTTGCATGGCTTCCTCCTTTGCCCGCCCGCGGTTGCCCCGGCGGTCATCCGTCCCGTTTTTCCGATGCGGAAGGTTCCATTGACGAAAGCTCACAGCCCGAAGAAGCGGACCGCGTTTTCTCCCAGGATGTTGTCCACCGAGGCTTCCGGCAGCGAGCCCAGGGCACTGCGCGCCTTGGCGACCGGCTCGGTGAACCCCTCGGCGTGCGGATAGTCCGAGCCAATGAAGAATTTATGGTCGCCCAGCAGTTCGACCATGTACGGCAGCAGCCGTTCGTCCGGGTCCGCGGAAATCCAGATGTTGCGCTCGAAATACTCGCTGGCCGGCCGCTCCATCGCACACGAGCGGCCCATGTAGCTGTAGCGGTAGTCGAGCCGGTCGAGCCATTCCACCACCCAGCCGCTGGCCGCCTCGACCGTGGCGACGCGCAGCCGCGGGAAACGCTCGAACACGCCGTCATAGACCATCGTGGTCAGGGCCATGCGCGGGTCCTGAATGACGTTCATGCTCAGGAACATGAACCCCGGCCGGCGGTCGGTGTACCAGTCGTGGCCGGTGTAGTCGCGGTGCACGACCAGGTGGATGGCGACCGCCACGTCGTGATGCTCGGCCGCGGCCCATATCGGATCGTAGTCCGGGCTGCCGAAGCTCTTGCCGCCGACCGGCAGGGCGCCGACGAACACGGTGCGGACGTCGGCCTTCGCCAGCCGTTCGATCTCGCGCACGGCCGAGTCGGGCTGGCGCAGTGAGATGTGGCCGACCGGATACAGCCGGTCGCGGTGTCCGGCGCACACCTCCAACGCCCAGGTGTTGTAGGCGCGACAGTGGGCCGCGGCCAAGTCCGGGTCGTCCACCTGCCCCTCCCACAACAGGCCGAGCGTGGGATAGATGAGTTGGCGGTCGAAGCCCTCGCCGTCCAGGAAGGCCAGCCGCCGGTCCATGTCTTCCAGGCTGTGGTTGAACGCGGTCGAAAAATCGAACGCGCCCAGTTCCGAGCCCGCCTCTTTCTGGCCGTAGCCGACGCCGACGCCCAGCAGGTCCTCCATGCCGAACTCGCCCACGCCGCTGACCCGTTTGTCCTCGTTCACCAGCATGACCTGCCGTCCGGTGTTCGGGTCGGGCGCGAAGCGCAGGCAGCGCGAGCGGTACTGCGGCTCGATGTAACGTTCCCACAGGTCGAGCGGCTCCATGAAATGGCTGTCCGCGTCAACGACGGCGCTCATGGTGTGTCCCCCGTTTCCTTCGGGTCCGCGTTCACTCCGACGCGCGTACCCCTCTCCGCCTAGGCTGCCTTGCGCAGCCGGGTGTTCGTGGGCGTCAACTGGTTGGAGTAGAAGGCGCCGTCCTTCATGATCGCGTGCAGGTTCTTCCGGTCCTGCAAGATGGTGATGTCCTTGGCTGGATTGCCCTTCACGATCAGCAGGTCGGCGATCTTGCCCGGCTCGATGGTGCCCAGTTCGTCGCCCCGCCCCAACAGTTCGGCGCCGTTCTTGGTCGCCCAGCGCAGCACGTCGACCGGGGACACGCCCGCGCCCTCGACGTACGCTTCCAGTTCGCACGCGTAGTCGCCGTGCGGCATGTCGGCCACGCCGAAGTCGTCGCCGACCAACAACTTCACCCCGGCCTCGTTCGCCTTGGGGATCATGTCGTAGGAGTGCTCCAGGTTGCGCTCCATGCGCTCCACGCCGCCCCAGCCGCTCTTGCCGGTGCGGCGTTTCTCATCGACCACCTTCCACGGGAAGTACAGGCTGGGCGTGACGAACGTGCCTTGGGCGACCATCCGGTCGATGCACTCGTCGTCCATGCGGTCGCCGTGGTCGATGAGGTCCATTCCCGCGTCGAGCGCGGCCAGGATGCCCTTCTTGGAGATGATGTGCCCGCGGATCTTGCGCCCGCGCTCGTGAGCCGTGTTCGTGGCGGCGTCAATCTCGTCCTGACTCATCGTCATCGTGTCCTCGTCCCACAGCAGGCCGTGGCCGCCGGTCGGATAGAGTTTGATGATGTCCACGCCCAGTTTGATCTCCTCGCGAACCGCCTTGCGGAAGTCATCGGGCCCGTCGCAGATGCGCGCCAAGCCGTCCATGCCCAACTTCCAGAAGTCGGGATGGCAATCGACCGAGTCACCCGTGGTGACCACGTCCCGGCCGCAGGCCAGGAACCGCGGGCCGGGGATCATACCGCCGTCGATGGCCTTCTTGAGCGTGACGTCGATGTTGTGCATGGTGCCCGCCCCCGCGGCGCCCGTATAGCCGCAGCTCAGCAGCAACTCGGCGTTCTTGGCCGCGATCAGGGTCAGGTAGGTGGGCGGGTACTTCATGTCGATGTCGTTCATGTTGCCCACGTTGGCGTACGCCACGTGATAGTGCGATTGGACCATGCCCGGCATGAGCGACTTGCCGTTCAGGTCGAACACCGTGTCTTTGCTGGTCGGCTTGGGCGCCGCGCCGTTCTTGGCGACCGCGCTGATGCGCTTGCCCTGGACGACCACGGTCGAATTGGGTTGCGGCTTGTGTTCGCCGTCGATCAGATTGACGCCTCGGAAAAAGATGCGTGCCATGCTCGTGCCCTCCTTCGGCCGGTCGGTGGCTCCCGACCGTTCCGTTCGTTTCCCTAGCGCATTGGCCGCCGCGGCCACAACCGCACGGACCCGGCGCCCGCGGATTTACAGCGCCTTCAGCGCCGGCATCACCTCGGACGCGAAGCGCGTCATGGCCGATTTGACCCGTTCGTGCGGGACCAAGCCGCCGGGATTGAACCAGCAGATCAGTTCGTTCATGCCCAACTCGGCATGGAGGCCGCGGATACGTTCGACACACTCGGCGCTCGACCCGAACACGGCCATGCTCTCGACGACGTTCTCGAACGTGATGCGCTCCAGATTCCTGCGCAACTCTTCTGTGTAGCGGTAGGATTCCGAGTCCTCCTGCCGCCCGCCGGCACTCGTCATCATGCCGAGCACGCTGCGGAAGTAGTTCCGGATGCTCGGCTCGACCGTTTCGCGCACCTGGGCGAGGCTGTCGCCCGGCTGCATGAAGAACATGGACGACACGTCCTGGGCGGGCGCGCTGCCCGAGCCGTTCCGCGGGGCGTGCTCTTCCCACGCGCGGCGATAGGTAGCGACCTGCTCGAACATCTTGGGGAGCGGGTTCGTTACCGACGCGACGAAGATGGGGTAGCCGGTTCGGCCGGCGAACACCGCGGTCTCCGGGCTGTTGGCCGCGACGCGAATGGGCGGGTGGGGTTGCTGCACGGGTTTGGGGACGACGCTGGTTTCGGGAATCCGGTAGTACGTGCCGTCGTACGAAAACGACTCCTGCGTCCAGGCGCGCGTAATGATGTCCAGCGCTTCCTCGAACCGCTCCCGGCTGTCGTCCCGTGAGCGGTCGAAGCCGGCGAAATGCAGCGGAATGGTCCCGCGTCCGACGCCGAACTCCAGCCGCCCGTTGCTGAGAATATCGACGGTCGCGCCCTCCTCGGCGTTCCGCACCGGATGCCACAGCGGCAGCAGATTCACCGCGATACCGAGCCGGATGCGTTGCGTGCGCTGCGCAATGGCGGTCGCCACGATCAGCGGCGCCGACATGATGGAGAAGTGTTTGTAGAAGTGCAGCTCGGCGAGCCAAGCGCAGTCGAACCCGAGCGCTTCGGCGTGGACGATCTGTTCGATGGTTTCGGTATAGCGCGTCGTTTGCGCCTGCGTGTCGGCGCACGGCAACTGGTAGAATAGGCCAAATCTCACGGATTCCCCTCCTTATGGGCCGCGCGCTCCGGCCCACGGGCTCCGAGCGAGTCTCCGTCTGTGTTGAGCACGCCCCGCGAACGCCTGTCAAGAACGCGGCCTTCCTCGACGCGGACTTGTCCCTGTCCGGTGCCGCCCCTATAGTCCCCCGCCAACGTTCCTCGCCTCCCCTTCGCGTCGAAACGATCCGCCCCGATGGGCAGGCACGAAGAACGAACGTACGCTGAAAGAAAGAACGGGACGGGCGGCTGGGCGTGAAGGCATGGGCGTGAGATGGCCGTGGACGCGTCGGAAATCGCTGCCGCGGACCGGCACGCCGCGGCCACTCGGCGAATGGACGCTCGATACGGACCGGTTTCTGCGCCTGCTGGATCGGATGGTCGCCGTCGGCGCACGATTGCAGAACGCGCCCTCGCTGCCTCCACCGCGGGAAGACGCGGCCGCGGACCTCGTGCTCGGTGAATTGTCGCCCCATGTCGGCCGCGGGGGTCTGCAGGTCGAGCGGATCCGCTACGCCGAAGGCCGCAGCAACCTCATCCTGCGCTACCCCGGCCGCACGCAGCGCAGCGTGGCGTTCGTGGGCGCCCACTTCGACGTGGTGCCCGCGGATACGAAGGACTGGCAGCGCCCGCCCTTCGCGTTGCAGGTCGAGGGCGACCGGCTGTTCGGCCGCGGGGTGAGCGACTGCCTGGGCCACGTCGCCGTCCTGACCGATCTGTTCGCCCAACTCGCCGATTCCGGCCGCACGCTCGACCATACGGTGGTCGCGGTCCTGATCGCGGACGAAGAACTGTCCAATACGCACGGTGTGGGTATCGGCCGACTCGTCAAGGACGGGCAGGTGAAGGCGCTCGAGAACGGGCCGCTGTACTGGATCGACAGCACCGACTTCGGGCCGACCACGGCGACCGCGGGCCTCGGGCTGTGGCGCCTCGTGGTGGACGGGCAGGCGGCCCATTCCGGCTTTCCCCAGAACGGAATCAACGCCGCGGAACTGGCGACCGAGGTGACGCGCGCCTTGCAAGCCTGGTTCTACGCGCACTACCCGGCGCATCCGAACGAGGCCGTGTACGGTTTCCGCGCGCCTTCGTCGTTCAAGCCGACGCGTGTGCGCGTCGAGAACGAGACGCTGACCGCCATTCCCGGACGGGCGGTCGTGGAAGGGGACATCCGGCTGACCCCGTGGTACGACCCAAACGAGGTGCGCGACGGGTTGCGCGCGTTTCTGGAGACGCTGCGGATCGACCAACTCCCGGTTTTCGGGCCGGGGCGTTACACGCTCGGCACCCGCGCCGGCACGGCGCGGTTCGACCTGCTGGGCGCGCCGTCGGGCGGCATGGCGTGCGACCGAGACTCGGCCGGCTACGCGGCGCTGGCGGACGCGGTCGCTTCGGTGCGGCCCGCGTCACGACCGTTCGCACTGACCGGCAGCCTGCCGTACGTGAAGTTCCTGCAAGCGCACGGCTTCGACGTACAGATCACGGGCTTCGGTCGGGACGAAGCCTACCACGCCCCCAACGAATTCGCGCATCTGTCCGACATGCAGGACGGTTTCCGCGTCCTGTGCCGCATCCTGGATGCTTTCGGTTGAGACGTCCGCTGCCTCGGTCCCATCGAAGGGCGGCACTATCGAGAGGATCCGAAAGGACGAAGTGCACTGCGGCAGCCGCCACCGAAAAGGGTTAGCGGTGGCGGAACGTGATCCGTCCGCGTTCGAGATCGTACGGCGAGAGTTGGACCGTCACGCTGTCGCCCTGAATGATCTTGATGAAGAATTTTCGCATCTTGCCTGCCACATGGGCGAGAATGCGATGGCCGTTTTCGAGTTCGACCCGAAAGAACGCATTGGGCAGCACTTCGGTCACCTTCCCGTTCATTTCGATCACATCCTTATCGGCCGCGGGTTCGGTATTGCGTTCCTTGCGCTTGCGGCGACGCCCGCCGCCGCCTCTCCGACGCGATCCTGCCATATCCCCTCCTTGGTTACGCTTCCGTTCCGTTGAGCAAGAAACCCGGAGTGACGTCGATTCGGCCTCCGGGCTGACGTGGTTGACACTGCATTCGAGAAAAGAGTCTCGGCTCCAGGCGCCCTTTCCTAGCAAACCGCCATGTCGAAGACAACCGAAACGTCGCGTACGGCGAGCCGCGGTTCGCCTCGCCCGCCCTTTCAGAGGCGCCCGCAGCGGCCGTGTGCTTGACGAGCTCGGACCGCGTTGGGTACGAATGCCCGTCATGCAAGGCCGTGGGCGGGCATCTGCATCCAGACTCGGCAGATGGGAGGAGGGGCGGCGGACATGAAACGGCTCGCCATTCTCGGCTCGACGGGTTCGATCGGCGTCTCGACACTCGACGTCGTCGCCCGGTTCCCCGACCGATTTCGGATCGTCGCACTGGCCGCGGGCAAGAACCTGACCCGGCTCGGCGAGCAGATCCGCGCGTTCCGGCCCCGCCTCGTGTCCGTGGCGCGGGAAGCCGACGTGCCGGCGTTGCGGCGCGCAGTCCCGGAATACGACGGCGACGTCCTGTGGGGCGCGGACGGCCTGCACGACGTCGCGACATCCGCGGAGGCCGACCTGGTCGTGGCCGCGCTGGTCGGCGCCTTGGGTCTCCCCCCGACGCTGGCCGCGGTCCGCGCCGGCAAGGACGTGGCGCTCGCCAACAAAGAGGCGCTGGTCGTGTCGGGCGAACTCATGACGCGCGAGGCGGCCCGCCGCGGGGTCCGGCTCCTGCCGGTCGATAGCGAACACAACGCGGTGTTCCAGGCCCTGCACGGCCACCGGCGCGCCGACGTCAAGCGGATCGTCCTGACCGCGTCGGGCGGCCCGTTTCTGGATCGTGCGGCCGAAGACTTCGGCAGCATCCGGGTCGCCGACGCCCTGCGACATCCGACCTGGAAGATGGGCGACAAGATCACGATCGACTCGGCCACGCTGATGAACAAGGGATTGGAAGTCATCGAAGCGCGCTGGCTGTTCGACCTGCCCGCGGAACAGGTGTCCGTCCTGGTCCACCCGCAGAGCATCGTGCATTCGATGGTCGAATACGTCGATGGCTCGGTGCTGGCGCAACTCGGCATCCCCGACATGCGCGTCCCGATTTCCTACGTACTCGCTTATCCCGAGCGCCTACCACTCGACGCGTTGCCGTCGCTGGATCTGGCGGAGGCCGCGCGCCTGGAATTTCTCGAACCGGACTTCGACAAGTTCCCGTGTCTGGGATTGGCGTATGCCGCACTGGATCGTGGCGGAACGTGCCCCGCGGTTCTGAATGCGGCGAACGAGGTGACGGTGGGCCGCTTCCTGGCCGGCCGGCTTGCGTTTCCCGACATCGCGGACGTCAACGCGCGGGTGCTGGCTGATCACGAGTCTCGGCCCGCGGACGATCTGGACCGCATTCTGGCCGCGGACGCCTGGGCACGTGCACGCGCGGAAGCTCTGGCCGACGAGCGGTTGGGCATCTCCGAACGGACCGCCGCGGCCTGAGTTCGTTCTCCTCTCAGAATCGTCGAATCCGCCCGCGGGCCGCGTTCCGGTACAGCCGAGTGGAGCACAAGCGTGGACGGTGGCGCCGATCTCGTTCCGAATCAGGGCGATACCGCAGCGCCTCCGCTGGCCGAAGCGTACGCCTATTGTCGGCGCGTCACGCGCGAGAGTTCGTCCAATTTCTTCCACGCCTTCCGGCTGCTGACGTGGGAGCGGCACAATGCGCTGTGCTCGGTGTACGCCTTCTGCCGGTTCGTCGACGACATCGCGGATCGGGCGCCGGCCGATGCGGCAGGGCGCGCGGAGACGCCGCAACCCGACCGGGCGCAGCCTCTCGCCACGCTGCTGCAACGCTGGCGCGGCGAGCTTGCGGACTGTTACGGTGGCGCCCCGCGGCACCCCATCTCGAAAGCCTTGGCCGATACGGTGCGGCGTTTTCCCATTCGGCAGGCGGATCTGGCCGGGATCATCGACGGGGTGGAGATGGATCTGGATCGCACGCGCTATCGGACCTTCGGCGAGTTGTACGACTACTGCTATCGCGTCGCGTCGCTGGTCGGCTTGGTCTGCATAGAGATCTTCGGATACCGGTCGCCGCGTGCACGCGAGTATGCCGTCAACCTCGGCATCGCGTTTCAGTTGACGAACGTCATGCGCGATGTGGGCGAGGACGCCCAACGCGGTCGAATCTACCTGCCGCTGGAAGACCTGGATCGCTTCGGGTGTCCCGAAGCCGATCTGCTCGACCGGGTGTACAGCCCGGCGTTCGTCGAATTGATGCGCTTCCAGAACCGGCGCGCGCGGGAGTATTACCGCTCCGCCGTAGAGCATCTCGATCGCGGGGACCGCGGGTCCCTCGTGGCAGCGGAAGCCATGCGCTGCATCTACTTCCGTCTGCTCGGGAAGATCGCTCGCCGACGCTACGACGTATTCGCGCGCCGGGTCACACTGCCCACGGCGTACAAGCTGGGGCTGGCCGCGGCCGTGTGGGCGCGGAGCCGAATACCGATTTCGTAAAGTCGTGTCCGGCGGCGCTGCCGGAAGCGCGGAGAGTGACGATCCGCGTGGACGGGCGGCTCAGGCCACGGCGCGCAGCTTCTTGCCGTTGCGCGCCCCGGCTTTCGCTTCGGCGTAGTCGGGCAGGTGCTGGGCGATGTTGGTCTTGGCGTAGCGCGCGCCGGGGAACAGCGAGCGGACCGCGGCCGCCACCTGTCCCATCAGCCGTTTGACGCCGGGCGTCTTCTCTACCGCGCAGATCGGATCGAGCCGGACGGTCACGCTGGCCTCGCGTTTACACACCTGAATGAAGAACTGCTGTTTCTTGCCGGATTCGATGACCAGGGCTTCGAGCAGCACCTTGGTGCAGTCGGTATTGATGTAGTATTCGCTGACGCGCTTGATGCCGTCGGGATCACGCAGGAACATCTCGGGCCGGCGGATGATGATCTGACGCAAGTCGAGCGATCCCTGGATTGTCACGTTCGGCATGAGCCCCTCTCTCGTCCCGACCGGCCTGCGGTCGGGCTTCCCCTGACGGTGTTGACGGCTGCCCTCCGCAGCGCGGCGCTCGTGCTATGTATCCGCCCCCCTGCGGACGGTCAAGCTGCGCGATCCGGCCTCCTTCATCTTGACGGGGAAATGTCTGGGAATGATGAGCGGTGGGGTTCGGGAACCGTGGCCCAAGAGATTTCGTCCAGAGATCAGCGGGGCGCGTTCGGTTTCTTCACGGAGCGCGGCTGCCGGCCGGACGTATGCGCATGCCCCGTGCACGGGGCATGCCAAAAATACGGCCCGTCGCCTAGCGTCGCTTGACCAACCTCGCTGTTGGAATCGGGCCGGTCTTCGTTGTACGAAACCCCTGGTCGTGAAACGCTACGCTTTTTAAACTAAGCAGGTCGCCACGTTCAGGATTCTCGCAAGAGTGGCGACCGGCCGAGATCTTCACGTATTTCACCTCCTCAACCTTCGAAGCGTTATCCACTCAGGAGCCTGTTCATCTTCCCACCCCGACACCTGCCAGTCGGCAACCGGAAAGGAAAGCGTTCATGTCATTCCATCCAGAGCTTGTAAAAATTCACTCCTGCACTAATGCCCCCTCCCCCCGGAAACACTGACGTGCCGTCCGCCCATATCGGTCGTTTCGGCCGCCTCCTGACCGTTTGGTTCTCCCTGTTCGTCGCCTTTGCAGGCGCACCGCCGGCCGCCGGGGCGCAACCCTCCGCGCCATCGGTGAGCAGCGTCACCCTCGACACTCCGCAGAGCGGCGACACCTTCGGGGTGAACGAGATTATCCGTGTATGGGTCGGGTTCGATGAAACCCTCACCGTGACCGGCTCGCCGCAACTGGCGTTGTCGGTCGGGACGTACACCCGCCAAGCAACTTACATAGGTGGCAGTTCGCCCCTGGTCTTCGGATATACCGTCCAAGCAGTGGACAGCGATCCGGACGGCATCAGCATTCCCGCGAACGCGCTGACGTTGAACGGCAGCACGATTCGGGACGCCGACGGCAACAACGCCGCTCTGGGGCTCGGCGCGCACGCCGTCGCCAACGATGCTGCCCGCAAGGTGAACGGCAACACGGACAACGCCCCGACCGTACGCGCCGTGGTTCTGGATTCCACTCCCACGAGTGGGGACACCTACGGCGCAGAGGAGAACATCTTGGTCGGCGTGGAATTCTACGAAGCCGTCACGGTGACCGGCACGCCGCAACTGGCGCTGTCGGTCGGCACGTTCACCCGTCAAGCGAACTACAGCTCCTCCGATTCAGGCGGGCGGTGGTTGCAGTTCGTCTATACCACACAGGCCGGGGACACCGACGCGGACGGGATCAGCATCGGGGCCGGGGCGCTGACGTTGAATAGCGGCACGATTCAGGATTCGGGCGGTAACGCCGCCACGCTGAGTCTGAGCGGCCATACCGTCACGAACGCCGCAGGCCACAAGGTGGACGGGAGTATCGACCGCACCCCGACCGTGACGCAGGTGGGATTCCTTTCGAGCCCCCAGCACGGCGACACCTACGGCGTGGGCGAGGCGATTTGGGTCCGGGTCCTATTCGATGAACCCGTGACGGTGACGGGGACGCCGCAACTGGCCTTGTCGGTCGGCACGTTCACCCGGCAGGCGGCCTATAGCTCCGGCTCCGGAGACCGGACTCTGTTCTTCAGTTACACGGTCCGGGCGACGGATACCGATTCGGACGGGATCGGCATCGGGGCCGGGGCGCTGACGTTGAACAGCGGCACGATCCAGGATTCGGGGGGCAACGCCGCCACGCTGAGTCTGAGCGGCCATACCGTCACGCACGCCGCAGGCCACAAGGTGGACGGGAGTATCGACCGCGCCCCGATCGTGACGCAGGTGGAAATCCTTTCGAGCCCCCAGCGCGGCGACACCTACGGCGTGGGCGAGGCCATCCGGGTGGAAGTCTCGTTCAGCGAACCCGTGACGGTGACGGGGGCGCCGCAACTGGCAGTGTCCGTCGGCACGTTCACCCGGCAGGCGGCCTATAGCTCCGGCTCCGGACGCTCGGCGCTGCTCTTCGACTACACGGTCCGGGCGACGGATACCGATTCGGACGGGATCGGCATCGGGGCCGGGGCGCTGACGTTGAATAGCGGCACGATCCAGGATTCGGGGGGCAACGCCGCCACGCTGAGTCTGAGCGGCCATACCGTCACGAACGCCGCAGGTCACAAGGTGGACGGGAGTATCGACCGCGCCCCGATCGTGACGCAGGTGGAAATCCTTTCAAGCCCCCGGCGCGGCGACACCTACGACACGGGGGAGGCCGTCCGGGTGAGAGTCGGGTTCGATGAACCCGTGACGGTGACGGGGACGCCGCAACTGGCAGTGTCGGTCGGCACGTTCACCCGGCAGGCGGCTTTTAGTTCGGGCTCCGGAACCTCGTTTCTGTTCTTCAGCTACACGGTCCGGGCGACGGATACCGATTCGGATGGGATCGGCATCGGGGCCGGGGCGCTGACGTTGAATAGCGGCACGATTCAGGATTCGGGGGGCAACGCCGCCACGCTGAGTCTGAGCGGCCATACCATCACGCACGCCGCGGGCCACAAGGTGGACGGCAGCACGGACACCCTCGGGCCGTCGGTGAGCGGGGTGACCATCCGAAATCCGCAAAGCGGAGACACTTTCGGAGTAGGAGAATTCATCGAGATATGGATCGGTTTCGATGAGGACGTCGTCTCCACCGGGTCGGGGAGTCTGGCATTGATGATCGGCTCGAACCTTCGACAGGCACCCTCGGTTGGCCTGGGTTCCCGGAGTCTCGGCTTTCGCTACTCGGTACGAGCAACGGACCTGGACACGGACGGCATCAGCATCGCCGCCGATGCGTTGACGAGAGTTTCCGGTACCCTCCGGGACGCTGCCGGCAACGCCGCAACGCTGAATTTGCGGAGCCATGCCGTGACGAACGATGCGAACTACAAGGTGAACGGCAGTATCGACCAGGCGCCGGGAGTCGTTGGCATAGTGGTTCAGAATCTGCCGCAGAATGGAGCGACCTACAGGAGGAATGAAGTCATCGAGATCGCGGTCTTTTTCGGTGAAGGGGTAACGATCACCGGCACGCCACAACTGGCACTGAAGATCGGGACGAATACCCGCCGAGCAAACTATTTCTCCGGCGGCGGCGCTTCGCTGCTTTTCCGCTATCAAGTGCGGGCATCGGACACCGACATGGACGGGATCAGCATCGCGGCCAACGCCCTGACGTTGAACAGCGGCACCATTCGGGACGCGGGCGGCAACGCCGCGACCCTGAGCCTGAGCGGCCAGACCATCTCCAATGATGCGGCCCTCAAGGTGGACGGCAGCCTCGGCCGGGCGCCGCGCGCGACCGGGGTGTACCTGTCCTCCAGCCCGCAGCGCGGCGACACCTACGGCGCGGGGGAGGCCATCCGGGTGGAAGTCTCGTTCGACGAACCCGTGAGGGTGAGCGGCACGCCGCGGTTGGCCTTGGCAATCGGCACGTTCACCCGCCAGGCGAACTACGCCAGCGGCTCCGGGAATCGGGCCCTGGTGTTCGCCTACACGGTGCAAGCCGCGGACGCCGATCCGGACGGGATCGCCCTCGCGGCCGGCGCGCTGACGTTGAACGGCGGGACGATCCGGGGCACAGGGAACGATGCGGCAACGCTGAGCCTGAGCGGGCAGCGCATCCTCGACAGGAACACCTCCGCCCCGACCGCCCACCGAGTGGACGGCAGCGTCGATCGGGCGCCGACGGTCACCGGCGTGGCCGTGTATGCCAGCCCGCAGAGCGGGGAGACGTTCGGCGTGGGCGAGACGATCCGGGTCGAGGTCGGATTCGACGAAGCGGTGACGGTGAGCGGCACGCCGCAGGTGGCGCTGACCATCGGCGCCCGGACGCGGCCGGCGGCCTACGCTTCCGGGAGCGGCGGCCGGTTCCTGTACTTCGCGTACACGGTCGTGGCCGCGGACCGCGACGCGAACGGGCTCGGCATTACGGCGGACGCGCTGACGCTGAACGCCGGCACGATCCGCGACGCCGGCAGCAACGCCGCGGCGCTGGGGCTGGGCCGCCACGCCTTCGCCAGCGATGCGAATTACAAGGTGGACGGCAGCATAACGGCTGCCAGCGGCGCCGGCCATGCGCCGGCGGACGAGGCCGCGTTCGACGCCAGGGCCGCCACGGTGAAGATCCTGACCACGAACGACTGCATCATGGAGTACGACACGACCGGGAGCCGGGTCACGTCCGTCTGTGCCGGCGGCCCGCGCTCCGGCGGGTACACCTATGCCAACACCGGGTCGGATACCGGACGGCTGACGATCGCGTGGGACCGGGGGGACCGGTGCGTGTACAACCTCACGTACACCTCGGTGGCCGCGGGCCGGATGGCCTATACCTGCCGGCGGTCGGAGGGTGCGACGGTGGACTTCGTCGCGGTGCCGAGAACGGCGTCCGGCGCGGTACCGGTCGTGCAGTTCGTGGCGTTCCAGAGCGTTCTCGGACCGGCGTCCGGTGGGGATACGTACGGGCGGGGCGAAACGATCTGGGTGTTGATCGGGTTCGACCGGCGGGTCATCCTGACGGGCGAGCCGCAGGTGGCGCTGACGATCGGCGCCCGGACGCGGCAGGCGGCCTACTTCAGGGGAGCGGGGAGGGAAGTACTGTCCTTCCGCTACGTCGTGCAGGCCGAGGATGTCGATACCGACGGGATCAGCATCCCCCCGAACGCGTTGACCCTCAACAACGGCGGCGGCATCCTGACCTTCCTCCGCGGCCGTACCTGGATCCGGGTCGAGGGGGTGGACGCGGTGGTGCCGCACGCTGCGGTGGCCGCGGATCCGAACCGCAAGGTGGACGGCGGGGTGTCGGCGTCGGTGACGCTGCGCCCGGCGCGGCTGGACGTACCCGAAGGGAGCACCGGGCAGTATAGCGTGGTGCTGGACATGGAGCCCGCGGGCACCGTCACGGTGTCGATTGCCAGCGACAACGACGAGGTCGTGCCGACACCGGACGCACTGACCTTCACGACGACGACATGGGCGACCGCCCAGACCGTGACGGTTGCCGCGGCGGAGGACGGGGATGCACAGGACGACCGGGCGGCGCTGGGGCATACGCTCGGCCGGGACGGCGCGGGGACCGTGCGGGCCGCGGCCCTGCGGGTGACGGTCGAGGACGACGACGAGCAGATCGTCGTGGCGCCGGGGACGACGACGCAGGAGCCCGTCGGCAGCCGAACCCTGACGGTCATCGCGGCGGCGGAGGTGCCCGCCGGCGTGCGGATCACCAAGCCGGAGACCTTGGCGGCGGACGTCACGGTAACGGTCACCCCACCGGCCGCGGACCAGCGGGTGGACAGCGGGCAGTTCCGCTTGGGCCAGGAGGCGGACGCCCGCACGGTGGTGGACATCATGGTGACCGCGGTGCCGCCGGGCGGGTTGGAGGTCTGCCTGCCGGTGAGCGCGGCGCTGCGCCGGGAAGCCGGCGGAGCGCCGCTGCTGCTGTTGCACTACGACGGCAGCGGGTGGACCGCGGTGGCGGAGTCGCTGGATCTGGGCACGCGGGTGTGCGCGCCTGGGGTGACGGACTTTTCGCCGTTCGCGGTCGGGTACGTGCCGCGGCGTGCGGCCGGCCCGGTGGACTCGCCGCCACCGAGTCCGGAGCCGGGGCCGACCGAGCCGCCGGGACCGACCGAGCCGGAGCCGGGGCCGGGCGGGGGGCCGAGCTGCGGGGACGCAGTCGTACCGGCGCAGGTGTATCGGGCGGGCGAGGCGATCGCCGCGGTGGTGTTGCCCGCGGCCACGGGCGGCGCCGGCCCGCTGCGCTACGGCGTGGGGCCGACGATCCCCGCCGGGCTGACGTACACGGCCCCCACCGACCCGACCGCGACGGGCGGGATGCTGACGGGCGTGCCCGCCGCCGCGCAGGCGGCGACGGCCTATACGCTGACGGCGACGGAGGCGGATGGGGCGACGACGGCGTTGCTGACGTTCACGATCCGGGTCGCGGGGCCGGGCCAGATTCGGGCGCAGGCCGGGACGCGGACGTATGCGCTCGGCGGACGGACGGTGACGGTGACGCAGGCGGCGGGGACGCTGCCGGGGGTGGAACTGACGCTGCCCGGACGGCTGGCCGAGGACGTGGCGATCACGTTGGCGCCGCCGGGGGCGGAGGTCCCGCTGGCCGGCGGGCGATACCGCTTCGGGCCGGCGGACGCGCAAGCGGCAGTGGCCGTGGCGGTGACGCCGGTACCGGCGGGCGGGCTCGACGTGTGCGTGCCGGTGCCGGCGGCGGTTCGCGCGGCGGCGCGGGAGCGGGCGGTGCAGATGGTGCGGTACGTCGGGGGGAAGTGGACGCGCTGGGCGCGGGTGGCGGACGCGGAAGCCGAAGCGGCACGGGTGTGCGGGGCGGGGCTGACGTGGTTCGGGCCGCTGGCGGCGGGCTATCCGAACACGGTCCCGACCTTCGGGGAACAGACGATCGCGGCACGGACGGGGATGGTGGCCGCGGCGCTGGCGCCGGTGGCCCTACCGGCGGCGGAGGGCGGCGACGGGCCGATGCGGTACGGATTGGCGCCGGCGTTGCCGACAGGGCTGAGCTACACGCTGCCCACGGAATCCGCGGCCGGGGCGATCGCGGGCGTGCCGACCGAGGCACAGCCGCCCACGGAATACACCCTGACGGCGACGGACATCGATGGAGATGAAGCGCATCTGACGTTCACGCTGGCGGTGGAGCAGGTGCCGGTGGAGGTCAGCATTGCGGACGCCACGGCGACCGAAGGGACGCCCGTAGAGTTCGGGGTGACGCTGTCGCGGCCCGTCGCCCGGGCGGTGACGGTGGAATGGACCGCGGACGAGCCGGGCAGCGCAACGCCGGGCGAGGATTACCGGGCAGAAGCAGCCGGCCGGCTGACACTGGCGGCGGGGACGACCACGGGGATGCTGGCGGTGCAAACGCTGGACGACCGGCGGGTAGAGCCGACCGAGACGTTCACGGTGACGGTGACGTTGCCGGCCGACCCGCTGTTCGAGAGCGCGGACGCGACGGCGGAGGGACGGATCGAAGACGACGACACGGAGCAGGCGCGCAAGCGGAGCGTAGGGATGGTATTGGCGGGCGTGGGGCGGACGCTGGCAACGGACGCGGTGGACGTGATCGGCGCCCGCTTCGAGCAGCAGCCGCCCACCACACAGGCCACGGTCGGCGGCCAGGCATTGAGCTTGCACCGCAACGACGACACGGCGCGCTGGCGCCACGCGGCGGGCGTAGCCTACGGCGTAGCGCGGGCGCTGGGTGTGGAAGTCGGCTCGCCCCTAGCCGGCGGGGACGGCGAGTTCGGCCACGTGCGCGGCGCGGCGTGGCGCACGTTGACGCGGCACCTGCGCGACCCGCACGCGGCGACCGCCCCGCTGAGCGCCTGGGACACACCGAGCGCGTTCGCCACGCCGGGTCTGGATGGCCCCTCCTCTGCGGCGTGGGGGACCCCGAGCCGTGCGAGTGCGGCCCCGTCGTTCCCGCCCTTCCCTTCGATAGGCTCAGGGACCGGGCGGGGGTTAGCGCCGGCCGCTCCTTCAATCTCCCCTCCCTCCCCTTCGACAAGCTCAGGGACCGGGAGGGGGTTAGGGGGCGGGTCCTCCGGGTGGGACAGCCCGACCGATACTGTCCCGTTCGGTCGCGCCCCGTTCCCGGGCTTGGCCGGCTACGGCCACGGGTTCGGGCAAGGCGGCTTCGACCGCGCCCATGCGGCGACGCCGCAGGCCATGAAAGTGGGAACGTTCCGGGCGCCGGTGCAGTTCCGGCGCGTATCGGGGGCGGAGGTGCTGGCGCAGAGCGCGTTCGAGCTACCCCTGAGCCGAGCTGCGGCGGACCCGCCCGCGGCCATGCGTATGGCCAAGGCTGATCCGACCGGGCAGGCCCTCCCGGTCGAGACCGCGCCGCAGGCGGCCGCGGCGGCGTGGACGTTGTGGGGCCGGGGGACGGCGAGCGGGTTCGACGGTCGCCCGAAGGACGACTTCAGCATGAACGGCAACGTCTTCACCGGCTACCTCGGCCTCGACTACCGCTTGCAACCGAACGTCTTGCTCGGCCTCGCCGTGGCCCACAGCCAGGGCGACGTGGACTACCAGACGACCGACATCACCAAGGGCGCCGTGGACCTCACGCTGACGAGCGTCTTGCCGTATGCGCACTGGAGCCCGCGGCCGGGCTTGGGCGTGTGGAGCTTGTTCGGCGCGGGCTGGGGCGACCTGCAACTGCGCGACGAAGCGGGCAAAGTGAAGACCGACCTGGAGATGTTGATGGCGGCGGTCGGCGCGCGGCAGGAAGTGCTGACGTGGCGGCGGATCGACGTGGCACTGAAGGCGGACGCCTTCCTGACGGAATTGGAGGCGGGCGCGGACGACCGGTTACCCAAGACGGCGGGCGACGCACAACGGTTGCGCCTGATGGTAGAAGGCCGCACGGCGTGGGCCATATCGGAGGACTCCCACCTGACGCCGGTGTTCGAGATCGGGGGCCGCTGGGACGGCGGCAAGGCGGAGACGGGCGTGGGCGCGGAACTCGGCGGCGGTTTCGAGTACGCGCACACCAAGCTAGGGCTCGGCATCGAAGCCCGCGGGCGGTATCTATTGGCGCACCAGAAAGCGGCGTTCGACGAATGGGGCGCGAGCCTGACGCTGAAGCTGGATCCGGGCGAGGCGAAACGGGGTCTGTGGCTGGCGTTAGCCCCGGTGTGGGGCGCAGAAGCGAGTCAAGTCGAACAGATGTGGGGCAGCGCGGACGTACTGCGAGCGGGCACCGAATCCGACACGCCGGACCTGTCCCCGGAACAGTTCGAGTTCGACGTCGGCTACGGCATGGTGACGCACGAGGGCATGGGCTTGCTGACGACCTACGGCGGCGTCTCAATGGCGGGACCGCAGAGTCACGGCTACCGCCTGGGCGGGCGGATCGAACTCGGCGAGTGGATCGACCTGAGCGTCGAGGGCGAACGCACCACGCAGGCCGGCGGCGCTGCACACCAAGTCGCCCTCTACGGCCACCTAGGGTGGTAAGCCCGCCGGTTGAATATCCCCCGAAGACCCCCCTCCCTAACCCTCCCCCTCAAGGGGGGAGGGAACTGTCAATTCCTGCGCGGCTCTTGACGGAGGGCGACCGGCTACGGAGACATGAGGGTGCGGGGCGGCGGCTTTACAGCGCCGCGGCCTGCCCGGTATAAGCCCGGTGAGAATCCTGCATAGAGACGAGGCGGCCCATGTTTTCGATGCCCTCCCGCCCTCCCGAGCACGAAAGCCCGCATATCGCGTCCATTCAGGAGGCGATCGAAGAAATCCGGGCCGGCCGGATGATCGTCCTGATGGACGACGAAGACCGCGAGAACGAGGGCGACCTGTGCATGGCCGCGGAAAAGGTCACGCCCGAGGCCATCAACTTCATGGCGAAATACGGCCGGGGGCTGATCTGCCTGCCGATGGCCGAGGAACGCATCGACGCATTGGGCCTGCCGATGATGGTCGATAAGAATACCGCGCCGCTCGGCACCGCGTTCACCGTGTCGTTCGACGCCCGGCACGGGGTGACGCGCGGGGTCTCGGCCGAAGACCGGGCGACGACGATTCTGCACGCCACGCGGCCCGAGGCGCGGCCCGAAGATTTCATCGTGCCGGGTCACGTCTTTCCGCTCCGCGCGCGCAAGGGCGGGGTGTTGGTCCGCACCGGACAGACGGAAGGGGCGGTCGATCTCTCGCGGCTCGCGGGTCTGGGGCCGTCCGGCATCATCTGCGAGATCATGAAGGAAGACGGCAGCATGGCGCGTCTGCCCGACCTGGAAACCTTCGCCGCCGAGCACGGCTTCAAGATCGCGACGATCGCCGACCTGGTCCACTACCGCCTGCAGAACGATTCCCTGGTCCACCACGTGGCGGAAGCGCGCCTGCCCACGCATTCCGGCGGCGAGTTCACGGCCCACGTCTATACCAGCGACGTGGACGAGGCCGAGCATTTCGCGCTGGTCAAAGGCAAGATCGAGCCGGACGAGCCCGTCCTGGTCCGCTCGCACGCCGAGTACGTGCCCGGCGACGTGTTCGGCTATACCTACGGCAACACCAGCGCGTTGCTGGAACAGTCGATGACGCGCATCGCCGAGGAGGGCCGGGGCGTGATTCTCTACCTGCGGCAGGGCGGGCAGGGCGAACACCTGTTCCGGGACGCGCAGGGCGCGGGCGGCAGGCCGGACCCGGCCGGCAAGAATCCCGGCTCCCAACTGCGTGATTTCCGGGATTACGGCATCGGCGCCCAGATCCTGCGCGACCTGGGCGTGCGCAAGATGCGCCTGCTGACGAACTCTCCGCGGCGGCTGGTGAGCCTGCCCGGCTACGGCCTGGAGGTCGTCGAGACCGTCCCGCTCGATCCGACGGCTTCGTCCAAGCCGGCGCCGAGAGAAGACCCGGCTCCGAAGCGCGCTTCGGGCTGAGCCCCGCGGGTGTACTTGATCCTGGGAACGCGGGCTTCCGGCCCGCATCCGAGGCGGGCGAGACGCCCGTGCTCCCAGGGGCGACCGCCGATCCCGTCCGTCTTCTTCTCCGAGCTCGACTAAGTGGTGGGCGTCCCCGTGTTGCCGGTCGTGTCTGCCGGCTCCACCCAGTCGTATTCGCCCGTGCCGCCGTCGAACGTGAAGCTGCCCTTGTCGCAATCGGCGTGCGCACCGCTGACGTCGAGGTCGGTGCCGTCCACCGTCACCGTGATGGTGACCCCTTCGCTGGCGACCTCCATATCGGTGTCGTAGGCCTGGTTCGTGGCGAATTCGGCCTCCTGCATGATGACCGTGTTCCGCACGTCCGACTCCACGCGGGTGCAGAAGGCCAGCCCGCGATACGACGCGAACTGCGGAATGGCGATCGCCGCCAGAATGCCGATGATGGCGATGGCGACCAGCAGTTCGATCAGGGTGATGCCCGTCTGACCCTTCGGGAGTTCCGGCATGGCGTCGTCCTCTCGCTGTCGGCGGGATTTCTGCCGTTGGATGGGAGGTGATCGTCCGCGGCGTCCCGCGTAGGTAGCAAGAAGCGCGCGGCCTGTGAAGCTGTATTGAGGATCGCCAAGCTGTCTGGGAACGCGGGCGTCTCGCCCGCATCCTGTGAAACGGTAAGGGGATTATACAAGACGACTCCAAAGACGGTTTTTCCTCGTCATACCCCCGTTCGAGCCGGGGACGGGCTCTGCGAAAGCAGGTATCCATCCCCTGGATTCCCGCTCTCGCGGGAATGACGGCCGAGTGGGATCTTCAAGTATGTACTTCCCAAACGGGAGGTCGTTAGCCCTCGTGGGACCCCTCTCCCTAGCCCTCCCCCTCAAGGGGGGAGGGGATTTTGCTTCTTCTCCTTCGGGTGGGGACTTCGCTTCATCGAGAGGGAACGGGCAGCCTGATGCACGGTCGGTACTGCTCCGTGCAGGGCGGCAGCGGCTAATTGAGGACGGTGCCGAGTTGGAAGATGGGGAGATACATCGAGACGACCAGCCCGCCGATCACGACGCCCAGGAACACGATGACCAGCGGTTCCATCAGCGCGGTGAGGTTCGCCACCGCGGTATCGACCTCGGCGTCGTAGAACTCGGCGATTTTCGACAGCATGGCGTCCAGCGCCCCGGTGGTTTCGCCGACCTGGATCATGCCGCCCACGATGGCCGGAAAGACGCGGCTCTCGATCAGCGGCGCGGCCAGAGGTTTGCCCTGGCTGACGCTGTGGCGCGCCGCCAGTACGGCCTGCTCGACGATGCTGTTGCCGGCGGTCTTGCCCGTGACGGCCAGCGCGTCGAGGATCGGGACGCCGGACGAAGTCAGCGTGCTCAGGGTCTGGGTGAAGCGGGCCACCGCGGCCTTGCGGACGATCGCGCCGAATACGGGCAACGCGAGGATCAGCCGGTCGGTCTGCCGCCGGCCGACGCCGGTCCGCGCATAGCCGCGCAAGGCGAAGAAGACGACGCCCGCGCCCGCGGCCATGTGCCAGAAGTAGGCCGCGGCGTACTCGCTCGCCGCGATGGCGACCCGGGTCGGCAGCGGAAGCTCCTTGCCGAAGCTGGCGAACATCTGTCCGAAGACGGGGATGACGTACGTCAGCAGCAGCGCGGTCACCAGCACGGCCACGCCGACGATGCTCGCCGGATAGATCAGGACGGTGCGTACTTTCGCGCGGAGCGTGGCCGCTTTTTCCTGGTGATCGGCCAGCCGCGCGAGAATGCGGTCGAGCGCGCCCCCGAGTTCGCCCGCGGTGACCATGCTGACGTACAACTCGCCGAACGCCGCGGGGTGCTTGCGCAGCGCCTCGGCGAGCGCCGCGCCGCCCTCGACGTCGCGTCCGACCTGCGCGATGACCGACGCGAACGTCCGGTTAGCGGTCTGGCGGGCCAGCAGGTCCAGCGCCTGCACGATGGGCAGCCCGGCGTCGATCATCGTCGCGAGCTGGCGCGTGAACACGACCACGTCCGCGGGCTTCACCCGCGGGCGCAGCCCGGGCAGCGTGATTTCGGTCCGTACGCCGCGGGACTTGGCCCGGATGCGGTTCTGCAGCGGACGGATGCGCCGCCCGCGCAGGCGGGTGGCGACGACGGAGGCGTTCGGCGCCTCCATCTCGCCGCGCACCGACCGACCGTTCGGCCCGATACCCTGCCAACGGAAGACGGGCATGGGAAGCCGCCTCAATCCGCCTCGCGCAGCGCCCGCGACAGCGCGCCCGACATGACGCGCAGCGGCGCCGGGCGGCCCGTCCACAACGCGAACGCCGCGGCGCCCTGGTGCAGCAACATCCGGCGGCCGTCCAGCGTCGGGCGGCCGGCCCGCGCGGCGTTGCGGAGAAACTGCGTCGGTTCGGCGCCGTAAACGAGGTCGTAGAACAGGCAGGTGCGCGGCGCCGCCCGATAGGCGAGGGCGGGGAAGTCGTCGCCGTGCAGCCCGAGCGGCAGGCCGTTCACCACCAGCGCGGCGCGTCCGAGCAGTTTCGGATCCTGCAACGCGGCGAGCGGCGCCGCGGCCAGCGGCGTTTCTCCCGCCGCACGGGAAGCGCGGATCAGCCGGGCCGCGTTCGCCGGCGTACGGTTCACCACCGTCACCTGCGCACAGCCGGCCTGCATCAGCGCGACCAGCACGGCGCGCGCGGCCCCGCCGGCCCCGATCAGCACGACCTCGCGGCCGCGCACGCTGCGCCGGCGTTCGGCGAGCGAGCGGAGGAAGCCCAGTCCGTCCGTATTGTCGCCGTACAGCCGGCCGTCGCGGTGGACGACGGTGTTGACCGCTTTGCACAAGTCCGCCGCGGGGCCGAGTTCGTCCACGTAGCGGACGATGGCGGCCTTGTGCGGGACGGTCACGTTCACGCCGGCGAGGCCGAGGCTGCGAATGGCACGGGCGGCGTCGCGGAGATGCGCGGAACGCACCGGGAACGGCACGTACACGTATGGCAAGCCCAGGGCGCGGAACGCGGCGTTGTGCATGTCCGGCGAGCGGCTGTGGGCGACCGGGTCGCCGAAGATGCCGATCACGCGCGTCGCCCCGGTCACGCGGCTCGACGGGGGCACGGCTTACGTCGCCTCGAACAGGGACGGGCCGCCCGCGGTGCCCGGCGTTTCTCTGGCTCGTTTGCCGGAGGATTTCCGCCGCTTGCCGGCGGCCCGGGCCTCGTGCGCGGCCTGCTCCTTGAGCACCGCGTGGGCCGCGGCCAGCCGCGCAATCGGGACCCGGTAGGGCGAACACGACACGTAGTCGAGACGGATGTCGTGGCAGAACTCGACCGACGCCGGGTCGCCGCCGTGCTCGCCGCAGATGCCCATCTTGAGCCCCTCCCGGACCGCGCGGCCCTTTTCCACGGCCAGGGCGATCAACTGGCCGACGCCGTCCAGGTCGATGGAGGCGAACGGGTCGTGCGGGAAGATGCCCTGCGAGACGTAGTCGGGCAGGAACTTCCCGGCGTCGTCGCGGCTCAGGCCGAGCGTCATTTGCGTCAGGTCGTTCGTGCCGAACGAAAAGAAGTCCGCGGCCCCGGCGATCTCGTCGGCGCGCAACGCGGCACGCGGCACTTCGATCATCGTGCCGATCAGATAATGCGGCGTGGTGCCCTGGGTGGAGATCACCTCGGCGCACACGTGGGCGACGCGCTTGCGCAGAATTTCCAGTTCCCGTTTGTGGCCCACCAGCGGGATCATGATCTCCGGCAGCACGGTCAGGCCGGCGCGCGTCAACTCGCACGCGGCTTCCATGATGGCCGTGACCTGCGCCTCGTAGATCTCCGGGAAGGTGATGCCCAGCCGGCAGCCGCGGTGGCCCAGCATCGGGTTCAACTCGTGCAGCACGTTGCGTTTCGTGCGCAGCCGATCGACCGGAAAACGGAGTTTCGCCGCCAGGGCTTCCAGGTCGGCGTCGGTCTGCGGCAGAAATTCGTGCAGCGGCGGGTCGAACAGCCGGATGGTGACGGGCAATCCCTCCATGGCGCGCAGCATCCCGACGAAGTCGGCCTTCTGCATGGGCAGAATCTTGTGCAGCGCCCGCATGCGGGCACCGGTATCGTCGGCCAGGATCATCTCGCGGACCGCGTCGATGCGGTCGCCCTCGAAGAACATGTGCTCGGTCCGACACAAGCCGATGCCCTCGGCGCCGAACGTGCGCGCGACCTGGGCGTCGCGCGGCGTGTCCGCGTTGGCCCGGATGCGCAGGCGGCGCGTGCGATCCGCCCAGGTCATCAGCGCCTTGAAGGCCGGACTCTCCATGCTCGGTTCGATCGTCGGAATGCGACCGGGGAAGACCTCGCCGGTCGAGCCGTCCAGGGTGATCTGATCGCCGGCGCGCACGACGAGCGACTCGCCACGCACCTGCACCTCCTGGCGGGCGTAGTCGATCTCCAACGCCTCGCAGCCGACGACCGCGCACTTGCCCATGCCGCGGCTGACCAGCGCGGCGTGCGAACTGGCCCCGCCCCGCGCGGTCAGAATGCCCTCCGCGGCGTGCATGCCGTTGATGTCTTCCGGCGAGGTTTCGATGCGTACCAGGACGACCGGCCGTCCGGCGCCGGCCGCGAGTTCCGCGTCCTCGGCCGAGAAGACGACCTCGCCGCTCACCGCGCCGGGCGACGCCGGCAACCCGCGCGCGACCGCTTCCCGGGGCGCGTCGGGGTCGAGAATGGGGTGCAGGAGCTGGTCGAGTTGGGCGGGCGCCACGCGCAACGTGGCCTGTTCTTCGGTGATGCGGCCCTCATAGACCATATCGACCGCGATCTGCACCGCGGCTGCGGCCGTCCGCTTGGCGGTGCGGGTCTGCAGCATCCACAGGTGGCCGTGCTCCGCGGTGAACTCGATGTCCTGCGCGTCGCGGTAGTGCGATTCCAAGGTCTGGGCGACGGCTTCGAGCTGGTCGAAGCAGTCCGGCATCTGTTCTTCGAGCGCCGGATAGCGCGCCTTGCGTTCGTCCTCGGAGCAGCCCTCGCGTTGCGCGCGTTGGCGCGAGGCCGACAGGGTGATCTGCTGCGGGGTGCGGATGCCGGCGACCACGTCCTCGCCCTGGGCGTTGATCAGGAAATCCCCGTTCAGTTCACGGACGCCGGTCGCCAAGTCGCGGGTGAACGCCACGCCCGTGGCGCAGTCGTCGCCCAGATTCCCGAACACCATCGCCTGGACCGTGACGGCCGTGCCCCATTCGTCCGGGATGCGTTCGATGCGGCGGTACGTTGCGGCGCGCGCGTTGTTCCACGAGCCGAAGACCGCGCCGATCGCTCCCCAGAGCTGGTCGTGGGGGTCTTCGGGAAACGGAACCCCCTGGCGCTCCTGAATGAGCCCCTTGAAGATGGTGACGAGTTCCCGCAGGTCGTCCGCGGAAAACTCGACGTCGGACGCGATACCCTTGGCGGCCTTCTTTTCTTCGATGATCTGCTCGAACGGGTCGCGTTCCGCCTTGGACTCCGGCTTGAGCCCGAGCACGACGTCGCCGTACATCTGCACGAACCGGCGGTAGCAGTCGTACGCGAACCGCGCGTTCCCGGATTGCTCGATGAGACCCTCGACGGTCTTGTCGTTCAACCCCAGGTTCAGGACCGTGTCCATCATGCCCGGCATGGACACCCGGGCGCCCGAGCGCACCGACAGCAGCAGCGGGTTGGCGGCGTGGCCGAACCGCCGGCCGATGGTCTTCTCGATGCGGCGCAACCCGGTTCGCACCTGTTGCGAAAGCTCCGGCGGATAGGTGTGGCCGTAGGCGTAGTAGTGGCTGCACACCTCGGTGGTAATCGTCATGCCCGGGGGAACGGGCAGGCCGAGGCCGGCCATTTCGGCCAGATTCGCGCCCTTGCCGCCGAGCAGCCGGTTGAGTCGGGCGCTGCCGTCGGCGTGGCCGCCGCCGAACGAATAGACGTAGCGTGTGCGGCGCGTGCGTTTGCGTTTCGGCGCCGCTCCGTCGGAAGCCTGCTGTGCCATGGTGTGGGGTTTTTCTCGCGGTATCGGATGTCCCGGTTCCTTACGTGAATCGCGCGGATGAAGGGCGGGGCAAGCGTAGCCCGCAGGGAAACGCTTGTCGAGAATCCGCTGCCGTTTCAGGCAGGCGAAACCGGGTCCTCCCCGGTCTGCTCCAGGAAGGCGAGCGACTTGAGCGGCCGCGGCAGGTGGCGGGTCAACAACCGCGACACGAGCGCCCGCGCCTCGCGCGTAACGCGCGGGGACGGGTCCGCGATCGGCTCGGCCGGGTCCGCCAGCCATGTCCGCAACGTGGACAGCGTCTCGGAAGAGAGGCGCAGCGTCGCGCCGCCCCGGGCGGCACACGACGGGCAGAGCAGACCGCCCGACCCAGGAGAAAACCCCGGTCCGGCCCCGTTATGCGGGCCGCCCAGCGCGTCGCCGCAGGCTTGGCATTCCGCCAGATTGGGCGCATAGCCGACCTCGCCCAGCAGGCGGAGTTCGAACGTGGACCGGAACAGCGCCGGCACGGCGGCGCGTGTTTCGAGCGTTCCGAGGCCGCGGACCAACAGGTCGTACAGTTCGGCGCCGGCCTCGCGGCCGGCCACCATGACGTCGGCCAACTCGGCGCAATAGCTCGCCAGGGCGAACCGGTGCAGATCCCGACTCGGGCGGCGAAACGCCTGAACCAATTCGCACCCCAGGATGAAGGCCAGTTCGTCCGTCCGGCTCGGCCGGAATCTGAGCCGGACGTGCGTGAACGGCTCCAGCACGTTGACGAACCGGCGCCGCGAGCGTTTGGCGCCCTTGGCGATGCCGGTGACCTTCCCCCAATCGCGGGTGAGAAAGGTCACGATCTTGTCGGACTCGCCGTGCGGCCGGGTCCGCAACACCACGGCCGGGGTGCGTTCCTCGTGCATCGTCACCTCGCCGGTCCGAAACTTGACAGTCCGAATGGTCGTTCTTAGATTCCCGAAAATTCTCCGGCCGGCCGTCCAGACATACGCGAAAAGACGCCGGGAAAAAACGGATGGAGACGGCCGCCGATCCGGGCGGCCACGCCGACCCACCACGCCAATGGCAGCAGACCCGACACCTCCCGAAACCGCCCGCCCGGTCGAACCGCAGGATTCTCCCCCGCAAGAGCGGCGGGACGCACCCCCACCCGACGCCGAACTGGGGACGGGTTCGGATCGCTCCGACGCGCCCGCTCCGCAGGATCCCCAGGCGGCTGCCGCGGATTCCGAGGGGCGGGAGACCGCGGACGAAAACGCCGCCTCCCCCGCGTCCGAGGCAACGGATACGGACGGAGGGCCGGACGCGCCGGCAGCGGATCTCGCGGAGCCGGACCCGGTCGAGGAAGTCGCGCGCCTGCAGGCCGAGTTGGCCGAAACCACGGCGCGTTACGATGACCTGCTGCTCCGAGAACGCGCCGAACTCGACAATTTCAAGCGCCGCATGCAGCGCGACAAGATCGAAGCGGTCCGCTTCGCCGCGGAGCCGCTGTTGCGCGACGTCCTGCCCGTGGTGGACAACCTCGAACGGGCCGTCGAACACGCCCGGGACGCGGAAGAAGGCTCCGCCCTCGTCGAAGGCGTGGAGATGGTCCTGCGGGCCTTGTCCGACGTGCTGGAAAAACACGGCGTCACGCGGGTCGCGGCGTGCGGGGCGCCGTTCGACCCCGGCGTGCATCAGGCCGTGGCCCACGTCGAAGACGGGGCCGCGGAGCCCAACACGGTCCTCGACGAGCACCAGTCCGGGTATCGCTTCCACGAACGGCTGCTGCGGCCGGCGATGGTCAGCGTCGCCAAGGCGCCGGCCGAGCCCCGGCCCGACGACGGCGAAAAATCGGACTGACGGTTGCCAACGCCCCGGAGGATGATTAACTCGGACTGAAGGCGGGGGCGGCGCAGCCTTCCTCCATCACGCCCGCGGACCCGCACCGCGCGCGCCGGTTCTTCCGACGGCAGACGACACAAGGAGACGGACATGGGAAAGGTCATCGGCATCGATCTGGGGACGACGAACTCGGTGGTCGCGGTCATGGAAGGCGGCGAGCCAACGGTGATTACCAACGCCGAGGGCAACCGCACGACGCCGTCGGTCGTCGCGTTTCCCGACAGCGGGGAGCGGCTGGTCGGACAGATCGCCAGCCGCCAGTCCGTCACCAACCCGGAAAACACCATTTTCTCGATCAAGCGCCTCATCGGCCACCGCTACGAAGACGCGGAGGTCGAAAAAGCGAGAAGTCTCCTCCCCTACAAGGTGGTGAAATCCGACGACGGCGGCGCCCGGGTCGAGAGTCGCGGCAAGCAGTACAGCCCGCCCGAGATTTCGGCGTTCACCCTGCAGAAGATGAAGCAGACGGCCGAGGACTATCTCGGCGAGAGCGTCACCGACGCCGTCATCACGGTACCGGCCTATTTCAACGACTCGCAGCGCCAGGCGACCAAGGACGCCGGCCGCATCGCCGGGCTGAACGTGCAGCGCATCATCAACGAGCCGACCGCGGCCTCGCTGGCCTACGGGCTGGACAAGAAGAAGGACGAGCGCATCGTGGTCTTCGATCTCGGCGGCGGCACGTTCGACGTCTCCATCCTCGAAGTCGGCGACGGCGTGTTCGAGGTCAAGGCGACCAACGGCGATACGTTTCTGGGCGGCGACGATTTCGACCAGCGCATCATCGACTATCTGGCGGACGAGTTCAAAAAAGAGCAGGGTGTGGACCTGCGCACCGACCGCATGGCCCTGCAACGGCTCAAAGAAGCGGGCGAAAAGGCCAAGTGCGAGCTGTCGTCGTCCGTGGAGACCGAGATCAACCTGCCCTTCATCACGGCCGACCAGTCCGGCCCCAAGCACCTGACCACCAAGCTGACGCGCGCCAAGCTCGAAGCGCTGTGCGCCGACCTGCTCGACCGGCTGGGAGACCCATGCCGGACCGCGATGAAGGACGCGGGACTCGCCGCGCAGCAGATCGACGAGGTGGTGCTGGTCGGCGGCATGACGCGCATGCCGGCGGTGCAGCAACGCGTCGCCACGCTGTTCGGCAAGGAGCCCCACAAGGGCGTCAACCCGGACGAGGTGGTGGCCGTGGGCGCGGCCATTCAGGGCGCGGTGCTGACCGGCGACGTCAAGGACGTGCTGCTGCTGGACGTGACCCCGCTCTCGCTGGGCATCGAAACGCTGGGTGGCGTGTTCACGCGGCTGATCGAAAAGAACACCACCATCCCGACCAAGAAGAACCAGGTCTTTTCGACCGCGGCCGACAACCAGACCGCGGTCACCGTCCGCGTCCAGCAGGGCGAGCGCGAAATGGCCGCGGACAACAAGCTGCTCGGGCAGTTCAACCTGGAGGACATTCCGCCGGCGCCGCGCGGTGTGCCGCAGATCGAAGTGAACTTCGACATCGACGCCAACGGCATCGTCCACGTCAACGCCAAGGACCTCGGCACCGGCAAGGAGCAGTCGATCCGCATCACGGCTTCCAGCGGCCTGTCCGAGGACGAGATCCAGCGCATGGTGCAGGAGGCCGAGTCCCACGCCGAGGAAGACCAAGCCAAGAAGGCGCGCATCGAGGCGCACAACCAGCTCGATTCGCTGATCTACTCCACCGAGAAATCCCTGGCCGACAACAAAGACGAGGTGGACGCGGATACCAAGAGCGGCATCGAAACCGCGCTCGGCAACGCCAAAAAGGCGCTGGAGGGCGACGACGCCGAGGCCATGCGGGCGGCGACCGAAGCCCTGACCCAGGCGTCGCACAAGCTGGCCGAGGCGATGTACGCCAAGGCGGCCAAGGAGCAGCAGGCGCAGACCCCGCCCGGGGATCAGGCCGGGCCGGGGGCCGCGGACGGGGGCGCGCAGCAGGCCAAGAAGAACGACGACGTGGTCGACGCGGATTTCGAGGAAGTCAAATAGGCGCGGCGGGCGGCGTTCGGACGCCCGCCTTGCCACACGGCCCCCGCTTCTTCTACGGTCGGGCGTTGCCCGCCGGAAGGGCGGGGGTTTTTCGTATCGGCCCGCAGCGGGTCAGTGAGCAGCAGCGGATATGGCGCACCAAGCCGATTACTACCAACTCCTCGGCGTGGGCCGCGACGTCGGCGGCGAGGAATTGAAGAAGGCGTACCGCAAGGCCGCGCTGCGCCACCATCCCGACCGCAACCCGGGCGACAAGGTCGCCGAGGAGAAATTCAAGGAGTTGTCCGAAGCCTACCAGGTGCTCAGCGACCCGGAAAAGCGCGCCCAGTACGACCGGTTCGGGCACGCGGCGTTCGAGCAGGGCGGGCCGGGCGCGGGTGGCGGCTTCGGCTTTTCGGGGAATTTCGAGGACATCTTCGGCGACATTTTCGGCGATTTCTTCGGGGGCGGGCGGACGCGGCAGGCGCGCGGCGACGACTTGAGTTACGCGCTCGACGTCTCGTTCGAGGAGGCCGCCTTCGGCACCGAAAAGACCATCGCGGTGCCGCGGCGCGTGCGCTGCACGCCGTGCCGGGGGAGCGGCGCGAAAGCCGGCACCCAGCCCCGCACGTGCGCGACCTGTCGCGGCAGCGGCCAAGTCCGCTTCCAGCAGGGCTTCTTCACCGTTGCGCGCACCTGCGACCGGTGCGGCGGGCAGGGCGCGATGATTACCGACCCGTGTCCAGAGTGCCGCGGCGGGGGCATCGTCCGCAAGACGTCCAACCTGCAGATCAAGATCCCCGCGGGGGTGGACACCGGTTCCCGGCTGAAGCTGCGCGGCGAGGGGGAAGCCGGGCCGACGAGCGGCGTACCCGGCGACCTGTACGTGACGATCCGCGTGGCCGAGCATCCGTTGTTCGAGCGCCACGACAACGAGGTGGTCTGCGAACTGCCGATCAGTTTTCCGCTGGCCGCGCTGGGCGGCGAGATCGAGACGCCCACGCTGGAAGGGAAAATCAAGATGAAGATCCCGCCCGGCACCCAGTCGGGGCGGGTGTTCCGGTTGCGTGGCAAGGGCGTGGCCGACCTGCGCGGCGGCCTGCGCGGCGACCAGTTGGTGCGCGTCGTGGTCGAAACGCCGACCAAGCTCGGGGCCAAGGAGAAGAAGCTGCTCAAGGAGTTCGCGCAGCTCAACGGCGATCACGTGCACCCCATCTCCAAGGGGTTTTTCGAAAAGGTCAAGGAATTGTTCGGCTAGGCGGCCATGATCATCCGGGACGTCGGTGAGTTCGCCTTTCTCCGCCGACTGCGGGCGCGCCTGCCCGATGCCTGCCACGCCGCGCAGGTCCGCCTCGACGTCGGGGACGACTGCGCCGCACTCGCGCTGCCGGGCACGACCGTGCTGACGACCGACGCCCTGATCGAGGGCGTCCACTTCCGCCCCGGGTGGGCGCCCTTCGACGTCCTGGGCCGCAAGGCGTTCGCCGTCAACGCCAGCGACGTGGCGGCCATGGGCGGCACGCCGACCTTCGCGCTGTCGAACCTGGGCGTGCCGCCCGACACGCCGGTCGAGGCTCTCGACGCGTTGTTCGACGGGTTCCTCGCCGCGGCCGGCGAGCAGCGTACCTCGCTGGTGGGTGGGAATCTGAGCATGGCGCCGCAGTTGACGATTGCGGTGACCCTGTTGGGCCGTGTCGCGTCCGGCCTCGTGACCCGCGCCGGCGCGCGGCTAGGCGACGACCTGTACGTCAGCGGAACCGTGGGCGACGCCGCGCTCGGCCTGCGGCTGTTGGCCGACGGGACGGGCTCCGACGCCAATTCGGCCGCGGTGCACAGTCTCACCGCGCGTTTCTTGCTGCCGACGGCGCGCGTGTCAGTCGGCTGCGCGCTCGCCGACCAACGGCTGGCCACGGCCATGATCGACGTGAGCGACGGGCTCCTGCAAGATTTGGGACATCTGTGCGAGGCGAGTCACGTCGGCGCGCTGGTCGAGACGAACCGCCTGCCGCTGTCCGACGCCTATCGGACGGTCGCCGGTTCGGATTGCACGCCGGCGCTCACCGGCGGCGAGGATTACGAACTGCTGTTCAGCGCGCCACGCGCCGCGCGGCCGGCGCTTCAAAACATGGCCGGGGCGCACGGCTGCGCCCTGACGCGCATCGGCCGGGTGCAGCCGCAAGACGACGGGGTTCGTGTCGCACTGCCCGACGGCGTTCACCCTGCCGCGGAATTCTCCGGCTTCGACCATTTCGCTCCGAGGGCGGCATGACGCGCGACCGGCTGCACGCCTTGCTCGCCCAAGTCCGACAGGGGGAAGTGTCGATCGAAGACGCGCTGGCCGCGCTGAAGCAGTTGCCGTTCCAAGACCTCGGCTTCGCGCGCGTGGACCACCACCGCGCGTTGCGCAAGGGATTCCCCGAGGTCATCTGGGGACCGGGCAAGACGAGCGAACAGATCGCTGCGATTGCCGCGCGCTTGGAAGAACACGGCCAGCCGGCGCTGGTCACCCGCCTGGAAGCGGACCAGGCCCGCGCGGTTCGGGAACACGTGGCGGCGCTGACCTACCATCCCGTGGCGCGGGTCGGCACGCTCGGCCGGCGGCCTGCGCCGCACGTCGAGGAGCCGGTGTTCGTGCTGAGCGCGGGCACCGCGGACATGCCGGTGGCCGAGGAAGCCGGCGTGTGTGCGGAGTGGCTGGGGAATCGGGTGGAACGGGTGTACGACGTCGGGGTGGCCGGCCTCCACCGGCTGCTCGGCGAGTTGGACCGGCTGGCCGAGGCGTCGGTCGTGATCGTCGTCGCGGGCATGGAGGGCGCGTTGCCCAGCGTGGTGGGCGGCCTGATCGACAAACCGGTCATCGCCGTGCCGACCAGCATCGGGTACGGCGCGAGTTTGGGCGGCGTCGCTGCGCTGCTCGGCATGTTGAACTCCTGTGCCGCTGGCGTGACGGTCGTCAACATCGACAACGGCTTCGGTGCCGCGGCCGCGGCCACCAGCATCAATCAGACGGTTGCGCGGCTCGGTCGGCGGGCACCGTGAGCGTCGTTCCCTCGTGTTCAGGAAAACCGATGGTGAGTCCCGACCCGCTGAACGGGGGCGCCAACGGCCTCACGCATGGGCGGGCGAAGCGCGCGCTGGGCGTCGGGACGCTGGCGACCGCGGTGGGCGGCAGCTATGCGTGGGACGCGCTGACGCAGCCGTTCCGGTCGGCCGAGGCCGGCGAACGGGCGCGGCTCGACGTGCACCTCAAGAACGCGCTGCGCATCGTCGAACGCTCGCGCGAGTTGCGCGGCGCGTTCATGAAGCTCATCCAGATGCTGAGTATGCGCGGCGAACTGTTTCCCGCCGAGGTGATGGACGTCCTGTCGGTCGTCCAATCGTCCGTGCCGCCGATGGAGTACGCGCTCATCAAACAGCAGCTCCGGCGCGAACTCGGCGCGAGTCCGAAGCGGCTGTTCGAACGCTTCGAGAAGCGAGCGTTCGCCGCGGCGTCGCTCGGCCAAGTCCACCGCGCCGAATTGCGCAGCGGCGAGCCCGTCGTCGTGAAGGTCCAGTATCCCGGGGTGGACGGGACAGTCGAGCAGGATCTGAAGAATCTCAAGGCGGTGTTGCAGATCTTCACGGTCGTCCTGCGCGACGTGCTGCGCCAGGATTTCGACGCCGGGGAGATCGCCGGCGAATTGGAGGCCCGGCTACGCGAGGAGGTCGATTACGGCAACGAAGCCGCCAACGCCGCGAAGTTTCGGAGTCTGTTCGCCGCGGACGCCGACGTCGTCATCCCGCGCGTGTACCCGGAATTTTCTTCGCGCCGCGTCCTGACGCTCGACTACGTCGAAGGCTACCCCTTGCGCGACGCGCTCGCCCCGAGTGTCGATCCCGACCTGAAGGACTGGCTGGCGGTCAAGTATTTCGAGGTGACGTGGCAGCAGATTTTTTCCCACGGGGCGCTGCACGCCGACCCGCACCCCGGCAATTATCTCGTCACCTATCACCCCAAGCTCGCCATGCTGGACTTCGGCAGCGTGCGATTCTTCTCCGACGCGCTGCGCAAGGCGTATCGGCGCCTGGCGTCGGCCGTGTTGCAGCGGGACGAAGCGGAGATGGCGGCCTGTTTCCTGGAGTTGGGCTATCTCGACGCGGACGCCGACCCCGAACCGCTGATCCGCATCATGTATCTGATCTTCGAGCCCGTACTCGAAGACCGCGTGTACGACCCGCGCGATTTCCACTCGCTCGACAAAACGCGCGCGGTGACCGACATCGGCCTGCGCCACCGCCTGTTCAAGGCGCCGGGCCACCGCCTGTTGCTCGTGCGCGCCCTGCTCGGGCTGGAAGCCTACGTCCAGCAATTCGGGACGGTCACGAACTGGCACCGCCTGTTCCGGCACTGTCTGGAGGCGTCCGCTCCGGCGCAGCCGATGAACGGCGCGACCGTGTCATGAACTCTGTGTGGCGCCGCGGCGCCGTGGCCATCCTCTTCTGCCTCGCGTTGGGTGCCGCCGCGGACGACGGCGCGTCCGGGCTACCCGGGGCGCCGCGATTTTCCGTAGCACTCCAAGAACGGTTGGAGCGTGCCGCCGCAGACTCCACGACGCCGCGCACCCGGCACGTGCGGGCCGACGGACGCCCGCGCTACACCAACCGCCTCGCGTTGGAACCCAGCCCGTATCTGCGCCAGCACGCCCACAATCCGGTCAACTGGTACGCTTGGGGGGACGAGGCGTTCGCCCGCGCCACGCGCGAGAACAAACCCGTCCTGCTGTCCATCGGCTATGCGACCTGCCATTGGTGCCACGTCATGGCGCGCGAATCGTTCGAGGACGTGGAGATCGCCGCCTACCTGAACCGGCATTACGTGGCGGTCAAAGTCGATCGCGAGCAGCGGCCCGACGTGGACGGCCTGTACATGGCCGCGGTGCACATGCTGAGCGGACGCCGCGGCTGGCCGCTGACGGTGTGGCTCACGCCGAATCGCGAGCCGTTCTCCGGCGGGACGTACTTTCCGCCGCGCGACGACATGCGCGGCCACGCCGAGGGTCTGCTCGGTCTGCTGGCGCGGTTGCGGGCCGTATATCACGAGACGCCGGACGAGGTTGCGGCGGTCACGCGCCGCCTGACGGACGCCTTGCCCGCGGCGTTGGCACCCGATCCCGCCGGCGGTGATGCAGAGGCATTGCCGGAGGGCGGGGACTTCGCCCAGACGTTCGGCCCGGTGCTCGCCCGCGGGGCGCAGACGTTTCTGGAAGCATTCGACTCGACGCACGGCGGGTTCGGCGGGGCGCCGAAATTCCCGCGCAGCGTCGTACTCGAATTTCTGATGCGCCACGCACGCCGGACGAACGATGCCGCGGCACGCGCCGCGGTGATCGAAACCTTGGATGCCATGGCCGCGGGCGGCATTCACGATCAGATCGGGGGCGGGTTCCACCGCTACGCGACCGACCGGGCGTGGCGTGTGCCGCATTTCGAGAAGATGCTGTACGACAACGCGCTGTTGGCCGCGGCCTACCTGGAGGGCTTCCAGTTCAGCCGCCGCCCGGAATTCGCGCGCGTCGCGCGGGACACACTCGACTACCTCGACCGCGAGATGAGCGCCCCGGGCGGCGGATTCTTTTCCGCGATCGATGCGGAAAGTGGGGGTGAGGAGGGAGGCTCCTACGTCTGGCGGACGGACGAACTCGACGCTCTGCTCAGCCCGAGCCGATCCCGACTGCTCCGATCTTATTACGGATTTCCAGACGGTTCGCGCGCCCATGTGCCTTACGTCGCGCGCCCGCTCGCGGAAGTTGCCGAAGCGTCGAAGCTGAACGTGGCCGAGGCGGAACGCGAACTGCAAGCGGCCCATGCTCGGCTCAAGCGCGCTCGGGATCGCCGGCCCGCGCCGCAGACCGACGCGAAGGTGCTCACGGCGTGGAACGGACTCGCGATCTCGGCGTTCGCCAAGGCGGCGCACGTTCTGAACGAACCGGCATACGCTGAGCGGGCCGCCCGGGCGGCCCGTTTCGTTCTGGAACGTATGCAACACGACGGGCGGCTCCGCCGCAGCGCGCTGGGTGAAACGACGACCGGCGACGCCTACCTCGACGATTACGCATTTCTGATTGCCGGGCTGCTCGACCTGTACGAGGCCGACTTCGATCCCGGCTGGCTCGACCACGCAATCGCTCTGCAAGCCGTGCTGGACGCCCACTTCTGGGACGAAGCGCAGGGCGGGTATTTCCTCAGCGCGGACGATGCCGAGACGCTCCTGGCCCGTGAAAAGCCTGCCTACGACGGGGGGCTTCCGTCCGGCAATGCCGTGGCGGCCGGCAACTTGCTGCGCTTAGCGGAGTTCACGACCCGGCCCGTGTATCGCACGCAGGCCGAAGCGTGTTTTGCGTCGTTCGCCCCGCAGTTGCGCGGACGTCCGGCCAGTGTGCCAAAGCTGTTGAGTGCGCTCGACTTCGCGTTGGACCGGCCCAAGGAAATCGCCATCGTCAAGGCAGGGCCGTATGACGACGTCGAGCCGTTTCTTGCACGGCTGCGCGGCGCGTTTCTGCCGAACCGGGTGTTGGCGGTCGTCACGCAGGGAGAGGATTCGGCTGCCCACCAACGCCGCATCCCGTGGTTGGAAGCCAAGATTGCAATCGGCGGCCAAGTCACCGCCTACGTATGCGAACGCCACGTCTGCAAGTTACCCACCGGCGACCCGGACACGTTCGCCCGGCAAATCGCACGGTAGCTCCCCATCTCGGGCTCCTTCCTCTCTCCCTTTTGAGCCTTCGACAATCTCAGGGACCAAACCACCTAGGGGCAGAAGGATCTCTCCTGAGAAAATCCCGTTTGGTAGGTCGGATTAGCGGAGCGTAATCCGACAAGGGGCGATCGGCTGAACAGCACGGTAGGCATTCAAGCCGGGATGTCGGATTACGCCTCCGGCTAATCCGACCTACGGTCAGCCGATCCGCCGGCCGGTCAACTCTGGCTCCCGCGTCAGCAGGCGAAGGGCCGTACAAATGGCGTCGTCGATCTCGTAGCGAACGGAATCGGCGTCCAACTGCGCAAGGGGTGCCAGTGCTTTCGGCGCTACGTTGTCATAAGCATCGGCAAGCGCCGTAGTCTGCGCCGCGGACAAGCCCCGCACGTTCAGCACCGGCATCGACTCCCAGGCGGGCTTTTTCATTGGGACGAACGCGCCCTCCGTCGTCACCCTCCGTGAGAAAAAAGCAAGAATGCCGAACGCGCTGTTCAGCCACAGGACGAGCGCCTTTTGCCTCGGGGCGAGGAGCCGGGCCTTCGGAGATTGGGCGATGCGTGTAATCGCCAGTTGGGTGTTCACGCCCTCTTCGCGGTTGCGCAGCGGCCCGTCCGAAAGGGCTCCGATTTCCGCGCACGGTCAGGGCGGGGAAGGAGGGGCAGCGGGTGCCTCGGCCTCCGTTTGCAGGCGGCCGATGTCTTCGTGCGGCCCGGCCAGGATCAGCGTGTCGCCTTCGGCCAGCGGCTGGTCGGGCTCGGGCAGGCGGTCCTCCGAGCCGCCGTGATCGGTCTGGTTGCGGATTGCCAGGACGGTCGTTCGATAGCGGGCGCGCAGGTCGAGGTCCTGCAACGTCTTGCCCACGAATCCGGCCGGCACCGCCAGCGTCAGCACGGTGTAGCGGGACGGCATGGCGAGCCGGCCATCGTCCTCGGCGCTCGGCAGGCTGCTGATCATCTCCCGGCGCAGCACTTCGCGGTCGTACAGGGCGAGCAGGTCGGCCTGCGTGACCGAGCCGACGACGTTGGTGCTGGTCCGGTCCGGCGTGACGGGCAGGCCGTCGAGACGGGTCTCGCGGAATTTGCGCAGGCAGGTCTCTAGCGGCTCGTCGGCGTGGGCCACGGCCGGCACCGGGCGCGCCACGTCGCGCGCCACGATCAGGCCGTCGAGCGGCCGCTCGTTCAGCAGCGTCTTGACGTCGTGGACGGAGATCATGCCGGTCAGGCGGTCGTCCGCGTCCAGCGTGTAATAGCGCGGCTCGGTCGAGCCCAGAATCCGACCGACCACCTGTTGGAACGTCGTCCCGTCGGCCAGCGTGGGCGCCGGGCTCTGCATCACGTCCGCGACGCGGAACGAGCGCATGACCGACGCCTCGCGGCCCACCGCCAGCGACACGCCGCGGCGCGCCAGCTTGGCGGTGTACATCGACAGCGGATGCAGATAGCGCGCGGTCAGCGTGCTCAGCGTGCACGCGATCATGACGGGCAGGATGATGTGATACCCGTCGGTGATCTCCAGCAGCATCAGAATGGCGGTGACCGGCGCGTGCGTGGTGCCGGCCACGACCGCGCCCATGCCGATCATGGCGTACGCCTCGGGCGAGGCCGTCACCCCGGGCAGGAAGGCGTGTATGAACCGGCCGAACAGCCCGCCCGCGACCACGCCGAGAAACAGCGACGGGGAGAAAATCCCGCCGGACGCGCCCGAGCCCAGCGTGATGCACGTGGCGGCCAGCTTGAGGAGGAACAGGGCCAGCAGCACGTGCCAGGCGCGCGTGTGCAGCAGCAGGCCGGACATGGCCTCGAAGCCGGTGCCGTACACCTCGGGCGCCAGCAGCAGCAGGACGCCCACGCCCAGCCCGCCCACCGCGGTCCGCGCCAGCGGCGGAATGGGGCTCTGCTCGAACAGGTCTTCGCTCTTGTACAGCGTCCAGGTGAAGACGACCGCGACCAGCCCCATCAGGACGCCGAGCAGGGCGTACAGCGGCACCTCGGCGTAGTGCACCAGCGTGTATTCCGGGATCAGAAAGGCCGGCACGTCGCCCAGGTACAGGCGGGAGACGGCCGTGGCTGTGACCGAGGCCAGGACGATCGGCGCGAACGTGGGGATCGAGAAATTCCCCAGAATCACCTCCAGGGCGAAGAACGCGCCGGCGATCGGGGCGTTGAACGTGGCCGCGATGCCGCCCGCGGCGCCGCAGCCGACCAGGGTGCGGACGCGGTCCGGGGTGAGGCCGAGGACTTGGCCGACGGTCGAGCCGACCGCGGAGCCGATCTGGATGACCGGGCCCTCGCGGCCGGTCGAGCCGCCGGAGCCGATCGTAATCGCCGAGGCGAGCGCCTTGGCGAACGCCACGCGCGCCCGAATGACGCCCCCGCGGCGCGCCACGGCCTCCATCACCTCGGGCACGCCGTGGCCCCTGGCTTCGACCGTCCATTTGTAGACGATCGGCGCGACCAGCAGCCCGCCCAGCGTCGGCAGGACGAGGCGCCAGTACCACCCCAGGGCGGGGAGTTGCGCGAGCGGAGAATCCCCGCCGAGCGCCAGCCGTTGGACCGCGTGCAGCAGTTCGTGGAAGGCGATCGCCGCGATGCCGACCAGCAGCCCGACCCCGCAGGCCAGCGCCATCGTGATCCCCTCGCGGCGGGACCGGAGCACGGCGCCGATCGAATGGCGGATCGCGGCGAACATCATGCCGGACCGGACGACCGCGGGGCGGGATGGCGGGCGTCGGAGAAGGGGCGGGTATCGGTCGGGCGGGCGCCCTGCCCCGCGTTCGGGAGGTCGCCGGTCCCGGAGACGCCCATCCGAACCGGCACCGTGGAGGCTGCGGAGCGGGGCACGCTACTCGGGCAGGCCGAACATGCGCGACAGCGCGCGGATCTCGTCCTTGCGCCAGGGCAGCGGCGCCGGCTCCTGGATCATGTGGTCGCGTTTGAGCCGTTCCACCACCGCGGGATCGCGTTTCATGGGGACGCCGTACTCGCCCTCGAAATACAGGCTCTCGAACGCCGGCCGCGGACGCTGGCCACCAGCTTCCCACGATTCCGCGGGATAACCGACCAGCAGCGCGTACAGAGGCAGGAAGTGGTCGGGCACCTTCAGGACGTCTTTGGCGCGTTCGGCGTTGAAGGCGGTCAGCAGCGCGCCCAGCCCCTCGTCGAACGCGGCCAGCAGGGCCTGGTTCATGGCGACTCCGCAGTCGATGGACACGGCCACGGGGTTGATGTTCGGGTCCTTGGAGATGGGATCGAGGATCTGCGGCCAGACCGTCTCTGCGATGAATTTGTGGCTCCAGCCGTGGGTGGCGTTGAGCGCCCCGACGTCGAAGAGTTCGCGCAGGGTGTCGCCGTGACTCTCCTGAATGGCGTTGAGGTTGCCGTAGAAGTAGATGTGGACGGGCGCCATGTCGAGTTGCAGGGTCGTCGTCGGCACCTTGAGGGCTTGCAGGTCGTCCGCGGACAACTGGTCGCGTTCGACCACGACGGCGCGCAGGAACGAGGCGTTGACCGCGCACGACGCGAGCCGCGCGGCCTCCATGATCGTCTGGATCTTTTCGCGCTCGACCGGACGGTAGGGCACGAAATAGCGGATGGAACGGCGGCGGCCGACGACTTCCTTGAATTCCATGTGGGGCGCTCCTCGCTGGGTGACGGTCGGGCCTGCTTAGCGCAGGCGCGCTTCGACAGTCAAGACGCGCCCGCTACGAACGTGGAGGGGAAAGACGAGCAAGACGGTCCCGGAAGACAGTTTTTCCCCGTCATTCCCCCGTTCGAGCCGGGGGCAGGCTCTGCGGAAGCAGGTATCCACACCCGGGATTCCCGGCGTCTGCCCCCGCTGCCCCCGCCCCCGGCCTTTCGACAGGCTCAAGGACCTCCCCCTTAAGTTCGTTGAGCCTGCCTGTGTTGAGCGGGTCGAAACATCGAAACGAACCCCCGAGGTCACCCCGACCTTCGCACCCCGCCTCTTTGACTATTAGAGTCCTTTTGTATCTAATTTCCCATCACATCGGTGAAGATCCTTGCCTGTTCTTGCCCTTCAATGACGATGTGTAGGGGCGTAAAATCTTACGCCCCTCCGCCCGACGAGTGGCAAATTAAGATGTCTCAGGATCGCCAAGTATGGAATTCCCATCGTGGAGACTCTTCCGGCCCGGCTTCTGCGACATGGAGGCGGGATGGAAAACACATGGCCGATCCGATGGGATTTTCCCTTGCGCTTCCTCTTTCTGTCTGGTAGAGGGGCTGGACTCTGAAGCGGGTTCCAAGGACCTGGGTGCATAGCGTGATACGAGAATTGAAAGAAGTCGAAGGGACGAGAGACACAGTCGCCCCCCCCCCCCGCGGCCCGCGACCTACGGGCTGCATGTCGCCCTAGTTCCATCCTCCACACCGCGGTGTTTCCTGGACGCCTGCAAAGGGCAGGCCGGTGAACGCAGCGTACGTGTTTCCATCGATCATCCGGCCGCCGGGCCCGTGACTCGGCGCGCCTGCTGAACGGGGAGGTGACGTCATAGCGGAAGAAGCTACGAAAACGCCGTTGGACGATTCAAAGAATCGCTTGCGAGAGGCCAAGGAGCAACGGAGGATCGCTAAAGATCATTTGTCCAAAGCAAAACAGGATTTGGTGGAAGTGCGACGGGAGTACCCGGAGAAAATCGCGACTGCGAAGGACACGCTCTGGCATGCGCGGGAGACGCTGCGAGAAAAACGAAAAGAACGGAAACACCTAGCTAGGCGCGGGCGGACGCTGCACAGGCGGCGGCACCGGAACGAAGCCGCGCGAGCGAAACTCGACGCCCGGATCGAGAAGAAGCAGCACGCAAAACCAAAGATCAAGGCACGAATCAAGGAGGACAGGGCTTGGCTCCGAAGGGTGACTCGAGAGGGTTGGGGGCAGTCGATCCTGCGCCGTCTGCTGAAAGTCAAGATCAAATGTCTCTTACGATGTTTGGTTCGAACACGGCAGACTACCAAACGACTCAAGGAAGAAACCGGACATCTGAATGGACTCGCAGTCGCATACGAAGACAAGTTGAAGGACGTGAAGAACGAGCTGGAAGACAGGGAACAGCAAGAACAGGCTGCCAATGAGGATCTCGACAAGAAGCGAAGAGAGTTGGATACGTTGACGGATGCACGCAAGAAAGAGGAAGAGCAGGCAGAAAATCATATTCGCACTGCTCGGGAAAATGTGCGTGAGAAGAGGCGGGCCGTCTGGATGGTCGCCTCACGCGTCAACTCCGAAGCGTTGAAGTTTCCCTGGAAGCGGGTCGCGGACAACATACGGCGTTTCGGCAGATGGGCAGGGTTCACCGGAATGGCGGGCTGCTTCTACGCATACGCGGTCTCACTAGGTGCCATTTACCAATACTTTTATTTTGATTCGATCGGTATCAACATTTTCTCTTACGCGGAGTCCATTGATTTCCTCGCTCCGGGTTACGGCTTGGCGGCCTTCTTCATACTGACGACTGGGCTTGTTACCCTGATTCCACTTGTGTTCTACCATCTCGTAAAGTTGATCTTGATCCTCCCACTTCCGTTGTACGCAGAAATTTTGGCTGCCGTTTTGCCTCATTTCACGAAATGGGTTCCGAAGACTTCGCTTTTCGTCCTTTACTGCGCCGTCTGGTTACTTGTCTGGCTGCTGGGTGCCGCGCGATTAGGATACACTTGGCCGCCCTCTCAAGACGTCGTCTGGATTGTGACAGACGCCCCGTTCCAAAATGAGGAGAAGTACGTCCGAGTCGGCTCGACCAGCAAATACCTGTTTCTCAAGAAATTTGACGAGAGTAAAGAAGCGGGCGGAGAGCCGACTTCCAATTCGGATACCGGCATCCTGATTGTCCCGCTGTCCCAAATTACGTGCATCAGCGAAACGACGGGAAACGGGGAGGGGCTCTGCAGGCCCGCTGCGGTGAAATCTCCCCCTCCGGCCGAGGACCCGGTCGCCCAACACATCGCCAATGATATGGGCTGCTGCCCCGGGAAGCTCGACAAGTCGATTTTCTTTTCATTCGTCCATGACAAGGGGGATGTCATGAAAGAGTCTCAAGAACAGATCCCTACGTCGGAGAAGGTGTGGAAAGAAAAGATCTGGGAGTTCGTGGCGAGATGGAATGGCAAAGCAGCGAAGTGGAGGGTCTATGGCCTTGCGAGTCTGGACGGTGACTCTGCCGAAAACGACGACTTATCCCGCCAACGAGCCGAGACCCTCAGGACTATGCTGTGCACCGCCTCCAAAACTTGGAGTAGCATAAAAGAATGTCAGGAAGAGGTGGAAATCCGATACCTGGGCGAAAATCATCTCGTTACCGCCGGACCCAAAAGCCAGAGCGCAGTCATCGCCGTCTGTGAGCGGGTGCCGGAACAGAATCCCGAGAAAACAGCCACGCCGGCCCGGAAGGCAGGGTCACCAAGCGTGTGAAGCCGCTTCGAACCAGCGGGGAGGAGAAAACTATGTATCGTACCAAGTTTGCCTTTTTGTTCATGGTGGCGATCATGAGCCTCGCCGCGGTCGCGCCGTCCCAGTGGTGTTGGGCGCTGGGGAGACCAGTCGATCTCACTCCTAACTCTCTTTTCGACTCCGCCTTTGCGTGGTCGCCGGACGGGACCAAGATTTTCTTTCAGTCCGAGCGCGATAAGCAGCCCGAACCTTTTGGGGTTGGGTATATAGCGCACATCTACGTGATGAACGCGGACGGGACCGACCCCGTCCGACTCACGCCGAACGATAAGAGTGCTTGGCAGCCCGAGTTGTCGCCGACCGGGAACAAGGTTGCCTTCGTTTCGGGCCGCCACATTTATGTGATGAACGCGGACGGGACCAATCTCATGCAACTCACGCAGCCCAGAGAATTTTTTCATTACGGTTATCCTGAGCCTGTCGAGATTTACAGACACCCTGCGTGGTCACCGGACGGGACCAAGATTGCCTTCACGGGGAGGGGTTCGAGTGATCCAGAAGACATCTACGTGATGAACGCGGACGGGACCAACCAAGTCCGACTCACGCAGTACCTCCCAGACTTAACTAGGAGCTATGCCCCCGCGTGGTCACCGGACGGGACCAAGATTGCCTTCCTGTCCGACCGCCACTACGATCCAGCCAACGGCGACTCCGATCTAGTCTTCAACCATTTCGGGGGGGATGAAATCTACGTGATGAACGCGGACGGGACCAACCAAGTCCGACTCACGCAGAGCCAGAGCTTTGAGTCTGGCCCCCCTAATTACTACATGGACTTTAGTTCTAGCTATGCCCCTGCGTGGTCACCGGGCGGGACCAAGATTGCTTTCGTGTCCGACCGCTACCTTCTCGCCCGCGGCGACGCCTTCCCCCGCTTCGGCCTAGTAGATTACTCGACTGAAATCTACGTGATGAGCGCGGACGGGACCAACCAAGTCCGACTCACGCAGACCGATAGGTTGTCGAACATTGAGTTAGCCGAGGGGGGCCACCCTGGTTCTAGCTTTGCCCCTGCGTGGTCACCGGACGGGACCAAGATTGCCTTCGTGAGACGGCCCGAGGAGATCCCCGGGGAGTCCACAGAGGACGTGGCCCGGAAGAACGGCATCTACGTGATGAACGTGGACGGGACCAACCTCTTCCAACTGACCAACCTCTTCCAACTCATGCCGCCGGAAACCTTTCCTCGGTCCCACTCCTCTGACTTCAGCTTCTTTGACCTTGTTCCTCTGTTGTGGTCGCCGGACGGGACTAAGATTGCCTTCACGTCCGATATCCAGGGAGGGGAGGATATCTACGTGATTCCGTCTAGACCTGCTGCGGATACCGAGCGGGGAGACCGGCGGGCCACGTTGCTGAACCTGTCTCCGTGGCAAGCGTGGGTGCATCTGTACTGCTTGAAAGACCAGGGCACCGACGCGGACCCGTCGGCCCCGTGCGCGGTGACGTTCGAGTGCAACGGCCAATCCGGGGAGCCGGTCACGTGGCCGGTGGAGGTGGCGCCGAAGACGATCTTCAGCTACTGGCCGAACAAGACCGCGCCCGACGGCACGGCCGCCGACCTGCAAGCGGCGCTGATAGCCGCGGGCAAGCCGGCGGAAGAAGCCCGCCGCCGGACGACGTGCGAGGTGTTCAGTCCGGACCCGCTGACCGTGCGGGGCTATACCCTGTTCGGCGGACAACCGACGCTCGTGCCCGTCGCCGAACCGGCCCGCCCCGACGTCGCGGCCGAGCCGGGAGAACGGCGCCGGCGGGCCACGTTGCCGAACCTGTCCCCGGGGCAGGCGTGGGTGCATCTGTACTGCCTGAAAGACCGGGGCCCCGACGCGGCCCCGTGTGCGGTGACGTTCGAGTGCAACGGCCTATCCGGGGAGCCGGTCGCGTGGCCGGTGGAGGTGGGGCCGAAGACCATCTTCAGCTACTGGCCGAACAAGACGGTGGGCGGCCTGAGTGCGAACTTGGAAGCGGCCTTGATAGCCGCGGGCAAGCCGGAGGACGAAGCCCGCCGCCGGACGACGTGCGAAGTGTCCAGCGCGGACCCGATAGCGGTGCGGGGCTACACGCGGTTCGGCGGACAAGGGACGCTCGTGCCCGTCCCGGCGTATCAGCTTTCCCGGTGAGTGGCCTCCGCTCAACGGGACCTCCGACAGCCGCCTCGGACGAACCCGTCTCCAACCCGAAAGGAAGAGCTATGTTCGGTACATCCATCGGCCGTTTCTCTCGCCGGTTTCTCCTTTTGAGTTTCCTGTATCTGCTGGCCGTGCCGTCCGGGGGGTACAGCCAAACGACCGGATACGCGCCCGACCTGCCGACGTTCGGGGCCGCAACGGTCCCGGCGCAGGTCTTTCTGCTGGGCGCCGCGATTGCGCCGGTGGAGTTGCCGGCGGCTACGGGCGGAGACGAGCCGTTGCGCTACATGCTGACACCGGCGTTACCGCCCGGCTTGATGTTGACGCTCCCTGCGGACGCCATGACCAGCGGCGGCATCGCCGGCACGCCGACCGCCCCCCAAGCCGAGACGACGTACACACTGACCGCGACCGACATAGACGGCGATACGGCGACGCTGACGTTCACGCTCACCGTCATCGATAATAGAGGACGAGGAGCGCTTCGGGCCACGTTGCTGAACCTGTCCCCGTGGCAAGCGTGGGTGCATCTGTACTGCCTGAAAGACCGGACCGGCCCCGACGCGGACCCGCCGGCCCCGTGCGCGGTGACGTTCGAGTGCAACGGCCAATCCGGGGAGCCCGTCTCGTGGCCTGTGACCGTGGCGCCGAAGACCATCTTCAGCTACTGGCCGAACAAGACGGTGGCCGGCCTGAGCGCGAACTTGGAAGCGGCGCTGATAGCCGCGGGCAAGCCGGAGGACGAAGCCCGGCGCCGGACGACGTGCGAAGTGTTCAGTCCGGACCCGCTGACCGTGCGGGGCTACACCCTGTTCGGCGGCCAACCGACGCTCGTGCCCGTCGCCGAACCGGCCCGCCCCGACGTCGCGGGCGAGCCGGGAGAACAGCGACGGTGGGCCACGTTGCCGAACTTGTCCCCGTGGCAGGCGTGGGTACATCTGTATTGCCTGAAAGACCGGGCCGGCCCCGACGCGGCCCCGTGTGCGGTGACGTTCGAGTGCAACGGCCAATCCGGGGAGCCGGTCACGTGGCCGGTGGAGGTGGGGCCGAAGACGATTTTCAGCTACTGGCCGAACAAGACGGTGGATGGCCTGAGTGCCGACTTGGAAGCGGCGCTGATAGCCGCGGGCAAGCCGGAGGACGAAGCCCGGCGCCGGACGACGTGCGAAGTGACCAGCGCGGACCCGATAGCCGTGCGGGGCTATACACGGTTCAACGGGCAACCGACGCTCGTGCCCGTCACGGCGTACTGAGCGGCCCCCTGCGCTGGTGATTGGTGCGCCTTCGCCGGTCGGACTGGACGCCTCGGGGAGGTTCTCCGGCCGGCCGTGCGTCGTCGGGCGACCCCCCTCCCTAGCCCTCCCCCTCAAGGGGGGAGGGAACGTTTTATCCTTGCCGGACGCTTCGGGTGAGAGAATGCCGTTCGGTTTTCCCTTGTTGATTCACTGCTGCCGTCCCGGACCCCCGCCCCTGGATCACGTCTAGGGCAGGCGGGAAGACAAGCGTGCCCGGAATCGCTTGACTTTACGGGCCAAATCGCATAGGCGGGGCCGTTGCTATCGAACCGCGCGCGTCCGAGCCGAAGGGAGCACACCGCATGGCAGGGGTCCGGGTCAAAGACAACGAACCGATCGAGAGCGCGATCCGCCGCTTCAAGAAACAGTGCGAGAAGGCGGGCATTCTGCAAGAGTTGAAGAAGCGCGAACACTACGAGAAACCGAGCGTGCGCCGGAAGCGGAAAGCCATCGCGGCCCGCAAACGGGCGCTGCGCCGGGCGAGTCGGGCGCATTATTGATGACCCCCGCGTACCGACCGACGGAGGAATCGACACCCACCTTGCCCAGGTGGGTGTTTTCGTTTGGGGAGGAGGGACAGGAGGACCCGTGCCTGTTACGACGGGTCGAAGGGCCGGGGTGGGGGCGAAGGGCAAGGTGGCACCGGAGTTCGTTTCGACAGGCTCAACGAACTGAGGGAGGGGAAGGTCCCTGAGCTTGCGGTGCCTTGAGCCTGTCGAAAGGTCGAAGGGCCGGGGGTGGGGGCGAAGGCTGAGGTGACAGCGGGGTTCGTTTCGACAGGCTCAACGAACTTGGGGAGGAAAGGTCTCGTCTCATCTTGTAGATGGTTCCCCCGTCAGGTGGGCCGCGGCGTGCCATGCCGGTCAAATTTTCAGATACCGTGCTGTCCGAGATTCGCTCGCGCATCAGCATCGTCGAGGAGATCTCGGTCCACGTGTCGTTGCGCAAGACGGGCCGCAACCACGTCGGCCTGTGTCCGTTCCACGACGAGAAGACCCCGTCCTTCAGCGTCAACGAGGAACGCGCGTTCTTCCACTGTTTCGGCTGCGGGGCCGGCGGCGACGTGTTCACGTTTCTGCGCCGCATCGAGGGGCTCGATTTTCCCGCGGTCGTCCGGCGGCTGGCGGCCAAGGCCGGCGTCAGCCTGCCGCAGGCGCCCGAGGACCCGCGGGCGCGCGAGCACGCGCGGCTGTACAAGCTGAACGAGGTGGCGCGCGCGTATTTCCGCCGCTGCCTCCTCGGCCCGGCCGGGACCGTGGCGCGGCGCTACGTGACCGAGCGCGGCATCGCCGCGGACGTGGCCGAGCGCTACGCCCTGGGCTATGCGCCCGCGCGCGGCAACGGGCTCAGCCGGTTGCTCGCTACCAAGAACGCCCCGCTCGACAAGGCCGCGGAACTGGGCCTGATCGGCGCATCGACCGGCGCCGCGGCCCCCGGCTCGGACCGCCCCGCCTGGTACGACCGCTTCCGGCACCGTCTCATGTTTCCGATCACGGACGTGACCGGCCGGCCGGTCGGATTCGGGGGGCGTCTGATCGCCGATACGCGCCGCGCCGCGGCCGCGGAACGGCCCCTGCCCAAATACCTCAATTCGCCGGATTCCAGCCTCTACAAGAAAGGGGCGTTGCTGTACGGCCTGTTCGAGGCCAAGGCCGCGCTGCGCGACCGCGGCCGGGCGTTGATCGTCGAGGGCTATACCGACCTGCTGTCGCTCGTGCAGCGGGGCTTTTTCGAGACCGTGGCGGTGTCGGGCACCGCGCTGACCCTGGACCAGTTGCGGCTGCTCAAACGCTTCACGACCGACCTGTACATCTTCTTCGACGGGGACGACGCCGGCCGGCGGGCCGCGGCGCGCGCCTTTCCGCTGTGCGTGGAGTGCGGCCTGACGGGCAAGGGCGTCTTTCTGCCGCAGGGCGAGGACCCGGACTCGTTCGGCAAGCGCCACGGCCCCGCGGGGATCGAGGAACTGATCCGCGACGCGGGGCCGATCGAGGAACTGTACTTCAGCGAGCACGCCCCGCGGCCCGGGGCGCCGGCGTTCGCGCGGGCGAAGGCGGCGCGCGAGGCCGTGGCCGTGCTGGCGCCGATCCGCGATCCGGTCGCGCGCGGAGTGTTGCTCGGCCAGATCGCGCAACGCTTCGGCGTGCACGAAGAGGAACTGCGCCGCCTGCGTCCCGAGCGGACGCCGGCGCGCACGGAACGGCCCGCGGCCGTCTCGCCCGGGCGGCCCGCGGCGCCCTACCGTCCGTCCGCGGAGGGCGAGTTGCTCCAACTCATGCTGGTGGACGCCCGGGTGGCCGCCCGGGTCGAAGCGCGGAACCTGCTGCCCGCGTTCGCCGAGTGGGGAGAAATCGCCGCGGACGTGGCCGCGGCGTGGCGGGCGTCGCCGGCCCCGGACGCCGGTATCGACGTGGCCGCGTTCCTGGACCGGCTGCCCAAGGCCATGGCCGACCGCGTTTCGACCATGTTGATGGCCGGCGAGCCGCCCGAGGCCGGCCGGGACCCGGGTGAAGACCCTGCCCGGGTCCGGGAACAACTGATGGGGGACTGCATCCGCAAGATCGAGGCCGGCCGCCGCCGTGCCGCCCGGGTCCGCCTGCAGCAGGAAATCCGCGCCGCCGAGCAACGCGGGGACGAGGCCGAGGTGCGCAAGCGGCTCAGGATGCTCGGCGAGATGGAGAGGTCGTAGGAAAACCCGCGGGGGCGTGCTATACGGGGCGCCGTTGCGGACGACGGATCGGGCCCATAGCTCAGTTGGTCAGAGCGGCCGGCTCATAACCGGCTGGTCCCAGGTTCGAGTCCTGGTGGGCCCATGCCGCACCGGATGCCGCAGACCGGCTCCGGACGCGAAAGGAGGTCGTCATTGACCACGCAGATCGACCAGCTCGTCAGTCTGCAAGACCTCGACCAACGCCTTCGGGAGAAGGAACTGCAGTTGGAAGAACTGCGCCAGCGGGTCGCCGCCATCGCGTCCGACAAGGAAACCCAGGAACGCGAGGTCCGGGAACGGCAGGTCCGCATCGACGAGTTGGAACGCCAGCGGCGCGACCTCGACGGCCAACTCAAGCTGGAAGAGGAAAAGATCAAGGAGAAGCGGGTCCGCCTGAACCGCGTGCGCAACGAAAGCGAATTGCTGGCCACGCAGCGCGAAATCGAATTGCTGAAGGAGGCCAACGGCGAACTCGAAGAGGGCGTCCTGACGTTGATGGAGCAACTCGACGAGGAGCGCGGGCAGCAGGCCGAGATCCAGACCCGCATCGACGAACTCGACGCCCGACTCACGGAAGAAACCGTCCAGACGGCCAAAGAGATCGCCGACCTGGAGGAAGAGGGGCGCGCCGGCGGCCGGCAGCGGGACGCACTGGTGGCCGACATGGATGCGAGCCTGTGTACGCGCTACGGGCGCATCTTCCGCACGCGCGGGGCGCTGGCCGTGGTGGAAGTCCGCGACGGGACCTGCCAGGGCTGCCACATGCGCATTCCGCCACATCTGTGCAACCAGATCCAGAGCAGCCAGTTGCAGGGACGCAACGACGTCTTCTACTGCCCGCACCCGTACTGCGGGCGGATCGTCTTCGTGCGCCTGGACGCCGAATAGGCGGGCGGCGCCGCAGCGTGGGGGAGGAGATCGAACGGCCGCGGTCCTGCACGCGCAGGAGCGAGGAAAGTCCGGACTCCGTGGGGCAGGGTGGCCGCTAACGGCAGCCTGCCGCGAGGCAGGGAAAGTGCCACAGAAAAGAGACCGCCGGCAGCCTGCCGGTAAGGGTGAAAAGGTGAGGTAAGGGCTCACCGGTTCCCCGCGCGAGCGGGGAAGCCCGGTAAACCCCACCCGGAGCAAGGTCAAACAAGAGGGGCCCGCGTTACGGGCAGGAGCCGCCCCACTCCGCCTCTGGGTTCGACCGCTGGAGCGTCGCGGCAACGCGGCGCCGAGAGGAATGGCCGTTGCCCCTCCCCGTTAGGGAGGGGGACAGAATCCGGCTTACCGATCTCCTCCCCCGCGGCCCCGTGGACCACGCGCTCGATACCTGCCGCCCGCGTCACCGATGTACGACACCGGAGTTTTCGAGAGGGCCATGCGCGGTTCGGGGGTGCGAGACGGGTCGTTCCGCGGGACGACGGGCGCTCGCCGCGGTGCCGGCGTCGTGCTACTGGCGGCCATGCTCGTTGCGCCGGTCGGAGGCGTGCCGGGTGCCGCCGAGCCGGAGCCTCCGCTCGGACTCCCTGCGGATGCAGCCGAAGTCCCGTTTCCGGCGACCGACGGGACGGGCGAAGATGCCGCCCCGGACCGGACCATCAGCCTGGAGGACGCCTACCGGCTGGCGGTCGCCAACGAGGAGCGGATCGCCATTGCCGCGCGCGAGTTGGCCAAAGCGGAACTCCTGCCCTGGCGCGCCGTCGCGTTGATGACGCCGCGCGGGGAGGTCGGCGCGGCGTTCACGCGCAACAAGGACGCGATTGCGTTCAACGCGCCGCCCGAAATGCGTGGCGTGTTCGGCGGCTCGTCCGTCATCCGGCCGCGCGACAACTGGCTGGCCACGTTTTCCGTCACGCAGCCCCTGATCGAGCCGACCTTCCTTCCGTCCTGGCGTCTGGGGCAGACCGCGGTGCGCGAGGGCGAGCAACGTTATGCGCACACCGTGCGCCGCGTGCTGTTCGGCGTCGCGCAAGCCTATTACGAGGTGCTGCGCCTGGAGGCGCAGGTCAAGGTGGTCCGCGATACGCTCGCCCTGTCGCGTGCCGAACTCGCCCGCGCCCGGACGCGCTTTCGGGTCGGCGAGGTGACCAAGACCGACGTGCTGCGCGCCGAAGTGTCGGTCGCCCGCGCCGAGCGGGCGCGCGTCGTCGACGTGAACCGGCTCCGGCTCGCCCGCGCCACGCTGGCCCGCGCCGTGGGGGTCGACGAGCCGGTCGGCGTGCGCGAGCCGTCGCCGGCCACGCCGCGCGGCGAGGAATATCCCGTACTGCTCACGCGCGCGCTGGACGGGCGTCAGGATCTGCGCGCGCGCAAGCTGGCCGTGGGCTTGGCCCGCGAGCGCCGGAACCTCGTGCTGACGCGCTATCTTCCGCAGGTGAACGCCCAGTTCTCCTACCCGCGGCTCGACCCGGAAACGTTCGCCAACCGCGACGAATTCTGGACGCTGCTGGTCAACCTGCGCTGGTCCATCTTCGACGGCGGGCGCCGGGAACTCGACGTGCGCGAGGCGGACGAAACCATCGCGCAGGCCGAATTGCGCGTGCGCGAACTGGAGAAGCGGATTCGGGTGGAAGTGCGCGAGGCGCTGCTGATGGTCGAGACGCTGTACGCCACGCTGGAGACCTTGCGCACTCAGGTCGCCCTGGCGCGCGAGACCTACGACCTCACCTCGAAGCAGTACCGCGTCGGGTTGGCGACCAGCCTGGACGTCAATACGGCGCTGGCCGCGCTCAACCAGGTCCGCACGCAACTGACGGACCAGAGCTACGCCTACCAGATCGCCCTGCTCGCGCTGGACAACGCGGTCGGCGTCTTCGCCCGGGCGTATCTGCCTCAGCGCTGACGCCCGTTGACCAGGGTGATGAATTCCTCGCGCGTCTCCTGACGGGTGCGGAACACGCCCAGCGTGGCGCTGGTCGTGACGATCGAGTTCTGCTTTTCCACGCCACGCATGCGCATGCACAGGTGCTCCGCGGTGATGATGACGCCCACACCCTGCGGCTTCAGCTCCTCCATCACGGTATGCGCGACCTGGGTGGTCAGCCGCTCCTGGACTTGCAGACGCCGCGCATACACGTCGACCAGGCGGGCGATCTTGCTGATGCCGACGATGCGCCGGTTCGGGATGTAGGCCACGTTGGCGCGCCCGAAGAACGGCAGGATGTGGTGCTCGCACAGCGAGAAGAAATCGATGTCCTTGACGACGATCATCTCCGAGTAGTCGTCCTCGGTGAACAGCGCGCTGTTGATGACCGACTTGGGGTCCTGCTGGTAGCCGCGCGTCAGATACTCGAACGCGCGCGCCACGCGGTCGGGCGTCTTCGACAACCCCTCGCGGTCCGGGTCCTCGCCCATGTGCTCCAGGATGCGGCGCACGTTGGCTTCGATACCCTGCCGCGGCCGGGGTTCGGCCGCGGCGGCGTTCCGGGCGGATTTTCGTGCGGATTTGCGGGCGCGGGCGGTGCGTGGCGAAGGCATGCGGATGCGGGTGCTCCTTTCCTCCCGGCAACGGACTCGCGTCCCCGGGGAGGCGTACTCTATCGGGTTGCCGCGGGACTGAAAACGTGGGGGGCGCCGATGGGCCGCGGCTACATGCGGAAGACGCCCACGCGGGGGTCGGGGAACGGGGCGTTGAGCGACAGGGCGATGCCCAGGCCGAGCACGTCGCGCGTCTGCCGCGGGTCGAGGATGCCGTCGTCCCACAGCCGCGCGGTCGAGTAGTACGGGCTGCCTTCCTCCTCGTACTTGGCCAGCGTCGGCGTGGTGAACGCGCGCTGCTCCTCGTCCGTCAGGGTTTCGCCTTTGGCCGCCAACTGCTGCAGCTTGACCGTCAGCAGCACCGACGCGGCCTGCTCACCGCCCATGACCGAGATGCGCGCGTTCGGCCACATGAACAGCAGCCGCGGGGAATACGCCCGCCCGCACATGCCGTAGTTGCCGGCGCCGTTGGAGGCACCGATGATGACGCTGAACTTCGGCACGCGCGCGTTGGCCACGGCGTGGACCATCTTCGCGCCGTCCTTGGCGATGCCGCCCTGCTCGTAGCGCTTGCCGACCATGAAGCCGGTGATGTTCTGCAGGAACAGCAGCGGCACCTTGCGCTGGCCGCACAACTCGATGAAGTGCGCGGCCTTGAGCGCCGACTCGGAGAACAGCACGCCGTTGTTCGCGACGATGCCGACCGGATAGCCGTGGATGTGCGCGAAGCCCGTCACCAGGCTGGCGCCGTAGCGCGGCTTGAACTCGTGCAGCCGGCTGCCGTCCACGATGCGCGCGATGACCTCGTGGACGCGGTAGGGGACGCGCGTGTCGCGCGGGATCACGCCGTACAGTTCCGCGGGGTCGTAGGCCGGCGCCTCCGGGGCTGCGCGGTCCAGCGGGAATTTCCGGGGCCGGGGCAGGTTGGCGATGATCGACCGCGTGAGGTCCAGGGCGTGCGCGTCGTCGTCGGCCAGATGGTCGGACACGCCCGACAGCCGCGTATGCACGTCGCCGCCGCCCAACTCCTCGGCCGTCACCTCCTCGCCGGTCGCCGCCTTGACGAGCGGCGGCCCGCCCAGGAAGATCGTCCCTTGCCCCTTCACGATCACGTTTTCGTCGGCCATGGCCGGGACGTACGCGCCGCCGGCGGTACACGAGCCCATCACCACCGCGACCTGCGGAATGCCCAGCGCCGACATGCGCGCCTCGTTGTAGAAGATGCGCCCGAAGTGGTCGCGGTCCGGGAAGATGTCGGCCTGGAAGGGCAGGTTGGCTCCGCCCGAATCGACCAGATACACGCACGGCAGGCGGTTCTCCTCGCCGACCTCCTGCGCGCGCAGGTGCTTCTTGACCGTCATCGGATAATACGTGCCGCCCTTGACGGTCGCGTCGTTCGCCACGATGACGGTCTCGCGGCCCTCGACCAGCCCCACGCCGGTGACGATGCCGGCGGACGCCGGCCCGTCGTACATGCCGTACGCGGCCAGCGGCGACAGTTCCAGAAACGGCGTGTCGGGATCGAGCAGGGCGTCGATGCGCTCGCGCGCCAGCAGTTTGCCGCGTGCGGTGTGCCGCTCGCGTGACGCCGGCGGACCCCCCGCGCGGGCCGCGGCGAGATCCTCCTGCAGCCGCTCCACCAGGGCGCCCATGTGGGCGGCGTTGGCGCGGAAGTCGGCCGAGCCGGGGTTGATCTTGCTTTCGATGCGGTCCATGCCGGGGGGAGGGTGGCGGAATCGGACGGCGCCCGTACGGAGGCGGCGCGCCGCGGACGTCGGCTAGGACACGAACGTGGGGACGACCTCGCGGCCGATCGTCTCCACCTGCCCGACGAGTCGGTCGGGCGGCGCAATCGGCCACAGCACGAACTTGTTGCAGCCCTCTTCGACGTAGGCGTGGACTTTTTCCAGGCAGGCCGCGGCCGGGCCGATGGCCGAGCGGGCGATCAGCGGCTCCGCTGACATGGTCGGAAAGTCGGACAGAAATGCGCGCGCGACCCGGTCGGCCTCGGCCCGGTCGTCGTTGAGGTGCGTGAAGATCAGCACGCCGGTTTCGTCGGGATCGACCTGCCGGCCGTACTGCGTGCCGAACGCGGCCATTTTCTGCAAACCGGCCGCGTACTCCTGCGGCGTGACGAGCGAGGGAAACCAGCCGTCGCCGTAGCGCACCGCGCGCTTGATGGCCAAATCGCTGCCGCCGCCGACCCACACGTCGAGCGAACCCTTGGCCGGCCGCGGCTCGATGGTCACGTCCTCGAAATCGTAGAACTCGCCGTGGTGGGTGACGTTGGGGCCGGCCCACAGCTTGCGCATCACGTCCACGGCCTCGGCCATGCGTTTGCCGCGGCCTTCGAGCGGCACGCCGCACGCCCGACAGTCGCGCGGGTCGCTGCCCAGCCCGACGGCCATGATGACGCGGTTGCAGCTTCCGGACAGGTAGTCCAGCGTGGCGTACGTCTTGGCGACCTGCACCGGGTCGCGCGCCGGCATGGTCAACACGCTCGGCCCCATCTTGATCCGTTTGGTGCGCCCGGCCCACAGCGCCATGATGCAGGCGATGTCGAACGACGGGTTGCGCGCCACGATGTGGTCCGACAGCCAGATCGAGTCGATGCCCAGATCCTCGGCCCGCTCCGCGTAGTCGCAGACCGTGTCGGGACTCGGCAGCCCGAGCCCCCACAACCCGAAGCCGATACCGATTTTCACTCCGCCCATGCCGTGTGCCTCCCGTCGTGTTCCGCCGAATGCGGCGCACCCTACCAGAAAGTCCGCCCCGCGGGAACGGCGGCGCCTCTCCTGTCCGCGTTCGAAACTTCCGGGCCGATTCACGACTGCGCGGCCTGGTCACGTATCTTTCCGAGCGGCGGGGTGGCGCTCATGCGGACTATCGTCTAAGGAGCTTCCGTACATCGACAGCATCGGGAATCTCGCGCTGGTGCTGAACTAACGGAGCTGCGCCGTACGTTTCGGCGGTTCGTCCGAGCTCGGCGGGCGCGTGCCGACATTGACGCCGGGGCGGACCGAGAACGGCGGCATCGAAGCGGCGACCGGATGAGCGGCCGAACGCTCGATCGACACAACAACGTCCTCAACCATCGACAAGGAGACCGTACCCATGCTGGTCCTCCATTTCGCGCCCGATTCCCGAGCCGGGCGCATCGTCTGGCTGCTCGAGGAACTCGGGCTGCCGTACGAAATGAACAAAATGGCGTTTCATCCGCAGGCGCTCAAGTCGCCCGAACATCGCGCGCGCCATCCGCTCGGCCGCGTCCCCGTGCTCGACGATGGCGACGTGCGACTCTACGAGTCGGGCGCTATCGTCGAGTACATTCTGGAACGCCACACCAGCGGCGGCCTGAAGCCCGCTGTCGCGGCCGCGGAGTTTCCCGCCTATCTGCAATGGTTCCACTACTGCGAGGGCATGGTGATGCCGCCGGTCAACACCATCGTCGTGCAAACGCTGCTGCTGCCGCCGGAACGCCGGGACGCGACGGCCCTCGGCCAAGCGCAGCGCTTGCTCGGCAAGGCGTTGCAGCCGGTGGACGACGCCTTGGCGGGAAAGGACTATCTAATCGGGGACTTTTCCGCCGCCGACATCATGCTCGGCCACGCCTGCTACATGAGCAAACGGCTCGGCTGCGTCACGGACGAGATGGCGAATCTGAATGCATACCTTGGACGCATCGAGGCCCGGCCAGCCTTCAAGACCGCCATCGAGATGCAATAGCCCGCGGGGAGGTAAGCCCGTAAAAACAAGCCCACGAGATGAGGCAAGAACGTAAGATAGGCCGCTGGCGCGACTTTCCAGCCGCGGCAAGTCCGCGTCGGCCCTAGCTCCCATATCAAGAGTGGCATGATGCGTCCCACTTTCACCTCTCACAACCACATCTCACAACGTTCGCCTCGATAATGGTTCTTCCACCATACCCGAGAAGGATCATACGCTGGAACACTATTTCCTCGTTCAGGGCGGCAAAGCGCACGCTTGCATTGGTTGATCCGCTGATTGACGAATACGGCGACGGTCGGTTCAGAGGGCGACCGCGCCGTAGCACAGGCATGGCCTCTCATTTGCTTCGGGCGTAACGTGTTCATCTCTACGCTTGTCCGAGTTCGAAACTTTCGGACTGATTCAAGATGGTGGCCGGGGCCCTTATCCTCTCCCTTTCCCGGGGTTCTGTTCAGGAATGACAGACAAGATGATCCTCAAGTCGTTTTTTCCTCGTCATACTCCCGTTCAAGCTGGGGGCAGGCTCTGCGGAAGCAGGTATCCATCTTCTGGATTCCCGCTTTCGCGGGAATGACGACCGGGTCGGATCGTCAAATACAGAACTCCCTCCCAACTCGTCCTTCCTTCGGGAGAGGGCTAGGGAAATCTTCGAACCGAAACGCCCCACCGCTTGACGGAATCCATTCATCGGGCACATAGTGCCGACTACTTCGTGAACGGCACCGGACGTTCTCCGGTGCATCCCAGCAATGCCCCGGCGCTCGGGAGGGTGCCGGTGTCCATCAAATGAAGGGATGCCTGACGCCGTGCGGCACGTGCCAGAAACGACCCATGCGCTTCTTCAACACCGAAGGGCCGGTGCGTCCGGACGACCACTACGCCATCGCGCCGCTGGACAGGATGGACGTGGAGGAACTGTTGGGGCTGATCCGCGGTAAACGCTACTTCGTGCTGCACGCGCCGCGGCAGACCGGCAAGACCTCCGCCTTGATCGCCCTGCGCGACCTTCTGAACAGCGGCGAGGCCGGCGACTTCCGCTGTGTGGACGTGAACGTCGAAGTCGGTCAGGTGGCACGTGACGACACCGCGCGGGGTATTCGCACCATCCTCGGCCTCTTGGCGGAGAACGCGCTTGCGCAGGGCGACGACTATCCGAGCAAGGTCTGGCAAGACGTTCTGGCGGCGGTCGGCGCCGATGGCGCAATCAACGTGCTGCTCGCTCGTTGGTGCCGGGCGAACCCGACGCCGCTGGTGCTGCTGGTGGACGAGATCGATGCGCTGGTCGGCGATACGCTGCTCTCGGTCCTGCGCCAGCTCCGCGCCGGCTATCCGCAGCGCCCGCAAGCCTTCCCGCAGAGCGTCGTGCTGTGCGGAGTGCGCGACATCCGCGACTACCGCATCCGGTCGAGTACCGGCGAGGTCATCGCCGGCGGCAGCCCGTTCAACGTTGCGGCGAAGTCGCTGCGCCTGGGCGACTTCACCGAGGCGGAGACCCGGGCGCTCGTAGCCCAGCACACCGAGGAGACCGGCCAAAACTTCTCGCCGGCGGCGCTGGAGGCGGTGTGGACGCAGACACGAGGCCAGCCGTGGCTGGTGAACGCGCTGTGCGCCGGGGCCTGCTTCGACAACAAGGCGGGAAGGGATCGCTCGCGGACCATCGAAGCGGACGACGTCTATGCCGCGCGGGAAGAGTTGATCCTCTCGCGCCGCACGCATCTCGACCAGTTGTCACACAAGCTGGAGGAGGAGCGGGTGCGGCGTGTCGTCGAGCCCATCCTGAGTGGCGGGGAGGCGCGGCACCATGTCCGTGACCTGGAGTACGTGCGCGACCTGGGGCTGATTGCCGCCGGCGACCCGCCGCGCATGGCGAACCCGATCTACGCGGAGGTGGTGCCGCGGGAACTAGGCTACGTCCTGCAAAGCAGCCTGGACGTGCAGGTGGCGTGGTACGTGGACGGCGCCGGCCGGCTGGACATGACGAAACTGCTGACGGCGTTCCGCACGTTCTTCTTGGAGCATGCCGCACATTGGCTGGGGCGCTTCGCCGACTACCCCGAGGCCGGGCCGCAACTCATCTTGCAGGCGTACCTGCAACGGGTGGTGAACGGGGGCGGGCGCATCGAACGCGAGTACGGGCTGGGGCGCGGACGGACGGACTTGCTGGTACTGTGGCCGCGCGAGGCGGGGCAGCCGTCGGACCTGTGGGAACGGTTCGTGGTGGAGTGCAAGGTGCTGCGCGACGCGGACCGCAAGAGTTTCGCGTGGACGATCGAGCGGGGCGTAGAGCAGACGTTGGGATACATGGCGAAGTGCGGGGCGGAGGAAGGGCATCTGGTGGTGATCGACCGCCGGAGCGAGGAGCGGCGGCGCGGTGACGACGACGCGGGGAGATACGAGCACCAGCCGAACCGCGGCAACGTGGCGATCTGGACGCTGTAGCGCATCTCCCGCCGCGTCGAGTGTTCGAGAACGAACTTGGGGACGCGGGCGTCCCGATCTTGCCGAAAGGTCGAAGGGACTGGGCGGATGGATGGAAGCCGCCTGGTCCGCGCGAGGCGGAAGGCTTTCCCCGGACCGTTATCTCACCAGCAGACACTGCCGGAGAGCATGATCTCGTGCGCCGTCGCCCCGCTGAAGCGCGTTTCGCGGGCGCCTTCCATGCTCACGTCCACGCATGCGCCCACGGCGAGCGTGCCACCCAACCGGTAGTCGCGGGTCTCCGGGCCGGCCATGCCGACGCCGCCGTAGGTCGTCAGCAGGCCGGCGCCCTCGTGCGTCACCCAGCCGTAGCCCAAGTCGAGTGCGAAGTGGGCCGGCGACAGCCCCGGCGCGTCGTCGGTCTCGGGGGCGGCGCTGGTGCGGAGCACGTCCGCGCCGTTCCACATCTGCGCGACCTTGCTGGCCTCCGCGCCCCAGACCGGCGCGAACGTCAGCCACAGGCCGCGCTTGGCAACGCCCGGGTCGAGACGCAGGGTCAGGCTCGCCCCCCATTCGTCGAACGCCGATTTCTGATGGGCCAACAGGTAGCGGCCGCCGGCTTCCAGTCCGAAGCCGAGCCGGGTGTGCGCGTACTCCAGCCGGCCGCCCAACTCCGCGCCCAGGCCGGTTTCCGCTTTGCCGCCGTCCCAGCGTCCGCCGAGTTCCAGCACCGGGGTGACGTGCGACTCGTCCGACATCTCCCAGTCCGTCCGGCTTTCCAGCAGGAGCCGCACCCGTTGGGCGTCGCCGGCGGTCTCGGGCGACCCTTCCTTCCGGTCTGTCTCCAATTCGGTCAGGAACGTGTCGGCTTTCAGGGCGAGGCCGACCCGCCGCCACTTCAGGAGTTCCTGCCGGACGCCGCCGGCGGCCATCAGCATCTCCAGGTCGGACTTCACCGTGCCTGCTTCGTCCCGGAGTTCGGCACTGCCCCAACCGGCGCCCAGCAGGCCCCATACCCCGAGCCCGGGCCGCGGGGTCCAGTGCGCGTAGGGCAGGACGCTCGTCAGTTCGACGTCGAGGTTCCCTTTGGTGACGCCGGCGATAGCGTAGTCCACGTCCCCCCGGCTGTGGGCCGCGGCCAAGCCGAGCAGGACGTCGGGTCGCGCGCGGTAATCGAGGCCGAGGTAGCCGCTGTACACGTCCCCATTCATCGAGAAGTCGTCCTTGGGTTTGCCGTTGAAGCCGCTGGCCGTTCCCCGGCCCCACAACGTCCAGCCCGAAGCGCCCGGAGTCGAGTCCCGGTCGCCCAACGGCACGTCGAACCGGCTCCGGGTCAGCATCTCCGTGGCCGACACCCGCCGGAAGCCGACCGGCCTGCGCCAGCGCCACGCATCCCTCTGCATCCGCGGGCTGGCCGCATGGGCGCGGTCGAACCCGCGTTGGGCGAGGCCGTCGTATCCTGCCAAGCCGGGAGCATACTCCGAACCGCCCCATGCCTCGTGGAACGCCGCCTCCCGCGCGTGTCGGCCCACATCGTCCGGCCCGCTCGGGAGGTTCCCAGCGTCGTCGGTCCAGGAGACCGGGGCGCCTCCGGTCGTGCCAGGAGCATCCCATGCCGCGGTCGAGAGCGCGCGGGTCAGCGTACTCCACGCCGCGCCGCCCGGTTGCCCCAGCGGGCCGGCACCCGCCAGCGGCGAGCCGACTTCCAGCCCCAGCGCCCGCGCCACGCCGTACCCGACGCCCGCGGCGTGCCGCCAGCGCCCGGCGCGCGTTGCGTCTTTTCGGGACAATTCCTGCCCGCCCAGGACCGCGGTGGCTTCCGGTGTCGGCTGCCCGAAACGTCCGCCGATCACGTCGACCGTGTCCGCGGCCAGGGTGCGGCCGACGCCGGCCAGCACCATGCCTAAACTCCGTTTCCGCGCCGCGGCCGCGTCGTTGTCCGTAATGGTGCCGGTCGCTTCGGACCGTGCCATGCTTCCGGGTGCCGCGGCCGGCAGCGCCGCGGTCACCGTGAACGTTTCCACGGGCTCCACCTGCCGGTCCTCCAGCGTGGGTACGCTCAGGGTCGCTTCGGTCTCACCGGCCGGGACCGTCAGCACGCCGGCGGCCTCCGCCCGGTAATCCTCGTCCGGCGTCGCGCCGCCAGCCGTTCCCGTCCTCCACGTCAGCGTCAGCGGCACGATCGAGGCGCGCGACAACTGCACGAGAAACCGGACGGGGCGGCCTTCCACCGCGGCGGCGTCTTCCAGCGTCACCTGCAGCGGTGCGGAGAAGACGGCGAGGGCGAAGTGCAACGGCGGGTCGGTCACGTCGCCGTCCCGGTCCATCGCACTCAACGCATACGTGGTTTCGGACATGGCTTCGGTCGGCATGCCGCCGATCATGCGCTGCTGCGGATCGAAACTCATCCCGGCCGGCAAATCCGGCGTCAGCGTATAGCGCAGCGACGGGTTGCCGCCTCGGGCCGCGGGGAGGGGGATCGACCGGATGGACGCGCGCATCGTCAAGTCCTGCGCGTCCATCGTGGCGTCGCCGAACGTGGGGATCGAGTCCGCGGCAACGTGCAGGACGAGGTGCAACGGCGGGTCCGTCACGTCCCCGTCTTCGTCCGTGGCGGTCAGCGCGTACGTCGTCGTCGGTTGCGCTTCGCGCGGGGTGCCGGCGATGGTCCCGCCGCCGGTCGTCGGGTCGCCGGGCGGGGTGTAGGTCAGCCCGTCCGGCAACGCGGGTTCCGGGGCCAATGCGTAGCGCAGGGTCCCGTCTCCCCCCGTGGCCGGCGGCAGAGCCAACTGCGGGATGGGCAGATGCTCCACGTAGTCTTGCGCGTCCACCGCGGCATCGCCGAACGTCGGCTGCCCGTCCGGCACGACGGTAATGGAGAAGGTCAACGACGTGGTATCGCCGTCGGCGTCGGTCGCGGTCAGCGTGTACGTCGCCGCGTCTTGGACGTCGGCCGGCGTGCCGGCCAGCGTGCGGGTCGCCGCAGCGAAGCTGAGCCCGGCCGGCAGCGCCGGTTCCGGCGACAGCGCGTAGCGCAGCGCTCCGTCGCCATCCCGGGCCGCGGGGAGCGTCACCGGCTCGATCTCGTCGCCGGCCCGGAACTGTTGCGCCGGAAAGGTCTTCGGGTGGAAGAACGGATACCGGTCCGGCGACAGCGGCCTGCCGGTGACCTCGGCAGAGGGGGCACCGGCGTAAAAGGTCCCGAAGTCCGGCTTGATCCGCACCGTGTACGCGACGCCGGGGGTGAGGCCGGGAATCGTGTAGCTCCGCGTGTTCACGCCGCTGACCACGCGGTGCCGGTCCATGCCGGGGACGTCGGCGTAGTCCGGCGCGTGCTTGTAGGTCACGGTGTCGCTCCAGTCTTGTGCGCCGGACCTCCACTGCACCTTGTAGCCCTGGGGTTTGGTGCGCGTCTTCGGGTTCTCGGCGTCCGGCAGGGGGTCCCAGGTGACCGTCAGTCGTCCCGGCCCGGGCGCCACCCTCACGTTCTGCACCTGCCATTGCCGTGCCTCCTCTACGTTTCCTCCCCACACCGTGACGCCCCTTCCTTCAAGGGTCGCGATATGGCCGGCGGCGTCGGCGTTCAGGGTCGTAACGTCGTCCAGCGAGACGATGTCCCCGGAACTCAATCCCGAGTTGAGGACCAGCGGCGAGATGTCTTCGACGCCGATGGCGTCGAGATCGAAATAGTAGATGCTGGTCAGGCCGCTCAACGGCGAGAGGTCGCGGAGTCGATAGTTTTCCTGGAGTGTCAGGCGGGTCAGGGACGTCATCCCTCGGAGCGGCTCGATGTTCGTGATCCGGTTGCCAGCTAGGGTCAGCCGATCCAGGCTGGTGAGGCCGGCGAGGGGGGTGAGGTCCGAGATCCGGTTGTCGCTGAGGTATAGCTGGGTCAGGCCGGTGAGGCCGGCAAGGGGGGTGAGGTCCGAGATCCGGTTCACGGTGAGGCTTAGCTGCCTCAGGTTGGTGAGGCCGGCGAGGGGCGCAAGGTCCGAGATCCGATGGCTCTCGGGGAGTTGCAGGATTTGCAGGTTGGTGAGACCGGCGATCGGCGTGAGGTCCTGGACGTCGGCATGTATGAGCGTCAGCTCGGTCAGGGAAGTCAGGCCGGCGAGGGGGGTGAGGTCCGAGACGGGATGATATCGGAGCCGCACGCGGGTCAGCCCCGTGGCGTGCTCCAGCCCCGTCAGATCGTGGATGCGGCCGGCTACGTTGAACTGGTCCGAGAAGGGGCCCACGAGCTGCAGGCAGCCGGTGGGGTTCGCATAGATGCAGGTCCTCAGCCCCGCCATGTCCGCATGGGTGATGGTCGCTCCGCTGGCCTTGTTCAGCGCCGCCTCCACCTTCGCCCGCAAGTTGGCGTCGGGGATGTGCACCGGGTCGGTGGGCTGGGCCTCCGCGCCGGTATGCGCCGCGGCCTCATGTGCGGACGCCGCGAACAGGACGATGGCCATAACGGCCCACAGGGCAAGGAAGGCGCGAAGACGTCGCCCGTGGGTACGGCCCCGGAGGGTTTCGGGCGCGTCGAGAACCGCGGTTCTCACCCCCCCCCCCCCCCCGCTCTTGGCGTGGGAACTTTCGATCTTCGATGCCGTATGGAAGGGAAGCATGGCTGAAATGCTCATCTTTGATCCGACGACGGGCGACACGAGCCCTCGCTCCATGACACGAATGGTTTGCCGTGCTCTTTTCTTACGAATCGGTGTTGAAGTGGAATGGCTCGATTAGTTGCGAGAACAGACAGTAAAGTTCAGATGAAGTCAAGACCGTCCGCCTGTCGAAAATCGACCTTCCCGGCAGAACCGGCTGTCGAGCCGGGTCAGGGCAGGATCGCGATGATCCGTGCCGGGGCGCCCGAGCCACGCGCGATCTTCATGGGCAGTGCGATCAGCGTGGCGCCGGCGGGCGGGAGCGTGTCCAGGTTGGCGACGTTCTCCAGTCCGGGGATGTTGGCGCCGTTCACGATGCGGTGGACGATGAAGTCCTTGGACTGGCCGAAGTCGAGGCTCGGCGTATCCACGCCGATCGCGTCGATGCGCCGCTCCGACGTCAGAAACTCCGCGGCCTCCTGGGAGAAGCCGGGGAAGTGCAGGTTGTCCACGTCCCCGGGCACGTCGGTTCCCAGGTAGCGTCGCTTGTCCGGCCAATAGCGGCCCCAGCCGCTCAGCATGAGCACGATCGCGCCGTCCGGCATCCGGCCGTGCGCGGTTTCCCAGGCCAGCAGGTCCGCGCGCGTCACGCGGTAGTCGGCGTTTCGCGCGGCCTGTTCGCGCACGTCGACGACCACCGCGGGGCCGACGAGGCGCGCGACCGGCACCGCGCCGGCGTCGTCGGTGCCTTCGGCGAAGTGCAGCGGGGCGTCCATGTGCGTCCCGCTGTGTTCGGCCAGGCAGACGTTGTTGGCTGCGTACCAGAACCCGGCGTCGGTGTGGTGGGCGGCCACGACTTCCAGCGCGTACGGCTTGGCGGTCGGCCACGAGATGGTGTGCTCGTCGTACGCGTACGTCAGATCGACGATCTTGCTTTCGTCGATGGCGTTCGTCTCCGATGCCCAACCCGTGCCGCCCGGCAGGCCGAGCAGCCACATTCCCACGGCGAACGTCAGCAATGCGCTCATGCGGACTCCTCCTCTATGTTGTGAGAAACGGCAACCTTACGCGTTCATCGGGAAGAAAGGAAAGGAGGAGAGACACATACTCCCTTCGGAAGGGATAGAAATTCCTCCACCCTCGACCTTTCGACCGACCCAAGGCACCGCAGGCTGCGAGCAGCACAAGCACGAGGGGAACTCGCCACTTTCGGTAGGGGCGACGCATGCGTCGCCCCTACGCAACGAACCGCGGCGTGACGTTCGAACCGATCCGCCATCGGACCCGCCGAAAGATTGACTTCCCTTCGGGCGCTTGGTACGGGGCCGGGTGCTGATATGAGATTTTGCCCCCCTACCTCCGCGTATGAGAAGGTGGCAGGCCTGATCGACACTCGTGTCACATCCGCTCTTTTTTCTCCTCATACTTCGACAAAGTATGAAGTTTCGGCTGCCATTCTCGCCACAGACGTTCGTGCCGGCATGAGACCCTGATTCCCCGCGAAACCGGCTGCGACGTTCGGAGTTCCCGACAACGTACGATGCGGGCGACCGGCTAGGCGGGCGCCCGTTTTCCCACCCCCGTTCCTCTTGGAGGCCAATATGATCCGCGAATACCAATTCCCCCTGCTCGAAAAGGTGATCTACGGCGTCGGCGCGCTGGAAAAGGTCACCGACGAACTGGACCGGCTGGGCAAACGCCGGGCGCTGATCCTGACCGGCAACAGCTTGGCGACCAAGACCGATCTGGTGCGCAAGCTGGAGACCCTGCTCGGCGCACGGTGGGCCGCCACCAACGCCGGCATCCGCCAGCACGTGCCGAGCCGAACCGTGGACGCCGCGGTCGCCCAGGCGCGCGAGGTGGGCGCGGACGCGCTGATCGCGTTCGGCGGCGGCAGCCCGATCGACGCCGCCAAGATCGTCGCCCTCGAATTGCTGGAAGACGGCCAGCCGCAATCGGCCATGCCCCAGATCGCCATTTCGACCACCCTGTCCGCGGGCGAGTTCACGCCGTTCGCCGGCATTACGGACGAAGCCACGCGCGTGAAGGGGTTGCGCACCGACCCGCGCATCTGTCCGACGACCGTCATCCTCGACCCCGAGGTGACCGTGCCCACGCCCCGCCGACTCTGGGCCGCGACCGGTGTGAAGGCTCTGGATCACGCCATCGAGGCGATCTGGTCCGTCAACCCGCAGCCCGTCACCGACGCGCTGTCCAGGGAGGCGATCCGCAGCCTGTACCGCCATCTGCCCGCGTCGCTCCAGCGGTCGGACGACCTCGCCGCGCGCGGCGAATGCCAAGTCGCGGCGTGGCTGTCCATCTTCGGGCTGGTCAACGTGGGCGTCCGCCTGAGCCACATCTTCGGCCACCAGATCGGCGCGCGCTGGGACGTGCCGCACGGCGTCACCTCGTGCATCACCATTCCGCACTGCATGCGCTTTCTGGCCCCGCAGACCCTGCCGCAGCAGGGCATGATCGCCGAGGCGCTGGGCATCGAGACCGGCGGCCGCACGCCCGAAGCCGTGGCCGCGGCGGCCGCGGACGCGGTCGAAGCGTTCATCCGGTCGCTCGACGTGCCGACGCGCCTGCGCGACGTGGGCGCCAAGCAGGACGAACTGCCCGTCGTGGCCGAAGAAGTCATCAAAGAGAGCGCCCTGTGGCACGACCGGCAGGACGGGGACGAGGCGTTTCTCAAGTTGTTGCAGCAGATGTGGTAGCCTGCTTCCTCCCCTCCCCCTCGAGGGGGAGGGCCGGGGAGGGGAAACGTTGGGCACGTCACGACCGCTCCGCTTCATCGAAGAGTCTGCCCGCTCCACCCCGGTCAAGGCCGAAACCCAGGTGCTGGTCGTGGGCGGCGGCACCGCGGGCGTGTCCGCCGCGGTCGCCGCGGCGCGCGCCGGGGCCGACGTGCTGCTGGTCGAACGGCTGGGCTATCTGGGCGGGCTCGCCACCGGCGGCATGATCATTCTGCTGCTGACGCTCGACGACGGCCGCGGCCGGCAGGTCGTCGGCGGCCTGTGTCAGGAAGTGACCGACCGCCTCGCCCGCCGCGGGGCCGCGGTCTTTCCCGACCGGCACGAGTGGGGCCGCCCGGACGAAACCCTCGTGGCGCGCGACCGGATGTGGGGGCTCGTGTGGGGCCACGGCCCGCACCGCGTCCGCTATTCCGTCGCGTACGACCCGGAGGAACTCAAGTTCGCCCTCAACGAGATGGTGGAGGACGCCGGGGTACGGCTGCTGTTGCATGCCTATGCGTGCGAGGCGCTCGTGGACCGCGGGCGGGTGACCGGCGTCACGTTCCAGGCCAAGTCGGGCCGCTTCGCCGTGCTGGCCGACGTGGTGATCGACGCCAGCGGCGACGGCGACGTGTTCGCCTCGGCCGGGGCCGCGCACGCGACCGAGAAGGTGCTGCCCTGGCTCTGGTTCACGCTGAGCGGCGTCGAAGATCCGGCCCGGGCCGCCGGCGCCGGCTGCTTCCGGACCGTCGGCAGGGACAAGGTGCTGCTGCCGTGGGGCGCGACCGAGCGCGTCGCGCGCAAGATCGACGCGACCGACCCGGACGACCTGACTTACGCCGAACTGGCCTGCCGCAAACAGGTCATGGCCGAGGTGGACCGCCTGCGCGCCGAAGTGCCCGGCTTCGCCCACGCTTCGGTCGGCCACGTCGCGGACCAACTCGGCATCACCGAAAGCCGCCGGCTCGTCGGCCAGCACGTCTTGAGCCGCGAGGAGATCGACCGGCCCTGCGCCGACGTGATCGCCGTCACCGGCCACTGGACCAAATACGAAAGCCTGTACCACGTCCCCTACCGCTCGCTACTGACCAGAGAGTTCGCCAACCTGCTCGTGGCCGGCCGCTGCATCTCGGTCGATCACCGCGTGCACCACGCCACCAAGGAAATCCCGGCCTGCATGGCGACCGGGCAGGCGGCCGGCGTGGCCGCGGCGCTGGCCGTGGGCAACGGCGTGGAGCCGAAGGGGGTGGACGTCGAGGAACTGCAGCGGCGGCTGGAAGGGCAGGGGGCGATTCTGCGGGTGTGAGGAATTGTGGATTTTCGATTGTGGATTGTGGATTGAGGGGCAGCGCAGGGGAACGGCAGAGTGGGGAACGTCTCAGGTTGCAGTTTCCGGGCCGATGGACCGCGGGGGTCCCCCTTCACATCGAACCCGCCCGAAGAAATCGAAATGAGACACTCCCGAAAAGCGACACCTCTTCGTGCCGGCGTACTGTTCGCGCTGCTTCTTCTGCCCACGGCCGATCGCGGAACGGCCGCGGCCGAATCGCGGACGCTGCCGCCGAGCGCCGCGTACGGCAACTACGCCGTAGGTGTGGCGACCGGCTTCGCGGTGGACGACCGCCAGCGCTTCGATCCCTGGAACGGCGTCTATGGCCGGCCGGCGTATCGTGCCTTGCTGCGCCGAATCGAAGCCGCGGGGCAGACGCGGACGGTCGTGTTCCAGGTGTGGTATCCCGCAGACCGCGCCCTTGATCGGAAACGGCAGGCCGGGCCGCGGTCCCTCTTTCCCGCGGCGAGCGGCCGGCGCACGAATTACTACGACTTCTATTTCCAGGCGGGCGACATGGCGCGGCAGCTCGGGGCCGCGGCCCAGGTCGTGCAGCCGCAGTTCGTTCATCTGCGCGGCGGCGGGGTGCTGGCCGAGGCCGACGACGCGACCCGACAGGCCGCGCTCGCCGACGTCGGCTCGCGGATCCTGAATGCGCCGCGCGGCGCGTGGCAGGACGCCCGGCCCGCGGAGGGACGGTTTCCGCTGATTCTGCTCGCCCACGGGCTCGCCGGCAGCCACGGCATGTGGAGTTCGTTCGGCGAGTTCCTCGCCTCCCACGGCTACGTCGTCGCCGCCCCGACCTTCATTTCCGACGGCGGCCTGCCGCTGGTCTTCCACGACGAAGACTCGCCCTTTGCCGCACGGACGCCGCGGGAGGAACTGCATCGGGCCTACGAACTCCTGCTCGGCGAGGTGAAGGTCGTCCCCTACTTCTATCGCGTGCTGTTCGGGCAATGGGGCCGGGGGTTCGCACCGCCGGACGGCTTCGACCCCGCCACGGCCACGCTCGCCCCGCGCGGCGTGGAGCGCGCCACGGCCATGATGCGCGCCCTGTTCCGCCAACGCGTGTCCGACCTGGGGCTGGTCCTGCACACGGTGCGCCTGCTCGGGGAGGACGCGGACACCTGCCGGGCCGCGCTCGCCGCGATGGGCGCGACCGGCGCGGCCCGAAACCTGTGCGGCATGCTGGCCGGCCGCATCGACGCCGGGCGCGTGGGCGTGGCCGGCCACTCTCTGGGCTCGATGACCGCACAATTGGCGGCCGACCACCTGCCCGGCATCCGTGCGTCCCTGGGGCTCAACAACGCGCCGCCCTCCGCCTGGACGCCCGAGGAAATGGCCAGCGCGGACGAAACGCGCGCCGGTCTGCCCGTCGGCAGCCGCACCCCGTTGCTGCTGCTGATCGGGGACGAGGACGATTTCGTGCAGCGGACCTTCGTCACGCTGTTCCAGTCTGCGGTCGCCCGTGCCGGGGGCGACCCCGTGCTGGCGTTTCCCCTGGCCGCGGAGCGCGCCGCGCCCGACCGCACGGACAACCCGCAGCCGGTCGCGCTGAGCGCGTGGCAGCGCGCCGTTGCCGACCGGGTGTTGGTGATCGTGCGCGACACCGACCACTTCACGCTGGCCGAAGATTTCGCGCGGCTGTTCCCGTGGCCCGCGTTCCAGCGCGGCGCACTCCCGTTCGGCCAGACCCCGCAGCGCACCCGCAAGCCCACGGGCGCCGCCGCTTTCGACCCGGGCGCGCCGCCCGGGGCGGCGTACACGCAGTTGGGCTGGGCCGAAGCGGAAGACGGCCGCGAAATCTATCTGCCGCACGTCATCCGCGACTGGTACGCGCGGGCGTGGTTCGACTGGCACCTCAAGGACGACGCGGCCGCCCGCGGCCGGCTACGCGGCCCGGACCCGTTCGGGCGTCTGACGTCGGTGCGGCGGGATCTGGGCTGACCGGGAGTGGCTCGGTTCGAAAGAAGATGACGGACGCGGCGACCTTCCCATCCCCGAGTTCGTTGAGCCTGTCGAAACGAACCCCGCCGTCACCTCGACCTTCGCCCCCCGCCACTTCGCCCTTTCGATCCTTCGCCCCCCTTCGACAAGCTCGGGGACCGAGCTCGGGACACCGCAAATTCATGGTCCGGACGTGGTCCGGCGGTGCGAGCAAGTTTCATAGGAGACCATCCGCCGACCGTCCTCGCCTCCACGCCGGCGGCCCTCACCCGCCGCGGCGCAGCAGCGCCCGCACCTCGTCGCGGTTGGTGCGGATGTCGGCACGCGTCGGGTCCAGGGTCAGCGCCCGTTCCAGACTTGCGAGCGCCTCGTCCGGCCGGCCCAGGTGGTACAACGCCGTGCCGACGCCGTGGTGGGCACTCGGACTGCGGGGATCGACCTGGACGAGGCGGCGGTAGAGGGCGAGCGCTGCGCCGTAGCGCTTCCACATCACCTCCGCCGCGGCCAGGTTCTGCAGGGCGTGGACCGAGTCCGGGTCGCGTTCCAGGGCGCGCCGCAACGGGGGTTCGGCCTCGTCGAGCCGGTCCAGCATGATGAGCGTCGCCCCGACGTTGGTATGGCCGCGGGCGTCGTCCGGGGCGTGCTCCACGGCGATGCGGAACGCGGCGAGGGCTTCGTCCCACCGTCCCGCCTTGGTCAAGGCTTCGCCCAGATTGAGATGGGCTTCGCGCGCCGTGGGATTGTGGGCGATGACGTGGCGGAAGAGGGTCTCTCCGTCCCGGTAGATGCCGGCCTGCCGCCACGTCAGCGTGCCCAGCACGACGAGCGCGACCGCAGCGCCGCCCGCCGCGGCGTACCGCCACGCCCGCGGCAGCCGCGCCGCGCCATGCGCCGCGGCGCCCACGACCACCGCGATCAGCCCGATGCCGGCCAGATACTGGTAGCGGTCCGCGACGAAGGAGAACTGCATGTAGCCGAAGTCCACGAAGCCGAGCACCGGCGACAGGGTCACCGCGAAGAACAGCGCACCGGCCAGCGGTCCGCGGCCGACTCGCTGCCGCAGCAACCAGAGTCCCGCGGCCAGCACGGCGGCGGCCACGAGAGAGCCCCACGCCCACGGGTCCGCGGCGCCCACCTCCCAACGCGGGTAGATGACGGCCAAGTCCGTCGGCCACAGCAGCTTGCCCGCGTAGAACCACAGCGCGCGGGCCGCGATGAGCGTCCGTTCCCCCATCGAGTAGTCGAAGGACAGGGGTTCCCGGGATGCGGAGAACAGCACGTCCGCCACCGCGGCGGCCACGCCGACCGCAAAGAACGGGACCAGCCGGAACAGGTCCACACCGGCGATGCCTGCGAACGGTGCCCCTTCCCGCTCTCCCTCCCCAGGGGCGCGCCCCCGTTGCCACCACAGCCAGAGCAGCAGGGCCGCGGGTAGAGTGACCACGATGGACTTGCTCAACAGCCCCAGCCCGAACAGCACGAGAGCCAGGCAATACCGCCGCGTCCGACCCCGCGCGTCCGGCGCCTCCGCATAGCGCACCCAGGCCGCAAACGCCGCGAGATAGCACAGCCCCGACAGCACGTCCTTGCGCTCCATGATCCAGGCGACCGACTCCACGTGCAGCGGATGAACGGCGAACACCGCGCCGACCAGCCACGCGCCGGGGAGGGTCAGGCGTACCCCCAAGCGCCACAGCAGCAGTGTGTTGACCAGGTGCAGCAGCACGTTGACGACGTGATAACCGGCCGGGGCGAAGCCCCACAGTTTGTGCTCCAGCCAGAAGGTCGTGTACACGAGCGGCCAATAGTGGGCCTCGTTCCTGATCTCCGCGGGCGAAAACCAGATCCGCCCCAGGCCGGCCCAATCGCGGACCGCGGGCGCCTCGGTGAAGATCCGGTCGTCCCAGACGAAGCCGGCGAAGAAGGCGGGAACGTAGCTGCCGACCACCAGCAAACCGAGGGCTACCCCGGCAAGAGTTCGCCGGCGTCCGAACGTCTCCGGGGAGGCGGATAGCTGCCCGGAGTGGCTGGAGTTCGGAGACCGAGGCGGCGGCGGGACCGGTGCCGTGCGCGCCGTTCTGCCGCGTCTTTTTCTTCTGTTCGCCCGGCCCATCCCTCGGTCACGTCGGCTGCCGACGACGATGACTCGTCGCGGCCATCACAAGAGGAGATTCCCAAAGTAGTTCAGCAACGGCGCCAGAATGGCAAGAGCCCCGTCGAACGACGGAGGCGCAGTCTGAAGAGGACGCCGCGGTTCGGATGTTCTCGACGTCGTTGGGGATGTAGGGGCGACGCATGCGTCGCCCTCCGGTCGGAGGGGAGAACGAGGAGCGGAAAAGGCGGGCGTGTCTCGAGTCGAGATGTTCTCTCACTCGGAGACACGTTCGGGGAGATCGTCTCTCCCGGAGGGCGAGAGGCGGGGAAATAAAACAGGGGGAATTACATACAAGACGATCCGGGGGCCGTTTCGACCTTTCGACACCCTCCGACAAGCTCAGGGACCGAGCTCGAGGCACCGCAAGCTCGACGAGCTAGTTCGAAGAAGCAGTGCGATCTCGAATGCGGCCCGGTCAGCCGATCAGCTTGACCAGGGCGACCGTCAACCCGACGATCCCCGCCGCCATGAGCCACAACTGCCGATACAGCCGCGCTTCCAGGCCGCCGATGCTGGCTTCCACCCTGCCGATGTCGGCTTTCACCTTGCCGATGTCGGCTTCTACCCTGCCGATTTCGGCTTCCACCCTGCCGATGTCCGCTTTCAGTTCGGCCCGGACGTTGGCCACCTCGGTCCGTACGCCGGCCACCTCGGTGCGCACCTCGGCCACCTCAGTCCTCACTTCGGCAATATCGGTTTTGAGATCGGTTCGTACCTCGGCAATCTCGGCCCTGAGTGTCATTTCGACGCGGTCGATGTCGGCTTTGAGTGTCGTTTCGACGCGGTCGATGTCGGCTTTGAGCGCGGCTTTGGATTCGGCAAGGTCGGTCTTGACTTCGGCGATGCTGGCTTCCAGATCCGTCTTGGCATCGGCGATGTCGGTCTTCGTGGCGACGTTGCCGCCGATGGCGTCGCCGACCGTCTCCACGACCGCCTCGGCCAGCGGCTCCGTGGCCCCGGCTTCGCACAGCGCCTTCACGGCCCGGTGCGTATCGAACGCGAGCAAGCTCATGTGCGGCACTCTACGGCTGCGCGGGCCGATTCGTCAACGGGATGCGGAACCGGGGATTGCGCCGCGCCTAGTGGGTAGGAGCGTAACATTTTACGCCCCTACCCACAGGTTCAGGCACCGAAGGCTCAGGGGCGAGCGCGGCGCAATCCCCGATCAAAAATCCGCGTTTCGACACCCTTCGACAAGCTCAGGGACCGAGCTCGACACATCGCCGGCTCAACGCACCGCAAGCCACAACTCCCCCAGAGCTCGGCACCGGGAATTAACCGGAGCGTAATATCCGTGTCATACAGCGTCGTTACTCCATCGTCGTCGGGGTGCCTCCAACCGCAAGGACGAAGGTGCGATGGCGTCGGCTCCAACGTCAGCCAACAGCGTTCCAGCCCATCCCGCTTCTGCTCCAGGCCGTCCCGTCGTGCGCGGCCTGCTCGCAACCGTGTTGGTCCTGGGCGCGGCTTCCTCCTCTGCGCACGACACGTGGTGGCCGCACTTGCACTGCCAGGACCGCCGCGCTTTTGCCTGCGTGCCGGAAGAGGAGGAGTCCGGCTACGACAACCCCGGCAATGACGACGAGGAAGAGGAGGAGGAATACGAAGGGGGAAACCCCCGGGAGCGCGAAGCGGCGAAGCCCCGGGTGGTGTCCGTCACGATCACCTCCACCCCGCACCAAGGCGACACCTACGGCCTCGGCGAGTGGATCCGCGTACGGGTGCGCTTCGACAAGGCCATCCATGTGACGGGCCGCCCCACGCTGACGCTGGTGTGGGGCGCGGAGGCGAGCCAGGTCGAGCAGATGTGGGACAGCGCGGAGGCGGTACGCGCCGGTGAGGATTCGGAGGCGGCGGGGCGGACACCGGACCGGTTCGAGTTGGATCTGGGCTACGGGCTGGGGACGCACGAGGGCGCGGGTCTGCTGACGACCTACGGCGGGTTCTCCATTGTGGGGCCGGGCCGTCGCGGCTACCGGCTGGGCGGTCGGATCGAGATGGACGAGTCGGGGATCTGAGCCGGGAAGGCGAACGGGAGGAGCGGATCGGCGGTGCCGAGCACGTGGTCACGCTCCACGGTCATCTGCGCTGGTAATTGGTGTGCCCTTTCCGGTCGGACTAGCCGCTCCGAGGAGGTTCTCCGTTTGCGTGTCATCGGGCGACCCCGTCCCTAGCCCTCCCCCTAAAGGGAGGAGGGAATTCTTTCTTCTTTCCCCCACTGATGAGACGCCACGAGCTTAATCCTCGCCCAATCCCTTCATCTGGGACATGCTCCTATTCCCTCTCCCCTGGAGGGAAAGGAGAAAGGAGGATGTGCAGGCATTCGCTGGCATAGCGGAGAGTCTCCACCGGATTCCCGCTTGCGCAGAGCCTGCCTCATCGGCAAGATAGCCGGTGTCACCAACGAGTGAAGCCGCTTAGAACCAGCGAAGAGGAAGAACTATGCATCTTATCAAGACTTGTCTTTTGTTCATGGTGGCGATCATGGGCCTCGCTGCGGTCGCGCCGTCCAGTGGTTGGGCGCAGGGGACCCCAGTCAATCTCACTAATAGCACTCGAGCAGACTTCCACCCTGTCTGGTCACCCGACGGGACCAGGCTTGCCTTCGTGTCCGCCCGCGTCGGAAACTCTGCAATCTACGTGATGAACGCGGACGGGACCGGCCCGGTCCGACTCACGCGGAGTGGGGGCTTTCTTGAGTCTCCCAGGTGGTAGCCGGACGGGACCAAGATTGCCTTCGTGTCCAGCCGCGACGCCGCCGAAAGGTTGGACGAGATCTACGTAATTCCGTATGGACCTGCTACACCTACTCCGACGGAGCATGGCGACGCGCGGGAACGGGCGACATCTGTCGATCCGCATTCGACGACGGCGGGTACGTTGGAACAGCCTGAGGACGTGGATTACTTCCGGCTGGACGTCACGCAGGCCGGGCACCTGACGGTGGAGACGACCGGCGAGAAGGACACGGTCGGCGTCTTCCAGAGCGCGCAGGGGCGGATCCTCGCGGAGGACGACGACGCCGGGACAGAGATCAATTTCCGCATCGTACGGGACGTTACGCCCGGTACGTATTACGTGGAGGTGGCCGGCTACAACCGCAAGGCGACCGGCGACTACACCCTGCGCCTCGCATTCACGCCGGCCGAGACTGCTCCGGATCCCGGCAGCACCAAGCGGGGAGACCGGCGGGCCACGTTGCTGAACCTCTCTCCGTGGCAAGCGTGGGTGCATCTGTATTGCCTGAAAGACTAGGGCCCCGACGCGGACCCGCCGGCCCCGTGTGCGGTGACGTTCGAGTGCAACGGCCAATCCGGAGAGCAGGTCGCGTGGCCGGTGACCGTGGCGCCGAAGACCATCTTCAGCTACTGGCCGAACAAGACGGAGGACGGCCTGAGTGCCGACTTGGAAGCGGCGCTGGTGGCTGCGGGCAAGCCGGAGGACGAAGCCCGGCGCCGGACGACGTGTGAAGTGTCCAGCGCGGACCCGATAGCGGTGCGAGGCTACACGCGGTTCAACGGGCAATCGACGCTCGTGCCCGTCACGGCATACTGAACGGACCGACGGCGCCGTGCAGAGGGCACGCTCCACGGTCATCCGCGCTGGTGATTGGCGCGCCCTTGCCAGTCGGACTGGCCGCTCCCCGGAGGTTCTCTGTCCGTGCGCCCTCGGGCAACCCCCCTTCCCTAACCCTCTCCCTCAAGGGGGGGAGGGAATGCTTTATTCTCTCCCTTGCTAATACTTTGCTGTCGTCTGGACTCTCTCCCCCGGATTCCAGTTTGCACGGGAATGACGGATCCAACCAGGGAAATCGCTGATCGAGAGACGACCGGACAAAGAAGGTCAGCCGGGGCGGCGCTGGCGCTGGAGGAGGGCGGTGGCCGCCAACAGCAGCATGGCGATCACGATCAGGAAGGTGGCCGCGGCCAGGATCGCCGGGCTGATCTCTTCGCGGACGCCCGACCACATCTGGCGCGGGATCGTGCGCTGTTCCACGCCGCCCATGAACAGGACGACGACGACCTCGTCGAGCGAGGCCGCGAACGCGAACAGCGCGCCCGAGATGACGCCCGGGCTGATGAGCGGCAATTGCACCTTGAAGAAGCTGCGCACCGGGCCGGCGCCCAGGCTGGCCGCGGCGTGCAGCAGTTCGCGGTTGAAGCCGGCCATGGACGCGGTCACCGTGATGACCACGAAGGGCGCCCCCAACGCGGCGTGCGCCAGGATCAGGCCGGTGTAGGTGCCCGTCAGGTTCAGGCCGGAATAGAAGAAGAACATGCCCGAGGCGGCGATGACGATGGGCACGATCATCGGCGACAGCAGCAGCGCGGTCACCCCGCGGCGCCAGGGCATGGCGGGATGGGACAGCCCGAGGCCGGCCAGGGTGCCCAGCGTGGTCGCCACGGCCGCGGCGGCCACGCCGATCAGCAGCGAGTTGCGCGCGGCCCGCTGCCACGGCTCGCCGAGCAGCACTTGGGCGTACCAGCGCAGGGAGTAGGCGTCCGGGTCCAGGGTCAGCATCCCGCGCGTGAAGGTGAAATAGGGCTCGGCGTTGAACGACAACGGGACGATGACCAGGATGGGGACCATCAGGAAGATCAGGGCCAGGGCGCAGTAGACGCCCAGGACCCGGCGTCCGGGCGACTCGGCCAGACGGGACAGGAGCGGCGCACTCATGAGCCCAGCCGCATCCGGTCCAACCCCAGCACCCGGTCGTACACCACGAACAGCCCCAGCACGGCCAGGAACAGGATCGAGCCCAGAGCCGCGGCCAGGTTCCAGTTCAGCGAGGTCTGCATGTGGTAGGCGATGAAGTTGGAGATCAACTGCCCGCGCTGGCCGCCGACCAATGCGGGCGTGATGTAGTAGCCCATCGCCAGGATGAACACGAGCAGGCAGCCCGCGCCCACGCCGGGCATGGATTGCGGCAGATAGACGGTGCGGAACCCGCGCCACCAGTTCGCGCCGAGCGAGGCGGACGCCTGCATCTGCACCGCGGGGATGCCGCTCATCACCGAGTACAGCGGCAGCACCATGAACGGGAGCAGGACGTGGGTCATGGCCACCAGGGTGCCGGTCATGTTGTGGATCATGGTCAGGCGCTGGTCGTCGGCGATCAGCCCCAGCCAGACCAGCAGGTCGTTGACCACGCCCTGCCGCTGCAGCAGGACGATCCAGGCGGTCGTGCGGACCAGCAGTGAGGTCCAGAACGGCAGCAGCACCATGACCAGCAGCAGGTTCCGGCGGCCCGGCGGCGCATGGGCGATGTACCACGCCAGCGGATAGCCGATTGCCAGACACAGCAAGGTAATCAACAGGCTGACCCACAACGTGCGGCCGAACAGCATGAGATAGACGCGGCGCGCCTCGGGCTGCGGGGTGATGCCCGCGCCGGGCTGCCGCCGCAGGTCCACCGCGTTCAGGTAATACGTCGGGGTGAGGCGCTGTCCGGCCAGCAGCAGCGCCTGCCACGTGCGCGGCTCGCCCCAGGCGGGATGGATGTCCGGCAGAGCCGCGGCCCACGGCGGTGCCCCGCGGCCGCGCTCCAGCGCCCGGCCGCTCTGCGTGACGGCGCTGCGCAGGCCGACGATCTGGCGGTTGAGGCGGGTGGCGAGTCTGCCGATGGTCTTGTGCGCGCGGGCCTGGCCGAGTTCCTCCGCGGCCAGCGCATAGACCGATTCCGGCGGCAGGGCGTCCGGCGCGGGGTCGGACTCGCGCGCCCAACCGCGCAGCGCCGTCACCGTTTGCGGCATGATGTCCGCGACCGTGGGGTCGTGGAAGCTGCGCAGCAGCATGCTGGCGAGCGGCGCCATGAACGTCACGCCGATGAAGGCGACCAGGGGCAGGGCGAGCAGCAGCGCCTGGCCGCGGCCCGGGACGGAGGGGCGAACGTTGCGGCCGTCGGCTCCCATGAGATTTTCCGCGAGGTCGGCTGGCGGGTCACTTGACCAGCCACGCGGCGAAGCGCTCGTTCAACTCGTCCTTGTGGTCGGCCCACCACGCGGGGTCGTCATAGACCACGTTGGCGACGTTCTGCGGGGCGTTGGGTAGGTGGGGCCGGATGTCGATGCCGGTCGCCTCGTACGTGTCCACCAACGGGATGGACGACCGCCGCGCCGGGCCGTAGGAGATGTAGCGGGTGACGTTCGCCAGGGAGCGGGTCGAGGTCGCGTACGCGGCGAACCGCCGGGCGAGTGCGGCGCGGGGCGTCCCTTTCACGACGGTCTGATAACCGATGCCGAGGATCTGCCCGTCCCAGACGATCTTCAGGGGTTGGCCTTCCAGCGCCCAGGCGTTGAAGATGCGGCCGTTGTAGGCGGTACTCATGACCACCTCGCCGTCGGCCAGCATCTGCGGGGGCTGGGCGCCGGTCTCCCACCACAGCACTTCGGACTTGATGGTATCCAGCTTGGCGAAGGCGCGGTCCACGCCGGCCGAGGTGGACAATACGTCGTAGACCCGGTCCGCGAGCACGCCGTCGGCCAGCAGGGCGAATTCCAGGTTGACGGTCGGCGCACGGCGCATACCGCGGCGGCCCGGAAACGTCTCCAGATCGAAGAAGTCCGCGACCGTCGTGGGCTTGCGGGCGCCGATGCGTGCGTCGTTGTAGGCGTAGATCCCGCTGGCGGTGACGTTCGGAATGCCGCACGGGATGTCGAGCCCCGCGAAGAAGTCCGCGCCCGCGGGCGTGCCGTCCGCCCCCGGGGGGATGGTGTCGCGGTCGATCTCCTCGAACAGCCCTTCGTCGCAGCCGAGCAGGTTGTCCCCGGCCTCCACGTCCACCACGTCCCAGGAGATGTTCCCGGTCTCCACCTGGGCGCGGACCTGGGCGAGGCCGCCGTTGTATTCTTCCAGTTTGATCTCGATGCCGGTCTCCGCGGTGAAGCGGTCGTGGTACGCCTCGACCGAGCTGCGGGCGTACGACCCGCCCCAGGAGACCACGGTGATGGACGGTTGGGCGGAGGCCGCGGGCGGCGCCGACATCACGGCCAGCAGGGCGGCCGCGGCGAGGCGGAAGAATTGTGGATTGTGGATTGTGGATTGCGATGCGCTGAGCTTGTCGAAGTGTGGATTGGAGGAAGATGCGGTGGTCATGGTTGACCTCTCAAGCGATCATTAGGGCGCTGCTTACCGGGCACTTCCTTCCATAATCCGCAATCGAAAATCCACAATCCACGATCCACAATTCCTCATCTCGGGTCCAGGGCGCGGCAGTCGGTCGCCAGCCAGCCCAAGGTGACCGTGTCTCCCGGCAGAACCGCGCCGTGGCCGACGATGTTGGGAATCTTGACGACGAACTGCTCGGAGCCGAGCAACTCGGCGTGCAGGCGCAGGGCGTCGCCCACGAAGATGACGTCGAGCACGCGCGCCTCGAAGGTGTTGCGGTAACTGCCCGGCTGCGGGTTGAGGGCGACCCGCTCGGGCCGGATGGCGAGCGTGCAGCGCGTGGCGTCCGGCCCGACGGCGACCGGATACGCCTCCACGACCTGGTCGCCGACCTTCGCCCGGCAGCCGCCCTCGCTCCAGTCTTCCATCTGCCCGTCGAGCAGGTTGTTCTCCCCGATGAAACCGGCCACGAAGCGGCACTCCGGCTCTTCGTACAGGGCTTCCGGCCCCGCGATCTGCTGGATGCGCCCCTCGTCCATGACCGCGACCCGGTCCGACAGGACCATGGCTTCGCCCTGGTCGTGGGTGACGTAGATCATGGTCACCCCGAGCCGCTGCTGCAGGCGGCGGATCTCGTACTGCATTTCCTCGCGCAGGCGGCGGTCCAGCGCCCCGAGCGGCTCGTCCATGAGCACCAGGTCGGGCTCGAACACGAGCGCCCGGGCGATCGCGACGCGCTGCTGCTGGCCGCCGGACAACTGCCCGGGCCGGCGCGCCTCGAAGCCTTGGAGCTGGATCATGTCCAGCGCGCGTTCGACGCCGGCTTCGACCTCGTGTTTGGGCAGGCGGCGCGTGTGCAGGGGAAAGGCGAGATTCTCGGCGATCGTCATGTGGGGGAACAGGGCGTAGTGCTGAAAGACCAGCCCGATGTTGCGTTTGTGCGGTTTGACCGAGGCCACGGGCCGGCCGTTCAGCCAGATTTCCCCGCGGTCGGGGTGCTCGAAGCCGGCCAGCATCTTGAGGCAGGTGGACTTGCCGGACCCGGACGGCCCCAGCAGCGTGACGAACTCGCCGCGCGCGACCTCCAGGTTGAAATCCTGCACCGTCAGGGTGCGGCCGTCGTAGCTCTTGTCCACCTCGCGGAATTCGACGAAGGCGGTGTCGGGTTGGGGGTGCGGCATAACGCGAGAGGGAAGGACGGGCGGCAGGATAGCAGACGCGGCTTTCGCTTGTACAGTTGGCACCGCCACGGAGCCCCGGATCGAACCGCGGTGGCCTGCGTGTGTCGAGCCGGATTCCTGTTCCGCACAGAATGACAGGAGAAGGCTACGCAGGGCGCCCGGCCGCGGCACGCAAGGCGTCCATCTCGGCGCGGAGGGCCTGGAGTTGCGGCGCGAGGACGCGCTCGACCGCCTCGGTGACGAACTTCTCCACGTATTTGCCCTGCATGTCGGTCTCGATGTTGACCCGGTCGCCGACGCGCCGCCGATGCAGGGTGGTGACCTCGTGGGTGTGCGGGATGATCGCGCAACTGAAGGCCGCGGCGCGACACGCGAACACGGTCAGGCTGATGCCGTCGACCGCGACTGAGCCCTTTTCGACCAGGTAGCGGCTCAACTCCGGCGGGATGGAGAAGGTGTACAGAAACGAGTCGCCCTCCGGCTGGATGGATGCGACGCGACCGACGCCGTCCACGTGCCCGAACACGAGGTGGCCCGACAGGCGGTCTTCGAGCCGCAGCGAGCGTTCCAGATTGACGTTGTCGCCGGGGCGCAGGTCGCCCAGATTGGTCCGCCGCAACGATTCGGCCGACACGTCGAAACCGAGCCGGTCGTCCTGGATCGCGGTGACCGTCAGACAGGTCCCGTTGGTGCAGATACTCTCGCCCAAGGCGACATCCGCGCCCGGAATCGCACTGCGCAGCGTCAGCCGGGCGCCGTCGTCGGTCCGCCGGATGTCCGTGACGGTCGCCGTGGTTTCGACAATGCCGCTGAACATAGACTCCTCCCGTACGGTCGCACTCTTAGCGCTTTCGTTCGTCCGCCCGCTGCCGCGCGGCTTTGCGGCGGGCGAGCAACGCCTGGGCTTGATCCTTCAGGCGCGTGTGCCAGCGTTCGGCCCATTTGAAGTCGCGGCTCAGAATGCCGAAGCTCAACACGACGAGCACGATGCCCGGCCCCGGAATGCCGGGCAGACTCAGGAAGAGGCCGACGATCAGTAGGCCGAGGCCGCCCGTAATCCGGCAGACCCGCCAGAGCCGACTGCGTGACGCGCGCAACATGTCCGGGAAGCTGGGATGCCGCTCGTATCCGCTTACGGATCGTCGAGGATTTTGCCGGTGCGGGCTTTTTCCACCGTTTCGTCGAACTGCGGGCCGAGGTTGACGCCCATGTCGCGGGCGCGCTTCTTGGCCCACAGCCCCACGTTCCGGTTGTCGCGGTAGAAGGACTCGTCCCGGGCGGCTCGCGTATCGAAGTTGTCGAGCCGCGCCTGCTCGCCCTGATGATAGGCGAACCCGGACAACAGGCGCGTCAGGCGGCGGCGCTGACAGTGTCGGCAGCGGGGCGATCGCTCGACGTCGGCCAGCTTCATGAACAGCCGGCTCTGCGGCCGGCCGCAGGCGCGACACACATAGTCGTAGATCGGCATGGACCGTCCGCGTATCACACCCGGCGCGGCCGGAGAATGGGCCGCCTCCGCGTCTCGGGTCGAAAATTCCGCTTCCCCTCGTGCGTAGGGGCAACCCGAACCCGGGCCGTCTCTCGGTGTGTAGGGGCAACCCCCTGTGGTTGCCCTGGGGGCAGGCACCCTTCGACAGGCTCAGGAATCGCAGGGGCCGGCCCCTACGCACATCCGACCTTCTCCCCCATCATTGAAGGGGGCCGAGGATCAGTTGAGCTGGGCGGAGAGGGCGGCCAGGATGCGGCGGGCGGTCATGGAGCGGGGCTCGGTGCGCAGCGCCCGGCCGAATTCGCGCGACGCACGCAGCAGGTCGCCCTTGGCCAGCGCGATGCGGCCCAGGTTGAGATAGGGGTAGTGGGGCGCGTCGGATCGGGCGGCGTCCGCGGCGTGTTCCAGCCACGGCACTGCGTCGTCCAACTTGCCCATCTTCATCAGGTACAGGCCGATGTCGTTGTAGGGGGTGCCGTATTCCGGGTCGAGTGCGATGGCGTGCCGGCATTCCTGGATCGCGTCGTCGTAGCGCCGCAGAAAACCGTAGGTCCAACCGAGCGAGGTGTACGCCCGCGCGGTCGGATAGGTCTGAATGGACTCCTGGTAGAAGCGCATTGCGTCGGCCATGTCTCCCTCTCGTTGGGCTTGATAGCCCTTGTGCAGGAGTTCGGTCGCCTTTCGTTCCGGGGCGTCGGCGGATTCCATGTCGTTGACTCCGATCCTGATGGACAGATGGCGGTTCACGAAAACACGGGAAACGTGTGTCCGATTGTCCGCGTGTCAAGTCCGTGGGGACGGCGGGCGTGTCTCGGTTCGCAATTCCCCGACCGTGATCCCGAAGATGGAACACGCCAGAGTAAAACACTACCGGGACGGGGTGCTGACATGCAGGTAGAGCGACAGGCCGGTGTAATAGATGGGGTAGGACAGCGAGGCCAGGACGAGCCACGCCCGCGGCTCGGGAAATTGAGCCAGCAGGATCAGCAGGACGATAACCCAGACCGCACCCAGGCTGTTGGTCAGTCCGCGCAACGTGCGCGTGCGCGTCGGATAGACGTAGCGGACGGGAACGAAGACCGCTGCGGCCAGCAGGCAGACGACCGTGCCGTTCAGCCAGTCCGGCAGGCCGCCCGCGTACAAGTAGAACGCCACGATGTTCCAATATGAGGGGAAGCCCGTGAAGAAGTGGTCGGCCTGCCGCTGCGTCTTGGCCTCCGCTTGGCAGAACCCGTACGCGCTCGCCAACAGCGGCACGGCCACGAACAGCAGCGTCCCCCGTTCCGGCAGCAGCTCGAAGCGGAACAGCAACGCCACCGGCAGGATCGCGTAGGTGAAGTAATCGACGATGTCGTCCAGTTTCGCCCCGTCGAACTCCGGCAACACCTGCTTGACCCGGGCGGCTCTGGCGAGCACGCCGTCCGTAGCGTCGATCAGGACGGCCACCAGCATCCAGACGAACGCCCGCGGCGCGTCGAGTACGAAGATCGCTTGCAGACTGAGGAAGCCGGCCAGCACGCCGGACGCGGTGTAGGCGTGGACCGACCAGGCCGCGGCGACTCGGCCGCGGGAGTACCGTTCGGGCGCTTTAGTCACGGGCGACGAGGCGCTGCCGGCTGATGGTCGGCTCGTACAGGATCTGGATCAGGGTGCCGTCCGGGTCCGCGCAGTACAGCGAGCGGCTGCCGTCGCGGTGCGTGCGCACGGGTTTCACGATCGGGACGCCGCGTTCGGCCAGCAGCGTGGCCGCTCGGTCCACGTCGTCGGGAGAAGGCACGACGAACCCGATGTGGTCGAGGCGCCCCGGCTCCGTGCCGGCCGCGGCGCGATGGAGCGCCAGATTGTCGCACCCGGACGACAGATAGGCGTTGTCCGGGTCCGGCTGCCAGACGACCTGCATGTCGAACAGGGAAGTATAGAACGCGACCGCCGCGGCCACGTCGCCGACGTTGAGGGCGACGTGGCGCAGGCCGGTGTGGTGGATGGGGGTTCGAGCGGACATGGCGGGCGGTCCCGGTGCGATTCGGGCGGCATTCTGGCAAATCCCGCCGGGGTTGGGTAGGGTGACTCGGGAGTGTCCGAGTATCTCGTGGAGCCGGGGACCCTCTCCCCCGGATCGAGTCTGGGGCAAGCTCGAGGCACCGCTTCATGGACCTTCCCATCCCCAAGTTCGTTGAGCTTGTCGAAACGAACCCCGATGTCACCTCGGCCTTCGCCCTCCACCTCCGGCCCTTCGATAGGCTCACTAACCGGGGGGCGGGGCACCGCAGGCTCAGAGTCTCATCCGTCGAGCTCGGTCCCTGAGCCTGCGGCGCCTTGAGCTCGTCGAAAGGTCGAAGGGTGTCGAGACGGGTGAAGGATCATCTCGTCTCAGCGGTCTTTTTCGAGGAGGACATACAGGGCGCCGCGTTGCGACATCAGGCCGGCTTCGGGTTGCGGGCCGCTGCCCCAATAGATGTCCACGCGGCCCGGGCCGGTGATGGCCGCGCCGCGGTCCTGCAGGCTCACGAACCGTGAGAACTCCCGCCACGCGATGCGCCCGTCCGCACCTTGTATAGGCCGGGTCGTGGCGATGAAGCCGAGTGCGCCCGGCGGATACCAGCGCGGGTCGGTCGCAATCGAGCGGCCCGGGGTGAGCGTCACGCCCAGGCTGCCCAGCGGCCCGTCGGGAACGGGCCGAAAGAAGATGTAGCGCGGGTTGTGGAACAGGACGGCGTTCTGTTCGTGCGGATGGCGGCGCAGGTAGCGGCGCAACCCCTGAGCCGACGCGCCACCCGGACCGAGTTTGTCCCGGCTCAGGAGCAGTTTGCCGATGCTCCGGTAGGGCCAGCCGTTCGACGCGGCGTAGCCCACGCGGAGCGTGCCGCCGTCGGGCAGGCGGATTTTCCCGGACCCCTGAATGTGCAGAAAGAATCGCTCGATCGGGTCGTCGAGCCACACGACTTCCTTGCCGCGGCCGCGCAGCACGCCTTCGCCGTCGATCTCGGCGCGGGAGAAGTACGGCACGAGGGTCCCGCCCACCCGCCGGCCGTATCCTTTCGGGCGGTCCTGTTCGCCACGCCACGATTCCGGGTCGCCGCGCACCAAGTCGTCCGGCGGGGCGTACAAGGGATAGCGATAACGTTCGGTGCGAACCGTGCTGCCCGGCAGTTCGGGCTCGTGGTAGGCGGTGAAGCGCACCGGGGTCTGCACGCGGTACAGGTCGAAGTGCCGCCGCACCGCACGGGCGAAATCGGCGGACCCGAGATCCGCGGTGCGGTCGAGCAGGGCCAGAAACGCGGTCAGGCTGTCGCGCAGCCGCGCGACCGTGACGCGCGTTCCCGCGAACGCGACCGTTCGGGCGCCCGGCTTTTTTTCGAGCGCGGCCAAGCTGCGGCGCAGGACGGTGGCGAGCGAGCCGCGGTCGAGATCGTCCTGCAACGCCGGCCACTCGCCGGCCGGCAGCCGGCTCAGGCGCGGCTCCGCGTGGCCGATCGCTGCAAGCGAGACCGTCAGCCAGAGGATGCCGAGTACGCCGCTGGTCACACGCCGCGGTGCGACACGCTGCCCGCGGTCCGGAAGGAGCAGTGGGTGCCGTTTCCCGCAGACCATCGGGTCGGGCGTCCGATCTGAAGTCTCGGGCACGATGGTTCGTCACTGCGCCGCGTACACCGCCTGCGCCGCGGCGACGCCGGCCCCACGCGGGCACGCATGGCCCTGGGCGGCCAGCACGGATTCGAGCGCGTCCAGGACGAGTTCGACGTTGGCTTGTGTGCTGGACTCGCCCATCAATCCGATCCGCCACACCTTGCCGGCGAACGCGCCCAGGCCGGCGCCGATCTCGATGCCGTGCGTTTCCAGGAGCTGCCGGCGGACGCTGCGGTCGTCCACGCCGTCCGGGATGGTGACGCTGTTCAGCATCCACAAGCGATGCCCGTCCTGCGCGGCGAGTCCCATACCCAGCGCGGCGAGCCCCGCGGCCAGCGCGCGGTGATTCCGCTCGTGCCGCTTGTAGCGCGCCTCCAGCCCCTCTTCGCAGACCAGACGCAGGGCCTCCCGCAGCGCGTAATTCATGGAGATGGGCGCGGTGTGATGATATACGCGCTCCGCGCCCCAGTATTTTTCCAACATGCTCAGGTCCAGATACCAACTCCGGACCTTGTGGCGCCGTTTGCGCATCGCGTCCTGCGCCGCGGGGCTGAACGTGACGGGCGACAGCCCGGGCGGGCAACTCAGACATTTCTGGGTGCCGCTGTAACACGCGTCGATGCCCCATGCGTCGATCTGCAGCGGGCAGCCGGCCAGCGACGTGACCGCATCGACCAGCAGCAGGGCGCCCGCGTCGTGCACGACCTGCGCCATGTCCTCCATAGGTTGCCAAGCGCCGGTGGACGTTTCGGCATGGACCAGCGCGACCAGTTTGGGCCGCGTGCAGCGCGCCAGCCCGGCCCGCACGTCGTCCGGGGTGAAGACGCGGCCCCATGCGGTTTCGATGACGACCGGGGTTCCGCCGCAGCGTGCGACCACGTCCGCCATGCGCGTGCCGAAGACGCCGTTGACGCCGACCACCACCTCGTCGCCCGGCTCCACGAGATTGACGAAGCAGGTCTCCATGCCCGCGCTGCCCGTGCCCGAGATGGGCAGCGTCAACGCGTTGTCGGTCTGGAACACCTGCCGCAGCAAAGTTTTGGTTTCTTCCATCAGGCCGATGAACACCGGGTCGAGGTGGCCGACCAGCGGGGCGGACAGGGCACGCAGCACGCGCGGATGGACGTTGCTCGGTCCGGGTCCCAGAAGAATACGCCGCGGCGTCTCGTTCGGGTCCATACGGGTCCTTTATTATTGTGCTCGGCGTCGGGCTGGCGTTGAAAAAAACCGCGCAACGCTACCACGCCGGACCGGGGCGGGAAAGCGGGAACGGCGAGGGGTGGGGTCTCGGGTCGAAATGCGGGACCTGTGCGTAGCGTAGGGAGAGGGTCCCCCGGGCGTGACCGAGGGGTGAAGGAAATTCCAAATGCAGTCCCCTAGCAGTTTCAGCGAGTATGGAATCGTAGAGGCTTCGCACCTCCCCCTCTCCCTAGCCCTCTCCCGCCAGGGGAGAGGGGATAGGAAGGGGTCGTTTCGGGAAGACAGGCTCCGGCGTCTTTGGTAGCCTTCCGGGAACGACGGCCCGTCGGAAAGAGGAACCGGAACCCCAGGCAGGTCGTCGGGCATGGCGGGGAGAGCGAAGCGAGCATGAGTCTGACCGTCCGCGAGATGCGGGAAGCCGACGTGCCGCGTGTGGGCGCCGTCATGGTGGCCGCCTTCAACGACGTCTTTCGGCGGCACGGCTATCCCGAGCCCTTCGCGTCGCTCGACGTCGGCACGGCGCTGGCCGCGGGCTATCTGCGGCTCGAACCCGAAGGCTGCTTCACCGCGGTGCGGGACGGGGAGATCGTCGGCTCCGGGTTCGTGCATCCGCGCGGCGACACCGCGGGCATCGGCCCCATCACGGTCGATCCCGCGGCGCAGGCGCAGGGCGCCGGCCGCGCCCTCATGCGGGCGGTCATGGACGTTCCGTGCCCCTCGCTGCGCCTGGTGCAGGACGCGTTCAACGCGGTGTCGTTTCCGCTGTACGTCACGCTCGGATTCGCGGCGCACGGCACCATCGCGTCCCTCGTCCGCCCCGCAACGCCGGGACGCGATCTCCCGGCCGAATCCGCAGCGGACCTCGAAATCCGGGACTGGCAACCGGCCGACCTCGATCCCCTATGCGCGATCGACACCCGCCTGACCGGCATCGCACGGCCCGGAGACCTGCGGTTCTTCCAGAGCAAGCCGCCGCAGATCGCGGCGTGGCGCCACGGCCGGCCGGTTGGCTATCTGTGCATGCTGCGCACCACGGCCGGCACGTTTCTGGGACCGGCCGCGGCCGTTGACGAGGCGGCGTTGCGCGTGCTGATCGACACCGCGGTGCGCCGCGAGGCCGGCCGAACCCTGCGGATGCGGTTCCCCGCGCGCCACGCCGTGTTGTTGAACGAGTTGCTCGCCGCGGGCTTCCGGGTCGAGAATCTCCAGACGTACATGGTACGCGGCCCGTGGACCCCACCGCGCGGCGTCGAACTGCTCGCGCTGTTTCCCGAAGCCCTGTAGGGGAAGGCCGAGACGCAAACCGGACGCAGATAAGGGGGTCGTGCATCGGTTTGGGACTTCCTCGGTCGGAAGGTTTTTCTTTCGTCATTCCGGCGTCCTTCGTCATTCCGGCGAAAGCCGGAATCCAGCGGAAATCTTCCTCATTCCCAGCCGCCATACCCGCCAGAGCGGAGCATTCCCCTTCCCCTCTCCCACCAGGGGAGAGGAGAACAACGCGGAGACGATTGCAAACCGATGCACTCCCGGAAAGGAAGACCCATGCCGAAACACGAGAACACCCAAGCGGTCCGCCCGGACGTCGCCGATCTGGGTCTGCTCCCCACGATGGGCGCGGGCTCGTACGCCTCGCCGGGCTGGCTGATCGCCACCAAACGCGCCCTACGCGCCGGCGACGCCGGCCCCGCGGACGTCGCGGAGGCGCTGGAGGACGCGGTCCGCCTCGCCGTCCGGGATCAGGAGGACGCCGGTTTGGACATCCTGACCGACGGCGAAATCCACCGCCAGCGGTTCTTATGGAACGTGGTCGAGAAGCTGTCGGGACTCGAACGGGTCCGCGCGCCGCGCAAGCTGGGCGTCGTGAGCTACGACAGCGCGCCGCGCTTCGACACCACCGCCCGGGTCGGCGCACCGCACGGGTTCGGCCTGGTCGAGGAATTCACCTTCGTCCGCAAGCAGACGGACAAACCGCTCAAGATCTGCTGCCCCGGCCCGCTCACGCTCGCCATGCCGGTCCGGCTCAAAGACGGCTACGCGCCGAACGATTATCGCCCGCTGCTGTACGACTTGGCCGCCCTGGTCAACCGCGAACTCCGCAACGTGGTCGCCGCGGGCGCGACGTTCGTGCAACTTGACGAACCCTCCGCGGTGGGGCGCGAACCGGCCCTGTCCGTCGCCGAGACCGTCGAACTCCTCAGCGCCACGTTGGACGGGGTGGACGCGAAGCGCGCCCTGCACGTCTGTTTCGGCAACAACCAGGGCCGCCCGGCCATGAAGCGCACCTATGCCCCGCTGTTCCCCGGCATTCTGGACGTCGAGGTCGATCAGTTCGCCCTGGAATACGCCAACCGCGAAATGGCGGAACTGGACCTCTGGAGCCGGTCCGGCGACACCCGCGAACTGGCCGCGGGCGTGATCGACGTGAAGTCGATGTACCTGGAGACGCCCGAAGACGTGGCCGAACGCATCCGGCGCGCACTCGACCACGTCCGCCCGGAGAAACTGTTCCTGACCTGCGATTGCGGGTTTTCCGCGTCGTCCCGCCCCTTGGCGCGGGCCAAGCTCGGGGCGCTGGTGGGCGGTGCGGCAATCGTCCGGCGGGAACTGCACGGCGCCTGACGCGGCGCTCAGGCGTCCGGCGCCTTGGGCAGGGCCGAAAGCGTGGTTTCCATGCGGTCCAGGCGGGCGAGAATTTCGAGTTGTGGGTCGGCGCGCAGACAGCCGCCCTCGACGAGCGCGATGAAGCAGCGCGCGACCTCGTCCTCGGACAGCGGCCCGTCGGACTGGTACCACTGGTACAGCCAGTTGCACATGCCAAGAATGGCGAACGCGACGAGCTTGGCCGGCAGTGGCGTGAGCCGCCCGGCCTGCACCCCCTCGGCGATCACGTCTTCGATGATCTTGTCGTACACCCGCCGTTCGGCACGGACCCGGTGGGCCATCTCTTCGGGCAGGTGGCTTTCCTCGCTGAAGAAGACGACCAGGATGTTCCGCCGCTCCGAGATCGTGTGGATCTGGTGGCGGATGATCTGGCGCAGCTTTTCCTCGGCCTGAATGGGTTGGGCGCAGATCCGGCGCAGGTCGTGTTGATAGAAGGACATGGCCCGCTCGAAGATCCGCACGAGCAATTCCTTCTTGCTGGGGCAGTAGCGGTACAGCGTCACCCGCGAAATCCCCATGCGCTCCGCGATCGTTTTCAGGTTGGTCGCGCGATAGCCGTATTCGCAGAAACAGTCGGCTGCGGTTTGCAGCAGGGCTTCCTCGCGCACGGCCTGTTTGTTGTGGGGACCATGTCCCTTCAGTTTCGCCATGCCGGGGGCTTATCCGATTCGCGCCCGCCTATGCAAGCCGCCCCGCCGCGGAACCGCCCGGTTCGCAAGTCCCCGGCACCACGTGGGGTGTAGGGGCAGGCCCCCGTGCCTGCCCTTCTCCCTTGGTCCCCGAGCCTGCGGTCCCTGAGCCTGTCGAAGGGTCGAAAGGTCGAAGGTTGCCGCCCCTTCCCCCGCCGTCATCGGGCGAAGGGGTTACGTCGGTTTTGTAGGGGCAGGCCCCTGTGCCTGCCCTCCCCCACCAGGGCAACCACAGGGGGTTGCCCCTACACGAGAAAGCCAGGCATGCGGGCTAGAAGCCCGCGTCCCCAGGAGAACGACACGCAGAAACTCCCGCTCAGCAAAGCAGCATCGAAAACGCTCCTCTCCCTCCCCCCTTGAGGGGGAGGGCTGGGGAGGGGGGTCGCCCCCACCGGCGAATCGACCCGGGCATCTCGAAACCGCGGCGCCGCGCTTGCAGCCGTGGGACGCGCCCGGCTATGCAGCACGCAGCACCGGCACACCAAGGAGGGAGACATGACCGACGTGTACGTCTCGATGGAAGAAATGCTCGGACGTGTGGCCCGCTTCGACGCCCTCGAGTCCAGCCCGCGCGCGTTCGTGGACAGCCACATTCCCGGCCACGAACGCGACATCTACAACGTCATCGGCCGCGGGGTGACCGAGGATACCGACTTGAGCCCGGCGATCACCGCGGTCCAGGATTTCAACCTCACCTACGTGGGTGCCGAGCCGGGTAAGGGCGCGGCCCTGCACAGCCACAGCACGGTGGAAGTGTTCATCCCGCTGTCCGGGAAATGGTCGATCTACTGGGGGGACGAGGGCGAACAGGAAGTGATCCTGGATGCGTGGGACACGGTGTCCGTGCCCCCGGGCGTGATGCGCGGCTTCCGGAACGTCGGCGCCGCCCACGCCCATCTGATGGCGATCCTGGGCGGCACCGACGCCGGCCACGTCGCTTGGGCGCCCAAGGTCCTGGAGCAGGCCCGCCGGACCGGGCTCAAACTCGACGAACAAGGCAATCTGCTGCCCGAAGCATGACGAAGCGCGGTTTTTCTTCTCTGTGAGGGAGAGGGCGAGGGCGTGTCCCGGATTCGATCCGGGAGAGAGAGGGTGAATGCCCCGCTCCTGCGGGGATGTCGCTGTTGGGAGGAGGGTCTTCCCCTGGATTCCGGCTTTCGCCGGAATGACGAAGGAAAAACGCCGGAATGACGAGGGAAAGATGCACTCCCGGACCGCGGCGCGGTTCACGTCCACAGGGCGCCGACCGCGACCTCGACGTCCGGTAGCAAGGAGGGAGCGAGCGTCTCGGTGTTCTCCGGGAACAGCCGTTCCCGATACGCCCCGCCCGTCGGCGCGCGATAGACTTCCACGCGGCGGGCGTTCAGGTCGATCAGCCAGACTTCCGGTACGCCGTGTCGGGCGTACAGCGGCACCTTGGTTTCCCGGTCGAACCTGGCGGAGGTATCGGCGACTTCGATGAGCAGGAGCACGTCCGCCGGCCCGGGATGCGCGCCCGCATAGAAATCGTCCCGGTTGCGCAACACGGTCAGATCGGGTTGCGGCTCGGAGTGCTCGTCCAACCGAAGCGGATTCTGAGGCGAGAGGACGGCACGTCCGGCCAGCGCCTGGGCAAAGAGATTGTTCAAACGGGTGACCATGCCGGCATGCGGACTCCCGATCGGGGCCATGTCGATCAGCGCTCCTTCGATGAGTTCCACCCGGTCGTCCGGGCCGAGAATGCCGGCCTCCCCCATCCTGTAGAAATCCCGGACCGTCAGGAGATGCTGAACGGGGTGGGCCACAACTTGCGTCGTCATCATGGTTTCCTTAGCCCATTGGCGGGCTTCTCGAAATGGGCGCGCGCGGTCGTCAGGGAGGCGCGCTGGTGGAAGGCCAGTTCGTCGTCCGCATAGCGGTGTTCGCGGCCATAGACGCATGCGTACCGGGCGTGGCAGCGGTCCGCGCAGCCGGTCGGGTCGTGGAAGCGGTGGTCCATGCAGGCGGCGACGTCCGAGCCCGCGTCCGGCGTGATCGCTTGGGCCGGGCAAACGGCGACGCAGGGCCGCTCGACGCAGGTTGCGCACGGGTCGAAGCCCCGCGCCGGGGCCGGCGCCGACAACGTCCGGTCGATGAACAGCGCGGCACGCAGCGCCAGCCACGGCCCGTACGTCGGGTGCAGGTGGATGCCGAGGATGCTCGGCCCGGCCAGTCCCGCGGCCTCGGCCAGATGCCGGAACGACACGCGGAGCCCGCGGAAGAACTGGAACGGATACACGAGCCGATACCACGCGCCGGCCCGGTCGAGGCGCGGGCAGAGGGCGGCTTCGATGCGTTCAACCGTGTAGTCGTCCAGCGGGTGTTCGCGGTTGCGGAGGGAGTCCGGTCGGGCTGCGACGGAATCGCGGAAGCCCTGCCAGAATTGCCGCCCGCCGTTTCCGATGACGACGACGGTTCGAGCCCGCGGGAAGCAATGGGCCACGCGATACTCGGCCGGAACCAGTGCGTCGTAGTCGGCGACCGGCGTCGTCCCGATCAGGTTGAGACCCAGCGGCGCGAGCGTCCGCGTCATGTCGTTGAGCAGGTCCATGCGGATCGAAATGGTCGGAGATCGGTTTTCGGGAGGAGCTCGGGTTCGAATGGGGATCCCTTACGTGACGATCCTGAGACGCCTTAGTGCCTCTCGTCGGGCGGAGGGGCGGAAGATTCTACGCCCCTCCGCATCGTCATTGAAGGGAAAGAACAGGCAAGGATCCTCGAATAGGTCGTTCCCTTTCGAATCGCTCTTCCGTCCTATCCTGGATCGCGTCCGGGGGACTCTCTCCCTAGCCCTCCCCGAGAGGGGGAGGGGATCGGAGATCATGGCCGATGGTCAATACCGCACGGCAACCAGAAACAGCCCCTGCGGCGGGGCCGTCGCCCCTGCCCGGCTCCGATCCCGCGCGGCGAATATCCGGCGGAAGTCGTCCAAGCTCAGGGCGCCGCGGCCGACGTCGACGAGCGTCCCGACGACGTTGCGGACCATGTGGCGCGCGAACGAACGGGCTTCGACGTCGTAGAGCAGAAAGCCTTCGTCTTGAGCAACCTCGCTGCGGAGGACCGTCCGCCACGGCGTGCGTTCCACGCTGTCGGCTCCCTGAAACGACGAAAAATCGTGTGCACCGACGAGCATGGCCGCGGCCCCGTGCATGGCCGCCCGCTCCAGGGGAACGGGGACGTGCCAGGCGAAGCGGGCGTGCAGGGCCGACGGGTAGGGCCGGTTCCAGATGCGGTATCGATACACGCGGCTGCGCGCGGCGTAACGCGGGTCGAACGAGTCCGGGACCTGCGCCACGTCGCGGACCGAAACGTCCGCAGGCAGGACGCAGTTCAGGCTGTGCCGGAAACGCGCCGGATCGAGAGGCCGCGACGCCCGGAAGCTGGCGACCTGCCCTTGCGCGTGCACGCCGGCATCGGTTCGGCCTCCCACGCGCACCCGCGTCGGCGTATTCAGAATGCGGGACAGGGCCGCCTCGACCTCGCCCTGCACCGTGCGCGCCGCGGGCTGCACCTGCCAGCCGCGGTAGCGGGTGCCGTCGTATTCCAGGACTAGTTTGTACTGCACGACGGCTGTCCCTTGCTCGCTCCGGCGGGACCCCGCCAGTGGGACGCGAAGGCGAGACGGAAGGGGATTCGCGCGGGGACGGATTCCTCTGGATTCCGGCTTTCGCCGGAATGACGAGGGGGGCCGGAATCACAGGCGGGCCGGAATGACGAGGGGGGCCGGAATCACAGGCGGGCCGGAATGACGAGAAGGCCGGAACGACGCGGGGGCCGGAACGACGGGCGGAAGGAGAGCCCGCCCGGGAACGGGCCTCCTTCCTGCCGCTTGTGGAATGGCGTTCTCGCCGCTCTGCGCTATTGGCCGAGCTTATAGACCTGGGCGACGTTGGCCCCGATGACCTGCTGCCGCGCGATCTCGGACAGCGGGGTGACGAGGCGTTGCAGGGCCGGCATGTACTCCGCGCTGTGGTCGGGGTGCGGAAAGTCCGACGCCCAGAAGAATTTTTCCGCGCCGACGAATTCGATCAGCTTCTTCAGGGCTTTTTCGTCCGGGTCGGCCGAAATCCAGCACTGGCGCTTGAAGTAGAAGCTGGGGCGCTCCTTGAGCATGGTCGAATGCGCCAACGGCCCCTCGAACACCGCGTCCATGCGGTCGAGCAGATAGCCGATCCAGCCGGCCTGGGATTCGAGCACCACGACCTTCACCTTCGGAAACCGCTCGAACACCCCGTAGTGGAACAGCGAGACGAACGCCTGTTGCATGCCTTGGGCCACGAGCACGTCGAGATACCAACTGAAGTCGATGGGTTCGGTCGGCACGAGTTCGTCGAAGCGCGCCAGATGCGAAAACCGGACCGGCTCGAAAGTCGGGTGCAGCGCAACCGGCACGTCGAGGTCCTGCGCGGTCGCCCACACCTCGTCGTAATCCGGGTGCCCGTGGGATTTGCGCGTCCACGTGAACGGGGCGAAGAACGCGCCCTTGCAGCCGTCTTTGACCGCGCGGCGGAGTTCCGTGGCGGCCTCCGCGGGGTCGCTGCCCGACAGGTGGGCGATCGGGACGAGCCGGCCGCCGGAATCCGAACAGAAGTCGACGATCCAGCGGTTGTACGCACGGCAGTACGCCGCGGAGAGGGCGGGGTCCTGCACCTCGGACTCCCACAACAGTCCGATGGTGGGATACAGAATGACCTTGGCCAACCCCTCCCCCTCGATGCGCTGGATGCGTTCCTCGGGTTCCATCGAGCCGAACGGCGCGCCGGCCAGATACGACCGTTCCGGGCTGGGCACGATGTCGGGATGCCCCATCGCCCCGAGAATGCCGGGAAACCCCTTTTGGCACAGCTTCGACGGCCGGTTGTCGAACTCGAAATACTCCCAGCCCGCGTCGTCTTTCTTCACCCGGATCGCCCGGTCGCGGTACTCGGCTTCGAGATAGTTCTCCCACAAGTCCGGGACCTCCAACACGTGGCCGTCGCAATCGATGGCGCCTGCGAGACTGACCGCTCCATTCCCCTCCGACATGGTGTCCTCCTTTGGTGGGCGGGGTTGTGGTTCGGTTCCGTGTAGCCGCAATCGGCGCCGATTGCCAGACGAGGAATTGTGGATTGAAAATTGTTGATTGTGGATTGTGAATTGTGGATTGAAGGATTTCCGGCACGGCGCAGGTGGGTTCCTCCCAATTCACAATCCACAATCAACAATTTTCAATCCCCTCCCTAGTCTCCCATGCGGGGAACTGGTAAACGGGGCCGCTCGCAGTCCAACCGATCGCATGCAAGGGGGGCGTCATGCTTGGCACGATAGTGGGCATCGTACTCGGAATCGTCTTGTTCATCGGCACCTGGTCGGCGGCGAGCCTCAGCGACGGGGCGTCCGTATCCGTCGGCGCCCTGACCCTGGGCGTGTTGGGCGCATTCAGCGTCGCCGTCCTGATTTCCTTCCTCGGCAACGCCGATCATCCGCACCCCGAATAGCGCGCCGGCCACGATGGCCGCGGAGCCCGTCTTCCACGAGGTCGAGGCCAAACTGCTGGCCGAGGACACCTCGGTCCTGGCCGCCATTGCCGCGCGCGGCCGGCTCGGCCCGTTCTCGTTCGTCCGCCGCCCGACCGTCCACTTGGAAACGACGTATCTCGACACCGCTGACCTGCTCTTGGCCCGGGAAGGTCTGGCGTTGCGCCTGAGACGCAGCGGAAGCGCCGATTGGGAAGTTTCGACCAAAGGGTCAGGAGCGCGTTCGGGAGCGATCCACGCCCGGCCGGAGCGCAACCTACGCCTGCCCGGCCCGCCCGCCTTTCCGTACGTGCCCCCGCCGGAACTCGCCGACGGATTGCCCGCCGCGGCCCACGGCGTGTCCCTCGTCCCGATTCTGATCTCCGAGGTCGAACGCCAGCGGTTCGCCGTACACCGCGGGGACGCGCAAAGCGAAACTCCCGCATACGCCGAACTCGTTCTGGACACGGCCGTATCGCGCGACCCGGCCCATCCGACGCCCGCGGCGGAGACGTTCTACGAAGTCGAGATCGAACTGGAGGCCGGCACCCACGCCGACCTCGATCACGTCAGCCGATTGCTCAGGAAGAATTTTCGCGTGCGGCCCTCGCAGCGGACCAAGCTGCACCGCGGCCTCGATCTGCTGCACGGCCCCGGAACGTGGAATCCCGTCCGGGACACCTGAGAGAAGCCTCTTGGAGTCCGGTTCGCTACGGAATCCCTTTTGTTTCGGATGCGGGCGAGACGCTCGCGCTCCCAGACCGCCCTCCACATCATCATTGAAGAGAAAGAAGATGCAAGGAGCCTCGAGTCCGTAATTCCCCTTCCCATCCCTAAGTTCGTTGAGCCTGTCGAAACGAACCCCGAGGTCACCTCGACCTTCGCCTCTCCCTCGCCCCATCGTCACCCCGCAGCCGGCGCCTCCGAAGTCCACGCCGCAGCTTCATCGACGAACTCCGCGTGGCTCGCGCGGGCTTCCGCTCGAAGCCAGTTCCTCCGTTCCGCGAACATCCGGCGCAGCGCCCGATCCGTCAGGTCGGGCCGGCCGCGCCGATCGCGCGCCGGCACGTCGCCCGTCCCGGCCGGAGCGAACGCGCCGAGCATCTGTTGGTGCACATCCAGGTCGTGCAAATCGCCCAGCATGTCCTGCAACGCCTTCAGCCGCCGGACCGACTCGGCCGTCCGCTCGGGCGGCAGCACGCTGGCGAAGCACTCGAACAGATAGCGGAGTTTCTTCCCCTCGATGCGCAGCCGGTGCACCAGCCGGACGTCGCCGGCCTCCAACGCCCGGCCGTACCGCGGATCGATCAGCCGCCGGCACTGTTTCCGCACGCGCCGCCGGACGAATTGCCGCAGCCCGCGTCCGCCCCGCGGCCCACTCCCCGTCCGTTCGGTCGCCGCGGCCTGCCACCGTTCGAGCATCGCCGCGCACCGCTTCGCCTGCAACGCGGCCACCAGCCGGTGCTGGGCGGCGCCCCGCTCCGTGTGCATGAGGCGGAACGTCCGCGCGACGTCCGGTCGCACCACCGCGGGAAGCGCGGCCAGATAGTCGGCGCGTTGAAGCGCCAGCACGTCCAGGTCGCGCAGGCGGTTGGTGAGCGTACCCAGCGTGCCCAAATCCTTGCGCAGCCGCTTGGCGGTCCGCTCCGGCAACACGCCGGGAAGCTGCCCGGTCAGCGTCCGCGCCCGCCGCACCGCGACCCGCAAGTCGTGCAGAAACTCGGGATCGACGTCGTGGACGACGCCATGCACGTTCCGCTGCACGACGCCGAGCAGAAAGGCCAGAATCGTGCGCGCCGCCTCGACACAGGGCATCGCCGGGTCCAGATCGAACGCCAGCTTGGAGGAATAGGGCATCCGCTCATGGGCGCCGCACAGGCTGGCGAGCGGACCGGAGGTCTCGCCCGGCGCGCCGCAGACCGCTTCGAACCACGCGCAGATGTCATCCGCACCGTCCGCTTCGGGATACGTCTGCACGTCCACGCAGCACGCGAACGGCGTGACGATGCCCGGTTCGTGCGCCGCGGCGTCCTCGAAGGTCAGATTCGCGACCGGGCCGGGCGGGTTCGTCCGCGTCGAGATGGCGACGTGCTGCGCATGGACCGTGGCGCGTTCCAGCAGGGCGCGCACCGAGACGAGGTCGGCAAGCTGCGTTTGCAGCCGGCTATCCGGCCAGTCCGCCACGAACGGCCGGCCGGCGGGAAACGGCGCGCGTTCGCCGACCGGCCGGCCGTCCAGCGACCACAGGGCGGCAGTCTCGTCCACCCGGCACAGCGCCAGTGCGTGTCTGAACAGCGTCCAGTCGAACGTGTCGTAATAGCGTCGCGTCTGCGTTTCCACGCCGGCGACTGCGACGGAAAAGCGTTCTTGCAAGCCGCGCAGCACGTCGTCCGGCTCCGCGCCGGCGGGCAGCGTATAGCGCGTCCGCGTCTCCCCGGCCTGCGATTCCATGACGCGCGCACCCTACCCGCTCCGAACCCCCGGCTCAAGCAAGCGCCCCGCCGGCGGGACCGTGTGCACCCGTTCGCCCGTCACGCTCCCCCTTTTCGGAGGGGTGATGCATGCGTCGCCCCTACAACGTCCGGTTTGTCTCAACCCCCCAGGAACGTCAGTCACCCCCCCTTCTGGCTCTTCACGGGTTCAGGGACCGGAGAGAAGGTTCGATTTCCGTCCCCGGCAGGGCGTGAGTTCCACGCGGCGATGTGCCCCCTCCGGCATTGACACTCGAAAAGACGGTCGGATATGAACGACACCCGCTTCGCGCGAAAGTGGCGGAATTGGCAGACGCGCAGGATTCAGGATCCTGTGGGGTAACACCCGTGGGGGTTCAAGTCCCCCCTTTCGCATGGGTCAGGGGCTTTTCTCTCGCCGAGGGAAGCCCCTTTTTCTTGGGAGATCGCCGGAAACCGACCGCCGTCCCTCCGACTCCGATACGTCGGGCATCCTCGGGTACGGTCGCAGGGAGCCGGGGACGGGCAGGGAGCGCACGCACATGCCGAACGAATTGGCCCCCCAATACGACCCGGCCGGGCTGGAACGCTCGGTCGCCCGGCAGTGGGCCGAGACCAAGCCCTTCGCCGCGGCGCCCGACGGCAACGACCGGCGCTACGTCATCATGATGCCGCTCCCCAACGTGACCGGCGCGCTCCACATGGGGCACGCCATGGACAACGTCCTGCAGGACCTGCTGACGCGCTGGCACCGTATGGCGGGCGACAACACGTTGTGGATGGCCGGCACCGACCACGCCGGCATCGCGACGCAGGCGGTGGTGGAGAAACGGCTGTTCGAACTGGAAGGCCAGACGCGCCACGACATCGGCCGCGCAGCGCTCGTGGAACGCATCTGGGACTGGAAGGCGCAGTATCAGGCGCGCATCGTCCGCCAGCAGCAGGCCATGGGCTGTTCGTGCGACTGGGACCGCCAACGCTTCACCATGGACGCGGTCTGCGCGCGCGCGGTGCAGTGGACCTTCTTCCGGCTGTTTCGGGACGGGCTGATCTTTCGCGGCACGCGGCTGGTCAACTGGGACTGCCACTTGCAGACCGCGGTGGCGGACGACGAGATCGTGCACGAAACCGTGCAGGGCCACTTCTGGCATCTGCGCTATCCGGTGATCGACCCGCGGCCGGGCGAACCCGACCACGTCGTGGTCGCGACGACGCGGCCCGAGACCATGCTGGGCGATACCGCGGTCGCCTGCCACCCCGACCCGCGCGCCGCCCTCGACAGGTCGATCGCCAGAACGCGGGAGCGGTTGGCCCGCGCCGGGGAAAAAGACACGGCGACGCTCGAAGCCGAACTGGCGCGGTTGAGAGACCGCCGCGAGACGCATCTGGCCGGGCTGGAACGGCTGGCCGGCATGGCCCGGGACGGGCGCATGGTCCGCCTGCCGCTGCTCGACCGGCCGATTCCGCTCATCTGCGACGAGTGGGCCAAGCCGGAACTCGGCAGCGGGTGCGTCAAGATCACGCCCGGCCACGACCCGAACGACTACGATGTGTGGACGCGGCACGCGCCGGCCATCGGCATCTTCAACATCCTCCATGCGGACGGCTCCCTCAACGACGTGGCCGGGCCGTACGCGGGGCTCGACCGGTTCGCCGCGCGAGACAAGGTCGTTCACGACCTGCAAGAGATGGGCCTGCTGGCGGAGGTGGAAGACCGGGACATCGAAATCGGCCACTCGGACCGCTCCAAGACTCCCGTCGAGCCGTATCTGTCCGAGCAGTGGTTCGTGCGCATGGGCGACGTGGACGGCGGGGTGGTGTGCGGCCGCGGCACCCCGCACGAGTTCACGGCCCCGGGTCTGGCGCAAGCCGCGCTGGACGCCGCCGGCGGGGTATGGCAGTCGCCGACCGGCCGGCGCGTCGCGTTCCATCCCGACGCGCGCTACCGGACGACCTATCTCAACTGGCTGGCCGAAAAGCGCGACTGGTGCATCAGCCGCCAACTCTGGTGGGGGCACCGCATCCCGATCTGGTCCGCGGCGTGCGACGCGCACGACGTGCAGGACACGCTCGACCGGCTGGCGGGCCTGCTCGCGCGGGCGGACGTCGCCGTCCGGCTCCAGCGCGGCGCGGACAGCCTGCTCATCGAACCCGGCGCGGACCGGCCGCGGCTGGCCGACGGCGAAACGGCGCGGCTGCTGGTCTGCGTGCGCGAAACCGAGGCGCAGGCCGCCGTGGTGCGCGACCTGGAAGCCGCGGGGTTCGTGCGCGACCCGGACGTGCTGGACACCTGGTTTTCGAGCGGCTTGTGGCCGCACAGCACCTTGGGCTGGCCGGACCCCGGCACCGCGGCGGTCGAGCCGGGCCAAGCCGATTTGGGCGCGCGCAACGGCGCGGACGATTGCCTGCGCTACTACTATCCGGGCTCCTGCCTGGTGACCGGGCGCGACATCATCACGTTGTGGGTGGCCCGCATGGTCCTGATGGGTTTGTACAATCTGGGCGACGTGCCGTTCACGGACGTGTTCATCCACGCCACGATCCTGGACGGCAAGGGCGAGCGGATGAGCAAGTCCAAGGGCAACGGCATCGACCCGGTGGACATCATCGAACGCTACGGCTGCGACGCCATGCGCTACGTGCTGTGCGAAATGCAGACGGGCGCGCAGGACATTCGGCTGCCGGTCCAAGCCGTTTCGCCGTTCACGAACCGGCCGGTGGACCTGGCCAAGGCCGAACACGGGCGCAGCATCTTCACCTACGTGTGTCCCGACACGGGCAAGGAGTTCGACGTGCTGGGCAGCCTGCCGGACGTGCCGTCGGCGAAGCTGGTCAGCGACCGTTTCGAGGTCGGCCGCCACTTCTGCAACAAGCTGTGGAACGCGGTGCGCTTCGCATTGCTCAACTGCGAACAGGCGCCGTTCACGGCCTGCGCGCCGGACGCGCTGCCGTTCGAGGACCGCTGGATTCTGTCGCGCCTCGCGCGGGCCGGCGCCGAGGTGGACCGCCACCTTGCGGCGTACAATCCGTCGGCCGCGATTTCCGCGGCACGCGACTTCTTCTGGTCCGAGTTGTGCGACTGGTACGTCGAGATGATCAAACCGCGGCTGCGTGACGCGGATCGCGCCGCCGGTGCCCGCCAAGTGCTGGCGTTCTGCATTGATCAGGTGTTGCGCCTGTTCCATCCCTTCATTCCGTTCATCACCGAGTTCCTGTGGCAGCGGCTGAACGCGCAGGCCGCGCAGCGGGGCATCGACCGCGGCTTGGACGTCCCCGCCTCGCTCTCGCACGCGGCGTGGCCGGCGTTTCCCGCGGCGTGGCGTGCCGAACCGCTGGAAGACCGAGTGCGGCTGCTGCAGGACGTCATCCGTGCCATTCGGGACATCCGCAGCCGGCACGACGTGCCGCCCAAACAGGCCGTCGATGTGCGCATCACCTGCCCGGGCGCGCCGCCCGACGTGCTGACGCAGGGCTTGCCGCACGTGCGGACGCTGGCCGGGGTTGCGTCGCTGACGATGTCGGCGGACGTCGAGCGCACCCCGGACGCGGCGACCGCGGTGGTGGGCGATCTCGAGATGTCCGTTCCGAGCGTCATCGACGTGGAGCGGGAGCGGGCGCGGCTGAACGGGCAGATCGCAAAGTTGAGCGGAACGCTGGCCGGCGTCCGCAAGAAGCTGGGCAACGAGAAATTTCTGTCGCGTGCCAAGCCGGCAGTGGTCGAAAAAGAGCGCGGCAAGCTGGCGGACGTGGAGGCGCAACTCGCCACGCTGCGCGAGCATCTCGCCGCGTTGGGGTGAGCCGGTGGGAAGCGATGTTGCGGTCCGAACCCTCACTCTCAAGGGGGGAATGGGTGGGGCGCGGGGGTTGGGGTGACATCGGGGTTCGTTTCGACAGGCTCAACGAACTGAGGGGTGGAAGGTCCTCGAGCCTGCCGAAAGGTCGAAGTGGGGTTCAATCAGGGAACACGGGATGCAAGTCAGAAGAGAGTTCGGGACGTGAGCGGCGTCGATGAATCGGCAGACGGTCGGGCCTTCGAGGCGGCGCTGCGCCGCGGGCTCGCAACCCGCGGCTTCGGGCGTCCGCTGCACTTCCATCCGAGCGTGGATTCCACCAACGTGCTCGCGGCCGAACTGGCACGCGACGGCGCCGCGCACGGCACCGCGGTCATCGCCGACGCGCAGCGCCGCGGCAAGGGGCGGCTGGGGCGCCGCTGGGTGTCGCCGCCCGGGGTGAATCTGTATCTGTCCGTCATTCTCCGGCCGGCGAAACCGGCCGCGGACGCCCCGCAACTCAGCCTGCTGGCCGCGGTCGGCGTGGCGCGGACGATTGCCGGGCAGACCGATCTGGTTCCGGTCATCAAATGGCCGAACGACGTGCAGGTGTCCGGCAAGAAGGTGTGCGGCGTGCTCACGGAGATGCAGGCCGAGGGGCCGCGGCTGCGGTCGGTCGTGGTCGGCATCGGCGTCAATCTGAATGCGCCGCGGGCCGCGTTTCCCCCGGAGCTGCGCGAGACCGCGGCCTCGTTGCGGCTGCTCGCCGGCCGGCCGCTCGACCGGGCCGCGTTCACCCTGTGTCTGCTGGCCCATCTTGAGAAATTGTCCGCGGTGTGGGTAGAAGAGGGCTTTTCGGGAGTGGCGGAGGAGTGGGAGGGGTTTGCGGCTCCGCTGTTGGGCCGGCCGATGACCGTCAGCGCCTCCGGCGGGACCGTGACGGGCATCGCGCGCGGGCTCGACCGGGATGGCGCCTTGCTGCTGGAGACCGAAGCGGGCAAGCCACCGCGGCGCATCGTGGCCGGTGACGTGAGCGTCGTTCCCGAGAAGTCCCGCCGCAAGGCCGAGACCGGCCCTTCCGACTGAACGCGCCATGATTTTGGCTATCGACGTGGGGAATACGCACACCGTGGCCGGTGTGTACGAGGGGGATGAGTTGGCCTACCACTGGCGCTTCGTGACCGAGCCCGAACGGACGGCCGACGAATACGGCGTTCTGCTGCAGAGCCTGTTCGCGGCGCGAAACGTCCGCCTGTCCGCGGTCGCCGGCATCATCGTGTCGAGCGTGGTCCCTTCGATGGTCCGCACCGTCGAAGACTTGGCGGAGAAGTATTTTCGGATCACGCCGCTGATCGTGGGGCCGGGCATCAAGACGGGCATGCCCATTCTGTACGACAACCCGCGCGAGGTCGGCGCCGACCGCATCGTCAACGCGGTGGCCGCGTACGAACGCTACCGGGCCGCGACGATCATCGTCGATTTCGGCACCGCGACGACCTTCGACTACGTGACGCCCGCCGGCGAGTACCTCGGCGGCGCGATCGTGCCGGGGGTCGGCATCTCGCTGGACGCGCTGTTCCACAAGACGGCCAAACTGTACCGCGTCGAACTGGTCAAACCGCCCAGGATCGTCGGCCGCAACACGGTGAACGCCATTCAGTCCGGCATCTATTACGGCTATACCGCGCTGGTGGATGGTATGGTCGAGGGGATTCGGCGCGAGAACGGGACGCCTGCGCGCGTGATCGCGACCGGCGGGTTCGCCACGCTGATCGCCGCGGAGTCGCGGACCATCGAATACGTCGACGAGTTCGTGACGCTGGCCGGCCTGCGCATACTCTATGACCGAAACCATTAGTGCCGCGGCGCGCGAGGTGCGTTGACGGACGACGCGCGGCACGGACGAATCCGGGAACGCAAAGGAGGATACGATGGCGGCGAACGAGGTGCACCGCATCCGGACCGTCGGACTGCTGGGTGAGGGCGGCGCCGGCAAGACGACGCTGGCCGAGGCACTGTTGTATGCGGCCGGCGAGACGACCCGCCAGGGCCGCGTGGACGACGAAAGTTCGGTCTTCGACTTCGAGCCCGAGGAAATCCGGCGTAAGACCACGCTATCCACGGCGTTCCACACCCTGGACTGGAAAAAGCACTCCGTCTGCCTCGTGGACCCACCCGGCTACGCCAACTTCCTGTCGGACACGCGCTACGCGATGGAGGCGATGAGCGCCGCGGTGTTCGTGGCGGGTCCGGCCGGCCAACTCAAGGTCGAAAGCGAACGGGTGTGGGCGTGGGCGCACGACCTGCACCTCGCGCGGGTCGTCTGCCTGTCGCGCATGGACCGGGAAGAAGGCGAGTTCGGCGCCGCGGTGGACGCACTGGGCGCTGCGTTGGAAACGACGCTGACGCCCATCCAGGTGCCGATCGGCGCTCAGGCCGACTTCCGCGGCGTGGTCGATCTGTTGACGATGCAGGCGCTCGTGTTCGAGGGCGAGCAGGGCGGCGTGGCGGTCGAAGACATCCCCGGCGACGTGCAGGTCCTGGCGGACGAATATCGGGAAAAACTCCTCGAGACCGTGGCCGAGACGGACGACGACCTGCTGATGCGCTATCTGGAGGGCGAAACCCTGACCGCGGAAGAAATCGCCGCGGCCCTGGCGCAGGGCGTGGCCGCGGCGCGGATTTTTCCGGTGCTGTGCGTCTCCGGCGGCCGGACGTTGGGCATCCGGCCGGTGCTGGACGCCGTCGTCGATCTGCTGCCGTCGCCGGCCACGCGGGCCGCGGTGGCGTGCACGCGGCCCGGCACCGCGGACGCGGTGGAGCGCGGCCCTGATCCCGCGGCGCCGCTCGCCGCGCGCGTCTTCAAGACCGTGGACTCGCCGAGCGGCAAGCTGTCGCTGTTGCACGTCGCGTCCGGGACCGTCACCAGCGACTCGGTCGTCTCCAACGCCACGCGCGAAACCAAGGAGCGGCTCGGGCAGTTGTTCCGGCTCAAGGGTAAGAAACAGGAGCCGGCCGCGGCGGCCCTGCCGGGCGAGATCATCGGCGTGGCCAAACTGAAGGAGACGCACACCGGCGACACGCTGTGCGACGAGAAGGCGCCGGCGCTGCTGCCGAAACTCCCCGAGTTCACCCCGGCCATCACGTTCGCCCTGGGGCTCAAATCCCGCGGGGACGAAGAGAAGATCATGACGTCGCTGGACCGCCTCAACGAGGAAGACCCGGCGTTGCAGGTGGACCGCGACCAGCAGTCCAACGAGATCCTCATTTCGGGCGCCGGCCAACTCCACATCGAAGTCGTGGTGGAAAAGCTGAAGCGCAAGTACGGCGTCGAGGTCGAACTGAACGCGCCCAAGGTGCCCTACCGCGAGACGGTGACCGCCAAGACCGAGGCGCAGGGCCGGCTCAAGAAGCAGTCCGGCGGCCGCGGGCAGTTCGGCGACACGTGGCTGCGGGTCGGTCCGCTGGGGCGCGGCAAGGGGTTCGAGTTCGTCAACGAAATCCGGGGCGGCGCCATTCCCCGCCAATACATCCCGTCGGTCGAAAAAGGGGTCGCGGACGCGCTGGGCAAGGGCTTTCTGGCCGGCTATCCCATCGTCGACGTCCAGGTGACGCTGTACGACGGCTCGTTCCACGAGGTGGATTCCTCGGACATGGCGTTCCAGATCGCGGGCTCGATCGGCATCCAGAACGCGCTGGAAAAGGCCAAGCCCGTGCTGCTGGAACCGATCATGAACGTCGACGTCACGGTGCCGGACGAATACATGGGCGACATCAGCGGCGACATCAACCGCCGCCGCGGCCGGCTCATCAGCGTGGACGCCAAGGGGCACAACCAGGTGATCCAGGCGTCGGTGCCGATGGCGGAGATCCTGACCTACGCGCCCGACCTGCGCTCCATGACCAGCGGGCGGGGCACGTTCGAGTCCCGCTTTTCGCACTACGAGGAAGTGCCCCACCATCTGACCGAAAAGATCGTCGAAGAGAGCAAGCGCGCCAAGGAATAAGGCTTAGGCGGAAGTCGTGCGGAGCGCGCGGAGCAAGGCGGCGAGACGTTGACAATCTCGACCGGGCCGTATTAGAGTCCGATTCCGTTTTCGCCCGCGCACTCCCGGAGGGTTGCCGATGGAGGCCAGAGAAGAAGCACGCATTCGGAGTTTGCTGGACGTCGAACCGGAACTCCGCCGCCACTACGACGAACACGTCCAATTGAAACAGCGCCTGCAGGAACTGCGCGACAAACCGTTCCTGACCGAAGAAGAAACGGTCGAGGAAAAGACGATCCAGAAACGGAAGCTGGCGGGCAAGGACCGCATGATGGAAATCCTCGCCCGCCACAAACCGCAGGCCGCCTGAGCGCGGACGCCGCTTCCGACCCCTGCATTTCCCGCGTTCTTCCGGACGTCCGACGCGAACCTCGGGCGTCCTTCGAGCCCCCGCTTCCCTAACGTCTTCGAAACCGACCGTTCTCACCCCCGCCGTCCTTCATGCGCCACACGATCTCCATTCTGGTCGAAAACGAATTCGGCGTGCTCGCGCGCGTCGCCGGGCTGTTCAGCGGCCGCGGGTTCAACATCGACAGCCTCAGCGTGGCCAAGACGCTCGACCCGTCGGTGTCGCGCATCACGCTGGTGACCGAAGGCGACGACCAGATCGTCGAGCAGATCACCAAGCAACTCAACAAACTCATCTGCGTCATCAAGGTCAGCGACTTTCAGGACACGCCGCACGTCGAGCGGGAGATGGTACTGATCAAAGTCGCCGCGGATGAACGCACGCGCAGCGAGGTCCTGAACATCGTCAACATCTTCCGCGCGAAGGTCATCGACGCGGGGCCGCGGTCGTTCGTGGTCGAGGTGACCGGCGACGAGGGAAAAATCACCGCCATTCTGGACCTGCTGAGACCGCTCGGCGTGAACGAAATCGTGCGCACCGGCAAGGTGGCGGTCCAGCGCGGCCTGCAGACGCTGTCGGGCGCGGAGAAGACGGTCGAATTCAAGCGCCCCACGCACAAGGAGCACGCAGCATGAACATCTATTACGACCGAGACGCCGACCCGTCCCTGCTGGCCGGCAAGAAGATCGCCGTCGTCGGCTACGGCAGCCAGGGCCACGCCCACGCCCTCAACCTGCGCGACAGCGGCATGGACGTGCGCATCGGGCTGCGCAGGGACAGCGGCTCGTGGAAGAAGGCGGAGGCCGCCGGCTTCCCCGTGCAGGAGGTCGGCCCCGCGGCCGCGGCCGCCGACGTCGTCATGATCCTCACGCCCGACGAAGTCGCCAGCCGGATGTACGCCTCCGACATCGAGGCCGCGCTCCGTCCCGGGAGCTATCTGGCCTGTGCGCACGGCTTCAACATCCACTTTCGGAAGATCGTTCCCCCCGCGGACGTCAACGTGTTCATGGTCGCGCCCAAGGGGCCGGGTCATCTGGTGCGCAGCGAGTACGAAAAGGGCCGCGGGGTGCCGTGTCTGATCGCGATCGCGCAGGACCCGTCCGGCGACGCCAAGCCGGTGTCGCTGGCGTACGCGTCGGCCATCGGCGGCGGGCGCGCCGCGGTCCTGGAGACCTCGTTCAAGGAAGAGACCGAGACCGACCTGTTCGGCGAACAGACCGTGCTGTGCGGCGGCGTGACCGAGCTGATGCGCGCCGGGTTCGAGACGCTCGTCGATGCGGGCTACGCGCCGGAAATGGCCTATTTCGAGTGCCTGCACGAAATGAAGTTGATCGTCGACCTCATCTACGAGGGCGGCATCACCAACATGCGCTATTCCATCAGCAACACCGCGGAGTACGGCGACATGACGCGCGGCAAACGGGTGATCGGCGACGAAACCCGGGCGGCCATGAAGGAGATTTTGGCCGACATCCGGTCGGGCAAGTTCGCCGACGAATGGATGGACGAGTATCGCTCGGGCCTGCCGCGCTTCACCGAAATGCGTCAGCAGGGCGCGCAGCATCCCGCGGAAGTCGTGGGGGACACCCTGCGCAGCATGATGCCGTGGCTCCAGCAGGACCGGCTGGTGGACAAAGCCAAGAATTGAGCCGGCCGGTCAGACGCCGCAGCCCCGGTTCGACCATGCACTTCGCGCGCGAGGGATATCCGTGGATACTCGGGCTCGGGGCCACCTCCCTCGTCCTCGGCCTCCTCGACTTCCAGGCGGTGGGTGGGCTCGTGCTCGGCGGCACCCTCTTCGTGGCGTTCTTCTTTCGTGACCCGAATCGGCGGATTCCCGAGGACGCCGGCCTCATTCTGTCGCCCGCGGACGGGCGCGTCGTGACGATAGAATCAGATACCCGCGCCCCCTCCGATCCGGCCTCGCCGTGTGCGCGGGTCGGCATTTTCCTGTCGCCGCTGAACGTGCACGTCAACCGGATGCCGGTCGCCGGCCGCGTCACCGACGTCGCGCATCGAGCCGGCAAGTTCCGGGCCGCATTCGCCGCGGACGCCGCGGACGTCAACGAACGGAACGTGGTCGGCCTGGAAGACGCCGGCGGACGCCGCTTCGTGCTGGTGCAGATCGCCGGGATGCTGGCGCGGCGCATCGTGTGCCGCGTGCGCCGCGGTGAACGGGTTCGGCAAGGCGACCGCTACGGCATGATCATGCTGGGCTCGCGCGTCGATCTGTATTGCCCGGCCGACGCGGAACTGCGCATCGACGTCGGCCAGCGCGTCAAGGCCGGCGAGACGGTGATCGCCGCCTACCGCGCCGCGCCCGAGGCGTGAGGGCAGGAGGATCCCCGTGGCGCTGCGTTCCCGCGAAAAAGTCCGGCGGCTCCCCACCCGCAAGAACATCCGCCCGCCGCTGCGCAAGGGGGTCTATCTCCTGCCCAACCTGTTCACGACCGCCGGGCTCTTCTGCGGGTTCTATTCGATCATCGCCACCTTGCGGGCCGACTATCGGCTGGCCGCCACGGCCGTACTGATCGCGTTGATCTTCGACGCGCTGGACGGCCGCATCGCGCGCATGACGAAAACGTCCAGCCGCTTCGGGGCGGAGTACGACTCGCTATCCGACCTGGTAGCGTTCGGGGTGGCGCCCGGCTTGCTGGCCTACCGTTGGGCGTTGGAGCCGTGGGCGGTGTGGGGCTGGCTGGCCGCGGCGCTGTACGTTGTGTGCGGGGCGCTGCGCCTGGCGCGGTTCAACGTGCAGAGCGGCGTGGCCGACAAGGACAGCTTCGTCGGCCTGCCCATCCCGGCCGCGGCGGCCGTCGTCGCCACCACGATCTGGATGTACTTCTACCTGGGCGGCGAAGGCGCGACGAGTAAACACGTGATCCTGCTGTTGGTGGTGTACGTGCTCGCCGGCCTGATGATCAGCACGGTGTCCTACACCAGCTTCAAGGACCTGAAACTGCGCGACCGCCAGCCGTTCGGGCTGCTGGTGGTCGGCATCATCCTGCTGCAACTCACGATTGCCGAGCCGCAGATGATGCTGTTCGCCATCGCGACGGTGTACGCCCTGTCCGGCCCGGTGCGGATGGTGATCGCCGCATGCCGAACACCCGCGGCCGAACGGACGGTCGCCGACGAGCAGGACCCCGCGGTTCCGCGCATCCGCCCCCGGTCGGGCGATCCGCCGGCACCATCGGATCAGCCGTCCGCCTTCCGTCCCCACTCACTTGACAAGGACGAACGAAGTCCGTAAGGCTTCCGCACGTATGCACACGCCCCCGACGGCTGACGCCGTGCCGACCCGACGACTGCTTGGCCTGCTACTTCGCATCCCGCCCGAGGGATCCGGGGGAGGGGGCTAGCGTACACCCGACACCCGGAGGCCGCGGGCGGACGTTTCAGCCGCGGCCTTGCCGACCGAGGGCTGCGGATCCCACCGCAGCCCTTTTTGTTTATCCAGAGAACCGAGGAGGACGTCATGGACCGTGAAACCGTCAGAATCTTCGACACCACGTTGCGCGACGGCGAACAGTCGCCCGGCGCGACCATGAACATCGAGGAGAAGGTCATGGTGGCCGGGCAGCTCGAAAAGCTCAACGTGGACGTGATCGAGGCCGGGTTCGCCGCGTCGTCGGAGGGCGACTTCGAGTCGGTGCGGCGCGTGGCCGAACTGGTCTCGACGCCCATCGTGCTGAGCCTGTCGCGCACCAAGGAAGACGACATCCGGCGCGCGGTCCGGGCGGTCGAAAAGGCCACGAATCCGGGCGCCCACATCTTCATCGCCACCTCCGACATCCACCTCAAACACAAGCTGATGATGAGCCGCCAGGAGTGCATCGACGCCGCGGTCTGGGCGGTCGGCTACGCCAAGCAGCACCTCGACTACATCGAGTTTTCCGCGGAGGACGCGTCGCGCACCGACGTCGACTTTCTGATCCAGATCTTCGGCGAAGTCATCAAGGCCGGCGCGGTGACCATCAACGTGCCCGATACGGTCGGCTACGCTATTCCGCAGCAGTTCGGCGCGCTGTTCCGGCGGCTGCGGGACGAGGTGCCGGGCGGCCGCGACGTGACCTGGAGCGCGCACTGCCACAACGACCTCGGCCTCGCCGTCGCCAACTCGCTGGCCGCGGTCGAAAACGGCGCCCGCCAGGTGGAATGCACGATCAACGGCATCGGCGAGCGGGCCGGCAACACCTCGATGGAAGAGGTAGTCATGGCCATCAAGACCCGCCAGGACGTGTTCTCCCACGTGCAGACCAACGTCGTGAGCGAGCAGATCTATCCGTCCAGCCAACTCCTGTCGCAGATCACCGGCATTCCGGTGCCGATCAACAAGCCGGTCGTGGGCGACAACGCGTTCGCGCACGAGGCCGGCATTCACCAGGACGGCGTGCTCAAATACAAGCTGACCTACGAGATCATGCAGCCGCGCACGGTCGGCCTGGACAGCAACCGGCTGGTGCTGGGCAAGCACTCCGGGCGCCACGCGTTCGTCGAGCGCCTGAAATATCTCGGCATCGACTATTCGGGCACGGACATGAACAAGGCGTTCGTGCGCTTCAAGGCGTTGGCCGACAAGAAGAAGAGCGTCTATGACGAAGACCTGATCGCGATCGTCACCGAAGAGACGGCGCGCCTGCCCGAGAAATACGAACTGCTGTACCTGAACGTGACCTCGTCGAGCATGGCCGTCCCGCACGCCACGGTCAAAATGAAGGTGGACGGCCGCGAGCAGGTGGAGAACGCGTCGGGCGACGGCATGGTGGACGCGTGTTACAAGGCGATTGCCAACATCGCGGAGCTGGACGTGCAACTCGAACGCTACTCCGTCAAATCCATCACCGGCGGCACCGACGCCCAAGGCGAGGTGTCGTGCCTGCTGCGCAAGAACGGCACGTCGGTGAACGGCCAGGGCGCGCACACCGACATCATCATGGCGAGCGCCTTGGCGTTCACGAACGCCCTCAACAAATTCGCGCGTCTGGCACGCCACGGCGACCACTCCGGCGCGCACCGCCAGGGTCCGTAACCGCCGCCGCCCGCTCCCTCCCCTTCTTATCCCCTCTCCCTCTGGGAGAGGGCTAGGGAGAGGGTCCCCCGGCCCGCAGCGGCAAACCATCCCAAGCATGGCAAAGGGACTCCGTACAAGATGATCCTCCACCCGTTTCGACAAGCTCGACGGGCTTGCTCCCTGAGCTCGATTGGTGAGCCTGCGGTCCCCGAGTTTGTCGAAGGGTCGAACCATGTCGAAGGGGTTTCAACCAAGGAGTACGGGATGCAAGTCGGGGAAGGTTCCGGGAGCATCGTGTAGGGAACTCCCTTTGCAACCCGACACCCTCCCACACCAGAAGCAGAGGAGCACGAGATGACGCACAACGTCGCAGTCTTCGCAGGAGACGGCATCGGCCCCGAAGTCATGGCCGAGGCCGTCGAAGTTCTGAAACTGGTCGGCCCGCGGTTCGACCTGGACTTCACGTTCGAGCCGGCCTTGGCCGGCGGCTGTTCGATCGACGAACACGGCCGAGCCCTGACCGATGCGGCGCTGCGCGTTGCCCACGCCGGCGACGCGGTGCTGCTCGGCGCGGTCGGCGGCCCCAAGTGGGACGACCCCAAGGCGCAGGTTCGGCCCGAACAGGCGATTCTGGGCCTGCGCAAGGAACTCGGGCTGTTCGCCAATCTGCGGCCGGTGCAGGTCAACCGCCATCTCGTCCACGCCTCCACCCTGAAACCCGAGGTGCTGGACGGCGTCGACCTGATGGTCGTGCGCGAACTGACCGGCGGCGTGTACTACGGCCGGCCGAGCGAACGCCGAGACGGTGCCGCGGGCCGCGAAGCCGTGGACACCATCTTCTACACCGAGGCCGAAGTCGAGCGGCTGATGCGCGTCTCGTTCGACCTCGCCCGCAAACGCCGCAAGAAGCTGACCTCGGTGGACAAGGCCAACATCATGGCGACGTCGCGGATGTGGCGCGAAGTCGCCAATGAGGTGGCGCGCGACTATCCCGACGTGGAGTACGAGGACGTGCTCGTGGACGCCATGTCCATGCACCTGATCCGGCGGCCGGGGGACTTCGACGTCATCGCCGCGGAGAACATGTTCGGCGACATCCTGACCGACGAAGCCTCGATGCTGGCCGGCTCGATGGGCTTGCTGCCCTCGGCCTCGCTCGGCGAAGGCAGCAAGGGCCTGTTCGAGCCCATTCACGGCACCGCGCCGGACATCGCCGGCCAGGACAAGGCCAACCCGCTGGCGATGATTCTTTCCACTGCATTGATGCTGCGCCTGTCCTTCGGCGCGGAGGAAGCCGCTACGGCCATCGAGGACGCCGTCGATCAGGTGTTGGGAAGCGGCTACCGCACCCCGGACATCGCCCAGCCCGAATGCCGCCTCGTCGGCTGCAAGGAGATGGGGGAATTGGTGCGTGAGAAGCTCAGGTAAGCCGGACGGAGGTTCTTGGCCCTTCGATCAGTAAGCAACTCGACGAACGGCGCGCTTTCATCTGGAAGTTGACATCGGTAAGCTCAACAAAGCCATGATGGGTTTCAGAGCCATCCTGACTAAGAGGCGAAAGCCATGAATGATGATGACCGGCTGATGCAGACCAAGACCGATGGGTCGAGGCTGAAGGCCGACGTGGCAGAGTTGAAGGCGGACATGAAAGAGGTCCGCCTGAGCCTTGCCAGAATCGAGGGTGCACTCCCGCACTTTGCCACCAAGGAAGAAGTCGAGCAGGTAAGGCATGAAGTAACCAAGGCCAAATACGCTGCCCTCACCAGTGTCGTAGCTCTTCTGATTTCGGTCATCGCCCTAACAGCCCAATTTTGGCCGCTTCGCTGAAGGTAGCGGGGTGGAGGAAAGAATCTCTGGATATAGAAGCCCGACGAATTGGTGCTTCTTTCGCAGATATGCGTCCCGATCGCGGGGTAGGGGCGACCGGCCGGTCGCCCCTCCGGAGGAACGGGGAAGAAAATTTCAATCGACACCCCGCCACGCACCCTTCTAGATAGCGTCGTCCTGACGCCTACCCCAGGGAACCACCCTCATCGGGCGAGGTGCCGAGGAACGGGGACCGCCGCATGAATCAGACGCTCGAAGCATTGATCGAATCGCACGCCGCGGTCATGGCCGATCAGATGGTCCGGGCCGCCGCCGGGGCCGGTTCCGAGGAAGACGTGCGCCATGCCTGCAATTCGCTCATCGACGAGTTCGTCACGAAAGCCGGGCTGAACGTCACGGGCCGGCATGAATACGGCTTGGCCGGCGGACGCATCGATTCGAAATACGGCGGCGTGGTCATCGAGTACAAAGACCCGAAGGGCGCGGGCAAGATCACGGAGAACAAGAACGCGCCGGGCGTCAAGGCCGTCGTCAAGCAGATCGGGAAGCGGTTCCGGGACTTTCAGGCCGCGGAGCACGTCGGCATGGAACGCATCCTCGGCGTGGGCTGCGACGGCGATACGCTCGTGTTCGTGCGCAAACACGGAAGCAAGCTCGACGCCGAAGACCCGGTTCCCGTGACGCCGCACACGGTCCAACGCCTGTTGCGGGCCATCCTGTCGTTGGGGGCGCGCGGGCTGTCGTTCACGCCCGAGAATCTGACCGCCAACTTCGGCGCCGAAGGTCAAAGCGCCCAACAGGGTATCCGGCTCATGCACGACCTGATCCGCACGACCGACAGCCCCAGGGCGCGGACCTTCTTCCACCAGTGGCAGATCCTCTTCGGCGAGGTCTGCGGCTACGACATCCACGGCCGAAACGCCAAGGTCGAGAAACTGGCCGCGCATTATCGGGTGCCCGCCCCGCACCCGGCCGAACTCCTGTTCGCCGTCCACACCTACTACGCCATCTTCATGAAGATGCTGGCCGCGGAGATCGTCGCGTCCTTCTCGCCGCTGGGGACCTCGACCCTGAAGAAACTCGTGTCCGCGCCGACCTCGGCCAAGTTGCGGGACGAACTGCGCAATCTCAAACAGGGCGGCATCTGGGCGCAACTCGGCATCCGCAACTTTCTCGAAGGCGACCTGTTCTCCTGGTATCTCGACGCCTGGAATGCGGACTGCGCGGAGGCCGTCCGGGCCATGACCACCTCCTTCGACGGATTCGACCCGACCACCCTGAGCGTCGATCCCGCGGAGTCCCGCGACCTGCTCAAGCAACTCTACCAGCAACTTTTTCCCAAGTCGGTGCGCCACGACCTGGGCGAATACTACACGCCCGACTGGCTGGCCGAACTCGTGCTCGACGAACTCGGCTACGACGGCAACCCGGACAAACGCCTCCTCGACCCGGCCTGCGGCTCCGGCACCTTCCTCGTCATGGCGTTGAACCGCGTCCAGACCTGGTACGCCGCGCACCGCCACGAGTGCGGCTTCGGTGAAGACGCCCTGCTGCGCAAAATCCTGCACAACGTCATCGGCTTCGACCTGAACCCGCTGGCCGTCATGGCGGCCCGGACCAACTATCTGCTGGCCATCCGCGAACTGCTGCGGCACGCGGGCACCGTCGAGTTGCCCGTCTATCTGTGCGATTCGATCATGACGCCCTCGGAGTACGGCGACGTGTTCACCGGGGGCGCCGGGAATGCGCGCCGACTCAAGACCAGCGCCGGCGACTTCACCATTCCCGCGGAAGTCACCGACAACCGCGAGCACATCGGGCGCTACGCCGACACGCTCGAAGCCTGCATCCGCGACGGCTATTCCCCCGACGAGTTCATCGAGCGGTGCGCAGCCGAGGCCATTCCCGTCACACAGGGCAACCTGCATCGAGACCTGTACGGCCATCTGCAGCAACTCGACGCCGACAACAAGAACGGCATCTGGGCGCGCATCATCAAAAACGCCTTCGCGCCGCTGTTCATCGGCGCGGTGGACTACGTCGCCGGCAATCCGCCGTGGGTGAATTGGGAGCACCTGCCCGAGGGCTACCGCGACGGCATGAAACCGCTCTGGGACCGCTACGGCATGAAACCGCTCTGGGACCGCTACGGACTCTTCACGCTTTCCGGCTCCGCGGCGCGCTTGGGCGGCGGCAAGAAGGACATTTCGATGTTGTTCACGTACGCCGCAGTGGACAATTATCTGCCCGAGGGCGGGCGGCTCGGCTTCGTCATCACGCAGAGCGTGTTCAAGACGCAGGGGGCGGGTGACGGGTTCAGACGCCTCCGCTACCGGCAGAGCGACACCGAAACGACGTGGTTGAAACCGCGCATGGTCCACGACCTGAGCGCCATGCAGGTTTTCGAAGGCGCGACCAACCGTACCGCGGTTTTCGTCTGTGAAAAGACGCCGCGGCCCTTTCCGTATCCCGTGCCTTACACGACACACGACGTGGGCCGGGGCGAGCCGGATGGGGCAGAACGCGTCGTTGTCGGACGTCCTCAATGGGAGCGTCCGAAGGAGAATCGAGGCGCTCCCCGTCGTTGACACGAAAGACTCCTCCCCGTGGCTGACGGCCCCACGGCGTGCCTTGTCCGGCATTCGGAAGGTGATCGGGGCGAGCGACTACCGGGCGTATGCCGGCTGCTGTACGTGGCTGAACGGCGTGTATTGGGTCAACGTCGTGGAAACACTCTCGAACGGCGAATTACTGATCGAGAATCTATACGACGTAGGGAAACTCGAAGTGAAGCACGTGCAGGCCGTCATCGAGCCGGACTTGGTGTATCCCCTGCTGCGAGGAAGAGACGTTCAACGCTGGCGGGCCGAACCCTCGGCGTACATCGTTCTGACCCAGGACCCGAAGACGCGCAAAGGCATCCCCGAAGCCGAAATGAAGCGCCGCTGGCCGAAGACCTACGCGTATCTGAAGCAGTTTGAAGGGAATGCTGGAAAACCTGAACGTGGAACGCTGCGCGGACGCTCAGGTTACCGCAAGTATTTCAAGCCCTCCGATCCTTTCTACTCTATGTATAATGTTGGGCCTTATACGATGGCAGAGTGGAAAGTGCTCTGGCCGGAAGTGGGGCATTCCGTTCGGGCGAGCGCGTCAGGTCCCTCCACGGTCGAAAAAACGAAGCCTTCTTTGCCCGATCATACGATCGTGACGATTCCGTGCGAAAGCCCGAATGAGGCGTATTTCCTCTCGGGTATGCTCAATTCTTCTCCTGCCTATGAAGCTGCCGCGGCGTATATCGTTCTGCATCCATCGCCGCATATTATGAAACATATAGTCGTTCCCCGATTCAAAAAGAGTGATGGAGACCACATCCGGTTAGCTGAACTTTCGCACCGCTGCCACGGTATGGCAGAACGGAAAGACGAAGATGAACTAACAGAAGTGGAAGCGGAAATTGACGAAATGGCCGCGCAGGTATGGGGAATCACCGACGCCGAACTGAAGGCTATCCGGGAAGCCTTGGCCGAGAAGTAGGAAAAGGGTGAGGGGATTTTCAAACGAGACACTCCCGAATTGTGGTTTGACGCAACCCTGCCCCAAGCATAGGTTCGGAGATATGCTTCATCATCGAGCCGGTCAGGAAAGGGCGCCTGCTCGCTCTGCTGGATCGCCTTCCCACCTTGCCGGAAGGATTTCTCGACGTCGGCGATACGTCGAAACCCCTTGACGATGTAGGGATCTGAACGTGGCGCACAGTTTTCTGTTTCACACCACCATCGTCGTCGTCTCCCAAACGCCTGATTTCGCTCCATGACCCTTCCCGGCGGCCCCGCGGACAAGCTCGGCAACCGCTACGAAACGTGGTTGGCGGTGTCGGAGTGCGTGCGCATGCTTCTTGACGACACCGAGGCGATCCGCATCGAGGACCCCGGCGTCGAGAAGGCGGAGTTCGTCGTGACGGCCGGCTCGCGACGGGAGTTGCATCAAGCGAAACGCAGTCATCCGAACGGCAAGTGGAGCCTCGACGCGCTCGCCTCCGACGGATTGCTTCGGGAGATCGGTGAAGCGTTGGCGGGCAACGACGACCGCTTCGTGTTCGTCTCGGGCAGCGACGCCCGCGAGCTGGCCAACCTGTGCGAGGGGGCCAACAACGCGGAGTCGGTAGAGGAATTCGAGAAGGACTTTCTTGCCGCCCAAGCGCGAAAGAAATCGTTCGAAAGGCTCCGGCGTGAATGGCAATGCGACGTTCCAGACGCGTTCGGACGCTTGCGGCGAGTTGATGTCCGAACGATCAACGAACGTGAGCTCGAAGAGAAGGTGCGATGGGGAGTCCAAGCACTTTTTCTCGCAAATTCCGGTCAAGTCGCATCGGAGCTTCGAGGGATTGTCGGCGACTCCGTCCACTACACGATTACCCGCCAGAAACTCATCGAAGAACTCGACCGGCGTGGTTATCGGATGCGACGCCTCTCCAGTCCCGAACATGCGGGCGTCGCCGTGCGAGAAGCGACTGACCGATACCTGAGTGGCACGCGGAAGAAACTCATTCGACAAAGGTTCGTTCCCAGGGCGGCGGCGGAAATGCTGCTATCGCGACTTACTGAGACCGTAACCGACAGCGTTGTGACCGGCAAGGCAGGCTCCGGGAAGACAGCTTGTGTCGTCGAGATCACGGAGGCTTTGCGTACACGTGGTCTGCCCGTGCTGACATTCCGCTTCGATCGCGTCCTGTCGGTATCGACCACTGCGGATCTGGGACGCCGCCTCGAACTTGAAGAATCACCGGCTTTAGTGCTCGCAGCAGCAGCGGAGGCCGCCGGGCGTCCCGGCGTGTTGATCGTCGATCAGTTGGACGCGGTGAGCACCATGTCCGGCAGAAGCTCCGGCGCGTTCGACGTCGTCAAAGCGTTGCTCCATGAAGCCCGCGGGATACGCCCACGGGCCGTGATTCACACCGTCGTCGTTTGCCGGGCCTTCGACTGGCAGCACGATCATCGCCTGCGGCATCTCCTGCCTTCCGGTTCGGGCGCGCAAGTCGAGGTCACGGAGTTCACGGTCGACGAGGTCAAACCGATCCTGACCGAGGCCGGTTTCGACCCGGCGCTGTTCCGGAAACGCCAACTGGCGCTCCTGCGGCTTCCGCAGAACCTGTCCCTCTTCCTTGAAGCCAGCTTCGATACGTCGCAAGTGCCCACCTTCGACACGGCAACGCAACTCTTGGACCGGTACTGGGACGAGAAGCGGCGGGTGGTCGAGAAGCGAATCGCGCCTTCGCTGGATCAGTGGTGGATGAAAGTGATTGAAACTCTCTGCGATGAGATGACTTCCGCTCAACAGCTTTCGGCGTCCCGCGAGACGCTGGACGATTTCTCGCCTGCATACGTGGACCAGTTGGCCTCGGAAGGCATACTCACCTTCGACGGGTGCCGTTACGGATTCGGCCATGAGAGCTTCTTCGACTACTGCTTCGCCCGCGTGTTCGTCAGGCGGCAAGAACCGCTGGCGTCATTCCTCAAGGAGTCGGAGCAGCATCTGTTCCGCCGCGCCCAGGTCCGGCAGGTGCTGGCCTATCTCCGTGACTCAGATCGCGCCCGGTATGTGGAGGAGCTTCGCGCCTTGCTCTCGGATGAGAGGATTCGGACGCATATCAAGGACCTTGCATTTGCCCTCCTTGCCGAAGTCACGGACCCGACCGAGGAAGAATGGGCAATATGGCAACAGTGGATCGGGCCGGCGCTCAAGGCTATCGAGGACGACACGCCGAACCCGGACAAGCTGTCGGAAGTCGCGTGGCAGCGATTCTTCGGATCACCGTCCTGGTTCGAGGACACCGACCGGCGCCGCATGATCGAGAATTGGCTGGACTCGAACAACGACCGGTTGGTCGACCTAGCGGTGATCTATCTGAAACGCCATCAGGAACATTCCCCGGATCGTGTTGCGGCCCTGCTCGAACCGTATGCCGACCGTGGCGGTGAGTGGGTGTTGCGGCTACGGTCCCTCATGGAATGGACCGACCTCCACACGAGCCGTCGCTTCTTCGAACTCTTTCTGCATCTTGTGGACAACGGCACGCTCGATGAGGCCCGTGGACCAATCGCGGTGAACGATACGTTCTGGAGTATGCTTTACCCTTTGGGCAAGAATCGCCCCGAGTGGATCCCCGAAGTTCTGGCGCACTGGCTCCGGCGGCGCTTTGCAGTCATCCGTGTCGCCGGTGAGGAGTTTCGCGCAGGAGAACTGATTGGCTACGATCGTTCCGTGGCGATGCTGATAAGCAAATCCGCGGAGCGTGCGCCCGCGGCGTTTGTGGAACATGTGCTCCCCGTGGTGCTCGACATCTCGGATTCCGCTTCGACCGGTGACGAGCCGCCCAGACACGACGCAGTGTGGACCATTCCCATAAAGATCAAGGGGCCGAGGGGCGAGGGAGCGTGCCTGTCGGGGTTGAACGGAGCACTCGCTACCCTTGCAGGCGAGAGCACCGAGGATCTGAGCAATGAGATCGCCGAACTCCGTCGGCGCGATACCTATGTGGCAAATTACCTCCTGCTGGCCCTGTATGCCGGCGGGGCGGCGCGTTATGCGGACGAAGCCGCTGTCCTGCTGTGCGACGAGCCTTGGCGATTTCAATGCGGGTCCTCAGACAATCCGTATTGCTACACGATGCAAGCGATCAAGGCGGTAGTTCCGCATTGTACTCCCGAGAACCGCAAGCGGTTTGAGACGGTGATCCTGGACTCCGTCCATCCCGACGAACAGACCAAGGGTGGATTCAAACGGATCGAACGGGCTCGGTTCTCCCTGCTCTCGGCGATCCCGTCGGGACTCCGCAACTCCCGCGCGAACGCACGCTTTCAGGAATTGGAGCGGAAATTCGGCAAACCGCAAGGCGAACCACGCCGCGTTGTTGATCCGGTCGAGGTCGAGTCGCCCATTGAGAAGAAGGCCACGGACGTCATGACCGATGGGCAGTGGCTGAACGCTATTCGGAAGTACCGCTCCGAGGATCGGATGTTCCTGTCGGGGGATGCACTCAAGGGCGGCGCAGAGGAGTTGGCCCAAGTTCTCGGAGAGCGAGTCAAGGAGGAGCCGGAGCGGTTCGCCCGCCTCAGTCTGCACTTTCCCGCAGACGCGAACCCCGTGTATCTGGAGTGCATTCTGTTGGCGTTGAGGGAAGCCCAGATCGCGAGCGACATCAAACTCCGGGTCTGCCGCAAGGCATTTGTAGAGTCGCACGGGCCTTGTGGCAGATGGATTACCGATGTCCTCGGAAGCATTGGAGACCCACTCCCGGATGACGACGTCCAAATGCTCCACCGGCTTGCGACGGAGCACGAAGACCCCGGCAGCGAGGCATGGAAGGAGGAGGCTGGCGGCGAGAAACCGCACTACGGCGGCGACATCCACTTCAACGGTATCAACACCACGCGAGGGAGAGCGGCCGACGCCATTCGGGATCTTATCCTCTCCGACGCTACGTACATCGAACGGTTCCGCCCGACTCTCGACCGGATGATCCGGGACCGGAGCGCAGCCGTACTCTCGTGCGTCGCCGGGACCCTCGGGGCCGTCGCTTCCCATGACCCTGCACTCGGTATGTCGCTTTTCCTGAGTATGAATCTTTCCGAGGATCGTCTGCTCGCGACACGCCACGTTTCCGATTTCATACGTATGCGGCTGCACGAGAATTTCCCGGAACTTCGACCGATCATCGAGCGCATGCTCCGCTCGTCCGAACCGGAAGTCTGCGAGACCGGGGCGCATCTGGCGGGTATCGCCGTGCTGGGACATGAAAGTGCGGCAGATCTCGTTGGTGAAGCCCTGCGGGGCACCGCCCGACACCGCCTGGGTGTGGCGCAGGTCGCCTCCGCCAACATCGCCGATCCAGAGTGGCGCTCCTGGTGCGAAGCAACGCTTGCTGTGTTGTTCGACGACGCTGATGACAAGGTGCGAGGTGAAGCCGCATCATGCTTCCACCAATTGCGGAGCGAAACTCTCGATACGTACGGAGATTTGATCGCGACGTTCCGCAACAGCAGAGCATTCCGAGAGAACTCCTTCTCGACTCTCCACACGTTGGAGGAATCACCGGGACGGTTGCCGGGAATGACGTGTGAAATATGCGAGAACTTCCTCGATCGCTTCATCGACGAAGCACGAGACATTCGGACCAGACGGACGCACGATGGGTACACCGTCGCGAAGCTCATCTTCCGGACATACCAGCAACACCAGGATGACGAATGGACGTCCCGATCCCTGGATTTGATCGATCGCCTTTGCCTGGAGCGGATTCACGACGCGGGAGGCGAGTTCGAGCAATTCGATCGATAGCATGAAACGAAAATGCACTCATGTTCGTGGGGCCGGTTCGGGGACGAACGGAACCGACGAGGTACTGTAGGTCGGATTAGCGAAGCGTAATCCGACAGGGGAGCGGGGATGTCAGGTTATGCCTTTGGCTAACCCGACCTACGGGGCGGGCGAAAAGGTCGACCAGAAATTCATGTCAACTGCACATTGGCGATTCCGATGTTCGCGAAGGGGATTGCATACTTGAATACATCAGTCGGTCGTCATTACCGCGGAAGCGGGAATCCAGGACATGGATACCTGCTTGCGCAGGTATGACGAAGAAAAATTGACTTCATTACTTGGATGTAGGGGAACCCTTGTGGTCCCGGCCCTAAGTTCGTTGAGCCTGTCGAAACGAACCCCGATGTCACCTTAGCTTTATTTCCTGTTCAACCCTGCATCCTGTTGTCTACAATACTCGGGCGGCGCAAGCGTTCAGCACCATCTCAGTTTGAAATGAGAAAGACATACAAGGGGATCCTGCGCCAGTTGCGAAGGTACGGGGGCGAAGGGTGAGGTGACATCGGGGTTCGTTTCGATGTTTCGACAGGCTCAACACAGCGCAAGCTCAACGAACTTAGGGATGGGAACGTCCTGGTGCCCCCAATAGATCGTACCAGTAGAACGCCACTACGACCAAGGCGTGCGTGATGCGCCCGGAACGGACCAGTTCGGGTAGTTCGCGCACCGGCACCAAGCGCACCTCGGTTTCCTCGGTGGTGTCGAAACTGGGCTCGAATTTTCGGGTCACGTTGCGTGCCAGGAAGCTGTGGCAGCGATTGGCCTGAATCGCCGGGTTGGGATGGATCGAACCCAGCGGAACGATGTCCGCGGAGTCGTAGCCGGTCTCTTCCTGCATTTCGCGGCGCGCCGCGGCCAGGGGCGACCGGTCTTCGCTATCGACCATGCCGCCCGGAATCTCCAAGGTGAAATCCTCGGTGCCGTGGCGGTATTGGCGGATCAGGACGACGCGGCCGTCCGCGGTCACGGGGATGATGTTGACCCAGTCGCCGCTGTCCAGGACGAAGAAGTCGTGCGGCCGGTCGTCACGCGGCGAACGCGAGCGGTTCTTGAGCAGGGAGAAGATGCGGCAGGAGTAGATCGTCTCGGAGGCGACTTTGTGCCAGGGCTTGAGCCGGCTCGGCGGTTGCTCGGACATGACGACACCAGCGACGTTAGAACAGCCGCCGGTACTCTATGGCCGGGCAGCGGCCCATGATGACGGTCAACCCCGCGCCCGCGGCGCGCCGGGCCGCGGCTTCGTCGATCACGCCGAGTTGCAGCCACAGGATCGAGGCGCCGATGGCAACGGCGTCGTCCGCGATCCGCGCGACGAATCGGGGGCGGCGAAATACGTCCACCATGTCGATTTCCGTGCCCGCATGGGCGCGCGCTTCCCGCAGGCTGGCATAGCAACGCGCGCCGAGGATTACGCGGCAGTGCGGGTTGACCGGAATCACGGTATGGCCCTTCGCCTTGAGCAGGGCCGCGATTCGGTGGCTGTCGCGGTTCGGGTCGGGCGAGCAGCCGACGACCGCAATGGTGCGCGGCGTCCCTAGAATCCCGCGAATCGTTGCGTCCGCGGGGTTGCGGAACGGTGCCGCGGTCGGGTCGGTTCGGGTCGGAGGATGGGTCATGCGGTGACGGCTGCGCGCTGGACGAGAGCGTCGAAGGCGTGTTCGAGGCAGCGTTTGATCTCCACCATGCGCGCCCGGAACGCTTTCTCGCCCTGCATCGCCGGGTCGTCGATGTCGCCGGTTTCGCCGGCGAACTCCTTGAGGGTGAACGCGGGTTTTCCCGCGGCTTCTGGATAGGCGTCCAGCATGGTTTTCTGTTCGCCCGTCATGGTCAGGATCAGGTCGGCGTCCGCGATCAGGTCGCGGTGCCGTTTGAGGTCGGTAGAGACGAATTCGTCGCGCTGAATGTGAATCCCGTTTTCCTGCAGGATGAAGTGGGCGTCCAAGGACGCGATCATGCCGTCCCTGGCGTAGATGGCGATGCCGCCGGAACGAACCGCGATGTGGCGGATGTCGCGGGCGGCCAGCATCCTTTCCAGCAGCACGTGCGCCATGACGCTGCGGCTGGTGTTGGCGTGGCAGACGATCAGGACGTTGTAGGGGGCGGGACTGGTCACAGAGGTTTTCACTTGGGGTGGGCGGGGGTGGAGGGAAGGGTAGCTAGGGTGTCGGCTGAGGGATTGGTCTTATTTGAGGAGTTTCTCGGGGCTGGTTGATCTTGAGCGGTGCGGCCTCGGACCCTCTCCCCCGGATCAAGTCCGGGACAGGCTCTACCCTTCTCCCGATGGTCCCTGAGCTTGTCGAAGGGTCGAAGGGGGGAGAGGGGATAGAAACCAAGCTCGGAAGAGAGGGTCCCGTTCATTGAGCTTGTCGAAATGAACAGGACGCGGCCTCTTCTAATCCTGTTTGAGGGATTTGAAGATGGCGCCGAGGTCTTCCTTGGCGGTGTTGCCTTTGGCGAGTTCGCCCTTGAGTTGTTCGCCCAGTTCCGCGGCGTCCCAGGTGCCTCTCTTCTTGACGGTGCCGACCGAGTGCCAGCCCTGCATCAGCCAGACGCACCCGCCGCCGACGCGGAAGACCTCGCCGTGCACGCTGGCGGCGTCTTCGCTCGCCAGCCACGTCACCAGCGGCGCGATGTGCGCCGGGTCGAAGTAATCGTGCTCACCCGCCTTGTCCGGCCCGGCCATGAGCGGCGCGGTCTGCGGCGTGGCGTCCACGGTCATCCGCGTGCGGGCGAGCGGTGCAATGGCGTTCGCAGTGACGCCGTACTTCTGCATTTCGCGGTCGACGATGATGGCCAGCGTCGCCAAGGCGGCCTTGGCCGGGCCATAGTTGGGTTGCCCTGGGCTGCCGAGCAGGCCGGCGTCCGACGAGGTGTTGATCATGCGACCGTTCAGCACGTTCCCCTGCTTGTGCTGTTCGCGCCAGTATTCGCAGGCGTGGCGGGCGCAGTTGAAGGAGCCTTTCAAATGGACGTTGAGGACCGCGTCCCACTCGTCCTCCGACATGTTGAAGATCATCCGGTCGCGCAGGATGCCGGCATTGTTGACCAGGATGTTCAGCTTGCCGAACGCAGCGATGGCCGATTCGACGATGCGTTTGGCGCCGTCGAAGTCGGTCACGCTCTCGAAGTTCGCCACCGCTTCGCCGCCGAGGGCCTTGATTTCGTCCACGACCTGCTGCGCCGGACTGGAATCCGCGCCGGTCCCGTCGAAGCTGCCGCCCAGGTCGTTCACGACGACTTTGGCACCGTTCTTGGCCAGCAGCAGGGCTTCTTCGCGGCCGATGCCGCGGCCGGCACCGGTGACTACGGCGACTCTTCCATCAAGTAACATACGGCGTCTCCTTGTTGTTTCGGGGCGTTCCTGAAGGGGTAGATCGAACGGGGAACGATGCGGCCGGGCGGGTTCGTCACCCCGCTCGTGGGGCCGCGTCGGTCTGCCCGTGTCTGCCTGAGCGCCCCTGCTTTGTCAAGAAGTCGTGCGCCGCGGGATGCCTCAGTTCGAGATTTCCTTGAGCGGAACGTCTTTCCTCCGTCATTCCGGCGAAAGCCGGAATCCAGTGGGAACCTTCCCGTCCCTAAGTTCGTTGAGCTTGCGGTGTGTCGAGCGTGTCGAAACATCGAAACGAACCCCGACGTCGCCTCCCGAAAGGTCGAACCGAACCCCCAGGGGACCACCGCTCTCCCACGCTTCCCGCCCCAGGCCCCGGCCTTTCGACAGGCTCAAGGACCTCCCCCGCCTCCCCTCAGTTCGTTGAGCGTGTCGAAACAGACGGAGGATCCTCGTGTATGAAATTCCGTAAAAAAGCCCCGCGGGAGATCGTCCCGCGGGGCCGGTTACAAGAAGCAAAGACGTCCGAACCTACGCGTCGTAGTACAACGCGAATTCGTAGGGGTGCGGCCGCAAACGCAACTCGTCGATCTCCTGCGACGTCTTGTACTCGACCCACGTTTCGACCACGTCCTCGGTGAAGACGTCGCCCTTCAACAGGAAGTCGTGGTCCTGCTCCAACGCGCGCAGGGCTTCGGGCAACGAACCCGGCACCGACGGCACGTTGGCGAGTTCTTCGGGCGTCAGGGCGTAGATGTCCTTGTCGAGCGGGTCGCCGGGCGACAACCTGCGCTCGACGCCGTCCAGGCCGGCCATCAGCATGGCCGAGAAGGCGAGATAGCCGTTGCTGGTCGCGTCCGGGAACCGGACCTCGATCCGCTTGGCCTTGGGGCTCATCGAATACATCGGAATGCGCACCGCGGCGGACCGGTTGCGGGAGGAATAGGCCAGATTCACGGGCGCCTCGAAGCCGGGCACGAGCCGGCGGTACGAGTTGGCCGTGGGCGCGGCGAACGCACATATCGCCGGGGCGTGCGCCAGGATGCCGGCGATGTAGTGCATGGCGAACTCGCTCATGCCGCCGTAGCCGTCGCCCGCGAACAGGGGCGTGCCGCCCTTCCAGATCGACTGGTGGGTGTGCATTCCCGAGCCGTTGTCGCCGAAGACCGGCTTGGGCATGAAGGTCGCCGTCTTGCCGTGCCGCTTGGCGACGTTCTTCACGATGTATTTGTACCACTGGAGCGCGTCGGCCATCCGCACCAACGGCAGGAAGCGCAGGTCGATTTCGGCCTGTCCCGCGGTCGCCACTTCGTGATGATGCTTTTCGACGCGGATGCCCACCTTTTCCATGGTCTGGACCATCTCGGTTCGCACGTCCTGGAAGGAATCCAGCGGGGACACCGGGAAGTAGCCCTCTTTGTGGCGGGGTTTGTAGCCGAGGTTGGGACCTTCGTCCCGGCCGGAGTTCCAGACCCCTTCGACCGAATTGACGTGGTAGTAGCCTTCGAACGCGTTCTGGTCGAAGCGGACTTCGTCGAGGATGAAGAACTCGGGCTCCGGGCCGAAATAGGCCACGTCGCCGAAGCCGCCGGACTGGACGTACGCCTCGGCTTTCTTGGCGATGCCGCGCGGGTCGCGCGAATAGGGCTCGCGGGTGATCGGATCGACGATGTTGCCGAGCAGGCTGAGCGTCGGCTTGTCGCAGAACGGGTCCATGACCGCGGTGCCCGGGTCGGGAATCACCAGCATGTCCGACGCGTTGATCGGCTGCCAGCCGCGAATCGAAGAGCCGTCGAAGCCCGATCCGTCCTCGAAGAGGTCCTCGTCGTACTCGCTCATGGGGATGGTGAAATGCTGCCACGTGCCGATCAGGTCCATGAACTTCAGGTCCACCAGTTCGGCACCCTGCTCCTTCGCCAGGGCGATGGCTTCTTGTGCGGTCATACCGGGCTGTCCTCCTTCACTTCTCGCGTCGGTGTCGTGTGGCCGGCCCCGATTCAGAGCGCGTCGTCGCCGCGCTCGCCGGTGCGTATCCGAATGACTTCTTCGACGGTGTTGACGAAGATTTTGCCGTCTCCGATGCGGCCCGTCTTGGCCGCCTCCTGAATGGTCTCGACCACCGTGGCGACCTGGTCTTCGCCGACGATGATTTCCAACTTCACCTTGGGGAGGAAATCGACCACGTATTCCGCCCCCCGATAGAGCTCGGTATGGCCTTTCTGGCGACCGAACCCCTTGACTTCGCTGACGGTCAGACCCGTCAGACCGGCGGCGTTCAGACCCTCTTTGACCTCGTCCAGTTTGAAGGGTTTGATGATCGCTTCGACCTTTTTCATGGTGCCCATAGTCGTTGCCCTCCTCGGTCCCCTCTAAAAGAAAGCCGGCGGGATGTAAAGCTGACGGGCATGTGGCAAAGGGCGGGTTCGCGGCACGCCTGACCTGTCCACCGACAATGAGGCAGCAAGATGAATGCCAAGTTACGGATATCCGGCTAGGATGCGGTGCCTCGGTTCGAATGTTCGGCGCCGCGCGGCGTGTAGGGGCTGGTCCACGAACGGCAGCGCCTCGTGGAAAAAGTCAAGGGTGCCGCGCGGTGCGTAGGGGCAGGCCCCTGTGCCTGCCCTTCCCTCCGCTAGGGCAACCACAGGGGGTTGCCCCTACAATCGGAGGCCAAGGCTCGGCAACGGAGAATTTTCAAGCCGACGCCCTACCGGCTGAGGAAGATTTTTATGAGTCGCTCGATTGGAAATGCTGCTCAAATGACGGGCAGCAATCTATTTTTTAAGCAGACCCGATCAAGCGTCGCGGGTACGGAACCGTTGCTCGTCCCCGTGCAGCAGCCGTCCGATGTTCTCATGGTGTCGGACGATGACGAGGAGCGCGATGAGAATGCCGCCGGCGAGATGCGGCCCCGGGTAATCGAACGAGAAGATGAGCACCGGCATTGCCGCGGCGGCCACGAGCGATGCGAGCGAGACGAGGCGCGTCACGGCGAACACCACACCGAACCCGGCGAGCGCGGCCAGGACCGCGGCGGGGGCTAGGCCGAGAAATACGCCGAGTCCCGTAGCAACGCCCTTTCCACCGGCGAAGCGGAGAAAGACGGGAAACGTATGGCCCACGACCGCCATGACCGCGGCCGTGGCCTGTACCGCGGCGTCCAAACCACCCCAGCGGGCAACCGCGACGGGCAGCAGCCCTTTGACGAGGTCGCACAGCAGCGTCAGCACGCCTTCGGTTTTGCCGACGCTCCGCGCGACGTTCGTGGCGCCGATGTTGCCGCTGCCTCGCCCCTGAATGTCGATGCCGCGGCGCTTGGCGATGAGCATGCCGGCCGGAATGGAGCCGCACAGATACGCAGCGGCGCCGAACAGGAGGACGGCGCCGAGGTCGAATGCGGATGTCATGGCGGATCGTCTGGCCGGAACCGCGTCTTATGAGTGGGCGGGGTCCCGCCGGACAGGAGGGTTGCAATGGTCGGGGTGACTGGATTTGAACCAGCGACCCCACGGTCCCGAACCGTGTGCTCTACCAGGCTGAGCCACACCCCGACGTATGGATGTCCTCTTAGCTTGGCGCGTGCGGCAGGGTCAAGTAGGGGAGGGGCTCGGTTTGGAATTCGTGACGTGTTGGTGACGTACGCCGAACCCTCACCCCCGGATCACGTCCGGGGCAGGCCCTAACCCTCTCCCAGAGGTAGAGGGAACAAAGCTCTGCCCCTCTTCGACATAGTTTGATCCTTCCACAAGCTCAGAGGCTTTGCCGTTCCTTTCTTCTCCGTTCCTCTCCCCTCTCCCTCTGGGAGAGGGTCAGGGTGAGGGCAGGGCGTCAGGAGGCGGCGGCAACGCTCGAACTGAACGACTCTCCCCGATTCTTCCTTGCATGCGGGACGCCCGCGTTCCCAGGGAAACGCATCAGGCTTCCGCTCCGGGCGAATCGGCATCGAGCGGACAGGACCAGCACGCGCCGCGGCGGCAGAACCCGTTGTCGGCAAGAAGGGTGGATACCTCGGGGGGTGTCGGGACCTCCAGGTCGGGAAGCCAGAGCACGGCATCGCATGCCCGGGTACGGGCGCGGCGCTTGGCGAATGCGAGCAGCGCATTTCCCGCGCTCGTCGGCGCGGCGTGTCCGAGGGTGATGTCCACGAACGCGTGCCAGCCGCGGGAGCGCAGGCGGCGGACGTAACTCAGCAGCACCACGCCGTGGAGCCCGTCGTCGTCTTGGGCCACGTAGAAATCCAGGCCGGGATCGTCCGCCAGTCTGCGCCAGTGGCGCGCCACATCCTTGTCGGACCGCGGGGCGGAAGCGCCTGGGCCGCACAGCGTCTCCAAGGCGGTAAGGTCGGTTCGTTTGCCGCGGCGAATGCGGAACATGCTTGTCCCCTACCACAGATTCACATAGGCCAGAACTGCCGCCGTCGGGACCCACCCCGTTGGGGCGCGCTCCAAGACACTGCTGCAACTCGAGACGTAACGTATGGCCTCCGAAACGCACCGCCTGACTATCGACCGGTTGTCCTACGGACCGGACGGGATCGGCCGGCTTGATGGTGAAGAGCACGGAAAAGTCGTCTTCGTCCCGGCCGCGGTGCCCGGCGACGACCTGGAAATCGCGCTGACCGAAGAGAAGAAACGCTATGCCAGCGGGCGCATCGTGACCGTCCGCCGACCGTCTGCCGAACGTCGGGTGCCGCCGTGTCCCCATCTGCCGGACTGTGGAGGCTGCCCGTGGCAACAGGTGGATTATGCCGCACAACTCCGCGCCAAGGAGGAGACCGTCCGCGAAAGCCTGCGCCGCATCGGTGGGGTGCCCGAACCCGCTCTCCTGCCGATCGTGCCGAGCCCGCAGGAGTGGCGCTACCGGCATCGGATTCGGCTGCGAACCGAGCCGGAGGCGCGCCTCGGCTTCTATCGGGCCGATTCCCACACGCTGGTCGAACTCGACGACTGTCTGATCGCCGCGCCGGCCAGCGCGCGTCATCTCGTGCGGGCGCGCGCGTGGTTGTCACGCCTGCAGACGTGCGTGCGGCGTGTCGAGTTGCTGACCAGCGATCCGGCCTGCGCGTCGGCCGAGCAGGTCGTCTTGGCCGGTAACGCAGAGGGCCGTTTCAACGACGCGGACGAGAAGACCTGTGCGGCGTTCGTGCGCGAGTGCGACGACGTGGCGGGTCTCCTGCTGTTCGGCCGCGGTTGGCGGCGGAGTTGGGGCGACCCGCGGATCGTGTTGGATTTGGGCGCGGACGGCCTGCGGCTGGAGGTCACGCGCGGCGGGTTCACCCAGGTCAATCCCGCGGCCAATCGGGTCCTGATCGATCGTCTGCTCCGGCTGGCCGAGTTCGCGCGTTCGCAGCACGTGATCGAGTGTTACGCCGGGGCGGGGAATCTGACGCTGCCCATTGCGGGCCGGGTCGGCCGGCTGGTCGCCATCGAGCGCGATGCCAACGCGACCGCCGACGCGCAGGAGAATCTGGCGCGCCTCGGATTCGACCATGTCGAGTGCATCCACGCCTCGGCCAAGGCCGGCTTGCGCCGCCTCGCCGAACGCGGGGAAATCGCGGACGTGCTGGTCGTCGATCCGCCCCGCGCCGGCATGGCCGACATGCTGGACGAGGTGGGCCGGCTGCGCGCCAAAACGTTGGTGTACGTCTCGTGCGATCCGACCACGCTGGCGCGCGATCTGCGCCGGTTACGCGCCCTCGGGTACGAGCTTCAGCGTGCGCAGCCCATTGATTTGTTTCCGCACACCTACCACGTCGAGACCATCGCGATTGCTGTATTGACTTGCTGAAAACCGGCCCCTATGGTTCCCGCACCAAGCGCGGACCGCACCCGAAATTCGCTTCGGTGGAGACGCCCCATGTCATCGAACACCCAGGAAAAGCCGCGTCCCGCAAAGGTCACGCTGATCCCCGCCAAAGGGGTGTCGCAGACCATCAATTATTTGTTGGAAGACCGGGACGAGCTCGAATGGCTGGTTGCCATCGGGCGCAACAAACGCGGTGAAATCTTCTTCTACGACACGGGCGGCGACATCATCGAAGACCTCGGCAGCCTCGACTACCTCAAACAACGCCTGCTGCGTACCCACTTCGGTGACGAGTGGGAATAGGCGCCGCCCCCGCCCCTCAGCCGGCCGTTTCTTCGACCGGCTGGCCCGCCCGAATCTGCCCGCCGCCGATGTCCAGCGGCACACGGACCAGAAACTTTCCGCACGGCGGCCCGAAGACGCACTCCCCGGTATCGGGCTCGAACGCGGCGCCGTGGGTGGCGCAGAGAATGTAGCGGCCGTCCTCGGTCAGAAACTGGTTGTCGATCCAGTCCATGGTCATCGGCACGTGGGCGCACCGGTTGACGTAGGCGAAGAACCGGCCGGCGTGATTGACCAGGAAACACTCGGTTTCGCGGCCCTCGACCGACAGCATGAATTTCTTGGTGTGTCCAGGCGCGACTTCTCCGACCCGGGCGATGACGACCGATGCGGCCGACTCGGTTTGAGACACGGCTGCCTCCTTCCCCATGCGTAGCTGGGCGCCGCAGAGTGTAGCACCGGGGCAGGGCGGGGGGAATTCGTGCTCTCCGTGCCGAACGGCGCTGCTCTCCGCGGTGTCGATTGCTGGACTCGGACTGCCGAGCTTCGCGCTCGCGTCAGGCAACGTGCCGGTCCCGCCGCTCGAAAGCGGACCGATACTCCCCCTGCATCCCGTGTGCGTGCATTTTGCGGTTGCGCTCGTCGTCTTCGGAGTGCTGCTCGACTGCGCCGGGAGTTTGACGGGGAATCGGGCTTGGCAGCACGCCGGACGCCTCGGACTGTTCGGTGGTGTGGGTGGGGTCGGGTCAGCCGTCCTGAGCGGTTGGCTCGAACGTCGCCTGCCGCAGCCGGACGGCGCTTTCGACGCTCAGATTCGAGACCTCGTCTGGTATCACGAATACGGTGGCTATCTGTTGTTCGGCTTCTTCCTGCTGCTGGCGGCAATTCGTTGGCAGATCAATGGCCGCCTCCCGGTTGCCTACATGGTGCTGGCACTCGCCGGGGTGTGCGGCCTCGGCATTCAAGGCTATTGGGGCGGTGAGTTGGTGTACCGCTATGGTGCGGGCGTACGGGCCGTCCACGTCCTCAGCGAAACCTTGCACCGTCGTGCTGCGGAGGCCGACGCAACATCGGAGTCGGACGGTTGAAATCGTGGCGCGAGCGGACTTGGGGAGTGGCCCCCCGAGTCCACCCGAACGCGCTGGTAGGTGTCAGCCCGCGGTCTCTTCCGCAGTGAACCCGCAGTCCGTATGCGCGCCGTCGCAGAACGGCTTATTCGCGGACTGGCCGCAGCGGCACAGATAAATCGTGTCCTCGTCCGGCGCATATGCGTTGCGTTTCTGATCCACCAGCGAGACCGAACCCTTGACCTCGTACGGCCCGCTCTTCAACACCCGGATTCTGACTTCGTCCATACAATCCCCCTCCTTGGATTCACGCTTGGAAACGTGGCGAATTATCCCACGCCGGCCATACGATGACAACGCGGAAGGTTGCAGCGCCGCTTCACCCGACTCCCATCGCGGAAGGGGAAGGGCGACCTCCGCCGCTCAGCGGGTTCCCCCTTCAGGCACAAAAACTCAGTCGGCCTCGTCGGGCGATTCGTCCGGGCCGAGCGAGGACTCATGGCCAGCCTCGGGCAAACCGAACGGCGTCAGGTCCATCGACGGTCGGCCAGTGGTGACCAGTTCGTAGATCAATCGGCCCGTCATCGGAGCCAGCACGATGCCGTTCCGGTGGTGGCCGGTCGCCAGCACGACGTTGTCGAGGTCGGGCGCACGGCACAGGATCGGGCGTCGCGTCGGCGAATACGGTCGCAGCCCGGCCCAGAAGCGGCTGAGCGGAGCGCCGCGGATACCAGGCACGAGTTCCTCCGAACGCCGCATGAAATCCTGGAGCGTGTCGAGCATGACATCTTTGGTGTGGCCGACGAACTCCACGGTCGAACCGATGACCACTTCGCCGTTCTTGCGCGGGACCAGATAATGTTCGTCACACGCGATCACGTGGGTGATCTGCGTGGTCCGCACGGCCAGCATCTGGCCCTTGGCCGGGCGGACCGGGATGTCGATGCCGAACAAGGCGCCGAGTTCGCCCGACCATGAACCGCACGCAATCACGACCGTCCCCGCTTCGGCCCAGTCGTCCCCGAGGCGGACGGCTTGGACCCGGCCTTTGCTCAACCGTACATCGGTCAGCTTGGCGTCGGTCTTGAGTTCCGCGCCGCACAGCACCGTGGCCTGCGCCCACGCCTGCGCGAGTTTCCCGTTGTGGAGATGGTGATCGCCGGAAAAATGCACCCCGCCGCGCAGGGACGGGTCGAGCGCCGGTTCCGCGTCGTGCAGTTCCGCTGCTGACAACCAACGGGCCGGTATCCCCTGCTCCTTCCGCAATTCGTACAGCGCCCGGTATTTCGCCTCGTCGGCGTCATTGCGGACGGGACACACGACACCGACGGTCTGGTACTCGACGTCGATGCCGGTCGCCTGCTGCAAGTCGTCGATCAGGGCAGGGTACAACGCTTGGCTCGCCTGTTTGAGCCGGTACAGCGGCCCGCCTTTGGCGCGTCCGCTGGCGACGGCCAGAATGCCCGCCGCGGCCGCAGATGCCTCCCGACCCGGCTGCTGCTTGTCGGCCAGAATCGTCGTGTATTCGTGCTGCGCGAAGGTATGCGCGATGGCGCTACCGATCACCCCGGCGCCGACCACGACGACGTCTGCGCTAGTCATGACCCGTCATTGTAGGCACGTCCGCCCGAAAAGAAAGGCCGCCGCGATGGACGGCTCAATCCGAGTCGAACCGCGGGACGCGGCCGTCCAGTAGCGTCGGCAACTCTGCCGCGGGGAAGCGCAACCCCAGGTAGAACGAGCCGAACCGACCGTAGGCGGCGCTCGCCTCGTCGAAGCGCATTTCGTACACGAGCTTCTTGAACACGAGGGGGTCGTCGGCGAACAGGTCCACGCCCCATTCCCAGTCGTCGAAACCGATCGAGCCCGAAATGATCTGGGTGACTTGGCCGGCGTAGCGCCGGCCGATCATCCCGTGCTCGCGCATGAGTTGGTGCCGTTCGGTAATCGGCAGTCGATACCAATTCTTCTGCTCGGCCCGTTTCTTGTCCATCGGGTAGAAGCTGAGATAGCGCCGCGGCGGAATCGGCGGCCACAGTCGCCCGGCCATTGCGGTACGCTTGCGGTCGAGTTCCGCATCCACGGCGTCCCGCCAGTCCGCGGTGCCGGGTTGCAGGCCGCGTACCGCCAACTCGCGGTAGATTTGGACCGAGGCTTCGTACAAGCCGAGTTCGACCACGGACAGGTAGGATGTGGTGGGTTCGAGAAAGTCGTGCAACTTGAGCCCGGCGACCTGAAGTTCCGCGGCGTTCACGTCGTCGAACGTGCGGCGGAAATGGACCAGCATCAGATCGCCCTTGTGGCCGAGCAGGGAGAACAGGCCGGACTGCTCGCCCTGCGCCGAGTCCGGGCGGTGGAAAGCTTCGAGGGTCTTGACCGCTTCGTTCAGGATTTCAGCCTGGGCGCCGGCGGATAGCGGTTTCCAGTCGGCCCAGCGCACGCGGAACATCTGATGCAGAATGGTCGAACCCTCCAGCGCGAGCGGGACGGGCGGCATCGCGTCCGCGGTTTGATCGCTACTCGTGCTGGGGGATGCTGACTTCATGTGTCCCGAAAGCTCTGTTTGGGCAATCATGCGGCAGGCTCAAGAAGGCGGACCGGAAGGGTCGGATTACAAGGACAAGGAAAACGACCCGTCCGGACCGTTGTAAACGAGTATGCACTTCGCCAGCAGATCCCGTCCGATCAATGCAACCAACCCCTGAGCCACAAGATTCGCCCCGTATGCTCTCTTCATCTCCACGTTCTGAGGAATGCCCGCAATGTCCAGTTGACCCGCGAATATCGGTACAATCTCATGCGCGTGGGTTGCCGAGGTCATCGGCGCGCTATCCACGACGGCCAGCCCCGCTTGCAGAGCCGTCTTTCGATCAACACACGTCGAATGTGCCCCGGTATCGATTAAAGCCCACCCTGCAACCGGAGCCGGTGGAGTTTCACCTTTATCGGCCGAGGCTTTACGTTGAGCTTCGAGAGGAGACAGCGTTACCCGTAGTCTCGGGCCGATCTGTAGGAGTCCCAGTCCTGGAGAGACCGGGACGTATTCCCCGTCTTGCTTCTGTCTTTGGGAACCGACTCGTGTATTAACGATTGGCAACGAGGGGGACTCCTAAAGACAACGTGGGAATACCCGGTGGGTCCGGGTCGTCGGGGTGGAGAACGGAGCGGACGAGAAACGGTCCGGCGCCGAACAGTTCGGCCCCCGCGGTGACTCCCTGATCGTAAGTTTCAAAGGCTCCGCGGACAGCCTCCCCTTTGATGAGGAGGAATCTGCCTGGATGGGCTTCGGCAAGTTCGGCTTGATGGGCTTTCAGGTAGCGTTTCTCAACCGCCAACGGGTCCGTTTCCATTGTCTTCGTGCCTTTCCTCCCTTTAGTTACGAAACCATAGCCGACACGCCAAGTACATTCTTCCGCTCGTGCCTGTCAACATCGTGGCTCCGATACCGGACGGTTCGGACTTCGACGGCTTCCCGCACGGCCGTCTCCATCATCTTGTTCGACAATGAGGGCATGGGACAGGCTGAAGCTCGATATGAGAGCGGAGATCGAACGGAAAGTTCTCGCCGACTCATTTCCCGTCCCGGCGCTATTGACCTGCCTTCAGCCGCATTGCAGATTAATCTCGCTCCCTCCCATAGGACCCCCTCCAACATGGACGAACTCATCGAAAAAGCGGACATCCTGCTGGAAGCGCTGCCGTTCATTCGCCGCTTCTCCGGCAAGACCATCGTCATCAAGTACGGCGGGCACGCCATGCAGGACGACGATCTGCAGCAGCATTTTGCCGAGGACGTCGTGTTGCTCAAATACGTGGGCATGCAGCCGGTCGTGGTGCACGGCGGCGGGCCGCAGATCGGGGAGATGCTGGCGCGACTGAACGTTTCCTCCACGTTCGTGCGCGGGATGCGGGTGACCGACGCGGCCACGATGGAAGTCGTCGAGATGGTGCTCAACCGCATCAACAAGGAAATCGTGACGCGGATTGCCCGACACGGCAACCCCGCGGTCGGCATCAGCGGCAAGGACGGGGAATTGGTCGTCGCCCGCAAAATGGCGATCCGCGTGGAAGATGACGGCCGCACGGTCGAGACCGACGCCGGCTACGTGGGCGAGGTCGTCGGCATCAACCCGCGCGTCATTCACGCCTTGACCGAGGAGGATTTCATTCCGGTCATCGCGCCGGTCGGCATCGGGCTGGAGGGCGAGACGTACAACATCAACGCCGACTTGGTGGCCGGAAAAATCGCCGAGGCGTTGCAGGCCGAGAAGTTCATCCTCCTGACCGACGTGACGGGGATCAAAGATGCACAGGGCCGGTTACTCTCGACCGTTTCCGCGGACCGGGCGCAGGCGCTCATCGAGGACGGCACGATCAGCGCGGGGATGATTCCCAAGGTCGAGTGCTGCATCGCCGCGCTGCACGGCGGCGCGCAAAAGACCCACATCCTGGACGGTCGCGTGCGCCACTCCATCCTGTTGGAGATTCTGACCAAAACCGGCATCGGCACCGAAGTGGTGCGGCGGGCGGCCTGACGCCGGCGCCGCGGCGTGTCGGAGCGAACATTCTTCCTGGGAATCGCGGGTCTCCAGCCGGAACCACAGGCGGACGGGACATCCGCATTCCACGGCAGACGAAACCACCGGACCGTTCAGCGGTCGCGCCCTTGGCAAAGAAAAGACGCCCATGTATAGGCATGAACTTTCGCGGCGCGTCCGGGAGGAACCTAGTGCATGGATACGACGAGCCAGGACATCATCGATCGGAACACCCGGCATTTGTGCGCGACGTATCCGCGCGCCCCGGTCGCGTTCGTGCGCGGCGAGGGCTGTCGCGTGTGGGACGCCGAGGGCAAGGCGTATCTCGATTTCTTCGCCAGTCTCGCCGTTCTCAATCTCGGCCAATGCCATCCCGCGGTGGTCGAAGCCGTGCAGGAGCAGGTCGCCACGCTCACCCACATGTCGAATCTGCACCACACCGCACCGCAGGCGCGGCTCGCCGAATCGCTGTGCGCCCACTCGTTCGCGGACAGGGTCTTCTTCTGCAACAGCGGGGCAGAGGCCAACGAGGCGTCGATCAAGCTGGCGCGCAAATACGGCGTGGATAAACGCGGCGGACGTTATGAGATTCTGACCGCGCTGGGATCGTTTCACGGTCGCACGCTGGCCACGATCGCCGCGACCGGCCAGGAAAAAGTGCGCCAGGGTTTCGGCCCGGTGCTGGACGGATTCCGCTACGTACCGTTCGGCGATCTGGACGCTATGCAGGCCGCACTGTCGGATACTACCGTGGCGATCATGGTCGAACCCGTGCTGGGCGAGGGTGGCGTCGTCGTGCCGCCGGACGGCTATCTCGCCGGCGTGCGCGAACTGTGCGACCGGCACGACCTGTTGCTGATCGCCGACGAAATCCAGACCGGCATGGGCCGCACGGGCAAACTCTTCGCGCACGAACACGATGGGGTGACGCCGGACATCATGCCGCTGGCCAAAGCGTTGGGCGGCGGGCTGCCGATCGGCGCCATGCTGGCGACCGCGGAAGTGGCCGAGAGCCTGACGCTGGGGTCGCACGGCTCGACGTTCGGCGGCAACGCGGTCGCCTGTGCCGCGGGCAACGCGGTGCTGGACACCCTGCTCGACCACGGCGTGCTCGATCACGGCGCCGAAATGGGCGCGTACTTCCTGGACAAGCTGCGGGCGCTCGGCGAGCAATTCCCGTTCATCGTCGACGTGCGCGGCAAGGGACTCATGCTCGGTGCGGAACTGGACCGCGAGGGTGCGGCCATCGTGGACGCCTGCCTCGACGAGGGGCTGATGATCAATTGTGCCGCGGGCAAGGTGCTGCGCTTCGTTCCCCCGCTCATCGTCACCCGGGCGGAGATCGACGAGGGGCTCGCTATCCTGGAACGGGTGCTGGCCCGCCAAGCATGAAGCGCGACCTGCTCAGCATCCGCGACCTGAGCCGGGGCGAGATCGATACGCTGTTCGCGTTGACGCGCCGGCTGAAAGCCGATCTCAAAGACGGCCGGCCGCACCCGCACTTGGCCGGCCGGACGCTGGCCATGATCTTCGAAAAGCCCAGCCTGCGCACGCGGGTCACCTTCGAGGTCGGCATGGTCCAACTCGGCGGCCACGCGGTGCATCTTTCCTCTCAGGACATCGGGCTGGGCACCCGCGAGCCGGTCGCCGACGTGGCGCGCAACCTGTCGCGCTGGGTCGACGCGATCATGGCGCGGACCTTCTCGCACGGCGTGCTGCACGAACTGGCCGCGGCGGCGCGCGTACCCGTCGTCAACGGATTGTCCGACCTGCTGCACCCCTGCCAAGTGTTGGCCGACTGTCTGACCGTGATCGAGCAGCGCGGCGGGTTGGACGACTGCAGGATCGCGTTCGTGGGCGACGGCAACAACGTCGTGCATTCGTGGGTGAACGCCGCGGCCAGGCTGCCGTTCCGATTTGCGTTGGCCTGCCCGGCCGGCTTCGAGCCCGACGGGGAGGTGCTGGCCGCGGCGTCCCGCGACGGGGCGCAGGTGGACGTGACGCACGACGTGGCCGAAGCCGTGCGTGGGGCCGACGTCGTCTATACCGACGTGTGGACCAGCATGGGCCAGGAAGAAGAGCATGCCCGACGGCAGCAGGCGTTCGGCCCGTACCAAGTGAACGCGGACGTCTTGGCGCTGGCCAAACCCGACGCGCTGGTCATGCACTGTCTGCCCGCGCATCGCGGCGAAGAGATCACCGCCGACGTCGTGGACGGGCCGCGGTCCGTCATCTTTGACCAGGCCGAGAACCGCCTGCACATACAGAAAAGCGTGCTGGTCTGGCTGCTGGACGCGAACGTTTAGGGGGCCACTGTTTCGAGAATTTCGTCACTTTGAAACTGTCTCCGTCCTTTGTTTTCTCATCCCCTCTCCCCTGGTGGGAGAGGGTTAGGGAGAGGGGGAAGGTAAGGGGTCCCGCGCCGTCTGACGTTTCCCGGGGTCGGAAGCATCTCTCCCCTGGATTCCTGCTTTCGCAGAGCCTGCCCCCGGCTTGAACGGGGAAATGACGAGGGGTGTAGACGTGCTGACCGGAGAAACCTCGAATCGATAGACGATCCATTCCGGAAACTCCACGTGCGCTCGGACAAAGAGAAAAGAGAAAGGGATTCGTGTGGCAGACGTACGAAAAGTCGTGCTGGCCTACAGCGGAGGGCTCGATACTTCCGTCATTCTGACGTGGCTGCTGGAAACCTACGGCTGCGAGGTCGTCGCCTTCTGCGCCGATCTCGGGCAGGAGGAAGAACTCGCGCCCGTCGAGGCGAAAGCCAAGTCGGTCGGCGCCGGCGCCGTGTACATCGAGGATCTGCGCGAAGAGTTCGTGCGCGACTACGTGTTCCCCATGCTGCGCGCCAACGCTCTGTACGAAGACGGCTATCTGCTGGGGACGTCGATCGCGCGACCGCTGATCGCCAAACGCCAGATAGAAATCGCGCGGCGGGAGCAGGCCGACGCGGTGTCGCACGGCGCGACCGGCAAGGGCAACGACCAGGTCCGCTTCGAGCTGACCTATTACGCACTGGAACCGGGCATTCGAGTCATTGCGCCGTGGCGCGAGTGGGACATGCAGGGCCGCGCCGACCTGATCGCGTACGCCGAATCGCGCCGTATCCCGATTCCCGTCAGCCGGGAGAAGCCGTACAGCACCGACCGGAATCTGTTGCACCTCAGTTTCGAGGGCGGCGTGCTGGAAGACCCGTGGGCCGAACCGTACGAGGACATGTTCGTCATGACGGTTTCGCCCGAACGCGCTCCCGACCGGCCCGAGTACGTGGAGGTTGATTTCGTGGAGGGCAACCCGACCGCGCTCAACGGCGAATCCATGTCGCCCGCGGCCCTGCTCGCCGCGGCCAACACGCTGGGCGGCCGCCACGGCATCGGCCGGTGCGACTTGGTGGAGAATCGTTACGTGGGCATGAAGGCGCGCGGGGTGTATGAGACGCCGGGCGGTACAATCCTGCACTCCGCGCACCGCGCCTTGGAGACGCTGACCCTGGACCGCGAGGTGATGCACCTGCGCGACTCGCTGATTCCGCGCTATGCCGAGATGGTTTACTACGGCTACTGGTTCGCCCCGGAACGCGAAATGTTGCAGGCCGCGATCGACGAGTCGCAGCGGCGGGTGACCGGCACCGTCCGGCTGAAGCTCTACAAAGGCAACGTCATCGTCTGCGGGCGCAAATCCGACGACAGTCTCTACAACCCGGGGGTCGCGTCGTTCGACGAAAGCGGAGACTACCGCCAGGCAGACGCCGAAGGATTCATTCGCCTGAACTCGCTGCGGTTGCGGATCCGCGCCCTGGCCCGGCGGCGAACGGAACCGTAAGCTCGCCTTCGGACGTTTCCCACGCGGTACGGGGTTCCACCTGCGCCCCCGTTCTGCGCGGCCCCACCATCCCGGTCGGAACGATGAAGCCGAAAACGACGAAAGCCTGGTCCGGCCGGTTCGCGGCCGCGGCGGACCCGCGCATGGAGGCGTTCACCTCCTCGCTGGCGGTGGATCGGCGTTTGGCAGCGTATGACGTGCGGGGCAGCCGCGCCCACTGCCGGATGTTGGTCAAACAGAAGATCATCGCCCGCGCGGAAGGGGAGAAGATTCTCAAGGGCTTGCAGGCCGTCGAGCGCGAATTGTCCCGCGGGGACTTTCCGTTTCTGGCCTCGGACGAGGACATCCACATGGCCATCGAGCGCCGGCTGACCGAAAAGATCGGCTCGGTCGGCGGCAAGCTGCACACCGCCCGCAGCCGCAACGACCAGGTGCTGCTGGACGTGCGGCTCTTTCTGCGCGACGAAATCGGGGCGCTCGGCAAGCTGGTCGCGCGTTTGCAGAAGCGGCTGGCCCGGCTCGCCAAACGGCATCGTACGCTCGTGCTGCCGGGCTACACCCATTTGCAGCACGCCCAGCCCGTGCTGCTCGCCCACCATCTGCTGGCCTACCACGCGATGTTCGGCCGCGACGCAGAACGCCTGACCCAATGCGGCGAGCGAGTGAACGTGCTGCCGCTCGGGGCCGGCGCCCTGGCCGGCACGACCTTGCCCATCGACCGGGCGTACGTCGCCCGGCTGCTCGGGTTCGCGCGCGTCAGCGAGAACAGCCTGGATACGGTCGCCGACCGCGACTTCGTGGCCGAGTTCCTGTCCGTGGCGGCCATCCTCGGCATGCATCTCAGCCGGCTCGCCGAGGAACTCGTGCTGTGGTCGAGCAGCGAGTTCGGTTTCGTCGAACTGCCCGACGCGTTCGCGACCGGCAGCTCCATGATGCCGCAGAAGAAGAATCCCGACGTGCCGGAGATCGTCCGGGGCAAGACCGGGCGCCTGTACGGCAATCTGTTCGCCCTGTTGACTGTGCTCAAGGGCTTGCCTCTCGCCTACAACCGCGACCTGCAGGAGGACAAGGAGCCGCTGTTCGACAGCGTCGATACGTTGCGGGGCGTTCTGTCCGTGCTCGAACCCATGCTGGGCGCGCTCCGCTTTCGGCCCGACCGGCTGGCCGCGGCCGCACGCGGCGGGTTCATGCTGGCGACGGACGTGGCCGATTACCTGGTGGAGAAGCAGGTGCCGTTCCGGCGGGCGCACGCGGTCGTCGGCGCGGTCGTGCAATGGTGCGTGGCCGAGGGCAGGGAACTGCATCAACTGACGCTGGAAGAGTGGCGGCGGTTCTCGCCCGCGTTCGAGGCCGATTTGCTGCCGCGGTTGACGCCCGAAGCCGCGGTCGCCCGGCGCACGTCGGACGGTGGGACGTCGCCCGAGAACGTCGAGCGCCAACTACGCGCCGCGGGGGTCTGAACGTGGCGGCGTCCATGAGGCGGATCGAGGCGGGGAAGGCGGCATCGCGGGGGCGTACCCGCGGACTGTTCATTGCGGTGATCGCGGTGTTCGTGTCTGCGTGCGGACACAGGACCGACATCCGCCCGCCGGCGCTCGTCGCGCCCGAGGCGATCGACGACCTCGCCCTGCGGCTGGACACGGACGGGGTGACCTTGGAATGGGGCCGTCCGCGCACGTATGCCGACGGGACCGACATGGAAGACCTGGGCGGCTTCGTGGTGCTCCGCGCCAGCCGCGACGGCACCCGCGCGCAACGGTTTCGCCGCATCGCGCTGCTTCCAGTGAACGACCGCGACCGCTTCCAACAGGAGAAGCGGTTCCGCTACGCTGACACGGATCTGTCCGCGGGAACGCTCTACCGGTATCGGGTGCTGGCCGTCACTCTGGACGGGTATCTCGGGGAAACGTCGAACACGGTCGAGGTGCTGTGGCCGGCGGCCGCCGATGGAGCGTAAGCCGTCAGCCGCTCGTTTCTGCAACGCCACGTCGGATAAGAAGACGCCGCCTCTCGTTCGTGTCGCGGAGGGAATCCATGAAACTGCCGTTTACCAAGATGCACGGGACCGCCAACGACTACATCTACGTCAACGCCTTCGACGTCCGACTCCCCGACCCGGGCGCGGTTGCGCGGAAGCTGAGCGACCGGCGGACGGGCGTAGGCGGCGACGGGCTGATTCTGATTTGCCCGTCCGAACACGCGCACGCCCGCATGGAAATGTACAACGCCGACGGAAGTCGGGGCGACATGTGCGGCAACGGGATCCGCTGCGTCGGGAAATACCTGTACGATCACGGCTTGGCGACCGACAACCCGCTCACGGTCGAGACCGACGCCGGGCGCAAGCAACTTTTTCTGCGCATCGAGGAAGGAAGCGTCACCCGAGTGCAGGTCGATATGGGCGAGCCGATTCTGGACGGCCCGCGTATTCCGGTCGCTGCCGCGGGCCGCGTGGTGGATGCGCCGCTCACGGTGGCCGGCCGGACGTATCGAGTGACCTGCGTATCGATGGGCAACCCGCACTGCGTGACGTTCGTCGATGACGTGGAGACCCTGGACCTGCCGACCATCGGCCCGCAGTTCGAGACGCACGACTTCTTTCCCAAACGGGTGAATACCGAATTCATCCGCGTCGCGAGTCCGACCGAGTTGGACATGCGCGTCTGGGAACGCGGCTCGGGCGAAACCTGGGCGTGCGGCACGGGCGCCTGCGCCGCGGCCGTGGCCGCGGTCCTGAACCACGTCGCGGAGCGGCGGGTCACGGTGCACCTGCGGGGCGGCGATCTGGAAATCGAATGGCGCGCCGAGGACAATCGCGTCTCTATGACGGGCGGCGCGCACGAAGTCTTCGAGGGAACCGTGGACGTCGCGTAGGCCGGCGGCGTCACGCGTACAGGCAACGGGAGGACCCCATGTTTTCAGGATCGTTGGTGGCGTTGGTGACGCCCTTCAAGAACAACACCGTTGACGAGACACGCTTGGCCGACCTCGTCGAATGGCACGTCGAGAGTGGCACGCACGGGATCGTGCCGTGCGGCACCACGGGCGAATCGGCCACGCTGTCGCACGAGGAACACGCGCGCGTCATCAGACTGGTCGTCGAAGTGGCCGACAAGCGCGTGCCGGTCGTCGCCGGCACCGGTTCGAACTCGACCGCCGAGGCGATCCGCCTGACTTGCGAAGCACAACAGGTCGGTGCGGACGGCGCGCTGATGATCTCGCCCTACTACAACCGCCCGCCCCAACAGGGCATCTACGAACATTACAAGGCGGTCGCCGAGGCGGCCGTTGGCTTTCCGATCGTCTTCTACAACATCCCCAGCCGAACCGGCTCGAACATCCTGCCCGAGACCATGGCCCGGCTGGCCGAGATCGACAACATCGTCGGCGTCAAGGAGGCGACCGGCTCGGTCGATCAGGTCATCGACATCCGGCTGGCGTGCGGCGACAAGCTGGCCGTCCTGTCCGGCGAAGACACCCTGACGTTCTCCATGATGTCGCTGGGCGGCGCCGGCGTCATCAGCACCGCGGCCAACGTGGCGCCGCGCGCTATGGCCGACCTGGCCAACGCCGGGCTGAACAGGGACTGGGACACGGCCGCGGCTCTGCAACTCGAGCTGGTCCCCCTCATCCGAGCGTTGTTCATCGAGACCAATCCGATCCCGTCCAAGACCGCGCTGGGGCTGATGGGCAAGTGCGAACCCGAATTGCGGCAGCCGCTGTCGCCCATGGCCGAGACCAACAAGGAAAAACTCGCGTCCGTCCTGAAGCAGTACGAGTTGCTCTAGCGGCGCAGGTTCGGAAACCGGCCTACGTATGTGCCCGCGGGCCCGATTCGACGTCGGGCGCGGCGCGCGGAAGACGGGAGGGAAAATGACGACGAACATCGTGGTGTGCGGCGCCGCGGGCCGCATGGGCAAGATGCTCGTGCGCCTGATTCACGAACACCCCGACGCGCGGCTCGTCGGCGCGATCGAGGCCGCGGACCATCCCGCCTTGGGCAAAGACGCTGGCGAAGAGGCCGGCCTCGGGCCTGTCGGCGTCCTGCTATCCGGCGACTACGCCGCGGTTGCGCAACCGGACACGACAACGCTGGATTTCACGTTGGCCGACGCCGCCATGTCGCATTTGCGGACCGCGGTCGCACAGGGCGCCGGCATCGCCGTAGGCACGACCGGCCTCAGCGCGGAGCAGCGTGCTGAAGCCGAACGGATCGCGCCCCGGAGTCGGGTGTTGATCGCGCCGAACATGAGCGTCGGGGTCAACGTGCTGATGAAGGTCGTGGCGGACGCAGCGCGCATCCTGCGGGACGACTTCGACCCCGAGGTGGTCGAGATGCACCACCGCTTCAAGATCGACGCCCCGAGCGGCACCGCGCTGGCGCTGGGCCGCATCATCGCCGAGGCGCAGGGCAAGGATTTCGACCGCAGCGCCAAGTTCGCCCGGCAGGGCATTACCGGCCCGCGCGGCGATGACGAGATCGGCATGATGACGTTGCGGGGCGGCGACACGGTCGGCGAACACACCGTCCATTTCGCCGGCTTCGGCGAGCGGCTGGAATTCACCCACCGCGCGCTGAACCGCGAGTGTCTCGCCCGCGGGGCCGTCCGCGCCGCGCTGTGGCTGGCCGACCAACCCAACGGCCTCTACTCGATGCAGGACGTGTTGGGACTGTAGCCATGCCCCGTATCGTACGTTCCTCATTCGGTTCTGATAGCCGTGTTGGCGGACAGTGGGGATGATAGGAGCCGTCATTGTGGTCGTCATCCACACTTGGCCCGAATCAGTCTTGGAAAACGGAGAGGAAATCGGCAGAATCATCAGCGCCCGAAAGGCAACGGCGCGCGAAAGAAAAGCTTATGAAGAAGGGTCCGCCTAAGACGAAGATGCTGAGTCGAGATCAAGCAGCGGAACTCGGGAAACTCGCGGCACTCCCCGACGCCCGGATCGACACCAAGGACATCCCCGAGATCGTCGACTGGTCCGATGCCAAGCGGGGGATGTTTCATCGGCCGACCAAGCAACGGATTACCTTGCGGCTGGATGCCGACGTGTTGACATGGTTCAGGGAACGCGCCTCCGGCGGTCGTGGCTATCAAACCCGGATCAATCATGCACTGCGCGAATACGTTCAGCAACATTCTTAGAAACGTCGTCTGACAAGATGTGTCCCGGTCAACGGGACATCCGGTTTTGGATTGAAGATACGCATCTACCGGGCGCGCCGCTGCCAAGCTGCGTGGCGCACGCCCTATCGCCGGACGGCTCAGATTACTTGTTTCCACTTCCCGCGGCGGGTCGGGAACCGTTGGGCGTGAACGAGCCGCTTCAGGAACTCGGTACGCGAAATCTCGTACGCTCCCAGCGTTTGCAGGTGCGGGTTCGTGATCTGGCAGTCGATCAAGGGGAATTCCCAGACGTGGAGCCGTTGGGCGAGCACGCAGAAGGCGGCCTTCGAGGCGTTGGTGACGCGCATGAACATGGATTCGCCGAAGAACGCGCGGCCCAGGCTCACCCCGTAGATGCCGCCGGCCAGCACGCCGTCGTCCCACGTCTCCACCGAATGGGCGAAGCCCGCGGTGTGCAGTACGCAGTACGCCTGAATCATCTCCGGCGTAATCCAGGTGCCCTGACCGCTCGACCGGCGCGTCTCGGCGCACGCGCGGATCACCTTGTCGAAGGCGCGGTCGAACGTGAAGGTGAAGCGTTTCTGACGCAGTAGGCGGCGCAGGCTGCGCGAGACGTGAAAGTCGGCTGGCGCCATCACACAGCGCCGCGGGGGACTCCACCAGAGGATGGGCGAGTCGTCGGAGTACCAGGGGAAAAGACCGAGCCTGTAAGCGAGCAGCAGGCGTTGCGGGCGCAGGTCTCCGCCGACTGCCAACAGCCCGTCGGCTCTGGCCTCGCGTGGGTCGGGAAAGGCGAGTTCGTCGCTGAGGCGGTGGACCGGCATACGGAAGAGCGTCGAACCGCCGGGTGCAGGTGCGCCCGCTGACTACGCCCGGTCCAGGGAGGCGTTGAACGTGTCCAGAACCTCCGGCGTCGGGATCGCCGCAGCCGACGGGGCAGGCGGCGCGGGCGGGCGGGAAGCCGGTCTTGGTTGCGCCGGGGCACACTGGCTGAGTGCGAGACACAAGGCCAACAGGGTGATCAGAACCGTTCCGGTCCTCTGCATGTCCGGAGATACTCCCGCGGCGAAGAGCGGGGATAGTACCGAACGGCTCCTACGAGTTCAACGCATTGGGCCGGAGTCGTTCTCAGTTTGCAATCTCCTCGGTCGAGATGTCGTTTTTCCATTATTCCTGTTTGCGTATTGGAATTTGGATAGAGCCGCGCATCCTTTCAGCGAACGTCGGAATGGATGAGAGGGAAAGAAAGGGAAAGAAAAGGCCGGAAAATCGATTTCAAAAGGAGACGTTGCCGGGGGAGGGGCTCTCTGGCTGAGTAGCGGGTTTCGTGGTAGATGGACCGCGGAAAGGACGCTTGATGAAGACATTCTTTGAGCGGTTCGTGGAGGAGGTCGCCCGCAAGCGCGATGCCGGCGAAATCGACGAGGAAAAAGCCCGCGAGTGGATCGCCGAGATTCAGCAGCGCCTGGAATCCTACGCCCAACAACACCCCGACGCCTCCATCGTCCAGACGCCAGTGAAGCATTAGCCGTCCGACGCCCGGTGCACAGCCTAGCGAGTTCCGGGACCGATTCGCGTTCCAAGGTCGGGCAGAATCCCCACACGCCATTCTCGAGGAGCAAGCGATCCATGCCGGAGAGAAAAGCGACACGCGCCGTGCAGGTCGGCAACGTGCAGGTCGGCGCGGGTGCGCCCATCGTCGTGCAGAGTATGTGCGCGACCAAGACCGCGGACGTCGACGCGACGGTCGCGCAGGTGCGGCAACTCGAAGCCGCCGGCGCCGGGATCGTCCGCGTGGCGGTCGATAACCCCAAAGAGGCCGCGGCGCTCAAGGAGATCCGGGCGCAGACCACGGCTACGCTGTCGGTCGATTTGCAGGAGAACTACAAGATCGCCGACCTCGTGGCGCCCCACGTGGACAAGATTCGCTACAATCCCGGCCACTTGCACCACATCGAAAAGCGCAAGACCATTCCACAGAAGGTGGCGTGGCTCGTGGACGTGGCTCGTTCGCACGACGTGGCGATCCGTATCGGAGTCAACTGCGGATCGGTCGCACCGGCTTTTCTGGATGAATACCCCGGCGACCAGATGGAAGCGCTGGTGCAGTCCGCGCTGTATCACTGCCGGCTGATGGACGACCTCGGATTCGACCGCTTCATCGTGTCCCTCAAGGACTCGGACCCGGCCAAGGTGGTGGAGGCCAACCGGCGCTTTGCCGCGGCGCGGCCGGACGTGCCGCTCCACCTGGGCGTAACCGAGGCGGGGTTGCCACCCGACGGCGTCATCAAAAGCCGCGTCGCGTTCGAGCAACTGTTGGCGGCCGGGGTGGGCGATACGCTGCGTGTGTCCCTAACCCTGCCGAACGAGCGCAAGCACGAGGAAGTTACGGCCGGTTTTCGGATCATTCGGGATACGCGCGCGGGCCGCTTCGTGTCGGTGCCCGATTTCGGGCGCGGCCTGAACATCATCTCGTGTCCGAGTTGCTCGCGGGTGGAGAACGAGAAATTCGTCGAACTGGCGCAGGAGGTGAAGGCAATGACCGCCTACGCCAAACAGCACGACATCACGATTGCGGTGATGGGCTGCCGGGTCAACGGCCCGGGGGAAACCGACGATGCCGACCTGGGCCTGTGGTGCGGCCCGACCACGGTCAACCTCAAGAAGAAGACCGAGAAGCTGGGCCACTTCAGCTACGACGACGTGCTGGCCCGCCTGAAGGAAGAGATCGACCGGCTGATCGCCGAGCGGAATCCGCCCGCCGATGCCGGTGTCTCGGCCTGATTCCGCGGCGCGGACCCACTCACGGTTCGGCGTCCTGCGCGTCCGCGGTCTGGCCCGCGGCGCGCCTCACCCGGTCGATGGCGGCGTCCACGACTCGCGCCGCGGCCGGATTCAGCGCCTTCGCTTCGTGCAGCACGCGCAAGGCGTCGGCATAGCGTCCGACCCGTTCGTACGCGAACGCCAGATTCGACATATAGGTGAAATCGTCCCCGCGCTGACGCACCGCGGCTTCGAGCGGCGCCACGGCCGCGGTGTACTCGCCGACCTTGAGCAGGCTGACGCCCAACAATTCCTGCACGAACGGATTGTTCGGGCGGAGCCGGGCGGCCAGCCGCACTTTGGGCAGCAGGCTGCGCGGCGCGGACGCATCGAGCAGTGCGGCGTAGTTTGCCTCCAACAGGTCGAGGAATTCGAGCGTCGCGATTCGATGATAATAGGCGATGTCCCGGTCGTCCGGGGCCAGCGTGGCGGCGCGATCGACTTCGCGGAGCGCGGCGAACGCCCGCTCCAGCGGGTCGTCCGTGCCCACGGCCTTGGACCGCATGAACAGCCGGCGGGCCTGCATGATGTGCGGCGCGACACCGTAACGCTCGGCCAGCCGGTTCGGGGAAACGTGCGGCAGCAGCCGGGCCAGGATGAACGGCATGGTCCCGGCAATGCCCAGCCGGTTGAGCTCGGCGAACTCGACCGAGGTACGGTCGTCGGTCAGGATCGGATAGCCCTTGACCAGCGCGTCCATGTCGGGGCCGTCGAACATGACGTATTTGAGCACGTCGCGGCCCTGTGCGATCCCGATTCCGGCCAGGTCGGCGCGCGCCGCGTCGGACACCTCCCGCAGCCGCCGGTCCAGGACGGCGGGGGACAGCGCCAACGGTCGTTTGGCGCCGACCATCAGCGTGTAGCGGCTCGTGAACAACAGCAGCGTCTCGCCGCGGAACACGTGTCGGAAGGTGCGTAACACCGATACGTAATCGCGCGGCGCCATGTTGTGCAGCGGCAGCCATTGGACGAACACGCCGGTGTCGCGCAGCTTGTCGTACACCTGCCGGTAGTACTCCAGAGTGTAGAGCATCCAGGACTCGGCCGCGGCCGGGTGGGTGGCGTCCGCGGTGATCGCGTCGTAGGCGTGGGGCGAGACCTTGAGGTAGTTGCGCCCGTCGTCGCCGATCAGCGTCCAGTTGTCGCGGGCCAGCACGTCCCCGTTCTCCGCGCTGAACAGGGGCATGGCGTCGCGCACGTCGGGCACGATGTCCACGGCCTCGACCGTGACGTCGTGCGTGGCGACTGCGCCCAGCGTGACTCCGCCGCCGACCGCGTTGACCAGCACCCGTTTCGGATCGGGCTGCAAGAGCAGCGGCAGGTGGCCGAGGATTTTGAACGTGGCGACCGCGTCGCGGTGGGTCGGCACCTCTTCGATGCAGTTGATCAGCAATTCCTTGATCTCGCCGACCTGGAAGACGGCCAGCGTGCCGGCCACGCCCTCGCGGTAGAACAGCAACTCGCCCCGTACGTCCTTGAAGCGGTCGTACCATTTCATGAGCGTCAGTTCCTTCGGCAGCACGACCGCGGCCGCAGCGACCGCCAGCGCCGCAGCCACGCCGGCCAGCCGGCGTGCTTGGCCTTGCGCGGGGATGACGAACAGGAGGACGAGGCCGATCCCGACCGATACCCCGGCCAGGATCAATAGGCCGCGGCTCAACCCGAAGAGCGGGATCAGCAGCAGCCCGCCGGCCAGCGCGCCGGCGAGACTGCCGAAGGTGTTGGCGGAAAATACGATGCCGGCGGCACTCTCCGCAGATCGGCCGGTTCGCGCCCGAAAGACGTCGACCAGCAGCGGGGCCACGAAGCCGCCTACCGTGGCCGGGATGAGCGTGACCGCTCCCGCCGCGGCCAGACGGACCAATCCCAGCCCCAACCAATGGACGCCGCCGACGTGGCGGCTCAAGTCCAGCGTGACCGCATGAAGGTGGTTCAACAGCCCGAGCGACACGAGCATGGCCGCGGCCCCGACGACTTGGGCGATCGCGAAGACGAACGCCTTGTCGGCCTGGTTCGCGCGCGACGGGCCGCATGCCGCATACAGCCACGCGCCCAGGGCCAGCCCGGTCAGGATGGCGGCCAGTACGACCGCGAAGGAATAGGTGTTGTTGGAGACCACGCAGATCAGCGTGCGGACCCAGACGACCTGTAACGCCAAGCCGATGAAGCCGGTCAGGAATGGAAACACAAGCAGACCGGCTCCCTCCGTCCACGGCCGAGAACCCGCGGAAGTCTCGGTTGCTCGTGCCGGCCCGGTCGCTGGAGACTCTTCCAATGTTTCGGACTCGCGCCGCCGCGTGCGCGGCATGGTGAGGGCGATACCGCAGATCGCGAAGTTGATCGCGCTGGCGATCAGCGTGGTCTGAAAAACGCCGTAGGTACGGATGAAGAAGACGCCGGCGAGAAAGGCGCCCAGCACCGCGCCGGTGGTGTTGACGGCGTACAGCAGCCCGACCTTGCGCCCGACCGGACCGTTGTGGGCCACGTGACGCGCCAGCGTGGGCAGGGTCAGCCCCATCAAGGTCGCCGGGCAGGCCAGCACCAGCAGCGTCAGCAGGATTTGCAGGCCGAAGCTACCGCCGGACGCGACGTACACGACCTCCACGCCGCGCAGGACGGCCGGAAACGCCAACGCCAGCACGGCGATCAGCCCTTCGGCCACGCCGTACACCGCGAACGGGTGATAGCGGCAGAGGCGCCGGTGTTGGCCCACAAGATAGCCGAGGGCCAACCCCAGCATGAACGCGGCGGTCGTCACCGTCACGGCATACGTGGACAGCCCGAACACGACGTGCAGCAGACGTTGCCACACGACTTCATAGACGAGCGCCGTGAACCCGGAGACGAAGAAGAGCAGCAGAAGCATGGCGGTCCTCGGCACGAATACGCAAGCCGACGCCCTCACCAGACGTGTGGGCGGGCGATGCTCGTCAGGGAACGGCCCAGTCCGGCGGGCCGGTCAGCGAGATGCCGAACACGGGTACGCCGACCAGATACAGCAGCGCGGTCAAGACCACGACGCCCAGCACGTTCAGCCCCACGCCGGCCAGGAACATCTGCGGCAGGCTGACGTGGCCGCTGGCGAAGATGATCGCGTTCGGCGCGGTCGCGGTCGGCAGCATGAACGCGCACGACGCCGCGAACGTGGCCGGCAACATGAGCAGCAGCGGGTCCACCTCCAACGCGCCCGCGGTGGCCGCCAGCACCGGCATGACCAGCGTGGTGGTCGCGGTGTTGGACGAGAACTCGGTCAGCCAGATCATGAGTGCACAGACCGCACAGATCGCCACGAACGGGGAGACGCCGCGCAGGAAGCCGAGTTGCGCCCCGGCCCAGTCGGCCAAGCCCGAACGCCCGACCCCCTCGGCCAGCGCCAAGCTGCCGCCCAACAGGACCAGAATGCCCCACGGAATCTTGGCCGTATCGTCCCAGATGAGCAGCCCCTCGCCCCGCTTCCGTCCCGAAGGGATCAGAAACAGCAGGATGGCAGCCAGCATGGCTACGGTCGAATCCTGGATGTGCTGCGGGTGGGGAAACAGGCCGGACCAGCCGGGCAGGAAGACGGCGCCGGCCTGAATGTCCTTGCGGAAGATCCACAGCACCGCGGTCGCCAGCGACAGCAGGCAGACGCGGCGCTCGGGGCCGCACAGCGGGCCGAGGGTGTGCAACTGTTCCGCCAGATACGTCCGGTCGTCCTGCCAGCCGTCGGACGTGACGCGGCGATAGCCGTACACCAGATACAGCCACACGCAGCCGACCATGACCGCCGCGGTAGGCACGCCGAACAGCATCCATTGGAAGAAGCTGGGGCTCGGCGCCTCGGGAAACAGCCGGGTGAAGGCGCCCAGAAACACCACGTTGGGCGGCGTGCCGACGGGCGTGCCCAGTCCGCCGATCGACGCGCTGTAGGCCAGCCCGAGCATGAGCGCGACCCCGAAGCCGCGCGTCGTATCGTAGCCGTGCGCCGCGGCGTGGCCGATCACGGCCAGGGCGATCGGCAGCATGATGATCGTCGACGCCGTGTTCGACACCCACATGGACAGCAGCGCGGTCGTGATCAGAAAGCCCAGGATCAACAGTCGCGGCGAGCGGCCGATGTTCAGCAGGATCAGTAGGGCCACGCGCCGGTGGAGGTGCCATTTCTCCATCGCGATGGCGAGAAAGAAGGCTCCAAAGAACAGGAAGATGATATGGTCGGCGTACGCGGCCGCCACTTCGTGCGCGTCCAGGACGTCGAGCAGCGGAAACAGCACCAGCGGCACCAGCCCGGTGACCGAGATGTGGGTCGCCTCGGTGATCCACCACACGCCCATAAGCCCGACCACGCCCGCCACGTGCCACGCCGCGGGGCTCATGTCCGCCGGCGGCGCACTGACCAGAAACGCCGCCAGGACCCCGAGGCCGGCGAAGCGTCCGATCAACCGCCGTCTGCCGGACGAAGGAGATTCGTCCGTGCCGGCCGCCTGCGAAGCGTCGGAGTCGGTGGGCATGTGTGGTATGGAAACGGGACCGACACCGAAGGAGGGAATATGAAGGTTACACGGTTCGTTGCCATGCCGGACGGCGGCTCACGATTCGAGGAAATGGATATCCCCATCGCCAACCCCAGACAAGACGCGGACGGCCACACGCTGCATCTGTCCAACGCTTATACCTCGCCGGGCGTCTGCTTCGTGGACCTGCCCGGAGACCTGAACCAGGACTGGCACCAAGCCCCGACGCGCCAGATCGTGGTCGTGTTGTCGGGCAGCGTGGAAGTCACCACCACCGAGGGGCAGACGCGCCGCTGGTCCAAGGGCGAGGCGTTCATCGCCGCGGACGTGAGTGGACGGGGACATCGGACCCGCACGGTTGGCGGGCAGGCGCGGTTGCTGTTCGCCCCGCTGCCGGACGGCTTTTCGATGGAGGATTGGGCAGAGGGTTGAGCCGAAGCGTACATGTTACTCAACGTGGAGGATAGTAGTGCGCAAGGAGACGACGCCGACGACGATGAGCATGACAGCGCCGGCCGCGGTACAGGTCGTCAGGGGGCCGATAGCGTCGGTCAGGACGCCGGCCAGCGGGGCACCCAGCAGACCCGCGGCGCCCATGAAGCCGATGGTATAGACCGACAGGACGCGGGCGCGGTTCGTGGCGCTGGCTTGCTCCTGGTACACGGTGCGCCCGGCGTTGATGAAGACCGCGGCGCTGCCGCCCCAGGCGCACACGCCGAGCAGCGTTCCCCAGAACGGCAGGCCGAACGACAGGAGAAACAGGCAGCCCGATCCCGCAACGAGGGCCGCGATCTGCGCCTTGCCCTTGTGGCGGATGCCGCCGGCCCACAGGATGCACAGCGATCCCAGGATCGTGCCGAGCGGGAACGTCATGTTCAGCAGGGCGAGTTGGTCCACGCCGCCGCGGTAGAAGTCGCGCACGAGCAGCGGCAGGACGACCAGGAACGGGCCGATGAAGAAGATGCCGACCGCCACGGCCAAGAGCAGCGTGGCCGACAGCGCCGGGGAGCGGGCGACTTCGCGCGCGCCGTCCAGCATGTCGGTCAACCGGAGGCTGCCTTTGGATGCCCGTCGGGCCGGGCCGGGAATCTTGCGCAACGGGGCGAGACCGGCCAGCAGCCCCAGGCAGTGCAACCCCAGCGCGGGGACCGTCCCGATCCAGCGCGCGGTGCCGGCCAACAGCGCGCCGAGGATCTGCATCCCCCACTGGCTCATCGTCATGCCGGTGACCGCGCGCAGGATGTTGGCGCCCGCGACGTGGGAGAGTTGGGCGTCGCGCGCCGGCATGACGAACGCCTGTACCGTCCCCATGCCCGCGGCGTAGATCAGCAACAGCGGGAGGGACAGCCATGCGCCGGCCGCGGCCACGAAGAGCCCTGCGGAGATGGCCGCGGCAATCAGGTGCAGCACCATCAGGATGCGGCGCTGGTCGTAGCGGTCGGCCAGCGCCCCGCCGGGCAGGACCAGGAAGACCGACGGCAGCATCATCGCGCTCTGCGCAATGCCGACCCACTCGGCGTCGGCCTGCAACACGCCGACGACCAGCCACGCGAACAGCACGCCCTGCATGCCGATGGCGAAGAACCAGCTTCCGGTGCCGGCCAGATACCACAGGTAGCCGGCCGCCAGCCCGGGCCGCCGCGGTTCGGCGCTGCGAAGGGGCGCCGGGGCCGAAGGTGGTGTGTTCGGCGAACGGGCGTGCGACAATGGGGCGTCCGGTTTTCGGGCGGGGACGAAGCGGGGAGAGAATGCGCAGCGACAGAGTAGCGAACCGAGGGGGCGAAAGCGAGGGACGCACCGACCTCCGGCGGCGGGTGTACGGGCTGGCGTTGGCGGTATTGGTCACCACAGCCGGAGGGGCCTGGGCGGACGTGACCGACCGGCTCGACCGGATTTCGCTGCCGCCGGGCTTCGAGATGACGCTGTACGCCGCCAACGTGCCGGAGGCGCGGTCGCTGGCGCTAGGGGCGAACGGAACGGTCTTCGTCGGCAGCCGGCGCGCTGGCACCGTATATGCGCTCGTGGACCGAGACGGGGATCGGACCGCGGACGCGGTGCACACGATTGCTTCCGGGCTGTTCATGCCCAACGGCGTGGCCTTTCGGGACGGGGCGCTGTACGTGGCCGAGGTCAACCGGATTCTGCGTTTCGACGACGTCGAGACGCAGCTTGTCGACCCGCCCGCGCCGGTCGTGGTCCACGCCGGCCTGCCCGACGATACTTGGCATGGCTGGAAGTATATCGGGTTCGGTCCCGATGACCTCCTGTATGTGCCGGTCGGCGCACCCTGCAACGTGTGTACGCGCCGCGACGAACGCTATGCCACGATTCTGCGCATGCAGCCGGACGGCACCGACGCGGAAGTGTTCGCGCGCGGCGTCCGCAATACGGTCGGCTTCGACTGGCATCCCGAGACCGGTGAGATGTGGTTCACGGACAACGGGCGCGACTGGCTCGGGGACGACGCGCCGCCCTGCGAACTCAACCGTGCGCCCGCGGCCGGCCTGCACTTCGGCTTTCCGTATTGCCACGGCACCGACATCCCTGACCCGGACTTCGGCCGGCAACGGACCTGCGACACGTTCACGGCCCCGGCCCAAGACCTAGGCCCCCACGTCGCGCCGTTAGGGATGCGCTTCTACACCGGCGGCACGTTTCCGACCGCCTACCGGCACCATATCTTTATCGCCGAACACGGCTCCTGGAACCGCAGCACCCCCATCGGCTACCGGATCACGCTGGTCCGCCTCCGGGACGGTCGCGCGGCCGGCTACGAGGTCTTCGCCGAGGGTTGGCTTGGGAAAGATGGACGCGCCTGGGGCCGGCCGGTTGATCTGCTGGTCATGCCCGACGGCGCGCTGCTCGTGTCCGACGATCAGGCCGGGGCCGTGTACCGTATCGCGTACGTCGGGGAGTAGCCTGCCGGTCTTCTTCTTTTGGTGGGGTCTCCGTTTGGAAGGTTGGGAGCGTTCAGTTCGGAGAACCCTCTCCCCCGGATCAAGTCTAGGGCAAGCTCTAGCCCTCTCCCGGAGGGAGAGGGGACCGGAAGGGAAGCCAGCGCGGGGTTGCTGCCTGATAGGCTGCGTAATCCACACCGAACCGCCGGCGTAGTGCCGGTTCTTCGATCCAGCGCAGGTAGCCGACCCCCACGGCCGCGAGCAGCGCGGCATACGTCAGAACCGCGGTCGAAGCACACCACACCGCCTGGCCGATCAGTACGACCAGGCAGCCGACCAACATCGGGTGCTGAATGTGGGCATACGGTCCGGCGACCACCATGCGCACAGGCGGGTCGAGTGGAAACGGCGTACCGTCCCCGCGGCGCAACAGATAGCTTGCGGACGAAACGAGCAGGGCCACGCCCGCCATACACACCGCTGCACCGGTCAGGCCCAACAGCCACGCCACGGACGGAGAAAACGATCCCGCGGCCTCGAAATGCCGCAGTTTCCAGGGCAGATAGCCGGTCAGGAAACCGGGAATGAGCAGCGTATGGACGGTCGCGCGGAACCGGACGGACAGCATGATCGGCGTCAGACGCCGCGGAAATTCGGCTTGCGCTTCTCCAGCATGGCCCGCACGCCCTCGTCCGCATCGGCGCTCTTGCGGGCTTGGTGGACCAGTGCGTCCAGGTCGGCATGGTCCACGCGGTCGCGCAGCGAGATCATACGCAGGATGCTCCGCTTCATGCCGGACAGGGACAGGGGCGCGTTGTCGGCGATGGTGCGGGCCAGCGTCGCGGTCGCGGATTCGAGCTCGGCGGGGGCGACCAATTCGTGGATCATGCCGATCTCGTAGGCGCGCTGCGCGTCCACCGGCCGGCCGGTCAGCAGGATCTGCTTGGTGAAGGCCGGTCCGACGATCTCCACCAGCTTCTGCCCCAGCCGGAAGGGCACGATCAGGCCCAGCCGGGCGAGCGGCATGCCGAAGCGCGCGGCGTGGGAGGCGACCCGCAGGTCGCAGTGCAGGGCGAGTTCGCAGCCGCCGGCCAGCGCGTCGCCCTGGACCATGGCGAGCGTAGGATGGCGCGAAGTTTCGATTTTGCCGAGCAGGGCGACGATGCCGCTCTCGGCGTCCTGATCCTCGCGCTGGCGGGCGTTGAGTTCGCGCAGGTCCAGCCCCGCGCAGAACGCCCGGCCCTCGCCGCGCACCACGATCACGCGCACGTCCGTGCGCGTCTCCAACTCGCCGAACGCGCGGTCCAGCCCGTCGAGCACCGCGGCGTTCATGGCGTTGCGCTTTTCCGGGCGGTTCAGAGTGATCGTCGCCACGCCGTCGGCGACGGCACACAGAATCTCTTCGGCCATGTCGGCCTCCTTGGGCACGGGGCGGTTGCGTTCGTGGCCGCCCGGTCAGCTCGGGGGGTCGTCCTTGCTCGGCGGTGGAGGCTTGTCGTCGCCACCCTGCTTCGGCGGAGGGATCTCGTTGTCCAGAAAGACCATCTGGGCCATGAGGCCGGTCGCGGTCATCAGGATCGCGGCGTTGCCCCACTCGCCGACGTGCATGGCGTACAGGCCGCCCAACGACATGCAGAACGTGATGATGCCGCAGACGAACGCCGCCCGCGGGGGCAGACCGAGCGGCTGGCGATAGCGCTCCGGCAGCAGCCAGATCAGAATCCCGACCGGCCCGATCATCATTGTGCCGAGCAGGCGGCTGAACCAGTCGCGGCCCTTGTTGGCCGCGATGCACGCCGACATCACGGAGCAGCCGATCCACAGCATGAAGAAGACGAAGGTGAAGAAAGACATGGCTTCGATCCGATGGGGCGCCGCGGGTCAGTACGAGCGCGGCATGCCCAGCACGTGCTCGCCGATGAAGTTGAGCACCATGTTGTTCGAGATGGGCGCGACCGAGAACAGGCGGCTCTCCCGGAACTTGCGCTCCACGTCGTACTCTGTGGCGAAGCCGTAGCCGCCGTGCGTGTCGAGTGCGGCGTTGGCCGCGGCCCACGACGCCTGCGCACACAGCAGCTTGGCCATGTTCGCCTCGGCCCCGCACGCCTCGCCGGCGTCGAACAGGTCCGCGGCGCGGAACCGCATCAGGTCGGCCGCCTCGGTCTGCGCGTAGGCTTGGGCGAGCGGGAACTGGATGCCCTGGTTCTGGGTAATCGGCCGGCCGAAGATGACCCGGTCGCCGCCGTACTCGACGGCCCGCCGGACGAACCAGCGCGCATCGCCGATGGCTTCCGCGGCGATCAGAATCCGCTCGGCGTTCATCCCGTCCAGGATGTAGTAGAAGCCGCGTCCCTCCTCGCCGATCAGATTCTCGACCGGCACCGGCATGTCGTGGAAGAAGAGCTGATTGGTCTCGTGGTTCAGCATCGTGTCGATGGGCCGCACCTCCAGGGCGTCGCCGACCTCGCGCATATCGACCAGGAAGATGCTCATGCCGAGCGTCTTCTTTTGGCATTCCTCGATCGGCGTGGTCCGGGCGAGCAAGAGGAGCAGTTCAGAGTGCTGCACGCGCGAGGTCCACATCTTGCCGCCGTTCACCACATACGTGTCGCCCTCGCGGCGCGCGGTCGTGCGGATGCGCGTCGTGTCCGACCCGGCGTCGGGCTCGGTCACGCCGAAGGACTGGAGGCGCAGTTCGCCGCGGGCGATCTTGGGCAGGTAGCGCCCCTTCTGCTCCGGGCTGCCGTGCCGCAGCAGCGCGCCCATGATGTACATCTGCGCGTGGCAGGCCGCAGCGTTGCCGCCGGCCCGGTTGATCTCCTCCAGGATGACGCCGGCTTCGGTGACGCCGAGCCCGGAGCCGCCGTACTCGGCGGGGATCAACGCCGCCAGCCAGCCGGCCTCGGTGAGTTCGCGCACGAAGCGTTCCGGGTAGCGGTGCTCCTTGTCCAGCGTGCGCCAATACTCGTCGCCGTACTGGCTACAGAATTTACGGATCTCGGTCCGAATTTCCGGACACCGTTCTTTTTCCGGCATGAGGGTTCCTCCAACGGGACGGCGGCACGGTCCGTTCGACGTGGCTTGGGTTGGGTCTTGCGCGGTCACTCGCGGGTGAACAGCAGATCGGGCCGCAGCACCTGGGTGCCACGCGCCAGGGCGTTCACCGTCGCCTTGGATACCATGACCGCGGTCGGGTTCTTCCGGGCCAGTCGTTCGGCCAGTTCGTAGGCCGCGGGCAACAGGTCGGCTTTCGATACGACGCGGTTGACCAGCCCGAGGTGCAGGGCCTCGTCCGCTTTGACGTGCCGGCAGGTGATGATGATGTCCTTGGCGACGGCGGGGCCGACCGCGGCGATCAGCAACGCGGTTGACGGCGGGCTGAGCGGCACGCCCAGATCGACTTCGGGAAACCAGAATTCGGCCTCTTCGACCGCGATCCGAAAATCGCACGCCAGCGCCAACGACCAGCCGCCGCCGATGGCGTAGCCGTTCACCGCGGCGATGACGACCGGCTCCATGCCGAGGAACAGGTCGAGCGTCCGTGCAATGGCGCGCGTCCAGCGTGTGCCGAGCGGGGCGAAGATGGCGCGCCGGCGCTGCGGGTCGCGCACGCCCTTGACTGGCGACAGGTCAGCTCCCGCGGAAAACGTGTTGCCCGCGCCCGTGAACACCACGACCCGGATGTCCGCGTCGTCGCGGATGCGGGACTGCACGCGCTCCAGGACCAACGCAATCTCTTCGTTGAGCGGGTTGCGTTTCTCGGGCCGGTCGAACGTCAGGGTGGCAATCGGGCCGTCTTTTTTCAGATGGAAGGGCTCGGACACGCTGGGGGCCTCCTCGGCGCACGGTTGACGGTCGGCCCATCTAAGCGGACGGCTTCCGGTCTGGCAAGGGAGCGGGGGAATTGTGGATCGTGGATTGCGGATTGTGGATTTGGGGATACCGCGCGTTTCCGGTGGGAATGGGGTAGGGTGACGCCGGCGCCGCGAGCGTCAAGAAGGGAGGTGCGTATGGATTTGAGACTCGCAGGCAAGGTCGCGATGGTCAGCGGCGCGAGCCGCGGCATCGGGCGGGCGATCGCGTTGGGGCTGGCGGACGAGGGTTGCCGGGTGAGCGTGTGTGCGCGGGGACAGGCGCAACTCGATGCGACCGCGCAGGAGGCGCAGCGCCGTGGGAGCGAGGTACTGGCGGTGCGCCGGGACGTGACGGACGAGGCCGAGGCGCGGGGGTGGGTGGACGAAACCCTCGACCGCTTCGGCGGCGTCGATATCCTCGTCAACAACGTGGGCGGCTCGCGGCCCGGCGGCAATCTGCGCGCCTCGCGCGACGACTGGCGGGCGGGCTTCGATCTCAACTTCTTTTCGGCGCTGGACGTGTGCCGGCTGGTCGTGCCGGCCATGCAGGACCGCGGGGCCGGCTGCGTCGTCAACATCGCCTCCATCTACGGCCGCGAGTGGGGCGGCCCGATGACGTACAACGCCGCCAAGGCCGCCATGATCAGCCTGTCCAAGGAAATGGCGCGCGAACTGGCGCCGGCGGGCATCCGCGTCAACAGCGTAGCGCCCGGCTCCATCCTGTTCCCCGGCGGCGCATGGGAGCAGCGCCGGACCGAGAATCCCGACGGGATCGCGGCGTTCGTCGAGGCCGAGTTGCCCGCCGGCCGCTTCGGCACGCCCGAGGAAGTCGCGGACGTGGTGGTGTTCCTCGCCTCGGAGCGCGCGGGGTGGGTGTCCGGGGCGTGCGTCACCGTGGACGGCTGCCAGTCCCGCTCGCTGATCTAGGCCGTGGTGACGAAAGCACGGAATTCTGGGCAATCGTTTCGGTCGATGGTTTTCGGAGAACAAGTCTGGCCTTGCACCTGATTATTAGCGACGCGCTGTGGTCAAGACGGGAGAACGAAACGCGTGAACAGGAAGGAGACGTATGTCTTCATCGGGGGTATCCGATCCTATCCACGCCAAATGGACGATCATCCCGGGCTCCGTCCCGCCGGAGACCACCGACCCGGCCGGACGACGAAGTCCCTCCAGCGCTGTACTCGCCGTTCGAAAGGTGGTCGGCCCACATCAAGACAGGCCCGACTATTTCGGGTACGATTGCCCCCCACCGACGCAGGGAACACTATGCGGCGCTTGCCGCAACGAGACATGCCGCCGCAGTCTGCACCTCAGTTTCACGGTGACCACGGAGCGGTTTCCGCAGGAGACCAAGCCGTGCTCGATACTGCGTCCGATATCGCAAAGTTTGAACCGTACCGAGACGAGTTGCACGACCGAGCCCAGCAGCGCTTGCTGTGCCGGCTCGCATCCGACCCGCACGACGTCGGAGTGCTGATGGGGCTCGGAAGAATCTATCGTAGCGAAGGGGATTTCGCGGCCGCGCTCGACGTTTACCGGCGCGCGAGCCGCATGCAAGGGCCGGATCGGTGACAAGCGGTATGGCTGGCGGCCATGCTCGGCGGTGACACGCTGCCGCACGTCCCGCCGCCGGGCATATGGCCTGCGCCGTTCGTGCAGATTCCCGGATTTCTCTCACCTGCGGAGCACGGGCGCGTATTGACGCGGGCGCTCACACTGCGCGCAGCGTTCTCGCCCGCGAGAACCGGCGGTAACGGTCCCTCGGAGCGCAAGGTGCGAACCTCGGAACGGGTAGGTTCTGCTATTGAGAACGTGGCTGACGAGGAACTGGCTGTCTCGCTCGTTCCGAAGGTCCGCAACATTCTGCCGAGCGTTTTCGAGCGGTTGCGATTGGTGAGCCATGACCTTGCCTGCATCGATTTGGATATGACGCACTACCCGAACGGGGGATCCGGTATCCCGCACTGCGACTCGCCCCCGCCCCCCCCCCCAGCGCAGTCGGCGTATAGCCTTCAAAGTCTGATATGCATCTACTACTTCCACCGCCAGCCCAAGGCGTTCGCCGGCGGCGATCTGCTAGTGTACGATACCGATATCGAAAAGGAAGTCGCTAATCCCACTTCGTTCTCGCGGATCGAACCCGTCGCAAATAGCTTGGTGATATACCCGACGCGCTATTTTCACGGGGTTACCAGGGTTGAATGCGGGACGACCGATTTTGCGGACGGCCGATTTGCCGTGACATGTATGCCCAGACGCCCGAACGATCGAATGCGTGGCGAAGCGGCGCCGGCGAACTCTCGACGGCAAGCTTCGACACCGATTCATAAAGCCGCGTGGTAGAAGAACCAACCCTATGACCGGAATCTGCGGATCCCTGTTACGCGAGAGTGCCTCGCACGGGCTGGACGTCATGCGAGTGGCGCTTGCCAATTACGGGCCCGATGTCACGATGTGGACGGAGGGTGTCGTCGGCCTTGGTGCTCGGTCCGGGGAGGGGGCGACGCCGAACCAGGATGTGCTTCGACCCTGAAGTTGGTCTCGCGCGTGTCGCGGACGCCCGCCTTGATGACCAAGACACGCTGTGCCACGCGCCGGGCGTCCCACACCCCGACCGCGTCGCCACGAGTGACGGCGACCTTCTCCTCCGAGTCTATGCGCGCTGAGGGCGGGCGCGTCCGCACTGCCTGCTCGGCGACATCCTGCGGGGGTAAGGGAGAGTTCTCCGCGGCGCTCGACACGTATCGGCGCCTGCACGCGGCGGACCCTGCCCATCCGACCGCGGCATGGCTGGTCTCAGTCCTGCGTGGCGGCAGGGTGCCGCCTGCAACGCCGCCGGGTCTCCGGCCCGTGCCGTTCGTACGGCTGACGAATTTCCTGACGCCGGCGCAGCAGAAGTGGCTGTCCACGGAGGTCCTGACAGGGCGCGCGATTCGTCCCCGCGAAGGTGGGCAAGGGCAACCTGAGGCGTGAGCCTCGCACCGCCTGGGTGGCGGACAGGGAGATGGTGCGGGCCGTTCGCCGCCGGTTCGGTTCGAAACTCCGCAGCGTGCCGCCGCACGTACAGGCGCGGTTGCGAATTTCCCGGTGACGCTCTCCACGAGATCACCCCCGTCGAGTGCGACACGCAAGATTTCGAGGACGGAAGGTTCACCGTGAACGGCTGGGTCCATTCGCGTGACGGATGAGGAGAACGGAGCGCTGTGTCACTCCGGAGCACAGCGCGACAACACGCCGGGCAGTTCGGCCACGCTGGGCAGGACGTAATCGGCGCCCTCCTGGTGCAGGATGGCGGCGGTGCTCGTGCCGGTCAGCACGCCGACGGTCGGCAGCCCCGCGGCCTTGCCGGCCTGGATGTCGATGGGCGAGTCGCCGACGTACACCGCGGCGCCCGGGTCGAGGTGCAGTGCGGCTAGGCAGGTGACGAGCGGCTCCGGGTGCGGCTTGTGGTGCCGGACGTCCTCGCGCCCGACGATGGCGCCGAACAGGTGGCGTACACCCCACGTGTCCAGAAACGGCAGCGCACGGCCCGACGAGGTGGCGATGCCGAGCCGGAATCCCCGCCCGTGCAGGTCGTGCAGGAGCGCCACGCTGCCCGGAATCGCCTCGGTCTCTTCGTGATAACGGCGCAACCACTCGTCCATGCGGCTATCCTGGATACGCCGCACCGTGGCCGCAACGTCGGGATAGCCGGACGGAAAGAGTTGCTCCAGCGGGGACGGATGGCCGACGCGCATCAGGGTATAGACGTCCTCGCGCGGCCGGGGAGGGAGTCCGGCTAGGCGCAGTACCTCCAGCGCGACCTCGTAGAACAGCTCGACCGACCCGGCCAACGTGCCGTCCACGTCGAAGAGGATGCCCTGCACGCGGAGCCGGCCGGTCCCGCTCATCCGTCGAGCCCGTGCCACGCGGTTTCGACTTGCCGCCGCAGCGCTTCAAGCGAGCCGGCGTTGCGGATGACCAAGTCGGCGTGGCGGCGGCGCTCGGCGTCGGACAATTGGCTGGCGGTCCGCGCTTCGATGTCGCGGGCAGGCAGACCGCGTTGCGCGGCCACGCGCGCGACCACTGCGGACCGCGGGGTTTCGACGACCCACACGACGTCCGTGAGCGGCAGCCAGTTCGCCTCGACGAGCACCGCGGCCTCGACCACGATGGGCGAACGGAAACCCGCGGCGCGCTTGGCCGCGATGCGACGTCCGATCTCGTCGAACATCAGCGGGTGCACGATCGCGTTGAGCCGCGCCAACGCCTCGTCGCTGCCGAAGACGATGCCGCCCAGCTTCTTGCGGTCGATGCTGTGGTCCGCGGCCAGAATCTCCGCGCCGAACGCGGCGACCACCTGCCGCCACGCCGCCATATCCGGGCGGTATATGTCGTGGCCGACCTTGTCGGCGTCGATCACCCACGCCCCCAATTCGTCCAGCATGGCCGACACCGCGCTTTTACCCGAGCCGATGCCGCCGGTGAGTCCGATCGTCTTCATATCCGTTCCGCTGCGGGTGCGTTGTCGGCAGGCCCGGTTGTGTCAGACCGGTCGGGCCGTCGCAAGAGCGATGGCCGCTGCTGCACTCCGCCTCGTCGGCTGGGTGAGGATATCCGTTTACCTTCCCCCTCTCCTCAACCCTCCCCCACCAAGGGGAAGGGGGGCAGGAAAGAAACGGCGAGTAGTTTGGTATTCCACAGTACCGGTTCTACCCCCTCTCCCTTCGTGGGAGAGGGGGTTACCCGGGCTATTTGACAAGCAGCGCCCCACCTCCCGGACCGTCCGCTTCTTTCCCTTCCGGGATCGTGGTATCAGGGCGGGCGCATTCATACCGGAGGACCCATGCCGTACGCCGAAGTCTGCGGAACCCGCCTGTTCTACGAGGACGTTGGGGAGGGGACGCCGTTGCTGCTCCTGCCCGGTGCGCTGGGCACGGGCCGTTCGGATTTCGGCCCGCAGTTGGACGCGCTGCCGCGCCGCGGGGTGCGCGTCATCTCCCCGGACCCGCGCGGCTATGGGAAGTCCCGACCGCCGCAGCGGGATTTCCCGATCGACTTCTACCAGCGCGACGCGCGCGATTTCGCCACGCTGATGGAGAAGCTGGACTGTCCGCGTTACGCCCTGGGCGGCTGGAGCGACGGGGCGATCACCAGCCTGTTCCTGGCGCTGGACCGGCCCGCGTGCGTCACCCGTTTGGCGTTGTGGGGCGGCAACGCCTACGTCACCCAGGACGACATCGACGCGTACGAGACGACACGGTCGCTCGCGGACTGGTCGCCGCGCGCCGCGGCCCCCATGCGGGAACTGTACGGTGACGACTTCCAACCGCTGTGGTCGGGCTGGTGCGACGTGCAGCAAGCGTTGCTGGCCGCGGGCGGCGACCTGTGCCGGGAGCGGCTGTCGGAGATCCGCTGCCCCACGCTGTTGCTGCACGGCGAGAACGATCCGCTGGTGCCGGTCTTCCACGCCCATTTTCTGCGGCAGCACATCGCGGACGCCCGTCTGCACGTCTTTCCGGGCGGCAAGCACAGCATTCATCTCGCGCAGGCCGACGAGTTCAACGCCTTGCTCGGCGCCTTTCTGGTGCCGGAATCCGTCGGCCCTGCAAAGCCATAGCGCGATCGGAGGATGGTTCGGCGCCCGGGCGAACGGAAGGAGAGCAGCATGGCCAAGGTGGAATTCTTCTACGATTATTCGAGCCCGTGGACGTACTTGGCGTTCACCAAAATCGACGGGATCTGTCGCAAGCATGGCGCGGAACTGGAATGGCGCCCGTTTCTGGTCGGTGGGGTGTTCAACACCGTCAACCCGTCCGTGTACGAATTCCGCGAGCGCGGCGTCCCGGCCAAGCAGGCGTACTCTCAGAAGGACCTGCGCGATTGGGCGCGCTACTACGGGCTGGCGATCACGATGCCGCCCAGCGTGTTTCCGGTGAACTCGGTCAAGGCGCTGCGCGGGGCGCTCGTCGCGTTGGAGCACCCGGACACCTTCCTGCCCTACAGCCACCGCGTCTTCGAGACCTATTGGGGCGAGGACAAGGACATCAGCCGGACCGACGTGCTGCTCGACATCGTCGCACAGGTCGGCCTGGATTCGGACGAGTTCCTGACCAAAATTCAGGACCAGACGTACAAGGACCGCGTGCGCGCCAACACCGACGAGGTGATCGCGCGCGGCGGGTTCGGCACGCCGACGATCTACGTCGACCGCGACTCGATGTATTTCGGAAACGACCGCCTGGTGCTGGTCGAGGATGAATTGGCGCGCGGGGCCTGACCGCTTCGGTCGTCGAACGAAAAAGAGCAGCCGACTCGTCTCGGCTGCCCTTTTTTTGTCGGGGATTTTCGGGGGCGCGGTCGTCAGCCGTCCCAGCCCCACTTCTGTTTGTTCTCGGCGATCTGGTCCGCGGTCGGGTGTTCGATCTTCTTGTGGGCGGCGACCTCGAAGTCGGCCTCGTCGTCGACCATGGCGTAGTTGAGCGGAGTGTCGTCGGCGAACGTGTCGGGCACGGCCACTTCCTCGAAAATGGCCTGCCACGGGCATTCGGGCTCGCACGCCCCGCAGTCGATGCACTCGTCCGGGTGAATGTAGAGCTGGTTGGGAAAGCGTTCGGCGTCGCTGCCGGTGTACTCGTAGATGCAATCGACGGGGCACACGGCGACACAACCGGTGTCGACACAGTCCCGACACAGCCGCGTGATGATATAGGTCATCGTCTCCTCCTTGCGTCCTCGCCGGCACGCCCGCATCGGGGAAAAAGGTTCGTGCCGGGCGGCCACACGGCTATCGCATCCCATCGGCCCGGTCAATTACGGAGTTCTGCGAGAACTCACTGCCGGGCTGGAAAGCGTCTCGGTTCGAGAACCGCCCTCACCCCGCCCCTCTCACTCGATCCCTGCGCCTGTGGTGCCTTGAGCTTGTCGAAAGGGCGAAGGGGCGATCTCAAGGGCGACTCCGACACCCCGAAGCGGGCGATCATTCCACTGCGATACGACGACCACGGCTTCGACGTGAACGCGGCAGTCTCCGTCAAGATACCCCCGGACGCAGGCGCCGCCGACGATGTTAGGATCGGTGATCATCAACTTTCTATGACTTCCGATCAAAAGACCGTTGGGAAAGAAAAGCAAGGCGATGGTTCTTATCCCTTCGGATATTTGCAGATCGTATCCTGTCAGGGTGGTCAACTCCGGCTCCCCGCAGACGGAAATCTCCAAGCTTTAGGGATAGACCGCCGGTGGCGAGTAGCTTTTGCCGCGGGTTTTCGGGTAAGCACGGTCAGGCGAGCAAAGGCGAACGAACCGACCGCTCCCACCATATGAAGGAGGATCCCGATATGGCCGACCTGAACGAACTGTGTACCAAGACGCTGACCGAAGTCGCCCAATTGTTGAAGAACGAGGACGTGTCGCCGGTTGAACTGACCCGGGCCATGCTCGACCGCATCGCCGCGCTGGACGGCAGGCTTCGCAGCTATTTCACGGTGACCGCGGACCTCGCGCTGGAGCAGGCCGCGGCCGCGGAAGCGGAAATCCGGAAAGGCGCGTATCGGGGGCTGCTGCACGGCATCCCGATCGCGGTCAAGGACTTGTGTTACACCGCGGGGATTCCGACCACCGCGGCGTCGCCCATGTACGCGGACTTCACGCCCGATTTCAACGCGACCGTGGTGGACCGCTTCTATCGGGCGGGCGCGGTTCTGCTCGGCAAGCTCGCGATGACCGAGTTCGCGCTGTCCGGCTATCACCCGTCCATCGAACCGCCCGTCAACCCGTGGAGTGCGGCGCATTGGCCGGGCGCGTCGTCGAGCGGCTCGGGCGTCGCGACCGCGGCGTCGCTGTGTTTCGGCTCGCTGGGGTCGGACACCGGCGGCTCGATCCGGTTTCCATCGGCTTGCTGCGGGATCGTCGGCGTCAAGCCGACGTACGGAAAAGTCAGCCGCTACGGCGTGTTCCCCTTGGGCGAGACGCTGGACCACGTCGGGCCGATGACGCGCAGCGTGGCCGACGCCGCGGCGATCCTGCGCACGATTGCCGGCTTCGACCCGCACGACCCGACCACGCGCCGCGAGACCGTGCGCGACTACATGGACACGCTCGGCAACGGCGCGCGCGGCCTGCGCGTCGGGGTGGACGAGCAGTATTGCAGCCGGGACGTGGACCCCGCGGTGCGCAATGCAGTGTTGGCCGCGGTGGACGTGTTGCGCGACCTGGGGGCCGAGATTCACGAGGTGGACGTGTCGGGCATCAACGACGCAACGCCGCTGTGGTACGCGATGTGCGCCGCGGAGGCCGCGGCCGCGCACGCCGAGACGTTTCCGTCGCGCGCGGACGAGTACGGGCCGACTTTCCGCGCGTTTCTGGAACGCGGCGTCACGGTCACCGGCGCGCACTACGTCAAGGCGCACGTCGCCCGGCAGCACACGCGGCGGCTCATCGACGACACCTTGCAGACGGTGGACATGCTGCTGTGCCCGGCCATGCCGACGCCACCCATGCCGGTCAAGGACTTTTCGCCGCAGGCGACCTTTCCGGAGGAGCGCGCGCCAGCCCTGCTCGCGTTCACCGCGCCCATGGACCTGAGCGGCAGCCCGACCGTGACGGTGCCGTGCGGATTCTCCGAGGACGGCCTGCCGCTCGGCATGCAACTCGTCGGCCGGCACGGCGAGGAGGGGACGATTCTGCAGGCCGCGCACGCGTACGAGCAGGCGACCGAGTGGCATACACGGCGGCCGGAAGCGTAGGAATTGTGGATTTTTGATTGTGGATTGTGGATTGCGGATTGCGGCGTGCTGAGCCTATCGAAGCATGGATTGCGGTGCGCTTGCGGTCCTTGAGCCTGTGGTCCTTGAGCCTGTCGAAAGGTCGAAGGGTATCGAAGCGTGGGCTGACGAGGACCGCGGCGGACCGGGGTGTCATCCGCGGCTTCGGTGCCCCCCTGGGAGCGCGGGCGTCCCGCCCGCTTCGGATGCGGGCCAGAGACCCGCGTTCCCAGGCAGCCGGCTATCGTTTGACTTTGACGGTCAGTTTCTGGCGGCCCCATTCGAGGGCCTGCTTGCGTGTCTTGAAATACAGGTCGATGCGCCGCGGGCCCTTGATCGCGCCGCCGGTGTCTTCGACCACGCCCTTGCCGTAGCCGGGGACCTTCATCACCGTGCCGTACGGATAGTAGCGGGTGTCCGCGGCAATCGTGCCGTACTTGGCTTTGGTGCCGCTGGAAGTCAGGCCGACGATCTTTCGTTTGCCCTTGTTCGGACCGCTCGCCACGTAGGCGCGCCAGAACAGAATGCGCCCGCGGCGCCAGTTCGTGCTCTTCTGGTCCGACGAGTAGGCCGTGACGATCATGCTGCGCTTTTCGTAGGACGCGCAGCCCGTCGTCAGGCAGACGGCGACGCCTATCGCCACCAACAACAGGCCCGCACCGCGCCGGCCCCCGTCTCTCCGAGCTTCACCCCACCACATACGCCACCTCCACCGTACCGACCCCGACTGCGCGGGGCCGGGTCAACAGGCCGCCGTTCCAACGGTCACCCGAATCGGTCGTGTCTTGATTTGATATCGAAACTGTATCGTCAGCCCGACACCCTCTCCCACCCTTCGACCTTTCGACAGGCTCAAGGACCGGAGGGAGCGGGAACGGAAGCACGGCCCTTTCCCCTGCTCACCGACCGGACTCAAAGACCCCGATTAGCATATCGCAATCCACAATCCGCAATCCACAATCGAAAATCCACAATTCCCCTTCAGATTCTCCCCGTCCCCTCCGGCTCCGCCACCACGTGGTTCTCCAACACTCCGAGCTTGTCGATGGCGATCTTCACCCGGTCGCCGGGCGTGAGATACTTGGGCGGTTTCATGGCGAAGCCCACGCCGCCGGGCGTGCCCGTGGAGATCACGTCCCCGGGCTCCAGCGTGAAGGCGGTGGACAGATGTTCGACCAGATCGAAGCAGTCGAACAGCAATTGGCAGGTGTTCGAGCTTTGCCGCACCTCGCCGTTCACCCGGGTCTCGAGGTCCAGCGCGTGCGGGTCGCCCACCTCGTCCGCGGTCACCAGATAGGGGCCGAGCGGGCAGTGCGTGTCGAACGACTTGCCCATCGTGAACGTGGGCACGCGCCGCTGCCAGTCGCGCACGCTCACGTCGTGCGCGATGGTGTAGCCGGCGATGACTTCCGCGGCGCGGTTCTTGGGGACATGTCGGCAGAAGCGGCCGATCACCACCGCCAACTCGCCCTCGTAATCCACGTCGCCGGACACGCGCGGAACGTGAATGGCCGTGTCCGGGCCGGTCACCGCGGTGGACTGCTTGTTGAAGATCATGGGGTATTTCGGGGTCTGCATGCCGGTTTCGGCAATGTGGTCCCGGTAGTTGAGGCCGACCGCCAGGATTTTGGGCGGGCGCAGAATCGGAGCCTCGACGGTCACGTCCGCGAGTGCGAGTCGGGCCGCGCCGGCCTGTTCCGCGGCCTGTCGGGCCGTGGCCAGCGCCGCGGTTCCCGCGGCCAGGAAGGCGCACATCTCGGTCGGCAGGTTCGGCGCCGCGGCCGACAGATCGACGATGGCCTCGCCGTCCACCACCCCGATGCGGGCCGTGCCGGCTTGGGTGAACGTGGCGAGTTTCATGGGTGTCTCCTTTGGTTCGTCGGGTTTCTCGACCTTCCCCCTCTCCCCAGCCCTCCCCCTCCAGGGGGGAGGGGACGGAAAGGAAAGGAGGGAGGCGCGTTGGGCGATTGGTGCCGGGCCGTCAGTGAGCGAAGCGCTCCCAGGCTTTGGCGGGTGCGGGCACGGGCGGGATTTCGGTTTGGGGTTCCGGTTCGGTGCCCGTGACCTCGAACGGAACGTGGTTGCCGAAGTACATGACGTGCTGCGCGTAGGGCGCAACGACCTCCGGGGTCAGCACCAGGGTCGGACTTTCGAGCAGGGTGTGCGGATGCGTCCGGGTCCACTCCAGGGCCGATTCGAGCCCGCCGGCGTGCGGCACGCCGACGCCGTGCACGTAGTAGTGGGACGGAATGACGATCTTGGCTCCCAACTTCTTCATCACCACGTCGGCCCATTTCGGCGTCAGGATGTGCCCGTCGTCGCTGACCGACAGAAACGCGACGTCGATGTCACCGAGCATCTCCCAGACGTGATCGGGTGGGTTCTGGCGGTTGTCGCCCCAGTGCAGAAACCGCAGCCCGCCGGTCTCGATCACGTACATGGTGTTGTTCCACTGCGTGGTTTCGCCGGGCGGGCAGGGGTCCTTGCCGGTCGCGGCGATCACGGCGCTGCGGAACGGATACTTTCCCTGCGCTTCGCACATGTGTTTTTCGGCAACGCCCAGGATGGTGACGTCGCCCAGCTCGAAGCGGCCGGCCATGCGGTCCAGGATCATGGTCGCATCGACGCGCTCGGTGGCGTCGTGGTCGAAGTGCGCATGGGTGACGAGCGCGATGTCCGTCCGCTGCTTGGGCAGGTGCATCTGATACCACATGCCGTACTGATGCGTCGGGTCGTTGCGCCACGGGTCGATGAGCACGTCGATGCCGCGCGGCGAGGTCAGCTTGAACGCCATGTGGCCGTAATAGGTGACGGTGACTTCGCCGGTGCTCCGGCGGACCCCGCCGTACTTCTGCACCGCCATGACCCGATCGTTGTTCGAGTCCTGTTCGTGTGCCACGCTGTGGGCGGCCGCGGCCCGCGGGGCGAGCAGCACGGCGACGAGCAGGACGGCGCGCCAGCAATGGGATCCCGTCGAAGCTGTCATGTGTCCCCCTCGGTTTTGCGCGGCCAGCCTATGGTTCCCCGTCCGGGGATTCAAGAACCGCGGTGGACAAGGACGCTTTCATCCGCAATGTGTTCCTTATGATTCGGACATTGCGGCACCGGGGCCTCAAACGGTTGTATGAACGAGGGGATCTTGGCAAAGTGCATGCGGATTAAGCAGAACGGATCAAACTGGCTTTGGCGGACCTCGATGAGGCAAGCACGCCCTCGGACCTCGATCTGCCCGGGTATCGGCTTCATCCGCTGAAGGGCGCGCTCAAAGGATTCTGGAGCATCTCGATTTCCGCCAACTGGCGAATTGTTTTTCGCTTCGAGGAAGGGGACGCCTACGACGTCGACCTGGTCGATTACCATTGACGGAGAGGCAACGGCATGGCGATGAAGAACCCCCCGCACCCCGGACGCAGCATAAAAGAAAACTGTTTGGCGCCGCTCGGGTTGACCGTGACCGACGCAGCCAAGGTGTTGGGCGTCGCCCGCCGTACACTTTCGCGGATTCTGAACGGCCACACCGACGTTTCGCCGGAAATGGCCATTCGGTTGGAGAAGGCAGGCTGGTCCAACGCCGAGTTCTGGCTGCGCCGGCAGGCCGCGTACAATCTCGTGCAGGCGCGCCGAAGCGAAGACCGGATCAAGGTCGAACGCTATCAGCCGCTCGTCAGTTCAGGGTAATAGTCCCTTCCCATACGAGACCGACCTGACTTTGGCCGTGGCCTCCGATGCAGGCTAGAGTCTCTGCTCCCCGAACATAAATCCAAAGAGAGAGAAAGGAAGGAGACGCGCATGAAACTTGATGCCCCCCGGTTGAAGCCCATTCCGCAGGCGGATTGGAGTGACGAGGTGCAGAAGATTCTGCAACCCAACGTCGCGCAGGGCTCGGTGTTCAACATCTTCAAGACGCTGGCACATCATCCCGATTTGCTGCGCCGCTGGCTGGTGTTCGGCAATCACGTGCTGTTCAAATCCACGCTGCCGCCGCGGGAACGCGAACTCGTCATTCTGCGCATCGGCTGGCTGTGCGAAGCGGAATACGAGTGGGCGCAGCACGTCAAGATCGGCAAGGACGCCGGACTGACCGATGCCGAGATCGAGCGCATCAAGGCCGGACCCAACGCGCGCGGCTGGAACGAGCCGGACACGCTGTTGTTGCAGGCCACGGACGAGTTGCGCCGCGACGCCTTCATCGGCGACGCCACCTGGAAGGGCCTGAGTACCCACTTCGACACCAAGCAACTCATGGACGTGGTATTCGCCGTGGGCCAATACAACTTGGTGTCGATGGCCCTGAACACCCTCGGCGTCCAACTGGACGACGGCTTGGAAGGCTTTTGAGACCCGCTTCCAATCCCCTCTGAACTTCTCTCCTCCTGTTCCTCATCCCCTCTCCCCTCGTGGGAGAGGGCTAGGGAGAGGGGGAAGAAAGCAGCAACGAGTCCGACACCCGCAAGGAGCGCACATGCCCGACCGCCTGAAAGACAAAGTCGCCATCGTCGTCGGCGCCGGCCAGACCCCGGGCGACACGATCGGCAACGGCCGCGCCACCGCGATCGTCTACGCCCGCGAGGGGGCGCGCGTGTTGCTGGTGGACCGCCGGTTGGAATCCGCCCGCGACACGCAGGCCATGATCGAGCAGGAGGGTGGCGTCGCGTCCAGCTTTGCCGCGGACGCTACGAGCGAAGCCGACTGCAAGAAGATGGTCGCGGCGTGCGTCGAGCGGTACGGGCGGCTCGACGTGCTGCACAACAACGTCGGCATCGGCGACGGCGACTCGGGCGTGACCAATATGCGCGAAGAGGCGTGGGAGCGCATTCTCAGCGTGAACATGAAGAGCGTGCTCATGCCTAGCAAGGCCGCGATTCCGATCATGCGCGGCCAGCGCAGCGGCGCGATCGTCAACATTTCGTCCATTGCCGCGGTCTGCTCGGTCGGCATCCTGGCCTACAAGACGTCCAAGGCCGGGGTGAACGCGCTGACGCATCAAATGGCGCTGGGCAACGCCAAGTACGGCATCCGCGTGAATTGCATCATGCCCGGGCTGATGGACACGCCGATGGCGATCGAGGGCATCTCCAAGGCGCGCAACATGTCCAAGGACCGCCTGCGCGAGGAACGCGACGCGCAGGTTCCGCTCGGCGCCAAGATGGGCACCGGCTGGGACATCGCCTACGCCTCGCTGTTTCTGGCGTCCGACGAGGCCAAGTTCGTCACCGGCGTGTTGCTGCCCGTGGACGGCGGCCAGAGCGCGCGGGTCGGGTAGGAGACCGTTCACGTGAGCAAGCGCCTGCAATACTGTGAACGGAAGCGTCATGAAACCGAAGTTGTACCTCGGACCAGCGTTCCCAGCTATTACACGTCCCGCCTCTGATCGACCTGAACACCGTAGGCAACCGCAAAACCCCAACCATCTGTACCCCGCAGGAACTCATGGGCATGGAGGGAATCGAAAATGTCTGATCCTATTCTCGACGAGGTGCACGAGGCACGCAGGAAAATCTTCGAGGAGGCAGGCAACGATCTGCACGTCCTCTTCCAACGTCTGCGAGATGCTGAGAAAAAGCACCCGGAGCGGGTAGTGGAATTGCCACGCTGTGCGTCGATAGACGATCCACCCCGTATCGTTCCCTACGCCGGGAGCGAGGATACCCATCTGCGGGGCGTTTCGTCACAAAATGTTGGTGAATCGGACGAAGATCCGCCAAACCAGCCAACGTAGCGATCTGCGGCCCGGTTTTGGCCGGGGTTCTGGCTATGAAGATTATCCCCATAAAGACGAAGTCGGACTATCTATGCACATTGAAGGAAACCGAAGGGTTGATGACGGCGAAGCGGAATACCCCGGAAGGGGGCCGCCTGGACCTGCTGGCGACTCTGGTCGAGGCATGGGAGGCTAAACATTCCCCGCTCGACGAGCCCGACCCGATCGCCGCGATACGCTATCATATGGATCAACATGGACTGGCCGCGAAAGGTCTCGTTCCTTTCGTGGGAAGCCGCCGCCGGGTCTATGACGTGCTCAACCGGAAACGCATGCTCAGCCTGAAGATATGATCTGGAAATTGCACAAAGGATTGGGTATTCCGGCGAAATCTCTAATCAAAGCAGGCGATGACGTGGCGCAATGTAGGTCGGCGTAGCAAAACGTCTTCCCCCCACTCCAGCGCAGCCGTCGGATTACGCTTCGCTAATCCGACCTACGGGGGCAGGGAAGATGTGAAGTATGAATTGCTCCGTTCGGATCAAGCAAAGAGTAGCGAAAGAGGCGGCTTGTGTTTCATAACGAACAGGGGACCCTATGAATGAGTTTCTTGCAGACATGTTGATTAGCTTGAACAGTCTGCTTGCGACCGTCATCATCGTAGTGTCGATATGGGTCGGGGCGACCTACGGCGACTCGGTTGGGAATCTGGTTTTTGGCGTTCTTATTGGTCTCCTAGGTGGAGCGCTGGTCGCTGCGTTGAGTTGCGGATTTGTTGCCATGTTGGCCGACATTCGGCGATTATTAGTCGAAATACGTGACAGAACCGGGTCACCTCCTGAATAACTGCGAAAGAAACTGTGAGGGCAGATCACAACTTAGAGAAAGTCAGCTTCCTGAATACCCCGATGGTCGGGTGAAGCGGGTGCAAATTCCACCCTACAAATTTCCTACCTCCATCTCCAACGCCTCGCCGTACTTCCGAATCGCCTGTTCACGCAGGGCGGGCAGGTGCCCGGTCGGGAATAGGCCCTTCGTCCCTTCGTATTCCCGCAACACCTGCTTGGCGACGGTGACTTTGTGCACCTCGGTCGGGCCGTCGGCGAGCCCCATCACGAAGGATTCGGTGATCTGCTTGGAGAAGGGCATTTCGTTGGAGACGCCCAGCGAGCCGTGCAGATACAGGGCGCGACAGGTCACGTCGTGGAAGACTTTCGGCATCTGCGCTTTGACCGCGGCGATGTCTTTGCGCACCTTGCGGTAGTCCTTGTATTTGTCGATGCGCCACGCGGTTTGCAACACCAGCAGGCGGAACTGCTCGATGTCGATCCACGAGTCGGCGATCTTTTCCTGCACCATCTGTTTGTTGGCCAGAATTTCGCCCTGCGTCTCGCGCGACAGCACGCGCTCGCACATCAGGTCGAACGACTTCTTGACTTGCCCGATGGTGCGCATGGCGTGGTGGATGCGCCCGCCGCCCAGCCGCGTCTGCGCCACCTCGAAGCCTTGGCCCGGGCCGCCGAGGATGTGGTCGGCGGGGATGCGCACGTCTTCGTAGCTGATGTAGGCGTGGTCGCCCTCGTCCTCGCGCTCGTCGCCGATGCCGACGTTGCGGATGATGTCGATGCCCGGCGTGTCCGCCGGCACGACGAACATGGACATACGCTGATACGGCGCGGCGTCCGGGTCGGTCACCGCCATGACGATCAGAAAACTCGCCCAGCGCGCGTTGGACGAAAACCATTTCTGGCCGTTGATGACCCACTGGTCGCCGTCACGCTCGGCGCGGCATCTGAACATCTTCGGGTCGGCGCCGGCGTGCGGCTCGGTCATGGAGAAGCACGATACGATCTCGTTGTTCAGCAGCGGGGTCAGGAACCGCTCCTTGAGTTCCTGGGTGCCGTAATGGGCCAGAATTTCGCTGTTGCCCGTGTCGGGCGCCTGACAGCCGAAGACGATCGGCGCGAAGCGGGCGCGGCCCAGGATTTCGTTCATCAGCGCTAGCTTGAGTTGCCCGTAGCCGGGGCCGCCGAGTTCCGGCCCGAGGTGGCAGGCCCACAGGCCGCGCTCCCTGACCTGCGCCTGTAGTGGCGGGACGAGCTTTTTATTGCGCGGATTGTGGATGTCGTACTGGTTGCCCAGCACGTGCTCCAGGGGTTCGACCTCCTCGCGCACGAACTCCGCAATCCAGTCCAGGTCTTTCTGAAAATCGGCGTCGGTCTCGAAGCCCCAGGCCATGATGCCCCCCCCCCCTCGTGTGGAATCTTCGGCAAGTGATAACTGCGGATGGGGTATCGCAAGCGGGCTCTTTTGTCGATGAAGGCGGTGTCTCGGTGGAGCTTTACTTTCGTCTTTTCCCTCTCCCAGAGGAGAGATGGAATAGTTTGATTGGTCCCTATTCATACACGGCTACGGGAACGAGTGTCGGTTGCCCCCCGAACAGCGTGTAGCCCCGCACTGCAAGCGGATCTGGGCTGAACACTTCGCACGTGGTTCGGCGACGAGCTTCGTCCTCCGGCTTGTTCGCGGCTATCAGCGCCGCTTGCAAACTGGCACTCGTTCCATTCATCGTCTTGTTCGGCCAGTAGGAAAAGATGGTCTTCGGGGGCACGTTCATGGCCCAATCGACAGGCTCTCCAGACGTGCCGTTACATTCAAATGTGACCCTGCATGGGGTCGCGTCGGATCGGGGCTTCTGACAATACAGATGGACCCACGCTTGCCACGGAGAGAGGTTCAATAACGTTGCTCGAAGTTCGCCACGTTCCGCCTCGGGTTCCTCCGGTTCGGGTTCTTGGCCGGGATTCCCAGGGTCCGGAATACAATGTTCTGCGTTTATGTCGAGACAGCCAGACCCGTCGCAACCACCGAGCGGATGTCGAGGATCCGTTATGTATCCAGAAGAACAGTGGAAGGCATCGGCACGAGAACTGTACCCGCCGATAAACAACATGATCCCCAAAACTAATATTCCCATGCCCACTCCGGTTCCCGGAAGTGCCTTCTTCATCTTGTATCTCCTTTCTCTTATGGTTGTTTGTGTCTTCTCTGCTTACCCCCGCACCGCTGTGGCCTTCAAGAGGCGTTGATCTTCAACGGAGCACTCTTGAGAGTATATTTTAACTCTTCGGTCGAGCTTTCCTCCGCATTGTGGGGATGGTTTTTTTCACAACCACAGGGGTTGTCCCTACACAAGGAGTGACAGCGCAACATTCAACCTGAAATATCGACATGGTCAGCACGGCCGGATGGTCACCTCGACGCCGTGCACGCTGGAACTGCCGCCCATGTCCGCGGGCTGGCCGGGGTTGAGCACGTTGACGTTGTGGCGGTCGGATTCGTGTTTGGGCCAGCGGCCTTTGTAGGTCAGGGCCACGCCGCGCGGGACGTTGGCGTCCAACGTGGCGGGGAGTTCGAGGCGGCCGGCCGCGTTGACGAGGCGGACGCGCGCGCCGGCGTTTATACCGATCTGGGCCGCGTCGTCCGGGTGCAGGGTGACGGTCGCCGGACCGGCGCGCTTTCGGAGAGTGGCGTCGTTGGCGTAGGAGTCGTTCAGCCGCCAGTTCGAGGCCGGGCTGAGCAGCCGGAACCGGCCGGCCGCGGGCCGGACGTCGGCCCACGGCTGCGGGACGCGCGGCAGTCCCTGATTTTCGGCTCGGGCCGAGGCGATCTCGATTCTTCCGCTGGGCGTGTCGAATTCCAGGTTTTCGTAGAAGATCATCGGCCGTTCGCTGATCGGGTGCCAGCCGCGGCGTTGCAGTTCGGCGAAGTCGAAGCCGACCTGCATGTCGCCGAGCAGCCGCGCCAGCACCGCGGCATCCGACTCGAACAACTCGGGCTCGGCGAAACGCATGGCCGCGGCCAGCCGCCGGAAAATCTCCTGGTTGGGCAGCGCCTCGCCCATCGGCTCGCGGACCTTGGACTGTGCGCCGACGTGCAGGTGGAAATAGCTGAAGGTCAGGTCGTCGAATTCCAGAAAGCCGGCCGCGGGCAAAACGACGTCCGCGAAGTCCGCGGTGTCCGTCGGAAAACAGTCGATGACGACCGTGAACAGATCCTCCCGCCGCAAGGCCGCGTGCAGGCGTTGCTGTTGCGGCGCGGACGCCGCGGGGTTCGTATTCCAACACATGAGCGCACGGCTGGCGTCGGCGTCTTCCAGCCGTGCGGAAAAATCCATGTGGCTGATGCTCGGTCGTTCTCCGCGGATCAGCGCCGTTCCGGCCAGCCGGCCGTAGTCGGCGCCGGCGATGCCGGGCGTGCTGTTGAGATAGTAGAAGCCCGCGCCCGGCTTGCCCACGTTGCCGGTCAGCGCGGGAAGCAGCCCGCAGGCGCGCATGACGTTGCCGCCCGTGGCTTGGCGCTGCAAGCCCTGGCCGGCCCACAGCAGCGAGGGGCCGGGTCCGTACAGATGCGCGGCGCGTTCGATCAGATCGGCCGGCACGCCGGTCCGCCGCGCGCCCCAGTCCGGCGGGCAGTTCGTCAGCAGCGGCAGGACTTCTTCCGTACCCAGCGTGTGCTCGGCGATGAACGCGTCGTCGAACAGCCCGTCGCGCTGCAACACGTGCAGCAGACTGAACGCGAGCGCGGCGTCGCTGCCCGGAAACGGCTGGAGATGCAGGTCGGCCTGCGCCGCGGTCTCCGTCCGCAGCGGATCGACGACGATCTTCGTAGCGGGCGATTCGGGCAGCCAGTGCTTGTGGGCGTGCGGCGCGGAGTGCGACGGGTTGGCGCCCCAGATCAGGATGCAGCGCGCGTCCGCCGCGGTGCGCGGGTCGAAACCCTTGGCCGAATCGCCGAACAGCAGGCCCCACGCCACGTGCCCGGCCATGTTGCAGATCGTGTCCGGCTCCACCTCGGTCGCCCCCAGCCGGTGAAAGAAGCGCAGCGGAAACATGTACGCCAGCAGCGACAGCGTGCCGCTGTAATGAGTGTGCAGAATGGCCTGCGGGCCCGCGGTCTCGACCACCTCGCATAACTTGGCGGCAATGTTCGCGAGGGCCGCGTCCCAGCCGATGCGCTCGAAGCGTCCGGTTCCCTTCGGGCCGACGCGGCGCAGCGGATACCGCAGGCGGGCCGTTTCCTCCTGCCAGACGCCGTTGTAGGCGACGGCGCATTTCCCGCATAAGGCGCCGCGTGACACCGGATGATCCGGGTCGCCCAGCACGCGGCCGATCGCGCCGTTGCGCCGTTCGATGACGATCCCGCAGCCGTCGTAACAGTCGCGCGGGCAGGTAGTGCGAATGCGTTCCGTTTGCCGGCTCATGTTTTCTCCTTCGCTTCGCGCGGTCTGCTCCGATTCCCCTATCCAGAGGCCGGGCGGGCGGTCAATCGTTGGGACCGGAAGAGTCCGGGAGTTCCGCCCGATACGCGGGCCGACGGTCGAGCGTCGTTCGCAAGCCGCGGTCATCCGCGGTGGACTTCGTCTTGACGGCGGGAAGAGTGATTTTCGGGGTCAGAGTTCCTTGTGCTTCGAAGCGCTGAGCGAACTCAAGGGCGACCCCCCAACTCCCCTTGTCGGGGGCGCTTTCCGATTCCCCGATCAAGGGAGGCTTCGGTTCGGTCCCCCCCTGTCAGGGGGGATCAAGGTGGGTTGGCCCCCGGCACTCAGCCGCCCAGCCACAGAGCCGCGACGCGAAAGGCACCCCGATACCCCGCCAGATCGTTCACACCCCCCTTTTGGAAACCCCGGCGTTCCCATAGGTTCGGCGGCTATTACCGCCCGAGAGGAGCCCTATGCAGACGTTGCCTCTTTCCAAAGGCCGCACGCACGCAGGAACATGGCTGCTGGCGTTGGCCCTCGTGCTCGGCGCGGGCTCCCCGGCGCGGGCCAGCCAACTCACGATTCCCGGCGTCTCCGCCACCGACGGCTTGGTGACGGGGAACGCCGTGGCCCTGCCGCTGGACCCGGTGACCTCGCTGTTCCACAATCCGGCGCAGCTCAGCCTGCTGCCCAACTCGTTTTCCTCCGGCGTGTTCACCATCCGGTTCCAGCCGAGCTACCGAAACGACCAGGGCATCTTTCTGCCGGACTCGCTGCGCGGCGCCTTGTCGCCCGGGGTGGACCCGGAAGGGTTCCGCGCGGTCAGCGGCTTCCGTCCGTCGCCGGAGCGTACCGGGCGCTACGACAGCAGCAGCCGCGAGTTTCCGATGGCGCCGAACATGGGCTACGTGACCGACCGGTTCGCGCCGTTCTCCGTCGGCATCGGCATGTACGGCTCGCTGGGCTTCAGCTTCAACCACGATGCGGCCCCCGAACACGGCGTGCCCAACAACTTCTTCACGGAATTGGTGTCCGTGTCGCTCGCGCCGGCCGTGTCCTATTCGCTGGCCCACAACCTGCACGTCGGCGTCGGGATCAACCCGACCTACGGCCGGCTGAAGACCAAGACGCCCACGCCCGCCGGGCGGCTGGACCTCGACGTGCGCGGGCCGGGCGTCTTCGGCACCATCGGCGTGCTGTACCAGCCGACGCCGAAGCTCAACCTGGGGCTGACCTATAAGACGCCGGGCAAGATCTGGATGTTCGGCAACGCGCGGGTCGGCGGGGGCGCGGACGACGCCACGGTCTATTTCAACATTCCGCAGAACGTCAAATTCGGATTCGCCTACCGCGTGACCGAGCGGTGGACGGTCGTCGGTCAGGCACGCTGGAGCCATTTATCGGTCTTCGACGAGACGCGTATCCGGTTCGACGAGAACACGGGGCTCAACGCGCCGGCGGTCGGGCGAGCGAAGGACCGCTGGCGAGTGGGGGCCGGGATGCTGTACGAGGTCTGCGACTGGCTGACGCTCGGCACGGGCTTCTCGTACGAGCCGTGGGCCATCGAGGACGACTCGCTGCGGCCCACGCTGTCCGACAATACCGACGTCCTGCTGTCCTTCGGCGGCCGGATCCGGCACGGCGCGTGGATCTTCGATCTGGTCGGCGGCCTGCCCATCTCGGTCGAAGACCGCTACGCGGACGCGCGCGAGAATCCGTACACGCCGGGCCGCTACGAGTTGGAGATGACCGTGGCCGGCTTTCAGATGACGCGCCTGCTCGGCTCCGCGGCGCCCGACGCCTGAGTCGTGCCTCCGGGCGGCGGCTATCGACTGCACGAAAGGATATGGGGAATGTGGACGTTTCATCTTTTTTCGAGAGGCCGCGCCTACGTAGGGGTGGGAGTGCTGGCCTTCGTACTCGGCGCGGGTGCCCCGGCGCGGGCCAGCCAGATCACGGTCCCGACCGTCTCCGCCAGCGACGCGTTCGTGGCGGGCAACACCGTGGCCCATCCACAGAACGCGCTGACCGGGATCTTCCATAACCCGGCCCACCTCAGCGTGCTGCCCAACCAGTTTTCGTCGGGAGTGTTCACCATTCGGTTCCAGCCCAGCTTCGAGAACGACCGTGGCATTTATCTGCCCGACGCCTTGCGCGGCGAACTGCCGCCCGGGGTGGACCCGGAAGCGGTCCGCACGGCCGGCGGGTTCCGCCCGTCGCCCGACCGCTCAGGGCGGTACGACAGCACCAGCCGCGAGTTTCCGATGGCCCCGAACGTGGGCTACGCGACGGACCGGTTCGCGCCGTTCTCCGTCGGCATCGGCATGTACGGCTCGCTGGGCTTCAGCTTCAACCACGACGCGGCGCCCGAACACGGCGTGCCCAACAACTTCTTCACCGAACTGGTGTCCGTGTCGCTCGCGCCGGCCGTGTCGTACTCGCTGGCCCCCAACCTGCACGTGGGCGCCGCTGTCAACCCCACCTACGGCAGGATGAGGAGCAAGGCCCCCACGCCCGCGGGCCGGCTGGACCTCGACGTGCGCGGGCCGGGCGTGTTCGGCACGCTCGGCGTGTTGTACCAACCCACGCCCAAGCTCAACCTGGGGTTGACCTACAAGACGCCGGGCAAGATCTGGATGTTCGGCAACGCGCGAATGCACGGCGCCGTGTCCCCGGTGGAGGTCTCGGACGACGCGACGGTCTTCTTCAACATTCCACAGAACGTGAAGTTCGGGTTCGCCTACCGGGTGACCGAGCGGGTCACGCTCCTCGGCCAGGCGCGCTGGAGTCATCTGTCGGTCTTCGACGAAACGCGGATTCGGTTCGACAAGAATACGAGGCTGAACCAGACCGCGGTGGGGCGGGCCAAGAACCGTTGGCGGATAGGGGCGGGCCTGCTGTACGACGTGTGCGACTGGCTCACGCTCGCCACCGGCGTCTCGTACGAGCCGTGGGCGATCGAGGACGACTCGTTGCGGCCCACCCTGTCGGACACCACCGATGTGGGGTTCTCCTTCGGCGGCCAGATCACGCGCGGGCCGTGGATCATCGACCTGGTCGGCGGCATCATGCACACCGAGGATCGCCGCGCGGATCCCGGGGAAAACCCGTACACGCCGGGGCGCTATTCACTGGAGGCGACCATGGCCGGCGTTCAGGTGACGCGGCTGCTCGGCGCCGCGGCGCCCGACGCTTGAGGCTCTTAACCTTCAACCTTCCCCTCTCCCTAACCCTCCCCCTCAAGGGGGGAGGGGACAGGACAGGAAGGAGCAGGGAGAGGTGTTGCGAGAAGATAGGCCGCGTTGTTAGATCCCGTGCCGGTCTTGAGTTTGTCGAAGGATTGAAAGGTCGACGAGCAGAAGGAAACCAGCCTCAGCTACGTCCTCGATTCTCTTCATCCGTTCTATCCCCTCCCCCCTTGAGGGGGAGGGTTAGGGAGAGGGGGCGGGGGCGAAGAAAACTCCCAATCGCCTTTCACATCCCAGCCTACCGATCCCCCGCATACAGCACGCCGGTATCGTGCAACGCCGCGACCGTGTCGGTCGAGCGGCCCAGATAGCGGTCGAGAATCTCGCCGTTGTGCTGGCCGAGCAGCGGGGCGTGCAGGTCGAGCGTGTCCGGGAAGGCGGAGTATTTGAAGGGGAAGCCGGGAATCGTGACCTCGCCCAGCACCTGGTCGGGCACTCGGCGGACCATCTTGCGGGCGACGAAGTAGGGGTGCGACACGGTCTCTGCGATGGACAGCACCGGCCCGGCCGGCACGCGATGTTCGGCCAACGCCTGCAGGGCGGCCCCGTCCGTGGCGAACGATTGCAGCCACGCTTCGATCAGTGCGATCAGCGCCTTCTGATTCTTTCCGCGCGCCTTGGCGGTGGCGAAGCGCGGGTCGTCGATCAGTTCGGGTCTGCCGAGCGCCTTGGCCACGTTGGGCCACTGGCGGTTGAGCGCCAGAATCACGAAATAGCCTTCCGGTCCCCGGAACACGCCCAGCGGGCAGGATGCGTAGTGGTGCAGGCCGAAGCGCATGGGCGTGTATTTCCCGCGGCTGGCGGCGAACGCCTGCACCTCGACCGACTGCATGTGGTACAGCGCGTCCACCATCGAGATGTCCACGTGCTGGCCTTCGCCCGTCCGGTCGCGGTGGAGCAGGGCGTAGCCCAGCGCGCCGAACGCACTCACCCCGGCGATGCCGTCGGCAATCGCCACGCCGACGAAGCGCGGCGGGCCGTCCGGGTCGCCCGTCATGTGCATGATGCCGGAGAAGCCCTGCGCGATGTAGTCGTAGCCGGTCAGATGCGACAGCGGGCTCTGCCGCCCGAACGCCGAGATGGAGCACATGACCAACCCGGGATGAATAGCCTTGAGCGCGGCATAGTCCAGCCCGCGGCGCTCCATCACGCCGGGTCCGAAATTCTCGATCACCACGTCCACGTGCGGAATCAGCGCCTTGACGAGTTCGATGCCTTCGGGCCGTTTGAAATCGACGCACAGGCTCTTCTTGCCGCGGTTCTGCTGGATGAAGTAGATGCTGCGCCGGTCGCGCACGAACGGCAGGGAACGCGACGGGTCGCCGCCCGTGGCCTGTTCGACCTTGATGACCTCGGCGCCGAGTTCGGCCATCAGCCGCGTAGCGGTCGGCCCGGCCAGATATTGCGTAAAGTCGAGAACGGTCGTTCCGGCCAAGATGTGGCTGTCCGTCATGCGTGCCTCCCCTGCGTCGATTCAGCGGGCGACTCTACCGCCCGGCCGCGGCGACTGTCCATCAGCGTTGCCGCGTGATGTCTCGGTTTGCGGTTCTCCGGCAGATTCGGTGCTGTGGGTGACCCCTCTAAGGCCGGAGCAGGCTCAAGGCGCCGCAAGCTCGGTGACCTTCCCACCCCTCAGTTCGTTGAGCCTGTCGAAACGAACCCCGATGTCACCTCTGCCTTCGCACCCCACCCCTTCCCCCTCTCCCTAACCCTCTCCCACCAGGGGAGAGGGAATAGGAAGACGACTGCAAACCGAGATGTTGCCCTCCGAGCCGCCCAGCCGCGACAGCCTGCCTCCCCTACTCACAAATCGGCGTTCCTCTTCGCGCCCCCATCAATCCACCCGACAAGCTCAAGGCACCGCAAGCTCAGGGACCGCAAGCGCACCACAATCCACAATTCCCGATCCGGCTTTACACCCGCGCCGCGGCGGGGATACATTGCCGCGCACAACGCAATGGGAAGATTCGCCGACATGGACAAGAAAACGTGGGTCGCCGTCGGCCTGCTGATCGTCGTGGTCGTGTTCTCGCTGGAGTGGCTCCGCTCCGGCCCCTCGCCCGATGACGTGCAGGGGTCGGTCAGCGACCTGTTCATCGGGTCCGCTGGGTCGGGCGATCTCCAGACCGTGCAGGAGTTACTGGACGACGGGGTGGACGTGAACGTGCACGGCTCGTTCGGCGGCCCCACGGCGCTGATCGTAGCCGCGCGTCTGGGCCACGTCGAAATCGTGAAGACCCTGCTCGCCCACGGTGCCGAGGTGAACGCCGAGGACGATTACGGCCAAACCGCGTTGTACTTCGCCAAGAAGAACAGCCGCGCGCGCATCGTCGCCATCCTCGAAGCCGCGGGCGGCACGTCCCCGCCACTCGATCCGCTGGACAGCGGCGCCCCGCTCAGCGACGTGTAGCCCCGTTCCCGCGCAAACGTCGGACCCGGCGCGCGCATCCGAAACCGTCTCGTCTTTCCCGTCCATCATTCGGAATCACCCCGTTCGGAGGAGGAACGCCATGACCGAACCCGTGTACGTCCTGGGAGGCCATCAGACCGATTTTTCCCGCAACTGGCGCAAGGAAGGCAAGAGCATCGTCGATATGATGCAAGAAGCCATCGCCGACGGCTTCACGGCGACGGGCGTCGAACCCGGCGAAGTCGACGTGGCCCACGTCGGCAACTTCGCGGCCGAGCTCTATTGCAAGCAGGGCCATTTGGGCGCCTTTCCGGCCGAGATCGATCCGCAACTGTCGGGCATTCCGACCGCGCGGCACGAGGCGGCGTGTGCCTCGGGCAGCATTGCCATGCTCATGGCGTCCGCGGAGATCGAGGCCGGCCGCTACGACGTGGCGCTCGTCGTCGGCGTGGAGCAGATGAAGACCGTCGATCCGGCCACGGGCGGCGATTTTCTGGGCACCGCGGCTTGGTACGCGCGCGAGGCCGAGGGCGTGGAGTTCGCGTTCCCCAAACTGTTCGGGCAACTCGGCGACGTGTACGACGAACGCTACGGCCTCAAGCAGGAGCACCTGACCCGCATCGCGGAGATCAATTTTTCCAATGCGCGCCGCAACCCCAACGCGCAGACGCGCGGCTGGTTCACGGACGAGACTCAGAACCTGGAGACGGGCAAGTTCACCAACCCGGTCGCCGGCCGGTTGCGCGTGCGCGACTGTTCGCAGGTGACGGACGGTGCGTCGTCCATCTTCCTGGCGTCCGCGTCGTTCGCCGAGCGATACGCCGCCCGCCGCGGCCGGAACCTGGACCGGCTGCCCCGGATTCTGGGTTGGGGCCACCACACCGCGCCGATCACGTTCGACACCAAGATCGCCCAGAGCCGCGGCAACCCGTACGTGCTGCCGCACACGCGGCACGCCATCGTCGATGCCCTGCAACGCGCCGGTTTGGCCGATGCGTGGGAGGTGGACGGCATCGAGACGCACGACTGCTTCACCACCTCGGAGTACATGGCGATCGACCATTTCGGCCTGACCGATCCGGGCAAGTCGTGGCAGGCGGTCGAGGACGGCGTCATCGAGTTCGGCGGCACCCTGCCGATCAACGCCAGCGGCGGCCTGATCGGCTGCGGCCATCCGGTCGGCGCGACCGGCACCCGCCAAGCCCTGGACGCCTTCCGCCAAGTGACCGAGACGGCCGGCGACTACCAGATCGAGGGGGCCAAGAAGATCGCCACCCTGAACATCGGCGGGTCCGGCACCACGAGCGTAGCGATGGTCATCGGCGCCTGACCCGCACCTTCCTCCTATCCCCTCTCCCCTGGTGGGAGAGGGCGGGCAGGCACGGGGGCCTGCCCCTACGCAGGAGCGGTGGTGTGTGATTCAAACAGGTCTATTCCCCGGCAGTGTTTCGATTTGGAATTTTCAGGCCGACCCACGTCCCCGCTCCCGGCGGGGGGAGGGGACGAAACCCCGATGACGAGTCGGGCGTATGCACGCCATCTGCGGACTGCTGTTGCGCGGGGAGGGCGCCGCGCACGGATTGCCCGCCATGTTTGGCGGCTCTCGCACTGGGCGTGCCTCCGGAGCAATTCCTGCGTGGCGAGTGGAATCGCTGGCTCATGCGGCATGCGCTACGGGGCCGAGAAAGGCAAGGTTTTTCCCAGGGAACTCACGATGCGGGGCACGGAGCGGCTGTTGCCAATGTTCTTGCTGCGGTTGCGGCGACTCGATTTGGCGATGTCTGCCTGTTTCGGATTCATGCGTCGCTTGAGCACCGTGCGCTTCCGGTGAAGGGAGTGTCGCCTAGGTGCGTTTTCGGTGGATGGTTCTGCATCGGGAAACAGATCCCCCGCAGTTTCTCGGCTGGTTTGAGCGTCCTTAGAAGTCCACGAACTCCGGGCCCTCGAGCCAAGGGCTGGGCTCGAAGGCAGCCTGATTCCCTGTCGGGATGAGTGCACGGGGACGGCAGCTTGATCTCCGTCGTGCCCATGCGGTGATAAATGTTGCCGGTTTCAATAAAAAGCGGAAACATTCCTGACCGGATTCAAGATCAAAGAAGGTGGCGGTCACATGGCGGATTCGCTCAAGGAGATCATTCTTGATTACCAGGAGGCCGACCTTCCAACTGGCGTTCCACGCCGTGTGGCGGTGACGTCCGTGCCAGGCAAGGCCACCGTCTGCATCGGTCCTCGTCGCAGTGGCAAAACCACCTTTCTGTTCCAACTGATTCGCCAATTGCACAACCACGGCGTGCCGCGGCGGAACATCCTCTACATGACTTCTTCGACGACCGCCTACGTCACTTGCAGCAGCAAGGCCCCGCCCCGGTGCTGGATGCGTATTTCTCCCTCCATCCGGAAAACAAGAGTTTGCCCTCTCAGCGCGCGACAGGCTCCGGATCTCGTGGAAGCGATGCCCGGACCCTGCACTTCTTCTTCGACGAAATCCAGACCGTTCCGGGCTGGGAATCCTTCGTAGAGCGGGCGATACGCACGGAGAACTGCAAGCTGTATCTCACCGGCTCGTCGGCGCACATGCTGTCCCGGGAAATTGCTACACCAATGCGCGGTCGGGCATTGTCTTGGGAGATCCTCCCCTTTTCGTTCCGCGAATATCTGGACTTCTTGGGCATTGACGGTGACGGCCCACTTTCCGCCCGCCGGCGTTTGCTGATCGAGCAGGCGTTTGCCGGTTTCCTGGAGGTCGGCGGCTTTCCCGAAGTTGCGGCGCTGGCGCCGGCGCTGCGCATCAAGACTCATCAGGAATACTGGGGCGCGATGCTGTTTCGAGACCTCATCGAGCGCCACGATATCGCTCATCCCCGCGCCGTTGCCGACTTGGCTCACTGGCTGGTGGACAACGCCGCTTCCTTGTATTCCGTCAATCGCCTTACCGGCTACCTGAAATCCCTCGGCCATCGCGTCCCGAAAGCGTCGGTCTCCAGTTATCTGGAGTGGTTCGAGGACGCCTTCTTCCTGTTCACCGTGCGCATCTTCGATGCTTCCTTGGCACGCGCCAACGTCAATCCCAAGAAGATCTACTGCATCGACCACGCGCTGGTGCGATCCGTGTCCTCCGGCATTCTGGTCAACAGTGGGCATCTGCTGGAGAACTTGGTGTTCACGGCGCTGCGGCGCGTCACCCCCGATGTTCACTACTATAGGTCCAAGGCCGGCCGCGAAGTGGACTTCATCGCCCGGATGCCGAACCGCTCGTTCCGGCTGGTGCAGGTCTGCGAGTCGCTGGCCGACCCGCGCACGCGGCGGCGGGAAGTCGCGGCGCTGCGAGACGCCATGGCCGAACTGAACTTGGCGTCCAGCCAGCTCGTCACCCGAGATTCGGCCCAAGAGCGGATCCCGACGGACAGTGGCAAGATCCACGTGGTCGCCGCTTGGCGCTTTCTTCTCGACCTCGGCAGTCCCGAGCCCCTGCAATTCGCCGCGGAGTAGGCTGGGACGTCGGCGCTGGCAAGTCAGCCCGACCCTTGGGGTGGCAAGTGATCGAGCGCCAGCCCGGGCCGTGGCGCCATGTCGAAATCGGCGGATGCGGAGAACGGAACCTCCTCGTCGCAGCCAGTCACACGCCTTCCGTCACGACGCGGATGTACCATGCCCGATTGCCGACGCGGCACAGGCGGCGCGCGTTCGCCGACGATGGCGTTCATGTCGCTCTATCCGTCACCCCGGTCAGAGCGGCGGCTAGGTGCGCCACGCCCTGCCCGAACCGCTGTACCGACCTCGACCGGTGGAAGATCGACACCTGCACCTGCCGGGCCGCAGCCGTCAGCAGCCACCCGAGGAGGCGCCGGCGGCCGACGATGGCCAAGGCTTGGCGTCTCCGGTAGAGGGCCTCGTACAGGGCGATGACTGCGCGCCGGCGGGTCAGCGGTTCGATGGAGCAAGGTTTGGCGTTCCAAGGCGGACCGTCCCCGTACGACAGGACGTGCAGGGTTCGCAGATTGCCCACGAGGTGCGGCGAACGGTGCGCCGGACGCGCCCACCGCTTGCGCACGCCTGCGTACACCGGCTCGCCCGGCATCGCATCCGTCAGCGCCAGCGCGTCCGGAAACAGCTTCAGGCCGGCATTGCGATAGCACAAGCATCCCTCGCCGAACGAGGCAGGGTCGAGCAGCAGCAGATCGTCGGCGAAGAACGGCAGCCCTTGCCGGCCCAGCGCTGCCGCCAGCGTGGACTTCCCGACGCCGGACGCGCCGGTGAACGCATGCACCGCCCCGGCGCGGCTGACGACGGCGCTGGCGTGCAGGGGCAACAGTCCGCGCTGCAACGCCACCGCGGCCCAGGGTGAACCGAACAAAAAGATGCCGACCTCATCCGGTAGTGTGCCGGGCTTCGCTTCGTAGCGGATCGTGTCGCCGCCCTCGATCAGAAAGCGCACGCCGCCCTGATGGCGGATCAGCAGACGGCCGCCGGCATGTTCCCAGGCCGGGCCCCGGGCATCCGCGCACGGCAGGGAGTCCGGCACCGCGGCACGGCGAACGGTGACGTCCGCGCCCTGCGCGCGCAGCGCCAGCCCGGGCCGTGGCGTCAAGTCGAAGTCCGCGGAGACGGTGAACGGCCCCTCCGCGTCGCGGCCCGTCATGCGCCCTCCGATGTCCCGAGGCGGCTGCGCGACCGCCAGTCTGGCGGAACCGAGAAGCCCTGGCTCCAGCGGAACGTGTCCGCGCACAACACGCCGTGCCAGGAACCTGCCTCGAACGCCGCGGCTGCTCGGCAGGCAATGCGGGGGTTCCGAAGATGCATCGTGGACGGGGACATACCGGGCAGGCCGGGTCAGGCCATCATCTCGTATCCGAAATGGCGCAAGGCTTCCTCGTGCACCTCGAACACGCGGTTGAACGCCGCGAGATCGTCCGCCTGCAGGCGTGCGAAGTGCCGCGCGTTCATGTCCGTGAGCGTTTCGTCGTAGCCTTTCACCTTGATGCGTTGGCGCAGGTTCAGATCCGCAAGCTGTGGGACCAGCGTGCGAATTTCCTCCGCCACGGCTTCCGGCGCGGCGCACATCCGCTCGTAGGTGAAGAACACGCTTTGCGCTCTCCACGCCTCGACGTTGCGCCGCTGCCACGCCAGGCAGGTGGCGGCGTGGGTCGCGGCGGCCGTCGGCAGGCTCTTGCCGCGCTCCTGGAACTGGCGGCGGTAGCGGCGTGGGAAGCTCTGCCGGTAGTAGCGGCAGATGCCTTCGCAGACGGCGTAGGGATTGCGCACCATGAACAGAAACCGGGCGTTGTCGAAGTGCCGGGCGAGCTGTTCGACGCACAGCACGTGCGAGGGCGACTTGGTGACGAACACCGAGGCGCGTTCGTCGGCGGCGTAGGCGTGGAAGTGCCACGCCCTGCGCGTGCGCGGCCAATCGTAGTTGCGAGGATCCGAAAACAGGTCGATCCATCGCTGCTCGGCGGCCCACAACAAGCCGGGAATCCACTTGTCCGGGCCATGGGGCACCCACGGCAGGGGACCGGCGTAGCCGTGCGTTCGTTGCCCCTCTTGCGGGAGGCGCCAAACGGCGCGGCAAGTCTCCAAGACACCCGCCAGGAACGAGGAGCCGCTGTCGTTGGGGCAGATGACGAACAGGTGCGCGTCGAGCAGACGGGCGAGGTCGCGGGTCGCGGCGGGGACGCGGTTCATCGTGCTTTCGCTCCGCTGCGTCTTTCGCGCAGCCGAGTCCCGGCGGCGTTGATGTGCGCCTTGGTCAGGAACGCCATGTACGTCTCCATCCACTGCCGGTTCGCCCGATGCGGCTTGTACGCGGAGTTCCCCTCCGTCCAGCCCAGCATGGCGTGTGTCATCCACGGCTTCACGGGGCCGGCGAAGTGCAGCGCCTTGGCGTCTTCCCGCCGCCAGCCGGTATGAGCGCGAATCTCCGCCGCCATCGGCACCACGTAGTCGTAGCGCCAGTCCACCAGCGTCTGCCGGCCGGCGAAGTGGAGGTTCAGCACGAGCTGGTCGGTATGCTGCGTGATGCGGTCGCGCCAAGCCGCAGGCGATACCTGCGCCAGCAGCGCCTCGTAGTGGCGTCCATCGGCCAGCAGCCGGCCGTCAATCATCAGAAAGCCGCCGCCGAACGTGCGCCGCAACGTCCCGACGCGGCTCGGCGTCGGCGCGAAGGACGTAGCATCCCGGCACTGTCCGCGCAGCCACGCCTCGTCGCCTCGGCACAGCAACAGCGCCGGCGAGCGGAACAGTTCGGCCACGGGCGCCTGGAACAGGACGTCGCTGTCGTAGTACAGGACCTTGCGGTAGCCGCCGAGCCGGAACGCTTCCAGACAGAGGAACTCGCTCAGGCGATGCGCGAGACGCGGCTGCGCCGCGCCCAGGGCGTCAACGCGTTGCCGCAGCTCGACCGACATCTGCTCGAAGCGAATGTCGCCGCAGGCCGCTTGCAGACCCTCTTGTCGATGTTGAGGAATGCCGTCGTGGATGACGACGACATCGCCGTCGAAGCCGGGATGGTGTCGCCGAAAGGAGCAGATGGCCACGACGGCGCCGGGCAGGAAGGACTCCGTGGCGGCCGTGACGAAGCAGACGGATGGGGACCGGGCGTCCATCGATCTTTCGTGCGCCGCAGACCCCGCTAGGAGTTTAGCGTGTAGTTCTCATTCTCAACGGGGTTGTTCGGATCCGTCCACCTCCCGCTTTTCGTCAGCAATACTCCGTCTTGGATGAGGAGGATGGCCGGTTTGGACCACGGCTTCTTCCGCGGTGCCGATGCCGCTGTTGGGACGCTAAGGGGCTTGGCTATCGGCTCAGCTAAGGGGCGTTCACCATTTGCGGGGGGGGGGGGGGGATCTTCATTCCTGCCTCCTTCTCGTCAGGTGTTCAAGAGACGACTCGAAACTTCTTCCGCCTCTAATACCGACAATCGGAAAGAAAAGCTAGAGGTAATCGAAGGCCGCGTCACCGTATCGGAAGTGTGTCGTTTCCTTGGGGAACTTCAAGTATGTAATTCCCTTTCGACATGGTTCGACCCTTCGACAAGCTCAGGGACCATCCCCGCCTCCCCCGAAGTTCGTTGAGCTTGCCGAAACGAACCCCGAGGCTACCTTGACCGTCGCCTCGCACCCCCGGCCCTTCGACCTTTCGACCGGCTCAAGGCAGGCAGGCAGGCTCAGGGACCTTCCCCAGGATCCTCGCCTGTTCTTTCCCTTCAATGCCGATATGTAGGGGCGTAAAATCTTACGCCCCTCCGCTTTCTGCGCCGTTTCGGCGACAACGACGTCTTGATTCCCCAACGCCCGCCCGGCCGAATCCGGAATCGGGAAGGCCGCGGGTCAGCGGCCGGTCGGGGAGATCACGAGCCGGCGGTGCGGATCGGTCCCCTCGCTGTGGGAGGTCAGGCCGAAGCTCTTGACCACCTGATGTTGCAGGCGGCGGAGCCGGGCGCGTTGCGGGGCCAGTTCGCATTGTGCGTTCTCGGCGATCACGCGCCGCACGGCTTCCTCGGCCTCCAGGAGGGCGATCCGGTCTTCGGGAAATTCGTCGCTCAGATACTCGCGTAGGAACTTGGCGGCCTGCGCCGCGGTGTCGCTGCGCAGCGTGTAGAGCGGCGTGCCGCGTTCGACCAGGAGGCGCAGCGCCTTGGGCTGGCGTTTCGCCTGTCCCCGGACCGTCAGGATCACGTCGGCATACGTCGCTTGGCCGACGACGCGCGCCGGCACGTCGAGATCGTGAATGGCGTCCTCCAGCCGCTGCCGGTTGATGCCGTACGGGTAGATGCGCAGCACCCGCCGGTCCCGGCCGTTCGGGCCGACCTCCTGCCCGGCCGAGGAATCCGTTTCCGCGTGCGGCGCGACGGGTTCGACCGTCACGCTGCCGTCCGCGGCGCGGGTGCGCAGTTCCAGGCTCGACGTCCAGCCGCGCAACAGCCCGTCCACCGCGGCCGCCACGTCGGGGTGGACGGCCAACCGGCTGCGGTCGCGGATCTCGACCAGCACGTCGAAGGTCGGCGGGGCCTTGCGTTCCTGTACGGTCTTCTGCGTGCGCCGGCGGCGCGCCTCGTCGTCCCCGAGCGTGACGGCCTGCACCCCGCCCACCAGGTCGGCCAGCGTCGGGTTCAGCACGAGGTTCTCCAGTGTGCCGCCGTGCGCGGTCGCAATCAGCCGCACGCCGCGTTCGGCGATCGTGCGCGCGGCCGCGGCCTCGGCTTCGGTGCCGATCTCGTCCACCACGATCACCTCGGGCATGTGGTTTTCGACCGCTTCGATCATGGTGCGGTGCTGGCGGTCGGGCGAGGGGACCTGCATGCGCCGGGCGCGGCCGATGGCGGCGTGCGGAATGTCGCCGTCGCCCGCGATTTCGTTCGAGGTGTCCACGATCACGACGCGCTTGCCCGCTTCGTCGGCCAGGACGCGGGCCGCCTCGCGCAGCAGCGTGGTCTTGCCGACCCCGGGCGGGCCGAGCAGCAGGATGCTCTTGTCCGCGTCCCGGACGAGGTCCTGCACGATGTCCACGGTGCCGAAGACCGCGCGGCCGACCCGGCAGGTCAACCCGATGATGCCGCCGGTCCGGTTCCGCAGCGCGGAAATGCGGTGCAAGGTACGGGGAATGCCGGCACGATTGTCGTGGCTGAACGCCCCGATGCGGTCCACCACGAACGCGATCGTCGGCGCCTCGGCCGGCTCCCGGTACAGCGTGGCGGTCTTGGTTGCGTAGCGCGCTTCGGGCGGACGGCCCAGATCGAGGATGACTTCGAGCAGGTCGTGCAGGCCGCCTTCCCGGACGATGGCGTCCCGCAACGCGGGCGGAAACACGTCGAGCAGCAGATCGATGTCGTCCACCGTCCGCATGCCGGGCGGATTCGCCGCCGGCTCGGACCCGGGCACCGGCGCTGACGAATCGGCGGCGGACTCGACCGTTGGCGAGGGCTCCGGAAGCGGCGGGGAAGCGGTCATACGCGGTGGGTCGGACGCTGCCGAAATCCAGCCGGCTCCGGTCGTCGGGCAGGCCGTCTCGACCGGTCGGCAGCGGCCCCGACGTACCACACCCGCGCCGGCTTGACGAGGCTCCGGGCGTATGTGAAAAGCGGGCAGTTCCCATCCGCGGGCAATCAGAAGTCCGCGGATGGGATTCTGCACGATACGAAGGGAATGCCGTACCGGATGATCCCCCGCCCGTTTCGACAGCCTCGACGGGCTGGACCTTGAGCTTGTCGAAAGGTCGAAGGGTTTCTGACAGAGGCGGAGTAAGGAAGCCGGGGGACGGTTTCAGACTCTCTGGTATGGAATCCGCATACGGAAGGAGGACGGCATGGAACTGACCACCGAGCGTGTCCACATCGCGGTCGGCACCGGGACGATGGGGGGCTACCTGGTCCATCCGACGGACGTCGGGCCGCGGCCTGCGGTGCTCGTGTTCATGGAGATTTTCGGGGTGAACGCCCACATTCGGGCCGTGACCCGGCGGGTCGCCGAAGAAGGCTACGTGGCCCTCGCGCCCGACTTCTTCCACCGCACCGGCCCGGGCGTCGAGTACGGCTACGACGACACCGGGATGCAGGAGGGCATCAAACTCCTCAACCAACTCCAGGCGGATGAAATGGTGGCCGACGCGCGGGCGGCCCTCTCGTTCCTCAAGCGCCAGAACTTCGTCGTCGGCAACAGGCTCGGCGCGATGGGGTTCTGCGTCGGCGGCCACATGACCTATCTCGCGGCGTGCGAAACCGACCTGCGTGCCGCGGCCAGCTTCTACGGCGGCGGGATTGCCGGCGAGCGCGGCTTCGGCGGCCAAGCCTCGACCATCGGCCGGACCGGGCAGATCGGCGGGCGCCTGCTGTGTCTGTTCGGCGGGCAGGACGCGCACATCCCGATGTCCGAGGTCGATGCGGTCCGCGGCGCGCTGGAAGCGCACGACGGGCGCCACGACGTCGTGGTGTACCCCGACGCCGACCACGGCTTTTTCTGCGACCAGCGCGCCGCATACGACGAAGCCGCGGCGACCGACGCTTGGCAGCGGGTGAAGACGTTGTTCGCCGAAGCGCTCGCATAGGCACGCGCCACAGGGGGCAGCATGGGCAGTCTGGACGGAAAAGTCGCCATCGTGACCGGCGCGGGCCGGTTGCGCGGGATCGGGCGGGCCGCGGCGCTCGCTTTGGCCGAACTCGGTGCGGACATCGTCGTGACCGGCACGGGCCGCGACCCGGCGCGGTACCCGGAGGACGAAAAGGCCGCCGGCTGGCGGGATGTCGAAAGCACTGCGGAGCAGGTGCGCGCCGCGGGCCGGCGCTGTCTGACACGGATCGCCAACGTCACGGACCGAGCCGCGGTGGAGGCCACGGTGCAGGCTACACTGGACGAATTCGGCCGGATCGATTTTCTGATCAACAACGCGGCGTTCGCGCGCGGGCCGGACCGCGTCCCGCTGACCGACTTGCCGGAGGACGTCTGGCGTCGCGTGCTGGACATCAAGCTGACCGGCAGCTTTCTGATGAGCCGAGCCGTCGTGGCGACGCTGATCGAACAAGGGCAGGGCGGCTGCATCCTGAACGTGTCGTCGATCGCCGGCAAGAAGGGCAACCCGAACATGGTCGCCTACTGCACGTCGAACTTCGGCATCCAGGGGTTCACGCAGGCGTTGGCGATGGAGGTGGCGTCGCACGGCATTCGGGTCAACGCGGTCTGTCCGGGCGTGATCGACACCTCGCGCATGGACGATTTGGGCCGCGCCGAGACCTGGGACGCCACGATCAAGAACTTGGTCCCGCTCGACCGGCCGGGCACGGACGAGGAGATCGGCAAGTTCGTCGCGTATCTGTGCACGCCGGATGCGGCGTACATCACCGGCCAGTCGCTCAACATCGACGGCGGCGTGGTGATGTGGTGAGACCGGGCCGAAGGATCTTCCCCAAGACCGGAGTCCATGACCCTTCCAACGTCCGAGCCTCAGCTTGCTGCGCTCGCCGCGGCCTTGGTCGGACCGGCTGCACGCCTCACGCCGGCAGAGCGTGCCTTGGTTCCTCCATGTCCTTCCCCCTCCAAAGACGACTTGCAGCAAGTCCGTCTCGCCATTCGGCGCGGCGATGATCCTCTCGGTCACGGCTTTTGTCGGTTGCGCGCTCCGGAACTCCGCCGTGGGCGGGGAGCCGTGTACACGCCCCGCCCGATCGTCGATGCCATGCTGCGCTGGGCCGCCGGCGAGGCGGCGCCGGTGCGTGTCGTGGACCCCGGCGCCGGGTCGGGCCGCTTCCTCGTCGCCGCGGGGATGACGTTCCCCACCGCCGAGTTGGTCGCCGTCGAGATCGATCCCCTCGCCGCGTTGATCTTGCGGGCGAACGCCGCAGCGCTCGGCATGACGAATCGGCTGACCGTACGGGTTACCGACTATCGCGTCGTCGAGCTTCCGGAAATCGGCGGCCCGACGCTCTTTCTCGGGAACCCTCCGTACGTACGCCATCACGGCATAGCGCCGACGTGGAAGGACTGGTTCGCGGACACGGCGGCGGCCTTCGGCTTCAAGGCGAGCAAGCTCGCCGGCTTGCACGTCCATTTCTTCCTCAAAACCCGGGCGCTTGCGAAATCGGGGGACTACGGTGTGCTCATCACGTCCGCGGAATGGCTCGACGTGAACTACGGCGACGTCATGCGCAAGTTGCTCGTCAACGGCCTCGGCGGCACCGCGCTCCACGTTCTCGCGCCGACGGCCATGCCGTTTGCCGACGCGGCCACGACCGGCGCGATCACCTGTTTTCGTGTCGGCAGTCCGGTCAGGAGTATCCGCTTTCGCTCCGTCGAAAAACTTTCCGAACTGGGCTCCCTGCAGGCGGGGCGGGTGGTTCCTCGCTCCCGCGTCGAGACCGCCCGTCGCTGGTCTCCGCTTCTGCGGTCTCCGGCCCGTGCGGCGGGCCGCGGGATTGAACTCGGCGAACTTTGTCGCGTGCATCGCGGCCAAGTGACCGGCTGCAACGCCGTGTGGATCGCCGGGACGTATGCCGGCGCACTGCCGGCCGCGGTGCTGATCCCTACCGTCACCAGAGCGCGCGAGTTGTTCGAGGCGGCCCCCACTCTTTCGGACGCGGGCGGACTGCGCCGCGTCATCGACTTGCCCGCGGACTTCGACGAGTTCGGCGAAGCGGAGCGGTGTCAGATCCGCCGGTTCCTTGCCTGGGCCAAGCGCCAAGGTGCCGATGCGTCGTACGTCGCCCGCAACCGTGGTGCCTGGTGGGCGGTCCGACTCAGGCAGCCGGCGCCTATCCTGGCCACGTATATGGCACGCCGGCCACCGGCCTTCGTCCGCAATACCTGCGGCGCGCGCCATCTCAACATCGCGCACGGCCTCTATCCCCGCGAGCCGTTCCCCAGACGGGTACTCGACGTCCTCTCTGCTTGGCTTCACGAAAGGGTCGGGACATCCGCCGGACGCACGTACGCGGGCGGTCTGACCAAGTTCGAGCCGAAAGAACTGGAACGGGTTCCGATCCCGTCTTTGGAAGAACTCCATGAGCGAGCCCAGGAACTGGACACGAGCGGAGTTGACCGACGATGCCGCGACCGCCAGAGCCCTGTTTCGGCGGCAACGGCTTGATGAGCCGCTCGCGTTGTATTCTCATTTCTTCAACGCCTTCGTCCCGGTCTTCGGTGCGGTCATCGATCAACTGCCGTCTTTGGCAGGCGATTCGTTCCATCCCGAGGACATCGGGGCATTGATCGGCGATAAAGATGCCCGCACGGCGTTCCGGTATCTGGCGGCCCCGCCTGTCTCGGAAGATGACATGAAGACCCTGGCCGAGACGACGCTTTCTGCCACCGCTCTGCGGAGCGATGCTGCGCAGGCACGTCGCGTCCGCGACATCGTTCTGCACATCAGCGATCCGCACCGGTTCCCTTGGATTGCGGAACGGCGCGACCCCACTGCGCACGAACGCACCCAAGCCATTGTTGCCTCAGCCGCATTGGTGGCTGCCCGGAAGGTGGAAACCGTGCGCCGGTCAGACGCGAGGAAAGAGCAAGAGGAAGCCGTCAGGTTGCTGCTTCGAGACATCGGCTTCACGGAGGTCCCATCCCGCGACATTCCACTTTTGGATACCGCCCCTGCTCCGGGCGAGTTCTGCCGCGAGAGCAAGCTGGGCGACAGTCGCGCCGACGTTGTGATCCGCCTATACGATCGTCGCGCCATGCCCGTGGAGTGCAAAGCGTCGAACAGTGCGGTCAATTCCTTCAAGCGGATCAACCATGAGGCCGCCGGCAAGGCACGTGCATGGCTCGCCGGCTTCGGGAAACGTCAGATTGTTCCCTGCGCGGTCATTAGCGGGGTGTTCAATCCGGCCAATATCGAGACGGCACAGGCCGAAGGCTTGGCGATCATCTGGAGTCACCGGATTCGGGACCTCGCTGACTTCATCGAGTCCGGACGGAGTCAGGTGTCCCCACCGACGTAAGCCAGCGGTAATACGTACCGGGGACCACCCCGGTCGGTTGGGGCAGAACGGCGGAGCTTGGGTGTCAACGCCCGGCGTCCACGAACTTGACGACAAGGGTGTCATGCCGCGCGTCCACGCGGTCGATGGCGACGCGCACCGGGGTGCCGAGCGGTAAGGCCGGGGCGTTGTTCAGCGGCACGACGAGCAGGGTCTCGTCCAGTTCGATCAGCAGGCGGCGATGCTGCGTGCGGACGACCTCGGCCCCCACGGTCTGCCCGCGTTGTTTTTCTAACAAACGGAGGAGCCAGTAGCGCGTGCTCTCGCGCTCGCAGCGGCGCGCGGCGGCAATCGCGGCCTGGGCGCTGGCCGCGACGACCTGGAGTTGCCCGTGGCTGAACAGCGTCGCCCCACCGGCCAGATGGTGCTTGATCTGGTGGTGCATCTGCAGGTCGGTGTAGCGCCGCAGCGGCGACGTGGCCTGGGTGTACACCGGGAGCCCCAACGCGGCGTGCGCTTCGGGCGTCGTGCCGAGCCGGGCCGGCTGCATCAGCCGCCGGGCCGCGTGGACGAAGCTGCGCCGGCTCGGCAGTTCGGACGGGTCGGGCAGCGGGTCGTCGGGCGGCGCCTGGCTGCTGTACAGCGCCGGCAGGTCGTGCGTCCGGCAGTACCGGGCCGCGGCCTCGTTGGCCATGATCATGCACTCGCTCACCAGCGCGCGCGCAGGGGAGGCGTGGCTGAGCAGGCTGACCGAGACGTGGCCGCCCGCGGCTTTGACCTTGACCTCGTCGGCGTCGATCAGAATGGCGCCGTGTGCCAGCCGCTGCTCGCGCCGTTGACGGGTCAGGTCGGCCAAACGGCGCAAGGTCGGGCCACAGGCCGCGAGGTCCGCGTCGTGCAGGGCGTGGTCGGCCTCGGCATACGACAGGCGGTGGGTGACGCGCACGAGGCTGCGTGCGATGCGCTGCGGTTGCAACCGGCCGGCCGGATCGACCTGAACGAAGAAGCTGAGCGCCGGCCGCAACGCCCCGGCCCGCAGACTGGCCTTGTCCTCGCCGACGAGAGGCGGGAGCATGGGAAAATTGCCGCTGGGCAGATAGAGGCTGGTCCCGCGCGCCAGGGCGGATTTGTCGAGCGGGCTGCCCGGGCGGGCGAAATGCCCGGCGTCGGCGATGTGAATGCCGATCACCGGGGTGCCGTCCTCGTCCGTCAGGCTCAGGGCGTCGTCGATTTCGCAGGTATCCGCGTCGTCGATCGTGAACGTTTCCAGGCCGGTCAGGTCTTCGCAGGAGGCGCGCTCGGCTGGGGTGAGATCGTCCGCGGTGAACGTGGGAAGGCTGGCCGCGGCCTGCGTCGTCTGCTCGGAAAACCGCGTCGGAATGTGGTAGCGCAGCACGCTCAGTTCCTGGTCCGATTCCCAGACGCCGAGGCGGACGAGCAGGTCGAACGCGACGTGCCACGGCTGCCCGCGGCCCTCGAAGCCCGTTCGGCGGAGGAGCCGGCCCGCGTCCGCTCGTTTTTCGTAGCCCTCGCCGTACAGGGCCAACCCCTGGATGAGCGTCAGCAACGGCTGGCCGTCCGCGGGTAGGGCGGGCGAGTCTGCTGCGTCCGGCTCGGTCGGGCGAGCAGGGCGGGCGAGCCGTGTGGCTACCCAGTCGAGAAATGTCTGCTCAACGCGGGCCTTTTCCTGTTCCTGGTTCTGCTGGCGGAGCAGGGCTTCGACGCTTTCTGCATCGCGCCGCGCAAACGTCCCGCCGCCTTTCGTTCCGCCGCGGCGTTCCTTGAAGTACACGGACCCGTTCCACAACGCGGCGAGCACGCCGGCCAGGGCCAGCGGATCGTCGGGCGAGACCACGAACTCGGCGAGTTCCCGCCAGTCGAAATCGCCGACGTCATGGTCGTCCAGCAGGTCCCACAACGCCTTGAGATCGACGTCGGTGGCGTGACTTTCGATCCGGGCGCGGAGGTCCTGCAGCTTGGCCTCGCGCTCGGCCCGCGGCAGGTCCGCGGACAGCGTCCACGGGCCTGCGAACACGATCCGATCGCGCGGCAGCGAGCGGGGCTTGTCCGTTTCCCCGACGAACCGGACCGCGGCGCTCGCCGTGTCCGCCGGCCGGGTGACGACCCCGAGCGCCAAGCGTCCGCGTTCGCGGTAGATGACGACACATCCGGGCTGCATACGGTGATCGATCGTGGTGGGAAGTAGTACGAATGGCGGCCCTACGGTTGCGCCCCGCGGCAAGAGCCTATTACATAGCCGTTCGCAGGCAGCGGAGATACACCGGATGATACGCGATTACGTGCTCTACCATGCCCACTGTCCCGACGGGTTCGGCGCGGCCTGGGCGGCGTGGACGCGGCTCGGCGATGCGGCCGCCTACGTGCCGGTGAGTCACGACGGCACGCTGCCCGAGATCCCCGGCTGCGACCGCCTGTTCCTGCTGGATTTCGCGTATCCCCGCCCGCAACTCGATCTATTGAGCGCCACGGTTCCCCACATCACGATTCTGGATCATCACAAGTCGGCACGCGCCGCGCTGGAGCACGTCCGCCGCGGGCCGCCACGCTTCACACCCGACCGGCCGCCGCCCGGCGTCTTCGCGCGGTTCGACATGAACGAGTCGGGCGCGACCCTGGCCTGGGCGTATTTTCATCCCGATACCGAATGCCCGGAACTGTTGCGCTACATTCGCGACCGCGACCTGTGGCGGCACGCGCTGGCGGACAGCCGGGCCGTCAACGCGGCCATTCGCAGCTACCCCCACGATTTCGGCCTGTGGTCGGAAAAATTGGCCGCGCCCGATGCGGTACGCCGACTGCGCGCGGACGGCGAGGCGCTGCTGCGCAAGCAGGCGCAGGACGTCGAGCAGCTTGCCGGGGTGGTCATGTGGATGGAGATGGCCGGCCACCGCGTGCCGGTCGTCAACGCCACGGACCATATTTCCGACATCGGCAACCGGCTCTGCGAACTGTTCCCGGAGGCCGCGTTCAGCGCGAGTTACCGCGACACCGCGGACGACCGACGCGAGTGGAGCCTGCGCTCGGTCGGGACGTTCGACGTGAGCCTCGTCGCCAAGCGCTACGGCGGGGGCGGGCACCGCAACGCTTCCGGCTTCCGCACCAGGCGTCCGCCGCTGCTGGTCTCCGAGACCGACTGAGCGGTTCTCGTCACGCCTGCGCGTCGCCGCCGAACCGAGCCCGACATGGCCGATCTGCAAGTCAGAATGCTCAGCGGCATGCGCGACGTCGGGCAGGCCGAATGGGACGCCCTGGTGGATCGCGGCTCGCCGTTTCTCGAGTGGGACTGGCTGGCCTGTCTCGAAGAGTCGGCCTGCGTGCGGGCCGAGACGGGCTGGCAGCCCCAACATCTGGCGCTGTACGAGGGCGACCGGCTGCTGGCCGCCTGCCCGCTGTATCTCAAGGGCCACAGCATGGGCGAATTCGTGTTCGACCACGGCTGGGCCGACGCCGCGCAACGCGCCGGCATCGCGTATTATCCCAAGCTGATCGTGGCCTCGCCGTTCTCGCCGGCCACGGGCGTGCGCTTGCTGACCGCGGCCGGCAGTGACCGGCCGCGGCTGATCAAAATTCTGGGCGGCGCGCTGCGCGAGGTCTGCGACCGGAACGATCTGTCGTCCGTGCACGTGAATTTCTGTCTGCCGGACGAGGCCGCCTGCCTGTCCGAGGTCGGCTATCTGAAGCGGGTCGGCATCCAGTTCCAGTGGCTCAACCACGGCTACCGGTCGTTCGACGACTATCTCGCCCACTTCCGCAGCAAGCGCCGTAACCAGATCAAGCGCGAAATGCGCGAGATGGACACGCGCGACATCGAGATCGAGGTGCTGTCCGGCGACGACATCCCGGACGCCCTGTTTCCGGTCATGTTCGACCTGTACCGGACGACGGTGAACAACCTGTACTGGGGCCGCCAGTACCTGCTGCCCGCGTTCTTCGACCTGCTGGCGCAGCGCTTCAAGCGCAACCTGTGCTTCGTGTTCGCGCGCCAGCACGGCGAGATCATCGCCGGCACCTTCAACGTCCAGAAGAGCGGCGTGTTGTACGGCCGCTATTGGGGCGTCGTGCGCGAGCAGCGCCATCTGCACTTCAACGTGAGTTATTACGCGGCGATCCGCCATTGCATCGACACCGGGCTGATCCGCTTCGAGCCGGGCGCGGGCGGAGATTTCAAACGGCTGCGCGGATTCGACCCGCAGCCGACGGTCAGCATGCACTATCTCAGCGACCCGCGGCTGCATCGTGCAGTGGAGGATTATCTGGCCCGCGAACGCGACCACACCGACCGGTCCATCGACTGGTTGTGGGAGGAGAGCGCATTGAAGCACGCGCCCGGGGAAAAGCAGTTCGTCTTCGGCAGCCTGGAGCCGCCCGGCGGGGCGAAGTAGGGGAGTAATGAAAGACGCGACGATCGCAGCCGACCGTCATCCCCGTGCACGCCGAAATCCAGGGTGTGGATACCTGCGTGCGCAGGTATGACGAGGAAAACGGTCCCCGGCGCCTTGTCTGCAATTCCCAAGGAAATCGCGCAAGGAGAAACCGATCATGTCGCAGAGGAAGGTCGAACAGCCGTTCGCCCGATGGAGGCCGAAAGCGTTCGCCGTCGTCGTGCTGGGGGGCGTATTGGTATGCGCCGCGGGGAGCGCGCACGCGGAAGACCGGCGCCGCGGCTGGTACGCCGGCTTCGACCTGGGGCTCGCGGACGCCGTGTCCTCGGACTCGCCGCTGTCCGGGATCAGCCACCCGACGCGCTGCGACCGAATCCTCTACGGAGGCGTCAAGAGCCTCTTCCCCGCGGTGCAAGGGCACGACGACCTGTATGCCAACGACCCGCAATGTCGCGTGGACCGCAACCCGCGGCGGATATACACGACCGAGTTCGACCCGGGCATCGGATTTGCCGGGGGCGTCAGCGCGGGGTACGGACTCGACACGGGGCTACGCTTCGAGGCCGAGTACTTCTACCGCAACCAGTCCGGCGACTCCTCGCTCCTTCCCGCGGCCCGCGGCAGCGCCGTGACGCAGGACAAGAGCCGCGAATGGGCGCCCGGCACGCCGTCCGCGCGTCTGTCCGATTTCCACGGCCACCAGTTTTTTCTGAACGCCTACTACGATTTGCTGAACGATTCGCGGTGGACGCCGTACATCGGGGCCGGCGTGGGCTGGGCGCACGTCCGCGCCCGCTACCGCAACCATTACCGGCGCATCTCGGTCGGGGAGGGGTACGAGGACGTGTTCCGCAGCGTCAATGGCGACTATTTGGAGCCCTACATCGCCGACCCCGACATCGGCACGATGGCCGGCCGCGCGGCGGACACCGCGAGTGCTCTGAGCAGCGGCATCAGCGGCAATCTCTTCGGCTTCCAGGTGCTGGCCGGCGTGGATTACGCGCTGACGGACCGCATCTCCGTCGGAGTCAAGGGGCGTTGGTCGCGCTTCGAATCCCTGAGCGACAACGCCGTCTGGGACACGATCCGCGATCATGGCCCTTACCTATCGGACGGCGTGACCCCGTACCGCGTCAGAATCAAGCTGGCCCACATCGAGTTCTGGGCCGTCACGCTCGGCATGAAGTACCGCTTCTGATTCCGCGTTGACAGTCCCCAGCGTGCGGCCTAGCATGGCCGCCGATTCCAACCGAGTCGGGGGAGCTGAGTTTTCGGCTGAGAGGACGCGCGCCGCGCGTCGACCCCTGGAACCTGATCTGGGTAATGCCGGCGAAGGGAGCTATCATGCCACAGCAATCTCGCAACGGATCCGCGTCCGAACAGGGCGCCCGCCTGTCCACCGCGCCGTTTCCGGCCTCGCGCAAAATCTACGTCGAAGGCCGCCAGCCCGGCGTGCGGGTCCCCATGCGGGAGATCGGCCTGAACGCGGCATCCGCGCCGCATGGAACCGGCAGCGGCCCGGACAGCCTGACCGTGTACGACACGTCGGGGCCGTACACCGACCCGGCCGCGGAGATCGACATCCGCCGCGGGGTGCGCCCGGTGCGCGCGGACTGGATCGCGGCGCGTGGGGATTCGGAGGAACTGTCCAGAGTGTCGTCCGACTACGGACGCTTCCGCGCCGCGGACCGTGCGTTGGACGGGATCCGCTTCGGAGCCCGGCGTCCGCCGCGGCGGGCCAAAGCGGGCCGCAACGTGTCGCAGATGCACTACGCCCGCCGAGGCATCGTCACCCCGGAAATGGAGTACGTCGCCATTCGGGAGAATCAGGCCCGCGAGCAGTCGTGCGAACGGGCGCACGCAAACGGGAATGGAAACGGACGCGCCGCGCCTCAGCATCCGGGCCGGGCGTTCGGGGCGGCCATTCCCGACGTCATCACGCCCGAGTTCGTGCGCGACGAAGTGGCGCGCGGCCGGGCCATCATTCCGGCCAACATCAACCACCCCGAATTGGAGCCGATGATCATCGGGCGCAACTTCCTGGTGAAAATCAACGCCAACATCGGCAACTCCGCGGTCGCGTCGTCCATCGACGAGGAAGTCGAGAAGATGATCTGGGCCATCCGCTGGGGTTCGGACACGGTCATGGACCTCTCGACCGGCAAGAACATCCACGAGACCCGCGAGTGGATCGTCCGCAACGCACCGGTGCCGATCGGCACCGTCCCCATCTACCAAGCCCTGGAAAAAGTGGACGGCAAGGCCGAAGAACTGACCTGGGACATCTATCGGGACACGCTCATCGAGCAGGCCGAGCAGGGCGTGGACTATTTTACGATCCACGCCGGCGTGCTGCTGCGCTACGTCCCGCTGACCGCCACGCGCACGACCGGCATCGTGTCGCGCGGCGGCTCGATCCTCGCCAAGTGGTGCTTGGCCCACCACCGGGAGAATTTCCTGTACACCCACTTCGAGGAGATCTGCGAGATCATGCGGGCGTACGACGTGTCGTTCAGCCTGGGCGACGGGCTGCGGCCCGGCTCGATTGCCGACGCCAACGACGCGGCCCAGTTCGGGGAACTGGAGACCCTGGGCGAATTGACCCGGCTGGCCTGGAAACACGACGTGCAGACCATGATCGAAGGGCCCGGCCACGTGCCCATGCACCTCATTCAGGAGAACATGGAAAAGCAGTTGCAGACCTGCCACGAAGCGCCGTTCTACACGCTCGGGCCGCTGACCACGGACATCGCGCCCGGCTACGACCACATCACGTCGGGCATCGGCGCGGCCATGATCGGCTGGTTCGGCTGCGCCATGCTCTGCTACGTCACGCCCAAGGAGCACCTCGGCTTGCCCGACCGCGACGACGTCAAGGACGGGGTGATCGCGTACAAGATCGCGGCGCACGCCGCGGACCTCGCCAAGGGCCATCCCGGCGCCCAGGCGCGCGACGATGCGCTCTCGCAGGCGCGCTTCGAGTTCCGCTGGGAAGATCAGTTCCATTTGTCCCTGGACCCGGACACCGCCCGCCACTTCCACGACGAGACCCTGCCGGCCGAGGGCGCGAAGCTGGCCCATTTCTGCTCGATGTGCGGGCCGCACTTCTGTTCGATGAAGATCACGCAGGACGTGCGCGACTATGCCGAGCGGAAACGGCTGGACGAGGCCGCGGCCCTGGAAACCGGCCTGCGCGAGAAGGCCGAGGAATTCCGGCAGGGCGGCGCGGAGCTCTACCGCTGAGCCGAGACCGGCCCGCGGTCGAACGCTGCGCACCCGGTTCCGGGGAGGAGACGCCGCATGCCCACGTTGCAGGTCATCGACGGGAAGAAGCCCAAGAAGAATTATGCGCTGGTGTACGGCTTGCGGCTGTACGCGGACGCCGACGTGCAGCGCATCGAGGGCGGCACCGTCGTGCAGGCCGACGGGCGGGAGAGCCGGGTCACGCTGCACCTACTGGAAGGCAGCCGCGAGCAGATCCGGGCGCGACTGCTGGACAGCATCGACGCGTTTTTCGACATCTACGGGGAGGAGGAGCAGGAAAAGCCGCCCTCACCGCGGCTCGTTCCCGTCTCCGGGGCACGGGACGACGAGCCGGGGTGTTGAGCGGCGCTATCCCTTGAAGCCCTTGCGCAGGGCGCGCACCGTGCGAATGACGGCGGGGAGGCCGGTGGCTTTTTCCGCCTTGGCCACCTGCGCCAACGCGTTGCGCTCCGGCCGGCTCAGGCCATTTTCCTCTTGCAGGGCGGGGTTGCGGAGGAATTGCTGCCACGCCGAGTTGCCGGGCGCCGCGGGTTTTTCGCGGCCGAGCAGGGAGCGGACGCGGGGATTGGCCAACAGGTAGAGATCCTGGGAATCGAGTTTGAGGACGGCGGAAATTTTTTCCACGACCTTGAGGCTGGGATGGCGCAGGCCGCGCTCCAGGTAGCCGATGTAATTGGCCCGCACGCCGACCTTCTTCGCCACGACGCCCTGCGTGAGGCCCAGCTCGCGCCGCCGCACTTCGATCACCCGTCCGAAATTTTTGTCGGCCATACCCTGCGCTCTTCTCACGCCTTCCCGGCGAAACGAGGAAGCGACTTAGCACACTTGGCCGGAGGGCAAAACCGGCCGGCGTCGCACGCCGAGCGGGGGCAAGTGGCGTAGGCCGACGTCGAAAAGCCCGCGATGGCCGCGGGCTTTTCGATGGTCGCACGGTGACTCGAACACCGGACCTCTTGCATGTGAGGCAAGCGCTCTAGCCGGCTGAGCTATGCGACCGCAGGTGAGTGCTCGTGCAGGGATTTTGTACCACGGCTCAGGGAGGGGCGTAAGAGGCGCGCCGGGCCGGGAGACTTACGCCGGGGAGGAACTGGCGGGCTTGGACGAGCCCGACGTCTTGGCAGCCGCGCCGTCGGACTTGGAAGACGTCGAACTCGACGTATCGGATTTCGGCTTGTCGGCTTTGGCGGTCCCGTTCTTGGATTCGCCGGGTTTGGATTCGTCGGCTTTGGACGGTTTCTTACCGTCCTTGGCGTAGTCGGTGACGTACCAGCCGCTGCCCTTGAGATGGAAGGACGACCGCGAGATGAGCTTGGTCACGGCGACCCGCTTGTCGCACGCGGGGCACGTCGTGCGCTTGAGCGGCGTGTCGGTAATGCGCTGCGACACCTCGAATTCGGCGCCGCACTTCTTACACGCGTATTCGTAGATCGGCATCGGGAGGAACCCCCGCGTCGGCTGTGGAAGGTGGAGGAACGCTAATCACGGCCCGCCCCCTTGTCAAGGCGGGCCTCAGCGCAGCAGCAGCGCCACGTCGGAGAGACTCCCGATCACGAAAATCTGCAAGAACTGGATGAGCAGCAAGAGCAGCAGCGGGGTGAGATCGACCATGCCGACGACGGTCGGGAAGGGGAGCAGCCGGCGCACCGCGTACAGCACCGGGTCGGTGACCGACGCGAAAAAGCGGACGATCGGATTGTACGGGTCGGCGTTCACCCACGACATGACCACGCGAATGACCAGCACCCAGAAGTAGAGGGTCAACAGGGAATTCAGTATGAAGGTGACGGCTTGCAGCAGATTGCCGAGAATGAACATGGAGACTTCCTTCCTGGTGGCGCCGGCCGAGGCTCATCCGCGGCCGAGTGCGCGCGAGCGGCGCGTGGCCGCGTCCACGGCCGCGGCCACGGTACGGGAAAAGCGTCCTTTCTCCAGCCGCGCGAGGCCGGCCAGCGTGGTGCCGCCCGGAGACGAAACCATGTCGCGGAGTGCTTTTGGGCTCTGACCGGTCTCTTGCAGCATGGCGACCGCGCCGGCCAGCGTTTGCAACGTCAGCCGCTCGGCAATGGCCGGGCTGAGCCCTTTTTCGACGCCGCCGGCGATCAGCGCCTCCGCGAAGAGATAGACGTACGCCGGTCCGCTGCCGGACAGGCCGGTCACCGCGTCGAGCAGCTTTTCGTCCCGGACGGCCAGCGCGTCCCCGACCCCGCGAAAGAAGGCGAGCGCCAGTTTTTCGTCCGCGGGCGTGGCGTGCGTGCCGCGCACGATGACCGTCATGCTCTTACCCAGCAGCGCCGGGGTGTTGGGCATCACGCGGATCACCCGGGCGTCGGGGCCGAGCCCGCGCTCCAGGCGCTTCAGCGGGACGCCGGCCGCAATCGAAACGAACCGCTTGGCCGGCGTGACCGCGGGCCGGATTTCGGCGAGTACGGCATCGATGATCTGCGGCTTGACCGCCAGGACGACGGTTTCCGCCCGGCGCACGAGCGCCCGATTGTCGCGCGTGCCGGCGACCCGATAGCGGCGCGTGACGCGGCGCAACTGGGCGGGGACCGCGTCGCTCGCCACGATGTCGTCCGGCGCGTACAGCCCGGCGCCGAGCACGCCCTTGATGAGGGCGCCGGCCATGTTGCCGGCGCCGATGAAGCCGACTTTCTTCGGGCTCGACGCCTTGACGCCGGACTTTTTCGCGGTGGGATTCTTCATAACGGAACCGCCTCGTCGTTCATGCGTTGTCCGGTCGTGCGCCGAAGATGGCCCGGCCCACGCGCACGATGGTGGCACCTTCCTCTATGGCGACCGGAAAATCGTGGCTCATCCCCATCGACAACTCGTGCAGCGCAACGTTGTCGGCGGCGACTCTAGCATAGCGCTCCCGCAGCCGCGCCAGTTGGCGAAAATAGGGCCGCGCCTCGGCCGGGTCGGCCACCGCGGGGGGAATCGCCATGAAGCCGCCGACGTGCAGGTGGGGGAGTCCCGCGACACCCTCCAGCAGATCATCGACCGCCTCGGGCCGTACGCCGGCTTTGTCCGCCTCCGCGGCCAGGTTGATCTCGATGAGCGCGTGGACGCGGCCTCCGCGGCGCGCGGCCTGCCGGTCGAGTTCTTTCGCCAGCGGAAAACCGTCCAGCGAGTGAATGAGGTCGAAGATCGGCACCGCATGTTTGGCCTTGTTGCGTTGCAGGCGGCCGATGAGATGCCAAGTGGCGGGTTCGGGTACCGCGGCGATTTTCCGTTGCGCCTCCTGCACGTAGTTTTCCCCGATATGCGTAGCTCCGGCACGGAGCGCGGCGCGTACCGAGTCGGCGGATTTGGTCTTGGCCGCACAGACCAGCGTGACGTCTTCGGGACGGCGGCCGGCGCGTTGCGCGGCGCGGGCGACCTGCTCGGTCACGCGGGCGTAATTCGCGGCAACGTCTTCCATCTGCCTTTGTCAAGCAACCGACGCCAGTAGCCCCGCTGCGCGTAACGCGGCGCCCACCTCGTCGAGCGGCAGGCCGATGACGTTGGAGAGCGAGCCGTCCACCCGATCGACCAGGGCGCGGCCTGCTCCCTGCACCGCGTACGCGCCGGCCTTGTCGAACGGCTCGCCGGTATCCAGATAGGCGCCGATGGCGGCTTCGGACAACGTCCGAAAGCGTACGTGGCTGGTCACGACCTGCGCCGGCCCGGCATCGTCGGCCCGGTCGCACAACACGAAACCCGTCAGCACCCGGTGCGTGCGACCGGACAGGCGGCGCAACATGCCGCGCGCGTCCTCGGCATCGGCCGGTTTGCCGAACACCGTACCGTCGAGCGTCACCGCGGTATCCGCTGCCAGGATCCACGCGCCCGGGCAGCGGCGGGCGACCGTGCGCGCTTTCGTCTCCGCAATCCGCGCCACGTAGGCGTCGGGCGGCTCGCTGCGGCGCCGCGTCTCATCGGCGTGGCTGGGAACGATGCGGAAGCCGCGCCCGCTTTTTTCCAGGGCCTTTTCCAACAGATCGCGCCGGCGGGGCGAAGCCGACGCCAGCACGAGGCGCGGAGCCGGTACGTTACTCCGCATGGGCCTGCTTGAAGTGCGGAACGACTTCGGCACCGAACTGCCGGATGCACGCGATGACCCGATCCGGGGCCGGACCCAGCGGCAGGCGGAACCGCATGATGACGTAATCCGCGCCGACGACATCGCGCCACATTTCGAGTTGCTCGATGCACTCCTCGGGCGCGCCCATGACCAGATACTTGCTCAACTTCTCGACCGTGAAGTCGGCTTCCGAGGTGAACTCGTCGTTGGGCGAGAGCAGCTTCCAGCGCCAGTAGAACAGCATCTCCTGCACCCACAGCGGCCCGAACGTAGCCTCGGCTTCCCCGCGGGTGGGAGCGACCCAACCGTCGCGCATCAGTACCACCTTGGGCGTCCGGCCGTGTGCGGCCGCGGCCTCGCGGTACTGCGCGGCCTGGGCTTGCAGGTTGGGAATCGGATCCCAGAAAGGCAGGATGCCCCACGCGTCGCCCAGGCGCCCGGCGCGGCGAATGGCCTCCGGGTAGGCGGCCCCGATCCACAGCGGCGGGCCGCCGGTCTGGTACGGCTTGGGCGTCAGCAGCACGTCGTCGAACTGGAACCGTTTGCCGTGGTACGAAAACGGCTCGTGGCGGCTCCAGGCCAGGCGCAGGACGTCCAGACTTTCTTCGAAGCGCGAGAAGCGCTGTTTGTAGGGCTCGTTGAAGAGCCGGAAATAGTCGGGGTGATAGCCCAGCCCGACGCCCAGAACGACGCGGCCCTTGGACATCAGGTCGATCATGGCCACGTCTTCGGCCAAGTGCATGGGGTTGTAGTAGGGCGTTTGCAGCACGAACGTGCCCAGATCGACCCGGCTCGTGCGCGTGGCATAGCCGGCCAGCATGACCAGCGGCGGCGGGAACATGGTTTCGGTGCGGTGGTGCCGCTCCGGCAGGAAGACGCCGTCGAAGCCGGCCTCCTCGGCGACGATGCCCTCGTTCAGCAACTGGTCGCAGAAGCGGGCCGCGGCTTCGGGCGAGGGCGCCGGCTGATTGTACGGGCCGCCGTGCGTGTCCGGCATGTATCCGATCTTCATGGGTGCCTTTGGCCTCCGGTTCACGACTGACAACGATACGCTTCGGCTTGGAGATAAGTCCGTCCATGGAGGATGTCGATGGCATACTCGGCGCGCGATCCTAGCGGTCCTGTTCGAAGGAAGTGCGTCCCTCCAAGTTCGCCCGTCTTGTTCCTCATCTGATTGACTGCTCCAAGACGATCAATGGCTTCACTGACATCGATGACCTGAAGGAACTCACAATTCTCGCGGACCCAGTAGATGTTCGCCCCAAAAACTTCCCTGATGCGAGACCCTTCGGGGGTCATCTTGTTGGCGGCACAGCCACAGAGAACAGCCAGGATCAGCGCCGCCAGGACCTTCTTCACCATCACTTCTCCTCCTTCTTCACGGTCACCTTGCCGTTCCTGTCAGCCTTGGCCGTGAACGGCCCGAAACAGGCGTTGCACTGAAGAACTCGCCGCGAGCAGGGTTCGACGAAGATGGCGTTCCGCGGCGCCCGGGTCAGTACGAGCGGGGCAGGCCGAGCACGTGTTCGCCCACGTAGTTGAGGACCATTTCCTGCGAGATCGGCGCGATGCGGAACAGCCGCGCCTCCCGCCAGTAGCGCTCGACGTCGTAGTCCTTGATGTAGCCGTAGCCGCCGTGAGCCTGGATGGCGCGGTCGGTCGCCTCGCAGGCCGCCTCGGCCGCCGTGTATTTGGCAACGTTGGCCTCTTTGCCGCACGGCGCGCCCTGGTCGTACAGCGTCGCGGCCTTGTACACCATCAGTTCCGCGGTTTCGAGCTTGGCGAACGACTCGGCCAGCGGGAACTGGATGCCCTGGTTCTGGCCGATCGGCCGGCCGAAGACGTGGCGTTCCTTGGCATACTGGACGGCCTTTTCCACCGCCCGTTTGCCCATGCCGATGCCCTCGGCCGCAATCAGGATGCGCTCGGGGTTGATCCCGTCGAGAATGTAGTAGAAGCCGCGGCCTTCCTCGCCGATCAGATCTTCCTTGGCGACGTACAGGTTGTCGATGAACAACATGTTGGTATCGACCGCCTTGCGCCCGAGCTTGTGGAGTTCCTTGACCTCGACCGTCTGCGGGTCGATGTCGGCGAAGAAGAGGCTCATGCCCAGCGTCTTCTTGTCCACCTCGTCGAACGGCGTGGTGCGGGTGAGCAGCAGCATCTTCTTGGATTCCTGCGCCTTGGTGATGAACACCTTCTGGCCGTTCACCAAATAGCCGTCGCCGTGTCGGGTGGCGAAGGTGGAAATCTGGGTCGTGTTCGTGCCGGCGTCGGGTTCGGTCACCGCGAACGACACGTGTATCTCGCCGCGCAGAATCGGCGCCAGATATTTGTCCTTGGCCTCCTGCGTGCCGTATTTGATGAGCGGCTCCAGGCCGAAAATGCCGAGATGGACGGCCGAACACGCTTGTGTGCCGCCCCCGCACTCGGCCACGGTCTGCATGACCAGCGCGGCTTCGGTGATGCCCAGGCCCGCGCCGCCGTACTCTTTCGGGATGGTGATGCCGAGCCAGCCGCCGTCGGCAATCGCCTGGTAGAATTCCCAGGGAAATTCGCCGCTGTCGTCCCGCTCGCGCCAGTATTCGTCGGGAAAACGGGAGCACAGGGCGCGCACCTGCTTCTGGATTTCCTGTTGTTCGTCGGTCAGCCGAAAGTCCATGTCCGCCTCCTCGGTGTGCACGCCATGACTAACAGTTGCCCCGCGGCCTGCCAATTCCGGGCGGCGGTGCTTGCTTGTCCGCAGCCCCGGCCTTGGCTAGGCTACGCGCCGATTCGGACTGCCGGAAACAGCACGCCGCGGCGGACTCGCCCGGCCGCGGAGGAGGACCCCGTGAACCGACGCAAATCCATCGCCATGACGCCCGACGAACTGGCCGCCTATCTCGCCGAGGCGCGCAACATGGCCCTGTGCACCATCGGCAAGGACGGCTATCCGCACGTCGTCGCCATGTCGTACATGGCCAAGGACGGCATCATCTACATGACCTCGTTCCGCAAGGCGCAGAAGGTCCTGAACGCCAAGCGCAACCCGCGCGTCGCGGTGATGGTCGAGTCGGGCCGCGCCTACGCCGAATTGAAGGGCGTGCTGATCCGCGGGGACTGCGAGGTCATCGAGCGGGACGACGACGTGTGGCGCATCATGAAAGAGGTGCGCGACTTCCAGGGCACCACGGTATCGCCCACGGAAGACGCGGTCCTCGAAGAGCGCGCCAAGAAACGTGCCGTCCTCAAAATCACCCCGGTCAAGACGGCGAGCTGGGATCACACCAAGTTACCCGCGGGCGTGTACTGAAAAACCCCCCGTCGTAGGGGCGACGCATGCGTCGCCCTTCCATCCGATCTCCCGTTGTCGTCTGTGAACCCTCTCGGATCAGGTCCGGGGCAGGCTCCAGCCCTTTCCCGGAGGGAGGGAGAATAAAAAGCAAAGCCCCCTCTCCCTCTGGGAGAGGGTTGGGGTGAGGGCTCGCGGTCGCCAACGGTGAATCGGACCGGAACGTTCAAACAGACACTACCGGCGGTTCCGGTTATTCCGCGTGCCGACCCGCGGATAGCGCACTTCCCGCCGCGCACGAAAATCCAGCCGGACCGGCGTACCGGCGAGATCGAACTCGCTCCGCAGCCGGTTTTCCAGATAGCGCACGTAGGCGGCCGTCACTCCGCCCGGCGCACCCGTGTACACGGCCAGCTTGGGCGGGCCGGTCTCGACCTGCGTCGCGTAATAGAAGCGCACCGGCTTGCGCCGATAGAGCGGGGCCGGATAGCGCGTCGTCCACTCCTGAAACCGGCGGTTCAGGAGAGTGGTCGGAATCCGGAGGCGCCGGGCGCTCGCCACGCGCTCTGCCTCCGGCAGCAAGCGCCGTACGCGCGCGCCGATCAACGCGGACAGGAACACCAGCGGAATGGCCTGTGTGGCCGGAAACTCCTCGTGCAAGGCCGCGGTGAAACGGGGGCGGTCCTTCCGCTCATCGGGAATCGTGTCCCACTTGTTGGCGACCAAGACCAGCCCGCGGCCGCGTTCCCAAGCGTAGCGGATCAGCCGCGCGTCCTGATCCGTCAGCCCGTCCTGGGCATCGAAGACCAATAACCCCACCTCGGCGCGTTCCAACGCCTTGAGCGCAATCAGCACGCTGGCCTGCTCGATAGACTCGTGGACGCGGCCGCGGCGCCGCACCCCGGCGGTATCGACCAGCAGCACGGTGCGGTTCTGCCAGACCAGCCGGCTGTCGAGTGCGTCGCGCGTGGTGCCCGGCACCGCGTCGACGATCGACCGGTCGTGGCCGACCAGCCGGTTGAGCAACGACGATTTCCCCACGTTGGGCCGCCCGATCAGGGCCAAGCGCAGTTCGTCCGTCCGTTCTGCGTCGGTTCGCCCATCCGCAGCGTTCGGCGCAGACACCGGCCCCATCTCCTGGACGACGCGGTCCATCAATGCGGGCACGCCGCGGCCGTGCGCCGCGGAAATGGGAAAGAGCGGCGCGACCCCGAGCGCGTGGAATTCATGTGCGGCCGAAGCCTGTTTTTCCCCGTCGATCTTGTTGACCGCGTAGAGCACGGGCTTTTCGCTGCGCCGGAGCAGGTCCACGGCCTGGGCGTCCGCGGGATTCACGCCTTCCCGGCCGTCGAACAGAAAAACGACCAGATCGGCCTCGGCGATGGCCAGCCGGGTCTGCTCCTGCACGCGCCCGACCACGCCCTCGGTCTCGGCCGGGTCGATGCCGCCGGTATCCACGACTACGAACCGGCGGTCTCCCCAGTGGACGCGCGCGAACACGCGGTCGCGGGTGACGCCGGGGGTATCGTCCACCACCGCCTTGCGAGCGCGGTTGAGGCGGTTGAACAGCGACGACTTGCCCACGTTCGGGCGCCCGACCAGCGCGACGACCGGAAGGGATTCCTGCACGGCGTCGCGCACCGGCGCTACGTTGTGGCCGGTCGTGTCCGTCGCCGCGGAGTCCACGTCACACGCCCCGTTCAGGAGAATATCTCCCGCAGCACCGCGGTACGGTAGGCGAAAATGGCCTGTACGTCCCGCTTGACGAAAAGCGCGTGGACGAGCCAGCCGCCCGGCACCGCGTATTCCACCCGATCCTCGACCAGCGTATCCCCGCCGTCGAGACCGACGAAGCGGTGCTCGTGGACCCAGCGCCGATACGGGCCGCGCACTTGCCGGTCAATGAAACGGTGAGGCGGATCCCATACCGTGATTTCGCTCCGCCAGCGGAGCGGCACCCCACGAACTCGCAGGGCATAGTCGATAAGCGCGCCTTCGTGCAGTTCGACCGGCGCCGGCGTCAACACGCGGAACTTGAGGAAACCGGGCGTGATCCGTTCCAGGTTGTGGGCGTCCGAAAAGAACGCGAACGCCTCGTCCCGGTCACGGGGAACCCGCACGGAGGCGGTCAACGCGAAGCCGGCAGCGGTGCGTTCGATTTCAACGCTCATGGCGGCCCGCACTATGGCACACGCCCCCCAGCGGCAACAGTCCGGCTTTCTCCTTCTTCCCTCCCCCCTTGAGGGGGAGGGCCAGGGAGGGGGGTCCTCCGGTTACCTTCCAGATTCCGCACGACCGCAAGTCGAGGCTGTTCCGGGTCCGTTTCCCACTCGACACACTAAAGTCTGATCCGTAGGGGCAACCCCCTGTGGTTGCCCTGGGACGGGAAGGGCAACCACAGGGGGTTGCCCCTACAAACCGACGATAGTCTCAATCTCGAATCGACACATGACAGAGAGAAGCGGCTTGACGCCCCCGCCGAAAAAGCATTCCCTAACCGGCTGAAACGTTCGCCTGACGTTCACGCGGCAAAAGGAAATAAGGAGGTCGATATGCCGAAACTCTCGGTCGAAGAACGCGACGCCTTCCTGCAAGAGCGCGGGCACCTGGCCCGCATCGCCACGCTGCAAGCGGACGGCCGCCCCAGTGTGGTGCCGGTCTGGTTCGTGTACGAAAACGGCCAGATCGTCATCACCCCGCGCAAACACTCCGCATTCTGGGCCAACATCCAGCACGACCCGCGCGTGGCCGTCACTATCGACGAAGAAACCGGCCTGTACCGCAAGGTCCTGGTCGAGGGCGACGCCGAGGTGCTCTACCCGCTCGGCCACGACGACGAGTGGCGCGACATCTACCGGCGCATCACGCTGCGCTACGTGGACGACGCCTCGGGCGATTACTACCTGACCGAAACGCATGACCAGCCGCGCGCGCTCATCGGCGTCCCGCTGGCGTCGGCCAAGGTGATGACGTGGCGCATGCCGGGCGAAGACGAGCCGTTCAGCGGCATCTGGGCCACGCGCTTCTACGACCGGGGCACGAAAATGCGCGAGCAGATCACCGCCGGCAACGTCGCGGCGAGTGGCGACAAACTCAAGGTCGGTTGAGCCGTCTCTCATCCCTTCCCCCCGCCGCGGGGGAAGGCTGGGGAGAGGGAATGATGCCGGGATTCCGAACTTCAAGGATCATGGGAGTAGAGCGGTCTCGCTCCATAACCCGACGTTCTCCTTTCTTGCCGCGGAATCATTCCTTGAACAGCCCTTTCTGTTTTCCGGTCTCGCGCTGGTATTTCGGGGCTTTCTTGAAGGTGACGTTGCCTTGCTGCACCGGGCGGTCCACCGTTTCGCCCGTCAGGAGGTCGGTGACGGTGAGGAGTTGCAGGCGCGGGTGTCGTGTCCCCCACGGCGATTCGTAGAATCCCGCGCTCGCGGCCTCTTTCCGCATCGGTTTGGTCGGCTCCTGCTGAGTCAGAAGGACGCCGATTTCCGCCTGTTCCCGTTCGATCACGCCGCGCAAGTCCCGCACGTGCGGCACCGACGTTTTTCCTGCCTTGACCGAAAAGATGATCTGTTTGGTTTTCGCACTGGCTGCGTCGTCGTGAAAATACAGCCGGCCGTCGATTCCTTTGTCTGCCCCTTTCTTCTGCTCTGCCGGCCGTGCGCCGACCAATCCCAACGCCCACCACTGGAACTGGAAGGGATCGTCCTTCGCCAAGACTGCCGCGTCCGGAGGAGAAACCGGCTCGCCGATCACTTCATAACTTTTGGTGACGTCGTCTCCGAACGTATTGCGCAAGCGGTGCTTAATCAGGCCGATGGCGAGGTGAGTGACGTCGATGCCGATCCAGCGCCGATTCGATTTCTGAGCCGCGGCAATGGCGGTGCCGCACCCGCAGAACGGGTCCAGCACCACGTCGCCGGCATTGCTGCTGGCGTTGATGATGCGTTCCAGGAGGGCTTCCGGTTTCTGCGTCGGATAGCCCAAGCGTTCGGACGAGGTGTTCGAGATTCTCGGAATATCGGTCCAGATGTTCTGTAACGGTTTTCCCTCGGTTTCGTCGAGATAGACTTTCAGGCCGTCCATCCGCGGGGTACCATCCTTTTTCGCTTGTATTTTCCCTTCCGCCCACCATTGTTCCAGTTGCGCTTTTTTGTATCCCCAGCCCCGTGTCGGGCCAGGCAACGTGCCACGCCATTCGAATTTTCCCGAATTGCTGTCCGGCCGCGGGCCGGTCAAGTTCTCGAGTTTGTATCGCCGGCCGTCGTCGTCCACATAGCGGAATCGCTGCATCTGTTGGGCGCTATATTTCTGGTCAGCATACTTGTGGAAACTCCGGTTATACGTGGCCCGGTCGGACTGTACGTAGAACAACAAAATGTCGGCTACGTTGCCGTATCGGCCGGCCGTGTTGTGGCTCTCCGTCCGCTGCCACGTAATTTCGTTCCGATAATTCGTCGGGCCGAAGATCGCATCCAAGAGAATCTTGAGATAATGCGAGGCGGTCGGGTCGCAATGCAGATACAGGCTGCCGGTCGGTTTCAACACACGCTGGAGTTCCACCAGCCGCGGGGCCATCATCGCCAGATACGCCAGCATGTCGTTGTCGCCCAGAAACCCGCGAAACGATTGCAGCACCTGCGACACACGCCCGCCGGTTTCCACGACTTCTTCATAGACACGCGCCGACGCTTCGTCCCACTGCCACATGTCGCCGAATGCCTTGATTTGGGCAGCGGCCCGGGAGCCGTCCTGTTCGGCGAACAGCACGTTGTAGTCCTGGTCGCTCTTGAACGGCGGGTCGAGGTACACCAGATCGACCGTTTCGTCCCGGACGTAGCGCCGCAGGACGTCGAGATTGTCGCCGTAGTAGAGCTGGTTCTTCATGGCCGGCCGCCTTGGGCGGGTGTGTCCGACGTTCGGGATTGCCGACCTTGCTTCCGAAATTCGGCGGCGCTGCCGCGTTTCAGGCGGCAGTCTGCAACAGGTTGTGGAAAGGCTCGGTGTTCTTCCAGCGGTAGGCGTTGAAGTCGCGCTGGTCGGTGGACAGGATGCGGCCCTCGCCCCGTTCGGTCGCCGCGATGACGAGGGAAGCGTCGGCCAGATCCATCGGCAGGTTCGCGTATTTGTCCATCAAGCTACGAATCGCGCCGAGATGACCTTGGCCGATTTCGTGGATTTCCACGTTGTGCGATATCTGCTCGATGAAGCGCAGTTCCGCCCGGACGCCCAAGCGGGTGAGCATGAGGTAACAGGTCTCGGTCACGACCGGCCACGTGACGACGAGGGATTCGTTGAGGCGCTGGCTGACCGCGACCGCGGTTTCGTGCCAACGGTCCCGGACGTTGGCCAGGGCGAGCCAATAGCCGGTGTCAGCTAACACCATGCTTGGTCTCGAGGCTCTCCGCCAAACGCTGCTTGTAGTTGGTGGACAGGTCCGTGGGGCCTTCGGCACACCCGATGAAATCGCTCGACAACAACGCATCGAGCCGTTCTCGGTACTGATTCGCCTGTTGGCGATGCAGCAGGTCGATGGCCTGCTTCACGATTTCGGTGGCGCTGAGGTGCGTCCGTAACTGCAGCTCCTTCAGTTTCTCGGTGCGCGCGCTATCCAGTCTGGCGTTGATTCGCATCATGATGGTGACCGCCTCTCGCCGGGATTTGGGAACCTGTGCATGTATGACGTATGTCATACAACGGGACGAATTGCAAGGCCGCACCTAATTATTGCCCACTATTTATTGTGCCGGGGCCGGAAGCTCGCCCAGCGCCGTCAGGATTTCCTGCCGGACGGTGCGGTCGCCTTCTTGGTCCAGGCGTTTTCTGAGCAGGGCGGGTTGCGCCAGTTGCCCCAGCGCCCAGGCGGCGTGGCCGCGGATGAGCGGTTCGGCGTCGTCCAGTGCCGCGGCGAGCGGGCCGACGGCTCGCGGGTTGCGGCTGTTGCCCAGGGCGACGGCGACGTTGCGCAGCAGGCCGCGGCGCTTGGTCCGTTTGATTGCGCTGCGCCGAAAGCGTGTCCGAAAACCGGCGTCGTCCAAGGCCAGCAGTTCGGGCAACGACGGAAATAGTTCGTCGATCGGTGCGGGCCGCGGCCGGCCGAATTTCAGGTTCCACGGGCAGACTTCCTGGCAGACGTCGCAGCCGAAAATCCAGTTGCCCAGTTTCGGACGCAGGGCGTGGGGAATGGCACCGCGGTGTTCGATGGTCAGATAGGAAATGCACGACGGCGACTTGAGAACGTACCCCTCTTCCAGGGCGTCCGTCGGGCAATCGGCCAAGCAGCGCGTACACGTGCCGCAGTGTTCGCCCGGGACGCCGTCGCCGTCCAGGTCGAGGTCGACGAGGATCTCGGCCAGAAAAAACCACGAGCCCATTGCCTTATGCAGCAACATGGTGTTCTTGCCGAACCAGCCGAGCCCGCTGCGATACGCCCACTCCCGCTCCAAAAGCGGACCGGTATCGACGTACGGTCGCGCCCAGACACCTGGCTGCCGGTCTTCGAGAAAGGCGATCAACCGTCGCAGCTTCGCTTGGATGACGTCGTGGTAGTCGAAACCGGCGGCGTAGGCGGCGATTCGGCCGCGCAGTTCGTCCTGCCAGTCGATAGGCGGAAGCACGGGCGGCGTGTAGGGGTAGCCGAGGCTGATGACGCTGCGCGCTTGCGGAAACGTGCGCCGCGGGTCCATGCGGCGTTCGGGTTGCCGGGCCAGATAGTGCATGTCTCCGGCCAAGCCGCGGGCCAGCCAGTCGTTGAGGAAGTCGGTGCGCGGCAGTCGCGACAGGCGGGTAAAACCGCACAGCGGAAAACCGAGCGTCCGCGCGTGGGTCCGAATCGTGCGTTCGAAGGACACGTTCGCGTGATACCACACTGCACCGAGCGTCAGAACCGCGGGACCGGAATTGACGCGCCCGCCCTCCGTCAAGCTCCGGAATCTCGATCAGCATCGGAGGCGCGGGGATTGACGCGGGAATTCCTAGGTCGTACTCCTTTTCCCGTCGTTGCCGTTTCCCCTGATGGACGCGGCGACAGACCTCTGCCGAGGAGGCCGGTATGCAAGACGTGAATCAACCGCAAGACGCCGTGGCCCAGGATTCCCCTCCAACGCTCGACGGTCCGGCGCTCACCCTGTCCGACTTGGCCGTGGAGAAGGTCAAGGAAACCATGACCAAGCAGGGCCTGAGCGAGGGCGGCTTGCGCGTGTCGGTCGTCGGCGGCGGCTGTTCCGGCTTTCAGTACAGCCTGGGGCTGGACGCCAGTGCGCGAGACGATGACATTGTGGTCGAACAGGACGGGGTCAAGCTGTTCGTCGATCCGATCAGCCAGCAATACGTGCACGGCACCATGCTCGATTACGTGAACGGCCTGCACGGCGCGGGCTTCAAGTTCGTCAATCCAAATGCCAGCCGGACTTGTGGCTGCGGGTCGTCGTTCTCGGTCTGAGCGGGGGCGGATTCCTCCTCGCCATCTTCGACAGTTCCACAATCGTTCCTCCTCCTTCCAACGACAACATTCGGGGCAGAGCCGCTTCCGGCGCCCCGAACGTTCCGCCTCAATTCCCGTCTGAACAGGCGTTTCCGGGCGTGAGACCGTGCCGCGCTTCGGACATCTGATCTTCGATCTGGACGGGACGCTGGTCGATAGCCGGGCCGACTTGGCCGCGGCGACCAATTCCATGCTGACGGGTTTGGATCGCCCGCCCCTATCCGTCGCTATGGTGGAAAAGCTGATCGGGCTCGGTGCCCGAGCGTTGATCGAGCGGGCGCTCGGACCCGGACAGGAGCATCTTACCGAGCGCGGCTACGATTTGTTCATGGACCATTACAACGCTCACCTGTTGGATCGCACCAGACCGTACCCCGGTATCGCCGCGCTGCTCGAAGTCGCGCATAGGCGGGGTGTCCATCTCTCCGTCCTCACCAACAAGCCCGAACGGCCTGCCAAGGCGATACTGTCGGGCCTGGGTCTTGCTTCTTCCTTTGCCGCAATGATTGGCGGCGATACGCTTCCCCGGCGAAAGCCGGATCCGGCCGGCGTATATGCCCTCCAACGGACGACCGGCTGCCCGCTGAACGAGACGTTGCTCATCGGTGACTCGGTCGTTGACGTGCAGACCGGCCGCGCCGCGGGTGTAGCAACTTGCGGGGTGGAATGGGGGTTCGGACGGCCTGCGTCCGCGGAACCGATGTACTTGGCCGAGAGCGTCGCCGATCTGCGACGGCTCGTGTTGGCCTGAGCCCGCGCCCGAACCGAGCCTTGGCTGTCACGCCGCAAGCGGGCGGCGCAGCCGTTCGGCCATGCGGACGGCTTGGACGGTCTCCGCAACGTCGTGGGCGCGGATGACGTGGGCGCCGTTCGCCACCGCCACCGCGGCGCAACTCAACGACCCGATGAGCCGGTCGTGGGCGTCGGGCTGGTCGAGTATCTTGCCGATGAACGATTTGCGGGAGACGCCGACGAGCAGCGGAAAGCCGAGTGGCCGCAATGCGCCAAGCTCCCGCAAGACCAGGCAGTCCCACTCGTCCCAGGCGATCCCCGGCTCGCGGAAGAATCCGATGCCCGGGTCGAGCACGATCCGCTGCGCAGGGATACCGGCCCGTCGGGCGCGGGCCAGACTCCCGGTCAACGCCGTGCGGATGCGCTGCATGGGCGGTCCGCTGGCCGGTGTCGGTTCGCTCGCCATGAGGATGGCGCCGGCCGCGGCGTCGGCGAGGAGCGGTGCCATGTCCGGGTCGTGTTGCAGGCCGCTCACGTCGTTGACGATACGGGCGCCGGCCCCGAGTGCGGCGCGCGCCGGCCGGGCGCGTTTGGTATCGGCCGAGACGGGGACCGAAACAGCGGCCGCCGCGGCTTCCACCGCGGCGGCCAGCCGGTCGGTTTCTTCCTCCGCGGAGACTCGGGTTTGCAGGTATGGGGCAGTGGACATCGCCCCGATGTCGATGATATCGGCCCCCTCGCTTTCCAGTGCCCGCGCCGCCTCCGCGATCCGCTCCGCGGCGACGTGAACCGAGCCCTGGTAGAAGGATTCGGGGCTCGCGTTCAGGATGGCCATCACCCGGACCGGCCACGGGTCGCCGACCCGCACGCCGGCCAGAGAGGCGTCCGCCACGCGCGCCGCGGCGTTCATGGACGGTGGAAGGGGCGAGCGGCAGGCCGCAGCGGGGCGGGCATGGTGTATTTGCCAGTGCCTGGAATTTTCACTACACTACCACCGCCTCGGACAGGAGAACAGCGCCATGAAATTGTACGATTTCCCCCTGAGCCCGTACTGCCAGAAAGTCCGCCTCGTCCTGACCGAAAAGGACTTGGCGTACGACAAGATGTTCGTCGACCTGACCAAGAACGAACAGCGCCGGCCCGAATTTCAACGCCTCAACCCCTACAGCAAGGTGCCGGTCCTCGATGACGACGGCGAGATCGTGTACGACTCGACGTTCATCAACGAATATCTCGACGACGAGTACCCCCATCCCTCGCTGCGTCCCGAAGCGTCCGCGGACCGGGCGCGGATGCGCATGTTCGAAGACTTCGCCGATACGTCCTTCACCCCGCAGTGCGGGCTGCTCTACGCCGAAGTGCGCAAGCCCGAAGACCGGATCGACCAGGAACGCGCACAGCGCTACCGCGGCGACCTGATCCGCGTCATCGAGTTCCTGGACCGCCAACTCGCCGGCAAGGATTATCTGGTTGACGAGTGCTCGTTGGCCGATCTGGCGTTCGTGCCGCGGCTGTTGATCCTGTCGCAACTCGGCGTCGAGTTGCCGTCGCGCCTCAAGCACGTCTCCGCGTGGATCGAACGCCTGACCGAGCGCCCATCCACAGATCAACTCAAGAGAGATCTCGACATGGCGTAGGCCGGTCGCGCCGCCGCACCCGGTGCGGACGCGAGGTCGCGGTGTCCGAACTTCCCGACATCATTCCGGTCTTTCCGTTGCCCAACGTCGTTCTGTTCCCGCGGGTGCAGTTGCCGCTGCACGTCTTCGAGCCGCGCTATCGCGCCATGGTGCGGGACACGTTGCAAGCCGACCCCCCGCTGGTCGGGATGGCCCTCCTGCGCAGCGACAAGCGAGAGGCGGGTCACGAGCGCGGGCAGGTGTATCCGGGCAATCCGCCCATCTTTCCGGTCGGCTGCGCCGGCAAACTCGTCAAGAGCGTGCCGCTGGCCGACGGCCGGTTCAACATCCTGCTGGAAGGGCTGTGCGCCTACCGGGTGCAGGAAGAATTCGACGACCGGAGCTATCGGCGGGCGCGGGTGGAATGGCTGCCTGCGAGGGGCGAATCGCTGTCCACGGCCCGCCGCGATACCCTCGGCCGCCTGTTGCGAACCTATCTGCAAAAAGAAGACGCCGTCCGCAAGCTCATGGCGGACCCGGACATGACGGACGAGTTGTTCGTCAACTTCTTCGCTTTCCATCTCGACCTGCCGCCGCTGGAGAAACAGACCCTGCTCGACGCGGACGGATTGGACGCGCGCGCGGACGCGCTCGAGGACATCCTGGAATTCAAGCTGTCGGAGTCGCAGTGGCCGGGCGGTGGAGGCGGGGGGAACGATCGCGTGCATTAGCCGCGCCCACAGCCTTGACAGACCCCAAGGCCGCTCTGATAGTAGGCGACTTGCGCCGAACGGACCGATGCCATGAAACGCAAAGAAGAAATGACGTGGTGGGAGCGGCTGTACATCCCCGAAATCGTCCGCGGCCTCCTCGTCACCACGTCCCACTTCTGGCGCAACCTGACCCTCCACATGCTGCACAGCGTCGGCGTCGCCAAATCCACGCGCGCCGCCTACACGGTCCAATACCCCGAAGAGCGCAAGACCTACCCGGACGTCTATCGCGGCAGCCACCGTCTGACCCTGAAAGAAGACGGGTCGGTGCGCTGCACGTCGTGCTTTCTGTGCGCGACGGCCTGTCCGGCCAATTGCATTCACATCGAGGCCGGCGAGCACCCCGACCCCGCGGTGGAGAAATTCCCGCTCCGTTACGAGATCGACACCCTGCGCTGTATCTACTGCGGGATGTGCGTCGAAGCCTGCCCGTGCGACGCGATCCGCATGGATACCGCGGTGCACCCGCGCATCTGGGGCTACGACCGCCGGGATTTCATCGAAACCAAGGACGTCCTGATGAACCGTTCGCGCAGTCTGGCCGCGGGCGGGCGGGACGCGCTCATGACAGAGATGCTGGAGAGTTACCACGCCGCGGAGCAACGCGCCGCGGGGTCCGCTGCCGCGCCCCGCGTGTGACGGCTCCGGAAGGGCGAGAGGCAGATCATGGCGAAGACGTACAAGGAACTGATGGACGAGGCCCGCGCAGCGGTGCCCGAGGTGACGGTCGACGACGTCAAGGCCCGACTCGCAAACGGACGGCGGCCGGTGCTGCTCGACGTGCGCGAACGCGAGGAATACCGCGAGGGACATCTGGAAGGGGCGCTCGCCCTGCCGCGCGGGTTCCTGGAAATGCGCGTCGAAGAGGCGGTACCGGACAAGTCCGCGCCGGTCGTCGCCTACTGCGCCGGCGGGGTCCGCTCGCTGATCGCCGCGCACACGCTCCAGGAGATGGGCTACACGGACGTGCGTTCGATGGCCGGCGGATACACGGCCTGGAAGAACGCGGGGTACGATTGGGTCGCCGACCGACAGTTCAGCCAGGAACAACTCACCCGGTACGCACGGCACTTCACGTTGCCGGAAGTCGGCGAGGCCGGGCAGGCCAAGCTGCTGGACGCCAAGGTGTTGTGCGTCGGCGCCGGCGGGCTGGGCTCGCCCGTGGCCTTTTATCTGGCCGCGGCCGGGGTCGGGACGCTGGGTCTCGTGGACCACGACACCGTGGACATGAGCAACCTGCAACGCCAGATCCTGCACACCAACGACCGGGTCGGCATGCCCAAGGTCGAGTCGGCCCAGATGACGCTGAACGCCCTGAACCCGGACGTGAACGTCGTCCAGTTCAAGGAGCGCTTGTCGTCCGAGAACGTCCGCCGCATCATCGGCGACTTCGACATCGTGGTGAACGGCTGCGACAATTTTCCGACCAGGTATCTCATCAACGACGCCTGCATCATGGCGAAGAAGCTGCTCGTCGACGGCTCCATCTTCCAATTCGAGGGCCAGGTCACGGTCATCGATCCGCACGACGGGCCGTGCTACCGCTGCCTGTTCCCCGAGCCGCCGCCCCCGGGTGCGGCCCCGAGTTGCGCGGAAGCCGGCGTGCTGGGCGTCCTGCCGGGTTTGGTGGGCTGCATGCAGGCGCTCGAAGTCATCAAGTCGATCCTCGACGCCGGCCGGCCGCTGGTCGGGCGCATGATGCACTTCGATACGCTCAGTTCGGAGATCCGCGTGCTCAAGCTCCGCAAGGACCCGAACTGCCTCGTCTGTAGCGAAAACCCGAAAATCACGGAACTGATCGACTACGAAGAGTTTTGCGGGCTGCGGCCGGCGCAGGCCGCGTAACCCGCGGGGAACCGACCACCGGCTGCCGGGAGGGAGTATGAAACAGATCGTCGTCCACCAGGAAAAATGTACGGCGTGTCGGGAGTGCGAGCTGGCCTGCTCGTTTACGCACGAGCAGAAATTCCTGCCCGCGCTCTCCCGCATCCGGGTCGCCGACTTCTACGAGGAGCAGTTCTACCAGCCGATGGTGTGCGTCCACTGCGCCGACGCCCCGTGCGCGACGGTGTGTCCGACGGTCGCCATCCAGCGCCGGCCCGACGGCCAGGTGCAGGTCAGCGACGAACGCTGCATCGGCTGCAAGATGTGCCTGCTGGCGTGTCCGTTCGGGGTGATGGGATTCTCGCCGGACCGCGGGGTCGCGCACAACTGCGATTTCTGCGACGACACGCCTCAATGCGTGGAGTTCTGCACCCCGGGCGCGCTCGAATACGCCGACGTGGTCTCGGTCGAAGCGCTGGCCAAGCAGAAAGCCGCCGCGGCCCTGGGTCTGCCGAACTCCGCCCAAGCGGCCGACTAGGCTGCATCCGACCACCGCGGCCGCACACGACGGGGGCTTCCCATGCCAGACACATACGTGCTGATCGGCAACAGCGCCGCGGCGTTGGCCGCCATCGACGGCATTCGCAGACACGACCCGACCGGCGCCATTACGGTCGTCAACCGCGAGGAAGGGCCGGCGTATTCGCGCGTCGCGCTGCCGTACTACGTCGCCGGGGAGATGACGTTGCAGGACCTGTTGATCCGCGAGCGGCCCGATTACACCGCCAAGGGTGTGACGCTGACCGAAAACGAAAACGCGGTCGCCGTGGATACGGCCGGCAAGCAGGTCACGTTGGAGAGCGGCACGCGGCTCGCCTACGACAAGCTGCTGGTCGCGACCGGCTCGGAAACCATCGTCCCTCCCATTCAGGGCTTGGACGACGTGCCCCACCACTATCTGTGGACCCTGGACGACGCGGTCGGCATGAAGCAGGCCGCGGAACAAGCCACGACCGCGGTGGTCATCGGCGGCGGCTTCATCGGGATGCTGGCCGCGGAGGCGCTGCGCAAGCTCAAGATCACGCTCACCATCGTCGAAGTGGCGCCCATCCTGTTGCCGCAATTGCTGGACGACGCCGCGGGCGCACTCTTCCTGCAAGCCGTGCGGGACGAAGGCGTCACCGTCAAGACCGACGCGATGGTCGCCGGCTTGGCACCGGCCGGCAGTGGCATCCGCGTCTCCCTCAAGGACGGCGCAGCATTCGACGTGGACATGGCCGTCGTGGCGACCGGGGTGAAGCCCAGCCTGCACTGCCTGCAGAACGCGGCCATCGACGTGAACAAAGGCGTGCTGGTCAACGAGTATCTCCAGTCCAGCCACGCCGACGTCTATGCGGCCGGCGACGTGGCGGAAACGCCCGATTTTCTGTCCGACGAGCGTTCGACCTACGCGATCTGGCCGACCGCGGTGGAGCAGGGCCGCGTCGCCGGCGCCAACATGGCCGGGGCCGGAGAGGCATACCCCGGCAGCCTCGGCATGAACGTCGTGGAACTGTTCAACGTCACGCTGGCCCAACTCGGCCGCTTCCGCGAAGCCCCGGACGACGAGGCCAAGCTGTTGAGTCCGGGCGACAACGGGCTGTACCGCAAGATCGTCGTCGGTCCCGACGGGCGGTTGGCCGGCGCGGTCTATCTGGGCGACGAAAACGGCGTCGCCGAGATGGGCGTCATCCACAGCGCCATCCGCCGGCGCGAGCAGTGGCAGGGGTTCCAGCCCGGCCGGCAGCCCAAATTCGTCTATGCGGACGTCAACGCCCGCGTCCCGCAATAGTGACGTCATACCTGCGGTCACGTTCCACGTCTTCATCCGAAGCTGCGCCCATGGCCGACGCGGTCACCATTACGGTCAAGCTGTTCGCCACGCTCAAGAAGTACGCGCCGAACGGACGGGCGGCGGACATTCCCCTCACGCTGCCCGCCGGCGCGACCGTCCGGGACGTGGTGGAGCGGCTCGACATCCCCCACGATCAAGCCGCGATGCTGGTTGCCGGCGATACCTACGTCCAGCCGGAAACCGTGCTCGAAGACGGCCAGGAGATCAGCATTTTTCCGCCGCTGGCCGGCGGCAGCGTTCTCAAGCGGCCCAACTCGGCGGCGACCCGGCGGGCTGACGCCGCGCCTTGCGTCGGGGACGCATCGTGACGGTGGACTTCCAGGCGCTGCGCGCCACCGCGGACGCCCTACGTCGCCACTCGTTGCGGGCTACCGCCGCGGCGGGCTCCGGCCATCCCACGTCGTGCCTGTCCGCCGCGGACATCATGGCCGCCGTGTTCTTCGCGGATCTGCGCTTCGACCCGCACGCGCCGGCCCATCCGGCGAACGACCGCTTCGTGCTGTCGAAAGGCCACGCCGCGCCGCTACTGTACGCCGCGCTGGCCGAGGCCGGGGCGCTGTCGATGGAGGATCTCACCTCGCTCCGGCAATTCTCCAGCGACCTGGAAGGCCACCCCACGCCGCGCCTCCCGTGGGTCGGCGCCGCGACCGGCTCGCTCGGTCAAGGGTTGTCCGTGGGCGTCGGCATGGCGCTGGCCGGAAAACGGCTGGATAAATTGGAGTACCGCGTCACCGTCCTGCTGGGCGACGGCGAGATCGCCGAAGGCGGCGTGTGGGAAGCCGCAGCCACGGCGTCCCACTACGCCCTCGACAACCTGACCGCCATCATCGACGTGAACGGCATGGGGCAGAGCGGGCCGACCATGTACGCCTTCGACGTGGAGACCTATTGCCGTCGATTCTCCGCCTTCGGTTGGCACGCCGTGGCGGTGGACGGGCACGACCTCGCCGCGCTGGTCGCCGCCTGCAAGGAAGCGCGCGTCACGACCGGCCAGCCGACGGTACTCGTGGCCCGAACTCTGAAAGGCAAGGGCGTCTCCTTTCTGGAGGACAAACCTGGTTGGCACGGCAAGCCGGTCAAGGGTGACGACCTGGACAAAGCGTTGGCCGAGTTACCGAACGGCCGCGGCGCGACCGCCCCGGCCGGCGGGCATCCGCCGGCCTACGAAGTCATTCCGGCCGCACGGCGCGGAAAGGTCGCCGCGCCCGCCTACACGCTGGGGGAAAAGGTCGCCACGCGGGTCGCGTACGGCACGGCGCTGGCGAAGCTCGGCGCGGTGGACGACCGGATCGTGGCGCTCGACGGCGATACCAAGAACTCGACGTTCGCCGAGACGTTTTTGCAGGCGCACCCGGAGCGCTATTTCGAGAGCTACATCGCCGAGCAGAACATGGTCGGGGCCGCGGTCGGGCTGGCCGCGTGCGGCAAGATTCCCTTCGCCTCGACGTTCGCGGCGTTTCTGACGCGCGCCTTCGACCACATCCGCATGGCCGCCATCTCCGGGGTCGCCGTCAAGTACGCGGGCTCGCACTGCGGCGTGTCGATCGGCGAAGACGGCCCGTCGCAGATGGGTCTGGAAGATCTGGCCATGATGCGCGCGATTCCCGACTCGGTCGTCCTGTATCCCAGCGACGCGGTGTCGTCCGAACGCATGGTTTCGGTCATGGCCGAGCTGCCCGGCACGACGTATCTGCGCACGACGCGGCCCGCCACGCCCGTTTTGTATCCCAACGACGAATCCTTCCCGGTCGGGGGCAGCAAGCTGCTCCGGTCGAGCCGAAACGACGCGGTGACCGTCGTGGCCGCGGGCGTGACCGTCCACGAGGCGCTGGCCGCCTGCGAGACGCTCGCCGCGGCCGGCCTCGCCGTGCGCCTGATCGACGCTTATTCGGTGAAGCCCCTCGACGCCGAGGCCATCCTGGCCGCGGCCCGCGCCACGCGGAATACCGTGCTGGTCGTGGAAGACCACTATTTCGACGGCGGGTTGGGCGACGCGGTGCTCAACGCCGTGGCCGTGCACGACGTCGAGGTCCACAAGCTGGCGGTCACCGGCGTCCCACGCTCCGGCACCCCGGACGAACTTCTCGACGCATGCGGCATCAGCGCCCGGCACATCGCCGCCAAGGTCAGGGAACTGGCCGCCTGACGGTCGGACAGCCCACGCTGAGCGATGACGCCACGCGGATCCTCCGCGTCGCTTGCGATCCCTTCTTTACTTACCGCCGGCCGGTCTTGCGGAACCCCGCGTAGTACACCGGCGTGCCCGCTTCGAGGAACCGGCGCTCGAAGTCGGTCAGGATCGGCTTGCCGTTGCGGTTGCGCTGGTCGCGCCGCCACGAGAATCGCTCCAGGCTCGGCACGGCGTGCAACTGGTCGAGGATGCGGGTGAACTGGGCCGGCACGTCCGTCGCGACCAATATCCTGCCGCCGGGCACGAGCGCCCGCGCCAGCCCCGCGGCGAAGTCGTCCCGAAAGATGCGCCGCCGGTGGTGTCGCCGTTTCCACCACGGGTCGGGAAAATACACGTGGAAGGTGGTCACCGAGTCCGGGCGAATCAGGGTGTGCAGCACGCAGCCGACGTCCGCGGCAATCGCCCGCACGTTGCCCGGCCGGTCACGTGCGATGAGTTGGGCGATCCGGTGCAGCCGGCGCCGCGAAAACTCGATCCCGAAGAAGTTGTGTTCCGGCGTGTGCCGGGCCGCGGCGAGCAGGAAACTGCCTTTCCCCGGCCCGACCTCGACTTCGACCGGATGGGCGTTGCCGAACACCTCCCGCCAGCTCGGAGGCGCCGGTAGGGAATAGTCGGGTCGTGCAGCGGCTCGCCGCATCTCTCTCGTCCCTCTCGTGTGGCCGTCGAACGCCGGGTTGGACCGCGCCCGTTCAGGTGAGCCCGCGTCCGCCGTCCACGGAAAAGACCGCACCGGTGCTGTAATCGGACGCGGCGACGAACGCCACCAGACGGGCAACATCCTCGGGCGTGCCCGCACGTTTCAGCAGGGTCTTGCCGATTTCGCGTCGCCGGACCTCCGCGGGCGTTGCGGCAGCGAACAGCACCGGTCCGGGCACGACGGCGTTGACCATCACTTCGGGGGCGAGTTCCATCGCCAGCCCCTGGCTGAGTGCCAGCAGGCCGGCTTGCGAGACGGAGTAGGGGACGTAGTCGGCCCAGGGGTTCTGGCCGGCGACGTCCGCGATGTTCACGATGTGTCCCCACCCCCACGCCTTCATGCGCAGGCCGACGGCGTGCGCGCACAGGAAACTCCCGTTCAGATTGACGTCCATGACGCGCTGCCAGTCGTCGAAGTCGAGCGTATCGATCGGGGTGCGAGAGAAGAGCGCCGCGTTGTTGACCAGCACGTCGATGCGGCCGAAGCGGTCCACGGCGTGCGCGATCATCCGCTCGACTTCTGCCTCCCGACCGAGATCGGCCCGTATTGCAATCGCCTCGTGACCTGCGTCCCGCAACGCGCGCGTCGTGGCTCGGGCATCGTTTTCCGCCTGATGGTAGTGGACGACGAGGCGGCAGCCGCGCTCGGCCAACGCCAGCACGATGGCCTTGCCGACGCGCCGCGCGCCGCCGGTCACCAGGGCGACTTTGCCGGTGAGATCCATGCCGGTCAGCGAAACGGGTCGCGTTGCGGCTCCAGAACGACCTCGACCGGGCAGCCGTGCGGCGGGGAGGTCACGATGCGGTAGGCCGCCTCGGCCACGTCGGCCGGGCGCAGCAACGTGTCTCGGTCGAGCCGGTTGTTGGGGGGAATCAGCGCGGTATCCACGTGGCCGGGACAGAGATACGACACCTTGATGCCGTATCGGCGCACCTCGGCGAACAGCGCCTGGGTGAAGCCGCGCAAGCCGAACTTGCTGGCCGCGTAGGCCGCCTCGCCGGCCCTGCCGGACAGCCCCGCCGGCGACCCCAGCATGACGACCGCGCCGCGCCGGCGTTCGATCATGCCCGGCAGCGCGCACTTCGTGAGCGTCATGGCGGCCAGCAAGTTTACCTGCACGAGACGCTGCCAGTCCGCGACCCGCGCTTTGACGATCGGGGTGCGCGGCGGTCCGTACCCGGCGTTGTTGACGAGAATGTCGATCCGCCCGTAGCGGTCGAGCGCGGTGGCGGCCAGCGTGGCGGCGCGATCCGCCAGACCGAGATCGGTGGGAACGGCCAGCGCCTCACCGCCGGCCGTCCGGATCGCCGCGGCGCACGCGTCCAGTTCGTGCCGGCTCCGCGCGGCCAGGACGACGGGGGCGCCGGCCCGCGCGAACTGCTCGGCGATCGCCCTGCCGATGCCGCGGCCCGCGCCGGTAATCAGCGCGACCCGGTCCGTCAGCGGTCGGTCGGTCGGGAGCGAGTCTGCAACCGGCATTCCGTTGCCTTTATCATGGCGGAACGCTAGTATCCACGCGCTTTTCGGCGAGGGAGTGGCCGTTTCGCCTCCCTCCGCATCATGCCCGCGAACCGCGGATCGACAACCGTCACGCACCTGTCAGGGAGGACTCATGGCTTACGAATACGCGCTGTTCACCAAGGAGGACCACGTCGCCACCATCACGCTCAACCGCCCGGAACGCCTGAACGCCGTCCATCCTCCCGCGGGGGAGGAACTGTCCCGGATATGGGACGACGCCCTGGCCGACGACGACGTCTGGGTGGTCGTCCTGACCGGCGCCGGCGACAAAGCCTTCTCGGCCGGCAACGACCTCAAGTACACGGCCGAACACGGCTTGCCCAAGAATCGGATCAAGGGCGGGTTCGGCGGCCTGACCGACCGGACCGACATCTGGAAACCCACCATCGCCGCGGTCAACGGCTTCGCCCTGGGCGGCGGCTTCGAAATGGCGCTGGCGTGCGACGTCATCATCGCCGCGGAGCACGCCAAGCTCGGTCTGCCCGAGCCGCGCGTCGGCTTGGCCGCGGCCGCGGGCGGCGTCCACCGGCTGCCGCGCCAGATGCCGCTCAAGATCGCACTCGGCTACATGCTGACCGGCAAACACATGACCGCCCAGGAAGCCCACCGCTGGGGCGTGGTGAACGAGACCGTCCCCCTGGCCGACCTGCCCGGCGCGGTCGAGCGCTGGACGTCGGAAATCCTGGAATGCGCGCCGCTGTCGGTGCGCGCCACCAAACAGTGCGCCATGCTCGGCGCCGGGCTGACCCTGGACGAAGCGTTCGCCCAATCCTATCCCGCACTCAAACGGATGATGCACTCCGAGGACGTGGTCGAGGGGCCGCGCGCGTTCGCGGAGAAGCGCAAGCCCAACTGGCAGGGCAAGTAAGCGGTTCGCGGGCGTTGCCGCGTGTCCTTGCGAGCGCGCCGCCCGCATTCCCCTGTCCCCGTGCTGTCCAATACGCACACCGTCCGCGTCCGTTATGCCGAGACCGACAAGGCAGGCATGGCGCACCACTCTGCGTACTTCGTCTGGTTCGAGGAAGGGCGTGTGGAACTGCTGCGGGCGCTCGGCAGCCCGTATCGGACGCTCGAAGCCCAAGGCGTGCATTTCCCGGTCAGGGATGCCCGCTGCCGGTATCGGGCCGTGGCGTTGTTCGACGACGCCTTGCACGTCACGACGACGGTACGGCACGTCGGGGGCGCGAGCGTGCGATTCGGCTACCGCATCGTCCGCCCGGCCGATGACGCGGTGATCGCCGAAGGCACGACCGAGCATGCCTGCGTGGACGATGCCGGCCGGGTGCAACGCCTGCCGCGGACCCTCCGTGAAATGCTGGCCGGATCCGAGAACCCCTTCCCGTTACGGACCGGGAATGGCTGAGGGTGACGACCCGGTCGGGGCGGATTTCTTCAGGGCCAGCAACCGGTCGTACACCCGGTGGGCGACCTCGTCCTTGGACAGCAGCGGCAACGCTGCGCGTCCGCCGGTTCGGTCCAGCAACGTCACGATGTTCGTGTCGCCGGCGAATCCCGCGCCGGCCTGCGTGACGTCGTTGGCCACGATCAGGTCGAGATTCTTCGCGCGCAACTTGCGCTCGGCGTTCTGCACCACGTCTTCGGTCTCGGTCGCAAAGCCGACCAACAACCGATTCCCCTTGTTCCGTCCGAGCCCGGCCAGGACGTCCGGGTTGCGCTCCAGCGCGATCGACAACGCGCCGTCCCCCTTCTTGATCTTCTGCGCGGCGACCTGCGCCGGCCGGTAATCCGCAATCGCCGCGGCCGACACGACCATCGTCGCCCGGTCGTAATGCTGCTCGACCGCCCGCTGCATCTCCACGGCCGTGCGGACCGCGCAGAACTCCACTCCCCGCGGCACAGCGAGCGCGGTCGGGCCGCTGACGAGCGTGACGTCGGCCCCGCGCTGCCGGGCCACGCGCGCCAAGGCGAATCCCATCTTGCCGGTCGAGCGGTTGCCGATGAAGCGGACCGGATCGATCGGCTCGCAGTTCGGCCCCGCGGTGACGATGACGCGTTCGCCCGCCAAGTCCTTGTCGGCCAACGCCGCGGCCGCGGCCTCGACGAGGTGCGCGGGCTCGGCCAGCCGGCCCTGCCCCTGATAGCCGCAGGCCAGATCCCCCTCCGCGGGATCGACGACCGCGTACCCCCGTTCGCGCAACGTCTTCAGATTCGCCTGCGTCGCCGGATGGGCGTACATCTGCACGTTCATGGCCGGGGCGACGACGACCGGCGCGCGCGTGACCAACAGCACCGTGGTCAGCAGATCGTCGGCGATCCCGTGCGCCAGCTTGGCCAGCAGGTTGGCCGTGGCCGGCGCGATCAGCACCAGGTCCGCGGTATCCGCCAGCCGGACGTGTCCGATTTCGGATTCCTGAGTCAGGTCGAACGTATCCGTGGCGACCGGGTTGCCGGACAGGGTCTGCAGGGTGAGCGGGGTGATGAACTCCTGCGCGTGCCTGGTCATCACCACGCGCACCGTCGCCTCGGCCTTGACCAGCAGCCGGACGATCTCGGCCGACTTATAGGCCGCGATGCCGCCGCTCACGCCCAGCACGATGGCCTTGTCTTGCAGGCGCATGCCCTTCCCCTCGACCGAATCCGACCTGCCCGCCGACGAGTCTGTACAGCGGGGGAGTCGGGACGGCTTCGTTTCTACGTGCCTTTCCCTGACGGGACAAGACGCCCGGATTGTCCGGCGGGGCTTGAGGCGAGCGTCTGGCACGGAAGGATTTTCGGATGGGAACACTCGTCCCGCTCTGTGATGCCGAATACCGTTTGCTGTGTGCAGAAGAAGGATTGCTCGGCGGCGGGGGCTTTCCGGCGAGATTTAAGAGTATGGATGCCGCACGAATGTAACGGAATCCGGATACCGTCAGAGGCTATACCCTCCCTGTCCGTATGCTCCTATACGAGCACCCGCGGACCCATCGACTTATTGGAGACTGAACTCCATTGAAGGGGAAAGTATGGAAGCGGGGCGGTCCTGATCGGACTCAGCCGAGCAGCTTGACCAGCGCGACGGTGAGCCCGACGATGCCGGTTGCCATGATCCACAACTGCCGATACAACCCCGCCTCTAGGCCGCCGACATTGACCCGGACATTGGCAATCTCGGTTAGCACCTCGGCGATGTCAGCTTTCGTTTCCGCCTGGACATGGGCTATCTTCGCTTGCTCTGGCCTCGGACTTGGTGATGTCGGCTTTGGTAGCGACGTTGCCGCCGATGGTCTCGACGAAGGCTTCGGCCAGCGGCTCTGCAGCGTCGGCTTCGCGGAGGGCCTTCACGGCTCGGTGCGTGTCGAAGGCGAGCGCACTCATACGCGCTACTGTACGGCGCCGCGAGCCGGGCCGCCAACGGGCGGCAGGGCGTCTCCCTACCCGCGCCGGAAACTTCCTCCGCCCCCCCACGCATCCGACTCCCTGCCCCCCCCCCCTGATAAGGGAGGCCGGGGATGGTGTGTCCCCACACATGTAGGTCTCACTCCCACGTGCGCGGGCGTGACGACCGGAGAGGATCGTCAGAGACGGAAGCTCCTAATGCAAGCTGATCCGCACCCCATCCACCTCGCTGTTTCCAATCGGGCGGGTCTCTAGGGATCCGAGATGCTGTTCTCGAACCGTCGTATTTCATGCTTATGGAGGGGGAATAAAGAGCCATGAACGGGTTCGATGGCTCCGGGAGGATGCGGGCGAGACGCCCGCGCTCCCAGGGGGCAGACGATACCCCTTTCCGTATATCCGACCGGCGAGCACCCATGAACATAGAACGCCGGGGTAACCCGACCATGCCGTTCTTCCGCCAGAACTCGCAGTCCCACCAGTGCCCCCTCCCCGCGGAATATCGGGGTGCGCCGATGGCTGAGGGCAAGAACCGGGCACCGCCCGCGCGACGGCGCGGGCTGGCAACGGTGCTCCTGACCGCGCTGCTGTCACTCGCCGCGCAGACGGGGCGCTGGAGGCAGGTGGCGGGGATGGCGTAGCGCGAGCGTTAGGCGTGGAGGTCGGCTCGTCGCTGGCGGGAGGGGACGGGCAGTTCGGCTATGTGCGCGGGGCGGCATGGAGCACGTTGACGCGCCACCTCAGCCCCGCACGCACTGGTAGCGCCGCTGAGCGCCTTGGGACACGCTAGGCGCCTTCACCACCTCGGTTGGGCTGGGTCTGGGCGGCCCATTGCCCGCTCGTTCAATCCCCTCTCTCTTTGGGAGGAGGCTAGGGGGAGGGTTGCCCACGTGGGGGGGCGTGGCCAGCAATACCCCGTTCGGTGGCGACCCCTCTCCGGGGGGCTAACTCGGGATCGGCTTGGGCCAACGCGGTTTCGACCGCGCCCATGCCGCGACGCCGCACCTCCGCGCGGCGTCGCGGACACTGCACAACCCGGTGCAGTTCCGGCGGGTGGCGGCAACGGATCTGCTGGCGCAGAGTCAGTTCGCCATGCCGTTGGGCCAGAAAGCCGCCGAGGGCTGGGCGTCGGGGTGGACGTTGTGGGGACGGGGCACGGCTAGCGGCTTCGACGGTCGACCGAAAGATGACTTCTTGATGGACGGCATCGTGTTCACCGACTACCTCGGCCTGGATTACCGCTTGCAGCCGAACGTCTTGCTCGGCCTCGCCGTGGCGCACAGCCAGGGCGACGTGGACTACGAGACGCCCGACGTGACGAAAGGCGCCGTGGACCTGACGCTGACGAGTGTCTTGCCGTATGCACACTGGAGCCCGCGGCCGGGGTTGGGGGTGTGGGGGTTGTTCGGCGCGGGCTGGGGCGACTTGCAACTCCGCGACGAAGCGGGGAAGGTCAAGACCGATCCGGATCTGTTGATGGGTGCGGTAGGGGCGCGGCAAGATGTTCTGACGTGGCGCTGAAGGCGGACGTGTTCCTGACGGAGTTGGAGGCGGGCGCGGACGACCGCTTGCCGAAGACGGCGGGCGACGCGCAACGGTTGCGGCTGATGGTGGAAGGCCGCACGGCGTGGGCCATATCGGAGGACTCGCACCTAACGCCCATCTTCGAGATCGGCGGGCGCTGGGACGGCGGCAAGGCAGAGACGGGCGTCGGTGCGGAGATGGGCGGTGGAGTCGAGTACGCGCACACCAAGCTGGACCTCGGCATTGAAGCCCGCGGGCGGTACTTGTTGGCGCACCAGAAGGCGGCGTTCGACGAGTGGGGCGCGAGCCTGACGTTGAAGTTGGATCCGGGCGCCGACAAGCACGGCCTGTGGCTGGCGTTGGCGCTAGTGTGGGGGCGGAAGCGAGTCAGGTGGAACAGCTATGGGGCAGCGTGGAGGTGCTGCGCGCCAGTGGAGAGTCGGATACCCCGCCGGGCCTGTCCCCGGCACAGGCCGAGTTCGACATCGGCTACGGGTTGGTGACGCACGAGGGCATGGGACTGCTGACGACCTATGGCGGCCTGTCGCTGGCGGGACCGCAGAGCCACGGCTACCGCCTGGGCGGGTGCATCGAGTTGGGCGAGTGCGACCTGAGCGTGGAGGGCGAACGCACCACGCAGGGCAGCGGCGCCGAACACTAAGTCGCCCTCTACGGCCACCTGGGCTGGTAATCCCCTCCCCTGAATACGACCTTCCTCCGTAGGGGTGAAAAATTTTTCGCCCTTCCTCCTGCACCCTTTGACCTTTCGACAGGCTCAAGGCACTGCCGGCTCAGGGACCGGAGGGAGGGAAGGGTTGATCCCTTCGTGGCTATGAACGAGATGTGACCGGTCGGGCGCCCCTCCGGAGACATTCAGGGGGGCGGGGCGAAAAATGTTTCAAACCCACAACAACACCCCGTTTATCTCAATACTTAGGAACGTACGCTATTCTCCTCTCTCCACGCGCATCCCTCCAGGCCCTTCGACATGGTTTGCCTCCCCCCTCGACACGCTCAGGACACCGTAAGTTCGAGGCACCGCAGGCTCAGAGACCGGAGACCGTCTCCGTCCCGGAAATCTCAACGATGGCCGGGTTTCAAGCTGAGACAGATCCTCGTTCCGGGCCGTACGGCGGTTGTCCTCATTTGGTGTCGGGGGACCGTAGCAATGCTTGTTCCGACTTGGCCTCGTCTTGCAGGCGGACCGTCCGTCCGGCGACCCGGACCCGGCCTTCGGCGAACAGCTTGATGGCCGCGGGATAGATGCGGTGCTCCTGGCGGAGGATGCGTGCGCGCAGACGGGCTTCGGTATCGTCGGCGTACACCGGCACCGCGGCCTGCATGATGATCGGGCCGTGGTCCATTTCCTCATCCACGAGATGTACCGTAGCGCCGGAGATTCGCACGCCGTGTTCGATCGCTCGGCGCTGGGCGTGCAGGCCGGGAAAGGCCGGCAGCAGCGCAGGATGGATGTTCAGGATGCGTCGTGGAAACGCCCGCACGAAGGCGGACGAAAGCAGGCGCATGAATCCGGCCAGAACGACGAGTTCGACGCCGTGCTGCTTCAGCAACTGCACCATCCGGCGGTCGAAGTCTTCGCGCGACGGGAAGTCGGCGTGCGGGACGACCGAGGTCGGCAGCTTGTGGTTGCGGGCGCGAACCAAACCGTACGCGTCAGTGCGGTTGCTGATGACGAGCCGGATGCGGGCGGGTAACTCCCCCCGCTCAATGGTGTCGATGATGGCCTGCAGGTTGGTTCCGCCCCCGGAGAGCAAGACCCCGAGGGCGAGCGGTGCGGACATGCTGGGCTGGATCCTACGCCTGAATGACGCGCGCCAAGGTGAAGACGTCAACGCTGCGCGCGCCATTCTGGTACAGCGTGTGGGCGCACTCTTCAACCGTGGCGCCCGAGGTGAACACGTCGTCCACGAGCAGCACGCGGCGGTCCTCGAGTGCCGCGGAAGCTTCGGCCTGGAAGGCGCCGCGGACGTTGGCGCGGCGCTCGGCGCGGGTCAGTTTGGTCTGGGCCGCGGTCGGCCGCGCACGGCGTAGCAGCCACGGGGCGAGCGGGGTGTCGGTCCGCCGGGCGAGCGCGCGCGCCAGCAGGACGGATTGGTTGAACCCACGCCAGCGCAAGCGCCGGATGTGCAGCGGTACTGGGATGAGGCAATCGTATTGCTCATCGGCCAGTGGGAAATGCTGCGCCGCCAACGCGGCCAGCGCCTTGCCCGCCCGCAGGTCGCGCACGTACTTGAACCGCAACAGGCTGTCGCGCAACGGTTGCGGCGCGTCGCCGTGCGTGCGGTACGTCGCACAGGCACGCGCTTTCCGAAAGGCCGGCGGGCGTTCGCGGCACGCTTGGCAGAGGGAGTCGGGGCCGTGGGGTGCGGCAAACGGCAAGCCGCAGCGGAGACACAGCGGCGACCGTACCGCATGAATCATGCGCCGGCAGCCCGGACAGAAGGTCGGCCGGTTGCCCGCGTCGGAGGAGGAATCCGAGGCCAGCGGCGTCTGACAACTGACACAACGCCGCGGGTACAACAAACCGCACGCCGCGGCGAGCCCGCCACGCGCGCGGCCGGTCCAGTTCTGCAAGCGATTCGTCGAGCGGCTCATCGGCAGGCCGGCGGGAGCGTCATCGAGGGCGGCTGCCGCATCTTCTGACACGGAAGCCGCATATTTCAAGGACTTGTGTTGCCCGGGGGGCTCGGATAAGGGTGACGCCGCTGCCCGGCGCGGTTCCTCCATGCGGTCCGCAGCACACTGGCAGGAGCTTTCATGCCGAATACCCAACGCGCTATCGCGCCGATGCTCCACCTGCCTGCCGAGCCCGGGGAGCAGCCCTATCTGGTCGGGTATCGGTGCCCCGAGTGCGGGGCGACCTTCATCGGGCAGCATCGCGTCGGGTGCAGTAAATGTACGTACGTCGGGGACCTGTCCGAAGTGCGGCTGAGCGGCCGCGGCTCCTTGTACGTGTATTCCATCGTGCACCAGTCCGGGCCCGGCATTCCCGTGCCGTACGTGTCGGCCATTGTCGACCTGCCGGACGGCGTGAGCGTGCGCTGTAACTTGGTGGACGTCGAGCCGGACCCGGCCGCGCTCCGGTTCGGGATGCCGGTCGAGATGGTGACCCGCAAGGTCCGGGAACGGAAAGAGAAAAACGCCGACGGCGTGGAAGAGACCATCGACATCATCGCGTTCTTCTTCCGGCCCGGTCGGGACGACGCTGGCGCGGCGAACGAGCAATAAGGGGGCAGAGCCATGAGAGACGTGTACGTGCTCGGTGTGGGCATGATCAAGTTCGGACGGTATCCCGACAAGGACGTGTCGCAGATGGGCGCCGAAGCCGCGGTCGCCGCGCTCAAGGACGCGGGCACGAGCATCGGCGACATCGAGTTGCTGGTGTGCGGCAACCTGTTCCAGGCCAGCGCCATGAACGCGCAGAAGATTCTGCAGCAGATCGGCCAGACCGGCATTCCGGCCCTGAACGTCTCCAATGCGTGCGCGACCGGTTCGACGGCGTTTCGGGAAGCCTACATCGGCGTCGCCTCGGGCATGTACGACGCGACCATGGCCGTCGGGGTGGAGCAGATGGGGAAGATGGGCCTGCTGGGCGGCGGGGCGCGCAGCGGCGGCGAGAGCGTCGAGGGCGTGTTGGGCAGCGGGCTGATGCCGGCGGTCTTCGGGCAGGCCGGCGTCGAGCACATGCGCAAGCACGGCACCACCGCCGAGCATTTCGCCAAGGTATCGGTGAAGAACCACAAACATTCGGTCCACAATCCGCTCTCCCAATACCGCGTCGAGGTGACGCTGGACGACGTGATGAAGGCGCGCATGGTTGCCTATCCCAACACGCTGTACATGTGTTGCCCGACCGGCGACGGCGCCGCGGCCGCGGTCCTGATGTCGGAAGAGAAGATGCGGCAGTTCACGGCCAAGCCGATCAAGGTCGCCGCGTCGGTCCTGACCTCCGACCCGTACACGGACCGCGACCTGACCATGCCGGACGTCAACACGCTGACCCGCAACGCCGCGAAACAAGCGTATGAGAAATCCGGTATCGGCCCGGAAGATCTGAGCTTGGTGGAACTCCACGACTGTTTCGCCACCGCCGAGTTGCTGCACTACGAAAACCTGGGTCTGTGCGCCGAGGGCGAAGCCGGGCGGATGATCGATGAGGGCCGGACCGAGATCGGCGGCGACCTGCCCGTCAACGCGAGCGGCGGCCTGCTCTCCAAAGGGCATCCGCTGGGCGCAACCGGCGTCGCAAACATCCACGAGGTCGTGACCCAATTGCGCGGCCAAGCCGGCCCGCGGCAGGTCGAGGGCGCCAAGGTCGGCTTGGCGCACGTGATCGGCCTCGGCTCGGCGTGTACCATCCACGTTCTGACGGCCTAGGCGCGTCCGTCCACCGCCTTTGCAGGGGTTGGTTCCGCACGGCAACCAGCCCCTGCCGTCTTTCTGAGACTACTGAGAGCACGCTATGGAACTGCCGATCGTCACGAAGTTGAAGAAGGAACTCGACGAACTGTACCACGAATTGAACGTCAGCATTCCGAAAGATCTGCAGGAGGCCGCGGCCCACGGCGACCTGAGCGAGAACGCGGAATACGACGCGGCGCGTGCCCGCCAGGACTACGTGCAAGCTCGGGTCGCCCAACTGACCGAGCGGGTCGCGCAACTCTCGTTGTACGATCTGTCGAGCATTCCTAAGGACTCGATCGCGTACGGCAGTCACGTGAAGCTGGAGGACGTCGATTCGGGGGAAGTGACCGAGTACCAGATCGTCTTTCCCGAAGAGGTCGATCCTGCCGCGGGCCGCATCTCGCTGCACTCACCGCTCGGCCAGGCGCTGATGCACAAGGTACTCGACGACGAGGTCGAGGTCGTCACGCCGCGCGGCCGGCAGTCGTACACGATCATCGACTTGGCGACCTTGCACGACCTTGACGACGGAGATGCAACCAGCGGCGTGGGCGGCTGAACCGGTCGCCCCTTGCGGGATGCACGCGGATGGTCTAAGCGTAGGCGGCAGGGGCGAGGGAAGTGGGCGGGCGCCCACTTTTTTTTTACCTTTTTCGGTATGCAACCTTCGGTTCGGGAGATCGTTCGGCAGGTCGAGGAACTGAGCGTCCCGCTGGCCGCGGACGAGGGCTGCGAGGTGTGGGGTGTCACGTTGTCGAGCGAGGCTGGGCACTGGGTGTTACGGATTCTGATCGACAGCGACCGCGGCACGACGCTGGACGACTGTACGCAGGTGCATCGTCAGGTGAGCGACCTGCTCGACGTGCACGACCCCATTCCGTGGCGCTACACGTTGGAGGTGTCCTCGCCGGGTCTGCGCCGCCCGCTGCTGCGGCCGGGCCACTATCGGCGCTACCTGGGAGAGCCGGTGCGCCTGCAGACCAGAACCGCCCAGGACGGCAAACGGACGTTCACCGGCCCGCTGTGTCGCGTGGAAGACCACGCGGTCAGCCTCGTGGATGACGTGAAAGGGACCGTCAGCATCGCCTGGGACGACGTGGCGCGGGCGCATCTCGACCCGCCGCCGCCCGTGCCGGGGAGGGACGTGCCCAAGTCGTCCCGCAGGCGGCGGCGCCAGCAGGGAAGGACGGAGTCATGCAGTCGGATCTGAACCGCGTCATCGAGCAGGTCAGCAAGGAAAAAGGCATGGAGCGCGGCGACATCGTCGAGGCGATCGAAAGCGCCATGCTGTCCGCCGCGCGGCGGACGTTCGGCCCCAAACAGATCGAGGCCAAGTTCAACCAGGACATCGGCGAGGTCGAACTGTTCGAGACCCGCAACGTGGTCGAGACCGTGACGGACGAAGACACCGAGATCACGTTGGGCGAGGCGCGGGCCACGCTGGACTCCGAGGCGCAACTCGGCGACGAACTGCTCCGCAAGCTCCCGTCCGAAGCCCTGGGCCGGATCGCCGCGCAGGTCGCCAAGCAGAGCGTCATCCAGAAAGTCCGCGAACTGGAGCGCGACCTGATCTACAACGAGTTCAAACCCCGCATCAACGAAATCTGTTCCGGCATCGTGCAGCGCGTGGAGCGGCGCAACATCATCGTCAACCTGGGCCGGACCGACGCGGTGCTGCCGGAAAAGGAACAGATCCCCTGGGAGCGGTATCGGCAGGGCGACCGCATCCGGGCCTACATCTACGACGTGAACATCGCGCAGAAGGGGCCGCAGATCATCCTGTCGCGCAGCCACCCCGGCTTTCTGATCAAGCTCTTCGAACAGGAAGTGCCCGAAGTGTACGAGGGCATCGTCGAGATCAAGGGCGCGGCGCGCGAGCCGGGCAGCCGGGCGAAGATCGGCGTCCACTCGACCGACCCCGACGTGGACGCGGCTGGGGCGTGCATCGGAATGAAGGGCACGCGCGTGCAGTCCGTGGTGCAGGAACTGCGCGGCGAGCGGATCGACATCGTCCCGTGGACGCCCGACCAGGCGGAATACGTGCGCCGCGCGATCAAGCCGGCCGAAGTGGCGCGGATTACCGAGGTGGGAGACAACACGCTGGAGGTGATCGTGCCGGACGACCAGCTTTCGCTGGCGATCGGCAAGAAAGGGCAGAACGTCCGACTCGCCTCGCGGCTGACCGAGTGGGAACTCAAGGTCCGCTCCGAGTCGGAGGTCGAGTTGGAGCGCGTCCAGGCGCTGGCCGCGTTGAACGCGATCCCGGGCATCGGCGAGGCCAAGGCGGACATCACCGCGGAACTGCTGTACCAACACGGCTTCAAGTCGTCCCACGACATCGCGGCCGCGGAGAGTGACGCGCTGCTGGAGGTCGAAGGCCTCGGCGCGGAGCGCGCCGCCGCCATCTGGCAGGCCGCGAAGGAACAGGCCGACGCGTTGACCGCGGCATTGGAAGCCGAAGAGGCGGAAGCCGCGGCCGTGGAAGCCGCTGAGTCCGCCCACACGCCGGACGCAGCGGCGGACGAGCAGCCCGTTGAGGGGCACGCTGGTCCCGCGGCGGCCGGCGACCCAGCGCCGGCCGAGGAGGGCTGAACGACGAGCCAGCCGATCCGCACCTGTCTGGGCTGCGGCCAGCGCGACGAGAAGCATCGCTTGGTCCGCTTTACCCTGACCCCCGCGGGCGCCGCCGTCCTGGAGACGCGGGCGGGCCGCGGCAGGTATCTGCATTTGCGCCGTGAGTGTGTTATGGCTTTTGCGAATGCCCGGCCGAAGCGGGTGCGCACCCGCTTCCGACCGTTCGGCGGAAGACGACCCGGGCCGTCTCGCACGAGCCGCGCCGAGTTGGCCGCACTGCTCGAGTCCAGGCTGCCGTCGTGAAGAGACGGGGACGAGGTTCTATGGCACGGAAGCGCATCCACGAATTCGCCAAGGAATGGGAAGTCGAGTCGCGGCAGATCATCGCCGCGCTCACGGCGATGAACGTTCGCGGCAAGAAGTCCCAAAGCACGCTCTCGGAGCAGGAAGCCGACGACGTGCGCCAAGCCTTGGGGCTGATAACGGGACCGGGGTTGGCCCTCGGCGAAGAGAAAGTGGTCGCCGCGCGCGTTGTGACCGAACTCGATCAACAGAAAGACCACGTCGTGGCCGCGCGCGAAGAGGTGAGCGAGAACCGCATTCGTCCCAACGTCATCCGACGCCGCAAGCGCGTCGAAGTCCTGCCCGATCCCGAATCCGCGGCCGACGTCACCGAAGCCGTGCCGTCCGCGTTTGCCGCGCCGACCGTCGAGGAGCCGCCGCCGACGTTCACCGCGCCGGCGTTCGACCTGCCGCCGCCGGAGCCCGTCTTCATCCCCGAACCGCCGCCGGAACCGGTAGTGCCCGAACTGCCGGCAGTCGAACCCGCCGCGCCGACCCCGCCCCGGGAGAATGGCGCCGCTCCCGTGCTGGAAGCCAAGCAGTCCGCTGACGTAGAGAGGGCCGTCCCATCCCGTCCGACTCGGGAGATGCGCCCCGAACCCGCGCCCACCGCTGAACGCCGGCCCGCCATACCCCCCGCGCCGCGGGCAGACGCGCGCAGAACCGTCTCGCCCTCTGCGGCGGACGCTCCGCCGTCGGGACGGGTGCTCGGCCGTATCGATCTGGACAAGCTGGCGCCCCCCGCGGTGCGGCGCCGTGACGGGTCCACGCGTCCGCCGGCCGGCTCGCCGCCGCCCGGACCCGGCAGCCGCGAACCGGGCGGTCCCGCCGCGGCACCGGGCGGACGGAAACGCGGCAAGAAGCGCAAGGTCATCTTCAACGCCGACGCCGCGGAATTGCAGGACCGCGAAGTCCATTTGCCCCGCGGCCCGAAGAAGAAACGTATCCTGCCGGGCAAGGAACAACGCCAGACCGCCATCACGGTGCCCAAGGCCAGCAAACGCGTCGTGCGGATTTCCGAGGTCGTCAGCGTCGGCGACTTCGCCCGCAGCCTGGGCGTCAAGTCCGGCGAGGTCATCAAGAAGCTGATGGACCTGGGGGTCATGGCGACCATCAACCAGACGCTCGACCAGGACACCGCGTCGCTGGTCGCCGCGGATTTCGAGTACACCGTGGAGAACGTCGCCTTCGACGCCGAGTCGGTGCTGGAAGACGAGCACGAGGCGGTCGAAGACGGAGGCACGCTCGCCCCGCGGCCGCCGGTCGTGACGATCATGGGCCACGTCGATCACGGCAAGACGTCGCTGCTGGACAAGATCCGGCAGACCAACGTGACCGATCACGAGGCGGGCGGCATCACCCAGCACATCGGCGCGTACAGCGTGCCGGTCGAGCGCCGTAGCGTGACGTTTCTCGACACGCCCGGCCACGAGGCGTTCACGTCCATGCGTGCGCGCGGCGCCAAGGCCACGGACATCGTCACCCTGGTCGTGGCGGCCGACGACGGGGTCATGCCGCAGACGGTCGAGGCCATCAATCACGCCCGGGCGGCCGAGGTGCCCATCATCGTCGCGGTCAACAAGATGGACAAGGCCGGCGCCGACCTCGACCGAGTCAAGCGCGATCTGATGACACACGGCCTGATTGCCGAGGACATGGGCGGGGAGACGATCTTCGCGCCCGTCTCGGCCGTGACCGGCGACGGCATTCCGCACTTGTTGGAGATGCTCACCTTGCAGGCCGACGTCATGGAGTTGCGCGCCAATACGAGCAAGTCCGCGCGTGGGGTGATCGTCGAAGCCCAGCTCGACCGCGGCCGCGGCCCGGTCGCCACGGTGCTCGTGCAGGAGGGCGAACTCAAGGTCGGCGACCCGTTCGTCTGCGGCACGGAATACGGCCGCATCCGCGCCATGCTCGACAGCCGCAACCGCAAGGTGGACATGGCCACGCCCTCGATGCCGGTCGAGATTCTGGGGCTGACCGGGGTGCCGGAAGCCGGCGACCCGTTCACGGCGCTGAGCGACGAGGCCAAGGCGCGCAAGGTCGCCGAACACCGCAAGGAGAAGCGGCGCGAGACCGAGTTGACCAAGAGCAGCCGCACTTCGCTGGAAGACTTCTACCAGCGGCAGACCGGCGACACGAAAGAGTTGCGCGTCATCATCAAGGCGGACGTCCAGGGCTCGGCCGAGGCCGTGCAGGACGCGCTGACGCGGCTGTCCACCGACGAGGTCAAACTCACGGTGCTGCACGCCTCGGTCGGCGGCGTCTCGGAATCCGACGTGCTGCTCGCGTCGGCCTCGCAAGGGATCATCATCGGGTTCAACATCCGGCCCGAGGGCAAGGCCGCACGGCTGGCCGACCGGGAAGGCATCGACGTGCGACTCTATACGATCATCTACGACGTGATCGCCGACGTCCGCGCCGCCATGGAGGGGTTGTTGGCCCCGACGTACAAGGAGAATGCGCTCGGGCGCGCCGAGGTCCGCGAGGTCTTTTCGGTGTCGAAGATCGGGCAGGTCGCCGGCTGCATGGTGGTCGAAGGCAATCTTTCGCGCGGGGCCCGCGTGCGCGTGGTGCGCGATCACACCGTCGTCCACGAGGGGCGGTTGGGGACGCTACGCCGGTTCAAGGACGACGTGCGCGAGGTCGCGGCCGGGACCGAATGCGGCGCGAGCGTGGAGAATTTCCAGGACATCAAGGTCGGCGACGTGCTGGAGGCGTACGCCCTTGAAGAAGTCGCCCGGCGGTTGGAGCCGAGCGCCTGAGACGGCGGACGCCGCTCCTCCCGACTCACGGCGTGCGTGCCGTGACCGATTCCGCAAGCGTCCGCCGCCCTACGACAGAGGCTCGCTCATGGTCGTCGGCGTCCTGCGCGTCACCCTGTACCTTGCGGACAGCCACTCCCTGAAAGAGAAACGCGGCGTGGTCCGCAGGATCAAGAGTCGCGTCCGCAACGAGTTCAACGTCTCCATTGCCGAGTGCGCGGCCCAGGACGTGTGGCAGACCATCGTGTTGGGGATCTGCCAAGTCGGCTCCGAACACGGCTACGTGGAGGGCGGCCTGCAAGCCGTCACGGATTTCATCGAACGCCTACACGTCGCCGAGTTGGGCGAAACCCAAGTCGATATCGTCCACTATTAGCAGCGATTCGAGTCGGTCCTGCGCGGCTCTGCCTGCGGTCGACCCGTCCAAGCCCCGCGCGTAGCGTAACCGCTCCGCACTCGCCACTCCTTGAAGCCCTGCACGGACAGCGGTCTCGATACGGCGCAACGTCCCTCGCCCGAGCAGATTCCGTCGCCGAACCCATGCCTTCCCGTCGCCCCGAACGTGTCCGCGGCCTGCTGCAGGAAGCCGTGGCCGACATTCTGCTGCGCGAAGTGAAAGACCCGCGCGTCTGCGGCGTCACGGTCACCGGAGCGAAGCTGAGCCCGGACCTGCGCACCGCGCGGATTTTCGTGCGCATGCTCCAAAGCGATACGGACGAGACCCGCGGGGACGCGCTGGCCGGTCTGCGCAGCGCGACCGGCTACGTGCGGCGTCAGGTCGCCGCGCGTCTGCGCCTGCGCTACACCCCCACCATAGAGTTCGCCTACGACCGGACGCTCGACGAGGCCAACCGCCTGGAATCGCTGTTCCACAAGCTGAAACAGGACGAACGCGCATGACCGGGCGCGACGGCATCCTGCTCATCGACAAGCCGGAGGGCCCCACGTCGGCACACGTCGTCCGCGTGCTGAAAAAGACGCTTCGGGCGGAGAAGATCGGCCACCTGGGCACGCTCGACCCGTTTGCGAGCGGCGTGCTGCCGATCTGTATCGGTTCGGGGACGAAATTGTCCGCGTTCCTGATGGCCGAGCGGAAAGCGTATGAAGGGATCATCCGACTCGGCGTGGAGACGGACACGCTGGACCGGACCGGGACGGTGACGCGCCGGCTGCCGGTGCCGCCCGTCGATGCCGCGGCGCTCAAGAACATTGAGCGATGCTACACCGGCGAGGTGTGGCAGATCCCGCCAATGTATTCGGCGCTCAAACGCGATGGCGTACCGCTGTACAAACTCGCCCGCCGCGGCGTGCAGGTGGACCGCGCCCCGCGGCGCGTCCACATCTTTTCCTTCACCCTGGAAGCCGACGGGCCGGACAACCTGCGCTTTTCCGTGTCCTGCTCGAAGGGGACCTACGTGCGTGTCCTCGCCGCGGACGTGGGCGCGGCCCTGCACGGCGTGGCGCATCTTGCCAGCTTGAAGCGCACCGCGGTCGGCCCGTTCACACTCGACCAAGCCGTGCCGCTCGACGCCGCGTGCGAGCCGGACGCGGCTTTACCGCTCCTATCGGTCGAGGACGCTACGGGGGCGTACCGGACGTTTACGGTTTCCGCGGAGACCGCGGCCCATCTCCGCCGCGGGCAACAGGCCGGGCTGTCCGCGCTACCCGCGGCCCGCGAAGATGAGGAAACCGCCCGGGTTCTCGACCAGGATGGCCGGCTCGTCGCGCTGCTTACCGGGGACCGGGCTGGCTGGAAGCTCGCGCGCGTCTGGCAGGCATCCGGCAGGACTTGCGTCTGAAAATCCTTCCATGTCTCAGAAGGCTGAGGTGACATCGGGGTTCGTTTCGATGTTTCGACACCCTTCGACAGGCTCAGGGACCGAGCTCAACACATCGCAGGCTCAACGAACTGAGGGACGGGAAGGGCTCTGAACCGACACACGACCGGAGGCAGCAATGGAAAAAATCTGGCTCAAGAGCTACCCGCCGGGAGTGCCGGCCGAAGCGGACGTCGACGCCTACGAGTCGATCGTGGCGCTGTACGAGGAGAGCGTGCGGCGTTTCGCCGACCGACCAGCCTATACGAATTTCGACGTCACCATCACGTACCGCGAGATGGACGATCGGGCACGGGCGCTCGCCGCCTATTTGCAGGGGCTCGGCCTCGACCCGGGCGACCGCGTCGCGATCATGATGCCGAATCTGCTCTCGAACCCGATAGCGATCTTCGGCGTGCTGCTCGCCGGCCTCACCGTGGTCAACACGAACCCGCTCTACACCGCGCGCGAACTCGAACACCAGCTCGACGACTCGGGCGCGCGGGCCATCGTTATCGTCGAGAACTTCGCACATACCCTCGCCGAGGTCATTGACCGCACCAAGGTCGAGCACGTGATTCTCGTCCGCATGGGGGACGGGCTCGGATTCCCGAAGTCGGCGCTGGTCAACTTCGTGGTGCGGCGGGTGAAGAAGCTGGTGCCCCCGTTCAGCTTGGCGAACGCGGTGCCGTTCGCGCGTGCCCTCAAGGAAGGAGCGGGGAAAACCTTGCGGCCCGCCACGCCCGGCCGCGGGGACATCGCGTTCCTGCAATATACCGGCGGCACGACCGGCGTCGCCAAAGGCGCCATGCTGAGCCACGGCAACGTGGTCGCCAATCTCCAGCAGACGTCAGCCTGGATCGGCGGGCAGTTCGAGCCGGGCCATGAAATCCTCGTCACCGCGTTGCCGCTCTACCACATCTTTTCTCTCGTCGCGAATTGTCTCACCGGAATGAAGTATGGGGCGCTCAACGTGCTCATCACCAACCCGCGCGACATGCCGGCCTTCGTCAAGACCATCGCCACGCGCGGCTTCACCGTGATGACCGGCGTCAACACCCTCTACAACGGCCTGCTGAACGCGCCGGGTTTCGGGGCGGTCGATTGCTCGAAACTCAAGCTCGCCATCGCGGGCGGAATGGCGATGCAGCGGGCCGTGGCGGAGCGCTGGCACGCGGTCACCGGCGTCCCCGTCGTCGAAGCCTACGGACTCACCGAGACGTCGCCCGGCGCCGTCGTGAACCGGCTGGATCAACGGGAGTTCACCGGCTCGATCGGGCTGCCGCTGCCTTCGACCGAGGTCTCCATCCGGGATGACGACGGCGCCGAGGTCGGAATCGACACCCCGGGCGAGTTGTGCCTCCGCGGCCCGCAGGTGATGCAGGGCTACTGGGGCCGCCCGGAGGCGACCGCAGAGGTGCTCTCCGAGGACGGCTGGCTGCGCACGGGCGACATGGCGGCCATCGACGCGGAAGGCTCCCTGCGGATCGTCGACCGCAAGAAGGACATGATCATCGTGTCCGGGTTCAACGTGTATCCGAACGAGATCGAGGAGGTCGTCGCCCTGCACCCGGGCGTATTGGAAGTCGGTGCGGTCGGCGTCCCGGACGAGCGCGCCGGCGAGGTGCCGAAGATCGTCGTGGTACGAAAGGATGCCACCCTGAGCGCCGAGCAGATCGTCGCGCACTGCCGGAAACATCTGACCGGCTACAAGGTTCCGCGCCACGTCGAGTTCCGCGACGAGTTGCCGAAGACCAACGTCGGCAAGGTACTGCGGCGCGCCCTGCGCACCCCGTGAGCAGGAGACTGTAGGTTTGGAAAAGGGAGTTACATACAAGAGAATGCTAGTGGTCAAAGGGCCGAGGGGTGGGGTGCGAAGGCCGAGGTGATCTCGGGGTTCGTTTCGATGTTTCGACACCCTTCGACAGGCTCAGGGACCGAGCTCAACACATCGCAGGCTCAACGAACTGAGGGGGGAGGCGGCGGAGGTCCTTGAGCCTGTCGAAAGGCCGGGGGCGGGAGCCTCTTGTATGGAGTTCCCTTTGGAAAAGGGGGGACACGGAAGGAATGACCACGCCGGAGTCCCTTATCTTGCTTCTGCCCCAGGAGTTTCTCGATCCCCTCTCCCTCACGAATCAACCCGATAAAGCTCGAACCGAGCCACCCAGCCATCCCAACCCCAACTTTACACCCCGCAAACCGCGTGGTAGAAACGCGCGCAGTCCAACAGAGGAAGAAGGAAACGCTATGTCCGCGGCGCTCAACAAGAGCGAAACCATCCAGCAATACCGGGTTCACGACACGGACACCGGATCGTCCGAGGTCCAAATCGCCATCCTCACCAGCCGCATCAAGCTGCTCACCGAGCACTTCAAGACCCACAAGAAAGACCACCTCTCGCGGCGCGGCCTGCTGAAGATGGTCGGGCGTCGAAGGCGGCTGCTGGACTACCTGCGCCGCCGCGACGTGCAGCGGTATCGGACCGTCATCAAGAGACTCGGCCTGCGTCGCTAGGCCGGCGTCCCCGCCCGCTCGCCGCGGGACGTACGCAACAGCACGGGCATTCGCTGCCGTGCGGAACAGAAAGACGACATGTACAAGAAAATCGAGATGGAATACTACGGGCGTCCGCTGTCCATCGAGACCGGACGCTTGGCCAAGCAGACCAGCGGCGCCGCGCTCGTCCAGTACGGCGAAACCGTCGTCCTGGTGACGGCCGTCGCCGCGACTTCGGTCCGCGAAGGCGTGGACTTCTTCCCGCTGACCGTGGACTACCAGGAGCGCACCTACGCGGCCGGAAAGATTCCGGGCGGCTTCTTCAAACGGGAAGGGCGGCCCGCGGAGCGCGAAATCCTGACCTCGCGGATCGTGGACCGCGCCATTCGCCCGCTGTTTCCCAAGGGCTTCGCCTGCGAGACGCAGATCGTGGCGACGGTGCTGTCCGTGGACTGCGAAAACGACGCCGACACCCTGGCCCTGATCGGCGCGTCCGCGGCGCTGCAAGTTTCGGACGTGCCCTTCCGCGGGCCGATTGCCGGCGTCCGCATCGGCCGCCTGAACGGCGAGCTGGTCGTCAACCCGCTGCAGAGCCAGTTCCCGGACAGCGACGTCAACCTGTTCGTGGCCGCCGGCCGGGACGCCATCGTGATGGTCGAGGGCGGCGCGCGTGTCGTGTCCGAGGAGGACATGCTGGAGGCGCTGTTCCTGGCCCAGGACGCCGCGGCGCCGGTGCTCGACATGCAGGACGAGATGGTCCGGGTCGCCGGCAAGGCCAAACGCGAGGTCGCCGAGCAGACCGTCGATGCCGCACTGCACGAGCGCGTGCGCGAAGTCGCGGCCGCGGACGTGACCGCGGCCCTGAACGTGGCCGCGAAATTGGAGCGCGCCGCCGCCATCAAGGCCGCCAAACGCGGCGCGGCCGAACGGCTGGCCGACGCCTACCCGGATCGGGACGCGGAGGTCGCCGACGCCCTGGAAGCCCTGACCGGCGGCACCATGCGCGAGATGATCGTGACGGATCGGCGCCGCGTCGACGGCCGCGGTTTGACCGACGTGCGGCCAATCAGTTGTGAGGTGGGCATGCTCCCGCGCACCCACGGCTCGGCGCTGTTCACGCGCGGCGAGACGCAGGCGCTGGCCACCGCCACGCTGGGCACCGCGGCCGACGAGCAGCGGGTCGATGCGCTGACCGGCCAGCAATTCAAGAAGTTCATGCTGCACTACAACTTCCCACCGTTCAGCGTGGGCGAGGCGCGTCCGATGCGCAATCCCGGCCGCCGCGAGATCGGCCACGGCGCGCTGGCCGAACGGGCGCTGACCGCGGTGTTGCCGCGGGACGCGGATTTTCCCTATACGGTGCGCGTCGTATCGGAAATCCTCGAATCCAACGGGTCGTCGTCCATGGCCACGGTATGCAGCGGCGCCCTGTCGCTGATGGACGCCGGCGTGCCGATTGCCGCGCCGGTCGCCGGCATCGCGATGGGGCTCATCAAGGAGGGCGACGAGGTCCGCATTCTGAGCGACATCCTCGGGGACGAGGACCATCTGGGCGACATGGACTTCAAGGTCGCCGGCACCGCGGACGGCATCACCGCATTGCAGATGGACATCAAGATCGCCGGGGTCACGCGCGAGATCATGCGCGACGCCCTGTACCAGGCCCGCGAGGGGCGCCTACACATTCTGGGCAAGATGGCCGAGTCGCTAGAAGGGCCGCGCGAAGACGTCCCGCACCACGCCCCGCGCATCCTGACCATCAAGATCAATCCCGACAAAATCCGCGACCTGATCGGCCCGGGCGGCAAGATGATCCGCTCGATCGTCGAGGAGACCGGGGTGAAGATCGACGTCGAAGACGACGGCACCGTGTTGGTCGCGTCGTCCGACGGCGAGGCCATGGACCGTGCGGTCAGCCGCATCGACGCGGTGACGGTCGACGCCGAGATCGGCAGGATCTACACCGGCACGGTCAAGAAGGTGGTGGACTTCGGCGCGTTCGTCGAAATCCTGCCCGGCAAGGAAGGACTCGTCCACATCTCCCAACTCGCGCCCGAGCGGGTCCGGCAGGTGACGGACGTCGTGGACGAAGGCGACGAGATTCCGGTCAAGGTGCTGGAGATCGACCGCCAGGGAAAAATCCGCCTCAGCCGCCGCGAGGCCCTGCAGGAAGCGGCCCGCGGCAACGCCTGAACCTGCGCTTCTCCCTCTTCGCCGGTCGTTCCAGACCCGCCGGCTGCCTCGCCGCCACGCCGCATCGCGCGGACGGCGGGGATCCGGCAACCCACAGGTGGACCGAGCAATTGTCATCCCGATTACGCGGCTGCGCCGGAGCGACCCTCCGCTTCCGTTGCCACGCTACATGACGCCCGGCTCCGCCGGCATGGACGTCGCGGCCGACGTCGAGCGCGACGTCGTGCTCGCACCCTTGGGCCGCGCCCTGATTCCGACGGGCTTCGCGCTGGCCATCCCCGCGGGCTACGAAGCCCAACTCCGACCGCGCAGCGGGCTCGCCTTGCGCAGCGGCCTCAGCCTGCTCAACGCGCCCGGCACCATCGACGCCGACTACCGCGACGAGGTCCGGGTGTTGGTCGTCAACCTGGGAGCCGAGCCGGTGACGATCACGCGCGGCGAGCGGATTGCCCAACTCGTCGTCGCACCGGTCACGCACGTCCGCTGGGCCGAAACGGAGTCGCTCGACGCCACGTCACGGCGGGGCGGATTCGGCCACACCGGCACGGACGCCGCCTCCCCGGGGGCAGGCGAGCCGCAGCGGCGCGAGCGGGACACGCCGTAACGCTCGGACGGCGCCGGGAGGTTGAAATCCGCTATCGCCTCCCCTGCTTGACCGTCGCCGCGGTGCCGACCGGAACGGCACGCCTTCGAGCCTGAACGCCCTTCCCGCCCATCGGACGGCACGACGAACCGCCATGCGCGCGCCCTGCCGGTGCTTCTGCTCATGTGCGCCTTGCCGGCGTACGCTGACACGTCGCGTCGGTCGTCGGCGCCACGCTGGCGGCATTCGGCGCCGTCATGCAGGGGCCGTTTCGCAATCCGCTGGCCGACCCCGACCTGATCGGCATTGCGAGCGACGCGGCGTTGGCGGTCGCCGTGGCGATCATCCTGCACGACCTGCATCCGGCCCCGCGCTAGCCGACCGGGGGCCGTGATGGAAGACGGGCGCGTGGTGGCGGGCGCGGCGGTGTAGGAGGCGCTGACACCCGACATCGTGGCCGGGGTCTTCGAGGTGCCGGCGCACATGGTGTTTACGGAGCGCGGGCCGCAAGACGTTCCGCAAACGGGCGGCTGGGCCCCGCGGCGTCCCGGCTCTCTTGCTGGTCAGACGTCCGCCCACCGGCGGACGAGGGTGTGGTACACGCCGGTCAGGCGGTGCACCTCCGCATCGGTCGCGCCCCGTTCGCGCGTCAGCGTCTGCACGCGCCGGTCCAGGTCGAACAGCACGGTCCGCTGCTGGGGGTCGCGCACCATGCTCCGGATCCAGAGCAGCGCGCACAGGCGCGTGCCGCGCGTAACCGGCGTCACCTGATGCAGGCTGCCGGACGGGTAGAGGATCAGGTCGCCGGCGCCGCGCTTGACCGTCCGGGTGCCGGAGGCCGTCTCGATGGTGAGTGCGCCGCCGTCGTATTCGTCGGGTTCGCTGAGGAAGAGCGTGCCGGACAGGTCCGTTCGGAGGACCCGGTCCGTGCCGTCCAGCGGCATGATCGAGTTGTCCATGTGCGGCCCGTAGCGTTGCCCGACGGCGTACCGGCTGAACTTCGGCGGCAGGATGCTGTGGGGCAGGGCCGCGGACAGAAAGACTTGGTGCCGCCCCAGGCGGGCCAGCAGTCGGCGGCGCAGTCCGGCCGCGGCTTCGGAACGGTCGTCGAGTTGTTGGTTCGCCTTGACGCCCCGCGCCTGCGTGCCGGCGCCGTCGCGCCACGGGGCGGAACGCAGGGTCTTCCGAAACTCGCGGACCAGGTCATCGGTCACGTTCCCGACGACCGAGAACTCCAGCCCCCCGGACCCGGTTCTCGCCCGTGTTGAGCGTGCCGAGGGTCTCGTAATCGTCGCCCACGTTCTCCATCACGTCGTCCTTGGTGACCTGGAAGGCCGCAGCCGTCAGCAGCAGTTTGTCGTCCAGCAGACGCCACTTCGTCCCCAGCTCCATGTTTTGGGTCCGTTCCGGCTCGCTGTCGCGGACCTGCCGCAGCAGGCCGCAGATTCCGCCGTAGCCGCAGTTGCCGCCCAAGTCCGACTCGCCCCCGTTGATGTTGCTCGACGTGGACCAGGAGGTGCTATGCTCCAAGCATGGCGTACCGTCCTCCCCTCGCCACACTCGGGGTCGTTGCCTCGAGATCGCCTCGGCTCTACCACCGAATCACGCGCACGGCCACCGCCATCGCGCTCGATGCTCTCGATCAAGGCGTCGTGACGATTGAGGGTGTTCCAGGACGCGGTTGTGTGACGCTCTCGTTCGAAGAAATCGACGATGTCGTCGAAGCCAGATCGTGGTTCGGCGCGCGTCTGACGATTCGCGGCTTGGGCGGCCTCAAGTATTCAGTCGCGGGTCTTCCTCGGCGCGGCGCCGCAGGCGTGGTTGCAGCACTTGAGGACGAAGCTGCCCGGCTCGCTCGAAAACTCGACCGCCAGATTCTCGAACGCGAGACGCATACCCAGGGCGGGCTCTCCGGCGAGCACTATCTGCGCTACGGCAAAGGGGAGGAACTGCGGCATCACATCGAGCAGACGATAGCTGCCGCGCGTTCGCGGATCGTGCGGAGGCATCTGGGTGGGGATGCGCTCCGGGCCCTTGACGCCATCGGTGCGCTCGAAGCCGCCACGGACTTCGAATCCGAGCGGACGAATGCGAATCGTCGGTTCGTGTCCGCCGCGATTCCCGCCGTCGGACGGGCGATGGACGAGTCATCCGCGCGTGCGCCGACCGACGAACAGGCGGCGGCGATCGCAACCGACGAGGAGACCACGCTGGTACTCGCTGGTGCGGGGACGGGCAAGACCGCCGTGATCACCGGCAAGATGGCTCACCTCGTCCGCAACTGCGGCGTGCTGCCAGAGCAGATCCTTGTGCTTGCCTACAATCGAAAGGCGGCGGAGGAGATTCACGCTCGCACCGGAGACGATCTTTCGGGGTGCGAAATCAGCACCTTTCACGCATTCGGACGCAGACTGATTAGCCAAGATTCAGCGGCCCCCACTATCTCGCGGATGGCGATCGACCCGCATTTCCGCAGCCAGCAGCTTGATGGAATCCTCGACGAGATGTTCAGCAGGCGCCGCGATGTGCGCCAACTGCTGAACTTCGTTGCGTACCACGGGCAACCCTATCGTTCGCCGTTCGATTGCGGCGACCTCTCCGAATATCGCGGCTACACGCGCAGCATCGAGTTGCGGACGTTGAGCGGCGATCTGGTCAAGAGCTACGAAGAGCTCGTGATCGCCAACTTCCTCGCACTCAACGGCATCACGGCAAAGTACGAGGCTCCGTACCCTTTCCATACGGCGGATTCTAGACATCGACAGTATCAACCGGATTTCTACTTGCCGGACACCGACATCTACATCGAGCACTTCGCGCTCGACAGGAGCGGCAACGCGCCTTGGCCGGGATACGAAAAGGGCGTTGACTGGAAGCGTGGCATCCATCGCCAATACGGTACGCGGCTGATCGAAACATACAGTTGGCAGCAAAAGGCCGGCAGCCTGCTGCCCGAACTTGAGCGGCGCCTCCGCGAGCACGGCGTGCGCTTCGAGTACACGCCCGAGGAAAGCCTGCTTGAGGACCTGCGGGACAAAAACATCTCCTGGCTTGCGCAGCTTCTCGCCACGTTTCTCAGCTTAGTCAAGACGGCCGGCCTCACCATGCGCGAATTGCGGGAGCGCGCCGCTGCGCTTCCAATGGCGAATGCACTGCGGAGTGGCGTGTTTCTCGATCTCTTCGAGCGCGTCTGGAGTCGTTACGAGGATCTCCTCAAGGAAGAGAACGCGATTGATTTCGATGACTTGATCAATCGTGCGAGAGACATTGTGGAGACTGGTCGTTGGAAATCGCCGTTCCGCTACGTGCTGGTGGACGAATTCCAGGACATCTCGGCCGGACGCTTGGCCTTGCTCGAGGCGCTCAAGGGTCCGGATGTCGCCTACTTTCTTGTCGGCGACGACTGGCAGTCGATCTACCGATTCGCCGGCAGCGACGTCGGGCTCATGTCCTCTTGCGGCGACCATCTTGGTTTCGTGAAGCAGCGCGAACTGGGCCGAACGTTCCGTTACGGAGACTCCATTGCCGCGCCTTCCAGCGCTTTCGTCCAACGCAACCCAGCGCAGATTCGACGCACCCTCAAAGGCAGGGAAGCAGATGCCGATGACGGCGTGACCATCATTACCGCAGTGCGAGCGGCGGACGGTGCCAAGAGAGCGTTGGCGGACATCGCAGCCCGCGTTCCACAGAGGCAGGAGGCGACGGTATTGGTGCTGGGCCGCTATCGGAGCAGCGTCAACGGCAGGAGATTTCGCTCGCCTCGTTCTGGCATTCATGTCGAGACCAGCACGGTTCACAGCGCAAAGGGACGGGAAGCCGACTACGCCATCGTTCTCGATCTGGTTGAAGGGCATCTCGGATTCCCTGCGCCGAAAGAGGACGATCCGCTGCTGGACCTCGTTCTGAGCAGATCGAATTCATTCCCACACGCGGAGGAACGCCGCCTCTTCTACGTTGCGATGACCAGAGCGCGACGCCAAGTGTACCTGGTTGCCGACGCGGCCAATCCGTCGGTGTTCGTACGCGAACTGCTCAAGGAGCAGCCGGACATTCGCCAGCTCGGTCGATTCGTCGATGACGACGCGCCGCCTTGCCCTCGTTGCGGCGGACGTCTGGTGGTGTCGCAAACCGGCAAGACGCGACGCTGCACCAACCATCCGCTCTGCGACTATCGTGCGCCCCGCTGCGACGTGTGCGGCAGCGGCTCCGTCATCGTCGACGACGGGCACGGCAAGTGTTCCAACAGCGGATGTGCTGGCGGAGCTCGCGTCTGCCCCCGCTGCAAGATCGGCGTCTTGCAGCGGCGCTCGAGCCGGTTTGGCGAGTTCTGGGGCTGCTCGGAGTATCGCGCGGAACCGCCCTGCCGTTACACGCAGGACGCCAAGCATGCGTCCGGGCCGGGTGCCACGTGATCTTGCCTCGACGACAATATCCGAGGCCGAGTTCGCTCAGATCCTGCCCTTCTGCAAGTCCAAGCGGCCCCGGGCCAAGTTCAGCCGCAACACGTCGCTTGCGCCTTCGGCCAAGCGCATGGTGCGCACCCGTCGGTACGGATCCTCCAACGGGTGGCCGGTTTGCAGCGCTGTGCCGCCTACGAGTTGGATCGCGGTGTCCACGATTTCGCCGATGCCTTCGGTGGCGAAGACTTTGGCGGCGATGGCTTCGTTGACGATGTTGAAGGAGGCTTGCCCCGGTCCGCGAAGGCATAGACCAGCCCGGCGTGGCCGTTCCACAACAGGTCGGAGTAGGCGTAGTCGGTCGTGACGCCGCTCCGGCCGACGACCGTATTCGCGTAGTCGAAATAGTCGGCCCGCACGCCCAGAAACGTGGAAAAACCCCACGGCAGGTCCACGGTGCTCATCAGATAGACCGACGTGGTGTCGATCCCGTAGTCGGAATCGAAATCGCCCCGCGTGACGTGGCGGTCCATGAGCGCATTGAGTCCGCCGACCACGGCGCCGTGCTCGTCGTAGATGCAATAGCCGCCGCGCAGCCGGAAGCTACAGTTCGGGTCCCCCCGGTTGTCCACGTCGTACCGCCCGTTCAGCACGCGGTGTTCCGCGTACTCGACGCCCGGCACCAGGCCGTGACGGATGAACCCGACGGCGGCGTCCAGATACGCGGTGAGTTGCGTGGCGACGTAGTCCACTTCCTGCCAGCCCTGGTGCGTGCTCAACAACCACGTCGGGGCCGGCCGACGGGGGTGAACCGCCGCGCCCCCGTCATGACGTAGCCGTTGTCCGTGAACCCGTAGCGCGTAGCGCTCTCCACCCGGAACCGGTCGCCGAACGCGTAGCCGCCGCGAAACGTCAACGTGTGGACCTCGGATTCGAGAAAGTCGCGGCCCTTCTGCAAGGAGGCAGGCACGTCGTCTATGGGATCGCCGAAGCGCACGATCCGGGTGCCGAGGTCCAGGTCGTCCTTCGCGTCGAGGAAGTAGTAGTCGAACGACAGGGAGAGCGTGTTGTCCTCGGGGCGGTACGTGGCGGACAGGGCCGCGGCGCAGACGCTCCGCGGGCGCGCGGTCCGGGACTTCCTCGTCGACGTAGAGCAGGTTGCCGCGCATGGCCAGATCGTCGGAGCGGCCGGGACCGCGGGGCGGTCGGGCGTTGCCGGGACAACCGGATCGCTTGCCGCGGATTCCGCGTGCGAGACGTTCCGGTCCCGGGCGCGTGCCGCGACGTTCTCCGCCTCTGCCGCCCGGGTCTTGGGCGCGACCTGCCGGGCCGTCTCGTCCGGCTCGTGCGGGGTATCGCTGCGCGCGGCCACGTCGGCATACGAACCCACGCGGCCCACGCCGATCTCGACGCCCCCCCCCCCCCCCCCCCCCCCCCCCACTGCGTCCCCCTCGTCATGCCGCCTCCGCGTTCACGCTGTACAGCGTGAGCGTCGCGACGCCCTGCGCGCGCACGACGTCCAGCAGCGCATCGAGCGTCTCGTCCGTGACGTCCCGATCGACTTTCAGTGCCACGCGCGGGTCCTCGGCCGCCAGCGCGGAGTGCAGCGCGGGACCGACCGTCTCGAACGATACGTCCGTTCCGTTCAGGGTGAGCCGTCCGTGCGGGTCGAGGGCCAGGGTGACGGGGGGATGCCGCACGGGCTCGTCGCTCGCGGACGTCGGCGGACGGATGTCCCCGCGGTCCTACACGTCGGCGATCCGGCCGGCGATCAGAAAGAAGATCAGCAGCAGGACGATGTTGATCAACGGGATCATGCCCGTCTCGTTCCGCCGGCCGCCCGGGGGACGGAGGGGCGTGGCGCGCAGGTCGGTTCCCCGTCCGTTCACGGTCCCGCTCTCCGGTCCAGGGCTTCTCCCAGCGTGGCGCCGATGATCCCGTGTGCCGCGAGTCGCTCGAACGCCGTGACGATGGTCTGGACGCGGGTGTCGGCTTCGGGGAACACGACGACCATCCCGGCCGGATCGAGGGCCGCGGGGCCGGGCGCCGCGTCGGCATCCGACAAAGACAGCGGTCGGCCCTGCAGCGACAGCGCGCCGTCCGCGTGGAGAATCACGGCTTGGAGTCGCTGCGCGTCGCCCCCGGGGCTAGCGGCCGGCACCCGCAGGTCGATCGCCTTCCAGTGCGTGAACGTGGACGTCAGCATGAAGAACATCAGCAGGATGAACACCACGTCGATCAGCGGCGTGAGGTTGATGGTCCGCCGCCGCGCACGATACGGATGGACGCCGCTCATCCGGCCCGCCTCGCGTGCCGATCGTGTCGTGCCGGTGCCGCGACGGCGCGGGCGCGCCTTTCCGCCTCACCGGTGAAGATCCGCTCCAGCGCGTCCAGCACGGCCGCGGATTCGACCTCGACCCGCCGCTCGAACCAACTGTTCGCCATCGAGACCGGAATGGCGACGGCCAACCCGGCCGCGGTCGTGAGCAACGCCTTCCAGATGCCGCCGGACAGGACCGCGGGGTTCACCTGTCTGCCGGCGGCTTCCAGGGCCTGAAACGCGTCGATCATGCCGAGCACGGTGCCGAACAGGCCGAGCAGGGGCGCCAGGGACGCGATCACTTCCAGGATGCGCAGGTGACGGTCGAGCGCCTCGGTCGCCGCCCGGGCCAGCCGGATGGTCTCGGTACGGATGTCCTCCGCGGCGAGGGTCCCGGCCTCCAGCATGTCCAGGACGCGGCCCAGGAGGCGGGCGCGGGGGTTGCGCTGGCCCCGGACCAGGCGCAGGGCGTGGCTACGGTCGCCGTCTGCCAGATGGGCGAGGGCCTGTTCCACGACGTCGCGCGGTCGGGGCCGCTGGTGCCACCACTGCCACCACTTCGCCAGCATCACCGTCAGCGCGCCCACCGACAGGCAGCCCAGCAGCCACAGCACCAGCCCGCCGGCTCCTAGGAATGTCGCCAGCTCGGTCAGGGAAGTCGGTTCGGGAGTCATGGGGGGCAGTGTGTGGTTCCTGACGCGGGTGCCGATTTCCGAAAGGGCGCGGTGCGGCGGGCGATCTATTCGTGTGGCGCAGCGGCCGGCCCGCAGCCACGAAAAAGCCCGCACGAACGGGGGGAACCGTTCCGTGCGGGCGCTGGATTTCCGAACCTCTGGCCGTATGGAATGGGCGGGGCGTCGTACTGACCGGTATCTTTCCCGTGCGGCTCACTGGTCGATATTGAAATTCAATTTCGATACGACGAGAAGAATAGATGAGTCGCCCGATTTGTCAATAGGGGGTTCTCCCGGGTACTTCGTCGGTTTGAAATCGTCTCCGCGTGGTTTTCCTAGGGGACTTGCATATAAGACGATTCTTCGTCCGTTTCGACAAGCTCAACGGGAGCTTGTCAAAGGGTTTTCAACCAGGGATGCTAGATGCAAGTCAAGAGAGAGTTCTAGGATCCTCTTGTATGTAATTCCTAAACTTTTCAAGCCGAGGCACGCTAGTCGCTTGACTTTCAATTCGCAGTGTGATGGAAGGCCGCTTTCCAACGCAGCGAACGAGAAGTCAGCGGGAACCGGCCATGATGCGCGACGCGCCCCCTATCGACACCGGAAGGTTGGTCGTCGACACAGTCTCCGCCCCCCCCCCGCGGAATCTCCCGCTCATTTCGGTTCCATAGCGCGGCGCCGCCGCGGCAATATCCGCCTCGGAAGCCTGGACCGGGTCCACGCTCCCGTTTTAGGGATAGGTTCGTGTGGCGTGGCGGCGTCTCACCGCGCGGGGACTTCACATCAGTCCTCGGATGTCCCGACCCTCGACACCTTCGGCCGGTTCGTGGGGAGCGGGAACGAAAAGATCAACAGCGGCAGCATCCCGGCGGGAGCGAGCCGACGAACGGAGTTGGTTACCCGCCATGCGGGAACCCGACGAACCGACAACCCCAACCGAAAGGAGGACGGTGCGAACCCAGCTTATGTCATGAGGAAAAGCGGGGGCGCCGGTAGAGGCTACTGTCTGATCGGCGGCTAAGGCAGAAACGGAAGCGAGAGGGAACACCCTCCATTGACCCGGCCTGCGGGCCGGCACGGAAGGAAAGGAACGAACGATGGCGACAAAACGAAGAAGGATCCTTCAGGGGGACGCCGATCATAACGATCTGACAATTACGCTTCAATATGATGCTGTACATGGTAATGACGGCAACGACACTCTGTATGGAGATGCGCGTGAAAACTCCTTAGATGGTGGGGGCGGCAACGATGTCTTGTACGGCGGGGCCGGAGACGACAAATTGGATGGAATTACTGGCAACGACGAGTTGAACGGAGGAGACGATGACGATCGGTTATACGGGTGGTGGAACAACGACATACTGAGGGGTGACGCCGGTGACGACCAATTGTACGGCGGGGATCAGCATGACCGGTTGTACGGGGGAGACGGGAACGATTGGCTGTTTGGCGACAGGCCCCACCTGGCGGACGTTCCCGCCGACCACCGCGGCGACTCAAGTCTCCAACTTCGACCGTCCACCAACGGGCGATATGCCGATGACGGCCAAGACTTCCTGAGAGGGGATGGTGGCAACGACCGTCTCTATGGGTACGGAGGGGGCGATGTCTTGAAAGGGGGCGATGGCGATGACTACTTGTTTGGTGATCAAGGTAACGACCGATTGGCTGGCGGTGACGGCGCCGACTACCTGGATGGCGGGACGGGAACCGACCAGCTGCACGGAGGAGATGGGAACGATTCGGGAGGAGCCGGCGCGACCCGGAAGGGACTCTTCGGGGGCGCTGGGGATGATTACTTGAACGGGGGGGATGGCAACGACCATTTGGACGGCGGCGCCGATAACGACAATCTGTACGGGGGCGATGGTGCCGACACCCTGTTCGGGGGTGCCGGGGATGACTATTTGGACGGGGGAGATGGCGACGACTACCTGAGCGGCGGAGTGGGGAACGACAATTTGTACGGCGAAGCCGGCGCTGACTACCTGAGTGGCGGGTTGGGGAACGACGGTCTGTATGGAGGAGACGGGGACGACTTGGGATCCAATAAGGGGTTGTTTGGCGGGGCGGGCGACGACTACTTGGATGGGGGCGCCGGTGCCGACTACCTGAATGGGGGCGCGGGCAACGACATCCTGTATGGAGGCGCGGACAACGACATCACCAACCATAGCGGAGTCGGCGGCCTGTACGGCGCTGGAGGCGATGACCGCTTATACGGGGGAGCCGGCAACGACTATCTGGACGGCGGCGTCGGGGACGACCGCCTGGAGGGCGGCGCTGGCGCCGACACGCTGACCGGGGGCGAGGGGGCGGACACGTTCGTCGTCGGGACGGAGAGTGTCGCCATGAACCCGACGGCGCAGATCGAGCTAAATGCAAAGACGGATGAGGTGAAGGACTTTCACGGGATCAACAAAACGGACAGTCAAGGCAACGATTCGAGCCAAGGCGACCGGTTGGACCTGCGGGGCTTGGCGGATCACGCGAGCCTCCCGACCGGGACGAAGTTGACGTTCATCGGGACCGACGCGTTCAGTGGGACGGATCAAGTGCGCAGCGGTGCCGGGTCGGTGCGGTACTGGCAAGATGACCAGGCGGGGACGGCCAACGACGTGACGCACGTACTGGTGGACCTGGATGGGAATGGCAATGCGGACTTCCAAGTGGACCTGACCGGGTTGCACACCCTGGGCGACGCCGACCTGCTGTTGGCGTAACCTGCCAAGCGGGCGGGGCCGGCCCCACCATGGCCCCGCCCGTTTCGCTTTCGATCCCCTCTGAAAAACCGGCCGCGGCATGGTGTCCATTCCCCACACTGGCCGCGCTCCGGCGCTTCCGCTCCACGCAGTCTTACGCCGCTGTCGGGGCGGAATTCAGTGCCGCGGCGAACGTGCTGTTGCTCGTGGCGCCGGTGTACATGTTGCAGATCTACGACCGGGTACTGCCGAGTGCGAGCCACGCCACCCTGCTCGCCCTGACGGGCGTAGCAGTCTTCCTGTTGAGTTGTTTCGGGCTGCTGGATTGGGTGCGCCAGCGGCTGATGACGCGCGTCGCGCTGACCCTGCATGACGGCCGCCGTCGATGCGGTATTGGCGGGGACGTACCACGCCAGCCTGCGGCGGGCGCGGCAGAGCGGCGGGCAGCCGGTGCGCGACCTGACCACGGTCCGCCAATTCCTGAACACGCCCTCGACCTTGGCCTTCTTCGACGCGCCCTGGGCGCCGGTGTTTCTGACGGTGATTTTTCCGATTCATCCCTGGCTGGGCGTCTTGGCCCTTTGCAGCACGGTGACGTTGCTGGCGTTGGGGATGCTGACGGAGACGCGGTCGCGGGGGCCGTACCGGACGGCGGGGGAGCAGGCGGCGGACGCGCAACGGTTCGCAGAGAACGGGTTGCGGCACGCCGACGTGTTGGCGGCGATGGGGATGTACGGCGCCTTCCGCCGACGCTGGCACCGCCGACATGATCGGAGCGTGGCCGCCTACGCCGAAGGTGGGGCGCGGTTGAGCGCGTTATTGGCGACGACGAAGACGGTACGGCAGACGGTCCAGGTGGGGACGTTGGGATTGGGCGCCTGGCTGGTGCTGGCGCAGGAGATCACGCCGGGGATGATGATCGCGGCGTCGATCATCCTGAGCCGGGCGTTGGCGCCGATCGAGCAAGGGATTGCGGCGTGGCGGGGCTGTGTGACGGCGCGCACGGCGTGGGCCCGGCTGAACACGTTGATCCAACGCACGCCCTCATTGGAGGAACGGGGGACGACACTGCCCCGACCGACCGGGTTGGTACAGGTCGAAGGCGTGATCGCGGTTCCCCCGGGCGTCAGCCGGCCGGTACTGCACGACGTCAGCTTGACGTTACGACCGGGAACGGTGACGGCGGTGGTGGGGCCGAGCGGGAGCGGCAAGAGCACGCTGGCGCGGGTGTTGGTGGGCGTGTGGCCGGCGCAGGCCGGGCACGCCCGCTTGGACGGCGTAGCCATCGGCGAATGGCCGGTCGCGCGCCGCCTTCAGCACATCGGCTACCTGCCGCAGGAAGTGGAACTGTTCGAGGGCAGTCTGGCCGAGAACGTCGCGCGATTGGGAGAGCCGGACGACGCCGCGGTGTTGGCAGCAGCCCGGTTGGCGCATTGTCACGATGTGTTGATGCGGCTGCCGGAGCATTACGACACGGCGATTGCCGAAGGCGGGGCGAATCTGTCGGCGGGGCAGCGGTAGCGCGTCGGGTTGGCGCGGGCGGTCTATGGCGATCCGGTCTTCGTGGTGCTGGACGAACCGGACGCCAACCTGGATGGGGAAGGGGAAGCGGCCTTGCTCAAGACGCTCCAAGCGTTGGCGCAGCGCAAGGCGACCATGGTGGTAGTGACGCACACCCCGCGGCTGTTGCGGGGCGTGGAGCAGGTAGTGGTGTTGCAAGAGGGACAGGTGTGGACGGCGGCCCGCGGGAGTCGGTCTTGCAACGGCTGGTGCGCCCGGCCCCCTCGATCCGCCGGCGAACCGGATGAGTAGGGGCGTAAAATCTTACGCCCCTCCGCCTGACGAGCGGCAAAAAGGCGTCTCAGGATCGTCAAGTATGTATTCCCTTTTGTAATCGTCTCCGCCCAGCTTTTCTAGAGAATTACATGCAAGCTGCTCCCACCCGGTGGTCATTCCCGCGCCTCCCATCGTCATTCCCGCGCAAGCGGGAATCCAGGGGATGGATACCGGCTTGCGCCGGTATGACGAGAAAAAGCGGTCTTCGGAATCGTTAAGTATGGAATCCCCTTCCTATCCCCTCTCTCCTGGCAGGCTGAGGGGGGAGGCCCTACCCTGGTTGATATCGTGGTGCGGAGACGGGTCTCCCCTGGATTCCCGGCGCCTGCCCCAGCCTGCCCCGGACCCGATCCGGGGAACCTGATCCGGGGTTCGCCGGAGTGATGGAGGGAGGGAAGGCCACCCAAGGAAATCTCGAACTGATGCACGACCTTCTCCCGAGATGCGTCGGACGCGCAGGGGAACCCGTGGAGTCGGGGCCACGGGTGTTACGCGCGCCACGTCAGCAGCGGGAGCCAGCCGAGCCACGCCAGAACGCCCGCAATCGGCAGGTAAACGACGGCGGCGACCAGTCCACCTGTGCGGACGTATCGGGGACATCGCTGCCAAACGCGGGCGAGATGGAGGCTCCCCAGCACGGCGAACGACGGCCAGAGCAGGCTGCCCAGCAGCAACGCCAGCGCGTGCGGGCCGGGACGGCCGAGCAGGAGGAGACGGTCGAGCGGGGCCGTCACGCCCAGCACGAAGAAGCCGGCGAGCAGCGCGCACAGCGAGATGCCCGCGGCGCCGAAGGAGAGTAGCGGGGCGGCCGGTCCCGCCCAGGCACGACCGAGCAGCCATCCCGCACCGACGGCGAGTGCGGCCAGCACGCTCAGGACGACGACACAGGCCCCGACTGCCAAGCCGACACTCAGCCCCAAGGCTTCCGCGGGGGCGAGTCGGCGGAAGGTGTCCTGATACTCCCCGAACAGGACCGTGCGACCCTCGTCCTCCAGAAAGAGATGGGTTGCGGCCGGCGAGGCCGGCGTACGATGGAATCGGGCCGTCAGGGGGATGATGGCGGTCGTCGCGCCGATCGGCAGCAGCGGGCGGCCACGTTGTCGATGAAGAGTTTGAGGATGAACCAGGACGACCGATAGTTGCCTACACGTTGGCCAGGACGAAATCGTCCAACGTATCCGTCAGGAGCGGCGATGCGAGCCCGGAAATCGTCCGTGTACTCGAAATCGACGCCGAGGAACACGCCCGACGCGTATAGATAGAACGCGCCGGCGGCGACGTTCCAGCGCGGCGCTTCGGGAAAGGCTTCGCCCGACAGATCGCGGCCGGCCAGATTGAACGTGTCGAATTCGGTCTCCACGAAGCCGACGGAAAAGAATCCTGACAGGCCGAAGGGAAGCCGGCCGCGCCTCTAGCGGCACGTTTACCACTCCCGCGCCCGGGGACAGTTCGTCTTCGCCTCCCCTGCCCCTGATGTTGCGACTGCATGCCAGCCTGCTGGCCGGACTGCCGGGGACGTTGTTCCTCGGCGTCATGGGACTGCTGTTCGTCGCGGCGCCGGTCTCGGGCGCGGTCGTGTACGGGCCGTTCATGTGCCCGCTGCCGTTCGGAATGGTGCGGCGGGATCGGGCAACCCGCCTACGGTGGCTGGACCTGTACGACCTGCTCGGCATCGTCACCCTGGTTTGGGTGCTAGTGGTCGGCCTGACCTGGGTACCGCGGGAGGCCGTCACCGACGTCCCTGGTCTCGGGACAGAGGTGGCCGAGACGCCACGCACCGCCGAGCCCGACTTGGAAGGAGGCTCCATCGCCTTTCCGGGCACACTGTTCGCCGGCCGGCACCGCTCATGCGCGGGGGACACACCGCTGACCGAGCGGCTCGTCAAACCGGTACTGATCCACGCGCAGACCGGCACCCTGACCGCCGCCCGTGCCTTGCCCTGGTACGTCACCGAGCTGCTGGTGTCGCAACCGCTCCACTTCGGCGACTCCGGCGGCCTGCCGCTCAAGATCCCCTGGGCCGCGCTGAATGTCGTCACGGTCCTCGTGCTCGTCAGCGACCTGTATCTGTGGGGCAAACGGCGCAAGACCTGGGTCGAGGACCGCGCCCACACCGTGGCGGTCGACACGCCGGCCAGCGCCGCCAAGTGGGGAGGCCCGGCATGAATGCCCGGCTCTGCAGGGGGCGGATATGGGCGCCTCCTGCCGCGTTCGGCCTGCTCTCGGCGCTGGTCGCCGACGGCGTGGAGGATGGGCTGTCCTGGGCGGCGTTGGCCGCGCCGGCCGGCGTCTGTGTGCTGGGGGGAGGGGGGAGTACTACGCGTTCAGGTAATACGGGCCGTGCGGCCGACATGCTTCCAACGCATGCGGCCGGCCATCGGCAGGATCGCAGGATATTGCCCACCGGGAGACGCCTGCGGTTGACTGGGCTTCCGGGTGTGGTAGAGATGTTCGCTAGTCCGACGCGGGTGTAGCTCAGCTGGCTAGAGCGTGTGCTTGCCAAGCACAAGGTCGCCGGTTCGATCCCGGTCACCCGCTCTCCTCCTTCCCACACAGTAAACGAACGAAGAACGGGTGTTCTCATCCGAGAATCCTCCCCTAATCAGCACCTCCAAAGTGTCGGGGCAACCCCCGGGGGTTGCCCCGACAACGGCGTAACGTTTGCGGGGCAGTCGTTGTTGGGGTGATCGGGGGGCGTAGGGGCAGGTGCCCGTGACCGTCCTGTTCGCTGGGTGACTCTGGGGGCGGGCAACCACCCTTCGACAGGCTCAGGGACCACAGGGGGTTGCCCCTACAACGGCGCGGCGTTTACGGGGCGGCATCGGCGGGTGTAGGGGCAGGCCCCCGTGCCTGCCCTTCCCCGCAGCGACACACCCGAACGACAAGACGGCAATGCGGCACTCGACACAGTACAGCCAGAATGAAAAACGGGCGGCCTCTGGCGAGACCGCCCGTCGGGGCAGATCGGGGTGGGGGAGAGGCGAAGAATCTTTCGCCCCTCCGGGGGAGGATTACAGCAGGTAGTACTGCAACCGGAACCACACCGTGTCGCGGTCCGCGTAGTAGTTGAGTAGCGACCCGACGTCGTTGGTGCTGCCCGGATAGATGGCCGCCCCCACGAACAGGTCCAGGTTGCGGATCAGCCAGTCGTGCCAGTACGTCTGCGCCAGGATGACCGGCTGCTTGTCGTTGACCGAATAGCCCACCGCGAACAGCGGCTCCAGCTTCCCGCGGAAATAGAAGCCGGACGTGCCGAACGTGGACAACTGCTCCCAGCGCTGCATCCGGTCGCGTGGCGCGTTGGTCACCACGTTGATGCCCGACGGCCGGTTGTTGTTCTGGTAGGTCGTCAGCGCCTGGAAGGTGTAGAACGTGGCCTGGTCGCCGATGCCGCCCGGCAACCGCTTCGTCCACGCCATGCCCGGCAGACTGCCCAGCGACTGGATCAGGTCGAAGCCGATCATGCTGCGCCAGACCGACGTGCCCGTCTTGATCCGGGCACCGTTGATCTTCGGACCCGGACACACGTTGACGCCCGGGGCACAGGGGTTGCCTTCCGCGTCGTGGTGCGGGCCGGTAATCAGATCGTTCACCGCTTCCTCGCGGGTCATCCCGTTGTCCGCGGCATATTGATCCACCGCCTGCGCGGTCGTCATGCCGTCGCCATCCGGGTCACGCATCCCGAATTCGCCGTCCAGCGAAGCCAGGTAATTCTTGCGCGCGGCGTCCAACTTGGCGTCGAAGTGCACCTGATCGCGCCCGCCGTAGTTCGCGCCGCCGAAGTTGCGCGGCTCGTTGGTGGACCAGCTCTGCTCGACCCGGAACACCGCGCCCGTGTAGTCGAAGTCGTTGTAGGTCAACGTGAACCCGAAGACGTTCGTCCACGGGTAGAAGTGGCCGACCTCGAAACACGCCGTCGAGGTCCGGTCGTTCTCGGTGTTGCCGTCCTGGCTGTAGCCGTACATGTCCACGCCGCTGAAGAACGTGGCCCGGTTCTCTTTGAAGCAACGGTCCAGCGAACGCCGGAACGCGTTGATGTGCTCGGCGTCGCCAGCGGCCCATTTTTCCGAATCAAAGATGAAGGTTCCGCCAGGCGCGCCTGCCATGGTACCACTGAAGCTGCCCATTCGTCGTCCGTATGAGTCCAACCGGCCGAGGCCGTCGTCGTGGTCGCGTCCGAAGAAGGAGGGCAGGTCGAACAGCGCGGCGCCTTCGACAGCCGGTTTCCCATCACGTCCCCGAAGTCCACGTCCAGGTTCATCTCCCGAAACCCGTTCTCCGGGAACGTGAACGATTTGTGCTGGTTCTTGATGTGGTGCGGATACGTGTCGTCGTATTTGTCGCGCACCATAAACACGGGGTCGAACCGCCCGCGGTACATGAAGGAGAAGTCGGCGCGCCGCACGCCCGGAATCTTGATGTTCTTGCCGAACAGGCCGCGATCGACTTCCACCAAGTCCTGATACTCGTACTCGACGCGCAACTCGTTGCGCCACTGCACCCACTCGAAGTTGTCGGTGGGATCGTTGTGGAACTGGAACGTGTGCTGCATTTCGTACACGACCTGGATTTCCGAGTTGCCCACGCGGATCGTCGCGTCCGCCGGCCCGGCGTGCCACGCGACTCCCGCGGCCACGACCAGCCCGGTCAGGAGTGCTTTCCAGCCAGCCTGCTGCGTGCGTTGCTTCCCTTGACGTCCGTCCATCGCAATCCCTCCTGTCACGAATCTTTTCCCCCCGGCCCGATCCGCCGGCGGATGGTGTGCTGCCCTGACTCCCCTCCGTGGTAATGCGGCTTACCGACGACAAAGGCCGGCAGGGGCGGCATCCTGCGGACGGCGCACTATGCCTTGCACCGCTTCCAAACATTTCGATCGTCTTTCCCTTCAATTACTCCCCCCTTGAGGGGGAGTCGAAGCCGCCAAGCCGTAGGCGGCGGCTGAGGTGGGGGGTCCGCGTGGCTACGACGAAAGCGAATACATCCGTTTACAGCCCCCCCCCTCTGCCCCCTTCCGTCCCCTCTCCCCTGGTGGGAGAGGGTTAGGGAGAGGGGGAGGTTAGGAGCGCATCCACCGTCTGGCGTTCGTCGGAGATGGGCGCCTCCTTCGCCTGGATTCCTGCTTCCGCAGGAATGACGGTGGGAGGGCAGGAATGACGAGGGCGAGATGACGAGGGCGGGATGGCGGGAATGATGGGGGTAGGGTGGCAGGAATGACGAGGGCGGGGTGGCGGGAGTGGTGAAGACAGGGTGGCAGGAGGGGTGAGGACGGGATTACGGAGTGATGAAAGAGAGACAGCGCGGCATGGGAATTTCTGAGCGGAGAGTGCGGCTCCGGTTTGAACTTTCTTGGCCGGTTCGATGCTGTCGGAGGACCCTCACCCTAGCCCTCTCCCAGAGGGAGAGGGGACAAAAGACGAAGGAGAGGGGAAGCTTCTCTGTCTAGTTTTTGAGCCTGTTGACGGGGTGAAGCTTTCTTTTACTCCGTCAACCTTTCGATCCTTCGACACGCTCGGGACCCCCACAAGTTCCAGATGGGGTTCCATCGCTCCCTCCATCCGATCCCCTCTCCCTCTGGGAGAGGGCTAGGGTGAGGGTCCCCGCCACCTCAAAGCACCCCGAAAATCTCGAATCGACACACCACCCCAGTCACCCCGGCGCGGCGGTCATCGCCCTACAGAAACGCGCTGCCGGCATGGTCGTCGAACGAATCCGCGTCGCGGATGTACTTCATCACGGTCGCCGGATTACGGTGCCGCGTGATCTCCATGATCTTGTCCAGCCGCGCGCGATGCGCCGCGGCGCTCGTCACGAATCCGGCGCGTAGCGAATGGCCCGACACGTCGCGCGCGTCCAGCCCGATGGCCGCGGCATACGTCTTGATGAGACGCGGAACGTCGCTGTGATGCAGCGGCCGACCGGCGAGTTCCCCGCCCCGACGCACGGCCTGGAACAGAAACCCCTGCCCGATGCCGGATTCCTCCAGCCAGGCGCGCAGCCGCGCAATCGGCCTGATCCGCTTGCCCTCCGGCACGGCGATGCACTGCCCGCGGCCCCGCTGGTCCGTCTTCGACCGGCGGATGGTGACCAACATCCGCTGTGCGCCCGTGCCGGTCGTCGGATCGAGAAAGGCTACGTCCCCGACCGTCAGCCCGCAGATTTCCGAGCGCCGCAACGCATACGAAAATCCGATGGCCAGCATGGCTGCGTCCCGCCGCGCGATGCGCCGCCGCGCCGGGCTTGCGGCGCGCACGTCGCAGACGCGCAACATCCGCTCGACCTCGAATTCCCGGAGCGCCTTCACTCGGCGACACCCCGCGCCGTTCGTGCGCGCCAGCCCTTTCAGCACCGCCTCGACCTCGACGCCGTGCGCGGGCGAGGGCGTACCCGCCTCTCGATACTTGCGGTTGATCGCGCTGCGATACAGTGCCAGCGTAGCAGACGACACCGGCACGCCCGGCCTGGTAGTGGCGCGTGACGAGCGGGGCACGGTGCCCACGTGGATGAGGAACTCGCCCACGTCCACGGGCGTAGCGGACAGCGGATCGATGCCGTGCGCCCGGCAATAGGCGCAGAATCGATTCCAGCCCTTCGCGTAGGCGCGGCGGGTATTGTCCGCGAGGGCGGAATCCAACGCCTCGCCGATGGTCGTCACGCGCGACATGCAGCACTCCTTATTTCCTTTTTCCTCCGGGAGAGGGTTGGGGCCTGCCCCGGATCTGATCCGGGAGAGAGGGTTCGAACGATTGCACCTCCAATTTCGGACACGTCCCACCACGGCCGCCCCGCACGCCCCAATCCATGTAGGGGCAGGCCCCTGTGCCTGCCCTGTTCGTCATGTAGCCGCGGCGGAGGGCAACCACCCTTCGACAGGCTCAGGGACCACAGGGGCCTGCCCCTACAAAACGGACTCCTGCCAGTCCCCTAAGCCGACCGTAGGGCCAGGGTGAGAGGTTTAAAGAAGAAGACAAGCGCACGGGCGCCGCGGCGTTCCCCCCCTAAGTTCGTTGAGCTTGTCGAAACGAACCCCGAGGTCACCGCAGCCCCGGGCATTGCGGGGACCCCTGCCTTACTCCCTTCTCTATAGAGAGTGGGTTTGACTCCTTCTTCTTTCCGTTCCCGCTCCCCTGCCCCTGAACAGGCGGTGCTCTGAGCTTGGTCCCCAAGCCGATAGAGGGCCGGGGTGTAGGGCGAAGGCTGGGGGTAACATCGGGGTTCGTTTCGACAGGCTCAACGAACTTGGGGATCGGAAGGTCTCCGAGAAGACGGCCCCGAACCCCCGAAAAAGTCACGGTCGGGGGGCTGCACCAATCCGTGTAGGGCTCTCCCCCTGCAACGGCCCGCCTGTTCGACCGCGTGGACACACGAACCACTCCGTGTAGGGGCAACCCCGTGTGGTGGTACTGGTATTTCGTGGCCATCAGCACGAACCACTCCGTGTAGGGGCAACCCCCTGTGGTTGCCCTCCGCCGCGGCTACATGGCGAACAGGGCAACCACAGTGGGTTGCCCCTACAAAACAGGCCGGGGTGAAGGGCGAGGGCTCGGGGTGACGTCGGGGTTCGTTTCGACAAGCTCAACGAACTTGGGGATCGGAAGGTCTTCGAGGAGACAGCCCCGAACCCCCGAAAAAATCACCGTCGAGGGGTTGCAAAACTGGTTTTTCGGCGCTACGGCTCCTTCCCTAGTCACACCGGCCCGGCAGCGTTGCGGGCCGGTGAACCTCGAGAAAGGGGGGGCTGTCGTCGGCAAGCCGCATACCGCGGAGGGGAGTCAGGGCAACACACCATCCGCCGGCCGATCGGGCCGGGGGAAAAGATTCGTGACAGGAGGGACTGCGATGGACGGACGTCAAGGGAAGCAACGCACGCAGCGGGGAGGCTGGAAAGCGCTCCTGACCGGGCTGGTCGTGGCCGCGGGAGTCGCGTGGCACGCCGGGCCGGCGGACGCGACGATCCGGGTGGGCAACTCGGAAATCCAGGTCGTGTACGAAATGCAGCACACGTTCCAGTTCCGCAACGACCCCACCGACAACTTCGAGTGGGTGCAGTGGCGCAACGAACTGCGCGTCGAGTACGAGTATCAGGACTTGGTGGAAGTCGATCGCGGCCTGTTCGGCAAGAACATCAAGATTCCGGGCGTGCGGCGCGCCGACTTCTCGCTCATGTACCGCGGGCGGTTCGACCCCGTGTATATGGTGCGCGACAAATACGACGACATGTATCCGGGCTATATCAAGGGCGACAAGTCGTTCATGTTCCCGGAGAACGGATTTCGGGAGATGAACCTGGACGTGGATTTCGGGGACGTGATGGGGAACCGGCTGTCCATGAAGCTGGGGCGGCAGCAGATCGTGTGGGGCGAATCGGACCTGTTCCGATCCCTGGACATCGTGAACCCGTTGCGGATCGATCAGAGCGGATTCATCGGGGAAGCGTTCGAGGACTTTCGGACGCCGATCTGGGCGGTGAAGTTCCTGTACGACTTGGGGAACATCGGGAGTTTCATCTCGAACGCGGGGCTGGAGGTGTTCTACACGCCGCGCTGGCGGCCGATCACGCAGCACTTCGTGCTGGAAGGCGGCTGGAGTGGGCTCAAGTACACGGACCCCAACTATGTCGGGGATGCGAGGGACCACTACCGCGAGTCAACCACCTCGCCCGGCATTCTGACGACCAAGGGCGTGCCTTGGGCCCCGTACAAGGACTGGACGCGCATCCGGCATCCGTGGTCGCTCTTCCGGGTGGGCAGGAACGGCAATCGGCACGCGCCGGATTGGGGTTCCAGCGAGCTCGGTCCTAATGTGGACGGGGGGGCTGAAGGAGAACCTGAAGGGTCGCGTGAAGGGGGGCCTGTTCACACCAACTTCGTGTGGAACATCGGCGGCGGCGGAAAACACACACACATGATTCGCGGCACCAAGTGGGAAAACAGCATGGTCGGCGCGCGTTTCATGGGCAAAGCATTCGAGAGCCTGGATTTCACCCTCAACTACATCTACAAGCGGACCGACCCCGCCTCGTTCTTCGATTTCGAATCGGCCTTCGGAACTCCCGGGAACGGGCTGGGTGAGGTGGATAGATACGGACGTCGCGAAGGAAGTCTGAACCCGAACCTCCCCATATTCTCGAGGGCGGCAGAGGTAATATCGGGGGATCAGGATGCCATCAATAATTTTCAAGACATCCTGGACCACTGCAGCAGAGACGGCGGGGCCGCTTACCTCCTCAACGTGGATATGTACGGGTACAGCAGTGATGAGGACGGCAACCCGAACAACGACCGCAGCCATAGCTTCTGCTTCCAGACCGGCCACTATTATCCGTGGACGAACGTCTTCGGGTTTACGCTGACGTACAACGACTTCGACTATACCGGCGCGGTCTTTCGGGTGGAGCAGAGCTGGTCCACCAACGAGCCGCGCAACTTCGGCCCCGCGGCACAGGCCGTTGCTGGTGATAGTTGGAGCCAGTGGAACACCAACCTCCAAAACGCGAGGGAGAACTATCTCGCCCGCATCGAGAATCCCTCGAACGAGGAGGAGATGGGGTATCAACAGGCGGTTGACCAGTACGTCGAGGAAAACGGTCTGAACAACCGCCGGGAAGCCGTCTTCGGGACGGACACCGTGGATCCCCTCGTTCCCACGCCGTACACCGACTCGTTAGGCAACCCCTGCCAGCCGGGTCTAGGGTTTTGTATCGACAGGAAACTGCTCCGCCGCCGCATCAAGACGGGCAGTTCGATCTGGCGGAGCATGATCGGTTTCGACCTGATCCAATCGATCGGGAGTCTGCCGGGCATGTCGTGGGCGAGGCGGCTGCCGGGCGGCATCGGCGACCAGGCGACGTTCTATACGTTCCAGGCGCTGACGACCTACCAGAACAACAACCGCCCGTCGTACGTCCATGCGGGCACGAACGCGCCGTTCAACCGCCACTACCGTTGGGAACAGGTGTACACGTTCGGGCTGTCGGGCTTCTACTTCCGCGGCAAGCTGGAGCCGTTGCTCGCATACGGCTATTCGGTCAACGGCGAGCAGTCGGTCGTCCTGGCGCAGACGTACTGGCACGACTGGCTGATCCGCAACCTGGACCTGTTCGTGGGCGCGGCGATCTATCCGGGCAGCATGAACCGGGTCGATGGGTCGTTCCTCAACTACTACGCCGACCGCGACACGGTATGGTTCCGGCTGCAGTACTACCTGCTGTAGCCGCCTAACCGGCGGGGGCGGGCGTCACGCCCGCCCCGTCCTCCCCTGTCTTCTTGCAGAATAATCTGAAGGGGGGGAGAGTATGAGAACTAACGTATGGCCAAAATTGTAGGGGGTGCTCTCCTAGCAGTTTTCGTAGGGGTCCTTTTAATCCTTTGGGAGCACTTTTATGAGTACTTTGAAGATGAAATTGAGACCTTTTTGTTGACAATATGGGCCAAACCCATCACTTCGCATTTGTTAAGGAACGCTGAGAATGGAAAATCACAACTGGATGACCTAACACACATACTAGGGATAAACAAAAACAAGAAGTTGTTCATTATACAGAAAGAAGAATTATTAAATCAACAGAATCAAGATTCACCCGGCACCTGTCCTCCCGGCAATACCCAATCGGAAAATGCAGCGGATGGTGTATCTCTACAAGAAAATCAAAATATTACGGGTCATTCAGAACCACAGCCCTCCGACAGCACGGGAGAGGAAGAAAGTCCGCAACCGGCCGCGGCAGAGGAACCCAATCCGCCGCGTCCTGTCAAGTCTGGATCTCTTGAAGACAGGGTGGGAGAAACGCGACAATCGCGGCCCACGAATCTTGTGAAACCGAAGCTTTCTCCGAGTGACGTAGGAGTCGAGACTCAGAAACTCGAGACGCTAGGAGACAGTGCATCTCGATACATGTTTAAGTCAGAGTCTTTTGAAGACCGCGCAGACCGAGAACCTCTTTTTCCATCATGGGAGAAAAGAGCAATCCCACAAATATTCAAAGCAGGAGAGACGTTCGACTCTCAAGAATTGGATGTCACGAAGTCACGATTCTGCCTTGAGATGATGCGCCCGGAATGTAAGGATCCTGCTTATGGGGATGAAATCTCTTTGCTTGATATCAGAACCATTGAGGATAACGTCAGGAAGATTTTTTTCTGGACTTCTATGAAGGCATCTCAAGGTTCTCAAAACGTAGTGCATGTCTGGTCTTCGGAACGGCCGGATGCATGGGTCGAAGAGGTTCACATTTCAATAGGGGATAAAATTAGAAAATTTCCTATGGAGGACGAAATTCGCCTAAAGGAGCGCCTGTTGGAGATCACGGAAGCAAGCCCGAACATCCATGCGGTGCAAGCCGTGGTTCTCTCCTTGGACCCTTCTTCCCGTTTTCGGACGTATAGTAGCCTCCGTGCAGTTCCGGGAAGATATTCGGTAGAGGTGTGGCATCCTGACAGTCTCCAAGTTGTCCCCGGGGGCGAAGCAAAGACGATAACAATAAGACCGCCTTCCGAGTCCGATTAGCCTGATACGATCCTGCCCCTCGTTGGCGATGAACGCGAGAGCATGAAGATTGCATTACTCGCTCCGCATAGAATCGGAGACGTGGTGTGCAGTTTGATCGTCGGGAATGCCTGCAACAGGTTCGCGGACGTCCATTATATTGTACCTCGGTATATGGTCGGACTGTTCGATGGGAGTCCATTCAGAGAATGGGGGTGGAACGATCTTCCCCAAGATCGATTCGATTTGCTGATTGATCTCGCATCGAGCGAACGAAGCCGACACATCGTCCCGCAGATTTCGGCCAGAAAGAAAGTCGGACGCGCCAGAGGCAGGCTTCAGAAGATCCGGTATCGCACCCTGTATCATAAGCTCGTTGAAAAACACCCGACCAGGCACGTTGTCTGGGCGTACAAACCGATTCTCGATTATCTGGGCCTTCCTTCCCCGTCCACCATCTATCTGGCTCACCGGGCGGGTTCTCCTCCGACGTGCCGAAAAGAGGTTTGCCTACACGTCGGCGCAAGCAGGAAAGATCGCTATCTCCCGGTCGATTTGATTCGGAGAATATGCAGGTATTTTTCCGACAGACGAATTCCTGTCCGGCTGATCGGAGCGGAACGGGTCCGCGCGGAAGAAATACGCACGTTGACGTCGGGATACCCGACGTACGAGGAAGGGAATCTGGCCGTTGTCAAAACGTGGCTGTCCAACGCGCTTCTGACGATTGCCCCCGACAGCGGCATCTTCCATCTCGCCAGCGCCTTGGGAGGAAAGACCCTGGGCATCTATGGCCCCAAACCGTATAGCCGGACGGGCTCGATCAACCCGAACGCCACGGCAATCGAAGGGGATTGCGCTTGCCAACGGCAAAAGCGAAGCATCCGCTGCCTGGAGGTAAGCCGATGTCTCAGAGAAATCCCGTTTGCAGTCGTCCAACACAAAATCGAAACCCTTCTCCAGAGCCCGGACGAACAAATCAGCCCCGGAGGCCGGATCGGCACAGCCTCGTCATTCGACATGGAGATGGAGAGCGAGTAAGGCTCTGGACGTCCTGCCACGATGTCGGGTTACGCCTCCGGCTAACCCGACCTACGGAACTATTTACTGTAGTGAACGGCCCGTCCAGGCTAGGCTGCCTGGGCGGGTTAAACCCCTACCCCGTATCCATTAGGAGGCTCGAAATGTTAGGTATCACAGAAGGATCAGGTATCAAGAGAATCGCAATCGGTCTGGGCGTATTCATCGTGATCTTTTGGATAATTTCCGCGGCTTTATGGACAATAGTACCCGGGGGAGAGCGGGCCGACAGAGCTCTTGTCTTCGTTGGAATCTTAGACCTCATAGTCTTTCTGTTCGTCGCTACCGTAGGATTGGCGCAGCTTATAGCCATGAGAGGACAGAACGAACTGAGCCGAATAATCTTTTGGAAAAGTTCCATACAAGAAATTAACAAGCTTATATTGGAGAATCCGGACAAATTTGTCCCGATATTCTATCCGGGCAAACGTCCTGAAGAAGTTTTGAGGATTACTGGAGCATATACAAGTCTCAACACATTTGAAACAATTTTCCACATGAGAAAAAGCCAGGATCCAAAGCAAGTCAAAGAACTTCTTAGGACTTATATTTTCAATAATGATCCAATTAAAGAGCTGTGGAAGCAAAAAGAATATCGAGACGCTTTTACCACAGAATTCCAAGATGCGATAAATGATATTCTCCCCAAAACGTCATTGAACGAGTAGCCTTGTAGCGGCAATTTAGCACGGCGTAGCCTAACATGAACCTTCCTGGTAGGCTTGACCTTGAAGGCTAGGACAAAATGTCAGATTACGTTTCTAGCTAGTCCAATTTGCTGCCTGAGATGTCGTCGTCATTCGTCTCAACCTTCTCGTTCTCCTGTACGCCCGTATCGTAGGGGCAACTCCCCGTGGTTGCCCGGTGGAGTGCGACTAAGAATCGGTTGATTGTAGTGAGGGGAAGGGCAGGCGCGGGGGCCTGCCCCTACATCATCCACTTCTCGACAGCCTGCCTGCTCCGAAAGATGGCTTTCAACCCCCTCCAAGTCGTCCTTTTTCTTTCTTCTCCGTCGGCTTGACAGGCCGGGATGATCGGCATTGTATCGGACTCCATGCAACGTCTCCTCGCCGCGTGGGTCCTAGCGACCCTCACGTGTTTCTCCGGTGGCCCCCGGTCAGCCTTGGCCGCGGACACCATCCCGGCCGTCTCCGACGAGAACCGGCTGATCCGCCTCGAAACCAAGGTGGATGCACTCATCGCCCTCCTGAATCAGCGCATGGACCATCTGAATCAGCGCATGGATCATCTCGAACAGCGCATGGACCGTATCGAGCAGCGTATGGACCGTATCGAGCAGCGTATGGACCGGATTGAGCAGCGCATGGATCGCCGCTTCCAGGAGCTCCGCACGGACATGAACAGCCAATTCGACCGGCTGAACGCCCTGCTCATCGGCCTCTGTTCCGTCTTCGGGCTGCTCGTGGTGGCCCTGTTCGGATTCGTCCTCTGGGACCGCCGTTCGATGCTGAGACCCCTGGAGGCCGACATGAAGCGTCTGGAAGGCGACCTCGCCACCAAAGGCTCCAAGACCCGACTGGACGCGACGGTCAACGCCCTCCGCGCCTGGGCGCAGGAGAATCACCAACTCGCCGCCGTCCTCAAGCGCCTGAATCTGATGTAGCCCCGCTGGTCGGATGGCTGCATGACAAGGTGGCGGCTTACGCCCTTGGCTGACCCGTCCTGCGGAACTATTCGGAAAGGAGGTTCAGCATCATGCACGTCACGGCGACCGAACTCCAGACTCGGTTAGACCGCTATTTGAAGGCCGCACAAGCTGAACCTGTCTTCTTTACTTCTCCGCCGGCTTGACAGGCCGGGATGATCGGCATTGTATCGGGCTCCATGCAACGTCTTTTCGCCGCGTGGGTCATAGTGACCCTCACGTGTTTCTCCGGCGGTTCCCAGTCGGCCTTGGCTGCGGACGTCGCCCCGGCCGTCTCCGACGAGAACCGGCTGATCCGCCTCGAAACCAAGGTGGATGCAATCAACGATCTCCTGAATCAGCGCATGGATCATCTCGAACAGCGAGTCGATCGCCTGGAACAGAGCCTGGATCGTCGCTTCCAGGAGCTCCGCACGGACATGAACAGCCAATTCGACCGGCTGAATGCCCTGCTCATCGGCCTCTGTTCCGTCTTCGGGCTGCTCGTGGTGGCCCTGTTCGGGTTCGTTCTCTGGGACCGCCGTTCTATGCTGAGACCCCTGGAGGCCGACATGAGGCGTCTGGAAGGCGACCTCGCCACCAAAGGCTCCAAGACCCGACTGGACGCGACGGTCAACGCCCTCCGCGCCTGGGCGCAGGAGAATCACCAACTGGCCGCCGTGCTCAAGCGCCTGAACCTGATGTAGCCCCGCTGGTCGGATGGCTGCATGACAAGGTGTCGGCTTACGCCCTTGGAGAACCCGGCCTACGGAACTATTCGGAAAGGATGTTCAGCATCATGCACGTCACGGCGACCGAACTCCAGACTCGGTTGGACCGCTATTTGGAGGCCGCACAAGCTGGACCTGTCATCGTCGAAAAATCCGGCAGGGCACGCAACGTCGTGCTCTCCAAGCGCCGCTATGACCAACTCTGCGAACTCGAAGACAAACTCTGGGCAATGGAAGCTCGATCCGCGGAGCAAGAAGGCTTCCTGTCCGACGAAGAGGTCCGCGAATTACTGAAACGATAGGTCAATGGCCTCGGCCCTCGAACCGAGTATTGCGCGTCGGGCAGGACGCTTCATCAAAACCCTTCCACCCAAGCAGTACAAACAGGTCGTGGACGCCATCCTGTCCTTGCTGAATGACCCGCGGCCCCACGACAGCCGCGCGTTGAAGGCAGGCAAGAACCTTCGCCGCGTCGATATCGGCGAGTATCGGGTAGTGTATCGTGTGGAAGACGATACCCTGCTGGTCCTCGTAGCCGGCAAGCGCAACGACGATGCCGTTTACAGAATGCTTGCCCGACTCTGACCGAATTACCGGGGCGCACCGTTGCAGGCACGCTCAACGTTGCAGCTTCTCAAGGTATTCCCCGACGATGCGGTCGAAGGCGTTGGGATGTCGCGTTACGCCTCCGGCTTACCCGACCTACAGAACCCAGACAGGGTGCGTTCCCTCTGCGTGATCTCCCACAACCCGCTCGTCCGTATCGCGGGGTCCGCCCCTACATCAGGTTGAGCCGCTTGAGGATGGCGGCCATACGCTGATCCTCCTGCCCCCAAGCACGGAGCGCATTCACCGCAGACTCCAGCATGCGTTTCGATCCCTTGTCGGCGACGTCGGCCTCTATCTGTCTGATTTCGGTCTCGATCGGCTTGAGCACGGAGCGCCTGTCCCACATCGTCAGGCCGAGGCCGACGGCCAGCAGCCCCAGAAACCCGATGAGCATGTTGTTCATCCGATTGAGGTGTCCGCTCAGCTCTGCACGCGTCGAAGCTAACTGACTATTCAGATCTGCGCGCGTCGAGGCTAACTGGCTATTCAAATCTGCGCGAATCGAGACCATCTCTTTGTCCATACGGTCTTCGAAGCGGTTCAGACGGTTGTCGATACGCTCCTCGAAGCGGTTGAACCGGTCTTCGAGTCGCCCCAGCCGGCCATCGATCCCGTCCAGCCTCGCCTCGATCCGGGTCAGTCTGTCCTGATCGGATACGTCCGCTGCAACGTCCGCTGCCGAAACCTGCCGCGGACCGGGGAAAGATGAGGCCAATATCAACGTCCAGACGACAACCAAAAGTTTCATGCGTCCATACAACGCTGCGCGTTCCGGTATGTCAACCAAGCTGGGATAGGGGAAAAAAGCGGAGCCCGGAGGCCATGATACGCCTGGAGGGCACCGGTAGTGTCTCGGCGTAAGAATTCTCTCGCTCCCAGATTACGCCCCGGACAAGTTCCGGCCTTCCTCTGGTCTTCGAGTCTGTCGAAGGGCAACCCCCATCCTGTTGCTCGACATGATTCGACCATTCGACAAGCTCAGGAATCGATGAGGGGCAGGGCCACCGTATTGAGTCGGCCCGAAATTTTCCGATCAAGTACTATCAGGCCGAAACACAACTTGACAAATCGGGCCGCGTTCTTTAGGAGTTCGCCCTATGCAAAACTACATCTCATCCTACGGCAAATGGGTGCGGCAAGGAATCGTCGCGTGTGGCGTTGGCTCGATTCTGGTGCTGGGAGGCTGCGAACTCGGCGCTCCGCCGATCGAAGAACAAAAGGACGAGGAGCCCAAGCAGTCGCTGGTCGATCAGTACAAGCAGGCCAACAAGGAAAGCCGCGACCCGGGACTGGCGGCCAACCCGAAAGCGCTTGCCGAGTCTGCAGAAGGCGCGGGCGATGAGATGCCGGCAGAGAATGCGGGCACGGAGGGCGCCACCGACGAGATGCCTGCAGAGAGTGGGGATATGGGAGGCGATGCCAACTAGGCGCGCTGTCCGGTCTTCACTTGCCGGCTTCCTTTCCCATCCCGCCATCACCATCAACCGGGCCGTCCGATGAACTCGGACGGCCCGGCACCTTGCCCGCGCGTGACGTCACACCCGACGCGCCGCCCCAGGTTCAGAAACCGAAAGCCGATTACCGGCTTCTCCTCCTACCTTTTCCCTCTCCTAGGATTGGAGAGGGGAGAGGACTTCGGGGAAGATCGGGCCAGCCTTTCGCGATCCTCCCGATTGGGAGCGCGACTAAGATAAGAGCCTGACGAGTCCGGCGGTCAACGCTGCGTTGGCCAGGACGATGCCGATGGCGACTTTGAGCAGATCGGCCTTGAGGTCGGCAAGGTCGCCTTTGAGTTCGGCTCTGAGGTCGGCGATGTCGGCTTTTGTCGCAACCCCTTCGGTCACCGCTTGGCTCATCGTGGCAACGATGGCCTCGGCATGGGCGGCTTCCATGCCGGCGGCTTGAAGTGTGCGGGCCGCGGTGAGGGTGTCGAACGTGTGGTTCATGGTCGCTCCTCGCTTTCGTGAATCTATCCTACCCCGTCCGTCCGAAAAAAGAGCTTCACAAAAAAAGAGGCAGTCCGTATGGACTGCCTCTTTCTCTTTGCCTCGCAGGATGCGGATCAGGCGATGATGCCTTCCCGCGCGGCGCGGACGAAGAACTTCGGATGCCACAGCACCAAGGCCGCAGGCACGAAGGTGCACGCCCCGAAGAAGCTGATGCCCATCCACAGCGCCAGCAGCAGGCCCATTTCCGAACAGAAGCGGATGTTGGAGAAGGCCCACAGGACGGTCGCCATGATGAGCGTCGCCGCGGTGAAGGCCACGGCCTTGCCCGCGGTCGAAAGCCCGCGGCGCACCGCCTCGTTGATGTCGCCGTCGTACTCCTCCACGGCCCGGCTGACGATGTACAACGCGTAGTCGATCCCGAATCCGACCCCGACGGTCACGACCGGCAGCGACTGGAGGTTGATGCCGATGTTGCGCACGCCCATGTAGGCGTTCACCACCCCGTCGGCCAGGAACAGGCCGATCATCATCACCAGCGCGGCAATGGGCGAGCGGTAGGTGAACATGACGATCAGGAAGATGGTGCCGAAGCCCAACCCGTGCATGTACAGGTCGTTCTTGAGAATCTCCTCGTTGGCCGCGGCGGTCACGCCGATCAACCCGCCGGCCAGCCGCCAGTCGGCGATGACCGTCTGCTCCGCTTCCGGCAGGCTCAGGTCGTCCACCAGCGGATTGGCGGCGACGAAGCGGCGCGCCTCCTGAATGATGCGGGCGATGTTGTCGCCCTGGTGGTTGGCGCAATAGAACGTCACGCGCGACACCGTATAGCTGGGGTCCAGGAACTTGGACGACTCGCCCGGCGGGGTGCCCGCGAAATAGTAGAAGAACAGCGAGCTGACCCGCCGCGCGTCCGCGGGAATCGCCCCCCAGCGCGGCTGCATGTCGTAGAACGTCATGTTGATGGCCTGGATGACGTCGGCCAGGGAAAAGCTGTATCCGATGTCCTTGTCCCGCTCCATGTGGCGCTGGAAGAGTTCCAGCGTGCGCAGCAGATCGGGGTTCTTGAGCACTTCCTTGTCGCGCCCCTCGACCACGATGATGAGCGGCTCGATGCCGCCGAAGTATTTCTGGATCTCGATGTGGGACTGGTTGTAGGGCGACTCCAAGTGCAGCAGCGGCGTGGCCGCGGTCGGGTCGCCGATCGTCAAGTGACGGATCTGGGTGATGGAAATGAGGAACGCCACGACCCAGAAGATGACGATCTTGCGTGCATTCTTCGGCGTGGTGATCCATACGGCGCACCCGTCTATGAAATGCTGGAACCACCCCTCCTCACGCTTGATGACCTTGTCCGGCTCGGGCGCGCGCAAATAGTAGTACACGACCGGGTTCATGAGCAGTTCGCTGATCGCCACGGACGCGACCCAGATCGATGCGGAAATCGCGATCTTCTGGAGAATGACCACCGGCACGACGACGATGACCAGCATCCCCAGCGAGTCGGTGATGATCCCGCTGAGCGTCGGGACGAAGAGCTCGGCGAACGCGGCCACGATGGCCCGCTCCTTGTTCCACTGCCACTTGCGGTACTCCTCGTAGTACCGCTCGTGCATCTGCACCGAGTGGCTGATCGCGCGTGCGGTCACGAAGAAGGGAATCACCAGCGCCAGCGGGTCCATCGAGAACCCCATCATGGCCTGGATGCCCAGCCCCCAGAAGGCCGAGACGATGCCGGTGATGGTGGGGCGCAACGCGCCGCGCCAGTCGTGGAAATAGAGATAGAGCAGGATCCAGCAGACGATGGTCGCGGCTATGAAGATGTAGAAGACCTCGTTGGCGTAGTGGTAGATCCAGCCGTAGAGCTGCGGCTCGCCGGCGACCCAGATGGACTCCTCCGCGGTCTCGAACGGCTCCTTGACGGTGCGCCGGATCTCGTCGAACACCGTCTTATAGTCGAGCTTGCCTTCGATGAAGTTGGCCTTGATCAACAGGGCTTGCCCGTTGAGAGCCACCAACTGGCCGTAGATGGTTTCGGTGTTGTAGCAAATCTCCTTGATTTCGGCGACTTCCCGGTCGGTTTTGGGAGGCCTGCGCATGACGGGCGGCGTGGCGATCGTCCCCCCGGACACGGTCAGATAGCGCGTCGTGCGGTGCCCGATCGACTCGATCTGGTCGTGGTTCACCCCGGTCACGCGATCGACCGCCTGCGTCATCTCGAAGATTTTCTTGAGCATGCCGGTCGTGAAGACGTCGCCCTTCTCGACCCGCAGCATGACGTTGACGTTGTTGGCGCCCCCGAACTGGTCGGCGAAGCGGAAGTGGACGCGCACGAACGGATGCCGGTAGGGCAGCAGATCGTTGAAGCTGGTGGACATCTCGATCGTCAACGCCTGCCACGCCATGAAGCCGGTCACGACGAGGACGCTCAAGGTGATGAGGAAGCGATTCTTGATGAGGCCCTCGCCCAGCCGATACAGCGCGGCACGGTCCTTGGCGTGGGCTTCCAGCTCTTCGATAGTCGGGAGTCTCTTCTTGGCCACGGTGCTCTCCTTCTTTGTGCGCTTTTCTCAACGCTCGGGGGTGACGAAGCGCCGTGCGTCAGTGCGCGGCTTCCTCCTCCGGTTCGGCGACGTCCTGTTGAATGAGGGTCCAGTTCGCGCCGCCGTCGCTGCTCGTCATGATCGTGCCTTTTCCGCCGACGAGGACGCCCTTCCCGGCTTCGTTGAACGCAATGCCGTTGATCCAGGTGTACACCCCGTCGGGCGTCGCAACGGGTCCCCAGTTCCGGCCCCCGTTGCCGGTCCCCAGCGCCGCGGCGTTCATGCCCACGGTGACGATCTGGCCGTTGTCGCCCGGGTCGCCGATGTCGTACATGTGCAGGGCCGGGACGTCGTACTCGGTGCCTTCCACCCAAGTGTTGTCTCCCTCGCGTGCCACCCACGACCAGTGCTCCCCGCCATCGGCCGTCGTGGCAATCGCGCCGCCGCCGCCGACCAGGAGGCCGTTCATCGGGTCGGTGAAGTGGACGCTGAAGAAGGCGGCCAGCGTCATCACGTCGTTGGCGCCCCCGCGCGCGACCAGCTCGTCGAGCAGGCTGCCGTGCTGGGCGCCCCAGGTCTTGCCGCCGTCGTTGGTCACGCGGACGTTGCCGTATTCGCCGACCATCCAGCCGTTCATCCGGTCGAGGAACTGCACGCTGTAATAGATGATGTCGGGGACGGCCAAGCTGGAGAACTCGGACAGTCCGACCTGCGACACGTCCATCCGCTCGACGTTCCAGGTCTCGCCGCCGTTGTCCGTCCACATCCAGGTCGATTCGTCGCCACACGCCCAGCCGTGGTTTTCATCGACGAACGAGACCGCCATCAGCGTCTTGGTGGTCTCGGCCTCCTGCGTCGCCCAGGTCTCGCCGCCGTCGCGGCTGTGGATGACGGCCCCGTTGTGGCCGACCGCCCAGCCTCGGTCGCCGACGAAGTCCACCTGGTTCAGGGACCAAGTGGTCGCGGGCTCGACGTCCACCCAATTCGCGCCGGCCGTCTCGCTGCGGAGGATCCGGCCGTTGTACCCCACGGCGACGAAGGTGTCGTCTCGAACGTGCGTCACGTCGAACAGCTTGTCGGTTCGGGCGAGGAGCGACGTACTCCAGGCGGTCGGCTGCTCTCCGTGACAGCCGGCCAGTCCGCTCAACGCAACGACCGACACCAGCAGCGCCGACAGGCTGGAACGTGGGCGGGTCCGCCCGGTCCTGAATACATTCATAACGTCGTGTCCTCCCTCCATCTGTGTCGGAGACCGTGTGCAGAAATCCCCTTGGTCTCCCGGCGTGTCGTTCGTCCATTGCATTGTTCCAAATGAAAAGTCAAGGGAAAGAAAGGGGAATTACATACAAGAGGACCCTGTACCTATTGCGACACCCTTCGCCATGGTTCGACCCTTCGACAAGCTCAGGGACCTTCCCCATCCCTCAGTTCGTTGAGCCTGTCGAAACGAACCCCGCTGTCACTCCGGCCTTTGACCGTTAGGATCCCCTTGTATGTACTTCCCAAAGGAAGGGCGTCTCGATTCGCAAATTCTTCTCGCCCAGACCTTCTCCCGGAGGGAAGGCACGAACGGCGAAGCCCGTGCTCCCCGCCGTACGGCAACAAGCTCGGAGAGCAGGGGCTGGAGACACGTCCCTGGAACGAAAAGACCCCCCGCACGCGGGGTGCGGAGGGTCTCGATTCGACCGGGCAGGGGAGGTGACGTTTAGCGGGCGCTCTGAATGAGAAAGTTCACGGTGAATGCCTCGGGGGTGTTCCACTCCTTGGCGGTGTTGAAGTACCAGTCGTACTTCGGAACGTAGTACTCGTCGTAGCCCGGCGGGCAATCCCACTTGGACGAGTGGGTGATCTGCATATCGACGACTTGGCCGTTGTGCGTGAACACCTGTTCCTCGTCGTAGTCCGCGGCGATGTAATCGTCCGAGGGCTTCTTGGAGATGTTCATGAGCTGCGTCCAGGTCTTCCAGATCTCGCCGCCCTGGTCGTACGTCTCCGACCACGAGGTGTTGAAGTACTCCTTGTCGAGATAGAGCACCCGTTTGGAGTAGGCGTACTGGTTGTACCCGGTCGGGATGCCCTCGACGACCCACACCGGCCGGCGTTCCCAGTTCACGGCCTCGGACCACAGCATGGCCGCGGCCCCGCTGCGGCCGTCCGGCGCCGCGGCCCAGACGTCGCGGTTCTGGTAGTTCATGGAGTGGGCGGCCATCAACGTCTCCTTCTCGGCCAGTACCCGCCACGACCAGTAGCCGGGCTTGGCGTTGAAGCCCCAGATGGAGTCGATGTCGATGTCCGTCCCCCAGAACGCATCCGAACGGTTCGCCACGCTGATCCGCCGCACGCGGCGCAGCTCGGGTAGATACATGTAGGAGTCATCCGGGTTTTCGAGCGGGGTATAGCGGAAGTTCAGCACGCCGGCGCCCTTCAGATCGTTCGGGGCGTACAGCGGTCCCCACTGCTCGGTATAGGTGATCTGCGGGTTGAACGGCGCGACCGGCTTCGGGTCCATGTACAGCCGGCCTTCCCACTTCATGCGCCGCCAGAAATGCGACGCGTAGAAGCGCTCCATCTCTCCCCGGTAATTGACCAGCTCGAGAATCCACGGGCAGCCCACGTTGTCCGTGAAATCCGGGAAATACTCGTGGTTCCACATGGCCTTGGCGCCGGCGAGCGGGTCGTTGGAATCGATCTGCGGGAACGGGCAGCCGGCCACGTAGTTGAACATCTGGCGGCCGTCCTCCGACAACTGGACTTGGCCGGCGAACTTCTCCGTGGCTTCGGCGTACGCCTTGGGCCACTCGTACTTGCGATACTCGCCGACGTTCATGACCATGCCCTGGTTGATCATCCAGTTCGCGGTCGGGTTCAGCACGTCCGCGGCCTCGGCCATGTTCGACTGGTCGACCTTGTCCCCGGCTTGCGGAAAACTCTGGGCCGACGCCGAAACGCTCCACCCCGCGGCCACCGTCAGCGCGACCGCGGCGGTGAGATACTTCTTCAGCTGCATACAGCCTCCTTTCACGGGCCCCTGCCCCGTAGCGGGTCCGGTGTATGCGGACGAATCCGGGCGGTCAATAGCTCCGGGGAGGGTTTTTTCTACGTCTGCTGGGCGGGGGTTCCGGGTTGGAACGCTCCGGGGCGTCCATCACGAGACAACTATCTCGGTGAACGCCGCGGCCCGGTGTCGGGGCAGACCCTGCGGTTGCTGAGCCTGTCGAAGGGTGCCTACCCTCTCCCCAGCAGGGCAACCACGGGGGGTTGCCCCTACACAACGAACCAAGGGTGCAATGTGAACCGAGGTGCTCGCCGCTACCGTTTCGGGTCGACCTGGAACCCCTGGAACTCCTCCGGCGGGGCGAGCAGCCGGTCGGGCGGGGTCTCCGAAGCGACACCGGCTTCGCGCAGCAGGCGGGCGAGTGCGGCCAGCACGTCGGATACCGAGCGCTGCGCTTCGAGTAGCTCGGTGTTCGCGCGGGAGAGTTGGACGTAATCCTTCCGCTCGACGGCATCCAACACCGACGCCAGCGCGAATTCGTGGGCGCGCCACGCTTCCACGTAGCCCTGGTGCACGCTGACCAGCGCGGGGGTGTCCGGGACGTACGCTTCCAGTTCCGCCACGTAGTCGTGCGCGACGCCCACCGCGGGCCGCAGGGTGTCGATGACGAAATCGTCGTGGACGAACTGATCTTCCCGCACGCGGGAAATGGCGGTGTTGATCTCGGCTTCGGTCGCCGCCCAGAGCCGCGCCTGATCCATGTAGGCGGTCATCTCGTTCCGGATGCCGACTTCCTCCGGTTCGGTCTCGCACCCGCTCGGCAGGAAGACGATCAAGCCGAAGAGCGCGGCGCATCCGAACGTGGCCCCGGCAGTGCGCAGACAGGGCCGCGCATAGCGTGCATGTGGCGAGCAACGGTGCATGGGCGGTATGCGCCTCTAGTCCGGCGCGTCCGCGGCCCGTTCCGGCGCGGCGCGGTTTCCTTCGTCCGCGGCCGTCCGCCGGGCCGACTGGAACATCAGGTCGGCGTAGTAGCCGACGTTGTAGCCGAACAGGACCACCTCCGGCGCGTCGGTCCGCCGGCCGTAATAAGCCGACGACGCCGGGTTGAGGCTGCCGACCTGAACCGTGGTCTCCCGTGCGCCGTCTTCCCCCCGCAGGACGACGGTCGACGTGGGGGCGTCCAGGCCGTACACGGCCACGTCGGCCGGGTCGGCGTCGATCAGCCGCAGGTCTTTTTCGGGCGTCAGGTTTTCGATGAAACTCTCCACCACGTCCGGGGTGACGCCCGCGCCGACCGGGTCGACCGCCTCCCAGCGTCCCTGCCGCAAACGGAAGCGCAGGTCGGGTTCGTCGGAACGCGACAGCGTCATCGCGCGGATTTCCCCGCGCTCCAAGGGCAGGAATCCCCGGCCGGAGACCTTGGGCGCCGGCACGGCCAGCGGGTCGTGCGGCGGTTCGTGGACGTAGGCGAAGAAATAGGCGCCCAGCGTCCCCGCCAGCGCGTAGTACACGAGGATGCGGCGCCACGTCATGCGCGTTTCCTCTGCCACACGAAGATGCCCAGACCGAGCACCAGGAACGCGGCGGGCATGAGGACGACGCTGACCAGGCGGACCCACGAGACCTGCAAAGCGCTCAGGATCCACTGGTGGCGGCCGCTCTCCTGCGCCTCGGGCCGCGCGGCCATCTGCTCGACGTCCTCGGCCAGCCAGTTGACCGCGTTGACCAGCAGGTCGCGGTTGCCGCCCTGTTCGATCAGCTTGTTGTTGCCGAGGTCGGAGTCGCCGAAGACGAGGATCTGGCCGCCGAGCCCGTCGTCCTTGCCGAAGGTGATCTCGCCGGCCACCACGACCGGCCCGGCTAAATCTTTTTCCGCGTCGTACGGCGCGCGGCCTCCGGTCGCAATCCGCGGGTCGGTGCTGCCCCAGCCCTCCGCGGAGGTGCGCAGGATGGGGCGCGCCAACACGCCTTCCCGATTGCCGTACGCGCGCACGACGCGCGCCAGCGAGAAGATCGGCGGGGCGTTGACCGAGATGATCATCTGGTGCGGCTTGCCGGTCGGCGACACCCGGAACGTGAGCAGCTCGCCGGCGTACAGACGTTGGACCGGGTCCACCGCGACCGCGTCGGGCAGGTCGAAGCCGTAGCGTTCCAGAAAGGCGACCACGGAGGCCGGCGCGCCCGGGTCGATCAGCGCGAACAGCGCGCCGCCGGCCTGGACGTAGTCGTCCAGCGCCGCCAACTCGTGCGGCAGCAGGTCGGCCTCGGGTCCGAGCAGGACGACGAGCGTGGCGTCGTCGGGCACCGCGCCCCGTTCGCCCAGAAAGAGCTTTCGGGTGACGTAGAACTCCTCGGTCAGCGCGCTGGCGAACTTGGAGAAGCCGATGGTCGGGTAGGCGTTGTCGATGTCCCCCTCGCCGTGGCCGGACAGGAAATACACGGTCTTCTCCGACCCGCGCGTGACTTGCAGCAGGGTGGAGATGACGTCGTTCTCACCCTGGGCCAGCAGCGTCCCTTTGCGGACGCCCCGGGACTCGAACACGAGCGTGCCGTACTGCGTGGCCTTGTATTCGCGGGCCAGGGCCGGGTTCTTGTTCATATCGACGACCTGGTAGCGGAAGTGCGGGCCGACCCGGGCCATGCGGGCGAGCAGGTCTTCGAGGAAGAAGTTCTCGGGCCGGTCGCTCTGGACGAACGCGGTCACCTGCACGTCGTGCGCGAGGTTGCGCAGGATCTGCCGCGAGCGCGGCGACAGGCTGAATTTCTGCTGGAGCGTCAGGTCGAGCCGGTGGTTGCGCCCGTTGGAAATGGCCTGGATGGCCGTCAGCAGCGCCAGAAAGCCGAGCGCGGCCACGACCAGCTTGACGACGTTGCGCCGGGTCGCGTTCATCGGCGGCCCTTCCACTGCCGGGCTTCCAGCGAGCGCAGCGTCAGGAAGCTGAAGAAGGCGACGAAACACAGGAAGAAGGTGACTTCCTTGGAATCGATGAACCCCTGCGCGAACCCCTGGAAGTGGGTGACCGTCGAGACCTGGGCCAGGACGCGGAGCGCGCCCTCTTCGGTCGCCCCGTCGTTCCAGCTCAGAATCCACAGGAACAGCACGACGCCCAGGGCCGCGGACCCGGCCACGACCAGATTGTCCGTCAGCGACGAAATGAACAGCCCGCAGGCGATGAACGACAGCGCCAGCAACACGAGCCCGGTGTAGCCGGCCAGGACGACCGTCCAGTCGAACGGCTGCAACTGATAGACGATGACCGGGTACAGCGCGGTGCACGACAGCATGAAGAACGTCGCCAGCGCGCAGGCGACGAACTTGCCCCAGAAGATCTCGCTGTCGCGCATGGGATACGTGAACAGCAGTTCGATCGTCCCCAGCCGCTTTTCCTCGGCGAACAGGCGCATGGTCATGAACGGGATGAAGAACAGCAGAATCAGGCGCAGGTCGGTGAACAGGAGTTGCCAGAAATTCTCCAGGATGTTCATGCCGAAGCCGAACTGGGCGTAGAACACGAGGTCGCTGTAGAAGTACCAGCCGCTCAGCAGCAGGAACACCGCGGTCAGCAGGTAGATGAAGGGCGAGCAGAAATAGCTGCGGAGTTCCTTGCCGACCACGGCCCAGAAATTCTTCACGGTCCGTCTCCTTGCCAGGCGCCGATTCGACTAGGCCGCCTGCGATTCGCCGGTGAGGCGCACGAACAGTTCCTCCAGGCTCAGCGTGACCGGCCGCAACTCGACCAGGTCCCAGCCGCGGTCCACGACCGCCTGCGCGAGGGCGCGGGTCACGCTCCGGTCGCGCGATACGAGGACGAAGGCGTGCCCGTCGTCCGCGGAAGCGGCGCCCGTGTCGTCCGCGGCGTGGCCGTCGCGCGGCACGACCTCGCTGACCCCGGGCAGCGCGCGCAACGCCTCGGCCAAGTCTGCGGGGTGCGAGGCGCGGAGGCGGACGAAGGTCTGCGTCGTCCCCTGCACGAGGGCGTCGAGGGCGTCCGGGCGGTCCTGGGCGATGATGCGGCCCCTGTCGATGATGATGACCCGTTGGCAGGTCAGCGCGACTTCGGACAGGATGTGGCTGGACAGCAGGACGGTCGTCTCGCCCGCCAACCCTTTGATCAACGCGCGCATGTCGATGACCTGATGCGGGTCCAGCCCCACGGTGGGTTCGTCCAGGATGAGCACGCGCGGCGCGCCCAACAGGGCCTGGGCGAGGCCGACCCGTTGGCGGTACCCCTTGGACAGCGCCCCGATCCGGCGGCCTGCCACGTCCTCCAGACGGCACTGGGACAGCACGCGGGCGACCTCCGCCATGCGCTGGAGCGCGTTGTCCAGCTTCACCCGGGCGCAGAAGCGCAGGAACGCGCGGACGCTCATGTCGGGGTAGAGGACGACGTTCTCCGGGAGATAGCCGATCTGGTCGCGGACCTGCAGCGGCACGTCGCTCAGGCTCAGGCCGCCGACGCGCACCCGGCCGCTCGTCGGCGGAAAGAACCCGGTCAGGATGCGCATGAGGGTGGTCTTGCCCGAGCCGTTCGGCCCCAGCAGTCCCACGACCTCGCCCTGCGGCACGTCGAACGACACGTCGTGCAGGGCGCGGACCCGCCCGTAGTATTTCGTGACGTCGTGGATTTCGATCATGGGCGGATCTCGAAACGCATTCCGGGGCCCGCGGCGTGAACCCGTTCTTCATACGGGCGAAGCCGCCGCGGGTGCGCCCAACGTGCAGAAACGCCGGTTTCCGGTCAATACGCCTCGCAGACGGATTTTCGACCTGCTGCCGAAGGGGCGGTCGTGCTCGCGGTGCTCGTCGGAGATGCCCCGGTCTCTCCCGGTGGAACGTCCGGTCAGGCGGCCGCACCGCGGGTGACGAAACGCGGCTTGCACAGCGCGATCAGCACCGGCAGCAGCGTGACGGTCGCCAGAAAACTCACGCCCATCCACAGGGCGAGCAGCAGGCCCATTTCCGCGCTGAAGCGCAGGTCCGACAGGGTCCAGAACAGGGTGCCGAGGATCATCGTGATCGCGGTGAACGTCACGGCCTTGCCCGAGGTGGTCAGCGCCGCGACGACCGCGTCGTCGAGCGGGGCGTCCTGCCGCTGTTCTTCGATGATGCGGCTGACGATGTACAGCGCATAGTCGATGCCGAACCCGACGCCGACCGTGACGACCGGCAGGGTGTGGATGTTGATGCCGATGTGCGCGGCCCCCATGTACGCGTTGATGACCGTGTTGGCGACCGCCAGCGGCAGGATCATGAACACCCCGGCTACGATGGAGCGGTACGTCAGCACGAGCACCAGGAAGATCGTGCCGAAGCCCAGCACGTTGACCAGTACGTCGTTGCGGAACAACGCCTCGTTGGCCGCGGCCAGCACGCCGATCGGCCCGCCGGCCAGCCGCAGCCGCGCCGCCTCCGACGGGTTGGCGTCTATATACTCGCGCGCGCGGCGGATCACGCGGCGGACGGTCTCGCCTTGATGGTCCGTCAGATAGAAACGCACCGGCGCGGAGCGGTACAGGTGGTCGATGACGCTGGCGCTCTCCTGGAACGACGTGCCGAAGAAGTAGGACGCGAGCAGGAGTTGAATCTCGCTGCTGCGCCGCGGCAGCACTTCCCACTTGGGTTCCTGTTCGTGGATCGAGCCGTTCACCACGGACAGAATATCGACGAACGAAAAGCTCAGGCCCACGGACGGGTCGCGCTCCAGATAGCGCTGGAATCGCTCGATCCACGGCAGCACTTCGGGGCTGGCGAGCGACGGCGCCTCGCTCTGCTGCATGAAGCGAGCGACCGCGGACGCGCCCTCGTCCGCGGTGTCGGTCTGCTCGGGCTCCTTGCGTTCGACGACGACCGTCAGTTCCTCGACGCCGCCGAACGTCTCCTGAATGCGGGCGTGGGCCGCGTTGTAGGGCGCGTCCGCGTACAGCAGCGGGGTCGCCGCGCTCGGGTCGCCGATGACCAGGTGCTGCCACCAATACACGCTGACCGCCACGGCCACGCCCCAGCCGGCCACGGTGGCCGCCTTGCCCGCCGGCGACAGCAACGTCCGCGCCGCGGCCGCGACGCTCCGTTTGAACAGCCCGGCCTCGCGCTTTTCGACGATCCGCAGGTCCGGGGCGCGTAAATAATGGTAGACGATCGGGTTGAGCAGGAGTTCGCTGACCGTGATCGCCAGAATCCACACCGCGGCGCTGATGGCCAGTTTCTGCAGCAGCACGATGGGGACGAACAGGATGACGAGCAGCCCCAGGGCGTCGGTCACGATGCCGGACAGGGTGGGTACGAACAATTCGGCGAACGCGGCCACGATGGCCGGCTCTTTCCGGCCGCCGGCCTTGCGGAACTCTTCGTAGTACCGCTCGTGCATCTGCACCGAATGGCTGACCGCGCGCGCGGTGATGAAGAACGGGATCACCAGCGTGAGCGGGTCCAGGCTGAAGCCGATCAACGCGATGAAGCCCAATCCCCAGACCGCGGAGACCACGCCGGTCAGGGTCGGGCGCAAGGCGCCGCGCACGTCGCGGAAATAGGCGTACAGCAGCAGCCACAGCAGCACGGTGGTCGCAATGAAGATGACGTACACCTGCTTGGCGTAGAAATAGACCCAGCCGTACAGCGCCGGCTGGCCGGCCATGTGGATGCTGGTATTCTCGTCCTGAAAAGGGTCGATCACCGACCGCTGGACTTCCTCGAACAGGCGCCGGTGGTCGAGCCGTTGCTCGATGAAGGTCGCGGTCAGCAGCGCGGCTCTTTCGTCCAGCGAGACCAGCACCCCGTACAGGTTGCGCGAGGCGTGCACGATGCGCCGGACGCGCTCCACCTCCGCGGCGGTGCGCGGGGCGTGCTCCATCACCGGCTCGACCTCCTGCATGCCGCCGCTCTTCATCACCACGCGGCGGTTGGTGCGGTGGGCGATGGAATTGACGAGTTCGTTGTTGACTCCGTACACGCGCTCCAGCGCCTGGGTCATCTCGAAGATCTTGGTCAGCGTGGCCTGATTGAAGATCGTGCCGTCGTGCACCTCCAGCATCAGCATGATCGTGTTGGCGCCGCCGAACTTCTCCGCGTATTCGTTGTGCACCTGAATGAAGGGGTGGCGTTGCGGCAGTTGCTCGTCGAAGCGCGTCACCAGGTCGAGCCGGGCGGCGAAGAAGCCGAAGAACAGGGTCGCGGCGCCCACCGACAGGAGGATGAGCTTGCGCCGCGCGATGATCCGTCCGCCGAGGGTGTAGAGATAGCTGCGGTCCTGGGCGCTCATGCCGTCCCCTCTCGTGTGTCGGGCTGCGGCCGGGTGCGATGCGGACCCTGGCGACGTCGGATCACGCCTCCGCGCGTCGGTTTCGGCGCGGACGGTGCGCTTCGGGCGCGGAACGGGGGCCGTCCGCCGTGCGGATGGGCGTTCATGGGTGTGGTGCCGCCTTGCGTTTCAAGAGGCCGTCGATGATGGTCTCGACGTTGTCGGAGGAGAGATCGTTGACACGCATCCAGCCGTCCAGGATGAGGGTCGGCACCGCGCTGACCTGATAACGCTCGCCGAGCGCGATGGCGTGCGCAAGCTCGGCCTCGCCGCCGCCCGCGTCGAGCCGGTCGAGCAGCATCTCCGGGTCGAGCCCGATCCGACCGGCCACGATGGCGAGGCCGTCCCGGCTGGCCGTATCGACGTTTTCCTCGAAGCGGGCCTGAAACAGCGCCTGCTGCATCTCGTCGGCCAGTCCCAGCTCGTGCGAGACCGCATACGCCCGGGCGGGCATGCGCGAGGCCGCATGCACGATCGGGACGCCGAGAGACCGCACGGCGAGCCGCTCTCCGTACTGCCGTTGCAGGGCGGGGATGAGGCGGCTGGCGGTCTCGTAGCAGCGCGGGCAGAGAAAATCCTCGAACACGGTCAGCACGACCTTGCCGGCGATCGTGCCGTGCGGGGCGCGGCGCACGAACGAAAACGAGCCGGGCACCGACAGATAGGCGTCCAGCACGTCGGTCTGCGTGTCGTCGGCGGCGGAACATTGCTGCGGAAGGAGCGGGACGCCGGCCGCGAAGCAGGCCAGCAGGAGACACAGGGCACACGTCGACGCACGCAGGGCCATAGCGCGGAGGATCATAGGGAAGCGGGCCGACAGAGTGCAAGCCGCACGATGGAGTGAGCGTATTCCCGTTTGAAATTTCGCGGTGGGAGTCGGACCCTCGCCCCCGGATCACGTCCGGGGCAGGCGCTGACCCGCTCCCGGTGGTCCCTGAGCTTGTCGAAGGGAGGAGAGGGGACGGAGGCAAAGTCTCTCGCCTTCCGGTCCTTCCTGGGAACGCGGGCTCCCGCCCGCTTCGGTGCGGGCCGGAGACCCGCGTTCCCGGGTGAGGAGCCGCCGGGTCAGGCGACGAGTTGCCGCAACACGTAAGGCAGAATGCCACCGTGCCGGTAGTATTCGACCTCGATCGGGGTGTCGATGCGGACGGTCAGCGGCACCTGCTTGGTCTGCCCGTTTGCGCGGTGGATCGCCAGCGTCGCCTCCTGGCGCGGCGCGAGACCGTCGGCCAAGCCGGTCACGTCGAACGTCTCGCTGCCGTCCAAGCCCAGGGACGCCACGCCGGTTCCGTCCCGGAATTGGCACGGCACGACGCCCATGAAGACCAGGTTGCTGCGGTGAATCCGCTCGAAGCTCTGCGCCACGACCGCCCGGACGCCCAGCAGCCGCGTCCCCTTGGCCGCCCAGTCGCGCGAGCTGCCGGTGCCGTACTCCTGGCCGGCCAGCACGATCAGCGGCACGCCGTCGGCTTGGTACTGCATGGCCGCGTCGTAGATGTCCATGCGTTCGGCCGCGGCGCCGCGGCCATTGGCGGAGTAGTACTGTGTGACGCCGCCCTCCACCCCCGGCACCATCAGGTTCTTGATGCGGACGTTGGCGAACGTCCCGCGCTGCATGACGCGGTCGTTGCCGCGGCGCGAGCCGTAGCTGTTGAAGTCCGCGACCGCGACGCCGTGCTCCCGCAGGTAGCGGCCCGCGGGCGAGTCGGGCTTGATCGCGCCGGCCGGGCTGATGTGGTCGGTCGTGACCGAATCGCCCAGCACCGCCAGCGGACGTGCCCCGCGGATGTCGTGGACCGCATCCGGCGCCGGGCTGAACGACGCGAAGAACGGGGGCTCCTGTATATAGGTGGACGCCGCGTCCCAGGCGTAGGCTGCGCCCGCCGGGCTCGCCACGTCGTTCCAGAGCGGGTTCTGCGCCTCGAAATCGGCGTACAGCCGGCGGTAGTCGGCCGGGTCGGTAGCGCGCGCCAACAACGCCTGGATGGCCTGCGAAGTCGGCCACAGGTCGCGCAGATGGACGTCATGGCCGTCCCGGTCGCGGCCCAACGGCTCGCTGGACAAGTCGACGTCCACCCGCCCGGCGAGCGCGAACGCCACGACCAGCGGCGGACTCATCAGAAAGTTGGCGCGGATGTTCTGGTGGACGCGCGCCTCGAAGTTGCGGTTCCCGCTCAGCACGCTGGCGGCCACGATGCCGTGGCGGGTCACGGTCTCCTCGATGGCCGGGTCGAGCGGGCCGGAGTTGCCGATGCAGGTCGTGCAGCCGTAGCCGACGGTCTGGAACCCGAGCCGGTCGAGGTACGGTTGCAACCCCGTTTTCTCCAGATACTCGGTCACCACGCGCGAGCCCGGTCCGAGCGACGTCTTGACGCCCGGGCGGACGGTCAGGCCACGTTCGACCGCGGCCTTGGCGATCATGCCGGCGGCCAGCATCACGCTCGGGTTGGAGGTGTTCGTACACGACGTAATGGCCGCGATCAGCACGTCCCCGTGTCCGATGTCCTGACCGTTCCCCTCGGGGGCCGAGCCGGCGACCGCGTGGCGTCGGTCGAGGCCGGCTTCGTCCACGCCGAACCCGCCCGCGTCGGCCGGCGCGGTCAGCAGGCCGCGGAAGGTGGACTTGATGGCCGGCAGGTCGATGCGGTCCTGGGGCCGCCGCGGCCCGGACAGGCCGGGTTGCACGTCCGCCAGATCGATCTCGACGACTTGGCTGTAATCGATCTCGCCCGCCCGCGGGACGCCGAACATCTGCTGAGCCTGGAAATAGCTGCGCACCGCATCGACTTCCGCCTCGCTGCGGCCGGTCGCGGACAGATAGCGGCACGTGTCCTCGTCGATGGGGAAGAAGCCCATGGTCGCGCCGTACTCCGGGGCCATGTTGGCGATCGTGGCGCGGTCGGTGACGGCCAGCGACGCCGCGCCGTCCCCGAAATACTCGACGAACTTGCCGACCACCTTGGCCGCGCGCAGCACCGCGGTACAGTGCAGCACCAAGTCGGTTGCGGTGACCCCCTCGCGCAGGCCGCCGCGCAAGTGCACGCCCACCACGTCGGGCGTCAGGAAATACACGGGCTGGCCCAACATGCCGGCCTCGGCCTCGATGCCGCCCACGCCCCAGCCCACCACGCCGAGGCCGTTGATCATCGTGGTGTGCGAGTCGGTGCCGATCAGCGTGTCGGGATAGGACACGTCCCCGCGCTGCAGGACGCCTTTGGCCAGATATTCGAGGTTGACTTGGTGGACGATGCCGATGCCGGGCGGCACGACGCGGAAACTGTCGAACGCCTGCATGCCCCATTTCAGGAACTGGTAGCGCGGCAGGTTGCGCGCGAACTCGATCTCCATGTTGCGCCGCAGCGCGTCGCCGCTGCCCGCGTGATCGACCTGCACGGAGTGATCCACGACCAGATCGACCGGCACGAGCGGCTCGATCAGTTTCGGGTCCTTGCCGAGCGCGGCGACCGCGGAACGCATGGCGGCCAGATCGACCAGGAGCGGCACGCCGGTGAAATCCTGCAGGACGATGCGCGCGACCACGAACGGCACCTCCGCGCTGCGCGGTGCGGTCGGCTGCCAGTTGGCGAGCGTGCGCACGTCTTCCTCGGTGATGCGTTCCCCGTCGTAATTGCGCAGCACGGATTCGAGCACGATCCGAATGCTGACCGGCAGCCGCGCAATCGGCCCCACGCCCGCGGCTTCCAGTTGCGGCAGCGAGTACAATCGGCCGGTCCGTCCGGCCGCGGTGGTGAACGGTTGCAGGGATTCGAACAGGTTGTGCGGTGTGTCGTGCGGCATGCAGGAACCCCTCCTGAAGGGCGTGGATAGTGGCGAGTGGTGAGTATCGAGGAAACGGCTCGTGTGGGGATCGGCGGTCGATTGGCGGAACGAGGGAGTCGGGGGCGTTGCTCGCCCGGATGGAGGTCGGCCTCAGTCGGCGAATCCGCGTTGAACGTCGTGCACGCAGGCGCGCAGCCGTGCGCGTTCGTCCGGCGTGGCCGCGGGGATGCTGAATTCCACGCCGCCCGCCACGGCGTGATAGCGGCGCCAGACGCGCTCGGCGATGCGGTCGTAGGTACCCACCACCGCGATGGTGTGCAGCATGTCGTCGCTGATCCGGCCCGGCATTTCCTCCCAGCGGCCCCGACGCGACAGCCGCGAGAGTTCCGGCACGAGGTCGCCCCAGCCGTGGTGCTCGAACACCGCCCGGTAGGTGCGCGTCGAGGCGTAGAAGGCGATCCGCGCGCGCACGTTCTCGATGCGCGGCGCCAAGTCGGCTTCGTGCGCGGCCGTGACCAGCAGCGGGCTGACGCACACTTCGACGGCCGCCGCGGTGCGGCCGGCCCGGTCGGCGCCCGTGCGGACCGCGGGCAGCATGACGTCGCGGATGTAGGCGGGCGTGCAGATCGGGTGCGGGCGCAGGCCGTCGGCCACTTCGCCGGCGACCCGGCACATGTACGGGTTGACCGCGGCCAAGTGGACGGGAATCCGCGGATGGGCGATCGGTCCGGGATCGAACAGCGGCACCATCAAGGTCAGGTCGTAGTGCGCGCCGTGAAAGTCCAGCGGCGTCCCGTTCTGCCAACAGTCCCAGACCGCGCGGACGGCCTGCACGTATTCGCGCATCCACGGCCCGGGCGGTGACCAGGCCACGCCGTAGCGGCGCTGTATATGACCCTTCACCTGCGTCCCCAGCCCCAGGATGAAGCGGCCGCGGGAGTGGCGCTGCAAGGTCCACGCCGACAGCGCCGTCACCGTCGGACTGCGCGGAAACGCCAGCGCCACCGCGGTCGTCAGGCCGATCCGTTCGGTCGCCTGCGCGGCGATCGTCAGGACCATGAACGGGTCTTCCTTGGTCTCGGTCAGCACCATGCCGTCGTAGTCCATCTCGTCCAGCGTGCGCGCCTCGGCGAACACGCGGGACAGATCGAGCCCTGCTTCCGGCGCACGCAGTCCGGGATCGACCTTTCCGAGCGGGAGATGCGTTTCGACTTTCATACGTCTTCCTGTCCGTGCAGACGGTCGCGCGTCAGAGCAATGCGACACGGTTCGACTGACACACGCTGCCGAAGTCTCGGAGATTGAAGGTGAGCATGGCGTCTATGCGCACGTTTGGGTCCTCGATGATGGCGCAGAGGATCGAGTCCACCAGGCTCTTGGGGCCGTTCGATGTTTTCGCCCGTTCCAGGGTGTCCTCGTATGCGTTCCGTCGGTAAGGCGTATCGTCGAGCAGGAGTGTATCGGATCCGCGAATGAGACCTTCGAAGCGGGCAATAGCCGCCGGCCGGCGGGCGAACCGCGTATTGATCGTTTCATACAGAACGGGCCAGGGGACGACGAGGGGGCAGACGTCGAGCCACTCTTTCTTCGTGCCGGCCAGAGCGTGGTGCGAGTCTCTCGGGTCGAAGAGCGCGAAGAAGAACCCCGAATCGACGAGCAGTGCCTCATGACGCATAGTCGTCGATTTCTTCAGGAGTCTGTGTTCCGTAGCCTTCCCACGGCGCCCGTCTCCGACGGCCGATGACGAAGCGCGCCCCTTTCACCTCGTTGTGCTGATCGGTGAACACGACGTAGATGCGCGAACGCTTGTTCAGGGTAACCGCCTCGCGGATCTCCTTCTCCAGCGTTTGCAGCACGTCGCCCTCACAGGAAAACCAGAAACACGCGAGGCTCTCGCCGCACTCCTTCGCGTCGTGATCGTCGAGCCACGCATAGAAGTTCTCGTAATCCCCGCTCACCCCGAGGTCGTAGGATATCCAGATCAATTTCTTCATGCGTTCGTCCTTCCGGGGGTTTCAGGGCCACGGTCCGTTTGCGGTAGAGGCGATCTTCCGTCTGCTGAGACCGGTGCATCGGCACGTTCGGGAGTGTCTCGGTTCGAGCTTTCCCTTTCGACGAACGTCAGCCTCCGAGTGTAGGGGCAGGCCGATGCGCCCGAGGCGTCCGAACTGCCGAGTCCCTGTCGCCTTCCGAGTTGTAGGGGCAGGCCCCTGCGGTGCCCTGAGCCTGTCGAAGGGTGCCTGCCCATCCCCCCTCACGTTCCGGTGCCTTGTCCTTTCCGCGGGCAGGCGAGTATATAGCAAGCGTCGGAGGGGAACACCAATGAAACGGTTTCGAGTGCGCCGCGCCTACGGGCCTGCCGGCGCAGGCAGGTTCGCCATCGCCCTGTTCGTCCTCTTGCTCTCGACCGGCGCGTGGGCGGAGCCCGCCGGGAACGGCACCCCGCTGCGCGCCGGGCCGCCGAGTTGGACGGGCGACCTGACGCCGATCACGCCCGCGGAATGGAGCCGCGACCGCGCCGCCCACCTGTTGGAGCGGGCCGGCTTCGGCGGCACGCCGCACGAGATCGACCGGCTGGCGGCGATGGCGCCCGCCGCCGCGGTGCGCCACCTGGTCGAATATCGCCACGTGGACGACCGCCACGTGCCGGCGTTCGAGGAGTCGGGCGTCTTCGACCCGAGCCTCGACCCGTTTCCCAAGAGCCGCATCGACGCGGTCCGCATCGCGCGCGCCAACGGCGGGGCGATGGGCGTGCGCGTCAAACCCGGCGGCGACCGGCCGCTGCAGCCGGTCGTCAACCGCTTCTTCTATTGGTTGCGCGCCGACCTGCTCGAAATGCGGCGCGCCGGCCAGTGGTGGGCGCAGCGGATGCTGGTCACCCCGCGCCCGCTGCAGGAAAAACTGGCGCTGTTCTGGCACGGCCACTTCGCCACCTCGGACGCGAAGGTGCGCGACTACCGCAAGCTGCTCAAGCAATACGCCCTCTTCCGCGCCCACGCCAACGGGAACTTCCGCGACCTGCTCATCGGCGTCGCCCGGGACCCGGCCATGCTCGTCTATCTGGACGCCGGCGAGAACGTCAAAGGCCGCCCGAACGAGAATTTCGGCCGCGAAATCCTGGAACTGTTCACGATGGGCGTCGGCAACTACACCGAGACGGACATCCGCGAAGCCTCGCGCGCGTTCACGGGCTGGACGCACGCCGGGTTGGACTTCGTCGTGCAGCCCGCACTGCACGACACCGGCGTCAAGACCTTTCTGGGCCGCACCGGCCCCTTCGGCGGCGTCGAGATCATCGACATCATCCTGGACCGGGACGTAACCGCGCGGTTCATCGCCGCCAAGCTGTACCGCTCCTTCGTCCGCGACGACCCGCCGCCCGCCCTGGTGGCCGAACTCGGCGCCCTGCTGCGCCGGCACGACTACGCCCTCGCGCCGCTGCTGACCGCCATCTTTCGCTCGCGCGACTTCTACGGGCCGGCGGCGTACGCCACGCAGATCAAGAGCCCGGTCCACCTCGTCGTCTCGACCTACCGCAAGCTGGGGCTGCGCGAGATCCCCGGCGTGCCCGACTTCGGCAGCACCACGCGCGCCCTCGGCCAGGAGTTGTTCTATCCGCCCAACGTGGCTGGCTGGGAAGGCGGCCGAAGCTGGATCACCCCCGCGCTGCTGCTGGAGCGCGGCAACTTCGCGCGCGAAGTCCTCTTTCCCGACCTGGTGAATTTCCGGCCGCCCGACCGCTGGATGCCGGCCACCAACCGGAAGGTCGCGGCCAAGATCGCCCAGGGCTTCGAGATCACCGCGGCGACCATCGAAACGGACGCGGCCGCGGACAACACGATGGCCGGCGGCATGGAAAACGGCATGGCCGGGGCGATGGGCGGCAACGCGATGGACGGCCCACCCGCGGCGGACGGGCACGCGCAGGCGGAGCGGCCGATGGACGCCGTCTCCATGTTCAACCGCATGGCCGACGCCGACGAAGACTTCAACACGCGCTACGGCAGCACGCACGGCTGGCAGACCGCCTTCCGCCGCGTCGAACCCATCCCGCGCCACGCCGCGCCGCTCGACTTGGCCGGGATGGTCATCGAGGCCGGTCTGACCGACACCACGCAGGTCGTCGATTATTTCATCGGCCGCCTGCTGCGCGTGCCGCTGGCGGAAGAGGATCGGCAGACGCTCATCGCGTTCCTGACCGAAGAGTTGGGGACGTCTGCGGTGGACGCCGCGGCTACGTACCTGGAAGAACCCGTGCGGCAGGTCGTCCACCTGATCATGAGCACGCCGGAATACCAGCTCGGATAGCCGCGAGGACGGTGCGGAGCGAACCGCGGGACGGGCACGCGCGGGAGCGAAAGGACTCGGCAATGGCACGGGACGGGAGAATCGACACGGGGCCGCGCAAGCTGTCGCGGCGCGACGCGCTCAGGGCCGGGCTGTACGGCCTGGGACTGAGCACGGGGTTGCTGCGCGTGGGGCCGGCCGCGGCGCGCGGCCCGCACGCCGGCGCGGCCCGGCAGGCACATCCCGAGCGCATCCTGGTCGTCGTGGAGTTGTCGGGCGGCAACGACGGGCTCAACACCGTGATCCCGTACGGCGACGACGTCTATTACCGGGAGCGGCCCACGATCGGCATTCCCCGCACCGACGTGCGTCCGCTGACCGACCATTTCGGCCTGCATCCGGCCCTGGCCGGCTTCGAGCGGCTGTACAAGGACGGCCGGCTGGCCATCGTGCACGCCTGCGGGTACGCCAACCCGAGCCTGTCGCACTTCGCCTCCATGGGCTTCTGGCACACCGGCAGCCCGCACGCCGGCGAAAAACTGGGCTGGCTGGGCCGGCTGGCCGATACGCTCGACCCCGGCGCGCGGCGCAACTATCTGGTCAACGTGGCCACGTCGCAATCCCTGGCCGTGCGCAGCCGCCGGCACGCGCCGCTGGTCTTCTCCGACCCGGAAGGCTTCGAACGCACCGGCGTACACCGCCAACAGCCGCTGTTCGCGCGCCTGAGCGACGCGCGGGAGACCGACAACGCCACGTTACGCTTCCTGACCGGTCTGGCGCAGAGCGCGACCGACAGCGCCGCGTTCGTGCGGCAGGCGTGGGCCGACTACCGCACCCCGGTCGATTACGGCGTGCGCGCCGCGGGGCTGGACCTGCGCAAGGTGGCGGCGCTGATCCACGCCGGCATGCCGACCCGGCTGTACTACGTCGGTTACGCGGGCAACGTCTTCGACACCCACGTGCATCAGAACGACCTGCACTTCCGCCTGCTCACCTACACCGCGGACGCGCTGCGCGGCTTCGTGGACGACCTGCGCCGCATCGGCCGCGGGGGCGAGGTCACGACCCTGGTGTTCACCGAGTTCGGCCGCCGCGTCCCGGAGAACGCCAGCCTGGGCACCGACCACGGCACCGCGACGCCGGTGTACGTCTTGGGCGACCGGGTCGCGGGCGGCTTCTACGGCCGCCCGCCCAGCCTGACGGACCTGGACGACGGCAACCTGCGCTACACCACCGATTTCCGGCAGGTGTACGCCACGCTCATCGAGGAGTGGCTGGGTTACCCCGATCCGGGCGCGGTACTGAACGCAGAGTTCCCTACTCTCGGCATGTTCGCGTAGCGCGCCGGGCCACCCATCGACCGCGATGCTTGCAATCGAGCCGTTTTTTGTCATGCGGGGCGCTGGTGCGGAAATGCTCCGGCCTCGGTCGATGGTCGGTTATCCGGATCTGAAGGGAGCAGGGGAATGGGCGTGACCTACGTTGACGTCACGGTGCGCAATCCCGCGCACCGGACGCGGGCGTGGACCGGGGCGTTCCTGGTGGATACCGGCGCGATCGACTCGTTGGTGCCACGCCGCAGCCTGGAGGCCATCGGGCTCGTGCCCACGAGCCGGCGGCGGTACGCGACCGCCGATGGCCGGGAAGTGGAGATGGACGTCACGGTAGGCGAGTTGGAGATCATGGGCACGCTGTCGGGGGGCGTGCTCGTGTTCGGCGACGAGGGGGCCGAACCCTTGCTGGGTGTCACGGCGTTGGAGTCCGCCGGGATCGAGGTCGATCCACAGAATCAGCGGCTCAAGCGGCTACCTGCGGTCCGACTGCGGGGATTGCGGCGGGCATGATCCGGCGGAACCCGGCGACGGTGACACCCTGGGGACGTATTTTTCGATGACCGGCCTGAGCGTGGACACGACCTCGTCCCAGGTCATGGCGCCGTATCGGTCGGCCCACTTTCAACCCGCGGCCCTGCACGGATGGATTAGAGAGAAGACGACCTGCCCCACGAACGCCCCTGAAGAGGGAGGGGGCCGAACGCCGGGAACGGCGCTGAAGGCAGGGCAGTCTTCAATCCGAAGCCCTGACTCGGGCTTGACGGATTCTGTTCCGTGACGTTTATTAAAATGCTATTCGGCATTACAAGCTAATTTAGAGTACGAGCGTAGAGAAGGGGGGGGGGGCAACCATGTTTCGTGAGCTTCTGCAAGGCGCCTGGGGATGTTGGAGTCCGGCGGCTATCGGGCTGGGGCGGCGGGGCTTCCTGCTCGTCCTGCTTCTCGCCGCGGGGCAGGCGGCGGTCCTGCCGGAGGCATTCGCCCAGACGACGCCGGACCCGAGTAGCTGGGCTCGGCAGTTTAATTATTGGGGTTTCGAGACGCTACCCGCGAACCCCCCTTTTGCCACGGCGACGCAGCAGACGATCAAGGCCGAGCGTACAGATGGGGTTAGCGCACAATGGATTAATTACGTCCTGTATGCCTGCTCGTGGACGACGGTCACGCCGGCCTCCACCACAACGACCCTAAACGCCGTGCCGACCGGGTGCAGGATCATTCGAAACAGAGTTGGCGGCTCGGGAGTCTCGCGAAACGTGAATTTTACTCCGACCGCGGCCGAGATCACCAACCGCGGAGTGGTCCTGGTGTGGAGTACTGTTCAGGGCGGCCAGGGCTCTAATCCGAATATCCGTCACGAATATGCGGAGTGGGTTCCGCTGGCCACGCCGGTGACGCTGGCGCTGGCGCCCGCGTCCATTACCGAGAACGGCGGGCTGTCGACGGTCACGGTGGCGGCGCTGGGGACGACGTCGAGCACGGCGGTGACGGTGACGGTGACGCCGGTGGCGGGTGCGTACACCGTCACGTCGGGCGCGACGATCGTGATCGCCGCTGGCAGCACGACGAATGCGACGGACAGCGTGACGATTCGGGCGGTGGACAACGCGACCGACGAGCCGGACCGGATGGTGGCCGTGACGGGCAGGGTCTCCGGCGGCTACCGGGTGAATACCGCCGCGGAGCTGACGCTGACGGACGACGACGCGGCGCCGGGGGTGACGCTGGCGCTGGCGCCGGGGGCCATCGCGGAGAACGGCGGGACGACCACGGTGACGGCGGCGCTGACGCACCCGTCGAGCGCGGCGACGACGGTGACGCTGGCTGCGGCGGCCGGGGCGTACACCGTGGGGGCGGACACGACGATCGTGATCGCCGCGGGGGACACGGCGAACGCCGCGGACACGGTGGTCCTCACGGGCGAGGACAACGCCACGGACGCGCCGGACCGGACGGTGACGGTATCGGCGGAGGCCGCCAACGCCCAGGGCATCGGGGCGGTGACGGGGGCGGAGTTGACGCTGACGGACGACGACGCGGCGCCGGGGGCGACGCTGACGCTGACGCCGGCGGCGATTGCGGAGAGCGGCGGGGTGGCGACGGTGACGGCGGTGCTGACGCACCCGTCGAGCCTGATCTCGGAGGTGACGGTGACGCCGGCCGCGGGCTTCTACACGGTGGGGGCGGACGCGATGATCGAGATCGCGGCGGGGGCCACGGCGAACGCCGCGGACACGGTGACGGTCGCCGCGGTGGACGACGCCGCGGACACGGCGGATCGGACGGTGACGGTGACGGGCACGCTGGCGAACCGGCAGGGCGCGGGGGCGGTGACCGGGGCGGAGTTGACGCTGACGGACGACGACACGCGGGGCGTGACGCTGAGCGGCGCCACGCTGACGGTGCAGGAGAACGAGACGGAGACGTACACGGTGGTGCTGGACACGCAGCCGGTAGGCGGGGCGGTGACGGTGACGGCGACGAGCGCGGATACGGCGGTGGCGACGGTGGCGAGCCCGGCGTTGGTGTTCACCGCGGGGAACTGGGCGACGGCGCAGGCGGTGACGGTCGCGGGGGCGGACGACCAGGTTGTGACCAACGACCGGACCGTGCAGGTGACGCACGCGGTGGACGGGGCGGACTACACGGGCGAGACGGTGGGGGCGGTGGACGTGACGGTGACGGACGACGAGTTGGCGGGGCTGCGGGTGAGTCCGACGCGCCTGACGGTGCGGGAGCAGGGGGCGGCCGCGGCGTACACGGTGCGGCTGAACATCGCGCCGGCCGCGGGGCAGACGGTGACGGTGACGGTGGCGGGGATGCCGGCGGGGAAACTGGAAGCGGACACGGACCCGGACACGACCGGGGCCCAAGACACGCTGACGTTCACGGACGCGACGTGGGAGACGCCGCAGCGGGTGGAGGTGCGCGGGCTGGACGACGCCGACGGGGTGGACGTGACGGGGACGGTGACGCACAGCGTGGCCGGCCTGCTCACTGGATTGGCGCCGGCATACCGGCCGAGCGTACAGGTGACGGTGGAGGACAACGACACGGCGGGGGTGACGCTGAGTGCGGAGACGCTGGCGCTGACCGAAGACCACATGACCGAGGGGAGCCTGACGTACACGGTGGTATTGGAGGCGGCCCCGACGGCAGGGGTGACGGTGACGCTGACGGCGCGCCCGGCGGGGGCGGTGACGGTCGCGCCGGGGGCGCTGACGTTCGACGCCACGACGTGGGACACGGCGCAGACGGTGACGGCGAGTGCGGCAACGGACGCCGACGCGGCGGACGCGGCGGTGACGGTGACGCACGGGCTGACGGGGGCGGCGGAATACGCGGCGCTGGAGGCGGTGGCGGTGGCGGTGACGGTGGCCGACGACGAAGAGCCGGCGGTGTGGGTGGATGGCATGTCCGCGACGCGGGCGGTGACGGTGGCGGAAGGCGGGGCGGCGACGTACCCGGTGACGTTGGGGAGCGCCCCGACCGCGCCGGTGGTGGTGCGCATCGGCAGCGACAACCCGGAAGTGTACGCGCGGCCGGGGGTGTTGCGGTTCGATGCGAGCACCTGGGACACGGCCCAGATGGTGACGGTGCGGGCGGACCCGGACGCGGACGCGCGGGCGGACGCGGCGACACTGCGGCACACGGCAGCGGGGGGCGACTACACGGGGACGACGGCGGCGGTGACCGTGACCGTGACGGACGACGACGCGGCGGTGGAGATCAGCCGGCAGGCGGTGTCGATGCTGGAGGGGGAAACGAACACGTACACGGTGACGTTGGAGGCGGAGCCGGCGGGCACCGTGACGGTGGGGGTGGCCAGCGGCGCCGTCGCGCAGGCGACGGTGGCGCCGGCGGCGCTGGTGTTCAACCCGGCGACGTGGGCGACGGCGCAGACGGTGACGGTGACGGGGGCAGGGGCGGGCAGCGCGACGCTGAGCCACACGGTGGCCGGCTACGGGGCGGTGACGACGGCGACGAACGTGGCGGTGACGGTGGTGCCGACGACGGAACGCCTGGTGGTCGATCCGCGGTTCATGGAGGTATTGGAAGGGACGCACGTGACGTACACGATCCGGTTGGCGACGCAGCCGGCCGCGGGGGTGACGTGGGAGGTGCGCCAGCAGCCATCGGTAAGTGTGGGGGCCGGCGCCAATTGCAACAATATGGACCGGCCGAACGGCGTGTACCGGACGTTCGACGAGAACAATTGGGCAACGCCCCAGGTGTTCGGGATCGCCAATCCCAACAGGACGAACAACTGCGGCGCCGGTCATCGGAAGCAGATCCCGCACCGAATCAGACCGCCGGGGGGCAGCACGATCGGGGATACCTTCGCGCCGATAGTTCTGCGGAAGCTCCTGAACACGGTCCCGATTCTGAGCGCGGTCGCGAATCAGACGGGGCGGATGGGGCAGGAGATGAACGTGCGGTTGGGGGCGGGGGTGGAGCAGGTGCGGGCGGGGCCGCATGGGCCGGGAGGGATAAACCGGGCGCTTCATAATGCCGCCGGAATCCAAACCGGTTCTTCGACGCAGACCTATGTGAACGGGCCGCTGACGTACACGCTGACGGGGCCGGAGACGGACTATCCGGCCAATCCGGCGACGACCCTGACGTTACCGGCGGGGCTGAGGTTCGACGCGGCGGCGCGGTCGCTGCGGGGGCGGCCGACGCAGGCGCTGCCGGCGACGACGTACCGGCTGAGGGTGGCGGACGCGCAGGGGGACACGAACGAGTTGGAGGGGTCGGCGGCGGTGCGGCTGTTCACGCTGACGGTGGAGGCGGCCCCGCTGCCGGGGTTCGCGCGGCAGGAACCCCCGGTGCGGCATCCGCTGGGGCGGCCCGTAACGCCGCCGCAGGTGTTGCCGCGGCCGGACGTGGCGGCGGGGACGACGCCGGTGCTGACGTTCGTGGTGGCGCCGCGGCTGCCGGAGGGGCTGACATACGTGCCGCCGCCGCGGAGTGCGGCGGGGACCTATGCGGACGGCGGGCGGATCGTGGGGACGCCGACGCGGGCGACGTCCAGCCGGGAGTACACGTTGACGGTGGTGGACGGGGACGGGAGCGTGGCGGAGACGACGTTCGCGTTGGCGACGGGGACGGCGGCGCCAGCCCCGCCACCGGATCCGGGTCCGGACCCGGCCCTGGAGGATCGGCAGCCGACGTTCGGGGCCGTGACGGTGCCGGCGCAGGTCTATCGGCAGGGCGAAGCGATTGCGCCGCTGGGGTTGCCGGCCGCGACGGACGGGGACGGCGCGCTGGGCTACACGCTGACGCCGGCGTTGCCGGCGGGGCTGACGTACACGGCGCCGGCGGACGCGACGAGTGGCGGCACCCTCGCGGGCGTGCCGGCGGCGGCACAGGCGGCCACGACCTATACACTGACGGCCACCGACGCGGACGGGGACGCGGCGACGCTGACGTTCACGCTCGCGGTGGAGGCGGCGGGACCGATCCGGGTGCAGGAAGGGACGCGGACGTACCAGCGCTACGGGCGGCAGGTGACGGTGACGCAAGCGCCGGGGACGCCGGCGGGCGTGGAGGTGACGCTGCCGCCGACGCTGGCGCAGGCCGTGACGATCACCGTGCGGCTGGCGGGCGCGGAGGTGCCGCTGGTGCGGGGCCGCTACGGATTCGGGCCGGCGGGGGCGGAGGTGGCGGTGGACATCACCGTGACGCCGGTCCCGGCGGACGGGCTCGGGGTGTGCCTGCCGGTGCCGGCGGCGGTGCGCACGGCTGCGGCGGGGCGGACCGTGGAGCTGCTGCACTACGACGGCCGGCAGTGGGGCCCCGTGGCGGGGTCGCGAGATGATGTGGCGGCGGGGCAGGTGTGCGCGCCCGGGGTGACGACCTTCTCGCCGTTCGCGGTGGGCTACACGAACGACGTGCCGCGCTTCGGGGAGGCGGTGCCCCCGCAGACGTATCTGGTGAACGAGGCGATTGCGCCGCTGGAGCTGCCGGCGGCCACGGGCGGGGACGGGGTAGTGCGCTACACGCTGACGCCGTTGGCCGCCTTGCCAGCGGGGCTGAGGTACACCCCGCCGGCCGATCCGGGGGCGACGGGCGGGGTGATCGCCGGCACGCCGGTGGAGGGCCGAGCGGCGACGACGTACACGCTGACGGCGACGGACACGGACGGGGACGCGGATACGGTGACGTTCACCATCGAAGTCGTGCGCATCCCGGTGCAGGTGACCATCGGCGACGCGTTGGCGGTGGAAGGCGCGACGGTGGAGTTTCCGGTGACGCTGTCGCGGGCGGTGTCCCGGCCGCTGACGCTGCGGTGGACGGCGGGCCGGCCGGGCAGCGCGACGCCGGGCGCGGATTATCCTGCGGAGGCGGCGGGCCGGCTGGTGCTGGCGGCGGGCACGACGGCGGGGACGCTGCGGGTGCCGACGGTGGACGACCGGCGGGTGGAACCGACCGAGACGTTCACGGTGACGGCGACGCTGCCGGCCGACCCGCTGTTCGAGAGCGCGGAGGCGACGGCCACGGGGCGGATCGAGGACGACGACACGGAGCAGGCGCGCAAGCGGAGTCTGGGGATGGTGTTGGCGGGCGTGGGGCGGACGCTGGCGACGGACGCGGTGGACGTGATCGGGGACCGGTTCGTGCGGTCGCCGGGCACCCCGCAGGCCACGGTGGGGGGCCAAGCGTTGAACCTGCACCGCGCCCCGCAGACCGGTCGCTGGCGCCAAGCGGCGGGGGTGACGTATGGCGTAGCGCGGGCGCTGGGCGTGGAGGTCGGCTCACCCTTAGAAGGCGGGGACGGGCCGTTCGGCCAGGTGCGCGGGGCGGCGTGGCACACGTTGACGCGGCACCTGCGCGACCCGCACGCCGCGGCGCCGCTGAGCGCCTGGGATACGCCGAGCGCGTTCCCGGCCCCGGCCGGGACCGATCCGGGCGGCCCGCCACCCACGGGCTGGGGATCGCTCGGTCGTGCGGGCGCGGTTGATTCGATCCCGCTCCCTCCGGGACGCGGTGCCGGCGCGACCCCGTTCGGCAGGGGCGCGTTTCCCGGCTTGGCCGGCTACGGAACGGGGTTGGGGCAAGGCGGCTTCGACCGCGCGCATGCGGCGACGCCGCAGGCCCTGAAAGTGGGGGCGTTCCGGGCGCCGGTGCAGTTCCGGCGGGTATCGGGGGCGGAGGTGCTGTCGCAGAGCGAGTTCGAGCTGCCGCTGCGCCAGCCGGCGCCGGCGACCGACGCGCCGACCCCGGTCGGGGTGACGGAGGCCGATCCGGCCGCACCGGTCCCGCCGGTCGAGCCCGCGCCGCAGGCGGCCGCGGCGGCGTGGACGCTGTGGGGCCGGGGCACGGGGAGCGGCTTCGACGGGAAACCCAAGGACGACTTCTCGATGGACGGCAACGTCTTCACCGGCTACCTGGGGTTGGACTACCGCTTGCAGCCGAACGTCCTCTTGGGGCTCGCGGTCGCCCACAGCCAGGGCGACGTGGACTACGAGACGCGGGACGTGACGAAAGGGGATGTGGACCTGACGCTGACGAGTGTCTTGCCGTATGCGCATTGGAGCCCACGGCCGGGCTTGGGCGTGTGGGGCTTGTTCGGCGCGGGCTGGGGTGACCTGCAACTCCGCGACGAAGCGGGCAAGGTGAAGACCGACCTGGAGATGCTGATGGCGGCGGTCGGCGCGCGGCAGGAAGTGCTGACGTGGCGGCGGATCGACGTGGCGCTGAAGGCGGACGCCTTCCTGACGGAGTTGGAGGCGGGCGCGGACGACCGGTTACCCAAGACGGCGGGCGACGCGCAACGCTTGCGCTTGATGGTGGAAGGCCGCACGGCATGGGCCCTGTCGGAGGACGCGCACCTGACGCCGGTGTTCGAGGTCGGCGGGCGCTGGGACGGCGGCAAGGCGGAGACGGGCGTGGGCGCGGAACTCGGCGGCGGTTTCGCGTACGCGCACACCAAGCTCGGCTTGGGCATCGAAGCCCGCGGGCGGTACTTGCTGGCGCACCAGAAAGCGGCGTTCGACGAATGGGGGGCGAGCCTGACGTTGAAGCTGGATCCGGGCGAGGCGAAGCGCGGCCTGTGGTTGGCGTTGGCGCCGGTCTGGGGCGCGGAAGCGAGTCAGGTGGAGCAGATGTGGGGCAGCGCGGAGGTGTTGCAGGCGGGCGCCGAGTCCGACACGAAGCCGGGCCTATCGCCGGCCCAGGTAGAGTTCGACGTCGGCTACGGGCTGGTGACGCACGAGGGCGCAGGCTTGCTGACGACCTACGGCGGCGTGTCGATGGCGGGACCGCAGAGCCACGGCTACCGGTTGGGCGGGCGGATCGAGTTGGGCGAGTGGATCGACCTGAGCGTCGAGGGCGAACGCACCACGCAGGGCAGCGGCGCCGCACACCAAGTCGCCCTCTACGGCCACCTGGGCTGGTAACCGCCTCTCCGCAACACGATTACCCTGCGGAGGGGCGACCGGCCGGTCGCCCCTCCGGAGCAAGGATATTTCTCTGGCCGGTCGGGGCGAACAATCTTTCGCCCCGCCGCGCAACGTCATCCTCCCCTCGGGCGTCTGCTCCCCCTTCGGAGGGGCGACGCATGCGTCGCCCCTACAACACCCCGGTTGTCTCAAGACCCGGGAACGGGCGTCTCCCCCCTTTCGGCCCTTCGGCACGGCTCGCCCTTTCGACACGCGCAAGGCATCGCACGCTCGGGGACCGGGGGTGGGAAGTGTCGATTCCTGCGGCTCCTGCCGAAGAGCAGACTCCCTTCCGCCGCCGGGGCGCGCCGGCCGTCAGATTGACAGGGGCAGGCGAATTGCGCAGGGTAGGCGCCTGCCCCTTCCCCATCCGTATCAACCGCCCACCCATACGAAGCGCACGTTCAAAGGAGGACGCATGGCTTACGATCTCGTCATCAGGAACGGCACGGTCATCGACGGCACCGGCAATGCCCGGCGCCACGCGGACGTCGCCATCCAAGGGGATCGGATCGCTGCCATCGGCACGGTCGACGATGCAGCGAAACGGACGATCGACGCAGAAGGGAAGCTGGTCACACCCGGCTTCGTGGACATTCATACGCACCTGGACGCGCAGATCTGGTGGGACCCCGCGGTGTCCTCGTCGTGCTGGCATGGGGTCACGTCGGTCGTGATGGGCAACTGCGGGGTGACGTTCGCGCCCTGTCGGCCCGAGGACCGGGACTATCTGGCCCACCTGATGGAATCGGTGGAGGACATTCCCGCGGCGAGCATCAGCGAGGGCATGCCGTGGCGCTGGGAAACCTACGGCGAATATCTCCAAGCCCTGGATGGGGCGCCCAAGGGCGTCAACGTCGGCGGCATGGTCGGCCACTGCGCGGTGCGCTACTGGGCGATGGGCGCCGAGAGCTTGGAGAATAAGCCCGCCAGTGCCGAACAGATTGCCAAGATGCGGGAGATCGTCGTCGAGGCAGTGGCAGGCGGCGCGCTCGGGTTCTCCACGTCGCGCACGATCCTGCATCGCACACCCGAAGGGCAGCCGGTGCCCGGCACGTTCGCCGCGTTCGACGAACTGATGGGCATCGCGTCCGCGCTGGGCGAACTCGGACGCGGCGTGGTCGAGGCGGCGCCGGGTATCGACAGCGGGCGCCCGGAAGACCTGCAGCGCGAGGCCGACTGGATGACCGAGGTCAGTCTGGCGACCGGCCGGCCGGTCACCTTCGGCTTGGCGCAGAGCCGGCCGCACCCGGACGCGTACGCCTCCATGCTCGACCGCATCCACGAGAGCGCCCGGCGTGGGGCCAAGGTCTTCGCACAGTCCACCACGCGCGGCATCGGCGTGCTGTTCGGTTTCGTGAATCGCACCCCGTTCGACCGCGCGCCGGCGTGGCGGGCGCTGCGCAATCTGCCGCTGGCGGACAAGGTCGCCAAGCTGCGCACCGCCACATACCGCGCGCAGATGGTGCGCGAAGCCCTGGCCGACCCGCCGCCGATCGACTTCAGCCAGATCTTCGTCCTGCCGCGCGGCGAAGTGCGGTACGACCACGGCGACCGCGACAGCCTGCAACACCACGCCGACCGGTTGGGCGTCAGCCCCGCGGAGGCGTTCATCCGCCTGTCGCTGGAGCACGACGGCACGACGCTGTTCAACTATCCCTTCCTCAACCCGCGCTTCGACGCGGTGCAGACGATGCTGGACCATCCGCAGGTCGTCATCGGACTGGGCGATTCGGGCGCGCACGTCGGCCAGATCATGGATTCCAGTCTGCCGACGTATTTCCTCAAATACTGGGTCAAGGAGCGCCAACACTTCACGCTGGAGCAGGCCGTCCACAGGTTGACAGCCGAGCCCGCGCAATTGTTCGGCATCCGCGACCGGGGCGTCTTGCGCGAGGGCGCGTACGCGGACGTCAACGTGATCGACTACGACAACCTGCGCCTGCCCCCGCCGGATTACGTGTACGACTTTCCCGCGGGTAGCGGCCGGTACGTGCAACGTTCGGCCGGCTACGATTACACCTTGGTGAACGGCGAGGTGTTCATGGAAGGCCCGGAACACACCGGGGCGTTCGCGGGACGGGTGTTGCGCAGCGAGCGGCAGTAGGACGCCGTCGGTCCGCGGGCCGACGTGCGGACTCGGTTATTCGGGGCGGTCGCAAGGCCGCCCCTTTTTTCGTCGCGTTTCTCGATTCTAAATTCCTGGGCCGATTGAATCTGTGACGCGGATCCTCTCCCCAGGATCACGTCCGGGGCAGGCTCTGCGGAAGCAGATGTCCATGTCCCGGATTCCCGCTCGCGTGGGAATCGCGGTGGGCCACAATCGTCAGGTACGTCGTTTCCTTTATTGGTGGTCTTGTTTGCGCTACGCACCGGGGTTTTTGCGCTGCCGGTCGGCCAGGGTCACGCAGGTGCCGCGTGCCTTGCAGACCAGAACGGGTTCGTCCAACAGGTCGGCCGCGGAGTCGGAAAGATCCGGCCGCGGGCGGATCACCTTCCAGGCTTCGAACTCGACCGCGCGGGACGTGCGGCCCGCCCGCGTGATCCGGCCGTACGCTTCGATGAAGTCTCCGGCATAGACCGGCGCTAGGAACTCGACCGCGTCGTAGGCGCGGAACAGACCCTCGTCGCCGTCCAGCCGGATGGCCAGTTCGGTCGCCACGTCGCCGAACAACTGCAACATCTTCGCCCCATCGACGAGGTTCCCGCCGTAGTGGGCGTCGGCGCCGCTCATGCGGACGCGCACCATCGCGGTCGGCAGGCCGTTCACCGGACTCGGACTCGGCATGAGACGTTTCCTCCCTTGCGGATATAAGTGACTCGTGGGTAGTCGGTCGGCGAGAGTTGCGCAAGCGCCGCGGGGGCGGTAAGAACGGCGGACGCACAGGGAGGAAGCAGACATGCGAAGACGGCACGATACACAAGGGCAACGCGCGAAACGGCGACTCATCGGCCTCGGGGCGGTGGCCCTCGGCTTGGTGTTGGCCGGAACGCCGCACGTCACCAGCGCGGCGGATTATCCCGAAGGGTACGAGCCCTCGACGCCCGAGGAAGACGGCAACACCAACATCCTGGCCCGCTTCGGCGCGCTTTCCACGTACGTCAACGACAAACTCGAAGCCGCGGGCGGCGACGATGCCCCCGAATGCCTACGCAACTGTCTCACCGTGCAGATCAACGCAATCCTCGAATGTCTGGATCAGAAGAACACGTATGCGATCAGCGAGCCGTGCGAGGTCAACGCGGCCCGCGAAGCCGCGGCCTGCGACCCGGGTTGTAGCGAAGGGTAGCCGGCGCCGCGCTTCCCCCTCTCCCTCCAGGGGAGAGGGAATCGAAAAACTCCGCGGAGACGATTCCAAACCGAGGCACCACCGCGACGCCGGTTACTTCTTGCCCATCCGGGCCGCCAGGGCCGCGGCCTGCTCGCCCAGCACCTTCTTCGTCGAGGCGCGCTCCTGCACGCGCTGCCACCACGCAGCCAGTTTCGGCCGGCCGTCGAACGGCTTCTTCGACCCGAAGTTGGGCAACAGGTTGTCCATCAGGAACAGCGTCGGCGCCAGCGTGGCGTCCGCCAGCGTGAACGCCGAGCCGGTGAGCCACGGGCCGTCCGACGCCGCGGCTTCGACGTGGTCCAGGTTGGCGTTGACCTCGGTCATCTTGTCCGCGATGAACTTGTCGTCCAACTCCTGGCCGAACAGCTTCGGGAAACAGGCGCGCATGGGCGGGTCGACGTACAGGTCGTGATAGCGCGTCAGCCCCCGCACCGCGGCGCGGCCCGCGGCGTCGTGCGGCAGCAGCGGCGGGTCGGGATAGCGGTCCTCCAGATATTCGTTGATGACCTCCGACTCGGCGATGATCTGCCCGTCGTCGGTTTCCAGGGCCGGCACTTTCCCGGTCGCATTGATCTCGACGTATGCCGGCGAACGCGCGCCGCCGGGCGGCTCGACCAAGGCGACGTCGAGCCCTTTTTCGTAGATGACCGCCCGGCACTTGCCGGCGAAATTGCTGAGCATGAGGTTGTACATCTTCATGGCTGACTCCTGCCCCCTTATACTTCTGTACTTCGCTGCCCGCCGGACTATCGGGCAGGCCGTGTCCGAAGTCAACGCCATGGTTTCCTCGATATTCCGTCCATACGTCAGGATTCCGCACCGCGTCGCCCTTGGCAGACGTGCCGGCCTTGTGTATGCCTGAGCCGCGACGCGCCGGGGGGTCTTCGGGCGGGCGCGCCGCAGGGAAAAAAGGAGCCCCGCCGTGGAATTCGGCCTGTTCTCGCTGTTCGACTTCTTCCGCGACAAGCAGCACGAGGCCCAGTACTACCGGGAGACGCTGGACATCAGCGTGCTGGCCGAACGGCTCGGCTTCGATTCGCTGTGGTTCGGCGAAGAACATTTCTACGCGTTCGGCATCTGCCCCAGCCCGCAGATCTTCCTGACCGCGGTGGCGCGCGAAACGGCGCGCATCCGGCTCGGTACCGCGATCAGTCTGCTGCCGTTCGAGCACCCGCTGCGCAAGGCCGAAGACTTCGCCATGCTCGACATCCTGAGCGACGGGCGGCTGAATTTCGGCGTCGGGCGCGGCATCATCGCCAAACACTTCGAGGGCTTCCGCGTCCCGCCGACCGAAAGCCGGGCGCGTTACGAAGAGTCCCTGGAGATCATCCGACGCGCCTGGACGCAGGACCCGGTGGAATATGCCGGGCGCTTCTGGGACGTGCCGTCACTGTCGCTCGCGCCCAAGCCGGTCCAACAGCCGCACCCGCCCATCTATCGCGGCACGATCAGCATGCCCTCCTACGAAGGCGCCGCGCAGGCGGGCGACCACGCGTTCATGGTTCCCTGGCTCACGGCGCCGCACCCGGTCGTCGCCAAGCGCGCTGCCCGCTACCGCGAATTGCTGCGAGAACACGGCCACGCCCCCACGCGCACGACGTGCATCTTCTGGCTGTTCATCGACCGGGACCACGGCGTCGCCGTCCGCGAGGGACGCGAGGTCACGCGCGCCTACACGAATCTGTTCACGCGCATGGTCCCTCCCGAACTGCTGACCAAGACCAGAACCAAGGATCCGGTCAAACTGTTCGTCGATTTCGCGCAGGCCATGCCCGACGAACTGGAACGGCGCGCCGTGGTCGGCACGCCGGCCGAGTGTCGGCGCCGCCTGCACGAACTGGACGACGAGTTGGGTCTCGACCAGGTCGCGTTCTATTTTCATGCCGGCGCCCGTGACCCGCGGCGCGCCCGTGCCGGTCTGGAACTGTTCGCCCACGAAGTCATGCCCGAGTTCCGGCGGGCGTAGGGACGTTGCTGTTGTGGTGGACGGCACGAAGAAGGAAGGACGTTCCCTCCAAGATGCTCCCGCCCCCGTTTCGATGTTTCGACAAGCTCAACACAGCGCAAGCTCAACGGGCTGAACCCTGAGCTTAGCGAAGAGTTCTGGACCGGAGATACACGGCACGGAGTTTAGGATCATCTAGGTAGTTGCCGAAAGGAACCCGGACATGCGGCTCGAGGACAAGATCGCGATCGTGACCGGCAGCGGCGCAGGCATGGGCAGAGCCATTGCGGTGCGGTTCGCCGCGGAAGGTGCCCACGTGGTCGGCGCGGAAATCGACGAGGAGACCGGCCGCCGGACCGCGGCCGAGGTCGCGGCGCACGACCGTCGCGGCCTGTTCGTCAAGACCGACATGGCCAAGGTCGCGGACATCGACGCGATGGTCGCCCGGACGGTCGAGACGTTCGGCCGCATCGACGTTCTGGTGAACAACGCGGGCGTCACCCGGAGCCTGGACTTCTTCGACGTGACCGAGGCCGACTGGGACCGGATTCACGCGATCAACGCCAAGGGCGTGTTCTTCTGCATGCAGGCCGCGGCCCGCGAGATGGCCAAGCGGAAGGCCGGCAAGATCGTGAACATCGCGTCCATCGCCGGCAAGGGCTATCGCGGCACCTCGAACGTGGCGTACGCCGGCTCCAAGGGTGCGGTGATCGCGATGACGCGCATCGGTGCCGCGCAACTCGCCAAGCACGACCTCAACGTGAACGCGATCTGCCCCGGCGCCACGCGCACCGACCTCTACCACACCGTTCTGCGGCAGATCACCGAGCGCCGGGGGATCACCGAGGAGCAGGCGCGCGCCCGGCTCGACGCGTCGATTCCCCTCAAGCGGTCCAACAGCCCGGACGACATTGCCCACATGGCCGTGTTTCTGGCCTCGGACGAAGCGATGAACATCACCGGCCAGTCGTACAACGTGGACGGCGGGCTGATGTGGGACTGACGGAGCGAACACCCCACCGAAGAAACGGAGGAACGGACATGCCGAACGGAATGGAACACATCCTGAGCGACCTCAAGGTGCTGGATTTCACGCGCGCTCTGGCCGGGCCGAGTTGCACGCGGATGATGGCCGAAATGGGCGCCGACGTCATCAAGGTCGAGTCCGGGCCGCGCGGCGACATGACGCGCCTCATGTCCACGTTCGAGCAGGAACGCAGCCTGTATTACATTCAGCAGAACCTCGGCAAGAAGAGTTTCTGCGTCAACATCCGCGACCCGCGCGCCTTGGCGGCGATCAAGGAACTGGTCGCGCAGATGGACGTGGTGGTCGAGAACTTCAAGCCCGGCGTGATGCGGCAAATGGGCCTGGGCTACGAGGACCTGCAGCGGATCAAGCCGGACGTCATCCTGTGTTCGATCTCGGCCCTGGGCCAGAAGGGGCCGCTGTCGGGCAAGCCGGGCTACGACTACATCGCGCAAGCCTACTCCGGCGTGACGTCCATGATCGGCGAGCCGGACGACGCGCCCTACCTGCCGCTGGTCGGCATGGGCGACGTGAGTACGGGCGTGCACGGCGCGCTGGCCGTGGTGTCCGCGCTGCACTACCGCGACCGCACCGGCCAGGGCCAGCATCTCGATATCGGCCTGCTGGACGTCTACTACCACTACCACGAAGTCAACGTGCACCAGTACAGCGGCTCCAAGGGCGCGATCGAACCGACGCGCGCCGGCCGCCACCTGACCTACGTGAGCCCCGCGGGCATCTTCCGCGCTACGGGCGGCTCGCTGGTCATCATGGCGTTTCTGCACCACTGGAAGGACCTGTGCGCCGCGATGGGCAAGCCCGAGCTGGTCGAGCACGCACTGTACGGCAACGACGTGACGCGGCTGCAACACCGCGACGAGGTCGTCGAGATCATCGAAACCTGGCTGCAGGAGACGTTCCCGGACGTCGACAGCGCGGTCGCCCACATGGAGGAGTTCGGCGTACCCGTCGCGCCGGTCCTGTCCGTGGCGGAGACCACGCGGCACCCGCATTTGCGCGCCCGCGGCACGGTGCGCACGATCAGCGACCCGCTGGCCGGCGAGTTCGACATCCCCGGCATGCCGCTACGCTTCTCCGGTTTTCCCGACGACCTGCCGCTCCGGGCGCCGACCCTGGGCCAGCACAACGCGGAGATCCTGACCGAATACCTGAACCGTTCGCCCGAGGAGGTGGAGCAACTGCGGGCGGACGGCGTCCTGTACGAGAAGAATGCGTAGGCCGGCCGAATCGTGCGCGGCGTCGGGTTCCCACGTTCACGACGGGGACTCGGCGCCCGGGGGGATATTTTGAGGGAATGACGGACAAGATGCTCCTCCGCCCGTTTCGACAAGCGCAACGGGCAGGCTTTTGAGCTTATGCTGCCCTGAGCTTGGTCCCTGATCTAGGTTGATGAGCTCGTCGAATCATGTCGAAGGGTGTCGAAAGGTTGAAGGGCCGGAGATGAGGTGCGAAGGCCGAGGTGACGTCGGGGTTCGTTTCGATGTTTCGATCCTTCGACAAGCTCAGGACACCGCAAGCTCAACACATCGCAGGCTCAACGAACCGAGGGATGGAAAGGACTCTGAGCTTGTCGAAGGGTCTTGGCCAAGGGGGCATGGTATATAAGCGAGAGAAAACAACTTTGGTTTTCCAGGAAAAAATCGTGTGTTTTCAGAGGAATAGTAAAAAACATGTCTGAAATGACACGAAAATTCGTGGGCGAGCCCCCTGTCGCCCTGACCCGCAGGAGGACGACGACGTGAAGTGCAGCATCCTGCAATTCTTCAGTTGGCCGGGCCGGCGCACCGAGTTGTCGCGCGTGTATCGGCGCGCCCTGGAGCGCATCGCCATCATGGACCGCAGCGGCTACGACGCGGTGTGGCTGACCGAGCATCACTTCACGGATTACAGCGTCTGCCCCTCGATCCCGGTGATCGGCACGTTCGCCGCGGCGCGCACCAGCCGCCTGCGGATCGGCACGGGCGTGTGTCTGGCCGGCTTCTACCATCCGTTGCGACTGGCGGAGGAAATCGCGCTGCTCGACATCCTGTCCGGCGGGCGGGTGAACTGGGGCGCCGGCCGCGGCTTCGACCCCAACGAGTTCGCCGCCTTCGGCGTGCCGGTCGAAGAAAGCCACGCCCGGTTCCGGGAGACCGTCGAAATCGTGCTCGCCGCCTGGACGCACGACCGGCTGACCTATACCGGCGAATTCTTCTCCTTCGACGGCGTCGAGGTGCTGCCCAAGCCGCTGCAACGGCCCCATCCGCCGGTCTGGCTGGCGGCGTCCTCGCCGGCCGCGGTGGAACGGGCCGCGGCGGCCGGCCATGCGGTCCTGATGGACCCGCACGCCACCCATGCCGAGCTCGGCAACAAACTGGCCCTGTACCGCAAGACGCTCGCCCGGCACGGCCACACGCTGGACGGCCGGCAGATTCCGATGGCGCGTTTCTTCGCCGTGGCGGCCACCGATGCCGAAGCCGCGGACGTGGCCCGCAGCGGGGCGCGCTGGCTGCTCGACACGTACGTGCCGCCCCACATGCAGGCCGACGCCGACCCGGTGCAACGCTACGTCGACGAGGTCGTCATCCACGGCACGCCGGAGCGGGTGCGCGACCGGCTCGCGCAACTCGAAGACGAACTCCCGCTCGACTATCTGATCGGCGCGCCGCTCAGCCACGAGAGCTTCGTGCGGTTCACCGACGACGTGCTGCCCCATGTCGCGTAAGCGCACCCGCCGCACGGGAAGGGACACGCCTCATGCCGTACCACGCCTTCGGAATCTTCGACCATCTGGAACGCCGCTCAGACTCGCTCGGTGAACTGTACCGGGGCCGGTTGCGGCTGTTGAAGCTGGCCGACGAGGCCGGCTTCTACGGCTACCACTTGGCCGAGCACCACGCCACGCCGCTCGGCATGGCGCCGTCTCCGAGCGTGTTCCTCTCCGCGGCCATTCAGCACACCAGCCGCATCCGGCTGGGGCCGATGGTCTATCTGCTGCCGCTGTACCATCCGCTGCGGCTCATCAGCGAAATCTGCATGCTCGACCATCTGAGCGACGGCCGCCTGGAACTCGGCGTGGGCCGCGGGGTGTCGCCGTTCGAGCAGGCGTACTTCGAGGTGCCGTTCCTGCATTCGCGGGCCATGTTCGAGGAAGCGTTGGAGATGGTCACGCTGGGGTTGCGCCAGGAGCGGCTGTCCTACGAGGGGAAATACTACCGCTGCCTCGACGTGCCCCTGGAACTGCACCCCCAACAGCAGCCCAACCCCGCCTTCTGGTACGGCGTGATCAACGCGCGCAGCCTGCGGTTCGCAGCCGAGCGCCGCATGCACATGACCAGCGGCGGACCGAGCGCCGTGGTCAAGGACCTGGTCGCCGAGTATCGCGGGCTGTGGGACCTCCACCGCGACAACCCGCTGAATCTCAACCCGCACCTCGACGAGCCGAAGATGGGCGCCTTCCGCCACATCTACGTTGCGGAAACGGACGCCGCGGCCGAGGCGGTCGCCACGCCGGCCTACAAGACCTATTATGACAACATCGAAAAGCTGTGGCTGGACTTCGGCGTGGCGCACACCCTGTTCACGCCCGACTTGGCCGTTGCGCGGAATCTGGACGTCGCCATCGTCGGCTCGCCCGCCCGCGTGCAGGACGAGATTGCGGCCTATTTCGAGCAGACCGGCTGCAACTACATCCTGCTGGCGTTCGCCTGGGGGAGCCTGACGCAGGCCGAATCCGAGCGCTCGCTGGAGCTATTCGCCGAGCGGGTCATGCCGGCGTTCGGGAGCACCGCGGTTTGAAATCGCTGTACCTTCCTACCCCCTCTCCCCTGGTGGGAGAGGGTTGGGGAGAGGGGGAGGGCAGGAGCCTGTACGGATTAGCGTTCGTCAATTGCACGCCCATCCCCACAAAGTGATGAAAACGATATCCCGACGAGAAAATTCCAAGCTGAAATACCATCCATCCCTCTATCTCCAGAAAGGCGGTGGGGAGTCGGCGACGAGTTCGTCAACGCTGGCTTGGATATCGGTATGGAATTCTCCTCTGGAGCGATGTCCTGATGGTGGTCGGCGGCGCTGAGAGCCTGCCTACCGATTTTCGGACGCATTGGGGAAGAAAAGCTGCTGTCCGTCGAGGGTGTAGCCGGCAATCGCCGCTTGCCCCGCGGGTCCGGTCAACCAATCGACGAAGCGCCGGGCCGGATCGATCTTGACGTGCGGATGCTTGGCCGGATCGACCAGGACCACGCCGTACTGGTTGAAAAGCCGCGGATCGCCCTCCACCAGCACCGCGAAGCCCTGCTTGTTGCGAAAGCTGAGCCACGTTCCGCGGTCGGTCAAGGTGTAGGTCGCCATGCCGACCGCGATATTCAGGGTGGCGCCCATGCCGGCGCCGGCTTCACGATACCATGTCCCGCTCTCCGCCTGCGGGTCGAGCCCGGCTGCCTGCCACAGCGCCAACTCTTTCTTGTGGGTGCCGCTGTCGTCGCCGCGCGAGACGAATGGTGCGCGACTCCGGGCCAGCGTGGCGAGTGCGGCCGCGGCGTCGGACCGGCCACGGATACCGGCCACGTCTTCGACCGGGCCGACGATGACGAAGTCGTTGTACATCACGTCGATACGTTCCAGGCCCCAGCCCGCGGCCACGAAGGCTTCTTCGTCCGGCTTAGAGTGCACGAGCAGCACGTCGCCGTCGCCGTTGCGCGCGTTGCGGATGGCGTGGCCGGTACCCACCGCGACCACGCGTACGGCAATGCCGGTCTCGGCCTCGAAGCGCGGCAGAATCGCGTCGTACAGCCCCGAGTTCTGGGTCGAGGTGGTGGACTGCAAGATGATGTACTCGGCCCACGCCGAGCCGGCGAAGACTATGCAGGCAACCAGGCCGAAAAGGACGACTCCCGGTCCGCGGCGGAAGAATGAAGAAGAACGTGCGAATGCGGCAGGTGACATTTCGAACCCCTTCATCGAATTTTTTCTAAAGATGCTGCTTCCACGGCTCTGGTCCAACGCCCTACAGAACCAGCCGGCCTTCCAAATACGCCTGGGCCTCGGCGGAGCGAGGCTGCGTGAAGAACTCGGCCGCGGGCGTATGTTCGACCAGCCGGCCCCGATGCAGGAAGACCACCTCGTCGGCCAGCCGCCGGGCTTGGCCGACGTCGTGAGTGACCAGAATGATTTTCGTCGCCCGACCGTGCGCGGCCTCGATCAATGCTTCGATCTCGCCGACCGCGGCCGGGTCCAGGCTGGCGGTCGGCTCGTCGAGCAGCAGGACTTCCGGTTCCAGGATCATCGCCCGTGCCAGCGCGAGGCGTTGCTGCTCGCCGCTGGATAGCGCCCGCGCCGGACGGTCCACCAGATTGGTCAGACCGGCCAACGCCAGTACGCGACCGAGCCGTGCGACGCGCTCGTCCCGCGGGCAACTGCGCAGCCGCAGCACGAAGCGCAGATTGGCGCCGACCGTGCGGCGCAGCAGCACCGGCCGTTGGAACACGAGCGCCTGCCGCCGGCGCACCGCCTCGGTCGGCCGAGCGCCGCCCCAACGCACCGCGCCCGCGCTCGGGGTCAGCAGCCCATGCAGCAGGCGCAGCAGCAGGCTCTTGCCCGCGCCGTTCGGCCCCATCACGACCGTACGCGACCCCTGATCCAGGGTCAGGTCGATACCGTCGATGAGCCGCCGGCCGCGCACCGCGTACGCCAACCCGACGGCACGCAGCGGAAACAGCGCCGCGGCATCCGGCCCGTCAGGCATACGCGCTGCGTGCCGCGGTCAGGCGCAACAGCGCGACCGCGGCGTTCACCCCGAGGGCGATCAGAATCAGAATCACGCCGAGCGCGAGGGCCAACGCGAGTTCGCCCTTGGAGGTTTCCAGCGCAATGGCCGTGGTCATCACGCGGGTGACGTGCTTGATGTTGCCGCCCACGATGATGACCGCGCCCACTTCGGCCACGGCGCGCCCGAAGCCGGCCAGGCCGACGGTCAGCAGGCTGTAGCGGGCGTCCCAGACCAACGCGGCGACCGCCGCGGCGCGCGGCACGCACAACGACAAGAACTGCTCGCGGTATTCGGCGTGCAGGTCCTCGATGACTTGGCGGGACAGGCCGGCGATGATCGGCGTGACCAGCACCATCTGGGCGATCATCATGGCCGTCGGCGTGTACAGCAGGCGCAGCCAGCCGAGCGGTCCTGCGTTCGACAGCAGGGAATACACCAGCAGGCCGACCACCACCGGCGGCAGTCCCATGAAGGCGTTCAGCAGTACGATGGCCGCACCGCGGCCGGGAAAGCGCAGGACGGCGAGCGTGGCGCCGAGTCCCAACCCCAGCACCCCGGCTACGCCGACCGCGCTGAGACTCACTCTGAGTGACAGCAGGATGATCTCGGTCAATTCGGCGTCGGCCGCGGCGATCAGCCCGAGCGCCAGCGAAAAGACGTGTCCGAAGTCCTGCATGACGCGATCTGCGTCGGGAGGGGGGAGCTGTCGCAGCGACGTGGATCGGGTGCCGCGTGCGCGGGCGGCTAGGCGGCCGGCTTGGGCCGCGTGACGCTCCCCATCGCCTGCCGGGCGGTGGTGCGGATGGGATATTGCGCGTGGTCGGCCTTGAGTTCCAGCGTGTGGCCGTCCGGATCGGTGACGTACACCGAGCTGCCGTAGCCCGTGGCGCCGTACAGTTCGACCGGCCCCATCACGATCGGCACGTCGTTGGCCTCGAGATAGTCCACCACCGCGTCGAAGTCGCCGTGCAGCATCAGGCAGACGTGATCCATCCCGCGCACGTCCTTGTCCGCCAGGGTCTTGTCGTCGGGCAGCACGCGCAGATCGACGATGCTGCGCCCGCAACGGAGTTGGTAGATCTGCAAATCTTCGATGATGCGTTCCAGCGATAGGCCCAGCACCTCGGTATAGAAGCGCAGCGAGCGGTCCTTGTCGCTGACTTGCAGCACGACGTGGTCGATCCCCTCGAATCGGATCGGGCAGTCGGGTTTCATGCGTGCTCCTTCGTCTCTCGTCGGGTTTGTCGCGCAGGCGCCTTCGATTCCTGGGTTGATTCACCGTTGCGCCCAGGACCCTCTCCCCCGGATCAAGTCCGGGGCAGGCTCTAGCTCTCTCCCGGTGGTCCCTGAGCTTGCGGTGCCTTGAGCTTGTCGAAAGGTCGAAGGGGGGAGAGGGGATAACAAGTGGAACCTTCTCGAGTCCCGTAGTGACGCAAGAACTCGCGCCTAGTCTTCAACCGGCATGAAGCGCGCCACGTCGAAGCCGTTGACGACGCCCGGGGCGTGGAACATTTCGACCGCGTTCGCCACTTCCATGAGCGACAGGCTCAGGTGGAGCAGGCGCTCGGCCTCGGGCGGCAGAGCATCGAGCGGAAAGCCGTTGAGGTAGGCCGCCACTGCCTCCAGCCGCGGGGACATTGTCTCGTAGAACGCCTTGATGTCGTCCATGCTGCTCGACAGGCGTTTGGCGGTCCGCTCGCGTTCCGTGGCCAACGCCCAGTCCAGATAGGGTTCGAGGTCGGCGAATTCCGCGGGCAAGAGTAGGACGCTCATGGCTCAGGCCTCGGCGTAGAAGCGTTCGAGCACCGTATGGAAGTAGCGAATCTGCATTTCGTCGTCCTGGAAGTACAGATCCTTCTTCGCCCGCGAGGCCAAGCCGATGTGGATCTGCTCGTGCGCGGTCGCGTCTTCCTGCAAAACGTCGCGCAGCAGGCATTTGAAGTATTCCTGCCCGATCCGCTGCCCCGCGTTTTCCGCGGGCCGGTAGTAGAGCTTGACGTCCCAATCGGTGCGGTCCACCGCCCGCGGCCAGAAATTATAGGTCATGAAATAGTCGTGGGAGACGCCCTGGAACAGCAACAGCGCGAAGTTCGGAAAGATGGTGTAGAAATCGAAGGCGCCGATGCGCGGCAAGCGGAACTCGGTGTCCGCGGCGCTCAGCCGGGCGGCCAGCTTTTCCGTGGCCGGGCCGACCCGCCCGTCCGGCGGCTCCGACGCATACACGCTGTGGTGGTTGTACAGCCGCACGTCCAGCAGCCGCGCGTACTTGTCGTCTTTCATCACGCAGAACTGCGGAATCGTCCGCCGGTGCTGAAACGGCAGGTGGTACAACTCGTTCTGCGCGTCCAGGGCGATCTTCCAGTTGGCGCGTTCCTCGACTCGGTACTGGCCCATCAGCCGCAGGTCGGCAAAGCCGCCGCCTTCCAACTGGTCGGCCACGCCGCCGAGGTACTCCCGCAGCGTCTGGTTGGGTTGCTCGGCCAGATTGATGAAGATGAAGCCTTCGAACACGTCGGTGTGAATCGGGGTCAGTCCCAATGCGCACTTGGGCAGGTCGAAGAAGTTCTCCTCGTCCGACACCCACGTCAGTTCGCCTTTGGTATTGTAGGACCAGGCGTGGAAGCCGCACGTGATCGCGCCCTTGCAGTGGCCCTTGGCGTCCCAGACCAGTTTGTTGCCGCGGTGGGAACACACGTTGTGAAACCCGCGCACCCGGCCGTCCTTGCCGCGGATGACGAGCACCGACGCGTTGCAGGCCGTCAGGTCCTTGGCGATGTAGTCGCCGGGGTTGGGCACGTCGTCGAGCCGGCCGACGTTCAGCCACGTGCGGCGGAACACCTTGTCTTTTTCCAGTACGAAATGTTCGGCCGACACGAGCGGCTCGGCCGAAACCGGCCCCGTGCCCACATCGGGGTATTTGGCGGCCCAGCGTTTGTCCGCGACGACGGTGCGCATACGGCTCTCTCCTTGATCGGAAACGGGAACACGGGCGTTGCAGGGTTCCGACTTCGCCTGTTCCGGCGTCTCGACGTCGACGAATCAGCGCCCGCCCGCCGTAGCGCGCATATCACGCGGGATCACGTCCCCGTCTTTGACGATCAGGTCGTCGTCGAGATACAGCGTGCAGCCCTTCATCGGCAGGTCCAGATGGCAGGCCGTATCGTTGCTGCCGCCCAACTCGACGTTGGGGCCGGTCGAGAACAGCACGTTGCCGTAGAACGCGCGGCCGTCCATGCCGACCGTCGACCGGCCCGTCGCCAGATAGTCCCAGCGCGCCTTGTCGTTCAGCCCCCAGCCGATGTGCGACACCGCGAACGCCCGCGGGTCGTGGTAGCCGTCCATGTAATCCTTGACCAGCATGGCGTCGAACCCGCCCCGGATGTCGACGATCATGCCGTCCCGGATCGTGAACTCGATCGGCTCCTGCACGTATTTGTTGAACGGAAACAGGATGTCGCCGCGGTCCATGACCACGCGGCCGCTGACGCCGCCCTCGCGTCCCTGCGTCGCCAGAAACCCGCCCGGCCAGTGGTCCCAACGGCCGGGCGTATCCGTGAAACCGTACTCGGTCAGCACGGGAAACGTGCCCAGTTCGTAGCTCACGTCCGTCCCGGCCGGGTTGGTGAAGCGCAGGTGTCGGGCCTTGGCAAGCCGCGCTTCGCCGGCCTCGACCCGGTCGCGCAACGTCTGGTCGGGAAACAGCCGCGACAGCACCTCGAAGGGTTCGACGACCAGAATGATGCGCGTGTCCGCGGCCTGAATCTCGAGTTGCTCCTTGGAGAACAGCAGGAAGATGAGATCGACGACCAGGTCGGCGCGCTTCAGCGCGTCGATCGCCGGGGCGTTGCCGGCCAACGCATTCTGCCCCACGTCACCGGCCACGGCCTGTGCGCCGCCGGCCCCCCGCGCCGGCAGATTCACGTTGAACACGTGGGCGCCCAATTCGCGGCCGGCGATCATGAACGCCGAGGCATATTCGACCGCCTGTTCGGCTTCCGACAGCACGGCCACGGTCTCGCCGGGCGTGACCTTGCACAGTTCGAGTTCCTTGCGGAACAGGCTCACCATCGCATTGGTTTGGCTGATCGAGAGTGCCACGGTCGGACTCCTTATTCCCTGACCGGTCGGTCGCGGGAGACGCGGGCCGATACCCCGCCGCTCACGGCCCCGCCTATACCGTTGCGCGCCGGCCTGTCAACCAAAACGGGCCGCCGTGGTGTATCAACTCGACTTGGCGCCGTGTCCACGACTCTCTCCCCCTTCGACAAGCTCAGGGACCAAGAGGGAAAGGAGACGAATGAGCCAAGTCTTCCTTACCTTCTCTCCCCTCTCCTCTGGTGGAGGAGGGGGAGGGTAAACCGCCCCCCGAACCGAGACACCCTGGGCGTGACGTGGTAGCACGGGGCCGCAGGACATCTGCCATGCGCGCCGGCGGACAACGCACGATGGGGCTCGGCCCCGGCCTGCTCGTCACCGCGGCCTTCATCGGCCCGGGGACGCTGACCACGGCCAGCGTTGCGGGCGCGCGCTTCGGCTTCGCGCTGGTGTGGACGGTCGCGTTCTCCGTGCTGGCGACTATCGCCCTGCAGGAAATGGCTGCGCGGCTGGGCGTGGCCGGCCGTTGCGGGCTGGGCATGGCGCTGCGAACCGCGGTCCGCAGCCCGCTCGTGCGCGGCCCGCTGCTGGCTCTGGTCGTCATTGGCATCGGCGGAGGCAACGCCGCGTTCCAAACGGGCAACGTCCTGGGCGCGGCCGTCGCCGTGGCCGACCTGTCGGGCACGGCGCCCTCTATCTGGGCACCCGTCATCGGCGGGTTGGCCGGCGCGCTGCTCTGGTCCGGGAGGTACACCGTCATCGAACGGGTGTTGATGCTCCTGGTCGTGGTCATGAGTGGCGTCTTCCTCGTAACCGCCGTGCTGGCCGGCCCGCCGCCGGCCGCGGTGCTGCGCGGACTGCTCACCCCTAGTGTGCCGCCCGGTTCCCTGGTGACCATCCTGGCCCTGATCGGCACCACGGTCGTGCCCTACAACCTGTTTCTGCACGCCAGTGCGGCCCGCGCCAAGTGGCCGGATGCCGGTCCCGCGGGGCCGGCGTTGTGCACGGCGCGGACGGATACGTTCGTTTCTGTCGGCCTGGGCGGCCTGCTCACGCTGGCCATTCTGGCGACCGCAGCGGCCACGTTCTTCCGACACGGCGTGCCGCTGGACAATGCCGCGGACATGGCCGTCCAACTCGAACCGTTGGCCGGGCGGCATGCCCGGCTACTGTTCGCGGTCGGGTTGTTCGCCGCGGGGCTGACCAGTGCCGTCACCGCGCCGCTGGCCGCGGCGTATGCCGTGGCCGAAACGCTGGGCTGGCGCGCGGACTCGCGTGCTGGGAGGTTCCGGCTGGTGTGGGGCGCCGTCGTGCTGATCGGAACCGGATTGGCGTGGGCCGACCTGCGACCGATCCCCGTCATCCTGGCCGCGCAGGCGGTCAACGCCTGCCTGCTGCCCGTGCTGGCCGGCTGCCTGCTCGCCGTCATGAACCGGCGCGACGTCATGGCGTCCGCCACGAACGGCCCGCTCGCCAATCTGGCCGGCGTCGCGGTTCTGCTCGTCGTCACCGGCTTGGGCGTCTTCCAGTTTTTTCGTATCCTGGGCTGAAGCATGTCCCCCCGCAGCGGAGTCATCCATGAGTCACCTGTTCGCCTACCTGTCCCGCATGAAATTCATCCGGCGCTGGAGCCTGATGCACGCCACGTATCCCGAGAATGTGCAGGAGCACAGCCTGCGCGTAGCTCTGGTGGCGCACATGCTGGCTATGATCCGCAACCGCCGCTTCGACGGTGACGTCGATCCGGAGCGCGTGGCGACGCTGGCTCTGTACCACGACGTGGGCGAAATCCTGACCGGCGACCTGCCCACACCCGTCAAACACGCCAACCCGGACATGCGCACGGCCTACAAGACCCTGGAAGACGCCGCGGTCCACCGGCTGTTCGCCATGCTGCCCGCGGAACTCCGGGAGGATTACCGCGCATTCTTCGCACGCGACCCCGCGGACCGCGCCCATCACGAGTTGGTGCACGCCGCGGACAAACTCTGCGCGTACATGAAGTGCCTGGAAGAGGTGAGCGCCGGCAACCGCGAGTTCGCCCAGGCCGAGGGCGCGCTCAAGGCCACGGTCGAACGCATCGGCCTGCCCGAAGTCCGCTATTTCGTCGAGACCTTCATTCCCAGCTTCCGGCTCACCCTGGACGAACTGAACTGAGGGAGCGGATGCCGAATACACGAAAGGAGGATCGTCCGATGCCGCAACGCACGCCACAACCGGGCATTCTGCCCGAACCGAACGCCCACGCCCTGTTCCTTGTCCTTCGCGTCAACGAACCGGCCGCCAACGGGTCTCCCGTCGCCCGCGCCGCCGCGGGCGTCCCCGATCTGGTCGAGACGGTCGGACGCCACGACCCCAACGCCGGGTTGGTGTGTACCGTCGGGTTCGGTCCGGGCTTCTGGGACGTGATCCATCCCGGCAAGCGGCCCGGGAATCTACGCCCGTTCAGTGCCATCGACGCCCCCGGGCTGAGCGCGCCGAGTACCGGTGGCGACCTGCTGATTCACGTCATCTCGGACCGGCTCGACCTGAATTTCGAATTCGCCAGCCGCTTGCGCGACCGACTGGGCAACGCGGTGTCGGTCATGGACGAGGTGCACGGCTTCCGCTATCTCGACTCGCGTGACCTGACCGGCTTCATTGACGGCACGGAAAACCCGAGCGGCGCCGAAGACCGGGCGGCTGCGGCCCTGATCGGCGCGGAGGACCCAGACTTCGTCGGCGGCAGTTACGTCTTCACGCAGCGCTACGTCCACAAGCTGACGCAGTGGGCCACGGTTCCGCAAACCGAGCAGGAACGCACCATCGGCCGCAGCAAGCCGGACAGCGAAGAACTGCCCGACGCCGAGAAGCCGCCCACAGCCCACATCAGCCGCGTCGTCATTGAAGAAGACGGCGAAGAACTGGAAATCCTCCGCCACAGCTTCCCGTACGGCACGACATCGGAAGCCGGCCTGTTCTTCATCGCCTACACCAAGGACTTGGCCATCCCCGAAAAGATGCTGCGCCGCATGTTGGGCGTCACGGGCGACGGCCACCACGACCACCTGATGGACTACACGCAGGCCGTCACCGGCGCCCACTTCTTCGCCCCGTCCCTGGAGATGTTAGCGTCGTTGGCAAATCCGTAGGTCGGATTAGCGAAGCGTAATCCGACATCCGCCCCAGAGAATACAGGGAGGCAGATTCAACCCGAACTTCTGGAATGAAATCTCGAGTGCAGCAAACAGCCCCCGTTCGTAGGAGCGACGCATTCGTCGCCCCTACACCGGTTGGATGTCTGCCGGGCTCCATCGAGACGTTCCAAGTCATCTTGTCTCTCCTTCCCCGAACCTTCACGATAGGATAACGCAATGAACCGCGGAAACCTTGATCTCAAAGATGACGACGACCTGAAGCAGGCGTGCGCGGCTGTCAGGGAGAACCGTCCCGACTGGAAGGCCGCCATCGTCGCTTTTCTCCAAGAGGTGCAGAACGCAGACGAAGAAACCCGATCCAGCCTCAAATTCCAGAGAAAGCTATGGAGCGAGAACCCTATTTCTCAGCCTTCCAGGCAGGGCCCCAAGATCGATGCCGCGATTGAAGACGAAGAGTTCCGAAGGTGGTTCGTCCAGCAATCAAAAGAACCAGAGCGTTCAGCCGAAAATACAGAGGAACGGCTGAACGCCTTGGCAACACTTGAGCAAGATATTCTGGACCGAATAACAAACAGCAAATATCGCATCGGCAAAAAACCAAAATTTAAGATAGCACGAGCCCTAGCGGCATTATATCCGCGTGACTTCACGACACTTTTTACCGACGATTTAAGGAATCAGGTTGCGGACGCTTTTGGAGTCGGGCGCGAGACACGACTCACCGGACACAGAAACATCTTGGAACGACTTGAAAAAGTATTAGGTCCTGCAGGAAACGATCTGGAATCAGTAGTTGAACGGATGTGCCTGCCGCGGATTCTCTACAAAGAATTCATCAACCCGAAAAATTCCGACGCTCCGAACTCCGATGAAGAAACCGAGCCGGCTGACACTGAGCAGACGACTATAACCCGCGCCCCACTTGCCGATATCCAAGCTGCTATTCGCCAAGCCGGACACTTCCCCGCCGAACTCGTCGCGGAACTGGACGCCGGGCTGTGGTCCAACGAGCGGCGACACTTCGCCGTGCTGACCGGGCTTTCGGGCGCCGGCAAAACGCTGCTCGCCCGAACCTACGGTCGCGCAATCGCCGGAGGAGACGAAAGTCACGTATGCGTCGTTCCGGTGCAGCCCGCGTGGTATGACCCCTCGCCGTTGCTGGGCTACGTCAACCCGCTGAAGCCCGACCGCTACGAAAAGACGGATTTCCTCCGCTTTCTAATGAAGGCCGCTGGTGATTTTGCTAACCAGTACACTGCGGTGCTGGACGAAATGAACCTGTCGCGACCGGAACAGTATATGGCTCCGATGTTGTCCGCGATGGAGACGGGCGGAGACATCCCGCTGCACGGCGAAGGAAAAGCGATTGACGGCGTGCCTGCGCGGCTGCTCTATCCCCGCAACTTGGTCCTGATCGGTACCGTCAACATGAACGAGACTACGCACGCCCTGTCCGACAAGGTGCTCGACCGGGCATTCACCCTGGAGTTCTGGGACATCGACCTCGACGACTATCCGGGTTGGGGCAAACGCAATCTCGGCGACGCCGAGACCGAAGCGCTGAAGGTGCTCGCCGATCTCATGGAAGCCTTGCGGCCGGAGCGGCTGCATTTCGGCTGGCGCACCGTGGACGACGTGCTCGACTTTCTGGCTGTGGCGCTCGACGAGTCTCACGGCATGGAAGTCGCAGCCGCGCTCGACAGCGTGATCTATGCCAAGGTGCTGCCCAAGTTGCGCGGCGACGAGCGGCCCGAACTCCGGGATACCCTGACCAAGTGCAGAGACGTGCTTTCCACTCACGAATTGCCCCGGTGCCGCAACCGTGTCGATGAGTTGGTGAAAGACTTGGCCTCTACCGACAGCGTCCGCTTCTGGCGGTGAATCCGTGCCCTTCGAGCTCGTCGTGCGTCCGGACGACGGTTCGGACGTCATCACGCTGACGCCGGGCGAGACCGTCACCGGCTTCAAGGAAAATCGGAGCTATCGGATCGAGTTGCCGGCGGCGGATTCCACCTTGGCCATCGACGATCAGGAATTCCGTTCCGACGACGGCACGGTCGAATGGACCCCCGGGTTCTTTGCCGGGGCCGTGGCCGCGGAATTGCTCGACCTGGACGGTCGGGCCGTGGAATCCTACACGCTGGACGTGAGCCCCGACCCGGGTAAACTCGGCTCGGACGTTTTCCGGTCCATGCTCGAAGACCTCTGGAAGTTCGACCCGGCGCTCGTCCTCGGCACGGAGCCCTCGACGAGAAACGTCGGGATCACGGGCGCATACGCATCGGATTGGCTGACGTACGCCCGGCTGCGGCGCTACGCGGACGACTATCTTGCCGCACTCGCCCGCATTGCGGTCCATCCCCTGCGGGAACTGCGGACGCGCCGGGAGCATGTCCCGCTTTCGAGAGCGCGCCGCATCGACCGCCTGACCGGCCTGTCCATTCAACGGCAGTCGGCGCTGCTGGCCGCGGTGCGGGGGCAAGACGTTGCGCTACGCACGGCCGCGCTGCGCCTCGACGTTCCCGTCAGTGAGGAAACGCTCGACAGCGCGGCGAACCGGCTGCTGGCGTGGCAGGCCAGATCGATTGCCTGGCGCATCGAACGGCTCATGGAGAAGCTCGAACCGAAAATGCAGAACGGCTCCGAGAGCGAGACGCACACGGCGCTTGCGGACCGTTGGCCGCGGCGCCGCGAATTCCTGGCGAAGGTCAAAACCAAACTCGACCGCTTGCGCCGCCGTTCCATCTTACGCGAGGTCACGCGCCCCGCCATGACCGTGGCCGGGCTCAACGCCGTATCCGCGGACCCGACCTACGGTCGTGCGTGGCGGCTCGGCTGGTTCATCTTGAGACGCGGGATCGAGGGGGAACTTGTCGACGAACGGCTGTGGATCAGCCCCACCTGGGAAATCTACGAACGCTGGTGTTTCGTGCAAGTCGCGCAATGGCTCACCGACACCTACGCAGTCGAATGGTCTGCACTGGGAGAAAAGACCGCCTCGGATTCGCGCATCCTGCAGGGCCGCGGCCGGGACGGGAGGCGGTTCGACCTCCGCCTGCAACCGACCTTCCTTGCCTGGGACGATCAACGGGAACAATCCAGTCGCCGGTCCATATCGGGCCAACGGAGACCCGACATCCTACTCCAAATCGACAGCGGCTCCCGGAACATCCTGCTGGATGCCAAATACCGCACGACCCGCAGGAACGTCCTGGACGCGATGGCCGCGGCCCACATCTACCGCGACGCGCTCCGCATTGACCGCCGACGGATCGACTCGGCGTTACTCCTGATTCCGAGGGGCGGCGGCGCGTCGTGGCTGGAAGACCCGGCCTTCATTCACGAGAACGCGGTGGGCGTCATAGAAATGACACCGGGCACCGACCGGGCGGGACTAACGTCCGTAATCGGGAGTTTCGGACCCGGCGTGTGATGGGGTGGGAATAAAGCCTGACCGACTATTATTTCTTGACCTTCTCGGTACCGAAGTAATAGCCGATGACAAGCGTGACCACTGGCAGCAGCACGGACGACAAGACCCGCAACAGGAACTCCGCCGGTCTTTCCCATGTCGGATGTGTACTTTCACCGTCGAAAAAGACAGCGGACAGGAGAACAAACACGAATAAGCCGATGATGGTCGAGACGAAGGTCAGAACGACTGATTTTCCAATGAGAGACCGGTCGATAGCCGCGCGTTCCTTCGAGCGTTCCTCGATATTGGCCTCCATCTTCGAGAGATATTGCTCGATTTGCTCGGCATGATCCGTCTCCCCGGCCATTCTCGTCACACCCTGATCGTTGGGGCTCTTTAGGCACCGCTCAGCTTCAACGCGATTCTCGCCAAGCCCTCGGCTTCATATTCCAGATCGTCCGCGATTGATAAGAGCCTTTGCGCTCCAACGGCGTCCGTCTCCTTCAGAGAACGCGCTTCAGCGCGATACTTCCTCGACTTGTCGAGAATGCTCCGCGTCCGTTCTGCCAATCTGGTCAATTCCTGGAGTTCGGAGATTTCCATAACCACACCTCTCGCCGTTGTTCGTTGAATTCTAGCAAAGGACCTGGGAGTCGAGAAGACGTGCCACGTCACGCCTGGAAGCGTACCTCGTAGCCGCCGAATTTACGCACGTTCAAAACGCCCGCATCCAGCAGCAGGTATTGGCCCTTGATGCCTAACAGCTGGCCTTCCAGCGTCGGCGTCTTGTCCAGATTGAGCGCCCGCACTTTGGCCGGATATTCCAGCACGGGATAGGTGAAGTGGTGTTCGTCCGCGGCGGTCGACGGGTCGCATTCGTGCGCGTCTTCGAGAAGCGCGGCTAGTTCGGAACCGCCCGCGGCGAACAACCTGTCCCGGCGGGCCGTCAAGTCCGCGGGTGCCGGCTCCCCTTTGAGCATGCGCCGCCAGTCGGTGCGGTCCGATACGTGCCTTTTGAGGAGGACCTCCACCAACCCGGCCCGGTGGCGGCTGGGCACGTGTGCGATGGGCAGGGCTTGCGTCGCGCCCTGGTCCATCCAACGGGTCGGGATCTGCGTCCGGCGCGTAATGCCGACCTTCACGCCCGACGAGTTCGCCAGATACACGGCATGCGGCTGCATGCAATGGGTCTCGCCCCACGCCGGCTCGCGGCACGTGCCCAGGTCGTAATGGCACAGTTCGGGCTTGACGATGCACAGGTCGCACTGCGCGAGCCCTTGGAAACACGGGTAGCAATAGCCCCGGTTGAAACTCCGGTTCGTTTGCCGCCCGCAAGCCACGCAGAAAATCCGTCCGCCGAAGTCGAGGCGAACCGTCTGGCCGAGGAGCGGGTTGAGATCGACCAGCGCGTCGCCGACCGGCAGCGTGTACTCCACGCACTCCCCAGCCCGTGTCCGCATCTTGCGCAGCGCACCCTGTACGGGATTCATGCGTCGTGCTCGGCGTGCGGGTCCACGGGATAATGGCGCCGCCGGTATTGCAGGTGGGCGCGGTTGATCCGGTGCCGGAAATCCACGTGCAGCACGCCGTCTCTGCCGATCAGACGATGGTCATCCGCGATGCCCAGCCCGCCGATGTCGAGCAATACCCGGCAGTTCGGACACACGCAGAGCATGTTGTCCGGCGTATCCGGCCCGTTGTGCGGCACTTCGCGCGGGCGCAGGTACACGGTCTCCGCGTACGGGCCGGCCGATCCGCGCAGCCGGGTGCCGCAGATCTGACAGCGGAAATGGTACAGCTCGTGGAGGTGTTTGGCGTGCGTCCGTTCCCGCACCGCCGCGGCTTGCCCGCCCCAGTCGTCGTCCATTTTGACCAGCCGAAAGCGCCAGATGAAGAACCCGGCCCGCCCAGTCCCGCGCCAGTAATCCGTGACGCGGTACAGCCCATCGTAGCGATAGCCGTAGTCAGGGGCGTACGCGGACCGGAACCCGGCGCCACGCATAACCCGCACCGGGAGCCCGTGCAATCGGCTACGGGCCAGGGCCAGATTGCCACGCGTGAGCGCCTGACCGCGCACCTGCTGTCTGGCCTGCAAGTCCCGTCCTCCGTGGCCGGTGTACAGAATCAGGTCGCCGTAATCCTCCCCGTCGTCGTAGCCGCCCGCGAGCACGACCGAATCGGCCCCATCCCGGCCGTTGCCCGAAATGCCGGCGATGCGCGGGCGATGCACGCCGGCCTGGGACATCTCGTCCCGATAGTCGAAGCGACTGCCCACCGGATACCCCGGGATATGGCCGAAGTGGCGCTCGGGCATACGCCCGGCAACCTAGCAGAGCCGCGGAGGGACGCTATGCTTCCGATGCGACTCTTTCCTCCCCCTCTCCCCTGGTGGGAGAGGGCTGGGGAGAGGGGGACCACCAGCGTTGCTGCACAACGCTAAGCCGATCCGTCCTCAAAACGAGTAGCGGCGCCCCATCCCGTCGTCATCCACTGGTTGCCGTTCGCGTCGAGTAGCAGGGCTTCCACCCCCTCCATCCCCTCGACCAACACGAGACCCTCGACTTCGCCCAACACGACCAGCGCGGTGCTCAGCGCCTCGGCCAACGCCGCGCCGGGGGCGACGACGCAGACCAGCAGGTCACGCTCGACCGGCCGGCCGGTGCGCGGGTCGATGACGTGGCCGTAGCGTTTTCCGGCGATCTGCCGGCTCTGGCCGAGGCTGGCGGAGATCGACAACGCCCGGCCCGCGAGCGTCACGAAGCCGGCGATACCGCCGTCGGGCCGCCGCAAGGCCAGCCGCCAACCCTCCGCGTCGGTCGGATGTCCCAACGCCCACAAACTACTCTGGCCGAAGCTGAGGAGCGCATCCGTCACGCCCTGCCCGCGCAGACCTTCGATCATCCGATCGAGCGCATACCCTTTGCCGATGCCGCCCAAGTCGAGCGCCATGCCACGGTCGGGCAGCAAGACCAAACCCGCTTCGGGGAACCCGATCTTGTGGCTGCCGACCAGACGCAACACCGACGCCAGGACGGCCGGCGATGGCGGCTCCCCCGCGGCCTCCGCCTCCCGCCACACGCGCAGCAGCGGTCGCACGGTCACGTCGAATGCCCCGCGGGTCAACGTGGCGTATCGCTGCGCCAGCTTCAGGACGTCCGCTACTTCGTCCGGCACGGGCTGCGTCCCTTGCCCGGCCCGCGCGTTCAGCTTGCTGACGGGGCTGTCGTCGGCATACGTCGTGAACAGTGCGTCGTAACGCCGCGCCAATGCGAACACGTTCTGCATCGGACGCGATGTCCGCCCCGCGGCTTCCTTCTCGGTCGGACGGCCAGGGCACAGGGTGACCTGTAACACGGTCCCCATGACGTAGGAGCCGTCGGTTTCGCAGCCCGGAGGGCCGGCCGCGGAGGCTATGCCGGACTGCGCCGCACAACACACCGCTGAGCAGATGCCACGGAAGAGAACCCGTAGGAAGCGGTTCGTCAGGCCGGATCGCCCCACCCGGGGACCCTTCGACAAGCTCAGGGTCCGCATCATCGGTGCTGTGAGGTTTGGTTTCCTCGCCTGTCGAATGGTCGCCAAGCCGGTACGGAATCATTCCGTCAGGTCGCCGGCGACACCCAGGCCGATGGTATCGTCGTCGGGTGGGGATTTACGCCCGGACGGCTGACGGTAGTTGGCCGGCGAGCCGCGAAAGACGGCCCATAGGCTGATGACGATCAGCCCGGCCAGGCTGATTTCCAGGGCGAGGAAGCCCGCGATCTTGAGCCAGGCGAAGACCGGATGCACGAAGCGCACCAGCCAGCCCGCGGCCTCGTTGACCGCCGCGGACAGGAACGGCACGACGATCAGCCACACCTTGCGGGTGGAGGGCAACGGCACGAACAGCATCAGGTGCGTCAGCGTCAGCAGCAGCAGCCCCATCGCGAACAGATGGAAGTGCAGGATTTCCAGCATCCCCTGATAGCTGCGGGGCTGCAGGAATCGCTCTTCGGAGCCGAGATAGTACTCGGTCACCGACAGCGGGGTGAGACTCATCTTGTTGAAATAGAGCAGAGCGTTGGTCAGCCACAGGCCGGCCACGTAGAGGACGAAGATGACGATGATGAGTTGGAGCAGCCGATTATTCGACCACTCACCGGTGATGACGAAGCGCACGTCAGGGCCGCTCCCGAATCAGAACCTCAAACAGCGCCAACACCTTGCGGACCCCGCGCGTCACGGCCTGGGCGGTCAGCGTCGAGCCCATGATGCCGTGGATGTCCCGGCGCAAGCGGAGCGCCGGGCTCAGCGTCTGGTCGTCGAACTGCCCCAGCCAGCGGTCCGGCGGAAGATACTCCGGCGGCTCGTAAAAGGCCAGCACCAGGAGTTTTTCCACCCGCCCGTCCGGCGACACCACGATCAGGAACGTCTCCGGGAACGTGCGGACGATGTGCGTTTCGATGAACGCATAGCCCAGCACCGCGCCGCCCGCGTGGCCGACGTGGAAGGTAATCAGCTTGGAATCCACCGGCGCCTTGGCGAGGTTCTGTACCGCGGCAGCCTGCGCTTCGGTCAGATAGAAAGTCTGCGTCTCGACGCGTTCCGCTTCGGGAAACGCGATCTGCAAGGCTTCCGTCATGGAGTGCAGGACTAGGGCGTGCGCGCCTGCGGCGCCGCACAGGAGAACCGCGGCGCACAGCGTGACCGCTACGGTCGCCCGACGTATGACGGTTGCAGAAATGGCACGCACGGCGGACCAAGTTGCCCCGGCCCGCCTTTATTTCCTCCCCCCGTGAGAGGGAAGGCTAGGGCAGGGGGTCCCGCGGGAACGTTCACAACGACGCGGCCTCGGTCCCGCGGGGCGGAGAGGCCGAAGGCAGACTCCGGCCTCCCGGCCGGCCTCAGAACACGAAGCCGATACCAAAGTTCACCTCGTCTTCGCGTTCGTGATCGTTGTCCAGGGTGTCGAAGTTGCGGTAATCGACCTTGAGCACGACGTTCGGGTGCGGCTTGTAGCTGACGCCCGTCGTCCAGATGCGATGCTCGTAGCGGCCCTTGGCGTCCCAGTCGCCGGCCATTTTGGCGTGCTGGTCGATGTAGGAAAAGCGCAGGAAAGGCGACAACTGCTGTTCGGTGTCGCCGAGGATCCACGGCATGACGTCGTAGGCCGCCTCGGTATAGAAGCCGTACATCTTCTTGGCGATCTTGCCGCCGCCACCGATCTCGTTCAGCTTGTCCGAGTCCTGCAGGTGCGACATGGCGAACAGGGCCCGCAAGTCCAACCCCTGCCAACTGTACATGGCGTGCAAGTCCCAGATGGTGAGTCGGGCACCGGGCAGATCGACCGTGCCGCAGTCGAATTCCACACATTGGTAGTACTGGCTGTCGTGGGTGGATTTGCCGGTGTACACCGAGGCGCCGAACTTGGCGTTCAGCATGGGCGAGTAATCGATCCGCGCCGCCAGCGCGATGTCTTCCGCCATTGCCTCGCCGCCCTTCTGGCGCGTGCTGCGGAAGTGCTCCTTCAGCTTCAGCGACGGCTTGGTCAGGCAATTGCCGGTCACTTCGTCGGGCGTACATGCCGCGGTGTTGCTCTCCGCACCCTCGAGCGCGTTCATGGCGTAGATGCGATACTCCAGGCCGGGCAGTAGTTCGCCGAAGATGCCGACGCCGTTCTCGCGCCACGTCGAAGGGATGATGCGCCGCTCCACTTCGGGCCGCTCCACGCCGTTGAAGAACACCGGCTCGTGCAGCTCGTTCACGATGCCCAGCGGCGCCAGCAACATGCCGGCGCGGAAGTTGGCCCAGTCCCACATCAGGAAGTCGAGGTAGGCGAACTCGACCGACACCGAGCCGCCGGTGCTGGTCGAGGCGTGCTCGAACTCCAACTCGGCGTTCAGGATGATGCGGTCGGTGAACTTGTAGCCGGTGTACAGCACGAAGCGCAGATAGTCGGTGGTGTCGCGGTCGCTGCGGCTCTTGTCGCTCACGTCCTTGCGGTAGAACGCTTCGCCGTAGCCGCCGATCGACAACCCGCGCTCGACGCCGTAGATCTTGGACGCCGCGGGCCCCAAGCCGTACACGCTGTCGTTCATGGTGAGCGGCTTGAAATCGGGCAGCGTCAGGCTGGTGCGCAGCTTGTCCACTTCCTCGGCCAGGACGTTCTGCTGGCGAACCTGTTCGGCGTGAGCTTCTTGTTCTTCCTGCTCCTGGGCGCGCAGGGACTGCAACTCGCCCTGCATCGACGACATCGCGTCCTGCATGGCCTGCAACTGCTGTTCGAGCTGCATGATGCGGGCTTCGTCCACCGCATGGCCGCGGCCGGGTAGGCCCAAGAGGAATACCAACGAGGCTATTGACGCGCCCAGCGTCAACCGAATGTTCCGAGACATATCTGCTCCTTCCCGTGCATCGGGATGTATCGCTGGGCGCTGGGTCTCCGTCGTGCCGCTGGCCTCTCGTTGCCGATCTTTCCGCTCGTCCGAGCGTCCTTCCCGTCCGTTCCCCCTTTCGGGTGAGTTAAGGATGAATTTGATAATCATTATCATTCTCAGAAGTCAACGGGGGCGGCAGGCTCGGTCCGAAACGCAGCGGCGGGAGCGGAGCGAAAGCACGGGTTGGCGTCTGGCATTCGGGCGCGTTTTCGGCCAAGATTCGCCGGTACGCCGGGTCCGCGCCCGGAGCCCACAATCACGGCCCGGAAAGGAGTCTCCGCATGGCGACCGCAACCCAGATCGATCCCATCCCGCTGCCCGACGCGCCGACATCGGCCGAGACCGCGGCCTTCGACCCCATCACGTTCAGCGTCATCCGCAACCGCTTCGAGGCCATCGGCCGCGAAATGACGCTGGCTATGGAACAGACCGCCTGGACGTCGGTCATCGCTCTGGCCCGCGACTATTCGTGTATGATCTACGACGCCCACCCCGACGGGCCGCGCCAAGTCACGATGGCCGAGTGCCTGCCCATCCACTGCAACAGCATCCGCACCCTGCTGATGGAGGTCGTGCGCGCCTTCGAGGGCGACATCCACGACGGCGACGTGTTCCTGTGCAACGACCCGTACAAGGGCAACACCCACATCCCGGACTTGGTGACGGCCATGCCCGTGTTCGTGGAGGGGAAGCACGTGTTCTGGACCGTGGCGCGCGGCCACCAACTCGACACCGGCGCGATCGAGGCGTCGAGCATCGTGCCCGCGGCGCGCTCGGTGTTTCAGGAGGGCATCGTGATTCCGCCGCTGCGGCTGATCGACCGCGGGGTGGAACGGCACGACGTGCTGGAACTGTATCTGGCCAACGTGCGCTACCGCGACGCGCTGCACGGTGACCTACGCGCCCAGCTCGGCTGCGTCGGCGTGGCGCGCAAGGGGCTCGTCGAACTCTGCGGGCAGTACGGCCGCGACGAGGTGGTGCGCTACAGCGACGGGCTGATGGACTATGCCGACCGGCGCGCGTCCGAAGAACTGCGCCGCATCCCGGACGGCGTGTACGAGGGGCTGACGTGGACCGACACCGACGGGAACGGCGCGACCGACATCCCGGTCCGGGTCAAGATCACCAAGACGGGCGCGGACATCCACGTAGACTACGGCGGCAGCGGCGCGCCCTCGACCGGCTCGTTCAACGCGACCTATGCGGTGATGATGGCGACCGCGACGATCCCGTTCCTGTACTACATCGACTCCGACATTCCGCATAACCACGGCGTGCTCAAACACATCACCGCGACCGCGGACCCGGGCACGATCTGCCTCGCCGAATGGCCGTCGGCCGTGGGCGGGGCCACGCAGAACCCCGCGGACCCCATGCACGAGGTCATCAACATCGCCATGGCCCCGGCCATTCCCGACCGGGTGCCGGCCGGCGGGGCGCACACCTCGCACATCCCCAACTTCAACGGCGTGGACAGCCGCACCGGCAAGGAGTGGGGCTGCATGCTGTTCAACAGCGGCGGCGGGCAGGGCGCGGCCAAGGATGCGGACGGCTGGCCGCTGCTGTTCACCATCGCCGGCATGGGCGGCCTCAAGTCGGCTTCCATCGAGCAGATCGAACTGCTGTACCCGCTGCGCGTGGAGCAGAACGAGATCGAGACCGACGCGCTGGGTATGGGCCGCTGGATCGGCGGCCCGGGGCTGCGCACGCGCTACCGGCCCATCGCCGGGGACATGGAGTGCGTCACGTTCGGCGAGGGCTGCAAGAACCCGCCGCACGGCGTGAACGGCGGCACCATGAGCCCGGGCGGCGGCATCTACATCGAGCACGCCGACGGCCGGCGCACCTTCATGTCCACCGCCGGCCAGACCCTGATCCGCGAGGGCGAGACCTGGAACGGCGTGTCGGTCGGCGGCGGCGGCTGGGGCAACCCGCTCGACCGCGACCCCGAACGGGTGCGGCGCGACCTGCGCGACGAGTGGATCAGCGAGGCCACGGCGCGCGACGTGTTCGGCGTAGTGGTGCGCGACGACCTGGAGCGCACGCTGAACGCCGAGGCCACCGCGGCACGGCGGGCCGAGTTGCGCCGCGTCGCACGCCCCGCGCTGGAGCCGACCGAGCCGGCCGCGGGCACGTGGACCGCGCGCACCATGCGGTCGGGCGACCGCTATCTGGAGGCGCCGACCATCGCGCGCGACTTCAGCGGCGCCGCGGGAAGGGACGACTCGTGGGACACCGCATAGGCATCGACATCGGCGGCACCTTCACCGACGTGGTCGTGCTCGGGGACGACGGCGCCTTCCACATCTACAAGGAAGACTCGACGCCCGACGCGCCCCTGCTGGCGATCACGCGCGGGCTGGCCGGCGTGGCCGCGCAGGTCGGCACCGACGTGGCCGACCTGCTGCGCGCCACCGAGTTTCTGGTGCACGGCCAGACCATGGCGACCAACGCGCTGATCCAGCGCCGCGGCCCCAAAGTCGGCCTGCTGTGCACGCAGGGCTTCCGCGACGTCACCTACCTGGGCTACGGCTGGAAGCCGGAACGCTTCAACATCCACCTGCCCAAACCCGAGGATTTCGTGCCGCGCTACCTGCGCCTGGGCATCCCGGAGCGTACCGCCGCGGACGGCAGCGAAGTCACTCCTCTCGACGAAGTCGCGGTGCGCGCCGCGGCCCACCGGCTGGGCGCACACGGCGTGCAGGCCGTGGCCGTCGCCTATCTGTGGTCCATCGTGGACGGGCGCCACGAGCGGCGCACCGCGGAGATCGTGCGCGAGGAACTGCCCGGGGTGGCGGTGCTGTGCTCCTGCGACGTGCTGCCCGAAATCCGCGAGTGGGAGCGCACCTCGGCGACCGTCTTGAGCGCCTTCATCGCGCCCATCATCGGCGACTATCTGCGCGCCTTCGAGGCGGCGATGCAGGACGGCGGCCTGCCGCACGCCCCGCTCATCATGCAGGTGAACGGCGGCTGCGCGGGCGTACCCGACATCCTGGCCCGGCCGGTCAACGCGGTCGCTTCCGGGCCGGCGGCCGGCCCTGCGGCCGGCGCCCACTATGCCGCGAACACGCAATCGCCCGACCGGCTGATCGTGGTGGACATGGGCGGCACGAGCTTCGACGTGTGCATGCTGCGCGACGGCGAGCCGGTCATGTCCACGGACATCCAGGTCGCCGACCAGCCCATCGGCGTCAACGGGGTGGAAGTGCTGTCGGTCGGCGCGGGCGGCGGCTCCATCGCGTGGCTGGACAGCGGCAACGCGCTGCGCGTCGGCCCGCACAGCGCCGGCTCGCAGCCCGGGCCGGCGTGCTATGCGCGTGGCGGCGCGCAACCCACGGTGACCGACGCCAACCTGGCGGTCGGACGCATGGCCGCCGGCGCGTTTCTGGGCGGCAGACGTGCGCTGGACGCGGACTTGGCGCATGCGGCGGTCGAGACGCACGTCGCCGTACCGCTGAACTTGAGCGTGCGCGAGGCCGCGGCCGGCATCATCACGATCGTGAACGCGAACATGGCGTCGGCCATCCGCGCGGTGTCGATCGAACGCGGTATCGACCCGCGCGACTACGTGATGGTGGCTGGCGGCGGCGCGGGCGGCCTGCACGCCGCGGAGTTGGCGCGGACACTGGGCATCGGCGAGGTGCTGATCCCGCGTTCGGCCGGCGGGCTGTGCGCGTTCGGCATGGCGGTCACCCCGGTCCGGCACGACTCGGTGCGCCTGCACTACTGCCACACCGATCAGGAAGGCGCGGCCGCGGCCGTCCGTCACGTGTTCGACGACCTGATCGCCGAGGGCCGCGCCCACTTGGCCGCGGACGGCTTCGCCGAGGACGAAATGCGCTTTGCGCGCCATTTGGAGGGGCGTTATCCCGGACAGGTGCACAACCTGACCGTGCCGCTGCCCGACGGGCCGATAGACGACGCCCTGCTACGCACGTTGGAGACGGCCTTCCACGCCGAACACGAAAAGCGGTTCACGTATGCCATGCGCGACCAGCCCATCGAGGCGTTGCACTGGCGGCTGGCTGCGACCGGTGTGCGCGCCGCGCCGGCCGGGCGCCTACGGCAGACCGCGGCACGCCGGTCCGCGCCGACGGGCACGCGGCGCGCCTACATGGCCGGCGTGAACGCCGAGGTCGAGACCGCGGTATACCGCGGCGACTCGTTGCATCCGGGCGACCGGCTGGACGGGCCGGCTATCGTCGAGTTCGACACCACGACCGTGGTGGTGAATCCCGGCGACCGGCTGACGGTGCAGGGCGACGGGAGTGCGTTGCTGACGATCGGGGATGTGTGAGTATCTTCGATTGCGACGCGCTGAGCCTGTCGAAGCGTGGATTGCGAATTGCGCTTGCTGACGATGAGAACGGGCGGCGAGGGAGTCAGGTTGCATTGAAGCCGACCCCCCACCCTGGCCCTCCCCCTCAAGGGGGGAGGGAAGGAACAGGGGAATTAGATAGCAGGTGATCCTAGCCTTTTCCTGGCATACGTACCGTGCTTCTTAGTATGAAGCCCTGCGACAATCTCAGGTTCCCAGTCCGTTGAGCTCGGTCCCTGAGCCTGTGGTGCCTTGAGCCTGTCGAAGGGTGTCGAAACGGGCGCGGGATCATCTTGGAGGTAAAGTCCCCAAAAAAAGGCGAAGTAGCTGCTGGTCTGTCCTATATCCCTCCCCCCTTGAGGGGGAGGGTTAGGGTGGGGGGAACGGACAGCGGGGTGCAGAGTGAAATCGGCAGAAACGGAGGATGTCATGTCCGGGACCATGATCGTCACGGGCGGCAGCCGCGGGATCGGCGCCGCCATTTCCCGCCGTGCCGCGCAGGCCGGCTTCGACGTGTGCGTCAACTACGTGCGCGCCAAGGAGCGTGCCGAAGAAGTCGTCCGCGCCGTGCAGGCCGCGGGCCGGCGTGCCCTCGCGGTTCAGGCCGACGTCGGAACCGAGGCGGGCGTGGTTGCCCTGTTCGAGCAGGCCGACGCCGAATTGGGTCCAGTCACCGCGCTGGTCAACAATGCGGCGATCGACTACGAGACTGCGATCGTCGACGCCGATTTGGACCGCGTCCGGCGCGTGTACGACCTAAACATCTTCGGCGTATTCGTCAGTGCCCGCGAAGGGATCAAGCGCATGTCCACGCAGCGCGGCGGCGCGGGCGGCGTCATCGTCAACGTCGGCTCGATTGCCGCACGCTACGGCGGGCTGCCCGGCGACGTAGTGTACGCGTCGAGCAAAGGCGCCCTGGACTCGTTCACCTTGGGCTTGTCGCGCGAGGTCGGACGCGAGGGCATCCGCGTGTGCTGCGTGCGGCCCGGCATCACGCGCACCGAGATCTTCGAGGCCAGCATCGGCATCGAGCGCGCCGAGGAGATCGCCAAGGCGCAGACGACACTGGGCCGCATCTGCGAGCCCGAGGAAGTCGCCAACCTCGTGGTATGGCTGTGCACCGACGAAGCGTCCTACGTCACCACGACCATCTACGACATCTCCGCCGGCCGCTGAGTTCGGCATATCGCTAAAAAATATCGGATACTAAACACCTGCTCCAGGCTATTGAGGAATTAGTACGAGACGATCCTTCACCCGTTTCCACACCCTTCGACAGGCTCTCAGGGACCGATCTCAACAAGCTGGTCCCTGAGCCTGCAGTGCCCCGAGCTTGTCGACGGATCGAAAGGTCGAGGGGTTTTCAACCAAGGGACATGGGATACCAATCAGGGAAAATTCCAGGATCGTCTTGTATGTAATTCTCCATCCGAGGGTTGATTGAAGCCACCGCAAAGCGAAACGCAGCCGCGCCACGCAGATCTCTTCCTGAGATCGCCTACGAGTACAGCAGCTTGAATATGGCAAAAATGGAGACGGGAACCCGATCCCTTCCTCTCCCCGTTCCATGAGGATTCGCCGCGGCAAGAGAACTCCATCCCTATAAACTTCGAGGGCCGTGGACTCATCGGCAAAACACAAGACTGTCAGATTGCCCTGGAAAACGAATGCGAGAGGAAATTTTCAAACGACCGAGTCTCCCCCCGGCATGTGCGGGGCGCGTGGTCGTTTCGCGTGGTACGGCATCTTCATGTACATGTCGCCGGCGGCCAACTCGTCGAGCATCTGGTGGAGGCGCCGCCGCTTGGTTTCGTCGCGTTTGGCGCGGACGATCCAGCCGACATAGTCGTTCTGCTGATAGGCGGGGCGTTGCGCGTAGGCGTTCGTCAGGCCACGTTCGGCTAATGCGCGCTGGACATCGTCCGGCATTGGATGTCGGGGCCGTTTCAATCGGCTGAAATCCGTCATCGGCGTCTTTCTGCGGGAATGTATCGATCCGGTGTAGCAATGTCTCGATCTACAACTTCTGGGCTAATTCGACGTTCGGTCTGAACTCTCATCGAGCCTTCGACAAGCTCAGAGGCCAGCCCGTTGAGCTCGGTCCCTGAGCTTGTCGAAGGGTGTCGAAACGGGCGAAGAATCATCTTGTATGGAATTCCCAAGAATTCCGAACTGCGCTCCCACCCATTTCCGCAGCCCTTGGCAGAGCCGCCGTCCGCGGTGATAGAGTGGCGCCGCAGTCGGGCGAAGGAGTCGGGTCGCCGCCCCGGTCGCATGGGAGGTGTCGCATGTTCGTGACGCTGTTGCTCGTGACGTTGCTGATTGCGCTGACGACGAGTCTCGTCGTCGTCCGGTTGTTCAGCGGCGTGATTCGAAAGATCCTCGACCGGGTGGTGTCCGCGGAACTGAGCGGCGCGTGGCAGCGCTACCTGAGTTTCGCGGTGGTCGTCGTCGGCGTCTCCGGCGGGGTGCCCATCTGGGAGTTGGAGAAATACATCACCGCCCACCCCGAAGAGGCCGAACCCATTGTCCTCAATGCCGACCGCTGGATACTCGAAGGGTATCGCACGCTGATCGGCACCCTCCAAAGTGCGGCTTGGCTCCTGCTGATCTTCTTCGTCTTCGCCCTGCTGGCCTACGTCATTACGCGCGGCTTCGAACTGCGGGGCCGCGGGGGCGGATAAGACGGGGATTCCATACGAGATGGTCCCCCGCCCGTTTCGACACCCTTCGACAAGCTCAGGGACCGAGTTCAACGGGCTGGTTTCTAAGTCCGTTGAGCTTGTCGAAACGATCCCCCCGATCACCTTAGCTGTCTTCCGAGACAACACACCGCTGGCTCAGCGTCGGATGCGATCCTCGATCGCGTCCAGGACGGTGCGGGCCGACTCCTCGATCGTCCGGCCCACGGTGCCCAGGCGGAGGGCCGGGTCGCGGGGCGGCTCGTACGTGGATGATACGCCGGTGAATTCGGGAATCTCGCCGGCGCGGGCCTTGCGGTACAGGCCCTTGGCGTCGCGCTCTTCGCAGACCGCCAGCGGCGTATCGACGTACACCTCGAAATAACGCTTGGGGCCGATGATGGCGGCCGCGGCTGCGCGGTCGTGCGCGAACGGCGCAATGACCGGGACGAGCACGATCAACCCCGCGTCGTTGAGCAGCTTGGCGACCTCGGCCACGCGGCGGATGTTCTCGCGCCGGTCGGCGTCGGAAAACGCCAAGTCGCGGTTGAGACCCAGGCGCAGGTTGTCGCCGTCGAGCCGATAGACGTGATAGCCCGCGGCGTGCAGATCCCGTTCGAGCCGCGCGGCGACCGACGATTTGCCGGCGCCCGACAGGCCGGTCAGCCACACGGTCAGCGCACGCTGCCTCAACGCGGCTTCGCGTTGCGCCGCCGACACCAGCCCGGCCTCTTCCCGCACGTGATCGGGCTCGGTCGCTTCCCGCGGCCTCGGAGGTTCCCCGTCCGCCTGGAACTCGGGCTCGGCGCGGCGGTCGACGATCATGCCGGCGCCCACCGTATTGTTGGTCAGCCGGTCGATGACGATGAAGGCCCCGCAGGCGCGGTTCTTGGTATAGGGGTCGAAGGCGAGCGGCTTGTCGAGCGCGAACGCGCAGCGCCCGATCTCGTTGAGCGCCAAGCCGTCGGCGTCCTCGCGGTGCAGCGTGTTCACGTTCATGCGATACCGCACGTCGGTCACCACGCCCGGGGCGCGGTTGGTCGTGTGCTTCACGAAGTACGACGCGCCGAGGCGCAGCGGTTCCTCGGCCAGCCAGACGAGCATGGCGTCGAAGCGCGTGGCCAGCAGAGGCACGTTGTTGGGATGGACCAGCATGTCCCCGCGGCTCACGTCGATTTCGTCCTCCAGGGTCAGGGTGACCGCCTGCGGAGGGACGGCCTGCTCCACCTCGCCCGCGAAGGTGTGAATGGCCCTGACGCGGCTGGGCGTGCGCGCCGGAAGCGCCACGACCTCGTCGCCCGGACGGACGATGCCGGAAGCCACGCTGCCGCAGTAGCCGCGGAAGTCGGCGTGCGGGCGGTTCACGTATTGGACGGGGAAGCGGAAGTCGATCAGGTTGACGTCGGAGGCGATGTACGCGTGCTCCAGCAGGGACATCAGCGGGCTGCCCGTGTACCACGGCATGTGCGCGCTCTCGGTCACGACGTTGTCCCCGGGCAGCGCCGCAATGGGCAGAAAGCGCACGTCGCTCAACTCCAGCCGCGCGGCGAACGCGGTGTAGTCGGCGACGATGCGCTCGAAGACGTCCTGGCGATATGCGACCAGGTCCATCTTGTTCACGGCCACGATGACGTGCCGGATGCCCAGCAGCGCGGCGATGAAGCTGTGCCGCCGGGTCTGGGTCAACACGCCGTGGCGCGCGTCGATCAGGATGATCGCCAGATCGCAGGTCGAGGCGCCCGTGGCCATGTTGCGCGTGTACTGCTCGTGGCCGGGCGTGTCGGCGATGATGAATTTGCGCGTGGCGGTCGAGAAATAGCGGTAGGCCACGTCGATCGTGATGCCCTGCTCGCGTTCGGCCTTGAGCCCGTCGGTCAGCAGGGCGGGGTCGAAGCCGGTGCCGGTCGTGCCGTGGCGGACCGAGTCCTTCTTCACCGCTTCGAGCTGGTCCTCGTAGATCAGTTGCGAGTCGTACAGCAGGCGGCCGATCAGCGTGCTCTTGCCGTCATCCACGCTGCCGCAGGTCAGCAGACGCAGCAGATCCTTGCGCTCGTGTCGGGCGAGAGAGGCTTCGGTGTCGCCCGAGACCTGGTCGGATTGGTGGGACATAGCGGCGTTATCGGAGATGGGCACCCGGGGACGGGCAGCCTAAAAATACCCTTCCCGTTTCTTCTCTTCCATCGAGCCCGACTGGTCGAAGTCGATGACGCGGCCCTGGCGTTCGGATTGGGTGGCACGCAACATTTCCTGAATGATGCGCGGCAGGGTGTCGGCCTCGGACTCGATCGCCCCGGTCAGCGGATAGCAACCCAAGGTGCGGAACCGGACGGTGCGGAGTTGCGGTTGCTCCCCGGGGTGCAGCGGCAGGCGGTCGTCATCCACCATGATGAGCACGCCGTCGCGCTCGACCACGGGCCGCGGCTTGGCGAAGTAGAGCGGCACGATCGGAATCCGTTCGAGGGAGACGTACTGCCAGACATCCAGCTCGGTCCAGTTCGAGAGCGGAAAGACGCGGATGCTCTCGCCCTTGTCGATCGTGGCGTTGTACAGGTTCCAGAGTTCGGGGCGCTGGTTCTTGGGGTCCCAGCGGTGCTGGCGGTCGCGGAAGGAGAAGACGCGCTCCTTGGCGCGTGATTTCTCCTCGTCGCGCCGGGCGCCGCCGAAGGCCGCGTCGAAGCGATATTTGTCGAGCGCCTGCTTGAGCGCCTGGGTCTTCATCACGTCCGTGTGTTTCTTGGAGCCGTGCGTGATCGGGTTGATGCCGGCCGCGAGCCCGTCCGGGTTGGTGTACACGATCAGGTCGAGTCCGAGTTCCCGTTTGACGTAGCGGTCGCGGAACTCGATCATCTCGCGGAACTTCCAGGTCGTGTCCACGTGCAGCAGGGGGAAGGGCGGCTTGGCCGGCGCGAACGCCTTGCGCGCCAAGTGCAGCATCACGGCCGAGTCCTTGCCGATGGAATACAGCATGACCGGCCGTTCGAATTCGGCCGCCACCTCCCGGATGATGAAGATGCTCTCGGCCTCCAGCCGCTTGAGGTGGGTGAGGGAGAACGCGGGGGGCGCGGGGTCGGGGCGTGGCGTCGGCGCCGACATGGCAATCAACTCTGGGGACGGGGCGGGAGGGGAGGATACGCGGCTTTGGTATCTGGTGGATGCGGGAGGTTCAAGGGCGAAGGGGGTTTTATATTGTGGATTTTGGATTGTGAATTGTGGATTTACGGATCATCGACTGGCGGTGATGGGGCCGCACAACGGACACAGGCCGGGTTGCGGACGACGGCTTCGTGCGTAAAACGCATGTCGGCCACGTCACAAGTTGTCATGCACGGCGTGGAGTGCGCGTCCGCCCCGACGAGGATCTTGAGCGTCTCGGTCGTTTGCATGGCTCCTGTGAAGAAGCCTGCCAAGGGCGTTGCCGGAGATCGTGGGGCCGCTCCCGCAGGGACCCCGGATGGGAAGGCGCAGCGCAGGCACGGCCAGGCCGGTCGATCTGCGCGGCTGACGAACAGGCGGGAGACGCCGGTCACGGTTTCGGCCCAGACGAACGGCGTGCGGTGCGCATGGCAGGCGTCGTGCAGACGCGCGCTGCCGGCGATCGCGACGTCGTACCCGCGGCAGAGCGCCGCCGGCGGTTCGTCAGCGTGGTGGACGACCGTGCAGTCGGGATTGAGGCGCCGGAGGGTATCCGCCAACGGCGATACCGTTTGGTCTCCGGCGGATTCACCCGGCGCGGTTCCCTCGGCCAGCTTGTCGAACAACGGCGCGTCGGTGGTCCGCGTCACCCCGACCGTGCCCACGCCCGCCGCGGCCAGGTACAGGAGGGCCGCGGCGTGAGCCAATCCGGCTTCTGCACCGACGGTTCCCGATGGCACGGGCGGTATATCTACCAGGACGCAGCTGGCGAGCAGTTTTTCCTGCCCCTTGCCGCCGACCTGGGGCAGGATGATCTGCCGACTGTAGCGTTCGATCAGGGCGTCGGCCAGCATGGCGGGTCGCGGACGGTCGGGCGACTACGGGCGATCGGCCCGTTTCTCGTAGTCCTTCCAGCCGCTCCACAGGTTGGTGGTCAGGTATTTGTCCCCGAAGTCCGGGAACAGGGTGACGACCGTGCCGGTGTCGAGTTCGCGCGCCACGCGCAGCGCGGCCCACAGCGCGGCCCCGGACGACTGGCCGACCAGGACCCCCACCTCGCGACCGAGGCGATAGACCGTGTCGTAGGCGTCCTCGGTGGACACGCCGATCTTGCGGTCGAGCCGCGCCTCGTCGTAGATGCCGGGCATGATCGAGCTGGCCATGTGTTTCAGCCCTTCCAGGCCGTGGAAGGCGTCGTCCGGCTCGACCCCGACGATCTGCACCGCGGGATTCCGTTCCTTCAGATACCGCCCGGTCCCCATCAGCGTGCCGCCGGTGCCCATGCCGGCGATGAAGTGGGTGAGCGTGCCGCGCGTCTGCCACCACAACTCCGGGCCGGTGGTCTGGTAATGCCCCAGCGGGTTCGCCTCGTTGAAGTACTGGTCCGGCTTGAAATAGCGGTCCAGGTCGTCGCGCAGCCTCTCCCGGCACAATTCTAACGCGCCGTCCGAGCCGTCCATGGCGTTGCTGAAGATCATCTTGGCGCCGTAGGCCGAGATGATCTTCTTGCGTTCGATGCTGACGTTGGCGGGAATGCACAACTCGACCGGATAGTCCAGCACCGCACCGATCATGGCCAGCGCAATGCCGGTGTTGCCTGAGGTGGAGTCCAGAATGACCTTGCCCGGCGTGAGGGCGCCCGACTCCACCCCCTGCCGGATCATGGACAGGGCCGGCCGATCCTTGACCGAGCCGCCCGGATTGAAGCCCTCCAGCTTGGCGAACAGCTTCACGCCTGGCGCGGCGTCCGGGGCGAGCGCGGTGACGTCGAGCAGCGGGGTGTTACCGATGAGGTGCAGGACCGACGGAACGCGCCGCGGCCCGGCGGGCGGGGGCCCCTCGCTCACGTCGGGCAGCAGCGGCACGTCTCAGCCTCCCGCGATGGCGGGCACGATCGCAACTTCGTCTCCGTCGCCGACCGGGGTGTCGAGGTCGTTCAGGGACCGGATGTCGTCGCCGTTGACGAAGATGTTGACGAAGCGGCGGACCTGCCCGGCCTCGTCGCACAGCCGCTCCTTGATGCCGGGGTGGTTGCGTTCCATGTCATCGACGACCGCCCCGACCGTGCGGCCTTCGACCGCCACGGCGTCGGCGCCGCCGGTATAGCGGCGCAGCGGGGTGGGGATACGTACCTGAGCGCTCATAACTAGGGTCCCTCCTCGTGGTACTCGTCCGGAATCCCGCGCCGTCTTCCGTGATGGGGCGCCGGCGCCGGGAATGCGCCTACTGTGGCGGTTTTCCTGCCGGCTGACAATCACCCGGCGCGTCAGGCGGGGGTCTCCGGCGCGTAGGCCGCGGCATGCAGGCGGGTGATGGTGCGCTGCGTGCCGCACAGCGGGCAGCGCGGGTTGCGGCGGACCGGCACTTCGCGCCAGCGACCGGACAGGGCGTCGCACGTCATCAGCCGGTCCCGCAGCAATGCCCCCTGCCCGCTCAGATATTTCACGGCTTCCGCGGTCTGCACGCTGCCCAGCATACCGGCCACGCTGCCCAGGATGCCGGCCTGCTGGCAGCTCGGAGTTTCGTCCGGGTCGGGCGGCACCGGGAACAGGCAGCGCAGACACGTCGTCTCGCCGGGGATGACCGTCAACGCCTGGCCCTGAAATCCGACGACGCCGGCGTGCGACAGCGGCGTGCCCGTCAGCACCGCCCCGTCGTTGAGCAGAAATTTCGTGCCCACCCCGTCGGTGCCGTCGATGACGAAGTCGTAGCCCCGGAACAGATCGGCCAAGTTGTCCGCCCGCACGTGGACGGGATGAGTCGCCACGCGCAGCCCGGCGTCGAGGGCGCGGAGCTTCCGTTGCGCGGATGCGACTTTCGGGGCGCCGACGTCGGGAGTGAAGTGCAGAATCTGGCGTTGCAGGTTGGACAGTTCGACTTGGTCCGCGTCGGCCAACCCGATCGTTCCAACCCCGGCCGCGGCCAATCCGAGGGCCGCCGGACAGCCCAGGCCACCCACGCCCACGACCAGAACGCTTCCGTTCCGAACCCGCGCGGACACACCCGGCGCGGCAGGCGGCGGCTCCGTCATGGCACGGTCCGCGGCGGACTAGTCGTCCTCGAACTCGAAATCGATGTCCTCGATCGCGATGCCCAACACGGTGTCTTCGGAGTCCGGTCCGTCCGCCGCGTCCGCAACGATGGCCAGGTCGTCGTCCGCGGTGTCTGCGACACGCGCTACCTCGTGGGGTTCGTCCGCCTCGGGACTCGAATCGTCGGAGACTGAGGGGCTCGGATCGGCTTCGTCCACCGCGGGTAAGCTAGGTTCGGCGACCTCGACCAGTTCACGACCCACGGTCCCCGCGGCCGGCTCGCTCGCAACGTCCTCCGGGTCCAGCACGCCGGCCTCGGCCGCGTCTTCGAGTTCCACTTCCTCGTCGAGGTCGAGCGTCAATGTCTCGCTTTCGTCGAACTCTTCGTCGGACAGCGTGCCGCCCGCCGCGGCCGTTTCCCCCTCTTCCAATTCCAGCGTGGATTCCAACTCCAGGCTGTCGACGTCCGGGGCGAGGGTAGCGGTCCGGGCACGTTCCCGCTCGCGTTCCAGGGCGGCCAAGTCCACCTCCCGATAATCGTCGCCCACCTCGAACGAGCGCGGGGCGTCGTCCTGCGCGTCGGCGGCCTCGCGCTCCTGGCGTTCGGCTTCTTTTTCCGCGCTCAGCCGTTCGGCATCGGACTCGGTGCGCGCCGAACGCTCGGCGTCTTCCTGCTTCTTCAGTTCGGAGACGAGCAACAGCAGGGGATCGACCCCGGCGACGAGCACCCCGTCGGCATCGGACGCATCGGCGTCGGATTCCGCGGCGCCGCCCGCGGCATTCCGCCGCGCCGCCAGGGCACGCGAAGCCAAGTCGGCCAGTTCGAGATTGCCCTCGTCGTTCAGAATCCGCGCGAGGCTATCCAACGCGTCGATCGTGGCGTCGGTCTCGGAATACTGTTCGATCAACCCGCGCAGACGCGCCTTGGTCGCGGCGTCGTTGCCGCGCTTGCGGTTGAACTCCGCCACGTACAATTCGTGCTGGGCCAGAATGTCGCGCGACGCCCGACTCTTGTCCTCGGCGTGCAGCACGAAGGCGCTCTCGGGATAGCGGTCGATCACGTCCTGAAAGAATCCGTCGGCCCGCCGCGTCACGGCTTGGTCGCGGTCCAGCGACCGGATCTGCGTATAGTTGGCGATCCCCAGAAAATACTTGACGAACGGCATGTGCGGGCTGGTCGGATACGCCCGCTCGAAATCCTTCAACAGGGCGACCGCCTCGACGTAATTCTCCTCCATGAAGTGGCTGTAGGCGTTCTTGAGCAGCGCTTCTTCGGCGTAGGGGTTGAGCGGATATTGGTCGAGCAATTCCTGATACTGGTCCGCCGCATCGAGATACTTCTCCTTCTCGAAGGACGCCGCGGCCTGCTGGTGGTATTCTTTCGCGGACGGTCGCCGGAGCGTAGCCGAGCACCCCGCGACGCCCAGCAGGGCGAGACTCAGGCACACCACACCTACGCGAGCCATCCTCGTACGGTGAGACATAACCCAGAACGCTAGAGGAATCGGCCCCCGGATTCAATTCCCCGCCCGCCGTTCCATGATCCCAGATGCCTGCTCCATGGAGAATTCACCTTCCCAGAGATTCACGAAGTTGCCTTGGGCGTCCTTGACGAACTGGCCGGTGTTGATCTGACTGATGGAATAAGCGGGGAGCCTGACCAGGATAAAGCACCGTCGGTCGCCCATTTTCGTACCTGTCTCGATGAAATCTCTATTCTCGAAGCCATACTGACGCCTGTTTTGAGGAAGGTCTCTTTCGTCGCGCGGTATCACGTGGAGGAAGAACGGGGCCAGCGTGTCCTCCGGCCGGCAGTCCTCCTTGACGTAGATAAGCCGATTTTCGTCAAGGTATACGTCGAAATCGGAAGCGATGATCCGCTTGTCCGGCTGCGCCACCACTTCTAGGATCCCTTCCTTCGTGTCCTTCCAGGGATTGCTTATATCAAGGGCTAGATATTTCTCCCGAATTTCGGCAGGCGTCTCCAATAATAGAGGTCGATCTTTCTGCCCCTCCACCGGGCTTTCAGGGATCTTTCCCTCGAAAGCCTCATAATACCGAAAGATGGCTTCCCCAAGTTTACTCTGGGACAGGTGGGGAAGCCCCATTTCCTCTTCGAGCAGCCGATATAGACAAACCGCCGCCAACCGATTCCCCGCTTCATTCCAGTGATCATCGTTCTTGAAGCGATAGGGAGACTGGCGACATGGCCGCTGGGGATGGCGTGGGTCCGCGGCCCCGAAGCAGGCATACAGATCAATGACCTCGACGTCTTCGGCGTTGAGCAGGTCGACGATGAGAGGCTGCGGGGGATGTCGAGGGAGGAGCACGACGGAGAAGGTGCTTCCGTTGTGCTCGGCCAAGTGTTTCCAGCGGCGGATCAACTGCCGAAAAATTTCCAGGGTGTTCTTCGGATCGTCCTGGACCAGTCTTCCCTGTTGGAAGGCGGTCTTTATGTCCCGAGGTATCTTGTCCCCCTGCGCTCTTCCCTCCTCAGCTTCAGATCTTCTAAGAGGGCCATTGTTCCCCCCAAGAAAGGGAGACAAGCGTCCGCTCACGTCGAGGACCAGATAGGGAGTATGCAATCTCCTGATAAGAGGTCCCCACCAGGACTCCCGAATCGCTTCGTCCCGGACCAAGTGGCCGGCCTCGTCCAGAGAAAACAATCCCGCTTCAAGGAGATTCCAGAAATCGTTCCGGCAGTACACGTACAAGACATGGTCCAGGTTCTCCGCAGACTGGAAATGCTCGTAATGCAGCAACGATTGCCCCGATCCGTAGTTATCCACTCCGAAATTCAGGACGTTGAAGTGTTCCCCAATCTGGTTCAAGAGATAATCCAAGGGTTCCGTGAAGGAGTACTGCACGGGCAGACGGGCGTTCTCGGTAAAGGAATCGCCGAAGAAGCCGATGTTGGTGGCGGCAGCCAGATCAACCGCGCTGAAATTCCGATGTTGTCGAAGGGCGAGATTATTATGATGGAAGGAGTGGGGCACGAGGGTATCCGGGTGAGTGCTCCAATCTCGAGAGTTCGGCGTGCGTGCCCAGATCCGCATCGTGTCATCGAGGAACTGGGCTTCGGCCAAGTGGCGATATTTCGGATAGAACAGCCGAAGGGAGACTTCGCACAGGGCCATTCCCGCTACACATGACCCTAGCAGCAGACTCAGGTTGGCGAACAGGTTCCTCATACAACGTACACTTTCCTCGTCAGATTCCCGCAGTTCAATGTCCGCCTTTCTCGACTCCGACGGCTTGCGTCATGGAGAATTCGCCTTCCCAAAGATGCACGTAGTTGTCTTGGGCATCCTTGACGAACTGCCCGATACGGATCTGCCGAATCGGATAGGCAGGAAGCCACCCCCAGACAACGCACCGTCGGGCGTCGATTTTCAGACCTCCCCGGGAGAAATCCCTCCTCTCGAAGCCATACTGACGTCTGTTTTGAGGAAGGTCTCCGTCGTCGACCGGTGTCACGTGCAAGAAGAACCGTGCCCGTGTGTCGACGGGCTTACAATCCTCCTTGACGTAGATGAGCAGGGTTCCGTCAAGGTACACGTCAAAGACGGAACGGATGATCCGCTTGTCCGACTGGGCCACCACTTCTACGATCTCTTCCTGCCAGTCCACCAAGGGATGGCGTCTATCAAGTGCCAGGTACTTCTCCCGAATCTCGGCTGCCCCTCCGGAGAGCCCCCCCCCCCAGTCCTTCGGGAGGGATCTCGTCCCCAAAGGCCGCGTAATACTTGGAGAGGGCTTCCTGCAGCCGGCCCTCGGACAGGTGGGGGAGCCCCATTTTCTCTTCAAGCGCCCGATACAGGCAAACCGCTGCCAACCGATTCCCCGCTTCATTCCAGTGCTCATCGTTCTTGAAGCGATATGGAGACGAGGGCCATGACCGCTGGGGATGGGCGGGGTCCGCGGCCCCGAAGCAGGCGTACAGGTCGATGGTCTCGACGGCTTCGGCGTGGAGCAGGTCGACGATGGCACGCTCGGGAGGATGGGAGGGGAGCAAGACCACCGAGAAGGTGCTGCCGTTGTGCTCGACCAAGTGCTTCCAGCGGCGAATCAACTGTCGGAATATTTCCCGACGGTTCTTCTCATCGGAATCGTCCAGTCTTCTGCTGAAGGAGCGCCTCAGGGCCCGCCACTCCGAGAACCAGAGTCTCTCACCGCCGTGCATCAGAGATACGGTATCGACCGTTCTTTCCCCAAAAGCGGAAGACAATCGGCCGCTCGCGTCGAGGACCAAATAGGAGATATGCAACCTGCGAAGAAAAGGCATCACCAGGACGACCGAATCGGTTTCGTTCCGTATCAGACGTCCTGTATCGTCCAGACGAAACAACTCTGTTTCAAGGATGTTCACCAAATCGTTTACATAGTACACGTACAAGACATGGTTCAGGTCCTCGATGTAGCGGAAATGCTCGTAATGCAGCAACGACTGGCCAGGCCCGTAGCCGTAGACCCCGAAATTCAGGACGTTGAAGCGTTCCCCACCCAGATTCAACAAATAATCCAAGGGTTCCGTGAAGGAGTATTGTACGGGGAGACCGGTGTTCTCGGTAAAGGAATCGCCGAAGACGCCGATATTCGTGGCAGCAGCCAGATCGGCCGCGCTGAAATTCCGATGTTGTCGCAGGGCGAGATTGTTATGGTTGAGGAAGTGAAGCGTGGAGGTATCCGGGTGAGTCCGCCAATCTCGGGAGTGCGGTTCGCGTGCCCAGATCCGCATCGCGTCCGAGCGGAATGGCGCTTCGGCCAAGTGGCGATATTTCGGATAGAACAGCCGCAGGGAAACTTCGCACAGCGCCAATCCGGCTCCACATGACACTAGCAGCAGACACAGGTTGGCGAACAGGTTCCTCATACAACGCGTTCTTTCCTCGCAAGTTCCTGCAGGTCAATCCCCGCCTTTCTCGACTCCGACGGCTTGCGTCGTGGAGAATTCGCCTTCCCAAAGATGCACGTAGTTGTCTTGGGCATCCTTGACGAACTGGCCGGTGTGGATCTGCCGGATGGGATAGCTGGGTAGCCGTCCCCTGACGACGCACCGTCGGCCGTCGATTTCAAGCCCTTCCTGAGAGAAATTCCGAGTGCCGAAGCTATACGCCCGCCTGTATTTAGGCAAGTCGCTTTTGTCGACCGGGATCACGTGCAAGAAGAATCGTGCCCGTGTGTCGGCGGGACGACAATCCTCCTTGACGTAGAGGAGCTGGTTTCCGTGACGGTACACGTCGAAGACGGAACGGATGATCGGCTTGTTAGGCTGCGCCACCAATGCTGCGACGTCTTTCCCCAAGTCTTCCAAGGGATTGTTCGTATCGAGGGCTAGGTATTTCTCCCGAATTTCGGCAGTCGTCTCCAAAAAAGGGCGATCTTTCTGCCCCCCCCTCCCTAGGTCTTCGGGGATCTCTCCCTCGAAAGCCGCATAATACCGGAAGAGGGCTTCCTCAAGTTTACTCTCGGACAGGCGAGGAAGACCCATTTCCTCTTCAAGCAGCCGATAGAGGCAAACCGCCGCCAACCGATTCGCCGCTTCATTCCAGTGATGATCCTTCTTGAAGCGATAGGGAGACTGGCCCCATGTCCGCTGGGGATGACGTGGGTCCGCGGCCCCGAAGCAGGCGTACAGATCGATCACCTCGACGTCCTCTTCTGAGAGGATAGAGGATAATGGAGGACGTAGCGGCTCTCTTGGGAGAGTGACGACATAGAAGGAGTTTCCATTTCGCTCGGCCAAGTGCTTCCAGCGGCGGATCAATTGCTGGAAAATTTTCAGGCCCTTCTCCCCATCGTATTCGTCCAGTCTTCCCTTGACGGCTTCATACATGGCCCAAAATCTATCCTTCCGTCTCTGCCACATCTGATATTCGTTGTCGGGGGCTATTCCCGCAATGAACGAAAACAATAATCCGGTCGTGTGCAGGACCAGGTAGGAAGTATGCTGCCTGCGAATGAGAGACGTTTGCCAGGACGCCTGCATCGTTTCATTCCGTACCAGATGTCCTGATTCGTCCAGAGAAAACAATTCTGTTTTAAGGATGTTCCATAAATCGTTTCGACAGTGCACGTAAACGACATGGTCCAGGTCTTCGGCATAGCGGAAATGCTCGTAGTGCAGCAATGACTGGCCGGTCCCGTAGCCCATGACCCCGAAATTCAGGACGTTGAAGCGTTCTCCACTCTGGTTCAAGAGATAATCCAAGGGTTCCGTGAAGGAGTATTGTACGGGCAGACCGGTATTCTCGGTAAAGGAATCACCGAAGACGCCGACATTCGTGGTGGTGGCCAGATCGGTCGCGCTGAAATTCCGGTGTTGCCGAAGGGCGAGATTATTATGATGGAAGGAGTGCGACACGAGGGTATCCGGGTGAGTGCTCCAATCTCGAGAGTTCGGCGTGCGTGCCCAGATCCGCATCGTGTCATCGAGGAACTGGGCTTCGGCCAAGTGGCGATATTTCGGATAGAACAGCCGAAGGGAGACTTCGCACAGGGCCATTCCCGCTACACATGCCCCTAGCAGCAGACTCAGGTTGACGAACAGGTTCTTCATACAACGTGCCCTTTCCCCAGCAGGTTCCCGCAGTTCAATGCCCGCCTTCCTCGACTCCGACGGCTTGCGTCGTGGAGAATTCGCCTCTCCAGAGATTCACGAAGTTGCCTTGGGCATCCTTGACGAACTGGCCGGTGTGGATGCGCCGAATGGGATAGGCGGGCAGCCTCTTCTGGACAACGCACCGGCCGTCACCGATTTCCAAATTTCCCTGAATGAAATCTCTATTCTCGAAGCCATGCTGACGCTGGCGTTCAGGCAAGTCTCGGGCGTCGACCGGGACCACGTGCAAGAAGAACCGGGCTTTCATGTCGGCCGGCCGGCACTCCTCCTTCACGTAGAGGAGTCGCTTGCGGTCGAGGTACACGTCGAAGACGGAAGCGATGATCCGCTTGTCCCGCTGCGTGATCAGTCTTCTCAACTCGGCCTTCACGTCCTGTAAGGAATGGCGCATCTCAAGGGCCGTGTATTTCTCCCGAATCGCGGCGGCCGTCTTCGGAGAGATCGATCCTTCTGTCCCCTCCCCCCCGGCCTTCGGGGGGATTTCGCCTCCGAAGGCCGCGTAATACCGGAAGAGGGCTTCCTGCAGCCGGCCCTCAGACAAGACAGGGATCCCCGTTTTTTCTTCGAGCACCCGATACAGGCAGACCGCCGCCAACTTATTCCCCGTCTCATTCCAGTGCCCGTCGTTCTTGAAGCGATAGGGGGACTGGCGCCACGACTGCTGGAGATGGGCTGGGTCGGCATCCCCGAAGCATGCATACAGGTCGATGACGGCGACCCCTTCGGCGTGGAGCAGATCAAGGACAAAGGGCTGCGGGGGAAACATAGGGAGTAACACGACGGAGAAAGTACTGCCGTTGTGCTCGGCCAAGTGCTTCCAGCGGCGGATCAGCTGCCGGAAAATCGCCAAGCTGGTCTTCTGATCGTCAAGGGTCAGTCTTCCCCGTTGGAAGGCATCCCACATGGCTCTCCATCTCGCGTCCTCCCGTCGCTGGTTGTGCCCCCGCTTCAGATCTTCGATGCTGGCCGCTGGATCCATAAGCGAAGCAGACAATCGGCCACTCACGTCGAGGACCAGATAGGGAGTATGCAACCGTCTGATGAGCGGCACCCACCAGGACGCCCGAATCGCCTCGTTCCGGACCAGGTGGCCGGCCGCGTCCAGATGAAACAAGCCCGTTGCATAGAGGTCCCAAAGATCGTTTCGACAGTACACGTAAACGACATGGTCCAGGTCCGCGGCATAGCGGAAATGCTCGTAGTGCAGCAACGACTGACCGGTCCCGTAGCCGTCGACCCCGAAATTCAGGACGTTGAAGCGTTGCCCGCTCTGATTCAACAGATAATCGAAGGGTTCCGTGAAGGCATACTGCACGGCTTTAGCGCTATTCTGGGTAAAGGAGTCGCCGAAGATACCGATGTTGGTGGCGGCGGCCAGATCGGCCGCGTGGAAATCCCGATGTTGTCGCAGGGCGAGATTGTTGTGATAGAAGGTGTAAGGTGCCCCCGTGTCCGGGTGGATGCCCCAATCTCGGGCGTTCGGTTTATAGGCCCAGATCCGCCTCGCGTCCGAGCGGAATTGGGCTTCCGCCAAGTGGCGATATTTCGGATAGAACAGCCGCAGCGAGGCTTCGCACAAGGCCACTCCGGCTCCACATGACACTAGCAGCAGACACAGGTTGACGAACAGGTTCCTCATACAAGGTGCCCTTTCCTCGTCAGGTTCACGCAGTTCAATCTCCGCCTTCCTCGACTCCAACGCCTTGATCCATGGAGAATTCGTCCTCCCAGAGATTCACGTGATTGCCTTGGACATCCTTGACGAACTGGCCGGTGCGGATGTGCCGAATGGGATAGACAGGCAGCCGCCCCGTTGCAACGCACCGGCGGTCGTCGAGTTCCCAATAGCCCTGGCTGAAATTCCGATTGTCGAAGCCATACGCCCGCCTGGGTGCAGGCAGGTCTCGGGCGTCGACCGGGATCACGTGCAAGAAGAACCGGGCTTTCATGTCGGCCGGCCGGCACTCCTCCTTCACGTAGAGGAGTCGCTTCCGGTCGAGATACACGTCGAAGACGGAAGCGATGATCCGCTTGTCTCGCTGCGCTATCAGTCTTCTCAACTCGGCCTTCACGTCCTGCAAGGAATGGCGTATCTCAAGGGCCGTGTATTTCTCCCGAATCGAGGCGACCATCTTCGGAGAGATCGATCCTTCTGTCCCCTCCCCCCCGGCCTTTGGGGGGATCTCGCCCCCGAAGGCCGCGTAATACCGGAAGAGGGCTTCCTGCAGCCTGTCCTCGGACAAGGCAGGGATCCCCGTTTTTTCTTCAAGCACCCGATACAGACAGACCGCCGCCAGTCGATTCCCCGTCGCATTCCAGTGCCAATCGTTCTTGAAGCGATAGGGGGGCGCGCTCCGTCGCCGCTGGGAATGGGCTGGGTCGGCATCCCCGAAGCAGGCATACAGGTCGATGACGGCGACCCCTTCGGCGTGGAGCAGATCAAGGACAAAGGGCTGCGGGGGAAACATAGGGAGTAACACGACGGAGAAGGTGCTCCCGTTGTGTTCGGCCAGGTGCTTCCAGCGGCGGATCAACTGCCGGAAAATCGCCAAGCTGGTCTTCTGATCGTCACGGACCAATCTCCCGCGACGGAAGGCCGCTCTCATATCCCTATATTTCGCGCCCCGGTGCCTGTCTCGGAACCCTCGCCTCAGATCTTCGAGGTGGGTCGTTGTTTCCGCGAGGACAGAAGACAATCGGCCACTGGCGTCGAGGACCAGGTAGGGAGTATGCATCCCTCTGATGAGCGGCACCCACCAGGACGCCCGCATCGCCTCGTGCCGGACCAGGTGGCCGGCCTTGTCCAGATGAAACAGGCCCGCTGCATAGAGGTTCCACAGATCGTTGCGACAGTACACGTAAACGACATGGTCCAGGTCCTCGGCATAGCGGAAATCCTCGTAGTGCAGCAACGACTGCCCGGTCCCGTAGCCGCCGACCCCGAAATTCAGGACGTTGAAGCGTTGGCCACTCTGATTCAACAGATAATCCAAGGGTTCCGTGAAGGAGTAGGGCGCCGCCACCCTGGTATTCTCGACAAAGGAGTCCCCGAAGACCCCGATGTTGGTGGCGGCATCCAGATCGGCCGCGCTGAAATCCCGATGTTGTCGCAGAGCGAGATTATTGTAATAGAGAGAGTGAGGCACGAAAATCTCCGGGGAACTTGCCCAATCTCGAGCATTCGGCGTACGTGCCCAGAGCCGCATCGTGTCCGAGCGGAATTGGGCTTCCGCAAAGTGACGATATTTCGGATAGAACAGCCGCAGGGAGACCTCGCACAAGGCCAATCCGGCTACACACGACACTAGTAGCAGACACACGTTGGCGAATAGGTTCTTCATACAATGAGCCTTCTCCTCGTAAGTTCCTGCAAGTCAATGTCCGCCTTTCTCTTCTCCGGCGCTTGGGTCCATGACAAATTCTCCTTCCCAGAGGGTCCGGTACCCTCTTTGGGCATCCTTGACGAACTGGCCGGTGCGGATCCGAGAAATAGGATAGGCGGGGAGACGCTTCCTGACGACACACTGGCCGTCAATATCTAAACCCTGCTGAAGGAAATCCTCATTCGCGAAGCCATACTGACGCCTGTACTCAGGAATATCTCTTTCGTTGACCGGGATCACGTGGAGGAAGAACCGTACTTGCGTATGGACCGGACGGCACTCCTCCCTGACGTATATGATCTGATTCCGGTCGAGGTATACGTCGAAATCGGAAACGATGATCCGCTTGTCCGGCTGTCCCACCACTTGTCTGAGATCATCCTTCAAGGAACTACTTATTTCGAGGGCCAGATATTTCTCCCGAATCGTGGATGACGCCTCCTCAGAGGGTCCGCTCCTTCTGCCCTCCGCCTTGGTTTCAGTGGGATCTCTCCCCTCGAAAGCCGCATAATACTGGAAGAGGGCGTCCTGCAGCTTCTCTTCAGACCACTTAGGCCGCCCCGTTCTCTCTTCCAGCACCCGATACAGGCAGACGGCCGCCAACCGATTGCCCACTTCATTCCAGTGCAGATCGTGCTTGAAGCGATAGAGAGATCCTTGCCACCCTCGTGCATAGTGGTCGGGATCCTCCTCACCAAAGCAGGCATGCAGGTCGATCACCTCGACGCCTTCGGCGGTGAGCAACTCAGCGACGAAAGGTTGCGGGGGACGGTCAGGAAGGAGCACGACGGAGAAGGTGCTGCCGTTGTGCTCGGCCAAGTGCTTCCAGCGGCGGATCAACTGTCGAAAAATCCCCAAGCTGTTCTTCAGATCGTCCTGGTCCAGTCTTCCCGAACGGCTAGCACCAAGCAAGGCGTGATGTCTTTCGTCGCGGAATCTCTCTTCCCACCCACGCTTTAGATGTTCGTTGATGGCCGTTGTTTCTGCAAAATCTGCAAGAACAGAAGGCCATCGTTGCCGCACATCGAGGACCAGATAGAAAAGATGCAACCGGCGAATAAGCGGCGTCCACCAGGGCTCCCGAATCGCTTCGTTTCGGACCAGCTGTCCTGCCGCGTCCAGATGAAACAGGTCCGTTCTATAGATGTTCCTAAGATCATTTTCATAATACACGTACAAGACATGGTCGAGGTCTGCGACATGGCGGAAATGCTCATAGTGCAGCAACGATTGACCCGTCCCGTAGCCCTCCACTCCGAAATTCAGGACGTTGAAACGCTGCTGTCCCCGATTCAACAGATAATCCAGAGGTTCGGTGAAGGAATACGGCACGGCCATACGGATGTTCTCGGTAAAGGAGTCGCCGAAGGCGCCGATGTTGGTAGCGGCGGCCAAGTCGGCCGCACTGAAATTCCGGTGTTGCCGGAGCGCGAGATTGTTGTAATAGACGAAGTGAGGCGCTCCGGTATCCGGATGGTGCCGAAAGTCTCGCTGGTGCGGCGTGCGCGCCCAGATCCGCCTCGCATCAGAGTAGAACCGGGCTGTGGCCACGTCCTGATACTTCGGATAGAACAGTGACAGGGAGGCTTCGCACAGCACCAACCCGACCGCACACGACGCCAGCAGCAGACACACGTTGGCGAACAGGTTCTTCATACAACGTGCACTTTCCTCGTCGGGTTCCTGCAATTCGATACCCAACGTTCCTCTTGTCCCCCCAATCCAAAATCCCCAATCAACAATTCACAATTCTTCGGCCCCGCCCATCTGCATAATACGCGGGCGTGGATCACGCTTCTGTGTCCACGGCGTAGCGGCCGTCGAGGTCGGGATCGTCCTCGCCCGGCATTTGCGTGCGGAATTGGGCGCGGGTCAGTTCGTACAGGCGTTGCTGCGAACGCACCGGGGCGAGCGGGTCGGGCGTCACCCGCTCCGAGCGGCCGTCGGGCAGGATGACGCGCGCTTTGACCGTGTCCGCCAACTGTACGTTCAGGATTTCGAGAAGCTGCGCCTGAATGGCGGGGTCGAGGATCGGGAACGCGACCTCGACGCGGCGGTCCAGGTTGCGCGGCATCCAGTCGGCCGAGGCCAGCAGGTACACCGCGTCGCCGTCGTTGTGGAAGTAGAAGATGCGCGCGTGTTCGAGGTAGCGGTCGATGATGGAGAGGACCCGGATGCGGTCGGACAACCCCGGTACGCCGGGCTGCAGGCAGCAGATGCCGCGCACGATCAGGTCGATCTCCACGCCGGCTTGGCTGGCGGTGTACAACTCGTCGATCAGCAGCGGATCGACCAGGCTGTTGAGCTTGGCGATCACCCGTCCCGGCCGGCCTTCCAGGGCGTGCTCGGCCTCGCGGCGGATGGACTCGATCAGCCCGTCGCGCAGGTTGGTGGGCGCGATCAGCAGGTGGCGGAAGTGCTGCGGGCGGGTGTAGCCGGTCAGCAGATTGAACAGTTCGGTCAGGTCGTCGCCGAACGATTCGCGGCAGGTGAACAGCCCCAGGTCGCCGTACAGGCCGCCGGTGTTGACGTTGTAGTTGCCGGTCGCCAAGTGGCAGTAACGGCGGATGCCGTCGCTTTCGCGGCGAACCACCAGACACGCCTTGCAGTGCGTCTTGAAGCCGACCAGCCCATAGACGACGTGCGCGCCGACTTCCTCCAACGCACGCGCCCACGTGATGTTCGCCTCCTCGTCGAAGCGCGCCTGCAGTTCGACCAGCACCGCGACTTCCTTGCCGGCCTCGGCCGCGCGGGTCAGCGATTGGGCGATCGGTGACGTCGGGCTGACACGGTACAGGGTCATCTTGATGGCGAGTACGTTGGGGTCGCTGGCCGCCTCTTCGACGAAGCGCGTCACCACGTCGAAGGATTGGTAGGGATGGTGGACGAGCAGGTCGCCCTCGCGGATGGCGGCGAACATGTCCGGGGCGCGCTCGCAGGCCGGGACCGGTAGCGGCGTCCACGGCTGGTCGCGGTGCTGGGGCAGATCGACCGCGTTGTAGAGCTGGAACAGGTCGGTGAAGGCGGTGAAGCCCTCGCCGGCGTACAGGTCGTCGGGCTGCAGGTCGAGCTCGTCGATGAACATGTCGAGCACGCTCTGGGGCAGGTCGGTATCGTACTGCAGGCGGACCGCGGTACCCATGCGGCGTTCGCGGACGCTCTCCTCGATGCTGGTCAGCAGATCCTCGGCGCGCGCGACCGCCAGCGGGGAGTCGGCGTCGCGCGTGACGCGCACCGCGTGGCAGGACAGCACCTCGTAGCCGTGGTAGGGCCGCGGCAGGTACATGCGTACCACGTCTTCGAGCAGGATGAAGCTGTGCTTTCCCTCGGCCGCCGGCAGGGCGATGAAGCGCTGCACGACTTGGCTGGGGATGTGCACGACGGCCAGACTCGTCTGGGGCAGGCGCGAGTTGCCGGCCGAGCGCAGCGCGGCCACCAGACACAGCGAACGGTTGCCCAGATGCGGGAACGGGTGGCCGGGGTCGATGGCCAGCGGCGTGACGACCGGCAGCAGGGTGCGCCGGAAGAATTCTTCCAGAAAATGTTTCTGCTCGGCGTCCAGTTCCTCGGGCCGCGCGATGTGGATGCCCTCGGCTTCGAGCCGGGGTTGGATGGTTTCCAGAAACCCGCGGTGTTGTTCTTCGGCCAACTCGTGCACGCGGGTGGAAATCGCGGCCAGGGTCTGGGGCGGGGTCATGCCGTCCGGCCCGACTTCCAGATCGCCTTGGGCGATGCGCCGCTTGAGCCGTGCCACGCGGACCATGAAGAACTCGTCCATGTTGGCACTGAAGATGGCGAGAAATTTGACCCGCTCGAGCAGCGGCACGCTTTCGTCGAAGGCTTCCTCCAGCACCCGGCGGTTGAATTCCAACCAGGACAACTCGCGGTTGACGTACGGCTTGGTTTCCATTCGGTCTCCCATGCGGGGCTCTGGACGAGATGGCCCGCGCTCGAACCGGAGCACTCTATACCTTGCGGTCCCGCGCGTCACAATCCGTTCGCCCGGCGCCCCCACGGTCACGTCTCGTGACAACCACAAGAGATGCGCGGTCTGCGGATGAATCGAAAGGAAACTATGTAGGAAGACGATCCTAAGGCTTTCCCTAGCTTCGATGCCGCGCTCCCCTGACCGAAAACCTTTCGACCCTTCGACAGGCTCAGGGACCTTCCCATCCATAAGTTCGTTGAGCCTGCGATGTGTTGAGCTTGTCGAAACATCGAAACGAACCCCGATGATACCTCGCCCTTCGCACCTACCCCGCCCTCGATTCTTCGACAAGCTCAGGGTCCAGCCCGTTGATCCGGGTCCCTGAAGTTGTCGAAGGGGGGCGCAACGGGTGTGGGCTCCTCTTGTATGTCATTCCCGTTGAAAAAGGGCGGCGAGTTTGCCGCGGCTCTGAACAGAAGGGGGGAAGGCGGGAAGAAGGACGCTGCCAGGGCAGACGGCCCTGGAGAGGGAAGCCGCCTGCGCCTGTCAGCGCCGGGGGGTAGGGATAGGAACGGGGGACAGTATGGCCCGCCGAGTGTGACACGACTGTGACGCGGACGTGAAAAATACGTGAAGCCTGAACGGCAGCGCCGCGGCGGACCTGCATTCAGAACGGTGGCTCTGCGCTGCAGAACGCGTCCGGGTCGAGGACGAGGGCGGTGGCCGTGCTGCCCCGCGTCAGCACGGCGTGGTCGGGCGGGCCGATCACCAGCGCGTCGCCCAGCGAGAGCGAACTGAGGACGCCGGAACTCTGCGTGCCGGTCGAATGCGCCGTATAGCCCGCCGAGGTGCGCGTCAGGCGGCAGCGCACGAACTCGGTCAGCCCGCCCGCCTTGCGAATGTCCTCGCCTAACGTGACGGCGACGGTCGGGAAGAACAGCGTGGGATGTCCGGCCAGCCGCCGCAGCGCCGGCCACGTGTACAGATAGAAGCAGACCGTGGCGGAGACCGGATTGCCCGGCAGCCCGAAGTAGGGCCGGCCGCGCAGCAGGCCGTATGCGAGCGGCTTGCCCGGCTTTTGGGCGACGCCCCAGAACAGACGCTCGATGCCGATCTCGTCCATGGCCGCCTTCACGAAGTCGAAATCCCCGACCGACACGCCGCCCGTGGACAATACCACGTCGTGGCGGACCGCTTCTTCGAGTGCGGCGCGCGTTTCGTCCAGGGTGTCGCGCGCAATCGCGAGCGGCACGGGCTGGCCGCCGGCTTCGCGGACCGCGGCGGCCAGCGTGTAGGCGTTGGAGTTGACGATCCGGCCCGGTGCAAGCGGGACGTCCACCTCGGCGAGTTCGTTGCCGGTGCTGAGGATCGCGACCCGCGGGCGCTGATGGACGAGTACGTAGCTGCGCCCCACGGATGCCAGCAACCCGACGTCGGCCGGCCGCAACACCCGTCCGCAGCGCAGAATGGTCTGGCCCATGCGAATGTCCTCGCCGCTCAGGCGCACGTTGGCGCCCTGGCTCCCCGCGGCGCGAATCCGCACGTGGCCGTCGTCCTCGGCCGTGTCTTCGACCTTGACGACGGTATCCGCCCCGCGCGGCAGGACGGCGCCGGTCATGATCTTGCTGGCCGTGCCGGACCCGACGGTTTTCGCCGGCACCGCGCCGGCCTGGATGACCTCGGTAACGGACAGCGAGACCGGCGCGTCCGGGCCGGCGGAGCGGACGTCGGCGTGGCGGACCGCATAGCCGTCCATGGCCGAATTGGTGAACGGCGGCACCGCGCGCAGCGAGGTGACGTCCTCCGCCAGCACGCGGCCCGCGGCGTCGAACAGGCTGACGCGCTCGCCCGCCAGCGGCGCCACCGTTCCCAGTATGCGCGTCAGCGCTTCGTGTACCGCAATCATCCGTTCGCCTCGCCGTCGTCCGCCGACTTGGCGTTCACGGTGCGCTGGTCTTGATACGCTCCTGCACGCGGCGATCCTTGTCGCGCGTCTTTTCGACCAACTCGGCCTTGAAGGCCTGCAATCGCTCGCGCAGCCCCGGATCCGCGGTCGCCAGAATCTGCATCGCCAGCAGGCCGGCGTTCCGCGCGCCGTCGATCGCGACACAGGCCACCGGCACGCCGGCCGGCATCTGCACGATCGACAGCAGGGAATCGTGGCCGTTCAGCGCCGCGCTTTTGATGGGCACGCCGATCACGGGCAGCGTGGTGTGGCCGGCGACCACCCCGGCCAGATGGGCCGCGCCGCCGGCCCCGGCGATGACGACGCGCAACCCGCGTGTCTCGGCCGAGCCGGCATATTCGGCCGCATCGTGCGGCGTCCGGTGGGCCGATAGTACACGCACCTCGCAGCCGACTCCGAACTCCTCGCACACCTTGGCCGCCTCGCGCATGGTGTCGAGGTCGGAATCGCTCCCCATGATGATGCCGACTTGCGGTTCCATCGTTCCTGTACTCCTTCTTCCTGACTCGGTTCGTTTTCCTATTGCTCCGGGATGCGGTCGAGGTCAGTCCCCGAGCGTGCTGGCCAGCGCCTCCACGATACGTTCCAGGTGCAGGCCACGCGACGCCTTGACCAACATGAGTTGACCGGCGTGGCTGTCCACCCCCCCGTCTTCCACAAGGTCACGGACGCAGGGCAGCGCGGCATCGACGTCCGCGAACCCATGCGCCGGTATCCCCGCCTCGTCCGCGGCCTGGGCGAGCGATCCGGCGAACTGTCCGACTGCGACGACCGCGTCCGGGGCCGGATCGAGACCGGCGATCGCCGTGCCGAGTTCGTCGTGGCGTTCGGAGGCGAGGGCACCGAGTTCGAGCATGTCGCCCAGGACCAGAATCAGCCGTTCCCCCGTCCGCCGCAGCGCCCCGGCGGTCTCCAGAGCCAATTGCATCGACGCCGGGTTCGCGTTGTAGCAGTCGTCCAGAATGGTCAGCCGGTGAGTCGGCACCTCGACCGGGGCCAGCCGGTGCATCGCACCGCGCACGTCGGCCAAGCTGGCGCAGGCCGCGTCGAGGTCGAGTCCGCACTCCGCGGCGACCGCCAGCGCCGCCAGCGCCGCCAGCACGCTCTGCCTGCCCAACAGCGGCAGGCGCACGTCATACGTCCGCCCGTCCAGCACCAAACGGAACGCCGTACCCGTCCGTTCCAGCCTGACGTTCTCGGCGCGGACTCGATTCGCGGCCCCTTCACCGAATGTGACGATCTTCCCCGCGGTCCGGCGTTGCACGGCCTCGGCCAGCCCGTCCGCGTCGCCGTTCACCACCGCCACGCCGTCGGACGGCAGCCCGGCCACGATCTCGGTTTCGGCCTTCAGCACCCCGGCCAAATCGCCCAGCGTCTCGGTATGTTCCTCGGCCAGACTGGTGATGACCGCCAGCCGCGGCTGCGTCAGACTGCATAGCCGGGCCAACTCGCCGGGGCCGCTGGTCCCCATTTCCAGGATCAGGAACTCCTGCGCCGGGCCGGCGCGCAACAGGCTGAGCGGCAGGCCGATGTGGTTGTTGAAATTGCCTTGCGTAGCGAGCGTCGGCCGCTGCGCGGTGAATACCTGGGCCGTCAACTCTTTGGCCGTGGTCTTGCCGTTGCTGCCCGCCACGCCGACGACGGTTGCCTGGAGCCGTTCGGCGTGCCAGCCGGCCAAGTCTTGCAGCGCGGTCAGCGGATCGTCCACCGCGATGCCGACCACACCCGCGGGCGGTGCGAGCGTCCGCCGCCGGTCGAAGAAGAATCCCGTGGCGCCGCGCGCTACCGCGTCCGGAATATGGCAGTGGCCGTCGGTCCGGGCGCCGGGCAACGGGACGAACAGGGCGTGTGGTTCGACGCGTCGAGAGTCGATGCCCACCGAACGAAACGCGGCGTCCGACCGCCCCCAACGCAGGGTTCCGCCCGTGGCCGCGCACACGTCCCGGGCCGCAAATGACACTCCCGTCATCGGTTCTCCCGCAGTTGGGCGACTCTACCGGGGCGTCGGAAGTGTCGCAAGCATCAGCCGTGCTCCGTTGCCCGGTCGGGGCGGGCGTGCGACCATGCCGGAGTGCCCGAAGTCGCCTCATCTCCCGGCGAGCGTGCCGCCCGTATGGTCGTCGAGACGTTGCGCCGCCACGGTTACACTGCCTATTTCGCCGGCGGCTGCGTACGCGACCGCCTGCTCGGCGTCGTTGCCAAAGACTTCGACGTGGCAACCGACGCCCGCCCGGATACCGTGCAGGCACTTTTTTCACGCACGATTCCGGTGGGCGTACGGTTCGGCGTTTGCCTCGTCGTGGTGGACGGGCAGACGGTCGAGGTCGCCACGTTTCGCGCCGACGGGCATTATCTCGACGGGAGACGGCCCGCCACGGTGCGCTTCACCACCGCGCAGGAGGACGCCCGACGGCGGGATTTCACGATCAACGGCATGTTCTACGACCCGGTCGCCGACTGCATCATCGACTACGTGGGCGGCCAAACCGACTTGGAAGGCGGCGTGGTCCGCGCCATCGGCGACCCGGCAGCGCGCTTCGCCGAAGACCGCCTGCGTCTGCTGCGTGCGGTGCGCTTTGCCGCGCGGTTGGGATTCACGATTGCACCGTCCACGCGGGCCGCGATTACCGAGTCGGCCGCGGCCGTCACCTCGGTCGCCTGGGAACGGATCGGCGACGAGGTGGTCAAACTCCTGACCGAGGGCGGCGCGTGTCGCGGATTCCGCCTGTTGGCCGAGACCGGACTGCTGGACCGAGTTCTGCCCGAACTGACCGGTCCATCCGCGGAGTTCACACACACACTGTCGATGCTGAACCAAGTGGACCAGTGTGTCTCCCCTGGCGAGCGCATTGCTCTGGCTGCCTTGCTCCTCGATGCCGCGCCGCAAGCCGCGCACGATTCGGCCTCGCGCCGAGCCGAGTTCGCCGCGGGAGTCTGCCGGCGGCTCAAACGCTCGCGCGCGACATGGGAGCGGGTCGCCTTTCTGGTCGCCAACCACACCCGCCTGTTGGCGGCGCCACAACTGCCGATCCCGGCACTCAAGCGCCTGCTGCGACACAAGGGGATCCATGAGTTGCTGGCACTGTCCCACCTGCACGCCGCAGCCGGGAACCGGGAACCCGTCGCGGCCGATTTCTGCCGCCAAAAACTCGACGCCTACAGCCCGGAGGATCTTCGCCCGCCACGGCTGGTGAACGGCCACGACCTCTTGCGGCTCGGATTCGCCCGCGGTCCCCAACTGGCAACGATTCTCCGCGAAGTGGAAGACGCCCAACTCGCATACCGACTGAAGAACCGGGCCGAGGCTGTAGCCTGGGTCATCCGTCACTGGCGCCCCTGGAACTGCTCCTCTTCCCCTCCCCAATTAGGATCGTCTGTGGGGAAGGATACATAGACACCCGCGCACGCCCCCTTTCTTTCCTATTAATCGCTACCTCTTAGGGCGTCTTCCCCAAAAAATCTGAAGGAACTCCCATCCCAGAATGCCAATGAGGACTAACAGGACGGCTGCCAGCCAAGATAAAGGGAGGATGATCGCGCCCCCGGCTAAAAACCTGACGTAAGTCAGGAGTGACGTCAAACCTACGACAACAGGAGCGTACCAGTAGCGTGGCCAGTAGAAGGCGAAGATAATGGCGATCACATCAGCCGGAAAAAAATACCGATCGTGCATCTTGGGTAAGACGTAGGGCATGAGCAGGACAGAGAGAAAGGCAAGAAAAACCAGACGGTCGGCGGTGATTTTGACTCGGCTTTTATAGACGACTATGGCGAGAGCCACCGCGACCCCAACGGCGAACGCTATTCCTGCTGGATAGAAGCTATAATAATCGTCCGAGATCCATTGATAGAGATTGGGGGCCGACTCCCTCAGAGAGGAGTACACGGAATTTTGATTAATGTATATCAGGAGCAGATCACCGAAGGGTCTGCCAACGAGCCAAGCTGGCAAGAGGAGGATGAACCCGCACAAGGGAGCTAGAAGAAAATACTGAATACTCACCTCCTTCTTTACGAGTAACCACAAGAATAATGGGGCCAGAAAGATGGCCTGCAACTTAAAGGAAAACGCCACTCCAAAGATAGCAAACGCCGCTGCTTGGCGCTGAGTAAGCAGGAAATAGAGGCATGCAACCAGACAGGTGGTATAGATTGTGTCCCACTGCCCCCACATTGCACCGTTGAGAACTACCGTAGGGGTGAAGAGTATAGCCAATGCGGCGAGTGAGGCTTCCCCCCTCCGATGATATTTGCAGCGGACGCATTTATAGACGAAGAAGGCAAGAGCGAAATCGAAGACGATGGAGATTCCTTTGAGGACGAAGATTTTGGAAGATTCAGGAAACAGGACTGAACAAGCCGCCATCAGGTATAATAGAGTGACGTTATAGTTTGAGAAATTGTATGCCAGTGCGGAAAAATGACCATTTTGAAGAATGAAGTCGTACCACCTTTCAAAGTGAATTATATAATCTCCAGACTCAAAAGGTAGCAACGAGTAACGAAGTAGAATTGCCAGGAGGATGCCTGTCAGAAGTATGAGCTTCTGATTGTCCGAACCGGGGGCATGCTTCGGACTCCCTCTCTCCGGGGAAGGCCGAAGCATCTTCTCGGAGGGCGATCTTTTTCTCTTCATAATGCCTTTTATTACTAATAGTTTAGAATGTACTTCCATCTAACAGAAGTCCAATATTGGGGGAGCAGAGAGCGAGATATCTGCTATCGTCATCGGCTTGGATTCGCAGGCTAACTTCACTTGGCCTGGGCACTCGGAACGTGCCGAGGGGTATCCACGGGAAAAGCGACGAGGGGGTCGTGTTGCACGTGACTTGACTCCTGTATGCAGATGACAGTCGGTCGAATGAAGAACCCGTTCGTTCCGCTCCCAGATGTGGTAGGGGTCGTCGGTCCGGATGGCGGCCGAGGGTGCGAACAGGGCGCGTAGTTTGACGCGCCGTGAATCAATGCTCACCGAACGGAACGCGGCGTCCGGTCGCCCCCCAGCGCAGGGTTCCACCCGTGGCCGTACATACATCCTGGGCCCCAAGTGGCGCTCCCGTCATTGGTTCTCCCGCGGCCAGGCGACTCTACCGGGGCGTCGGAAGTGTCGCAAGCGTCGGCCGTACTCCGTTGGCTGGCTGCGGCGGGCGGGCGACCATGCCGGGGTGTTCGAAGTCGCCTCATCTCCCGGCGAGCGTGCCGCCCGTATGGTCGTCGAGACGTCATGCCGCCTATTTCGCCGGCGGCTGCGTTCGCGACCGCCTGCTCGGCGTCGCCACCAAAGATGTCGACGTGGCAACCGACGCCCGCCCCGACACAGTGCGGAGCCTATTTTCGCGCACGACCCCGGTCGGGATGTAGTTCGGCGTCTTCCTCGTCGTGGTGCGGTCAAGGGCGCCACGTTTCGCGCCGACGGACGTTCCCTTGATAGGCGCCGCCCCACGACGGTGCGCTTCTCTATCACGCAGGAGGACGTCCGGCGGCGAGACTTTACGATAAACGGGTATATTCTACGATCCGATCGCCGACCGTGTCATCGACCATGTGTGCGGTCAGGCTTACTTGGTCACTGGAATAGTGCGTGCCATCGGCGACCCCGCCGCCCGCTTTGCCGAAGACCGCCTGCGTCTGCTGTGGGCGGCCTATGTCGCGGATTCGGTCCGTTGGCCAAGACCGGCCTGCTGGACCGAAATTCTGCCCGAACTGGCCGGTCCGCCCACGGAGTTTCCACACACGCTGGGGATATTGAATCAAGTGGACCGGTGTACCGCACCTAGTGAACGTGTTGCTCTGGCCACACTGCTGTTCAACGCTGCACAGCAAGCTACGCGATGGTCGGACTCGCGTTCGACCGAGTTCGCCGCGGGAGTCTGGTGGTGGCTCAAACGTTCGCGGGCAACCTGAGAGCGAGTTGCCTTTCCGGTCGCCAACCACGTTCGCCTCTTGGAGGCGCCGCAACTGCCGACCGACGCGCTCAAGCGCCTGCTACAGCACGAGGGGATCCCCGAGTTGCGGGCACTGTCCCGCCCGCACGCCGCAGCCGAGAACCGGGAGCCCGCCGCGGCGGATTTCTGCCACGAAAAACTTGGCTCCTACATTTAGAGAATCATCTGTCGCCGTTATCATCTTGTTTGACTGGAAGGGGGCTCACCTCAGAACGCTAACCCTTGCGAACGGAAGCACCAATGCGTTGATGCCGCCCGTTGACGAACGGGCGACCGAAGCACTCACCTCCGGCCGCCTGCGCCTCGCGTATCTGTGTCTGTAGTCGGGGATGGAGATTACTCGGCCGCCAAGCTCACCCGCAACGTGTACGGCCCGGTCGCTGTGCGCGCTGCCCCCCCCCACCACCGCCACCACATACGTCCCCGCCGCCACCTCCCGTACCATCCGGAAGTTGTCGCCCGCTCCCGTCTCCGCGTCTCGCCCCAGTGTCGCCCCGTTCCCATCCCAGACGTACCCGTACGTGCCCCCCCCTCCATCCCCACCCCAGGTACCGCCACCCGGAAGTAATCCACGTCCCCCGCCCTCTCCAACCCGCCTCTCGTCTCGCTGTTCACTTCCACCTCCGTCGCCGCCGCCCGCGTGTTCCCATGCTCTTCTACCTCAGCCCCCACCCCCCTGACCCGCACCCCCAAGGTGTACCCGCCCGTCGCCCGGCGCTCATTCCCCCCTACCACCGCCACGTAGTACGTCCCCGCCTCTACCTGCCACACCGCCCGAAAGTTCCTCTCGGCCCCGGCATTGTCGTTCTGGCTCAGCCACGCCCCTTCCCCCGCCCCCAAGTACCCCACCGTGTCCGTGCTCCCCCGCGTCTCCACCGTCAACGTCCCCGCTGCCGGGATTGCTACCCGGAAGTAGTCCATGTCCCCCGCCTGCTCCAACGCCCCAGCCACCTCCGCGTTGCACTCCGTGGCCACATCGGCCCGAAAGTCGTCTTCTTGGCCGGTCTCGCCCACGCCGCCCGTCGTGCGCGCGACTAAGGTGACCAGCGTCGCTTCCGCGCGGCTGTTGCCGTACTCCACGATGTCCGTGCTCCCGTCCACCCTGCGCGTATCGTCTGTGCCGACGCCCGCATGGGCCAGCGACGCGGCGGTGGCCGGGTCGCTGGCGAGGCTGATCGTGCCGCCGTTCAGGGTCAGCGCGTTGGCTGCGATGCTGATACCGTCCGCATCCGCGTCCGTCGCCTGGACGTAATAGGTGAACACGACGAGGGTCCCTTTGGACTGGGTGGCGTCATAGACCGCTTGGCGCGTCTGCACCCCGATGGTCAGGCCGAGCTGCGGCGTACCCGTCACCGCTTCGCTGAACGTCACGGCCGCCTGAATCTGTTCGCCCAAGCGGTACGTCACCCCGCTCGCTGGCGTCCCTATCAACCGGACGGTATTCACCCGCAACCGCGGCTCAGGGTTACTCCCGCCACCAGGGTTCGTATCACCGCCGCCGGGATTCGTGCCGCCATTGACTCTGCAATTTTTGGGGTCACTACTACAAACTTGGTGCGCGCCAACGAACTCCCGATCCAGATTCGCTGCCAGCGTGCCGCCTCGGGTAACGATTGCCCCGCCGTTCGCGTCAATGGGCGGGTCCGGAACGATGATTCCGTCCGGGTCGAAGTCCCCCGCCTGGACCGTATAGGAAAATCTGAGCAGGTTGGGTGAGGATGCCGCTGTGTCATAGTCCGCATACCGCGTGACTTGGACTCGGTCAGAGGGGATTCCATCCCTCCCCCAATCATAATACGAGTATTCGTATTGGGTGCCTTCTCCGAAAAGCATTCGCACGCGGGGCGTCCCGGTCACCGTCACCGCCGGAGTGACCATCAGTTCATACTGGATCTTCTCGCCAACCGTGTACGGTGGATAAGGTTGGGATGTGAACACATCCCCATTTTCCCCGCCCTGCAGGGGACCCAGCTTCGGAGGGGTGTTGGTAATATCGGACCCCTCCCCGGCCTGCGCCCACGCCCAGTCCGTCGGTGCAGCGAGCAACAGGAGCACGGCTACGAAAATTCAAGTGTTTAGTTTAAGCATAGGCAGTCTCTCCAGAGGCTAGTCGCCTCTAAGTTTGAAGCGTCCCCAAAATCAGAGAAATCACCCGCTGTCAATGCGATAATCCGAGCTTTCTGCGCGCCCGCATTTCTGGATAATCGCCGTGAAGTCGTCGAGACAGTGCCACGCTGCGGGTGAGACCTGCACACTTTTGCCGAGCCGGTCCCGAAGCGGGGGCTTCGTTCGCTCAGGCCGCGCCGCGTAGGTACGCCTTGAGGCAGCGGGCGGTGTGCGAGCGGCGGGTCTTGCGCATGACCTGCTGGGGCGTGCCCGCGGCTACGATGCGGCCGCCGCCGGCGCCGCCCTCCGGGCCGAGGTCGATGATGTAGTCGGCCTCCTTGATGATGTCGAGGTTGTGCTCGATGGTGACGACGGTGTTGCCCTTGTCGATCAGGCGGTGGAGGGTGTGGATCAGCTTTTCGATGTCCGCGAAGTGCAACCCGGTGGTCGGCTCGTCGAAGACGTACAGCGTGGTGCCGCGCGACCGCTTGGCCAGCTCGTAGGCCAGCTTGATGCGCTGCGCCTCGCCGCCCGACAGCGTGTTGCTGGCTTGGCCGAGCTTGATGTAGCCCATGCCGATGTCGTCGAGCAGGCGGAGCGGCTCGGCGATCTTGGGCACGCCGCCGAAGAACTGCGCGGCCTCTTCGATGGTCATGTCCAGCACGTCGAAGATGTTCTTGCCGTTGTAGGCGATCTGCAACGTTTCTTCGTTGTAGCGGGCGCCGCCGCACACGTCGCAGGTGACGTACACGTCGGGCAGGAAACTCATCTCCATCTTGATGCGGCCCTGGCCGGCGCACGTCTCGCAGCGCCCGGACTTGACGTTGAACGAGAAGCGGCCGGGCGCGTAGCCGCGCAGCCGGGCGTCGGGCAGCATCGCGAACAGCTTGCGCACCTCGTCCCACAGGCCGACGTACGACGCCGGCACCGAGCGCGGGGTCTTGCCGATCGGGGACTGGTCCACTTCGACGACGCGCTCGATGCCGTCCGCGGCGTCGATGCCGTCGTGCACCCCGACCCGGCCGGCGTAGAGACCCAACTTGCGGCGTAGCCCGTTGACGAGCACTTCCTGCACCAGCGAACTCTTCCCCGAGCCCGATACGCCGGTGACGCACACCCAGGTGCCGAGCGGAAACTCGGCATCGACGTTCTTGAGGTTGTTTTCGCGCACCCCGCGCAGGCGCAATCGCGGACGGTCCTTGAGCGCCCGTTGGCGGCCCAGCCGCGGGTGGGCCGAGGCCAGAAAGCGGCCGGTCAGGGATGCGGCGTTGTCGCGCAACTGGTCGGGCGAGCCGATGGCGACCACGCGCCCGCCGTGCACCCCCGCGCCGGGGCCGAGATCGATCACCACGTCGGCGTTTTCGATGGTCTGTTCGTCGTGCTCCACGACCAGCACGGTGTTGCCGCGCTGCTGCAGGGTGCGCAGGGTATCCAGCAGGCGGCCGTTGTCGCGCGGGTGCAGGCCGATGGTCGGCTCGTCCAGGATGTAGCACACCCCGCACAGGCTGGAGCCGAGCTGCGCGGCCAGCCGGATGCGCTGCGCCTCGCCGCCGGACAGCGTGTCCGCGCGCCGGTCCAGCGACAGGTACGACAGGCCGACCTGGTTGAGGAAGGTCAGCCGCGGCACGATCTCCTTGAGGATGGGCGCGCCGATCAACCCCTCGCGCTCGGCCAGCGGCAGGGCCTGCATGTGCGTCAGGCAGTCGTCCGCGGCCAGCCGCATCAGGTCGGGCAACGTGCGGTCGTGCACGCGCACCGCCCGGGCGCGCGGGTTGAGGCGCTCGCCCCCGCAGGTGGCGCAGGCCGACTCGCCCAGGAATTGCGACAGCGCGTACGACGAACCGGTATCTTCGCCGTCCGCGAGCGCGTCGTTCAGGACGTCGAAGGCGCCGGCGAGGCTGGTGCCGTCCCCGGACAGGACCAGCCGGCGCTGCGCGGCCCGCAGTGCGCCGAACGGCCGGTCGACCGGCACGCCGCGTTTCTTGAGCGCGCGCAGCAGCTTGGTCTTCTTCCTCTCGAGTTCCGGCCGGGCCAGCGGCAGCAGGGCGTCGTCGCGCAGGGACTTGCGTTTGTCCGGCACCACCAGGTCGGGGTCGAACTCCCACGTGAAGCCGGCCCCGGCACAGTCGGCGCAGGCGCCCTGCCGGCTGTTGAATGAGAACATGCGCGGGTCGAGCGCCTCGAAGCCCAGGCCGCACGCCACGCAGAACAGGTGCTCGCTATAGGTGCGTTCGCTGCCGCCCAGCACGTGCACCGCGCCGTTGCCCACGCGCAACGCGGTGTGCAGCAGGGCCTCGGTCTCGGCCCGGCTGCCGTTCACCGGCGTTTCGCCGACGATGACGTCGATGTCGTGCTCCTTGTAGCGTTGCAGCCGCAGCCCCGGCTTGAGGGTCGTGATCTCGTCGTCGATGCGCGCGACCTGGAAGCCGAGCTTGCGCGCGCCGTCCAGCACGTCGCCGTGAAACCCCTTGCGGCCGCGCACGACCGGCGCCATGAACGTCGCGCTGCGCCCGTGGAAGTCGGCGTGGATGCGGTCGAGGATCTGGCCGCGGCTCTGCGCGGCCAGCGGCCGGTCGCACTGGGTGCAGTGCTGCACGCCGATCTTGGCGTACAGCAGGCGCAGATAGTGGGAGATCTCGGTCACGGTCGCCACGGTCGAGTTGCGGCCCCCGCGGCTCATGCGCTGCTCGATGGCGACCGTGGGCGGAATGCCGGTCAGCAGATCGACGTTGGGCCGCGCCAGCACCTTGATGAACTGGCGCGAATAGGCCGACAGGCTGTCGATGTAACGCCGCTGCCCCTCGGCGTACACGAGGTCGAAGACCAGCGTCGATTTGCCCGAGCCGGACAGGCCGGTCACGACCACCATTTCGTCGCGCGGAATATCGACCGAGATGTCCTGCAGGTTGTGTTCCTTGGCGCCGACGACGGAGATCGCCTTGGCCCGCGCCGCGCGCCGCGGCTTGGCCCGCGCCGCCCGCTTCGGTTTGGCCGGGGCCGCGGACGACTTCAGCACGGTCCGGAGAAACCGGCCGGTGTGCGACCCTTCGACGCGCGCGACCTGCTCCGGCGTGCCCCGCGCGACGATCGTGCCCCCGCCGTCCCCGCCTTCGGGTCCCAAGTCGATGACGTGGTCGGCGTATTTGACGACTTCCAGATTGTGCTCGATGACGAGCAGCGAGTGGCCGCGCCCGATCAGCCGGTCGAACGCCCCGAGCAGCTTCTGGATGTCCGCGAAGTGCAAGCCGGTGGTCGGCTCGTCGAAGATGAACAGCGTGCCGGCGTCCGTTTCGCCGGTACGTTCCCTGGCGATGTGCGCGGCCAGCTTGAGCCGCTGCGCCTCGCCGCCGGACAGGGTGGTGAGCGACTGCCCGAGCCGCATGTATTCCAGCCCCACCGCGGCCAGCGGCTCCAACCGGCGGCGCAGCTCGTCCAGGTCGGCGAAGAAGTCGAGTGCCTCGGCGACCGTCAGGGCGAAGATGCCGGTCAGGTTCTTGTCGCGGTAGGCGACCTCCAGGACCTCGGGGCGGAAGCGCTGCCCGCGACACTCCGGGCAGGGCACGTACACGTCGGACAGGAACTGCATCTCGACTTTCTCGAAGCCCTCGCCCTTGCACGTCTCGCAGCGTCCACCCTCGACGTTGAACGAGAACGTGCTCGGGGTATAGCCGCGCACGCGCGCCCGGTCGGTCTGCGCCAGCAGCTTGCGCAGCGGGTCGAACGCCTTGGTGTAGGTCAGCAGGTTGGCGCGCGGGGTGGTGCCGATGGGCGACTGGTCCACGAAGATCAGGTCGGCCAGCCGCTCGCCGCCCGATATCGACCGGCAGGCACCCGGAATGCCGACCGGTTCGCCGCGCTGCTTCTTGAGCCCGCGGTAGATCACCTCCTCGACCAGCGTGGACTTGCCGGAGCCGGACACGCCGGTCAGGCACACCAGACAGCCGAGCGGCACGTCGACGTCCACGTCGCGCAGGTTGTGCGCACCGGCGCCGCGCACCGCGATGCGGTGGCCCTTGCGCACGCGCCGCCGCGTGGCCGGCAGCGGAATCGCCCGCCGGCCGGACAGGTATTGCCCGGTCAGCGACGACTTGTGTTTCAACAGCTTGGCGTACGGCCCCTGGAAGACGATCTCGCCGCCGTGCTCGCCCGCCCGCGGTCCCAGGTCGATGACGTGGTCGGTCTCGCGGATGATCTCCGGGTCGTGTTCGACGACCACGACCGTGTTGCCGCCGTCGCGCAGGTCTTGCAGGATGCGCACCAGCCGCGCGCTGTCGCGCGGGTGCAAGCCGATGGACGGCTCGTCCAGGATGTACAGCGTGTTGACCAGCGCCGAGCCGAGCGCGGTGGTCAGATCGACGCGCTCCAGTTCGCCGCCCGACAGGGTGCGCGACTGGCGGTCGAGCGTCAGGTATTCGACGCCGACTTCGACCAGATAGCGCAGCCGTTTCCGAATCTCGTCCAGGACCAGGCCGGCGACGCTGTCCTCGTACGCGGTCAGCGTCAGTTCGTCGAAGAACGCGGCGCACGTGCCGATGCTCATCAGGTTCACGTCGGCCAGCGTGCGGCCGCCCACGCGGTACAGCAGGCTCTCCGGCTTGAGCCGCGCGCCGCGGCAGTCCTCGCACGGGAAATAGCCGCGGTAGCGCGCCAGAAAGACGCGCACGTGCGTCTTGTAGGTCTTGCCCTCCAGCCACTTGAACCAGCCGCGCACCCCGTAATAGTCGTCGGCACCCTCCATGACCGCGCGGCGGTGCGCCGGCGCGAGGTCCTGCCAGGGCACGTCGGTCGGGACGCCGTGCTGCTCGCAGAACGCGAACAGTTCGCGCCGTTCCCACTGCGCGGCCTTGATGCGCCACGGTTTGACGGCCCCGGCCTTGAGCGTCAGCGTCGGGTCGGGGACGATCAGCTCGGGGTCGATGTCGATGCGGCGCCCGAACCCGCGGCAGGTCTCGCACGCGCCCAGCGGGCTGTTGAACGAGAACATGTTGGGCACCGGCTCGCGGTACGCGATGCCGCACGCCGCGCACTCCAGCCGGTCCGAGAACGGCACCGTGCGGCCATCGTCGTCCGGGAAGACGAGCGCCAGCCGGCCCTTGCCATAGTGGAACGCCTGCTCGCACGAGTCGTGCGCGCGTTTTCTGGTGCGCGCGTCGAGCACCAGCCGATCGACCAGCACGGTACACGTCTCCGCGGGGTTGCCCGCGGCGTCGCAGGGGCGTTCGTCCAGTTCCTGGATCGTGACCGGCCGGCCACCGACCAGCAGCCGGTGGAAGCCGGACTGCAGCAGGCCGGCGCGGATGTCCGGCCAGGGCAGGCCGGCCGGCGCCGCGACCTGGAAGGTGACCATGAAGCGCGTGCCTTGGGGAGCGTCTTCGCACAGCTTGCGATAAACCGATTCCGCGGAGTCGCGCTCCACCCGTTCGCCGCACGTACCGCAGTGCAGGGTCCCGATCTTCGCGTACAGCAGCTTGAGGTGGTCGTGCAGTTCCGTCATCGTGCCGACGGTGGAGCGCGAGGTGCGCACCGGCCGATTCTGGTCGATGGCGATGGCGGGCAGGATGCCGTCCACGCGCTCGACGTGCGGCTTGTCCATACGGTCGAGGAACTGCCGCGCGTACGCGGAGAAGCTCTCGACGTAGCGGCGCTGCCCCTCGGCGTACAGAATGTCGAACGCGAGGCTGGACTTGCCCGAGCCGCTGATGCCGGTCAGCACGGTCAGCCGGTCGAGCGGAATCTCGACGTCGATGTTCTTGAGGTTGTTCTGGCGGGCGCCGACGACGCGGATGGCGTTACGGCGCGTTCCGTTGGTGTTCAATCCTGCGCTCCCGGTCGGGTGTTTCGGCGGCGGGCGGGACGCCCGCGTTCCCGGGCGGACTCCCCTCCCACCTCCCCTTCGCCCTTATCGGCACGTTCACGGGCGGGGGAGGAAAGAACCGGATTCCCGGCCACCGAATGCCCCTGTACATACTCAGCCGGGCCGAACCCGTCTAGCGGGCACCGGAAGTCCCTCCGGTTGGAATTTGTGGGAATTCCATACAAGAGGAGCCTAGTGGTCAAAGGGTCAGGGGCGGAGGCCGCGGTGACCTCGGGGTTCGTTTCGACAAGCTCAACGAACTTAGGGGGGGAGGTGGGGAAGGTCCTTGAGCTTGTCGAAAGGCCGGCGGCGGGGGCAGCGTGGGAGCGCGGCATTGAAATAGCCCGAGGATCAAAGGCAGACACGCTTCCGCTTATCGTGTAAGGGGCAGGCCCCTGTGCCTGCCCGTCCCCGCTCCAGGGCAACCGCCCTTCGACCTTTCGATCCTTCGACAAGCTCAGGACAACGCAAGCTCAAGGCATCGCAGGCTCAGGGACCACAGGGGATTCCCCTCCAACACTGCCGGACAGCACAGAATTCATACGGAAACACCGTTCAGACGACGGCTCCACCTTCCCTTCCGGCCGCGCCCCTCCGGCGGAGGACCCCCCACCGGCTCGCCTAGGGCTCGCCGACTCCCCCTCAGGGGGGGAGTGATAGGACGCGAACTCCGACTTCATAAAGAGCGTTCCCTCCCCCCGGGGCCTGAGCCTGTCGAAGGGTGAGAGGGAGGGCTAGGGAGGGGGGTCCCCCGACGACATCTCCCCCGCCACATTCTTCTGATAGTGTTCCCTCCGCGAGTAAGGGGGTCAGGACAGGCTCCCAACCTCGGCACCTACTCGTTGCCTTTCGGATCGATATCGTCACCGTGGCAGTGTTGCAGTTTGAGATTTCCGCGCTGTTCGTTGCCGCGGGCCGAACCTTCCTCTTTCGGTGGTCCCTGAGCCTGTCGAAGGGTGTCGAAAGGTCGAAGGGAGAGAGAGGACCGGAGGAGGAAACCGCACCACTTCCCGCGCCCCGTCTCGCTTATCAACCAGGCGGAAACGGGGTATATGGGACCGATGGATCGGGCGGCGACCGATGCCGCGGCAGCCCGACGCGAACGACGCTTGGCAGGGAGGAAGACCGGATGAGACGCAAACGACGCTGGCCGGCCGGACTCGCCGCGGGGCTGTGGATGCTGACGACGGGCGGGCCGGTCGGGGCCCAGGAGCAGCCGGCCGCGGCGCAGGAAACCCAATCCGAGGCGCAGGAAGAAGAAGTGCTCGAACTGAGCCGCGTCACCGTGGTCGGGTCGCGGCTGCTCGGGCGCTCGGCACAGGACTCCGCGGTGCCCGTGGACGTGATCGCCAGAGAGGATCTGCAGACGTACGGCATCCGCGACATGGACGACCTGCTCGCCGCGACCGTCCCGTCCTACAACGTCAACCAGCAGCCCATCGCCGACGCCGCCACGCTCATCCGCCCGGCCAACCTGCGCGGGCTGCCGCCGGATTCCACGCTGGTGCTGGTCAACGGCAAACGCCGGCACCGCGCGTCCGTGATCGCCGAGTTCGGGGGCGTGTCGAACGGGTCGCACGGCTCCGACATTTCCGCCATTCCGGCGATTGCGCTCGAACGTATCGAAGTGCTGCGCGACGGGGCCGCGGCCCAGTACGGCTCGGACGCGATTGCCGGCATCCTGAATTTCCGGCTGCGCGAGGACACGCGCGGGCTGACGGTCCAAACCATGCTGGGCCAGACGTATCACGGCGACGGCGACAGGATTCAGGTCGCCGCCAACCTCGGCGTGCCGCTGACGGACCACGGCTTCGCCAACTTCAGCTTCGAGTTCCTGAACGCGGACGAGACCAGCCGCAGCGCCCAGCGCGCCGACGCACGCGGGCTGATCGAGGCCGGCAACATGGCAGTGCGCCGGCCGGCGACGCAGATCTGGGGCGCGCCGGAGATCCAGTACGACTATAAATTCTTCGGCAACCTCGGGCTCGATTTGGAGGCCATCGACGCCCGGGTGTACGCCTTCGGCAACTATGCCGAGCGCATGGTGGAGGGCGGCTTCTTCTTCCGCAATCCCAACACGCGCGGCGGGATCTTCGATGGGGGCAACGAGACGCTCAAGGTGGCCGACCTGTCGGGGACCGGGGCCGGCTGCCCGACCGTTCCGATCAACCCCGCGGCCGACTATGGCGCGGCGCTGGCCGGACTGCCCGCGCACTGCTTCGCGTTCAACGAAAAATTTCCCGGCGGGTTCACGCCGCGCTACGGCGGCATCGTGGAGGACTGGAGTCTCACCTTCGGCCTGCGCGGGCAGGTGGAGAGCGCGTCCGCGCTGCTCGACGGCTGGTTCTACGACGCGAGCGCCAGCTTCGGCGAGAACCGCGTGGACTTCTTCATGCACGACACCATCAACCCGCAACTGGCCGCGCTGCGCACCGCCATTCCGACGATCTACCGGCCCGGCGGCTACCGGGAGTTCGACAAGGTGTTCAACCTGGATTTCTCGCGGCCGTTCGACGTGAGATCGTTCCATTCGCCGCTGAACGTCGCCTTCGGCCTCGAACACCGCACCGAGGAATTCGAGATCGAGTCCGGCGAGGAGAACTCCTGGTTCGTGGACGACCGCCCCAACGGCCTCGCGCAGCAGGGCTTCGGCGTCGGCTCCAACGGGTTTCAGGGGTTCGGCCCGGAGATCGCCGGGACGTTCGACCGTGGCAGCTACGCCGGCTATCTCGACCTGGAAGCCGAGGTGATCGAGCACCTGACGCTCGGCCTCGCCGGCCGGCACGAGACCTACGAGGGTATCGCGGACACGGTGGACGGCAAGGTCTCGGCCCGCTGGCAATTCCTGGCCGACTTCGCGGTGCGCGGCTCGATCAGCTCGGGCTTCCGGGCGCCGACGGTCGGACAGGCCAACTACCGCAAGACCTCGACCGCGCTGGAGGGCAACCGGCTGGTGGACAACGCCGTGCTGCCGCCCGACCATCCGGCCGCGGCCCGCTTGGGGGCCAAGGAGTTGGAGCCGGAAAAGTCCGTCAACTATTCCGTGGGGTTCGTGTTCAGCCTGGGCGCGCTCGACGTCACCCTGGACTACTACCGCATCAAACTGCAGGACCGCATCGCGCTGACGAGCAACCTCAAACTGACCGAGGACGACATCCAGGCACTCCTGGCCGCGGGCGTTGCGGACGCGCGGAATTTCGCGGGCGTGAACTTCTATACGAACGACTTCGACACCACCACGCAGGGCATCGACCTGGTGGCGACGTATCCGCTGCACACCGCGGCCGGCGCCACCCTGCTGACCTTCGTCGGCAACTGGACCGACACGCAGGTGGACCACGCCGACGCGGACATCATCAACGCGCGCCGCCGGCGGCAGTACGAAGACGGCCTGCCGGAGTTCCGCTTCACGCTGTCGGCCGACCACACGTGGGGGCCGTGGCGGTTCCTGACGCGCGTGCACTACTACGACGCGTTCTTCGAGGACATCGTGGAGGCCGGCCTGACCTCCATCAACCACGAGCGCTGGCTCGCGGACGTGGAACTGTCGTACACCCTCACCGGCCTGCCGTTCCTGACGGCGACGACCATCGCCTTCGGTGCCGAGAACGTGTTCGACCAGTACCCACGCAAGAACCGCTGGGCGCCCGTGCTGGGCAACAAGTATCCGCCGAACTCGCCGTACGGCTTCAACGGCGGGTTCTACTATCTGCGCGCCGGCGTCGAGTTCTGACCGCGCGCCGCAAAGGAGTCACGATGACGACGCTGCTCGGCATTTCCGGCAGCCTGACCGCGGGCGGCAGCACGCGCGCGATGGTGGACGCGGTGCTGGCCGCGGCCGAGGCGCACGCCCCGGACGTGACGACCGAGGTGATCGACCTGCGCGAGGTCAGCCTCTCGTTCTGCGACGGCCGGCCCGTCGAGAATTATCTGGACGACACGCCCGCGGTACTCGCGCGCATCGAGGCCGCGGACGCATACGTCATCGGCACGCCGATCTACCGCGGTACGTACACCGGCGCGCTCAAGAACCTGCTCGACCACGTGCCGGTCGAGGCGATGCTGGGCAAGGTGGTCGGTCTGGCCGCGAATGCGTACACCGACCACCACTATCTGAGCATCGACCAGGAATTGCGGACGGTGCTGGCGTGGTTCAACGTGCATCTCGTGCCGGGCAGCGCGTACGTGCGTGCCGACCAGATGCAGGACGGCGCGGTCGCGGACGACTTGGCGCGGCAGCATCTCCGCCAGCTCGGCGAAGCGGTCGTCGATCTCTGCCGCCGTCTGACCGACGGCGCACAGGGGCCGGCGCCGCTCGTGCTGTGGCCCCGAAAGCCCTCCTGATGCGGGCCGTGATCGTCGGCGCCGGCGCGGTGGGCAGCGTGGTCGGCGCCCATCTTGCGAAAGCCGGGGCCGACGTGCTGCTGATCGGCGACCCGCCCCACGTCGAGAAGATCCGTGCCCACGGCCTGAAGCTGTCGGGCCGTTCCGGCGCATTCACGGTCGCGCCTCCGGCCTGCTTCGTACTGGACGACTGGCAGCCGCGGGCGGACGACGTGGTCTTCCTGTGCGTCAAGACGTACGACACGGCCGCGGCCGTCGAAAAGCTGGGCGCCACGATACCGGCGGACACGCCGATCTTCTGTTTCCAGAACACGATGGCCAACGAGGCAATGGTGGCCGCGCGGTTCGCCAACGTGTATGGCGTGGCGCTGCATCTGGGCGCCCGCTTCGTCTTTCCCGGAGAAGTGAGTCACCTGGGCGGCAACTCGCTGGTCATCGGCCGCCATCCCCGCGGCATGGACGCGACGGCCGAGCGCGTGATTCGCGCGTTGCAGGACGCCGGTCTGGGCGGGGCGCCCGCGGACGACATCACGGCCTGCAAATGGGCGAAATTCTGCGTCAACCTGCTGAATGCGCCGTGCGCGATCCTGGACCTGTCCGGCCCCGAGGCCGTCAACGACCCGGACGCCCGCCCGCTGCTCGCGGACATGCTCGACGAAGCCCAGGAAGTGCTCGCCCGGGCCGAGGTCCGACTCTCCACCCTGCCGGGAGACCAGCCGTTGCCCGACATGGTGCGCGCGTTGCGCCAGCCGGATTTCACGCCCAAGCCGCTGCCCGAGCGAACGAGTCACGTTTTTCCGTCCATGTGGCAGGACGTGTACTGCCGCCGCGGGCGCACCGAGGCGCGCTGGCTGAACGGGCTGGTCGCGGAGATGGGCCGCACCCTGGGTGTGGCCGCGCCGGTCAACGCGCTGCTCGCCGGCGTGGTGGACGACATGGCCGCCCGCCGGGAATTACCCGGCGCCTACCGCGTGGCCGACCTGCGCGAGAAGCTGGCGGCCGGTTGAGGCCGGCACATATCCGCGTCGGGAGAGGAACGCGCGTGCGGCCGCCACGCTTTCATTTGGCCATTCCGGTCGCCGACCTGGAAGCGGCGCGGACGTTCTACGCCGGTTTGCTGGGCTGCGGCGTGGGGCGCGAGAGCGACACCTGGATCGATTTCGACTTCTTCGGCCACCAAGTCACTGCGCATCTGTCGCCCGCGGAGACGCTGCTGACCGCATCCGACACCGCGGTGCCGGATCCGACCCGGGAACGCGGGTCTCTGGCCCGCATCGGAGGCGGGCGGGACGCCCGCGTTCCCGGGGAAACGGCCACCAATCCGGTGGACGGCAAGCAGGTGCCGGTGCGGCATTTCGGCGCGATCCTGGACTGGCAGGCGTGGCATGCATTGGCGGAACGGCTGCGGCGCGCCGGCGTGGATTTTCTGATCGAGCCGTACGTCCGCTTTCGGGGGCAGGTCGGCGAACAGGCCACGTTGTTCGTCCTCGACCCGAGCCGCAACGGCCTGGAGTTCAAGGCATTCAAAGACGAGTCCCGCCTATTCGCACGAGAATGACTTTGCTTCCCTTTCCTTCCTTATCCTCTCTCCCCCCTTCGACAAGCTCAGGGACCACCGATAGAGGGCTAGAGCCTGCCCCGGACGCGATCCGAGGGAGTAGAGAGTCCAGGTGATCTAGGAGGGCGGGAGCATCCCGACCCGAAGCACGGTCCGAGTGATGAAGCAAACCATGTGGAATTTCGGGAGGTGGGAATGGGCAGGCACAGGGGCCTGCCCCTACGCTCGGCGGCCGACATTCTTCGAAAGAGAAATTTCAAATTGAGACACTCCCGAAATTTCTTTCGGCCGCCCTTTCCGGTAACTGACCACTAATCACTCACCACCAGCCACTACCCCCACAGGAGGACCCGATGCAGGCACTCGCGTTCATGGGTATCGACAAGGTCGCGATCATCGACAAACCCATCCCCGAGCCGGGACCGAACGACGCGGTCATCAAGACCACGGCGTCGCTCATCTGCACCTCGGACGTGCATACGGTCCGCGGCGTGATCGCCATCCCGGAAGGCCGCGTGCTCGGCCACGAGAGCGTCGGCGTCGTGCACCGGACCGGCGCGAACGTCACGACCTGCAAGGAAGGCGACCGCGTGGTGGTCAACGCGATCACGCCGTGCGGAAAATGCGACCCGTGCCAGCGCGGAGTGACCTCGCAGTGCGGCGGCATGTTGGGCGGCTACAAGTACACGACGCAGCGCGACGGCAACATGGCCGAGTATTTCTTCGTGAACGACGCGGACTACAACGTGGTCGCGATCCCCGACGACCTGACCGACGAGCAGGCCCTGTACACCACGGACATGCTGTCCACCGGCCTGGTCGGCGCGGAGAACGCCGAGATTCCCGCCGGCGGCACCGTGGCGGTCTTCGCGCAGGGGCCGGTCGGCTTGTGCGCCACGGCCGGCGCGCGGCTGCTGGGCGCCGGGCTGGTCATCGCCGTCGATGCCAAACCCGACCGCAAGGAACTGGCGAAGAAGATGGGCGCCGACGCGGTGGTCGATCCGACCGAGGGCGACGCGGTCGAGCGGATCATGCAGTTGACGAACGGGCTGGGCGTGGACTCGGCCATCGAGGCGTTGGGCTCGCCGGTCACCTTCGAGAACTGCATCAAGGCGACCAAGCCCGGCGGCGTGATCTCCAACATCGGCTATCACGGCGAGGCCGGCGACAGCCTGAACATCCCGCTGCCGGAGTTCGGCCTGGGCATGGGCGACAAGAAGATCCATACCGCGCTGTGTCCCGGCGGTCGCGAACAGGTCGGCCGGCTGCTGCGGCTCATCCAGAACGGACGCATCGACCCGACCCCGCTCACCACGCACCGTTTCGCCTTCGCCGAGGTGGAACACGCTTTCGAGATGATGACCACCAAGGCGGACAACATCGTCAAGCCGCTCATCACCTTCTGACCGCCCCGCTTCCAGACACGGGGAGCCGCACGTGCCCCGGTTAGCCCTTCCCCCTCTCCCCCGGATCAAGTCCGGGGCAGGCTCCAACCCCCTCCCACCAGGGGAGAGGGAGCGGAGCCGCCGGCCTTCGAGCCGTTCCGCTCGGACCTTCTCTCCTCCTCGGCGGGAAGGGTGGAGACACAGGCACGCCCTCCGCTGCGTCGGTTCGGTGGTAGTGGGCGCGATCCTTACCGCATCCGTGGCGTTCGGGCAGGACAGCGGAGCGTCCACGCTCGAGGAGGGTATGCGGTTGTTCCACGAAGGCCGGCTGGCGGACGCGCGCCGCATTTTCGAGACCGCGCACGAACGCCAGCCCACGGATACCCGCGCCGCCTTCTATCTTGGCCGCGTTGCCTTTGCGGAAGATGACTTCGAGGCGGCCATCGGCTGGTTCGCGCAAGCCGCGGACGGCGAGGGGTGCCCCGCGGAGGCGCACCTGTGGCTGGGCCGCGCGTATGGGTATCAGGCGCAGCGGTCCAGCCTGTTGCGCAAGCCGCTGCTGGCCCGCAAAGTCCACGCCCACTTGGAGCAAGCGGTCGCGTGCGCCCCCGATCACGTGGCCGCGCGCTGGGACCTGATGGAATACTACGCCAAGGCGCCGGGCTTTCTGGGCGGCAGCCGCCAGAAAGCCGGCGAACAGGCCGCCGTCATCGCCCGCCTCAACCCCGCGGAGGGCCGCAAGGCCCGGCAGTTCCTCGCGGACATGGATGGCTGACTCCGAAACGAAGGGAAAGCGTGTTGGTTACGAAAGCCGCAGGCGGCGCTCGCTGCGCCAGATGCGAACGACCCGCACGGCATCGGCATCGCGCCGATAGACTCTCCGATACGGAGGCTGGAGCAGTTCTTTCAAAAAGGCTTGGCCGAACTCCGGCACCACACGCCCCAGGTCGGGATGCTTTGCGAGGCGTGCGATACGAGCGAGGATTTCGCCGACGATCCGTCTCCCGACATCGGGCACCCCCTGTTCAACGTACCAGGCTCGGATATTCTCGAGGTCGCTGAGCGCGGATTCGGACAACCGGACGGGAACCGCCATGCGTCATTCAAGGCCGAGTCTGGCTTTCGCCTCACGCAAAGACACGTCCCGTCCTGCCTCGATGTCGGACAGACCGCACACGACCGCGCGCAGAAAGGCGCGTTCCTCTTCGACCGTCTCGTATGCGCGCAGAGACTGCACGACGGCGACGCCGCGGCCCCGACGGGTGAGCAGGATCGGACGTTGCGATTCCGCGGCCTGCCGCACCACGCGGCCGGGGTGTGTCTTCAGGTCCGTCAACGGCACAGTATCTTGTGAGAACTTGGGGGACATGGAGTTTCTCCCGCCGGGCCATCTTGACGAGGCCGTCATTATGTCCGAATTGCCGGGCCGTGAACAAGGCTCGACCGTGAAACGGAAAGACGAGCCATTAGGAAAGTTGCGGTGGATGCGACTGTCGTGGAACGAGATGCGCGCCCGCGCTGCGGCCTTTGCCGCGGAGTGGCGGGACGCGGCCTACGAGAAGGGCGAGACGCAGAGCTTCTACAACGACTTCTTCGAGATCTTCGGGGTGAAGCGGCGCACGGTCGCGCGCTACGAAGAGCACGTCAAACGGCTCGACGACTCCGCCGGCTACATTGACTTGTTCTGGCCCGGCGTGCTGCTGGTTGAACAGAAGAGCGCCGGTCGCAGCCTGGCCGCCGCGCGCGAGCAGGCCGGGACGTATTTCGACGCGCTGCCCGAACGCGCCCGGCCGCGCTATCAACTCCTGTGCGACTTCCAGACGTTCGCGTTGCTCGACCGCGACGAGCGCCGCGAGACGCGCTTCGCCCTGACCGACCTGCCCCGCCACGTCGAAGCGTTCGGCTTCATCCTGGGCGTGCAGCGGCGCGCCTTCCGGGATCAGGACCCGGTCAACGTGCGCGCGTCCGAACGTATGGGCCGGCTGCACGACGCGCTGGAAGCCTCCGGCTATACCGGCCACGACCTGGAGCGGTTCCTGGTGCGCACCGTCTTCTGCCTGTTCGCGGACAACACCGGCATCTTCGAGCCGCGCGACAGCTTCCTCGACCTGCTGGAGACCCGCACGCGCGAGGACGGCTCCGACCTGGGGCTGTGGCTGGCGCGGTTGTTCCAGGTGCTCGACACGCCGGAAGACCGCCGCCAGCAGGCGCTGGACGAAGACTTGGCGCGCTTTCCGTACGTCAACGGCGCCCTGTTCCGCGGCCCGCTGCGCATTCCCGACTTCGACGCGCCCATGCGCGAGGCGCTGCTCGACGCCTGCCGCTTCGACTGGACCGCGATCTCGCCGGCCATCTTCGGCGCGCTGTTCCAATCCGTCATGCAGCCGGCGGCCCGCCGCGCCCAGGGCGCCCACTACACCACCGAGCAGAACATCCTGAAGGTCATCGAGCCGCTGTTCCTGGACGACCTGCGTGCCGAGTTCGCCCGGCTGCGGGCGCGCAAGGACACGCACCGACGCGCCGCATTGCAACGCTTCCAGCAGAAGCTCGGGGCACTGCGCTTCCTCGACCCGGCATGCGGTTGCAGCAACTTCCTCATCATCGCCTACCGCGAGTTGCGCGCGTTGGAGATCGACGTGATCCGGGAATTGCGTGCCTCGGCCGCGGACCCGGACACCGCGGAATATCTGGCGACCGACCTGTCGGTGGTGAACGTGGATCAGTTCTCCGGCATCGAGGTGGGCGAGTTTCCGGCGCGCATCGCCGAGACGGCGCTGTGGATGATGGACCACATCATGAACACGCGCCTCAGCCTGGAGTTCGGCCAGAGCTACGTGCGCATTCCGTTGCGTACCGCGCCGCGCATCGTGCACGGCGACGCCCTGGAACTGGACTGGGCGACGGTGCTGCCGCCGGAAGACTGCGCCTACGTGTTCGGCAACCCGCCGTTCGTCGGCGCCAAGTACCAGAGCCCGGCGCAGCGTGCGCAGGTGCACCGCGTGGCCGCACTGAGCAAGAGTGGCGGCACCCTGGACTACGTGGCGGCGTGGTTCGTCACCGCGGGGCGCTACGTCCAACGCGGCGCTGCGCGGATCGGCTTCGTGGCCACCAACTCCATCACGCAGGGCGAGCAGGTGTCGCAACTCTGGCCGGTGCTGTTCGCCCGCTGCGGCCTGGAGATCGTCTTCGCCCACCGCACCTTCGCCTGGGGCTCGGACGCGCGGGGCAAGGCGCACGTGCACGTCGTCATCCTCGGCCTCGCCAAACGGGCCGTCGCCCCCAAATCGGGAACGAGCGGTCGTCCCGGACTTTCCGACTCCCCCCGGTCCCTGAGCTTGTCGAAGGGGGAGGGGGAGTCGGCGGCCCCGCGGGCCGCCGGTGGGGGGTCCGGGGCGGGAGCGCAACAGGCGGACATGGCGGTAGCGTCCGGGGGACCCCTCCCTGACCCTCACCCTTCGACAAGCTCAGGGACCGGGGGAGAGAAGACCGGGCGCAGGACGGTCTGTCGCCTGTTCTCGTACGACGACCTCAAGGGCGAGCCGCACGAAAGCCGCCACGCCGCGCTGTCGCCCTATCTGTTCGACGCCGGCGGCTTGGCCGATCCGCACGTCGTGGTGCGCGAGACCGCCCGCCCGATCAACGGCCTGCCGCCACTGTTGAGCGGCTCGCAGCCCATCGACGGGGGAAACTACATTTTCGACGCGACGGGAAAAGCCGAATTTCTGACCGAAGAGCCGGGGGCGGAAAAATTCATGCGCCCTTACGTTGGAGCGCGGGAACACATTCAAGGAGGCGAACGCTGGATTCTGGCCCTGCAGAACGCCACTCCGACCGATCTCAAGGCGCTGCCGAAGGTCGTCGAACGGATGCGCGCCGTCAAAGCGTTCCGCGCCAAGAGCAAGCGGAAAAGCACGTTGGCGATTGTGGACTATCCGGCGACGTACAACGTCGAGGTTCTGCCCGCCGCCCCGTTCCTCATCGTGCCGGAAGTGAGTTCCGAACGGCGGGCGTACATCCCGATTGCGTGGATGGAACCGCCGGTGATTCCAAGCAACCTGGTCCGTATTGTCGAAAACGCGAGCAAACCGCTGTTCGGCCTCCTCACGTCTGCCATGCACATGGCGTGGCTGCGCCACATCGGGGGCCGGTTGGAAAGTCGTTACCGGTACTCCATCGGCCTCGTGTACAACACCTTTCCGCCTCCGCCCGTCGATGCCGCCCGCTTGGCGAAGCTGGAACCCCTGGCGCAAGCCATCTTGGACGCCCGCGCCGCACACCCGACCGCCACGCTGGCCGACCTATACGACCCGGACGTCATGCCACCCAACCTCCGCAAAGCACATGTTGCATTGGACCGGGCTGTTGACCGCCTGTACCGCCCCCAAGGCTTCACGACCGAACGCGAGCGCGTCGAGCACCTCCTGAGCCGCTACGAAAAGCTGACGGCCCCGCTGACGGCCAAAGACAAACCGAAGCGCCGCCGCCGCGCCTCCTCCCGTCCCCGCCCTTCCCGTAGGTCGGATTAGCGCAGCGTAATCCGACATCCTCGCCCCGGTGGTGCGGGCCGAGTCGGCCCCACCCCGCGCCCCTGTCGGATTACGCCCTCCGGGCTAATCTGACCTATGGGACTGATCCTGAAGAAGAAGTCAAAGCGGGAGAGACGCCGGTTCTATGTGTAAAATTGCATTTTCAGGACGTGGAAAAGTGAAAATGGACAGGATAGAGAAGCGTTAGCACTCTTCGGCGGCTAGAGTGCTTCGGTAGACACCGTGTAGGTGTCCGCGGAAACTGTCAGCCGCATGTCGTCGGGTCGTTGCTTGACAGGAGCATCAGTATGGCACGGAGCGACCTTTTGCTTTCGCTGGTCAGGGCGGGGGCAAGTGGTGACCAAGCAGGCGTCCGAGCCGCGGCAGAAGCCCTCATCGCCGAAGAGCGGGCTAAGCATCACCATGTGCTGGCAGAGCGGTTGATGGAAGCGGCACGCGTCAATGGGAACCATCCCAACGGCGCGGGAACCATCGGCACGCCCCGCCAACCCCACCGGGATTTCCTACTTGAACTGACGCCCCGCAAACAGCTTGAAGACTTGATCCTGTCCGATCTCAATCGGCAGGCGTGCCAGGAGTTGATCGAGGAGCAGCATCGAGGGGCCGTGTTGCGGACCTATTCTCTGGAACCACGGCACCGTGTGTTGCTCGTCGGGCCGCCGGGGAACGGCAAGACTTCGCTGGCCGAAGCGATCGCGGAATCGTTGGCCGTGCCGTTCTTCGTCGTCCGCTACGAAGCCATGATCGGCAGCTTTCTCGGTGAGACCGCCGCACGGCTCAAGCGCGTGTTCGACTACGCCCGTACCACGCCCTGTGTCCTGTTCTTCGACGAATTCGACGCAGTGGGGAAGGAGCGTGGGGATGTTCACGAGACCGGGGAAATCAAGCGTGTCGTCACTTCACTCCTGATGCAGGTTGACGCCCTGCCGAGCTATACCGTCGTCGTCGCAGCCACCAACCACGCCGAGTTGCTCGATCGGGCCGCGTGGCGCCGTTTTCAGGTGCGGCTTGCCCTGAATCCGCCGACGCGGCGGGATCTGAGGACGTACATGCAGCGATTTGCCGAGCGGCTGGATGAGCCTCTCGGTTATAGCTCGGAGACTATCGCCAAGAAGCTGGGCAAGATCAGTTACGCCGAGGCAGAGGAATTTTGTTGCGACGTGCGGCGGCGGGGGGTGTTGGCAATAGGTGACAAGAGACTGGCTGACATCGTGAGCGAACGGTTGAAGCAATGGACCGGGAGACAGCGCGTGGCGTACTCCGAGGAGGTGGTGGATGGCGGAGTTTCCTCTTCTCCCACTCCCAGCACCGCAAACTGATCAACGGCCTGCAGTACCCCGAGGAAGCAGCGGTCCCCGGTTGCCGTCCCGCCAGCGTCAAGGCGAGCGACTGCAACCTGCATTCCAGCGTCTGCAGGAGGTCTTCGACAATCGACGCGATCCGGCGACCTTGCGGGATGACCCAACCGGCATTGCGCCAGAGCGGGCCTTAGTGTTCGAAGTCGCGGGCTCGGTGGACGAAGTAGCCCACGCTGTAGACCGTATCCAAGGCTTGGAGTTTCTCGGCGACGAAGAAATAGAGTTTGAAGCGGACGATGATTTCGCCGTACGCGACACGCGCCAAGGTCGGCAAGGGGAGACACGCGGCGACCGCCCTGTTGGCGGCAGACTGTACTTAACGATGCCGGACACGACAGCGCTTCGACAGCTATTAAGACTTTGGAATCAACATCAAGAGGATCTCGCGCCGGCACAGGGCTATGCGCCTTGGTTCAAGGTATTCGATCAACTCCGCGAACTTCGGGCGTGGGGACCGCGGGATCGCATTTCGGAGGACATGGTTGCCTACCTGAATGAACGACTCGAACAGAGAGCCGACGTGGTACGGGTGGAAGCGGAGCTTTGGGGACACCCCAACCAAGCAAGGCAACAGGAAGCGAGGTCACGGTTCAGAGAAGCGGTCCGAGAGTCCGGCGGCGAAATCGCTCATTCGGCCTCGATTCCAGAGATCGCCTATGAGGCAGCCTTGATCGATGTGCCCATTTCCGAAGCCCGTCGCTTGGCCCGGCGAGAGGAGATCCGTCTCGCCATTTGCGACGACGTCATGTTCATCCGGCCCCAGTCCACGGTGTCGTTTCCGATCGATGACCGAGAAGCAGAGGCGGGCGATTCGGTCGTCCCTTTTGCGGACGAAGAGGCGCCTCCGGTCGTTGCCGTGTTGGACGGCGTGCCTGTACTCGGTCACCGACTGCTTGACAATCGTGTCGTATTCGATGATCCCGACGACATAAGCGCAATGAGCGTTGTTTCTGAACGTGATCACGGCACGGCAATGGCCTCGCTGATCCTGCACGGAGATCGAAATCTCGACGAGCCTCCTTTAGGTCGGGCAATCTACTTCCGTCCCGTGCTCTACGCACCCGGCAATAGCGAGGATGAGAGACCACACCCAGACCGCTTGCTTGTCGATACGATCTACCGCGCCATTCTCCGGATAAAAATCGGAGAAGGGGATGATGCCCCACAGGCACCGGACGTGTTTATCGTCAACTTGTCGCTCGGTGACCGTAGGCGACCGTTTGCGGGGCCGATGAGTCCTTGGGGTAGACTGTTGGATTATCTGGCTGAACGCTTCGGGATATTGTTCATGGTGAGCGCCGGTAACATCAATGAGTCGCTGTCCGTTCCGGCATTCAATGGCATCAGAGATTTAGAAGCAGCAACGACGGAGAAAAGGCAACAAGCGATATTTGAAGCCCTTGGTAATGAGCGGTCACAAAGGACTTTATTTTCGCCAGCAGAAGCCCTGAACGTCATCACGGTCGGCGCATGGCATGAAGATGCAGTTGAAGATCAACACCCATCGAGCGTGGCTTATCAACCTTACATTGCCGACGGTCCCAACATAACATCCGCAATGGGGTTAGGGCATCGGAAAGTGGTCAAGCCGGATATTTTCATGCCGGGCGGCAAAGAGCGCGTGATGATGGTGAGTTCGGGCGAATTGCGCCTTAAGAGAGCACCGGCCGGCCGTCTCTATGGACTGAAGACGGCCGTTCCTGACGACACTGGGAAGTTGGACCAGGAAGGCTTGACAGCAGGAACCAGCGTGGCCACTGCCTTGGCGACCCGTGCGGCGCATCGACTGTTCGATGCGCTGATGGACGACGACAACGGCGCAATACTCAGTGGTGTCGACCCGACGTATTATGGCGTTGTCGTGAAGGCACTTCTCGTTCATCGAGCGCGTTGGGGCGACATCGGAGACTCGCTTGAAGTCATCTTTGGGCCGAAAGGCCAGGGTAAACATGTTGCTCGCAGAGATAATATCGCAAGTATCCTCGGTTATGGTCGTCCGAAAGTAGAGGAAGCGATGACATGCGACCCGAATCGGGCAACCCTTATGGGGTTCGGGGAAGTGTCGGCAGACGGATCGGCATCCCGCTTTCGTGTTCCGCTACCGAGAAGTCTGGATCTCGTGACTGAACCACGCTCAATCACTTTGACACTTGCCTGGTTCTCGCCCGTCAATATCCGCCATCGGGCCTATCGTCGGGCAAAACTCGAGGTGAAGGCGGATAGCTTTAAGGAAAAAGTAGGCGTGAAGCGTGCAAGAGCACAACCATCGGACAAGTCCGTTCCCCGCGGATCGCTATTCCACGTTCGTTACGAAGGTAGCAACGCAGTAGCCTTCGTTGATGAAGGTCATTTGCAATTCCAAGTGTTTTGTCATGCACAAGGGGAAACACTCGATCAGCCTATCAAGTACGGATTAGCCGTTTCTGTAGAATCAGGAGAGCGCGTTCCAGTGTATCAAGAAATACGGCAACGTCTCCAGGTACAGCCACTTGTGAGGGATAGATCGAATTAGATTAAGGAGAAGAGTCGGGCGGAGCTTCGGTTTCGTCGAAGAGATGTATCGTATCCCCTCCTTGCCGCGAAACAACTAGCCTACGGGGCTGGTCCGTCAGCCGGACGTATTTTTTGACGGCGTCGTTCGGCCCGCCCCGCCTCCGGATTCCTGCTTCCGCAGGAATGACGAGAAAGGGGCAGGAATGACGGGAGAAAAGCGGGTAATGACGAGAAAAGAATAGGAATGGGGTGAACGAGAAGGAATACCTGAGAGGAAATGGTTACTCTATATTTCTCAGGCAAGACGACGGTCAGTCCGAACCCTCCGCGGGCGTGGCGCTCGAAGCGACTTCCGCAATCGTGTCCAGCACGTCCGCAATCTCGGGCGCGAGGTCGGGCTCGGGGACGGAATCGGCCAATTCGTAGAAGTTCTTCTTCTGCATGAGGTTGGGCAGGCCGAGCTTTCCGAAATATGCCCGGAAGAGCGGAACGAGAAAGTCATCGCTCGCCTTGATGTCGTGGTCCCACGGCAACCCCTTGGTGCCGAGGGTGCGTAACGCCGTTTCGATCTCCCCGATCGACTCGTGCATTGCCTGCAGGCGTTTTTCTGCCTCGGCCTCGGCGAACAACGGGCCGGGGACGTCGGCACGCGCGGACCCCGCGGCGTACGCTTCGAGCGTGGCTCGCGAGCAAAGGTAGTTCTCGATCTCCCGTCGCTGCCACATCCGAACCGCGACGTGGGCAACGTCCGGCGGGCCGGATTCGAGCCGGTCGAACAGCGCCACGCCCCGAAGCTGCGGGACGGCCTCTCTGAGGCCGTAGAAGTGATTCCTCACCTCGCCGGGTTGGTTGGCGACGTAGCGGACGAACGGCCGTTCCAACGCACGGCCCGCGGCGTCGTGTCCGATCCGCGCGGCGAATGCCCGCAGGATGGCGAGGTCCGTGGACCCTTCGAGATAGAGCACCCAGCCGGTCTGCTCCGCTTGGTAGTAGTGCTCGAAGCCGATGTGCTCCAGTGCCTTCCGCACTTGGCTGCCCTGGCCGTCGATGCGGTGCGGCCGTCCGACGAAGGCGACCACGGCGTCGCGCCCCGCGGCCTCGTTCAACAGGACTTCCGAATGGCTGGCCGCGATGATCTGGCTGCCGCTCTCGTGCGCCACGTCGCCGATCAAGCTGTAGATTTGCCGCTGTCTGAGGATTTCGAGGTGCGCGTCGGGCTCGTCCAGGAGCAACACGGCGCCGGGGTTCGCGTACATATAGGCCAGCAGGAGCAGGGTTTGTTGCAGCCCGCGGCCTGCGGACGACAGGTCGAGCCCGACGCCCTGCTCCCGATAGGTCATGGCGACCTCGCCGCGTTCCGCCACGTACCGCGGCGGGTCGAGTTCCGCGCCGAACAGAGCGCGCATGTGCCCCACCAGCCGCGGCCAGTGCTCGGGGTGCTCTGCGCTGATCCGATAGCAGAGATTGCGCAGCACCTCCGCGGTCCGGCCCTCGCCGACCCGCACGTTGACGGCGCCCCGGTCGAGGCGCGTTTCGGTTGCCGCCAGCCCCGACATCGGGGGCAGAAAGGCGATCTGGACGTCCCGGGCTTCGTCGGGCACGGGCATGCGGTCCACGGTCTGCCCGGCTGCGCTGTCGGACAGCCGGAGTGGCCGGCAATAGAACGATTCCTCGTTGCTATAGTCGAATTCGAGCCCGCACCGCCAAGCGTGCCCCTGGGTTATCCCTTCGACGACGATTTCGATGCACACGTTGCGGGTGTGCTGACGTCCGGCGACTTTCCGCACGTCCCGGACGTGGAGTTTCCGCCACAACAGGTTGGCGCCCGGCACCGGCACGGCGATGAGGTCGTTGCGGTTGACCGTGACGCCCGGCCGCTTTTCGGGGGTCTTCTGTCCGGAGCGTTTTTCGTGCCAGCGTTTGAGCCCCACGTTCCACAGCGCCAGCGCCTGCAACGCGGAGGTCTTGCCCGAGTTGTTCGGGCCGACGAACATCACGGGATTGCCGAGCTCGATTTCGACGTCCCGAAACCGCTTGAAGTTCCGAACCGCGAGGTGGGTCAGCACGGCGGCGCCTCGTTTCGATGCGGCGTCCGAAGCCAGCGCGGTTCGTCTTCGGGACGCGCGGAGGGAGGACCGCGCCGAACCGGTCGAGCGTCCGTCGCCTACTCGTCCTCGGCGAGGCGGCGTCCCTGGAAGCGGCGCACGAGGCTGCGCGCGATCTGGCCGGAATGCTGCATGGCGGCGAGCCCCTCGGCGATGACCTGAGCCATTTCGTCCGCGGACACCGCGGCGGGCGCGTCCCGATCGGCTTCGGGAGAGCCGACGACGAGGCGGGCGGGGATGCGGCGTTTGGCGGGGCGGAATCGATCGGCCACGTCCTGGAGGTCCTCCAGCGAGTCGACGTCCGCGGTGATGGTCACCCGGCAGGGATCGTCCTCGTTCTCGATTCGGACGCGGACGATCTGCAAATTCACACGGTCCGCCATGTCGGCGCCTGTTACGCGGGCTCGGTCGGCTTTTCGTACACGCGGACCGGGATGATGCGCCGGCAGGTCGGGCACGGGACGTTCTTGATGACGGGGAAGGAGGAATAGGCGCGGGCGATCCGTTTGATCTGCGTGCGGAGTTCCTTTTCGCAGCACGCCGGGAGAGCGTCGGGCATGGCCCGTGGACTAGCCAACGACCTTGGGGAAGTCAAGCAGGCGGGGCGGGTGGGGATGGATGAGTTCAGAATTTCCGAGCTGATTCAATGTTGAAGTCTGGGGACCCTCTCCCAGAGGGGAAAGGGTGGGATTCCGTTCCCTCTCCCTCCGGGAGGGGGCTAGGGCGAGGGCAAGCTGCCAACGGAGACTCGCCAAGCAGACCCGAGTACCCAAGTTTGGAAATACATGCAGACTTCCCTCCCTCCCCCTTCGACCCTTCGACAGGCTCAGGGACCGCACGCTCAAGGTCCTGCAAGCTAGGGTCCAGGGGGGAGGGAGGGGAGGGCACGCGCGAGGCTACGGCTGCTTCTTGATGGTGGCGCCGGAGTTCTTGCGCATGACGTCGGAGACACGCTGCGCTTCGCCATGATCGCCCAGCGAGAGGGCCTGCCGGAATTGGGCGGACAGCATCCGCATGAGCGTGGCCTCTTGCGGGTCGAGTTCGTCGGCGAGGCGGGCCAGCGTGTCCATTGCGGCGCCGATTTTCGCCGTGGCCGCGGGGACGTTGCCGTCGGCGCGTGCGGCTACGGCTTCCTGCAAGAGCTTCTGGACGGCTTCGATGCCCGGCTTGGAGCGTGGACCCAGCGCAATCGTCAGTTCCGGCAGGCGGGTCAGCAGCGCGTGCAGCGACTCTGGATAGGAATGGTCGTGTGCCATATAGTGCCGACCGTCCGTAATTTCCCCGGCGAAGTCAACCTGACCCAGCTCCGCCACGAAACGGCGTGCGTCAAAATCCAGATGCTTATGAGTACACAGGGCAAGAAGCAACATTCTACCCTCTGCCCCCGGACCCCGAGAGTGCAGGACCTTGAGCCTGTCGAAAGGTCGAGGGGGGAGGAGGAAAGCCGGGGAGGGAAGGCTCCGCATGGCGGAGACCGCTCGCCCTACGAAGCGCGCCGCCAGACGTTTCTCGACCGGATGGGCGCCGGCGTGGCGATCTTTCCGGCCGCACCCACCGCGATACGGTCCCAGGACGTGGAATACCGCTACCGCCAGGACAACGATTTCTACTATCTGACCGGGTTTCCCGAACCCGAGGCGGTGTGCGTGCTGTCGCCCAACCACGACAAGGAACGCTTCGTGCTGTTCGTGCGGCCGCGCGACAAGGACAAGGAGACTTGGACGGGCAAGCGGTTCGGGGTCGAGGGGGCGCGCGAACGGTTCGGCGCGGACGCCGCGTATCCCATCGACCGGCTCGACGAGGTGCTGCCCGAACACCTGCTCCCCGCGGAGACCGTGTACTACGGGCTGGGCCGCAACGAGCCGCTCAACGCCAAGATCCTGGAATTGGTCAATCGGGGCCGCGCGCAGCGCCAACGCAGCGGGCAGGGGCCGGTGTCGTTGATCGACCCGGGCGAGACCCTGCACGAGATGCGGCTGCTCAAGACCCCGGACGAGCTTGCCTTGATGCGCAAGGCGGTCGCGGCCTCGGCCGCGGCGCACCGTGCCGCGCTGCTGGAGACACGGTCGGGCATGTACGAGTTCGAGATCGAGGCGTTGCTGGAATACCACTTCCGCCGCCACGGCGCCGAGGGGCCGGCCTATCCTTCCATCGTAGCGTCCGGCGCCAACGCAACCATCCTGCACTACGTTGCCAACGACCAGCCCATGCGCGACGGCGACATGCTGTTGATCGACGCCGGGGCCGAGTATGGCTGCTACTGCGCGGACGTGACGCGCACGTTTCCGGTGGGCCGCGAGTTTTCGCCGGCGCAGCGGGACGTCTACGACTTGGTACTGAGCGCGCAAAAGGCGGCCATCGAGACGATCCGGCCCGGCGTGCGCTTCGACGACGTGCATGACCGGGCGACCAGCCTCCTGGTCGAGGGCTTGCGCGACTTGGGCTTGCTATCGGGCAGCACCGCGCAAATTATCGAGAAGGGCGACTACCGCCGCTTCTACATGCACCGCACGAGCCACTGGCTCGGCATGGACGTGCACGACGTGGGCAAGTACCGAGCCGAGGGCGAATCGCGCGTACTCGAACCGGGCATGGTCCTGACGGTCGAACCCGGTGTGTACGTCGGCCCGTCCGAATCCGACACGGACGTCCCGCCCGCGTACCGCGGTATTGGCGTGCGTATCGAAGACGATGTGCTGGTGACCGACACCGGCCACGACGTACTCACGGCGGCGATTCCCAAGGAAGTGGATGACGTCCACGCGGCGCGGGGTGGCGGGTAGTGCACATCCTGGACTCTGAACTTGCGGTGCCTTGAGCGTGTCGAAGGGGGGTTGCTTTGTGGGCGGGTGCTCAATGGAAAAGGTACTCCCCACAACCCCCCCTCCCTAGCCCTCCCCCTCAAGGGGGGAGGGAATTTTTTGGAAATTGCTCAAGGCTCAGCGACCGGGGCGGGGCTTTGTCGTCTTACTTCCCTCTCCCTCTGGGAGAGGGCTAGGGTGAGGGTCCCCCGACGAGAGTCCGAGCCGCGAACGAATAGACTATTCGGGCGACGCCGGCTTCCGCGCATGAACGGATAGGTAGCTCAGAAGGTCGGCTTTTTCGGCGTCGGATAAACGGGGGCGCCTCAAACGCGCAAATTCGACGTCCATCCGGTCGAGCATGAACCGCCACATGTCGGGCGTGAGCAGGCCGGGGTGATACAGCCGGTGACATCCCGAGCATCGCTCGCGGTAGAGGTGGGCGCCCGCGGAGTCGGGGTCGGGCAAATTAGCTTCACAGCCTGTGAGGCTGGCCCATACTACCGAGCCGAGCAGCAGACCGCGCGGCGTCATGCCGTCTCGGCAGGCGTATCTGCCAACGATTCACGGCACACCGCTAATTGCCCAGGTATGTCCTCGATGCCGACTTCGATGGTGTCGATGGTGTTGCCGCCGGCCTCGGCCAAGCGGGTGCGCAGCCGCGTAATGAGGTATCGCGCGATCTCCTCGGACGACGAGTGCACGATTGGGAGCAGGCGCACGTCGGCGCGCGGAAAGCGGAACCGCGCGCCGTCCTCGCAGTCCACTTCGACGCTTTCGCCGTCCGTCCGAATCGTCAGACAGTCGCTCCGTTCGGGCAGCAGCGTGGCGAAGTGCAGCTTGTCGCACTCTTCTTCCGCGATCCGTTTCAGGACCAGGAAATCGACGACGTAGCCGTCCGCGCCGACCGGCCCGCACACCGTGACTTCGACCCGATAGGTATGCCCGTGCAGCGGCTCGCGGAAGCCGCGAAAGGCGATGAAGTGCGCCGCGGTAAAACGCAACAACTCTTTTCCGATGGACACGCTGAAAACGCTCATGGCCCTTTCCTAGCCGGTTCCGCAGGCGTCGAGAAATCCCCTCAGCCCGCTGCGGCGTAAGGCGCCTCGACCGCTCCCGAAGGCACGGGAGTAGCGCGCCGCGCTCAAGCCGGTCGTCTCCAGAAAACAGGCCGCCTCGCTCGCCGCCGCGGCTCGTATTCCTTCCGCCAGCCGGTGCGCCAAGTCCGTATGCGGCGCCACGCCGGCCAATAGGTCGCGCACGTCGATGCCGTGTACGCCGGCCAACAGACACGACACGACGTAGGCGAGTTGGCCTGCGTTGGGCTTGTACTGCCACGTTTCGGCCGTGGTGAACAGGCCGTCGATGCCGGTCCGTTCGCGTACGGACGTCACAGCCGTCGATCCGGTCCCGTGCCGGCCCGGGGCCAGGAACAGCAGGGCGTAATCATGCAGGCCGGAGCCGCCCGCGCGCAGTCGGACGGGATGCGGGATGTAATGCGGCGAGGTGTAGCCGGTCAGTGTACACAGCCGGCCGCGGTAGGCGGCGGTCTCATGCCCGCACTCCGCGGCGAGCCGCCACAGCCATTCGGCCACGCCCAGTCCGTCGGTCTCTGCCCGTTCCATCACGGCTTGCATAGCCCCGGGCCGGTAGCCTTCGCGCTGCACGAGGCGCAGGCCGTCGTCCGCGGACATTCGTAAGCCCAACGCCTCGACCCGCCCGTCCGGCTGGTCCGCGGGCGAGACCGTATCGGCCTCCAACGCGGAATGCGCAAGCTCCAGGTCGGTGGCGAGTCGGTCGCCGTATTTGGACAGCTTGGCGAATCCACGCCTGCATCCCCGCAGCGCCACGATCCCAGCGCGGCGTACTCGAAGCCGGCCGGAACGCGCGAGTCCCCGACCGCTCATCAGCGAGCCGTGTCCGATCAGGGTCACGTCCATAGTCTATTGAATTCTTGCCTCGATCGTGTCGAAGGGCGGAAGAACATCCGCCACGCTTTGTTATTCGAGCCTACCATTCCCGCTACGAAAAGAACCCTCATACAAGACGCTCCCGAAGTCGTTTCTTTCTCGTCACCCCTCCTTTTCCTTGGGGAATTCCATACAAGATGATCCTCTGCCCGTTTCGACAAGCTCAACGGGCTGGTCCCTGAGCCTGTCGAAGGGTTTTCAACCGAGGGATACGGGAAGCAAGTCAGGGAAAGTTCCGGGATCATCTTGTATGGAATTCCCTCTCCTCATCACCCCTGCTCCTCCTCGTCATACCCCCGTTCAAGCAGGGGGTAGGCTCGGCGAAAGCCGGTATCCATGCCCCTGATTCCCGCTTCCGTGGGAATGCCGACCGGAGAGGATCGTCAAGTTTGCAATTCCCTTCCGATACGAAATCGGACGAACCCCGGAACCGTCAGGCCGATCCGTCTTTCCGGTCGGCCCGGTCTTGGGCCGGAAACTCGTGCACGACGATGTCACTCGAAGTTTTGCCGCTCGGAGTCGATCCGTCCTCGCCACGGCCCGCGGCGGTACGGGCCGCGGCCAAGTCGTGGCCGGGCAGCAGGCTCAGGGCCGGCACCAAGTCTTTCATCTTCTTGAGACGCCAGATCGCCTCCCACCACGCCGTACGGTCGAACGCGAGCCCCGGCGTCCAGGCGAAGCGTGCCTGCGCTTCGGTCCACGCCAGGTTGCCGCACAGGAGGACGGGGCGTTGCGGCAGCCGGACCAGTACCGCCAGCCCGCCCGCGGTGGCGCCGCGCGCGTCGATCAACACGATGCTGCCGTCCCCGAACAGGTCGTGGCTGCGCGCAAACGTGGCGAGCTTCGAGTCGGGCGCGAAGTCGACGAACCGCCAGCGTTCGATTTGGTCGAATTCACCCGGCAGATACCGCCCGCGGCCCAAGTCGAACTTCTGCCCGTTGCGGGCCGCGGCGTGTTCTTCGCGCGCGACGATCACCTCGGCTTGCGCGAACGTTTCGACCTCGCCGGCGTGATCGAAACCCAGATCGGGCATGACGACGAAGCGGACCTCCTCGGCCGCGAATCCCGCGGTGTCGAGTTGCGCAACCGCGTCCTGACCCGCCTGCAACTCCGCTCGGACGACGGCCGCGCGGACCGGCCCCAGATAGTCCTCGGCGTCACCCGCGACGTTGCGGTTCAAGCCGGTGCCGATCAGGACCAAGCCGTGCTCCGGGTGTTCGACGCCGAAACTCAGGACGGTCAGCGACCGGCGCCGTGCCACGCTGCCGCCGCGATAGACGAGCCGGTCGGGCAGGTCGAGCGAGCCCGTATGAAAAACGTGCAGCTTGAGACCGGGCTGGCCGCGATAGTCTTCCGGCCAGCCGTGCAGCACCGGCTCGACGTAGGGGAGCCGGCGCCGTTCCTCGCATGCACCGCCGCACAGCGCTAGCAGCCCGACCAGCGCGTATGGGAGCCACATCCGCGCACGCGGCAAAACAGCAGAAAGGCGAGTCATAGGGTGAACGGATCTTCTTTCACGCCGATTCCGGCTCTTCCTACCATCACGCGCCGCGAGGCGCACGCTGCGACACCGTTCCCATAAGGCACCTTTTTTCTCCCCCTCTCCCTAGCCCTCCCCCACGAGGGGGGAGGGGATAGGAAGGAATAAGGAAAGGCTACTTCTAACTGGTAGGGCCGTTTCTGCCCCCCTCTCCCCTCGTGGGAGAGGGTTGGAGCCTGCCCCGGACTCGATCCGGGGGAGAGGGGGAGTAGAAAGAAAACGAAATGCGGACATCGCCTCCCGCCCGCTCTAACCGCATGTAGTCAATCCCGCGCAACCGGACTATACAAACGCCAACCGAACGGCCCGGCGACGCACGGAATGAAGGAGCCCCCGCATGGATTTCGAATTACCCGAAGAATACCGCCTGTTGCAGGAGACGGTGCGCCGCTTCGTGCGCCAGGAATTGCTGCCCATCGAGGCGACGGTGCTGGAGCGCGATACGCAGGGCATGACGGGCGAGGAACTGGTGCCGCCCGAAGTGGAGGAACGGCTGCTGGGGGTCGCCCGCGAAGCCGGGCTGTGGGGGCTCGACGTGCCGGAGGAGTTCGGTGGGCTGAACCTCGGGGCGCTGCCCAAATGTCTGGCGACCGAGGAACTGTACAAGACGATTACGCCGTTCACGTTTCCGCCCGATGCGCCCAACCTGCACATGCTGATGCAGACGTGTACGCCCGCACAGCGTGAAAAATACCTGCTCCCCTACGCACGGGGAGAAGCGCGCTCGGCCATTGCCATCTCCGAGCCGGGCGCCGGCTCCGACCCCGCGGGAATGCAGACGAGCGCGCTGAAGCAAGGCGACCAGTGGATCATCAACGGGCGCAAGATCTGGATCTCGCGGGCACACGTCGCGGACTTCATCATCGTCATGGCGGTGACGGACAAGGCCAAGGGCGCGCGCGGCGGGATCACCGCGTTCCTGGTGGACAAGGACACGCCCGGCCTCGTGCTGCAGCGGCAGATTCCGGTCATCGGCGGCCATGCGCCCTGGGAACTGGTGTTCGAGGACATGGCCGTGCCGGATTCCCACGTGCTGGGCACGGTCGGCCAGGGGTTCGCGCCCATGCAGTTGCGGCTGACCGTCCGGCGCCTGGAAATGGGAAGCTGGTGCGTCGGCTTGGCGCAGCGCTGCCTGGACATGATGGTTACGTACGCCAAACAGCGGGTGACGTTCGGCCAGAAGCTGGCGGACCGCCAAGCCATTCAGTGGTTCATCGCCGACTCGGCGACCGACATCCACGCCTCGCGGCTGATGGTCCACCACGGCGCCTGGAAGTTCGACCAGGGCGACGACGTGCGCCAGGAAGCCTCCATGCTCAAGGTCTTCGCCACGGAAATGGCCACGCGCGTGGCGGACCGCGCTATGCAGATGCACGGCGGAATGGGGATGTCCAAGGAGATGCCGCTCGAATTCATCTACCGCCGCCTGCGGCCGATGCGGATTTTCGAGGGGCCGACCGAGGTGCACCGTTGGGTGATCGCCCGCAAGCTGTTGCGGGAGTAGGGCGTGTCTCGGTTTGCGATTTCGAGTCTGGTGCGTCGGTGCGGCCCGGGGGTGAGGCGCGAAGACCGGGGTGACATCGGGGTTCGTTTCGATGTTTCGATCCTTCGACAAGCTCAGGACACCGCAAGCTCAACACATCGCAGGCTCAACGAACTTAGGGAGAGGAAGGGGTTCATGTCGAAAGCTGCTATACGAAAACCGTACTCGTGGGGACCTTCGCGGCCGTTGGGACCGGTCTCGATCTGCTTCCTGTGCCTCGTCGCGGCCGGCTGTTTTCTGCGGCCGGCCAAACCCGTGGCGATCGAGGAACGGATCGCGCCCATCTACCCTGAGTCGCGGCCCGAAGATTGCGAAATGGCCATGCTGACCTCTCCGCCGCCCCAGCCGTACGACGTGTTCGCCCACATCGTGTCGTACGGCAACGAGATCGACGGGCTGGAAAGCATGAACGCGCTCATCCGCGACAAAGCCTGCGAGGTGGGCGCCGACGCGGTCGTCCTGTTGCCGCCCCAGCAGGTGGACCACATGAACATGGAAGACTCCTACCCCGACTGGGTCCAACAACAGAAGCAAGGCCAGTTCGGGCGCTATGCGCAGTCCGCGGACCGGCGTTTCTCGCTTGCGCGGCGCGGCTTTGCGGTGCTCTTCAAACCGGAGCAACGCGAGCACTGAGCGTCAGGACTCCGGCCACGGTTCGGCGTCCAGATCGACCTCTTCGACTCCGGCCGGCACGCCGACCGTAAAGAGCGAGGCCGGCAGTTCCACGCCCGCTTCCAACTCGCGGTACTCCACACGCACGTGCCGGCCGGCATCCGGGTCGGACAGGCGAATCGTGAACGGAACCATCCGGCCGGCGACCGGACGATAATCGGCCAGTTCGCCGCGGGCGGTTACATCCCCGACCGTCCCAATGACTTCCCAGCCGCGCAACCGTCTGGTCTGCGCGTCGAACCGCAGCATGGCATGTCCGCGGGCGGGATGGGGAAGATGGACCCGGTATCTGCCGTTCGGGTCAGCATGAACCCGGGCCCCGTCCGTCCCGATGGCAAACGGCGGCAGCCCCAGCAACAGGCGGACGACTTGGCCGGGCGAAAGGCGGAGACGGGTGAAGCGGGCGATGGTGGCCGGGTTGGCCGCCCCGCGATAGACGACGCCCTCGCGCGGAAAGTAGGCGGCCAGATTTTGGCCGTCGCAGGCGTGCAACGCGGCCACGCCCAGCAGCGAGAACGACTCCAACCGAAACCGGTCGGGCGGAGCGACCGCCACGGCGTGCGTGGCCGAGCCGCGCTGCTCGGCGTCGCGATAGGTCACCTTCGCCAGACCGTGCAGGCCAGTCGGATCTTCTAGTCGTGCGTTGAGCGGTGCCAGCAGTTCGTGGACCGGTGGGAGATGGTCGGGAACGGCTGGCGGCGGGGTTGGAATCGGGCTGCGTGGCGCGCAGCCGCTCCAGTTTGCCAGGCAGAGGCAGACGAATGCAGCCGCCACGAACCGCAGTGGGGAGGACGTAGGAAGTACGCCGGGATTCGGGACCAACCCCCCAACCCTCCTTGTCAGGGGAGCTTTTGTTCGCAGCAGCGTGACCGCTGAGAGCACGTTGGGATTCGCTCTCTTTTCCCCCTCTCCACGGTGGGAGAAGGAATGGAAGGAGGCCGAGATAGGGGTTTCTCGTGGGAGAAGCGGCGCGCGCCGGGTGCAAGGCGTCCGCGGAGATTACGGAAGCGGAGGGACGTCAGCCGGTTGGACGGCGGCGGGTTCCAGAGCGTCCACCTTGGCCCGCAGGCGGTCCATCTGCTCCGCTTCCGAGGCGTTCTTCATGGCTTCCCGATAGACGCGCGTGGCGTCCGACAGACGACCGAGTTTCGCATACGTGTCCCCGAGGTGCTCGATCAGCGTCGGGTCGGCGTCCACCAGTTCGACGGCGCGTTCGAGATGCCGGAGCGCCTCGCCGTATTCGCCGCGCTGGTAATACACCCAGCCCAGACTGTCCACGTAGAAACCGTCGTCCGGTTCGATGGCCAGCGCGCGGCGGATGAGTTGCTCGGCCTCGTCCAGCCGCACGCCCTGCTCGGCCCAGGTGTAACCGAGGTAGTTGAGCGCCGCGGCGTTCTCCGGGTTGAGTTCGATGGCCTTCTGCATGTGGGCGATGCAGCGGTCCTTCTGTTTCAGTTCGTCGTACACCGCGCCCAGCGTGAAATGGTAGCGGTCGTTGTCCGGGGCCAAGCCGACGATGCGCTCCAGAATTTCGACTGCCTTGGCGCGGTCGTCGTTCTCGCGTTGCAGCGAGGCCAGAAAGCCGAGCAAGTCCAGGTCGTCGGGCGCGGCTTCGAGGGCCGCTTCCACTTCGGCAATCGCCTCGGCGAGTTTTTCCTGGCGCTGATAGATCGCGGCCAGATACACGCGCGCATCGGCGAAATACTCGGACGTGCGCGGCACGCGGCGCAACTCCTGCGCGGCCTGCTCGTCCTGCTGCGCCTCGCTGAGGAGGACGCCCAGATAATAGCGCGCCCGCTCGTAGTCGGGCTTGGCCGCGAGCACCAGCGTCAATTCGGTGATCGCCTGTTCCAGGTCGCCTTTTTCGCGGTAGATCAGGCTGATCTTCAGCCGCGTCTCGTGTGGGTCGGCCTCGATCTTTTCCAGCGCGCGGTACTGGTCCAGGGCGTCGTCGAGTTGTTTCTGCCCCAGATAGAAGCGGCCCAGCCGCTCGCGCACCTGTTGGCTCTGCGGGTTGAGGGCGAGCGCCTTCCGATACGTCGCCACGGCCTCGGCGCTTTTCTGTTGCGCCTCGTACACCAAGCCGAGGTCGAGCAGCACGAGTTCCGCGTCGGGATTCAGGGCGAGCGCTTTTTCGTAATACGGCTCGGCCTGGGCGAACAGCCGGGCCGCGGCATGGGTCTTGCCGAGATAGTAATAGCCCAGCACCGAGTCCGCTTGGCGCGCAACGAGGGATTCGAGCACCTCGACCGCCTGCTCGAAGCGGCCCTGTTTGGCGTACAGCATCCCCAGATACAGATAGGCTTCCTGATTCGAGACGCCGTCGGCCACGAGGCCGGCATAGACCCGCGCGGCCTCCTCCTCATCGCCGGTCGAGGACAGCAGCCCGGCCAGCAGGAGCCGGGCGTCCGTGTGGTCCGGCTCGCGATCGACGACGGCGCGGCTGTGTTCCAGGGCTTCGGCCACTTGACCTTGCCGAACCGCGAGCGAGGCGAGACGCAAGCGGAGAAACGTGCTGTCCGGGTCGTGCCGGACCGCGTCCCGCAGTTCGCGCAGGGCCTCGGCGTAGTCGCCCGCGGTGAGCGCGACGCGACTTTTCAGAAAGTGGCCGAGCGCCTTGGCCTCTTTCTGGTCTGCGGTCAGGGGCGGTGGCACCGCCTGTACGACCGGCGGGGGATCAGGGGTCGGGGCTCGGACGACGGGCGGGCGCGTCGGGCCGCACGACGCGAGCAGACCGGCCGTCACGCTCGACAGGCAGGCTATGAATGCCCACCTTTTCCACCCCGGCGCGTGCATGGCGGGAGGGTAGCACGCGAAAATCGGGGGTCAATCCGGCGCGCTTTCCGCTCGTATCTCGCTTTCTTTTTTTTATCCTCTCTCCCTCTGGGAGAGGGCTAGAGCCTGCCCCGGACTTGATCCGGGGAAGAGGGTGTCTAGTGGGCTTAACCGAGGTTTCCTGCTGGTTGCGGGCTTTCTCGATTCGGTGGAGTCCTGTAGGTCGGATTAGCGAAGCGTAATCCGACATCCCGCGGCCACTCCAACCGCCCATGACATCGACAACCACACGCCTGACCGCCGCGGCTGAAACCTACTTCGCCGCGCTGCGCAGGGTGCGCGCATCAGGCGGCGCCACGGGGGAACGGTCACACTATACGGCGCTCGACAACCTGCTCACCGCGGTCGGCGCCACGCTCAAGCCCAAGGTGTTCTGCGTGCCCGAGTTGGCCGATCAGGGTGCCGGCCATCCCGACTTCGGCTTGTACGCCGCCAAGCAGATCCAGCGGGGCCAACCGAAGCAGGGTCAAACGCCGGAACGCGGCGTGGTCGAAGTGAAGGGTGAGGATGACGATGCGTTCCTGACCGCGGCCGGGAAGCAGGTCAGCCGGTATTGGGCTCGTTATCGGCTGGTACTGGTCACGAATACGCGCGACTTCGTGCTCGTCGGCGAAGACCCGAACGGGAAGCCGGCCAAGCGCGAAACGTTCCGGCTGGCGGAGAGTGCGGAGGAGTTCGCCCAAGGGTTGGACACGCCGCGCGCCTTCGCCCGGAAGGTGGGCGCCGGGCTGGGGGAATATCTGAGCCGGGCATTGGCGCATCGCGCGGCCCTGACCGAGCCGAAAGACGTGGCGTGGCTACTCGCGTCGTATGCGCGCGACGCGCTGCATCGGGTGGAAGCCTCAGGCGACGCCCCGTCGTTGAATGCAGTCCGATCTGCTCTGGAAGAGGCGCTCGGCATTCGGTTCGAGGGAGAACGCGGGGCGCGGTTCTTCCGTTCGACCTTGGTACAGACGCTCTTCTACGGCGTGTTCTCCGCGTGGGTGCTGTGGGCACGGTCCGGCAGTCCGAAGATTCCGCCTAACGTCCCACCTGGGAACGCGGGCGTCCCGCCCGCTTCCTTCAATTGGCGCGAAGCGATCTGGTATCTGCGCGCGCCGATCCTGCAAGCCTTATTTCAGCAAATCTCTGCCCCCAACCGCCTGCAACCGCTGGGTCTCGTCGAAGTCCTGGACTGGACCGCCGCAGCACTCGACCGCGTGGACCGCGCCACGTTTTTCACGCGCTTCAACGCGGGCGACGCCGTCCCCTACTTCTACGAACCGTTCCTGGAAGCCTTCGATCCCGACCTGCGCAAGGAACTCGGCGTCTGGTACACGCCGGCGGAAGTCGTCCGCTACATGGTCGCCCGCGTGGACAAGGCACTGAAAGCCGACCTCGGCATTGCGGACGGCTTGGCCGCGGACAACGTGTACGTCTTGGACCCGTGCTGTGGCACCGGGGCGTATCTGGCGGAAGTGTTGCGCCGGATTGCGGCCAATCTGCAAGGCAAAGGCTTGGGGGCGTTGGCCGGGGCCGCCGTCAAGCAAGCGGCGACCGAGCGGGTGTTCGGCTTCGAGATCATGCCGGCGCCGTTCGTGGTGGCCCATCTGCAAGTCGGCTTGACCCTGCAAGCGCTCGACGCCCCGCTCACGGACGCCCCAACCTCCTCTTCCTCCTTCGTCCCCTCTTCCTCTGGGAGAGGGCTAGGGAGAGGGTCCTCCGCCCCCGCCGACCGCCCCGGCATCTTCCTGACCAACGCCCTGACTGGCTGGGAACCGCGCACCACCAAACCGTTGCCGTTCCCCGAACTGGAGGAAGAACGCGACCGGGCGGAACGGGTGAAACAGGCCACGCCGATTCTGGTGATCCTGGGCAACCCGCCCTACAACGGCTTTGCGGGTGTGGCGGTGGACGAAGAACGGGAGTTATCCGAAGCCTACCGGACGACGCAGCGAGTTCGGAAGCCGGAAGGGCAGGGGTTGAACGACCTGTACGTGCGGTTCTTCCGCATGGCGGAGCGGCGGATTGCGGAGAAGACGGGGCAGGGGGTGGTGTGTTTCATCTCGAACTACTCGTGGTTGGACGGGTTGTCGTTCACGGGTATGCGGGAACGCTACGTGGAAGCGTTCGACGCGGTGCGCATCGACTGTCTGAACGGGGATAAATACAAGACGGGGAAGGTGGCGCCGGACGGGACGCCGGATCCGAGCATTTTCTCGACACCGGGCGATCCGGTGGGGATTCAGGTCGGCACCGCGGTGACAACGTTAGTGCGCAAGGGCCATCATGCGCCCGCGGAGGCCATCGGCTTCCGGCATCTGTGGGGGCAAACGAAGCGGGAGGAATTACTCGAGACGGCAGAGGCGGAACTGCCCGCGCTCTATGAGGGTATCAAGCCCCTCTTACCGCTGGGGCTGCCATTCTCGCCTACAGCGGTCAGCGAAGAGTGGTTCGCGTGGCCGGCGTTACCGGAGTTGTTCCCGGTGTCGTTTCCGGGCGTGAAGACTAGCCGCGATGGGTTCCTGGTCGATGTTGATCTTGTCCGACTCAAAGCCCGGGTCGCCAAGTACTTCGACAAGTCACTGAGTCACGAAGAAATCGCACGACGGTATCCGAGCGTGATGAAGACCACGGCACGGTTCGACGCCCGCGCCGTGCGGGAGACCCTGCTTGCGCGGGGTGGCCCGGACGAAGCCGGGTTCATTCGCTTCGCCTACCGCCCGTTCGACCATCGGTGGGTATATTGGGAAGCGGGGACGAAACTGCTGGACGAGAAGCGTGCGGATTATCGCCCACATGTCTTCGCCGGGAATTTGTGGCTTTCATTCAACAAACGGCCTCAGAAGGGCGCGGCTGAACCACGAGCTTGTGTGACCGATCATCTCGGTTGTCATGATTTGATAGGGAACGCCACTTGTTTCTTCTCCGTTTACCTCCGCAACGACGGGAGCATTGAAAACAACGCTATCGACACCCGCCGCCCCAATCTCTCCCAGGCGGCACACCGTTATCTCAGACGTATCAACGCCGGCGTTGAAGACCTGTTCTATCACGTCCTCGCCGTGCTGCACGATCCAACTTACCGCGCAGCCAACGCCGGGGCGTTACGCATGGAATGGCCGCGCATCCCGTTACCCGGCTGGCCTGACGGTGACGCCGCGGAGAGCCTCGCCGAATCGGCGGCCCGCGGCCGCGAACTCGCCCAACTGCTCGATCCCGACACCCCTGTCCCCGGCGTCACCCAAGGCACGCTCCACCCGGAAATCGCCGCCATCGCCGTGCCCGCCACGACCGACGGGCGCAACATGACCGGCGACGACTTCGCCCTGACCGCGGGCTGGGGCCATTACGGAAGCGGCGACGCAGTCATGCCCGGCCAAGGCCACATCGAAGAACGCGCTTTTACCCCGGACGAACAAGCCACCTTCGGAGGGGCGACCGGCCGGTCGCCCCTACAAAGCCCCACCACGTTCGACGTGTACCTGAACGGGCGTGCCTACTGGCGCAACGTGCCGGCGGCGGTGTGGCGCTACAAACTCGGCGGCTACCAAGTCCTGAAGAAGTGGCTGTCGTACCGCGAACAGAGCATCCTCGCCCGTCCCCTGACGCCGGCGGAAGTGCAACACTTCACCGACACGGCCCGCCGCATCGCCGCGATCCTGACGCTGACCGACACATGAGGGGTTCCCGTAGGTTGGATTAGCGAAGCGTAATCCAACAGGGGTAGGGTTATCGCAATCTGACGCCCGCGCTGAGGATGTCGGATTACGCCTCCGGCTAATCCGACCTACGGGTCTGGCAACGTCAAAACTCGAGCGTAAGCTGTTCTGTGGGCTCAGATCGATTAGTGGCGAACTTATAGGCCCGGGCCATCAATTTGGGAGCTTCGGGATGATCGGATGCATGTATCATATAGTACATGATGCGCTCACTTCCCTTTCGCTCGTAAATGGGCCAGGGATAGACGTAGGAATAACGGAGTTCATTCCGAAAACGTTCGGTAAACGTATCGGCAATTTCATGGTTTCTCATTTTTCGTAGATGCCCCCAGTCGTCGTTACCCCACCACCGCGTCATTCTGGGTCCCGTATCATTCAACGCTGTGATAGATCGAGCAAGCCAGCCAGTAGGAACGAAATAGAATACTTCGATCTTTCTTTTTGATTTACGCTCGGCGATTTTCTGAACAGTCGCCCAATCGCACTCGAACGTCCTTTGATCGAGCAAGCAGAAAGTAGCAGTTCTCTCGTTGATTTTATCTGAGTCGAGCACCTTATCAACATATCTATTGAAATCGGCTTGGACGATCTCGATGGTTCGACCGCTTGTCTCCGGTTGAGCTTCGTATAACATCTTGAGAGCCGCGACTTGACGAGGATAGGCATCGCAGAGGAAAAAATGTCGCATCCACCGAGGCTCGCTTTCAAGGACCAGCTTTGCCGCCCAACTATGAGTCTGATCCACTCTTTGAGGACCAGCGAAACCGTCGATATAGACACCATGTTTGGTGATAAGAACAAAATAGTACAGATAACGACTAATCAGTTTTGCTTTGTGCTCGGTCCACAACGCTTGCTGGAGACGTGCAAATCGGTGCCGCGGGGCTAAATTCTCCGAATCTTTCGGGAGATCGAACAACTCGATCTGGTCTTCGAGGGACATAAGCGAAATAACTCTCTCATATCGCCCTTTGTAGGCTGGGCGCGGCATGCTCTGGCCGCAATATCTTCCTCACCGGAGGCATCTCGTCCCACGTGCGCCCATCAAGCGTCCGGCCTGTTTGCTTCTTGTGTATCCCGCCCCACTGTTTGAAAAAAAACGGGACGTCTGCCCGCTGGCAACGGTCCCGGATGTCGAGGACCCACTCGCGCCGCATCGGTCGTGCCTGTGGGCCGCTTTCCCCACCAACAATGACCCAGGCGATGCCCGTGAGGTCCAGGTTGTCGATGGGACCGAGCAGGGGCTCGATAGACAGAATCCTCGTAGAGATGGATGTCTGCTGCAGATGCCGAATCCGGGCAGATGCCGTTTCGTCCTCAACGGACACGCCACACCAGATATGCCGAGGGACCGGGCAGGTTCCATATCGACGTCGGATATACCGCCGCAGCACCGTGCTGCGTTTGGTCAGGACTTGGAACACATGCCGGTCTGCCGTTTCCATCGTGTCGAACACGCGGTCGATGAATTCCATAGGAATACGCTTGTGGAACAGATCGCTCATGGAATTCACGAAAATCATACGCGGTCGTTTCCACACCAGCGGCTGGGAGAGGCGTTCAGGACGGAGTGTGACATCGAATCCCTGCGCGAACGGATGACCGGGCACCCCACGGAAGCGTTCGGCGAACCGTTCGGCGTAACAATGGTCGCAGCCCCGCGTGATCTTGGTGCAGCCCGTCACTGGGTTCCATGTGGCGTCCGTCCACTCAATCTGGGATTTGTCGCTCATGGGCATCATTTCCTATCTGAGGTGTTCGGTTCAGACTACCTGAACCGCTCTATGTTTCTAAGGTGCCCAATTATTAGGCGAATATAAAGCGAAAATCAAGAAGCCCCCGATATGCAAGCCCGTCGTCCGGAGGCTATTACCGTGCCAGGGCCGCGGCCCGCTCGGCCATTTCTTGCCACTGCTCGCGGTGCAGAGTGTGGCCCATGCGGGGGTCGAGCCAGAGGCGGGCGCCGGGGATTCGCTCGACAATCGATCGGCCGTGATCGCCCGAGAAGCAGGGGTCCCGTTCGCCGTGGATGACGAGCGTGGGGCAACGGATGTCGGTCTGCGCCTCCCACAAACCCTCGGTCTTGAGGACGGCCAGCATCTGCCGAACCACGCCAGCGGGCCGGTACGCCCGGTCGTAGGCGAACGTCACGCGCTGCCTGACCCATTCCTCCTCGAACGGATAGCCGTCGCCCCACAGCCAACGCCACAACGCGGTGTTGTAGGGAACGGCGCCCTGCCGGTCGCGCCGGCGGCACAGGTCGAGGAGCTTGTCGGTCACCGCGGGGTCGAATTGGGGGCCGGCGTCTCCGGGCAGGGCGCCGCTGCCGCTCATGACGACATGCATGGACGTAACCCGCTCGGGGTGGCGGACGGCCAGCCAGCGCACGATGTAGCCCCCCATGGACGCGCCCATGACGTTGGCCTGCCGAATGCCCAGCGCGTCCAGCACCGCGGCCACGTCGTCGGCCATGTCCGGCAGGGTGTAGGGGGCGGATACGTCCCGGCCCGCGCGCAGCTCGGCCAACGTGGCGGCCATGTCCACCTCGGGCAGCGCCGCGGTCGGCACGGACAGGCCCATGTCGCGGTTGTCGAGCCGAATGACGCGGAAGCCCGCCGCGGCGAAGAGCGCGCATTGCTCCTCGGGGTATTCGACGGACCCGATCTGCTCGCCGAGGCCGGCGACCAGGACGAGCGGGCGTCCGTCCGTGCGGCCGCCGTCCTCATAATTGATGGTGAACCCGTCGCGTTCGATGCTCGTCATGACGCCTCCCTCCGTTGGTTGTGTTCCGTGTCTTTTCGGAAGTGTCTGCGGACTTCCTTTCGAGACTGTTTGCCGTTTCCGCTACTAGGCCAGATACCGCGCGACGGCGTCCTCGTTCCAAGCGACGCCGGTGCCCGGGTCCGCGGACGGGAGGGCGTGCCCATCTTCGATTCGAACCGGTTGTTGGAGAATGGGCTCGGCCCAGTCCACGTATTCCAGCCAGTGGCGGGTAGGGGTGACGGCCAGGACGTGCGCGCTGATTTCGGGGTAGAGGTGGGAGGACAGCGGGATGCCGGGCGGCTCGGCCAGAGCCGCGGCGCGCAACCAACCCGAGACGCCACCGATGCGGTCGATGTCCGGCATGAGGAAATCCCCGGCTCCCGCGGCGATCGCCTCGGCCATGTCGTGCGGCCCCCAGAAGTTCTCGCCGAGCTGGATGGGTGTGCGGCTCGCGCTGCGGATGCGGGCGTAACCGGCGTAATCGTCCGCGCGCGTGGGTTCTTCGATCCAGGCCAACCCCTCGCCGTCCAGGGCATGGGCGCGGGCGATCGCCTCGGGCACGGACAACGCCTGATTGTAGTCCGACATCAGCACGACGTCGTCGGCGAGGGCGTTGCGGACGGCCCGCACGACCGCGGCGTCTGCTGGGCCGTCGGCATAGCCGAGCCGGACTTTGACGGCGCGAAAGCCGGCGTCCACCAATTCGGCGGCCTCGGCGCGGACGCGGTCGACGTCCATGATGCCCAGGCCGTTGCTGTTGTAGGCCGGGATGGGGCGGACGGTCCCGCCGAGCAGGCGAACCAAGGGCTGGCCGGCCGCCTTGGCGCACGCATCCCAGGCCGCCATGTCGATGCCGGCCGCGGCCACAGCGGTGAAGCCCTGCGGGCCGGGCAGGCGAAAGGCGCGTTGCAGTTTTTCTTCGAGGGCGAGCGGGGCGGCCGTCTCGCCGGCGATGAGTTCGTTCAGGTTGTCGAGCAGCGAGACGACGGGCGCGAGCGCGAACGCGGCGTAGCAGAAGACGTAGGCGCAGCCGGTCACGCCTTCTTCGGTTTCGAGATCGACCAGCACCAGCGGAGCCTTGGCGATCGCCCCGGCTCCGGTCTGGAGCGGACGGGCCATCGGCGGCATGACCGCCCGGGCGCGCAGTCCTCGCACGGTCAACGGAGCGGTGAGCATGGTTCCTCCTTCGGAGTGGACGGCTAGGCCGAGGCGCTGGGCCGCGCCTTCATCGCCGCGTACCAGCGGGCCAGTTCCGTCCAGGCCGGGTCGAGGCTGAACGTGCCGCGATGGTGGGCGGTCTCCAGGCCGATGAACAACATGATGTCGGCGATCGAGAAATCGCCGGCCAGCCATGCGTTTCCCACGAGCCCCTGATTCACCAGCGGCAGCCGGTGCTGAAGGATCTTGCGCGCCTGCTCGGACACCTCGCCTTTGGACAGCACCATGCGCGAGGCCGGCAGATAGACCCCGATCTCGCAGCGCCGCTCCCACGAGCGGACCAAGGCGCGGGTCACGGGGTCGGCGCCGATCAGCCGCGGCGCAGGGTGCATCTCTTCCAGATACTCCATGATCGGCAGACTCTCGATCAGCACCGTCCCGTCGTCCAGGACCAGGATCGGCACGCCCGCGAACGGGTTCAGGGCGCGGAAGTCTGGCGTCTTCTGTTCGCCGGCGTACAGGTCGAGTTCCTTCGTTGGGACGTCCAGCCCCTTTTCCGCCAGAAAGATGCGCAGTTTGCGCGGGTTGGGGGCGCGCTTCTTGTCGAGGTACAGCAGCATCGGATCCTCCCTGTGATTCACGTTCTCCGGGGACACGGCTCGCCAACCCCTTCCACATAGGGGACCCGTGTCGGCCTGACAACGCCGGCCGCGCGCAGAGTTGACACGCGCCGGGCGCCGACTACAATCCGCCCGGCTTTGCCGTCCTGCAGGAGGCCGGAGCGGGGAGTCGGAAGAAGGGAAATCGGGCCGACGATGCAGGCAAACATGGACGTCCTGATGACCTGCCCGTCGCAACGGGACCGCAACGCCCTGGCCGACGTCCCCGGCTACCGCTTCCACTGGCTCGACGCCCCGCTCAACCCGCGTACCCCGTCGCCGGACCTCGACCTGCTGGCCTATACCGACCGCTGCCGCGCGTATGTCGCCGCGCACCCCATCGATGCGGTGTTCTATTCGCGTGACGTGGCCGACCTCGTGGCCGCGGTCGTGTGCGAAGAATTCGGGCTGCCGGGGCCGAGCGTCGAGGCCGTATTCCGCTGCCTGCACAAATACTACGGCCGCCGAGTCGAGCCCGACCCGCCGCGCTGCGACTACATCGCGCTCGACGACGAACGGCCCTGCGTCCCCGGCTACCCGTGCTATCTCAAACCGCCGTGGCTCAACCTCGGTATGCTGAGCTTCAAGCTCGAGTCGGACGACGACCTGCAGCGCGCCCTGGCCGTCGTCCGCCGCGAATACCCGGCCTGGGCGCCGTTGTACCTGCCGTTCTTCGAGCGCTACGTCGATACGGAGAAATTCCCGCTCGCCACGCGCGAAATCATGCTGGTCGAAGAGTTCGTCGACGGCCCGCAGGTGACGGTCGAGGGCTGGGTCGCCGACGCCCAGCCGGCAGTGTGGGCGATCACCGATACGAACACGTATCCGGGTACCCGCGTCATCGACAATTTCTCGCTGCCGTCTCGCCAGCCCGCGCACATCCGGCGACTCCTGGCCGAACGGGCCGCGCAGGCCGCCGAGAACGTCGGGCTCGCCCACGGCTTCTTCAACGTCGAATTCTGGTGCCACGACGACGCGGTGACGCTCACCGAGGTCAACGGCCGCGCCGCCACGTGTTTCTACAATCTGTACCGCGGCTGTCTGGACGCCTGCGTCTATGAGGCCGGATTGGAACTCGCCGCGGGGCGCGTCCCGCGGCGCCTGCCGACGCCGAATGCCACGGTCGGCGGGCAGTTCAACCTGATTACCTTCGGCGAGGATCCGGCCGAGGCGCTGTTCGACTTCACGCAAGCGCCGACCGTGCCCGGCCTGACCGTCTATGTCGAGCCGGGGCAGGAAGTGCGGCCCGTCAGCGAGTTCGGCGTGGTGCTGGCCCAGGTCGATCTGTTCGGCCCGAGCTACGACGCCATTCGCAACGAGGCCGAACGGGTGCGCCGCCTGCTCCTCAGACAGCCGGCCCACTCGCCGTGGTAGGCGCGCATGTGTCGTTTCGTCGCGTACCGCGGCAGCCGCGTCCCGCTGGCGCGGGTGCTCTCTTCTGCGGATCACTCGCTGGTCAAACAGGGCTATCAGCCGCGCGAGATGACCGCCGGCACGCTCAACGCCGACGGGTTCGGGGTAGGCTGGTACGACCGCACGGTTGAAGCCGAGCCCGGCATCTACACCAGCGTCCTCCCGATCTGGAACGACCGGAACCTGCCGAGCCTGATCCGCCATGTCACGGCGGACTGCATCCTGGCCAACGTGCGCAGCGCCACCCCGGGGTACGGCATCGATCAGAGCAACTGCCAGCCGTTCCGCCACGGCCGCGTGGCGTTCATGCACAACGGGTACATCGAACACGCGCGGGACGGATTGCTGCGCACGATTCGCACGAGCCTGCGCGACGAATACGAGCGGAGCATCCGCGGGACGACCGACTCGGAACACGTGTTCGCGCTGCTGCTCGACGTGCTGCACGGCCACGAGTTGACGCCGCGTGCCTCCGTGGCCGCCATTCGGCAGACGGTCGCGCAACTGCTGGCGTGGCACGGCCGCGGCCACATGGCGCTCAACTTGGTGGTTGCGGACGGCGACCACGTGGCCGCGCTGCGTTTCGCCACCGACGCGCCGGCGCCGTCGTTGTACTACGCCTGCGACGAACCCGAATTCCCCGGCGCCGTCGTCGTGGCCTCCGAGAAGCTGTCCGCGCATCCCGCGTGGCAGCCGGTGCCGGAAGGCGGCATCGTGACGTTCCGCAACGCGACCGACCTGCGTGTGGACGATCTGGAATTGCCGGAGGCGGCATGATCGACGTGGCCGACTTCCAACGCCGGATGGTCACGGCGCGGGCGTACACCGCGTCCCTGTTCGCGGACCTCGATGCCCGGGATTTCTGCCGCCAAGTCCACCCCGAGTTCAGTCCGCCGGGCTGGCACCTCGGCCACGTCGGCGCGACCGAGGCGTTCTGGATTCTGCAGCAATGCGGGCGCGCCGCGGCGCCGAACCCGGACTACGAGACGCTGTTCTCGCCGCTCGAAACCCCCAAGGCGCAGCGGACCAGGCTGCCCGCGGCATGCGAAGTCATTTCCTATCTCGACCGTATTCGGGAAGAGGCGTTCGCCTTTCTGGAGCGTGGGGGCTGGGACGACGATCACGCCCTACTCGGCGAAGGGCGCATCCTGAACGTGCTGCTGCAACACGAGGAGCAGCACGGCGAATTGGTGTTGCTGATCCGCAATCTTCTGGCCGCGGCGGACTCCGACGCGGGCCGGAACGGTGCGGCAGCGCGGCTGGCGAAACCCTCCCACTGCGGCGGCGCTTCCCGGCCGCCGGGACGTGCGCCGCTTCCGCGCACGTCCGACGCCATGCTGCCCATCTCGGCCGGGCTATTCGCTATGGGCAGCGACCGCTGCGCCGCCACGCTCGACAACGAGCGCCCGCGACATCGGGCCCGGACGCGCGCGTTCCTGATCGACCGCGTGCCGGTCAGCAACGCCGAATTTCTGGACTTCGTCGAGCGCGGCGGCTACCGCGAAACGCGCTATTGGACACTGGCCGGCTGGCGCTGGCGGGCGGCGCAAGGCGTAGAACATCCGCTCCACTGGCGCAGGAACGGCCAGAACGAATGGATCGAGGTCGGGCCGTTCGGCAGCGCCCCGCTCGACCCGCGGCGGCCGGTGATGTGCGTCAGTTGGTACGAAGCCGACGCGTACGCGCGCGCCGCGGGCAAACGCCTGCCCACCGAGGCCGAATGGGAGAAAGCCGCACGCGGGCAGCCCACGGACGACGGAACGGACGCCGCGGCCGGTCGGTTGGACTCGGTCGGCCACGTCTGGGAATGGACGCAGACGTGGTTCGCGCCGTATCCGGGATTTCGGGCGTTTCCGTACGCAGGCTATTCGGTTCCGTATTTCGACGGCCGGCATCGCGTCTTGCGCGGCGGCTCGTGGGCGACCCGGTCGCACGTGCGCCGGCCGACCTTTCGCAACTGGTATCACCCGGGGATGCGTGCGGTGTTCGCCGGCTTCCGGTGCGCCCGAGACGCGCCCCCCGCCGCGGCCGCACGCGGAAACGGCTCTGCACGCCACGCCGCCTAGAAGCCTCGAAAGAGAACCGGACACCGTATGCCGCCCGCCGCGCCCCCGACCGACCGCCTGCGGATTGCGACGCCCGGCGCCTTGCGTTCCCGATTCCGCGAGGATGTGGCGTTCGGCTTGCAGCAGCCGCAGAAGACCCTGCACCCGAAATATTTCTACGACGCGCGCGGATCCAAGCTGTTCGAGGACATCTGCCGGCAGCCCGAATACTACCTGACGCGCACCGAAGCGCAGATTCTCCGCCGCCACGCGCCCGACATCGTCGCGCACACCGCGGGCGCCGCGCTGGTCGAGTTGGGCAGCGGCAGTTCGGTCAAGACTCGGCTGTTGTTCGACGAATACCAGCGTCGGGACCAGCTCCGGCAGTACGTCCCGATCGACATCAGCGCGGCCATGCTCGAAGAAACGGCGCACGGCCTGCTGCGCGACTACCCGACGCTGCGCATCGACGCCCTGGCGACCGACTACACGACCGCCCTGAGCGCGCTGCCGGCCGCGGACCGCCGCCTCGTCCTGTTTCTGGGCAGCAATCTGGGCAATTTCAGCCCGACTGAACAGGCCGAACTGTTCGCGCAGTTGGCGGCCTGCCTGCGGCCCGGCGATCAATTGCTGCTGGGGCTGGACCTGCGCAAGCCGGTCGCCATCCTGGAAGCCGCGTACAACGACGCGGCCGGCGTGACCGCGGCCTTCAACCGGAACATCCTGCGCCACGTCAACCGCGAGTTGCACGCGGATTTCGACCCGGCCCGCTTCGCGCACGTGGCGTTCTACAATGCCGCCGCGCACCAGATCGAAATGCACCTCGAGAGCCAGACCGCGCACACGGTGACGGTGGGCGCGCTGGACCTGGACGTATCGTTCCGCGCCGGCGAGACCATCCATACCGAAATCTCCCGCAAATTCGACGCCCGCGACGTGCAGGCGCAACTCGAGCATTACGGATTCCAACCGCAGGCCGCGTGGACCGACCCGAACGACTACTTCGTGCTGAGTCTGTTCCGCTACGCAGCCGGCGCGCCGCGCGCCTAGCCGCCCGGGCGCCTCCATGCCGAGAACCGACGCACCGCTGCTGCTCATCGCGGCCGGCGGAACGATCGGCATGGCCCGCCGCGACCCGACCGGGGGTTCCTCCCGGCTGTCGGCCGCCCAACTCCTGGCCGCAACAGGGGAGGACCAAACCCGCGTCCGGTGTGTGGACGTGCCGTACCCCGACCACCGCATCGGCTCGCCCGATGACGTCCTGCGCCTCGCGCGCATCATCGAAACGCAGGCGCGCCGCGGCGTGGCCGGCATCGTGGTGACGCACGGCACGGACGCGCTGGAAGAAGTCGCCTACGCGGTGGACGAGATGGTGTCGAGTATCGTGCCGATCGTGTTCACGGGCGCCATGCGGCCACCGTGGGCCGCGGATGCCGACGGCGGGCGGAATCTCCACGACGCACTGCGCGTCGCGGCCGGCGCCGCGCCCGACTGGGGAACGCTGGTCACCCTGCACGGCCGCGTGTTCGAAGCTCTGAGCGTCTATAAGCAGGACAGCGTGGCCCCGGACGCCTTTGCGGCGCGCCGCGGCACGCCATGCGCGCTCGTGCGTGGAGAAAGTGCCGAGCCCTTGGAATCCCGCTGGACCCCGACGCGCTGGAACCGTCTCGGCCGGATCCCGGAGCGCCGTCCGCCCGGGGTTGCGATCGTCACGCTCGGCATCGGCGATGACGCCGCCCTGCTCGGACTCGTGGAGGACAATCCTACGGCCGCGGTGGAGCGGCTCGCCGAGTCGGGCATGCGCGGGCTGGTGGTGGCGAGTCAGGGCGCCGGCACGCTGCCGCCCGCGGCGTTCGACCGACTGCGCGGGTTGGCCCGCGCGGGGCTGCCCGTGGTGTGTTGCGCCGGCACCCCGAGCGGCCCCGTCGCGGCGCGCACGTGGTATCCCGCGGCGTACGAGGAACTCTCCCGTGCCGGCCTGATCCTCGAAGATCACCTGTCGCCGCGCAAAGCCCGGCTGCGTCTGATGTTGAGCTTCGCCCTCGGCCGCGGCTACGCCCCTGTGTGCGTCGAGTCGGCGTAAGCCGCTCAGAGAGGGGATCCGTCGGATATACGTCACGAGTAGCACTGGTACCTTCTTATGTCCAAACCGAGTAGAGGAAAGCCCTTTGAGATTCCTCAAATGATTCAGCATACAGATTCCCCCTCTTCAGCCATGTCGGCGTGGCCCATGCGGCATTCACCCACGTGACTTCGCTATCGACGACGAAGGAGACTGCCAGCATCGAAGTTGCGGCTAATCCGCAGTCGCCCTTCATCGCCAAGGATCAATGCAAAACTTTGCCATACACGAGCGGTAGATTTCACGATGCAGGCTAAGCGACGGATGGCTGGACTTCCTGTTGACCCCAGCCCTGCCGCAGGGGTTGAGAGATGCACTGCTGGCTTATGAGGGACCTAGACGGGGGTCTGCCTTTACAAGAGGAGTAGTCGCCCGCCGGCTGTGGAACCATCAGATGAGATGCCGCATTTTCTCCTTTCCCTCGGTTTCAAGTCGGTAGATTGCTGTCGCTTGACGTGCCTGTAGTTCGCTTTTAGTGTTAGGCTTCTTTCCCAAACCAGCCCTAATTCTCCATGGTCCTATCCATGTTATTACCCATGAAGGACGAAATTCGCCGCATTTTCGAGACGAGCATCCAGGTCAAGCAACAGTTCTTACTGGACCAGCTTTCCGCATTGATTGCGGCGACCGAAGCGGTTATCGCCACGCTGCGTCGCGGAGGAAAAGTCCTATTGTTCGGAAACGGGGGAAGCGCCGCGGACGCCCAACATATCGCGGCGGAGTTCGTGAACCGATACGTGAGGGATCGGCCTCCGTTGCCCGCCATTGCGTTGACGACCGATACTCCGGCCCTGACCGCGATTGCGAACGACTTCGGTCCGGAAGAAGTCTTCGTCAAGCAGATCCGGGCGCTTGGAAAGGCAGGCGACGTTGCGCTGGCGCTCTCGACAAGCGGGAATTCTCCCAACGTGCTGCGTGGGATCGAGTGCTGCCGAGAGTTGGGAATCAAAACCATCGGGCTGACCGGCGGGACGGGTGGGGCGCTGGCGGAATGTGTCGATCACTGTTTGTGTGTCGCGGCTACGACGTCCACCCCGCGGATTCAGGAAACGCACATTCTGATCGGCCACGCGATTTGCGAGATGGTCGATTTCGCGCTGTACGGCCCGGATGAAGCATAGGCAGGAACGACCGCGCCGCTCCACCGAGAAGTGTTGTCCCGTGCAATTTCCCCCCGTCGATCCGAGTCGAGCAACGACGTATCCGCTCAGCCAACGGCCCAGCAAGGTCGCGTTGGACGGATTCGGCAAACCGTGGCGGGCGGGCGGCAGTCTGCGACGTTTTCTCCAGGGCCTGCCGGGCATCCTCGCAGGAAAGGACGTCGCCGAGGTTGGCGACCGAATCGTCGATGCAGTGTTGGCCGGGCGACCGGTCGTGCTCGGCATGGGCGCCCATCCGCTCAAGGTCGGGTTGTCCCCCCTGATCGTCGATCTGCTGGAGCAGGGGATCGTGTCCGCCCTGGCGATGAACGGAGCCGGTATCGTCCACGATTTCGAGTTGGCGTATCAGGGTGCTACGTCGGAGGATGTGGCGGACGGTCTGGATACGGGCCGGTTCGGCATGGCGCGTGAAACCGGGGAGTTTCTGAATGAGGCGATCCGCGTCGGGGTGACCGAACGCGGCGTCGGCATCGGTCGGGCCGTGGGAATGCGGATCCTGGACGAGGAACTCCCGTATGCGACGCACAGTGTGCTGGCCGCGTGCGCACGGCTCGACGCGCCCGCCTGTGTCCACGTCGCCGTCGGGACCGATATCGTCCACATGCACCCCAGCGCGGACGGACGCGCCATCGGGGAGGGCAGCCTGCGCGATTTCCATTTGCTGACTTCGGTCGTGGCACAATTGGAGGGCGGCGTCTTCCTCAATCTGGGTTCCGCGGTCATCATTCCCGAGGTGTTTCTGAAGGCGTTGTCCCTAGCCAGAAATCTGGGACATCCGGTCAAGACGTTCACCACGGTCGATCTCGATTTCATCCGCCAGTATCGGCCGACGGTCAACGTCGTGCACCGCCCGACACAGGCCGGCGGGCACGGGTATCAGTTGACCGGCCACCACGAAATCTTGTTCCCGTTGCTGTGCGCCGCGGTCATCGAGCGGCTTTCCGAGCGTGGTTGACAGGCGGTCCCGACGGACTGAAGGTAGTCCCGGCGAGCGGGTATGTCTATACTGCTCGGCTCATAACCAATGCCGGACCAACCCACGGTCGCCGTTCTCTTGGCGGCGTTCGAAGATCACAGGTTTTTGTCGTCACAGCTTGCGTCCATCCGCTCTCAGACCCACGAACGTTGCGAAGTTTGGGTATCGCGGGACTGCGAGACCGAAGCGACCAGCCACATTCTTGCGCAGCACGAGCCCCTTTTCGGCGCCGACCGGTTTCACGTCGTCGCCGGCCCCCGTGCAGGGTTGGTACGGAACTTTCTGTCCCTCCTTGGCCGTGCGGAGGTGCACGGCGATTATTACGCCTTTGCGGATCAGGATGATGTGTGGGAACCCGACAAGCTGGCACGCGCCGTTGCGTGGTTGACCGATCTGCCGGACGACGTCCCGGCCGTGTATTGCTCACGGACGCGCCTGATAGATGCCCGAGACCATGACCGGGGACTTTCGCCACTGTGTGACAAGCCGCCGGGCTTCGCCCATGCGCTCGTGCAGAACATCGGTGGTGGCAATACGATGGTGATGAACGGCCCGGCCCGTGCGCTCGTGCGCCGCGCGGGGCCGCAGGACGTGCCCTATCACGACTGGTGGACGTATCTGCTGGTGGCCGGTGCGGGGGGCATCGTGCGATACGACCCGTATCCATCGGTGCGCTACCGTCAGCACGACCGGAACGACCTGGGTACGAATAAGGGGGGTCGCGGTCGCGCCGCGGGAGTGCGACGGCTACTAGATGGAACGGTTCGGGAGTGCATCACCGCGAACGTTCAGGCATTGCGCGATATGCACGAGATGCTCACGCCGGAGAATCGACGCCTCTTCTATCGTTTTTGCGCCGTACGCGAACGTCGGCTGATAGCCAGGGTGCGAGGAGTTTGGACGTCTGGCGTCTACCGGCAGCGTGGTAGTGGTACGCTTGAACTGCTTGTGGCCGCGCTGCTGAAGAAACTCTAGTCGCGCGAATTTTGTGGTCGTAGTCGGGGAGGGAGGATTACTCGACCGCCAAGCTTACCCGCAACGTGTACGCCCCGGTCGCCGTGCGACTCTCTCCTCCCACCACCGCCACCACATACGTCCCCGCCTCCACCTCCCGCACCACCCGGAAGTTGTCACCCGCTCTCGTCCCCCACTGCCCCCCCCCAACGTACCCCACCGTGTCCGTGCTCCCCCGCGTCTCCACCGTCAACGTCCCCGCTGCCGTGATTGCTATCCGGAAGTAGTCCCCGTCCCCCGCCTGCTCCAACGCCCCGGCCACCTCGGCGCTGCGCTCCGTGGCCACATCAACTCGAAAGTCGTCTTCTTGGCCGGTCTCGCCCACGCCGCCCGTCGTGCGTGCGGTCAAGGTGACCAGCGTCGCGTCCGCACGGCGGACGCCGTGCTACACGGCGTCCGTGCTGCCATCGACTCTGCGGGTATCGTCCCTGCCGACGCCCGCATGGGTCAGTGACGCGGCGGTGGCCGGGTCGCTGGCGAGGCTGATCGTGCCGCCGTTGCGCGTCAGCGCGTTGGCGGCAATGCTAATCCCGTCCGCATCCGCGTCCGTCGCCTGCACGTAGTAGCTGAACACGACAAGCGTGCCTTTGGACTGGGTTGCGTCATAGACTGCTTGGCGCGTCTGCGTCCCGATGGTCAGGCCGAGCTGCGGCGTGCCCGTGCCCGTCACCGCTTCGGTGAACGTCACGGCCGCCTGAATCCGTTCGCCCAATCGGTACGTCGCCCCGCTCGCTGGCGTCCCCGTCCACCGGACGGTATTCACCCGCAGCCGCGGGCTCGGGAGTGCTATCCCCGCCTGGATTCGTGCCACCACCGCCGGGGGCGGTCTCGCTTCCGCCGCCATTGACCTTGGCCGGTACGTAACCTTCATCTCGATTGATGTAAATCCAATCCGTCGTGTATCTAGCCGGAAGGATGGTCGCCGCAGTCTTATGTCCGCGAAGGACGACCGACCCGCCGTTCATCCTCCAGGGCGTAGGCCCGTTATACTGGATCCCATCGTTGTCATAGTCTGTTTTCTGGACCGTGTAGGAAAAGACTAGAGCGCTGGCGCCCGACAGCGTGGGCACGTAGTCTGCGTACCGCGTCGTTCCTCCGATGATCAACGGCACCTGCGGCGTCCCGGTGACCGTCAGCGCCACGATGCAGCGCACTACCATTTGAATCTCTTCGCCGGCTCTGTACGTGTCTCCACTCTGAGGGTAGGTTTGCCAAGTTCCTCCTGAAGGCCAAGTGTATGGATAGGGTGGATCACACGAAAGATCACCACGATGTCCTGGTCGTCTTTGCCTACCGTCCACGGAAAAACGTTGGCCCCTGGGACCGGGGATCTCGATCCTCTCAAATACCAGATTCGCAGCCTCTCCGTTTTCCGCTTGGATCGTCCCACCGTTCAGGTCGATGCCCGTGGCCACGACCGGCCCGACCTCCGACGCCTGTACGTAATATTCAAAAGTGAGCGCACGCCATACTGACCCTGCTGGGAAGTAATATGGGGCGTGATATCCGACAAATATGTCTAAATTTCGCTTCCGAGATCCGACCTCCACGACAAGCTGGGGCTTCCCCGTCATCTTCACCGGCTTATCGAACACGACCTGTATATGGAACGTTGCGTCAAGCCCAAGAGTGGCAGAAGTCGAAGTCCAGTCCAGATTTTCAATGCGTGTAACCTGCGGCGCCGATTGCGGCTGCGCCGCAGCCCAGTGCGCGACGAGCAACGGAAGGGCCACCACACCGGCGAGCAACACGGTCATCGTAGACCTCTCAATTTTCCGGGGTGGGGGCAGTGTAAATTTTTGGCGGTTAGATGAGGCGAAAATCAGATTACGAAGCGACAAGGAAAACCCTTTCCGGCAGCGGGCCACCTTTGAGCGTGAGGGATTTCTACTAGAGAAATCGTTCGCTGTTTATCAGGATCATCCGGGCTTTCTGCGCGGCTGCGTTGCGGGACGGTCGCGGCGAAGTTGTCGAGACAGCGCTGTGTCACGGGTGGGGTCTACACACTTCTGCCGAACCAGTCTTGGAGCGGCTGCTCGCCGGCTGGCCGCGCCGGGAAAGAGCCGTCCGGGAGCCTGTCCGCCAGCAACCCGATCAGGGCATCCACCACTTCGGGTGTGAATTCAGGGTGGAACTGGGTGCCCCAGACGGCATCACCCAATGCAACCGCCTGACAGGCGGTCTGCGGGTTGTGCGCCAACGTCCGCACCCCGGGCGGGAGTTCAGCGACGACCTCCCCGTGACTCTGCTGCGCCGGAAACGTGTCGGGGAAGTCCGCGGACAAGGAGTCGCGCAGGCCTTCCTCGGTCAGGGTGACGCCGACCGTGCCGAGTTCCCAGCCGGCCGAGCTCTGTTCCACCCACCCGCCGAACGCGCGCGCCAGATGTTGGTGGCCGAAGCAGACGCCGTACAACGGGACCGCGACGCATTATGTAAGCTGGGGAGATGTCTAGTATCATCTTGTAGGGAATTGCCCAATTTTATCTGGCGGATACACACGAAACGTGCCGGGGGGTCTCCACGGGCAACGCGACGCGGACGGTCGTGCCCCGCGTCACGCGACTCTCGATGCGCAGCCCGCCGCCGTGGGCGAGGACGATGTGCTTGACGATGGCCAGCCCCAGGCCGGTGCCGCCCAACTCGCGCGACCGGGCCTTGTCCACCCGGTAGAAGCGCTGGGTGAGCCGCGGGATGTCCGCCTCCGGGATGCCGTAGCCGGTGTCGGCAATCGCCACTTCCAGCCAGTCCCGCCCGGCGTCCGCTGCGACGACGGTGACGCCCGCCCCGTTGCCCGCCCATAAGGATTGCGTGCCAGCGTCGGTGCCGTCCCGCGCGTGCAGCGCCGCGGAGACGCGCACCCGGCCTTGCGCAGGAGTGTATTTGACGGCGTTGTCGATGAGGTTGATCAGAACCTGATGCAGGCGGTCGCGGTCGCCGTCGAGCGGGGGCAGACCGGCCGGCAAGGATTGCGTCAGGCTGACCGCGCCGCGCTGCGCCTTCGCCTGCACCACGTCGATCGCTTCCTGAATCAGGTCGGCGACCTGCAAGGCTTCGCGGTGGAGTTCGGTGCGGCCGAGTTCCAGGTTGGAGAGCGTCAGCAGGTCGTCGATCAGCCGGCTCAGGCGTTCCGAGTGGCGGTCGATGATGGCAAGAAACCGCTGCCGCCGCTCGGGGTCCTGGGCGGCGCCGGCCAACAGGGTTTCGGCGTAGCCCTTGATGGCGGTGAGCGGCGTGCGGAGCTCGTGGGAGACGTTCGCCACGAAGTCGGCGCGGACCGATTCGAGTTGCTTGATCGCGGTCAGGTCGTGGCAGGTCAGCACCGAGCCGCTCGTGGCCGGCCGGTCGGGCTGGCCCGCGGCGGACGCCGAGCGCAGCACGCTGACCGCCAACTGGCGGGGCTCGGGGCCCTCGATTTCGATCTCGCGCGTCGCCACTTCGGGTACGTCGGGCGGGGCGTCGGTGTCCTCCAGTAATTGGAGCAGGGTCGGGTGGCGGGACAGTTCGTGGAACGGCCGGCCGTGCCAGTCCTCGGGCGCCGGCCGGGTTCGGGCGTGGCCGAACAGGCGCAAGGCCGCGGGGTTGCAGCGGACGATGGTGCCGTTCAGGTCGAGGACGACCACCCCGTCGGCCAGGGTGTGGAGCAGGGCTTCGAGTTCCCGTTTTTCGTTTTCGAGTTGCTGCACGTCGTGCCGGCCGGCGTCGAGGAGCCGGTAGAAATGGTGTTTGAGGCGGCCGAACTCGTCATCCTTCCGCACGGGCGGGCGGGCGGGCGCGGTGTCGGTCAACGGCGTCGTCCGCGCCGCTGCGGCCAGAAAGGCGGTCAGTTCGTCCAGCCGCCCGCGCAGCCGGACGACGCGAACGGCTGCGGTCGCCAACGCGAGCAGCCCAGCCGTGAGCAGACCGGCCCGCAGCCCCGGCGGGCCGCCGCCGTCCGCAACGGAGGCGATGACGAGCACCAGCACCAGGGTCAGCAGCCCCAGGCCGAGCGGGACGAGAATCTGCGAGACGATGCCGGGTTTCACGGGAGGAAGCGGCGAGGGGGCAGAGAGGGAGAACACAGGGTGCGGCAGGCGTGGCTCTTATAGACGGGATGCCGGTGTTCGGAGAAGGCCGCGCGCGGTTCACTCGTCCGGGGAGACTTCGGCGTCGAGCGCTTCGGGGACGAATTTGTAACCGACGCCGCGCACCGTCAGGATCAGGGTCGGGTTGGCGTCGTCGCACTCGATGCGTTGGCGCAGGCGGCGGATGTGCACGTCCACGGTGCGCGGTTCGACATACACGTTGTGGCCCCACACCAAGTCGAGGATCTGTGTGCGGCTGAACACCCGGTTGGGCGACTGGACGAAGAATTTCAGCAGTTCGAACTCGCGCAGGCCCAGCCCGACCGGCGTGCCGGCCAGCGTCACTTCGTACGTGTCGTAGTCGATGCGCAGCCGGCCGCGTTCGTAGTGCTGCTGGGGGTGCGGCGTCGTCGGGCCGTAGGCGCGCCGCAGCACCGCCTTGACGCGCGCCACGAGTTCGCGCGGGCTGAACGGCTTGGTGACGTAATCGTCCGCGCCCATCTCCAGGCCGAGCACCTTGTCCACCTCCGCGGCGCGCGCGGTCAGGATCAGGATCGGCACGCTGCGCGTGGCGTCGTCGGCGCGCAGCAGGCGGCACACCTCCAGGCCCGACAGCCCGGGCAGCATGATGTCGAGAATGACGAGCGCCGGCCGCTCCCGGGCCGCCAAGTCGAGGCTGACCTCGCCGTCGCCGGCCTCGACCACGGCGAACCCTTCGGTTTCCAGGTTGTAGCGGACGAGGTCGCGGATGTCCTTTTCGTCTTCGACGATCAGGATTTTTCGTCGGGTGTCCGTCCCGGACCGCTCCGCACGCGCTGCCGCCATATTTCAGTCCCGTCTTCCTGCCGCTCCGCGGCCGTCCCGCAACCCTGCCGGCCGACGCGCCGCCGTTCCACCGATTTCCGCGCGGTCTCGATGCCGATTCCTCAGACCGATTCCGGCAGGGGCGACACGTGCCGGATGCTCTTCCCCTTCGCCAGGTAGATGACCATCTCCGCGATGTTGGTCGCGTGGTCGGCCACCCGTTCGAGGTATTTCGCGACGAACAGGACCCGCGTGGCGCGGCTGGCGTGCTCGGGTTGTTGCTGCATCCGGGAGAGCATCGCGTTGAAGATCTGCGTGGTCAGGTCGTCGATCCGGTCGTCCCGCTGACACACGCTGAGGGCGAGGTCGGACGCCCCGCGCAGCGACGCGTCGTGCGTGGCGTCCGAAGGCGCGCGCGGGGTGTCGGAAGACGACTGCAGGAACGCGTCGAGGCTGTCGCGCAGCATGGCGCGCGCGCCTTCGGCCATTTCCGGGATCTCGGGCCGCGGTTGGAGCGGCGATTCCGTGTTGAGTTCGAGCGCCCGCTCGCAGATGTTCTCGGCCAGGTCGCCGATGCGCTCCAGATCGGCCGAGATGCGCAGACTGGTCATGATGAAGCGCAGGTCGCGCGCGGCCGGCTGGTGGAGGGCCAGCAACCGGCTGCACGCCTCGTCGATCGCGACGTCGAGATAGTTGACCATGTGGTCGCGCTCGATGACCGCGTGGGCGGTGGGCGAATCGCGCTCGATGAGCGAGGCCACGGCGTCCCCGATCTGTTGTTCCACGAGCCCGCCCATTTCCAGGACCTTGGCGCGCAACTGCTGCAGTTCCTCTTCGTACTGGCTGTCCGTATGGAGTGGCATGGCGTCCCCCCGTGCTTCGGGCGGCCCTAGCCGAACCGGCCCGTGATGTAGTCCTCGGTCGCCTGCTTTTCCGGGGTGGTGAAGAGTTTCTCGGTGCGGCCGACCTCGATCAACTCGCCCAGGTACAGAAAGGCGGTCGCGTCCGACACGCGCGCGGCCTGCTGCATGTTGTGGGTCACGATGACGATGGTGTACTGCTTCTTGAGTTCGTGGATGAGCTCTTCGATCTTGGCCGTGGCGATCGGGTCGAGCGCCGAACACGGCTCGTCCATCAGCACGACTTCGGGCTCGACGGCCAGCGTCCGGGCGATGCACAAGCGCTGGTGCTGGCCGCCCGACAGTCCTAGCGCGTTGTCGTGCAGGCGGTCCTTCACTTCCTCCCACAACGCGGCGTCGCGCAGGCTCTGCTCCACGATCTCGTCGAGCCGCGGCTTGTGGTGCAGCCCCAGGATGCGCGGGCCGTACGCCACGTTCTCGTAGATGGTCTTGGGAAACGGGTTGGGCTTCTGGAAGACCATGCCGACCCGTTTGCGGAGTTCCGTGACGTCCAGCGTCGAATCCAGGATTTCCAGGCCGGCGAGCGTGATGCTGCCACGGATGGTGCAGCCGTCCACCAAGTCGTTGAGCCGGTTGAGGCAGCGCAGCAGCGTGGATTTGCCGCAGCCCGACGGACCGATGAAGGCCGTCACCTCGCCCTTGGCGATGTCCAGGTCGATGTGTTTGAGGGTCAGCACGTCGTTGGCGTAGCTCAGACACAGGTCGCGGATCGCGACCTCGGTGACCGGCGCGGTGCCGAGCGCGGTCGGGTCGTGGCCGTTGGCCGTCTCGGGCCGCGGTGGGCCGGCCGCGGCGGATGTCGGTAGCTCATGGGCTTCCATGTCCGTTCTCCTCGACGTCGTCCGTTGGGCTGCAAGTTTCTGCCTCAGTGAACGGCGGCGTCCACGCTGAGGGATGATCCTCTGTGAGTTCCCGAGCTTGTCGAAGGGCGGGTGTCCGACACCGAGGGAGGGCAGGCACGGGGGCCTGGCGCTACACGATGACCCGCGATGCAGAAGACGATATACGGCATGCGCTTCGTTTCTCGACCGCAGCGGCTAGAAGGCTCCGAAGCGCAGGCGGCTGCGCAGGCGGTTGCGGATCGCGATCGCGGTCAGGTTCAGGGCGATGACGATCAGGATCAGCAGCAGGGTCGTCATGAAGACCATCGGTTTGGCCGCCTCCACGTTGGGCGACTGGAACCCCACGTCGTAGATGTGGAAGCCCAGGTGCATGAACTTGCGTTCGAGATGGAAGAACGGCCAGTGGCCGTCCACCGGCAGGGTGGGCGCCAGCTTGACCACGCCGGTAATCATCAGCGGCGCCACTTCGCCGGCGCCGCGCGCCATGGCCAGAATGGTGCCGGTCAGGATGCCGGGCAGCGCCCCGGGAATCACGATCTTGCGCAGCGTCTCCCACTTCGTGGCGCCCAGCGCCAGCGAGCCCTCGCGCCACTCGCCCGGGATCGACGACAGCGACTCCTCGGTCGCCACGATCACCACCGGCACGGTCAGCAGCGCCAGGGTCAGCGACGCCCACAGAATGCCGCCCGTGCCGTACGTCGGGGTGGGCAGCGCGTCCTGGTAGAACAACTGGTCCAGCGTGCCGCCGATGACGTACACGAAGAAACCCAGCCCGAAGACGCCGAACACGATGGACGGCACCCCGGCCAGGTTGTTGACCGCGATGCGCACCGCGCGCACCAGCGGCCCCTGTTTGGCGTACTCGCGCAGATACAGCGCGGCCACCACCCCGAACGGCACGACCACGATGCTCATGATGATGACCATCATCACCGTGCCGAAGATGGCCGGGAAGACGCCGCCCTCGGTGTTGGCCTCGCGCGGGTCCTCCCAGAAGAACTCCCAGAAGCGCGTCAGATACAAGCCCATGCGCTGCGCCCACGTCATGTCGTTGGGCAGGAAGCCGCGCACTACGCCGGCGATCGGCACCGTCTTTTCCCGGCCTGCGACGTCCCGGACGACGATATGGTAGCGCGCGTTCTCCGCGTATAGGGCGCCGAGTTGCTCGGCCATGGTTTCATAGGCCGCTTGCAGGGCGGCGATCTCGCGCTCCAGTTCGGCAATCGTCTGCGCGGCGCGGGCCGGGTCGGCTACGCGGCGCGCGGTGCGTTTGCGCGCGAGGCGGAGCTGCTCCAACTCGTAGTTGACGTCGCCGATGTCCCGTTTCTCGATGGCGTGAATCTCGTCCAGCGTCGCTTGCGTCCGGGCGTGCAGTTCCAGGAAGACGGGCCACGCCGCGGCGAACCCGTCGGCGACGACCGTGCCGTCCTGCCGGACGCTCTGCAGAAAGCCGAAGAAGGGGCCCCACTCGTAGCGTTCCAAATACACGGCGTCGGTCGGATACGTGCGGTCGGCCATGCCGCTGTCGTCCACCCAGCGGAAGTCCGCGCCGTACAGGTCGCGGTTGGCGATCTGGAACTGGGTCCGATACGCGGCCGGCGCGTCCGCCGCGGTGTCTTCGGACAGCCCCCTGCGTGGAATCGCTTCCCGGGCGCGTACCGCGCCCAGCAGCCGCGTGCCGTCGTGCAACGCGACCGCCTGCAACCGGTCCGGCCAGAAGAAACCCAAGGCGTTGGCGCCGACGATCCAGATCAACGCGGCGATCATCAGCAGACTGAAGGCCAGCGCGCCGCCCGTCAGCCAGATCAGCGGGTCACCGCTGCGCAGGAAGCCGGCGAAGCGGCCGCGGCCGGTGCGTGGCACGGGGAGCCGGGTGTCAGATGCGGCCATAGCGGTCTCGCAGACGCTGGCGGACGACCTCCGCGGCGGTATTCACCAGAAAGGTCGAAATGAACAGCAGCAGCGCGGCCAGAAACAGGGTGCGGTAGAGCGTGCCGCCGTGCGGGGCTTCCGGGATTTCCACCGCGATGTTGGCGGACAGCGCCCGGAAACCGGTAAACGGGTCGAAGTCCATGACCGGCGTATTGCCGGTCGCCATCAGTACGATCATGGTTTCGCCCACCGCGCGGCCGAAGCCGATCATGATCGCGGAGAACACGCCCGGGCTGGCCGTCGGCAGCACCACGCGCAGCGCGGTCTGCCAGCGCGTGGCGCCCAGCGCCAGCGACCCGGAGATCAAATGTTGCGGGACGTTGGAGAAGGCGTCCTCGCAGATCGTGTAGATGATCGGGATGACGGCGAAGCCCATCGCGAAGCCGACGATCAGCGAGTTGCGCGGGTCGTAGCGCACGCCGGTCGAGTCGTACAGCCACTGCGGGAAATCGCCCGCGAACAGCGCGGCCTCCAGCGCGGGGTTGACGGCCACGCAGGCGGCGACCGTCGCCGTGACGAGTGGCACCAGAAAGAACAACTCGGCGCCCGGGCGCAGGCGGCTGCGGAACGCCCGCGGCAGCAGGCGCCAGCCGTAGGCGCCGCCCAGGGTCACGAGCGGCAGGCAGACGGCCATCAGCAAGACGGCCGGCACCATGTCGGCGACCAGCGGCGCCAGCCACAGGCCGGCGAAGAAGCCCAGCACCACGCTGGGCAGCGCGGCCATGACCTCGACCGACGGCTTGACCATGTTGCGCAGCGCGGGGTGTATGAACTGCGAGGTGTAGATGGCGCCGCACACGCTCAGCGGAATGGCCAGCAGCAGGGCGTAGAACGTGCCCTTGAGCGTGCCGTACGCGAGCGGCGACAGGCTGAACTTGGGCTCGAAATCGTCGGTGCCGCTGCTCGACTGCCACGTGTAGTCCGGGGCGTCGTAGCCCTCGTACCAGACCTTGCCGAACAGGGCGGCCAGGGTGATCTCGGGGTGGGGGTTGTCCACCGCCCAGTCGTACAGCCGCCCGTCGGCGTCGAGCGCCAGTACGCCGTTGGTGCGCGGCGCGTAGGTGACGCGCACGATCGGGCGGCCCGCGGTCGGGCGGTGCAGCAACGTCGTCTCGGTCGTGGCGTACTGCAGGCGTACCTCGCCGCGGCGGTCCGCGGTCACGAAGCCCTTGTTGCGCGGCGCGGCCGAAATCGCGGTGATCGGCGCGGCGTGCGGCTCCATCACGTGCACGCGGCGGAACGGCAGCTTGGTCGGGTCGTCCCGGTCGCGGACCTGAAACCAGACGGCCACCCCGCCGGCGTCGTCGCCCATGACTAGCGACCGGTCGCCGAGCAGCCACGTCATGGCGCGCACCGGCTTGCCGGCCGCGCTGCTGCCGGACAGGCGCGCGGCCAACCGCGGCGCGGCCGGGTCGCGGATGTCCCAGTGCAGCACCGCGCCGGTTGCGACCGCGGCGAACAGATTGTGCTGCTCGGCGTCGAGCGCCAGCGCGGTCACGTCGGCGTCCAGATCCGCGGACAAATCGGCGCGGTGTTCCACGACGTCGGGCTCGCCCAGAAACGACTCCTCCTCGCTGCGCGAGACGAACAGCAACGTGCACGCGCCGACCATCCCCGCCGCGCTGACCCGTTCCCCGTCCTCGTCGGTGTGGGCGTACACCACGCGGCGCAGCGCGCGGCCGGCCGGGTCGAGGACGATTGCGTCGCGTTCGGTGACGCGCGGCGTCGAGACGCGGGTCGTGCCCTCGAACGTGATCGGAAACGTGACGTGCAGCGGAATCAGGCGGCCGTCGTCCGTGCCCAGCGCCGCGGTATGCGTCAGGTTCTGGTAGTGGACCGCGGCGGGCCGGCGGCCGTGCAGCCCGGCGACGGCGAAACGCTCGATCAACCGGCCCTCGGCCAGCGAAACGAAATCCACGCTGCCCGCGGCGCTGACGGTGTAGGCGATTTCGCGGTACTCGTCGATGCCGAGCGCGAGGGCTTCCACGCCGGCCGTTTCCTCGGTGCCGATCAAGTCGGCCAGCCGCGCCGGCGGGCCGACGAGTTCCGCACTCGGCGCCTGCCACAGCGGCAGGGTTTCCGCCACGATGACGAACAGGATCGCCATGATGCTGAGGATCACCGCAAAGCCGCCGAAGGTGATGGTGGCCGCGGCCGTCTTGTCCGCGACGTTCTTGCGGCGGATGCGGCGCCGGTCCTCGGTCTTGGACAGCCGCACACGCCCCCCGACCGGAACCGGACGTCTGCCTATCCCATCGTCCGGTGAGGCCGGCATAGGATTCGCTTCCTGTACGTTGTGGACGTCCGACATGCGAGGCGTGACCTTATGTTTCGCCGTCTCCGCGGAGGTGCAACCGGTGTCCCGTCATTCCTGCGTTCGTCCCGTCATTCCTGGGTTTATCCCGTCATTCCTACGTTCGTCTCATCACTCCTGCATTTGTCTCATCATTCCTACGTTCGTCTCGTCATTCCTACGTTCGTCTCGTCATTCCTACGTTCGTCTCGTCATTCCTGCGCAAGCAGGAATCCAGAAGCGGGGGAGTCTCTCGGTTCGACGTTTCCGGCCGGATGCGGCGGCTTAATCGGGCACCTTACTCCCCCGGGTCGAGTCCGGGGCAGGCGCCGACCCTCTCCCGGGGAGCCCTGAGCCTGTCGAAGGGTGTCGAAAGGGAGAGAGGGGATCACGGACGGATAATAGCGGATGGAACGTCATCCGATGAAGGGCGCGAACGAACGAAAGAGGGCGGGGGACACCCCCGCCCTCTTTCACGGAATCGCCCGGCGCAGAGATCGTCGGTCTTCCGGCCACGGTGTCCGCCAACGGTCTCTCTCCCGGCGCGGCGCAGCCCCACCTATTGCAGCGCCGTCCGGTCCTCGTTCACGAGCCCGGCGGACAGCGGATAGTAGCCGTCCTTGACCACGATCTCCTGGCCTTCCTTGCTCAGCACGAACTTGAGGAACTCGCTGGTCAGCGGGTCCAGCGCGGAGTTCGGCGTCTTGTTCACGTAGATGTACAGAAAGCGCGCCAGGGGGTAGTTCCCGCCGGCCACGTTGTCGTAGTTCGGCTCGACGTAGTCGGTGCCCGACTTGGCCAACGCCACCGCGCGTACGCCGGAGGTCGTGTAGCCGATGCCGCTGTAGCCGGCGCCGTTCGGGTCTTCGCTGACCCCCTGCACGACCGAGGCCGAGCCCGGCTGCTCCTTCACCGTGTCCTTGTAGTCACCCTTGCACAGCGCTTTCTTCTTGAAGAAGCCGTACGTGCCCGACGCCGAGTTGCGCCCGTACAGGCTGATGGGCGCCGTCGCCCAGGTGCCGGCCAAGCCCACGTCGCCCCAGGTCGTGACGTCCATGGCTGCGCCGCACTTGCGGTTCTTGGAGAAGAGGGCGTCCACCTGTTCGATGTTCAGGCCCGCGATCGGGTTGTCCTTGTTGACGAACACGGCCAGCGAGTCGAGCGAGGTGCGAACCGGCGTCGGCTTGTAGCCGAACTTCTTCTCGAACGCGTCCGTCTCCTTGCTCTTCATGGCGCGCGACATGGGGCCGAGTTGCGCCGTCGCCTCGATCAGCGCCGGCGGCGCGGTGCTGGAACCCTTGCCTTCGATCTGCACGTTGACGTTGGGATAGACTTTCTTGAAGCCTTCCGCCCACAGCGTCATCAGGTTGTTGAGCGTATCCGAACCGATGCTGTTCAGGTTGCCCGAAATGCCGCTGACCTTTTCGTAGGCCGGCAGGTTCTCGTCCACCTGAATGGTCTGTGCCGCGGCGCCGGAGACGCCGAGCGTGGCGGAGAGCGCGGCCGCTCCGCACCGTACAAAGAGTTTCGTGAGCTTCATAGCGTAACCTCCGTGGGAAAGTGGTTCGTCCGGTGACGGTCCCTAGAAATCGACCTGGAACCGGCCCTGGATGATGTCGGCGTCGCCGCAGTGCAAGCCCATGCTGCCTTTGTAGTAGCAGTCGTCCTCGTCCAACATGGCGCGCACGTAGTTGAACATGATGCGCACGTTGGAGTTGAGATACCAGTTGAAGCCGACGGTGACGTTCTGCATCTCGCCGCCGTTCATGTCCTCGTCGTTCAGGTCGATCAGAGAGTACCGCGCCGCGAATTCCAGCGCGCCCCAGCCGCCCTTGCCGTCGAAGTCGTTCTTGGGCTTGACGCGGTCGAACGCGCCGCTCGACGTTTTATAGGGCCGGTGCTCGCCCGTCAGGAAGAAGCTGCCGAAACCGTAGAAGCCGTTGTAATGCAGGTCGTCGCCACTGGCCCGGTCGATCAACGCGCTCATCCACTCGAACTGGAGCGAGGCCGGCCCATACACGAGAGCGACTTCCGGGTTGATGTAGTCGATTTCTTCGACGGCGAATCTCGGGGTTTCGACCAGTCGGGGGCCGAGGTGCGCCTCGGGCCGTTGGCGGAACCGGACGTTCTCCCCTTTGTCGTGGAAGGCGTGGCTGTACGAAAAACCGGTATGCAGAAGCTGCCGGCCCTTCTCCTGATACCAGGGCAGGAAGGTGAACCGGGTCGTGGCGTTGTAGGTACCGTTGGGTCCGAAAGGCGCGTCCGCCGGATTGCCGTCGCGGAAGAATCCGAACGCCGCGGTCGCGCGTTTGTCCATGAAGGAGCGATTGAACCGCGCCCCCATGTTCCGGCCTTGGCTGAAGATGTTGGGCAGCGAACGCTCCATGAAAGTGATGTACTTGCTGCTGGTCAACTCTTCCAGCGAGAACGGCTCCTTGAAGTGTCCGATGGTGAAGTTGCCGACCATAGGGATCTTCTTGACCTGGATGTAGGCGTCCTTGAACGGGTCGGAGCTGGCGAAGTCGTACTGGAATTTGTACTTGATGTTGCCGTACACACTGCCTTCCATGAACAGGCGCGCGCGCCGGAACTCCGTGCCGTCGCCGATCCGGTCGAATTCGCGCCGCAGTTCCTCGTCCGTGCCGTAGATCGTCCAGTCGTTCTGGACCCGCCCGCCGATCTTCAGCTTGAACTTGCCGTCCGCGGAGTCGAGCCGCAGCCCGCTCTTCCAGTACGGGGCGAGAAAGTTCTTTTTGCCGACCTTCTTTTCGACGTCCGCGACCTTCTGCGGCAATTCCGCGGCCGCGGTGCTCTGCTCCTCTTCGGCCATCGCCTTGATCATCAGGTCGCGGTACTGCTGCTCGCCGATCTGGCCGTTGGCCTTCAGGATGTCCAGAATTTCCGCGGCCACGTTCTTGGCGTGTGCCGGCTGCGCCGTGCAGAGTCCCAGGGCGACGATGCCGGCGCCCAAGGCGGTTCCTAGGCGTCTCGCTTTCATATGCCTTCTTGCTCCTTCTTTCGGGTGTGGTGGTTCTTCGTGCGAATACCGAACGATGGATGCGTTGCGCTGTGTCAATGCACGTTCTGGCTCACCTCCTCGGAAACGGCTGTTCGGGGCGGTCGAACGCCGCAAAAACTAAGTCCGTCATGTTACGGAATGATGACGTGCCGGTTATCAGCCCGTGACAATCTCACAGGAGCACCGCCTGCTGTGCCCGCGTCCCGAGCCTGCCTCCCCCCTCCGAACTCTTCCCCCTCTCCCCTGGTGGGAGAGGGTCGGGGAGAGGGGGAAGCCCCGGTCGCTTTCGAGCTACGACGCTTCCACCAATCCGGCCGACAGCCGGCCAGTGCGGTTCCCCGCGGTCGCCGGCGAAGTATGGACGCGGATCAACCTCGAAAGCTCCGCGACCGACAAGGGTTTCTCCAGACAGTCCTGGGCGCCCTGCCGTTTCAGGTCGGCCCGCTGCCGCGCGGAACCCAGGGCGCTGACGACGATGACCGGCACCCGGGCCAACCGCCGGTCCGCATGGCTCCGCAGAAAGCGCAGCACCTGCCAACCGCTGACGAGCGGCAGCAGTAGGTCCAGCGTGACCGCGTCCGGCGCGAACGTTTCGGCCTGCCGACATGCCGCTCGGCCGTCGGTCGCGGTCTGCACGTGGTACCCGGCTCGTTCCAGATTGTAGGCAATCAGGCCGGCGATACTCGCCTCGTCCTCCACCACCAGCACCTTCTTCAACGCGCGCCCTCCCCGTAACGTCGTCCGCGCCTCCGGCACGCGAACGAACCGGGGCATGGTGCGCCACGCGAATGACGTCCGCGTGACGTCTCCGCGACGATTGCGTTACGGTCGCCGGGAGCGGCTTGGTGCGGAAGGGAGGAAGATCGGATCGGGAGTCATATACTTGAAGATCCCACCCGGTCGTCATTCCCGCGAAAGCGGGAATCCAGGGGATGGACGCCTGCTTCCGCAGAGTCCGCCCCTAGCTTGAACGGAGGTATGACGAGGAGAAACCGTCTTCGGGATCGTCTTGTATATAATTCCCATCGGACCAGTTGATTAGAAGAAGAGTTTGGCAATCCCGATGGCGAGAGTTGCGGCGAGTACCATTCCGCCAAGTATGCCCGAGAGCACCCAGACTTTCACCTTTTGGATGTCTTCTTTGGTAGCGATAGATTCTAGACAGCCCTTCATTCCCGAGACGTCCTTCTTCGCGGCAGATTATGTAACCTGAGTTTCCAGCGCCTTCCCCACCCGTTTACCACAACTGTTGCCACAGCAACCCGTAAGGTACAACGGCAAAAGCGGGACACAGCCCTTCCTGTGGTCGAACGATGCCTTCGGCGAATCCAAACCCCCACTGATGAATCCCGTAGGTCGGATTAGCCAAAGGCGTAATCCGATACCCGCGGCTGGATCGTCAGTCGGCCGCGGACGCGAACCAGCCGGCGCTGCGCTGGCAGACGCGCACCAGCAGCAACATGACCGGCACCTCGATCAGCACGCCGACCACGGTCGCCAGGGCCGCACCGGACGACAGACCGAACAGCATGGTTGCGGTCGCGATGGCGACCTCGAAGTGGTTGGAGGCGCCGATCAGCGCGCTGGGCGCCGCGTCGCGGTACGACAGCCGCAGCACCCGGGCGAGCGCGTACGCCAGGGCGAACACCAGAACGGTCTGGACGAAGAGCGGAACGGCGATCCAGACGATCATCAGCGGCCGGGCCAGGATGATGTCGCCCTTGAGCGAGAACAGCAGCACCAGGGTGATGAGCAGCGCGCCGATGGTGACCGGCGTCAGCAGATGCAGGAACCGCTCGCGGAACCAGCGCTCGCCCTTGGTGCGCAGAATCCAGCGCCGCGACGCGTAACCGGCCACGAGCGGCAGAGCCACGTACACGCCGATGGAAAGTAACAACGCCTGCCACGGCACGGGTAGCCGCCCGACGCCGAGCAGGAAGTCGCCCAGCACACCGTACAGGACCAGCATGGTCAGCGCGTTGATGGCGACCATGACCAGCGTCAGGCCGTCGTTGCCCTTGGCCAGATAGCCCCACACCAGGACCATGGCCGTGCACGGCGCAATGCCCAGCAGAATGCAGCCGGCCAGATAGCTGCGCCACAGCGGCACTTCGAGCATTCTGACCCCGCCGACCTCGACGACGGTGCCCGCGCCGTGGGCGGCGCCGACCGGCAGGTCGAGGCCGAGCGGCAGCTTCACGTGGTCCACCGCGGTCGGGCCGATCAGGTCCAGGAAGACCCCGCCCAGAAAGAACACTGCGATGCCGTACATGGTGAACGGCTTGATCGCCCAGTTGACGAACAGCGTCAGGCCGACCGGCCGGCCGCTCCGGCCCGCACGGATCACCTCGGCGAAGTCGATCTTGACCATGATCGGATACATCATGAAGAAGAGGCACACCGCGATCGGGATCGAGACGACCGGCGCGTCGTCCACGTACAGCGACAGGCCGTCGAGATAGCGCGCCATGCCGGGTACCGCGCTGCCGAGCCCGATGCCGGCCGCGATGCACAGCAGCACCCACAGCGTGAGATAGCGCTCGAAGGCGCTCAATCCCTGCGCCGGTGCAAGCGGGGACGGTTGCGTCGTCATGTGGACTGGCGCGACCAGATTAGAGATAGGGGCGAGAATTTTTCGCCCCTATTGTTGGGCATGGGCCTGTTGTTCGAGACGGCGGAGTACCTGCTGGAAGTCTTCGACCGTGACGCGGAAACGCATCATCAGGGAGCGCACGTCGATCAGGTCGTGTGGACGCCGGGTCAAATGCTGGGTCAGACGTTCGACGGGGGTGGAAGACGACGGCTCTTGCTGTTCGGGGGTCATACGGGTCCTTTTCGGTATGGGGTTCCAGGTCGTTCAGCCTCGTGAAACCGGCGGTTCGGAGCGTCGGCCGCGGACGATAGCCAACGCGCGAATACCGCTCAAGTAGCGCCGGGGCCGGTAGCGGCCGTCTATAAACGTTGCTTGTTCTCTCGATTAGCCCGAGTTGTGGAAAAGCCGTGTCCGACCCTTGCAGTTGCAACGAACTTTCAGCCCCCTGGATGCGGAAACCATGCGGAACCGGCAGGTTGGCCGGCCATTTTCGGATTCTCGAAAAAACGTGGCGGACGGAGGAAGTCGCGGATGAGAATGTTACGAAAATGTTACAAGAATATGAATTATCCGTGACACGGCCTGCATTGAGCATTCCGGAAACGTTCGCCGGGTCGGAAAACAACGTCGGGAGAGTTGGAGGGGAAAAAGAAAGGGCCCGTGGGAGAAAGGAGGGGAAACCCACGGGCCCCGATACATGCCGGGCCGGGGAGAGCCCAGTCATGTATGTCTTCGTCACGGGGGGATGTATAGCACCCGGCAACGGGTTTTGGAAGATAAGACGGACTGAATTATTCAACATTTTTTTATTAGATATGTTAATCATTTGAATCTTCGACGACTTCGGCGTGCTTTGTCTCGTATGCTCGGGCGTCGAGATGACCCTCGCCGCGCGGCCGCTCCCGATCCGTCTTCCACGAAAATCACAAAAAGTGCAGGAACAGGGTCAGAATCCCCAGGAACGACAGGAACCCGCAGATGTCGGTACACGCCGTGACGAAGACGTTCGAGGCCACGGCCGGGTCCACGCCCAGGCGGCGCAGCGTCAGCGGCACGACGCTGCCGACGAAGGCCGCGACGAGCAGATTGGTCAGCAGCGCCAGCGCGAGGACCACGCCCAACGTGGCGTCGCCCTTCCACCAGTACGCGACCAGCCCGGCCGCGGCGCCGAGACTCAGCCCGTTGCCCAGCGCGATCGTCAACTCCTTCACCAGCACGCGCCGCGTTTGGGTCAGCGTCACGGCGCCGAGCGCGATGCCGCGGACGATCACGGTCAGCGTCTGGACGCCGGCGTTGCCGCCTTGCGCGGCGACGATGGTCATGAACGCCGCGGCAATCGCGATCTGCCGGATCGTGCCTTCGAACAAGGCGATGACCAGCGCGCTCAGCGTGGTGGTGACCAGATTGAGCGCCAGCCACGGCAGGCGCAGCCGGATGGACTGCCACGGCGAGTCCAGCACCTCTTCCTCTTCGTCCAGGCCGGCCAGCTTGTAGATATCCTCGGTGGCTTCCTCCTCCATCACGTCCACCACGTCGTCCACCGTGATGCGCCCCAACAGCCGCCCGTCGCCGTCCACCACCGGCAGCGAAATCAGGTCGTACTTCTTGAACATCGTCGCGACCCGTTCCTGGTCGAGGTCGGCGCGCACCGACACGACCTGCGCGTCCATGACGCTTTCGACCAGGTCGCCCGGCTGCGCCAGAATGAATTTGCGCAGCGGCAGCACCCCGATCAGGTGCTGCGCGGCGTTCACGATGAAGACGGTATGCAGGTCGGGGACGTCGTCGCTGCGCCCGCGGATCATCTCGATGGCTTGATCGATGCGCGTGCCCTGCGGGACGGCCACGTATTCGACCTGCATGATCCCGCCCGCGCTGTCCTCGGGATAGCGCAGGAGCTGGGACACCTCGGCCGACACGTCGCGCGGTACCTCGTCGAGCACCGCCCGCGCCCGCCGGGCCGACAGCGAGGCGAGCAGGTCGGTGGCGTCGTCCGAGTCGAGCGACTCGACCAGGTCGCCGAGCCGGTCGTCCGACAGGCGCGCGACCAACTCGTCCTGGGTGTGCGGCGTGACCAGACTCAGGACTTCGGCCGCCCGGTCCACGGCCAGAAAATCGAATACCGCATGCTTGCGCTCGGGCTCTTCCAGCACGTTCAGCAACTCGGCCGTGTCGGCCGGGTGCAGCCGGGCGATGCTCGCGCGCACGACGTCGTCGTGGCCGAGCTCGGCCTGAATGACCAGATGCTCCAGGGAGGGCGCCGCGGTCGGCGCCGCTCCGGCTGAAAAGGGCGCCTGCGATTCCATGCGTCCGGTGCCGCGGGCAGGGACGGACGCCCCGGCCCGCGGCGGCTACGGCATGGCGAGCCGGCTCATCCGCGCCGGGGCGCGGCTATGCCTTGATGCCGGCCAACTCGCGGGCGTAGGCGCTGGCCGCGGCGAAGTCGTACTCGCGGTAGGTTTGCAGCTTCTCGGCTTCGAGCGAGCCCTCGGCGTGTACGGCCAGCACTTCCTGATAGCCGCCGAAGTCCGAGGCGGTCAGGTCGGAAATCAGATGCAGCAGGCGCAGGCGCTCCTCCGTGGACGTGCCCTTCTTGCCGCCGAGATATTTCTGCACGTACGGGCCGGTCGCCTCACTCCGCCAGTCCTCGACGCTCGGGCCGGTCACGAGCAGGCCGCCGCTCACGTCCTGCACCATCTGGACCGCCTGGTGATAATTCGAGGCGAACTGGTACTTCGCCACGTTGGTCATCAGCGTGTTCGGCACCGCGACCCCCGGCGGCACGACGGTGTGTTGCTGGGCCGCGGCCAGGATCAACCCCTGCACCGTGGCGTGATAGCTGGCCAGCTTGGTCAGCTTCTCGCGGATGTGGCCGGCCTTCTCGATCCCGTTGTACTCGGCGATCGCCTGCGAAGCGCCGGCCAGCAATTCCAGCAGCGGCAACTTGTACGACACCGCGGTGAAGCGGTGGAATTTGACGAACGTCAACGCCATGAGGCCCGCGGCCGCGGCCTCGCCCGCCAGAAACACGCGCTCCCACGGCACGAACACGTCCTCGAAGACGGTCAGCGTCTCCATCATCTTGCGATTGGCGCTGATCGGGTGCTCGAACGCGTCCTTCTGAAAACCACCGTACGCGCTCGCCAGCAGCTTGACCCCTTTGGCATTCGCCGGCACCGCGAACGCCACGGCGTAATCTTCGTCGCCCTCGCGCATGGCGCGCGTCGGCAGCACGATGATCTCGTCGGTGTTGGTCGAGACCGAGGTGTGCACCTTGGCCCCGCGCACGACGATGCCGTCGTCGCGCCGGTCCACGATCCGCACGTAATAGTCGGGATGTTCCTGCCCGCGCGGGCCCAGGCTCCGGTCGCCTTTCACGTCGCTCTGCGCCACCGCGACCGCATAGTCGTGGTCGCGGCACATCTCGTAGTATTTGCGGACGCGCTCGCGGTACTGGTCCGCGCCGTGTTGGGCCAGTTCTTCGGCCACGACGTGCAGCGCCAGCAGCGCGTCGGTCCCGATCTCCTTGATGAGCACGACCAGCGTGGCCCCCTCGCGCGTGCTGGCTGCGATGAGCCGGCTCCGCTGCAAGAGATCATCGGCGTTACGCGGAATCTGGTAGAAGCGCGAATACTCCCGGCCGGTCTGGGGGTCGGTGACCACGGCCAACTCGCGGTAGCGCGGGTCCTCGGCCATCTGGAAGTCGATGCAGGCGTGCGCGACCGCCTTGCCGATGACCGGGTGTGTCGTCACGTCCTCGACTCTTTCCCCCCGGTAATACACCTCGCGCCCGTCTTTGAGACTCTCTTTATACTGCTCCGGCGTACGCAGACCCATGTCGTTCTCCTCGCTGGATATAGAATCGGGCGAGTATATCCGCGCCCCCGCGCGCGTGTCCATGCTCCCTCTGTGCCTTGCGCCTGGAGCATCAGGATGGACCGGTAATTCCCCTCTCCCCCTTCGACCTTTTGATCCTTCGACAAGCTCAGGACAACGCAAGCTCAAGGCACCGCAGGCGCAGGAACCACCGAGAGAGGACAAGAGCCTGCCCCAGACTTGATTCGGGAGAGAGGGTCGGGACGTGGTCCAGCCAGTGAGGAGGGAACTCAAATCGCTCCCCTCCCGCTCAAGAGGGTGTCTCAGCCGTCCGGCTCGAGGGCGGCGAGGAGGCGGAGCAAATCGATGCGAGCAACGGCCAGCCGGAGGCGTCCGTCCAGCACGTCGTGTTCGGTGTGCAACACCGCGTGGCGGGCATCCACTTCGTCCACGACCGTCGCCCGGCCCGCTGCCAGTTTGTCTCGAATCAACGTCGCCGCTGTCCGCGCTTCCTCGACCGCCTGCCCGAAGTCCTGCACCGCCAAGGCCAGACTCGCGATCATCTCCCACTGCGCCTGTGCCTCGGTCTCCACCCGCTCCTGCTCCGCGGCCAATTCCCACTGCGCCGTCGCCAGCGCCGCCCGGGCGGTCTGCACTTGCGCCCGCAGCAATCCGCCCTCGTACAATGGCATGTCCAACGTCAGTCCGCTGCCGACGTTGAAGATGTCGATGGCGCTCACTTGGCCGGTGCGCGCCTGGACCTCCACACCCAGCGTCGGCCAGAACTCCGCCCGACGGACCGCCAACTCCGCCTCCGCCGCGGTCAGCCGCGCCCGGGCCTGCGCGAGGATCGGCGATTGCCGCACGGCCTGTGCCAGCGTGGCGTCCAGACTCGACGGCAGCGCGGCCAGCAGGACGTCCAGCGATTCGCCCGCTACATCGGCATAATCGGTGCCGGTCAAGCGCGCCAACCGTGTCTGCGCCGTCCGATACCGCGCCCCGGCCTCCAATCGGGCCGCCGTGGCCCGGTGCCGCCGCCGCGCCAATTCGTGCACTTCCGTCCGATCGCCGGCGTTGAGCGCCAGCCGTTCGCGCGCGCTGGCTTCCAAGGCCGCGGTCAATTCCTCGAACGTTTCTTGGAGCGCGAACATTCGGCCCTGCCACACCGTCTCCGCAAAATGCTGCGTGACCTCCGCCAACACCGTCTGCCGCACTTCTTGCGCCGCCGCTTCCGCCTCGGCCAAGTCGGCGTCCGCCCGGGCCGTGCGTCCGGTGAGCCGTCCGAAGGTGTACAACGGTTGACTCAGATACAACGTGCCGCGCAGCGAGCGCCCCTCGTACACCACCGCCCGGCGCGCCTCGTTGCGGTTGTACACGTGGCCCACTTGCCCCGTCGCACTCACACTCGGCCACCGTTCGCTGGCGACCTCCCCTACCCGGCCCCGCGCTTGCGCAATCCGGCTGGCCGCCGCCTGCAACCGGGCGTCCCGTTCCAGCGTGTCTTGCCATGCCTGCGGCAGAGGGTAGCCCGCGGTCCTCGCCTCAGAGACTGCCCCTGCCACCACGCTCCAGAGACTGACCGCGAACAGGCAGACCAGCCCGATTCCTATGCGTCGGTAGTGCATCGGTTTGAGATTCCCTTGGTCGGAACGCCTTTCCTTCGTTGTTCCCCCGTTCGAGCCGGGGATAGGCTCTGCACAAGCAGGAATCCAGGCGGAGACCCTCTTATGGCAAACACTCATCAATGCTCCTTCCCCCTCTTCCTCCGGGGGGAGAGGGGACCGAAACCCCACACGGAGACAATTGCAAACTGACGCACTCCTCCTGCGCTGCATGACGGTCCTTACTCTTCCACCCACGCCTTCTCCACGATGTCCACCAACGGCGCCGTCAGATACGCCCACGCCGTCCGTTGCTCTCCCTCCACCAACACGTCCACCGGCATCCCCGGTTCCAATTGGACGTCCCCCAGCTTCGCGATCTCTTCGTCAGCGACCGTAATCCGCGCGGCGTAGTATGCCTCCTGCGTCACTTCGTCCTGGAAGGCATCGGGCGACACCCGCGTGACCCGCCCCTGTACTGTCGGCGTCGTGCGCGCGCTGAACGCCGAGAAGCGCAGCCGCGCCGTCTGCCCCGCATGGACCCGGTCGATGTCCGTCGGCCGAATCCGTCCTTCCACGATCAGCGGCGTGTCGCTCGGCACCAAATGCAGGATCGGGTCCCCCGGCAGAATCACCCCGTCCACGGTGTGCGCCGTCAAGCCGATCACCTTGCCCGCCTGCGGCGCGACGATGCGCGTCCGTGTCAGCACGTCCTGCACCGCCACCAAGCGTTCGCGCGTCGCGTACCATTCCTGGCGGGCGGCGCTCAGTCGCTCGGCGATTTCCGTATGCCGCGTGTGCTCCAATTGCAGAATCTCCTGCCGCGCCTCGCCGATGGCGACCCGTGCCGCAGCAATCTCTGCGGTCAAACTCCCGATGTGGCCCGCGGTCTGTTCGGACTCTCGCTGCCGGGCAATCAGCGTGCCTTCGTCCACCAACTGCCGCGCGTGCAGGGCGCGGAGCGTGTCCACGTCCCGCTCAATGAGGAGGTGTTCCCGTTGGTGGGCCGTCCGGCTGGCTTCCAACCCTCGGATGCGTTCCTCGTACTGCTCGATGCGGTGGCGCAACAGTTCGATCCCGCCCCGGTATTGGCGGCGGCGCATGGCGAACAGGTCGCGCTGCGCTGCCAGCAGCGCGGCGACCTCCGGTTCGACCTGTCGAGCGGTCAACTCCGCGGCAAACGCGACCTCGTCCTGTTCCTGTCGCTCCGCTTCCAACCGGGCGAGTTCGGCGCGCAAGCCCACGGCGCGGGTGTCCAACCGCTCCCGCTCCGCCCGTGCCTGCGTGTCGCGCAACTCCAACAGGAGGTCGCCGGCCGCAACCTCGCTGCCTTCGCGGACGTGCACCGTCTCGACGATACCGCCTTCCAGATGTTGAATGGTCTGGTGCTCGGTCTCTCCTGCGACCGTCCCGACCGCGACCACGCCCTCGGTCAACGGCACCAGTGCCGCCCACGCCCCGAAGCCGCCCAGCGCCACGGCCAGCACCGCCGCCCCGATCCGCACGTCCCGCAAGGGTCGCCGCTGCAGGTCGGGCGCCGACAGGATGGATTCTGATGATCCGCTCATCGAGAGGATTTCAGGTTGACCGGATCAGAGCCGGGGCAGGCTCCCGCCCGGGATAAAGAGGAGAGAAAAACCCCGCGGGGACGATGGCAAAGGGAATTGCATCCTTGACGCTCCCAGCGACAGGTTTTCTTCGTTATACCCCCGTTCGAGCCGGGGGCAGGCTCGGCGCAAGCCGGTGTCCATCCCCTGGATTCCCGCTTTCGCGGGAATGACGATGGGAGGCGCGGGGATGACGACCGGGTGGGATCGGTTTGCATGGAATTCCCTAGAAAGGCCAAGTGGAGACGATGGCAGAGGGGAATGCATCCTTGACGCTCATGGGACGCCTTCTTACTGCTCGTCAGGTGGAGGGGCGTAAGATTTTACGCCCCTACTACTCATCCGGTTCGCCGGCGGATCGAGGGGTGGGCTGGGCGCACCAGCCGTTCCAAGACCGACTCCCGCGGACCGCCGTCCACTACCCGCCCCTCTTGCAACACTACTACCTGCTCGACGCCCCGCAACAGCCGCGGGGTGTGCGTCACCACCACCACGGTCGCCTTGCGTTGCGCCAATACTTGGAGCGTCTTGAGCAGGGCCGCTTCCCCTTCCGCATCCAGGTTGGCGTCCGGTTCGTCCAACACCACGAAGACCGGATCGCCGTACACCGCCCGCGCCAATCCGACACGCTGCCGCTGTCCCGCCGACAGGTTCGCCCCGCCCTCGGCTATCGCCGTGTCGTAATGTTCCGGCAGCCGCATCAACACGTCGTGGCAATGCGCCAACCGCGCCGCCGCCAACACCGCCGCGTCGTCTGGGGCGTTCAGTCGGGCCACGTTCTCCGCCAAGCTCCCCTCAAACAATTCCACTTCCTGCGGCAGGTAGCCGACGTGCTGAAGCCGCCGCTCGGCCGGCCATTCGCCGATGGCCGCGCCGTCCAAGCGGACTTGCCCGGCCTGCGCCTCCCACACCCCCACCAACACCCGCGCCAGCGTGCTCTTGCCGCTCCCGCTCGGCCCCACCACCGCCGTCACCGTTCCCGACCGTAACGTCAAGCTGACGTCGTGCAGTACCGGCCGGCTGGCCCCCGGCGGCACCGCGATCACGCCCTCGACCTGTACCAAGCCTGTCGGCCGGGGCAGCGTCGTCCCCTGTTCCTCATGTGATGGCGTGCGTTGGATCAACGTGTTCAGCCGGGCCCACGCCGTGCGCGCCGTCACACAGCCCCGCCACGCCGCGATTCCCTGCTCGATCGGCGCCAACGCCCGACCCAGGATGATCGACGCCGCGATCATCATCCCCGGCGTGATCTCCTGCGCCAGCACCAGCCAGGCGCCCAACCCCAACGTCCCCACCTGGACCGTCTGGCGCACCGTCTTCGTCGTCGCCAACAATGCGCTCAGCCGCGCCCCGCCCTCGGCGTAGGCGGTCACGCTCCGATCGTGCCGGCGGTGCCAACGCCGGCGGAAGGCGCCGTACATCCCCATCGCCGCCAATACGTCCGCATGCCGCAACCCGTTCTCCGCGAACCGCTGCGCGTCCGCCGCCTGCTCCCCCGCCATGCGGTACGGCCCCCGCGACCGCGTTTCCGTCAGCATCCCCAACCCCAGCAACGTCACGGTGCTACAGAGGGCCAAGACCCCCAACCAAGGATGGATCAGAAAAATCACCGTCAGAAACACGGGCGCCCACGGCGCGTCGAAGAAGGCCAAGGTCGAGGGCGTGTTCAGGAATTGGCGGACCGTGGTCAGGTCGCGCACCGGCTGCCCGCCGCTCTGCCGCGCCCGCCGCAGGCTGGCGTGGTACGTCCCCGCCAACACCGCATCCACCGCGCCGTCATGCAGGGTCAGCGCCACGCGCGTCATCAGCCGCTGGCGCACCCAATCCAGCAGCCCGAAACAACTCAACAGGAAGACTGCTACGCCCGTCAGGGCGAGCAGGGTGGCGTGGCTCGCACTCGGCAGCACCCGGTCGTAGATCTGCAACATGTACACCGGCGCCACGAGCAACAGCACGTTCGCCGCCGCACTGAACCCGGCCACGCCCAGCAGCCCGCCCCGACAGCGGCGCAGGGCTGCGTGCAAGGGCGCCGGCGGCGAGTCGAGGCGCGTAGGGGACGTCATTGGATGGCGCGGGCCTCTCAGCTTGACGGACAATGGAACCGGACGGGGCGGCGCCCCGCCCGGAGACAGCTTACGCTACCGCTGGTTCCGCTACCACCCCCACAAAGTCCGCCACGGTCAGATCGAGGTGCCCATACAACTCCACCTGGAAATCCGCATCCCCATCCCCGTTTAGATCCGCGGCTACCTTGGTCCACTTTCCATGTTGTCCTTCCGGGGGGTTATCCTGCACAGGTTGATGCCAGTACCGCACTTCGCCGATTTTGGACGACGCGCCCCCGGCCGAGAAGGCGTCGGTCCCCTTGAATACTATCTTAGTCAGACCTTTCGCGGTCTTCAGACCACTCAGATCCAATTTGTCTCCATCCTCGTCCTCCTGCTTCACGCCATCCGAGCCCAGCCCCGAAAAGTCCCACACCCTATCCGTCTCGTCCGCGAGGGTCCGCGTCTCCTCCTCATCGCTCGTGTCGACGACGCTCTCCCTAGTGAAGACGAACTTGTCCGCCCCTTCATTCCCTGACAGATCGTCTAATCCCTTTCCGCCGTTCAGAGTGTCGGTTCCCTTCCCCCCTCCCAGACTGTCGTTTCCGGCCATGCCGTGCAGCGTGTCATCGCCGTCCCTGCCTGACAGCCAGTTCCTCTTCCCGTTTCCCGTAAATACATCGTTATGCCCACTCCCAATAAGATTTTCTATACTCGAAAACATGTCGCCCCCCGCCTGGCCCCCTTCAGCCTTACTTAACGGGTTGCTCAAGTCCACCTTCGCCCCGTCCCCCCCATTACTCCCGAACGCCACCGTATCATTCCCCTCTCTTCCGTAGAAGTGGTCCTTTCCCTCCATTCCTCGGAAGAAGTTATCCTCATCATCCCCCCAAAGCTCATCGTCACCGCGGCTCCCGACGATCCCTGTAAAGCCAAATATCTTGTCTCCGTCCGCATCCCCTCCTCTGCCCCACCCGTTTAGCAGATCCACCGTCACCCCCGTTTGTGCCCTTCCAGCTTCGCCGTTGTACATGACCCTTCCCCCTGAACCGATCAGGATGTCTGCCCCCGCACCACCCCAGACTTGAGCACCGCCTGTCGCTATCAACGTGTCTTCGCCGGCCCCACCAAACATCTTCCCCGTGCCCACCAGCACATCATCGCCGTCCCCTCCCTTCAATTCGTTCCAGCCGGTCTCATCGTGCAGCACGTCGTTGTCGGGCCCGCCGTACAATTTGTCGTTGCCGGCCCCGCCGTACAGCAAGTCTTTGCCGGTCCCGCCGTACAATTCGTCGTTGCCGGCCCCGCCGTACAGCACATCGCGGTCGGCCCCGCCGTAGAGCCTATCCTCCCCGCCAAACCCAAAAATAATGTCGTTTCCGCTCAGGCCATAAAGATCTTCGCTCCCTTCAGTCCCATTCATCCAGTCCGGCTTACCAGCTTCCCCAGATGTACTTGGTCTCGCCATCGTTCGCTCCTTCGTTCTGTGCCGGCCCGTAGGCCGGGTGATAGAGGGGGTTCCCTCTCCTGTACGGTTCAGCCTCTCCGCCGCCGACCAGGTAACAGCCTTTGCCGACGGTCCCTGCTTTCCCTCATTACATAGCTAGTTTCGCACCGTCCTCCTTTCCGTTGGCGTTGCCGGTTCGTTCGCTTCCTTAAGCGGCGCGCGCAGGTCTATTTGCCGGCGGGCTCGATGCCGGCAGACTTCTGCCGTTGTTGATGCTTCCGTTCCCCTCGCTCCCCCCGAACCGACAGGAGGTTCCAGGGGCCGGGGAATCCGAACGTTGATTAGGAAGCCACCGCGGGGCAAGACGCAGATGTGCCCCACGGAGCCATGCCTGGGCGGGGTTGAGAATCCGCTCCAGGCTTCCGAGGCGGATATTGCCGCGGCAGCGTGCGCTATGGAACCGGAATGCGCGGGAGATTCCGCGGGGGGGGGACGGGGACTGTGTCGGCGACCGACTTTCCGGTGTCGCTCCGTGTCGCGTTGCACATCATGGCCAGTTCCCGCTGACTTCCCGCTCGCTGCGTTGGAAGGCCGCCTTTTGTCACACTGCGAACTAAAAGTCAAGCGCGAGACACGGCTCTTACTCGCGGCAACCCCCGGTCGTAGATCTGCAACAGGTACACCGGCACCACCACCAACAGCACGTTCGCTGCCGTGCTGAATCCTGCCACGCCCCGACACCGCTGCAATACTGCTTGGAGGGACGCCGCCGGAACATTGTCTGCCCGGGACATGGACACTCTTCTGAGACTGCCGGTTCTTCAGAGGTAATCGAAAGCGAAGCGGGCGGAGCCATGTTGGGCACGGCCCCACCCGCTTGGCGGTTTACGCCAACAGCAGGTCCGCGTCAGTCAGGGTGTAGTATTCCTCCCCCATCAACGTCACTTGGAATTCCGCGTCGTAGTTCCCGTTCGCGTCCGCCACCCCGTCCAAGTCCACCTGCACGCGCGTATAGCGGTCGTTGTTCGTGTGCGTGTCCCCCGTGTTCCCCACCACATGAGTGTACCGCACTTGGCCCTTCACGCCCGTGAACGCCGCCCCTTGCGTCGTGAGCAGGCTCAACGTCGTCCCTGCCGTGGTTCCCCCGGTGAACAGGCTATGCTCCGTCAACCCTCGCAGATCCAACCGGTCCCCCTGACTCTGCGTAAAATCCCACACGCTATCCGTCTCTACCGGGAGCGTCCGTGTCTCCGTCGCGCTCCCTGTGTCGACGACACTCTCTTGCCCGAAGACGAACGTGTCCGCCCCGGCACCTCCGGTCAGCGCGTCGGCGCCCGCCCCGCCAACGAGGCGATCCTCCCCGGCGCCCCCGGTCAGCATATCGGCTCCGGCGCCGCCCTCCAGACCGTCGTCTCCAGCGTCGCCATTCAAGGCGTCGGCCCCCGCCTCGCCAGACAGGAAATCATGGCCTGCGCCGCCGAACAACGCATCGTTACCCGCGCCTCCATACAGAGTGTCATTATCGGCACCTCCGTCCAGATAGTCGATGCCGTCGCCCCCGTATAAGCGGTCATTGCCTACATCGCCGTACAGGCCGCCGACCCCGTTACGGTTGGTGACGTCGTCGCCGAGCCCGCCATACAGGACGTCGTTGCCTGCGCCCCCAGCGAGAAGGTCCGCGCCGGCGCCCCCGTCCAAGTAGTCGTCGCCGCTCCCGCCAAACAGCCCCTTATTAGACCCCAAGTCGTCCCCGTCTCCTCCCTCCAGATGGTCATTCCCCGTCCCGCCACTCAGGTAGTCGTCGCCGTCATTCCCTTGCAGGGTGTCGTTGCCATCCCCACCATATAAACGGTCATCCCCAGCGCCTCCCTTCAAGACATCGTCCTTGCCCCCACCGTACAGATGGTCGTTCCCGTCACCCCCTAGCAGGGAGTCGAGGCCGGTCTGACCGATCCCATCGAACCTGTCACCGTACATCACATCGTTGCCGGCTCCTCCATACAAGTAGTCGTTCCCATCCTGACCATGCAAGACGTCGTTGCCGTCGCCTCCTTCCAGGATGTCGCGACCGCCCCCGCCGTGCAGGGTGTCCGCTCCACCTTTCCCATACAGTTCGTCCTGGTCATCTCCACCGTCCAAGTGATTGTCACGCTCATCCCCGTTAAGGATGTCGTTGCCCTCTAATCCGTCTAATTGGTCAAATGCTGCCCCTATCGTTAGAGAATCATGCCCCGTCGTCCCTCTAAGATCCTTCCTTGAAATTGTCGTCATCGTTCGCTCCTTACCTCCCACGCCGGCCCGCAGGCCGGGTCAATAATGGTCGCGGCGACGTCGCGCTATGGAACCGAGATGAGCGGGAGATTCCGCGAGGGGGAGGGCGGGGACTGTGTCGGCGGACGACCTTCTGGTGTGGATAGGGGTCGCGTTGCGTATCATGTCCGATTCTCGCTGACTTCCCGCTCGCTGCGTTGGAAGGCGTCTCTATCCAACACTACAAACTGAAAGTCAAGCGAGGGGTATAGCGCGTACTCGGCAGTACCCGGTCGGAGATCTGCAACATGTACACTGGCGCCACCACCAACAGCACGTTCGCTGCCGCGCTGAACCCCGCCACGACCCGACACCGCTGCAATACTGCTCGGAGGGACGCCGCCGGAACATTGTCTGCCCGGGACATGGACACTATGCCGAGACTGCCGCTTCTTCAGAGAGGATCGGAAGCGGGCGGAGCCATGTTGGGACAGCCCCGCCCGCTTGGCGGTTTACGCCAACAACAGGTCCGCGTCAGTCAGGGTGTAGTATTCTTCCCCCATCAATACGACCTCGAATTCCGCGTCGTAGTTCCCGTCCGCGCCCGCCACCCCGTCCAGGTCCACCTGTACGCGCGTATAGCTGTCGTTGTTCGTGTGTGTGTCCGCCTTGTTCCCCACCGCATGGATGTACCGCACTTGGCCCTTCACGCCCGTGAATGCCGCCCCTTGCGTCGTGAGCAGGCTCAACGTCGTCCCTGCCGTGGTTCCCCCGGTGAACAGGCTATGCTCCGTCAACCCCCGCAGATCCAACCGGTCCCCCTGACTCTGCGTAAAGTCCCACACGTTATCCCTCTCTACCGGCAGATCACTCTCCGTGTTGACGACACTCTCTTTCCCGAAGACGAACGTGTCCGCCCCGGCGCCGCCGGTCAGCGCGTCGGCGCCGGCGCCACCCTCCAAGCGGTCGTCCCCGGCGTCGCCGTTCAAGGTGTCGGCGCCTGCCTCGCCGGACAGGAAATCATGGCCCGCCCCACCGTACAGGGAGTCCATCCCGGCTCCCCCGTTCAGGATGTCCGTGTCCGCGTTGCCATACAGCGTATCCATGCCGGCCTGCCCGTATAGCAGGTCGTTCCCGGCGTCTCCCTGGAGCCAGTCGTTGCCTTCGCCCCCATCTAAGCGGTCATCGCCCGCCCCGCCGTACAGGCCGCCGGCCCCGATGTCGTTGTCAGGCCCTCCATACAGGATGTCGTTGCCCGCGCCCCCAGCCAGAAAGTCAGTGCCGGCGCCCCCGTCCAAGGTGTCGTCGCCCATCTCGCCATACAACCCCTTATTAGACCCCGAATCGTCCCCGTCTCCTCCCTTAAGATAGTCGTTGCCCGCTCCGCCGTTCAAATAGTCGTCGCCCCATCCCCCGGACAGGATGTCGTGGCGATCCTGACCAAATAAACGGTCATCCCCAGAGCTTCCCTTCAAGATATCGTCCTTACCCCCACCGTACAGAGTGTCGTTCCCATCCTGCCCGTTCAGGAAGTCGTGGCCGGTGTCACCCCTCCCATTGAACCTGTCGCCGTACATCACATCGTTGCCGTCTCCTCCAAACAATACGTCGTGATTGTCCCCACCCTCCAGGTAGTCAATTCCAGCGCCTCCATATAAGGTGTCGTTGTGCCACCTCCCATACAGATAATCGTTACCGTCTCCTCCGTACAACGAGTCGTTGCCAGTCACTCCATCCAAACGGTCATTGCCGGCACCTCCTACTAGGATGTCGTCACCGCCCCCGCCGTACAGGTGGTCCGCTCCACCTTTCCCATACAGTTGGTCCTGACCATCATCACCGTGAAGATGATTGGTACGTTCATCCCCATGCAGTTCGTCGTGGCCTCCCTCACCGAATAATGTATCAAGGCCGGCGGTCCACTGTGTTGAGAGCCAAACATTACTCCCGTCGCCTAGTTTTCGTTCATTGCTTTTGTCTGTCGCCATCGTTCGCTCCTTCCTACCGCGCCGGCCCACAGGCCGGGTCAATGGAGGGTGTTCCCTCTCGCTTCCGTTTCCGTCTCAGCCGTCGGCCAAGCTGTAGCCTCTACCGGCGGCCCCTACTTTCCCTCATTCCATAAGTTGAGTTCGCACAGTCCTCCTTTCAGTTGGGGGTGTCGGTTCGGCAGATTCCCGCATGGCGGGCACCCGGCTCCGTTCGCCGGCTCGCCACCGCCGGGAGGCTGCCGCTGTTAATCGTTTCGTTCCCGCTCCCCACGAATCGGCAGAAGCTGCCAGGGGACGGAACATCCGAGAGATGATATGGAGCCCCCGCGCGGCAAGACGCCGCCACGCCACATGGGTCCGTATCTGAAACGGGAGCGTGGACCCGTTCCAGGCTTCCGAGACGGATATAGTCGCGGCGACGCCGCGCTATGGAACCGAAATAGGCAGGAGATTCCGCGGGGGGGGGGGGACTGTGTCGGCGGACGATCTTCCAGTGTGGATAGGGGTCGCGTTGCGCATCATGTCCGGTTCTCGCTGACTTCCCGCTCGCTGCATTGGAAGGCGGCTCTATGTCACACGGCAAACTCAAAGTCAAGCGAGCGGCGTGGCCCGGTTTGAAAAATTTTCCTCCCCCCGGATCATGCCCAGGGTAAACTCTCGCCTTGTCTCCATCCTTCATTCATTCTCCCCGGCCGATGATCGTAGGGGCGACGCATGCGTCGCCCCTACGCCCCGAAGGACGATGTGCATTCCAAAGGGAATTCCATGCAAGATGATCCTGGAAATTTCCCCGACCCGTATCCCGTGTCCCTTGGTTGAAAACCCTTCGACAGGCTCGGGGACCAGTCCGTTGAGCCTGCCGAAACGGGCGAAAAATTGTTTTGTATGGAATTTCCTTATCGAAACGGTTCGACAGGGCCGATGACCAAGCTCGGTGATCCGAAAGTTGCCCCTCCAAGCAAATACGAACCGAAGGGCTCGAACCGATTCCCCTCGCCTTCGTCTCGGCAATTGTTGACAAAGCGGCGTGCGTTTATCAACGTGGGCGCGCAGAATCATCGCCTTGTCCCTAACCGCCCCGGGTGAACCGCGCCTGATTACGACGACTCACGAATATGGCGAACCGTCACGCATCTCGACCCGCTGAGCCCCGCGGCCGCGGCGATGCGCTGCTGCGCCTGCTAGCCGGGGTGTCGCGCGCGGAACTCGGTGACCCGGACTCGGCCGCAGCCGCCATACGGCGGACCGTGCGCATGATGGCCGCCTATGCCGTCGTGGCCGCGGTGGCGGTCTTCTTCGTGTCGATTCCGAGCTTCATCGACTTCGACGGCGGCCTGCATGCCGCGAATTTCGGCGCGTTTCTGTGGGTCGGCGGGCCGCTGTTCGACTGCGCGGCGCTGCTCGTGCTGAGCCTCTATCTGGGCCGGTCCCGGAACCGGCTGGTCGGGCTGGGGCTCGTCGGTGTGGGCGGCGTGCAGACCGCGGGGTACGCGCGCGGCGACGGCTTGGCCGACGTGGTCATGCTGATCGCCTGTCTGATGATCGTCCTGCACGCCCTGCAAGTGCTCGGCATCCTCGTGTTCGGACCCGCCACGGTGCGCAGCGCGGACTGAACGGCGGCGCGCATGACGGTCTTCATCGCCGCGGTCCTCATTCTGATCTTCGTCCTGTGCGGGCTGGGCTGGTACGCCAAGCGCTGGGTCCAGACGGACAGCGATTTTCTGGTGGCCGGGCGGCAGGTCAGCTTGATTCCGGGCGTGGCCGCGGTCTGCGGCATCGCGTTCGCCGGCAGCATGACCGCGATCGTGCCCGGGCTGACGATCCAATACGGCTTTCTGGGCTGGATCTGGGGCGGCAGCCTGCCGCTGACGGTCGGCTACGTCCTGTTCGGCGTGTACGCCTGCCCGTACATCCGGCGTTGCGGCGCCTATACGATCCCGGAATGGCTGGAGATGCGGTTCGACACGCGCACCCGCGTGGTCGTCAGCCTCGCCACGCTGCTCGGCGTGGCCGGGCTGGTCGCCATGAACGTCATCGCCATGGCGCTCATCATGCACGGCTTTCTGGGCACCCCCGTCTGGCTGATGATTACGCTGGTGCTGGCCGGCCACCTGAGCTTCATCTTCCTGGGCGGGCTGTGGGCGCTGACGCTGACCGACGTGGTGCAGGTCGTGCTGGGCTTCGTGCTGCTGCCCGGGCTGGCCGTGTACTGCCTGGCGACGTTCGGCGGCTGGGAGACGGTCGCCACGAGCTTCGTGACCGACACGCCGTTGTCCGCGGGCGTGCTCGGCACGTTTCCGATGCTGGATCTGGGCTATCCCAGCCTGCTGACCGTCACGCTGATCCTGTGTCTGTTCATCCAGTGGGGCGGCAACTACTACTGGCTGCGCGCCGCCGCGGCCCGCACCGAGCCGGTCGCGCGTTGGCAGTTCGTGATCGGCGGCATCCTCGTCCTCGTCATCCACGGATCGATGGGCGTGTTGGGGCTGTACGCCGGCAGCCTGCACCGCGACGCGTTTCTCGATCCGACCGATCCGGCCCACCCGATGGGCGCGTACGGCCTGCTCATGCGCAACCTGCCCGCGTTCGTCGCCCTGGGCGGCCTGGTCGCAGCGCTGGCCGCGACGATCTCGACGACCAGCAACGCGCACATGGGCATTACGTCGTCGCTGGCGCGCGACATCTACCAGCGCTTCATCCGGCCGGACGCCCCACCCGCGGCGGTGCTGCGCGCGAGTCGGCTGCTGACCCTGCTGACCGGGGCGGCCATCTGGCTGCTGAGCTTCTACCCGGGCGGGCCGTATTTTCTGCTGGCGGTCAGTTGCGCCATGCTGGGGCCGGCGGCCATCGTATTCGTGCTGGGCCACCGCTGGACGTACGTCACCCCGGACGGGGCGTTCTGGGGCGCGCTGGCCGGCACCGCGTCGATGCTCGTGTACGAGGGGTTCGCACTGGCGGACGCGCCACTGAGTGACGTGCACACCGTGGTAGTCGGCACGCTGACGACGCTGCCCGCGGTGCTGGTCATTTCCGCGCTGACTCAACCCGCTGCCGCGCAGGCCGCGGCGCCCATACCGCTCGACCTAACCCCGGAGCACGGACGATTGTTGGGCCTGATCCGATCCGGCTACACGACGCTGGCCGAACTGAGCGACTACACGTTATTGCACGCCTTGCGCTGTCAGGAATTGCTCGACGAACTCGACCAAGCCGGACTGGTCGAACGCTGGGGCCGGACCGGGCTCGACGCTTATACGTTCGCGCTCACCGCACGAGGGGACGCGGCCTTGGCCGGGCTGCCGGACGCGCCCGCGCCCGGAATCGGCTGCGTCGGGGTGGACGCGCAGGGCCGGGCCGTGCTGGCGGGACTGGAGGCCGGGGCCGCCAGCCTGTCCGATCTCGGTCGCGCAACCGACATCTCCGCGGCTCCGCTCTCCGTCATCATCCACCGGCTCGAACACCTCGGCTATCTGAGCGGTTCCGGCATCTGGCAGCGCCGGCTCGCCCTGTCGGACAAAGGCCGGGCGTTGCTCGCAGGGGAGGAGAGTGGCTCATAGTCAGTGATGGGTGGTTCGCACGCGGATTTCTTTCCTGCTAATCACTGACCACTCGCCACTATCCACTTTCCCCAAGGAGAACGTCATGCCGCAGGGCTCCATCCCGTGCGGAATCGCGATTCCGCAAGTCTTTCTCGACACGCCGCCGGAGGCACCGATCGACCTGCCCCTCGTTCGGACGTTCGTGCAGCGCGCGGAAGAGCTCGACTTCGAGAGTCTGTGGGTACAGGAGACCATCGTCAGCGACTTCGCGATTCTGGAACCGGTCGGGCTGCTCAACTACGTCGCCGCGCTGACGTCCAAGGCGCGGCTGGGCACATCCGTGCTGCTGACGGTGCTGCGCAACCCGGTGCAACTCGCCAAGAGCCTGTCGAGCCTGGACCATCTGAGTCGGGGCCGCCTCATCTTCGGGCTGGGCATCGGCGGCCACGTGCCGGAACGCATCTTCGGCTACTCCGCGGAGTTGCGCGCGCGCCGCTTCGTCGAGGGCATCAACGTCGTCAAGGCGCTGTGGACCGAGCCGCGTGCCACGGTCCGCGGTACGTTCTGGAATTTCGAGAACGTCGCCATGCAGCCCAAACCCGTCCAGCAACCGCACCCGCCGATTTGGTTCGGCGCCCGGCAGGAAGCACCGCTACGCCGCGCCGTGCGCCACGGGAACGGCTGGATGGGTGCCGGCTCCTCGTCCAGCGCGGACTTCATCCGCCAGTCCGCGCTGGTACGCCGCTTTCTGGACGAGGCGGGCCGCGACCCGGCCGACTTCACGATCTCCAAACGGGTGTACGTCGCGGTCGATCCCGACCGGGACCGGGCCGAGCGCCGCCTGCGCGAATGGTTCGGCGTCCGCTACAAGAACGCCGACATGGGATCGGAAGTCTCGGTCTGGGGCAGCCTGGACGAATGCCGCAACAAGCTCGGCGAGATCGTGACCGCGGGCGCCCGACACCTGTTGCTCAACCCGGTCTTCGACGACCTGGATCACCTGGAACTCCTCGCCGCGGACGTCGTCCCGGCCCTGTAACCTCCTTTGCTCGCCTGCCTCCGCCGGGGCCGGGCCAACGACCAAGAGACATGCACCGCCCCCTTGCCGACCGACGGACGCTGCGATGCGGGGTGGCGTGCGGGCTCGTCCTGCTCGCCGTCACGAGCGCCGGGGCGCAGACGCCCCCGGACCCCTTGCCGCTGGCGTGGTGTCTGGAGCGGGCCACGTCTGCGAACCCCGGGCTGGACGTCGCCCGCACGGGCGCCGAAGCCGCGGCGGCGCGCGTCTATCCGGCCGGCGCCCTGCCCGATCCCCGCTTCCGTTACGACCTCAGCAACGTGCCGACCGGCGCGTTCGACCTGCATTCGACGCCGCTGTCCGGCCAGCAATTGGGCCTGAGCCAGCGGCTGCCCTTCCCCGGGCTCTTGCCGCGCCGGCGCGCCGCGGCACGGGCCGCGGCGGACGCCGCGCAAGCGCTGCTGGGCGACGAGTCGCGGCAGGTCGCCGCGGCGGTCGAGCGCGCCTGGGTCGAACTGGGGTTCGCGCAACGCGCGCTCGACGTCACCGCGGACAACATCGACCTCCTGCGCCAACTGGCCAAAACCGCGGAGGCCAAGTACCGCGTGGGCGAGGGCTTGCAGCAGGACGTCATCCGCGCCCAAGTCGCGCTGACCGAACTGCTCGACGAACGCCTGCGCCGCGTGGCCACGGTCCGCACCGCGGAAGCGCGGTTGGGCGGCCTGCTCGACCTGCCGCCCGCGGCGCGGCTGCCCGTGACGACACCGCTGCGCGAGGCCGCGCCGCTGCCCGACTTGGCGTCCCTGCTCGACCGGCTCGAAGAGACGAGCCCGCGGCTGCGCGCCCTGGCCGAGCGGGTCACGGAGGCGGAACACGCCAAACGCGCGGCCACGCTGGAGGGCTATCCCGATTTCGACCTGGGGCTGGGCTACCGCGTCCGCCCGCGCGTCGCCGGCGACCCCGTCCACGGCGACGACTTCCTGGGCGCGAGCCTCGGCCTGCGGCTCCCGGTCGACCGACGGAAATGGCGGGCGCGGGTCGCCGAGCACGACGCGCTGCTGCGCCGCAGCAAGGCCGCATACCGCGGCGCCCGGACCGGCTTGCGCGAGGCGTTGCAGACCCGCTACGCGGACCTCGAGCGCGCCGACCAGGAGATCGCGCTGCTGGAGGACGGGCTGCTGCCCCAGGCGCGCCAGTCGCTGGACTCGAGCCGGGCGGGCTACGCGGTGGACAAGGTCGATTTCCTGAGTCTGATCGACAGCCAGGTGCGGCTGCTCGACGCGCAGCTCCGACTCGAACGCGCCATTGCCGACCGCCGCGCCGCGTTCGCGGACCTCGAAGCCGGCGTGGGGATGGCGCTGCGATGAAGGCCGGCCGCGCCGTCGCGGGAGTCGTGCTGCTCGTCGCCGCGGCCGGCGGGGGATGGTGGGTGGGCGCACGTGGCGGGCCGCTCCACCCGGACGCCGTGTCTTCCGCCCCTGCGGACGGGGTCTGCCCGGACGGTCGCGCGCCGCGGTACTGGAAGGCGCCCATGGACGCGACCTACGTCCGCGACCGGCCGGGCAAGAGCCCGATGGGGATGGACCTCGTCCCCGAGTGCGGAGAGGCCGCCGGCGGCGACGTGCGCATCGATCCCGGGCTCGTCCAGAACATGGGCGTGCGTACCGCGCCGGCCGCGCGGCGCAACCTGTCGCACATGGTGCGTACCGTGGCGCGCGTGGCCTACGACGAGCGCCGGGTGAGCCACGTCCACACCAAAGTTCAGGGCTGGATCGAACGGCTCTTCGTCGAGTACGAGGGCGACCTCGTGGAGCGCGGCCAGCCGCTGCTCGAAATCTATTCGCCCGAGATGGTGTCCACCCAGGAAGAACTGCTGCTCGCCGCGCGCTACCGCGAGACCACGCGCCGCAGCCGTTTCGCGGACGTGGCGCGCGGGGGCGAAGACCTCTTCCAGGCCGCGCGCCGGCGGCTCGAACTCTGGGACATCGCCGAGCACGACATCGCCCGCCTGCTCGAAAGCGGCCACGTCAGCAAGACCCTGACCCTGTACGCGCCGACGAACGGCGTGGTCACCCATCTCATGGCGCGCGAGGGCATGGAGATCGCCCCCAACCACAATCTCTATACGATCGCCGACATCTCGCGCGTCTGGCTGTACGCCGACGTGTACGAATACGAGATGCCGTGGGTCCGCGAGGGGCAGCACGCCGTCATCGAGTTGAGCTATCTGCCCGGGCGCACGTTCGAGGGGACGGTGACCTACGTCTCCCTGTTCCTGAACCCCAAGACGCGCACCGCCAGCGTGCGCATCGAGCTGGACAACCCCGACCTCGTGCTCAAGCCGGACATGTTCGCCAACGTGACGATCGAGACCGAGACACGCGAGCACGTGTTGGCCGTGCCCGAGGAAGCCGTCATCCGCTCGGGCCGCCGCGCGCTCGTGGTCGTCGCCCGCGGGGCCGGCCGCTTCGCGTCGCGGGAGGTCACGCTCGGCATCGACAGCGGCGACGGATGGGTGGAAGTCCGGGACGGGCTGACCGAGGGCGAGCGGATCGTCACCTCCGGCCAGTTCCTGATCGACAGCGAGAGCAAACTCCGGGAGGCCGTCCAGAAGATGATGGCCGGGGCGGAGCATGACCACGCGGGCCACATGCCAGCCGGGAGCCCCGACACCGGCATGGACGCGCATGCCGGCCACGCCGGAACGGACGCACACGCCGGCCACGCCATGACGCCGCACGCCGACCATGCGCCGGCGGACGCGCACGCCGGCCACGGCGCGACGGACCGTTCCCGCGCGCCGGGCGGGCAGGAATAGCGCATGCTGCGCCGCATCATCGCCGGCTCCGCGCGCAACCCTCTGCTGGTCGGGCTCGCCACGCTCGTGCTCGTCGGCTGGGGCGGCTACGCCGCGTATCACATCCCGCTCGACGCGATCCCGGATCTGTCCGACGTCCAGGTGATCGTGTTCACCGAATACCCCGGCCAAGCCCCGCAGGTCGTCGAAGATCAAGTCACCTACCCCCTGACGACCGCGCTGCTCGCCGCGCCCTTCGCCGAGACGGTGCGCGGCTATTCATTCTTCGGCTATTCGTTCGTGTACGTCATCTTCGCGGACGGCACCGACCTGTATTGGGCGCGCTCCCGCGTGCTGGAATACCTGAACTTCGTGTCGGCGCGGCTGCCGCCCGGGGTGACGCCCGCGTTGGGGCCGGACGCGACCGGGGTCGGCTGGGTGTACGAGTACGCGCTGGTCGATCGCAGCGGCACGCACGACCTCGCCGCGTTGCGCTCCCTCCAGGACTGGTTCCTGCGCTACGAGTTGCAGACCGTGCCCGGGGTGGCCGAAGTCGCCTCGGTCGGAGGCTTCGTCCGCCAGTACCAGGTGGAGGTCGATCCGAACGCACTCATCGCCTACGGCCTGTCCCTGCCGCAGGTGCGCCGGGCCATTCAGCGCAGCAACGCCGACGTCGGCGGCCGGCTCGTGGAGATGGCCGAGGCCGAGTTCATGGTGCGCGGGCGGGGGTATCTCACGTCCATCGCCGACCTGGAGCAGGTCGCCGTCGGCACGGACGGCCGCGGCACGCCGATCCTGCTGCGCGACGTGGCGCACGTCCACGCCGGACCCGAGCTGCGCCGCGGCCTCACCGACCTGAACGGCGAGGGCGAGGTGGCCGCCGGCATCGTCGTGATGCGCTCCGGCGCCAACGCCCTCGACGTCATCCGCGCCGTGAAGGCCAAGCTCGCCACCCTGAAGGCGGGCCTGCCGCCCGGGGTGGACGTCGTCGAGGTCTATGACCGGGCGGGGCTCATCCAGCGCGCCGTCTCCACGCTGCAGCGGAAGCTGCTGGAGGAGATCGGCATCGTCGCCCTGGTGTGCGTGCTCTTCCTGTTCCACGTGCGGAGCGCCTTCGTCGCGATCCTCACGCTGCCGCTCGGCATCCTGGTCTCGTTCGTCGTCATGTACCACCAGGGGCTCAACGCGAACATCATGTCGCTCGGCGGGCTGGCGATCGCGATCGGGGCCATGGTCGACGCCGCGGTCGTGATGGTCGAGAACGCCCACAAGCACCTGGAACGCAACGCCGGCGCGCGGCCCCGGGCGGAAGTCCTGATCGACGCGGCCACCGAGGTCGGCCCCTCGCTGTTCTTCTCGCTCCTCATCATCACCGTCTCGTTCCTTCCCGTCTTCAGCCTGCAGGCCCAGGAGGGCCGCCTGTTCTCGCCGCTCGCCTTCACCAAGACGTACGCCATGGCCGGCGCGGCCGGCTTGGCCATCACGGTCGTCCCGCTGCTGATGGTCTGGTGCGTGCGCGGCCGGCTCGTGCCGGAGCAGCGCAACCCGCTGAACCGCGGCCTGCGCTGGGCCTACGCGCCGGTCATCCGCTTCGTCCTGCGCCGGAAGGCGCTCGTCCTCGTCGGCGCCGGCGCGGTGTTGGCCGTCACCCTCGTGCCGCTGCGCCAGTTGGGCTCGGAGTTCATGCCGCCCCTCAACGAGGGCGACATCCTGTACATGCCCACCACGCTGCCGGGTCTGTCCATCACCAAGGCGCGCGAGATCCTGCAGCAGACCGACCGGATGATCCGCCAAGTACCCGAAGTCGATACGGTGTTCGGCAAGGTCGGCCGCGCCGAGACCGCGACCGACCCGGCGCCGCTGTCGATGATCGAGACCATCATCACGCTCAAGCCGCCCGACCAGTGGCGGCCCGGCATGACGGTCGCGCGGCTGTTCGCCGAACTCGACGCGACCGTCCGCCTGCCCGGCGTGACCAACGCCTGGACCATGCCGATCAAGACGCGCATCGACATGCTCTCGACCGGCATCAAGACCCCGGTCGGCATCAAGGTCGCCGGGGCCGACCTGACCGTCCTGCAGGAGGTCGGCGAGCGGATCGAATCCATCCTGCGCGACGAGCCCGGCACGCTCAGCGTGTTCGCCGAGCGCGTGGTCGGCGGCAACTATCTCGACTTCGAGATCGACCGCCACGAGATTGCCCGCTACGGCCTGACCGTCGGCGACGTCCAGGACGTCATCCAGTCGGCGATCGGCGGCCGCAACGTCACGTTCACGGTCGAAGGGCTGGAGCGGTATCCGGTCAACCTGCGGTACTCGCGCGAACTGCGCGACAACCTGCCCATGCTGCGCCGCGTGCTCGTGGCGACCCCGACCGGCGCGCAGGTGCCGCTGTCGCAGTTGGCCACGCTCGAAATCCGCAAGGGGCCGCCGTCGATCAAGAGCGAGAACGCCCGCCGCAACGCCTGGATCTACGTCGACCTCGACGGCGTGGACGTCGGCACGTGGGTCGCCGGGGCACAGGCGACGCTGGCGCGCGAGCTCACCCTGCCGGCGGGCTACAGCCTCGCGTGGAGCGGGCAGTACGAATACATGGCGCGCGCCGCGCAACGGCTGCGCATCGCGATCCCCGTGACGCTCGGCATCATCTTCCTGTTGCTGTATCTGAACTTCCGCCGGCTGTCGGACACCGGCATCGTCATGCTGACCCTGCCGTTCGGGCTGACCGGCGGGGTGTGGCTGCTGTGGATCCTCGACTACAACCTGAGCGTCGCGGTCGGCGTCGGGTTCGTCGCGCTGGCCGGCGTGGCCGCGGAACTCGGCGTGCTGCTGCTCGTCTTCCTCAACGAGGCCGTGGCCCGCTTCCGACGCGAGGGCCGCCTGCACACCCGGGACGACCTCCTCGCCGCGGTGCACGAGGGCGCCGCCCTGCGCGTGCGGCCGATCATGATGACGGTCACGTCCACGATCGCCGGCCTGCTCCCCATCATGTGGGGAACGGGAACGGGGGCCGAGACCATGCGCCGCATCGCCGCGCCGATGGTCGGCGGGCTGGTCTCGGCCACGCTGCTCACGCTGGTGGTGATCCCGGTGATCTTCGTGCTGGTGCACGGCCGGCGGCTGCCCGAACGCGCCGCGGTGCGCTGACCATTCCGCCGCACCGTCCGCCGGAGTCGGGGCGTACGCTCCACGACGCCGAATCGCCCCGTGGATTTCACACCCGATCCGTTCCCACCCCACACCGATCAGTCGTGCATCACTTTGAGATTTCCTTGGATAGAATGGTTCTGCTTCATCATTCCAGCGTTTGCTTCGTCATTCCGGCGAAAGCCGGAATCCAGCGGAGACACTCTTCCTCACAGCGACATACCGGCCAGGGCGGGGCACTACCTTCCCCCTCTCCCCAGCCCTGTCCCACCAGGGGAGAGGAGGTAGAAACCCCACGCGGAGACGCTTTCAAACCGATACCTCTCGCGTCGATCCGCCCCCTTTGCAGCCCATCGGGCGGCCTGTAGGATCGCGGGCCGCACACGCGGGTCCGACCGTCATCAGTCACCGGAGAAACCGCATGATTACCCTGAACGAACACTACCTAAAACTCCAAGCCTCCTATCTGTTCTCCGACATCGCCAAGCGGGTCGCCGCCTACCAGGCCGCACATCCCGACCGCAACATCATCCGGCTGGGCATCGGCGACGTGACGCGGGCGCTCCCCGCGGCCTGCGTGACGGCGTTCCGGGCCGCGGTCAACGAAATGGCCGACGACGCCACGTTCCGCGGCTACGGCCCCGAGCTGGGCTACGAGTTTCTGCAAACCGCCATCGTCCGCGGCGATTACGCGCCGCGCGGCGTCACGCTCGCCCCGGACGAGGTGTTCGTGAGCGACGGGGCCAAGTGCGACTCCGGCAATTTCCAGGAGCTTTTTTCCACCGACGTGCGCGTCGCGGTGCCCGACCCGGTCTATCCCGTGTACGTGGATACCAACGTCATGGCGGGCCGCAGCGCCGGCTGGCGGGACGGCCGTTACGAAGGGATGGTGTATCTGGAATCCACCGAGGCCAACGCCTACGTCCCGGCGCTGCCCGCCGAGCCGGTCGATCTCATCTACCTGTGTTTTCCCAACAACCCGACCGGCAGCATGATTACCCGCGAACAATTGCAACCCTGGGTGGAGTACGCCCACGAACACCGCGCGCTGATTCTGTACGACGCCGCGTACGTCGCATTCATCCGCGACGACGCCCTGCCGCACAGCATCTTCGAGATCGACGGCGCCAAGCAGGTCGCGGTGGAATTCCGCAGCCTGTCCAAGACGGCAGGCTTCACCGGCACGCGCTGTGCCTACACCGTGGTGCCCAAGGAGTGCCGCGTATTCGACCGCAACGGGAACCCCCACGCCCTGCACGCTCTGTGGGACCGGCGCCAATCGACCAAATTCAACAGCGTCTCGTACCCGGTGCAGCGCGCGGCCGAAGCCGCGTTCAGGCCCGACGGACGGACGCAGATCCGCGCGCTGAGCGACTCTTACCTGGCCAACGCCGCGCTGATCCGCACGGCCATGACCGACCTGGGCTACGCCTGCGTCGGCGGGCAGCACTCGCCGTACGTCTGGATCGCGACCGAGACCGACTCGTGGGTGTTCTTCGACCGGCTGCTCGACAAGGCCGGCGTGGTGTGCACGCCCGGCTCGGGCTTCGGCAAATGCGGCGAGGGCTACGTTCGGCTGTCCGCGTTCAACAGCCGCGAGAACGTCGAGACCGCGTTGCAGCGCATTGCGGACGCGCTGAAAGCAAGGTGAAGCCTCCGGGTGTGGAGAAAGACGTTCAGACCCCGAGGCTGACGGCCCTCGGCCCGGCTCCTCACACCACACCGTGCCGCTTGAACCACGCCAGCAGGCGTTGCCAGCCGTCTGCGGCTTCCCGCTTGCGGAAGCTGGCGCGGTAATCGGCGTGGAAGCCGTGCGGCGTGTCGGGATACAGCACGATCTCGGACGGGCTCTCCGCAGCGCGCAAGGCCGAGCGCATCCGTTCCACCGTCTCGTTAGGAATCCCGCTGTCCGCGGCGCCGTACAGCCCGAGCACCGGCGCGTGGAGCCGGTCCGCCACGTTGACCGGATGGCTAGGCGTACGGTCGCTCGCCTCTCCGACCAAGCGACCGTACCATGCCACGCCGACCTTGAGGCGCGGATTGTGCACGGCGTACATCCACACGATCCGTCCGCCCCAGCAGAACCCGGTGATACCGAGCCTTTCCACGTCGCCCCGACCCGAATCCACGGCCCAGGCCACCGTCGCGTCCAGGTCGGCCATGACCTGCGCGTCCGGGACCTTGGCGACGACCGTCCGAATGATTTCGCCGATGTCCGAGAGTTGCGACACGTCGCCCTGTCGGACGTACAGTTCCGGCGCGACGGCCAGATAGCCCTGCTTTGCGAAGCGGCGGCAGACGTCGCGGATGTGCTCGTGCACCCCGAAGATTTCCTGCACGACCAGCACCACCGGAAACGGCCCGCCCCCGCGCGGTGCCGCCGCGTAGGCAGGCAGGTCAATGTCGCCGGTGGGCACCTCGACCGGGCCGGCCTCCAGGCCGTCCGTATCGGTCCGGATCGTCTCGGCGGACACGGGCCGCACCGCCAGCGCAAAGCCCGCGGCCAACCCGGACGCCACGAATTCGCGTCGCGTCGCGTCGCGTCATGGCACGGCAGCCTAGGCCACGCGCCGAAGCCGGTCAACGCTCGCAGGTGCCGGCTGATTCTAACTCCCAACGAGAAGGATGTCCGGTTGACTCGGACGGGCGAACGCCCCACTGTGGCGTTCGCCCTTCGGTCTTTCGATCCTTCGACAGGCTCAGGACAACGCAAGCGCAAGGCATCGCGAAATCTGGACCCGCGGGCTCACTAGTCGGACGCGGGAACCAAGGGAAGAAAAGTACGCGCTTCATTCCAAAGGGGATTCAGGTGAAGGGGACGAAGACAGGGTTGCTCTATCTCGGCGGACTGCTGGCGGTGGCGGCAACCGCCTTCGCCAATCCCGGCCATGAACTCCTGCTCGGCCAGAGTCAGGTCGAGCGTGCCACGACGCTGGCGGGCATTCTGGACGCCAGCGGAAAGGTGTGCGCCGAGGTGTCGCGGTCGTTCTATCAAGGGGAGGACGAGGATCGGGCGGCGTATTGGAATGCCGCCTGCTCGGGGGGCGAAGCCTACGTCATTCAGATTCCGCCCGACAGTCAGACCCGCGTCATCGAGTGTCAGATCGTGGAACTGATCGGGGTCGCATGCTTCACCCGATTCGGGGAGTGAGTCCGCGCGTCCGTCCGCGCCGGAGACGTCCCCAGCCGCGTCAGCCCGCCACTTCCCCGTGTTGCGTCAGTTCGCCACTTCCCCGTGTTGCGTCAGTTCGATGCCGAACTGCGCCGCGGCGTTCTTCCCCATCATCCGCGCGATGAGCGGCGCTTCGACGCCGGCTTCCGTGAGCGTGGCGATGGCGTCCCACGCGCTCGTGGTGTCGTGGTGGGGGTAGCGCGAGCCCCACACGATCTTGTCCGCGAAATCGTGCGGCAGCTTCTGGATCATGCGTTCTTCGGCGTCGAAGCCGAGCATCACGCGGCCTTCCTCCCACAACGCTTCGGGGTCGGTGCGGACCGGGTAGTAGTGGAGGAGGGGGATCGTCTTGGTCGAGGCTTCCATCTTTTCCAGGACTTCTTCCATCCACGACGCCTTGCCGTGCGCGACCACGAATCTCAAGTCGGGAAAACGCTGCATCACGGTGAAGCCGACCAGCGTCGCGGCCACGAACATGTGGTTGTCGAGCCAGCCGGAGAGGATCGGCGCCACGGGGTGGCCGATGCCGGGCGAGGCGAAGAAGGCGAAGTTCGCCAACCCGTTGCCACCGCCCGCGGTGGGGCCGCCGCCGGCGTCGCTGAGCACTTCGTGGTGGTTGAGTCGCGTCTTGATCTTTTCGATGAACGGGCCGTGCGAGGTCCATTCCGGGTTCCACAACCCCGGCGTGGGATGGACGACCGCGGCCACGCCGGCGCGTTCGAGTTCCGCCCACAGCGGGTCGTAGTACGGATGCGTGAAATAGCGGCCCTCGACGAACATCGGACGCAGGAAGGCCCCGCGGACGTGGGGCAACGCGGCGACGCGCTCCAGTTCGCGCAGGGCGAAGTCCATGTTCTGGAGCGGCAGCATGGCCGCGGCGAACAGCCGTCCCGGGGCCGCCCCGCAGAAATCGGTCATCCAGTCGTTGTAGGCACGCGCCAGGGCGTCGGCCACGTCCGGGTCTTCGACGAGCGAAAAACCCTCGGCGAACCACGTCGGATACAGAAACGCTTGATCCACACCCATGTCGTCCATGTCCGCGAGTCTGGCCTGCGGGTCGGATGCGCCCGGGCTGGGAGCGTGCGGAGTGCGCGGGTCGAGCGCGCCGACGCGGTCCCACGTCATGCCCGGCTTCCAGATGGCGTGGCGGGGGATGTTCGGATTCATCGTATCCCGGAACATCTTGCCGTTGACCTTGAGATACGAACCGTAACGCCCTTCCTCCCGCCACAGCGCGGTTTTCCCCAGCGTCCGAAACTCCGGCGCCAGATACGCTTCCCAGACCGCCGGCGGCTCGACCACGTGGGTGTCGCCGTCGAAGACCGCGAACGCCTTGGGCGGCGTCATGCCCGACTCCCTTCCCGTGCCGGTCCGTTCACGCGGTGGGCGCCTTCGCCGTACGGCCGCACGAGCGCGGCTTCGGGTTCGTGCGCACGCCGGATTTCGTCCTCGGACGGCCACCAGTCGGGCCGCTCGATTGCGGTGACGCGCTCGCGGATGAACGTCTCGGGCGCGTCGATACGGTAGAGGGCGCGGGCGTTGTCCCCCAGAAACTTGCGCTGGGAGGATTCCGCCAGCCCGCAGTCCCGCATCGTTTCGATCGCGCGCCACGCGTCGTCGCCGTCGTGGTGATAGACGTCGGACGACCAAGCCAGGATGTCGCCGTAGAATTCCGGCAGCCGCGACGGCGGCGCCTCGTCCCCTTCGAAGCCGGTGACGCAGTGTTCGAAGAAGGTCTCGCTGGGGAGTCGTTCGAGCGGCGGCAACTCCCGTTCGTTGCGGTACAATTTGTACGCCTTGTCGCACTCGTCCAGCAGAAAGCTCAGCCACGTCGAAGACGCCTCGAACACCGCGGCGTTGAGCTTGGGGTGGTGTTCGAAGAACCCCGACATCAGCACCATCACGACCCACAGGGCCGCTTCCGACTGAAAGTTCTGGACGTTGGTCAGGAACTGGTGCGGCAGCCCCGCGGTCGCCGCGGTCCGCGCGATCAGTTCCGCTCCCGAATACTGCGCGGTATAGCCCGGCGGCTTGAGCGCCCCGAAGGCGGGAAACGGGTGCATCCCATAGACGACGCCCGTCTCCTCCATCGCCTGCCAGACGGGTTCGTACTTGGGTTGCAGCGGGTAATTGCCCATCGCGTCGATGGGACGGATCAACCCCACCCGGCAGCCCTTGCCTGCCACGCGATAGACTTCCTGCGCGGCGAACACCAGGTCCTGCATGGGCAGCAGCGCGGCGAAGAAGAGGCGCGCCGGATCCTCCCGGCAATAGCCGTGCGCCCATTCGTTGTACGCCTTGCACATCGCCTTGGCCCCGACCGCGTTCCGCAGCCACGGATACGTGTCGATGTCCGTCGGAATGATCATCACCTGGTCGATGCCCTGCACGTCCATGTCGCGCAGCCGGGCCTTGGGGTCGTACGAGCCCTTGTGATCGAGGTAATCGGCCTGTTCCTGGGAGATCGCGGTCTCGGGATGGAGGTTGCGCACGTTCAGGGCGCGCTGGATGTCGTGCTTGAGCCCCGGTCCGGCCAGTGACAGGATGTTGACGATGCCCGGGGTGCCGCCGATGCGCTGCGAGCCCAGCCCGGCGCCGGCATGGCCGTTGACGATAAGTTGCTTGGTGTCCTCGTCGAACCACATGGTGGTCTTGAGTGCGGCCAGCTCGTCCTTCGTCAGCCAGTCCGCGGCCTGCTCCCAGATCCAGGGCGGCTCGGTAACGTGGGCGTCGCAGTCGAAGGTCGGAAAGTCCTTGGTCATGGGCGCGAAGTGCTGCGTCGGCATGGCGGTCCTCCCTTCCGGCGTGGTGCGGGCGTGTCACTATTGGTGAGGTTCTCGTCTCCGCTCTGATCTTCGGTGTCGCTACGAAGCCGCGGCCAGCACCGGCGGGACGCCGTCCGCATACTCGGACGGCAGCCGGCCGGTTTCCGCGAGCACGCGGAGAATCACGGACTCGTCGTAGGCGAACGGAATGGCCGGCGGGTCGGGCACGGCCGCCGGCGCGACCGGAAACGGCAGCCGTTCGACCGCGGCGTCGTACACGGTGGCCAGCAGGGTCGGCAGATGCACCACGTCTTCGAGGTTGTAACGCAGCAGGGTTTCGAGTGCGCAGGGCTCGCCGCGCTGGGCGTATTGCCACAACAGGACCGCGCACCACCCGTCCAGCTTCGCGAGCAAGCCTCCGCGGTCGAGACCGAGGCGCGTTTCGATCTTCTTGAGTCCGCCGGTGTAGCCCAACGCGGCCAGCGGGTAGCGCAGGTCGATGTGGGCTTGGTCGAGCGGCAGGCCGAGCTTGCCGCGCAGAAACGGCAGGTCGAACTGCGCGCCGTTGAACGAGACGAGCAACGTGCAGTCCGCCACGTCGGCCGCGAAACGGTCCAGATTGTGGCCCTGGACATAGACGCGCGGCGTTCCGGTTCCGCCACCTGCATCGACCGTGTAGAGCCCGACCACGGTGAGGCTCGACTCGGCGAACCCCAGCCCCGTGGTTTCGATGTCCAGATAGCCGACCCGCGCGGCGAACGCGGGATACAGCCGCCAGCGCAGCGCATGGGGCAGGCGGGCGGTAAAGTAGCGCGCGTCGCCCTGTTCCAGCGCCCGCCGCGAGCGTTCCAACTCGCCCCGCGCCTTGTCCCGCAGCGGGCGGCGCAGCGCGGGATGGGCCGGGGCGTCCAGCAGTTGCTCCCATGTCGTCACCCCGGCGCGCCACAGCCGCCGCTCGGTGCGTTCGCCGATCCCCCCGATGTGCCGGAACGTGTGGTGCAGCATGGGCGTCGGGCGGTGCCGCGGCCTATTGTTCGAAGCTGCGCAGCACGCGGCCGGGATGGGCGCCGGTCGGCTCGCCGTCCCGCACCACGACGTGGCCGTTGACCACGGTGTATTTGTAGCCCTCCGCACGGGCGACCAGCCGCGAGGCATTGCCCGGAAAGTCCTGCACCATTTCCTTGGGCTTGGCCGCGACCGTGTCCGGGTCGAACACCGTCAGGTCCGCGGCCATGCCCGGGCGCAGCAGGCCGCGGCGGGGGATGCCGAGGAGGCGGGCCGGGGTCGACGTCAGCCGACTCACGGCCCGTTCCAGACTCAGCGCCTTCCGTTCTCTGACCCAGTGGCTGAGCAGAAAGCTCGGATACGTGACCTGACACAGAAACGAGACGTGCGCCCCCCCGTCCGAGCCACCGGTCACCACGTAGGGATGGGTGGCCAAGCTGCGCACCGCGTCCGGGTCGCCGTTCTGAAAGCCGGTGACCAGGAACTGCGTGTCCAGATTTTCCGAAACCGCCAAGTCGAGCATGGCCTCCAGCGGCGTCTTGCCCTGTGCGCGGGCGATCGTCACCAAGTCCTTGCCTTCCAGCGGACGGTGCGCCTCGTCGCGGACACGGTCCACGCTGATGTCCTGCATCCGCTTGGAAAAGACTTTCGGCGTGGGATCGTCGAGGTCGCGCTGCATGGCCGCACGGTGGGCCGGGTCGGACAGGTTGGCGATCTTCTGCGGCCGACGGCCTTGGATCGCCGCCTTCCACGCCGGCAGATCCTCGAATACCGCCCCACGCAGCGAAAAGGTGAGGTCGAAGCGTTCGCACAGCGACAGCGGATGCACCCGCGCGCCGTCGCGGAACACGTCCTCGGTCCAGTCGAGCACGCGCTGCCAGTGGTCGGGCGCCGCCCAGGTCTGCGACAACAGGTTCCACAGCACCGGCCGGCCACTCTCGCGCGACAGGCGGGCCATGGAGTCCATGTCTTCCGGCCCGACCGCGGGAATGCCGGGCGGGATCACGCACACCGTGCCGCGGCCGAAGTCCTTGAGCGTGCGGGCCAAAGCGACGGTTTCGTCCTCCTCGGCGAACCGGCTCGGCACGGGCAGCCCGTCCCCGTCGAAGTGGACCGGCCCCGCGGATGACGAAAAGCCGAACGCTCCGGCGCGCAGGCAGTCCGCGACGACCGCCTGCATGGCCGCGATTTCGTCCGCGCTGGCCGGCCGTTTGCGGGCGTCGTCGCCCATGACGTGGTAGCGGATGGTGGAATGCGGGGCGAGCGTCATGACGTTCACGCCTAGCCGCCGGTCGAGGGCATCCAGATATTCGGCGAACGATTCCCAGGTCCAGGGCACGCCGGCGCCCAGGCTCGCCAACGGCATGCCTTCAACCTTCGCCAGCATCCGCGTGATGTAATCGCGGTCTTCGGGTTTGCAGGGCGCCAGCCCGAAGCCGCAGTTGGTCATGAACACGCTGGTGAAGCCGTGCCAGACGCTCGGCGTCGCCAGCGGGTCCCAGAACAACTGGGCGTCGTAGTGGGTATGCACGTCGATGAAGCCGGGCGCGACGACCAGCCCCGCGGCGTCGATCGTCTCGGCCGCGCGACCGTCCACCTTGCCCAGCGCGACGACCTCGCCCGCGGCAATCGCGACGTCCCCGGCGTAGCCGGGCTCCCCGCTCCCATCGACCAGGAATCCGTTCTCGATGAGCAGATCGTATTGCATGATGCCTCCCCGGCTCGCACTACTCAGTCCGCTACCCCATGTATGCAGAGACGGCTCACCCAGTGTCTCCGACCCCTTGACCTTCCGACCCTTCGACAAGCTCAGGGACCGCAGGTTCAAGGCATCGCAAGCTCAGGACAGCGCAGGCTCAGGGGCCGATGTTCGCGGCCCGGTGATGAAATATGGCCCGGACTCTAGCCGCTTTGCCGTACGGCAACAAGGATTGAAGCGTGGGGATAGAATAGAATGGATGTTCGGAGTGCAGCGAGTCGAAAATTTTCTGTAGGGCGGACTCTGGCTCGCGAGCGCAGGGGCAAGCCCCTGCGGTCCTGAGTCTGTCGAAGGGTGGTTGTCCTGACGAGGAGACGGGCAGGCACGGGGGCCTGCCCCTACACAACGATTCGAGGGCATGAAATTCGGCCTGAGATACTCCCCCGACCCTCGCGCCGTTTTCTTCACGCCGCAAAGCCTGCTAGACTCGCCGGGGTGGAAGTTCGGCCCGGCGCATGTCCGGGCGGGGAGGTGAAGCGGATGTGGAGATGGGGGATGCTGCTGGGGCTGTTGTTGCCCGCCTGTTCGGCTCAGCCCGAGCCGACACCGACCGAACATTTCGTGAACTGGAGCCGGGCGCCCGCGGTGCAGGCCAAACGGCTGTGCGTCCTGCCGTTCGATGAAACGGGCACGATCCGGGGACTGGCCGAACGAGTCCGTCAAGCCGTGGCCGGCCGGATCAGCGTCAAACGCTTTGCCGACACCGAGCTGCACACCATCGACACTCGCTTGGCCGCAATGGCCGACTGGCGGACGCAGCCACCGCAATCGGTCGGTCGCCTGCTCGAATGCGACGCCCTGGTGTACGGTCGGGTCGCCCCGTTGGAGCGGCTCTATCTGGTCCTCTACACGCAGCTGGCGCTCGAAGGAACGCTGCAAGTCGTGGACGCGGCCACGGGCCGCACGCTCGTGCACGAGGTCTATACCACCCGCTTTCACGATGGCGGGCTGCCGCTGGACCCGGTCTCGCTGGCGACGACCGCGGCTCGCGGTCTGGGGACGTACAGCGACGTGCGGCTGAGTCGCGCCATCGACGACCTGGGCCGCAATCTGGCGGCGCTGGTCCCGGATTTACCCGCCACCGCAGGATAGCGACCGCCGCGGAGCCGGTTTCTTCTCCTGCCGAAATGGGCTAAGCGGAGGCGGATTCGTCGCGGCCCGCTGCTCTGCGACGTCGATGGTATGCAATCCCCTGCGGAGACGACGGAAACCGGGTCGGTCTCGGACCTGCACGCCCGCGTGGCGTACGCGGAGCGGGTCAAAGAGGTGACGAACCAGATTCACGCCGCGGCGAATCTCGACGAGTTGCTGGTCGCGCTCGGCCCATCCATCTTGAGCCTGTTCGATGCGCAGCATCTGACGCTGTACGCCCTTGACCGCGCCAACGACGAACTCTACTCCCGCTTTCTGGATACCGATGCGCTGCGCGAGATCCGTCTGTCGGTCGGTGACGGCAGCGTCGCCGGTTTCGTGGCGCAGACCAAACGGCTCGTGAACGTCGAGGACGCGTACGACGCGGCCGAGTTGCGCCGGCTCAGCCCCGACCTGTCGTTCGACCGCTCCTGGGACGAGAAGACCGGGCTGCGCACCCGCCAACTGCTGACCGCCCCGATCTGCGACACCGCGCACACGCTGACCGGCGTGCTGCAACTCGTCAACAAGCGCGGAGCCACCCGTTTCACCGCGGAGGACGAGGAGAAGGTCGCAGAGATCGCCGGGACGCTCGGCATCGCGCTGCACAACCAATATCAACTCGCCACGCGGCAGACGAAGTTCGACGCCCTGCTCGCCTCCGGGCGGCTGACCGCGGCGCAACTGGAAGAGGCGACCGCCGCGGCCCGCGCCGCGCGTCGGCCGGTCGAGTCGGTGCTCATGGCCGAGTACGGCGTGAGCAAGCGCGAGTTGGGGCAGGCGTTGAGTTGGTTCTACCGCTGCCCGTTCTTCGAGCCCGACGCCACCCCGACCGTTGCGCCGGAACTCCTCCGCGGCATCAATCCCGGCTATCTGCGTGCCAACTGCTGGCTGCCGCTGCGCGCCGTGGACGGCGGCGTGGAAGTGCTGACCGACGACCCGCAGGACTTTCAGCGCCAGCAGGACGTCCGGCGGCTGTTTCCCGGCAAGACGATTTCCTACGTGGTCGCCTTGCGCGACGACGTGCTCGCCCTGGTCGCCGCGGTCAGCAGCGGCGCGGCGTCCGACGCGTCGCGGGTCGCCCTGCTCGACCAGTTGGCGGCTCAGGAAGCCCGGGACGGCAGCGACGGGCGGGGCGCATCTTCCACGGACCGGGTGCCCGTCGAGACGGAGGCGGACGACAACGCCGTGGTCCGTCTCGTCGACCGGATCATCGCGGACGCCTATCGGGCCGGCGCGTCGGACATCCACATCGAACCCGGCGCCGCCCGCGGCGAGACCGTCGTGCGCTTCCGCGAGGACGGTCGCTGCCATCCCCACCTGCGCATCCCGGCGCGGAACCAACGCTCCATCCCGTCGCGCATCAAGGTACTCGCGCAACTCGACATCGCCGAGCGGCGCAAACCCCAGGACGGCAAGATCAAGCGGCGCGTGGACGAACGCGACGTCGAGTTGCGCGTGGCAACCATCCCGACCGCGGGGGACCGCGAGGACGTGGTGTTGCGGCTGCTGACCGCGCACGAACCGATTCCCTTCGACCGCCTCCGCATGTCCGCCGCAAACCGCGCAGCGTTCACGCGGCTGCTCCACCAGCCGTACGGCCTGCTGCTGTGCGTCGGGCCGACCGGCTCGGGCAAGACCACCACGCTGCACGCCGCGTTGGGCGAACTCAACACGCCCGAGCGCAAGATCTGGACGGCCGAGGACCCGGTCGAAATCACGCAGGACGGCCTGCGCCAAGTGCAGGTGAACCCGCGCATCGGTTTCGACTTCGCCACGGCGCTGCGTGCCTTCCTGCGTGCCGACCCGGACGTCATCATGGTCGGGGAAATCCGCGACCGCGAGACCGCGGACATCGGCATTCAGGCGTCCCTGACCGGCCACCTCGTGCTCAGCACGCTGCACACCAACAGCGCGGTCGAGACGGTCACGCGCCTGCTGGAGATGCAGATCGACCCGTTCCATTTCGCCGACGCCCTGCTCGGCGTGCTGGCCCAGCGGCTGGCGCGCACGCTCTGCACCGACTGCAAAGAAGGCTACCATCCGGCCAAGGACGAATACGATGCTTTGGCGCACGCCTACGGCGAAGCCGCGTTCGCGGCGCTGGACGTTCCGTACACCGACGCCCTGGAACTCCACCGCGGGCGCGGCTGTCCGAGCTGCCGCGGGACGGGGTACAAGGGCCGCGTGGGACTCCACGAACTGCTCGTGGCGACCGACGAGATCAAGCGCCTGATTCACGCTCGCGCACCGGTCGCCGAATTGCTCGCCGCGGCCCGCGGGCAGGGGCTGGTCACGCTGGTGCAGGACGGCATCGAGAAATGTCTGCAAGGCGTGACCGACTACGCACAGGTCCAAGCCGTGGCGTAAGGGGTCACCGCGCACCGCGGCCGACCCATCGGGATGGAGAGCTTGGAGGGTTCGGCTCGCTACACTGCATCACCCCGGAAATCTCAAACAGACACACGGCCCCGGATATCTGCGAATGGAAATCGCTCTCATCGTCCTCACCCTACTGAGTGCGGGGCTCCTCATAACCGTCTGGCGCCGCGGCCGGCGAACCGCGGAAATCGCCCGCGAACGCGACCGACTGCGCACCGACTTGGCCCAACGGAACGACGCACTGGCCCGCGCCGAGACGACGGTTCAGGAGCGCGACAAGCGCATCGCTGCCCTGGAGGAAGACCGCGGCCGCGAGCGGCAGGAAGCACGCGAGACCGCGACGCGGCTCCAGACGCACCTCACGCAAGCGCGCGCCGAAGCCGCAGGTCTCGAGGAAGCGCACGAAGCCCGCACCCAGGAGTTGGAGCACATCCGCACCGCGCTGGAAGAACGCTTCAAGGGTGCCGCCCTCGACGCGCTCAAGACCAGCAACGACGAATTCCGCAAGCAGGCGGAGGAGCGGTTCCGGCAGGAACGCGCCCTCGCCGCCCAGGACCTGGAAGCGCGGCGGACCGCGGTCGATAATCTGGTCAAACCGCTCGGCGAGAACCTGACCCGGCTCGACCGGAAGGTCGGCGAACTCGAACGGGCGCGCACCGGCGCGTACGAACGGGTCCACGAAGCCGTCGCGCAGGCCCGGCGGGAGATCGTCCAACTCCGCAGCGAAACCGGCCGATTGCACCGCGCGTTGCGCTCCACCCGCGCACGCGGCGACTGGGGCGAACAGCAGTTGCGCCGCGTCGTCGAAGCCGCCGGCATGGTGGAGCACGTCGAATTCACGGAGCAAGCCGCGCTCGGCCCCGACCGCCGGCGGCCGGACCTGATCGTCACGCTTCCCGGCGACAAGCGCATCGTCGTGGACGCCAAGACGCCGATGGACGCCTACCTCGACGCCTTCGAGACCGAGGACGTCCACCAGCAGCAGGCACATTTCCGGCGCCACGCCGAGGCGCTGACGACGCGCGCCAAGGAACTGGCGGGCCGCGACTACACCGGCAGCGTGCCGGGCGCGTTCGATTTCGCGGTCATGTTCGTGCCGCACGACGCCATCCTGGACGCCGCGGAGCGCGCCAAGACGGGTGTCTGGGACCAAGCGTGGCGCCGGCATCGCGTACTGATCGCCACGCCCGGCCTGCTCATCGCCCTCCTGCGCACCATCGCGATCGGCTGGCAGCAGGCCAAGGTGCAGGAAAACGCCGAGGCCATCGCCGCCGCGGCGGGCGAACTGTACGCCCGCCTGCGCATCTACGGCGAGCACGTCGGCAACGTCGGCAAGGCGTTGCACCGGGCGGTCGACTCCTACAACCGCAGCGTCGGCTCGCTCGAATCGCGCGTCCTGGTGCAGGCACGCCGCCTCGAAGACCTCGGCGCGGCCGGCGGCGAGCGGATCGCCGCGGTCGATCCGGTCGAAATGGACGTGCGGCCGGTGGCGTCGCCCGAACTCCTATCGAGCGGCGACAACCGGAATGACACCTGACCCTATCAGGACCTGTCCTGATGCGCCCCGATCAGCCGAGCAGCTTGACCAGCGCGACGGTGAGCCCGACGATGCCGGCCGCCATGAGCCAAAATTGCCGATACAGCCGCGCCTCCAAATCGCCGATCTCGGCTTGGACCAAACTGATGTCGGTCTTTAGTTCGGCCCGGACGTCGGCGATCTTCGTTTGGACTCTGGCCTTGGATTCGGCAATGTGAGTCTTGACTTCGGCGGTCTCGGCTTTAGAGCGGAACCTCGGAGGCGGCGATGTTGCCTCCGATGGTCTCGACGAAGACTTCGGCCAATGGTTCTGCAGCACCGGCTTCGTAGAGGGTCTTCACGGCTTGATGCGTGTCGAAGGCGAACGCGCTCATGCGCGCTACTGTACGGCGATGCGGGCCGAGTCGTCAGCAGGCGACAGTGCATCTTCCCACCCGTACAGGCCCTTCCCTCGTCCCCTCCTGCGCATATGACCCCCTGTTCCCCCTTGATAAGGGGAGCTAGGGGTTCGATGTCCCCACACATGCAAGCCTCGCTCCCGCGTGCGCGGGCGTGACGACCGGAGAGTATCGTCAGAGATGGAAGCTCCTAATGTAAGCTCAGCCGCATCCCATCCACCTCGCTGTTTCCAATCAGGCCGGGCTCTAGTGATCCGAGATGCTGTTCTCGAACCGTTGTGCTTCATGCTTATGAGGGGATGTAAAGTGCCCCGAACGAGTTCGACGGCTCAGGGAGGATGTTCCCCCTGCCGAACATCTGACCGGCGAAGACCCATGAAGTAAAACAACGAGGGAACACCACCATGCCGTTCTTCCTCCAGAATTCGCAGCCTTATGAGTGTACTTCCCCCGCGCGGTGGAGGCGGCGGGCACTGGCGATGACACTGTACCGAACTTCAATGCCTCATCGAAAACCCGCAACTCGATCACGTTGGCCTGGAGCCTGCCATCGTGCGCGACCGACAATGTTACGTACCGGATCACTGAGCCCGTCCCGAACCAGAGCGGTAACTGTTGCCAGTATGTATTCTCTAACTGGCACCAACGGTACCATCTCCACGACGACATGAATAAGGACCGGGCTGAGTCCCAACACGACGTACTACTTCGCCGTCAGACTAGACTCCCTAAGCTCCCAGAACTCCCAGCGGTAGCCGACTGGCCGGCCGTCACGCCCTACCCACCCTTCCAGCGATTGTGCTGAGCGAGAGCACGCTGGCGCTCACTGAGGATGGCGACATCGGCTCGTACACCATGCACCTCAACAAAGCACCCTCAGGGAATGTGTGGGTGCGGGTGAGCCGGAACGGCGACGCTGCCGCTCAGCATCGAAGCCCTCCACATCTCGGTCCAGGTAACCACACGCAGGCCGGCACCGCGGAACACCAAGTCGCCCTCTATGGTCACTTGGGGTGGTAACCGCCCCCCTGAATACGATCTTCCTGTGTCAGGGCGACCGGCCGGTCGTCCCGACGGAGACATGCGGTCTCAGGAGCCGGAGGGGGACAAACAGGGCATCGTTCTTGATGGCGAGGGAATAGATCGTCTCGGAGAGGAGCAGCGTGGTCCGGACGGCAGACCGGGACGCTAGGTGCCGGGGAGGCCGGGGTCGGTCATGGCCGGGGTGCCGCCTTGGTTCGGGTCGAGAAAGGCTAGGACGCGCTCGCCCGACGCCTTGTCCATCCAGCGGCGGAGGCGCTGCTCCAGGACCACGCGCAGCCGGTGGTCGCGCCGGAGGCTGGCGACGACTTCCTCGGCGCTGCGACCGGTCAGCGGCGTCACGGGATGTTTGGTCTTGCGCGCCGCAGTGCGCGGTTTGACGGGCAAGGGACGGTACACGCCGTGCTGCTTGCGCTCGGCCCGCCAGACCGACGCGGATCGGTCGCGTACCAAACGCAGGCTGCGTTCTTCGTTCTCCCAATACTGCTGGTCACGGGTGCTGCCGTAATACAACGTTTCGTGTGCGACCGGCGTCCGACCCATAGCAGCATTCCCCGGCGAGAGGTGATGGCTAGGCGTTCAGTATAGAAGGATTGCCGGCGGGATGAAAAGACAACCCGCGGGATGGCGAGAGAACGTGTGCGATCAGCCGGTTTCGAGGCGGAGGTCCAGGGCTTGGCGTGAATACGGCTCGGGCAGATCGCAGCGCGGCGCCTGTGCCCATAGCCCATCCAAATTGTAGAACGTGCGCATGGTTTCGTAGAAGACATGGATGACGACGTCGCCGTAGTCCATCAGCACCCACTGGGCGTGCGACAGCCCTTCGACGGCCAGCGGGCGGTGCCCCTGCGCGCGCAGCGCGTCTTCGACCGCGCGACCGATGGTCCGCACCTGCACGTCCGAACGCCCGGTACAGATGACGAAATACGACGCGACGGAGGTGAGGGCTTCGACCTCGAGCACGACCAAGTCGTACGCCTTTTTGTCCAGTGCGGATCGGGCGCACGACAGCGCTTTGTGCCAGCTTGCGTCAGCCTTCAAGGCCAGCGTCCTCGTGCCTGCGATAGAGCCCGTGGTGGGCGATGTAGTCGGCCACCGCGGGAGGAAGATGGTCTCGGGTGGAACGGCCAGCGCGGACGTTCGCGCGGATGGTGGAAGCCGAGATCGGAAGGCCGTTCAGCATGTATAAGGTCAGGGTGCGGCCGGAGTCGTGTCGGTAGCAATGATGCGGGGGATCGTACCAAAAGGCCGGCCGGAGGGCAACGGGAATCAGCCGTTCGACGGACGGCGTCGGCGCGCCGGGACGCGTGGTGACGATCAGATCGCACAGGCGCGGAATTTCGGCAAACGCCCGCCAGGATTCGATCTCGGCGAACGCGTCCATGCCGAGGATGAAGGCGAGCGCGTCCAAGCGCGGGTCGGCGCGGAAGGCCCGCAGCGTATCCACGGAGAACGACGGGCCGCCACGGTCGAGCTCGAGACGCGAGGCCACGAACGCCGGCTCGCCGGCCACGGCCAGCGCGACCATGTTGTAGCGGTGCTGGGCGGACGCGAGGGCCGCGGCGGGTTTGTGCGGCGGGGTCGCGGACGGGATGAAGTAAATGCGGTCGAGCCCGAACGCGGCGCGGACGTGGGCGGCGCTGCGCAGGTGGCCCAGATGGATCGGGTTGAACGTACCGCCGAACAGGCCGACCTTCATACGCGCCGGCCCGACCGGGAGTTATTCGCGGATCTGTCCATCACCGTACACCACGTATTTGTACGTCGTCAGTTCGCGCAGACCCATCGGGCCGCGCGCGTGCAGCCGGTTGGTCGAAATGCCGACCTCGGCGCCGAAGCCGAACTCGAAGCCGTCGGTGAACCGCGTGGAAGCGTTGGCATAGACCGTGGCGGAATCCACCTCGCGCAGGAAGCGGCGGACGTTCGAGTAGTCTTCGCTCACGATCGCGTCGGCCAAGCCCGAGCCGTTGGTATTGATGAACTCCACGGCCTCGTCCAGCGACGCAACGATTTTGACGGCCAGTATCTTATCCAGGTATTCGGTCCGCCAGTCGGTCTCGTTCGCCGCGGCGACGCGCGGCACGAGGCGGCGAGTGCGTTCGCAGCCGCGCACCTCGACCCCACCATCTTCGAGCTGCGTGACGAAGTCGGGCAGAAAGTCTGCGGCTACGCGCTCGTGCACGAGCAGGGTTTCCATGGCGTTGCACACCCACGGGCGTTGCAGCTTGGCGTTCAGGCAGACCCGCTGTGCCTTGTCCAGATCGGCCGCGGCGTCCACGTAGGTGTGGCACAGGCCGGAGAAATGCTGGATGACCGGAATGGACGAGGCGCGGGTGACGGCCCGGATCAGTTCCTCGCCGCCGCGCGGAATGATGACGTCCACGTACTCATCCTGTTGCAGCAACAGGCGCACCGCGTTGCGGTCGGTCGAACGCACCAGTTGGACGGCTGCATCCGGCAAGCCTGCCTCGGTAAAGGCGCGCGCCAATACGTTCACGATGGCACCGTTGGTCTCGAACGCCTCGGAGCCGCCTTTGAGCAGTACCGCATTGCCGGCCTTGATGCACAGGCCCGCGGCGTCCGCGGTCACGTTGGGCCGCGATTCGTAGATGATCCCGACCACGCCGAGCGGCACGCGGACTTGGCTGATTTCCAGGCCGTTGGGCCGTTTCCAGGTCGCAACGGCCTCATCGACCGGGTCGGGCAACTCGGCCATGATCTCCAACCCTCCAGCCATGGCGTCGATACGCGCGGCGTCGAGCGTCAGGCGGTCCAGCATGGCGGACGACAAGCCTGCGTTGCGGCCACGCGCTACGTCCTTGGTGTTGGCGGCCAACAGCGTGACGGTCGCCCCGCGTAGATGCTGGGCAGCGGCGCGCAGCGCGTCGTTCTTGGTCCGGGTCGACGTCGTGGCCAGCGTCCGCGCGGCACGTTTTGCGGCCTGGGCTAGATCGGTCACCATCCGTTCGAGGTCCATGATCGTATCCTTATACCGGTGTAGTTCTCCGTATTCCTGCGGATGAGCCGGGATCGAACCCCCAAGGAACATCCGGTTGAAACAGAGGATTTGTTTATCGCCCGAAGTCGGCCCTTCTTCCAGAGGGCAAGAGGGTTTCGAACGTGCAACGTCATTCCCCGAGCAGGGCCAAGTCGTCGCGGTGGATCACCTCGTCGCTCACCTTGTAGCCCAAGGTCGCTTCGATCTCGGCGGTCTGCCGGCCTTGGATGCGCGTCAGCGCGGCTGCGTCGTAATTGACCAGCCCACGCGCGAACTCACGGCCGCGCTCGTCCAGACACGTCACGCACTCGCCCTCCTCGAAGCTCCCGACGACGTCGCGCACCCCGGCCGGCAGCAGACTGCGTCCGTCACGCCGAATCGCCGCGCTCGCCCCGGCGTCGAGCCGCAGCGCCCCGGCCGGCTTGAGCGTGTAGGCGATCCAGTGTTTGCGGCTCGCGATCCGATCGGAGAGCGGCAGGAACAGTGTCCCGACCTCACGCCGCGGGTCGAACGCGGCAGGCACTCCTCCCGAACGCAGGCCGTCGGTCAGCAACGACGGAATCCCGAAGCGGGCCGCGCTCTGCGCGGCTTGGAGTTTCGAGGCCATGCCCCCACGTCCCAACGGACCGGCCACGCCGCCGTGCGCCATGAGATCCTCGTCGAACCGTTCCACCAGCGCGATCCGTTCCGCGCCGGTATCCACGCGCGGGTCGGTTTCGTACAGGCCGGCTACGTCGCTCAGCATGACCAGCAGGTCGGCCTCGACCAGCACCGCGACCTGGGCGGACAACGTATCGTTGTCGCCGAACTGGATTTCGTCCACCGCGACCGTATCGTTTTCGTTGACGATCGGCACGACCTGCGCGTCGATCAACGTCAGCAAGGTGTGCTTGGCGTTGAGATAGCGCCGGCGGTTCGCCAGATCGTCGTGGGTCAGCAACACCTGTGCGACGTGGATACCGTGGCGCGAAAACCCGGCTTCGTACAGGGCCATGAGCGTAATCTGGCCGACGGCCGCGGCGGCCTGTTTGCCGGGGATCGTGCGCGGCCGCCGGTGCATGTTCAGCCGGCCCATACCCGCGGCCACTGCGCCGGACGTGACCACGACGAGTTGCATGCCCCCGGCGGACAACCGGGAAAGGTCGCGCGCCAACCCGTCGAGCCGCGCAGCGTGCACTCCGCCGCGGTCCGACAATACGCTGCTGCCGATCTTGACGACGACGCGCCGTGCATCCTTCAGGATTCGCGCCTTGTGGGGAAGCTGGGAGGAAGGAGGGCTCATGGCGAAAACAGAAGCTTCCGGTTCAGACCCGAGCGCCATCGGCCGCGGCGGACGCTGTGCGGCAGACGGACAGACGCCGCGCGATTTCCATGACGAGGTCCCGCTTGCCGTGGCCTGTCAATGCAGAGACCAGACCGAGACGTTCGTCGCGACGGGCAAAGGTTTCCCGCACCGTGGGAAAGCGATCCCGGACCGCGGGCAGGTCGGCCTTGGTCGCCACGACGAGTTGCGGACGACCGGCCAAGCCGCGGTCGAACGCTTGGAGTTCGCGGTTGATCGTCTCGTAATCGTGGAACGGGTCGCGGTCCGGCTGCGAGAGGTCGAGCAGGTGGACCAGTAGCGCGGTGCGCGAAAGGTGACGCAGAAAGCGGATGCCGAGCCCGTGCCCGGTATGTGCGCCCTCGATCAGTCCCGGCACGTCCGCCATGACGAACGCCCCCCCGTCCACCCCGACCCGTCCGTAGCGGACGACGCCGAGTTGCGGGGTCAGCGTGGTGAACGGATAACTGGCCACGCGCGGGCGCGCCGCGGACACCGCGGCCAGCAGCGTCGATTTTCCGGCGTTGGGAAGGCCGACCAGCCCCACGTCGGCCAACAGGCGGAGTTCCAATTCGAGGCGGCACGTCTCTCCGGGCAGGCCGGGCTGGGCGTGGCGCGGCGCCCGGTTGGTCGAGGTCGCAAAGGAGGCATTGCCCCGACCGCCCCGACCGCCCCGGGCGATCACCACTTCGTCACCCGCCTCGCGCAGGTCGGCGAGCGTGGCGCCGCTGTCCGCGTCGCGCGCCACGGTGCCGGGCGGGACGGGCAGCACGACCGCGGGGGCGTTTTTGCCGTGCTGGTCCTTGCCGCGGCCGTGTTCGCCGCGTGGCGCACGGACGTGGTGCCGGTGGGCCAAGTCGAGCAGGGTGTTGCGCTGCGGGTCCACGCGGACGATGACGTCGCCGCCGTCGCCGCCGTTGCCGCCGTTCGGCCCGCCCCAGGGCCGGAACTTTTCGCGCAGGAAGCTCACGCAGCCGCGCCCGCCGTCCCCGGCCGCCACCGACAACGTGACCTCGTCGACGAAGTTCATGCGCTCGACTCTCTCAGAAAACGCCCCAATAAAAAAAGCCCCGGAACGGGGCTTTCAATTTGCGGCACCGCGGGCGCGCCCGCGGCTCAGCGCGGATAGACGCTGACCCGTTTGCGGGTCTTGCCCATGCGTTCGTACTGCACCACGCCGTCGGCCTTGGCGAACAACGTATAGTCGCGGCCCATGCCGACGTTCGTTCCGGGATAGATGCGCGTCCCGAGTTGGCGCACGATGATGTTGCCCGCCCGGGCCGATTGGCCGGCGTACAGCTTGACCCCGCGGCGTTGGCCCGGACTGTCCCGGCCGTTGCGGCTGGAACCCTGTCCCTTTTTGTGCGCCATGCCTATCCTCCCGAATTGATTGCGGTGACCCGCAGCGCAGTGAATTGCTGCCGGTGGCCCTGTTTGCGCCGATACCCTTTGCGGCGTTTCTTCTTGAAGACCAGGATCTTCTTCTCTTTGCCGTGTTCGACCACCTGCGCGGTGACCGACGCGCCGGGCACGAACGGCGTTCCCACGTGCACGGAGTCCTCGTTCGTCGTGAGCAGCACGTCCGAAAACGTCAGTTCGCTGCCCACTTCGCCCGGCAGGGATTCGACCCGGAGCAGTTCGCCCGGCGTCACGCGGTACTGTTTTCCGCCCGTCCGTATCACTGCGTATGGCATTGCGGCTTACCTATGCGAGCGGATTTTTTCTGTCAACGGTCCTCGGCGCCGCCCGAGTCCGCCGGTCATGCCTCTTGGCTCAGGGCGTGGCGCAGCGCGTCAGAGATGGGCTGCGGCTTGTCGGACCGGTCCACGAAGACGACCGTGATCGAGCCGCTGACGCAGCGTTCGCTCGCGCGGAAAATCTCGCCTGCGAACGTGAGGGACGTATTCCCGATCTTCTCCACCCACACCTTCACGTCGATCCGGTCGTCCACGTACAGCGGGGCGGAGAACGTGGCCGAAACGTGCACGCGCGGACACCCGGACGTCTTGCGGTGGTCGGACAGCGGGAATCCCGCCGCGCGCATCAATTCCCATTCGGCCGTCTCGAAATACCGGAACGCCGCGGTGTAGTGAATGCGGCCCGAGGCGTCGGTATCCACCCAGCGGACCCGGAGTTCTTCCGTGTGCGAGCGCATGGCGAAGCGGCGGTGGGGGCGTGCCGCGGCTAGGCGGCTTCCCGTCCGACGAGGACCGGCGTCGTCGCCGTGTACACGCGGTTGACCGGGACGGATTGGCCGTCGAGCGCGGCGAGACAGTCTTCGAGCCGGCGTTTGAGCGCCACGAGTTTCGGCGAAAGCGGCGCCGCGCGGGTCTGCGAACGCTCGGCATAGGCGGTATTGGCGAGCGCCCGCTCTTTCAGCGGATCGACGAAGCGACCGTTCTTGTACATCTCGAAGTGCAGGTGCGGACCCGTGGCCGTGCCGCTGGAGCCGACGCTGCCGATGGTCTCGCCCTGTGCGACGAGGCTGCCGACCCGGAGGCCGTTCTCGATGCGGCGCAGATGGGCGTACGCGGTGCTGTACGGCCCGGCGTGCCGGATCTTCACGAACCGGCCGTAGCTGCCCTTCCATCCGGCATACGTCACCCTGCCTGCGGCCGCGGCGCGCACCGGCGTGCCGGGCGGGGCCGCGAAATCCACGCCGCGATGCGGACGCTTCTTCTTGTACACGGGATGGAACCGCGCGTTCCGATAGACCGAGGATATCCGCGTGAAACGGACCGGATAGACGAACGCCGTGGAGCTGCCCCGTGTGCCGGGTTCCAGCGCAAAAGCCGTATACGTCGTCCCGTTGTTCACGATTTCCGCGGCGAGCACGCGACCGAGGCCGACCCTCGCGCCATCGCGCTGGATTTCCTCGAAGACGACCTTGAACGTGGCGCCCGGATGCAGGCCGTAGAAGTTCACCAGCCATTCCATATCCACCATGTCGTCGATGACCCGCGGCGGAACCCCCATGCCGGTCGCGGCCGCGTACAGGCTGCTGGAGATGCGCCCGCTGACGGCGCGCCACACCCGTTGGGTCCGCAGCCGCTCGACGCGCGGCTCGATCCGCCCGCTGTCGTATTTTTCGAGGACCAGCAGCGAGGTATCGTCGACGTTGTAGGAGACCTTCCGCAACGTCGGCATACCGCTGGGGTCCGGCTCGTACGCCAGCGTCATGTCCTTGCCGAATTGCAGGTCGTTGAACTTGTCGATCTTGTGGGCCGCGGACAGCCACGCGGCGAACTGAAGCGGAGGCAGGCCCTCCTTGCGAAGAATGGTCGACAACGTCTCGTTGGGCTTGATGCGGTGGATGGTGCGGCGTATGCCGCTCGGCGTCGAGGCGGGGCGGGATTCGATGCGGGCGACCATCTCGCGGGTCGTGCGGGCGGAGACTTCGGTCCAGGCGCGGGCAGTGGGCTCGGCCGCAGCCACCCGCAAGACCTCGGCCCGCTTTTCTGCGGCCAGCCGAATCTCGTGCAGGCGGCGTTGGAGTTGGGCGTTGACTTCCGCTCCGGCCTGCATCGGGTCGGCGGCCGGGATGGCCGCGCGGCTGACGACGCCGAGCAGCCCCAGGGCCAGGACCGGACCGGCTAGCAGAACCAGCAGATCCTTCGTCGGATATCGGGTCAGGGATCGGAACGTCGTTCTGAAGAATGGCATCCGTCTGTTCCCCATCGGTTCGGCCCACGCCGGCCGAACGGCTCAGAACCCTGCCTGTAGAATGCAGAAAAGTCAATAAACATAAGACCATGAAACCGCGATATTCGAGAATTACATACAAGATGCTCCTGCGCCCGTTGCAACACCCTTCGACAAGCTCAACGGGCTGGACCCTGAGCTTGCGGTGCCTTGAGCGTGTCGGTGAACCCGCGGTTCCTGTGCTCGTCGAAGGGTTTCGGACCAAGAGGGCATGGCACGTAAGCCGGGGAAAGCTCCAGGATCGTCTTGTATGGACCTGCCTAATCCTTCTTGGAAGGCGGTCGAAACGGAGGCTGGAGTGCCCGGTACGAGACGGCTCTCCATTGCGCCGCGTTGTCTCGCTTTCGGGCCGATGCTAGGGTTCCCCGCCGTGAAGAAAGCCCTGGTGCTCACGGTCGGCCTCGTCACGGTTCTGCTGGGGCTGGCTGCCTTCGCCTTTCATCGTGCGCTCGTCACCCCCGGCCCGCGATTGGCCGAACCGGCGCGCGTGTTCATCCGGCCGGGCAGCACACTCACGCACACCGCGCGGCTCCTGGCGGATGTCGGCGTACTGGAAGACGAGCGGACGTTCAGGCTCTGGGCGCGCCTGACCGGAAAGGACCGCGGCCTGCAAAGCGGCGAGTACGAGTTGGCCGAGGCGGTGAGCCCGCTCGCCCTGCTGGACATCCTGTCGCAGGGGCGGGTCGCGCGGCACGCGATCACCATTCCCGAAGGGCTGACCTTCGAGCAGATCGCCGACAAACTGGAAGCGGAAGGCTTCGGGCCGGAAGCGTCGTTTCTGGCGCTGGGCAGCGACGCGCGGTTTCTGGCCCGGTGGGAACTCCAGGACCGCGGCGTGGAAGGCTACGTGTATCCGGACACGTACTTCTTCACCAAACCGTACCGCCCGGAAGAAATTCTGGGCCGCATGTTGGACCGTCTGGACGAGGTGTACACCCCGGCTATGCAGCAGCGCGCCGACGCCCTGGGCTGGTCCCGGCACGAGGTGCTGACCTTGGCCTCGCTGGTGGAGAAGGAAACCGGGGCGGCCGCGGAACGGGCGCTCATCGCCGGCGTGTTCCACAACCGGCTGCGCCGGCGCATCCCCCTTCAGTGCGACCCGACCGTGATCTACGGGCTGGCCGACTTCGACGGCAACCTGACCCGCGCGCATCTTCGCACGCCCGGCCCCTACAACACCTATCTGAATCGCGGCCTGCCGCCCGGCCCGATTGCCAACCCGGGTCTCGCCGCCATCGAGGCTAGCCTGTCTCCGGCCGAGACCGACTATCTGTATTTCGTGGCCAAGGGGGACGGCACGCACGTGTTTTCGGCGCGGCTGGCGGACCACAACCGCGCCGTGTACCGGTTTCAGAAGCGCCGGGCGCACGATGGATAGTCTGACCGCGCTCATCGCCGGTGCCGTAGGCCGGGCGCGGCGTCAGAAAAGCGCGAACGCCTTGGCCGTCTTTCTTCCCCTGAGCGCCGCGGCGTATTTTCTTGGGGCGAGCCTGATTCGTGCGTTCGGCCTGCCGGCCTGGATTCCCGCGGGGCTCGCCGCGGCCGTCCTGGGCGGGCTGATCTTCGCGCTGCGCGCTGCGCGGCGTGCCACACAGACACGAACGATTGCCTCGCTCCTCGACGAAAAGACCGGCGGCCAGGAACGATTCCTGACCTACGTCAGCCTGCCCGACGTCTCGCCTTCGGAATCCGCCGCGTCGGACTTTCGCACCCACCTGCGCGGCCAGACCGCCCGCAAGGCGGCGCTGTTCGTCCCCAAGCGGGACCTGCCCTTCCGGCTCGACCGGCGCGTTCCGTTCGCCTGTGCTGCTGCGGCTTTGAGTGGCCTGCTGTTCGGCTTCGTCCCCGGTGACGAGGTATCCGGGCGCGGGAGCGACGGTCCGCCGGCCACGGTCGGGATCGAGCCTCCCGCGGTGGACGCCCTGATTCGAGTGATCGAACAGACGGCCCATGCGTTGACTCAGTCCGCATCCACGACGCGAACCGAGGGAAAGACAGGCGCCGCAGAAAAGCGACAGACCGAGCACCGGCAAATCGGCGAGGCACTTCGGAACCTCGTCCGACGACTCGAAAATCCGGTGCTTACGCCGCAAGAGAAGCGGCAGGCCATCGAGGAAACGCAAAAACGCCTGAACCTGCCCGTTTCGCTCCCGCTGGTGCTGCCTATCGACCTCGAACTGTTCGGCTCGGACAACGGGCAGAACAGCCAACCAGGAAAGCAAGGGGGCGACTCGCTTGCCGAGCTGAACGAGAATCTGGAGCGGCTCAAGCAAGCACTCTCCCAAACGAGCGGAAGCGAACCCGGGTGGAGCACCGGGCAGACGGAGCGGAACTCTGTAGCGCAACCCGAGTCCGGCAGAGCCGGGGAACCCGAACCGAAGGCCGCGGGCGGCGGCATACAATTCGATCGGTTTCCGAGCAAGCCGGGCACCGCGTCTGCCGATCAGCAGGGGGCAGGGATTCCGAGCGCGCAGCAGACATCGAACCCCAACCTGCCTGTCCGGCGGACTGGCATGAAGGTTGATCCGGAGAAAGCGGGACCGGTGCCCCATCGACAAGCAGCCAGACACGACACGACCGCGGCCCCGCGGCCGGGTGCGGATCGAAGAAGCGCCGACCAACCCGGGCCGGCCGGCGGGACCGCTGGAAAATCGGGCGGACAGGGGGACGGCGAACGCTATTACGCACCCGGCGAACGGACCGACGGTTTCGTGACGAAAGACGTGGGCTACGTCAAAGTCCACATCCCGGCTTCGGCCTCCACCGGCCCCGGTCGTCCGCAACTCGTCGACAATCCCGACCCGGCCGTGCCGGTCACGCCGTACAGCAACATGCCCCTCGCCGAGGACCCACAAAACCCGAACACTCCCCAGCAGCCGATTCCATACGAATACCGCGACATCCTGACACAGTGAGGAGGGAAAGACGGAGCCATGACCGATTCGCCGACCGGGCCGTCCGTGGAACAGCGGGTGGAGCGATTCCGTCACGTCTTCACCGCCATCGAGCAGGAAGTCGGCCGGGTGATCGTCGGGCAGCGGGACGTACTGCGGAAAATCCTGGCCGCGCTGTTTGCCGGCGGGCACGTGTTGCTCGAAAGCGTGCCCGGCCTGGGCAAGACGCTGATGGCGAAGTCGCTCAGCCAAGCGTTGGCCCTGACGGCCAAGCGGATCCAGTTCACGCCCGACCTGATGCCCTCGGACATCGTCGGCACCCAGGTTCTGTCCGAGGGTACCGACGGCCAACGATCCTTTGCGTTCAAACCCGGGCCGGTCTTCACCAACATTCTGCTGGCGGACGAGATCAACCGCGCGACCCCCAAGACGCAGTCCGCGGTCCTGGAAGCCATGGAAGAGCTGCAGGTGACCGTCTTCGGCGAGACGCATCGGCTCGCCCCGCCGTTTCTGGTCGTCGCGACCCAGAATCCGGTCGAGATCGAAGGCACCTACCCGCTGCCCGAGGCCCAACTCGACCGGTTTCTTTTCAAACTCGTCATCGACTCGCCCACGGCCGACGAGTTGGGCGAAATCCTGGATCGCACGACCACGGAAGCCCGGCACACGGCCGGCCCGGTGCTGGCCCCCGACTCCGCGGCCGGCGACATAGCCGACATGCAGAACTTGGTCCGCGAGGTCTTGCTGGCGCCGCCACTGGCCGCGTACGTGGCTCGCTTGGTGGAAGCCGCCACGCCCGGCAACCCGCGGACGCCGGTGGCGGAAGTGCCCCGATACCTACGCTATGGCCCCAGCCCGCGCGGGGCACAGGCCCTCGCTCTGGGGGCGAAAGTCAACGCCCTGCTCGACGGTCGAGTCAACGTCAGCTTCGACGACATCGCCGACGTCGCGCACTCTGCGCTGCGCCACCGCTGCCTACTGAATTTCCAGGCCGAAGCCGAAGGTATCGCCGCGGACCGGATCATCGACGCGCTCCTGCGCCAGATACCGAAACAGTAACGGGACCTCCGCGGGGCTGCCGCTATGCAGGTCGCCCCGAATACTTCGCCTTTTTCGGGACCAATCGCTTACGTACCCCGCCCGCCTGAGATACAAGGAACCCCATGAATCTGATCCACACCGTGTACGAGCCGGAAGGCGACGGCCCCCATCCGACGATGCTCGCGCTCCACGGCTGGGGCGCCAATGCGCTCGACCTGCTCGGCTTGGCGCCCCACCTCTGCCAAGGCCGGTTTCTGGTGCTGTGTCCGCAGGGGCCGTTGCAGGTCCCGCTAGGTCCCAACGCGGTCGGGCACGGCTGGTTTCCGATCAGCGGCGGAGAGCCGCCCGACGTGCAAGCGATCCTCGCTGCACGCGATGCGGTCCGCACCTTTCTGGACGCGGCAACGACACGCTATGCGGTCGATCCCGGGAAGCTATGCGTCGTGGGCTTCAGCCAAGGTGGGGTGATGGGTTATACGCTCGCGTTGGGCGCACCCGAACGCTTCGCCGGTCTGGCGGCGTTGAGTTCGTGGCTTCCCAAAGACCTCTTGACCGCGCTGCCCGACGTCCCCGCCACCGAACACCTGCCCGTCCTGGTCCAACACGGCAGCCGCGACGAACTGATCGACGTTGGTCGCGCCCGGCAGTCGGTCGAAATTCTCCGCGACGTCAAGGCGCCGGTGACCTATCGCGAGTACGACATGGGTCACGAGATCAACGCCCGAAGCTTGGCCGACCTCTCCACTTGGCTCCAGGAAAAAGTCGTCTCTCCCATTACGCTGGCGTCGTAACGCGGCTCTCTTCGAGGCGTATCAGGCCCGCCGGGATGTGGACGCACCCAGAAACTCCGTGGTCACGCGCAAGAAGCGGGCGAGTTGGTCGTGGTGGACCCAGTGGCCGGCTTTGGGAATGGTCACGATGGCGGGATCGTGGAAGGCCGCGGCGCGCTCGCGGTCTTGGGCCAAGTCGACCGCCCATGACTCGCTGCCGCGAATGAGCAGCAACGGGCAGCGGATACGACTCCAGATTTCCCGCGCGTCCGCCATGTTGAATCGGTAGGGTGAGCGGGCGCGGACGTAGTTGTCGAATTTCCAGGTATAGCTGCCGTCCTCGTTGCGGTTGGTCCCGTACAGCGTCAGGTGGTGCGCCTGTTCCGGGCCGAGATGCGGATTGGCGGCGCGCATACGTTCGACCGCCTCGTCCAGCGAGGCATAGCGTTTGGGCAGCCGGCCGGCGAACCCGCGCATTTCCTCCACCCAATGCTGCATCCGCTCGTAGGCACTGTTCGGCTGCTCCTTCAGCATCTGAGGCGGCGGCCCCCACCCTTCGATCGACACGACTTCGGCGACCTTGTCGGGATACACGCCCGCGTACTGGAGGACGATGCCGCCGCCCAACGAATGGCCGATCAGCGTCGCCGGAAAATCGTCGAGTTGGGCCAGCAATTGCGCGATGTCCACCACGTGCTCGATCATCGAATACTCGCTGCCGCGCGCCCACTCCGAATCGCCGTGTCCGCGCAGGTCGGGGGCCACGATGTGGTAGTCGTCGCGCAGCGCCTGGGCGACCCAGTCCCAGTTCCGGCAATGGTCGCGCCCGCCGTGGATCAGCACCAGCAGCGGCTTGTCCGGGTTGCCCCAGTCCACGTAGTGCAGCTTGAGCCGTTGCGAATAGAAATAATGCGAGGTCGGCCCCAAAATCTGGCGTGCGGACATGTCTCTTCTTTCTTGACTCGATGTCGGAAGGCGGCTTGTACTGCATTGAGCGTCGTCAGCCTCGGCCAGCCTACTACGAATGCTTCCGCCGCTGCAATTCTATCCTCCGAGCAGGGCTTTCTCTTGCATGTCCCTTTTCCTCCCTCACTCGCGCCGGTGGCGGATGCTCGGCAGGATGTGGTAGCATCCGGGATAAGGAGAAAGACGTCATGGCTACGGATACCCTCATCACGTTGGCAACGATTCTCGCCGCAGGAATCGGCGGACCGACGATCTTGCTCGCCGTCATGAACAGCCGCTTTGCGGATATGAACAACCGCTTTGTGGATATAAATAAACGCGTCGACGAGCGGTTTGTGGCACAGGCGGAATTGATGCGGCAGGGCTTTGACGACGTGAACAAGCGAATTGATGCCGTAAACAGCCGGCTCGATGACGTGAACAAACGGCTCGACGACCATGGCTTCAGGTTGGCCAGGATAGAGGACGGCTACATCGATATCGCCCAGCGCGTCAGCCGGCTCGAAGGCCGGATCGGTCTGTATCTGCCGCCGGCAGCCGAACCCGAGGCCGCGGCGCTGCCTACGGAATCGTAGCCGCCAGCCCTGCGGTTCCGGTTCCCGAAGGAGTACGCATGAACCCACGCTACGGCGACGTTGCCGTCAGCCTCGACGAGTACGTAGCGACCGCGGAAATCCAGCGGCCGCCCAACAATTTCTTCGATACCGACCTGATCCGCTCGCTGGCCGATGCGTTCGAGGATCTGGATGCAGAGGCGGAGTGCCGGGCCATCGTGCTGTGCGCCGCGGGCAAGCACTTTTGTGCCGGCGCGAATTTCCACACCGGCCAAGCCGAGCGGGACCTGCGCGATCTGGAGTCCGGCAACCCGCTGTATGCACAGGCGGTGCGGCTGTTCTCGAATGCGAAGCCGGTCGTCGGCGCCATTCAGGGCGCGGCGATCGGGGGCGGCTTCGGGCTGGCGCTGGTGCCCGACTTCCGCGTGCTGTGTCCCGAAACCCGCTTTGCGGCCAATTTCGTGAAGCTCGGCTTCCACCCCGGCTTCGGGCTGACGCATACCCTGCCGCGGCTCATCGGCGATTCGCGCGCCAACCTCGTCTTCCAGACCGGGCGGCGCATCGCGGGCGAGGAGGCGTACGACTGGGGGCTGGGCGAGGTGCTGACGGCCAAGGACGACGTGCGCGCCGCGGCGGTGGAATTGGCCAGGGAGATCGCCGAGAACGCGCCGCTGGCGGTCCAGTCGGTACGCGCGACCATGCGCGCCGGCCTGTCGGCCGCGGTCAAAGCCGCCACGGACCACGAGTTCCGCGAGCAGCATCGCCTGCAGCAGACCGAAGACCACAAGGAAGGCATCAAGGCCGTGGCCGAACGTCGGCCCGGCAACTTCGTCGGGCGCTGATCCCGCGGCGGCGGGGAGCAGTGCGGTTCGAGAATTTTACCCGCCCACCCCCGGCCCTTCGACAAGCTCAGGGTCCTTCCTACCCCCCAAGTTCGTTGAACTTGCGATGTGTTGAGCTCGTCGAAACATCGAAACGAACCCTGATGCCACCCCGGCTTGCGCATGGAAGCCGAACGCCCCTTCTCAGGGGGACAGTCGAAAGATCGAAGGGCTGATTCCCGACTCTCCCTGACCTAGCCACTCCCAATTGTGCCCACCATGCCGCTCGACGCCGCGGTGCGCGGCAGCCTGTTCGCCGCGGATTTTCTCGCCGAGTCGGTGGACGAACTGCCGGAGTGGGGCGCGTTCGGCGATGCCGCGCTGGACGATTTCATTGCCGCGGCGCGCGACGTGCTCGGCCGGTTCCCGACTCGCGGCGCGCCCAACGAGAGCGAGACCGAAGACGACCTGATCTGGCCCATCCTCTCCCATCTGGGCTGGACGGCAAGCCTGCGCCAGCAGAATCTGAGTCCCGCGGGCCGCGGCGACGTGCCGGACGGCTTGTTGTTCGCGGACGCCGCGGCCAAACGCCGCGCCGTAGGCATGGCCGAGGGGCCGGCGCGCTACGCCGTGGGCGCGGCGCTGGTGGAGTCGAAACGCTGGCAACGCCCGCTCGACCGCGCCTCCGACCGGCGCGGGGAAGCGTTGGCCCCTTCAACGCAGATGTTGCGCTATCTGCGTCGCGCCGACGACCTCACCGACGGCGCCCTGCGCTGGGGCATGCTGACCAATGGCGCGCAGTGGCGGCTGTACTATCAGGGCGCGCGCTCGGTCGCCGAACAGTTCTTCGAGATCGACCTGCCCGCGGCGCTCGGCCTGCCCGGCCACGAGGACGGCCTCCTCTCCGCACTCGAGCGCCGCCGCGTCTGCAAACTCTTCGCCGTGTTCTTCGGACGTCGCGCCTTTCTGCCGGACCCCGCGGATGGGCGCACGCTGCATCGGCGCGCCCTGCAGGGGGCGCGCTATTTCGAGGAGCGCGTCGCCGCCAACCTGTCACGGCTGGTGTTCGAGCAGGTCTTCCCCGACTTGGCCCGCGCCCTTGCCGAGGCCGCGCCGGACGCCGCCCTGTCCGAGGTGCGCGACGCCGCGCTCGTGCTGCTGTACCGGCTGTTGTTCATCCTCTACGCCGAGGACCGCGGCCTGCTGCCCGTGGGCGACGCGCGCTACGCCAAGGTCGGACTGCGCCGCGGGGTGCGCGAGGACGTCGGGCGCCGCAAGGATCGGGGCGAGACGTTCTCCAACACCGCGGCCCGGTATTGGCACACGCTGGCCGACCTGTGCCGCGTCATCGACCGAGGCGACCCCGCCTTCGGCCTGCCGCCCTACAACGGCGGCCTGTTCGACGAAGCCCGCACCCCGCTGCTGGCGCGCGTCCGGCTGTCCAACCGCGTCATGGCGGACGTGATCGACGCCCTGTCCTTCGAGCACGACCCCGCGGCCCGCGCCGGCCGGCGCTACATCAACTACCGCAGCCTGTCCGTGCAGCAACTCGGCTCCATCTACGAACGCCTGCTGGAGTACGAGCCCGTGCGCGAAAACGGCACCATCGCCGTGCGCCCCAACGTCTTCGCGCGCAAGGGCTCCGGCAGCTACTACACGCCCGACGCCCTGGTCGGCCTGATCCTCGACGAAACGGTCGGGCCGCTGGCCCAACAGAAGTTGGACACGTTTCGCGCCACGGTCGCCGCCCACGACCCGCAGCACGACATGCGCGCCCTGGCCGCGGCCGACCCCGCGGAGGCGCTGCTCGACCTGAAGATCTGCGACCCGGCCATGGGCTCCGGCCACTTCCTGGTCAGCCTGGTCGATCTGTTGAGCGACCGCGTGATCGCCGCGATTGCCGAGGCCGACGCCGCGGTGGACGGCTACGTGTCGCCGCTGACGCAGCGCATCGCCGCCATTCGCCGGACGATTCTGGACAACGCAAAAGCGCATGGCTGGACGGTCGATCCCGCGCAACTCGACGACCGCCACGTCATCCGCCGCATGGTGCTCAAGCGCTGCATCTACGGCGTGGACAAGAATCCGATGGCCGTGGAACTCGCCAAGGTCTCGCTGTGGCTGCACACCTTCACCGTGGGCGCGCCGCTCAGCTTCCTGGACCATCACCTGCGCCGCGGCGACAGCCTGTTCGGCTGCTGGGCGCGCCACGGCATCGAACGCACCAGCGCGCGGGGCCACGGCCTGTTCATCCACGAGCCGGTGAACAAGGCCGCGGACGCCGCCGGCGCCATGCAGACCATCGAGCGCCTGACCGATGCCGAAATCGCCGAGGCGCACCGCTCCGCGCAGACCTTCGCCGAGGTCGAAGCCCTAACCGCGCCGCTCGACGCCTTCCTGTCGCTGCTGCACGCCTTCGACTGGCTGGACGCGAAGACGGGGGAGGACAAGGCGGCGCTGCACGCCTTTTTCGAAGGCCGTTTGGGCGACCCGATCTCTATCGCACAAGGGACGGCCGCGGTGGCGGCGGACACGCCGGACGGCGCCCGCTTCGCCGCCCTGTTGGCACGGGCGCGGGACCTGATCGCGGACGAGCGTTTCCTGAACTGGCAGGCCGCGTTTCCCGGCGTGTGGACCGACCTGAAGAGCCCGACGCCGGCCGGCGGGTTCGACGCGGTGATCGGCAACCCGCCGTGGGACCGCATCAAGCTGCAACAGGTGGAATGGTTCGCCGCGCGGCGCCGGGACGTGGCGCTGACGCAGCGCGCCGCGGACCGCAAGCGCCTGATCGCCGCGTTGGAAAAAGCCGCGGACCCCCTCGCCGCGGACTTCCGCCGCGCCAACGACCGGGCTGCGGCCACGGCGCGCATGGCGCGAACCTGCGGGGATTATCCCTTGTTGTCGCGCGGCGACGTGAACCTGTATGCGCTGTTCGTGGAGCGGGCCATGTCGCTGGTGAAGCCGGACGGCGCGATCGGGCTGCTCGTGCCGTCCGGCATCGCCTCGGACAAGACCGCGGCGCCGTTCTTCCAATCCGTGGCGACCGAGGGCCGGCTGCGTGCGCTGTACGATTTCGAGAACCGCCGCACGCGGTTCGATGCCCCGCCGTTCTTCCCGGACGTGGATTCGCGGTTCAAGTTCTGCGCGTTCGTGGCGGGGCGTGCGCCGACGAACGTTCCGGCACAGTGCGCGTTCTTCCTGCAAGACGTATCGGAACTGGACCGCCGCTTCTCGCTGGCCGCGCACGACTTCGCCCGCGTCAATCCGAACACCGGCACCGCGCCCATCTTCCGCACGCGGCGCGACGCGGAATTGACCACCGCGATCTACGCGCGGCTGCCCGTGCTGGTCGATCGTTCCGCGGGCGCGGCAGTGAAGGCGTGGCCGGTACGATATGCGACCATGTTCCACATGGCGAACGATTCCAACCTGTTCCGCACCCGGGAGGAATTGGAGAATCGGGAAGGGGCGTGGTCCGCAGGCGGCAACCGATTCGACAGTCCGAAAGGAACGTGGGTGCCGCTCTACGAGGGCAAGATGGTGCAGGCGTTCGACCACCGCGCCGCGGATGTCGCCATCAACGAAGACAATCTTTTCCGGCCCGGCCAACAGGAGTCGGTCGAGGCGGCGGAGAAGCGCAACCCGGGCAGGTTTCCCCGGTCACGCTACTACGTGAAGGATGACCCGGAACGTTGGCGTTGGGGAGACGACTGGGTCATCGCATTCAAGGACATTACCGCCGCCACGAACATGCGGACGATGATCGCCGCAATCATCCCACGCGCCGGCGCGGGACACACGCTGCCGGTGCTCCCGATAGACGACGACATGGCCGACCGGGCCGGGCTGGCCTGTAAGATCGTGGCGAACCTGAACGCCGCGGCGTTCGACTTCGTAGCCCGGCAGAAAGTGCCGACCACACATTTTGCGTGGTACGTCCTGGAGCAACTCCCCGTGGTGCCGCCCGACCGCTACGAGGCCGTCCGCTTCGGCCCCAAGACCGCGGCCGACCTCGTGCGCGAGACCGTACTGGAACTCACCTACACCGCGCACGACATGGCGCCCTTCGCCCGCGACCTGGGCCACGTCGATGCTTCGGGCGCCGTCCGTCCGCCGTTCGCGTGGGACGAGGACCGCCGCCTGCACCTGCGCGCCAAGCTGGACGCCGTCTTCTTCCACCTATACGGCGTGACCGACCGCGCCGACGTGCGCTACGTCTATTCCACCTTCCCCATCGTGGAGCGTCAGGAGACCGCGACGTATGGCCGTTACCGCAGCCGCGACCTGTGCCTGGCGTGGCTCAACGCCCTGGCCGCCGGCCGCCCCGACGCCGCGGTGGAGGGGTGACGCGGACGCCGAGCCTGGCAATTCCCGGAAAGTTAAGGCGGCAAGTCCGCAAGTCGGAGTATTCTCCTCTGGATTCCGGCTTTCGCCGGAATGACGGCCATAGAGGATTTTCAAGTCGGTCATCCTCCATAAAGAACGAACCCCCTCTCCCTCTGGGAGAGGGTTGGGGTGAGGGTCCCCGGCGGCACGTCAGTCCAGGAATTTCAAACCCAGGCCCTTCTCTCCTCCATCCGTAGAACCTGAGCCTGTCACGTCTGGCGGGTGCGCTCGATGCAACGGTTCAATTCCTGGCCCAGGCGCAGCCGCCCGGCCCTGCGTCTGAGCCGGGCCACGTCGAGTTCGGGCGGAGCGGAAGACAGGATTCCTTCGACGTCCAGGAAATCCTGCGGGCCGGCTGCTGCCAACTTCAAGAGAATCAAATCTTCCGGGTGGACGACGGGCAGCTCGGTAGTGGCGATGCGGATCGGGATCGCCCGTTGCAGCGCATTCCGCTGCCACTGTCGATGCACCCACACCATGTCTATCCACAGGTGCCGGTAGGTGGGCGGCCCCAAACGGACGAGCAGCGGAACAGGGTCATCCGCCGCCCCCCGCCGCCATTCGACGCGCCACTTTTTCGCCTCCCAGAACCGCGCAAGCCGGGTCTCTACCGAAACTGTCCGAAGCGGACTCGGCGTGGCATCGGCCAGCACGTCGATGTCTTGCGTCGCCCGAACCGTTCCCCAGGTCGAGACGGCCAGCCCGCCCATGACGGCATACCGGAACTGAATGGGTAGGGCCGAAGACGTCGCGCTGAACAAAGGAACCAGGGCGGAGACGACCGGCGCGAAGTGTTCCGTCATCACCGTCTCCGGCGGGCCGCTTCGCGCAACTCGAGGCAGAAATCCGAGAGTTCGAGACACAACGCCAGCCGTTCGGCCGGCGTCCGGGGCGGGGGCGTGTCGCCTTTCACGCGCGAGGGGCGGGGCCGGCGGGTCTGTTTGAGCGGGAGCCGGCGGTTTCCTGCCGGTGGATCGCATTTGCCCATACGATACCTAGAAACCAAACCGGGGAGTTCCCCTCGGAGGACGGTCGCCCAAACGACCCGGACGTCAAAGTCGAGACTTGACGTTACTCTGCTTTATTGCCGACCGGGGACGAATCGTGCCGCCAGCCCCAACGCACTGGTGCCGGCCAGAATACCGGCCACCCAGTGATGTCCATTCATGGAAAGATACACGGAGCCGACGATGCAGAGCACGGCGATCACAAGCCCGAATTTCTGCCCCAGATTCGTCTCGCGGACGCTCTCGTCAAGCGCCTTGCCCTCCCACGCGATACGGTGGTCTTGTTCCTTCTCCGCCATCTTGAGAATGCGGTCCGCGCTCCCCTTCAAGACCGCTTCATACTCCCCGTACATTGAGGGCGGGGGAAGCGGGCCGGAGAACGCCGCCGCCTCGACGACGGAGGTGCGGACGTTTTCGGGAAGGTGTTCGAGAATCTCCGGGGAAGGCAGATTGGCCGTCGGAACCGCGGGCGGCTTCGACGAATCCTGCCGTCTAGGTTGCGGCGGTTTTGCCGCGGCGGGTTTTCTCGCCATACCGTTCCAAGGCGCGATACATATCGGCGCCTATCCGTTGCTGGTCGAGAAACTGCGCGTTGCGCGGATATCGCGGGGGGTTGAATTCCGTATAAACAGAACCCAGAGAGCTTAGGCTTTTCAACATGCCTTGCAGAAAGCCGAAGCCTGCGCTGGTACGAATTTCATGAAGTTTCATCGGGCTCATATCGAACCGAACTTATCACCAAATCCTCGCGGAACGCAATCAGTTCCCCTGTTAGACTCCAGAGGCGACGTCCGCGGTCAGGGTCGCAGCGTGGCCCCCGTCGCTCATGCGGCCTACCACGTGTCGATGCAGGGGCGCTTCTTGCCGGAGCGCGGCGCCGGCGGGGGCGCGGAGCGCAGCGCCGCCATGATCCAGTCGCGCGAGGCCGCGGGGTCGATCACGTCGTCGATCTCGAAGTAGGTCGCGGTGCTGAGCGCCTTGCCGGATTCGTACATCTTGGCGACGAGTTGTTCGTACAGTGCCTTGCGCTTGTGTGGGTCGGTCTCGGCCTCCAGTTCCTTGCGGTAGCCCAGCTTGACCGCGCCTTCCAAGCCCATGCCGCCGAATTCACCGGTCGGCCACGCCACGGCGAAGCACGGCGTCTTCATGCTGCCGCCGGCCATACCCTGCGCCCCGAGGCCGTACGACTTGCGCAACACGATGGTGCACAGCGGCACGCTCACGCTGGCGCCGGTCACGAACATGCGGCAGCAGTGGCGGACGAGCGCTGTCTTCTCGTCCTCCGGGCCGACCATGTTGCCGGGCGTGTCGCACAGCGTGAGCAGCGGAACGTCGAACGCGTCGCACAACTGCATGAAGCGGGTCGCCTTGTCCGCGGCGTCGGAATCAATGGCCCCGCCGAGATGCTTGGGGTTGTTGGCGATGACGCCGAGCGGGCGGCCCTCGATGCGGATGAAGGCCGTCACCATGCCCACGCCGAACGCCTTGCGGATCTCTAGCACGGACCCGGTATCGGCCAGGGTTTCGATCACGTCGCGCACCTCGTACACGCGCAGGCGGTTTTCCGGGACGAGGCCGCGCAACAACCGCTGGTCGGCGCATTCCCAATCCGCGACCGACCCCTGGAAATAGGACAGATATTGCTTCGCCACGCGGACGGCCTCGGCCTCGTCCGCGACCGGGATATCGACCACGCCGTTGGGCACCTGCACGTCCATCGGCCCCACGTCCTCGGGCCGAAAGACGCCCAGCCCGCCGCCCTCGATCATGGCCGGGCCACCCATGCCGATGTTGGAGCCTTCGGTCGCGATGATGACGTCGCAACAGCCCAGGATGACCGCGTTGCCGGCAAAACAGCGGCCCGACGTGATGCCGACCAGCGGCACCATGCCCGACAGCTTGCCCCACAGGTAGAACGCGGGGACGTCCAGCCCGGACGGGCTCGACCAGTCGGTGTCGCCCGGCCGCCCGCCGCCGCCCTCGGCGAAGAACACGACCGGCAGCTTCCAGCGCTCGGCCAACTCGAACAGGCGGTCTTTCTTGTAGTGATTCTTGAAGCCCTGCGTGCCGGCCAGCACCGTGTAATCGTACGACAGGACGATGCACTGCGCGGCGCGGTCGGCGAACCGGTCGCCGTTCACGCGGCCCACGCCGGCGATCAGGCCGTCCGCGGGCGTGCGGCGGATCAGGTCGTCGAGCGTGCGGCGCTGGCGTTGCGCGGCGATCACCATCGGCCCGTATTCGACGAAGCTGCCGGGGTCGCAGAGGGCGTCCACGTTTTCGCGCGCGGTGCGCTGGCCGGTCTTGCGCCGCCGGGCGACCGCCTCGGGCCGTGCCGCGTCGAGGCCGAGGGCGTGGCGCGCGACGATTTCCGCCAAGTCGGGCCGGATGTGATCAAGATCGATCTCCGCTTTCGCGGTCGTCTCGCCGCGGTCCACCTCGGCCTCGTCGATGAACGCCAGCGGATGGCCCTCGAACACTGCGTCGCCTTGGCGCACGGTCAGTTGACGGACCACACCGCTGACTTCGGCCGCGATGACGTGCTCCATCTTCATGGATTCCATGACCAGCAACGGCTGGCCGACGTGCACGGAATCCCCTTCGCCGATTTCGAGACTCACGATCGTCCCCTGCAAGGGAGCCGGGACGGGCCGCGTGCCGTCCGGTCCCGTCACCGTTCCGGGCGGCGCGGATGCAAGGGCGGGGGACGGCGCAACGGCGTCGGCCTTGCCGTGCTGCAACACGGCCAGCGGATCGATCTCATCGACTTTTGCGCCGGCCAGCCCAGGCGGCTGACTTGGCGAGCCGGTCCCAGCGGTTTCGGACTGAAAAAACAGGCGTTGATGGTCGGTCGGGTCGGGTTCCAGCAACTCGGCCAGATGATCTTCGACGAAGCGGGTATGAACGTCGTTCGCGGCGACCGCGGGATGTCGCAGCATATTCTGCAAGAAGGGGACGTTGGTCGCGACGCCTTCGATCCGGCATTCGCACAGGGCACGATAAGTCTTCTTCACCACGTCGGAGAAATCCGGCGACGGGGAAGTGACGATCAGCTTGGCCAGCAGGGAATCGAAACTCGGGCTGGTGGTGTAGCCGGCATAGCCGAACGAATCGGCGCGCAACCCCGGCCCCGACGGCAACTCGAACGCGGACAGCGTGCCGCCCGACGGGCGCGTATTGCCGTCCGGCGTCATGGTCTCCATGTTGATGCGGACCTGCATGGCGTAGCCGCGCGCCGCGGGAACGTCCGCCTGCGTGAGGCCCAATTCGTCGAGCGAGCGGCCCTGCGCCACGCGGAGTTGCGCCTGCACCAAGTCGATGCCGGTCACCTGCTCGGTCACGGTGTGCTCGACTTGCAGCCGGGCATTCGTCTCCATGAAGGCGAGCGTCGAACGGTCGCGGTCGGAGCCGTCGGCATCGACGAGAAACTCGAACGTGCCCAGGCTGGCGTAGCGGACGTGTTGCGCCAAGCGAACCGCGGCTTCGCACAGCCGGTCGCGCACCGCGGCGGACAGCCCCGGCGCGGGCGCCAATTCGACCAGCTTCTGATTGCGGCGCTGCAAACTGCACTCGCGTTCGCCCAGGTGCGTCACGGCGCCGAACCCGTCACCGATGACCTGCACCTCGACGTGCCGCGCGCGCGGAATCAGCCGCTCAACGTACACGTCGCCATTGCCGAACGCGGCCTGCGCCTCGGACCGGCAGCGCGTGTACGCCGCCTCGATGTCGTCGCGGGCATGCACCGCCCGCATGCCGCGTCCCCCGCCGCCGGCCACGGCTTTGATCATCATCGCCGCGCCGTCACCGAGCGAGTCGAAGAACGCGACCGCTGCGGCCAGATCGGCCGGCCCCGCCGTACCGGGCAACACCGGCACGTTACAACTTTCAGCTACTTGCCGCGCCCGAGCCTTGTCGCCGAACAGCGTCAACGTTTCGACCCGCGGACCGACGAACGTCAGGCCGGCATCCTCGCACCGTCGGGCGAACTCCGCATTCTCGCTCAGGAACCCGTAGCCGGGATGCACCGCGTCGCACCCGGCTTGCCCGGCGACGTCGATGAGCTGCGCCATGTCGAGGTAGGCCGGTACGCCGCGTCCTTCCAGCGGGCGCGCCTCGTCCGCCTTACGGACATGCAGCGAGGCTGCGTCGTCCTCCGAGAACGCGGCTACGGTGCGAATGCCGAGCTCCGCCGCGGCGCGCACGATCCGAATGGCGATCTCGCCCCGATTGGCAACCAGCAGGCTCGTCACGCTCATATTTCCATGACCTGCATTCAGTCGGGGAGAGTGTTCGTAGCCATTATGGTAGCCCAGTGGATGGAGCGGGCGAAGTGTCGTCGCCAATTGGGTTCCACCGTCTCAAGAAAGAGGAATTACATACAAGACGCTCCTCCGCCCGTTTCGACAAGCTCAACGGGCCGGTCCCTGAGCTTGCGGTGCCTTGAGCGTGTCGAAAGGTCGAAGGGTTTTCAACCAAGGGACACGGATGCGAGTCGGAGAAAGCTCTAAGATCGTCTTGTATAGAATTCCCCAAGAAAGCCATGATGGGAACGTCCTATAGTAAACTAGGTTATTGGATAAAATTCATATTCTGAATTCGCTTTCGATAATTTCTCATTTATCCAAGTGGGGTTGCACGTCGGATTTACGGAGTGCGTAATGAAAGGAATCAACGTTTCGTGGAGGCTTCCTCACTTTGTATGACCGAGCACAATGATCTTGCAGCCAGCCCTGCTTGAAAATATAAAACTCATCTTCACCAAGTTTCTTGTCTAGGGAGATGAAAACGCAGATCGTTTCTCTGTCGAGCTTCTGATTTCGACCTTGAATCGTTTGTCCTTTGTCTGTCCGGCCGATGTCCAAGAATTTCCGAATATTAAGCTGCCAGTCACCTTTGTTTATGGCTTTTACCTGAATATGCTTCGTTCTCCCGCTGGCCCAGGCCAGAATGTCGATATCGGGGACGTTGCCGGCGAATGGGGTGGCTATGATCCCTCTTCTGCCGAGCTCGACAGTTACGAGATGTTCTCCTATCTGTCTCGTTAATTGAGAACTTAAGCCTGTTGCCATGTGTTCGCTTACGTACCTACTGCAGCAATCGAAGCCTATGATTGGAACGTTGAAGGGCACCGTTCGGTTTGATCCGAGAATCCAATAGTCCGGGTTCTAGGGTCGAAGGCGAAATGGTTAGGGGCCTTGCACTCCTACAACGATTGTGCGCCTGCCCACACAACGCGTACGGAGTCTCCCATAGGCCGAATCCGAGTCGCTATTCCTTGGCCTTCTTCACGGCCTCGGTCAGTTCGGGGACGGCTTTGAACAGGTCGGCGACTAGGCCGTAGTCGGCCACGTTGAAGATCGGGGCGTCCGGGTCCTTGTTGACGGCGACGATCACTTTGGAGTCCTTCATGCCGGCCAAGTGCTGAATGGCGCCGGAAATGCCGACCGCGATGTATAGGTCGGGCGCCACGACCTTGCCGGTCTGGCCGACCTGCAGGTCGTTGGGCACGAAACCGGCGTCCACCGCGGCGCGGCTGGCCCCCATCGCCGCGCCCAACTCGTCCACCAGCGGCTCGATGTAGGTCGTGAAATTCTCGCCCGACTTGAGACCGCGACCGCCGGACACGACGATGCTGGCGTCGGTCAGGTTCGGCCGGTCGGACTTGGTGGCGTTGAAGGACACGAACCGCATTTTGGTAGCGTCCGCGTCCAGCGTCACGCTCACTTGCTCAATGGGCGCGGTGTCGCCCGGCTCGGCCGCGTCGAACGCGGTGCCGCGGACCGACACGACCTGCACGTCGTCGGCCAGCGTGACCGTGGCGAGCGTGTTGCCGGCGTACATGGGCCGCTGCAGGCTGCCGTCTTCGTTGAACGCCACGACGTCGCTCGCCATGCCGACGCCCAGCCGTGCGGCCACGCGCGGCAACAAGTCTTTGCCGACCGCGGTCGAGGTCGCCAGCAGCAGGCTCGCGTCGTGGGCTTTCACCACCTGTTCGAGGGCCGCGGCGTACGCGTCGGCCAAGTAGTGCGCCAAGGCCGCATCGTTGACGGCCAACACCTTGGCGGCCCCATAGCCGGCGATTTCCTCGGCCGCGGCCGATGGGTCTTCCCCCAGCACCGCGGCCAGCACGTCGCCACCCCGTTTGGCCGCGGCGTCCTTCCCCGCCTGGAGGGCGATCAACGAACTCTTCGGAATCCCGCCGTCCTGCGTTTCTACGAACACCAGTACGTTTCCCATGCCGCGTGTCTCCGTCTCAGTCTTTCTTCGTGATGGGTCCCGCTCGCCGCGGCGGGCGGAATTTCATGGAATCGGCGCTTCCGCCGAGTCAGATGACCTTGGCCTCGTCGTGCAGTAGCCCGACCAGTTCCTCCACCGTCTCGGCCTTCTTCCCCGCCTCTTTCCTGGCCGGCGGTTCCAGCGTCTCGACGGTCAGCCGCGGGGTCAGATCGACGCCTAAATCGGCGGCGTTCAGTTCTTTGATCTCCTTTTTGCGCGCTTTCATGATGCCGGGCAGCGAGGCGTAGCGCGGTTCGTTCAGGCGCAGGTCGGAGGTGATGATGCCCGGCAGCGCGAAGCCGACGGTCTCCAGCCCGCCGTCCACTTCGCGCGTTACGTTGACCGATTGGCGGTCGTCGGACAATTCGACCTGGGAGGCGAAGGTGGCCTGCGGCCAGCCCAGCAGCGCGGCCAACATCTGGCCGGCTTGGTTGGCGTCGTCGTCGATCGCCTGCTTGCCCATCAGGACGACGTCCGGGCTCTCCTGCCCGACGATGGCGGCCAGAATGCGCGCCACGCCCAACGAATCCAACTCCTGGTCGCAGCCGACCAGAATGGCCCGGTCGGCGCCCATCGCCAGCCCGGTACGGAGTTGTTCGGTGACCACGCCGTCACCGATGCTGACCAGCACGACTTCGCCGCCGCCCAGCTTCTCCTTGAGGCGCAACGCTTCTTCGATGGCGATCTCGTCGAAAGGGTTGATGACGTATTTGACGTTGTCCGTTTCGATGCCGGACCCGTCCGCTTTGACGCGGATGGTCGTCTCCGGGTCGGGGACGCGCTTCACGGTGACCAGTGTCTTCACAACCGTTGTCCTCCTGCGGGCGGCACAGCGTTCGGGAATACGTGCAGGGCCGCGTATTGACCGACGTTCGGAGGCCCTAATTCACCGTGTCCCCGCGGGACTGTCAAGCGTGCGGCCCGGCTTCCCCGCGGCCGGCGGTAATCCGAGCCGGCCGGACAGGTCGCGGCCGGCCCGAACCGCCAACGGCACGAGTTCGTGCCGCAGCCGGTCGTCTTCCATGCGATACGCCGGCCCGCTGATCGCGAGACTGCCGACGACCGCGCGGGTGTGGTCCTGCACCGGCACCGCGACCGTGTGCACGTCCGCGGCGTCCTCCCCGGTGTCCAGCGCGTAGCCATCGCGGGCGATCCGGTCGAGTTCCGCGGCGAGGCGTTCACGGTCGGCCGCGGTCGGCGCACCGTCCCCTTTCCGTCCTTTGGGGAGCCGCCGCTGTCCGTCCGGCCCGTTCTCGAATGCCAGGTGCACCTTCCCCGTGGCCGTGCCGTGCAGCGGCAGGCTCCGACCGATGGGAGAGACGATCCGCACGGCCTGTTCGGGCTCGACCGCGTGGACCGGCACGACCGTTCCCTGGCGCATCACGGTGACGTACGCCGTCTCCGCGCAGGCGTCGACGACCTCGCGCATGACGGGTTCGGCTTGTTGCAGCAGGCCGGTGTGTTGGATATAGCTCCTGCCGAGTTGAAAGCATTTGACGCCCAGACGATAAGCCCCGGTCGCGCGATTCTGCTCGATGTAGCCGCACGATTCCAAAGTCGCCAGCACGCGGAACGCCTTGTTCTTGTACATCCCGAGGCGGGCATGCAGTTTCGTCACCCCGAGTTCCGCTTCGTCGATAAACTCGTCCAGCACCTCCAGGGCATGAGCGACGGCCTGAATCCTGTAATCGCTTTTCTCGCGCTGAGCCATAGATCCTCCCCCGTCCGACTCGAAGTCGGTGCCGAACGAAGCCCCTTTTGTAATGGAACCGTTCTCCTGTTGTCAACGGCGTTCTAAAATCGACCTACGGAGAAAACCGGCGTGGCCGACCCCGAGGCTGTCACGGTGCTCAACCCGACCGGCGGATTCCCGGTCGTGCTGACGTGCGAACATGCGGCGTACGCCTTGCCGGAACGATATGGGACGCTAGGTCTCGCCGCGGACGACCTGCGCCGGCACATCGGCTGGGACGTCGGCGCGTGGGCGGTCGTGCGGGCACTGCTCCACCACGTCGATTCCGTGGCGATCGCGTCCGCCTATTCGCGGCTGTTGATCGACTGCAACCGCGCCCCGTCCGACCACGACATCATCATCCCCGAAAGCGACGGTACGCCCATCCCCGGCAACCGCGGGCTGACCGATGCGGAGCGCCGACAGCGGATCCGCGAATTCTACGACCCCTATCACGCCGCGGTCGATCGGGCCGTCCGCGGCCGCGCGCAGGCTGCCGCACTCCTGTTGAGCGTGCACAGCTTCACGCCGACACTGGACGGAAAAGAACGCCCGTTCGACGTGGGCGTCCTGTTCGACGACTATGACAACCTCGCCCACGAGTTCGGACGGCGGCTCGCCCAGACCGGCTATCGGGTGCGCGACAACGAACCGTACTCCGGGTACGCGGGCCTGATTTTCAGCGCCCGCCGGCATGGGCGCCGGCACGGGCTGCCGTATCTCGAAATCGAGATGAACAACGGACTGCTCCTGACGCCCGCGGGCGTTGTGGAGATGGGCCACCGGCTGGGCCGCGTGCTCGGAGACATGTTCTCGCACACCCGGTTCAAGGAAAGATAAGCTCGGCGTATCGCGCCGGGTGGGAAGGGAGGGCCGACAATGCGTATCATCCTGATTGGTCAGGCCGCGTTCGCGGAAAAATCGCTGGACACGCTGCGAAGCAAGGGCGAGGACGTCTTGGCCGTGTTCTGTCCGCCGGATCGATCGCCGGACCGCTTCGACCCGGTCAAGAAGCGGGCGCTGGCACTCGACATTCCCGTCTATCAGCAACGCTCCATGAAGGGGCCGGAGGTGCTGGAGCGGTTTCACGCTCTGGACGCGGACTTGGCCGTCCTGGCCTTCGTCACGCAGATCGTGCCGCCGCCGGTGTTCAACGCCCCGAAGCTCGGCAGCATCTGCTTTCACCCGTCATTGTTGCCAAAGTATCGCGGGGGCAGCGCGATCAACTGGACGCTGATCAACGGCGAGACAAAAACCGGCATCTCCTGGTTCTGGGTGGACGAGGGCATCGATACCGGCCCGCTGCTCGTGCAGAAGGAAGCCGCCATCGGTCCCGAAGACACCACGGGGACCTTGTACTTCGACACACTCTTTCCGCTCGGCATCGAGGCGCTGGGCGAGGCGGTCGATCTCATCGAGGCCGGCGACCCGCCGCACGTCGTGCAGGACGAGTCGCAGGCGAATTACGATCCGTTGTGTCGGGACGAACACGCCGGCATCGATTGGTCACGGCCCGCGCAGCAGGTCTTCGACCTCATCCGCGGGTGCGACCCGCAGCCGGGCGCGTTCTGCCACTGGCAGGGCGGGAAACTGCGGTTGTACGACTGCCGCTTGCAGCCGGCGGAAGGAGGGGCCGTGGCCGGGCAGGTCGTCTCCGTGGGCGGGGGAACGGTCGGCATTGCGCTGGACGGCGGGACGTTGACCGTCGGCAAGATGCGCGGCGAGGGGGGCAAGGCGGCGGCGGCGGAAGTTGCCGGTACGCTCGGCCTGGGCATCGGCGCGCGTCTGGGTTGAGCCGCGGGCCGTGTCTCGGTTTGGGAATTCCATACAAAAAGATCCTAATAGTCAAAGGGGCAGGGTGCGAAGGCCGAGGTGACATCGGGGTTCGTTTCGATGTTTCGACAATCTCAACACAGCGCAGGCTCAACGAACTCGGGGGGAGGCGGGGAAGGTCCTTGAGCCTGTCGAAAGGCCGGGGGTGGGGCAGCGTGAGAGAGGGGTGATTCTCTTGGGGTTCGCTGCGACATCCTTCGACAAGCTCAGGACAGCGCAGGCTCAACGAACTGAGGGTTGGGGAAATCCCTGAGCGTGTGGCGCCTGAAGCCCGGTCCCTGAGCCTGCCGAGTGATGTCGCAACGAGCGTGGGACCCTCTTGTTATGTAGTTCCCATAAAAGGGAGGGGATAGCAGAACCTGGGAGCGCAGGCGTCCCACCCGCATTCGCCCGGAAAAAAAGGGGAACTACATATTTGAGGATCCTTGCACGTTCTTTCCCTCCAATGACGATGTGTAGGGGCGTAAAATTTTACGCCCCTACGCCTGACGAGTGGCAAAAAGGCATCGTTAGGATCGTCAAGTATATAATCCCCCCAAAGAAGAGGTAGAACAGGGAAGGGGCAGCAGAGTCCGGAAATTCCGAGCCGAGCCTCCACCGAACCACGTCAATCTTCTGCCAGCGGGGTCAATTCGATCAGGAGTTGGCCGACCTCGACTAGTTCGCCCGCGGCCACGTGGACCGCGGTCACCCGCGCCGGCCCGTCCGCGCCGAGCGCGTTCTCCATTTTCATGGCTTCGAGCAGGACGAGCGGCTGGCCGTCGGCCACGGTCTCGCCCTCCCCGACTTTGACGTCGAGAATTTTGCCGGGCATCGGAGAGCGCACCTGGGGCTCGAAGCCGCCCGCAGCCGGGCGGGCGCGGCCTCGCTGTGGGGCGCGGCGGCTGAATTCGTAACTGCGGCCGGCGATCGACACGAAACTGCGATCACCGTCGTGTGCCACGTAGGCGAGGACGGGGCGGCCCGAAATCAGCAACGTCACCGAATCCCCGCGGACGGCGACGACCTTGACCGCGTGGGTCTCGCCATTCCACACCACGTCGTATGCGTCATCGCGCACCGCGGTGTATTCCAGGCTCAGTTCCCGGTCGTCGGCGTACAGGGGCGTCTTCATGGCAAGTCGGAGCGGCCTCGCGTTCACGAGCCGAGCCGCCAACCCCCAATCTGTTGCCAGGGGGAAGTGGGGGCTGGCTGGCCATCGAATCCGTCCCGGAGGCCGGGTGGGGTAGGACCGGTGTGGAGGACAGCCGCGGCTGCCGCCTCCAGTGACGGGGGTTCGGGCTGCCAATCCGGGAAATGCTCGGCCAGAAATCCGGTGTGCGTCTCGCCGGCCGCAAACGCGGGATGCTCCATCAACTCGACCAGAAAGGCCAAATTCGTGGTGAGGCCGAGCACCGCGGTCTCGCGCAACGCCTGGGCCATGCGCCGGCGCGCCTGTTCTCGGTCGGCGCCCCACGTGGATATCTTGGCGATCATCGGATCGTAGTGGATCGGCACGTCGGTCTGCGCCTCCACCCCGGAATCCACCCGCACACCCGGCCCGTGCGGCGCGTGCCAGAGCAGGACGCGGCCCGCCGCGGGTAGGAACCCGCGCGCCGCATCTTCAGCGTACAACCGGCATTCCATCGCGTGACCGCTGCGCCGGACGTCGTCCCGGCCGAACCCGAGCGGTAGGCCCGCGGCGATACGGATCTGTTCGCGGACCAGATCGATCCCGGTCACCCATTCGGTGATCGGATGTTCGACCTGCAGACGGGCGTTGACCTCCAGAAAATAATAATTCCCCGCATCGTCGAGGATGAATTCCACGGTCCCGGCGTTGACGTAGCCCGCGGCCTTGGCCACGCGCAGCGCGGATTGCGCCATGTCGCGGCGCACGGACTCGGACACCGCGGGCGACGGAGTCTCTTCCACGATCTTCTGGTAACGGCGCTGCACCGAGCAATCCCGTTCGCCGAGCTCTACCAAATTGCCGTGCGTATCGCCCAGAATCTGGACCTCGACATGCCGCGGCCGCTCCACGAACCGCTCGACGTAGAGCGCGCCGTCACCGAACGCCGCTTCGGCTTCGCGCCGGGCCGCGGCGAACGCCTCCGAGAACGAGGCTTCGTCGCGGACGATCCGCATGCCCTTGCCGCCGCCGCCGGCCGCGGCCTTTATCAGCACCGGATAGCCCAACGCCGTTACTTGCTCGCGGAGCGCCGCGGGGTCGGCGGCCGGCGTATCGAGCGCGGGCAAGACCGGGACGCCGAGCGTGGCGACGGTCTTGCGGGCCACGATCTTGTTCCCCACCGCGGCCATCGCTTCGGGGCCGGGGCCGATGAAACACAGGCCGGCATCGGCCGCGGCGCGGGCGAACTCCGCACTTTCGGACACGAACCCGTAGCCGGGATGGACGGCCTGCGCGCCGGTCTGCCGGGCGGCGTCGAGCAGCGATTCGATGTGCAGATAACTCTCCACGGCCGGCGCCGGGCCGATGCACACCGCCTCGTCCGCGGCCTGCACGTGCGGAGACGCACGGTCGGCCTCGGAATAGACCGCCACGCTGGCAATGCCCATCTCGCGGCACGTCCGGGCGATGCGCGTCGCGATCTCGCCGCGGTTGGCAATGAGAATCTTGGTGAACACCGGGCTTGGGGTACCGCCGGGCCGGAACCGGAAGGCAGGCGAAGCGTCGTGTTTCGGGAAGGAACCCGGGTTCCGAAGGGCGGCTTGAGACGCCCGCGAGCACTACGCGGTCACACTCTTTTCCGAGCTACGTTCCTCGGCGTGCACCTTCTGGTACTTCCGGTAGTCGTACCCGGTCGCCATGGTCAGCAACATCTGATCCATGCCGCCGCTGCGCTCGCGGCGCAGAATTTTGAGGCGATCCAGAAACTCGCGATAGTCTTTGTGGACGCGGCGGCTCTCGTCCACGTGCCGGAAGAAGAAATCCTGCATGCGCGTCAGCATGAACCGGAAGGTCGAAAAACGGAGTTCGTTGGGAAAGGCGTCCCATTCGGCCAGCGACAGGGTGCGCTTGGACTGGTAGCCGCGCAGCAGCGCGTTGAACCGGCCGATCTGGTAGCGCTCGGCGTCGTAACACAGCGCGTTGACGGCCGTCGCCAAGTCGTAGATGAATTTGCCGAGGCACGCGGCCTCGAAGTCGAGCACACCGACGATCCGGCTGCCCCGAAACAGCACGTTGTCGGGAAACAGATCGCTGTGGATCGTGCCGGAGGGCAGCCGTTCCTCCAGATATTCTTCGTGGTGGGCTATTTCGTCGTCCAGCACGTGCAGCAGGTGCTTCAGATGGGTGTCGATCCGCGGGCGCAGGTGCTGATACAGGCTCTGAATACGCGCGAAACCGAAGCGGTTCTCGATCGGGGGGGAGAATTTCTGACCCGCCAAGTGGAGAGTGCCCAGCATTGCGCCGATCTTCTCGACATGGTCTTCCGTGAGCGTGGCGGCCGAGAATTCCTTGCCCGCTGCGTTGTGATAGAGCGAGACCGGTTTGCCGTCGTAGTCGCGGAGGTGCTGGCCGTGCTTATCGGTCACCGGCCTCGGGCAGGGAATGCCGCGTTTGCGCAGGAAGATCAGCAGGTCGATCTCGTGTTGCGTCTCGGCATGGGCCTTCACCTCGTCGATACGGAGGATGAATTTGCCCTTGGCTGCCTCGATGTAATAGTGGGTGTTGACCGAGCCGGCCGGAATGCCCCGCACGACGGACAGGCGTCCCAACCCATAGTCTCTGACGAGGCTGCTGACGGCTTTGCGTTCGAGAACGGTGTAGATGGCCATGACGGTCGTGTCGGAATCACCGACGAGAAACCCTCCGTGCTGACGACGTACGGCTTCTCAATGCTGTGTCTCTATACTCTCAAATCTCTGATAAGTCAAGAAAAACAAAGCGAAAAGGAAAGCCATTCCGCCCAAGGAAATCTCAAACTGAGGCGCTACCCGCTTTGTTGGTGATTTGACGACACCGAGTTGAAGTAATACTGCCGCGACATCCCAGAGCGTTGTCTCCGAGACGATTTTTTCATCACGATAGACTTACAGTGTCATGCCGCGCGTGACGGTTTGCTTGCCTGCGGCAGGGAAACCCATGAAGTCTCCGGCGTGCGGCGCCTTCCATCTCCCCTGAATCGTCCCACATTTCTGCTGTGCCGGCGTAGCTCGTGGCATAAAGGCGTGGATACCGAGAGCAAGATCGGTATTGACAAAATTCGTGAAGAACGTGTGGAGGTGCCGTTTGTCGGCGATGCGCTGCTGGAGGATAACGTCCTCGAACGTAAAGTCGTCGGCATACAGGCTGACGGCCTTTCCGTGGTGAGATAGAAGGCATCGAGCCAAGTTGGGGACCACGCTACATTCCGGGCTTCTCCCCTCCTCTGGGCCATTTTTAGAGGAAGTTATTATTGAATTGTAACCGTGGCACTTGATCGTCCCTCTTACTCGGCTGCAATAGTTCCGAAAGTTGAGGGTAGGAGATGACACACAAAGCACTTGGGAACCATTATCGGAAGGGAATTACATACAAGAATATCCTAACGGTCAAAGGCCGGGGTGACAGCGAGGTTCGTTTCGACAGGCTCAACGAACTGAAGGTTGGGGAAGATCCCTGAGCTCGTCGAAGGGTCGAACCATGCCGAAGGGTGTCGCAGCAGGTACGGGATCCTTTTGTATGTAATTCCCTATCGGAACGGTCTCTCCCCTGTCGATGTCATACGGATGTTCCCCGATGAGGCCATGGCGGAAGCGTGGATTGTCCAACAGCGATGACCTGATGGAGTCTACTGTCCCCGCTGTAAAAGCTACAATGTCCAATCCAACGTGAAGCACCCGTCCATGTCCTACCGCTGCTATGCCTGCCGGAAGTTCTTCTCCTACCACACGGGAACGGTTATGTAGGGCTCGAACCTGGGGGCACAGGTGTGGGTGGGTGCTGGCGACATACCCGCTCTCGACCGGCATCAAAGGAACATCGAGCATGAACTGCACTGGGATTCGGGCATTACACAAAAGACGGCGTGGCACTTGGCGCACCGCATCCGGGAAGCCTGGAACAAACATACCGTAGGCTTTACCGAGCCCGCAAGGAGAAGAACAAACACACCAACCAGAAGACCCATGCCGGGCGGGAGATCGTGGGGGAAACCGCCGTCGTCAGGATGAAAGGATCGGACACGAATGCCGTGACTGCCCAGAAGGTCGGCGGTACGGACGACCCGATCTTACTGGGGTTTCGTTACGGACCACGCCGCGCCGGGTGCGCCCATCTATACGTACGATCATACGGGCCACCATGGCCTGCCGCATCACACGATTGTCCACCATAGCGTCAAGCAGTACGTGGACGGGCAGGTACAGACGAACGGCATCGAGTACTTCCGGGCGTTGCTCAAGCTGGGCTCTGTCGGCATGTATTACAAGATGAGCGGCAGGTATTTATCATATTACCACCGTGTCCGGCGGGGGCTATAATAACGAAGCCGATTGTTTGAACTGCGGTCGAACTGGTTCAGCAGTCCTATAATACCCGCATCGTCTATGCTGATGTGCCGGCTTCATTTAAATTGAAATCCGCGACTCATAAGCCAAATGAAGCCGGCTGGCCGGCCTCCAATCCCATGCCCGACCGCATTCCCGACACACCTGCCAACATCATGCCGGTCTTAGTGTCAGCCCCGTCCAAGAAGCGTCGGGAATGGAGCTATCAAAAAATCCTGACGCCCCGCGGCGTTTCGCGCTGCGTGGGTACTAGAGGTATATGATTCAACAAATTTTCCAGGCTCCATATACTCCGATGGCGTCGTTCCCTTGACAGCTAGGGACACGCCCCATATACGGAACCAATCGGAAATTCGTACCGGTATTCTCAGCCACCGAAAGGAAAAGGGAAGGAGGTTCGGAATGGCGACACCGCAACCATCGGTTCTCAACAGGAACATGGGCCAGCACCAGTGGTACGTGCACCTGAGCCGCATGGACGGCGCCGATATGGGCGCGATCAAGGCGGCGATTTCTCAGCTGCGAGCCGACTGTGCGGCCAAGAACATCAATCTCGTGGTCGGCTTCGGTCCCGGCCTGCTGGCCGACCTGACCGGCGACGTGCCGAGTGACTTCCAGCCGTACGAGACGTTCCAGTCCATCGACGGCAGCGGCAAGGAAGCCAAAGGCACCCAGGAAGAACTGCTGTTCTGGCTGAACAGCGAGAAGAAGGACGAGGTCTGGAAAGCCCAGTGGGACGCCCGCGAAGCCCTCAAGGGCCACATGCGGGTCGCGCGCGAGACCATGACCTTCATCTACGGCGATTCGCTGGACCTGTCCGGCTTCATCGACGGCACGGGCAACCCCGAGCCCGAACGCGACGTGGAGGTCGCCATCGTGCCGGACGGCGAGTCGGGCGCGGGCGGCAGCTTCATCATCGCCCAACGCTGGGTGCACGACCTGGAGGCGTTCAACCTGCTGCCGGTCGAGGAGCAAGAAAAGGTCTTCGGCCGGACCAAGGCAGACTCGACCCGCCTGTCGGTCCAGCCGCCCACCTCGCACCTGTCCCACGTCGAGCTCCGGGAAGGCAAGACCGGCGACGATAGCACCCCGAAGCGGGACGAAATCTCCCGCCGGTCCACCCCGTACGCGTTCCACGATGGGACGGTCGGCCTGTACTTCATGGCCTTCTGCAAGAGTCAGGCGCCGCTGCGCGAGCGGATGCGGGCCATGTACGGCATGGACGGCCAAGTCCGCGACCGGCTCACGTCCTACAGCAACCCGGCGTCGGGCTCGTTCTATTTCGCGCCGTCGGTCGAAACGCTGGACGCCGCGCTGTCGTAAGACGTTCAATACCGTCCATAACAAAGGGGTGGTCCGTTCGGGTCACCCCTTTTCGTTTTCGGAGGAAGACGGCCGGCCTTCGCCTTCAGGGCGAACCGGAGCCGCCTCCGCTCTCTCCGGGCGCAAGACGGCAATGTACGGCAGGTTGCGGTAGCGGCCCGCGAAGTCGAGGCCGTAGCCCACGATGAACACGTCCGCCACGTCGAAACAGGAGAAGTCGGCCTCACAGGCCACCACCCGCCGGCTGGGCTTGTCCAACAGCACGCACGTCTTGACCTCGCGCGCACCGTGCGCAAGCAATTTTTCGCGGAGCGCCGCGGCGGTGCGGCCGGTATCCAGAATGTCGTCCACCAGCAGGATGCGCCGGCCGCGAATTTCCGGTTCCGGGGGGAAGAACGTCAGCTTCAGCGCGCCGGACGTCGTGCCGTCGCGGTAACTCGACGCCGCGGCGAAACTCAGGCCGAGCGGCATGGGGAGTTTGCGGATCAGGTCCGCGGTGAATACGCAGCCCCCTTTGAGGACCGCCACCACCGTGCACGGTTCTCCCCGATAATACGCCGCCACGTCCCGTGCCACGCGGTCCACGTGGGCGCGGATGTCCGCTTCGGTGAACAGGATACGTTCTATGGCCGCGTCCACTGTCCCGTCCCGCGTCGCGTTCCCCGAAAACGGCTTGTGACGTGACGATTTCCCCTGACGAGGCCGTCTCCCGACGATGCGCAGGGAGGCCGCCGGCTACATGCCCAATTCTTCGAGCGGAGTACGGTCCACGACCGGCAGGCGCTTGGCGCCCGGTTGGAGTGTGTTGGAGCCGGGATACCGCTCGAACGGGCCGGTCAGCCCGAGGCTGTCGGCATACGCTTTCACCGCGGGGACGACCTCCTGTCCGATCAGGCGGATGCTGGTCAGCCGGTCTGGATTGCCGACCTGGCCCTGGACGTTGAACACGGTGAAGATGCCCGGGCGCAGCACGTGGAGCAGGACCTTGATCTTCTCGATGACGGTCTGGGGCGAGCCGACGATCATGAGCAGATCCTGCTGCGCTTTGGTGTACGCCTTGAGCAGCTTCTGACGCACCACGTCCAGGTTCTTGTCGTCCCCTCCCTTGCCGGTCTGAGCTTGCCGGAGCCGTTCCTTGCTCACGCCCACCCATCCGCCTTCGGGCCGTTGAGCCAGCAGCCGAATGGCGTTCTTGGAATTGTAGCCCGGCGGTAGGGTGTGTTCGGGTCGCGAGAACGCGTTCGCGCCCCCGCCGAACACGAAGCCCTTGCCCAACTCCTGGGCCTTTTCGTCGGTTTCGGCCACGAACACCCCGATCAAATACCCGAAGTTCTCTGGCCCCGCCTGATACCCGTTGTCGGCCGCGATGTCGGCGTACACGTCCCATAGGTCGCAGGTCGGACTCAGCGCGGTGACCAACCCGAGATACGGGTAGCCATGCTCTGCGCACCAGCGCACCGTCTCCGGGCTGAGCACCCCCGGTATCCACATCTGCGGGTGCGGCTTCTGGTACGGCAACGCCCACGGGTTCACGTGCCGATAGTGAAAATGCTTCCCTTCGTACCGCCACGGCCCCGGCTTCGTCCACGCCTGTACGATGAAATCGTGCGCCTCGTTGAACATCTCCCGGTTGTACGCCGGGTTCGCGTTGTTGAAGAATTGCTCGCTCCCCGCCCCGCGCACCCAGCCCGTCACCAGCCGCCCGCGCGAGATCAGATCGATCTCCGCCAACTCCTCGGCCATGCGCAGCGGATGCTTCAGTACGGGCAGCGGATTGCCGATCAGGACGATCTTCGCCTGCTTGGTGATCCGCGCCAGGATCGCCGCCTCGACGTTCATCACGCTGCCCATGCAGAACGGGTTCCCGTGATGCTCGTTCAACATCAGCGCGTCGAAGCCCATCTCCTCCGCGTAGCAGTACTCGTCCAGATAGTAGTTGTAGTCGTCGGCCGCGCGTTCGCGGTCGAAATGCGTATTCGGGACCGCGAAGAAGCCCCGATTCTTCAGGACTTCGTCTTCGTCGAGATAGCGGTACGGGCGTTCGGTGAAATATCCGAAGATCATGCGTGACTCCGTTCTCTGCCGGCTGTTTGCCGTCCGGCTATTCAAGTGACGGGTTCCGGGCGAGTTGCGCGATGTCGTCGTCCAGCTTGAGCCAACCCTGCGCGCTGTCGCACCAGAACTGGGTGTCGGGCTTGAGCCAGGAGGTATCGTCCAGCGTGCCGGCCTTGAGAAATTCCATCGCAGGGTAGGCCGCGGCGTCCGTCATGATCGCCGAGCCGCATGCGCCGCAGAAGCGTCGGACGACCGCCTGCCCGCTCGTCCCCTGATCGTGGTAGGCCGACAGTTCGCCCTTGATAGCGAGCGTGCCTTGGACAACGCCACGATCAACGAAAAGGCGGTACTGGTCTGTTTCTGGCAGTTCTTGCAATGGCAGACCATGACCGAAAGCGGGTCCGCGGTGCCGGCATATCGGACGTTCCCGCACAAACAGCCGCCGACGATGCGCGCCATACGCCCTCCTTTGTGTGCCGCCGTCGCCCGGTTCTGCTATCACGCTCCGCTCCACGGATGAAGTGGCAGCCTCGCGGCGCTCAATCCGAACCTTACTCCTCAGAACTCCTCCCCTTCCGTCATTCCGGCGAAAGCCGGAATCCAGGGGAACGCGGGGCGGGGTGGCTGGAGGAGAAGACCGCTGCAAGCAGTGCTCCTCTATGTGGTTTCACTGATCGGGGCCGAGAACCCTAGAGTTTCTCATCCCTTGAATGGTGAAAAGTTCTAAAGGTTTTGGGGATGAATTCCATACAAGATGATTCTAGAATCATCCTGACTTGCATCTCGCGCCCCTTGGTTGAAAACTCTTGGACAAGCTCAGGGAGCAGCCCAGTGAGATCAGTCCCTGAGTTTGGCGAAAGGGTATCGAAATGGGCGAAGGATCATCTTGTATGGAACTCCCTTATGAAACATCTTTGGGAAACAGGGAATAGCCGGCACGTGCCAGAACGATCAGGCCGATCGCGTTGTACACGGCCTCGCGCGCGCGTTTCAGCACCATCAGGGTCAGGCCGGCGCTGTCCTCGATGCCGAGCAGGCGGCACAGATACACGCCGCCGGCTTCTCGCACGCCCAGCGCCCCGGGGATCACCAGCGCCGCGGCGGTGACCGGCTGGATCATGGTCTCGATAATCAAGGCGTCCACCCAGTCCGTGTCCATGCCCATCAGGGCGAACAGCACGTACACCTCGACCGCGCCGAGCGCCCAGCCGGCGAAGTGATAGAGGCTGGCCGCGGCGAAGTCTCCGGCGTCGCGGCCGTAGAGGCGCGACAGGTGGGCGTCGATGCGCGCGGCGCGGTTCTGCCATCGGTCGGCCGAGCGTTGGCGCAGCAGCCGGGGAACGCGGCGGCGCAGCCACGTCACGCCGCGTTCCGCCACGCCGGCCCGCTGCCAGCGGACCAGGACGAGCACGAAGCCGTAGGCGAGCAGCGCGGTGCCGCCGAAGATGCCCCAGGCGAGAAAGCCGATGTCCAGTCGGTACAGAAAAAACGGCAAGCCGACGAGAATGAAGGCGACCTGCGAGACGGTCAGCGCGGTCTTGGCGGCCACGACCGACGCGGTCCCGGCGTCGCCGGGAACGCCGCGCTGCCGCAGCAGATAGACTTTGACCGCCTCGCCGCCCATGTTCGCGGTCGGGGTGAGGTTGTTGACGGCCTCGCCGGCCAGCCGCACCAAGCTGGTGCGGAGCAGCGAGAGCCGTTGGAGCGCACTCGGCAGCGTCCGGCGCCAGCCCTGCGCGTCGCACAGCGCCACGCCGGCTTGCGGCAGCAGGACCAGCGGGGCGAGCCAGCCGATGCCGTACAGGTGACGGACGACGCCCGGCAACCCGATCTTCCAGAGCAGGACGCCGAGCAGGCCGAGGCCGAACAGCGCGGCCCCGATCTGAATGAGGCGCTTATGGGCTGGCGTCATGGCCGGCGGCCTCGACCCGTGGGTGCGCCAGATCGGACGCTATAGGCCGAATGGGCGGCTGGACCGGATGGATCACGGGTTCAGCAGCATTCGGGAGGCCGAGTTGAAAAGGGAATGACAAACGGGATGATCCCGCAGCCGTTTCGACAAGCTCAACGGGCTGGTGGCCGAGTCCGGTCGCCCGGATCGAGGCCGGCCATTTCGCGTACGACGGTCGCCAATGCGCCCCAGTCCAGGTCGCCGCGGCCGCGCGCGAACGCGGCGCGCAGGTGGGTATCGGCCACGTCGGCCAGCGGCAGCGGCGCGGCTACGTCCTTGGCGAGTTGCTGCATCAGGCCGACGTCCTTCAGTCCGAGGGCGAGCGCGAATCCCGCCGGCGAAAACTCCTGTCGGGCGATCCGACCGCCGTAGCCCTGAAACAACGGCACCGGCAGCAGCGCGCCGACCAGTTCCATGACCGTCTCGCTCGACAGGCCGCCCTTTTCCGCCAGGGTGAGGGCTTCGCTCAGGGTCTCGATTGCGGAGATGACGAAGAAATTTCCGACCAGCTTGAGCACGTTCGCCAAGTGTGGGTCTTCGCCCACCACGATGACGCCCTGCCCCAACGTCTCGAACAGCGGACGGCAGCGTTCTATGGCAGCGGCCGGGCCGGCCGGACAGACCCACAGCTTGGCCGCCGCGGCCGCCTCCGGGCGACCGAAGACGGGCGCGGCTACGAAATCCACGCCGCGCTCGCGGTAGCGCGCGGCGAGTTCGCGGCTGACGTCCGGCGAGACCGTGCTCATGTCAACGTGGATTCCGCCGGGATTGAGGCCGGACAGCACGCCCTGCCCGTTCTCGCCGAGCGCGACGGCGCGCAACGCCGCGTCGTCCGCCAGGATGCTCAGCACCACGTCGGATTGTTCGGCCACGGCGTGCGGGGTATCTGCCCAGCCTGCGCCGGCCCGCCGCAACGCGTCGGCGCGGGCCGCGGTGCGGTTGAACAGCGTCAGCGGCACCCCGGCGTCGAGCAGGTTGTGCGCCATCGGCCGGCCCATGTTGCCGAGTCCGATGAAACCGACGGAGAGGTTCATGCGCGTCCTTTCTTTATTCTACACATTCCCGAATCGGGGAACCGGAGTCGTTCTTCGGGACTCATAGTGGAGGTGGGTAGGGGCGACGCATGCGTCGCCCCTACGGACGATATTTATCGCGCCAAGTCCCCGAGATTTCCGAAGGGTCTCGAAAGAGGATTCCCTACAGGATGATCTTGGAACCTTTCCTGACTGATGTTCCGTGTCCCTTGGTTGAAAACCCTTCGACCTTTCGACTCGCTCAAGGCGCAGCAAGCTCAGGGACCAGCCCGTTGAGCTTGTCGAAACGGGCGAAGGATCATCTTGGTAGGGAATCCCCTTTCGAAACGATTTTCGAATTGCCCTGTTTCCCGGTCCCCTTTTTTCGAAAACTCAATCCGAAGAATGAGCGGTCTGCGGGACCGCTGCGGGCGGGCGGCATTAGTGCACCGCGTGCGGCTCGCGCAGAATGAACTCGGCGATCTCGGCCTCGAATCGGGTGCCGTCCGCGGCGACCATCTGGTAGCTGCCGCGCATGGAGCCGAACGGCGTGGGCAGCGGACAGCCGGAGGTGTACTCGAACGCTTGGCCGGGCGCCAAGGTGGGTTGCTTGCCGACGACGCCGGGTCCCTCGACTTCTTCGACGTGGCCGGTCGCGTCGGTGATGATCCAGTGGCGGCTGACGAGTTGGGCGGGCTGCGTCCCCTCGTTCGTGATGCGGATGGTGTACAGAAAGAACCAGCGGCTCTGCTGCGGCGCCGAGCGCGTCGGGTCGTACATGGTCTCCACGCCGATGCGGATTCCGCGGGTGACGGTTTCAGAGGCTGGCACGCGGGCGCCCTCCTGCGCGGTCCGCGGCGTTCAGGCCGCGTCTCCGCCGGCCAACCCGGATGCGATGGCCGCGGCCAGACGCGCGCCCGCCTCGGGGTCCAGCGTCTGCGCCGGCCAGTCGATGCCCAGCCCGGCGCCGTCCGGGTATTTCGGGATGATGTGGAAGTGGACGTGCTCGATCGCCTGGTGGGCCGCGGCGCCGTTGTTCTGGAGCACGTTGAACGCGGGCGCGCCCGTAGCCTTGAGGACCGCGCGGCTGAGCCGCGGCAGCACCCGGCCGAGGGCCGCGGCCGCGTCATCCGACAGTTGGTCCAGCGTCTCCGCGGGTTCTTTGGGGATGAGCAGCGTATGCCCGGGGCTCAGCGGGCCGATGTCGAGAAAGGCGAACACCCACTCGTCTTCGTACACTTTGTGGCAGGGAATCTCGCCGGCCAGAATCTCGAGAAAGACCGTCTTCGCCATGACCGTGGAACCCTAGCGCATGACGGACGCCACGGCTAGGCGTCCGTGCGATCGGGGCGGCGTGCCGCGATTGCGCTTCCGCGGCGGGGCGCCATCATACGAAGTTAGAGAGAGGTGGCGGTGTGAAAGGTTCCCTTACCGGGACACCCTCTCCCCCGGATCAAGTCCGGGGGCAGGCTCATCAACCGGGATCGAGGCTTCGTAAGCTCAGAGACCTTCCCACCCCTCAGTTCGTTGAGCCTGCGATGTGTTGAGCTTGTCGAAACATCGAAACGAACCCCGATGCCACCGCGGCCTTCGCCCACACCCCTGACCCTTCGACCTTTCGACTCGCTCAAGGCACAGTAAGCTCAGAGTCCAGCCCGTTGAGGTCGTCGAAGGGCATGGCAACGGGCGCAGGATCCTTCCGCATTCAATTCTCCAAAAAATAGAAGCAATCTCCTCCCCCTCCCGGGACTAGAGTCCTGGCAGCCGCCGCGATCGGTGCGCGAATCGCGACCCGACCCCGGCACCGGCTAGGACGGGCCGACGCCGGGCGTCTCGACCCGGACGCTCAACGCCCCCGGAAGACCGGCTGACGTTTCTCCATGAACGCGTCCACGCCCTCTTTGTGGTCCTCGGTCTGGCCGCAGCGCAGGTGCGTTTCCGCCTCGCGGTCCAGCATGGTCCGAAAATCGACCGCGCCCGACGCATTGACGTTCGCCTTCATGTAGCGGTGGCTGACCAGCGGCCCTGCGGCGATGCGTTCGGCCAAGTGCATGGCCTCGTCCAGCAGATCGTCGTGCGGAAACACGCGGTTGACCAAGCCGATGCGCAACGCGTCGTCCGCGGCCAACATGTCCGGCAGGAAGAACAATTCCTTCGCCTTGGCCTGTCCGACCAAACGGGTGAGTTGCCACGTGGTGCCGTAATCCCCGCCGTAACCGACGCGGGCGTACGCGGTGCCCAGCTTGGCGCGGTCCGAGGCGAAGCGCAGATCGCACGACAGTGCCAGCCCCAGCCCGGCCCCCGCCGCGGCGCCGTTCACCACGGCGATCGTCACCTTGGGGATGTGGTGCAGCAGCCACGGCCACGTGTGGCCCTCGCGCAGCGCATCGACCTGCTCCTCCAGCGTCGAATCCTTGGTGCCGATTTCTTCCCCCTTCTGCATGGCCGACACGTCGCCACCCGCGCAAAAGCCGCGACCCGCGCCCGTCAGCACCACGGCCCCCACGTCGGGGTTCTCCGCCATGTCGCGCAGCGCGGTGACTGCGTCGGCATTCATTTCGCGCGACAGCGCGTTCAGTTTGTCCGGGCGGTTCATGGTCAGGATGCCGACGCGGTTTCTGACCTCGATGAGCAGATCGGCCATGTATGGTTCCTCCTTCGAACGACGGTAATGCAAACGGTTGCACTTTACCGGCTTTGCCGTAGAAGGAAAGGGAAAGCCGGGGGAAGGAAGCAGACCGCCCCCGCCATACGGCCCGGAAGGAGACCCTGCCATGACCGCACACGCAGACCCGCACCGCATCACCAGTCAGGAACGACTCCGGGAGCTGATCGGCGCCCCCGGCGACCTCGTGCCGCACAAACTGTGGACGGCGCTCGACGAGTCGTGCATCGACTTCATCCGCCGCTCGCCGTTCCTGCTGCTCGCCACCGCGGACGCGCAGGGCAATCAGGACGTGTCGCCCAAGGGCGACGGCCCCGGCTTCGTCAGCGTAGAGGACGCGCACACCCTGCTCGTCCCCGACCGGTCGGGCAACAAGCTCGTCTTCGGCCTGTCCAACATCCTCGACAACCCGCACGTCGGTCTCATCTTCCTGCTGCCCGGCACGCCCGAGACCCTGCGCGTCAACGGCACCGCGGAACTCACGATCGACCCCGACGTTCTGCACCGCCTGTCCGCGCGCGGCAAACCCGCGGTCGTCGCCATCCGCGTCCGCATCCACGAGGTCTTCTACCACTGCGCCAAGGCGTTCATCCGCTCGCAGCTCTGGAAGCCGGACACGTGGCAGGACCGCCTCAAGATCTCCTTCGGTCAGATTCTGGCGGCGCGGATGGGGGGCGACGCCGGCATGGCCGACAAGATCGACGCCTACGTCGAGAAGGATTACCGCACGAATCTATAGGCCGGCCAAGAACAGGGGCGTGTCTCATGCTGCAATCATGTTCCCCGCTTCCGCGGGAATGACGATCGGATGGGATCGTCGAGGGTGTCGCCCCCTTTTGGGAGCTTTTTCTCTTATGGAATTCTAGCTTCCCATGAACGTCCCGCAGCCGTTTCAATATCAGGGCAGCAAGCGCGGCTTGGCACCCCGCATTCTCGATTATCTCCCAGGCAGAATGCGTCGGCTGGTCGAGCCGTTCGCCGGCTCCGGCGCCCTCTCCCTCGCCTGTGCCGGGCGTGGACGCAGCACAAGATATCGGCTGAACGACCTGAACCGCCCCTTGTCTGAACTGCTGTCATTGATGGTGAACCGACCGGAGGAAGTGGCGGACTGCTACCGGTCCGTCTGGCGTGACCGAGATACCGACCACTTGGGGCATTTCTATGCCGTCCGCGACGCCTTCAATCGAACCCGCGACCCGAAGCTGTTGCTCTACCTGCTGGCACGCTGCGTGAAGGGAGCCGTGCGGTACAACGGCAACGGCGATTTCAACCAGAGCCCGGACAAACGCCGTCTGGGAACGCACCCGGCAAAGATGCAGGCGAACGTCATGGGAGTATCTCTCCTTCTCCGCGGGAAGTCACAATTCACTGCGCAGGATTTTCAGGAGGTCCTGCCGTCCGTCCGCAAGGACGACGTGGTGTATATGGCCCCCCCCCCCCCCCCCCTATCAGGGAGTGTGCGGAACAAGAGACCATCGCTATGCGGCCGGCATAGCATTCGAAGATTTCGTTGCGGCGCTGGATGGTCTGAACAAAAAAGGCGTGCGGTATCTCGTCAGTTACGATGGCCGGCTGGGTGATAAATCCTACGGCGATCCGCTTCCGGACGACCTGAAATTAACCTTGATCGAGATTGAGGCAGGCCGGTCGTCTCAAGCAACGTTGTTGGGTCAGGATACCTGTACCGTCGAATCTCTCTATCTCTCGCGGCCGCTGGCGGAAGAAGTCGGCGCCCGGGCGAATTATAGGTATGACTCCCAAGACGTTCTAACAAACGGTGCGCGCGTCATGTCCCCAATCCAGCAGGTCGGGTGAGCCGTGGGTCGTCGGCGGCCAACCAAAGAAAGGTGCAGGTGTCGAGGAGAAGCTTCACGCCGCCCTGCCGCTCCCCTCGAACCCCTCGATCACGTCATCGGGGAGCGGTTCGAAGAAGCTGGGCGGGACGGTCATCCCCCGGTCGATTCCGACCGGGCGCGGCTCTTCCAACCGCTTGGCAACCGGACGGATCTCGGCGATCTGCACGTTGCGGCGGCACAGGACGATGGTCTCGCCGCGCTCCACACGCTCCAAGTAATCGGAGAGACGACTTTTTGCTTCCGCGATGTTGATCCGAGTCATCATGGCCGGAAAGTAGATCATCGACATGGGCGGATTCAACCGGCACGCCATACGAAAAGCCGCTGTTGGTTTTCCGAAAATTGCGCCGGTCGGCGCCTTTTATTTCGCCATACCTGCCCGTCCGCTCAGGATGTCGTCCAGTGTATGACAGGCGTCGAACTCCGCGCACGCCGAGTCGAACGTCTGCTCGTCACTTTGGGCCTCCGGCGTTCCGGCAGCGTCCAGCCGCGAGACGGCCATGCGCCAGTCCTGCAATTGGTCGGGCGCGAGCGGGACCGGCACGGTGTAATGCAGCCCGGTATCCGCGCTGAGGAAGATCGCGGTCAGCGTGTCCCGCGCGACCAGTTTGCGGAGCAGGGCGGCGTCCTCCGCTCGGCGGGGATCAAGATGGAACACCCCGCCTTTGTCGCTGCCGAAGCCGGGGTGCAGCCGGTAGCCGACGGCCACGACCCGGACGCGCTGCGGCGCCCGCCACACGACGAGGCCGAGCGACAGCGGCCGCGGCGTGTCGACGAACCAGTCGAGGTCTTCCACGCGCACGACCGCGGCCAACTCGTCGGTTCCCTCGCGGTCGATGAAGCGCAGGGAGTAGAGCGGCTCGTCCGTCAGCAGCCGCCAACTGGCTTTGTCGATGACTACGCCGGTGGCCGTCGGTTTCATGGACACTTCCTCCTCCATCGTTTGGGAATTCCATACAAGATGATTCTGGAACTTCCTCTAACTTGCATTCCGAGTTCCTCGGCTGAAAACCCTTCGACCTTTCGACAGGCTCAAGGCACCGCAAGCTCAGGGACCAGCCCGTTGAGCTTGTCGAAACGGGCGAAGGATTATCTCGGATGTAATTCCCCACCATTTCGGTTGACCGGGCCAGAAGCATCTAGCATACATGGCGGACTCCGTGCCGGAAGTCGCCGCCTGTTTCTACCCCCCAGCGCGGACTCCGGCAGGATGAGGAACGCTATGGCGCGGCGCGTCCGTTACCGGATCGTGGGGCTCCTGTTCTCCGGGACCGTCATCAATTACATCGACCGCGTGAACATCTCGGTCGCGGCGCCGGTCATCATCGCCGCGTCCGGGTGGAGCAAGAGCGAATTCGGCACGATCTTTTCCGCGTTCCTGGTCGGCTATGCGGTGCTGCAACTCCCGGGCGGGCTGGTGGCCGACCGCTGGAGCGCGCGCAAAGTCCTGGCGCTCGCCTTCTGCGGCTTCTCGCTGTTCACCGCGCTGACCCCGCCCGCGGTCTCGGTCTTCTGGCTGCTGCTCGGCACGCGCTTTCTGATCGGGCTGTTCGAGTCGGTGACGATCCCCGCCCTGACTTCGCTCAACGCGCGCTGGATTCCGCGTGCCGAGTTCGGTCGCGCCCAGACGCTCAGCGTGTCCGGCGTGACGGTCGGCCAGATGATCGCCTATCCGCTCACGACGTGGATCATCCTGCACTACTCCTGGCAGACCGTGTTCTATTTCAACGCGCTGCTGGGGTTCGTATGGGCCGCGGTGTGGCTGTGGTTCGCGACCGACACGCCGGGCGAGCATCCGTCGATCGGCGCGGACGAACGCACCTACATCGAGTCCAACCTGACCCCCCGGCCGGCCGCGGCCCTGCCGCTGCGGACCGTGTTCGGCAACGCCTCGCTGCTGCTCGTGACCGCGGCGTACATGTGTTTCGCCTACGTGCTGTGGACGTTCCTGTTCTGGTTTCCGACGTATCTGGTGGAGGCGCGCGGCCTGTCGCTGGGCCTGATGGGGACGGTCGGCGTGTTCATGCACGGTGCGTCGTTCCTGGGCGTGGTCGGCGCGGGCGCCTTGTCGGACCGGCTGTTGCGCACGGGGTGGAGTACGCAGTTCGCCCGCCTCCGGTTCGGCGGGTTCGGCCTCGCCGCGGGGTTGCCGTGCCTGCTGACCGCGACGCTGACCGACTCGCCGCTCACCTGCGCGCTGTGTCTGGTGCTGTTCTACGGTCTGTTCAGCATGGGCATCGGGGTATTCACCACCGTCGCTTTGGAGTTCAACCCGCACCAGTCGGGCGCGATCTTCGGCATGATGAACACGCTGGGCACGTTCGCCGGCATTCTGGGGCCGTGGTCGGCCGGCCTGATGCTGGAGCGTACCGGCGGCAACTGGACGCTGCCGTTGTTCGTGGCGGCCGGCGTGGGCGCGGTCAGTGCCCTGCTGCTGTTCGTCGTCCAGGTCAGGAAGATCGAACTCGCACCCGCGTAAGGGGCGACGCCTGCATCGCCCCTACAAGAATTCCAGAGTCACGGCGCATACACGGAGGTCCCGACATGGCAAACCGACAGAAGCTCTCCGATACCGAAATTCGGACCCGGCTCGCCAACCTGCCCGGCTGGGCGCTGGCGAACGGCAAGCTGCACCGCGAATACCGTTTCGGCGACTTCGTGGCCGCGTTCGGTTTCATGGCGAGCGCCGCACTCGTAGCCGAGTCGATGAATCACCACCCCGAGTGGTTCAACGTCTATAACCGAGTGCGCGTCGATCTGAACACGCACGACGCCGGCGGGATCACCGAACTCGACTTCGCGCTCGCCGAGAAAATGGAGGGCTTGGCAAAGGGGTAATGGCGTGGTGTGAACGTTCTGCCCGCACTGAACACCAGCATCCACATGGAGGGCCGCCCTTCGTGGTCCTGGTGCGCGGATGGGCAGGCACGGGGGCCTGCCCCTACGGAGTCATAGGCAGGATCGAAGCGTTGCCTCCTGATCCCCTCTCCCGCCAGGGGAGGGGGAAGAGAAAAACCCCGCGGAGCCGATGGCAAACCGACGTCTTTCCCCGCGGTTGCAGCACGTGGCGGCGTGATGTAGGCGGGGCGCATGTCGGCGCCTGCCTGTCTCCAGTCGTTTCTGCCCGCGGTGCGAGGTTGGTTCGCGGCGACGTTTCCGGCGCCGACCGCGTGTCAGGCCCGGGCGTGGCCGCGCATTCAGGCGGGCGGACACGCGCTGATCGCCGCGCCGACCGGGTCCGGCAAGACGCTGGCCGCGTTTCTGGCCGTCATCGACGAACTCGTGCGCGAGGCGCAGGCCGGGACGCTCGACGATGCGGTGCGCGTCGTCTATGTCTCGCCGCTCAAGGCGCTGTCCTACGATGTGGAGCGCAACCTGGAGGCGCCGCTGCGCGGCATCGCCGCCTGGGCGGACCGGCTGGGGGCGCCGGCCGCGGCCATCCGCAGCATGGTGCGCACCGGCGACACGCCGGCGACCGCGCGCCAAGCCATGGCGCGCCAGCCGCCCCACATCCTGGTCACCACCCCGGAGTCGCTCTACATCCTGCTCGGCAGCGAATCGGGCCGCGCCGCGCTGGCGCAGACGCACACCGTGATCGTGGACGAAATCCACGCCGTGGCCGGCAACAAGCGCGGCTCCCATCTCGCCGTGACCCTCGAACGGCTCGAATCGCTGACTGCGGACGCGCGCCCGGACGGCCTGCGCCGCATCGGGCTGTCGGCCACCCAACGGCCGATGGATCTGATCGCCGACTTCCTGATCGGCCGGCGCGACACCCCGTGCACCGTGATCGACGAGGGGTTTCACCGCACGCGCGACTTGGCGTTGGAAATGCCGGCGTCCCCGCTCGAACCGGTCATGTCCGCGGAAGTGTGGGCCGAGGTGTACGACCGGATTGCGGAACTGGCACGTGCCCACCGCACGACGCTCGTGTTCGCCAACACCCGTCGCTTGGTCGAACGCGCCGCGCTCGCACTGGCCGAACGGCTGGGCGACGGCGCGGTCGCCTCCCACCACGGTAGTCTGTCGCGCGAGCGGCGCTGGCAGGCCGAGCAGCGTCTCAAGGCCGGCTCGCTGACCGTTCTGGTCGCGACCGCCTCGCTCGAACTCGGCATCGACATCGGCGACGTGGACCTCGTCTGCCAACTCGGTTCGACGCGCGCGGTCTCGACCTTCCTGCAACGCGTGGGCCGCTCCGGTCACGGCGTCGAGGCGACGCCCAAGGGCCGCCTGTTTCCGCTCAGCCGCGACGACCTGGTCGAGTGCGCGGCGCTGATGGACGCGGTCCGCCGCGGCGAGTTGGACAGCTTGGCCCCGGTGGAACGGCCGCTGGACGTGCTGGCTCAGCACATCGTGGGCGAAGTGGCCTGCCGCGAATGGGAAACCGGCCCGCTGCTCGACCTGCTGCGCCGCGCGTGGCCGTACCGCGATTTGGACCCCGCAACGTTCGAGTCCGTCGTGGACATGCTGGCGACCGGCTTCACCACGCGCCGCGGGCGGCGCGGCGCATTCGTGCATTGGGATCGGGTGAACGGCCGGCTGCGCGCACGCCGCGGGGCACGCATGACCGCGCTGCTCAACGCCGGCACCATCCCGGAGAACGCCGACTACGGCGTCATTCTGGAACCGGGCGGCACGACCATCGGTACGGTGAACGAGGACTTCGCCATCGAGAGCCTGCCCGGCGACGTCTTCCAACTCGGGCTGCACTCGTGGCGCATCCTGCGCGTCGAGTTCGACCGAATCCGCGTGGAGGACGCCGGCGGGCAGCCGCCGACCATGCCGTTCTGGCTGGGCGAAGCGCCCGCGCGCAGCACGGCGCTGTCGGCCGCGGTGTCGCGCCTGCGCGCAACGGTCGGCCGGCGCGTGCGCGAAGCGGCCGAGGCGGCCGACCCCGCGGCCAGGGTTGAGGCCGTGGTCGACTCGGTCGGCGGTGCAATCGGCCTGCCGCCCGCCGCGGCGCGCCAACTCGTGGAATATCTGGCCGCGGGCCAAGCCGCGTTGGGAGCCATGCCAACCGCGGACAGCCCGGTCATCGAGCGGTTCTTCGACGAGGCCGGCGGGATGCAACTCGTCGTCCACAGCCCGCTCGGCGGGCGCATCAATCGCGCGTGGGGCTTGGCGCTGCGCAAGCGGTTCTGCCGGCGGTTCAACTTCGAGTTGCAGGCCGCGGCCACCGAAGACGCCATCGTGCTGTCGCTCGGAGAGACGCACAGCTTCGCCCTCGCCGAAGTCGCGTCGTATCTGCACAGCCGGACCGCGCGCGACGTGCTGACCCAAGCCTTGCTGGACTCGCCCATCTTCCCCATCCGCTGGCGCTGGAACGCCAACGTCTCGCTGGCGGTGCCGCGCTGGGCGCCCGGGCGCAAGGTGCCCGCGCCCATCCAGCGCATGCAGGCCGAAGACCTCGTGTCGGTCGTGTTTCCCGACCAGACCGCGTGCGCCGAGAACGTCACCGGCGTCCGCGACATCCCGGACCACCCGCTCGTGCGCCAGACCATCCACGACGCCCTGCACGACGTGACGGACGTCGACGGGCTCACGGACTTGTTGCAGCGCATCGAGCGGGGCGCGGCGGTCGTGCACGTGTGCGACCTGCCCGAGCCGTCGCCGTTCGCCCACGAAATTCTCAACGCCAAGCCGTACGCCTTTCTGGACGACGCTCCGCTCGAAGAACGCCGCACGCGCGCGGTTTCGGCGCGGCGCTGGCTCGACCCTGCGGCCGCGGCCGACCTCGGCCGGCTGGACGCCGACGCGGTCGAACGGGTCCGCGCCGAAGCCTGGCCGGATACCGACGGCGCGGACGCGCTGCACGACGCGCTGGTCACGCTCGGTTTCCTGACCCATACGGAAATGCAGGCCGCGCTCGGCCTCGACGCCGCCGAACCGCTGCTGCTCGACATGGCGGACCGCGAGCCGCTGGCGACGCTCGTCCGCGAACGCCGGGCCGGACGGATCGTGACCGCCGACCCCGCCGCGAGTCTGTGGATCGCTGCGGAGCGCGTGCTCGAAATGCAGGTCGTGCGACCTGATGCGGAAGTCACGGTTGACCCCGCGCCGGGTATCGTCCCGCCTGCGACGCCGGAGGACGCGCTGAAGGAATTGCTGCGCGGGCGGCTGGGCGGATTGGGACCGGTGACCGCGGCGGGATTGGCCGCGGATCTCCAGGCGCCGCTTGCCGCGGTCGAAGAATCGCTCGCCGCACTCGAACGGGAAGGCTTCGTCCTGCGCGGTCGGTTCACTTCTGCTTCTTCTCACCCCGAACCGCGTCCGGGGCAAGCTCTCACGGGAGAGGACAAGGATACGGGGGAATCTTCAGAAAGGAGAGACGGCGCGGCCGCCGCTGTCGGTCAGGAATGGTGCGAACGCCGCCTGCTGGCCCGTATCCACCGTTATACACTGGCCCGGTTGCGCCGCGAGATCGAACCGGTCAGCCCGGCCGAGTACATGCGCTTCCTGTTCGCGTGGCATGGTCTGGAGGACCGGCGCGAAGGGCCGGCCGGGTTGCGTGCCGTGCTGGAGCAGTTGGAGGGATTCGAGGCGCCCGCGGCGGCCTGGGAGGATGCCATTCTGCCCGCCCGGCTGCGCGGCTACGATCCCGGTTGGCTCGACACGCTGTGCCTGACCGGCCGGGTGACGTGGTTGCGGCGGACGGCTCCGCCGGAGTCGCGCGCCGCGGCGACCGCAGCCACGCGCATCGCCTTCATGGACCGCGGCCACGTCGCCGCGTGGCGCCCGCCCGCGTCCGACGCAGCGCCGGACGGCGAGACCGGCCCGCTCTCTTCGTGCGCCCGCCGGGTCCACACGGTGCTACGCGACCGCGGCGCGCAATTCTTCGACGACCTCAAGCGCCAGTCCGGCCTGCTCCCCGCCCAACTCGAAGACGGGCTGGCCGAACTGACCGCCGCGGGGCTGGTCACCGCGGACGGCTTCTCCGGTCTGCGCGCACTACTCAAACGCAACCAGCGTCGCGGCCGCACCGGCCGGCGGCTGCATCCGTTCGACGAGGCGGGCCGTTGGGCTCTGGTCGATTCCCGGGTGTCGTCGGCCGCGGAGACGCCGGACGTATCCGCTGACCCGCTCGACCGAATCGTGGACGTATTGCTGCGCCGCTACGGCGTGGTGTTCCGCAAAGTCCTGACGCGCGAAGCCGGCCTGCCCGCATGGCGCGACCTGCTGCGCGTGCTCCGTCGGCGCGAAGACCGCGGCGAGGTACGCGGCGGTCGTTTCGTAGCAGGCTTCAGCGGAGAGCAATACGCGCTGCCCGACGCCGTCGGGCAACTCCGGCGCATCCACCGCCAATCGGAAGAAGCGGCCTCGGGCAACGTCGTCCGCCTGTCCGCGGCCGATCCGCTGAACCTGACCGGCATCGTCACCCCGGGCGAGCGCATTGCGTCCGGTGCGGCGCGCGATGTCGTCTATCGGGCGGGCGAGCCCGTCCCCGATCAGCCCGCAGGACGAAACGGGCGCATACCCGGCCGTCCCGTCTTTCGTGTGGGCGCGGAACCGCGAGCGGCACACCGGGCCATCTCCGGGTAGGAAATCGCTCTTGGTGAAAGAGCCCTCCATACAGGACGATTCAAGGATCCGTCTCGACACCCTTCGAGACTCAGGGACCAAACTCGACGGGCTGTCTTGCGACCTGAGCCAAGTCGAGGTCGTCTCCGACCATCGACGATCTGCTTGGCGTAGGGGCGACGCATGCGTCGCCCCTACAGGATGAGTGCTATGCGACCATCGGTTTCAGACTGGCCCGTACTCGGACTCTTCTTCGCTGTTTTATTGACGGTGTATGCACCAGTACTGATAACGCCGTACGCGTTCTACGATGACTACGTGAACTTGTCTGCGGCAATCCGAGGAGATTCGTCGGGACTTCTAATGAAGAAGATGACCGAAGGTCGTCCTCTCCACGCCATATTATTGAACTCCATCTCTTTCCCTCTGGTCGGAGAGATAGCGGACCTGCGTTATCTGCGATTCGTAGGAATTATCGGTCTCTCCGTATTAGCGTGGAGCATATTCCGGGTGCTCGTACGAACAGGTTGGGGGGGGCAGTCGGTTTGTGTGGCCATGATTATCGCCACCTGCCCCTCCTCCCAGGTCTATGCGGCATGGGCGACAACCGCATTCTTTCCCTATTCTGCGCTCATTTCGGGAGCCGCTTTTCTTCTGGCCGAGCGAGGCTTCGATAGCCGGCGTTCTCTCCTGAAAGTCACGTTTGGGCTAGGGGCAAGTTTTGCCCTGTTGGCAGCTCTCAGCATTTATCAGTCCACCGCTATGTTTTTCTGGGTGTTTGCCGCTGTGAGAGTATTGAGGCCGGAGACCTCACTTCGTGACATCTTCCACCGAGTCTGCTGGTACTGTCTCATTGTCATGGCCGGACTGCTATTAGGGTTTTTCGTGTATTCGCTGACCTCGTATTTGTACATCAATGAGCTTTCCCGCGGCGGGCTCGTCCAGGATATTCCGCGAAAAATCGTGTGGTTTTTTCGTGATCCGCTACCGAATGCCATGAATTTCTTCTCACTTTCTCCATCGCACTGGTTCTTGCCGGACGGAGTTCCCTTTGTCGATCGGCTCCACCGAGCGGTGAATATCACTATCGCAGGTGGTCTTTTACTCTTCGTTCTGGTCGGCCTCGGCTTGTATTTCCAAGGGACGTTCAAACAGCGGTTATGGAAATTAGGTGTTGCCGTATCTTTGCTCCCCCTGAGTTATGTGCCTCAACTTGTGGCCTTCCACAGATCGGCGGTCTATCGCGGGCTGCTGAGTCTGACGTCTCTCCTTGTCGTGTATATGGTTCTCACCCTCCGGGGATACGCTCGGCGGTGGCGTCCCTTGTCTTCGCTCAGGGTGAATATCGTCACTGGAAGCATCGCTCTCGCCTGTGCGTTGTTGGCGACGTACAACACTTACACCTACTTTGTGGTGCCGCAGGTTCGGGAGTTTGAGACTTTGCGTGCACAGTTGGTATCGGAAGACCTTACCAGCGCTCGGAGCATTTATCTGATCCGTCCCAACTGGCGAGATATGCTGGCGTCGTTGGTCCGGTACGATGAATTCGGAGCCCGTTCCTCAGCATCATGGGCCGCTCGTTCGATGGTGTTCCTCCTCTTACGTGAGATAGCTCCGGAGCAGGTTCACTTGCCGGTGACGATCGTCTCCGCGGACGACCCTCTCGAACCGCCTCCGGACAGTCTTATCGTGGATATGAGAACGGGACGACGTTTCTCGTCGTCCAAGATACCGTGTTCAGATGACGCCGGCCGCTTCCAACTCTTGAAGGCGGGCGTCGGACAGATCCAGCCAGCCCTGGAGAACGTCGCGGTTGTGCTGACCGAGCAGCGGCGCGGGCGTGACGGCGACCGGGGAGTCGTCGAGTTGGACCGCGCAGCCGGGCATCGTCAGGGCGCCGCGCGTGGGATGTTCGACGGTCGCTACCATGCCGCGTTCGCGCAGGTGGGGGTGGCTCAGAATGTCGTGCGAGTCGAAGACCGCGCCGCACGGCACGCCCGCCTCACCGAGTCGTTCCATGACCTCGAATTTGGTGTGTCGTTCGGTCCACGCTCGAATGACGGCGTACACCTCGTCGAAGCGGGCATTCCGCTCGGCCGTGGCGTCATAGCGCGAGTCGCCGATCAGGTCTTCGTGTCCGATGGTCCGGAGCAGACTTTCCCACATGCGCGGCGTGGTGGACATGACGTACGCGTAGTCGTTGGGACCGCCGGGGGCGCAGGGATAGGTGTCGGTGGGCGCGGCGTGGGCGAGCCGGTTGCCGGTGCGCGGCACCACGGTGCCGGACTCGATGTGGTGGCGTAGCGGCACGCGCATGTAATTGACGACCGCGTCTTGCATGGACACTTCGACGTGCTGGCCGCGGTCCGTCTTGGTGCGCTGGACCAGCGCGGCCAGGATGCCGACCGCGCAGTGCAGACCCGTGCCCGTGTCGCCGATGGTCGGGCCGGGTTTGAGCGGCGGCCCGCCGGGCAGGCCGGTCACGCTCAGCGCGCCGCCCGTGGACAGCGCGATCGAGTTGAAGCTCTTGTAGCGGCTCCACGGCCCGGACGTGCCGAAACCCTTGATCGTGGCGTAGATCAGCCGCGGGCTGCGTTCGCGCAGGTCCGCGTAGCCGAGCCCGAGGCCGTCCATCGTACCGGGAGAGAAGTTTTCCAGGACGATGTCGACGTGGTCCGCCAGCGAACGGAACAGGTCACGGCCCTGATCCGTCTTGAGGTTGAGCGTGACGCTGCGCTTGTTGGCGTTCAGCAGAACGAAGAAGTGGGAATCCAGCCCCGCCTGGTCGGTCAGGAAACGGCGGCCCGATTCGCCGACCCGTGGCGGTTCGATTTTGATCACGTCCGCGCCGAGAAAGGCCAGCAACTCGGTGCACGACGGGCCGGCCTCGAAATGCGACAGGTCCAGGATGCGGACGTGATCCAGGGCGAGCATGGCGGAGTTCCTCATCGGACTGGTGCGAGCCGCGAACCTAGCATTCACGCTGCGCTGGCGCCAAGCGCGCTTTCGATTGGGAACGACATACGAGATGCTCCCGGGGCCCGGAGGGTCGGGGGCAGGGGGCGACGGTCGAGGTGGCCTCGGGGTTCGTTTCGACAAGCTCAACGAACTTAGGAATGGCAAAGTTTCTTAACCTTCATCTGCCATGATCTCGCTCCTGGAGCCCGGTTGGTGCCTGCGGTCCCTGAGCCTGTCGAAGGAGGGAGAGGGCCAGAGGTGCCCCGGACATGATTGGGGGAGAGGGGCAAGGAAGAAGCGTCTCGACCGGGAAAATCTCGAACTGATACACTCCCCGCGAACGGGAAAGGCAGTGAATCATTTCCTGTCACGAACCGCGCCGAGTGAGAGAGGAGACCCAGACCATGCCTGCAACGAAACGCTACGACCGCCGGACCCAGGATGTCGGCAATCTCCTGGCGCTGGAACACGTCAACGTCACGGTGCCGGACCAAGCCCTGGCTTCTACGTTCTACGTGTCCGGCCTGGGGCTGACGCGCGACCCGTACATGATGGTCGGGCCGGGCAACATGTGGGTCAACCTCGGCCGTCAGCAATTCCACCTCCCGGCCAGCGACCCGCAAGTCTTTCGCGGCCACATCGGCGTCGTCGTGCCCGATCTCGACGCGCTGCAAACGCGACTTGCGCGCGTCCAGAAGCGGTTGGCCGGAACGGCGTTCCGCTGGTCTGCGGCGAAGAATCACGTCGCGGTCACCTGCCCGTGGGGCAACCGCCTGCGCTGCCACGCGCCCGGGCCGCGGTTCGGCGACATGCAACTCGGCCTGCCATACGTGGAAATCCCGGTCGGACCGGGCACCGCGGAAGGCATTTGCCGCTTCTATCGGGACGTGATGCGGTCTCCCGCTGCCGTCAAAAAGGAGCGTGGCGTGGCGGTCGCCCATGTCCGCGTCGGTCGGTGTCAGACGCTCCGCTTTCGGGAAACGCCGCAATCCATCCCGGCCTACGACGGGCATCACATCGCCGTGTACGTCGCCGACTTCTCCGGCCCGCATGATTTTCTCGAACATCGCAACCTGATTACGCAGGAGAGCGACGAACACCAGTACCGCTTCCAGGCCATCGCCGATCCCGACACCGGCACATTGTTATGCGAGATCGAACACGAGGTGCGCAGCCTGTTCCACCCCATGTACGAACGCGCACTGGTCAACCGCAACGCCGCGCAGAGCATCTTCGCCTACACCAGGGGCCGCGACGCCTTCGCAGACTGAAACACCGCTTTGTCGGTCCTGGCCCATTCTTTCGGCCTTCAGGTTTGTCAAAGGTCTCCGGCCCGCAGGCGGATTAACGCTGCTAAAGGGATTTTTAGAGACGTTGTCGCGCCCCATGCCGGATATGCAGGATCTCGACCCGACCCGCTTGAACGGTGAACAAGATCCGATAGCGATGTCGGCGGCGGCCATAAACAAGCTGCCGAATGGTCCGCGAAAAAGCCCCGTCTTCCGGGGCGGGTGGACAACGTTCGGGGAACGAACGTAACGTCCCCATCGCCTCGATCAGCCCTTGGTACCAGCGGGCCGCTGCCAGAGGAGAATTTTCGGCAATCCACCGATAAGCGTCGTCCAATTCAACTTCTGCCGAGGGTTGGATATGGACCCGATAGGTCATGCCGAGGGGGTCTCATACTTCTTTCGGAGATCTTCTAAAGCGTCTTCAATCGGCCTTCCTTCTCCACGTTGCAGTGACGCCAAGCCCCGCTTTATCCCGTCAATGGCTTCGAGCCGTTCTACGGCGTTCAGTAGTTTTTGGTAGGATTCCGCGTCCTGGACGACGAGTTCGGCCTTGCCGTCAACAGTCAATATCCGAGGCTGCCCGGTCTTTTTCAGCTGCCGGAGATGCGTCTCGGCGTCACGCTGAAAATCGGACAGCGGGTGGATGTCGGTGAGTCGGGTCATGCTCGGCCCCCTGTTCCGGGTGATTGGCGATCAGGTCTCTGCCGGATTCTCCCCGTCCTGCATCTGCGTCTCGCGCCAGTAGCTCCACGGCACCGGGTAGTGGACGAGTTCCAGCTTGAGGCCGTCCGGGTCGGCGAAGAAGACCGCGTAATAGTGCGGGCCGTATTCGGGGTAGTCGGCCGGCGGGTCCAGCACGGTTATACCCTCGGCGACCAGGAAGGCGTGGAAGCGGTCGACGTCCGCGCGGCGCTTCGCTTTGAGGGCCAAGTGGTGCAGGCCGGCCCGGAAACGGTTGTGGCCCGCGGCCTTCTCCTGTGCGGCCGCTTCCTTGATGCCGACGATGAGGTGGGCGTTGTGAAAGCCGTGGTAGTGCGGATGCACGAGCTTCCGAAATCCCAGCGCGCCCAGAATCTTCTCGTAGAACGGCAGCGAGCGTCGCAGATCGGTCACGGTCAGATCGAGGTGGTCCACGCCCAGAATCTCGAAGTCCGGGTCGGTCGTCTCCAACGGGACCGAGCCCGGGACGATCGCCCGCTTGACATGGGCCGGGTCGAACAACTCCGATGGAGACATGGGCCGTTCTCCTGTTCACCTGTTCCATCAGATCGTCGGGGCCGGAGATCGGTCCGCAGCCGCCCCGACCGGCTCGATACACTGCGACTCCCGCCGTACCTGCTCGACGAGGGCCTTCAACACTTCGACCTCGCGGGTGATGGCGCGGAGATGCGAGGTGGTCGTCAGTTCGCCGATCATCCACATCAGGACGCCGATCATGAGACACACCCAGTACAGGACGGCGGTGCCCTCGGTGTCGAGTCGGCTCTTGCGGTCTTCGGTATTCATGCCGGGGGGCGGCTCCTTTCTTGCGGCGGGTCGTGTGCCTCGGGCCGGCTTCGCGCGGGACCGTAGCAGAATCCGGCGGGTGATGTGACCGGCGGCCCGTCCGGCTATGCCTCCCCGCCGGGCAGTGGTATGACACCGGGCCATGTTGCTGCCCTCTTACGAGGTGCACACGGGCCGCGGACCGTACGCACTCCTGTTGCACGGGTTTCTGTCGAGCCGCGCGCAGTGGTTGCCCAATCTCGACGCGTTGGCCGCGGTGTGCCGGCCGGTGGTGGTGGAGTTGTTCGGGCATGGCCGGTCGCCGGCGCCGCCCCACCCGGAAGACTATGCCCCGGAGCGGTATGTTGCGGCGTTCGAGCGGATTCGGAAGACGCTGGGGGTCGCCGACTGGTTTCTGATCGGCCAGTCGCTCGGCGCCGGGCTGACGCTGCGCTACGCCTTGACGCATCCTGCGCGCGTGCGCGCCCATCTGCTGACCAATTCGTCCACCGCGTTCAGCACGCACGACTGGCTGCAACAGGTGCGGCCAGGCACCGACAAGCTGATCGCCGCGGTCCGCCGCGACGGGGCCGCGGCCCTGGACCGCGTCGCCGTGCATCCCAAGAACGCGCGCCGCGTTGCCCCGGAATATCATCGCGCATTGTGCGCCGACGCCGCCCTGCACGACCCGCTCGGCGCCGCCTATACCGCGCGCTACACCTCGTTGGCCGATCCCATCGCGGTCGCACTCCTCAAGACGAACCGCGTGCCCAGCCTGCTGGTGTGCGGCACGCAGGAAGCCCGCTTCGTCCCGCGACGCCGGTTCGCCGAGCGGAGTGTGCCCGGCCTGGAGGTCGCCGAAGTCGATGCCGGCCACTCGGTCAATCTGGAAGCTCCGGAGCACTTCAACCGCCTCGCCACGGCGTTTCTGTCCCGGCACACCGCTTCGGTCTCCGCCTCTCCTTCGCCCGGCCCGGAACAGTCCGGCGCGGAAAGAAAGCCGGCCCGTGTCTGATCGGGCCAAGCCTTCCCCTGCCGGGTCCGCAGCGCCCGGGGACGCCGAACACCGCTACCGGCCCCGCTGGTTGCGGGCCGCGTGGTTTCTGGGCCGGCCGCCGGAACTCACCCGCCGGCAGTGGCGCGTGCTGGGTCTGGTCGCGACCGCGGGGTTCTTCGAGACGTACGACATCTACCTGTTCACGCTGTCGCTCAAGCAGATTCAGACCGGGCTGGGGATTGCCGAAGACCAGCTCGGCTACGTCGCCTCGATCGTCCGGTTCGGCGCCCTGCCCGCGTTCGCCGTGACGCTGGCCGCGGACCGCCTCGGCCGCCGGAGTGTGCTGCTGTTCACGATTCTGGCCTATACCGTGCTGACCGGCGCGACGGCCTTCTCGCCCAACCCGGAAACGTTCATCGCCCTGCAATTCTTCGCGCGCACGTTTGCCGTGGCCGAATCGCTGCTGGCCGTCGTGATGATCGCCGAGGAGTTCGACCCGAACGTGCGCGGCTGGGGCATCGGCGCGTTTGCCGCCATTCAGTCGTGCGGCGCGGGACTGGCCGCGATCCTGTTCTCGCTCGTCGGCCACCTCGATGACGGCTGGCGCGGGTTGTATCTGGTGGGGTTGGGGCCGCTACTCCTGCTGGCCTATCTGCGCCGTGGCCTGCCGGAGACGACCCGCTTCACCGGCCAGCACGACCGCGCCGGGCCGGCGGTTCCGGTCTGGCAACCCATCGTGCACCTGCTGCGCATGTATCCGGGCCGGCTGCTGGCCGTGGCCGGCGTGTTGTTCATCGTGTCGGTCGCCGAGGCGTCCGCCAATCTCTTCGGGCCGAAATATCTGCAAGACGTGCACGGCTGGACCCCGGGCGGCGTCGGGGTCCTGACGTTCGGCGCGGGCGCGTTCGCCATTCTGGGCAATACGTTCGCCGGTTGGCTGAGCGACCGGGTCGGTCGCAAGCCGGTGACCATCGGCTTTCTGCTCGGCCAGGGCGTACTGACGATCCTGTATTACAACGCGCCGGGGTTCGTCATCATTCCGACCTGGGTATTGATGACCTTCGCGCTGCTGGGGGTGAACGTGGTGCTGGCCGCGTACGGCTCGGAGATCTTTCCGACTTCGTATCGGGCGACCGCGGCCGGGGCGCGCATCATCATCGCCACGTTGGGCGCGAGCGTCGGGCTGCTGCTCGAATCGGTCTTGTACGGGGTGTACGGCTCGCACTGGCCGGCGATCTGCACGCTGGCCGCGTTCATGCTCGTGACCCCGTTCCTCGTCTGGCGGGTCTTCCCCGAGACGAGCGGCCGCACGCTGGAAGACATCGCTCCGGAACGCTGAGGCGACCCTGGCGTCCGATGCTAGGTTCGTTCGGCGAGAATCTCTTTTTTCCACCGCTTGGCGAGGTGTTCGAACCTGACGAACGCGCGCGGAGAATTTTTCTGGCGCCGCCATTCGATGACAGTCGGCTCGGCCTTTTCCCAGAACTGGACGTAAGGAAATCTGAACCATTCCTTGTAGATATCTTCGTCGATGGACTGATGTTCGATTGCAATCGCGACTATTTCATAGTGGTTGAGGACAGTAATGAGTCGTACGGCATCTCGACGTTGGTCGTCATTCTCCGGGGTGACGATTCTCTGCATCCGGTCGGGAGAGGTCATCGAGTTGAAGAAGACCAGAAGTTCCAACCATTCCTGGTTGTGAACTTCGTACTGGGCAATGAATTCGAGTGTGGCCCGCTGCGCGGTGACTTTGCGTCGGTGGGTGAACCCGTAAACGCCGACGACGACAGCGACGAAGATAGCCGCGATTGCAGCGGCCACGTCGACGAGTCGTAATGGATCGTCGGGCATGCACTGCCCTCAGAGGATTCCGGAAGAACCTTCCATAGCGACGAAAGAAGCAATTACCGCACAGCGAACGTCTCCGACCCGTAAGGGATGAACGCGCATGGTCTCCTCCCTGGCCAAGTGATTCTTTACTGACGATAGCCGGGACGGTTTCGGGGCGTCAACTCCCTTCTGGTTCGCCGAACAGTGCGTCCGCCTCGGCCTTGACGTCCCGGGCGAGGTCGCGCCGGCCGACGAGCAGATACCGGCGCATGGCTTGGTCGAACGCCTGCTTGGCGTCGTCGCGTCGGCCCTGATGGAAATACGCCTCCCCCAGCCAAGCGTACGCCTCGGCCCGGTCGGGGTTGCCGGCAAGCGCCGCGGTGAGTGCGGTTATCGCTCGGTCGTAGCGTTGTTTTGCAAGGTAAACGTGTCCGAGGGCGAGATGGACGTCGATATTCGACGGCGCCGCCCGCGCCGCGGCTTCGTATGCACGCAAGGCGTCGTCCATTCGGTCTTCGGCTTGGTACGTGCGACCGAGTTCGAGATGAGCGACGGCGGAGTCCGGGTCGATGCGGACCGCAGCTTCCAACTCGCGCCGCGCGTCTGCAATTCGGCCCTGCGTGCGGGCGGCCGCGCCGCGGTTAACGTGGTGCGTGGCGAGGGCGCGTTTGGCATCGGGATGGGCCGCGTTTTCCTCGAGTGCCGCGCGGAATCTGTCTGCGGCGAAACGACTATTGCCCAATTCGTTGGCCATTGCGCCGATCCGATAGTGCGCTTCAGCCTTCACATCGGGATTGTCGGGGTTCTTTTCGATGGCCTCTTCGTAATTGCGTATGGCCGGCGCAAACAGGGTGCGGCTCTCCAACTCCCGGGCCGAGGCAATGAAGTCCTTCTTTTCCGCGGCGCAGGCCGTACAGAGCGCAATACTCAGGATCAAAGGGAACGACCGGCGCCGTGGCGTGGTCGTGGAGGCGGGGGAGTGTGAACGCATTCGGGTATTCCGCGGCAGGCATGCCGAACTGTCAAGTCGGAGGGGCGACGCAAGCGTCGCCCCTACAGTAGGGTAACGGTCTCTGCGACCGCCACGATACTTGCGGCCGGCCCGGTCGGTATAGTATCCGTGCTCTCCGCTCATGACGGTCACCGCGGCCTGCATTTCGACCCGACTGCCCGACAAGCTCGGCCCGCTGACGCGATTCGGGGGGCTGTCGCTCTTTAAACGCGCGTTACTGACCGCGCAGCGCGCCGGTGCACGGGTATGCTACGTACTGGTGCGGAACGAGGATGTGGAAGCGCTACGCCGGGAGGTCTCGGACGATGCACGGTTGTCCTGCAAGGTGGTGTGGGTCACCCCGCACGGCGCAACCACGCCGCGGCCGATCGACGCCGGCGACTGCCTGATGTTTTCGTGCGATACGCTATTCCGCGCTGACGTAGTGCAGGCCACAAACGATACCGACGCGACCGTGGCACCCGGATCAACCGTCCGCCGCATTATCGGCCGTGACCAGACCGCGACGCTGTCCATCATCCCGCACGCCGAGTTGGACGCTCTCTTGGACGGATGGCAGACGGACGAACACCCGCCCGACTTGGCTGCGGTGCCGGCGCACGAGGTCTCGGCCGGTGGCGCATTTCTGGAACGGCTCCTCTCGCCGGATGCGCGAGGCGACCTGGAGCGCGCCTTTCTCCTGCGGCTGGAGAATCCGAACGACGGGCTGATGGATACGCTGCTCAACCGCAAACTGTCACGTCCGCTGACGCGCGGCTTCCTGCGCACGCCGCTCACGCCGAACCAAGTCACCGGGCTGTCGTTTTTCGTCGGATTGCTGGGCGCCGGCTGCTTCCTGTTGGGCAGCTACGGCTGGACGTTGGTCGGCGCGCTGCTGTTGCAGGCGTCCACGGTGCTCGACTGCGTGGACGGCGAGATTGCGCGCGTCAAGATGTTGGAATCACCATTCGGCGAGTGGCTCGACATCACGCTGGACACGGTCGTGCACGTCGCCATTTTCATCGGCGTCGGCGTGGCCGTCTGGAAGCAGATCGGGCTGGCCGCGGCGCCGTTGCTGGGCGGCTTGCTGGCCGCGGGGGCGCTGATCTCGTTTCCGCTGGTCACGCTGGCCGAAAAAACGGAGACGCGAGGACGCGCCCGCGGCGGCTGGGAAGACGTGTGGATCGCCAAGCTGGTCGGCGGCTTGGCCAGCCGCGACTACTCGCTGTTGATTCTGGCGAGTGTCCTCGCCGGCAAGCTGGACTGGTTTCTGTGGACCGCGGCGGTCGGTGCGCAGGTGTTCTGGATCGTCCTGCTGGCCCTGTTGTGGAAGGCGGGACGGTTCCGTCGCTCCGTCGTATCCCGGCCTACGCTTCCCGCCGCATAAACCGCCTGTGGACTCCGACAGGTAATTACTCAATCAGCTCGTATCGCGTGATTCGGGGGGAGAGTATCTTTTCACCCGTCCCGACTTGGGCGGATCTGTAGGGGCTCTCGCCAGAAACCTGAGCAAATGGGGGGAGTCGGGGTCGGATATCCACTCCCCTGCTTCCAGTTCTCGGATCAACTGCCGCTCTTCCTCGTCCAGCGGTTTTTCCTGGGCTGAGATGTCTTTCCGAGGCATGGTTTCGTTTAGCGTCTCGAAACATCAGTGTCTCGGTACGTTCTGAAATGGGTCAGGCGATGGTGCCCGCTGCGCGCAACTCGGCGCGCCGCGCCGCGGACAGGCCGAGTTCGGTGAGGACGGCGTCGGTCTGCTCGCCGAGCAGCGGCGCCGGCTGGCGCAGAAGTTCGGTCGGCGTGCCCTCGAAGCGGGCCGCGGGCCGTGCCTGGCGCATGTGGCCCGCGTGCGGATGGTCGGACTCGACGATCAGGTCGTTCGCGTGGACCTGCGGGTCGGTCAGCACGTCCGGCTTGCGGTTGACCGGCGCGGACGGCACCTGCTCGGTGTCCAGCCGCTCCAACCACTCCGCCGAGGTCCGCTCCTTCAAGACCTCGGCAGTCATTTCCAGGCGCACGTCGGCGTATTTGACGCGGCTGGCCGGCGTGCTGAAACGCGGGTCCTCCAGCCATTCCGGGCGTTCCAGGGCGCGCGTCATGCCCTGCCATTCCTTGTCGGAGACGGCCGCGGCGGTGATGTAGCCGTCCGCGGTCTCGAAGATCAGGTCGCGCGTGTCGGGCGGGCGGGCCACGCCGATGTCCGGTCCCATGAACGTGTATTGCGTCATGCCCTCGTGCCACAGGAACGACACGACCGCGTCCAGCATCGCCAGCCGCACGTGCTGCCCCTCCCCGGTGCGCTCGCGGGCCAGCAGCGCCGCGGTGATGGCCTGCGCCGCGGTCAGCGCGGTGACCTTGTCGGGAATGATGAGCCGCATCATGCGCGGCCGACCTGTCTCCGGATCGGCCTGGATGTCGGTCAGCCCGGACAATGCCTGAATGACCGGGTCATACACTCGCTTGTGCACGTACGGGCCTTGTTCGCCGAACCCGCTGATGGAAACGTAGATCAGGTCTTCCTTGACTCGGCGCAGCACGGCTTCGCCGAAGCCCAGCCGTTCGGCCGTGCCGGGCCGGAAATTCTGAACGAACACGTCGGCCTCGGCGACGAGTCGTTTGAGCAGGGCGACCCCGGCCGGGTCCTTCAGATTCAGGACGACCGACCGCTTGTTGCGGTTCAGTGTGGAGAAGAAGGGCGAGATGGGCCGCGCCTTTCCGCCCAGCGCGCGGGTCAGGTCGCCGATGTCCGGCGGTTCGATCTTGACGACGTCCGCGCCCTGGTCGCCCAGCATCATGGTCGCCATCGGGCCGGACAACATTTGGGTGACGTCGATGACGCGATAGCCTGTCAGCGGTCCGGACATGCGCTTGCTCCTGTGTTTCCGCGGGGTAGGGGCCGCGATCTCGAGATGACCCAGGTTCTGCACCACGTAGGCGCACGGTGTCAAGCGGAACGGGGAAAGTGGGAGGAAAGTGACGAGTGGCCAGTGATGAGCGGGAAGCGGAGCTAATCGGGAACCTCGGGCGAGTAGGGAAACGTCCGTGCGGCCCAGGCACGCCACGCGAACGTCACGATGGCGATCAGTCCCCACGACAAACCGGCCACGACGCCCGCGTCCACGATCCCGCGCCACGGCTGCGGAACGTAGGGCAGCACGACCACGAAGACCGCGATCGCCGCGGTCAGCAGCAGGACGAAGACCTGCCGCGACCGGCGAATGTGGAAATAGCCCATACAGAACGCGGGTGCCAACAGCGCGTGGGCGAGCCGGGGATGGGCGGCCAGATATTTGGCGCGCGCCGCAACGCGCGGCGCGAAGGCGCGCTGGAAGCCGTAGTAGCCTTCGGAGTACAGCATGTAGGCCACGTTCACGCCCAGCGCGAGCCAGTGATACCAGCGGAACTCGTGCGCGAACGCCTGCCACGTGACGACGGACAGCCGCGCGATGGAGTAGCCGAGCAACAAGAGCACGCCGCCGACGCCCCACACCGCGCCCAGTCGTCCGAGCATGTCTCTGGTTGTCGCCTTTTCCCGAAGATGTCGGCTGGATCGGAAGACGGGGCATGATGGCCCGGCGACCGGAGGGGGTCAAGAGCGCGACCGGCGCGTCAGCGGTTGCGACTCCTGCGGGCGAGGCGGATCCCGCCGGGGGCGGCGTGTGCGTGGCAGTGGACCGGGTACTCCGCGTGGCCGGGAAAGACGGCGACGTGCTGTCCGGTCACCGGATAGCGGAGAATCGGGTGCGCACGGAAAGTTCCGGCCCGGATCATCTCCCGCCGCGCCAGAATGCGTTTCACGTAGCGCCGGGTTTCGCGGTAGGGGCGATACCCCCGCTGTTTCAGGGCGACCGGTCCCATGTTGTAGGCGGCCAGCGCCGTTTCCGGGTCGGAGAAGCGCGTCAGCATCGATCGCAGATACAGCAGCCCCCCGAACGCCAGAAACGGAAGCTGCCGGGCGTCCGGCGACAGGCCGACGGCCTTCAGGGTGACCGGCTTGACCTGTAACGGCCCCAGGCTGCCGCGCGGGCCGACTCGGAACGGGTCGGTCGGATGACTCTCCTGCACGAGCAGGGCCAAGGCGAGCGACTCGTCGAGTGCGAGATGGTCCGCCAAACAGCGGACGTAGCCTTCGAGCGTCAGCGGTTCGTCCGCGCGGTCGGGGGAAGCGGTCTGCCGCGGGGCGCCCGCGGAGTGATCCGCCTGCTGCCGGAAAGAGGGAATGGAGATCAGCAGAGCGAGGATGCCGGCCGCGGCCAGCACCCGACAGACGCGCTGAGTCGTCCGTCCGCCGAGCCATACACGCGGCCGCGGACCGCCGGAAGACGCGGGATCAGCCATACACTGCCCTCAGACCTGTCGTTCTCAAAGCAACCGGACCCCGACAAGTCAAGATGAGCCTTTGTTCGGAAATGGAGCCCTCTGCCTGGGAACGCGGGCATCCTGCGCGCCGGCGGGGTGAGGAGGGGCAGGACGAACGTCGCGTGTGCCGGAACGCTGGAAGACGGCCTACCGGCGCATGAGGCCGGACACCATACCGAGCGCCGCGGAACCCGAGGACGACAGGTTTTCGAGCAGAAAGGTGCGCAGGGCGTCGAAGCGGGGCAGCAGCCAGCCCAACGCCGACTCGTAGTTCGTTTCGATACTCGGCCAGTTGACCTGCACCACGCCCGCGTACTGCAAACCGAACAAGGCCGCCAGCACCAACCCGGCCAGCAGCGCGGCGGCCCGGACGAAGAACAGCAGGACGTAGCCCACGGCGAACCCGACCACGAAGCTGAAGCCCAGCTTGGTCAACAGCGGCGACAGATCGCCGAGCCGTTCCCGCAACGGCGAGGCATCGGCGGCTCCCGTCTCGTCCGCGGGGAGACTGGGCACGTCCGCGAACCCGACCGAAGGTTGGGTCTCGGATATCTTGTAGGTCTCGGTCGATTCTCCAGCCGTTGTGGAATCCGCGGCAGACTGGAGGGCAGACGGATTCCCCACGGTGCGAGCGTGCCCGCGCGATGCGGAGGGCTCGGGATGAAACACCATGCCGGCGACGCCGGCGCAGAACGCCACACTCAGCAGCCCGAGTTTCCAACGCGGTAACCCGAGCCATGCGCTCCGGGCAGAGCGCGGCACCGGCTGACGGGAGGATGGATCGGTTCCCGCTTCCGATTCGGTCGGGGACTCGGAACGTCGATGGAATGGTCGCATATGTATGACTCACCCACGGTGCCGAAATGTTTTCAGCATACCCGCGCTTCCGCACGGCTGCAACAAAAATGGAGCGTCTGAGAGTATAAAGTTGAAACCCGGGAGAATTTCACGCGCGGTTCGGTCTGTCAGTGCGGTAGCGGGAGAGCGCCTGCGTGCCATGCCCGTTTGTTCCTCTATAACAGAGACGGACGAGAATCGTCTAACGTATCTCATTCTGGCGCAGTTGAAAGTTATTCAACAGAGTGCCAAGGCATCGGATGCCTACTGAAGAAGACAGAGGAAATCCGCAGTACTGAGCGTCTGCTTCGGTCCTCCGTGACAATCAACCATCGGCAGTTGGTCTTGCGGGGCCATACGCCGCGCGATCCGGGTTGGCGATACACCATTGCGGCGCATCGGACGAGCCCAGCGCGTTACCTATCAGACGGCCCGCATGGGCCTCCTCGATCTGGCGGGGGCTGCTCGTCGTGTCAAAAGCCGATCGCACTTCTGGTCTTCACCGTGCCGCGAGGCTTAGCAGACGGTTGCAGGCGCTTTCATGAGCAGTTCTCTTTATCGTAGGGACAACGAGTTTTCCCCCTATGATAGATGGGAAGGTCGTTAATCCCGTCTAAACGGATCGTTTTTGGAGAAAGAGCCAGGCAGACCAAACCGAGCGGTCTTCTATGTCGTCTTCGCCATATACTCTCGCTTGACGTTTTCCCGCCGTAAGCCGGAGAGGGTGTAAATGTTGCTCTTCAACTTGTTGCAAGGGCCGCATAGGAGGACTCGATTGCTGATGTGGTTCAGCCCGCCGTCCGACCGCGGCGTGTTGTGATCTAACTCCAAATAACGAGAATCATCAAATACCCGGTCACAGCCTTGACACTTTGGCCCCTGCTTCGACAGTAGGATGTCGTACATCTCCGTACGACTCATCTTCGGACCCTTGGGTTCCTCAATACGGCGTTTCGTCTTGAGAAATGGGACGGTTTCTTGCCCGTCGTCCGTTCGCACCGGCGCCCGCGTCTCGTAACCGATCTGCCCTTTGGTCAGAAGCTGTCCGCCGGTATCTCCGTCGGGCGCTGTCAACCCTTCGCTCTGCAGCCGTCTGATAATTGTCTCGTGAGCCTTATTCCATATATCAATATCCACCCACTGCCGGCCAAGACGTTCTGCGGCTACCGGCGTCGTTGCGCAACCGAAAAATGGGTCAAGTACGACATCACCTCTGTTTGACGACGCTCTGATGATCCGTTCATACAAGACAAGCGGCTTCTGAGTAGGATATCCTGTGCGTTCTTTGGACAACGGATTGATTATTGGGATATCCCAGACGTCATCAATAGGCGTCCCTTTCGGGTTGGGCGTATATTTTTTACCGCTCTTGGCCGTAATTCCGCTCTTTGCGTAACCACTCGTTTCCTTATATGGAACTCGGATTGCATCGACGTTGAAAGTGTATGCCTTTCCTTTTGAATATGAGAGAATCGTATCGTGTTTTCTGGAAAATACGTCTTCGAACGCCCGCCACCTGTATAATGCCATACGATCTCATTTCTGAACTTTCTACGCCCGAACACGGTATCCATCAACTCTTTCAAGTAGTGGCCAGCGGTCGGATCGCAATGCACTTAGATGCTCCCATCCTCGCGTAATACCCGCTTCATTTCAAGCAGCCGAACACCCATGAAGCATAAGAACGCTCCCATGTCGTCTCCGTAGCTTGCACGCGAACCGTTGATAACTTCCATCACATGAGGAAAGTCGTCTTTTATTTGATCGACCCATTCCTCATGAACATCCCGTTCCCACGACCAACGGTCTTGAAAAGAAGCGCCGTCAGCCAGACTGTCCGGCGTCGCGTGAAAGTCTCGGTTCTTGTTGAATGGCGGGTCCGTGGCGATAAGATGAACGCTATTGCTGTTCATCCCTCGGAGAAATGGAAGATTGTCTCCGTGAAAGAGGGTACGGCTCTGCCAGTTTTGTAGGCCATTGGCTCCCATGACTCTATCCTCTCTGTGAAGCATTTTTCGTGCGCGTGACTGTCTATACCTTGATGCTTTCCCCAACAACAGCCCGGTCCTTCATAGGGTGTCGGAGAGTTCCGTTTCCCGTAGGTCGAATGAACCCAAAGAGCGTAATCCGACATCCTGAGAGACCCCCACCACCGGCTCCTCCCCTTCTTGTTGGATTACGCTTCACTAATCCAACCTACGAGAAACGTGTTTCCGAAGTAAGATCTGGGAAAGTCTCCCACAATAGCTGCCACCGGCTGGTTTAGAGGAATTTCACCATCTGCCTTTCCCCTCAGATCAGGTCCAGGGCAGGGTCTAGTGCCCTCTCAAGAGAAGGCAGACGAAGAAAGGAATGGAAGCTGAATCGACCGAGGGATCCTCTCCCAGAGGGAGAAGGGATGGAAATCGGTCCTCGTCCGGAGGGGGGGTCAGTCGTCGTAGGCGCGGGCCAGCAGGTCGAGGGTGTGGACGGCTTGTGTTGGCAAGCCACGCCGCTGGAGGCCGGCGCGGATCTGCATCAGACAGCCGGGGTTGCCGGTGACCACGAGGGCGGCGCCCGTGGTCTCAATGTGGCCGATCTTGCGCTCCAACAGGCGCGCGGCCATATCCGGCTGCGTCAGGTTGTAGGTGCCGGCGCTGCCGCAACACCAGTCGGATTCGGGCAAGGCGGTCAGCGTCAGGCCGGGAATGGCGGTCAGCAGCGCGCGCGGCTGGTCGCGCACACCCTGGCCGTGCGCCAGATGGCAGGCGTCGTGATAGGCTGCAGTGGCGTGCACTTCGCGGGTCGGCGGGTGGAGGCCGAGATCGTCCAGGAACTCGGCGACGTCCTGCATTTTTTCGGTCAAGTGCGCAGCCCGCTCATAGTAGGCAGGCTCGTCCTTCAGCAACTCCGCGTATTCCTTCATCATCGCCCCGCAGCCCGCGGCGTTGACGAGTAGGGCGTCGACCTCCAACTTGCCGAAGACGTCGACGTTGTGCTTGGCGAGTTCGAGCGCGGTGTGTTTGTCGCCGTTGTGTAGCAGCAGCGCGCCGCAGCAGCCCTGATCCTTGGGAACCAGAACCTCGCAACCGTTGTGACGCAAGACCTTGACGGTCGCGCGGTTGGTCGCGCCGAAGACCGCGGACATGACGCAGCCGGACAATAGGGCCGCGCGGGCGCGGCGTTCGCCGATAGGCGCGTACCGTTCGTCCAGCCGCGCGCCCGACACGTCGCCCCGGGCCGGCAGCAGACCCAGCCAATAGCGGAGGCGGGCGGGCAGCCGCCGCCAGCGAGCTAGGCGGCTAAACCCAAGCCCGCCGCCGATACGCAGCATCAGGGCGAACAGCCGGGCACCCCAAGGGCGCGGAAACAGCGCGTTCATGGCCCACCGTTTGAAGCGCTGGCCGAACGGGCGGGTGTGGTGCTGCTCGATGAATGGCCGGGCGCCCTCGATCAAGGCGCCGTACTGCACGCCGGACGGACACGCGGTTTCACATGCGCGGCAGCCCAGGCACAGGTCGAGATGGCGCACGACCTCGTCGGTGAGTTGCGTGCGCCCTTCTTGTAAGCCGCGCAGCAGGGCGATGCGGCCACGTGGCGAGTCGGGCTCGGTGCCCAGTTCGACGTAGGTCGGACACGATGCCAGACACAGGCCGCAGTGCACGCAGTCGAAGAATTTTTCGTGATCGACGAAGGCGGTAGGTTGCATGGGCGAGCCGAAGGTGACGTGGGCGTTTCCCCGCCCTTTCCCTAGCCCTCCCCCGGAGGGAGCGGGGATAGGAGAGAAAGAGGGCGGGTCCGATGGCGGCAGCTTGGAAAAGGTCTCATGGGTTACAGGCCCCCGACGAAGCGGCCCGGGTTGAGAATGCCGTGCGGGTCCAGGCTGGCCTTGAGGCGCTGCATGAGCGGAAACGCTGCGCCTATGTCTCCCCAAACGTCGACGCGCGCTTTGAGTTCCGGGGCGATGTCTTCCACGACGGCAAAGCCGCGATGCTGCGCGGCCCACGCGCGAATCCACTGTACGAGGGCAAGCAATTCTTCATCGGAACCCGCCGACGCGATTGGCGTGAAGGCGCAGTGCACGATGCCGTTGCCTGCGCGCGCCAACAGTCGAGCCGCTAACTCGTGGCGCTGCGCCTCCCCCTCCAGGTCGGAGCAGAATCCGGCGACTTGGGAGGCTGGGAGACTGACCTTACAACGTAACACCGGCTCTCCCGACACGGGAAAGTCACGCAACGCGCATGAAAGGGTCGCGGCGCGATCCGCGTCCAATTCGGTGACGTTCGGTGTGCCGGCGTCCGCCGTCTTTACATCGTGCAGCAGTGCAGGGATACGCCGGCGCTGGTCGGCGACTTCTTCCTCCAGTCCCGCCAGACCGACGAAGACGTGATACGGCCCGCGGTTCGGAATCGTACCGGCCACAGGCGGCCCGAAGTCCGCCAACTCCACGAGGAACGGCTGAACATCCGAGCCGGCCAGCCGTAGCGCGGCGGCTCCGGCTTGTTCGGCAGACTGGTACTCGACAGCCAGGAACGCTTGACTGTGCGGCCGCGGCCGAACCTGGAACGTGGCTTCGACGATGACCCCCAGCGTACCCAGCGAACCGCAGTACAGCTTGGGAACGTCATAGCCTGCCACGTTCTTCACGACTTGGCCGCCGCCCTTGATGAGCGTGCCGTCCGCGCGGGCAACGCGGATGCCGATCAGGAAATCGCGCACCGTTCCCTGCGAGAAGCGGCACGGGCCGGACAGGTTGGCGGCGATCATCCCTCCAACCGTGGCGCGTTCCGGCAGTGGGGGGTCGAGCGGCAGCCATTGTCCGCTCTCGCCCAGCGCAGCCTGGAGCGTGGCGATGCTCAGGCCGGCCTGCACACGCACGGTCATGTCCGTCGGCTGGTAGTCGATCATCCTGTCCAGCCCGCGCGTACACAGCGCCTGGTCGTAGCGGGTAGGAACGCCGCCGAGATGGAGAAACGCCCCGCGGCCCACCGGGCAAACGGCGCGCCCGTGATCGGTCGCCTCCCGCAGCAAGTCGGCTACCTCATCCGCTGTATCGGGGTGGACGACCGACGCGGGGCGTTTCCCGTCAATCGAGTAGTCGCGGGCGTCATCGGACAGCGCTATTGCCCGTGCGGCTTTCGTTGGTTGAGCGGTCTCAGCCATACGTCCGGTTTTCGGGAAACTTCTTGGAATAAAAGACGATGAAAGGAATCGGATACAAGATCCAGGGACCGTTGCGACAAGCTCGACGGACTGCCTTAGAGCTTGCAACGCCTGGAGCTTGTCGAAAGAAAGGTCGAACGGTGCCGGAGGGTGTCAGAGCGGGACTTGACGCCGCGGCCGGGTTACGTCGATGCAGCCGCCCGGGGTGGGGATGATCTTGTTGGGATTACACAGGTTGTCCGGGTTGAAGACCGCGCGCAATTGCGACATCACCAGCAGGTCTTCCGGGCTGAAGAGGAGCGGCATTTGGCCCATCTTCTCTATGCCGATGCCGTGCTCGCCGGTCAGGCTGCCGCCCAGTTCGATGCACGCGCTCAGAATCTCCTGGCCCGCGTCCACTACGCGCCGAGTCTCATCCGCGTTGCGCTCGTCGTACATCAGAATGGGATGGATGTTGCCGTCGCCGGCGTGGAAGACGTTGGCGATGCGGAGTTGGTATTTCTCGGCCACGTCGGCGATGCGTTGCAGAATGTCCGGGACCTTGGTGCGCGGGACCACACCGTCCTGCGTGCAGTAATTGGGCGACAGGCGGCCGATGGCACCGAACGCGCGCTTGCGGCTTTTCCAGATCGCTTGGCGCTCGGCGTCGTCACGTGCAATGCGCACTTCGCGAGCGTGATTCTGGCGGCAGACTTCCCGAATCTTCTCGGTCTGCGGGTCGAGACCCGCGGCCGGCCCGTCGATTTCGATAATCAACACCGCGCCGGCGTCGGTCGGAAACCCGACGTGGAAGGCGGCTTCGACCGCCTGGATGATGAGCGTGTCCATCATCTCCAGCGCCGCAGGCACGATCCCGGATGAAATGACGTCCGACACGGTCTGCGTTGCGTGGTGGACCGACTCGAACACTGCCAGAAAGGTGCGCGACGCCTGCGGCTGGCGCGTGAGTCGCAGCGTAGCTTGGGTGACGATGCCGAACGTGCCCTCGGCCCCGATCGTCAGGCCGCGCAGGTCGTAGCCCGGCACGTCCTCGACCGCACCGCCCAATTCCACCACGTCACCGTCGGGCAGCACGATCTCCAGGCCCAGTACATGGTTGGTCGTCACCCCATATTTGAGGGTATGCGGGCCGCCGGAATTTTCGGCCACGTTGCCCCCGATCGTACACGCCTGCTGGCTGGACGGGTCGGGAGCATACTGGAAGCCCTGCTCCTTGACCGCGTTGCTCACCCACAGGTTCACTACCCCAGACTGCGCGATCAAGGTACGGTCGAGAATGTCGATGTGGAGGATGCGGTTGAGCCGGCTGGTACCGATCATGACCGGCGCCTGAACGGGCAGGCAGCCGCCGGAGAGGCCGGTGCCCGCGCCACGCGGGACGAATGCGATCTTCCGGTCGTGCAGGAACCGGACGGTGACCGCGACTTCTTCGGTGGATTTGGGTAGGACGACGATTTCGGGGATCGAGCGTTCGAGGGTGTAGCCGTCGCAGTCGTACACCGACAGGGCGTCGGGATTGGCAACGACTCCCTCGGGTCCGAGCAACTCGATTAGGCTTTCCGCTACGCCGGCGTTCATGCGGTGCGCCTCAACAGTTCTGCCAGCGCCGCGGTCTGCTGTCGGAGTGCCTCCACCTGCCCCTCACCTTGCTGCCGGAGAGTTTCACCTTGCTGCCGCAGGGCTTCGCCTTGTTGCCGCAGCCCTTCCGCTTGCGTTTCACCCTGCTGCCGCAGCACTTCTATTTGCGCCTCACTCTGCTGACGGAACGTCTTGGCGAGTTCGTCTATTTCTCGGCTCCGGTTCCGGCTGGCCTTGGTCATCAGCCACAACCCCCACGCGATCAGGCTGCTCGACAGGATGGTTCCTACAGCGCTGATGATCATATGCCATCGGCTGATTTCCAGACCGGCCCGACTGATCTCCAGGCCCGCTCGGCTAATTTCCAGCGCCGCCATCTCGTATTCGTTCATAGAGTTCGACTCCTTTCGAACGTTCGTAGCACATATCCGGGCGGACTTCGCCCCCGTACGGCCGGCCTTCCGCATGGCGGCGGCGGACCGGTGTTGACAAGCTCCACGGCGTGACGTTGATTGACCGGCCATGAAAAAACGCGTTGCAGTCGTAGGAGCGACCGGAATCGCCGGCCAGCAATTCCTGGTCGCCTTGCAGCAACATCCGTGGTTCGAGGTCGGACTGCTCGCCGCCTCGGAACGGTCCGCGGGCAAAACGTATGCCGAGGCGATCCGGGATTCCAAGACCGGTGCGCAGCAGTGGTGGTGCCGGGAGGAACCATCCGCGGCCATGCTCGACATGCCGGTCCACGCAGCGTGGCCGCTCGACCTGGACGGCATCGACTTGGTGTTCACCGCCGTGGAGTCCGGTCCGGCACGCGAACTCGAACCCCGCTATGCGGCCACGACCCCGGTCGTCAGCACCGCCTCGGCGTTTCGACGCGACCCCGACGTGCCGCTGCTGATCCCCGGCGTCAACCTCGACCAAGCCGACCTGATCCCGGGGCAACGGTCCAATCGCGGTTGGCAGGGCTTCATCGTCACGCAGCCGAACTGCACCATCATCGGGCTGGTTATCACCCTGAAGCCGCTGTTCGACCGTTTCGGCCTGCAGCGCGTGGTCATGACCTCCATGCAGGGGCTGTCCGGTGCGGGACGCTCGCCGGGGGTGATCGGGATGGACACCATCGACAACGTCATCCCGTTCATCGCCGGGGAGGAAGAGAAGGTGGAAGCGGAAAGCGCGAAGATCCTGGGCCGGTTGGAGGATGGGAAGATTCGGCCGGCCGAGTTTCCGGTCAGCGCGACGTGTACGCGCGTGCCGGTGCTGGAAGGCCACACCGAGTCGGTCCTGGTCAGCTTGGCCGAACCGTGTACGGTCGATGACGCCAGCGCGGCGTTGCGCGACTTCGGCCGCGAGTTCATCGAGATGGGACTCCCCTCGGCGCCCGACCACATGATCCTCGTTCACGACGACCCGTACCGTCCACAGCCGCGGCTCGATCGGGACGCCGAGGATGGCATGGCGACTTCGGTGGGCCGGTTGCGTGCCGACGCTACGCTCGAGAACGGGCTCAAATACGTGCTGGTCAGCCACAACACGAAGATGGGCGCCGCCAAAGGGGCGGTGCTAACCGCGGAGTATCTGGTCCGCCGCGGCGATATATAGATCGTTTCTTCTTGTCCAAGACGGTGCTGAAGGGCGTTGCCAGCTGCGCTCAGAACCCCCTAGAAAGCGTTAGTTCACCAGCCCGAGGCGGTCCACTTGTCGATCCTTCGGCAGAAACCTGGTGCCGAACAGGATGTCCCAAATGATCAGGTTGTTGCCGAAATTAGTGCCGGACTCCTTGGCGGACACCGAATGATGCCAGCGATGCAACTCAGGGCCGCTGAGGAGATAGTTGAGCGGCCCGAAGCGCACCTCGCAGTTGGAGTGTTGATAGAAGCCGTTCACCGCGGAGAAGACGAGGTAGATAGCAAGCACATCCTGGCCTACTCCGAAGAGCGCGAACGGCAGCGTATCCACGAGGAACTGCAGCCCTTTGCTGAAAGGATGGGAACGCCCGGCCTTCAGCCAGTACAGGCGCCGTGGCGAGTGATGCACAGCGTGGAACCGCCACAGGAATGGCAGCTCGTGAAAGACCCGGTGCAGTTGGTAGTGCGCCAAGTCGGACAGGAGCAATATGAGACAGGCTTGCGCGGCGACCGGTGATTGATGCGGCCAGATGTCGACGACATCCCAGCTCGCCGTGCGCAGCCATGTGGCAAGCAGAACCACCAACGTGATCGACAGCAAGTAAGGCAGGGCTACTTGCACGGCAGCCATGAACAGAAGATCGACACGCACCTCGGCCAAGCGCGGCCGCCACAGTGTTCGATGCGGCAACACAGCTTCGTGCAATGTGACGAGCGCGGCCGCGGCCAGCATGGCGATATAGGCGGCCACGGTCACCTGCAGCTCAGCGCCGACCCCGGTTACGAACAAGACGAAAGCCGCCACCATGACCGTCGGGTAAGAACCAGAGGCCATCCACTTGGCGATCCGAGTATCCTTGATCACCGTAAATCTCTGGGAAGCTGCGTTGGCGAACCATAGCTTGCCAAACCTTAAAGATAATACACGCGTTCGACGATGTCGTGAAGGATGTGAACGGGGTATCGGATTTACCGGTTGACATTACCCTCACTCGAGTGATGCCAGCCCCGGCTCGCGGATGGTGAGGCTAAGACTATCGGCATACGCTAGCGGAATTTTGTCTGCGTCGAGCACGCTGACGGAGCCGATTGCTGGTCGGCATCGCGTTCCTGTTCAGCACCCAACTCAGCGTTGATCGACGGGGTGGCGCGCACCGGTGCGGACATTCTGCGGACCAATTACGCCTGGGCGCAGCGAAGACCGCTGAACTGGTGGTACGCCGCGATTGCCGCGGCCTGGATCGTCCTGGGCACCTTCCTTACGTACCTGTACGAAAGCCTGCCGCCTATTCTGTTCCTGATGGGTTCCGCGTTCTTCGGCGGGATCGCGATGGCGGTCTATACGCCGCTCACGCTACTCGTGAACCGGCGCTTCTTGCCACCGGCGTTACGGCCCGGGCCGGCCAAAACGACGTTGCTGGCCGCGGTGAGCGCCTTCTACGTCGTGTTTGCGGCCTTTTCGGTCGTCCGGGTCGGACGCCTCCTGCTATCGTCCTAGAACGAAAAAAGGGGAGCGGTCGCAACCGCTCCCCACAGGCGTTTCCGCGTGTCCGTTGGGACCGAGAAACGCGAGACGATTGCAGGCTAGACGTTCCCGGACAGCGTGAACGCGATCACCAGCGCGTAGATGGCCAACGCTTCGATGAACGCGATACCGATAATCATCGGCGTCTGAATGCGGTCGGCCGCGTTGGGGTTCCGGCCGATCGATTCCATGGCCGCGGCGACCGCGCGGCCCTGCCCGATCGCGGCGCCGACCGCGGCGATCCCGATCGCCAAGCCCGCGGACAGGGCGATCATCCCGCTGTCACCGCCGCCTTCCGCGGCGTGCGCGACCCCCGACAGGCCGAACAACAGCCCGATTGCCAACGATGCGACCTTTCTGATGCGTTGCATACCGACTCCTTTTCTGCCCTGTCTGGTGTGAGTCCGGCGACCGGCCTCTGTCATCCTCTCCACTCCGCCGTTGGTCACCACGTCAACCTGCACCAGAAAGGGCGTTGAGAATCGAACGGTTAATGGGCGTGCTCGCCGTGCGCCGTCGCCAGCGAGACATAGACCAGACTCAACAGCGTGAAGACGAACGCCTGCACGAGCGAGACGAAGGCGCCCAGCATGTAGAACACGACCGGCACGACGACCTTGGTCAGGTCGGTGAAAATTTCGAGCACGACATGATCGCCGGTCATGTTGCCGAACAGCCGCAGCCCGAGCGAAAACGGCCGCACGAAATTGTCGATCAACTCCAGGGGAACCATCAGGATGCCCAACCACCAGATCGGGCCGACGAAGTGTTTGAGGTAGCCGGCACCGAGCTCCCGGAATCCGTAGTAGTTGTAGGCGACGAACGACAGGCAACCCAGCGCGAGGGTGACGTTGAAGTCGCTCGTCGGCGGGGAAAAGCCGGGCAGCAGACCGCTCAGGTTGGCAACCAGAATGAACGCAAAGAAGCTGCCGTACAGATGCACGTAGCGGCGCCCGGAGGATCCGAGCACGCCCTCGGCCATGTCGGTGACGGCCTGGGTGAGCAACTCGGCCATGTTGCGGATGGTCAGCTTCTCGTCCGGCACCGCGGGGTCCGCGGCCCTGGCGAGTTGGCGTTTGGCCAGCCACGCGAACAGGATCAGCGCGGCGGAGACGAGAATGGAGGTGGCGAGGTGGCCGGGCAGCAGCTCGAGGCCGGGGATGACCGAAACCCAGGTGAAGAGGTGATGTTCCATGCGCCTCGCTTACGCGTTCGGGTCCGTGCCGTCGGCCTCTCCAGAGGGTTCCGCTGCGCGGCGCAGGCTGGTTATCACGCAGGCTATGAGCAGTAAAGGCACCCCGGCCGCGAAGCTCTTGGCCTCGACCGGATAGCGGACGATGACGGCGCTCAACAACAAGAAGAAGAACCCGAGCTTGGCGGCCAGCCACCCCGCGGTTCGAAGCCGCTGTCCGCCGCCGGCCGCCGCAGGATCGGTGGAGACACCGAACAGCGACCGGACGACGCGTTTGAGCAGCCAGAAATTGACGTGCATGACCGCCCCGCCCAAGATGAAGCTGGGAACGTGAAGGAGGCCGCTCAGCCAGCCCAGCCCGGCTCCTGCGCCGACCAGGGCGATGTTGAGCGTCTCAATCGCGGCGATCTGGTCGCGGGCGATGCTCACGGGAGGATAGCTGTTTCAGCACGACGACCAGTCGGGTGACGGCGCCCGTCATGCCGGCGACCACGCCCACGACCATCAGCAGCGGCGCGGTGTCGAACCGGGCGTCGGCATAGCGTCCGAGCAGCATGCCGGCGACTACCGCACCGGCGAACTCGAATCCGAGCGCGCCGTATCTGCCGTAGATGAAGAGGGGACTTTCGCCGGCCACGCCCGTTCTCTCCGACCGACGCTTCACCCGGACAGCCGACCGAAGACGGATCGCGCCGCCCGCAACGTCGCCTGAACGTCGTCGTCGGTATGGGCCAGGGAAATGAACGCGGACTCGAATTGCGAGGGCGGCAGGTAGATGCCGTGGTCGATCATGCCCTGGAAATAGCGGGCGAACGTTTCGGTGTCGGCCTGCGTGGCCGTTGCGTAGTCGCGTACGTGGTCCACGCCGAAGAAGACGGTGAACATCGAGCCGATGTGGTTCACACAGGCGCGGATACCCGTTTCGCGGATGACGTCCCGGAACCCTTCGGCCAGTGTGTTGCCCAGATCGCTCAGGCGCTCGTACGCGCCCGGGGCGTGCGCGAGCTTCAACGTTTCGATGCCGGCGGTGACCGCGAGCGGGTTCCCGGACAAGGTACCCGCCTGATACACCCCGCCGATCGGGGCCAGGACATCCATGATGGCCGCCTTGCCCCCGACCGCGGCGAGCGGCAGCCCCCCGCCGACCACTTTGCCCAGGCACGTCAGATCCGGATCGATGCCGAATATCTCCTGGGCGCAGCCCGCAGCCAGTCGGCAGCCGGTCATGACCTCGTCGAAGATGAGCACCACGCCGAACTCCCGGGTCATGTCGCGCAAGGCGTCGAGAAATCCGGCCTCGGGACGCACCACGCCCATGTTGCCGGGCACCGGCTCCACGATCACCGCGGCCACGGCTTCCGGGTCGGCCTCCAGATAGGCGCGCACGCCGGACGCATCGTTGTATTCGGCGACCAGCGTCTGGCTGGTGTACGCCTCGGGCACGCCGTGGCTGTCGGGCAGGCTCAGGGTGAGCGCGCCCGAGCCGGCCCGGACGAGCAGACCATCGCTGTGCCCGTGGTAGCAGCCGGAGAATTTGACGATTTTCGGCCGGCCGGTATATCCGCGCGCGAGGCGCAGCGCCGTCATCGTCGCTTCGGTGCCCGAAGAAGTCAGCCGTAGCTTTTCGATGGAGGGGACCGTCTCGACGAGGGTTCTCGCCAATTCGACCTCGTGGGCGGTCGGTGCGCCGAAACTCGTCCCCTGCGTCACGACCTCGCGGAGGGCCTCGACGACCGGCGGCGGGGCGTGCCCAGCGATCAGCGGACCCCACGAGCCGACATAGTCGATGTACTCGCGCCCATCCGCATCGACGACCCGGCAGCCGGACCCACGCTGGATGAACAGCGGTTCCCCGCCCACGGCCCGCCACGCCCGCACCGGACTGTTCACGCCGCCCGGAATGTAGCGTTGTGCCTGAATGAAGAGCTTGTGCGAGGCGGTCATGCGCGGCCCCTTCAATCACCCACCCAGAAACGAGTCAAGCGAAACCGAACCGGCCGCGGGGATTTCCCTTGCGTTTTCGGGGGATTGCGTGTCGGGAAGCGACCGCCTTCGGGCGAATGTGACAAATTGTGACTCACCCCGGGATGAGACGTGATCCAGACCCGCCGGGAAAACGGTAGGGAAAACAGCCGGTTAGGCCGGCCCGCGGACACACGTGACGTTCGAGGCGACATCACTCCGAGTGATGGTGGCCGGTTTCTTTCCAAGATACGCCGCCTTGCCGGCGGGTCGGATTTTTTTCTTGCATCGGTCCCCGAAAAAGTCTAAGCCTCGGCTCCTACTCATTCCGGTCCGAAACATCTCGAACGACAACATGGCAGTGACGAGCGCGGAAGATATTTGCTCATCCCTCCCCGATGTACCCGTGCGGCTAGTGATGACGGGACGACACCGAATCGACAGGACACCGAACTCACCCGATGGGGATAAAACTGTGGACAAACTGTTGGACGAAAGGCGATTTTCCCTTTTCTATCAAGAACATTCAAAGCTATACACGGATGTGGATAACTGAATGGTGAACGAAGATCTTCTTAGAAAGTACAAGTCATGAGCGGAGAGTGGGAACACGTTCTACGCTTGGCCGAGGCCAAAGTCGGCAAGCACAACAGCGAGGCGTGGCTCCGGCCGATCCGTCCGCTCGGACTGCAGGATGGCGGATTCCACCTCGAGGTTCCGACGCCGTTCTTCAAGGACTGGATCCTCGGGAACTTTGCCACCCCGGTTCGTGAGGCAATCGCCGAGACTTTCGGCCAACCGACTAGCCTCGTTTTCCACGTGCAGGACAAACAGCAAGGGGACTTGTTCGAAGCCGCGCAACCGCCCCCACCCACATCGAAGCCTTCGGGGCGGAAGAAAACCGGATTGGTTCAGAACTTCACCTTTTCGTCCTTCGTCGTCGGTGGCTGCAATCAGTTTGCGCATGCCGCGGCCACGGCCGTCGGCAAGCGGCCCGGCGACAGCTACAACCCGCTTTTCGTGTATGGCGGCGTGGGCCTCGGAAAGACGCACCTCATCAATGCGATCGGACACGCGACGTTGGGCCGCGACGGGCGCGAGCGGGTCATGTATCTGTCTTCGGAAGCGTTCACCAACGAGTTGGTGGTGCATATCCAGCGCAATCGGATGACGGAGTTCAAGAACAAGTTTCGGCGCGCGGACGTCCTGATCGTCGATGACGTGCAGTTCCTGTCCGGACGGGAACGGACCCAGGAGGAGTTTTTCCATACCTTCAATTCGCTCCATGAATCCAACAAACAGATCGTCCTCTCATCCGATACCGCCCCCGAGGACATCACCGGCTTGGAGGAACGGTTGCGCAACCGGTTCGAGTCCGGCCTGATTGCGGATATTCAGCCGCCCGACCTAGAAACCCGCTGCGCGATCCTGAAGAAGAAAGCGCGCGCCAAACGGCTCGACCTGCCCGACGAGGTTGCCCTGTTCATCGCCTCCAAGGTCACCTCCAACGTCCGCCAATTGGAAGGGGCGCTGACGCGTCTGGCCGCGTTGGCCGCGCTGCATCAGAAGACCGACATCACCCTCGATTTCGCACGCCAAGTGCTGAAGCACCTCTCCGTCAAAGCGAAGACCGTTTCCATTGCGCACATCCAGCAAACGGTCGCCGACCATTTCGGCGTGGGCGTCAAGGATTTGACGTCGAGACGGCGCACCAGACGTGTGACGTTTCCGCGTCAAATCGGCATGTATCTGAGCCGCAAGTTGACCGGCGCCTCCTACACGACGATCGGATCCCATTTCGGCGGGCGGGATCATACGACCGTGCTGCACGCCTGCAAGAGCATCGCCAAACGCCTGGAAAGCGACATGGAATTATCCGACTTGGTACGAAAATTGGAAGCGATGACGGACACGTGAGTCGATTGTGGATTGCCTGTATACAACGTGTGCATGCGCTGTGGAGAAATGGCATGAGCGTTCATACGTTCGTAGATATTCAACGTTCTTTCGGAAGTGTTCCACATCTTTTGCACATGCCATGTTGACCAATATCGGCTTCTGCGTAAGGAACTTACGACGGTTATCCAGCGTATCCACATCATCTACGGCTACTAGAGTTCTAAATATTAAAATCTAAATAGAAGAAAACCTGGGTAAGGAGTTACGAACCACAACACCGAAACGGGGGAACTATGGAATTCAACGTCAACAAGGACGAACTGGTCCAATGTCTGTATCTCATCCAGGGCGTGGTGGAGAACCGCTCCCCTCTCCCCATCCTGTCTCACGTATTGATCTCATCCGGAGAGACGGGTGAGGACGCCGCCCGGATCACGCTGGCCGCGACCGACCTGGAAATCAGCATCCGCCAGCAGTGCGCCGCCCAGGTCAAGGACGCCGGCTCGATCACTGCCAGCGCGCGCAAGCTGTACGAGATCATGCGCGAGTTGCCGCCCGGGCAGGTGAGTCTGCGCTCCAGCGGAGACGACAAGGTCGTCGTCACCAGCGGCACGTCGCGGTTTCAGATATCCAGCCTCGACCCCAAGGAATTTCCGAGCGTCAAGGACAAAGCCGAGGCGGACGCCACGGCGCCTGAAGCGTTCGTACAACTGCCCGGGGCCACGCTGCGCGAAATGATCGAAAAAACCCTGTTCGCGACCTCCGCGGACGAAACGCGGCTGAACTTGAGCGGCGTATTCCTGGAGACCGACACGGACGGAAAACTGCGCATGGTGTCCAGCGACGGACATCGATTGGCACTCATCGAAAAAGAGGTCGAGGCGGAGAAGCAGCCCGACTGGCCGAACGTGATCCTGCCCAAGAAGGGCATGGTCGAAACCCGGAAGATCGTCGAGCGGGGCGAAGACGAAGTCGGCGTGGCGGTCAGCGAATCCGTCGTTCGCGTCAAGAAAGATACGACCGAGTTGTCCATGCGGCTCGTTGAAGGCGAGTTTCCCGACTACCGGCAGGTCTTCCCCAAGGATCACACGCACCGGGTCGAATTCCAGCGCGACGCGATGTTGAGCGCGCTGCGGCGCATCCTGATTCTGACGACCGAGCGGTCACGCGGCGTGCAGGTGCAATTCGAAAAGGAGAAGATCACGCTCTCGGTCAACACCCCCGACGTCGGTGAGGGGCGGGAGGAAGTTGCGACGTCGTATGCCGGGGACGGCTTGTCCATCGGATTCAACGCCCGTTACCTGGTCGAGGCCTTGAACGTCATGACCGAGGGCAGTGACGCGGTCCTTTCGCTCAAGGATGAAATGAGCCCCGGACTGTTGCAGAGCCAGGAGAGCAGTGGGTTTTCGTACGTCATCATGCCGATGAAGATTACGTAGGCGGCGGGCCGGATTACTCTCTCTCCCGGATCAAGTCCGGGGCAGGCTCAAATCCTCCGCCAGAGGGGGAGAGATCGGACGCGGATCAGGAATGACGGACAGGGGGAGCGTTCGACATCTGTTTTGACCAATTTTATCTTTCAATAAATTCAGGGAATAGTCCGTTGAGCTTGTCGAAACGGACGAAGGATCATCCTGTATGTAATTCCCCCTTCGAACCGGGACGAATTATAGGACAATCCTTCCGTGTCGATCCCCTTCCTTATTGTCTCTTTCCTCTCTGGGGAAGGGCTGGCGGGAGGGTCCCCGGATGACACCACAGCAAATCGGAGACCACACCCTCCGGTTTACCGAACCTTCCTCCAATGCTAAGATCTTCAGCCACGAATGGAAGATGCGCGACGCGACGTCACACACCCGGCACCTTCCTCCCCTCACATGTCCATACAGGAAACCGAACACGCCTACGGGGTTGATCAGATCAAGGTCCTCGAGGGTCTCGAAGCCGTACGCAAACGGCCCGGTATGTACATCGGCGATACGGGCGAACGCGGCTTACACCACCTCGTCTTCGAACTTGTCGATAACTCGGTCGATGAGGCCCTGGCCGGTCACTGCACGCAGGTCGTCGTCACGATCTACGCCGACGGCCGCGTGTCGGTCGTCGATAACGGCCGCGGCATCCCGACCGAACAGCATCCGACCGAGGGCGTGTCCGCGGCGCAGGTCGTACTGACCAAGCTGCACGCCGGCGGAAAATTCGACAACGACGCCTACCGCGTGTCGGGTGGCCTGCACGGTGTCGGCGTGTCCGTGGTCAACGCGCTGTCCGAGTCCCTGGATCTGGAGATCAAACGCGCCGGGCACACGTACGTTCAGCGGTATCGCCGCGGCGTGCCCGAGGCCGATCTCGGACCCGTCGGGCCGACCGAGCAGAACGGCACCCGCGTCGTCTTCCTGCCCGACCGACAGATCTTCGGCAACGAGATGTTCAGCTTCGACATCCTGTCACGGCGGCTGCGCGAACTCGCCTTCCTCAATCCGGGCCTGCGCATCTCGGTCATCGACGAACGCGAGACCGACAAACGGCACGACTTCTTCTACGAGGGCGGGATCGTGTCGTTCGTCGAACACCTGGGACGCGCCAAGACCCCGCTGCACACCGTCGTGTATTTGAGCGGAGAGAAGAGCGGCACCACGGTCGAGGTGGCCCTGCAATGGAACGAGGGCTACGCCGAGAACGTGTATTCGTTCGCCAACAACATCAACACCATCGAGGGCGGGACGCACCTGATCGGGCTACGGGCGGCGCTGACGCGCACGATCAACGCCTACGTCGCCGCACTCGGCCTGCTCAAGAAAGACAAGGAAAGCCTGCAAGGCGAGGACGTTCGGGAAGGGCTGACCGCGGTCATCAGCGTCAAGGTCCGGGAACCCCAGTTCGAGGGTCAGACCAAGACCAAGCTCGGCAACAGCGAAGTCAAGGGATTCGTCGAATCCTTGTTGAACGACAAGCTGGGGAGCTACTTCGAGGAGCATCCGGCCGATGCCAAGAAGATCGCCCAAAAAAGCGTCGAAGCGTCCCGTGCCCGCGAGGCGGCGCGCAAGGCCCGCGAACTCACCCGGCGCAAGAGCGCGCTCGACTCCGGCACGCTGCCCGGCAAGCTCGCCGATTGTCAGGAGCGTGACCCGGAAAAGAGCGAACTATTCCTGGTCGAGGGCGACTCCGCGGGCGGCTCGGCCAAGCAGGGCCGTGACCGGCGCACCCAAGCGATTCTCCCGTTGCGCGGCAAAATCCTGAACGTCGAGAAAGCCCGCTTCGACAAGATGTTGTCGTCGCAGGAAATCCGGCTGTTGCTATCGGCCCTCGGCGCCAGCGTCGGCAAGGAAGACAACGACCTGTCCAAGCTGCGCTACCACAAGATCATCATCATGACCGACGCGGACGTGGACGGGTCGCACATCCGCACGCTGCTGCTGACGTTCCTGTACCGCCAGCTTCCGGGCATCATCGAGAGCGGCTATCTGTGCATCGCCCAACCCCCGCTCTACAAAGTCAGAAAGGGCAAGAACGACGTCTATCTCAAGGACGACGCCGAGTTGAACGATTTTCTGGTCGGGCTCGGCATTCAACACGTGCGGGTCGGCACGCTGGAAGGCGAGTCGCTCAAGACGTGGGTCAAGAACTTTCTCCACCAGCGGCACCTGCTCGACTTGTTGGAGCGCCGCGGCCGGGACCGGACCGTCGTCACCGCGCTGCTGGGCCACGACGTGTTGACGCCCGAAGCGTTCGGCGACCGAGCCGTCTTGCAACGCGTCGTGGAGAACGTGCAGGCCGCTTCGGAGGAGCGGACGTCGTTCGACGTCCAGACCGATCCGACGCTGGGCGGCTACCGCATTCTGGCGACGCAGCAGTTGAACGGTTCGGGCCAGACCCGCGCGTTCGACCGCGGCTTCGTCGAGTCCGCGGAGGCGGTCGAAATCAAACGGCTGCTGGCTGCCTTAACCAACATCGGGCCGGGGCCGTTCACCTTCTCCGAGAAAAAGAACGAAAAGGAAGATGCGACGACTCTGAACACCCGCGACGAGGTCCTGGACACCATCCTCGCCCGCTCCAGAAAAGGCATCGACGTCCAGCGCTACAAGGGGCTCGGGGAGATGAACCCCGAACAACTGTGGGAGACGACGATGGACCCGGCGGCGCGCTCGCTGATGCAGGTCCGCATCGAGGACGCGTACGAGGCGGACGAGATCTTTTCGACCCTGATGGGCGACGAGGTCGAACCGCGGCGGAAATTCATCTCGGACAACGCCCTGGCCGTGAAGAACCTGGACGTCTAGGAATTGTGGATTTTCGATTGTGGATTGTGGATTGGACGGAAAAGGGCCGAATGGAGAAGACCGTGGGAAAGTACAGACGAAACGTGGTCGGCAGATTCACTGATGGGAGTCTCTCCCTCATCCTTGGATACCAATCCACAATCCACGATCCACAATCCACAATCGAAAATCCCTGACCATCATGGCAGACACTTCCGACTCCCGCCCCATGCCGTCCGTCAACATCGAGCAGGAAATGCGGCAGTCCTACATGGACTACGCGATGAGCGTCATCATCGGCCGCGCCCTGCCCGACGTGCGCGACGGGCTCAAGCCGGTGCATCGGCGCGTGCTGTACGCCATGCAGGAGCTCGGCAACGACTGGAACCGGCCGTACAAGAAGTCGGCGCGCGTGGTGGGCGACGTGATCGGGAAATATCATCCGCACGGCGACTCCGCGGCGTACGACACGCTGGTCCGCATGGCGCAGGACTTTTCGCTGCGCTACCCGCTGATCGACGGGCAAGGCAACTTCGGCTCGGTGGACGGCGACCCGCCCGCGGCCATGCGCTACACCGAGGTGCGCATGACGCGCATCGCCTCGGAACTGCTCGCGGACATCGATCGGGACACCATCAACTTCGTTCCGAACTACGACGACACCAGCCACGAGCCGGCCGTCCTGCCCGGCAAGTTCCCCAACCTGCTGGTCAACGGCTCGTCCGGCATCGCGGTCGGCATGTCGACGAACATCCCGCCCCACAATCTCGGGGAAGTCGTGTCCGCGCTGCTGGCCTTGATCGAGAACGACGCCCTCGGCACCGCGGAATTGATGGAGTACGTCCCGGGCCCCGATTTTCCGACCGGGGCGTTCATTCACGGCAGCGCCGGCGTGCGCGCCGCGTACGAGACCGGCCGCGGCGTGGTGTCCATGCGGGCCGCCTCGTCCATCGAGGAAAACGAAAAGACGGGCAAAGCGGCCATCGTCGTGCACGCCATTCCGTTCCAGGTGAACAAGGCCAAGCTGATCGAACGCATCGCCGAACTGGTCAACGAAAAACGGATCACCGGCATCTCCGACCTGCGCGACGAGTCGGACCGAGACGGCATGCGCATCGTGATCGAACTCAAACGCGACGGCGTGCCGGAGGTGATCCTGAACCAGCTCTACAAGATGACCCAGTTGCAGGAGTCGTTCGGCATCATTTTTCTGGCCATCGTCGATGGGCAGCCGCGGCTGCTGTCGCTCAAGGCCATGCTGCTGCACTTTCTGGAGCATCGGCGCGAAGTCGTCCGCCGCCGCACCGCCTTCGACCTGAAGAAAGCCGAAGAACGCCTGCATCTGCTCGAAGGGCTCAAGATCGCCCTCGACAATCTGGACGCGGTGCTGGCCATCGTGCGCGCGGGCCGCAACCCGGCCGACGTGCGGCAGACGCTGATGGACCGCTTCGGGTTGAGCGCGACTCAGGCGCAGGCGATTCTGGACATGCGGTTGCAGCGGCTGACGCAGCTCGAACGCGAGAAGATTCTTTCCGAGCACACGGAGACCCAGGCGACGATCGCTGAACTGCAAGGCATCCTGGCCAGCCCGGGCAAGATCGACGGGGTCATCAGACAGGAATTGATCGACGTGCGCGACCGGTTCGGCGACGCCCGGCGCACGGAAATTCTGCCGGACAGCGGCGACCCGACGGACGCGGACCTGATCGTCGAAGAAGACGTCGTCGTCACCATCTCCCACGCCGGTTACGTCAAGCGCAACCCGGTGAAGCAGTACCGCTCGCAGCGCCGCGGGGGGAAAGGCATCGTGGGGGCCACGACCCGCGAAGAAGACTTCGTCCAGCACATGTTCGTCTCCTCTACCCACGACTTCCTGTTGTTCTTTTCCTCGGTGGGCAAGGTGTATTGCGTCCGCGTGTACGAGGTGCCGCAGGGCAGCCGGACGTCGAAAGGGAAGGCGCTGGTCAACCTGCTGCCGCTGGCCGAGGGCGAGAAGATCTCGGCGTTTCTTCCCGTGCGGGAGTTTCAGGAAGGACGGTTTCTCGTGTTCGCGACCCGCCGCGGGCAGATCAAGAAGACCGAGCTCATGGCCTACGCCAACGTGCGCCGGGGCGGCATCATCGCCCTGGACCTGCGTCCCGACGACGAGGTCATCGACGTGCAGCCGACCGATGGGAGTCAGGACGTCCTGCTCTCGACGCGGAACGGCAAGGCGGTTCGCTTCGCCGAAGACGAGGTGCGCGCGACCGGTCGGGCGTCGGTCGGCGTGCGGGGCATTCTCCTCGAAGGGCGGGATGAGGTGGTCTCGCTCGAAATCCTCGACCAGCAGGCCACCATTCTGACGGTATCGACCCAAGGCTACGGCAAGCGGACCGGTGCGGACGAATATCGGCGGCAGTCGCGCGCCGGCAAGGGTATCCGCACGCTGCGCACGACCGACAAGACGGGCACGGTGTGTGCCGTTCGCCAAGTCACCGACGACGACCACCTGATGATGATTACCGACACCGGCCGCATCATTCGGATTCGCGCCGCGGACGTGCGCGTGATCGGTCGCAACACGCAGGGTGTCAAGCTGTTCGACGTCGGCGCGAGCGAACGGGTGTCGAGCTTGGCGCTCGCCGCGGACGACGACCTGGAGGAGGAAGGGCAGGTCGAAAGCGATGAGACCGGAGAGGCGGCCGGCGCCACGCCGCCTGCACAGCCGAATGACACTGACGACGAGACCGGCGACAACTGAGACTGCGCGTCACCTCGAGCCGGCGGCTTTGCCGCTGGCGACCAGGACGAGAAGGGTTAGCAGCGCCCAGACACCGAATATCAAGCCTCCCGCAACCCAGGCCGGCGCCGCCCGACCGTCTCGGGCGGCAATGACTCCACACGCTACCCCATCGAGCAGATGAACGAACAACGCCGTGGCGACCAGGTCGGAAGGCGACATTCCGGCGTCGAGAAAATACAGGCCGGTGCCATATCCGAGCAGCGCTTCGAAACCCACGATACCTCCGCCACCGACTGTTCGGCCTCTTATCTCCGATTCGGCGCCGCGGCAACGCACGTCACGCCATGACCCGAGAGAAGACCGTCTTCGAGAAGCTGTTCGAGGCCAACAAGGAGAGCGTCGAGACGTTCGCACACCTCGTGCGCGACCTGAACGTCGATGCGGTGTTGCGGTTGTTGAACGTCCCGTCGCGCGCCGAGCACGAACAGGTGCTCGACCGGCTGGCCGAAATGCAGGGCCGGCTCCTAAACGTCAGCCTGAAGCTGGACCGGCTGCTGGCGGAGCACGCCGCGGCCGCCCAGTCGGACAAGCGTAAGAAAAAGAAGAAGAAGGCGAAGAAGCAGTCCCGCGCATGAGAACGGACGGCTCGCCGATGGCGTACACCATTCAGGATTGGCCGGAGTCCGAACGGCCGCGGGAAAAGCTCATCGAACGCGGCGCGGCGTACCTGTCCACCGCGGAGTTGCTGGCGATCCTGCTGCGGGTCGGCGGCGCGGACAAGACGGCGCTCGATCTGGGCCGCCAACTGCTGCGACGATACGAAGATTCCATCCAGAAGCTGGAGGAAGCGAGCATCACGGAGTTGTGCGAGATCGACGGCATCGGCCCCGCCAAAGCCGCCGGCCTCAAGGCCGCGCTGGAGATCGCCAAGCGCTACGCGCAGACGAAAATGCCGCGCGGCGCCACGTACCGGACCAGCGCCGACGTCTATCACCATTACCGCGGGCAGCTCGGCAGCCTCAGAACGGAAGAGTTCCACATGCTGCTGCTCGACGCCAAGAACCAGAAGCTCAAAGACGTATGCGTCTCGCAGGGCTCGCTCACCGCGGCAATCGTGCACCCGCGCGAGGTGTTCCACCACATCGTCCGCGAGTCGGCCGCGGCCGCGATTCTGGTACACAACCACCCCAGCGGCGACCCGACGCCCAGCCAGGAGGACATCAACCTCACCCGCCGCCTCCGCAGGGCCGGCGACATGATGGGCGTCTCCATCCTCGACCATCTCGTGATCGGCCGCGGCCGCTACGTCAGCTTCGTGGACGATGGATATTGGGAGTAGCTATGGGGGATCTGAGAGCGGCGCGATCGGAAGGAAACTGGGACTAGAGGAATGCGGCCTTGGTGAGGCTCATTGGGAGAATCTGGAGCTTCGAGGCAGACAATCAGGTTAGAACGGTACGTCATCGTCCGGCGCCACCGCCCCGGCGCCGAAATCCTCGCCGGGTCCGCTCGGTCCACCGCCGGCAGATTGTCCCATTTCTCCGCTGCGGCCACCGAGGAACTGCACCCGCTGTGCGTAAATCTCGGTGGTATAGCGCTGAATGCCCTCTTTATCCTCGTAGCTTCGCGTGCGGAGGTCGCCTTCGATGTAGACTTGCCGGCCTTTGGAGAGATACTGCCCGCAGTTTTCTGCCTGTTTGCCCCATACGACGATTCGGTGCCATTCGGTACGCTCCTGGCGCTGATTGTTCTGATCCATCCAGGTGTCCGTCGTTGCCACCGAGAAATTTGCCACGGCCCGACCGCTCTGGGTGTATCGCACCTCCGGGTCGCGCCCGAGGTTCCCAACGATGATCGCTTTGTTGACCGAGGCCATGCCGTCCTCCTTCGTTCGTGTGCGCCGTCGGCTAGGTCGGGCGGAACCCTACCAACCGGGCTTTTTCAAGTCAACGTTTCCGGCTTGAGGCGAGTACGTTGGCTTGCAATGGGAACTCCGTACAAGAGGAGCCCGCGCTCGTTGCGCCGGCGCTGTCCTGAGTTTGTCGAAGGGTCGAAACGAATGCAGAGAGGACTACCACTCTCCCACGTTGCTCCCCGCCCCCGGCCTTTCGACAAGCTCAAGGACCTCCCCCGCTTCCCCCCTAAGTTCGTTGAGCTTGTCGAAACGAACCCCGAGGTTACCTCGGCCGTCGCTCCCCACCCCGACTGGTATTTCGCCGTGAGGAGGAAGGTGTCCTCTGGATTCCGGCTTTCGCCGGAATGACGTTCCACCCAAGTAGGGGCGACGCAGGCGTCGCCCCTACGAACTCCGGCCAGCAAGAAAAGGCGGGGGATGGACAGCCGCGGCGCGTCCGGCATAGGCTTGAAGCCAATCTCCCAGCAAGGATTACCAAGATGAAAATCCCCGCCAGCCAACGAACCGTCGTCGCTTGGCTCGCGCTCATCTCGCTCCTGTTCGTTGCTCCGGCCAGTCGCGCGGACGAACCGTCGTCCTTCGTCACGACGGCCCGACATGGCATGGTCGCCGCGGCCAACCCCGCGGCCAGCGAGGCCGGTGCCGACATGCTGCGCCGCGGGGGTAACGCGGTCGACGCCGCGGTCGCGGCCTCGTTCGCCATCAGCGTGCTGCGGCCGCAATCGACCGGAATCGGCGGCGGCGGGTTCCTGCTGCTGTATCTAGCCGAACGGGGCGACAGCGTGGCGATCGACTTCCGGGAGCGTGCTCCGCTGCGCGCCAGCCGCGATATGTTCGTCCGCGACGGAGAGGCGGTCTCCGACCTGAGCCGTACCGGGCCGCTGGCCGTGGCCGTCCCCGGCTTGGTTGCCGGCTTGGTGGACGTGCAACAACGCTATGGCAGCATGCCGCTGGCCGACGTCATGCAGCCCGCCATCCGTCTGGCCGACGAGGGCTTTCCCGTCTATCCCCATCTGGCGCGTGCGATCGCCTATCGGGCCGAGATGCTGAGCGCCTCCCCGGCGACCGAGGCGGTGTACTTCCGGGACGGGCGCGCACTACAGGCCGGCGACATGCTCGTGCAGCGCGACTTGGCCGAGACGCTGCGCGCCATCGCCGAGCACGGCCAGGCCGCGTTCTATACGGGCCGCGTGGCCGCGGCGATCGTCGGCCACATGCAGGAAGTCGGCGGCCTGCTGACCCAGGACGACCTGGACCAATATCGCGTCATCGACCGCACACCCGTCACCGGCACGTTCCAGGGCGCGCAGGTCCATACCATGCCGCCGCCCAGTTCCGGCGTGCTGATCGTGCAGATGTTGAACGTGCTGTCCGGCTTCTCCGAGCAGAAACTCGGCTTCCGCAGCCCCGCGGCCGTCCACGTGCTGACCGAGACCATGCGCCGGGCGTTCCGGGACCGCGCCCGCTACCTGGGCGACAGCGACTTCGTCGACGTACCGGTCGCGCGCCTCGTCTCCCCGGCCTACGCCGGCGAATTGCGTGCCGGGATCGACGTCGCGGCGGCCACGCCGAGTACCGAGGCGCCGCGCGGCCGGAACACCGGGCCGCTCGAATCCACCAGCACGACCCACCTGTCCGTCGTGGACGCGCACGGCAACGCGGTCGCCACGACGCAGACCGTGAACCTGTACTTCGGCAGCGGCGTGATGGTGCCCGGCACCGGCATCCTGCTCAACGACGAAATGGACGATTTCAGCGCGCAGCCCGACAAACCCAACGCGTTCGGCCTGGTTGGCATGGGCGAGGCGAACGCCATTGCTCCGCAGAAGACGCCCCTCAGCAGCATGAGTCCGACGATCGTCACCCGCGACGGCCGCGTCGAACTCGCGGTCGGCGGGCCCGGCGGTTCGCGCATCATCAGTTCGGTCCTGCAGGTCGTGCTGAACGTCGTGGCCCATCAGATGTCGCTGCCCGATGCAGTGGGAGCGCCGCGCATCCATCACCAATGGTTCCCGGACACGCTGTATCTGGAAGCGCACGACCCGCCCGAGGCCGCGGCGTTGGCCGACCGGCTGCGCGCCACGGGTCACACCGTCGAGACCGTGGAATGGGCGCCGGGCAAGCGTTCGCGGTTCGGCAACGTACAGGCCGTCCACGTCGATCCGCAGTCGGGGCTGATGACCGGTGTTTCCGACCCGCGCGGCGAAGGCGAACCGCGCGGGCTGTCCGATCCTCCGCCGGACTCTGCACGTCCCGCGTCCTGAAGTGCAGCCGCGGCGCATTCGGAGAACGATGCAATGGCCTCCGCCCCGACGCTGGGAGCGAGTCTCGCGGCGCTCCTTCTCGGCACGACGCTGCTGAGTGCCTGCTCCACCGGATTCGGCATCGACCGGGCGATTGCCGAATACGACGCGGTGGAAGACCGGGTCCGGCTCGGCGACTCCAAAGACGCCGTCCTGGCCATTCTCGAACCGACGCAGGTCTCCGTTCCCCGCAGCGGCCGGAAAAAGTCCGACCGCTACATCAAGGACGGCGTGCACGTGGAAATCCTCTACATGCGCACCGGCCACCAGCGCGACGGCCTCACCACGGACGACGAATTCACCCCGTACGTCTTCCACGACGGAAAGCTCGTCGGCATCGGCTGGCATCTCATCGGCGGACCCAAGAGTCACGGCCAAGTGAAACCCGACCGCCTCATGGGTCCGAGAATCGGGTATCCTCCCATCCTCATCTACTGAGCCGGCCGGCAGACCCCGCCCCGGTTGGAAACCCCTCGGCCCGCCTTCGTCATTCCGGCGAACCCCGGGTCAGGTCCGGGGCAGGCGCCGGGAATCCAGCGGAGACATTCCCACTCACAGCGACAGACCAACCAGGGCCGGGCCTTCCCCTCTCCTCCGAGGGGAGAGGGATCGAAGTACTCCGCGGAGACGATTCCAGACGGACGCACTTCCCTGCATTCGCTTGCCGGGTCCGGCGCCGGCGTATAGACAGGCCGCCCAGGGGGCGCGCATCCTCGGACGGGGAAGGGAGGCCCGCATGGCCCACGATCTGGATACCGATTTCTACCAACTCGAAGACCTGCTGGGCGAAGACGAACGCCTGGTGCGCGACGTGGCGCGGCGCTTCGTGGACGACGAATACCTGCCGCTCGCGCAGGAATGCTTCCGCAACGCCACGTTTCCCATGCCACTCGTCCCGCGGCTGGGTGCACTCGGATTTCTGGGCATCACGGTGCCGACCGAGTACGGCGGCGCCGGCATGAACAGCGTGGCCTACGGCTTGGTCAGCCAGGAACTGGAACGCGGGGACAGCGGGCTGCGCTCGTTCGCCAGCGTGCAATCGTCGCTGGTCATGTACCCGATCCTCACCTTCGGGTCCGAGGAGCAGAAGACGTTCTGGCTGCCGCGGCTGGCGCGGGCCGAGGCGGTCGGCTGTTTCGGCCTGACCGAGCCGGACTTCGGCTCCAATCCCGGCGGCATGTTGACCCGCGCCCGCCGCGGGGACGGCGGCTTCGTGCTGAACGGCACCAAGCGCTGGATCACCAACGGGGCGATTTCGGACGTAGCCGTCGTGTGGGCCAAGCTGGAAGAGGATGGCCGCGACGTGGTGCGCGGCTTTCTGGTGGAAAAGGAACGCGCCGGCTTCACCCGCCGGAACATCGAGGGCAAGTTCAGCTTTCGGGCGTCGGTCACCTCGGAACTGATCTTCGAGGACTGCTGGATTCCCGAAGCCAACCTGCTGCCGAAGTCGGGGGGGCTCAAGTCGCCGCTGCTGTGCCTGACGCAGGCGCGCTACGGCATTGCGTGGGGCGCCATCGGCGCGGCGCTGGCCTGCTACGCCTGCGCCGTGGACTACGCGCAGAACCGGGTCATGTTCTCGCGGCCCATCGGCGGCTATCAGCTCGTGCAGGCCAAGCTGGTCACCATGCTGGCCGAGATCACCAAAGCCCAACTGCTCGTCCACCGTCTGGGCCGGCTCAAGGACGCCGGCACGCTGCGCCCGGAGCACGTCAGCCTCGCCAAGATGAACAACGTGTCCACCGCGTTGCAGACGGCGCGGCTGGCGCGCGACATCCTGGGCGGCAACGGCATCACGGACGAGTACCCGGTCATCCGCCACATGCTCAACCTGGAAACGGTCAACACGTACGAGGGGACCGAGGACATCCACCGCCTCACCCTGGGCCGCTACATCACCGGCCTGAGCGCGTTCGAGTGACCCCCGCCTGTTTCCGGGGATCGTCCCCGGCCTACGAAGCCGAGCCGTTCGTGGCCGAACTCGGCGCACGGCGACTCACGCTGTTCCGAGTCAAGGATCTGGAGCGCCACGTGGACCGTGCCGCCTTGCTGCGCGACGACACCGCGGAGCCGCCGTACTGGGCGCACCTGTGGACCGGCGCGGTGAGTCTCGCCCGCTACGTCGACGCTCGGGTGCACGTCCGCGGCCGCTCCGTACTCGACCTGGGCTGCGGCCTGGGACTGGCCGGGATCGTGGCCGCGCGGAACGGCGGCTCGGTGACGTTCGCCGACAAGGAAGCCGCAGCGTGCGCGTTCGCGCTGGCCAATGCGCGCGCCAACGCCTGTCCGGACTGCAAGGCGCAACCGCTCGACTTCACGCGCGACCGCCTGGCCGTGCGCTTCGACTGCATCCTGGCCGCGGAAATCCTGTACGACCGACCGACCTTCGCCGCGCTGGCGGCCTTCATTGCCGCCCACCTAGCGGAGGACGGACAGGCCCTGCTGGCCGATGCCGGCCGCACCGACACGCGCGGCTTCTACGCCGAACTCGACCGTCTCGGTATGTCGTGGACCCGCCACACCCACGCCGAACGCGAAGACGGCCTGCCGCTGCCGGTCCACATCGTGACCGTCCGCGGCTGATCCGTCCCGGAGTCCAAGACGATGATCACGAACCGCACCATTGCGCGCGTCCTCCGCATCCTGACCAAGGCCGCGGAGGACTGGAACCCGCCCGTGGTGACCGAAATGGCGACCTTCGCACGCGACCCGTACCACGTCCTGATCGCCTGCCTGCTGAGCCTGCGCACCAAGGACGAAACCACCGGCCCCGCGGCGCGGCGCCTGTTCGCGCTGGCCGACACGCCCGACAAGATGGTCGGCCTGACCCCGGCCCGCATCCGCGACGCGATCTACCCGGTCGGCTTCTACAAGACCAAGGCGCAGACCGTGCTCGCCGTATCGCGCCGCATCCTGGACCACTTTGCCGGCCACGTCCCGGACGACATCGACGAGTTGCTCACCTTCAAGGGCGTCGGCCGCAAGACCGCCAACCTGGTCGTCACGCTGGGCTTCCAGAAACCCGGCATCTGCGTGGACACCCACGTCCACCGCATCTCCAACCGTTGGGGCTACGTCGAGACGAAGACCCCGGACCATACCGAACAGGCGCTCCGCGCCAAACTCCCGAAGCGGTTCTGGATCGGCTACAACGACCTTCTGGTCGCTTTCGGCCAAACGCTGTGTCACCCGACCTCGCCCCGATGCAGCGAATGCCCGGTGGAGCGCTACTGCGACAAGGTCGGCGTGGCGCGCAGCCGGTAGCCGCGGTCCGGCTGAAAGAAGCCGCTCGGCTGGGCAACGTCTCGGGTTGAAACTTCCGGGCTGATTCGAGGCCGCGGGGGACCCTCTCCCTAGCCCTCTCCCAGAGGGAGAGGGGATAGGAAGGAAGAAGGAGGAAGAAAAAAGAGGAAGAAAGAGTGAAACCGTTCCCTCCCCTTCGTCATTCCGGCGAAAGCCGGAATCCAGAGGAAAGAATCCTCCAACCCCTTTATTTTCAAGTACTTCCAGCCGTGAGCGGAAAATATACCAATATCTAACGGTTTTCCGCTAGACATGGGTAGATCCTGGTAGAAACGGGTAGATATTGGTAGAAAAACGCTCATGGACATGTGGGAAAATCCATTCGCCCCGGGTGCCGGCACCCCTCCTCCCGAACTGGTCGGCAGGGACGACGTGCTCGGCCAAGCCCGGATCCTCCTGGGTCGAGTCAAGCGGGGGCGGGCCGAAAAGAGCATCTTACTGACCGGGCTGCGCGGGGTGGGCAAGACCGTTCTGCTCAACGAAATGGAGCGCATGGCTCAGGCGGACGGGTATCGCACGATCTCCATCGAAGCGTATGAACAGAAACCGCTGGGAGCATTGCTGGTCCCGCCCTTGCGCCAACTGTTGTACCGGCTGGACCGAATGGCCGGTGCGGGACACAAGGCGCGCCAAGCCTTGGCCGTCCTCAAGAGCTTCGTCGGGGCGATCAAGTTCACGTTGGAAGGCGTCGAAGTGGGTCTGGACATCGAGGCGGAGCGGGGAACTGCGGACAGTGGCGACCTGGAGGTCGATTTGCCGGTGCTCTTCGCCGCAGTGGCGGAAGCGGCCGCGGAACGCGGGTCATGCTTGGCCGTCCTGATCGATGAGGTTCAATACCTCGACGGAAAAGGACTCAGTGCCCTCATCATGTCCATGCACCGGATGCAGCAGCGTCAACTGCCGTTGGTACTGCTGGGCGCCGGGCTGCCCGTTCTGCCGGGCATGGCGGGCGCGTCCAAATCCTACGCCGAACGGTTATTCAGTTTTCCCGAGATCGACCGACTCTCCGAATCGGATGCCGGCCGGGCGTTGCAGGACCCGGTTGCGCACCGCGGGGTCGCGTTTACCGAGGATGCCATCCGGGACATCTACCGGCTCACCCTGGGGTATCCCTACTTCATTCAGGAATGGGGGTATCAAGCCTGGAGCCGGGCCGAGTCGCCGCCCATCGGCTTGGCGGTCATCCGGGATGCCCCCGAAACGGTGACGCAGCGTCTGGACGAGAATTTCTTTCGGGTGCGCTTCGACCGACTGACTTCCGGGGAGAAACGGTTTCTCCGTGCGATGGCGGAACTCGGTCCCGGCGCGCAACGCAGCAGTGACGTGGCGGACACCCTGTCGGTCAAGATCCAAAGCCTGGGGCCGACGCGGGCGAAGCTCATCAACAAGGGCATGATCTACAGCCCCGCGCACGGCTACTTGGAGTTCACGGTTCCCTTGTTCGATGCGTTCATGCGGCGCACCATGCCCAAACTCGCATAGGGGTGCGGAGTCAATGAGGATTGAGGACCGGGGGGACGGATGAAGAAACTGGTGGCCGGCGATCCCACAACGTGCTCGGCGGACATCGTTGCCGAGAATCTTGCCAATCTGAAGACGCTATTCCCGGAGGCGTTTCCCGAAGGGAAGATCGACTTTGCGTTGCTCAAGCAGTTGCTCGGCGGCGCAGTGGACGACGGCGCCGAGAAGTACGGCCTCAACTGGCACGGCAAACGCCGGGCGCGCCAACTCGCGCTGACGCCTTCGACCGGCACGCTGCGCCCGTGCCCGGAGGACAGCGTCGATTGGGAGACGACGCAGAACCTGATGATCGAAGGCGACAACCTGGAAGTGCTGAAACTCCTGCAAAAGAGCTACGCGGGCAAGGTGAAGCTCATCTACATCGATCCGCCGTACAATACGGGCAAGGATTTCGTCTATCCGGACGACTACCGCGACAACATGCGGAATTACCTGCAACTCACCGGCCAGCTTGACGGCGACAACCGGAAACTGTCCTCGAATACCGAAGCGTCGGGCCGCTTTCACACCGACTGGCTGAACATGATGCACCCGCGGCTGAAGCTCGCCAAGAATTTACTCCGCGGAGATGGCCTCATCTTTGTAAGCATAGACGATGGCGAGCTTCCCGCTCTCCATCTTGCGATGGATGAAATACTTGGAGAAGAAAACTTCCTGGCGACCTTCATTTGGAAAAGCAGGCAAAATAAGGACAACAGAACCGTCACCGGCGCGTCGATCGATCACGAATACCTTCTCTGCTACGGAAACAGAATCCGCGGTTCCGCCCGCGATAGAAGTCAATATGCGAATACGGATGGAGATCCGCGCGGCGATTGGGCGAGTGCCAATATGGTCGGAATCGCGACTGTCGGTCAGCGTCCGAATCTTCACTATGATCTCATCAACCCGAAAACGAAGATAAATTACGGCTGTCCGGAAATGGGATGGCGGTACGACCGGAACACGATGTGTCGCCTCATATCCGAGGACAGGATATTGTGGCCGGCAAAAGCCGACGGTCGCCCGCGTCGCAAGTCGTTCCTGAGTGAACTCGAATCGGATTTCACCGGATTTTCTACCGTGGTCGGTGAAGGAATCTTCACCAAAGACGGGACTGCTGACATTGATACCCTTTTCGACTCCAGGGTTTTCAACTTCCCGAAGCCCGTGCGCCTCATTCAGGACGTGATCGAACAAGGGCCGCAAGAAGGAGATGTCGTTCTCGATTTTTTTGCCGGGTCGGGAACGACGGGGCATGCAACGATAGGTCAGAATTCCGTTGACGAAAAGGATCGGCGGTACATCCTTGTCCAGCTTCCTGAACCTCTCGATCCAACGAATAGGGATCAAAAAACCGCTGCCGACTTCTGCGACAAGATCGGGAAGCCCCGTTGCATCGCCGAACTCACCAAAGAACGCCTCCGCCGCGCCGCCAACAAGATCAAGGAAGAGAATCCGCTGTTCACCGGCGACCTCGGCTTCCGCGTCTTCAAGCTCGACACCTCCAACATCCGCACCTGGGAGTCGGCCGGCGACGACCTGGAAGGGACGCTCCTCGACAACGTCGATCATCTCAAGCCGGACCGCAGCGAGCAAGACGTGCTGTACGAAGTCCTCCTCAAACTCGGCTTCGACTTATGCGTGCCCATCGAGACCCGCACCGTAGCCGGGAAGTCCGTCCATTCCGTCGGTACCGGCGCGTTGTTCGTCTGCCTCGACGAGAAGATCGCCAGAAGAGACGTCGAGCCGTTGGCGTTCGGCATTGCCGAGTGGCATGCCGAGGTCGCCCCCGACAGCGAGGCCAGCGTCGTTTTTCGTGACCGCGCCTTTGCGGACGACGTTGCCAAAGCCAACTGTGCGGCCATTCTGGTGCAGCGTGGGCTTGGGAACGTCCGCAGTTTGTAAGGGGAAGCGGTATGTACCGAGACCAACGATGGCAGAACTGGATAGGAGGAGAAGATGGGTTTCTCACCTAGCGCCGAACCGGCTCCCTTCGTATTGGCAACGACGCCTCCCGAAGACCAGGAATGGACGCGGATTACAGCCAACCTGCGGGCGGTCTTCGAAGCCGACGCCCTTGAGGACGGCATAGACCATCCGGCCGAGCAGATCATTGGAGAAGTCCTGCGCTCCGATGACGATCAGCGCGTTCTTGAATGGTTACGTGTGCTCTCTTCGGATGCGGAGAACCCGAGCTTCGCGGCATCGGTCCTGCGCTGCCTTGGCCGTCAAGCCAGCCCGGGGACGGCTTCCTGGCGCGCCGGACTCGTCCGGAGCGGGCTGAATATGGAGAACGTGGAAATGAGAGACGCCGCCGTGCAGGCGATAGAGTCGTGGGGAGAGCGGGATCTGGTCGATGTTCTCAGAACACATCACGAACCCGAACCGTGGCTTCGCAAGTATATCCAGGATGTTATTGACGACCTCGGAGCATAGCCCATGTTCCTGGCCCGAAAGATCACACGTGCAAAGTGGTCGAACAAAGCGGAGTTGTCGGCGGACGAGATTCCGGCGGATGCCGTGACTGCGGACCTCCGCACGCGAGAGAATGCCTTGTCTTTCTGGCAATGCGGCGACGGAACTCCAACCGAAGTCGAAGAGGCCGCTTTAGCGATAGCCGCGGCAGGCGATCGTATCGACAGACTTGACTTGGTTTGGCTTGCCGATGAGGCATTGCAGAACGACGGCCAAACATTCAAAAACACCCCCGGGCGTACCCCTGTTCCAGAGCTGACCAAGCTGCACGTTGATGTGCACCGGCTCGACTATGTCCGTCTCGGAAAAGTGGCGCATCGTGTTGCGGGTGCCATTGAGGGAGGTCGATACGTGCGGCTGACAAAAGCGCGCGTCACGAAGCTTCTGACGGAGGCGGTCGAACAAGCGCGCCTCGACCCCGCCGGCCTCTCCGACAATATCCGGGCGGACGTAGCCGGGTCCGAGAGGCCGATGTAGAGAATGAAACGCCAGCTTGAAGCCGAGCGGACCGGCAAAGAGAGGGGCGATGAATAAAGAGCAGGTGTTAGCGATCCTGCGAAATCACAAAACGATCCTGGTGCAACGTTTCGGTGTTGCCGAACCTTAGCTGGTATTTAGTCTGAGGAGGAGAGTCTCCGCTGGATTCCGGCTTTCGCCGGAATGACGGAGGAACGGCATACTGCCCAAGGAAATCTCGAACTGATGCACTACCAATCTTCGACGACGCCCACATGAAACTCCACTTCGAGCCCGACCTCGACTTCCAACTCCAGGCCATCGACGCCGTCTGCGACTTGTTCCGCGGCCAGGAGGTCTGCCGCACCGAGTTCACCGTCACACTGCACCCGACGGACGGCCAGACGAGCCTTCCCCTCGCCGAGCCCGGCGTCGGCAACCGCTTGGCCCTGTCCGATGACGTCGTGCTCCGCAACCTGCACGCCGTCCAGTTGCGCAACGGCCTGCCGCCCTCCGCGGCGCTGAATTCCGGCGACTTCAGCGTGGAAATGGAGACGGGCACCGGCAAGACGTACGTGTACCTGCGGACCGTCTTCGAGTTGTACAAACGCTACGGCTTCACCAAGTTCGTCATCGTCGTGCCGTCGGTCGCCATCAAGGAGGGTGTGTACAAGTCGCTCCAACTGACCGAGGAGCATTTTCGCGCGCTCTACGCGGGCACGCCGTTCGAGTATTTCCTGTACGACTCCGCGAAGCTGGGGCAGGTGCGGAACTTCGCCACCAGCCCGCACGTCCAGATCATGGTGGTGACGGTCGGCGCCATCAACAAGAAGGACGTCAACAACCTGTACAAGGACAGCGAGAAGACCGGCGGCGAAAAACCGATCGACCTGATCCGCGCCACGCGGCCCATCCTGATCGTAGACGAGCCGCAGAGCGTGGACGGCGGCCTGCGGGGCCGCGGCAAGGAAGCGCTGGCGGCCATGGCGCCGCTGTGTACGCTGCGCTACTCGGCCACGCACGTGGACCGGCACCACATGGTGTATCGGCTCGACGCGGTCGATGCGTACGAACGCAAGCTGGTGAAGCAGGTCGAGGTGGCGTCGGCGACGGTCGAGGACGCCCACAACACCCCCTATGTCCGTGTGCTCTCGACGAGCAGTCGGCGGGGCATCATAAGCGCCCGAGTCGAACTGGACGTCGAAACGAAGGGCGGCGTGCGGCGCAAGGCGGTCACCGTCCAGGACGGCGACGATCTCGAATCGGTCACGCAGCGCGCGGTGTATCGCGCGTGCCGGATCGGCGAGATTTGGGTCGAGAAGGGCAACGAGTTCGTCGAACTTCGCGTGCCCGGCGACGAGCGGTTTCTGCGAACGGGCGAAGCCTGGGGCGACGTGGCACCGCTGACGGTGCAGCGCGAGATGATCCGCCGCACCATCCGCGAGCATTGCGACAAGGAGCGGCGCCTGCGCCCGCAGGGGATCAAGGTGCTCAGCCTGTTCTTCATCGATGCGGTGGAACGCTACCGCGGCGCCGACGCCGGCGGCAATCCGGTCAAAGGCGATTACGCCCGCATCTTCGAGGACGAGTATCGGCGGCTCGCCCGGCATCCCGACTACCGGGCGCATTTCGCAGACGTGGACGGGGCCGCGGACCGGGCGCACGACGGCTACTTCTCCATCGACAAGCAGGGGGGCTGGACGAACACCGCGGAGAACACCCAGGCCAACCGCGACAATGCCGAGCGCGCCTACACCCTGATTATGCGGGACAAGGAAAAGCTCCTGAGCCTGGAGACGCCGCTCCGGTTCATCTTTTCCCACTCGGCACTGCGCGAGGGCTGGGACAACCCCAACGTCTTCCAGATCTGTACGCTGCGCGACATGCGGAGCGAGCGGGAACGGCGGCAGACGATCGGGCGCGGGCTGCGGCTGTGCGTCAACCAGCAGGGCGAGCGCGTGCGCGGCTTCGACGTCAACACGCTGACGGTCGTGGCGACGGAGAGCTACGAAGCCTTCGCCGAGAACCTGCAACGGGAGATCGAGGCCGAGACGGGCATCCGCTTCGGCGTGGTGGAGCCGCACCAGTTCGCGGCCATTCCGGTCGTTGGTGACGACGGGCAGCCGGCGGCGCTGGGCTTCGCCGCATCGCAGGCGGTGTGGGCGTACCTGCAAGCCCGCGGCTGGATCGACACCAAGGGGCGGATACGGGACGCGCTGCGCAAGGCGCTCAAGGATGACGCTTTCAGCCTACCGGATGAGTTTACGGAGCAGCGAAAGGAAATCGCCAGAGTGTTACACAAACTCGCTGGACGCCTCGACGTCAAGGACGCGGATGCGCGACGGACCGTCCGCCCACGTCAGGCGGTGCTCTACAGCCCGGCGTTCAAGGCGCTGTGGGACCGTATCAAGCACAAGACTACGTACCGGGTCGCATTCGACAACGAGAAATTGCTTGCGGACTGCACCGCGGCGCTTCGGGACGCGCCGGCGATTGCGCGGCCGCGGCTCCGGTGGCGCAAGGCCGACATCGCGATCGGGCAGTCCGGTGTGGACGCGACCGAGACGGCCGGCGAGGCGCCCGTAGTGCTGGACGAGGCCGACCTGGAACTGCCCGACGTGCTGACGGAGCTTCAGGACCGGACGCAGCTCACGCGGCGCAGCATTGCGCGGATTCTGTGCGAGAGCGGGCGCCTGGACGACTTCAGGCGCAATCCGCAGGAGTTCATCGAACGGACCGCGGAGACGCTGAACCGCTGCAAACGCCTGGCGCTGGTGGACGGCATCAAATACCAGCGGTTGGGGGACGAGCAGTATTATGCGCAGGAGTTGTTCGAGAGCGAAGAACTGACCGGGTACCTGAAGAACATGCTGGCCGCGAAAAAGTCGGTGTACGAGCAGATCGTGTACGACTCCGACACGGAGGCCGCCTTCGCGAACCAGCTCGAAAAGAACGCCGCGGTCAAGGTGTACGCCAAGCTGCCGGGCTGGTTCCGGGTGCCGACGCCACTCGGCAGCTACACCCCGGACTGGGCGGTGCTGATCGAGTCGCACGCCGGCGAACGCCTGTACTTCGTCGTCGAAACCAAGGGGAGCATGGCGGCCGGCGACCTGCGCGGCACCGAGGCCGCCAAGATCGCGTGCGGCAAGGCGCACTTCGACGCCCTCCGCATCGGCGAGTCCTCCGCACGCTACGAAGTGACGACCGGCCTGGACACGCTCCTGGCGGGGATCGGCACGGAGCGCTCTGCACGAGGATCAGAAGAACGGCAATGACCGCGCAGGTGAGTGAATCGGGCTGTGTATCGGGAACGATACCCAGCCCTTGTCAAGGAATCAGTCGAAGGCTTCCGGCCACCGTCTGGAGGCGTGATAGATGCTGAGAATCTCTATGTCGTCGTTCCTGATACGGTAGGGTATGATGTACGGGGTTCCGGATATGACCAATTCATAGACGCCACGTATACGCCCGGCCCGTCCTATCTTCGGATGTTGTTCAAGGTTATCGACAGCAGATCGTATCCGTTGCGCAACCGCATGTGCTGCCAGCGGGTTGTCCTTGGCAATATAATCCTGAATACCCTCCAGCGCCTGGGCCGCAGGCGTGGTCCAACGAAGGCGCATCGTCAAACGTTACCGTACTTGTCAAAAATCTGCCCCATCTTCGTATCGCTGGCGAATTGCCCTTTATCGGCTGCCGCAATCCCTTCTTGCGTCCGTTCGGCCTGCCACGCATAGAGTTCTAGTAGCCGGTCGATGGCTTGATTGACGAGATCGTTGCGGGATTGCTCCATCTGCTCAGCAAGTGTGTCGAGCCGCTGGATTTTTTCGCTGTCAGTGCGGAGGCTAAATGCTTCGGTACTCATAAATTGACTCCGCAGCGTTCACAGGTGCTTCGTCTCGTTCCGTCGGTAGTCCTACGGTCTTGTAGACCTTAGTGCAATGGGAAACGACTTCGCACTTTGGACAGGTTCGGAGCGTTTCAGGCTGTGCTCGGTAGCGCCTGGTAATAGCCGTTCCGTTCCACCAACTCGACCGGGACATCGTACAGCGCGCTCAGACGGGCCGAGGTGAGCGTCTCTTCCTTGCGACCATCGGCGATGACTCGGCCGTTTTTCAAGAGGACGACGCGCGAGATTTCGGGCGGGATCTCGTGGATGTGGTGGGTGACCAGGGCGATGGTCTTGCCGGCCCGCATCAGACCGCGGATCGTGTCCAGGTAGTGGAAGCACGCCCGCAGGTCGAGACCGCTGGTCGGCTCGTCGAGCACGAGGGTTTGCGGGTCGTGGATAAGCGCGCGACCGAGGAGAAAGCGCCGCTGCTCGCCGGTGGACATGGTGGCATAGGTCTTGTCTTGCAGTCCGCTGATGCCGAGGGTGTCGAGTACGGCATGGGCGCGGGCGGTGTAGTCGGCGCGCAGCACGCGGTTGGGTGCGATGTCGATGCTGGAGTAGAAGCCGGACAACAGGATGTTCAGGCCGCGGGCGTGGCCGGCGTACTGGCGTTGCAGGTCGTGGGAGACGATGCCGAACCGGCGGCGCAGTTCCCAGACGTCCCAGCGCTCCCGGCCGTAGAGGCGCACGACGCTGCCCGCGGCGCGGACCGAATACAGGTCGCGCGCCAGCAGCTTCAGAAACGTGGATTTGCCGGCGCCGTTGGGGCCGAGGATGACGGTATTCTCCCCCTCGACGAGGTCCAGCGACAGCTTGTCGAACACCCGCGTCCGGCCGCGATAGACCGTGGCGTTCTTGATCTCGATGATTTTCTGCATGAGGGGTCGCGTGGGAGAGGGTGTGTCTGTCGTCGGATGCCGGCGGAATAGATGAGAAATCGAATGGGCGCAAGGCGGCGCGGCTCCAGGAATGTCTCAGTTCGAAGTCGGAATTATCCTACAAGATGATCCCATGCCCGTTTCGAGACCCTTCGACAGGCTCAAGACAACGCAAGTTCAGAAACTAAGCTCAACGGGCGATATCCTGAGCTTGTCAAAGGGCCGGGGTGGAGGACGAAGGCCGAGGTGACATCGGGGTTCGTTTCGATGTTTCGACAAGCTCAACACATCGCAGGCTCAACGAACTTAGGGACAGGAAAGTCCCTGAGCGTGCGGTGTCCCGAGCTTGTCCAAGAATCGAAAGGTCGAAGGGGGTTCAACCAAGTGGTACGGATATAGAAGCTGTAGGTGAGTCCCAGGATCATCTCGTATGTGATTCTCTTCGAATTCAAACTCCGGACACTAACCGCGACTCAAGTAGGACACCGTTCGAGGGCGATCCACACACAATCCAGACCGTCCAGCAGCACGTGAATAACTAACCCAAAACCGATGAGTCGGAGGCGAGGCGCCCCGGGAATTACGACGAGCAGCAGATAGACGGCCAGGGCAGGGTAGGAGTGCAACGGATGGAACCCGACGCCGCACCGGTTCGGGTCGTAGATCGGGTCGGCGAACAGGTGGTCGAGGTCGATGACGAAAGCGCCGAGCATGACCGCGAACGCGGAGCGCCAGCGGTCGGCATAGAATCGGAGCGCGACCAGAATGGGGACGATGAAGTGCAGCGCCAAGTGGATGAACGGGCGCATAGAATTGTGGGCGTCTCCTTGATTCCCTCTCCCTCCGGGAGATGGCCAGGGTGAGGGAAAACTTCGGACCGGGACACGAGCCGGTCAGTCCTGTCCCAGCCGCAGGTATGGCCGCGGGGAGTATGCTTCGCGTACGCCGCGGGTCGCTTGGTCCTGGAGCAGGGCGTCGGCGAGCACCAGAGCCAGCATGGCCTCGGCCATGGGCACGCCGCGGATGGCCACGCATGGGTCGTGCCGGCCTTTGGTGGCGATGACGTGCGGGCGGAGTTCGGTATCCAGTGTATGCTGCTCGCGGGGAAGCGAGGAGGTGGGTTTCACGACGAGGCGGGCGACGATCGGCGCACCGGACGAAATGCCGCCCAGAATGCCGCCGTGGTTGTTGCTGCGGAATCCCGTGGGGTCCATCTCGTCGTTCATCTGGCTGCCGCGCAGCGCCGCGGCGGCGAAGCCTGCCCCGATCTCGACGCCCTTCACCGCGGGCAGCGACATCAGGCCGGCGACGACGGCCGCGTCCAGCTTGCCGAACACCGGCTCGCCCAGCCCGGGCGGTACGCCCTCGGCGACGACCTCGATGATCCCGCCGACCGAGTCGCGCTCCTTGCGCGCCGTTTCGACCTCCGCGCGCATGGCGGGTACGCAGTCCGGGTCCACGCTACGTAAGTCGTTCCGTTCGACCTGTTCCCAGACGTAGCGTTGCGCGCGGACGCGCCCGATCTGGACGACCCCGCCGCGGATAATGACGTCGAATTTCGCCAGCAGTTGCTTGGCGAGCGCCCCGGCAATGACGCGGCCCACGGATTCGCGCGCCGAGGCGCGGCCCCCGCCGCGATGGTCGCGGTGTCCGTATTTGGCGAAATAGGTGAAGTCGGCGTGCCCGGGCCGGAACAGGTCCTTGATGTCGCCGTAGTCCTTGGAGCGGGTGTCTTCATTGCCGACCATGACCATGATCGGCGTGCCGGTGGTCTTGCCCTCGTAAACGCCCGAATAGATCTCGAACCGCTCGGATTCCTTGCGCTGAGTGACCAAGCTGGACTGGCCGGGCCGACGGCGTTGCAGTTCCGTATGAATGCCAGCCTCGTCGATGGGGAAGTCGGCCGGAAACCCGTCAATGACCACGCCGACCGCGCGGCCGTGACTCTCGCCGAAGGTGGTGACGCGCAGCGCGGAGCCGAACGTGTTGCCGGTCATGGGATGTCCAGAGGCGCGCGAAGCCGATCGGTCGGAGGCTGCGTTTCAACGCGGGATAGTATCACGCCGGTCCGCAGGCGCCATACGGCGGTCGCGTCTCGTTGGGATGCAATGGAACAGTGACTTCATCCCCTCCCCCCTCGTGGGGGAGGGCTAGGGAGAGGGGGAGAAGAAGAGGACGAGGGGGTCGGTGTGTTGCGGGAGATCGCAACCACCCAGGTTATCGGCCGGCGTGTCGGCTGACGGCGAGGCGGGCTTCGGCCAAGCGCAGGGCGCGTTGGGCGTCGTCGAAGTCGGCGTCGGTCGGCGAAAGGTCGGCGAGCGTGGCCTCGGCGTCGTGGACGGCTTGTTGCGCCTGGTCCGTGTCGATCTCGCGGGCGTAGGCCGCGTCCGTGCACAGCACCGTCATCAGGTTGTCCACCACTTCGGCGAAACCGTCGCTGACGGCCAGAATCGTGCGCTCCCCGGCTTGGACATAGGACAGCGCCCCGGGCCGGAGCGAGGACAGGAAGGTCGTGTGGTCGGGGAGGACGCCGAATTCGCCGACCGTGCCGGGCGCGGTCACTTCGTCTACTTCGGCGTCGAGCAGCAGGCGCTCGGGCGTGACGACGCGCAGATGCAGAGTTCGAGCCATAGGGGTTCTCGGAGTGGTCTCGAAACGGCGGTCGACTCGGTCCGCGGCTAGGCGGCCAGCGTCTTGGCTTTCTCCACGGCTTCCTCGATGGTGCCGACCATGTAGAACGCCTGTTCGGGCAGGCCGTCGTGCTGCCCTTCGACGAGTTCCTTGAAGCTGCGCACCGTGTCCTTGACCTGTACGTACTTGCCAGGGAAGTTGGTGAACTGCTCGGCGACGTGGAAGGGCTGCGACAGGAAACGCTGCACCTTGCGCGCCCGGGCCACGGTCAGCTTGTCCTCCTCGGACAGTTCGTCGATGCCCAGAATCGCGATGATGTCCTGCAAGTCCTTGTAGCGTTGCAGGATTTCCTGGACTTGGCGGGCGACGGCGTAGTGCTCGTCCCCGATGACGTTGGGGTCGAGCATCCGCGACGTGGAGTCGAGCGGATCGACCGCGGGGTAGATGCCGAGTTCGGCGATCTGGCGCGACAGCACGGTCGTGGCGTCGAGGTGGGCGAACGTCGTAGCCGGCGCCGGGTCGGTCAGGTCGTCGGCCGGGACGTAGATCGCCTGGACCGAGGTGATCGAGCCGTTCTTGGTGGAAGTGATGCGTTCCTGCAAGTCGCCCACGTCGGTCGACAGCGTCGGCTGATAGCCCACCGCGGACGGGATGCGGCCCAGCAGGGTCGAGACCTCGGAGTTGGCCTGCACGAACCGGAAGATGTTGTCGATGAACAGCAGCACGTCGCGGTTCTCTTCGTCCCGGAAATACTCGGCCATGGTCAGCGCCGACAGCGCGACGCGCGCCCGCGCGCCCGGGGGTTCGTTCATCTGGCCATACACCAGCGTGGTCTTGTCGATGACGCCGGACTCCTTCATTTCCAGCCACAGGTCGTTGCCTTCGCGGGTGCGTTCGCCGACGCCGCCGAACACCGAGTAGCCGCCGTGCTCCTGGGCGATGTTGTTGATCAACTCCATCAGAATGACGGTCTTGCCCACGCCGGCGCCGCCGAACAGGCCGACCTTGCCGCCCAAAGGGTAGGGGGCCAGCAGATCGACGACCTTGATGCCGGTTTCGAGGATCTTCACATCGGTCGCCTGGTCCACGAACGGCGGCGCGGCGCGGTGGATGGGGGCGCGTTGGACGGTGTCGAGCGACGCGCCTTCATCGACAGGCTCGCCGACGACGTTGAGGATGCGACCGAGCGTGTCGCCGCCGACCGGCACGGTAATCACGTCGCCCGTGTCCCGGACCTGCAAACCGCGCGACAAGCCCTCGGTGCTGTCCATGGCGATACAGCGGACCGTATTCTCGCCGAGGTGCTGGGCGACCTCCAGGATCAGGTTCCAGTCTTGGCCGCTGATGGCCGGATTGCTGACCTGCAGCGCGTTGTAGATCGGCGGGAGTGCGCTGTCGTCGAACTCGACGTCGACGACCGCTCCCATGACCTGCGTGATTTGCCCGACATTCATGCGTCTTCTCCGTAAACGTGACGTCTCGACCGGATGGGGCCGGTCATCTCAAGGATTCGCCGGTCGCGACGATCTCCAACAGCTCGCGCGTAATCCCCGCCTGCCGGGCGCGGTTCATGTCCAGCGTGAGCCGGTCGATCATCTCCACGGCGTTGTTGGTGGCGTTGTCCATAGCCGTCATGCGGGCGCCGTGCTCGCTGGCGACCGACTCCAGCATGGCGCGGTACAGCAGCATGTCCACGTAGCGTTCCAGCAGGCTGGCGATCAGTTCGGCCGCCGCGGGCTCGTACAGATAATCGAGCGGCGGGGCGGGCGGTTCCGTTGCTTCTTTCGGCGCGGCGGGCGCAATCGGAAGGATTTTGTCGATAGTCGGGACCTGGACCAGGGCCGAGCGGAAGCGCGCGTACAGGACGGACAGGCTGTCGGTTTTGCCGGCGCGGAACCGGTCGCCGGCCCGCCGGCCGATGTCGTGGGCAAGGTCCGCGGACAGGCGGCCGAACAGGTTGACGTGTTCCTCGTCAATCGGGACGTCGCGGCGTTTGAAATGGTCGGAGCCGCGGCGGCCGATCACGATCAGCCGGGTGTTCCGATCGGCCCGGTCGGCCAGCCACGCCTCCGCGGCGCGGACGAGCGACGAGTTGAACCCCCCACACAGGCCGCGGTCGGAGGTGATGACGACGAGGGTCGCCGTGGCCTCCAGTCGCGGGGTCAGGAACGGATGCGAGACCTCTGCGGACTGGGCCGCCAGATTCTGCAGAATGGCTTCCAGCTTCTCGGCGTACGGACGCGCGGCCAGCGCCGCTTCCTGGGCGCGGCGCAGACGGGCCGCCGAGACCATCTTCATGGCCTTGGTGATCTGCTGAATGTTCTGGACGGACGAGACGCGCTTCCGAATCGCTTTCAGGGTGGCCATGATGTCGAAGCAGGAACGAAGTGGGAATCAGGCGGAAAAGCTTTCGTTGAATTCCGTGAGCAGCGCGTCCATCCGTCCGGTCAGGTCGTCGTCCAGCGCCCCGCGGCTGACGATGTCCGCGTACACGTCGGCGTGCGTGGTCTCGATGTAGCGCGCCAATTCCGACTCGTAGCGGGGGATGGCCGACTCCGGCACGTCGTCCAGGTGGCCGTTGGTGCCGGCGTAGATGATGACGATCTGGCGTTCGACCGGGAGCGGTTCGTACTGGCCCTGCTTGAGCACCTCGACCAGCCGCGTGCCGCGCGCCAGCATCTTCTGGGTAGCGGCGTCCAGGTCGGAGCCGAACTGCGCGAAGGCCGCCATCTCGCGGTACTGGGCCAAATCCAAGCGCAGGGAACCGGCGACCTGCTTCATGGCTTTGATCTGGGCGTTGCCGCCGACGCGCGAGACCGAGATTCCCACGTTCACCGCCGGCCGCACGCCGGAGAAGAACAGGTCCGACTCCAGGAAGATCTGCCCGTCGGTGATCGAGATCACGTTGGTCGGAATGTAGGCCGACACGTCGCCGGCCTGGGTTTCGATGACCGGCAGCGCGGTCAGCGAGCCGCCGCCCTGGGCGTCGCTCATCTTGGCGGCGCGCTCCAACAGGCGGGAATGGAGATAGAACACGTCGCCCGGAAACGCTTCGCGCCCGGGCGGGCGGCGCAACAGCAGCGACAACTGCCGGTAGGCGACCGCGTGTTTGGACAGGTCGTCGTAGATCACCAGGGCGTGGCGGCCGTTGTCGCGGAAGTATTCGCCGACCGCGGTGCCGGAGTAGGGCGCGATGAACTGCAGCGGCGCGGCGTCCGAAGCCGCGGCGACCACGATCGTCGTGTAGTCCATGGCGCCGGCGCGGGTCAGGCGTTCGACCACCTGGGCGACGGTGGACTGTTTCTGGCCGATGGCCACGTAGATGCAGGACACGTCGCCGCCGCGCTGGTTGATGATCGTGTCGATGATGAGCGCGGTCTTGCCGGTCTGGCGGTCGCCGATGATGAGCTCGCGTTGCCCGCGGCCGATCGGGATCATCGAGTCGATGGCCTTGATGCCGGTCTGCAGCGGCTCGGTCACGGGCTGGCGCAGCACGATGCCCGGCGCTTTCACTTCGATCCGGCGGGTGTCGCTCGTGTCGATCGGCCCTTTGCCGTCGATCGGCTGGCCGAGAGCGTTGACCACGCGGCCGAGCATCCCATCACCGACCGGGACTTCGGCGATGCGGCCGGTGCGGCGCACCTCGTCGCCTTCCTTGATGGACTGCACCTCGCCGAACACCGCGGCGCCGACGTTGTCTTCTTCCAGATTGAGGGCGAGCCCGTACAGGTCGCCGGGAAACTGGAGCAGCTCGCCGGAGGCGATGCGGTCCAGGCCGTAGATGCGGGCGATTCCGTCGCCCGCGGACAGCACGGTGCCGGTCTCGCGCTGTTCGACCTGCTGGTCGTAGCCCTCGATCTGTTGCTTGATGATTGCGCTGATCTCAGCGGCACGGAGTTGCATGCGTTCCTCGCTGCCTCGTGGGATTGGAATCTCGCCGGGGGTTCAGTTCAGGGCTGGGCGAGCCGGTCGCCCAGCCGGGCGAGCCGCGTCTTCAGGCTGGCGTCGTACACCCGCCCTTCCACCTCGACCACCACGCCGCCCAGAAGCGACCGGTCGGTCTCGAACCTCGGGATGAACGTCTTCTTCGTCAGTTCGCCGAAGGCGTCGGTCAGCCGTTGCTTGTCCGCATCCGGCAGTTCCGTTGCGGAGCGGATGCGCGCCCGTACGCGGCCCGCCGCGGTGTCCAGCAGACGCCCGTAGGCCGCACCGATGTCGCCAATGTCGCGCAGGCGGTCCCGGTCCGCCAGCACGAGGAGAAATTTCCCGACCAGCGGATGTAAGGACGCTTGCGCCGTGACCTGTTCGGCGATCGTCCGCCGCGCCGCGGGCGCCATGCCCGGAGCAGTCAGCAGCCCGGCGAACTCCGGTGCGGCGAACAGCGCGGCCAGTTCCTGCAACTGGGTGCCGATGGTTTCGCTCGCCCCGGACTCCGCGGCGTCGCGGGCCTGCGCCAAGCTCAGCAACGCCTTGGCGTACCGCCTAGCGGCTTGCGTTCCCGGCATGGCTCACCTCGCGCACCACTTCGTCGATCAGGCGGCGGTTGTCACTCTCAGTGACGTTGTCTTCGATCAGTCGCGTCGCCAGAACGACGGCTTGGTCGGCGACCTCCCGGCGCAGCCGGCGTTGCGCTTCCTGCACCTCACGTTCGGCGATCAGGCGTGCCTCGGCCTTGATACGCTCCGCCAGCGCCTTTGCGTCTTCCAGCAACCGGGCGCGTTCCTGGTCGGCCGCGGCCGCGGCTTCCGTCTTTACCCGTTCTTCTTCCGCGGCGAGGGCGGCCAGTTTCTGCTCGTACTCCTGGCGCAACCGGTCGGCTTCCGCCTTGGCGGAACGGGCCTCTTCCAGCGCATCGACGACCGTGGCGCGCCGTTCCTTGAGCTTTCGGCGGATCAGATTGCCCGTGAACCGGCGCAGGACGTACACGAAGATGAGGAAGTTGATAGCGAAGAAGCCCAGGGTCAACAGGGCATTGCCGCCGTGATCGCCATGCGCGTCCGAGGCGGCCCAGGCCACGCTGGTCGCAGTAAGACCGAAGGCGCACAGGCCGCCCGTCCACAGGAAACGCAGGGGACGTCGCATCATGCCGAGAGCCGTCTTTCCAGCAGCTTTTCCCCGATTTCCCGCGCGAAATCCGGCAGGTTGGATTCGAGCATCTGCCGCGTTCGGCGGATTTCCTGCTCTATGGTTTCGCGGACGTCGGCAATGGACGCATCGGCTTCCTTGCGGGCCGTCTCCACCGCTTCGCGGGCCTGGACTTCCGCATCCTGATAGGCGGCGTCCACCCGTTGGCGGGCTTGAGCGCGGGTCTCGGCGAGGCGGCGCTGATGCTCGTCGCGCATGGCCTGCGTCTCGGCCTTGACGGCCGCGGCCTCGTCCTTCACGCCGTCGGTCTGCCGCAGGCGGTCCTGGAGCACGTCTTGGTTCGGCTCGAACACGAAACGCCGCAGACACTGCCAGACGAGGAGGAACAGCCCGATTTGGGCCAGGAAGGTCCAGTCAGGAGGGAAGGAAAGCACCGGATCTCCTCTCTCGATGCGCTGACACGAACGGCAGGGGAAGAACGGTCGGCGGCTCCGCAGGGAAAAATCCCGAATGAAGCCGCTCGGAACGCGCGCCGGCAGGAACGTCACTCATAGTTACATTCGGCCGTTCTTCCGATGCAGCGGCCTCTTTTTTCACCCTTTCAAACGCTTGACAAGCCCCTCCAACTCTTCGTTGGAGTAGTAGTCGATCTGGATGCGCCCGCCCCGCTGCCGTGGAACGAGCGAGACCTTGGTTCCCAGGGCGCGGATCAGGTCGTCTTGCAGCGTTTTCAGAAAGATGTCGAGCCGGGCAGTCTTATCCGCGCCGCGGTCCGGCATGTCCGTTTCGACTCCGACGCCGGCACGCGCGACCAGCGCCTCGGTCTCGCGTACCGACAGGCCGCGCTGCATGACGCGGCGTCCCACGCGCAGTTGCTCGGCAGGAGCGTCGAGCGCCAGCAACGCGCGCGCGTGTCCGGCGGTCAGGCTGCCAGCGTCCACCGCTTCGCGGATTTCGTCGGGAAGGTTCAGGACGCGCAGGAGATTCGTCACCGTGGGCCGACTCTTACCCACACGCCGGGCGACCTGCTCCTGGGTCAAGTCGAATTCTTCCATCAACTGCCGGTAGGCCAGCGCTTCCTCGATCGGGGTGAGTTCCTCGCGCTGGATGTTCTCCACCAGCGCCATTTCCAGACTTTCCGCGTCGCTGGCTTCCTTGACGATGACCGGAACGTGCTCCATTTCGGCCCGCTGGGCCGCCCGGAAGCGCCGCTCGCCGAGGATCAACTCGTAGCCGTCCGCGACCTTCCTGACGACGAGCGGCTGCAGGATCCCCTGGTCACGAACGGAATCCGCGAGTTCTGTGATCTTCTGCTCATCGAAAAGTCGGCGCGGCTGGCGCGGATTCGGTCGGATTTCCGATATGGGGACGCGCCGCTCCGCCGGTGTGTCGAGCCGCGGCGCATCGGGCATGAGCGCCTGCAACCCTCTCCCCAGCGGACGTTTCTTCAGACTGGCCGCGCGTTCGCTCATTCTTCCCCCCTCTCCTCCGGCTTGGTCAGGTTGAAGGTCTGGCCGCGGGCCGGCGTATAAAATTCGTCAGCCGCCTCCGATATGGCCGCGTCATCTATTCCGGCTTGCGAAGGACTGGAACGGTTCACCTTGTCGCCGCACAGCTCGCGCGCCAGATCCGTGTAGCTCCGGGAACCCTTGCAGTCCGGGTCGTACAACATGACTGGCAAGCCGTGGCTGGGACTCTCGCTCAGGCGCACGTTGCGCGGGATCACGGTCTCGAACACTTGGCCGGGGAACGAAGTCTTGACGTCCGCCTCGACCGCGTGGCTCAGTCGGTTCCGCACGTCGAACATCGTCAGCAACAGCCCCTCGACGGCCAAGTCCGGGTTCAGCCGTTCCCGAATGACGTCCAGCGTCTCCAACAGCGAACGCAGTCCTTCCAGTGCGTAGTATTCGCACTGCTGGGGGATCAGGACGCTATCGGCCGCGGCGAGCGCGTTCAGAGTCAGCAAGCCGAGGGAAGGCGGGCAGTCGAAAAATACGTACTCGTAGGACGAGGTATGCGGCGCCAGACGTCGGCGCAGCAGCCGTTCGCGTTGCTCGAACTCCAACAGTTCGATTTCCGCCCCGCTCAGATCGTTCGTTGCCGGCAGGACGTCGAGATTCTCCACGCTGCTGGCATGGACCGCGTCCTGAAAATCGCACATTCCCAACAGGAACTGATAGACGGTCGCGGCCTCCGGGGCGACCTGTGTCCCGACACCGCTCGTCGCGTTCCCCTGCGGGTCGCAGTCCACGAGCAAGGTGCGGCGTCCCGCGATGGCGAGCGCCGCGGCGAGGTTGACGGCCGTCGTCGTCTTCCCAACGCCACCCTTGCGGTTCGCTATGCAAATGACCCGCGTCACCCGATGCTGCCTACCACATCCGCCGCGGGGAGGAAACATTCAGGCTCCAGAGTCGCCGCCTCGGAAGAATTTCTTTCGTCGGACTCGCAAAGAGGAGTTAGAGAAAGGGAAATACCTACTAAGAGGATCCTCATGGTCGAAGGGCTGGGGGTGGAGTGCGAAGGCCGAGGTGACCCCGGGGTTCGTTTCGACAAGTTCAACGAACTGAGGGGGAGGTCCCTGAGCCTGTCGAAGGGTCGAAAGGCCGGGGGTGGAGGCAGCGTGGGAGAGGGGTGGTCCCCTCGGGGTTCGTTTCGATGTTTCGATCCTTCGACAAGCTCAGGACACCGCAAGCTCGGGACAGTGCAGGCTCAACAGATTTGGGGCTGGAGAAGTTCCTGAGCCTGCCGGAGGATGTCGCAACGAGTGCGGGGGCCTCTTGTATGTAGTTCCCCAAAGAAACACTGAGAATACAAAGGTGCGAGGGCGTCCCAATGTTTCACGTGAAACATTTCAACGTCCTGACCGCGAGAACATAGACCGGGAGATGAATCGGCTCATGTTTCACGTGAAACATTTTTGAAAATCAACGCACGCCGCTGCCCTTCCCCGAATGGCAGGGCGTACTTACACGTCTTTTCCAACGCGAATCCGGTGCCGGAGAAGTCGTTCTCCTGGGCCTCGCCGCGTATCCCGGGACCGCGCATTGCAACGGCGCGTCCGTCGTTTCCTATCAGAGGCAGGCACAGGTGGAGAAAATACAGCACGTCCCAGGTCGCCCGTGTCGTGACCGTATCGAAAACCTCAGGGCGATCGGTTTCGTGTGCGAAGTCTTCGGCACGGCCGTTGAAAACGCGGATGTTTGTGGCGCCGGTCGTCCGCACGACCTGTTTGAGGAAATTCGCCCGTTTCCTTCGTGGCTCGACGAGAAAAACGTCACGTGTAGGCTCAGCGAGAGCCAGGACGCAGCCGGGAAATCCCGCGCCACTGCCGAGGTCGGTAAACGTTCCATGCGGAGGAAGCAGGCGGGACAGGGCGAGAGAGTCGAGGATATGCGTCCGAATGATCGTTTGCGGGTCGCGCCGGCCGACCAGATTGAACGTCTGCGACCAGCGCAGCAGTTCGTCCAGATAACGACCGAGTTTGCTGGAGAGACGAGCCGCGCTCCGAGGAGACAGCGCGGGGTGAACGGCGCGGATACCTTGTTCGAGATACGCAGCGGTATCCTCGTCCATCAGGATGCCCCGCGCGCCTCGGACGTTCCGGAAGATGCCACGGTGGTACGACGTTTGAGATAGACCGCCAGGACCGACACCGCGGCCGGAGTCACACCAGGGATACGGGATGCTTGGCCCAGGGAGTGCGGACGCCGCGACAACAGTTTCTCCCTGACCTCTACGGACAGACCTTGGACCTGTCCGTAATCCAGGTTCTGCGGAATGGCGGCTTCTTCCATGTGCCGAAGCCGGTCGATGCTGTCCTCCTGTCGCCGAATGTAGCCCGCGTACTTCACGCCGATTTCGACCTCGGCCGCCACTTCGCGCGGTAAGGACGGACGCGAAGCGCCCAGCGAATGCACGTCATCGAGCGATAACTCGGGCCGGCGCAGGAGCGTCGCCAAACTGACGGGCGTCTTGATCGCCGCGGTCCCTAGTGCGGCCAGGCGCGCGTTGAGCACGGCTCCGGGAGTCACCATCGTTTCTTCCAGCCGTTGCGTTTCCCGTTCGATGTCCGCTTTTTTCCGGCTCGTTCGGGTTCGCGTCACGGCGTCGACGAGTCCGATACGCGCTCCGATTTCGGTCAGTCGCAGGTCGGCGTTGTCTTCTCTCAGCAGCAACCGGTGCTCGGCCCGCGAGGTGAACATCCGGTACGGCTCACCACCCACTCCTTTCGTCACCAGATCGTCGATCAGCACGCCGATGTACGCCTGGTCCCGGGAGAAGACGATGGGCTCTTCTCCGCGGACGCTTCGTACGGCGTTGATGCCGGCCATCAAACCCTGCGCCGCGGCTTCTTCATAGCCGGTCGTGCCGTTGATCTGCCCGGCGAGATAGAGGCCGGCGACGCATTTGGCCTCCAGGGTCGGCGTGACTTGCGTCGGGTCGGCGAAGTCGTACTCGATGGCGTAGCCGGGCCGCATGATCTCGGCGTGTTCCAGCCCCTCGATCGAGTGCACCATTGCCCGCTGGACGTCGAGCGGCAGACTGGTGGACAAGCCGTTCGGATAGACCTCGACCGTGTCGCGCCCTTCGGGTTCGAGAAAGATCTGGTGGCGGGGTTTGTCCTTGAAGCGGACGATTTTATCTTCGATCGACGGGCAATAACGCGGGCCGCGCGATTGGATGACGCCCGAATAGATGGGAGAGTGCCGTAAGCCGGCTTCGATTGCGCGGTGCGTTTCCGCGTTGGTGTAGGTGACGTGGCAGGCCAGTTGCGTCTGCCGGATCGCCTCGGTCGAAAACGACAGCGGCGGAGGCGGCTCGTCCCCGTATTGAGGTTCGAGAGCGCCGTAGTCGATGGTGCGCGTGTCCAGCCGCGGGCAGGTGCCGGTCTTCAGCCGTCCGAGTCGGAATCCCAATGCGCGCAAATGCTCGCTCAATCCCTGGACGGCGAAGTCGCCCGCGCGGCCCGCGGAATAATTTTTCCGGCCGACGTGGATCAGGCCCTGCAGGAACGTCCCGGTCGTCAGAATGACGGTTCTTGCCGCAAACGTCTCGCCGATCTGCGTTTCGACGCCGCGTATCCGGCGGCTCTCCACGATCAGCCGTTCGACGCTGCCTTGCCGCAGGGTGAGGTTCGGCGTCGACTCGACGACGCGTTTCATGCGCTGGCGGTAGACGGCTTTGTCGGCCTGGATCCGGGTGGCGCGCACCGCCGGCCCCTTGCGCGTGTTCAGCACGCGAAACTGAATCCCGGTCTCGTCGATCGCGCGCGCCATTTCTCCGCCGAGCGCGTCGATTTCGCGGACCAGATGACTTTTGCCGATGCCGCCGATCGCGGGGTTGCACGACATCTGACCGACGTGGTCCAGGTTGAGGGTCAGCAGCAGGGTCGGGCTGCCGAGTCGCGCCGCGGCCAGCGCCGCTTCTATTCCGGCGTGGCCGGCGCCGACCACAATCACGTCGTAGTCCATCCTGTTTTCCTATAGGCCTGATTCTTCGAGACGGGCCTATTTCCCGATGCAGAAGTCCTGGAACACCCGGTCGAGGATGTCCTCGTTGCTGACGTGGCCCGTGATCTCTCCTATATGGTCCAACGCGGTCCGCAACTCAACCGCGACAAGGTCGAGCGGTATGGCGCGCTCCAGCGCCCGTTCGGCCTCGTGCAGGCTGGCCGCGGCGTTCGTCAGTGCGCCATGATGTCGTATTTTCGTAATGAAAACGGTTTGGTGCGTATCGGTGGGCTCGTCGTGGATGTGTGGGGTTCCGCTCGTGCCGTCGAAGGAGGAGGAGGCGTCTCTCAATACCTGCCTTCCGATACGCTTGCCAAGAACGTCGATTCCGGTTGCGTCACGGGCCGAGATACAGACCGGCGCATCGGCGTGCGCCATGTCTGACAATCGCTGCACGTCGAACCGGCGGGGCAGGTCGTTCTTGTTGCCGATCAGTACCGCCGGCCGCCCCTCGATAGCGTTGCAGATGAGCCGGTCATCGGCGTCGAACGGTCGGGAAAGGTCGAACACCGCGAGGACGATCTCGGCCTGCGCGATGCCGCGCAGGCTGCGGTCGATGCCGATCCGCTCGATTTCGTCGTCCGTGCGCCGAATGCCGGCCGTATCCCAGACCAGCAGCGGAATCCCGTCCACGAGCACGGTCTCTTCGATCACGTCCCGCGTCGTGCCGGGCTGCGGGGTGACGATGGCCCGCTCGGTGCCGGTCAGCAGGTTGAGCAGGCTGGACTTGCCGACGTTCGGCTTGCCGACGATCGCCGCTTTCACTCCGTCGCGGAAGACTTTGCCCTGCGCGAACGTGGCCGCCAGCGCCTCGGCTTCGGTGCGGATTTCCGCCAGCCCGCGGAGGATTTCCGCCCGATTTCGTTCGGGGACGTCGTCTTCGGGAAAGTCGAGGAACGCTTCCAGGTGAGCGGTCTGCGCAATCAAACGGCCGCGCATGTCCGAACAAGTCCGCGACAGACCGCCGGACAAGTCCTCCCACGCGAGATGCAGGCCGGTGTCGTTCGTGGCCTGGATCAGATCCAGCACCGCCTCGGCCTGTGCCAAGTCGAGCTTCCCGTTCAGAAACGCCCGTTTCGTGAACTCGCCCGGTCGTGCGAGGCGGATACCTTGGGCGAGTACGGCGTGCAGCGTCCGGCCGGCGAGATACCGGCCGCCGTGCAGGTGCAACTCCAGCGTGTCCTCGCCCGTGTAACTGCGCGGAGCGCGCATCAGCAGCAGGCCGGCCCGGTCGAGCGGCTGGCCGTCCGGCCGGTCGAGTATGCGCCCGAGGTAGAAGTGGTGGGAGTGGAGCGCGTCCCAGTCCGCGGGCGGGACGATCAACGCGCGGGGACGGGTGAGTGCTTCCGCGCCGCTGACGCGGATGACCGCGATACCGCCTTGGCCCGGGGGCGTCGCGATCGCGGCGATCGTATCCTGCTCGTACACAACCGCCCACGGCTTCCTTTCGAGTTGGCGGTCAGGAGGCCGCGGCGCGCCGGTCTCTGTCTCGCGGACGCCCGCGACGCGTGCCCGCGGCGTCTTCTGGGACGATGGACAGCCGGCGGAAGTAGCCGCGGCCCAGGCTTCTGGTCGCCACCCGGGGGTCGCCCTCCAACGCGAGGTGGACGACGCGCCGGTCGCGCGGGTTGAGCGGATTGAGGGTGACGGTCGTCCGCCGCCGCTTGGCGCGTTCACCGAGGCGGAGCGCCAAGCTTTCCAGACTGGCGCTCCGGCGTCCGCGATAGCCCTCCGCGTCCAGGGTCACGTGCCCTTCTTCCTCATCGCCGCGGGTCACCATTCGGTTCACCAGATATTCGAGCGCGTCCAGGGTCTGGCCCTTGCGGCCGATGAGGGCGCCCTGCGCCGTCTCGTCCAGGTTCAGCACGGCCTCCCCTTCCTGCATGCGCAACGAGACCGGCACCGGCATCTCCATCAGGCGCAGTGTTTCTACCAGCACGTAGCGGACTTTTTCCGCGGTTTCCTTCGAGACCGTGGGGACCGTCCGCCGCGGTGCGGGTGTACGACTCGCCGGGGCCGGAGCGGGTGCCTCGTCCGCCGCGACCGGCTCTTTGCGGGTGACGCGCACCCGGGCTTTCTTGGCGCCGATCCCCAAAAACCCTCTGGTCGCTTCGGCCAGAACCTCTATTTCCACCTGATCCCGTGCGGCGCCGAGCCGTTCGAGCGCCTCGGCCAGCGCGGCCTCGGTGCTCCGTCCTTCCGCTTCTATCGTCCTCATGGCCCGTTCCCTTCCTGTCCGCGCGGCCTACGCATGGCGGCGCTGGTACCAGTTCTGCTGGGCAATCGTCAGGATGTTGTTGATGAGCCAGTACAGCACGAGACCGGCCGGAAAATTCACGAACATGACCGTGAAGACGACCGGCATGAGCATCATCATCTTCTGCTGCATGGGGTCCCCGGCCATCGGCGTCATCATCTGCTGGACGATCATCGAACCGCCCATGAGCAGGGTCAGCACCGGAATCCCCGGCGGGTCGACGAAGGGGATGGCCAACGCGCCGAACCGGTCGGGCTGCGACAGGTCCGTAATCCATCCGACGAAGGGCGCTTGGCGCAGTTCGATGGCGTACAGCAATCCCTGATACAAGCCGATGAACACCGGCATCTGCACGACCATCGGGAGACAGCCGCCCAGCGGATTGACGTGATACCGCTTGTAGAGTTCCATCATTTCCTTGTTCAGTTTTTGTTTGTCGTCCTTGTACTGTTCGCGTAAGCGTTCCATCTGCGGTTGGAGCTTCTTCATGGCCGACATGGATTTGAAGCTCTTGTTGCTGAGCGGAAAGAAGACGAGCTTGACCAGCACGGTCAGCAGGATGATCGCCACTCCATAGTTGCCGGTCACGTCGTACAGGAGCCGCAGCAGGGCGATCAGCGGGCTGGCGATGAAGTGCGACCAGCCGTAGTCGATGGCGCGGTCGAGCGCGGGATCGACCGCATTCAGTGCCTCGGTTTCCTTGGGGCCGAGATAGAGCGTGTACGCCTGCGAGCCGCGGCTCCACGGCAACGACAGGCGGGTCTCCAGCACGCCCTGATCGTCGCGGAAGAACAGGCGGCCGGCCTCGGCCTGCGCCGGTTCCGGGTGCGGCACGACGGCCGACAGAAAGTAACCGTTTGTGAATCCGGCCCAACGGATGTTGCCCGGCCCATAGACGTCGCCCGGCTCCCAATCCCAGGCGTGTGCGTACTTGAACGTCCGCCCCATCAGCGCCACCGGCCCGTAATAGTCGTATGTCGTTTTGCTGCCCGAACGCGAGCCTTCCAGCCACGACACCGACAGACTGCCGGCCTGGAACGGCACGTTGGTCACGTCGACCTCGAGTCCGATGCCGTAGCCGCTGCCCGAGAACGTGTATGTCTTGCTGAAGACCGTTCCATCCGCATGGGTGCCGCGAAAAACCAGGTCGGCCTGCTCTCCGGCCTGCAAGCGCACACTGTCGCCGGATACGGCGTATGCGACGCCGGCGTCGTCGAGACTGACTTGCCGGCCGCTGACGCGGACGACGAGCGGCAGTTCGCCGTAGCCGCCCGGGTCGACGATTTCCAACAACGGGCTCTCCGGGTCGAGCGTGACCGGATACTCCTTGAGCCGGAAGCTCTTGAGCCGCCCGCCGAGAGTGGTGAACACGGCCCGGTAGGTGTCGGTTTCGACCGCCACGTCGCGCCCGCCGCTGGCCGGCGGGTCGGCTGCTTCGGGCGGAATTGCAGGCTGCCCGATCCGGTCAACCTCTGGGGATACGGGCGGTTCGGGGACTGCCTCCGTCAATGCCGGTCCCGGCGTATCGGGAGTGGGCGGCAGCGATTGCGGGTCGGTCGGCGGAGCCGGAGGGTACAGGTAGGAAATCAGCGACTGATACCCGATCAGAATCGCGATACACAGCACGATTGCCAAAAGGCTCTTGTTGTCCATACGGGTTTCACACGTCCGCGAATGAATCCGGCGAAATCGAAGCGGCGGTTAGGGAACCGGGTCCACGCCGCCCGGGTGCCAGGGATGACATTTGCCCAGCCGGCAGGCGGCCAATCCCAGACCCTTCCATACGCCGTGCCGCTGTACGGCCTGCGCGGCGTAGCGCGAACAACTCGGAAAGAATCGGCAGGCCGGCCCCAGTAGGGGCGAGATGAGAACGCGGTAGGCGGCCAGCATGGCGAGAAATGCCGCCCGGCAGGCAGAGACCGTCGCATTTACGGCAGGTTGCCACGACGAATAGGTCGGTGAACGTGTCATGAACTCCGGTTCGCTCTGACGTTTCGTTGGGGATGCGCCCACGGAATCACGCAATCGAGTTCGGCGGCGAGTTCGGCAAACGGCAGCGTTTTTGCCTGCGATTTGGGAATAATCAGGATGTCGCGCTCCGGCGCAATGTCCACCTGTCGGACGCGGAAGAATTCCCGCAACCGGCGCTTGATGCTGTTTCGGGCCACGGCGTTGCCGAACTTCCGTGATGCCGTGATCCCCAGCCGTGGCCGGTTCGTCCGCGCCGGTGCCGTGATGACGAGGAAATGGCGAGTGTGGCGCCGTTTTCCCCGTTTCTGGATATGGAGGAATTCCCGGCGGACCAGCAGCCGCGCCGATTTCGGGAACGAGCACCGGACGGGGTGGCGGGTCAGCGGCGCGCCTGCTTGGGCGGGATGCGGACGCTGAGGAGCTTGCGGCCCTTGGCGCGGCGGCGTCTGATGACGGCCCGGCCTCCCGCGGTTCTCATCCGCACCAGGAAGCCGTGCGTGCGTTTGCGACTCGTGTTGCTGGGTTGATACGTCCTTTTCATGGTTGCTCATCCGTATGCGGGCGGAGGGTTCGCCAAGCGCGCATAACACCATACCCCCGCCCGTCTGTCAAACTTCCGCTTCGTTCCGTCAGTTCATCTCTCCCGCCGTCTTCCTGTCCAATCCTCATCTTCGCGGCGGGCGTCTCGCCCGCTTCCGATGCGGGCCGGAGACCCGCGTTCCCAGGAAGAGCAGACGCCGACATCGGCGTTGACATTTCCGCCCGCATTGTCCACTCTCCCCGGCGACTACATCAGACAGCGAACCCGACGAGTCGGGTCGCCTGTCGAATACAAAAACCACCATCTGGCGCGGGAGTCATGCCCCGTGCCGTGGTGAATAGGCGGGACCTCACTCCATTCGCTGTTGTGATGTAGTCACGGCCCGGCACTTTCATGGCCGGGTCCGTGGAGGAGTCGTACCCTGCGAGGCAAGAAACGCAGGAGCAGCGAGAAGGAGGAGACGGAAGATGGGCATAGCAGTCTTGGGAATAGTGCTGGTCGTTATCGGGCTATTGTTCGGAGGCGTGGGGGTTGGGCAGGCGCACGACGACCTACAACCGCCTCGGGTCTATATGGAATCTTGGACTGACGAGGACGGGATGTACCTTTGGTGGTGGCCGGTTGAAAGGGCGGATAGCTATAGCATTGAATGCGTACAAACGGGCTACGATACTTATTCGAGATACGAATACGATAGAGGCCAAACTTATTTCCATCACAATGCGGCGCGGTGGTTCCAACGGGGGATCGAGGCCATGTGCCGTGTTCGAGCAGAAGAAGGTTTTAGAGAAATGTCGGCCTGGACAGATTGGCTGCGGTTCATCCCGGGGCAACAGCCGTCGTCGCCTGTCCCTCGGGGGACGCGACCGGGGGGAGGGTCTGAGCCGGAGCCGCCTGTTGGGAGGAATCTCACGTCCGTCGTGTTGTTGAATCTCTCCCCGTGGCAGGCATGGGTGCATCTGTATTGTGGGTATGGGGCATCGGATGCGGGATGCACGATATTCTTCAGGTGTAACGGCATGGAGGGGGAGCCGGTTACGTGGGACGTGGCTGTTCCAAGGGAGACAGGCTTTTCCTACTGGCCGGGCAGGACCGCGGACGACGGCACGTCTGCCGACCTGCAAGCGGCGCTGATGGACGCGGGCAAGACGGAGGCGGAAGCCCGGCGCCGGACGACGTGCACGGTGTACAGCACGCACCCGATAGCCGTGCGTGGCTATACCCGGTTCGGCGGAGATCCGGCGTTGATTCCCGTGGCAGTGTACGAGTGAGGTAACGACGTGGTCCCCCGCGCTGACTACGAGGACAGAGTCCAGGCGCTCAGTGCGGGGGTATTCTTCAGACGCTCCTGCCGTCGGCCTTTCGACACGCTCAAGGCACCGCAAGCTCGGGGACCTTCCCCACCCTCAGTTCGTTGAGCCTGCGAAACGAACCCCGCTGTCACCCCGGCCTTTGACCGTTAGGATCCTCTTGTATGTAATTCCCTTTTATTTCTCCATTCCTACGGGCATTCTCGTCGTTCTTGCGGATATTTCGTCATTCCGGCGAAAGCCGGAATCCAGAGGAATTCCTCCTCGAAGAGCGCTGCCTCGCCCGCAAAAGCCGCTTTCCCTTCCCCCTCTCCCTCCAGGGGAAAGGGGAAAGAGCGCAGCGTCTCGTCTGATAGCCTCAGCCGGCTGCCGCCAGCTTCCTCACCCCGTCCCGAAAGACCCGAAAGCTCGGCGACCGGTTCTCGTCGACGTTCATGTAGGGGGCGATTGCTTCGGCCCAACCGCATTTCGCGCTTCCCGCGGCCGGATAGCCCGATTCCTTGAGCTTCGCCGCGCCGCCCGGATGGACCGCATCGGCCAGCACTTCCCACGTGCCGCAGATACTATCTTGCTCGTACCTTTTCAGCACCGAATCCTTGGCATCGGGATACGCTTGCTTCACCGCGGCACGGTCGCCCAACAGCCACGCTTCGCTTTCCTCGATGGCGATTCTGAACAGCGTTCGCGGGCGCGGGGTGCACGCCTCCAGCACGCCGCGCAATTCTCGTTTGAACGCGACGCAATCCCTGTCGTCCGCATCGACGACGACAACGACCGCAGTCGACGGCGGAAGGCTCCGTCCGTATCCCCGCAACAGGTCTGGCAGTCGATCGAGCAGAATCCGTTTCTGCGGGTCCGTGACGCTGTGCAAACCCTTCGGGATATGCCCAAGCCCCTTGTACGGGTGGATAATCCACGTGTGGGCCGCGCCGTTCGCGCCGAGAATCTTCTCCAACAGACATTCGAGGGCGATGCTTCCCGATTGATCCTCGACCAGAACTTCGAAGTGCATGCGTTTCCCTTGGGAATGACGTACTCGAAGATCCCACCCGGTCGTCATTCCCGCGGAAGCGGGAATCCAGGGGATGGATACCTGCTTGCACGGAGCCTGCCCCCGGCTTGAATGGGGGTATGACGGGAAACAACGGGTCCCAGAATCATTTTGCAGACGGCCCCCTCTTATCCAGGTAATCGCTGTACCACAGCCCGCCGAGCGGCATCCCCTCGTCCGCCATTGCCTTGACGGTAGGGTCGTCGCTGGCCCGGCTGATGGTCGCAAAGCCGTCCGCCCCTTTTTCCAGAATCCAGACTTCTTCGGGTCCGAGCGCGTCGATCAGATAGGGTTGGTGCGTGGTCACGAAAATCTGCGGCGTGTTCGGCGCACCCGTGGCGCGGCGGCGAAACTCCGCCACCAGCACCTCCAACAGTTTGTGATACAGGCCGTTCTCCGGTTCTTCGATGCAGATGAACGGCGGCGGCGTGGGATCGGCCAACAGCAACAGATAGGCGAAGAGCTTCAGCGTCCCGTCGGACATCTGTTGCGCATAGAACGGGTCGGTGAAGCCCCGGTCGTTGAAGCGCAGCAGCAGGCGCCCGTCCGGGCTGCGTTGCGTGTCGATGCGGTCGATGCCCGGAACCTTGCCGGCAATCTGTTGCAGGATGCCGTCGAACGTGTCCCGGTGTTCGCGCTCCATGAACTGCACGACGTTGGCGAGATTGTCGCCGTGGACGTTCAGATGTTGCTGCGAACCGGCCTGGGGCAGCCCGCGGGCCGCGTCCGGCGTGAAGTAGCTCAGATACCAGCCTTTGATGAACCGGCAAAAAGCCGCGATACGGGGGTGCTGTTTCATCGCACCGAGCGTCGTGATGGCGAGTGTGCGACTGTCCTCGAGTTCGAAGGCTTCCCATTCTTCGTTCTTCTCGTCGGTCGGTGGACTCTTGATCTGGTCTGTGAACGCATCCAGATCGGACAGAAACGGATTTACCTCGTCAATCCGTTGCCCTTGCGCATTCCCTTTCCACGCCCATGCCTCGCCTTCGACACTACCTAAGATAAAAAAGGACTGGCCGCTTTCCTGTCCTTGTCCACGCTGATGAAGGACTTCACATGAGACATGGGGACGGCCCGCATCATCCAGGTCAATAAACAACCAGTAGGTAATGGGCTGGGCATTCAGGTCTTCCCTGTAACAGACCAAGAACCGAATCGGGTCATCGCTTCCCTGAGAACGGAGACGCTCGAACCCGCCCCGGGCGTCGCACGCCTGCTCGACGCCCGATTTCAGGCAATCGGCGAGAAACCCGAAGGCGTCCAACAGACAACTTTTGCCGACTCCGTTTTTCCCGATCACCGCGGTGATTGGAGTCAAGGGTTGGTCATCTTGCTCGTACTGTGCCTTTCCGAGTGTTATGCTTTTCAGCACCCGATAGTTGCTGATGAAGATGCCTTCGATTCGTGCCACGGGTCAATTCCTCTTGTTCATCCGGTAGCCCTCAGTTCGTTGAGCCTGCGGTGTCCCGATCTCGATTGGTGAGCTCAAGGACCTTCCCCGCCTCCCCCCTCAGTTCGTTGAGCTTGCGATGTGTTGAGCTTGTCGAAACATCGAAACGAACCCCGATGTCACCTCGGCCTTCGTACCCCGCCCCTAGCCCTTTGACCATGAGGGTCCTCTTGTATGTAATTCCCATTAGGAAGCATAGCTTTATCCTTTGGTAGCCGACGCTAAAGGAATCACTTCTGCGGAAACTCGGGTTTGATCTGTCGTGACAGCAGGGCAGTCACGACTTGCGTGGGCGACTTCCCTTCGTGGACCAGGGCGCAGGTCTGTTCGACGATGGGCATTTCGACGTCCAGACTGCGGGCCAAGTCCAGAATCGAGCGGCAGTTGCGAATCCCCTCGGCGACCGTCGTCATCGAGTGCTGGATGGCGTCCAGCGATTCGCCTCTGCCGAGCCGGAGGCCGACGTTGCGGTTCCGGCTCAGGTCGCTCGTACAGGTCAGAATCAGGTCGCCCATCCCGGACAGGCCGGACACGGTCTGCGCTCGGGCGCCCAGGCGGCGCGCCAACCGCACCACCTCGGCCATGCCGCGCGTAATCAGGGCCGCGCGCGCATTGTGGCCGTAGCCCAAGCCGTCGCTCACACCGACCGCCAACGCGATGACGTTCTTGACCGCGCCGCCCACCTCGACTCCGACCACGTCCGTCGTGGTGTACACGCGGAAGGTCGGCGCCGAAAACGTGCGTTGCACCGTCTCGGCTACGGCCTGATCGCTGGCCGCAACCGTCACCGCGGTTGGCAGGCCGCGGGCAACCTCGGCCGCGAAGCTGGGGCCGGACAAGATGCTGACGTTGTCCGCCAGCCTCGCGGGCAGGACGTCGGCCAGCACGCCGCTCATGGTGCGGAGCGTGGTCGGCTCGATGCCCTTGCTGGTGCTGACCAGGAGCGGCGCGGCTTGCAACAGCGATGCCAAGGCTTCGCCCAACTCGCGGACGGCGTGGGACGGCACCGCGACGACCAGCAATTCGGCCCCGGCGACCGCGGCCGACAGGTCGGCCTGAACGTCGATAGCGTCCGACAGTCGGACGCCCGATAGGTAGGCCGCGTTCTCGCGCGTTGCCGCAATTTCGCGCGCGAGGGACGACCGTCGGACCCAGAGCCGCACGTCGTGGCCTGCCGAATCCAACAACCCTGCCAGCGCGGTGCCCCATCCCCCGCCCCCGAGCACGGCTATGCGCATACGCGATTCGTCCCCGCTCCGGGAGTTCACGCCGACACGTCGGCGGCCGGGCTCCAGCCGATGACGCTGAGTTGGCGTGCGGCGTCGGGACCTTCCCGGCGATACGACGCGAACTCGCCGCCGTGGCAACAGGTACAGCCTCCGACGTGTTGGATGTGCTCCGCAGGCACCCCGGCCTGCATGAGTTGCGTCCGGTTGATGGTGCGCAGGTCGAGATGGCCCTTGTCCCCGTGCGGACGCCACGCCGCATCGTCGCCCCAGCGCGCCGCCAGCGGCTCGCCGACGTCGCTGCCCACTTCGTAACAGCAGCCGTCTATCGCGGGGCCGAGCGCCGCGTAAATCTCATCGGGCCTGACGTCCCAGAATTCGGAACAGCGCGCTACGCCGCGGAGGCAAATGGCTTCTTGCGTGCCACGCCAGCCGGCGTGCAGCGATCCGGCTACGCGCCGCTCAGGGGCAACGAGAAGAACGGGGACGCAGTCCGCGGTCGCAATGCCGAGCAGGACGTTCGGCACGGCCGTGAGCATGCCGTCCGCGGAAGGCGTGTGGGCAGGCGGTTCGTCCGTCACCCGCACGACCGTTCCGCCGTGCACTTGATGGAGGGTCTGCAATCTCGCCTCCGAGACGCCCAAGGACGCGCCGACCGCGGCCGGGTCCGTCAACGGCCTCCGGTCGGGCAGCCGACGCGAAAAGCCGTGCACCAAGCCGGGAAACGCTTCCCATCCTCCGGCCCGCAGCCAAGTGATGCCCCGTGCAGAACAGGCGGACCGGAAGCGGGGTTCGGAGCCGGTCACGCCGTTTCTCCGGTGCGCTGGAGGAGCGCGATGGTTTCCACCTGGTCGGTCTGCGGAAACATGTCGAACGGTTGCACCCGTTCGACGCCGTAACCGGCTTGGCCGAACCGGTCGAGGTCGCGGGCCAACGTCGCGGGAGAACAGGAAATGTACACCAGCCGGGGCGCCTGGGCCGCGGTCACCGCCTCAAAGGCGTCGGGGCTCAGACCCCGCCGCGGGGGGTTCAGCATCATCACGTCGACGGGCGGCAGGGAGTTGGCGACTTCCTCTATTTTTTCGGCCACGTCGCCGGCGAAGAACCGGGTGTTGTGATAACCGTTGCGGCGCGCGTTCTGCTTCGCCGCGCTCACCGCGCGTTCGGTTTCCTCGATGCCCGCCACGAGTTTGGCCCGATGGGCGCAGAACAGGGCGAGCGGGCCGAGGCCGCAGTACGCGTCGATCACGACCTCCTGGCCGGTGAGTTGTGCCCACTCCGCGGCGGTCTCGTACATGGCCTTGGCGACCGGCGGATTGACCTGGGAGAACCCGTCCGCGGGCAGGCTCAGATGCAGATGCCCGACGCGTTCGAGCAGCGCATCACGACCGCGCAGCGGGCGGAACCGCTTGCCCCAGATCGCGTTGCCCGGCCGGTCGTTGACGTTCTGGACGATGCCGCTCAGAAACGGGAAGCGCTGGCCGAGATGCCGGGCCAACTCCGGGGCCTGCGGAAAGTCCATGTGCCGGGTAATCAGCGTCAGCAGGGCCTTGCGTTGCCAGAAACTGTAGCGCAGGTCGACGTAGCGCAGTTGGCCGGTATCGCGTTCTTCTTCGTAGGGCGTGACGTGGAAGCGCCGCACGGCCCGCTGAAGATAGTGGACGATGCGGTTGAGCTCGGTCGGGTGGACCGGACAGTCGGACACGTCGAACACGTCGTGCGAGTCCGGCACGTACAGCCCGATGCGGGTTTTCCCTTCGACCCGCCGCACGGCCAGTTTCACGCGGCCGCGGTAGCCGAACCTGCGCGGGGATTGGAGCGGCCGCGGGACGTCGATGTCGCGCAACGACGCGAACGCGGCGAACGCTTCGCGCACCGCGGCTTGTTTCTCGTCCAGTTGCTTGGGGTAGGGCAGCGAGACGAACGGGCAGCCGTGGCAGTGGGGGGCATGCGGACAGGGGGATTTCTTGCCCCGGCCGGCCGGCCGGCGTTGCTTGGCGCGCTTCGACCGCCGTTCCGACTCGCCGGCGGCTGCCTCGCGCCGCGGGCGGCGTAGGCGCTTCGACCGCGGTTTTCGGGCGGTCGAGGGGCGCGATTCGTTCCGGTTCGCCACGCGGGCAGACTATAAAGCGCCCGGGAGAGCGTCAACTCTGGAGGGGCGGGCGTGACCCGCGGCGCCCCCGACCGGGGTAGAGGTGTCCGACGATTTCGTCGGTGCCGAGGAAGGCGAAGCGCGTCCGGCCGATGTCTTCGAGGCAGACGAACTTGATCTTCCCCGCGGTGACCTTCTTGTCGGCCTGCATCCCGATGCGCAGATGCTCGCGTGCAAGGTCGTCGGGCGTCTCGACGGGCAGACCCGCGGCCCGGATCAGCCGGATGACCCGGTCGCGCACCGCGGGACGACACAGCTTCCGTTGCTGCGACAGCCGGACGGCGAAGACCATGCCCATCGCCACGGCCTCGCCGTGCAGAAACCGCTTGTAGTCGGTCGCGCTTTCGATGGCGTGGCCCAGCGTATGGCCGAAGTTCAGAATCGCGCGATAGTCACCTTCGGTTTCGTCTTCCTCCACGACCAGCGCCTTGAGTTGGCAGCACGTCTTGACGATCGAGGTGAGCAGCCCCGGTTTCTGGCCGAGCAGGGCCGGAAGTTCCTCTTCCAGCAAGCCGAAGAGTTCCGGGCTCAAGATCGCCCCGTACTTGATGACTTCGGCCACGCCGGACAGGAACTCGCGTCGCGACAGCGTCTTGAGCGTCTCCACGTCGATGACCACCAGCCGCGGCTGATAGAACGCGCCGATCAGATTCTTTCCGGACGGATGGTTGACCGCGGTCTTTCCGCCCACGCTGGCATCGACCTGGGCGAGCAGGCTGGTCGGGATCTGGACGAACGGCACCCCGCGGCGGAACGTGGCCGCGGCGAAGCCCGTCAGGTCGCCGATCATCCCACCGCCCAGCGCGAGTAGCGGCGCGTTCCGCTCCAGGCGTTCGTCCACCAGCTTGTCGTACAAGAAGGTCAGCCACGCCAGATTCTTGTGCTCCTCGCCGGCGGGAATCTCGATCACTACCGGCTGGAACCCCGCGGCGCGCAGGCGTCCGACGACCGGCTCCCGATAGTGCCGGCCGACATGGGAATCCGTCACCAGCCCCACCCGGCCCGGAGAAAACCGCTGGCGTTGCAGGAATGCGCCCAGGTCGTGCAGAATCCCCGACCCGACGTGGATCGGATAGGAACGCGCTCCGAGGTTGACGGTGAGCGTATCCATCGCTGCCGTTCTACAGGCGGAAACCCGCGTCTGCCAAGGCGTTCAGCAGGGTTTCGATCACTTCGTCGGGAGTCAGATCCGAGGTGTCGATCGTGACGTCGGCCCGCGCGTACGCGTCGGCGCGCTCGGCCATGAGTCCACGGATGGTTTCGAGCGGCTGCGGGCCTTGCAACAACGGCCGGCCGGTATCGTGCGCCACGCGGGCAAGGACGATCTCGGGCCGGGCGGTCAGGCAGACGACCGGTCCGCCGGCTTTCATGGCCGCCAGGTTTTCACGGTCCAGTATCGCGCCGCCGCCCACGGCGACCACCCGACCGTCTTCTCCTACGGCAACGGCAACGGCGCGTTTCTCGCGTGCGCGAAACTCGGCCTCTCCGCGGTCGGCGAAGATCCGCGTGATGGACGTCCCGCCTTCCTGTTCTATCAGCGCGTCGGTATCGACGAACTCTCGGCCGAGCCGCGCAGCCAACCGCCGGCCGACCGAGCTCTTGCCGGTTCCCATGAAGCCGGCCAGCACGATGGTGCGTGACCCCATCCGCGTATCCAGACCGGGCATGGCGATTGTCTCCCGCCGGTGTCTGCGCTATACGAACGCGCAATCAGGGGCGAAGGAAGTCGGTGCGACGTGCTCGAAGTCCACGGAAATGACGTCGCCTCACCGATTCAAGACCAACGAAATGAAAGGGGATTCCATACAAGACGATCATCGAGCTTTCGACAAACTCGGAGACCTTCCCATCCCTGAGTTCGTTGAGCCTGCGATGTGTTGAGCTTGTCGAAACATCGAAACGAACCCCGACGTCACCCCCGCCTGCGCACCTTACCACCCCCCGGCCCTTCGATCTTTCGACACGCTCAAGGCACCGCAAGCTCGGGGACCAGCCCGTCGAGAGCGGTCCCTGAACTTGGCGAAGGGTGTGACAACGGATATAGGCTCCTCTTGTACGTAATTCCCAAATGAAAACAGCCCAGACTCCCGACAGTCGCGTTTACCAGCCGGAGAGTTTTGCCGCGGCCACCCGTCATCCGCCACATCGTCAGCCACCGATTGCGGGCGCGTAGCCTGACACGCCAACCGCCCCGCAACCCCACTGCACAAAACTCCCCGGCCCGGGCGGCGGCCATACGGTCGCCGCCGCTTCCGCCCCACCTCAACCACCACAAACTTCGGAGAATTACAGACAAGATGCTCCTAGAACTTTTCCCGACTTGCGTTCCGTGTCCCTTGGCTGAAAACCCTTCGACCTTTCGACACGCTCAAGGCACCGCAAGCTCAGGGACCAGCCTGTTGCGCTTGTCGAAACGGGCGAGGGATCATCTTGTCTGTAATTCCCCGAATAAGACTGCTTCGCCTCGTCGTCGGCGCTCATCCTCCCCGTGTGCGGGGCGTATAGGGGCGGAGGGGGTAAGACTCCGCCCCTATATTCGTCTCTACCACTTCCACCACCACTCCTTCGTACCCCACCACATCTGATAGAGACGCTCGGAGGCTCGGGGCCAAGCAATCTGCATTCCGGTATGCCTCTCCTCCACCACCTCACCACCACGTTTGGCGGCCAAGCCTCCGAGTGTCTCTACCCTGGTAGCGTCTTCCGCCGTCACCTCCCTTCACCGTTCCGTCATCGACAGGTCCGAAAATCCACAGGTCTAAGAACTCCCGCACCTCCGCTTCCGCTCCACCGTGAGTTCTTAGGCATCTGGATTCTCGGTTCCTCGTTCTTCCGGTCGATCTTCTCCTCGTATGCGGGTGTCCTCGCTTCTTTGCCTTACGTTTCCGATGGGAGCCCCCCGCGCGCCCCTTATCGGGGGGGAATGCGTCCTTCGCCTTCCGGTTACGACTCCGCCTCGACCTGCGGCCGGCTCTTCCAGAGTTGCCCCGACGACGGCAACCCCGCGGTGGAAACGCCGGCCACGATTCTCGGCGTCAGGAAGATCATCAACTCGTCCTTGGTTCGGCGGTCGGTCTTGCCTTTGAACAGCCAGCCCAGGCCGGGCACGTGGCGGAGATACGGGATGCCGCTCTCGCGGCGGTCCAGGTTGTCTTGCAGAATGCCGCCCAGCACGAACGTCGCACCGGCGCGGATCAGGACCTGCGAGTTGGTCGTGCGGGACAGCACGTCGGGAATGCTCGGCACCGTCGATGAGGCCGCGGTCGTCGTCACGCTCGAATCGGTCAACTCGCTGCTTTCGGCCTCGATGTCCAGCAGCACGAAGCCGTCCGACGAGATCTGCGGGGACACCTTCAGCCGGATGCCCACGTCGAATTCCTCGAACGCCTCTCCGCCGCCCCGCGTCCCGGCACCGCCGACGGTGAGATTTCCGGCCGTGACCGGCACGCGCACCTCGCGGCGCAATTCGATCAGCGCGTCGCCGTTGTTCAGCGTGACCACGCGCGGCCGGGAGATCACCCGCGCGCGCCCCTCGGATTCCAGCGCGCTGAGCCGCATGTTGAGCTTGCTGGAGCCACCGACCGACCCGAGAAACAGGTCCAGGGTGGCGGCGCCGGCGGCTCTGGCGGGGAAGTCGGCGATGAACGGGACGCCCTGCGTGCCGATGTTGCTCCCCCCGCCGATGCCGATCCGGCCCGGAAAGTTGACGCCGGTCGGGTTTCCGGTGTCGGGGCCGGCCGTGTACTGATAGCCCCATTGGATGCCCAGCGAGCGGCTGACGTTGCCGTTCGCCGTCACGATGTACGACTCGATCAGCACCTGCGGCATTTGAATATCGACGTGTCGGATCAGTTCGCGGACCGCGGCGATATTCTCCGGAACGTCCCGAACGACGACCACGTTCGCCGTGTCGTCCGCGGCAATCGTGCCGCCGGGCGACATCAGGGCGACCTGGGCGTCGGTGTCAGCGGCGCCGTTCAGGCGAGACAACGATCCGTTCCCCTCCGAACGTCGTCCATCCCGCCCCGCGGACTCGCTCGGCCCGTGCTCGCGGCGGATCAAGTCCACGATGTCGGTCGCCTTGACGTAGTTGATCTTGACGTACGCGGTTTCGAATGGGGCCAGCTTCAATTCGGCCTCTCTGGCCCGCAGCCGGGCGCGGCGTTCCGTCTCCAGGCGCGCGGGCGTCGAGATCGTCACGACGTTGCCCGATTCGACCTGCTCCAACCCGTGTGCGCGGAGCACCACGGCCAACGCCTGATCCCACGGCACGTCGACCAGGCGCAACGTCAGTCGGCCCTGTACGTCGTCGGTCGCCACGATGTTCAGGCCGCTCACGTCGGCCAGCACGCGCAGCACGTCGTGAATGTCGGCGCCGTTGAAGTCCAGTGAGATTTTTTCGCCGGTGTAGCGCGGCCGGTCTGGGGCATCGCTTTCGACTTCGACATTCGGCGCTGGTGAAGCGGCCGCGCGGTCGGCGGCCCGTTCGATTTCGACGGGAGTCGGTACGGGGTCACGCGAAGGAACCGCGGCCGCCTCCTGCGTCGTGTCCCGCTCCGTCGTCCGTGGAGAAGCCGGGGACGTCTCCTGTTTCGCAACGGGATTCGGCACCCGCGGGGCGAGTCCGCTCCCCGCGGTGCCGCGCCATTGTGGCGTACACGCCCAGGCCGTCAGGCAGACCCAGGGCAGGACCACCAGCCGCAAAGGCTGTCCGTACAGCACGTTCCGCATCCCCACATCCTCACCCGCCATCGGGCTGTAATCGGCGCTCGTTTTACGGTGCTCCTTCCGCGGCCAGCGAAATGGCGCGCGTCCGTGGCCGGCGGTTGCCGTACCAATCGGTCGGGTATTCTTCGACGACGATTCGTCGAGGCTCGATCGTCCGCACGATACCACTGTGCGTCCCGATTCGGACGCCGGCCTTGACGACGTGGCCGCGGCCGTCCGGACTCCGCACGAGTGCCGCGGGCGTCGGTGCGCCCCAGATCACGCCGACCAGAGTGAATTGGCCGAGCGCGTACCGCTGGAGCGCCGGCGCGTCTTTTTCGACCGGTCGCGGTTCGACGGCGGTACGAAACGGCGACTGGAACGGGTCGCGCCGGCCGGCCGGGTCGTACGTCTCGGAAGCGTCGTGCGCGGGCGTGAGTTGTCCGTCCGCAGCCCAGCCCTCGGAGCCGGAGAGCGCCACTGCGGCGGGCATCGTAAGCCAGGCTGCGAACGACAGTCGCAAGTATGTCCGTACAGCAGATCGCATGGCCACTGCTCAGACGCGCTTCCTACTCGGTTGCGCTTCCCGGCCGGGTTCGGTCGCCGCGGCGTTCTCCACGAACCGGTACGTGACCGCGGAAAAGGCGGCATGGACAATCGGCCGCGGACCGGCCGTATCGGCCTCCGTGATGCTCAGATCGGTCACGTTGACGATGCGGCTCAGCCGGCCGATCTCGTCGAAGAAGACCGCGAGTTGGTGATAGCCGCCGCGCGCCGCCATCTGGACGGGCACCTCGGCGTACAGTTCGTATTGCCGCTCGGGTTCCTGTCGAAACAGGAGGATGTCGAGCCCCGCGGCGTGTCCGAGCGCCGAGACCTGACGCAGGAGTTCAGGGATTTCCTTCTGCCGGGGCAACTGTGCCCGGGCGGCCGTGAGTGCCGCCTCCACCGCGGACGTCGCCGCGGCCAAGTCGCCGCTGGCGTCCAGCGTTTTCTGAAGTCTGGTCCGCTCGCTTCGGAGTCGTTCGGCCTCCTGGTGCGCCGCGGCAACGTCGCGGGTGGCGGGCAGGTAGAACCCGAACGCGTACACGCCGAGTATCAGCGTCACCGCCAGGGTGTAGCTGAACGCGCGGCGCCGTCCGATCAGTTCCAACAATTCACGCATGAGATCGGGCATGGCTAGGCGTCCCGCTGTGTCTCCGCCGCGAAGGTCGAGACCGCGGCTTCCACGTGAAACCGCGTCACTTGTCGGGCGTCGTCGGATGGAAGCCGCTGGCGAACCGTCTCCCGAATCTCCACGTTCTGGAAGTACGCCGAACCCAGCAAGTTGCCGGCGAACTCGGCAACGCTTTGATTGTCCACGGCGTTCCCGCGAATCGTGGCAGTCGCGCCGTCCTGGGTAAACTCGGTCAACCACAATTCGTCCGGCGTCATCCGGCTGAGATCGGTCAGCAGCCCGACCGGTGCGGTGCGGCGCTGCGGGTCGGTCAGCGCGGCGACGACGTGAAGTTTCTGCTCCAACAGTGCTTTTTGATTCACCAGGGCGTCCAGGCCGGCATGTTCCCGGCGGAGCCGGCGCAAATCCTGTCGGATCTCGGTGACCTCGGCCTGCGCCACGGCCAGTTCCCTCGACTGCACGCCGTGCAGCCCGGCAACGACCGCGAACGTCAGCCCGAAGACGGCCGCGGCCACCGCGACCTCCTTGCGACTCGACGGGCCGGTCTCGCGCTGCGCCGCCGGAAGCAGGTTGACGTGGATCATTTGTCCTCCACCCTGCGCGTGGCGAGTCCGACGCTCACGGCGAACGTCGCGGCGTGTTCGGCCACGAAATCCGCGTCGAGCCGGCGCGCCTTGTCGAGGTTGCGGAACGGGTCGGCGATGGCGACCGGCACCCGCAGCCGGTCGGCGAACCGGTCCGCCAACCCCGGCAACCCGGCCGTTCCCCCGCTGAGATACACCGAGCCGGGCGGTTGTCCCTGGGCGCCGCTCTGGAAGAATTGCAGCGTGTGCTGGATTTCGTCTAAGAGTTGCTCGCTGGTGACGGACAGGGCGCGCTCGACGACGTCGCTCGGAAAGCCGGTCAAGCGTTTGGACCGCTTCGCGTCTTCGGCCTGCGCGGGGTCCACGCCCAATTCCTGGCTCAGCCGGACGGTGAAATGGTTGCCTCCGAGCGGCACGTCTCCGGTGAAGATCGAAAATCCGCGTTGAAGAAGGTTGATGGAGGTGTAACGGGCACCGACGTTGACCAGCGCCACGACGTCGGCCGGGTCCGGGTCGTAATTCGCCTCGAACATGTTCTCCATCGCGAAATAGTCCACGTCCACGATCGTCGGGACGATGCCGGCGTCGCGCACCGCGGTCAGGTAGCTCTGCATCGCGTCCTTGCGGACCGCGACCAGCAGCACGTCGAGCAGGTCGCTCTGCGCGTCATGGTCGAGTACCTGGTAGTCGAGGTTCACGTCGTCGAGGTTCTCGGGTATGAAATTCCCGGCTTCGAGAAAGACCGTCTCTTCCAGGGCCTCCGGCTCCTGGGAGGGCAGGGCGACGCGCTTAATGATGACCGACGGGCCGGGCATGGCGATCACGGCGCTCGTCGCCCGAATGCGGTGGTCCTCCAGGAAAGTCCCGATCGCCTGCGTCACGGCGCCGGTGTCCTTGACCAAGTTGTCTGAAACGGCGTTTTGCGGAAGGGGGATTACGCCCGCGTTGGTGACGGTGATCTTGGAGCCGTGCGGGCGCACTTCGAGCAGTTTGATCGCGCTTGAACCGATATCCAGGCTGATGTAGCCTCGCCGCGCGCCGAACGGGAAGAACGACGTGATCTCGCGAATCGGGTTGGCGTTCATGGAGCGGGTCGTTTCGGTGTTTTTCTGCGAACACCGTAATCTCAATTTTTTCGAGCACTTACTATTCAATACAAAAAGCAATTTGTCAAATGTTGAACGACGAATATTCCGGAAAATTTCGTCTGGCGAGCGTCTCCCTGACCGTGCCGGTCGGACGGAAGAACGCGCTCGTCTATCGCGTGCCGGACGCCTTGCAGACGCGCGTCCGTGCCGGCGTCCGCGTCATAGTTCCCGTAAATAGCCGAAAAATAACGGGAATCGTCGATAGTCCGGACGTCCCGGTCGATACGATAGAAGGGAAAAATCTCAGGGACATTCTCGATGTCATAGACGAAGTGCCTGTTTTTACTGAAGACATGCGCAATCTGTCCGAGTGGATGTCTTCGTATTATTTTTCTCCCCGCCCCGCGGTCCTTCGGACGATCCTTCCCCAACCTGCCCGGCATCAGAGTGCGCTCGTCGTCACTCTTCCGAGTCGGAAGAACCGGCCGCGGAAGGCATCAGCCACCGAAAAGGAACAGGATTCGGATAGCGATGAGACGGTTCCACCCGCCTCGTTGAGTCGGACCGAAGCGGACGTCTTGGCGCACGTGACCGCCAAGAAGCGCGTGGCCGTCAGGAGTTTGCAGCGGCGGTTGCCAGGAAAGGGCGTGAAGGAGGCGCTGGAGCGGTTGGAGGCGCGCGCCCTCATCAAAGTGACCGAATCGTTCCCGCGTCCGCGGAAAGTCACGCTGCCGGGGGACCGGTCGGAACCGCCCGACCCGGCTTCCGTGTCGGAAACCGTCCGCCCGCGGCTGACGGAGGCCCAACAGGCCGCGTGTAACGATATACGCGGCGCTTTCGATGCTCGGCGCTTCGAGGTCTTTCTGTTGCACGGCGTCACCGGCAGCGGAAAGACCGAAGTCTATCTGACCGCGGCCGAATACGCGCTGCGACACGGAAAAAGCGTCGTTTTCCTCGTCCCGGAGATCGCGCTGACCCATCAGCTTCTCGGTCAGGCCCGGGAGCGGTTCGGTGACCGAGTCGGCGTGCTGCACAGCGCCATGACCGAGAAGCAGCGTTGGGAGGAATGGACGCGGATCGCCCGACAGGAAGCCGTCGTGGCGGTCGGCGCGCGGTCGGCGGTCTTTGCGCCGGTTCGCAACCTCGGGCTCATCGTCGTGGACGAAGAGCACGACGCCGCCTACAAGCAGGAAGAAGGCCTCCGCTACAACGCCCGGGACTTGGCCGTCGTGCGCGGAAAAATCGCCGCCTGCCCGGTCGTGCTCGGTTCGGCCACACCGGCGCTCGAAAGCTATACGCACGCCAGAACCCGGCAGTACACCGCGCTGAGCCTGCCCGAACGGATAGCCGCGCGTCCGTTGCCCAGGGTGGAAGTGATTGATCTCCGCAAGGAGTTTCGCGGGGAGGACACCGCGCCGATCTTTTCGGCCCGGCTCAAGGCCGCGTTGTCGGCCACCCATCGGGCCGGCAAGCAGAGCGTGCTGTTCCTGAACCGCCGCGGCTACATCACCTACGTCCAATGCCGGGCGTGCGGCGAGCCGCTGTCCTGCCCGCATTGCAGCGTCAGCCTGACCCTCCACCGCCAGCGCGGGCAACTCTGCTGCCATTATTGCGGATATACGCGGCGCAGCGTCCGGGTCTGTCCGGCGTGCCGCGAGCCGGCGTTGGACGGAACGGGCGTCGGCACCGAACAGGTCGAAGCGGCGCTGGCGCACCTCCTGCCCGACGCGCGGATCGCCCGCCTCGACCGCGATACCGTCCGGCGTCGCGGCAGCCTGGCCAAGCTGCTGCGGGCGTGGCGCGCGCACGAGTTCGACGTGCTGATCGGCACCCAACTCGTAGCCAAGGGGCACGACGTCCCCGGCGTGACGCTGGTCGGCGTCATTCTGGCCGACGTGACCCTCAACCGGCCCGACTTCCGCGCCGCGGAGCGGACCTTCCAACTCTTGACGCAGGTGGCCGGCCGCGCCGGCCGGGGCGAGGATCTCGGCACGGTCATCGTTCAGACCTACGCCCCGCGGCACTACAGCATCCGTTGCGCCGCGCGCCACGATTACGCCGGTTTCGCCGCCCAGGAGCAGCGCCACCGCAAACAGCTCGGCTATCCCCCGTTCACGCGCCTCATCCACGTCCGGTTCGAGGCGCGCGACGCCGAACGGGTCGAGGCCGCGGCCCGCTTATTCGCCGGTGCACTCGACCGGCTGCTGCAATCGGACGAGTTCTCGTCGGCCGGCAGCCGGCGTCCGCGCGTGTTGGGGCCGGCGCCCGCGCCGATCGAGCGCATCAAGGGGCAGGTGCGCTGGCAACTGCTGGTCAAGGGGCCGCACCGGCAACTCGCCCACGACCTGATCGGACGCGCCCGGGACGCCTTCGAGCGCGCCACACCGCCACGCGGCGTGCGGCTCATCATTGATACCGATCCGTACAGCGTGGTATAGACGCGGGCCATGCTCCGCGAGATTCTGACCTTCCCGGACCCGCGTCTCAAGAAAGCGGCCGCGGACGTCGCACAGATCGACGGCCAGCTCGCTGCACTCGTCGAAGACCTGACCCAGACCATGTACGCGGCGCCGGGCATCGGTTTGGCCGCCACCCAGATCGGCTCGCAGGACCGCGTCGTCGTCCTGGACATCAACCCGGAAGCGCAGGGGAAGGAACTGCTCAAGCTCGTGAACCCGCGCATCACCGCGCGCGAGGGCGCCGTGGTGTGGGAAGAAGGCTGTCTGAGCGTGGTCGATTACGTGGCCGAGGTGCAGCGTGCGGCCAAGGTCGAGGTCAAGGCGTGGACCGTGGACCAGAAGGAAATCACCCTCCAGGCCGAAGACCTGCTGGCCATCTGCCTGCAGCACGAACTCGACCATCTGGACGGCAAGCTGTTCATCGACCGCATCAGCCGGCTCAAACGCGAACTCTACACCCGCCGGGTGAAGAAGCTCCTCCGCGACGGCCGGCCGCTGGAACGCCCCCCGTCTAAAGCCGCCGGTACACCGGGCATCTGAGCCCGCTCCCTCCTTTAACGTATCTCAGTTAGAAATCCCGGTCCCCGCCTCCTCTTTTCCCCCTCTCCCCTGGTGGGAGAGGGTTAGAGCCTGCCCCGGACTTGATCCGGGGGAGAGGGGGAAGGAGAAAAGGGGAACTACATAGAAGAGGACCCGCACCCGTTGCGACAGCCTTCGTTAGGTTCAGGGACCGATCTCAACAGGCAGGCCCCTGAGCTTGCGATCCTCCGAGCTTGTTCTCTGCGCCTGTCTAAGGGTGTTGAAGAATCGAAGGGCAGGGGCGGGGTGCGAAGGCCGAGGCGACATCGGGGTTCGTTTCGACAAGCTCAACGAACTGAGGACGGGAAGGTCTCTGAGCTTGTGGTGCCTTTATATACCTCGACGCCTCTCCTGCCCGGCTCGATGTCGGACGCCGAACAGCAGACACCCTTTCCTTCCATGAGCTAATATGCCGACCCTGCTCACCCTGAGCGACACATCCCGGTCGCTCCGCCTCGTCTTCATGGGCACGCCCGACTTTGCGGTCCCCTCGCTGCAAGCACTGATCGACGGCGGAGACGAAATCGTCGGGGTCATCTCGCAACCGGACAAGCCGGCGGGGCGCCGCATGGCGCTGCACGCCCCGCCGGTCAAGCAACGTGCGCGCGCGCACGGCGTTCCGGTTGTTCAGCCGGATTCGATTCGGACCCGCGAGGTTCTCGAACGCCTGCGGACTTGGCAGCCCGACCTGATCGTGGTCGCGGCGTACGGAAAAATCCTGCCCGCCGCGGTGCTCGCCCTTCCACGGGGCGGCTGCATCAACGTCCATGCCTCGCTACTGCCCAAATATCGCGGCGCCGCGCCCATCCAATGGGCCATTGCCCGCGGGGAAATGCAAACCGGTGTCACGATCATGCAGATCAACGACAAGATGGATGCCGGCGACATTTTGTTGCAGAAGACGGTCGCTCTGAAATCGGACGAGACCGGCGGCAGCCTGCACGACACACTCGCCACCCTGGGTGCCCACGCCTTAATCGAAGCAATCGCGGCCTTGAAAGCCGGCAAGCTGACCGCCATCCCCCAAGACGAACGTGCCGCGACCTACGCCCCCCGACTCCGCAAAGAGGACGGCGAGATCGACTGGTCCCAGCCCGCGGTACGGATCGAACGTCGCGTACGCGCATTCCACCCTTGGCCGTCGGCATACACGTGGCTTGCCGGCAAACGCCTCAAAATCCTGGCCGCGCACGTTCAGAACGGCGTGCGCCGAGACAGCGCGGTCCCCGGCACGGTCATCGACCTTCAGGACGACCTCCTTCGCGTTGCCACTGGAGACGGGAATCTCAATGTCGGCTCGGTCCAACTCGAAGGCAAAAAGGCCCTTCCCATCGCTGCCTTCGTCAAGGGGCAGAGGCTCGCCCCCGGGGACCGACTCGGCTAATGAGATCCCCTCTCCCCTTGAGGGAGAGGGGGAAGGTGAATACCCCACATGGGTTAGGGTCCGCCGTGGCAAAGTGAAGAGAGTCTCCGCCTGGATTCCTGCTTTCCGCAGGAACGACGCAGGAAAGGCATTTCGATCGAGGAAATCTCAAACTGATGTACTCCCACAGGGGGAGGCATCTCGACCGGGAAAACTTTTAGGATTACATACTCGACGATCCTGAGACGCCTTTTTGCCGCTCGTCAGGCGGAGGGGCATAAAATTTTACGCCCCTACCCGTCGTCATTGAAGGGAAAGAACATGCAAGGATCTACCGAATGGTTTCATCTCTGCTGATTTCCTCATAAGAAAAGGATGTATGTCAGCCCACACTTCTTCCTGGGAACGCGGTCTCTGGCCCGCACCACGGACGGGCGAAACGCCTGTGCTCCCAGGCACCGCCACCGAAACTGCCGCTCTACCAAGACGAGAGGAAAGGGGGACATATGACCGAGTTTCAAACCGCGACCTTGGCCGCGCAACATGCTGCGATAGCGGCGCAACACGCTTCGATAGCCTCGCAGAACGCCGCCGCGACTCAAGCCTTGTGGGTGGGCATAGGGCAAATCGTCGTCGCCCTCGCCGGGGTGATCGTCAGCGCCGTGTTGATTCTGCGGGGCTTCCGCCTCATGCAAACCAGCACGGAACTGCGCCGGGAAGAAGCCCAACAGCAGCACGCGGAAACCATGACCGCCTTGCGCGCCCTCATTGAGCGAACCGCGCCGAAGAACGGGGATGAACAGTGAGCCCCCAGCCATGAAGCGCGTCGTGATGCACACGGACGGTGCCTGTTCCGGCAACCCCGGTCCGGGCGGATACGGCACCGTCATGCAGTTCGGCAACCAACGGACCGAACTGAGCGGCGGCTTTCGCAGGACGACCAACAACCGCATGGAGCTGCTGGCCGTCATCGCCGGCTTCGAGGCGCTGAAACAGCCGTGCGCCGTGACCGTGTACAGCGATTCCAAGTACGTCGTCGATGCAGTGAACAAGGGCTGGGCTAGACGGTGGAGGGCCAACGGCTGGCGCCGGAACAAGCGGGAGAAGGCGGAGAACCCCGATCTGTGGGCACGGCTATTGGACCTTATCGAGACCCATTCGGTGGTGTTCCGCTGGGTGAAGGGACACGCCGGCGACGAAGGGAACGAACGGGCGGACGCCCTGGCCGTTGCCGCGTCCACCGGGAAGCATCTCGGAACGGACGAAGGGTACGAAATGCAGAAACGCGGATGAGGGGGTAATGAACCTAACCAAGGCGCAAGAACGTGCGGTGAAATACAGTGGGCGCAATCTGCAACTCATTGCATGTGCCGGGTCGGGAAAGACGGAAGTCGTAGCGCGACGGGTAGCCCATTTGCTGACGAAGCGGAGCAGAAACCGCTTGGAACCGCGCAACATCGTCGCGTTTACGTTTACCAACAAGGCGGCGGCGGAACTGAAGGAACGCATCGTTCAGCGGACGAACGACGTTACCGGCCTTGCCGATATGTACGTCGGCACTATCCACGGGTTCTGCCTGGAATTATTGCAGAACGAGGTGCCGAAGTACCTGAAGTACGAGGTGCTGAAGCCGGTACAGCGGGTATTGTACGTAAACTACAAGAGTATGGAAACAGGGTTGACGGGATTGAGAAAATTCTCCGGAGGGCCTCTTCAACCAGGCATTGATGCGAACCTTTATTTATCCGCCCTCAACGTGTTACGTGAGGATACGATCAACAAATGGTGGCTCAATGCCCTCAAACGACGCCCTTTCTACGAACATTCGGTGGTTGGTGGGTTGGAACAGTACCGGGCACAAATAACGAAGGATTCGTATTTCGACTTCTCGGCGATCTTGGAGATTGCAGTCCAAGAATTGAGCAAAAATAAACGTCTCCGTAAGCAAATATCCGGTCGTATTAAATACGTTGTCGTTGATGAGTATCAAGATGTAAATCCTATACAGGAGAAGTTGATTCGGCTGCTGCACCGCCTGGGTGCAGGCTTGTGCGTCGTCGGAGACGATGACCAGACGATTTATCAATGGCGGGGAAGCTCCGTCGAGAATATCCGTACGTTCCAGGGTAGGTATCCAGACGTCAAACAGATCCGGCTACAGGAGAATTTCCGATCCAGTAGAGGCGTAATCGAGACGGCGTCCGATTTCATTGCACGGGTCCCCTCACGATTGCCCAAGGCCATGAAATTTGCAGACGCTCAGCGTTATGAGTCAGGGGATGTGGTAGCTTTGAAATTCGATTCACCGGAGCAAGAGGCAGGATATATTGCTGAGACCATACGATCTTTACGTGGTGTTGCCTTCAACGATGGCAGCGGCCGGCGGGGACTTTCCTGGTCGGACATGGCGGTTCTGCTCCGCAGTGTCAAACATAACGGATCGGTCATAGCACAGGCGCTGAAGGATGCAGATATTCCGTTCATCGTGAATGGATTGACCAATCTATTCGAGATGGAAGAAATACGGGCGACCCGCGATTTGTTTCATTTCATCGCCGGCCACGAGATCTGGATCAACAGAACCAAAAAAGAAGAGCCGCCAACGGCGAAGGAACTCCGTCAATCATGGGAAAATTCCGAGTTAGGTCTTACGAAACCGCAACTGACCCGTGCACTCCGGTACATCAAGAGAATACGCGACAATCTGCATGCTGAAAAGGAAAGTCGTTTACCAAGCATACAAGAGATATTCCTGAAATTTCTGGAACGGGCGGAAGTACGCGAGGAGGACGTTCCTGACGACCGCGGACAAGCTGTATTCTTCAATCTCGGACGGTTCAGCGAGATCATTTCGGATTGGGAGACCATCCACTTCGCCTCAAAACCGATACATCGGTTTTATGGATTTGCAAAATTTCTCTACTATGAAGCCGAAGATTCTTATAGCGAAGGGTCGGAAGACCGTGACTACGTCGTCCCTGATGCAGTACAGGTGACGACCGTCCATCAGGCGAAAGGCCGCGAGTGGCCGGCAGTGTTTTTGCCCGCTCTACTGAGAAACCGGTTTCCCCCGTCGAAAAGACGGAACGGGATTTGGAACCTGATTCCGCCCGACGTCATCAAAAACGCCGAGCGGTACGACGGCTCGATCGAGGATGAACGGCGGTTGTTTTATGTCGCCATGACCCGAAGCAAGAAGTTTCTGCATCTGACGTGGGCTCCTATTGAAGGAAAGGGGAACCGATACGCCAGGGGGTCAGAATTCTGGAACGATATTTCGACCTCTCGGTGGGTAGAGTGTCACCAACCGGATTACCGCAAGCGTAAACGGACGAGACCGAAACCGAGAACAGCAATTGCGAACGTGGAATTTTCGTTTTCCGAGCTGAGATATCTATTCGAGTGCGGGTACCAATTCAAGCTACGGGTCCTGTACGGATTCGATAGCCCCATCAACCGGGCTATGGGATACGGAAAATCACTGCACGACGCGTTAGCGGAGATACATCATCGTGCGATGCGGGGGAAAAAGGTCCACGAAACGGACGTCCCGGACCTGGTTGATCGACACTTACGGACGCCCTACGCTTTCGGTGAACTGCGTCAGAAGCTCAGACAGGCGGCTCTCCGAGATATTACGAATTACATCCGTGATAATGCCGACGAATTTCGCCATATCGAATTCTCCGAACAGGTCGTGGAAGTTCCCCTAGGCGACGGGGTCAGTCTCAAGGGACGGATCGATCTGGTCCGCCGTACGGACAAGGATCAGACCACAATCGTGGATTTGAAGTCCAATGAACGGAGCCATCAGGAGGACGTGACCGAAACGCAATTGCATACCTACGCCCTTGGTTACAAAACGCTCACCGGGCGCAACCCGGATTTCGTCGAGACATACGAATTGAAAGAACGAGCCCCGAAATCTCGCGTGGTGGATGAAAAATTCATTGACGACGTTCGGAGGAAGACCAAGAAAGCAGCGTCAGCGCTGCGCAAGATGCGTCTTGAGCCTGCCCCCGTCGCCAAAAAATGCGGAGAGTGCGATTTCTCCTCGCTTTGCAGCGCGAGTTTGGCGTAGTCGAATTGTCGAATCCTTGTGATCTTGAAGAGGTTTTGCCGGGTGAGAATTGGAAAAACTGTTGTCCATTGACGGATTGGCGAAGAAGTAGAAGATCGGAGATGTGGCGGGCCTCTCCAAGTACGTCGTCGATGCAGTGAACAAGGGCCGGGCCAGACGATGGAGAGCCAATGGCTGGCGCCGGAACAAGCGGGATGAAGGCGAAGAACCCCGATCTGTGGCCGCGTCCACCGGGAAGAATCTCGGCACGGACGAGGGTTATGAAGCTGTGCGGCTGACTCGATCTGATGGTCCCCGCTATAGACACCAACCCCGGCTGTGGATAATCCATCCTGAATGACTGCCGGTACGAAGGACCCTATGTCTCCGCTGACCCTCGTGATCGCCAACAAGAACTACTCGTCCTGGTCGCTGCGGGCGTGGCTGGCCATGATCGAGGCGGGGATCCCGTTTACCGAACGTCAGGTGAAGTTCGATTCGGCCGACTGGGCCGCCAACATCGCGACCCTGTCGCCCACGCGACTGGTTCCCGTCCTCTGGGAAGGGAAGCCCGGCGAAGGCTTCGCCACCTTCGACACGATTTCCATCCTGGAACGCTTGTACGAACTGCACCCGGGCACCGCCCTCTGGCCGGCGGACGCGGCTGCCCGCGCGCGTGCCCGTTCTCTGGTGGCGGACTTTCATGCCGGCTACCACGCGCTCCGCAACGCCATGCCGATGAACATCCGCAGCCGTCATCCCGGCAAGGGCATGACGCCGGATGTCCGGCGCGACATCGACCGGCTCACCGTGCACTGGCGAGAGACATGGGCGCGATTCGGGGGTGACGGCCCGTTTCTGTTCGGTGCATGGTCAGCGGCAGATGCCTATTTCGCGCCAGTGGCTTCGCGGTTCGTCACCTACGAGGTGCAACTGGACGCGACCGCCCGCGCCTACCAGCAAACGCTGCTCACGACGCCTGGCATGAAGGCATGGACCGAGGCGGCGTTGCGGGAAACGGAATTCGTACCTATGGACGAACCGTACGCGACCGCGCCTTGACAGCCTGGTATGCACTTATCGAACAGCCGGCGTCCCCGGGCAGGAAGGAACCATGAACCCCTTCGTTGGGGAATGACGAAGAGAAACTGTCTTTGAGAAATAAAACGTCTGGAATATATCGACCGCCACAACCAGCAAGCAAACCTTCGGAGCAGGCGATGTGCTCCCTGAACGAGATGACAATAGCAAGGACAGTCATTCTGACGGGGAGAAAGGGAGCGACGAATGACGGAAAAGGAAAAACATCTTACTCTAGGAGGACAATTAAAAGGGGACGTAAGAAAACGAAATGAAGAATTGGATCTCCCTGCCGAACTTCATTGGGAACAGCAGCTTGGAGAAGGCCATTGACACGGCCGTCTTCGCCTTATGCCACGTCTTTCCGTTCCAGGAGTGTTCCGGCTTTCTGCAAAACCATATCAATAATCTCCATTGGAAGAGCGCATATTAACGCTGCATGCCGTGCCCGCCAATCCAGGTTTTTGATCTGATCGGATAGAATGACGCCGGTGACATCCAGCCTGGAGGGAATAGCCACCTCGAAAGGATATCCCTTCACTTGATTGGTGATTGGACAGAAGATCGCCAAACCGACTCTCCGATTGTAGGCTTCCGGTGAGAGCACGACCGCGGGTCTCCGCCCGGCTTGTTCGTGCCCGGCGTGGGGATCGAAGTTCAACCGCACCGCCTCGCCACGCTTCGGGACGTAACTCCTTGTCTCTACCATGCTTCTCTTCCTACCGCGGGGCCGGTGTCGATCGCCTCATGTAGGTTTTCCTCTGTCCCCCCGGCCAACAGGTCGGAAAGCTTCAAGCTAGAGCGTTTCACCGGTGTGATGACCAACTCTCCGCCGCGCAGTGAGAGCCCTATGGGCGAGCGATTCGTCAGCCCAAGTTGGACGGCGAGAGGCTTGGGAATCCGTACGGCCAAACTGTTTCCCCATTTCTGTACGTGGGCTTCCATGTTTTTTCCTCTCTGAGTAGATACAATGAAGATACTTAGGCGAATAAGAACCCGTCAAGCCCGGGGTTCGTCGCATTGTTGACGGACCGCCGACGGATATGCGACACACAGCCCGAACAGGAGGACGACCCATGCCGAAACACTTCTCGATGGACGACGTGAAGGCGCTCGCCGACAAGTACAAGAACTGGGGCCGGTGGGGCGACGACGATCAACTCGGGACGCTCAACTACATCACGCCGCAGAAGATCGTGGATGCGTCCGGCCTCGTCAAACAGGGCAAGGTTCTGTCCCTCGCCATTCCGTTCGACGACAACGGCCCGCAGACCGGATCGTTCGGGCGCTTCAACCCGATCCACTTCATGCTCCAGGACGGCGGCGACGTGAGCATCGGCGCCCAGGACCACCTGCCCAACATCCAGTACACCGACGACGCGGTGACCATGCCGCTGCAATGCGCCACGCAGTGGGACGCGCTCGCCCACATCCTGTACCGGGGCAAAATGTACAACGGGTACGAAGCGCACCACGTCAACAGCACCGGCGCCAAGAAGAACGGTATGGAGAACGCCAAGGACAAGATCGTCTCACGCGGCGTCCTGCTCGACATCCCGCGCTACAAAGGCAAACAATGGCTCGACCCGGGCGAGGCCGTTTATCCCGAAGACCTGGACGGGGCCGCGGCAATGGGCAAGGTGTCGGTCGGGACGGGCGACATCGTGCTCGTGCGGACCGGCCAGATCGGCCAGGTGCGCGCCGATGGAAGTTGGGGCGAATACAGCGGCGGCTCGGCCCCGGGGCTGGGCGTCGATTGCGCCCACTGGATCTGCGAACACGAGATCGCCGGCTACGCCACGGACACGTGGGGCACCGAGGTGATCCCCAACGAGACGCCCGACATCTTTCAGCCCCTGCACATGATCCTGATCGTGCACGCCGGGGTGCTGGTCGGCGAGATCTTCGACCTGGAGGGCTTGGCCGAGGATTGCGCGAACGACGGCGTGTACGAGTTCCTGTTCGTGGCGCCGCCGCTGCCGATCACCGGCGCCGTGGGCTCGCCGATCAATCCGCAGGCGATCAAATAACCGCGCCACGGAGCACGGCCGGAAGGAGCCTCGATGTCGGACACCGCCGACCTGCATTCCGCGCGCATCCAGAGCCCGGACGACCCGGTCGAGTTGCTGTACGAGCGCGGGGTGACGGACGGGCTGCCGGTCGTGCCGCCGACCGAAGAGCGCGTCCGGCGGATGTTGGCCGCAACGAGCCGCGACCCGGACGAACTGATCGGCGAGATCGGGCCGAACTACGGCCGCGCCACGGTCGAGAAGATCGCCATCAACGCGGTCATGGCCGGATGCCACGCCTCGTACTTCCCGGTCGTGCTGGCCGGCGTCGAAGCCATGTGCGAGGAGCAGTTCTGCATTCACGGCATCAACGTGACGACGTTTTCCGCGACGCCGATGGCGATTCTCAATGGCCCGGTCCGCGGGGCGCTGGGCGTCAACTGCGGCCACAATGCGCTGGGCCACGGCTTCCGGGCGAACGCGACCATCGGCCGTGCGTTGCGCCTCATCATCATCAACGTCGGCGGCGCCAAGCCGCACGAGATCACCAAGGCCACGCTGGGCCATCCCGCGCAGTACACGTTCTGCATCGGCGAGAACGAAGAAGACAGCCCGTGGGAACCGTTGCACGTGGAAAAGGGTTTTGCCGCGGACCGGAGCACGATCACCCTGTTCGGCGGCCATTCGCCCATGCAGATCAACGACCATGCCAGCCGCACGGCGGAGCAACTGGCGCTGTCGCTCGGCTGGACCATGGCCGCGCTGTGGAACCACAAGAACTATCCGCTGTTTTCGGACACGGTGCTGGTCGTCGGTCCCGAACACGCCAAGACGTTCGCGCAGGACGGCTGGTCCAAGCACGACCTGCGTCGATTTCTGTTCGAGAACGTCCGCCGCCCGCTGCGGGAGTTGCGGCCCGGCGTGAACGGCGGCGAAGGCGCGGGGGTGAGTATGCTGCGCACGCCCAAGAAGGACCGCGAGCCGCCGACCGACGACACGCTCTATCCCAAGTTCCCGAAGCCGGACAGCATCGTCATCGTCGTGGCCGGCGGCACCGCGGGCCGGTTTTCCGCCGCGGTGCAGGGCTGGGCCGGATTCGACGCCGGCAGCCGGATCACGACCAAGGAAATCCGAGAAATGCCGCGCTGAAGCGTGGGCCGCAGACGCAACGAACGGGAATGACGTAGGAGACGATCCATCGCCCGGTTCGACACGCTCGACGGGCGGGAACGAAACGCACGGCAGGAAAAGGAGGGCTTCCCATGAGTGATCTACTGCTCGACCCGACCGACAAGGTGGAACGGGCGCAAAAGGACTTCGCCCCGCGGCTCGACTCGCTCGCCGGGACGACGGTCGGCCTGCTGGACATCAGCAAGGCCAAAGGCGCGTTCTTTCTCGACCGAGTGGAGGAAGTGCTGCGCGAGGAATATGGCGTGAAGGAGGTGCTGCGGCGCATGAAACCCACGGTCACGCGGCCTGCGCCGGAGCCGCTGCGCGTGGAGTTGCGCGAGCGATGCGACGCCGTCATCGAAGCCCTCAGCGATTGAGGGGCCTGCATCTCGTGCAGTTCGCACGACGTCGTCTCCCTTGAAGAACACGGCATCCCGACCGCCAACGTCACCACCACGGAATTCATCGGTGCGGCCAAGGCGCAGTGCTCCGCGCTGGGCATGGCGCAGTATCGCCCGATTCTGGTGGAGCATCCCATCCAGCCGAAGACCCGCGACGAAGTGCGGGCTCTGGCCGACCGGGCGATCGACGAGATCATCGGAAAACTCATCAGCCGGAGACAGGACAAAGCCGCCTAGACCACCAGACGCCCTTTTTATCCCTTCTCCCCCCTTCGACGAGCTCAGGGACCACCGGGAGAGGGTTAGAGACTGCCCCGGACGTGATCCGGGGGAGAGGGTTCAACACAGCCTCGGTGACCTCGGGGTTCGTTTCGACGGGCTCAACGAACTGAGGGGGGAGCGGGGGAGGTCCTTGAGCCTGCGGTCCCTGAGCCTGTCGAAGGGTCGAAAGGCCGGGGGCGGGGAACGGGAGAGAGTGGTGGTCCCCCTCGGGTTCGTTTCGATCCTTCGACCTTTCGACAAGCTCAAGGCAGCGCAGGTTCAACGAACCGAGGGTTGGGGAAGTCCCCGAGCTTGCGCTGCCGTGAGCCCGGTCCCTGAGCCTGCCGAAGAATGTCGCAACGAGCGCCGGACCCCCTTGTGTGTAGCTCTCCAAAGAAAGGGCAGCCCAGACGGACTGCCCTTTCTTCATGTTCGGTCGCAGTCGGATTGCAGCCGAGCATATTCAGGCCGCGACGCGGAGCCGCGGGCGTGCCATCGAACGGTCGCGCCGCGCGCGGGGCGGAACCGTGACGGGCATCTCCTCCATCAACCGGCGCAGACCCCGCCGCATGTAGTCGGCATCGATTCCGAGCGCCGCGCTGATGTTCACGAACGAGAACGGCCAGCGTTCATCATCGCTGAAGAACCACTCCTCGGCTTCCTTGGCGATCCGGTAGTCGCGGAACCGGGGCGTGCCGAACTGTTTCTGAAAGCAGTGAATCGCGTCGGCAAGGACCGACCGCATCAGCGCGAACTCGCCGCGCGCATGTTCCTGGGTCGGTGCGCCGTAGAACTGCGCGGGCAGGACGGCCGCGGGAACCGTCGAGTCGCGTTCCGCGGCACGCCCCTGCTCGTACAGGGATGCGCCGGCCTTTCGGTCGGTGCGCCGGGCCTTCGCCGCCGCGGCGTCCGCCCCCTGGGGCCCGTTGGGAATCCGTCTGTTCATATTCCACCTCCTCGATGTTTCCCGCCACTCGATGTCGGGACCGCCTCTGTCGTGCATGATTCAGATAAGCAATTGCCGGGCCACGGAGTTTTCCGCATAGGGTTTTCCGATAGACGCGAAAACGTTGGGAAAATTCATGCCTCGCCGGGCCGTGCCGTGGGCGCCGGAAGGACGCGACGATACGACGTGCGAAAATTTGTGGCAGCCTACCGCTGGAGAATCCGCCCGCGGGGGCACCGGTCCAAGACCGGCGGCGCGGATACGGATCGGCCGGCGTCGGAATACACCGGCCGTGGCGGACTGGTCTCGTTTGGGTTTGTGGGAAAGAGGGGCGGCTCAGCCCTTCGGCCCGACCATCTCCGCGGGCCGGACCCAGGCGTCGAATTCGTCCGCGGAGAGATGTCCCAAAGCCAGCGCGGCCTCGCGCAGGCTGGTGCCGTCCTTGTGCGCTTTCTTGGCGATTTCCGCGGCTTTTTCGTAGCCGATGTGCGGATTGAGCGCCGTCACGGTCATCAGCGATTCGTTCAGATGCGCTTCGATGCGCGGCGTATTCGGCTCGATCCCCGCTGCGCAGTGGTCGGTGAACGCGCCGCACGCGTCGGCGATCAACTGGACGGATTCGAGCAGGTTGTGGACCATGACCGGCTTGTACACGTTGAGTTGGAAATTGCCCTGCGAGCCCCCGAACGCGACCGCGGCGTCGTTGCCGAACACCTGGACGGCGACCATCGTCATCGCCTCCGACTGGGTCGGGTTGACCTTGCCCGGCATGATGGACGAGCCGGGTTCGTTCTCGGGAATCAGGATTTCGCCGATCCCGGCCCGCGGGCCCGACGCCAGCCAGCGCACGTCGTTGGCGATCTTCATCAACGCACCGGCCAGCGTACGCAGCGAAGCGCTGGCCGTCACCATGGCGTCGTGCGCGGACAGCGAGGCGAACTTGTTCGGCGCGGAGACGAACGGGCGGCCCGTCTCCGCGGCCATCTTCGCCGCGGCCACGTCGCCGAACCGCGGATGGGCGTTCAAGCCGGTACCGACCGCGGTCCCGCCGATAGCCAGCTCGCACAGGTCGGGAATCGTCCGCCGCACCCCGGCCGAAGCGCCGTCCAACTGCGCGGCCCAGCCGCTGATTTCCTGTCCCAGAGTGATCGGCGTCGCGTCCTGGAGATGGGTGCGGCCGACTTTCACCACGTCCCGGAACCGTTCCACCTTGGCTTGCAGGGTGTCGCGCAGCCGGCCGACCGCGGGGAGCAGCACGTCTTCGAGTTGCTCGACCGCGGCGATGTGCATGGCGGTCGGAAACGTGTCGTTGGAACTCTGGCCGCGGTTGACGTCGTCGTTGGGATGGATCGGGGCTTTGGAGCCCATCCGGCCGCCGGCGAGTTCGATCGCGCGGTTCGAGATGACCTCGTTGGCGTTCATATTCGTCTGTGTGCCGGAGCCGGTCTGGAACACGACCAGCGGAAAGTGGTCGTCGAGCGTGCCGGCGATCACCTCGTCCGCGGCGCGCACGATCAGGTCTACCTTGTCCGCGGGGAGTTGGCCGAGTTCGCCGTTCGCCTGCGCGGCCCCCTTCTTGAGCACGCCGAGGGCGCGGACGATCGCCCGCGTGAAGCGGAACCGTTCCACCCCGATCGGAAAATTATTGCGCGAACGTTCGGTCTGCGCGCCCCAATAGCGGTCGGCCGCGACGCGGATTTCTCCCATACTGTCTTTTTCGATGCGCGTTCCGCTGGATGCCGTACTCATGTCTTTCCTCCTGCGCCGACTCGCCCGGCGATTTGCGGCCCGCTGCATACCACGCCTGACCGGACGGGCCAAGAACGCGCCCCGGTCGGAAGGGTATTCCGGCTACAATTTCCGGGCCGAGGCAATGCTACGGCCGAGTCCCCTCGGCCCGGCGGGGGTCTCAACTCGCAACGCCCGCCGCCGGCTGCTATAGGGGGCCGGTCTCGGGAAAGGGAGCCGACGTTCCGGGAGAGGAGACCCCGCCGTGCCGCGCAAACCGACAGGTTCGCATTTCCTACGCAACACGTTTCTGACCGGGCTGCTGATCCTCATCCCGCTGGTGGCGACCTATCTGCTGGTAGCGTTTCTGTTCGACCTGCTGAGCGGCGCCGGTGCCCCGCTCATCCGGGCCATGTTCGCGCCCCTGCAAGAGTTCGACGGCCTGTGGTGGCTGGAGCCGATCACCCCGCTCGCCAACTTCGTCCTGGCTCTCGTCGTCATCTTTCTCTTGGGGCTGGTCGGTACGAACTTCATCGGCCGCCGGATTCTGGACGCGGTGAATGCGCTGATCCTGCGCCTGCCGCTCATCAGCAGCGTGTATGGCGCGGTGAAGCAGATGGTCGAGACGTTTCAGGGGCCGTCCGGCAGTTTCCAGCGGGTCGTGCTGCTGGAATACCCACGGCCCGGCACGTGGATGATGGGACTCGTCACCACGCGCCGCGCCGATACGCTCGGGCTGTCGTCCGGGTCCGACCTGCTCTCGGTCTTCATTCCCACCACGCCCAACCCCACGTCCGGGTTTCTGGTCATGGTGCCGCCCGCCGAGGTGGTCGAGATCGACTACAGCGTCGAGGAGGCGTTCACGTTCATCGTTTCGTCCGGTATTGTCGGCACCGCGTTCAGCCGGAAACCGCCGGCCCCTGCCGCGTCCGCCGCGCTCGGACGACGGTAAATTTCGCGACCGGCGGATCAAGGAGGTCTCGTCATGGGGAAACTCAAAGCCGAATACATCTGGATGGACGGCAACAAGCCGACCGCAACGCTGCGCTCGAAGACGAAGATCGTCGACGGGCCGGTCCGGAGTCTGGACGACGTCCCTATGTGGGGCTTCGACGGGTCCAGCACGATGCAGGCGGACGGGCACGACAGCGACCGCCTGCTCAAGCCGGTGTGCTACGTGTCCGACCCGGTCCGCAAAGGCGACAACATCCTGGTCATGAACGAAGTCCTGCTGCCGGACGGATCGGTCCACGAAACCAACACCCGCGCCCGCCTGGTCGAAATCCAGCAGAAGTTCGAAGCCCAGGAGGCGTGGTTCGGCATCGAGCAGGAATACACGTTCTTCCGCGGGCGCTCGCCCCTGGGCTGGCCGGAGGGCGGCTATCCCGCGCCGCAGGGGCCGTTCTACTGCGGGGTGGGCGCGGACGAGATCTTCGGCCGGGAAATCGTCGAGGCGCACATGAACGCCTGCATGGAAGCCGGGCTCGCCATTTCCGGCATCAACGCCGAGGTCATGCCCGGGCAGTGGGAGTTCCAGATAGGCCCGCTAGGCGCCCCCGAGGTGGCGGATCAGTTATGGATCGCCCGCTGGTTGTTGTACCGCATCGCCGAAGACAGCGGCGTCAACGCGACGCTGCATCCCAAACCCGTCAAGGGCGACTGGAACGGCGCCGGCGCCCACACGAACTTCAGCACCAAGGCGACGCGCGGCGCGGGCGGCTTGCAGGTGATCGAAGCGGCGTGCAAGGCGCTGGAAAAACGGCACGAAGAACACATCGCCGTGTATGGCGCCCACAACGAGGAGCGCCTGACCGGGTTGCACGAAACGTGCAGCATCCATGAATTCCGCTACGGCGTGAGCGACCGCGGGGCTTCCATCCGCATTCCGATGGGGACCGCCAACGACGGGCAGGGCTATCTCGAAGACCGCCGCCCGGCCGCGAACATGGACCCGTATCAGGTGTGCGCCGCCCTGCTCGAAACCGTATGCGCGTAGGAAGCGCACGGTCGGGAGCCCCGACCCCTCTCCGAAGGGAGCGGGGCTTTGCCCGATTTCCGCTCAGCGCGATTGCCACGACGTCTGCTGCTCGAAAGCGTGGCCGACGCGCAGCAGCCGGGCATCGTCGAACAGCCGGCCGGTCAACATCAGGCCGACCGGCAGCCCGCCGACCTTTCCGCACGGCACCGTGAGCGACGGGTGGCCGGTCATGTCGAACGGCGCGGTGTTGCCCAGCATGGTCCAGCCGTAGCGCAACGATTCCAGCGGCCCCATGTCGGGGACGTAGGCCTGCGCCGTCATCGGCGTCGTCGGCATCACCAGCACGTCGCAACGCTCGAATACGCGCTCGTACGCCGCGGCCAGCGTGCGCCGCTGGTTCTGGGCCTTGGCGTACAGCCGGCCGTGGTAGGCGTCGTTGAGATAGCTGCCGACCAGGGTCACGAACTTCACCTGATGGGGCAGGTCCCGGGCCTGCGCCTTGAGCGCCTTACCCAACGCGGTGACGAGGCTTTCGTTGTACAACCCCTTCCAGTGGTGGCCCACGCCGTGGCCGTACACCAGCGCGGCCATGCCCTCGGCGATCAGCGCCCACGTAATGCCGCCGGCTTCCAGATGCGCGGGAACCGACACCTCCTCCACCTCGCCGCCCAGGTCCCGGAGGGCGTGCACCGCGTCGCGGACCTTGGCGTCCACCTCCGGCTGCGATACCGGCGTCCCGAAACCCTCTTTCAGGACGCCGAACCGTACCCCTTCGATGCTCTCGCCGAGGCTCTGCGTATAGGCCTGGACCGGCACGTCGTACTGCCGCGGGTCGAGCGGGTCCTTGCCGGCGATGACTTCGAGCAGCAGGGCGGCGTCTTCCACGGTGCGGCACATCGGGCCCGTATGGTCGAAGGTGTTGTCGATGCCGACGATGCCGGTGTACGGCACGAGGCTGTGCGTCGGCTTGTGGCCGACTACGCCGCACCACGCGGCCGGGATACGGATCGAGCCGCCCTGATCCCCGCCGATGGTCATGTCGATGTCGTCGTAGGCGAGCGCCGCACCCGAGCCGCCCGACGAGCCGCCGGCCAGATGGTCGGGGTCGTGCGGATTGCGCGTCGGACCGTAGGCGCTGGTATGGCCGCCGCCCGAGAACGCGAAGTTGTCCATGTTGAGGACCGCGCCGATCGTGCCCCCGGCGTCCAGGATGCGCGTGACGATGGTCGCGTCGATGTCCGGCACGTAGCCGTCCAGCACGCGCGAGGCGCACGTCATGGGCACGCCGGCGATGCACACGTTGTCCTTGATGCCGACCCGCTTGCCGGCCAGCTTCCCCGCCGCGGCGCCGCGCACCGCGCAGCGCCGGACGATGGCGTTCAGCGGGTCGTCTGCGGGGCTCGGCCGGACGCCGGGGTCGCGTTCGCGGTACGTAACTTCCGGCAGGTTGCCGGGCGCCTGATCGAGCGCGTCCAGCGCGGCGAACATGTCCGGCAGCATCGCCGCGTAGGCGTCGGTTTCCTCCTCGCTCAGCTCGAAGTGGCCGTCGAAAGCCAGGCGATGCAAGTCGTCATGGGTCGGTCTGCGCAGTGGCATGGCATCCTCCGTGTCGCGTGTCCGTCGTTGCCGTGGACATGACATACCGGGCCGGCGCTTGTCCAGCCGAAAAGTGCGGCGCCACGATCGACCTCCAGTTTTTTCTTGGGAATTCCATACTTGCGGATCCCATCCGGTCGTCATTCCAGCGAACCCCGGATCGGGTCCGGGGCAGGCTGGGGCAGGCGCCGGGAATCCGGGGGATGGATACCTGCTTCCGCAGAGCCTGCCCCCGGCTCGAACGGGAGTATGACGAGGGAAGACGGTCTTCGGGATCGTCTCGTATATAATTCCCCTTTTCACCCCCTCTCCCCCCTTCGACCTTTCGATCCTTCGACAGGCTCAGGACAACGCAAGCTCAAGGCACCGCCGGCTCAGGGACCGCCGGGAGAGGGCTGAGCCGATACCTGAACGGAGCGACACCGGCTTATTCAGGTCCTCGTCGTCCATGCGCGGGACGTGGTTCTGCAGCGTGACCGGCACCCGGCTGGTCCATATGTCGGGCGTTTCGGTCACGTGCGTATCGACGTCGATGACGGTGTAGCCGCTCATAGTGTTCCTCCCTGTGCTGGGAGTCGGCTCGCGCGCAAGGGAGCGGAGGGCCGTACGTTTGCCGAGGCGACACGGTGGCCGCGATGCGCCGCCGTGCCGGATAGATGGAACCCTTGTTGACCGTCCTTGATGTGTTTGATAAACGCGCCCGTCATTCGAACCCGTGGCCGCATGGACGGAGGCGGAACTTGCCGAGTCGGTCAGCCGGTTCCGCCCCGGTTCATATACGAGTGGAAGCCGCGGAGCAGGACACACGTAACAACTTCGGCCTGTAGGTCAAACGAGAAGGGAAGGAGCCAACGATGGCAACTCAGAGAGGGGATTCTACGAACAACTCGTTATTCGGCGGGGCCGGGTCTTCGGCGAGGCCGGCAACGATCGGCTCATCGGCGGGATGGGGAGCGCCGGGACCCGCACCACCGGCATCAACACGCTCTTCGGCGGGCCGGGCAACGACACGCTCTACGGCGCGACTGGGAACGACGTGCTCTCCGGTGGGGTCGGGAACGACTATCTCCTGGGCTGGGAAGGGAACGACGTGCTCTCCGGTGGGGCCGGGAACGACTATCTCTACGGCGGGGAAGGGAACGACACGCTCCACGGCGGGCTGGGGACCGACTTTGTCGAAGGCAACTCCGGGAACGACGTGCTCTACGGCGGGGCTGGGGACGACTTTGTCAAAGGCAACTCCGGGAACGACGTGCTCTACGGCGGGGCTGGGGACGACGTGCTCCAAGGCCATCTGGGGAACAATCTGCTCGACGGCGGGGCCGGGAACGACACGGCGGAGTACCATTGGGCGTATCATCGGGACTCGCCGACAGGCTGGGTGGGCGTGACCGTCAACTTGGCGACGGGGGTTGCAAGTGGCGGGGCTTTACGTGGGTCGACGGAGGCGCACAGTGACACGTTGCGGAACATCGAGAATGTGAGGGGCAGTAGGTGGAGCGACACATTGACGGGCAACGCCGAGGCCAACGTACTGGAAGGTGGCGGGGGCAGGGACAAACTGGACGGGGGTGCCGGGAACGACACGGCGTCGTATGCGTGGTCGAGAGCAGGGGTGACGGTGAACTTGGGGCGGCCGGCGGACAACAGGGGCGACGCGTACGGAGACACGTTCGTCAGCATCGAGAACTTGGAGGGGAGCGACTTCGGCGATCGTTTAACGGGGAATGCCGAGGCCAACAAGCTGTTTGGCGGCGGCGGCAACGACTTCCTGTATGGTAAGGCGGGCGGGGACACACTCCGCGGCGGGGACGGGTTCGACTATTTCGAGGGCGGGGACGGAACCGACTACCTCTACGGCGAGGCCGAGTCCGACTTACTGTATGGCGGGGACGAGGCCGATCACCTCTACGGCCAAGCCGGGAACGACGCGCTCTACGGCCAAGCCGGGAACGACACGCTCTACGGCGGGGCCGGGGGCGACGTCCTGGACGGCGGGGCCGGGGACGGCGACACGGCGTCGTATGCGGGGTCGGCAGCGGGCGTGAACGTCAACTTGAAGGAGAAGACCGCAAGCGATGAGACCGCCGGGCAGGAGAGCCATGCGCGCGGGGACACGTTGACGGGAGGGATCGAGAATCTGACGGGCAGTGCGCATGGCGACAGGTTGACCGGCGATGCCAAGGCCAACGTGCTGAAAGGCGAAGGCGGCGTCGACATCCTGAACGGGGGCGAGGGGGACGACGAACTGTACGGTGGTGCCGGCATCGACGTCCTGAGGTGTGGTGTGGATGACGACACCCTGGAAGGCGGGGCCGGAAAAGACCGTATGTACGGCGAGGGCGGAACAAAAGACATCGCGGCGTACTCGGAATCGCCGGGCGGCGTGACAGTGGATTTGCGGGTGACCGGCGAGCAACGGGCCACGCACGCCGACGGGACGAGCAACCATGACGCGGCCGGGGATACCTTGGTGGGCATCGAGGGGTTGGAAGGAAGCGCACATGCGGACAAACTCATCGGGAACGGGGGGACGAACTATCTCTTCGGCGCCGCGGGCGACGATACGTTGATGGGCGAGGGCGGCAACGACGAGTTGGACGGCGGGCTGGGGAAGGACACGCTCTATGGCGGCACGGGGACGGACACCTTCATCTTCGGGCAAGAGAGCGTCGTCGACACGGGCGATGAGGAGGAGACGCGGACGCTCTCGGACGAGACGGATACGGTGAAGGACTTTACGCAGAGTCAGGGAGATCGGTTGGACCTGCGGGACCTGAAGAACCATAGCCTGTTCACCGGGGGGAGCACGCCTGGTACGGGGTTGAGCCTGCGCGAGACGGAAGGGGCAGCCTTTACCGGCGTGAAGGGCCAAGTGAAGTGGTGGCAGGATGACAAGACCGGGGATGACAACGACGTCACGCACGTGCAGGTGGACCTGGACGGGACCGCGGACGCGAACGGGGAGTACGACGCGGAGTTCCAAGTGACGTTGGACGGGTTGCACGACCTGACCGGTGCCGACCTGATCCTGGCGTAAGGCCGCTGGCGGGCGGGGCCGTTGTGTCGCGGCGCCGCCCGCTGCGATTGTTTCGGGAGTGGACGAGAGCCGGCCGCCCTCCGCATGACGTTGTCTCCTCATGCTGGCCGTACCTCAGCGGCCCCCTTGCACGCAGCCCTGCGCCGCTGTCGGGGCGGGCTGCTGGGCGTGGCGGGGTTCAGTGCGGCGGCGAACGTGCTGTTGCTCGTGGCGCCGGTGTACATGTTGCAGATCTACGACCGGGTGTTGCCGAGTGCGAGTCATGCCACCCTGCTCGCCCTGACCGGAGTAGCAGTCTTCCTGTTGAGTTGTTTCGGGCTGCTGGATTGGGTGCGCCAGCGCCTGATGACGCGCGTGGCACTGACCCTGCACGACGGTGTCGTCGATGCGGTGTTGACGGGGACGTACCACGCCAGCCTGCGGCGGGCGCGGCAGAGCGGCGGACAGCCGGTGCGCGACCTGACCACGGTCCGCCAATTCCTGAACACCCCTTCCACGTTGGCGTTCTTCGACGCGCCGTGGGCACCTGTATTTCTGACGGTGATTTTTCTGATTCATCCCTGGCTGGGGGTCTTGGCCCTCTGTAGCACCATAACGTTGCTGTTGTTGGGCATGTTGACGGAGACGCGTAAAATCTTACGCCCCTCCGCCTGACAAGCAGTAAAAAGGCGTCTCAGGATCGTCAAGGATGTACTCCCCTTCGCCATCGTCTCTGCGGGGCTTTTCTCGGGAATTACGTGCAAGACGATCCCAGCCGGTCGTCATTTCTGCGCCTCCCATCGTCATTCCCGCGCAAGCGGGAATCCGGGGGATAGATACCGGCTTTCGCCGAGCCTGCCCCCCGGCTCGCAAGGGGGTATGACGAGAAAAAGCGGTCTTCGGGATCGTCACGTATGTAATCCCCTTTTTCTTCTGCTCGACCTCCGTTCTCGCGCTGGATGGTCATCGGTCGAATTCGCCATCGAATAGTGTGCCACGTAAGAGCGAAGATAGGCGGATTTCATTGCGTAAAAGTCAAAAATTCTTTATTTTACAAAATGTTACAGATCTTCCGCGGAGCCATCTTCGCTGTCAACCAAGGTGACAACTATGGACTGGAAAACGTTCGCATTCGAGTATCGGCTCGCCACGGACGAGCTTTTCGATGCGCTCGTCTCCATCGAGGCATACAAGGAAGCGTCCCTGAATCTCGTGGTTCCGCCGGAGTGGCGGACCCAGCTCGACAGGCTGAATCGCGTCCGTGCCGTTCACGGAACGACCGCCATAGAGGGCAATCCCCTCTCCGAGGCGGAGGTCGCTCGGCAGATGGAGCATCGCTCCAATCCGGAAGAGGGGACCGATGACAGGCCGGCTCTTACGAAAGAACAATTGCAGATCAGGAACGCCGAGGAGGCGCAAACTTGGGTGAAACGACGGTTCCTTCCGAACAGCCCGCCGATCCGCCTGGAAGACGTAGCGACCATGCATCGGACGATTACCCGAGACTCGGACGTGGTGAACAACGTCCCCGGAGAATTCCGCCGCCATTCCGTGACCGTGGGAACGGCGGACCTCGGCGGAGTCCACAGCGGAGCTCCCTACGAAAGACTCCCCGCCCTGATGAAGGAGTATCTGCGTTTCATCAATGCTCGCCGTCTGGAAGCGTATCATCCCATCATCCGCGCGCTGTTGGCGCATTTCTTCCTGGTCACCATCCATCCATTCGGCGATGGAAACGGGCGGGTCTCTCGACTCGTCGAAGCCGGGATCCTCTTTCGCCTCGGATACAACGTGCACGGCTTCTATGGACTTTCCAATTATTTCTATCGCCACGAGCGGGAATACAAACGGCTCCTCCAGGAGTGCCGGCAACGCCGGCCGTTCGACGTCACTCCCTTCATCCATTTCGGCGTTGCCGGTTTTGCCGGCGAACTGAAAGGGATCAACAACTTCATCAAGACGCGCATCAACAGGCTGGTGTATCGCACGATGCTCGTTCGCGCATTCAATAGAAAGATGGGCGTCCGACGGCGCCTCCTGAACCAGAGAGAATACAATCTGCTTTCTTTTCTCCTGGATGAGACGGAGCCGGTCGATCCGTTTTCCGACGAACCCTCCCGCAAACTCACGCTCTCGGAACTATTGGAGGCGAGGTTTGTCGATATCGCATATCAAAACGTCACCAGACGGACGTTCCAGCGAGAGTTGAGACGCCTGGGGGAACTCGGATTCATCAAGTTCACGAGGCGGGAGCCGGCGCAGGATTGGGTCGTGGAATTGGACCTTGGCGCAATCTCGAAGTATTAGAGACTCCCAGCATCCACCGACTTTCTTCCCTTCGAGCACCGTTTCGCCCTTTCTCTTTTCTTCCATGTTCTTTCAGCATCCGTATAATAGAAAAGAAAGAGAATTCTATACAAGACGATCCCGAAGACAGGTTTTCCTCGTCATACCCCCGCTCAAGCCGGTCGCACGCTCTGCGGAAGCAAGTATCCATCCCCTGGATTCCCGCTTTCGCGGGAATGACGGCTGGGCGGGATCTTCGAGTATATAATTCCCAAGAGAAACGTGAAGTAACCGCAGCAAGGAGTCGGCCCATGCCCCTCTCCCACATCCGTGTGATCGATCTGACCCGGGCGCGCGCCGGTCCGACGTGCGTGCGCCAGTTGGCCGACATGGGCGCGCAGGTCGTCAAGATCGAACACCCCCGGGACGACGGCGAGTGGAGCCGGCACGGGTTCGACTTCCAGAACCTGCACCGCAACAAACGCTGCATGGTGCTCGACCTGAAAGACCCGCGCGGCAAGGCCATTCTGAAACGGCTGGTCGAACGGTCCGACGTGCTGGTGGAGAATTACCGGCCGCGCGTGAAGACGCGGCTCGGCATCGACTACGAAACGCTGCGGCCGCTCAACCCGCGGCTGGTGTATGCCAGCATCTCCGGCTTCGGCCAGACCGGGCCGTACAAGGACCGGCCCGGCTACGACCAGGTGGCGCAGGGCATGGGCGGGCTGATGAGCATCACCGGCCACCCCGGCGGCGGCCCGGTGCGGGCCGGCATTCCGGTCGCCGACCTGAGCGCCGGGCTGCTGGCCGCTCAGGGGATTCTGGTCGCCCTGCTCGAACGCGAACGGTCCGGGAAGGGCCAGTGGGTGCACACGTCGCTGCTGGAAGCGATGGTCTCCATGCTCGACTTCCAGGCCACGCGCTGGCTGATGGGCCACGAGGTGCCGCCGCAGGCCGGCAACAATCACCCCACCGTGATCCCCACCGGCACCTTCAAGGTCAAGGACGGTTCCATCAACATCGCGTCCACCAACCACATGTGGAAACGGCTCTGTGCGTTGGTGGGCGCCCCGGATTTGGCCGAAGACGAACGCTTCTCCTCTCCGGGCCGCCGCTCACGGAATCGGGACGCGCTCAACCCGATTCTGGAAGAGAAGCTGCAATACAAGACGGCCGCGGAGTGGATCGAGGCGTTCAACGACGCCGGCATTCCGTGCGGCCCGATTCTGTCGGTCGATCAGGTGTTCGCCGACGAGCAGGTCGCACATCTCGGGCTCGCCCAGCCGGTCGCGCATCCCGCGCTCGGCACGATCCGCATTCTCGGCTCGCCGGTCACGCTCAGCCGCACCCCGGCCCACATCCACACCGCGACCGCGGAAAAGGGCGCACACACGGACGCGGTCCTCCGCGAACTCGGCGTGGCCGACGACGAAATCGAACGACTCCGCGGGGACGGGGTGATCTAGCGGACCACCGACCGCCGGCTCCCGCTTCCGACCTACTCGAAGGCGTGGAAGGTCAGGATGGTGAAGGTCTCGCGCACGTGCGGAATCTTCTGGATCTGTTCGGTCACGAGCGTGGACAGATCGTCGAACGTCCCGACGTACAGTTTGACCAGCAAATCGTAGGCGCCCGAGATCGAATACGCTTCGGAGAAACTCTCCAACTCCGTCAGTCGGTCGGCCACCTCGGCCAAGCAGCCCGGCTCGACCTTCAGCATCACGAAAATCGCCCGCATCGTTCCGTCTCCTCTCGCAGGTCACCGGCTTCCTGTCACTGACCACCATTCCCCGGGCACCGATACCGCACCCAATAATACTTGCGGTATATCTTGGCGTTCTGCTGGACGCCTGCGGGAGTCTGGACGTCGGTTTCTTCGGTCTTCTCCCCCTCGTTGACGAGTACATACCCGGGGCACTCGCGTTCGATGCTCGTCAAGAGTTGCGCGCGTACGTTGTCTTTCGACCGGCTGGAGAGCGGCGTCATACCGTCCCAATCCACCTCGAACCGCTCGAACTCCATGCGTTTGGCCCGAATCGGTTCCTCGGCCTTTTCGGCGGGGTTCAACAGCGGGACCGCAGGCAGTGATAGCACCGGAGCCTTGGCCGAGCCGCAGCCCACGGCAAACAAGACGATCCCGGCCAGTGTTCCCAAGGTCGTCCATCGTCTGCAATCGCCCCCCCGCGGGCCGGTCGTCTCCGGTTGCTCTTTCCGCACTGTGCAATCCCCTTGTGCCGGGACGAGTATCACAGGGGAGAGAAGAAAGCGCGGCCCTACGTCCCGTCGGGAGGGTCTCGGTTCGTCATTTCCGGGACGATTCGATGTGGCGATCCGACCCCCCTCCCCGACCCTCCCCCTCAAGGGGGGAGGGAGTTTGTTTTCTCTTCCCCTAGGAGGGGCGAAAATTTCGGACCCAACGCTACCGTTCCGTTGATGATTCGTTGCAGCTTGGAACCTTGCGCCCGTACCCTCTTTCTTCCAGTATGGAATCCTGCTGGTGAGACGAGGTGCGGTGTAACCGACGAATGCAGAGGACAGGTAAATGAACAGGGACGAAATGCTGAGCCTGCTTCAGGAGCATAAAGCAACGCTGGTGCGGCGTTTCGGGGTCACGACGCTTGCGCTCTTCGGTTCGTTCGCCCGCGATCAGGCAACCGAAGAGAGCGATATCGATCTCCTGGTTCGTTTCGACGGCCCGACTACGCCGCAGTGCTACTTCGGCGTTTTGTTCTACTTGGAGGATCTGATCGGGCGCCCTATCGACCTCGTGACCGACAAGGCGCTCCGCCCCGAACTCCGTCCCTCCGTCGAGCGGGAGGCGATCCGTGTCTGAGGCGACCGGTGCGCCGCGTGCCTGGCGTCTGTACGTCAGCGACATGATCGAGTTCAGCGAAACCGTTCGAGCATACACTGCGGGACTCACTCAGGACGGCTTCCTTTCCGACCGTCGCACGTACGATGCGACGCTGCGCAACCTGGAACTGATCGGAGAGGCGGCGACTCACGTACCGAAGTCCATCCGTGACGCTCGATCGGAGGTCCCCTGGCGATCGATCATTGGAATGCGCAACCGTTTGATTCATGGCTATCTGGGCGTCGATGACGAACTCGTTTGGCGCATCGTGCAGGAGTTCATCCCCGCATTATCGACACACTTGCGAAATCTGTTGGATTCGCTGGACGAGGAACCTGTTTAGATGTCCGTCTCGCTCGTTGCGCCCACCAACGCTCCTTCCTCGGCGACGAAATGACGAAGCGCCTCCGGGTATGCCCGGCGGTCAGTACCCGCTGAAGCCCATGTCGGTGGTGGCTTGGGCGTCGGGGTCGGTGCGTACGTTGACGACGGCCGGCTTGCCGCTGGCGAAGGCCCCCTCGATGGCCGCGGCAATCTTCGCCGGGTCCTCGACGTAGGCGCCGTGGCCGCCCAGGGCTTCGACCATCTTGTCGTAGCGCCGGTGGCCCAGGTCGCGCCCGACGTTCTGGCGCCCCTCGGCGTCGCGCGCGGTTAGATAGCCGGTCTGGCGCGAGGTGAAGCCGCCGTTGTTCGAGATGACGACCACGATGGGCAGGTCGTGGCGGATGGCCGAGTCCATCTCCATGCCGTTCCAGCCGAAGGCGCCGTCGCCCGACAAAACCAGCACCGGCTTGTCCGGGGCCGCGACCTTGGCGCCGATGCCGAACGGCACGCCCACGCCCATGCAGCCGTGCGGCCCCGCGTTCAGGCTCGTGCCCGCCTCATAGACCGGGATGGACTGGCGCGCGAAGTTCAGGATTTCGTGGCCGTCCACGACCAGGATGGTGTCGCGGCCGATGACGTCGCGGACTTCCTTGCACAGCCGCAGCGGGTGGATGGGCGTGGCGTCCGAGTGCAGTAGCGGGGCCGCACGTTCGCGGTTGGTGCGCTGCTTGGCCGCGAGTCGGGCGACCCACTCGGTCTCGCTCTCGGGGGCGAATTTGCCGGCGGCCTCGCGGGTCAACTGCTGCAAGACCAGTTTGGCGTCGCCGATGATGCCGACCGCGGTGGCCCGGTTGTGGCCGATGGCGCGGCCGTCCAGGTTGACGTTGATGAACTTCGCGGTCGGAGAAAAGCGCGGCGCGCGCAGGAACGACAGCATGGAGTTGGCCCGCGCCCCGATCACGAGCACCACGTCGGCCTCGCGGAACGCCATCGACCGGGCCGCGGGAAAGGCGCGCGCGTGGTCTTCGGGCACCACGCCGCGGCCCTGCGGGGTGGTAAAGAACGGGATGCCGGTCGCCTCGACGAAGGCGCGCAGTTCCGCACCGGCGCCCGACCACAGAATGCCGCTGCCGGTCACGATGAGCGGCTTTTCCGCCTCGGCCAGCAGGGCGACCGCCCGGGCGACCAGCGCCGGGTCGCCCGCCGGCCGGCTCTCGACGCGATAGTCCTCCGGCCAATACACCTTGGCTTCGTCCACCTTGTGGCCGAGCACGTCCCCGGGCAGGTCCAGATAGACCGGGCCCTTCTTGCCGTCCATGGCCTCGCGGAAGGCGAGGCTGACGTACTCGGGTACGCGCGGCGCCATGTCGATGCGGTAGGCCGCCTTGACGACGGGTTTCATCATCGCGAGCTGGTCCATCTCCTGAAACGCGTCCAGCGTGGTCGCGCGCATGGGCGCCGCGCCGCCGACGGCGATGATGGGGCTGGCGTCCGCCCACGCGTTGGCCAAGCCGGTGACGGCGTTGGCGGTGCCGGGACCCGACGGCGTGATGCAGACGCCGGGTTTGCCCGTGATGCGCGCGTAGGCGTGGGCCATCATAGCCGCGGCCTGTTCGTGCCGCACGTAGATGCCGCGCATGCCCAGGTCCAGGCACGCGGCCGCGGTCCCGCTGGTCGGCCCGCCCATCATGAAGAAGAAGGCTTCGACGTTCTCCCGCTTGAAGCTCTGCGCGATGAGTTCTTCGCCGCGAACCGTACCCATGTGTGGCCTCCTCGAGCGCCTGTTGCCCGTGTCGTCTGGAAATCCCCTGGTGACACTTCCCAACGCTTCGGATTCGGACTGATACCCTATCGAACTCGAGAAATCACTATCGAAACTCGAAACCGGTGCGGACGTGGGTGTAGGGGCGACGCATGCGTCGCCCCTACGACGGTAAGGGATATTGCCCGCCGGGCGAACGGGGCCGGCCGGTTGTCCTGCAGTGCACGTTGCCACCGGCGCGGGTCGCCGGCCGTTCGGGCGGGCGAAAGATTTTTCGCCCCTACGACGGTGAGGGACGTGGCCTATCGGTCGGAGGGGCGCCCGGTCGGTTGCCATGCGGGCCACCTCGACATTGGCGCCCGCCGCCGCACTCGCGTTTGTAGGGGCGAAAAATCTTTCGCCCCTTCCCCTCCTTCGGTCATCCCCACTCGTACGCGGCTCTGAAATAGTAGAACCCGCCGCCGAAACCGTACGGCGAGGTGTTCGGGTATTGCTGGCCGTAGGCGCGGGCGTACCTGTTCCGGGTCGGGTAGGTGTCGAACAGGTTCCGGGCCCCCAACGCCAGCGTCACGCCCGGACCGAGGAAGGTGTACGACGCTTCCAGATCGACCAGCGCGCGCGCATGGGCGTAGATGGGCTGCGAGTCGATGTTCTGATGCCGTTCGGTGAAGGCGTCGTAGTAGTGCAGCCGCCCCAACAGCCGCCACGGCCCCCACGTGTGGTCCGCGGTCAGCGAGAAACGGAATTCCGGCTCCAGTTCTTCGAGCTGATGCTTGCGCAGCGACCCGATGACGTGCGGATCGATCGAAGCCAGGTTGAGCTTGGTGTCGGTCCAGTTGCCGGCGAACGTCCACACCGTGCGCCCGAACCGGCCGCCCGCCAGCCGCAGGGGATACGTCGCCACGAGGTCGATCCCCTGCGTGTACGTCTCGAACGCGTTGGCGAAGAACTGCACGTTGGACACCCGGCTCGCGTCCACGCCCTGCGCCGCCAACGCGGCCACGTCGGCGGGCGTGATGGCCAGCCGCTCGCCCACCCCGATCCGGTTCCGGAGTTCGATGTGGTAGTAGTCCAGGGTGACGGACAGGGCGCCGCGGGTGAGCACCGTGCCCAGGGAGAACGACAGCGACGTCTCCGGGGAGAGCGGTGTGGCGCCCTTGTGGCGGGCAATCGGGTCGTCCGTGGGCAGGATGGCGGACAGCAGGATGGTGCCGTCGTCTCCGAGGACGGGGGTCGAGTCCCGGTAGCTGGCCTGCCCCACGGTCGGGGCGCGAAAGCCGGTGCCGATCGAGCCGCGCAGCGCCAGCACGTCCGTCCACAGGTCCCAGCGCGCCGCCAGCTTGCCGTCCAGGGACTCGCCGATGCCCGCGTGGTGCTCGAAGCGGCCCGCAGCGTTCGCCAGCACGCTTGCGACGACGTCGGCTTCCAGGTCGAGATACGCCCCGAAACTGCCCCGGTCGGCCGTCCCCGTCTCCTCCGGCCGGATGCCGGGATAGCCGGTCGTGCCGACGTGGAAGCCCTGCCGCGCCAAGCCGTGCGGTTTCCGCCGCCCGTCGCATTCGCCGGCGTCGTCGATGCACCAGGCACGCGGCTCCCCGGCTTCGATCTCGAACTCCTCCTCGCGGTATTCCAGGCCGACGGCGACGTGCAGCGGGGAGGCGAACGGGCCGACGGCGAACGGTCGCGCCAAGTCGAGGTTGAACGTCTTGTCGCGCTCCGTGTAGGCGCGCACGATGTGCTCCGTCGGCAGGTGTGCGCGGAGGCGGAGCTGCTGCATGTTGACGTTGTTCCAGAAGGCGTAGGTGCCGCGGTGCCGGCCGAACACCGCGCTCGCGTCGTAGCGCCAGCCGGCGAACAGGGCGCGCCGCCCCGTGCCGCGCAGCCCGAAGGCGAGGCTCCAGTCTGCGCCCGTGGCGCGGAAGCGCGGGGTGAATCCGCCCGGCAGCATCTGCGCCAGCGTGGAACAGTCGTCCTTGCCCTGCAGCGGGGCGAGTGCGGCCGGCCCGCGGTGCGCGTAGTCCGCGGGTTGTGTTTGTTCGTCCGCGACTTCTGCTATGGCTTCTGCGTCCTGCGCGTCGGCCAGCGCCGCGCCTAACAAGAGTGTCAGGCTCAGGGACGAGCTCAACGGGCTGATCCCTGAGCTTGTCGAAGGGTTTTTGATTAGGGGGTACATGGAATGCTGGGAAGGAACTAGGATAATCTTGCGTATGATTTCCTAAAGACAAAGAGGCAAGGGGTGCCATGACCGAGACCGACTTGTTCAACATAATGTATTCCTGCCGGAGCATGCGCCGGCTCAAGCCCGACCCGGTTCCGTTGCCGTTGATATACAAGGTCATCGAGGCGGGGACGCAGGGGCCGAGCGGTGGCGGGGTCCAGGCGTGGCGCTTCGTGGTCGTCACGGACGTGCGGCTGAAAGAACGGATCGCGGAAATCTATGGGCGCGGCTGGCGGGCGGCCGAGGCCGGCTATGCGAAGGCCGGGCTCACCTCGGAGAACGACAAGAACGTGCGGGCCGCGGCCCATCTGGCCGCGCACTTGGCGGAGGTGCCGGTGCTGCTGGTGCCGTGCCTGCGGGCGCGCAAGAGCCACGCCGCACGTCTCGCCGGACCCGACCGCGAAACCTTCTTGCGTATCCTCGGCGGCAGCATCTACCCCGCGGTGCAGAACGTGTTGCTGGCCTGCCGGGCCTTGGGGCTGGGCGCGTCGCTGACCACGATCACCACCCTGTCCGAAGCCGAGATGCACGACATCCTGGGCTTGCCGGACTTCATCACCACCTATGCGCTGATTCCCATCGGCTATCCGCACGGCCGCTTCGGGCCGGTCAGCCGCCGGCCGGTCGAGGAGGTGACGTGGCTCAACCGGTACGGAACGGCGTTCCCGAAGCCGGAACCCGCGGACGACGCGCAAGAGACCGTGGCCCTTTCTGGAGACGGGGCGTAACGTGCGCGCGTGTATCCGATGCGCCGATTTCCCGGTCCTGGCGCGACTCGCTCTCGGTCTGCTCGTCGCCGCGGCCGGTGTACTCATCCCGCCGTCTCCGGTTTCCGCGCAATCGGACGCCGCGGCGCGCGGCTCCGTGGCGGAAACCGTGAGCCTGCCCGAGGTCACCGTAACGGCGCGGAAGCGCGAGGAGTCGCTGCAAGAAACGCCGATTTCCGTCACCGTCTTCTCCCGAGACACGTTGGAAGAAGCGAACATGCGCGACCTGCGCGACATCGGGAAGTACACCCCGGGCATGACGTTCACGTCGTACGGGATGGGGAGTGCCGAGAACGGCGGCATCTTCCTGCGCGGCATCGGACAGGCCGACCACATGGTGACGACCGACCCGGGCGTCGGCCTGTACGTGGATGGGGTGTACATCGGCCGCCACATGGGGGCCGCGCTGGACCTGTTGGAGATCGAACGCGTCGAAGTCCTGCGCGGCCCGCAGGGCACGCTGTTCGGCAAGAACACGATCGGCGGGGCCATCAACGTCGTGACCGCCGAACCGACGGGCGAGACCCGCGGCCACGTCGGGGTGACCGTCGGCGACCGTTACCGGATCAACGTGGAAGGGTCCGGGGAAGTGGCGCTGAGCGACCGGCTGGCGGTCAAGGCGAGCGTCCTCAGCCTGATGCGGGACGGCGTGGGCCGGCAGGTCTTCACCGACGACGCCCTCGGGGACGAGAACAGCTTCAGCGGGCGCGGCCAACTGTCCTGGACGGGCGATGCGTCCAGCCTGTCCGTGGTCGTGGACGGCCAGCGCGCGCGGCAGCATTCGGCCCCCCACAGCTTCTACGCTCACGGCGGTCCGCTGGCCGGTCTTGCGCCGTGCTACCGGAGGGGCGGCGCGCAGGACGCGGAACCGTTCGTTCCCTGTCCGGCCGGCACCGACGTCGATCCGTTCCGCAATTACTCGCTGGACGATCACGACAGCACGCTCGACGTGTACGGCGTGTCCGGGACCTGGACGTGGGCGTTCAGCGAACGGGCGCGCCTCGAGACGATCACGGCCTACCGCGACATGGAATATCTGGGCAACCTGGAGTTCGATGGCGCCCCGCAGGTCCTCCTGCATTATCGGGAGACGGGCGCCTCCGACCAGTTCTCCCAGGAAGTCCGACTCGGTGGCGACGACGCGGCCGGCACCTTCACCTGGATCGCCGGCTTCTACTACTTCACGGAAGACGGATACAATCTGCAGGACGACGACCCGTTCGTCGACAACGCGTTCGGCGGGCTCGACCAGCGCAAGTCCGAGGTCGAAACGCACAGCTACGCGGGATTCGGCCAAGCGACGTTCGACGTCACGCCGCGCCTCGGCCTGACCGGCGGCGTCCGCTATACGCGGGAAGAGAAGGACTACGCCGTCGTTTACCGCGAACTCGACGCCCGCGGCCGGCAAGCCAGGAACGCGCACGGGCAGGCCGTGTACAAGATTCCGCCCACCGCGCTCGCCGACGGTTGGGGCGAGGTGTCCGGGACCGCCAGCGCACGCTATCGGGTCGGCGACGACCTGATGGTGTACGCCACCTACGCCCGCGGGTTCCGCAGCGGCGGCTTCGCCGCCCGACCGACGAGCACCTTCAGCGTCGGCAGCTACGACCCGGAGTTCGTGGACATGTACGAGGTCGGCATCAAGGCGCAGGCGGCGAACGACCGGCTGCGCGTCAACCTCGCCTTCTATTTCAACGACTACCGGGACTACCAAGCCAGCGTGAACGAGTTGAACACGGCGACGAACTCGTTCGACTCGCGGACGCTGAACGCCGCGGAAGCCGAGATCCTGGGCGTGGAATTGGAGGGCGCGGCGCTGCTGCCGCCGTATTTCCGTCTGGACGGCACCTTCGCCTACACCGACGCGGAGATCACCGAGGTCGCCATAGCGCCGTCCTTGCGCGCCAATTTCGGGAAAGGGTCGCGACTCCCCTTCGTCAGCACATACACCTTCAGTCTCTCGCCGAAGGTGTTCATCCCGCTGCCCTGGTGGGAGACCAGCGTGATGCTGCGGGCCGACTATGCGTACCGCAGTGCAGCGTATGGACAGATTTCCAACGAGCCGTTGGAACGGGAAGGCGGCTACGGCGTGCTCAACGCGCGGCTCGAATGGTGGGACGCTGCGGAGCGGTGGAACGTGGCGCTGTACGGCATCAATCTGGCCGACGAAGCATACACCCGCGTACGGAACTACTTTCCGGGCTTCCTCGGATTCGCGTTGTGGAACACCGACCGCCGCGAGGTCGGGGTCGAGGTCCGCTACCGCTTCTGAACTCGCTTTGTATGGCGAACGGAGAAAACCGTCTTATGGAACGACTGCACCGCTATCTTCCAGAGAGGCTTCAAGCCAAGATTTGTCCCGGTGTGGGCCGGGTTACGACAGAGAACCGTTTTCCCCCTGGCACTTCGTCCATAGGCGAAGCTGTTTGGTTCGCCCCGGCGTTGACCGCAATCTATGCGCTGGTGTTGTCCTTCGCCTTGTTCCACCACGAAATGTGGCGAAATGAGATTAATCCCTGGCTGCTCGCGCGCGACAGTACGGGGGTATTCGAGCTATTTCGTATTCTGAAATACGAAGGTTATCCGGGGATCTTTCCTCTGCTATTGATGCTGGTGACGCGGCTGACGGACTCTCCGGTCGGAATTCAGATCCTCCATCTCATGATCGCCTCGACCACCGTTTTCATCGTTGCCAAGTACGCACCATTCAGTACACCGCAGAAGATATTGTTCCCCTTCGGCTATTTTCCCCTCTACCAGTACGGGGTGATATCCCGTCACTACGCACTCGGGCTGCTGGCCGTCGTAGTCACGTGCGTGCTGTTGCGGCAGCGATGGCGACACCCGCTCTGGCTGGCACTGGTGTTGTGTCTGATGGGCCATACCAGTGTGCATGCCTGCATCATTGCTATCAGCGTCACACTCGGCTTGGCATTGGATTACTGGGCCAATCGTCGGACGCTGACAGCAGACGACATGGTGGACGCCTGGAGGGTTTATGCCGGATTTGCCATTGTGTGCGGGGGAATCCTGCTTGCCATGCTGCAAGTATATCCACCGGCCGACTCGGGTTGGACGATAAAGTATCAGGGGGACAGCATTAAGCGGTTCCTAGTGTTTCTACAAATGGCCTTTCTCTCTCCCCTCTTCTCCATCGTCATAGAAACCTGGCCCTCTTCATGGGGGCTGGAGGGAAGTGATGCAAAGGAGATAACAAGGAGGCTGAAAGAACTGTCCGGCATATACGTCTGTGCGTTACTGGCCGCCATCGTTGTTTGCTACCGGCGTAGGCCTGTTGCACAGGTCGTCTTTCTCTCCTGCGCAACGGGGTTCTTGCATTTCTTCACCCTGATGCATGGAGGGAGACAGCGTCATTACGGCTTTTTCATGATCGCCCTCCTCTTGTTACTCTGGGGCGGACGGCACCTGACCGTCTGGTCCCGCGGCACGGAAGAGGATTCTCCGATGAAGGGGGCTGGAGCATCTTTCGGGAGCATGCTGCTGACAGGTCTTTTAGCACTCCACGCACTTAGCGGATTGAATGCCGTTGCCGCCGACCTTGAACGTCCCTTTTCGCTCGGGAAACGGGCAGCCGAGTACATCGATGTAGAAAATCTCGCTTCCCTTCCAATAATCGGCCACCAGGATTTCTCTGTCGCTACCGTGGTTGGATATCTGCAGGGAAAACGAAAAGTTCACTATGTCCTGGGGAACCGGGAGGGTAGCTTTGTACGCTGGGACACTAAGCGGCTGATGCCTGTCGAGGACAGTGACATATTGTTGCAGACTCAAGCCCTCGCCGATCGGACCGGAAGTAAAGTTCTGATGATTCTCAATCGTCCCTTCTCTCTCGAACTGGCCCCCCAGTATGGGTCAGTCCGGTCGCTTGCGTCCTTCACAGGTGCCATCTGCCCCGATGAGAATTTTTATTTGTATCTCTTCGAAGGGGAACGGGATATCAGACGATCCGGGGACCCGTTTCGATACCCCTCGGCACAAGTTCAGAGGGTCGAATCGACGGGCTTACCTCTGAGCCTACATAAATGGGTTTCCGCAAAAGGGCTCTGCGTAGACTGAGGAAAGCTTTCGGATCTTCTTGGCACAAGTCACCCTCCCCCGTCAAATCTCCGTCCTTCTTCATGGTATTGGGCATCCTGGTTGACTTTCCAGACGTCGTAGGGTGGCTCCCCGGTGACAATATTTTCGGCGGTGAGCATGGCGGTCATCATCGAGTGATCCTGGTTGTTGTATTTGTGCATGCCGTTACGTCCGACGAGGAACAGCCCAGGACAGCGTGCTTCGACGAAGCGACGCACGCTGTCCACCTTGTCGGCGTAGCCGTTCGTGTAGATTTGGTAGGCTCTTCTTTGGCGTGTGACGAAACCCTCGGTGATGTCGACTTCGCTCGCCAAGCCGAGCCTGCAGAGTTCCCGGGTCGCGAGTTTGACCAGAGTCGCATCCTCGCTGGCCCACAAATCGTCACCCTCAAAACAGAAATACTCCAGGACATAACAGTTCTTGCCTGCCTCGGGAATCATATTGGGGGACCAAGCGGCGACGTTCTGAATGCGGGCGACCTTGACGTTGGGATCGTGGACGGAGATCCAGTGGTCATCGAAACGGTCTCGTTCTACGACGACGAGGCCGACGGTCAGGTAGTCGCGATAGCACAGTCCGTTGGCGGCGGTGACGACTGCCGACGGCGGCATGGGATCGAGGCTCGCGACGAGGTCACGGATAGGAATGGAGGAGATCACGTAGTTGGCTTGATGCACCGTCTCGTCGTCCCGGCTCGTCCGCGAGACGATTCCCCAGACGCTCCCGTGGAGGTGGCGCAGGCGCACGACGCGCTGGTCCATCTCGATTTTTCCACCGCGGGATTCGATCTTGGCGCCGAACGCGTCCACATCATTCCCGCGCCCTTGCGTGGGTAGGAGAAAGCGGGGATCAAGGTTTTGATAGCTTCCCCGCTTCCAGGCGGGCCGCATTCTTGACCGCGGACCACAGCGATAAGTTCTTGATGTGCTGCGCCGCTCAATCCGCGGAAACCTCCGTGGCCGGTATCCCCCAAACCTTTTTGGTGTACGCCTTGAAGAAGATCACGTACAAGCGTTGGTTGAAGGCATTGCTGACCCACTCCCCAAAATTGCTCGGGTGATCTACAGGGAGTACCTTAGCTTTCAGAAAAGACAAGAAGCATGCTACGGCATCGACGAAACCGATCTGACGCATTACGTTTCCCGCTCTTAAGGGGTAATCGAAAAATTTGCCGCGGTAGTAGATGCGCGCCTTGCGCAGACAGCGGATGAAGTCCTCGCCGAGGATTTCGTGCCAGAGGCGGGTCACGGCGGTGGATTTGGAGAAGAAGCGGTGCGGACCGATGTCGGAAAGGTAGCTGCCGTGCGAGACGGTTCTGGTGAGACCGCCAAGGGGTCGAGGGCCGGCCTCGAAGACGGTCACCGGATAGCTCTGTCGGGAAAGCAGGTAGGCTGCGGTCAGGTCGGCAGGGCCACCACCGATACAGAGAACTTTTTTCTCCGGAGATTGGACCAGATGAACTCCCTCTAAACGCTAGGCCGACATCGTCGTCTAGATCGGTCTAGGAGCATTCTCCGTCAGCCCACTCCCATGCAGGCTTGAGTAGAGATATCGAAACGCTTGAGTACCCTGTCATGAAATTAGTTGGGACGCACTCCGCAAAGGTGCCAGGACGTCAATCGCGATAAAAAGGAGGACGAATAATGAAATCGAAAGCTAGAACGGCACTCACGCTAGCGCTTTTGATCTGGGCAAGCGTCACGGACGCCGGCGAGACGCTCTGGGAAGGCGCGGTGCGCGTGATCGACGCGAAGACCCTCGCCGGACTGCCGGACGGGCCGGTTTTGCCGCTCGGCGGGATCGAGCCCCCGCCGCCGGACACCGGGTGCGGACCCGCGGAAGAGAGACGCCCGTGCCGGGAGCTCGCCGTGCAGGTGTTGCGGGACGCGACCGCCGGGCAGCAGCTCGTCTGCGAGCGGGACGGCGCCGCGGTCGTCTGCCGCGCCGGCGGCATGGACGTCGCCGAGTGGATGGTGCGGATGGGCTGGGCGACCGCGACGGACGAGCGGCTCCGCGAGGCGGAGAGCGCAGCACGGACGGCCGGAGAAGGCATGTGGTACGAGCAGGAACGGTTCGCGCACGCACACGAGGCGCCGCCGGGCGGATACGTCCCTCCTCCCCTGCCCGGCGAAGACGCCGTCCGGGCGTGCGCGGAGGCGGGGGCTAACGCCTTTGCGCGACGGGAGTACGGCAACTTGATGGCGATCGAAGCCGTCGAATGGCTCATCGAGGAATCGCGGTTCCGTTGGGAGCGCCGGAACGCCGTGGACGGCTCTGCCGCGGAGCCGACCATGGATGCGCAAACCCGCGAGACGCTGAACGCGGCGCACAACCTCTGCGGCGTCCTCGGGGGTGGATCCGAAGGGAACGACGCCTCGGGAAACGATGCACGAAGAGAGACCTCCGGGGAAGAGAGCGAAGTCACGGAAAGCCGGGTGCAGCGGCTTGCGGACGACGCGCGCGAGACCTGCTGGAAAGCGGCCGCGGGAGCGGCCCGGACGGAACGGATTGAGGACCTCACGAAGATGCGGCAGATCGCCCGCCACACGCTGCGGCGAACGGAACGGCTGGGCGAACGCCTGTGGCAAGCAAGGGAAGAAGGGAACGACGAGGATGCACGCCGGATGCTGCAGCGGGCAGATGCGGTGTTCGAGCGCGCGCAGCGGCAATGCCACGCCCTCGCGCAAGAGTAAGAGACACGGCGGCGCAGTCTCCCGAGGCGGACCGATGGGAATGCGGAAGGCAACGCGGAGGGAAGACTCCGCCTTCGGACTCGTGCGGACGATGCTCCTGACCCTGGTCGCCGGCGTCCTGTCGGGCGGGGGATGCGTGGACCCGGGCATCGACTGCTGGACCCGGCAGCGGTATCGGGCCGCGGCGCGCATCCAGAGCGGCCCGATCGGCGAGATCCGGGCGGGCACGTACCCGGGCGAGGTCGTGACGGAAAACCCGGGGAACTGGTGGACGGACGCCCGGTTCACGGGCACGCCGTGTCGCATACGGGTCGAGCACCGGCCCGACGGCACGTACGCCTCCACGCACTTCATGGACGAAGCCGTGCGGCTGCGCGCGCGGATGGGGCCGGGAGACAGCCCGTTCTTCTCCGGCGAGACCGCGGACGGGCAGGCGGTCGTGCTGCAACACCACGTGGGCCGCCCCATCGCCCTGACGCTGACCCGTTACCGTGCCGACGGGACCTTGAGCTACGGGGACTGCCGCAAGCGGGGCGCACCGTACCTGGAGTGTCACGGCGGCCGCGAATAGAGGAGATGTGCTGCTGTACTGCCCCACCCCGACGACGAAGAACACACCTGGGTACGAACCCACTTCCCGGGACTTCCCGGATTCGCCTATGGAACGCAGAACGCCGCGAGGTGGGCTCCCATGTCTGAGATCGGTTCGCCGGCCGCGGTCCACACACGGATCGTTCGCGGGGACGACTTGACGGATTTCCTCAGTTGACTAGAATCGACTATCGAGAAAAAACGTTCTTTTGAGGGAAGATGAAGGAAGATTCAGGAAGACATGAGATACTGACTCGTGCCGAGGCCGCGGCGTTCATTCGGGTGAGTGAAAAGACGCTCGGAGAAATGGCTCGGACCCGGCGGATCCCCTCGCAGAAGGTGGGCCGAGAGTGGCGATTCTTGCGGAGCGCGCTCGAAGCGTGGCTGGTCGGCGAGGGAATGCGTGAGGACGAAAGTCGGACGGACCAAGCTGCTCATGGTCGTCCGGGTGTCGCCGAAGCAACCGGGCAATACGAATTGCCGGTGTCGGGTTTTCGGGACACCGCCTTTTCCGAGAACCACGACCGAACCCTGCATCGGTGGGTCCCTTGGATCGCCGGATTCTCCGCATCGTTCGTCGCCGGTGTACTCGACAGTGTGAAACGCGAACGTCCGAAACCGCGGGTGCTGGACCCGTTCGCCGGCGTCGGCACCACGTTGATCGAAGCCCTCAAGCACGGCTGCGACGCGGTCGGCTTCGAGATCAATCCCTACGCGGCGTTGGCCTGCAAGGCGAAGACCCAGGCGGCCCGCTACGACGTGGAGACGCTGGCGGCCACGCTCGACCGCTTCGAAGAGTACGGTGAGGAGAAACTGGTACGCAATGACACCACGACATCCCTTCCACCCGTGGGATTTTCGAGCAGAGTGCCGTTCTTCAGTCCGGCGGTAGAGCGGCAAGTCTTGGCCTGTCAGGACTTCATTACACACGAAACGACGGGGTGGGTGACGGACTTGTTTCAGGTGGCGTTCGGGGCCGTCATGGTGAGTTTCTCGAACTATTCGTACGAACCGAGCCTCGGAACGCGGGCAGGAGCCGGAAAACCCAACGTCGAACGCGCCGACGTCTTCAGCATCGTCCAACGCAAGCTCCGCGAAATGCACGCGGACATCGTCACCTTCCAGAGATGGATGACGAAACAGCGGCGGACGCCGCGGGTGAAGGTGCATCCCTTGTCGTTTTTGGACCACGCGCGGCGGGTCGGGCCGCACAGTATCGACCTGCTCGTCACCTCGCCGCCGTACCTCAACAATTATCATTACGTTCGCAACACGCGGCCGCACCTGTTCTGGCTCGGGATGGTCCACACGTCAGCGGATTTGAAGACCATCGAACGCCAGAGCTTCGGTCAGTTCTGGCAGACTGTCCGCGCCGGGCCGGGAATCGGTCTCCGGCCTCATCTGCCCCATCTCGCCCGGCAACTCGAAGAGCTCGGGACGCGGAATCCGGAGAAAGGCGCCTATGGTGGGCGGGGGTGGGCGAACTATGCCGCGGCGTACTTCAACGACTGCCAGCGCTTTTGCGCGCTCACGCGCAGGCGGATGCGGCCGGGAGGCAAGGTCGTCGTCGTGGTCGGCAACAACATTCTGCAAGGGATGGAATTCCAGACGGACAAACTGTTCGCCGAGATTGCGGAACAGGAGGGATTCGAGACCGTCGCGCTGCACGAGGTGCGCAAGAAGCGCACGGGCAACAGCATCGTGAACTCGTCGGTCCGGGCCAAGGTGGTGACGCGACGCCCCCGACTCTACGAAACCGCGGTCGAACTCCGGGCGCCTTGAGTCACCACGCCTCGGCAGTGCAGACCGAACCCCGTGAACAGGACAGGAATGACGCTCCCGGCCCCAGATACATTTCGATGACCGCTAATCGGCTTTCCGCTCGGGGAACAGGTCGCGTTTGGGAACGTGGGCTTTTTTCCAGACCATCACGTTGCGCGTGTACTGGCAGACCAGGCTGCCGTCCTGCTTGAGGCCGCGCGTCTCGACCTTGATGATGCCCCACTGCGGTTTCGACTTGGATTCGCGTTTCTCCAAGACTTCCGACTCGGAGTACAGCGTGTCGCCGGCGAAGACCGGATTGGGCAGCGTGACGTTGTCCCAGCCCAGGTTGAAGCCGTTCTCGCTCACGTCCGCGACCCCCAGCCCGGCCACGATCGCCAGCGTCAAGCCGCTGTTGATCAGACACTGTCCGAACTCGGTCTGCTTGCCGTACTCGTTGTTGAAGTGAATCTGGTTGGTGTTGCAGGTCAGCAGGGTAAACCATGTGTTGTCGGTTTCGGTGACGGTGCGGCCCAGGCGGCAGCGATACACGTCGCCCACCTCGAAGTCTTCGTAGCAGCGTCCTTCCCAGCCTGGTTTGACGGCCATGATTCCCTCCTCGATACGTGAGAATGTGGCGCAGAATAGCACAGGGGTCGGTCCGGCGTCAGCGGAAGCGGTGTCTGCATCGTTCGCCGTTTCTCCGGTGGCGTCTCGACGTTCGGCGGCCTTTCTTCGGGACGGCCCACGAATCGTGACGTACGCTTCATGCCCTTCACGTCATATGCCGTTTCTGTCATATTCGGAGAGTGGTATGGGAAGTCGTCTTCCATCCGGCCTTCGAGAGAGAATTCGATAGCCTGTCTTCCGAGGTTCAGGACGAATTGCTGGCACATGCGAAAGTCCTGGAAACGTATGGGCCGACACTGGGATGTCCGAGGGCCGATACGCTCAGCGGCGCCCGCCATACGAACTTGAAAGAACTGCGGTTCGATGCCGACGACGGGGTGTGGAGAGTCGCCTTTGCCTTCGATCCGAAGCGGCGGGCCGTCCTGTTGGCGGCGGGGAACAAATCGGGAATGAGCGAGAGACGCTTTTACCGGCAGTTGCTAGGCAAAGCCGACGCCCGGTTGAATGCGCATCTGGCCCGATTCGGCGAAGAAAGGCGGCCACGATGAAAACCCTCACGCAAAAGATCGGCACGTTGCCCGAAGCACGCCAGAACGAAATCAGGACGCGGGCCGAGGCGTTGATTGCCGAAGAGCAATCGTTACGGGATCTGCGCAAGGCCAGGGAATGTACGCAGGCGGAGGTGGCCGAGAAGCTCGGGATCAATCAGGAAAACGTCTCCCGGATAGAAAAGCGGGCTGACTTGCTGATTTCCACTCTCAGCGGCTACGTCGCAGCCATGGGTGGCAAGCTGAGCTTGGTGGCGGAATTTCCCGACCGACCGCCGGTTACGTTGACCGGAATCGCGGCGCTGAGCGGAGAAGATGGTTCGTCGAAACGGTGATGCGGAAATCGGATGGAGAAACGTCGGAAACCCAGGTGTCCCGTCGGTTTTCGGGCAAGGCTGAAGTTCTGAACACAGCGACCGCATGACTCATCGGGATTACCAGAAATACACTTCCGGTTGGTTGACGGGGGCGGTGGGGACGTCCGGTTCTTCGAGGACGGCGGACAGGACGGCGAGCCGCCCGCTGGTCCGGTACAACATGCCGGACAGACGCATGGGTTTCTGCAGACGCGGGGCGCTCAGCAGCGGCGCCAGCGCTTCCGGGTTGATGACCCGGAGATGGGGCGTGCGGTTCTGGATGTCGCGCAGTACCGCCCCCTGCGAGTGTTCCCGTTCCGAACTGAAGAACTCGTCCACCTGGAGATAGATTTCGGTGCCGGCGATTTTGAGGGCGAGCAGGTCACGCTCCCGGTCCGGAGCTTCGGGCGGCATGAGATGCAGCGTGCCGGCGAACCGCACGCTCAATGGAAAGCCGGCCCGGGCCGGTTCCGTGAACATCGGTCCGACACAAACGACGATCAGCATGAGAGGGAGATGCAGGAAGCCGCGGCGCGGATCGCGATCTCGGTCGGGCTTCGTCCGCCTCGGGCCATACGTCCGCGGTGCCATTCCGGCTTCCTACTCCGCAGGCGTAAGGTTCGCAGAGGCGACCGGGACGCTCGGCGTCTCCGACTCCGACCGGCTCGGCTCCGCGGCCAGCGGCAGGCGGACCCGAAAGCAACTCCCCCGCCCAGGTGCGCTCTCGACGTCGATACTCCCCCCGTGCGCGGCGGCAATCGAGCGGGCCAACGCCAGCCCCAAGCCGGCGTGGCCGCGGCCGCGGGCCGGGTCGCTGCGGTAGAAGCGGTTGAAGATGCGGTCCCGTTCGTCGTGGGGAATGCCGACGCCGGTGTCCCGCACGGTCACTTCGGCCTCTGCACGTCGTCGCGTCAGCGCCAGCGTCACGCTGCCACCCGCGGGCGTATAGGCGATCGCGTTCTCGCCCATATTGAAGATCAGCCGGAACAGCATCTCCCGACTCCCGCGCGTCCGGACCGGGCCGTCCGCAGTGCAACGGAACGAGACGGCGGACTCGTCGGCCAGGGCTCGGAGCGCAGCGTCGGCGTCGTGCAGGACCGACGTCAGGTCGACCGCGTCGGGGGTCACGGACAGGTTGCCGCCGTCGGACTGTGCCAGCAACAGCAAATCGTTGACCAGCGCGCTCAACCGGTCCACTTCTTCGAGACAACTCACCAGGACCCGGCGATGCTCGTCCGGACTCGGCGGCGCCCGTAACGCCACTTCCAACTCGCCCTTGAGGATAGTCAGCGGGGTACGCAGTTCGTGCGCGGCGTCGGCGCTGAAGTGGCGCACCGCGGAGAACGAGGCTTCGAGCCGTCCCAGCATGTCGTTCAGGACCGCGGCCAAGCGGCCCAACTCGTCCGTCCCGTTCGCCGCGGCGAGGCGTTGCGACAGGTCCTCGGCTTCTATCCGCCGGGCGGCGGCGACCATCGCGTCCACCGGCGCGAGCGCCTTGCGAGCTAGAAACCAGCCGCCCGCGGCCGCCCCCCCGAGCGCGACCGGCGCGAGTCCCAGCAGAATCAGCAGGAAGCGGGAGCGCGCCGTGTCCGCACTGGCGAGCGGCACCGCGACCTGCACGAGGTGGGCGACGCGCCCGCGCTCCAGGATCGGCCGGGTCAGGACGCGCACGGCCGCGGGCGTCCCAGTCCGGTCGGTGACATGCAACGTTTGATAGGTCTCGCGGCCCTGCCCGGCGTTGCGTCGGGCCTGCGGGCTCAGCGGAAACTTGAGACGACTGCGCGGAGCGATGCGCGGGTCCGGGCGGCCGAACGGATCCAACAGGCGGAAGAAGCGCGCCGCGGGACCGTATCCCAACAGGGCGTCCAGCGCGGCTCCCAGATCGCGGTCCGCCCGGGCCGGGCGGCGGAGCGAATCCGCAATCGTCACGGCCGCGGATGCGAGCGAGGCGTCGATGTTGTCGCGCAGGCCGCGGTCGAGCAGCCACAGCGCCGTTGCCCCGAGCAGCGCCAACATGCCGGTCAGGAGCGCGGTGTACCACAGCGTCAGCCGGGCGCGCAGGCTCGTCGGCCGCAGCGTCATGCCGCCGGCCCCTTCAGGACGTAGCCGACCCCGCGCACGGTGTGGAGCAGCTTGGCGGCACACCCGGCGTCGATCTTCTTTCTGAGATAGTTGACGTACACGTCGATCACGTTCGAGAACGTGTCGAAATCCACGCCCCAGACGTGCTGCGCGATCACCGCGCGGCTGAGCACGCGCCCGGGCCGACGCATGAAGAATTCCAGCAGGGCGTATTCTTTGGCGGTCAACTCGATTGCGTTGCCGCCGCGGCGTACCGCGCGCGTCACCGGGTCGAGTTCCAGGTCGGCCACACGCAGGGTCGCCGCGGGCGTCGGGCTTCCCCGCCGTAGCAGGGCACGGATGCGCGCAAGCAGTTCCTCGAAGGCGAACGGCTTGGCGAGGTAATCGTCGGCGCCCTCGTCCAGGCCGCGCACGCGGTCGGCCACGGTGTCGCGCGCGGTCAGCATCAGGACCGGCACCTGCAGTTTGTGCGTGCGCAGGTCGCGGAGCACGTGCAAGCCATCGCGGGCCGGGAGCATCACGTCCAGGATGACGAGGTCGTAGTCGTGCTCGAAGGCACGGTCGAGCCCGGCCTGCCCGTCTGACGCGACGTCGACGCTGTAGCCCTCGGCCTCCAGGCCGCGGCGGATGAAACCGGCGACTTTCGCTTCGTCTTCGACGACGAGAATATGCACGGGTCCACTTTCGCGGCGCAGTTCGGACGGCCGCCGCTTGTCGGCGCGTATCCTAGCAGATACTCGGGAAAGCAGAATTCCGGCGGAGACATGCGAGCTGGGCGAGGGAGTAGGATATAAATGGGTATGGCGGCCCCGATGGACATTGTGGTGCTCATCCCCTGTTACAATGAGGCCGAGACCGTCGCGCGGGTAGTGAGGGACTTTCGGGAGGCATTACCGGATGCACGGATTGTCGTCTGTGACAACAACTCCGATGACGATACGGGCAACATTGCGCAAGCTACCGGCGCGGAAGTGTGCCGGGAGACCGTACGAGGGAAGGGTCACGTGGTGCGGCGGATGTTTGCCGACCTTGAAGCTGACGTCTACGTGCTGGTCGACGGCGATGCGACCTATGATGCATCGAGCGCCCTTGCCATGATCGGAATGCTGCTCGATCAGCACCTCGACATGGTGGTCGCCCACCGCTGTCCGACTACCAACAAAGCATACCGCCCCGGTCACCGCTTCGGCAACCTGCTGCTATCCGGTGCCATCCGCCGCATATTCGCGAATCCTGTTCGGGACATACTGTCCGGTTACCGGGTGTTTTCGCGGCGTTTCGTCAAATCGTTTCCGGGACGGGCCGGACAATTCGAGATCGAGACCGAACTGACCATCCATGCGCTGGAACTCCGTCTCCCCGTAGGTGAAATGGAGACCCCGTACTATCCGCGTCCGAGAGATTCGCACAGTAAACTCGATACTTGGCGCGATGGTTTCCTGATATTGCTCGCAATCGGGCAGTTGTTCGTCTTGGAATATCCGTTTCGGTTGTTCCTAGGTCTGACGGCGGTATTTTTCATGGCGGCGACCATCCTGTTCGTCCCAGTGTTCGATGAGTACATCCAGACCGGGCTGGTACCCAAGCTGCCCACCCTGGTCGTCGTCGTCGGAGGCTACATCTTGGCCTTCGTGAGCCCCATAACCGGCGTTATTCTGCATGCGATCTCCGTCAGCCGACGCGAGGCGAAACGACTCGCCTACCTGGCTCAGATTTCTCATCCGGAGGGCTGATCGAGGACGCCGTTCTGTTCGTTCGGTAAATGTTTCGTGGTCAATCGGTTAGCATACGGACGAGCGTAGCCTCATGTGGCCACGGCGGCAGGTTTACCCGCACGAAAGTGCACATCATGCCGTTACGTCCGCGCTCCTCGCCACTGCAACTCGTCAGGCTCGTCGGACATCTGCCGCGGCTCGCCAAAGTGTTCTGGCGTCTGTTCCGCGACCGGCGCGTGCCGCTGCGCGCCAAGGCCGTCGTCCTCGCCGGCGTCGGCTATCTGCTGCTGCCCGCGGATCTGCTGCCGGACATCCTGCCGTTCGTCGGCGTGCTCGACGACATCAGCGTGTTGTTGCTGGCCGGCCGGGCGTTTCTTTCCCTCTGTCCGCGGGAAGTGGTACACGAGCACGTGATGGCCGTCAGTCGGGAGGCCGGCAAAGGCGCCGCATAATCCACGTCGTTCGATCCAAGGAGTCCGGTATGGCGTACCGCCCTACGTTGATGGGCACCCACGGGATGATCGCGACCGAGCACTACCTGTCCGCGGAGGCGGGCATGGCGGTGTTGCGCAACGGGGGCAACGCGTTCGACGCCGCGGTGGCCGCGGCCTTGGTCGAGGGCGTCGTGAATCCGCACATGCACACGTTCGGCGGCGAACTGTCCGCGCTGGTGTACAGCGCGACCGACCGGAAGGTCTTTTCGATCAACGGCAATACGGTCGCCCCGCGTGCAGCCACGATCGCATGGTTCCGGGAGCAGGGCATCAACCTCATCCCGTGGAGCGGCGTATTGTCCGCGGGGCCGAGCGCCGCGCCCGACGCGTTTCTGTCCGTTCTGGACCGGTTCGGCACGTGCAGCTTCGCCTCGGTTGCGGCCCCCGCGGTCGAACTGGCCGAACGCGGATTTCCGATGCACGCCGCGCTGCGTGGGCCGGCACCCAAATATCTGAGCGTGGATTTTTCGATTGCCGCCAACGCCGAGAACTTCGCCCGGCAGTGGCCCACATCGGCTAAAGTGTATCTGCCGAATGGGCGGCTGCCCGAGGTGGGCCAAGTCGTCACGAACCCGGATCTGGCTGGCACTTTTCGCCAATTGATTACAGCCGAAGAACGTGCCGCGGGCGACCGCAGCGCCGGATTGCGCGCAGCGCGGGCCGCATTCTACGAGGGCGACATCGCACACACCATCGCCGCCCACGCTGAAGAGCACGGCGGCCTGCTGTCGGTCGAAGATATGGCCGCCTTTCACACACGGATCGAGGAGCCGGTGCAGTTCGATTACCGCGGGTACGACGTGTACAAATGCGGCCCGTGGAGCCAGGGGCCGGTCTTTCTCCAGCAACTCGCATTGCTCGAAGGCTTCGACCTCGGGGCGCTCGGCCACAACAGCGCGGATTATGTCCATACCGTCACCGAAGCGGCCAAGCTGGCGTTCGCCGACCGCGAGCAGTACTACGGCGACCCGGATTTCGTCGACGTGCCCCTGGACGGCCTGCTCTCGAAGGACTACGCCGCGGCCCGCCGCGGCCTGATCGATCCCGCACGTGCCTCGCTCGACCAGCGGCCGGGGAATCCGCGCACGGGCGCGGCGCTGCTCGAGGGCGAAGAGGTGTTCGCTGCGCGGAACTGGGGGCCGGGCACCGTGTACGTCACCGTCGTCGACAAGGCGCGCAACATGGCGTCGTTCACCCCGAGCGGGGCCTGGATTCCGTCGTCGCCGCTGATCGACGGGCTCGGTTTTCCGCTCGGCACCCGCGTCCAGACGTTCTTTCTGGACCCTGCCCACCCCAACGCGCTCGTGCCGGGCAAACGGCCGCGCACCACGCTGACGCCCAGCTTGGTCATGCGCGACGGCCAGCCGTGCATGGTGTTCGGCACCCCGGGCGGGGATCAACAGGACCAGTGGACGCTGCAATTCTTTCTGAACGTGGCGGACTTCGGCATGGACGTGCAGGACGCGATCGAGGCGCCGCGGTTCTCCACGGCTCACTTCCCGACCAGCTTCTACCCGCACGACGCCGTTCCCGGCCTCGTCCGCGTGGAAGACCGGATTCCCGAGGCAGTGCGCGACGAACTGCGCGCCCGCGGCCATACCGTGCAGGTCAATCCGGCGTGGACCGAGGGCGACGTACTCGGGATCCGCGTGGACGCCGAGCACGGCGTTCTGCACGGCGGAGCGGACCTGCGTGGCGAGCAGAGCAAGCGGATGCCGTCGCACGTCTGCGCTTGGTGAGTCGCGGCGCCGCCCGACGCCGCGGCGGTCCGACCGGCACGACCGATACGGAGAAGTCTTTCCATAAGAACGGCTTAACCCCGAAATTCCGTCTTGACTCTTCCCCGGACGGTGGTAGGTACGGATTCGGAGTCCGCGGGCAGAACGTGGGCTGCACCGACCGCCGACACGGCAAGGGGGCACACGACCGAATGCGCGTCAGAGACCCACATCCCGGCTTCGTTCAGCGTCACGACACGCACGGCCCTTCCCTCATTTCTCGCCGCACCGCCCGACCCGCACCCCCTGCTCCGCAGTCGGGTTTCCTTCCAGCGTCCGTTTCCGTTCATCGGCCAACCGACGAAGCGCGTCCGCCGCCGGCCGCGGAGCGACTCGTGCGGGTCGGTTCCACCGTTTCGTCACCCCAGGGCAGAGAGGAGAACCTCATGCAACTTCCGGTGCAAATCGTGTCTCGCGACCATCATCTGTCCAAACATCTCGAAGCGACCATTCTCGAAAAAGCCCACAAGCTCGACACGTTCTACGGCCGCATCACCCGGTGCCGCGTGGTGGTCGAATCGCAAACCCACCAGCATACGAAGGGCCAGGCGTTCAAGGTTCGCGTGGACCTGCGCGTTCCCGGCGCGGAACTGGTCGCCGACCACCACGAACACGCCGACCTCAAGATCGCGGTCCGTAACGCATTCGAGGCGGCCCGCCGGCGGCTCCAGGACTACGCCCACCGGTTGCGGCATGACGCCAAAGGGCACGACGGGAAGGTCCGCGAGATGAAGACCGACCCCGCGCTGGCCGCGGCGGGGCAGTAGCACGTGCGCGACGATCGGGACGATCGTTCGGACCCTCCACACGAAAGGACACGCCATGGCCGACGTATTCCGCCGAATCCTGTGCCCCATCTATCTGGACGAATCCTCGCCCCGGGTGCTGGCACACGCACGGCACTTCGCCCGATTCGGCGACGGGACCGTCCACCTGCTGCACGTCGTCCCGACCGACGAGCTGCATTTGCTGAGTAAGATCTATCGGCCGGACGAGAGCGGCGGGGCGAACATCAGCAACGCGGCCGAGATCGCCCGGCAGGAGTTGAGCGCCGCCGCGGCAGACCATCTGGCCGAGACGCGCTTCGAGGTGCTGACCGCCTTCAACAGCAACCCCGCGGCCGGCATTCTCGAAGCCCAAAAAGAGATGCACGCGGACCTGGTGGTCATGGCCTCGCACGGTCGGACGGGCCTGGCCCATCTCATCGTGGGGAGCGTGGCGGAAAAGGTCGTCCGCGAATCCGCGTGTCCGGTCCTCACGATTCGGCAGGGCGCCGACAGCGAGGTGTCGGCGTTTCGGAAGATCCTCGTGCCGGTCGATATCGCTGAGCGGTCGGCCCCGGCCCTGGGCGTGGCCCGGCAGATTGCGGAGCACACCCAGGGCACGGTGTATCCGCTGCACGTCGTGCCCACCGAAGACATCTATCTGCAGCGCGACGTGTATCACGCCAAAGACGGAGAAGGGACGAATCTGGTACAGGCCGAGAAAGTCGCCAAGGATCGCCTGGCCGAGGTCGCCCGCACCCATCTCGGAGGGGTGGCCTGCGAACCGGTCGTGCACGTGAGCAACGATCCGGCACGCACGTTCCTCGAAATGGAAAAGGACGTCGGCGCCGACCTGCTGGTGATGGCGACGCACGGGTTCACCGGGCTGTTCCACCTGTTGCTCGGCAGCCTGACCGAAAAGATGATGCGCGAGGCAGGCTGTCCGGTTCTGGCCATTCATCAATGAACGGCCCGCCTTCCGCATGAAGGGAGACCGTCATGGAACACACGGCCCACGACATCGTGAGCGAATCGTTGCAGGACGAATTGCGTGCCATGGACTTCTACCTGCTGGCCGCCGACGTAGCACCGACCCGGGCGGCACGTGTAGCCGCCCGGCGGTTCGCGCGGGAGGAGGAACAGCACTTCGACGAACTCGTCGAGTGGATCGAGGGAGAAGACGACCCGGAATTGCACGCCGTGCTGCAGAACGTCCACTTGCTGCAATACGACTCCGCCCGCCGGACCCGTTCGATCCGGCGCTGGATGGAGATGTGTCAGCAGGAAGCCGCCGCCGACCCGGTCCGCATGCTGTTCGAGATCGCTTTGGCCAAGGAGCGCCAGTCGCTCGGCTACCATCACGCGCTGGAGCGCCGCGTGCACGAGCCGGCCGCCCGCCGGGCGCTGCGCACGCTCTGCACCGTGGAAGAGCATCACCGCCGCTTCCTCGAAGAGCAGTATCATCGCTTGGTGTCCGACCCCGACGAGCGTACGGCCGTGTGGCACTAGGCGACGTTGCGGGGGCCGTTCTTCGACGGCAGACGGACGATCCCCGCTGCCCGTGTTCCGCCGACTCCCGGGAAGTGTTCGAGAGTGGAATCCCCGGCGTGATTCACCGCTAGAGCCCGTGGACCCTCTCCCGGGGAGAAAGCGGGGTTTGCTCTTCATCCTCTCTCCCTTCGGGAGCGGGCTCGGCTGAGGGCTTCCTGCACACTGGAACCCACGTCACCGCCCAGATACTGTCGGTCGCCGCGCGAGACCGCCCGGCTTGGTCCGACGGCAATCCGGACCGGATTGAACGTCGGCAACTTCCCCGTCTGAAGATCGCAGGATCACACTCCTCCCGACCATTTCGGCACTCGATAAAGAAGCCGCCGAATGAGCAGGAAGAAAGAGTTCGGCGACTTCCAAACGCCTGACGACTTGGCGGCCCGAGCAACCGCGCTGGTAGCCGAGACGTTCGGAACCCCGGACATTGTCGTGGAGCCGACGGCAGGAATCGGGGCTTTTCTCAAGGCGGCCATGCAGCAATGGGGACGCAATTGTCGGTATGAGGGATATGAAATCAATCGTGCATACGTCCATCGTGCCGAGGACGCGCTGGGCGGCTCTGGCGTGACGCTGTTCCACCGCGACTTTTTCTCGGAAGACTGGACGCACAATCTTCGCCGAGACCAATCCGAGAAGGTGCTGGTCCTCGGCAACCCCCCGTGGATAACGAACTCCGCACTCGGCCTTCTGGGGGGCCGGAATCTTCCGCCCAAAACCAATTTTCAAAAATTGCGCGGGTTCGATGCCTGGACCGGGAAGTCCAATTTCGACATCGCGGAGTGGATGCTCATTCGGCTCATCGAGGCGCTGCCGCCGGAGGGGGCGGTTGCGATGCTGTGCAAAACCATGACCGCGCGAAAGGTCTTGCGCCATTGCTGGAAGACCGGTCACGGGAGAGAAGAAGCCTCGTTGTTCCGCATCGATGCGAAAGCGTGTTTCAAGGCCGCCGTCGATGCATGTTTTTTCGTCGTGACGGGTCGCGTCACCAAGAAGCGAACCGCGACGGTGTACTCCGCGCTCGATCTTTCTTCCGATCGCACGCGATTCGGCTACGTCAACGGCGACCTCGTTTCGGACTTGGAGACGTATCGTACCTATCGAAATCTCGACGGCGGTTCGTCTGCATATACGTGGCGCTCGGGCATCAAGCACGATGCGGTGAAGATCATGGAATTTCGTCGTGACGGCGCGCTTCTTCGGAACGGCTTGGGAGAGGCGGTCGACGTAGAGAACGCTCTGGTGTACCCGCTCCTGAAATCTTCGGACCTCGGGAACGGGCGAACCGAACCGCGCAAACACGTCCTCATCACGCAGACCCACACCGGAAGCGAGACGGCCGTCTTGTCGTCTTCCGCACCCAAGACGTGGCAGTACCTGCTGTCCCATGCCGAAGCCCTCGACGGCAGAACGAGTGCCATCTACCGGAACCGACCCCGCTTTTCCATTTTCGGCGTCGGCCCCTATTCCTTTGCTCCGTGGAAGGTCGCGATTTCCGGGCTCTATAAAAAAATCTCTTTCGGCGTCGTTCTCCCGTCGAACGGTCGCCCGGTCATGATCGACGATACGTGTTACTCCATCCCCTGTGCGAGCGAGGCGGAAGCGCGATTCCTATGTGATCTGTTATCGTCGGAACCCGCCCTCGCATTTCTGCGTTCCCTCGTATTTACCGACGCCAAACGACCGATCACCATCGACGTCCTCTGCCACCTTTCATTCGTTGCACTCGCACGTCAGCGCGGCAAATCGAGAGAGTTGGAATCCTACGCCGATTCATACCGTCCCGAGCAGGAAGCCGAACGACAATTGTCGTTCATCATGGAGCCGCGGACTCCGTATGCAATCGGACGTGCCCGCTCACCCGTCCCCGCACGCCGCGGAATGTAGAGACCCGCTATGCCGCAACTTCCGACGTGGTTGTCCTCCTCTGCCCGGGGAGATGCCGTTCCGCTCGTAACGTTTCATTACCCGGTAGCGTTCAGCATTCGTGCCGGGAACGACGGCTCTCCGACGGCGGTCACGGACGTGGATTTCGGCGACCTCAGCACGGAAGACCTGGACTACATGGAGAAGGTCGTTGCGTTCATGTCCGAGCAGCGGAAGGGAAGGCCGTTGCTGCGCTCCGACGAGCGGCCGGCAGTGCCTCCGAACGACGCCTGCGACCTGTGCGAACTCGCCCATTATACGCAGTGGTACGCCGAGTTCGCCTGGCCGTTCCGCTTCACGATTCTCGACTGTGATGCATGCGACGTGCCGATCGCCGTGCTGGGCGAACACCGCGTGGACGTGGCCGCGGCGGACGTTGCGTTCATGGAGGCGGCCTTGCATCTCGTGGCCGAACGGAAATACACGGGGAAATTCCCGAAGTGGACGTTCGATCACGTCATGCGCCAGATTCCGGACCACTATCATTTTCACGTCCGCCCGCTGCTCTGGTAGGCCGGCCGTCCTCCAAGAAAAGAACAGGCCGGTCTCATGCAGGCAGTCTTCTTGCTCGGCCCCGGACACCTGACGTGTCGGGAGGTGCCGGTGCCCGAACCGGGGCCCGACGAGGTCGTGATCGAGGTCGCCGCGGCCCTGACGTGCGGGACCGATCTCAAGGCGTTTCTGCGCGGCCACCCCAAGATGCCGCCGCCGACCCGCTTCGGCCACGAATACGCCGGCACGATCAGCGCGTGTGGCGCCCGCGTCGAACGGTTTCGGGAGGGCGACGAGGTCATGCTGGCCCCGACCGGGCCGTGCGGCACCTGCTTCTACTGCCGCCGCGATCAGGAAAACCTGTGCGCAACGTTGATGAAGACGATGGCCTTCGGCGGCTATGCCGAGTACGTGCGCCTACCGGGCCGCGTAGTGCGGACCAACCTGTTCCCCAAGCCGCGCGCGGTGCCGTTCGTGGATGCCGCGCTGTTGGAGCCGGTCTCGTGCGTGGTGTTCAGCGTGCAGCAGGCGCGGTTCGGCGAAGAGGAGACCGCGGTCGTGATCGGCGCGGGCGGTTTCGGCCTGTTGCATCTCGTGCTGCTCCGGGCGTTCGGCATCGGGCGGGTGCTGATGGTCGCCCGGAACCCGGCACGCGCCGCGGTGGCCGAGGCGCTCGGCGCGGACGGCATCATCGCCGCGGCGGCACAGGACGCCCGTGCCGAGGTCCTCGAACTGACGGACGGCCGCGGGGCCGATCTGGTCGTCGAATGCACGGCGCAGCCGCGCGTCTGGGAAGCCTCGCTGTTCTTCGCCCGGCCCGGCGGCCACGTCATCCTGTTCGGCGGTTGTCCGCCGGATGCGCGCGTCGCCTTCGATACGACCCGCCTACACTACGATCAGGTACGGCTGTCGAGCCCGTTCCACTTCACGCCCGCGGCCGTGCGTCGCGCGCGCGACGTCCTCGTGTCCGGCGGCATTCCGACGCACCATTTCGTCAGCGGGCGCTATCCGCTGGCCGACATCGAACACGCCTTCGCCCGCATGGCGCGCGGCGACGGCATCAAGTACGCCATCGATCCGTGAGGTGACCAATGCACATCGTGACTCCGCACGAGGCGGTCCGCGCCATTCCCGACGGCAGCGCGGTCATATTTCCGCACGGCTGCGTCGAACCGACCGCGTTCTACGCCGCGTTTCAGGACGAGGTGGAACGCTTCCACGCCCTGACCGTGTATTCCGGGCTGTCGTTCGGCACCTATCCGTTCCTGGCGACCGGCTTGGGCACCCATTTCCGGTACGTCACGTGGCAGGCCGCGCCGCAGATCCGCGGCCTGTTCAAGGAAAACGATCCGCGCAAGGTCGGCTTCGCGCCCATGCGCCTCAGCGAGATCGCCCGAATCGTCAACAAGAACGGCGTCATCAAACCGGACGTGGTGGTCGTGCAGGTGTCGCCCCCGAATCGGGACGGCATGGTCAGCCTGGGCATATCGGTTGGCCTCAACCCGAGCTTCATCGACAGTGCCACGACGGTCATCGCCGAGATCAACGCCAACATGCCGGCGACCCACGGCGACAGTCTGGTGCCGGTCGAGAAGATCGACCTCGCCTTCGAGTCGTCCGCACCGCTGGGCGTGTATCGCACCCCGCACCAGAGCGAGCGCGACGCCTGCATCGTCGACCACGTCCTCGACCTGGTGCCCGACGGCGCCTGGGTGCAACTCGGCATCGGCGCGGTGCCCGACGCGGTGCTCGGCCGGCTGGCCGAAAAACGCGGCGTCAACCTCTACTCCGGCATGGTGACGCAGAGCCTGGTCCGCTTTCTGGCCGACGTGCAACACCGGCCGAAAGTCATCACCGGGGAGTTGGCCGGCGACCAGGAGTTCTTCGATTTCTGCGGGCGCACCCCGCTCGTGGAAATGGCGACGGTCGCCGTCACCCACGACGTCATGGCCCTGGCGAAGCTGCCGCGCTTCGTCTCGATCAACTCCGCGGTCGAGATCGACCTGCACGGCCAGAGCAACGGCGAGACCATCGGCCCGGTGCAGATCAGCGGCGTCGGCGGCAGCCTGGACTACGTGGAGGCCGCGGCCCTAGCCGAGGACGGCGTCTCGATCATCGCGTTGCCGTCCACGACCGAGAACGGCAAACGCTCGAAGATCGTCTCGTCCCTCACCGAGGGCGCGGTCGTGACCACCCCGCGCTTCTGCACCGACTACATCGTCACCGAGTACGGTGCGGCGCGCATGAAGGGCAAAGACCTGCGCGCCCGGGCCGAGGCGTTGACTGCCATCGCCCACCCCGACTTCCGCCCCGAACTGGAACGCCGCTTGGGATAGGATTAGGAAACGGACGATGGGCGTGACCTTCATCCATACGGCCGACTGGCAACTCGGCAAGCAGTTCGGCAACGTTCCGGGCGATGCCGGCGCGGCGTTGCGCGACCGACGCATCGAAACGGTCAAGGAGATTGCGCGGCTGGCGCAGGAACGCGGGGCCGATGCCGTTCTCGTGTGCGGCGACGTTTTCGAAACCAATGCCGTGGCCGACCGGACGATCCGCCAAGCCCTCAATGCGCTCGATTCGTTCACCGGGGACTGGGTGTTCATTCCGGGCAATCACGACGCCGCACTCGCGGATTCGGTTTGGAGCCGCGCTGAGCGGATAGCCAGATCCGACAACGTGCATTTTCTTGTGCCTAACAAAGAGCCATTGCTGTTGAAGAACGGCACGCTGGCGATCCTGCCGGCGGTATTGCAACAACGGCACGAGGCCGACGATCTGACCGCTTGGTTCGACCATGCGGAGACGCCTAAGCGTGCGATTCGTGTCGGCATAGCGCATGGCTCGGTCCGAGAATTGTTACCGGACTCGGAAGCGCCCAACCCGATAGCCGCCGACCGTGCCGAAACGGCCAAGCTCGACTATCTGGCGCTCGGCGACTGGCACGGGACGTTCGAGGTCAACGGCCGCACCTGGTACGCCGGCACGCCGGAGCCTGACCGTTTCAAATCCAACGATCCGGGCAACGTCTTGGCGGTCGAAATAGACCGGCCCGGCGCGCTACCGTCCATCGAAAAGATAGCAGTCGGCCACTATATCTGGTCGGAAACTGGTTTCCGCATTCGCAGCGCTGAAGACATTACCGCGCTAGACCGAGAATTGACGACGCTCCATTCAGACCCAGCGCGACTTCTGGTACGGCTGAAACTCAAAGGTGTCGTCACGCTCGCACGTCGTGGGCAATTAGATGAGACGTTAGCAGCGTGGGAGGCGCGGCTGCGCTATCTGGAATACGACGATCGAAAACTGATCGCCGAACCAAATGATGACGATCTCGACCGCATTGACCGCGGCGGATTCGTCCGTGCCGCGGTCGATCAACTCCGCCTGCAGGCGACTGACCCGGATAACCCTGAACGTGAAATCGCCAACGCGGCGCTATTGAGGCTCTACCAAGAGCACATCCGTATGGAGTGAGGTATTATGCAGATTCGCCGCATCGCCGTCCGGAACTTTCGGAAGCTCTTGCACCGCGTAGAAATCAACGAATTGAAGCTCGGATTGACCGTCATCGTCGGTGACAACGAAGAAGGGAAATCGACGTTGCTCAAGGCGCTGCAATCCGCGTTCTTCGACAAGTACAACCTGTCCGATCCCCCCACAAATGACATGCTGCCGTTCGGCTCGAAAGTACAGCCGCAAGTCGAGGTGGAGTTCAAAATCGCCCAGACCGCCTATAAGCTGACGAAGAGATTCCGCGAGTCCAAATTCGCTTTGTTAGAAAGCGATGGACCGCCATTGAAGAACGACAGTGCTGAGAACCAACTCCGGAACCTCTTAGGTTTTTCTTCGCCCAACCGCGGCGTGGCCAAAGAAGAACACCGCGGCCTGTCGGGCTTGCTATGGGTCGAGCAAGGCAAAGCCTTTGCACCGTTGCAACTCAATCAGGACACGCGCAACGCGCTTCATGAAGCGATTGAGGGAGAAGTCGGGCAGGTCACCGGTGGTGAACGGGGACGCAAATTGCTGACAGTTGTGTATGAAAAGTGCAACGAGTATTTCACTCCGAAAAGACGCAGTGAAAAGGGTGAATTAAAAGCTGCACGTACTAAAGTTGAGCTTCTGAACGGTGAAGTTCAACGCATCGAGAGCGAGTTGGCACAGTACGCCGATAAGGTGGATATACTCGAAAAACTCAAGAACACCCTCACGAGCTATGAAAGCGAGGACAGGCTTGCTCAAGCGCAGACCGACATGCAAAAGGCGCAGAACGCGGCAAGAGAACTCGAGGCCGTGGAAGCCAAGATTATGACCGCGGAAGCAAGGCTGAAAGAGGCGAAGACCGCGTTTGAATTTGCTCAAGCCGCTTTGAAAACCCGTAGGGACAAAGTGGAAAGGTTGCAGGATGTTGAAACGGAAGCTGAACCTGTCACCAGGAACGTGGAGAATCTGAATGAGGAACTCCGTCTCGCGACGGAAGCGCGGGACCGGGCCGAGGATCGCCTGAGAGGGAGAAGCGCGGCCCTTGAAAACGCCGAGTCGAACCGGATCGCCGCCGAGCGCGAACGGGAAAGAGCCGAGATCACGGGTTCTCTGGAAGAACTTGACGGCCGGATTCAGCGCGCACGGGACATCCGAACAGAGACCGCGCGGGACCGGGAAACCGCCGCCGGCATTCCCATAGACGAAGCGACCTTGGCTACGCTGCATGAGAAGGACCGAGAGTTGGAGAACAAGCGCGCCGCGCTCGAAGCAGTTGCGACGACGCTTGATTTTTCACCCAGTGACGACCAATCCGTCAACGTTGACGGCCAAACATGGGATGTTGGCAAGCAGCGTAGAGTCACCGAGAAAACGACGCTTGAACTCGAAGGTTTCGGCTCGCTGGTCATAACGCCGGGGGGTGAGGACATCCGTGCCCGCCGCGCTGACGTCGAGGAACTTCAAAGGAGCCTCGACGCGGACCTCCAACGGGTCGGGTACGGTTCCATCGAGGCCGCAGAGACCGCTTGGAGCGAAAAGAATGCCCTACAGACTCGCATCGAGCAGGCCCAAGCTCGTCTCGCCGAAATCGTTCCCGAAGGACTGGAGGAATTACAGGCTCATGCGGACGACCTCCGTGAGCAGTTGGGCGCTGTGAAGGCCCTGTTATCCGATCCCGCTTCCCCTCCTTGCTCGGTACGAAAGGCGAAGGAAGTGGAAAAGGCCGCGTTGTCCCGGGAAGCGGACGCCCGCGCAGAACAAACCGCGGCCGGCGAACAGTTGAAAGCGGAGGAAAAGAATTTTTCCGAGATTCAAGAGCGCCGAACCGGCGCGACGAGTACATTTGCCCAACTGGAGAAGGAAATAAAGAGACTGCGGAACGATCTTGACAACAGCAGGCAGGATAAAGCCGACGTCGACCTCGAACGGGACGTCGCCGCAGCCAGCAAGATCTACGATACACAGGTCATCGAGTTGGATAAACTCGAGACGCAACGGGAAAGAATGTCTCCCGACTTGGTTCAGGCCGAATTGGAGCGTTCTCAAGACGCCTACGAGAAGCTCCGAAAGCAAATCGCGAACGACAAGGAACGGGCGGATAAGCTGGAAGGCGAACTTCGCGGGATCGGGCAGAATGGGCTGGGCGAAGCAGCCCAACAAAAACGCGGAGAACTTGAGGTCGCCACCCAGAATTTGGCACGTCTCGAACTCGATGCCAAAGCCTGGGCCTTGTTACGCGACACGTTGCAGCAAGCCGAACGCGAAGCCAAGGAAAAATTTCTCGCGCCGGTGACGGAACGCTTGCAGCCTTACATGAAACTAGTCTTCCCTGGTACGGATCTGCAACTCGATGAAGAGAAGATGGAGATTGCGGCATTGCGCCGAGTACACAAGGAACCGTTTGCGAGTCTGAGCATCGGGACGCGGGAGCAGATCGCGGTGCTTGCCCGGCTGGCACTGGCGGACTTGCTGCACGAAAAGGGAAAGCCGGTCGTGCTCATCCTGGACGATGCCCTCGTCAACTGCGATGACGAGCGTTTCAAGCGCATGGCGATCGCGCTGCGCAAGGCCGCAGAAAACGTACAGATCATCATTCTGACGTGCCACGAGGCCAGATACCGGTCACTCGGCGCACCGATGAAGCGCCTGATGGACTGCAAGGGAGCCGCGGCCTGATCGGATTATTTCACGCGGACGTGCGGAAGGTTGGGGCTGGCCGGATCGACCGTCACTTCCCGGCGGCCCGGTGAGATCACCAAGTCCATGTCTTCCATGGGCACCACGCCGAGCAGCACTTCGTCCCCGAGTACGAGAGCGCCGGCGAAACAGATGCGGTTCCCGAAGCCGACCCGAATCGGCCCGACGTAGGGAACGCTCATCTTCCGGCCGTCGGCGACGGAGATTTCTCGCGTGGACTCGGTTTCCAGTTCGAGTTGCAACGCGACGTGCTCTGGGATGCACAACGTGAGGGCGCCGGTATCCGCCAGCGCCCGGATACGGACGGGGCGTAATTCGGAACGCCGAGGGTTACTGAGTTCGATGTCGGCGAAGACGTTTCCCATAATTCCGCGAGGTCGGGTTCGCTCCCGGCCGCCCCTCTCTTACAGTGCTACGTCTCTCTCATCCGTGGGATTATCCGGAGATTCTCGCGTTCCGCCGCTGCTGAAAGCCGCTGGTCCAAGCAGACGAATGTGAGTGGGGTCGTGAGTTGTTCCTGGACCAACAAGGCAGCGCCGAGCTGACCTGCGTCCGCGGCTCGAAGCGGATATCGTGCCAACAGCACTGCTGCCCGAGTCCGAACGGCGAGGACTTCGGTCACTTCATCCCAAGTGTCGGCAAAAGCATCGAGCCAGACGAGCGCAGCGGGGCGTTGTGCAGGCGACATCGCTCCCTCCCGAATGCGCCGCTCTATCGCGCTGGTAATCTCCGTGCGCGTCCACATCCAGGTGACGATGTGGCTGTCTTCTGACAGCCACGTGCGAGCCGATTCGCTGTGAGGTTCGGCGACGAACAACGGAACGAGTGCGGAGGCGTCCCAATATCTCACACCCGGTCCGTCCGATCTTCATCCAACGCTTCGGAGAGACTTGCGGAGAGTACGAGCGGCGGCCGATCGAGAATCGCCGCTGCATCTCCCTTCCCCGGTCGTAGGATACCGGCTCTGATCAGACGGTCTCTGGCCTCGCGGTCATCCTTTGCCGCGGGAGGGACGAGCCGGGCGATCTGTCGGTCTCCGTCGACGACCTGGACCTCACTGCCCCGCTGGACTTCGCGGAGGTAACGAGAAAGATTCGCCTTCAGATCGGCAATCGATATGGTCGTCATGTCGGTCAGCCTAGTTCCTCCGTCGGGAGCAATCAAGCCGTTTCACTAACCTATGCGAGTCGTGGGCGCGCCTTTTCTCCCCCGCCGCGGTTTGATACCGTCCGCCCACCTTCAGCGCCGGCCCGTCCATTGCGGCGGCCCGGCGTGCGAACGAGCATGCGTATGATCGAACGGGCCGCCATTCTGAGTACCGGGGACGAGATCACGACCGGGAAGGTGGTCGATACCAACGCCAACCATATCGCCGACAAGCTGATCGAAGCCGGGCTGGACGTGGCGTCGATCGTCACGGTCGGGGACGTGGCCGAGCGCATCGTCTGGGCGTGGCGGCAGGCCATGACGCAGGCCGACGTCGTGATCTCCACCGGCGGCATCGGCCCGACCGCGGATGACCTCACGACGGAACTCGTGGCGCAAGTCGCCGGCGTCGGGCTGACCTTCTCGCAGGAAGTCGCCGACGACATCCGCAAGCTGTTCGCCTCGTTGGGCCGGACCATGCCGGAGAACAACCTCAAGCAGGCCCGGTTTCCCGAGGGCGCGACCATCATTCCGAATCATCTGGGCACCGCGCCCGGTTATCGGCTGGCGCTCGATACCGGGCAGGGCCGCAAACATCTGGTCGTGCTGCCTGGGGTGCCGCGCGAGATGAAGCCGATGCTGGCGGAGAGCGTGCTGCCGTGGATCGCCGAGGAACGCGGCGCCGCCGCGGTCTATGTGACGCGCACGTTCCAGACGTTCGGCATAAGCGAGTCCGGCCTCGACGAATTGGTGGCCGGCGTGGTGGCCGAAGACGAAGGCAAGCTGGCGTTCCGGGCCAACTTTCCGCAGATCTCCGTCCGCGTGACCGTGCACGGAAGTGCGGACGAAGTCGAAGCGCGGGCGGACGGTCTGGCGCAGCGGCTGCGCGAGAAGATCGGCGCCTACGTTTATGGCGAGGGCGACGTCACGATGGAAGGCGTGGTCGGCGGATTGCTCAAGGAGCACGGCAGGAGCGTGGCGTTCGCCGAAGCGTGTTCCGGCGGGCTGGTCAGCCACCGGCTGACGAACGTGCCGGGCAGTTCCGCCTACTTCCCCGGCTCGCTGATCGCCTATTCCAACCGCGCCAAGACCGATCTGCTCGGCGTCGCCCCGGCGACGCTGGAACGCTACGGCGCGGTCAGCGAGGAAACGGTCAGGGAGATGGCGTCCGGCGTGCGGGACCGGTTCGGCAGCGACATCGGCGTCGCCGTGACCGGCGTGGCCGGCCCGGACGGCGGCACGAAAGAAACGCCGGTCGGCACGGCGTGCCTCGGGCTGGCGATGGGGGAAACGCTGGTCTCGAAGCGTTACACCCTGTGGGGCAACCGGGAGTGGATCAAGACGTTGACGTCGCAACTGTCGCTCGACTGGGTCCGCCGCGCCCTGCTCGGTGTCCCGATCGGGCAATCGGGGTTCATCCGCCGGTAGGCCGCACCGGACGGGCGCAAGGAAGCGGCGTGTCGATGCGCGTGTTCGTCGCGGCTCCGCTGGCGCCGTCCGTCAATGAAGAAATGACGAAAGTCCAAACCCTGCTCCGCGCCGCGGGCGGCGACGTCCGCTGGGTCCGTCCGCACGATTTCCACCTGACTTTCCGCTTCCTCGGCACCGTCGCGCAGCCCCGCGTGGGGAGGCTGTTGTCAACGCTGCGTGACGCGGTTCGGCAAACGCCGCGGCTGCGCGTTCACGTGCGGGGGCTCGGAGCCTTTCCCTCGCTCGACCGGCCGCGCGTCGTGTGGGCCGGCGTCACCGGCCGCGGCCTTCCGGAATCGGCGGCCACGCTCGCCGCGGCGCTGACCGAGGCCGGATTCCCGGCGCCGCGGACCGGCGGGCCGGCATTCCATCCACACGTGACGCTGGGCCGCGTCCGTTCGCGCCGCGGTTGGCAATCCGTCCTGCCGTGTGTACGGCGCCATCTCCGACACGATTTCGGCGACGGCACGATCGACGCCGTCTCCCTGTATCGGAGCGACCTGCGGCCGGATGGGGCGGTCCATACGACGCTCGGCACCGCGGCGTTGTGTCCCCCCGCGGCGACGTCACAGGATGTTGACCCCACTTTCGTTTCCGACCTTTCTCCCATCCACGCATCGTAACGAGGAGTACCCGCATGGCAGACAACACCGACCGGGCACGCGCTCTGGGTCTCGCCGTCAGTCAGATCGAAAAGCAGTTCGGCAAGGGCGCCATCATGAAGCTGGGCGAGGACTCGGTCGTGGGCGACATTCCGTCCATCGCGACCGGCTCGTTGAGTCTCGATCTGGCGCTGGGCATCGGCGGGCTGCCGCGCGGGCGGGTCGTCGAAATCTACGGCCCGGAGTCGTCGGGCAAGACCACGCTGGCCCTGCACGTCGTGGCCGAGGCGCAGAAGGCGGGCGGCTCGTGCGCCTACATCGACGCCGAGCACGCCCTGGACGTCGGCTACGCCGGCAAGCTGGGCGTGAAGGCCGAGGAAGTGCTGATCTCGCAGCCCGACCACGGCGAGCAGGCGTTGGAGATCACCGACACCCTGGTACGCAGCGGCGCGCTGGACGTCATCGTGGTCGATTCGGTGGCCGCGCTGGTGCCGCGCTCGGAACTCGAAGGCGACATGGGCGAACCTCAGATGGGGTTGCAGGCGCGGCTCATGTCGCAGGCGCTGCGCAAGCTGGTCAGCACGATTTCGCGCTCGCGGACGCTCGTCATCTTCATCAACCAGATCCGCATGAAGATCGGTGTCATGTTCGGCAGCCCGGAGACGACGACCGGCGGCAACGCGCTGAAGTTCTACGCCTCGGTGCGCATGGACATCCGCCGCACCGGCGCGGTCAAGCAGGCCGATCAGGTGGTCGGCAACCATACGCGCGTCAAGGTCGTGAAGAACAAGGTCGCGCCGCCCTTCAGGGAAGCCGAGTTCGACATTCTGTACGGGGTGGGCATTTCCAAGGAAGGCGAGTTGCTGGACATCGGCGTCGATCAGAACATCGTCGAAAAAGCCGGGGCGTGGTACTCGCTGGGCGGGGACCGCATCGGGCAGGGCCGCGAGAACGCCAAGGGATTTCTGCGCGACAACCCCAACGTTGCCGACTCCATCGAACGCCGGATCCGCGAGAAATTCGGGCTGCGCGTAGCGCCGGCAGCCGAGGAACCCGCGGTCGCCGAAGGGGCCTGAGTCGCGCCGGACCGCCATGCCGCCCTCGCGCTCCGCGGCCGAACGGCCGGCCACGCAAACGCCGCTCGGCTACGCCTACAGCCTGTTGGCGCGCCGCGACTACAGCGAGGCACGCCTGACCGAGAAAATGGAAGCCAAAGGATTCACGCCGCGCGGCGTCGCCTCCGCGGTCGCTACGCTCAAGCGTCGCGGTCATCTCGACGACGGGCGGTTGGCTGCGGTGCTCGCCGAACGGTTCGCCGCACAGGGATTCGGGCCGGCCGGGATACGCGCCAAGCTCGACCAGCGCGGGCTGCACGACGCGGTGATCGAAAGCGCGCTGGCAGCGAGCGGGGACCGGTCGCCGAGCGAAGCCGCGCGCCGGCTCGTGGAAACCCGCTATTCCCCGGACGCGCTGGCCGACCCGCGCACGTACGCACGTGCCTACCGGCTGCTGATCCGGCGCGGCTATGCGAGCGAGACCGCGGCACAGGTGATCGAGGAATTCTGCGGGGCCGCGGCCGACGGCCGGTTCGACGAACCGTCACCGTCCACGTGCTGACCGACGGTAGGCTTGCAGGAGTTCCCGTGGTCTTCTTTCCCCTCTCCCCCGGATCAAGTCCGGGGCAGGCTCCGGCCCTCCCCCACGAGGGGGGAGGGAATGTTTCGCCCGCGCCCCGAGTCGTCTCGATCCCTGCTCCCCTCGTGAGAGCGGGTTGGGGAGCAGCAGGCAGCGTCAACCTATGACCGGGAACGAAGTCCGCGACAGCTTTCTGCAATTCTTCGCCGCACGCGGCCATCACGTGGTGCCGAGCGCCTCGCTGATCCCCGGCGGCGACCCGACGTTGCTGTTCACCAACGCCGGCATGGTGCCATTCAAGAACATCTTTCTCGGGCGCGAACGGCCGAGCCACCCGCGCGTGGTCGATTCCCAGAAGTGTCTGCGCGTGTCGGGCAAGCACAACGACCTCGAAGAAGTCGGCCGCGACACCTACCACCACACCTTCTTCGAGATGCTGGGGAACTGGTCGTTCGGCGATTACTACAAGAAGGAGGCGATCGCCTGGGCCTGGGAGTTGCTGACCGACGTGTGGCAACTGCCCAAACCCGCGCTGTGGGCGACGGTGTACACGACCGACGACGAGGCCGACGATTGGTGGCGTGCGCAGACCGACATCGCGCCCGACCAGATCCTCCGGTTCGGCGAAAAGGACAATTTCTGGGAAATGGGCGAGACCGGCCCGTGCGGCCCGTGCTCGGAGATTCACATCGACCGCGGCCCGCAGGCGTGTCCGGATCGCAACGCGCCCGGCCACCGCTGCGAGGTCAACGCCGGCTGCGCGCGTTTCATCGAACTCTGGAATCTCGTCTTCATCCAGTACGACCGCCACGCCGACCGGTCGCTCGACCCGCTGCCCGCAACCCACGTAGATACAGGCATGGGACTGGAGCGCATCGTCTCGGTGCTGCAAGACGTGCCGGGCAACTACGATACCGACCTGCTGCGCGACGTCATCCGGTTCACCGAAGGGCTGGGGGCCGCGCGGTACGGCCACACCGCGGAAGGAGACGTTTCCTTTCGGGTCATTGCCGACCACGCCCGGACCGCGGCGTTCGCCATTGCCGACGGCGTGGTGCCGACCAACGAGGGCCGCGGCTACGTGCTGCGCCGCATCATGCGCCGCGCCCTGCGCCACGGCCGGCTGCTCGGGTTCGACGGGCCGTTCTTCGCGCAGGTGGCCGACAGCGTGGCCGATCTGCTGGGCGGCGCCTACCCGGAATTGCGCGACCGGCGTGCCTACGTCGGCGACGTCATCCGCGGGGAGGAAACCCGTTTTGCGGACACGCTGGCGACGGGGCTCGCCCTGCTCGAACAGGAACTCGCCGCCCTGCGCCGCCGCGGAACGACGACGCTGCCTGGAGAGACGGCGTTTCGACTGTACGACACGTACGGGTTTCCGTTCGAGTTGACCGAGGACGTGTTGTCGTCCGAAGGGCTGAACGTCGACCGGGACGGGTTTCGGCGGGCGATGGAGCAGCAGCGCGAACGCGCGCGCGAAGGGGGAAAAACCACGCTTCCCGTCGAGCTGGGCGGCGTGGACGCGGACATGCAGTCGCGGTTCGTGGGCGACCGGCAGGCCGAGCACGAATCCGAAGTGCTCGCGTTGCTGGTGGACGGAGAAATGCGTTCCGGGTCGGTACGTGAGGGGGAAGTCGTCGATCTGATTGCGGCCGAGACCCCGTTCTACGGCGAGTCCGGCGGACAGGTGGGCGACGTCGGCACGATCCGCACCGCGGATGGCGGGCTGATCGAAGTCGTGGACACGCGCAAACCCAAGCCGAACCTGACCGTGCACCGCGGGCGAGTCGTGCAGGGCGCGGTACGGGCAGGCGACACGGTCCGCCTCCACATCGATGCCCCGCGGCGCGAGGCGATACGCTTGAACCACTCGGCCACCCACATTCTGCATGCGGTGTTGCGCGAGGTTTTGGGCACGCACGTCCGGCAAGCCGGATCGCTGGTCGCGCCCGACCGGCTGCGTTTCGATTTCACCCACACCAGCCCGGTCGAGCCGGATCGGCTGGCCGAGATCGAAGATCGCGTCAACGCCTACGTGCGGACGAACGCCGAGGTGAACAGCCGGGAAATGCCGTTCGGCGAGGCGATCGAACAGGGCGCCCTCGCTTTTTTCGGGGAGAAGTACGGCGACCGGGTGCGGGTGCTGCGCATGGGCGATTTCTCGACCGAGCTGTGCGGCGGCACCCACGTCGGCCGAACCGGCGACATCGGCCTGTTCAAGTTCAAGGCCGAGGCGGGCGTGGCCGCGGGGGTGCGGCGAGTCGAGGCGGTGACCGGCGCCGCGGCGCTCGATTGGGTCCGGGGCCGCGAACAGGTGTTGAACCGCGTGGACGACATCCTGCGCGGCTCGGACGAGGACGCGGTCGCGCGCCTGGAAAAATTGCTCGTCCAGCAACGCGAGCTGGAAAAAGAGGTCGGCCGCTTGCAGGGCAAGCTGGCCGGAGTGCAGAGCGACGACGTGGCCGACCGCGTGCGGCGAATCGGCGGGGTGAACGTCCTCGCCTGCCGCGTGGACGGCGTCGACGTCAAGGCCCTGCGGCAAATGGCGGACCGGTTGCGCGACAAGTACCGGCCCGCGGTCGTCGTCCTGGGCGCCGCACAGGGAGCGAAAGTGTCGCTGCTGGCCGCGGTGAGCAAGGACGCAACGGCGGACCACCACGCGGGGAACATCCTGAAACGGATTGCGCCCGTGGTGGGCGGCGGGGGCGGCGGCCGGCCCGATTTCGCCCAGGCCGGCGGCAAGAACGCGAGTCGCCTGGACGAGGCCCTGCAACAGGTGTACGCGCTGGTCGAGCAGGGCCGCTCGTCTTGACGGTGGAGGCGACCGGCTCGGGCTCGCACGAAGTCAAGGGTCAGAGTAAGGACGCTGAGCCTGTCGAAGCGTCGAACCACGGAGAGATGGACGAACGGAGACACTTCGACACCCTTCGACAGGCTCAGGGAACAAGCTCAGCGTCCTTGTCGATGTGGACGGAGGCCGCTTGGCGCAGACCGTGACCACGGACACCTCCCAGTTCGAGTTCGGGAACCAGCGCTTCCTGCGCGACCTGCTCGGACAGCACGACGCCCACGTCCGCGGGATCGAGAACGCCCTGGGCGTCACGATCACCGCCGCGGGCCACACGATCACGATTGCCGGCGACCCGTCGCAACGCGAGTTGGCCGGCCGCATCCTCACCCAACTGTACGGGCTCATCCAGCGCGGCTATCCCGTCTATCCCAGTGACGTGGATTATGCGGTTCGCATCCTCAGCCGCGACCGCGACGCGAACCTGCAGGACATCTTTCTCGACACGGTCTATGTTTCGTCCAAGCGGCGCACGATCACGCCCAAGAGCGTGGCGCAAAAGGCGTACATCGACGCCATGCGCGCGTACGACATCGTGTTCGGCATCGGGCCCGCGGGCACCGGCAAGACGTATCTGGCGATGGCCGTGGCCGTCGCCGCACTGATGAAGGCGCAGGTGCACCGCGTGGTGCTGACCCGGCCCGCGGTGGAGGCCGGGGAGAAGCTGGGCTTTTTGCCAGGAGACTTGGCCGAGAAGATCAACCCGTATCTGCGCCCGCTGTACGATGCGCTGTACGACATGGTGGACTTCGACCGCGGCAAGAAGATGATCGAGCGCGGGACGATCGAGGTGGCGCCGCTGGCCTTCATGCGCGGGCGGACGCTGAACGATGCGTTCGTCATTCTGGACGAGGCGCAGAACACGACCCGCGAACAGATGAAGATGTTTCTGACCCGGCTCGGCTACGGCTCGAAAGCCGTCATCACGGGTGATATTACCCAGGTGGACCTGCCGGCCGGCACGCGCTCCGGTTTGATCGAAGCCCGCCACATTCTGCGCGACGTGGCGGGGATCAACTTCACGCTGTTCACGGAAAAGGACGTCGTCCGGCACCGGCTCGTCCAGGACGTCATCACCGCCTATGAACGCGACCAGGAAACGCGACAGCGACGCGGACGGGAAGCCCGCGCCCGCCGCCACCACGACCGGCGGACGGCGCGGCTTGGTCATCGACGTGCACGGCACGGTGCCGAGAGTACCCCGGAGCGAGATCCGGCGCTGGAGCCGGACGATCCTGCGTCGTCTGAACCGCCCCCGGGCGGAACTGAGCCTGGCCTTCGTGACCGATCCGGCGATCCGTGAATTGAACCGCCGCTACCGCGCCCGCGACACCCCGACCGACGTATTGTCGTTTCCCCTGGCCGACGAAGTCTGCCCCGACCTCCTGGGCGACGTCGTCATCTCGGTCGATACGCTCCGTCGCCAAGCGCGCCAACGCAAACGCAGCGTGGCGGACGAACTCCTGCGTCTGCTCATTCATGGCATCCTGCACCTGGTGGGCTACGACCACGAAGTCTCTCCCGCCGAGGCGCAGCGGATGCGCCGGATGGAGAGAGAGACGAAGACAGCGGTGCGTGGCGTCGATGCAGCCGGGTCCCGTAGGTCGGCGTAGCGAAGCGTAAGCCGACGAAGAAGCTGGGATACCGGGTTACACCTCTGGCCAACCCAACCTACGGGTTGACCACGTTCTGGATTGGGGATGGTGGAAAAGGCCATGCGCTGCAGGACCCGGTCCGGCGGGAAATGGCAAGGACGCGGCGCGGTGCTCACCGCCTCATTGCTCCTACCTGTTAGCGTAGTAGAGGCCATGGAACTCGAAGAGCCAAGCGTTCTTCGACAACGCATCAGGGAACCCAGTCAGACTCGACATGTTATGTATATGGTGGAAAACGTTCAGGATTTTGCCGTCCGAAAGACGAATCTCGAAGGCCCGGCCGCGGTTGGGGTCGACAAGCAGGACGCGACGCTTGTCGGGGGAAACATCGAATTGTCCGAAGATCGGCGTGTACCAGTCTCCCAGCGATTCCGGCGTATCGTCATTGGGAAAGATTGTGGTCTCCTTGCCGGTAGCGAGATCGACCATCAACAGCCGAGAAGGGCCATAGGTACCGTCGGTACCCTGGTTATCGAATATCAGGAACCGTGCCTTCTCCAGATGGCGGACTCCATGCTGCATGCGGAAACTGCCCTGCACGAGCCTTTTCAGTTGACGGTTGTCACGGTCCAGGATACCGAAAGCATGCATATTCCTCATAGAAACCACCAAGTCGCCAGGCGCGATGCCGGCGGCACCGCCGGCATCTTGTCCAAGCAGGTGCACAAAGTTGACATGGGTAGGGTTACATTCCTTGCGCGATCCAGCCAAGCTGCCCGCATAACGGGATTGAACAATCACATCCAGGACGGAAATCTCTTCTAGGAGGCCGCCGCGCCCGTCAATGACGTGGATCTGATCCTCCCAAATCATGCGCCTAGGGCACTTCAGTTCCGATGTGTGGCCAGGTCCGACTGTATACTGCAGGCGGGTCCGCTCGAATCGCACACTCGGCACCAGAATCAATTCTTCATCGACCACATGGGGCCAGTGGTGACTGTAGTCCTTACGGTACCAGCGCGGCTGCCCGTCGGGACCTACCCGTGCAACGCCGCCCCCGTAGGGATGACTTTTGTTAAAGGAGAACGTAACTAACAGGTCGCCGCTGGGGTACGGCGAGAGAGAAACGAACTTTATATCGTTCGAAAACGACCAACCCAAGGGATGCTCGTACGGGTAGTCGGACTCCTCCACGATGTTCGCCTTCATCACATCTTCGGGTCGAAACGGGTAAGCGCGGCGGACCGCCCCGGAACGCGAGGACTCTACCGCCAGACAGCCCCAGGGCCCAGGACAATGGTCGAGAAACGTCCCGATTTCTCCTTTCACCAGGACCGGGTCGTCGAGTTCATCGCCGGCGATGGACTTGACGCGCGCTGCCGCGGCGGCCGTATGCGGAACGCGGGCTCCCGGGCACATCAGCCGAGGCATGCGAAAGTCCCTTCTCATCTCTTCCAAGGAGTTTTCGGCCACGGAGGCGCACTCCTCCACGGAGACCCTCTGGTCGGCAACGCCGGCCGGGTTCCACAAATCCAGCAAGTCCAGATGGACGACCAGCGTCTTGTAAGCGGAATTTACCACGGGGAACGGATAAATCTTTGAATACTGAACATACATGCCAGTAAAGAACGCGGCCAGGATCGCCCCCACGACGAACAGAAACAATAGGAACGGCGATTGATGCCCCCCTCGGAGCGGATATAGTCGCAGACGGCTGGCGGGCCGCCTCAGACGAAGCGGACCGAGTGCTCTCTTTCGTTGGGGCGTCCATGGACTCTCCTACAAAAGTATCAACTCGTAAGCAGAACTTCATCACACCAAACTGTACTTTGCAATAGTAGTGTCCGACTCTATTTAATCGAGATAGGCTGAGTCAGCCGGTGTCTCTCCGGCGAAACCGTACACCCGCTCAGCAAGCAGAGGTTGGTCCGTCACCGTGAACGTCCACGGGCAAGGACGCTGTGCCGTGCTCACCACCTCATTGCTCCCACCTGTTGGCGTAATGGATGCCATGGAACTCGAAGAGCCACCATGGGTTTTTCGTTAACAGCTTGGGGAACCCGGCCCCCGTCAGACTCGACACGTCATGTATTTGATGGAAAACGTTCAGGAGTTCGCCGTCCGAAAGACGAATCTCGAAGGCCCGACCGCGGTTGGAGTCGACAAGCAGGACGCGACGCTTGTCGGGGGAAACATCGAATTGTCCGCCGAACTTCACGAACCATTTTCTCAGATGTTCCGGCGTATCGTCATTGGGAAAGATTGTGGTCTCCTTGCCGGTAGCGAGATCGACCATCAACAGCCGAGAAGGGCCATGTGTGCCGTCGGTGCCCTGGTTATCGAATATCAGGAACCGTGCCTTCTCCAGATGGCGGACTCCATGCTGCGCGCGGAAACTGCCCCGCACGAGCCTTTTCAGTTGACGGTTGTCACGGTCCAGGATACCGAAAGCATGTATGTTCCTCATAGAAACCACCAAGTCGCCAGGCGCGATGCCGGCGGCACCGCCGGCATCTTGTCCAAGCAGGTGTACGAAATTGACATGGGTGGGACCGCAGTGGGCGAGGCCGTGCACGTCAGCCAAGATGCCCGCATAGCGGGACTGGAGAATAGCATCCAGGACGGAAATCTCTTTCAGGAGACGCCCGCGCCCGTTGATGACGTTGATCTGATCCTCCCAAATCATGCCGCCGGTAGGGCAACGCAATTCCGATGTTTCGCCAGGCCCGACTGAATACTGCAGGCTGGTCCGCTTGAATCGCGCCCCCGGCACCAAAATCAAGTCTTCATCGATCACATAGGACCAGTGGTGACTGTAGTCCTTACGGTACCAGCGCGGCTGCCCGTCGGGACCTATCCGCGCAACGCCGCCCCCATAAGGATGACCTCTGGCAAACTGGAACACAACCAGCAGGTCGCCACTGGGGTGCAGCGAGAGAGTAAAGGAACTGAAATCGTTCGAAAACGACCAACCCAAGGGAAGCTCGTACGGGTAGTCGGACTCCTCTACGATGTTCGCCTTCATCACATCTTCGGGTCGAAACGGGTAAGCGCGGCGGACCGCCCCAGAACGCGAGTACTCTACCGCCAGACAGCCGAAGTGCCCGGGACAAAGGTCGAGAAACGTCCCGACTTCTCCTTTCATCAGGACCGGGTCGTCGAGTTCATCGCCGGCGATGAACTCGACGCGTGCCGCTGTTGCCTCGCGCCTACTTGGGCAAATAATGCGGGGTACGTACCTGAAAAAGTCTCTTTGGCGCTTCACTAGCTTTCTCAAGGATTTTCCGGGCAGGGGGACACACTCCGTTATGGATGATGTACTCCGGTCGGCACTGCCGGCCGGGTTCCACAAATCCAGATGGACGGTCAGCGTCTTGTAAGCGGAGTTTATCAGAGGGAACGGATAAATCTTTGAATACTGAACGTACATGCCTGTGAAGAACGCGGCTAGGATCGCCGCCACGACGAACAGAAACAACGGGATCGCCGATTGGTGCCCCCCCCCCCCGGGCGGGTGTGATCGCAGGCGGCTGGTGGGCCATCGTGGATGAAGTGGATCAAGTACTCTCTTTCGCTGAGGCATCCATATACTCCTACGGACAGGAACAACTCACTATAGCAGAATCTGTTTCTGCTGACGAGACCTTGTATCGTAGCGTCTGACTCTCCTTCAATCAGGAGAGCTGGAACTGGCCAGCGGCCAATCACGGGCGCATTCACGAATACGACCCTCCCCGGTCAAATCTCCCTTGCCGACTGCCAGCGCGAGCACGCTGGCGGCGCGTAACCGGACATGATCGTCGAGATCTTCGTATTCCGACGCCAAGGCGTAGGTGCGCTGCGTGACCGGGGCGTCCACCGTGTATTCGACGGACTGCGAACGGCGGTGATCTACGAAGCGGCGCACCATCAGCCCCAACCGTTGCTTCACTATCTGAGGGTCGACGCATGCGCAGCCCTACTCTCATAATCAACATCTCTCATGATCAACATCGTTGTCATCTCATCCTGCGGACACGTCTGCTTTTCAGGCTGCGAGACTCCGGTTAGTCTGCCGTCCCTATGAATGCCTTACTGGCCGTCAGTAGCGGCGTGCTGCTCGCCTTGGCGTTTCCCAAGGTGGATTGGCACGTGCTGGCCTGGGTGGCGTTCGTGCCGCTGCTGTGGTTGGTGCGCGACCAGGGGCCACGGCGGGCGTTCACGCTGGGCTGGCTGTCGGGCGTGGGGTTCTATCTGTGCACGCTGTATTGGGTCATCGACACGATCGGCCTGTACAGCAACATTCCGCACGTCGTGGCGGTCGGGCCGCTGCTGCTGCTGTGCACGATCCTGGCCGCGTACACCGGTGTGTTCGCCGCGGGGGCCAGCCTCGCAACCGACCGCGGCACGGCGTTGCTCATCCTGGGGCCGGCGCTGTGGGTGGGGTTGGAGTGGGTCCGCTCGTTCTTCATCATCGGCTTTCCGTGGGTCGGGCTGGGCTACTCGCAGTACGGCTTTCTGAACCTGATCCAGTTCGCCGAAGTGACCGGCGTGTACGGGGTGTCGGCGCTCGTGATGTTCGGCAACTGCATCCTGTTCGTCGTCGTGTCGCGCCGCGGGCCGGGCCGCGGCCGGCTGCTGCTGGCGCTGTTGGTGTTGCTGGCAAGTCTGGCGGGCTGGGGGAGTTGGCGCCGCAACCAGTTGGCCGGAATGCCGCCCGAGCACACGCTCCACGTGGGCATTGCGCAGGGCAACGTCGCCCAGGACCGCAAATGGGACCCGGACTATCAGGAGACGACCATCGCCCGTTACGAACAGTTGACCCGCCGGCTGGCCGAAGACGGCGTCGACCTGGTCGTGTGGCCCGAGGCCGCGGTGCCGTTCTTCTTTCAATCGGACGTGACGTATCGTGGTCGGCTGCTCGACCTGAGCCAGAAGACCAAGACGCCCATCCTGTTCGGCAGCCCGGCCTTTCGGCCGCGGGGCGGCGCGGTGACGCTGTTCAACCGGACGTATCTGCTGTCGCCACAGGCCACGGTCATCGACCACTACGACAAGATGATCCTGACCCCGTTCGGGGAGTACGTGCCGTTTCAGGACGGCCTGTTCTTCTTCGTGCAGAAGATGGTCGAGGGCATCGGCGACTTCGCCCCGGGCAGCCGGCCCACGGTGTTCACGCTGCCGTTCGGGACGTTCAGCGTGTTGGTCTGCTACGAGGGCGTGTTTCCCGAGCTGGCGCGCGATTTCGTGCGCCGCGGGGCCGCGCTGCTGGTCAACGTGACCAACGACGCCTGGTTCGGCGAAACCTCGGCGCCCTACCAGCACTTGGTCATGGAGGCCATGCGCGCGGTCGAAAACCGGGTGCCGCTGGTGCGCGCGGCCAACACCGGCATTTCGGCCATCGTGGACGTCGACGGGCGCATCACGGCGCGGACCGAATTGTTGGAGACCGCGCATCTGGCCGGACGGCTGGCGTGGCCGCGCGTGACGACGGTGTACACCCGCTACGGCGACTGGTTCGTCTTCGCGTGCTTGGGGAGTCTGCCGCTCGTGCTGGGATTCGTGTACGTAACATCCCGCCGGGTGCGGAACGGCGGCCGACCGTAGGGGCGAAAAATCTTTCGCCCTTCCATAACGTCACGTCGGAGTGAGGCAGGACGAAACATTTTTCGCCCTCACGACGAAACGGAGCCGAAGGTCGTCCATCCTGCCCACCTTTCGCCATGCCGCATCGCCTTTCCAACGGAGGACCCCTGACATGCTGCCGGACCTGAAAGACAAGCTGGCCCGACTCGGCTCACGCCTCGACAGCCTCGGGAGGCATCTTTGACGTGCCGGGGAAGGAAGCCCGCGCCGCGCAACTCGAACACCAGACCCTGGAGGCCGACTTCTGGCACGACCAGGACGCCGCGCAGGCCGTATTGAAGGAGCGCGCCGGGCTGCTCGACGTCGTCGCCGGCTGGAAGAAACTCGCCCAGGACGCCAGCGACGCGCAGATCTATCTGGAACTGGCCGAGACCGGCGACGCCGAGGCGCTCGACGAACTCGAACGGCTACTGGCCGCGCTGGACGCCGGGCTGAGCCGAGCCGAACTCCAACGCATGTTGGGCGGCCCGCACGATGCCCTGGGCGCGATCGTCACCCTGCGTCCGGGCGCCGGCGGACAAGAGGCGCAGGACTGGGCCGCCATGTTGCTGCGCCTGTATTTGCGCTGGGCGGAGCGCCGCGCCTATCGCGTGGAGGTCGTGGACCTGCTCCCCGGGGAGGGAGACGGAGTGAAGAGCGCCACCTTCACGGTCGAGGGCGCGTATGCCTACGGCTATCTGCGGGCGGAGGCGGGCATCCACCGGCTGGTGCGCATTTCGCCGTTCGACGGCAACGCGCGGCGGCACACGTCGTTCGCCTCGCTGTTCGTCTATCCCGACATCGACGAGACCGTCGAGGTGGAGGTGCGCGCCGAGGACCTGCGCGTGGACACGTATCGCGCCAGCGGCGCCGGCGGGCAGCACGTCAACAAGACCGACTCGGCCATTCGGCTGACGCATCTGCCGACCGGCATCGTCGTGCAGTGTCAGAACGAGCGGTCCCAACACCGCAACCGCACCACGGCCATGAAGATTCTGCGCGCGCGGCTGTACGAACTGGAGTTGGAGAAGCAGCGCCAGCGGATGGAAGACCTGCACAAGAGCAAGAAGGACATCGCCTGGGGCAGCCAGATCCGCTCCTACGTCCTGCACCCCTACCGCATGGTCAAGGACCACCGCACCGGCGTCGAAGTCGGCAACACCGACGCCGTGCTGGACGGCGACATCGACCGCTTCATCGAAGCCTACCTGCTCCAGCACGCTGCCGCGGCATAGCCGTCCGGTCAGTGCCGGCGATCCTGAAATTCACAATCCACAATCGAAAATCCACAATTCCTCTCCCTTGGCTTGTCTTCTTCAACCGCCTACACTTCCCCGCGGAGGGCGCAGCATGGACCCCGCAAACGTCTTGACCATCGACCACGTCCCCGAATTGCACGACCCGGTGCTGATCGTGGCGTTCTCGGGCTGGAACGACGCCGGCAGCGCGGCGACGCACGCCACCAAATTCCTCATCGAGCGGCTGCACGCCCAGCGCTTCGCCAGCCTGGACCCCGAAGAATTCTACGATTTCAGCGAGACGCGGCCCAAGGTGCGCCTGCGCGACGGTCTGTACCGGGAGATCATCTGGCCGGCCAACGAATTCTTCGCCAGCGCCCAGCCCGACCTGCCGCGCGGCATCGTGATCGGGCTGGGCATCGAGCCGCAGTTGCGCTGGAAAGCGTACTCGGCCGCGATTCTGGAGGTCGCCCGACAGTGCGGGGTGAAGCTCGTCATCACTTTCGGCGCGCTGCTGGCCGACGTGGCATACACGCGCCCGGTGCGCGTCGTCGGGTTCAGCAGCGACCCGGACGTCATGTCGCAGCTGCAACTCAGCCCGACGCGCTACGAGGGACCAACCGGCATCGTGGGCGTGCTGAACGATGCGTGCCGCCACGCCGGCGTGACCTCGATCAGCTTCTGGGCCAGCGTGCCGCACTACATTTCCGCGGCCCCGAATCCCAAAGCGGCGCTGGCGCTGGTGACGCGCCTGGAGTCGTTTCTCCACATCGCGCTGGACACGGCCGAACTGGTCGGCGGCGCCGCGGAATTCGACCGGCAGGTGGCGAAGGCCGTCTCCGAAAACACCAACTTGGCCGCGTACGTCAAGCAACTCGAAGAGCAGGAGCGGCAACACGAAGCCGAGGCTGCACACGGCGCGGGCAACGGTGTCGGCAACGGCAACGGGCACGCCAACGGCCAGGACATGGCCGAAGAACTCCAACGCTTCTTGCAGCAGCGCAAGGGCCGCAAGGACGACGACTCCTGAGCCCGTCTCGGGGAGTTCCCGATTTGGAATTCTTCGACCAATAAGCCTTTTTTCGTCATTCCTGTGCAAACAGGAATCCAGAGGACGGCGGTCCTAGCCGGGCGGTCTCCGTCCGTAGGGGCAACCCCCTCTGGTTACCCGGGCAGGGGGCGGGCAGGTACGGGGACCCGCCCCTACGCAACGAACGTAATGGACACGGTATCACACTCGAACCATGTCCCTCCCTGCTCCCGGACCGCAGAGTCGAAGGCATATCCGGTAGTTCCCTTCGGGCATAAGAGGTATTCGGAGGACCGTTTCGTACCGGCACCGGTTCATCTTCTTTGCGGCGCTGTGCACCGGTACTCATGCCATCCGTGCGGCCCTCCGCCGCTTCCTGGAGCCCGATGACTGGGAGCAGGAAAGGTTGCAGCGCCATTCATTCGCTATGATTTGCCGGTGTATCGGCATCTCGAAGTCGCTACTCCCCATCCTCAACGCCACGACGCATCGCCCGTACGTAACCTACGACGACGCTGAATTGCGGTGGCTGGTGACGGATTTCTATCACCGTGACCTCGAGCTGCGGGACTATCCGTCTCGTTTTCCGACGCGCAGGAATGCTTCGGCCTCCCGCAAGTAGCCGAACCGGGCCATAACGTCGTGGAGGGCTGCCACCACGGCCCTCACCTGCTCCGCCGTCAGCGCGGTGCGCCCAGGACTTGGCCACCCCGGCGCGAAGAAGGAGGGCACCGTCGGTTGCTTTTCGGCGAACCCGGATTCTGCCTCCTGCGCTTGCAGGCGGGGGAATGCGCAGTGTTCGAGGGCGAGACCGAGCCGCGCGCCGTCCCAATAAAACCCGGCGAAGCGCATGATCGCTCCGAACCCGGCGTGGGGGTCCGCCAGCAGGGCCGCGTAGCGGGCGACGTGCAGGCGCAGCGCCGTTTGCTGCGTCCATCTCGACACGGGGCCGCTCCCGGTCGTCAGCGGTTCCGGCAGTCGGACGAAGATACCGTCGTGTTGGTGCGTTTCGTGAGTCTTCGCGAAGGCCGGTTCGCTGGTGCGGCGCCATCATTCCTGAAGTGGCCGGTCGGCGAGCAACTGTTCGGCCAACCCCTCACGAAAGTGCGACAGATAGCGGGCAACTTCATCATCCGTCAGGTCAGCGGAATCGAGATCCGGAGACTCGTTGAACTCTTTCCGGCTATTGGCTTGAAAGCCAATCAGCGCGTTGATGGATGTTGGCCCAGAAGCGGAGGGCAGCACCTGCGACGCGGCGGTCGGTGGAACCAGGGCGCGGTCATCCAGGCGCAGGAAGTCGGTATGTTGAGAAGAGGTCTCGCCCCTGGGGGCACCTTCCTCACCATGGCGAGCCTCGGCTTGGACCACGCCTTCTTCTTTTGAAGAGTAGATGCATCTGTTTCGGTCTTAGATTACGCGGAGGGGAACTGGTCTTTTGCATAGTGGATTCCTTCCCTCACATTTCGTCTCTGGCGAACGGAACCATCACAAGGCTTTGAGCAAATCGGCGCTCGCACCGCAAGATGACAACTGGCCAGGGAGTGCGGCAGTTTCGGTGGCGCTGTCCGGGAACACGGGCGTCCCGTCGCCTGCGGTGCGGGCCAGAGACCCACGATCCCGGGAAAATAAAGGAAGATTGACGCACTCCCAGGGAATGCACGCTCTTGACTTGCCAAGCAGCGTTCTCGATAATCGTCGCCCTTATTTCAGCCCGTCCGAGCGAGGGAGCAGGCGCCATGCGGAAGAGGTTTCTCAAGAAAATGCAGACCAAGCTGGCCGGCCAGCGACAGACCATTCTGCAGGAACTCGACGAGGAAATCCGCGAAGGCAAGGAGAGCGAACTCGACGACGGCATGGATACCTACGACCTCGCCAGCGAGGAGCGCGAGCGGGAAATCCATCTGATCCTGAGCGACCGTGACCGGGACAAGTTGCAGGCCATCGAAGATGCACTGGACCGGATCAAGGATGGGGAGTACGGCATCTGCGAGGAGTGCGAGGAGGAGATCGCCCAGGCCCGCCTCGAAGCACTTCCCTTCACCCGGTTGTGCGTGGGGTGCCAGGAAGAACGCGAAAAACAGGCGCGCGTTCATCGCCGCATCGATGGGCCGGGCGGTCCCAGCCGCATCGGCTCGACAGACGACGACTAGGGGATGGTCAGATTTCTCTCTTCCCAGTGTAATTACATACAAGACGATCCTGGAAATCTCCCGATCTTGTGTCCCAGGTCCCTTGGTGGAAAACCCTTTGATCTTTCAACATGGTTCGACAAGCTCACCAACTGGGCTCAAGGCGTCGCAAGTTCAGGGACCAGCCCGTTGAGATCGGTCCCTGAGCTTGTCGAAGGGTGTTGAAACGGACACGGGATCATCTTGTATGTAATCTCTATACAAACTGCTACTGCCCTTTAAATTTTCCGTAAAACAGGAAATATTTGAATGGCTCTTGTCGGTTGGAAACTCGCCCCGTGGTTATTGATCGCGCTGGCGGCAGGCTACGTTCTCTGCTTCTGGTTCGATCCTATAGGCGACGACACCTGGTCGCCACTTGGCCGCGACATGTTGCATACCGACAGTCCCGGGTACATTGGCTTCTGGGCAGAGCGGTCTGCAGGCTATCCCGTTTTCCTGAATTTGATTACGGTTGTTTTCGGCTCGGTGCAGGCTGCTCCTAAAGTTCAACTCGTCCTTCTGGCCGCGGCCGTTTCATTCCTGGGCTGGAGCGTGTACCGGACTTTCTCCGCGCCATGCTTCGCCCCGACTCTGATTCTGGTCTTGTTCGGCCTCTCTGCAGTGAGCAAGTTTCACGCTTACATCCTGTCGGAAGCGTTGTTCATTTCATTGCTGTATGCGATGATGGGCTGCCTGATCATGCTGGTGGCGCGCCCGACGGTTCGTCTAGCGGCGGTGGCCGCATTGACATGTGGCTTGGCCATCACCGTCAGACCGGTAGGACTGAGTCTGCTGGCGATCTGGCCACCTCTGATATGGTTCATCTGGGGTCGATGCGCGGGCAAACACTGGCGACTGGCAATGGCCGTGGTTGCACCTTTGGTGCTCTGTTACGCAGTGGAGGGAGTGATCTGGCACCGCGTGCACCGCGATATCGGATTCCGGCCCCACCGTATCGATCATCAACTGTTCGGCACGGTACTGATGATGGACTCGGAGCCGTCCCTGCAGGACGACCACCTAGCAGCTCTCGTGGCCGAGGCCAGACGGACATGGAGACCTGGACGTGAGCTCGTCAGGAACGCTCCGGATTGGCAAACGCAGACACTCCTGACGAGATTTTTCGAGGTCTCGGGACATTATATTGCTGGTCGGGGAAGTCCGTCGCTTCGTCGCCAGATCAAGAAGTTGTCCGAACAACGTGGCGAAATAAGAGTCAATCGGCTTCTGAGAGATGTGGGGTGGTCGGCGCTTCTCGCCGCGCCGGAAGAATGGGCCGCGAACGTTTGGCTTCACTACCGGGGGCTCTGGGCCCACCATTCAATTTATGGCATGGACTTCGCCCGTCGTTATGTTGCCTACACCGAAGGGCGAGATGTCACTGCTCCGATTCGAATGCCGCCTGGCCTTCAGGTTTTACCTCCGAGAGGACCACTCCCGCAGATGGTCGTGTCTCTGAACCGATTGGCGACAGTGGCCGCGTTTCTCGCCTCCGTGTTGGTGGTGGGGCTCGCTCTGTGGCAACGGCTCAGGAAAGTCGCTCAAGAGTCACCGCTAGTCGAGAAACGCGAGGGGCCTGCTTCTCGTGTGAAAAGTCCAAACGATGATCTCGTTGTCGCTGCCATGGCTGCCATTGTGACGCACGGGTACTTCCTGGCGACTGCTATGTTTGCTGCAGCCAACCTTCGTTACTCTGCTACGATGTGGACGTTCGAAGCGCTGTATAGTCTATTACTGGTCCGCTGGGCTCTGAAGTTTTGGAATCGTACACTGCCGAGCCGCTAAAGTCTCGTTAACGCGAATGTCTGCTAGGCATTCGTGTTCGAGACGATGCGAGGCGGGTTGCTGCTCATCTTCGGGCGGAACCCAAACTACGCGCCGCGGTTCGAAGGATATCTATAAGAAGGAATGCACCGGCCCTCCGCTCGGGGAAAGCACGGAGGTGATCTCCTCTGCGAATGGGCCACATCTCGGCGATCCACCGACGAAGGTTCTGCCTAACTGTCCCTACCTTCGCCGGCTAGATAGTACGCTGTTTATGACCTGCAAGTATCGAGCGATGCCCGATTCCGCGTCCCATCGGCTTGCTCTGGCAATCAGCAGGTTCGAAGCGACGGGATCGGCCAGCGTCTCCAGGATCGCGGACGCCAGGGACCGCCAATCGCCCGGCGGCACGAGACGACCCCACTTTCCACCTTCCAGTATCTCGCCCGGCCCATAGGGACAATCCGTGCTGACGACGGGGGTTCCGCACGCCATCGCTTCGAGAAGCGCCATCGATAGCCCCTCCCAGGCGGATGAAAGCACGAAGACACGAGCCTTCGCCATATACGGGAATGCCGGACGGATGTCTCCTGGAAATTGGACGAACGGCGATATTCCCAACTCCCGGGTTAGGGTGGTGAGCCTGGTTCTCTCATCGCCTTCGCCTAATACCACTAGCCGTGCCGGCCGGGACCGCAGGACCTCGGCAAAAGCTCGTAGCAGCGTCCCGAGATCTTTCTGCGGAGCCAGTCGTGCGACGGACAGGACAACCGGCCGGGCAGGGTCGTTGAACCAGGGATGGTCCACTGGCGATGTGGCCTGCTCGGCAATGTCGGGCGTGACCGCGGCATTCGGAACGTACCGGACCAGATGCGACACATTGGGGAACGACCGCTTGAAATCCTCCGTCGCGCCACGGGAGATAGTGACGATGGCGTCTGCAAACGGCAGGAAGTGTCGCAGCAGTCTCGAGTCGCGAGTTGGTGCCTCCCGGGAAAACGTGTTCGCATGCCGATACACCAACGAAAGGCTGCGTATGAAAAGCGCCTTTGCAATCAATCCGGCCACACCGGGGTAGGGATTGTTCACGAGAACTACGTCCGGTCGCTCGCGTTTCAGATATCGGAGCAATTGCGGGAGAGCCGCAATGGAGTCCTGGCACTGGAAATTGGTCAGGCGTACTCCCTCCGGCACCAAGTGCAGGTCTGATCGGCTGGTATGCAGGACGAGCACATCGACACAGAATCCGCGTGCGACCAAGCCCCTCGCAACCGTCAACAAGCATACGACCCCGCCACCCGCCCGAAGCGTCTGGATGAACAACGCGATCTTTCGCTGCCTGGCCCCCTCATCTCTCGTGTCCCGTCCGATTCCTCGGCCTCCTTCAGGGCCGTTGCCGGACTTTGTACGGGGAATCACAAACTCGACGAAGCAACGAACACGCAACGCTGCCACGAGTACGAGTCGAACCAGTTTCTGCGCCCCCCATTGAGTACGGCGCCTTATTCGCGTCAAGGCCGTTGCTATGGACATACTTCTAACTTGACGAAGTTGTCCCGAGACTGCGACGACAGTTGCAGGCCGACAACGCCAGTCTTCTGTGGTGTCAGCCTCTTCGTCGCGTCCCGCCGAACGGCTCCATTTGGATATACCGCCATCCGCAGTTGCTATCAGACTCGGTCGCAGGTCATGTCGAAGCCGATCCAGAAATTGAAGCGGTCGAACAACTTTTCGGCCTATGCAGATGCTCCCAGATGCGCATGGCAGAACCGGTCCTGACTATTCAACTGTCAGAAGGTGCGAACCGCCCTCAGCATTGATGATGGGGCTGTCTCCCTCATAGCGCAGGTGTTATCGAGGGGCGGAAACGGTAGTGCCCTTCCCAGACGTGATCTTCAAGGACGAACCGGCCGGTGGCGATGAAATCCCACATGACTTCAGCGGCACGTCGGTAGCTCAGATCGCCGTAAGTTCGGTTTGGTCCCGCCAAGTACTGACCGGTCCTGATCGACGCAATGGCGTATTTCGGAAGCCGCACCACCGCCGCGCACTTTCCGGCGCTCCGCCAGGAACAGTCCTCGGTCCAATCGTATTGCCGGCGTCCGAGCCATGCTCTCGCCTGGTGCAAGTTCTTCCGGTCGGCTGGAACGAGGTGCAGGAAGAATCGCCGGTTGGCGCCCTTCTGCACCGCCGTGACCTTCCTCCGCACGTAGACCAGCCGATCACCGTCAAGGTAAACGTCGTAGGCGCTGGAACGAATTATGGGTGAGGTACTCCCCATGATCTCGTCCAGACCCCGACTGCCGCGCAATGAAAGACGATAGATGACGCCTTGGGCCTCCGTGAACACTGTTTCAATATCCGACAGGCCCTCTATCGCCGAGCGCAACTTCTTCGACTGCCTCCCATGACCGAGAGGGAACCATACGATGTGTACGGATGGAGTAATCATCATCTCCCTTAGTTGCTCCGGAGTGCGCAATCTCGTTGTTCGGAACCCCGTGAGAAATTCCAGCGGATCGTCTCGATTGGTATACACCGGGTCGTCAATCGAATGTTCCCGGAGGTATCGCACGATGGCGGAATTCCGCCAATCCACGGACGTGTACATATATCCCCGATCCAGATGAACGGCCATGTCGTGCGCATAGCGCATGGCAGGGAAAGGCAGCCAGAGAAGCATCGCGGCAATCAGGACAATCCGGACCGGACGGTCATGCCAGTCTGCTTGCTTCGTTTCGGCTACGGAATCATCTCCGGGCAAGGGGCCAAGGCGTTCTTTGAGGAGTCCGTCCACCGCAACGGATACGATGAATATAAGCGGAATGTACAGAGGAGCAAGGTGTCTTCTCCTCAATAGTACACCACCCTCCGAGTCAAGCATCGTGATCGCGAAAATCAGAACAAAGTAGATAAACGCAAACAGCCAGAACGGTACGGGCAAGTTCAATCGGACAGGACGCATCGAGCGCAGGAAGAGGTATCCCGCGGCCGGCACCCATACGAGCAGGCATATGAGAGGCAGCCAGTTGGCAACGCCCTGCATCCCGGCCTGCGGATTTGACGAAATCGGGAACGCCCACCCGGCGATCTCCTTCAGCGCATGGTACAGATGCTGCGCGAACGGCGGGTCCGATGCTGAAACATAGCCCTGTAAAAGGCGGCTGTGCCAGAAGAATGCACCCGACAGCAGCCAGTTTCTCGACAAGAACAAACAGCATGGCACGAGGGCAATGAATGAGTACGTCACTGTCTGCCGGAACTTCTCCTGAAATGTCGCGCTTCTCTGCAACAGAAGCGGCAGCGCGACAGCGGGAATGATGGCCACTCCCGGATAACGGGTCAGGCAGGCCAGGGCGGAAAACAATGCCGCCCGAATCAACGAGGCCGGCGTGTTGCGATCCAGGAAGACTTCTGCCTGTATCAAAGCCAGTACCGTAAACAGCATGAACACCGGCTCGGACACGGCTTGCGATGCCAGAGACGTAAGGGGGATCGACAGACAGATGGCAACCGTGGCCCAGGTCGCGATCAGGGGTGAATGGAGCCGGGTTCTCAGCCAGAGGCCCGAAAACAGGATCGTCAGGCCGAATGCGACCGCGTTCACGAAACCGGCGACATGGACCAGACCTATGCCGAAGATTCCAACGAACGCGATCAGCAATGGAAAGAGCGGTGGCTGTATGCCGGACGTGTGGACCAGCCAACTGGGGCCCTCCAATATTCGTCGTGCGCGAATCAGGTACGCGGATCCGTCGTAGCCGACATCTACGCCGTAATTGATTTCACGAAGCAGTATCAGGACCGTTCCTACGATGGCGATGGCCAGAACGTCTAGGGGCAAGGACCTACGCCAACTCTGCGCCGGAGGGCTATCCATAAGGAACCCCAGAGGAATCAGCAGGTCGAAACGATGGGCTCGTGTCTTTCCGCCATGGGACAGCACAGCGGGGCGGGGCCGCTATTGGGGATCGCTGCAGGACTGATTTTCATCGAAGCAATAGCCGAAGTCGGTGATCATGCGGTGGCACGTCTCGGCGAGGGAGGCTCTGGAATAGGCGGTGTAATAGGCCCGGTAGTCGTCCCCCTGGGGTCGGACGGCACTCTTCGTGCGCGGCAAGGGGGTGCGCGACAGGCGCAACCGGCGGCACACGGCGTCGAAGTCTTGCTGTAAAGTCTCGAACCGCATGACGTAGTCCGCGTATGCGCGCCCACCGTAAACATAGAACTGCGGAATCTCGGCGATGTGTCGGGCGAAACAGCCCCGCCGCAAGGCGAACTCGACGCTCTCCTGGCGACGGCCTGCAGCCAGATCGTGCCTCAGCCGGGTCCACCAGAACAATTCAGGGACCGAGACCCGTAGGCGTTGCAGCCGCCCGGTTCGCCACACCCGCTCCCGCTCGGAGCCGAATACCAAGCCCACCCTCCGAAACGACTGCCCGGGATGGTGCAGCAGCGCGCGCCAGCGCGTCCTCATCCACGCCCGGAGTTCCGGCAGAATGATGGCGAGATCGTGGTGGTACATCGACACGAACAGGTCCCACGGGTTTCTGACGATGGTGAACTTGAAGTACTCGTCCCATACCTTGGAACCGACTTTCGCGCGGATGACGTCCGGCAGCGCATGCTGGGCCACATAGCCATACCGATCCGTCCAGCCGGCGTGCTGCACCGGCGGAGCGCGAAACTCGTCTGTGTCCACATCGGAGCGGAACGCCAGGCCGCCATCGGAAATCACGTCCTCCGCACCGCACCACGGGGCCAGGGCGATCTGGACACTGGACCCGGCCACCTTGCGAGGCTTGATGAAGATGAACTTGTGGCGGTGCGAGATGATCGTCATGCTGGCTCCGGGAACAAGACCTCGAGATACCGATCCATCACGCGGTCTATGGAGAACGCCTGGGCCCGGCCCTGCAAGAGGTCCCGGGGCGGCGGGGCGTCCAGGGTGGCGTTGAGCGCGGCGGCGAGGGCGGGGCTGTCTCCGACCGGCACGAGCTGGCCGTAGGTGCCCCCGGCCAGAATCTCTGCCGGGCCGCTGGGGCAGTCCGTACTCACCACCGGGCAACCCACGGCCAGCGCTTCGACCAAGACGCCGGGCAGCCCTTCCCACGCGGACGACAAGGCGAAGACGGCGGCGCGGGCCATATAGGCAAAGGGGTTGTCGACGAACCCGGGTAAGGCCATATCGGCTGCAACGCCCAGCGTTCGGGCTAAGGTTTCCAAGTCGGCCCGCAGCGGCCCCTTGCCCAGGATGATCAGCCGCACTCGGCGCTGTTGGCGGACGCGGGCGAACGCGCGGAGCAGCGTGGGAAAGTCTTTTTGCTGTGTCAAGCGACCCGCGCCGAGGATTACGGGCGGCGCCTCCGGGTGCAACCAGGGGTGAGCCGCCGCCGTGTCTGCCTGTCCGAGGAAGTTGGTCCTGAACGCGGGGGGAAGGGTAACGACCTCCGGGCGGGGAATGTGGAGGTGGCGGGAGAGGTCGTCCGCGACCCCATGGGAGACCGCTATCCGCGCATCCGCTTGCGAGTATGCTCGCCGAAGCGTCGGCACCAGGGGCGCCCAGCCCATGTCCTGGACTTCCGTTGAGAGGTGGCTGTGTTGGGAAATCACGACCCGCATAGGCACCCCGGCCAAGCGTGCCGCCCATGTCGCCATGAGGTTGGGCATCGCCATGGCGGATAGAAAAGTATCCGGCCGCTCGCGCTTCAGATAGTGCACCAACGCCGGGAGATAGAACAGGTTCGGAAACGATGGGCGGGGCCGGCGCCCATACAATCGCAGCAGCGGGATGAGAGACCTGGGAGCGACCGCCAGCAGATAGGCAGGGAACCGCGGACTGCGGCGCAACTCGACGACGGTGACGGTCTCCGGTACCGCTTCCAGAAACGGCCCCTCGGCACGGCAGAGCACCAGATCGACCCGACGCCCCCGGGCGGTCAGGGCAGCCGCCAAATTGAGGGTGACGCGCTGAACTCCGCCTGCCTGCAAGTCGGGGATATGTATCGCCAACTTCGCATGGTGGCCGACTTGCCGTCCGGCCTCTTCAGTATGTCGGAAGGCGGTCATAGGACCCGCCGCAGTACACGCAGGGTCGGACGCATGGTGCTGCGCCAAAAGCGAGTCTTTCGGATGTGGCTCACCATCCACGTCTGTCTCAGTCGCTCGACCATCACGTGCCGCCTGCCGATCCAACGACCATGATCACGCCGTTGCTGGTACTTGCTACACGTTGCGCACGGGACGCTGGGGTCCGGGGGAACGGTCCCGTGCAGCATGCGCCTAGCGTACAGCAATTTCTCGGAACCGAGGGCACGTTCGAGCCCCTGCTTGAACACGTTGCCGCCAAAGTCCCCCCAGAAATTGAAGCAGCAGCCGAGCACCTTCCCATCCCAGTTGATTTGTGGATTATTCCAGAGTTGCAAGCAGCCGTCTTCTCCGTGGCTCTTACCGTGCTCTTTGCCCCAGGCGTCCCGGGTCGGAGCTGAACCGAGACGTTTGCCCACGGCTTCGACGTCGTGCAATGGAGAAAAATCGTCGTCCCAAGTGAGCTTGGACTTGAAGTGCATCCTCCGTTCTGCTGCCATGCGTCGTGCTTTGTCGATTTCGTGCTCGTTGTGGCCCATGACGATAAACTGCCAGAAGAGGATCGGCGTGCTCCGTCCGAGCCGTTTCTTGTGCGCGTTAATGACGTCGATATTCGCCATGACCTGATCGAAATCCCCGCGCACACGATACATTTGGTAGGTCTCCTGGCTGGCGCCGTCGATCGAACAGGTCATCGACCGGACATTGTATTTCACGAGGGCTTCAAGGGCTTCGGCGGAACAGCGGTTGAGATTGACGCCGTTAGCGAGCGTGATCCGTACCTCGCGCTCATAGGCGGTTCTCAGGATTCCGACGAGGGCGGGATTGAGAAACACTTCACCGTAATTCGACAGTTCGACTTCATCAATCCAAGGGTTGTCGTCGAGAAGCTGCTGAAAGTCCTCGTGCGCTAGCAGACCCGTGCCGATGGCAGGGTGGGTGTGACCGGTTGTCGTCGGACAGACCGGGCAGCGCAGGTTACACGCCGAGCTCGCTTCAATGCGCAGCCGACTCGGCCGAGTATAACGCAACAGTCCAACCTCTCATGCCGGATGGACGGGGTTCATTCCGCAGCACCGGCAGCAGCAATGCGGAACGTCGTCACTCGTAATTCTCCTTCGCTCCTCGCGAACGCTCCGGCGCAGTCCAGCCGACCTGTCGGCTATGGTCAAGCCACGCCTGGAACATCAGCACTATCCAGATACGGAGATTACTGTGCATCCTTGTTCCCAGAAGTCCCCTCCATTCCTGCCGCACAAGCTGCGGGTCGAAAAAGCCCTCCGCTTGCAGCCGCCGCTCATCCAGCAAGGCTTCCGCCCAATCCCTGAGCGGACCGCGGAGCCATGCAGTGAGCGGTGGAACAAATGGTGTTTTCGGCCTTTCGAAGAGCGACTCCGGGACGTATTTGGAGAGCACTTGCCGTAAGATCCACTTTTGTTGGCCGTTCTGCCACTTGACCGACAGAGGCAACCGCCAAGCGAGTTCCAGCACCCGAACATCTAGGAAGGGGTTGCGTTCTTCAAAACCGACACCCATCCCCGCACGATCCACCTTGACCAGAATATCGTCCGGAAGAAGACCTAGCATGTCGATCTCTATCAATCGACTCGAGGCTTCGGTCGTAGTGGGCCGGCTGGCAGATTCGCTCACTCCGACAGTCGGTTTGGAACCCCCGCTTACGACCGGTGGGAAACTTGACCAGCGAGCGCTCAAGCAGGAATAGGTCTCTTCCAGCGTCCGGCAATCCATCAACTGCCTCAGCTTGCATACCTTGGTTTTCGTTTGGGGCCATCTGTGCCCCAATATCCGATCCCGTCCGAGAAAGCAGAGGCGCCTGATGGCGGACGCACCGAGCCGGCAAAGAGGCGATGGTATCCGTGATAGGATGTTCCAGAGCCGCATCGTCTTGAGATAGTGTGCATAGCCACCGAACAACTCGTCGCCGCCAATTCCGGACAGGCTAACAGTAACGCGCGTCCGCCCTAGGCAGGCAGCCAGGAAAGTCGGTATCTGCGAGGAGTCGGCAAAGGGCTCATCGTAAAGGGTAGGTAAACGAGGGATAACGTCCAGGGCCTCTCGTCCCGACACGTACATCTCAGTGTGCTCGGTGCCGAGATGATCGGCCACTGCCCTGGCGTACTCCGCTTCGTTGTAACCGGGCTCATCGAAGCCGATCGTAAAAGTTTCCACCGGACGATCCGATTGCGCCTGCATCAACGCGACGATGGTCGATGAATCGATTCCACCGGACAGGAAAGCCCCAAGTGGCACGTCCGCGGACATCTGCTGGCGGATCACCCTGAGCAGGAGGTCTTGCAGTGCATCCACCGCGTCTTGGGGAGTGCCCTCGAACGGTTGCGCTCGACCTGCTGTAACCACGGTCCGCAGCGACCAATACTGTTGCGATTCCGGCAACTCGCCGATGCGTTCCTGGGGACCGCCGACGGGAACCTTGACATACGTGCCCGCTGATAGCTTCCGCACGCCTTTGTATATTGACCAAGGTGTCGGAATATAACCGTTCCGGAGAAGCAAAGGCAGAGCGTTCAGGTTAATATCCCCCCCGAATGCAGGGTGCGCCGCGAGCGCCTTAATCTCGGACCCGAACAGGAAGACGCCGTTTTGCCAGCCGTAATAGAGTGGCTTTTCGCCCAGCCGGTCACGGACAAGATAGAGGGCACGGTCCGTTCGGTCCCAAAGCGCAAATGCGAACATGCCGATTGCGGCTTGCAACGCCTTCTCCAAACCCCAGCAGTCGATGGCGGTCAACAGCGATTCGGTATCGGAACGCCCCTTCCAAGAACAGGGGCTCGGACATTGGGTTTCGAGTTGGCGCCTGAGATCTAGGTGATTGTAGATTTCGCCATTGAAGACGATGACATAACGCCCGGACATGGACTGCATCGGCTGGTGACCTGCGGGAGACGGGTCGATAACGGCCAAGCGGCGATGCGCCAGGGCGACCCCGAGGTTGCCGTCGAACCAAACCCCGCCGTCATCGGGGCCGCGATGCGCTACGGCGTCCGCCATTCTGCGGATAATGGCCGCCGCTTCTTCGGGGGGGAAATGCCTGCCGTCAAGAAAACCGGCTATGCCGCACATGCTGTCCCTCCGAGGAACATCTTCATAGTCCACAATTTTCGCCGTCCGGACTTTTCCTATCGATGATGACAAAGAAAGCTGGTCAGACGGCTCCCTGCAACAATTTCACGGTCCGGAATTTGTTCTCTCTGGGGAGGACAGGCAGGTGCCTTTCGTTGTACACGCTTTCAGGTTTTTCCCTAGGTCGCCGAAATCTGAACGTTAGCGACGCCCGTGGCAACATTGCTGCGAACGCTCCGCTTCGGTCTGCTGGACCTCGACCGGACCGGGACATCGGTGACCATGCGCCCACCGAATGTAAGCTGTCGTCAGTTCCATGCCACGCTCGAGGCTGAACATCGGCTCATAGCCGAGTAGACGCCGGGCCTTGTCGATCTGCACCGAGCACCGCGAGGCGAACAGATCGAGGTCGACGTCGCTCGGCAGGATCTCCCGCGCGCCGATGCGTGCTCCGAAATTCCGTACCGCGCGCCACCGCCGCACGACCTTGACCCCCGGGTACACAAGGGGCTTGATCGGATGCAAGCTCCCACTGGCCAGACGCTTGAGAGAACCAAGGAGCGTAAACAAGCGGGGGTGTCGCACTGCGTAACGTTGCAGCACCCTGAGCAACCCCTGGGAGGTCGTCAGCGCGCGCGCGTTGATGTTCTTGCGAGAGTACAAGCGGATGCCATCCGCGCGCCCTACCGCTCGCGCATAATGGCCATAGAATTCGGACCAGGTCACGGGTCTGGCACTGGAGATCAGAAACGTCTCCCCGACCGCTTCGTCGCGGACGGCAGCGAGGCTGAGCGCATGAACGACATCGTCGACATAGACCGCGTTGCAGATGCCGTCGTCGGGTGCAGGCAGCACCACGGAGCCGGCCAGGAACATCTCGACCTGACGCTCGGTCCAGTAACCACCGAACGGCCCGTACACATGGGTCGGCTGGAGCACGGTCGCCTGGAGACCGTCTTCGCGGATCATCCGCCTCACCTCTTGTTGACATGAGACATTGGGATTCCAGAATTGTCCGATAGTCTGGTGCGTTTCGTCCAGAGGTCCATCCGGCCATGGCCAATAGACTGACACCGAGCTCGTGAACACCAGACGACGGACGGCGTGTTTCAGGCAGGCCGCTCCGAGCAGACGGAGACCTTGGACGTTAGCCTGGGGCAAGGCGTAGTCGACCGCTAGATGAAACACCGTGTCGCAACCCGCGACGAGCGTATTGACGGTATCGGCGGCATCCTCCGCGTCCATATCGAATGCCCGCAGTTGGATTGCCTCCGGCGCGAGGCGGGCCAGCCGTGCAGCGTTTCGAAACCCGCGTACTGCTACTCGAACGGTTGCGCCCCCCTCGACCAGCCTCTCGACTAGCCGTCCACCGATGAAACCGGTACCACCGGTGACCAGCACGGTTTTCCCGCTTAGGCGTCTCATATCCGGAGCCGAATGCGCACTCCGCAACGGTTGCTGCCCTGCGGTTTTTCTCGGTGAAGCCACCGTTCCAGAATGAACTCTCGTCTGCAAGCGATTGGCAGACTCCTCCGGCTCAGTGCTCCCGACCTTTTCTATTGGCCGGGCTTGCCACGGCGTCGTCAGGGGTTTCCGATTCATGTAACAACGCTCGATGAGTTCCACTACCGGCACCACCGAAGCCCCGGACACGCACGCCGGGCGTCTCGAGCGTATCGCCTGGAGCCAGTCGCCGAGTTCCCGTTTTCCTGGCAGGTTCGGATCCCACACCTCACGATTCCATGTTGTTGTGCCGCGGCAACCGTCGAATTTGAAACGGCGCAGCGCCGGGGGCTCGACGCGAAGTAATGCGTTGCGATACGGAAGCTCGCTACGATGCCCGGCTGCCTCGATCCGCCCCCGACTGCCAACGATGACGAAGGTGTTGGGAAGCGTGCGGATACGACTCAACTCGACGGTTCCCGTCGCGCCGCCGGCGAACGTCAGATCAAGCCGTGCATCGGACTCCACGCCACCCAGCGAGTCGTCGCTATACGTCACCTCGTCCACCGGACCGAGCCACCAGAGCAGCGCGTCGAGCACGTGAGGACCAGCGTCCATCAGCACACCCCCGCCGGACATCGCTGGATCCCAATAGCCAGGCGAGTTCCACCCGGCGCCCTTGATACCGGCACCTTGTCGGAGGGAGTGATGGTTCACTCCCTCGCGGACTTCGACGCGTTCGATGTTTCCCAGCAGGCCGGCGTCCAGGACCGCCTTGATCCAGCGGTAGAGGAACATGAACCTGCAGATGTGGCCGACCGCCAGGCACGCGCCTGTCTTGGCCGCGGTCTCGACCATCGTCCGGGCGTCCCGTGCACTGATCGCAAAGGGCTTCTCCACGAGAAGGTTAACACCGGCATCAAGCAATGGCAGCCCGACCCGTGCGTGCAAGCTGGGGGGCGTGGCGATGATCGCTGCCGCGACCTCGTCCGTGGCGAGATCCGAAACGTCCTCGACCACCCGCGACACTTTCCACCGCTCGGCCAGTCTCTCTGCCCGTTCGATGCATGGATCAATCAGCACCCGCGGCCGCCACCCAAGACGGCCAAGCGCTGGCAGGTGGACATAGGTCGCAGCCGCACCACAGCCGATGACGGCCAGTCCAGGAAGGCCGTTGGTTTTGCGGCCCGTGGCGGTTATGTTGTGCATTATCGAAGTGAAACCTGAAGATGTGGATCAGGCGACAACACGGCTACGATTCCAAACACCCAACTCCGTTTCTCAAGACGCAACACGCCTATAGCATCTCCATGTTGATTCGTCAGCAACCCGGTGTCGAAGATATGGCCCTCCGAGATGCCCGCGACATTCGACGGTCGGACTCGATGAGAGCCAACGATCCGACGTTCAGGCTCAATGACCGCTTCAGGGTAAGCGGAGGAAAAATCGGGATCGGGTATCCCAACCGCCCTGGTCGTATCTCCGCCACGCCCTCGTACGTGGTGACAATTATTGATGCAGGGAATTTGCCTGCCCAGCACGTCATCGGGACTGTCACGAAGATTCTGGCGGATCGGGCGCATGATCTTGTAGTCCGGGTCGAGATGCGCGCGTGCGAAGGCGACCGAACCGCGAGGCTCCGGGAAATACTCGGCAGGGTGTCCCGGGTGCGCATCGCTCCCCCTTGTTCCGCCCTCGACGAATTCCCCGAGGCGCTATTCCATGTCGTACTTCCCGCCAGCGTCGAGTTTGCTCAGCACCTCGTGCATCGTCTGCGCACCAGGCTCGGGGATGCGGTGACCGCCGTCTCGTCCCTTCCCAACGGAACGGAAGTGCTGATCACCCGGGCGTGGGCACTCCGTCGTGTGCCCCGCACGGAAGCCTGCCTCGCCGGTTTCGGTAAGGTGCGCCGGATATCCATGTCGACACTGAAGCTCAGGTGCGTTGATCCGGCAGGGGGCCCGATCAGAATCACTTCGGCACAGGCCGCTGGCTGGCCCGGCACGTGGCCCCAACTGCTTGATTGGGCCCTGGACATCCGCAGCGTCGGCGAGGGATGGGCGTTCCTCAAGTGGTCGGTCAGCATGGTTCGATGGGGACTGGCGAACAAGCGACGGAGAGCCATTTTGTATCTGCGGCGGTTGCTATGGGCATCCTGCTCGCGAGAAGCCAGCCGTTCGCGCTCGTCGTGTGGAGGGCCGAACCGAACGGACGGTGAGACTCGGTCGGCCATTCCGCTGGCGGCACTCGGGCCATTGAGATCGGGAGCGTCAGAGAACCTCCTTACCGGAGACCGGATCGGGGCCTTGGTCGGAGCCGATCTCTATGGATTGATGACCACCGACATGAGGAGTATTGATGTCTGGGCGCGCGAATTACTCAGCGTCCAGATGCGTCGTGCGGCGCTCCGGGACCATTCGCTGCGCGCCTGCCGCCCTCCCCTCGTTTCGATTTTGGTGGCGACCAGGCGGCCCCGGTTCCTGTCCTGGATCCTCGACGCGGTGGCGAGACAAACTTATCCCAACTTGGAGTTAGTGCTGGCCCTGCACGGCGGCTCCTTTGTTGACGTCGAGCGCCGCATCGCCAAATTGCAGATTCCTGTAAAGACTATTCAAGTGTCTGCATGCGAGCCCCTCGGCGCCGTACTCAATGCGGCCACCACAGCGGCAAGCGGCATTTTTCTGGCAAAGATGGACGACGACGATCTGTACGGCAACGACCACATCTGGGACATAGTGCTCGCCCACGAGTACTCCAAGGCACCGCTAGTGGGAAAATGGAGCGAGTTCGTCTACTTGGCGGCGTCGGATCAGACCATTCACCGCAGCAGGGGGTCCAATGAGGACTATCAGGGGAATCTAACAGGAGGCGCTTTGCTCATCTCTCGCCGGGCGCTCGACTGGGTGGGCGGCTGGCGGAGAACGCAGCGGAGTGTTGACTCGGCTCTGATCGGCGACTTCGTCCAGACCTGCCAGAGTATCTACCGGACCCATGGGCTCGGCTACATGATGGTTCGGCACGGTGATCGACATACGTATAACGTGTCGGATTACCAGTTTCTCGTAGAGGCCGACCGCATTTGTCGCGGTTGGAAGCCGGAGATGGCCGGCATCGAAGAACCGGTCTCGCCATATCCGGGGCTGGACGCAACCTGATGATAGATCAGGGCGAAGATGGCCCGCAGGGTCCGAAACCGACCCGTGTTCAATACAACGACTGGCGTCAGGTCGAGATGCCGGCGTCAGAGGTGTTTACGCCTACACTGCCGGTCAGCGTAATCATCCCATCCTACCAAACGCCGCCCAAGACGCTGGCGAGGACCCTGGCGGCACTTGAAGGCCAGACCTATCCGCGTGATCTGTTCGAAGTGATCCTTGCCGACGACGGGTCGGACCCTCCGCTGGAACGGCCCAGAGCGACCTCGATGGATATCAAGGTCGTGCGCCAGGAGCGTCGGGCGTTCGGGCTTGCCCGGGCGCGGAACACCGGCGCTCGGGCGGCTGCAGGCGATATCCTTCTCTTTCTCGACAGCGACACGTTGGCGGAGGCGAGATGGGTCGAGATGCATGCCCGCTGGCACCATGTCGTCTCTGACGCCTTGACGGTCGGATTGCGCCACTATGTGGGAATAGGCGGCGTCGACGCGGAGACGATCAGATCCCGGATAGGGTCGCTCGGAGAACTCTTTTCTGGTCGGCGGACAGACTCTCCTTGGATAGCACCGCACTTGGCGAGAACCCGCGATCTCACGTCGAAGGCCGATGATCTCTTCAGGGTGGTAGGAGGGGGCAACTTGGGGATCGGCAAGCATTTCTACTGGGAAGTGGGCGGCAGCGATGAGTCCTTCACGCGGTGGGGTATGGAAGATATCGAATTTGGCTACCGGGTGTATACTCGCGGAGGGCTGCTAGTACCGATCCGGGAGGCCGTCACGTGGCACCAGGGCCGTTGGGCGGAGGACAGAGAGGCCAAGAATCGACTCCTTCATATTCAACGGGGGAAAGCGGCTCATCTAATCGCACATCGCCAGTTCCGCAGCAGGCTTGGCCGTATCTTCACCGTCCCCCAATACGTGGTGACCGTCGTTGACGCAGGACGCTTGTCAGTCCATCAGGTCATCGAGACGGTCCTGAACATTCTCGACGACCGGGTGCACGACCTCGTGGTAAGGATCGAAGCGCGACCGTGTGACGACAACGAACGACTGGCACGTCTCCAAGAGGAGTTCGGCCCCGACCCGCGGGTACGCGTCGGCACTCCCGTCTCTGCCCTTGACGAGTTTCCTACGGCATCGTTCCATGTCCTCCTCCCTGCGGGCGTCTCAACCAAGAACTTGATACATCGCCTGCGCGTTCGGCTAGGTCACGCCGTCGCCGTAGTGTCGACCCTTCCCGATGCCTCCACAGTGTCGATCATCCGAACGTGGGCACTCCATCGGGCGCAACGCACGGGAGGCTGCATTGCAGACTTCGGTGAGGTGCGAGCGCCATCCCCCAGGACATTGCAGATCAAGGTGCCCAGGCCGGGTGATGGCCTGACCCGCGTCGATGCGGCCGGTGGACGATCCCATGAATGGGACAGATTGTACGATTGGATACAAGGTGTTGCCAGCATAAAAGATGCGTGGTCGTTGCTAAAGGGGTTGGCGCTAGCGGTTCGCCAACGTATGGGAAACAGGTGATGTGCAGCAGATTGGTATTTCGAGAAGACGGGAAAGAACACTTGAGCGAAGTGGACATCTTTTGGAACTACACCGGCGGGATTAAGGATGTATTGTCCGACGAGGAAGTGGGCATGAACGAAGAGGAGGTTCGCAGGCGGCGCAGCACCGGGCCACGTTCGCATCCGTCTCGCATAGTGATGTAGGTGGTCGCCGCAGTGAACGTGGGTTCGAGTCGTTACCCTGACTTTGCTACGAATCTCCTCCATCAATGTTCTCCGGACACGATTAAAAATTTCAAAAGCGGCGGTTAACGGGAGAGGAGATCGCGGTTCCGGCACGCTGGCAACATGACTGAAACATGTGCACAAAGTCACAGGGTATTTCCCCCCCAAAGCCCTTACTGCCCCTCTTCCTACTGCTGTTGGGGCTGGTCACCGTGTTCGTTTTCGACAACGGTCGAGGCCATATTTCCCGGATGTTGGATGACCGGGGCGGCGACGATAAGCCGGTCGTCGCAAGAAACCATCTGACAGTCGCTGCAAATCTGTCCGCCGAGCACTCTTTTCTAGGCTTCTATGTCCAAACGGTGAAGGCCAACGGCGACCTTACATACAAACCGTATAATCGCTTTCCCGTACTGGGACACGTACTTATCAAACTGGTCATCCTTCCCTTTCCGGACGACCTGCAGGCGCAGGTCTACGCCGCCCAGATACTGATGTTGGCATTTCTCATCGGCGCGGCGGTACTGGCTTATTTGGCGCTGAGCCTGATGATCTCCTGCCGCTGGGTCGCGTTGGCAGCGACGATGCTGGCATTCTCCTCCTTCCCTGTTTTGTACTATGGCGACATGGTGGCCACGGAAGGAATGATGGACCTGTTTGGGGTGATGCTGGTATTTCACGGCATGGGGACCTTCGGAGTCTGGAGCGGGAGACCGGGCGAAGGTTTCTCCAACGTGCAGACTTGGCCTGCGATTCAACCAAAACCACAGGGCCGCTTCGTACAGCTGCTGGTAAAGACCTGCACGGCCCTGCTCCTGGGCTGGCAGGTCTATGCGATTCTGTTGCCGTTCACAGCCTTGGGTGTATATGCTGCATTCCGGAACCGAGCATGGGAGGTCTTCCGCCGATACTTGATGCTCGCCGTCGTCGCCCTGCTGTTCGGGCTGGCTATGCTGGCCTTCAATTTCACCAGAGAATACTTCGCGTTCAGCGGCGAGAAGGCGCTGGCGGAACTGCCGTCGGTTCGGTCGATGCTGCTCCGGACCGGGGTATCGCAGCCCTTCGACCTACCGCTCTGGAGCTTTGACAGGCCGAGCTGGAGCTATTTGCTAGCACAGCAGTTCTCGCGTGCCGGCCTGGCGTCGCTGCCGTACGTCCTTGCCTGCCAATTCGACATACTCATTGTGGATGAAGGTCTCCGTAATCTTTGGAGTCTGGGGCTATGGGCGTCGCTGGGTCTCGCCGTGACGACGCTAACAGTCCGTCTGGTCTGTTTGTGTTCCATACGCTACCGTGTACCGCTGACGTCGTCCGTGTTGTCAGGCTTTTGTTGGGCGTTACTCATGCGATCCGGCACCTACGGTCATGAATTCTATGGATTGTTCTATGTAGGCATCCCCTTAGTCCTCTTCGCTCTGGCGTTGATACGTCTGCGTGAAGCGCTCGGCGGCAGGCTCGTGCAAAGCGTGGCGGTCATCGCACTACCGGTGTTCACCCTTTCGAGTTTTCTCGTAGCTCAGTTCAACTCCGATTCCAAGAAGACCGAAGTCGAAGCAGACTTGGCGACCGATCTTCGCGCCATCCGCAACCTAACAATGAAAGAAACAATCTACGTTCCGACAGCGACGGTGGACCAGAACCGCTGGTACGACTCCAGGGAGTGGTATCTGAACGGACGGATCCTGGTGGGAGCAGACAATAAGCACCTCGCCGACTTCGTCGTCGCCCCACGTATTGGGGACAGCCCGTCACTCACCCCTGACAACCAATGGCTTTTTCTCTACCGCCCGGCAGTGTACGATGCCGCCATCGATGCTGCCCGGCTCCCATACGAGCAGTACCCGCAACGTCATAATCCCGTTATCGCAACCAGCTATTATGACGTCTACTTCACAGGGAATAAACTGCTGTACGTCGGCCGGAAGGGATGCGGGATCAATGAGAAGAAAAAATTCTTCGTGCACGTAGTCCCCTTGGATGTGAAGGACCTCCCCCTGCCCCGAAGACGCTACGGCTATGACAGTTTGAACTTCTTTGGAGACGTATCCTGGCAAAAGAACGGGAAGTGCTACCAAGTCCGGGGACTCCCAAAATACGGAATTGCCAAAATCAGCACCGGGCAGTTCATGCAATCGGAAATGCGCTTGTCTAGTCCCCATATTTGGAGTGGCAGCTTTTCGTTGCCCTCACTCAGTCCCTGATAAGGTCCTGATGCTGCGGGCAGCCTGTTCTATAACGTCAACCGTGTAGAACGCGGATGATATCAAGGTTCGAATGAGAGCGATGGGCGGCAAGGAGACGGACAAAATGTGGGAGTGGAGACAGGGTTGGCGGGTGCAGTGGTGAGTATGGACGAGGCGGAGAATGAAGGGATTCCACGTGGCAAGCGATGGGAAATAGGTCGTACCGATCGAAACGGCTCTCCACCAGGGTAGTTACCATTTCTCTTTCTTCTTGATCCTTTTTCCTCCCAAGTAAGGGTCAGAGGCTCTTGGCTGTAACAGCGATTCAACCCAGGAATTTCAAGTGCAACACCGCTGCATTTTGCATGGTCACGGTACACGCCCAAAAGGGGAATTACATACTTGATGATTTTTGCCTGTTCTTTCCCTTCAATGACGATGTGTAGGGACGTAAAATTTTACACCCCTCCGCCTGACGAGTGACAGAAAGGCGTCTCAGGATCGTCAAGTATGTAATTCCCTACCAAAGACACACAAGAAGGGAGCAGACGATGCTGGACGTTCTCCTCAAAGGCGGAACCGTGGTCACGCCGCACGCGGCCGAGGTCATGGACGTGGGCATCGTCGGCGAGCGGATCGTGGCGGTCGGCCAGCCCGGCACGCTGCACGCCGAGGCCGGCCGGGTGATCGATGCGCGCGGCAAGATCGTGCTGCCGGGCGGCATCGAGCCGCACGCCCACATCGGGATTCCGGTGCCGCCGGACTGGACCGGCCAGCCCGACGTGATGACCCAACCGCCCGAGGCCGCCAGCCGCGCCGCGGCATTCGGCGGCGTGACGACGATTATCGATTTCGCGGGTGACCTGTCGCGCAAGGCGCTGCGTGGAGAGCGCCGCCGCCCGCTGCTGGACGTGCTGGAGCGCCGGCGGGCGGTCTTCCGCGACCACTGTTACACGGACTTTGCGTTTCACTACATTCTGGCCGGGGCGTGCGGCCATCTGGCGGTCGGCGAAATCGCCGAGGCGTTACAGGAGGGAGTCGGGAGCTTCAAGGTGTTCACCACGATGGAGGTGCGCATTCCGACCGGCCATCTGTGGGAGGTGTTCGGCGAGGTCGCCAAGCACGGCGGCATCATGGCCGTGCACGCCGAAGAGGACGAAGTCGTGCGCTACATGCTCGAAAAGCTGAAACGCGAGGGCCGCGACCAGCCGCACAATATCCACTTGGCGCATAACAATCTGTCCGAGGACTTGGCGTTCCGCAACGTCATCCGCCTAGCCGAGCATACGAGCGTCGGAGTGTATTTCGTGCATACCACGGCCAAGGAGGGCGTGGCCGCGATTGCCGACGCCCGGCAGCGTGGGTTGCCGGTGTACGGCGAAGCCCTGCACCATTATCTGCATTTTACCTGCGAGGATTATGCCCGGCCCGAAGGCATGGCGGTGCATACCTATCCGGCGCTCAAGTTCGCCGACGACCGCGCCGCGCTGATCGATGGGTTGTTGGACGGCCGTTTATGTACGACGGCCACCGACGAATACACCACCTATAAAGGACCGAAACTGTTCAGCGACCGCATCGAGTCGATCTGCGGCGGGCACAACGGCGTGGAGACGCGGATTCCGGTCGCTTTCACCAAATGTGTGGTCGAGCGCGGCATGCCGTTACCGCGCTTCGCCGATGTCATCGCAACCAACGCGGCCAGGATTTTAGGTCTCTATCCGAAGAAAGGCGTCATCCAGCCGGGGAGCGACGCCGACCTCGTGCTGCTCGACCCGGGGTTGACCAAAACGCTCGGCCTGGACGACCTGCACGCCGACTCGGACTACAGCATCTGGGAAGGATATACCTGCCGAGGCTATCCCACACTGACGATGCTGCGCGGCAAAGTCATCGTCGAGGACGGCAAGCTGCTCGGCCGTTCGACCGATGGGCGCTGGCTGGCCCGCCACGTCGCGGGCGACGTCACCAGCCGCCCTGCGGTCTAGGTTCGCGGAACTGCGGGGAGTCCGGAAGTGTGCGCCGAGTTGGGGACGATGGGGAGTCTGCTTCCCTCATCTCGCAGACTCCCCACGAGGGCAGGCGTGCCTGCCCGAAGAATCGGATTCAGAAGAACTTGATGACACTGCGCGCCACGCCGCCGCCGTCCTTCAGCAGGTCGTAGGCTTCGTTGACGCTTTCCAGCGGGAACGTCTTGGAGACCAGTTCGTCGATCTTGATCTTCTTGTCCATGTACATGTCGATCAGCCGCGGCATGTCCACGCGCGGGCGGGTCGAGCCGTAGTACGACCCCTGAATCCGCTTCTCCATCAGACAGAAGATATTGGGGTTGAGGGAAATGCGCGCGCCCTCGGGCGACACGCCCACTACGGTGCAGACGCCCCCGCGGCCGGTCATCTTGAACGCCAACTCGATGGTCTTGGCCGTACTGATGACCTCGAACGCGTAGTCGGCCCCGCGGCCACCGGTGAGTTCCATGACCGCCTTGAAGGCGTCGTCCTGCCCGGGGTTGACGGTATGCGTGGCGCCGAAGGTCTTGGCGAACTCCAGCTTGGAGTCCAGCAGATCGACCGCGATGATCTGCCGCGCCCCGGCCAGCGCGCAACCCTGAATCACGTTCAGCCCCACGCCGCCGCAGCCGATCACCACGCAGGACGAGCCGGGCTGGACGTTGGCCGTGTTCACCGCGGCGCCGACGCCGGTCATGGTGCCGCAGCCGACGAAGCAGGCGCGGTCGAGCGGCACGTCCTCGCGAATCTTGATGGCGCAACTCTCGTGGACGACCGTCTCTTCGGCGAACGACGCGGTATAGGCGAAGTGGAAGATGTCCTCGTTCTTCTTGCGCAGCCGCGTCGTGCCGTCCAGCAGCGTGCCCATGGCGCGCGGCCGGGTTTCGCACAGATGGGGCTGGCCCAGCGTGCAGTAATGGCAGGTACCGCAGACCGGGTTGAACGACAGCACCACATGGTCGCCTTCCTCGACCGACGTGACGCCCGCACCGACCTCCGCCACGACGCCGGCGCCCTCGTGCCCCAGCACGATCGGCAGCGGCATGCGCATGTCGCCGGTCATGACGTGCAGGTCGCTGTGGCAGGCGCCGTTGGCGGCCACTTTGACCTTGACCTCGCCGGCTTTGGGCGGGTCGATGTCCAGATCCTCGATCACGAGGGGCGTATTCGGCTCGTACAAGACCGCGGCTTTCATGGATGTTTCCCTCCTCTCGTCCGGCTGCGCCCGGCAGTCCGTGCCGGGACCGCGCGGATGATAAACGGCTTGTGGACGGGTGTCCAGAAAGCGCCGGGGGCGGATAGTGCATCAGTTCGATATTTCCTTGGGCGGAACGCCGTTCCTCCGTCATTCCGGCGAAAGCCGGAATCCAGCGGAAACCTCCCCCGGCAACGTACCATGCAGGACAGGGCGTTTACCTTCCCCCTCTCCCAGCCCCCTCTCGCCAGGGGAGAGAGAACCGAAACACCCCGTGGAGACGATTTCAGACCGATACACGACCCTGGGGCGGTCTCGTCGAGGCGCCACGGTTGCGGAAAGGAGCCGGCTCAGGCAAAAGAAGAGGTCGTCGTTCGCAACGCTCTCACCCGATAAAGGAGACACGGATATGATGTCGCTGGTCGCCAAACTGACGGTCCAAGAAGGCAAGGAGCAGGATTTCATCGACGCCATGAAAGACGTGGTGCCGGCCGTGCGCGAAGAGCCGGGCAACAACGCCTACATCATGAATCGGTCGAAAGAGCACCCGCGCACGTTCGTGTTCTACGAGGAATACACCGATCAGGCGGCGTTCGACGCGCACCGCAAGCATCTCGGCGAGCTCGGGGTGGACCTGCGCGCGATTCTCGACGGCGCGCCGGTGCTCGAATTCTACGAAAAAATCTACTAGCGTCACATCCGGCATGGACACGCACGAACGTCTGGCCCACGACGAAACGGTCGTGATCGGGTCCGACCGGGGCTTCGGCATCGTCTTCGCGGTCGTCTTCACCGCCATCGGCCTGTTCCCGCTGCTACGTGGCGCCTCGCCACGCGGCTGGTCGCTCGCCGTGGCCGGCGGGTTTCTGGCGGTCGCCCTCGTCAAGCCGACGTGGCTGGCGCCGCTCAACACGCTCTGGTTCCGGTTCGGGCTGCTCCTGCAGCGGGTGGCCCACCCGATCGTTCTGGCGGTGATCTACTTCGCCGTGGTGACGCCGACGGGGCTCATCATGCGTGCCCTGGGCAAGGACCCGCTGCGTTTACGGTTCGACCCGGACGCCGCGAGTTACTGGATTCTCCGCGACCCGCCGGGGCCGGAGCCCGAATCGATGAAGCACCAGTTTTGAATGACCGAGGAGGCAGAAATGGGGTTTCTCCGCGAATTCTGGGCTTTTCTCCGCGTCCGCAAGAAATACTGGCTACTGCCGGTCATCGTCATGATGCTCGTGCTGGGCGGGCTGATCGCGCTGACCCAGACCAGCGCGGTCGCGCCGATGATCTACACGATCTTCTGAGCCGTGCGCATTCTCGGCCTTTCGGCGTTCTACCACGACAGCGCCGCGGTGCTCGTCGAGGGGGGGCACATCGTCGCCGCGGCGCAGGAAGAACGCTTCACGCGCAAGAAGCACGACGCGGGCTATCCGCACCACGCCGTCGCCTATTGCCTCGACGAGGCCGGCGTCACGCTCGACGACGTCGACCGGGTCGCCTTCTACGACAAGCCGTTCCTCAAGTTCGAGAGGTTGCTCGAAACCTATGTCGCGTTCGCGCCGCGTGGCTTCCGTTCCTTTTCGATGGCAGTTCCGGTCTGGATCAAAGAGAAACTGTTCCAGAAGGATCTGCTGCGCCGGAAGTTGTGCACCCTCGCCCCGGACGTGGATTGGGACGCCAAGCTCCTGTTCGCCGAGCATCATCAGTCGCACGCGGCGAGCGCGTTCTATCCTTCGCCGTTCCGCGATGCGGTCGTCCTGACCATGGATGGGGTCGGCGAGTGGGCTACGACCTCGGTCGCAATCGGCCACGGCAACGATCTGGAGATGACGCGGGAGATCCACTTCCCGCATTCCTTGGGACTCCTCTACTCGGCCTTCACCTACTACACCGGCTTCAAGGTGAACTCCGGCGAGTACAAGGTCATGGGCTTGGCCCCCTACGGCAAGCCGACATACGTCCGCCCCATTCTCGACAACCTGATCGACCTCAAGCCGGACGGCTCGTTCCGCCTCGCCCTCGACTATTTCGACTACTGCACTGGCCTGACGATGACCAACGGCCGCTTCGACGCCCTGTTCGGCGGCCCGGCGCGCACACCGGAGGAACCGCTGACACAGCGGCACATGGACTTGGCCGCCTCGGTCCAAGCCGTGATCGAGGACGTCGTGTTGCGGCTGACCCGCGCGCTGCGCAAAGAGATCGGCATTCCGTACCTGTGTCTCGCGGGCGGCGTGGCGCTCAATTGCGTCGCCAACGGCAAGGTGCTGCGCGACGGCCGCTTCGACGACCTCTGGATCCAACCCGCGGCGGGTGACGCCGGCGGCGCGTTGGGCGCCGCGTTGGCGGCGAGTCACCGCTTGTATGACGAACCGCGCCCCTCCATCTCTGCTCCCGGCACGAAAGAAGACGTTCCCCCTCGTCATTCCGGCGCAAGCGGGAATCCATCCGTGTCGCCTCCAACGTGTGGAACAACCGACGCCATGCGCGGCGCCCTGCTCGGTCCTGCATTCGGCCCGGACGAGATTCGCGCCGCGCTCGACACGGCAGGGGCGCACTACGAGATGCTTACCGACGCCACGCTGATCGAGGCCACGGCCGAGGCGTTGGCCGCGGGCAGGGCGGTGGGCTGGTTCCAGGGCCGGATGGAGTTCGGCCCGCGCGCCTTGGGGAATCGGTCGATCCTGGGGGACGCCCGTTCACCCACCATGCAGAAGACGCTCAACCTCAAGGTCAAACACCGCGAGTCCTTCCGCCCGTTCGCGCCGAGCGTGCTGCGCGCCGACGTGGCGGACTGGTTCGACCTCGACTGCGACAGCCCCTACATGCTGCTGGTAGCCGACGTGAAGCCGGCGCGGCGCAAGCAGGCAACCGCGGCGCAGGACGGATTATTCGGCATCGACCTGTTGAACGTGCCGCGCTCGGACATTCCCGCCGTGACCCACGTGGATTATTCCGCCCGCGTCCAGACCGTCCACCGCGAGACCAACCCCCGCTACCACGCCTTGCTGCAAGCCTTCAAAGCCAGGACGGGGTGCCCGGTGATCGTGAACACCAGCTTCAACGTGCGCGGCGAGCCCATCGTCTGTACGCCTGCGGACGCCTTCCGTTGTTTCATGGGTACGGATATTGACTACCTCGCCGTCGGCAATTATTTCCTACGGAAGGAAGCGCAGGAGCCGGCACTCGGATATGATTATGTAGATTCATTCGAGACGGATTGACAGGGATGAAGATGCTCCTCCCCCCCTCCCCTCGCATCCGCCGCCCATTGCGTCTGGTCGGTTGGAACATCCTGGGCATCGTGTTGGCGCTGATCTTGGGGGAGGCTGTGCTCCGGCTGACTGGTATGAATCCTGCGATGTTTCCGACGAAAATTCAATGGGGAGGACCGAACCCTGCTTTCCTCCATTCTACGTACGAGGTTGATCGCCAGCTTTTCTGGGTCCCCCAAAAATACCCCGGCGAGATCGCCTACTGGAAAGACCGGCGGCCGACGATTGTTTTCATGGGCGACTCATGTACAGAGTATGGAGAATATCACGAGTTCCTGAAATCGATGATTAGGGATCACAATCCTGGGAGCGCTTTTACTTCTGTGGTTGTCGGAGTCGTAGGGTGGAGTTCTTATCAGGGTCTGCGGCAACTCGAACGGGATGTCGTGCCGATGAGGCCGCGGGCTATAACCATCTACTATGGCTGGAACGACCATTGGACATCTTATGGGATCGAAGACAAGATGATCTGGGAAATCTATCGGAAGCATCCCCCCTTGCTCCTGGAATGGTCATCGGATCTCCGAATGGCGGCTCTCACCAACCATCTCATCTTTGCGTTCAAATTCTCGACTCCTAAACGGCAGACCAGATATCCGGTAAGAGTTTCGCTTGCCGATTTTTCTGCCAATCTTCGTCAGATGGTTCAAATCGCTCGGGACAATGGGATCGTTCCCATCCTGCTCACTGCCCCGTCCTCTCACCGAAGGGGGAAAGAACCGCGCCACCTCACCAAACGATGGTTGAACAGTCTGGACGACCTGATCCCGCTGCATCAAGAATATGTCCAAGCCGTTCGCGATGTCGCGTCTGAAGAACAGGCCCCACTCGTAGATCTCTATTCGGAATTCAACCGTCTGCCTCAAGAAGATTTAGACAGGTTTTTCCAGAGAGATGGCATCCACTTGATGAAGGAAGGAGCCGAGAAAATCGCCGAAATGATATACGCGTATCTTGTCGATACGGGTTTGTATAATAGCATGATGAAACTTCAACCAGGATGAGAGAACCTCACAGGGGACACCGGAGCGAGAAACATCTCGTTAGTAATCTTGGTGTGAGCTTCTATTATAAAAGATACAATGGTCGAGAGAAAGCTCTGACGGGGAAGATGGGCCGAGGACGTGAACGCCTCGGCGTATTCGCACTCTTCGGACCGCATGGGCATAGGCAGTGAATACCGCAATGATTCTCAGCCCATTGATTCCACTGTCGGGACATGGTCTGGGGCGAAATCGCACGGCAGATGGGCAGCATGGGGTTCGGTCGGGTGACCGGGGGATATGAGGATGGGCCGACTGTCTCATACAGAGAAGGACAGGGGATGACAGACACAAAGCACGCGGTGCGAAACTGCCCTCCCCCTTCCTGCCGTGCGTTGTGCTTGGCCGGCTGGAATGCGTTGCTGATCGTGGCCGGGCTGGCTCTGATTGGGCTTATCGGTGAGGCGTGGCTGCGACTGACGACGCCGTTCGTCGGAAGGCATTTTCCTAAGCGATTCGTCCCAAACGTGGGCATCCTTGGGAAACCCAACACGAAAGTACGCTGGACGAACAATCTGGATTTCTGGACGGTCTCGCAAACCAATAGTCTGGGCTTTCTCGACCACGAACCGCTCGGCCCCGAACAAGCCGCCGCAAGCTGCCACATCGCCATGATCGGCGATTCCTTCGTGGAGGCGAAGGAGGTCCCTCTCGCTGACAAATCTCATGTTCGGCTTGAAGACTTGGCCTCTCGTCATTTGCCTCACCTGAATATCACCACCACGGCGTTCGGAGGCGGAGGGACCGGTCAAATCAACCAGCTGCCATATTACGACGAATTCGTATGGCATCTCCATCCTAAACTACTAGTGCTCGTCTTCGTTAGCAACGACTTTCAAGATAACTCCCCGGTTCTATCCACAGTGCAACGGGATCACGACCCGGATCACGTTCCTCATCTTACGGCCGTGAGGGGTGAGAACGGCACTATTACGTTGCGGCCACCCGATCCGGATTACCGTACGTTTCAGTTATCCCAGGCCCGTTTACCCTGGTACGCGCCTCTTAGGGACTGGTCGGTTCAGAGACTCTACGTTCTCGCATGGATGCAAGCTAAGAGACGTGCGCATAGTTTATGGCGAAGAATCAATGACGGAGCTTCGGTCGCCCTTACCCGTACTCAGGTTGAACGGGTCGAACTTTTAAAGCGGCATCCCGCCTACACCGCACTTCTCAGGGGGTGGCAACCGACGACGTTGGCACACATAGAAGGAACGGCGTATGGAAACAGTCCAGGGCCGCCTGTCATGGAGGAAGCCGCGGGATTCACGGCCTTCGCGTTGGACCAATTCAAGGAGCGCGCGGAGCGCGACGGCATCTCACTGGTAATCCTATTGACATACACGATGGGAGCACGGGGCAGTTTTTTATCTGACCGGATAAGGACCTTGGCACACGCGAGAAAGATCCCAACCATCGACCAGTACGACTACATCGTTCGTCGGGGCGAGAGGGTTGAGGCCGCGCACTGGGCGCACGATGAGCATTGGAGTCCTATCGGGCACCAATGGGCGGCGGAAGCCCTACTCGAATATCTGAAGCAGAACCAGGAACTTTGCGACAGCGGCCGGCGTGAGGGATCTGCCGTCGACGAAAGAAAAGATATGGTTCCAACATGACTAACGAGGTGACTTGGATCAGGTGACAGGGATGCCCAACACTGACAGATTGTTCCGTCTGCATACGAACCGGCCACTGCGATACCAACTTGCCAGCACATACGCCTGACTCGCAACACCGGAGGTGTAATGCAACATGGCACACCAAAACCTGCGACGCGAATCCCTCCTTCTCTCCAGAAAATCTTCCGGGCGTTGCGTCTGGTCGGATGGAATGCCTTCTTCCTCGTGGTGGGGCTGTCGCTGATTGGATTCGTTGGTGAGGCGTGGCTGCGAGTGACGACGCCGTTCGTCGGAACGTACTTTCCCAAGCAATTCGTCCCTAATGTAGGCGTCCTCGGCAAACCCAACACGAAAGTGCGCTGGACGAACAATCTCGATTTCTGGACGGTCTCTCAAACCAACAGCCTAGGGTTTGTCGACCGCGAACTTCTCGGCCCCGAACGTACCGCTGCAAGTTGTCATATCGCCATGATCGGCGATTCCTTTGTCGAGGCGAATGAGGTTCCCATCGCCGACAAATTCCACGTCAGACTGGAAGCTCTCGCCGTCAAGGAACTTCCTCACCTGGACGTTACCACCTCGGCATTCGGACGGATGGCTACGGGGCAGATCAACCAACTAGCATTTTACGATGAATATGCGCGACGGCTGTCCCCTAAGGTCGTAGTGCTAGTTATCGTTCCGAACGATTTTCAGGAAAATCGGCCAATCTTCCACACGTTGTATAAAGGGTATCATCCGGAGAAAAGACCGTATGTCTCCGCGGTAAGAGACGAGAATGGGGAAATAAGTCTGCGTCCCCCGCATCCGGATTACCTGACGTTCAGGTTGGCACGGGGTTTAGGCTTCTCGGAATCCACATCTCGCGGGCTGAAGAAGATAGCAGAGAAGGTGCGCGGACGGTCCTTTCTCCTGGACAGATTATATCTGGAGATTAAGGCTGTGTTACGTATCCGATTGAAGACGGGTCGGAGAGAGCGATGGGAGTCCTTGATCTCGACCCTCGGACCGCACCTCAATGGGCTACGGCCTTCATCGGGTCTGATGTCACCGACGTCAGTAAGAGCCCTAGAAGACCTAAATATTCTCGAACAGGATGAGGATGACTTTATCCAAGACGCTTTTGACATGATGGCCATCGCTCTGGATCAATTCAAGGAGCGAGCGGAACGCGACGGCGTCTCTCTGATGATTCTGTCGACATACATAATGGGGACACGGGGCAGTTTTCTATTCGACTGGATGAAGACCCTGGCGCACGCGAGAGATATCCCGGTCATTGACCAATATGGTTACATCGTTCGCCGAGGCGGGAAGGTCGAGGACGCCCACTGGCCCCATGAATCGCATTGGAGTCCCATCGGCCACCAGTGGGCCGCGGAAGCATTGCTTGAGTATCTGAGGCAACATCCGGAGATATGCGATAAGCCGGTGGCGAAGGAAACGCTTTGATGTGAAGGAGACCGGAGCGGTGAAGGTAATCTGCCCCTTTGCTTTCTCCGCCTGATGGACATGAGCCGCGAACACCGTGTGATTCTCGCCGTATTGATCGTGCTGTCGGGCGTGGCCTGGGGCGTGACCGTGCAGCAGATGGGCGGCATGGGGTTCGGCTGGGTGACGGGAAGCATGACGATGGGCCGGCCGTTCTCGGTCGTGAATGCGCTGGTGTATGTCGGCCTGTGGGGCGTGATGATGGTCGCCATGATGTTTCCAGCGATCGCGCCCGTGGCCGGGACGTTCGCGGGCCTGACGCGGCAAAAAACCGGACGACCTAGGAAAATTGCGCCGGTATGGGCCTTCGTGTCGGGGTACGCAGTGTTGTGGACGCTGACCGGAAGCGTGGGCTATGCCGCGGACCTGGGCGTACAGAGTCTGCCCGGTCGTTTTCCGATATTGAGGACGTACGCCGCGCAGATCGGCGGCGGACTGCTGATCGTGGCCGGCGCATACCAATTGACGCCGCTCAAGCATCGTTGCCTGGACCACTGCCGTTCCCCGTTCGGGTTTCTGATGGCGTCCTGGCGCGAGGGCTACGCCGGGGCCTTTCGGATGGGGCTGACGCACGGAGGGTACTGCCTCGCCTGCTGCTGGAGCCTGATGATGGTCATGTTCGTCATGGGCAGCATGAACCTGGTATGGATGGGGCTATCGGCTGTCGTGATCTTTCTTGAAAAGAGTCTGCCGTTCGGGGTCCGCTTCGGCCGCGGCGTCGGTGTCGGGCTGATCGCGTTGGGTGGCGCACGGGCCGCGGGACTGCTGGATTGAGCGTCAGGAAACGGAGACCGGAATGCTGTTCACCATCGACTCAAGCGTCGAACGCCCCGTGCAACTCGCCCCGGTGACCGTCACCGCGGACGACATCCGCGACTTCGCCCGAGCGGTGGGCGACCTCAACCCGCTGTACCTGGACCGCCAAGCGGCGCGCGCCGCGGGATATCCCGACGTCATCGCACCGCCCATGTTCTGCATGCGGTTGCGTGGCGGCAAAATGTTGCCCGAAGTCCCACTACCGGCCGGGTTGATGAGTCTGCACGCCGGTCAGGAGATCGAGTTCCACGGCGAGATCGTGGCCGGCCGGACGTACACGCTGTCCGCCCGCGTGGCCGACGTGTACGAAAAGACCGGACGCAGTGGCCTCATGGACATCATCGTTCGTGAGACACGCATTACAGACGCCGACGGGCGTCTCGTCGCGAGTATCCGCGAGCGACAGATCGTGCGCTCTGCGGAGACGCAACTCTAAGGTTGTGTATCAGTCTCCATTTCCCGGATTGATGTCCCGCTGCGGGCTTGGACACTCACCGGACCCTGAGCTTGTCGAATGGTCGAACCGTCTCTCCGTTGCAAATCAGAGAGGACAAGCGGTAGTGGCAGGCCGGCCGCGTTTACGCTATCCGGGCAGGAGTCCCGTCACTCCGAACCAGACGTGTCTTTCTCCAAACATCTAGGTAAACTCAGGAGGCGTAACATGGCATTGAACTCGGCAACCGTCGGCACCGCAGGGGAACGGTTCGAGCATACGGTCGATGCGCGGTGGGTGATGTCCTACGCCGCGGGCCTCGCCGATCATCTTCCGTGCTATCTGGATACGAATCGCCCCGACGCCATGCAGGCGCACCCGCTGTTCCCGGTGTGTCTGGAGTGGCCGGTGATGGTCGCCATGCGCGATGCGGCGCTGCAACGCGACGAGGCGCTGCGCGGCGTACACGCTACCCACGATCTGGTGATCCGCCGCCCCATCCGCCCCGACGACGTGTTGACGACACAGGGCACCGTCGTCGGCGTGGAACGGCGCGCACCCGGCGCCTACCAAGTCGTGCGCTACGACACGCGCGACGCCCGCGGGGAGCCGGTCTGTTCGACGTGGTACGGCACGCTGTTCCGCGGGGTCGAGGTCGCCGGCGACGACCGGCCGGCGCACGATATGCCGTCCACCGCAGCGCCGATTGATGTCGAGCAGGCGGCCGGCTTGGCGCGTGCCGAAATTCCGGTATCGATCTCGGCGGGCGCGGCCCACGTGTACACCGAGTGCGCGCGCATCTGGAATCCCATCCATACCGACCCCGCGGTCGCCGAGAAATTCGGCCTGCCCGGCCTGATTCTGCACGGTACGGCCACGCTCGCCCATGCCGTTTCCCGGGTCGTGGCGGTCGAGGCCGCGGGACGGCCCGCGCACGTCAAACGGGTGGCGGGCCGCCTCGGTGCCATGGTCTTCATGCCGTCCGAAATCACGGTTCGTATCCTGACGCGTACGTCCGACCCGCAGGGCGATTCGGTCCGCTTCGAGGTGCGGACTGCGGACGGCAAACCCGCGGTGCGCGATGGGCTGCTCCTCCTGGCGGAATGAGTGCATGCGGACGGTTGATCGAGGCACGACCATGAACGGGAAGGACGAACGGAGGCACACGATGCAACGCGGGTTGATCTTCCCCGGCGGCGGTATGACGCAGCGCGACATGCTGGCCGTGGCCCGGCAGGCCGAGGCGGCCGGCTTCGATTCTCTGTACGTGACGGAAGCGTGGCGGAGCGCCTTCGTGCCACTGACCGCGCTGGCAATGGCGACCGAGCGGGTCCGCATCGGGTCGTACGTTTTGAACGCTTACGGCCGCAGCCCGTTCATCGCCGGCATGAGCGCCGTGGACCTTGACGAACTGTCCGGCGGCCGGCTCCTGCTCGGCGTGGGCAGCGGCAACCGCCACATCAACGCCGACTGGCAAGGCGTTCCGCACGAGCAGCCCTACCGAAAAATGACCGAGTACGTGGAAAACCTGAAACGGATCCTGGCAACGCCCGCGGGCGAACACGTGTCCTACGCCGGAGACATCCACCGCATGGACTGGACCCCGGCGGTCACGCCCGTGCGCCCAACCGTTCCCATCTACCTGTCCGCCATCTTTCCGCGCATGGTCCGCGTGGCCGGCCGCGTCGCGGACGGCTTGGCACTCGGCGCGGTCTTGTCCGCGGCCTACGCGAGAGACGTGATCCAACCCGCGGCGCGCAAGGCCGCGGAAGAAGCGGGCCGCGACCCGGCTGCGCTCGGTTTTCTCATGGGCGCGTTCGTGTCGGTGCACGAGGACTGCGAGGTCGCGCGCCAAACCGCGCGCGAGGCGATCTGCCGGCTGTTCGCCCCGCTGCCGCACCCGTATTACGACTATCTGCTCCGCGAACAGGGCTTTGCCGCGGCCGCGGATGCCGCCCAGCGCCACATGCCCGAGGGGAAGCTCCGCCACGCCGCGGAGGCCATGACCGACGAAGTCGTCGATACGGTCACCATTACCGGTACGCTGGACGACTGTCGGCGGCGCTTGGCCGATTACGAGGGTGTCGTGGACGAGGTGATCTTCGTCAACGTGTCGTCGCTGGAAACCGAAAACGGCGATCCGATCTCAGCGTTTCACGGGGTGTTACAATTGGCGGAGTGTTGCGCGGCAGACACCGCCTGAATACCGCAGGGACGAACCGAGAGGAGCGGCGCAGCGTGGTCAAGGGCATTTTTCACGTGAACGTCAACGTGACCGACTTCGAGCGGTCGCTGAAGTTCTACGAACGGCTCGGCTTCCGCATCGTACGTGACTTGGGAGAAGGCGGCACCGAGCATCTGGAACGCGGACTCGGCTTCGAAAAACCGGCCGGGCGCGCGGCGCTGCTGATGATCGGCAACGACAAATACGCCACACGCCTGGACCTGATCGAATGGAAACACCCGCCCACCGAGGGCAGGCCGTATCCCCATCTCTACCACGCCGGCATCAACCGCATCGCGTTGTGGACGGATACGCTGCACGAGACGTACGCACAACTCAAAGCCGAGGGCGTGCGCTTCATCTCCGAGCCGCAAGTTATGACGGAGCCGGGTGGGGCCGCTGCGTCGTTCGTCTGCTTCTACGACCCGGACGGGACCGTGATCGAATTGATTCAGTTCACGTAGGCAGCCGCGAAATGGCTTTCCCTCGCGTCCAACAACGCCACACCTCGTCGACAAGCGGCCTGAACGTCCAGCCTGCCCTGTTCCGCAACGACGTGTCCGCGCCCTCCTCTCCGAACGGCGGGCCGGTCCGCGCCCGTGCGGCGTTGCACCGGCGGTTCGCCCGCAGGATGCAGGTCAGTTCGTCGCTCACCCGCAAACTCGTCTCGTACCAGGGCAACAAGGCCGCGGCGGGGTTCCGCTGGATGAAATATAAGGAGGGGTTTTCTACGGCACTCGTTCGGCAACTCGTCGAACTCGGCAACGGGACACAGGTCCTCGACCCGTTTTCGGGCGCGGGGACGACGGCGCTGACGGCCATGCGCATGGGCGCGCAGGCAACCGGCATCGAGCTGCTGCCCGTGGGCAACGTGGCGGCACAGGCCATTGCCCACGCCGCCAACGGGCTGTCGGTTCGCGCGTTTCAGGACGCCGCGCGCGCCTTACTGGACGCGGTTTCCCATCAGCCGTACGACGCCGCCTACGCGCTCGCCCACGTGCCGATCACGCGGGGGGCCTTCCCGCGCCGCACCGACCGAGAGATCGCGAAGGCCCGCAAGTATATCGCCAGAATGGGCGACACCGGCTTGGCCGTACTGCTGGACCTCGCCTGTCTGAGCGTGTTGGAAGAGGTGAGCTATACGCGCAAGGATGGGCAATTCCTGCGCTGGGACCCGCGCTCCGGCCGGGATGTCTCGACAAAGTTGGATAAGGGACGGGTGCCGTCTTTTTCCGCGGCACTGGCGGTCAGGCTCGATCAGATGGTGGAGGACTGTGCCCGATTGAAACGGGAGTCCGCCGGCCCGGTTCCGACATTCATCACCGGATCGAGTCTGACCGAGTTGCGGACGCTGCCGGCGGGCCGGTTCGATTGCGTCGTCACGTCGCCCCCGTATGCGAACCGCTACGACTACACCCGAACCTACGCGCTCGAACTCGTGTATCTCGACTACACCGCAGCGCAGATTAAGGCGCTGCGCCAAGCGCTGCTCTCGGCGACCGTCGAGAATCGCTCGAAACGCGCGCTGCTCCGCACAGCCTATCGAGACGCGCCCGACTTGGCGCAGACCTTCCGCATGGTGGACGAGCAGGCGGCCTTACAGGAGGTCCTCGGCATCCTGCGCGATCACGCTGCGGAACTGAGCAATCGGAACGTCATTGCGCTCCTGGAGAATTACTTTACGGAAATGGCGGTCGTGGTCCGGGAACTGGGGCGGGTCGTCAGGCCGGGCGGGCACGTTTTCATGGTCAACGACAACGTGCGGTATCACGGCGAGGAAGCGCCGGTCGATCTGATCCTGTCCGACTTTGCCGAACGGTCCGGCTTCCGCTGCGCCGCGATCTGGACGTTGCAGCGGGGCAAGGGCAACTCCAGCCAGCAGATGGGGAGATTCGGGCGCCGTGAGATCAGGAAGTGCGTGTATCACTGGGTCAGAACCGATGGATGATGCGAAACGAAGGAACGCCCAGGCGCGGGCCTTGATTCTGTCGAAGGCTCTCAAGCGCCGAGACGACGTTCGGATTCGGACGATAGTCGAGAATTTTTCCGGCGAACTGCATTATCTGGAGCAGGGGTTGGAAGAACTTGCGATCTCTAGCGAGGCATGGGACTGCGTCCGTCGATTGGATGTCAGGCCGAAAATGGTATTCGCCCACCCGGAGTTGCTGCGGCGGCACCCCGAAACTTCGCTGTACTACCGCGGAATTGCCACCTTGTCTCTGAAACGGGTGAGCAGCATCGCAGGGAACGTCGACAATTGGGAAAACCCACCAGGAGGAAATCGGCGACCCCCGAACTCTGACGTTGTCCGCAGAGTCACCAGACTCTACAACGCCGTAATTTCTTCCATCATCGAAGGAACGGACGCTTGGACTCTGGAAAACGGCTACCGGAACATCCTGGCAACGATCGGCATTACCCAAGATGGGAAAATGCGGAACATCATCGGTCAGGAAGCAGAGCGCGCCATGCGAGATAAATTATCTCAATGGCTCGAAGATGTGGGAATTCCCTGCGAACGACAAGGACGGTGGCTTATGTTGGGTGAGGCAAAAGCCGTCCGTATGGCGTACGGCTCCGAACCTGACATCATGTTCGAGAAATATCACGAGCAGACGGATGCTTGGACACAAGAAGTCACCATTGAGATCAAGGGCGGAACCGACCCGGCTGGCGCGTTAGAAAGATTGGGGGCTATCAAGAAAAGCTTCGATCAAACCCCGGCACGAACGGAAAACATTGCCATACTCGGTGTGGTAACGCATGCAATGCGAGCCGAATTGAATGAAATGAAGATCACGGACTTCGACCTTTACGACGTGGTGCATACCAAAGCGGGATGGGACAGATTCGTGGAGGAGTTGTTCCATCACAAACTCCGGCTGATCCCCGGCAGGGAGAAATAGCGACACTCTCTTGATGCGAATTCTCTCCGCCGCGCCTTCTATCCCCCCGCCCCTCGTGGGAGAGGGGGATTCCCTGTAACATAGAGCGTCAACCGAAGCGGGAGGGGCATGGATTCCGGCTTTCGCCGGAATGACGAAAAATCCCCTGGCGGCAAAGCCTGAAACGCATACATGATCGGAATGAAAGGAAATTAAATACAAGATCATCCTAAAACTTGTTCCAGCTTGGAGACCGTGCCCGCTGGTCGAGAACCCTTCGACAGGCTCAGGGGCCAGCCCGTTGAACTCGGTCCCTGAGCCTGTCGAAACGGTCCCCGAATCATCTTGCGCGTCATTCCCAAATGAAAACTTGGAGAAGTAAAACGTTTACCCATAGTGCTAGGTGCCGTCGTTCTTCTTGTCGAGGCTGTCGAAGACCTGCTTGGCGATGCGCAGGCCGTTCACGCCGACCGGCCAGCCGCCGTAGTGCGCCAAGTGGAGCATGGTCTCGTTGATCTTCTCGCGGCTGATGCCGATGTTCAGCGCGCCGCGGATATGCGTCTTGAGTTCCGGGTCGCGGCCCAGCACGGTCAACGCGGCCATCGTAATCATCGAACGCTCCTGAATGGCGAGCCCGTCGCGGCCCCAGATGTCGCCGAACAGGTTTTCGACCGTGATGTTCAGGAAATCGTCGTGCATCATGCCCGGCCGAGGATCGGTCCCTCTTCTGATTTGTGATTGAACGGGGTGGTCAACAAATCCCCGTGGATGAAGAAAGAATAGAAAGCTTTCTCGACCGTACTGTAGCTCAACGGTTTTTCCGCCCCGCGTTCACTACATCCGATAAGGCCGGGGGCGCGGGGGGCCCCTCGGGGTGCGTTGCGATGTTGCGACAGGCACAACACATCGCCCGCACAACGAACTGAGGGGGCGCACCCTGGCGAGGAGGGGGGCTTCCGAACGTCGGGGTGATGCGGGGTGCGTTTCGACAGGCTCAACGAACTGAGGAGGGAACCCCGCCACGGGGGCTGCGGGCGGGACGCCCGCGTTCCCAGGACGTCAGGCCACCACGATGTCCGTCACTTCCACCACCTGCGCGTGTCCCCCGTCAGCGCGAAGTCGTCCACGCCCAACGTGTGCAGCCCGCTCAACTCCACCTCGAAATCCTCCCCCGCCTCGACGTCGCCGTCCTTGTTCACGTCCACCTGCACCAGCGTCTTGTCGTTCTCGGTGCCGGCCTTGTCCACCCGCTGATACCGCACCCGCATGTCCGTCCCCAATTTCCGCAGGTCCAACACGTCGCCCGCCTCGAAATCCACCACCACGTCCCGCGCCCCCACCGTCGAGTCCCCCGCCCGCTGAAACTCGAACGTGTCCGCCCCGGCTCCGCCCGTCAGCCGGTCGTTCTCGTCGTCCCCGTACAACACGTCCGCGTCCGCGTTGCCCGACAGATGGTCCGCACCCGCACCCCCGTACAGCGTGTCTTCGTCTCCTTCGCCCCGCAGCACGTCGTTGCCGTTCTCGCCCGCCAGCGAGTCCATCCCGCCGCCCCCGACGATTTCGTTCGCGTTCCCGTCCCTCACCAGAATGTCGGGGTGGCCGCTCCCGCGCAGGTTCTCGATGTTCGCCAGCGTGTCGCCCGCGGCATCGCCCCCGCTCGCCGTGTTCGTGCCCAGGTTCACCGTCACCGCTTGTGCCGGCCCGTCGTACGCCGCGGTGTCGGTGCCCCCGCCCCCGTCCAACCGGTCCGCGCCGGCCCCGCCTTCCAGCACGTTCGCCGTGCCGTCGCCCGTCAGATGGTCATCGTGGTCGCTACCCCACAGGTTCTTGATGCTCGTCAGGGTATTCACCGCAGCCGCGCCCCCGCTCGCGGTGTTGGCCCTCAGGTCCACCGTCACCGCCTGCTCAGATCTGGAATACCACGCCGAATCGACCCCTGGGCCGCCGTCCAACCGATCCGCGCCCGGCCCGCCCTACAGATGGTCATCTCCCTCCTCGCCGTAGAGCCAGTCATCTCCCCACCCGCCGTAGAGGGTTCCGCCCCTTCCGTACTACCGGTCAGAAGATCGTTCCCGTCGGTCCCTCTCCGTATCGCCATCGTGTGCGCCTTCTCTCTGCTTCCAGTCCGGAGGTCGAAGGTTAATGGGCAATCTTCCTTCCCTGCCCGGGCGTCTGTCCGAACCGTGCATCGAGCCGATTCGGCAGCCCCCCTCGTCGAAGTCCGGTGATGGCGGTGCGGTGGCGCCGGGTGACGTCGGTGACGGATCGGGCATGCGCCGGCCAGGCGTTGGGTAGCCCCAATGCCCTCTCACCACCGACTCCTCCGGCGCGACCCCCGTCCCGCGCTGCAACGCCGCGGTACCCCGCCCCCATCGCTCCGAACATATCCCCTCCCTACATCAAAACGACGTTTCACGCTGCAAGAGTCGTCCGCACCGGCCGGCAAGCAGCCGACCCCTATGCCGGCGCCGTGTGTCTGTCGAAAGGCGAGGTAGAAATTCCCCCCGATAAGGGGGGCTAAGGAGGTTGTCGGCCAACCCCACCGAAAGGCGCAGACCCCGAACGCCGGGGTGACGCGCTCGCCGCTGCACATCCGGCATGGCCCCGGGGAACACGGGCGTTCCTGCCCGCCAGGGGCTGGACGTTCCATGCCGATGCGGGCGAGACGCCCGCGCTCCCAAGCGTCCGCCGCTCTCGTCGCCGATAGCCTCGATACGGGCAGGGGCGAAGTCCAACGCGACCTCACGACCGTCCGCGGTTTGTACACCCGCTGCCCCTCGGGTTCCAGGCCGATCTCCTCGATGCAGGATCGCGGCACCAGCGAGTCGGTCGCGCCGGTGTCCACGAGGGACAGGCCGTCCCAGCCTCTTGACGGGTCGGCGGGGCCGTAGGTTGTTCGCAGCGGACCGGGACGCTAGAATCGCGACATTCCGAAAAACCGTCCCATTTGCAGGCTTCATGGAGGGGATGACATGAACGACGACTACGTCACGTATCTGCACGAGTGTTTTCAGGGGGAAGTGCTCGGAGAGGCGTTGGGTGCGGCCCTGGCCGAGTCGGCGTCCGATCCCGATCATCGACGCAAGTGGCGGGCCTTCGAACGGCTCGAATGCGAAACCAAGGAGCGGATTCGCATGGCACTCGAAGCGCGCGGCGAAACCGTCCGCGAGGATCCGCAACAATGCACCGAGGCCGAGAAGTGGGCCGCCCGCTACGGCGCCATGACCTGGGACGGGGTCATGGCCGCACTCAGGCCGGTCATCGAGAAATACGTCCGCTATTTCGAGAAACGCGAGGCGCAGGCCCCCGCGGACGGGCGGGACGTCGCCCGGGCGATCACGCGGCACGAACGCGCACTGCTCGAATTCACGGTGCGCGAACTCGATGGGCGGTCCGAGACCTCGCTGGAACCGATCGTCCGCCTGTTGGACGAGCCGCCGCTGGCCGCGTAACGGCGAGTGGCGAAGGCGGTGTCATCAGGCCGCTGCCTTCCGTCGTAACGGGCGGACATGACCGAACTTCGGACTTATCGCTTCGGTTCGCCGATCGGCGGAATGGTCGCCGTCTGTACCGGCGACCGGATAGCGGCGTTGGACTTCGTGGATTGCGCCGCACGCATGGAACGGCTGCTGCGCCGCTGGTACGCGGCGTTCCGGTTCCGGGACGCTGCGGGGCCGCATCCGGTCGTGACCGCGCTGGCCGCGTATTTCGACGGGGAACTGGAAGCTCTCCGCGGCCTGGACGTCGACCCTGGCGGGACGCCGTTCCAACGGCAGGTGTGGGCCGCGTTACGCGACATTCCCGCCGGGACGACTCAGGGCTATGCGCAACTGGCATGTGCGTTGGGGCGACCGAAGGCGGCGCGGGCCGTGGGGGCGGCCAACGCGCACAACCCGATTTCGGTCGTCGTGCCCTGTCACCGGCTGATCGGCGAGGGCGGCGGCCTCACCGGCTATGCCGGCGGGCTCGACCGCAAACGCTGGCTGCTGGAGCATGAGGGCTGCCGAACCGGCCGGCCCTCGGCTTCCACGTCCTCTGCTACGACGGGATGATGTTGTCGGCGAAGTCGACGAGCTCTTGCTGGCGCCCGGTGATCGCCACTTGCGACACCCCGAGTTCCGCCATCCGCCGCACGCGTGCGCGCACCTCTTCGACGGTGCCGGTCAGCGTGGTCTCCTTGATCATCTTTTCGGTCACCAGCGAGGCGTGTTCGGGTTTGAACTCCTCGCAGTAGCGGGAATACAGATGCAGGTGGCGCGTCTCGATGGGGGCGTCCGGCTTGCGGTAGGCCGTCTTGAAGGCCATCAGATCGTCGCGGATGTCGCCCGGCAACTGGTGCGGGTCGGTCACGGACAGCGCGAAGATGTTGCACTCCGAGGCGACCAGCGGCCCGACCGCCTGCTGCATGGATTCCAGGCTCTCGCCCGGTTGCGTGAGATGGAAGTCGGTCAGCACGGTGACGTACAGATCTTCCAGGCGTTTGCCGGCCCGCTCGGCCCCGCGGCGGATGTGGCTCAGGGTGTAACCCAACAGGCTGTCGCCGGCGGTGCCGAACAGGATCACCCCGTCGCCGATCTCGCCTGCCAGTTCCAGCGTCTTGGGGCCGCTGGCGGCGACGTGGATCGGAATCGGGTTTTTCAGATTGACGAATTCTGCGTCCGGGTTGAGGAACCTGATCTGCCGTTTGCGTTCACCCTCCTGATACGGAACGGTGTCGCCCTTGAGCAGCCCGCGGCACACCTCGACGTGTTCGCGGAGCGTGGCGAGCCGGGCCGCGGGCATGCCGAGCGTGCGCCGCGCGGTGTTGCCCGTCCCGATGCCCATGATCAGGCGGCCCGGAGCCAGGACGTTCAGCGTGCCGAAGTTGCAGGCCGTGACCGGCGCGATGCGCGAGCTGGGGTTCGTCACGTTGGTGCCCAGCTTGATCTTGGAGGTATGCGTCGCGCACAGCGCCATGCACTGATAGACGTCGCCCCAGACCATCTGCGAGTCGCCGAACCACGCGTGCGTATAGCCTTTTTCCTCGGCCAGCATCACGTCCTTGTAAGATCCCACGTGAGACAAGAAGATCGCGCCATAATCCATTGCTGCCTCCTTCCGGCGTTGGGTTTCGCGCCGCGTGTCCGAGCCCGCGGCAGCGCGGCGGACCCTATCAGTTCGCCCGCCTGCGGCGCAAGAATTGGGGGGAGAACGCTTCTGCCGTGCGGCTTCCGAGGCTATGGAGTTCGGGAAAGGGAGAGACTATAGTTCGCGGACTGGAGCGATCACCATGAGTCAGACGTTAATCAATACGCTGCGGTTTTCCGACCGGCTCAAGGAGGCGGGATTCGCCGCGGCGCAAGCGGAGGCCCTGGCCCGGTCGCTCGGGGATGAACTGACCGAGCAACTCCCTTCCAAAGCGGACTTCCAGGACTTGCGTGCCGACTTCAAGGCCCTGCAAGCCGATTTCAACGCTCTGCAGGCCGATTTCAATGCGCTGGACGCCAGTCTCAACGGTCGGATGGATGCGCTGGAATCCAGACTGGACGGGCGTATCGATACCCTCGAGAGCAGAGTTGACGGCCGCATCGACGCCTTGGAGAGCAAGGTCGACGGGCGCATCGATACTCTGGAGAGCAGAGTCGACGGCCGCATCGACGCCCTGGAGGCCGATCTCGGCGGTCAGATCGAGACATTGGCTGCCAAGATCGACAGTCAGCGGGTCGCCTTCAATCTCGTGCTGGCGGCGCTGGGAGTTCTCATCGCGCTGGTCGGCGTGCTCGTGGCGATCGGGCTGGTTGAACCGGTCTCGAACCTGGTCGGCTCCTGACGTTCTTTCCATCTCTCATGCGCCTCCCCCTCATCGCCCTGCTGGCCGTGCTCGCGCTTCCGACGCCGAGCGTGGCGGCGACCTGGAAGAGCGACCCCAGCCACGCCAGCGTCCAGTTCGCCGTGTCCCACCTGATGGTGTCCACGGTGCGCGGTACCTTCGACACGTTCGACGTGACCGTCGTGCTGGACGAGGATGACGCGGCACGCGCGACGGTCGAAGCGACGATCGACACGGCGTCCGTCAACACGCGCAACGAAAAACGCGACGCGCATCTGCGGGGGCCGGACTTCTTCGACGTGGCTGTTCATCCGACGATGACGTTCCGCTCCACGCAGGTCGAGAAAATCGAAGACACCCGCTACCGCGTGACGGGCGACCTGACCTTGTGCGGCGTCACCCGCCAGGTCGTGCTGGACGTGCGCGGCTCGCCCCGCCCCATCACCGACCCGCGCGGCATCCGACGCATGGGCGGCAGCGTCACCACCACCATCCACCGCCCCGACTTCGGGCTGACCTACAACTCGATCCTGGACACGGGCGGGGTGTCGATCGGCGAGGACGTGGACATCGTCATCGACCTGCAACTGATTCCGGCGCCGTAGCGGGCCGCCGTCCCACCCGACTTCCGATCGGATACCCGACCGGACGTTTTCCCGTGCATCCTGTATTCCTTCGAGACGGCACGCCGACGCGCGGCAGCGGGGACCGGGCATGAAGCTGCTCGTTCCGCAACTCGCCTATTTCCTGCGCGAGGGGGAGACGCGCCGGAACATCCGCGCGCTGCTCAAGGTGGTCGCGCTCATCATTGCGATCATCGGGGTCTTCTCGGTCGCTTTTCACGTCATCATGCTGCGCGTCGAAGGCCAGCCGCATTCGTGGCTGACCGGCGTGTACTGGACGCTGACCGTGATGAGCACGCTCGGGTTCGGCGACATCACCTTCCACAGCGACCTCGGCCGGCTGTTCAGCATGCTGGTGCTGCTGTCGGGCATCGTCCTGCTGCTCATCGTCTTGCCCTTCACCTTCATCCGCTTCTTCTACGCGCCCTGGCTGGAAGCGCAGGTGCGGTTGCGCGCCCCGCGCACCCTGCCGGCCGACACGCGCGGCCACGTCGTGATCTGCAGCTACGACAGTATCGCGCCCGGACTGATCGAGCGGCTGCACGACGTGCCCTACGTCCTGCTCGAACCCGACCCCGCGGTCGCCGCGCGCCGGCACGAGGCCGGCGTGTCCGTCGTGACCGGCGACGTCGACAGCCGCGCGACGTACGACGCGGTGCGCGCCGCACAGGCGCGGCTGATCTTCGCCAACTGCGCCGACACGCGGAACACGAACATCGCCCTCAGCGTCCGCGAGGCCGCCCCCGACGTGCCGATTCTGGCGACCGTGGAGAGCGACGCGTCCGTGGACATCCTGGAGATGAGCGGCTGCACCCACGTCCTGCCGCTCAAGCGGCGGCTGGGCGAGCGGCTCAGCAACCGCATCAACAGCGGCTCCGCGGAGGCACACGAGATCGGCCGCTTCCGCGACCTGCGCGTGGCCGAGTTCCCGCTGCACAACACGCCGCTGGCCGGCCGCACGATCCGCGAGACCGGGCTGCGCGAGGCCATCGGGGTCAACATCGTCGGCATCTGGGAACGCGGCCGCCTGCAGCCCGTCTCGCCCGATACGTATCTGTCCAATACGGGCGTGGTCGTCGTGGTGGGCACCGAAGCCCAGATGCTGGAACTGAACACGCTGCTGGTCATCTACGACATCAACGCCAACCCGGTCGTGGTGATCGGCGGCGGGCGGGTCGGCTGCGCCACGACGCAGGCCCTCAAGCGCAAGAACGTGCCGGTGCACCTGGTCGAGCACGACGCCGCACTCCGCCCGCGGATCGGCCGCCTGCCCGACAAACTGTTCATCGGCGACGCCGCGGACCGCGAGGTCTTGATCCGTGCCGGCCTGCCGGAGGCGCCGGCGGTGCTGTTGACCACCAACGACGACGCCATGAACATCTATCTGACCGTGTATTGCCGGCACTTGAATCCCGACCTGCGGATCGTGAGCCGCATCACCCACGAAAAGAATCTGGAAGCCGTCCACCGCGCGGGGGCCGACTTCGTCGTGAGCTACGCCGCGCTGGGGATGGAATACGTGCTGTCCCTCGTGCAGGGCCGCGAGCTGGGCGTCCTCGGCGAGGGAGTGGAACTGTTCGCGGTGCCGCCGCCCCCGCCGCTGGTCGGACTGACCCTGGCGCAGAGCGGGATCGGCGCCCGAACCGGGCTGAGTGTCATCGGCATCCAGCAGAACGGGCAGGTCGTGACGAACCCGCCGGCCTCGACGACACTGCTACGCGAAAGCGAACTCATCATGCTGGGCAGCACCCAGCAGCGGCAGGTCTTCGGCGAGGCGTTCGGCTAGGCCGCGGAAAGCCCTCCTCCTTGGTCCCTGAGGCTGTCGAAGGGCGGGAGAGGGGTTGGGGTGAGGTCGCCCCTGTGCAGCGCAAATAAGAGTTTCCAGATTCCAACTAGACAGACGCCCGAATGCCCGCGGCGTCAGGCGTCGTCTGTCGGTTGCGTCAGGTGGAAGACGACCAGCAGCCCCGCGGCCAGCCCGTATGCCGCGGCGAATTCCGGGGCCGCGGGAAAGCCGAACGCATTGCGGATGCCGCCGGGGGTGAGCCGGTAGGCGTGAATCACTCCGAACCACGCCAAGCCGGCCGCGGCCGCCAGCCACGCCGCGGCGCGCAGGAAACGTCGCTCGATCAGGTGCACGACGGTGGCCGCGAAGATCACCGCGGTCAGCAGGAACCCCTGACTCACGGCAATCACTCCATGTATGTACAGGTCGCCGCCGAACCGCGGCGCCGCGGCGTGCAACGTCGCCCCCGCGGCGCGCAGGCTGGTCTCGATGAGTTGCAGTGCCCACGCGGCCAGCGACGGAATCAGCCCGAAGGCGACGGCCAGGGCATGCGGCCGCGGTACGGCCTGAAACGCCTGCGCGGCCATCATGATGCCGATCCAGACGAGGATGCCCAGGGTGGCCTCGATCGGCACGACGCGCAGAACCGCGATCATGCCGCCGACCAGACACAACAGCATGATGACGCCGCCGTTCAGCACCGAATAGCCGGCGCGCGCACCCATCGCCTTCCAGGCCGGGTGGCCGATGTAGATCGTGGTCGGAAACGGGCTGCCCAGGAACGCCGCGGCGACCGTGCCCGCGCCGTTGGCCAGCAGCGAGGGCCGCGTCTCGAAACGGTCGCCGGCGGCCTCGGCGCTTTCCAGATTTTGCAGCGAGCCGACTACATTGAACAGCGTCATGGGAAATATCACGGCCAGATATTGCCACCCGCGGCCGTCGGCCAGCAGCGCCAACGCGTCGGAGGGAACGGGAACCGGCCAGTACAGCCCCACCGCCCACGCCTCGGCCCGCGGGGCGAAGACCGGCATGCCCAGCAGGCGCAGCCCCCACGCCAAGCCGACCCCGGCCAGCACCGCGATCAAACCGCCCGGCAGGCCGGCCGGGAACCGGTGCCGTGCCGCGTACGCGACCAGTACGAGCAGCAGCGGCACGACCGCGATCAGCGGATGGGCGAAGATCTGAAAGAGAAAGACCGCGGCCAGAAAGCTGATCGCGATCCCGGCCAGCGCGGCCAGCAGCGCGGCGCGCGGCGTATGGCGGCGCAGCCAGTCGCCGACGAACGCGCCGCCGGTCTCCAGCACCCCGCTCAACAGGCAGGCGAACAGCCCGAGCTGCCACGCGAGCCGCGCGTCCTGCGTCTCCTGGTACACCGGCCCCATGACCAGAAAAATGTAGGCGAACAGGCTGGGCGTATTGATGCCGTACGGTAGCGCGGTCACGTCGGTGCGGCCGGTCTGGTGCATCAGGCGGCGCGCCTGCCACGCATAGAACACGTTGCCGAGCAGGATGGACACCGCGGCCCCGGGCAGGATGCGGCCGATCACCAGATCCTGGGGGAATCCGCACACCAGCGGCCCGAGGACCGCGATCAGCATGAGTTGCAACAGGTTGTCGACGAACAGGCCGAAGAAGCCGTCGACGTCGCCGCGCACGAAGTACGCCGGTCGCGGCGCGGCCGAGGGGATGTCCGACATGGCCGCGGAACCTAGCAACTCGGCATGTGCTGAACCAGTCCGGCGCCGTCCGTTCGTGTGGCGGTTCGATCAGACGAGGATCGGATCTGCTCCGGGACGCTCTCTCCCCCGGAGCAAGTCCGGGACAGGCTCTAGCCCTCTCCCGGTGGTCCCTGAGCCTGTCGAAGGGGGGAGAGGGGATGAAAAGCAAAGGGAATGACATACAAGAGGATTCCACGCCCGTGGCGATACCTTTCGGCCCTCCGACGAGATCGAGGACCTTCCCGTCCCTAAGTTCGTTGAGCCTGCGATGTGTTGAGCTTGTCGAAACATTGAAACGAACCCCGATGTCACCTCGGCCTTCGCATCCCATCCCCGGCCCGTTGACTCCTTCGACAAGCTCGGAGTCTGGCCCGTTGAGTTTGTCGAAACGGGCGAAGGACCGTCTTGTATGTCATTCCCGAAGCAAAGCCCTTCCCGTGAGCCGATCGAAGGTGCCCGCCCAAGGGCAACCACGGGGGGTTGCCCCTACATACGGAGTGGCGTCGTAAGAGCCTCCCGAAATATCGGCCGCACGTCATCTTCATTTCCCTACGGCGTTTGGCTATCTATTGGGCGCAAGAGCGGGATCGGATCCTGCCCCTGGAGGAACAACGAAATGCTGAAACGTGGACGCCGAACCGCCGCAGCGCTGGCGCTGGTTGCCTGCGGCTGGCTGGGCCAATCTGTCGCCCGGGCGCAGGATCCGGACGAAATCCGCCACGCCGCGGAGGCCGGGGACGCCACCGCGCAGAACAACTTGGGCGTCCTGTACGTCAAGGGCGAGGCCGTGGAGCGCAGTGCCAAGGAGGCCGTCACGTGGTTCCGCCGCGCCGCGGGGCAGGGTCACGTCGGCGCGCAATACAATCTGGGCATGCTGTATATGGCGAGCAAGAAAGTCGGGCGGGCGCAGAAGGAAGCCGCCAAGTGGTTTCAACAGGCCGCGGAGAACGGACACGTCAAGGCGCAGTACCGCCTGGGGATGCTCTACGTCCAGGGGGCGGGCGTGGACCAGGATTACGCCACCGCCGCCATCTGGCTGCGGAACGCCGCGGACGAAAACAACGCCGACGCCCAGTACAATCTCGGCGTGCTGTACGACAACGGCTACGGCCTGGAACAGGATCTGACCAAGGCGCGCGGCTGGTATCTCAAGGCCGCGGACCAGGCGCACGCCCTGGCGCAGTTCAATCTGGGCACGATGTATTTCGCAGGGCGCGGCACGCCGCAGGACGATGCCGAGGCCGCGTACTGGTTCCGCCAGGCGGGCGAACGCGGCCACGCCGGCGCCCAGTACAACCTCGGCGCCATGTATCTGGAAGGCCGCGGCGTCGCCAAGGACGACCGGGCCGGCATGGAGTGGCTGCAAAAAGCCGCGGACCAGGGCCACGCCAACGCCCGGCACATCCTCGACCAGATTCGCGCCGCCGACTCGTAAGTCCCGGTGTGCGCAGAAGCCCCCAGGAATGCGCCCACCATGTCCGACGTGACCAAACGCGCCCGGCTGCTGCTTGGGCTGCTGATTCTCGGCGCCGGGGTCGGCGCGGACCAAGCCGCCAAGCGTCTGGCGGTCGAACGCCTGCGCGGGGCGCCCCCGGTCTCCTGGCTGGCCGATACCGTCCGCCTGCAATACGCCGAAAATACCGGCGCGTTTCTGGGGCTCGGCAAGACGCTGTCCGCACGCCAGCGATTCTGGGCCTTCACCGTGGCGACCGCGGCGCTGCTGGTCGGGCTCGGCGTCTTCCTGGCGCTGCATTGGGATACGCATCGCCTGTCCTTCGTGGCGCTCGCGCTGGTCTTGGCCGGCGGGGTCGGCAACCTGCTCGACCGGCTGTTCCACGACGGGCGCGTCATCGACTTCCTGAACCTCGGCATCGGTCCGCTACGGACGGGCATTTTCAACGTGGCCGACGTAGGGATCACCGCGGGCGTCGTCCTGCTCTGGATCGGCAGCCTGCGCACGCGCCGCGGTTCGCAGGCCGAGCCCGCGGCCTGAATTCCCCGTGTGCATGATCGTGGCGTTCCGCTTGCGGGCCGTTTCGGCAAGCTGCTAGTGTCCCGCCGGTGTACGGATCGGAGCGCGGTTCGATGGGCGCGCCGCGCATCACGGTCTCACCCATATCTCAACACGCGCGAAAGGAGCGCCACATGTCTCGAGACGTCGTCATTCCCAAAGGGATGGAGAGCTATTACAACGATTTCCACTTCGCACCGGCCAGAAAGGACGGCGACCGGCTGTTCTGCTCCGGCCAGATCGGCGTGGGCGAAGGCTACAAGTGTGCGGACGACCCGGAGACCCAATTCACCCAGGCGTTCGAGCACTGCAAGACGACGCTGGAAGCCGCCGGCGCGTCGTTCGACGACGTGGTCGAGATGACGACGTTCCACGTCGGACTCCAGCAACACATCAACGCATTCATGAAGGTCAAGGACCGCTACATGAAGGACCCCTACTCGGCCTGGACCGCGATCGGCATCACCGAACTGGCGTTTCCGGGCGCCCTGGTCGAAATCAAACTCACCGCGCGCCTGAAGTCCTAGACCGGCCCGCCGCGGCCGCCCGCCGGGGCGGCCTCCTCCCCATGTCGCGTCGCCACGCCCGGCGTGCCGCTGCGCACGCGCCCGGCAACCCCGTCCCGTTCTGGAAGACCAAGTCGCTGGCCGAGATGAATCCGGCCGAGTGGGAGTCGCTGTGCGACGGCTGCGGGCGCTGCTGCCTGAACAAGCTGGAAGACGTCGAGACCGGCGCAATTCGCTACACCGCCGCGGCGTGCCGGCTGTTGGACCTCGACCGCTGCCGCTGCACGTCCTACGCCGCCCGCGGCCGTCTCGTGCCGGAGTGCGTCCGGCTCACGCCCGGGAACGTGCTGGCCGTAGGCTGGCTGCCGCACTCGTGCGCGTATCGCCGCGTGGCCGAGGGCCGGGACTTGGCGTGGTGGCATCCGCTGGTGTCGGGCACGACCGAGACCGTGCACCACGCCGGGGTGTCGGTGCGCGGCAAGGTCGTCTCCGAGGAGACGCTTTCCCCGGACGGGCTGGAAGCCTACGTCATCGACTGGATCGAACACGACTGAAAGGAAGCGCGCATGGCTCGAAAACGCTGGTCGCTGTCCGTGCCGATGGATCAATTCAGCCTGACCGAACACGTCGAGATCGCCCGTGAGGCCGAGGCCGCGGGCTATACCGACGCGTGGTCGATGGAGGTCGACGGCGTCGACTGTTTCGCCCCGCTGGCCGCGCTGGCGCAAACGACCGGCCTGCGGCTCGGCACCGCGATTGCCAACGTCTATACGCGCGGACCGGCCACGCTGGCGATGAGTGCGGCCGGCTTGGCCGAATTGGCGCCGGGCCGCTTCTGTCTGGGCATCGGCGCAGGGTCGCAACCGATCGTGGAGTTCTGGAACGGCGGCCGCTTCGCCCGCCCGGCCGCACGGGTACGCGAGATGCTGGATTTTCTCCGGCAGGCGTTCCGCGGCGAACGGGTCGTCTTCGAGGGCGAGACGTTCACGGTCAAGGGCTTTCGGTTCAGCCGCCCGCCGGCCCAGCCCATCCCCGTGCATCTCGGCGCCCTGCGGCCGATGATGCTGCGCATCGCCGGCCGCCACGCGGACGGGGCCATTCTCAACTGGCTGTCGGCGAAGGACGTTGAGCAATCGGTCGCCGTCGTGCACGAAGCGGCCGGGAAGGCGGGCCGCGACCCGGCCGAGGTCGAAATCACCGCGCGCATCTTCATCTGCGCCGACCCGCCCGGGCCGGCGACCGAGACCGGCCTGCGCCGCCACGTCAACACCTATCTGAACGTGCCGGTGTACAAGGCGTTTCACGAGTGGCTGGGCCGCGCCGCGTTGCTGCAACCCATGTGGGATGCCTGGGCGGCGGGCGACCGCAAAGCCGCGGTCGCCGCGGTGCCCGAACAGGTCATGGACGCCCTGTTCATCCAGGGCGGGCCGGCGGAGATGCAGCAGCGTGTGCAGGCATATCTGGACAACGGAGTGGACACCGTCTTTCTGCAGATGCAGTCGTTCGAGCCCGACCCGGCGAAGAAGCGCGCCAACATCCTCGCCGCGGTCCGCAATCTGGCCCCGGACGGTTGAGCCTATTCCCCGACGAAGCAGCAGACGCAGCTTTTCCACCTCCGCGGACGCGTACCGACTGACGTTTCAATCCCGGATGGTGTAGGCGGAGACGGAGCCAAACGTGATAAGAGCGTCGAACATGAACACCGAGCACATCCGCTCCGACCCAACTGTCATGATGGGAAAGCCCGTGGTCGCAGGAACACGCATCCCCGTCGAGTTGATTCTCGAAAAACTCTCCGCGGGCGAGACGTTCGACCAGATCCTCGAAGCGCACCCCCGTCTGACCAGAGAAGGGATTCTGGCCGCCTTGCGTTTTGCGGCCCAAACCCTGCGCGCCGACGTCGTGTATCCGACCGTTGAGAAAAGCCCGTGAACCTGTTGGCCGACGAAAGCGTGGATCGACCCATCGTCACCCGGCTCCGTCAGGACGGCCACACCGTATTGGCCATGGCAGACTTGGATCCGGGCGTTGACGACGAGAGCGTACTCCGTCTGGCGAATCAGAATAGTGCCTTGTTACTGACGGCGGACAAGGACTTCGGCGAACTCGTTTTCCGCATGGGAAGCATCCATACCGGGGTCGTATTGATCCGCTTGGCGGGCTTGTCTCCGGAAACGAAAGCACGAATCGTCTTGGCGGCGTTTACCGACCACCAGAACGAACTCTCGTCTGCTTTCAGCGTCGTTTCCTCGGGAAGAATCCGGATTCGCCGCCGGACGGTTGGATCCGAAAGGACCTGAACGGCTCAGCGCCGCTCGAACGCCGACAGGAACAGGAAGGCCGCTCCCATCGCCAAGTTGGCCTTGACCAATGCGGTGTACCGCTCGTGCAGGCGGTTGAACTCTTCAAGCAGGGCGCGTGCGTTGCGGCCCGCGGGGCTCGATCCCGGGGCGTCGAAATTCAGAACGGCGCGTAACTCTTCCAGACGGTCGCCGACGAACAGCGCGTAATAAAGCAGCGTGACGATCATCGCCACCACCAGCACCGTCTTGACCAGACGCAGCGCCGTCCACCAGTCGGCGCGCAGCAGAAAGTAGATCGCCGAGACGGCCAGACACGCCGCGGCCGCGAATTCGATGCGGTTGAGCTTGGCGATGATCGCGGCGTTGACGTGGCCGGCCAGATTGACGGTCGGCAGTTCGCGGAAGACGCTGCCGGCCACGGCGTAGCCGAAGCCGATCAGGGCACCCAGCCAGACGCCTGTGCCCACGGTCTCGATCCAGATGAAAATGCGGTCGAAGAAGTACTTCATGGCGGGATGTGTATGCGGGCTGCGAGGGTGATTCGATGCAGGTTTTATTTGGGAATTATGTACAAGACGATCCCGAAGACCGTTTTTCCTCGTCATACCCCCGTTCAAGCCGGGGGCAGACTCTGCGGAAGCAGGTATCCATCCCCTGGATTCCCGCTTTCGCGGGAATGACGACCGGGTGGGATCTTCAAGTATATAATTCCCTTTTATTTCTCGAGCAGATGCCGCAGCGCGCCTTCCAGCATGGGGTAGCGGAACGTGTAGCCGGTCTGCATGAGGCGCGCCGGCTCGACGCGCGTGCTCGCCAGCAGGAGCGCGTCCGCGGCTTCGCCCAGAGCCAGCCGCGCGGCGAATGCGGGCAGCGGCAACACGGTCGGGCGCGCCACGACTTTGCCGAGCGTGTGCGTGTAGTCCCGGTTGGTGACCGGCTCCGGGCTGACCACGTTGACCGGCCCGCTGACCGAGTCGGTCTCCAGCGCGTGCCGAATGGCGCCCGCCACGTCGTCGAGCGCGATCCAACTCAGGTATTGGGTGCCGTCGCCGATCACGCCGCCGAGCCCGAGCCGAAACGGCAGTAGCATCTTTTTGAGCGCGCCGCCGTCCGGGCTGAGCACGACGCCGATCCGCAGCCGGACGATGCGCGGCCCGGCCGCGGAGAGGGGCTCCACCGCGGCTTCCCATTCGCGGCACACCTCGGCCAGAAACCCGTCGCCCGGCGCATTCTGCTCTGTCAGTACCTCGTCCCCTCGGTCGCCGTAGTAGCCGATGGCCGAGGCGCACAGAAACACCTTGGGCGGCGGTGCGCATTGCGCCAGGACCTCACACAGCCGGCGCGTGCCGACGACGCGGCTGTCCCGGATGCGGCGCTTGAGCCCGTCGGTCCACCGCCCGGACGCTATGTTCTCGCCGGCCAGATGAATCACGGCGTCGAAGCCTTCGAACGCATCGGGGCGCCCGTCTCCGGCCTGCGGATCCCAGACGACGGCTGCGTCGTCCCGGACGAAAGTCTGCGCGTCGACCGGCCCGGTACGCGTCAAACGCACGACACGATGACCGCCCGCGGCCAGCAACGGCACCAGCGTCGAGCCCACCAGGCCGCGGGCGCCGGATACGAGAATGCGCATGAATCCTCCTCGGTTCGTCAGGGCGCCGGCTCAGTATGTGCTTGAAGCGGGCCGCGTGTCGAGGAGGCTTGGGGGATTTTTGATTGGGGATTGGAGGAATTTGGGAACGAATTTCTCTCGTCATTTCGGATGGTGTCGGAGTACGAAGAGAAAACCGTGAACGGCGAACGACATGGGTGTCAGCAATCCACAATCGAAAATCCACAATCCACAATTCCCCTCACCTTTGCCCGAACCGGCCTCCACCGCTGCCCGCGACCTCGGCATACCCCGTCAACTCGACGTAGCCGTGTCCGGTCACGTGCCGCCCAGCCATACTGCCCCGCACGCCGACCGCGCCTTCCCAATAGCGGATGAGCGTGTGCATTTCCTGGTCGGCCAGCAGCGGCGTCACGATCACGTCCACGGCGTGCCGCGGAATGCGGATTCGCCACTTGGCCGGATACTGCGTGCCGTCGCGCGGGCTACGCCACGTGTCGAGCACGTCGATCCGAAAGTCGCCCGCGGCCAACGTTTGCGCGGCGCCTTCGGCCGGCACCAACGTGCCGCCGCCGGGGCGGTTCGCGGGTGCGGCGTCCGCTGGGCGCATGCGATACAGCATCACCTCCCGCCCATCCGAAAGCTGCAACGCGAACCAGTCCCAGCCCTGTACGTCGCCGCCCAAGACCCCGGTGCTCCACTCCCGGTCCATCCAACTCAGGCCGTCCACGGCGAATTCCCGTCCGCCCACGCGCAGCACGCCGGACGATAGGAGCCGGGTCGAGGAGTAGTAGTACGAGGCGTGGCGCGCGTCCTTGCGGCTCAGGCCGCGGTCACCGTGTGCGACGACCGGCTTGGCGGCGCGCAGAGTGAGGTCCAACGCCGCGCCGGCCTGCGCGGCGCGCAGCCGTAGCGTTGGCTGCCGGCCGGACGCCTCGCGGTCCGCCGCGGCCACGGACCAGTCTTCCAGCCACACCCGAAAGGGCCCGGCCTGTGCGCCGGCCAGCCCGAGCGCGCCGCGGCCGAAACGCTCGAACACGTGGAAACGGCCCGCGGCCACGTCGCTCAGCGCGAAATGGGCCATATATACCTGTTCCGCGGCCCAGGCCGACGCCCGCTCCGGGCGCTGTGCCGGTGCTCGCAGCGCGCTGCGGAAGAAGGTCAGTTGGAACCCGAACCGGCGCCCGTCCGCGGAGTGCAGATTGCCGGTGTAGTACCACCACTCGGTCCGATAGTCCGGGTGGGGGCCGTGATCGTCGGGAAACCGGAACGCCCGCGGTTGATCGACCTGTGCAAACCCGGTCAGGTCGGCACCGCGGCCGAGTGCCTGACCGAGGGACATCCGTTCCTCGGGGCCGCGGTCGGGTCCGGGTCGGTACGTGGCGTACCAGCCTGCCACACCCCCTAATACGGCCAGGAACGTCAGCCAACCTGCCAGCTTGCGCGACATCGCACTCCCTCGGTTCCCCGGACCGTCCTATTCCTCCCGCAGCGCCTGTGCGGGCGGCGTCCGAGCCAGACGCAGTGCGGGATAGACCCCGGCCAGCAGCGCAGCCACGACAGCCATGACCACGGCCTGCGCCAGCACCTCGGGGGACAGGTCGATCTGGAGCGTCCAGCCGAACGAGCGGCGGTTGATGACCAGCACGAGAATCAGCGCCAGCCCGATGCCGACCGGCAGCGCCAGCAGCCCCGCGACCAACCCCATCAATCCGGTCTGGGCGGTGACCATGCCCCAGACCTGCGCAGGCGTGAAACCCGTGGCGCGCAGCACGCCGAACTCGCGCGCGCGTTCGAGTTGCAGGGCCATGAGCGCGCTCAACACGCCGACGAAGGCCACGATGCTGGTCAGCAGGTGCAGGACGGTCGTGATCGTGAAGGTGCGGTCGAAGATTTCCAACGAAGCGGTGCGCAACCCGCGGTTGGAGCGGACGACGATCTCCGCCTCGGTCCCGGCGTAGCGGCGCAGCGTGTCGACGAGTCGGTCGACGTCGGTCTCGGCCGCGGCGTGCAGGCTGAGCGAGGAGACGCGCGGGTCCTCCCACCACGCGTCGTACACGCGCCGGCTGAGCATGACGATGCCTTGGTCGGAACCGTAATCGACGAACACGCCGGCCACGCGGAAGGCTTGCTCGCCGCGGTCGGTCCGTAGATTGAGCGTGTCGCCTACGCTCAGGTCGTGGCGATACGCATACGGCTCGGAGACGATGACCGCAGGGCGCCCGTCGATGCCGGCCGGGTCGTCGAAGGCCGGCCAGATCGACTCGGGGCGACCGGCGATGAACTGGAACGACGCCTTGCCGCGGGCGCCCAGGTCGATGGCGATCACCTGTGTCAGCCCCGTTCGGGACTCGACCCGGGCTCCACGGTAGGTGTTCATGCGATTCACCCCGGGCAGCGTCGCCACGCGCTGGATCAGTGCCGGGTCCAAAACGGCGTCGCTGCGCCACACCAGAGGACTGGCCGGCGCCACATATACGTCGGCGTGCAACGAGGCTTCCAGCCAGCGCACGACGGTCTGCCGGAAACTCTGCACCATGATCCCGACGCCGACCGTGACCGACACCGCGACCATCAACGCCGCGACCGCCACCGCGGTCCGGCTCAACGCGGTCACGACGCCGAGCCCGCCCAGCCGGATGGGGAGGCCGCCCCACGCGGAAAGCACGGGTTGGATGAGACGCATGCAGCCCACGGTCGCCAGCGGCGTCATCAACACGCAGCCCAACAGCACGCCGAACAGCGAGCCGAACGTCGGCACCAGATGCGGCCCGGACAGCCACAGTCCCCCTAGCCCGACGGCCAGGGCCAGCACGCCGTATGCCGCGGCACGTGGCGCGCCGCGACGGGCGCGTTGCTCCAGAGTCGAGCGCGCCAGCGTGACGCGCGGCGGCGTGGCGGTCGCCTCCCGCGCCGGGGGCACCGCCGCGAGCAGGCTGGCCCCCACGCCCAGCAAGATCCCCTTGACTAGGACGCCCGGGGTGAGGATGAGATCGCGCACCGCGAGCACGTAGTACAGGTCGCTGATCGTCCGGGTGACGAGTTGCACCAGGCCGTGGCCGAGCACGACGCCCAGCCCGATGCCGAGCAGCGTGCCGACCGTCCCGAGCGCCGCGGCCTCGCACAGGACCAGCGCGAACACTTGGCCTCGCGTAACGCCCTGCACGCGCAGCAGGCCGATCAACTGTCGGCGCTGGATGATGGAGAAGGTCAGCGTGTTGTAGATCAGGAACACGCCGACGATCAGCGCCAGCAGGCTCAGCGCGGTCAGGTTCAAGTGGAACGCGCGCGTCATCTGCTCCAGAGCGTGGGAGCGGCGGCTGGCGCGCAACATCTCGGCGCCCGCGGGCAGCCGTGCGCCGATCTCGGCCAGCAGTTGCTCGCCGGCGGAGCCCTCCGACACGCGCACGTCGATGCGGCTGAGTCGGCCCGTGAATCCGAGCACCTCCTGCGCAGTAGCGACGTCCGTCACCAGCAGGTGGTCGAGCGTCCCAGGTCCGGCTGAGTCACCGTGGGCGTCGAGTTCGAGCAGGCCGACCAGCGTTACAGCGTGGAGCCGCGTGCCGGCCCGAATCCGCAACGTATCGCCGACGTCGAGCCCGAGAGTTCGGGCCGTTGCCGCGGCGATCAGCCCGGTGGCCGGGGTGGTGAGAAATGCGGCGATGTCGGTCCGCGCTCCGGCCCCGAGCCGCGTCACGTACGGCCGGAACGGCGCCTCGGCGAATGGGTCCACCCCCAGCAGGTGGAACACGCGGCCCGGGGAGTCGGCCGCGGCCACGTGGCTTTCGACCACCGGCGCAATCGCCCGTACGCCCGCCACGCGCAAGTCGGCGTACACGTCTTCGGACAACCCGTTGGGACCGCCGACGATCTGGTGCGTGGCCCGGCCGACGACGCTGTTGGTGGAGAGCGTGAACGACCGGCGGGCGCTCTGGTTAGCTAGGTCGATGGCGACGACGACCGAGACGCCCAGCGCGACTCCGATCAACGCCAGCCCAATCTGCCAGGGGTGACGACTCAAGGCGCGCAGGCTGGCACGCCCCAGCAACGAGGTCACCGGCCGGCCCTGTCCGCGGCGCTCTCAGTCGCGGGTGCGCGTTCGATGAGCCGGCCGTCGCGCATGGTGAGGACGCGGTCGGCCACGCCGATCACCTCCGGGCTGTGAGTGACCATGACCAGCGTCTTGCCGCGCTGGCGGACCAGCCGGTCGAGCAGGTCGAGCACAGTCCGCCCGGTCTCGATGTCCAGATTGCCGGTCGGTTCGTCCGCGAGCAGCAGCACCGGGTCATGGACCAGCGCCCGGGCAATCGCCACGCGTTGCTGTTCCCCACCGGACAACCGGTCGGGAAAACTCGCGCCTCGGTCGGCCAGCCCCACCGCGGCGAGCAGGTCCGCAGCCCGCTCGGCCTGCGCCGCGCGTCCGTGCCCGTTCAATTCCAGCGGCAGGCGGACGTTTTCCGCCACGGTCAGCGTGGGAATGAGATTGGAGAACTGGAAGATGAAGCCGATCCGGGCGCGCCGGAACAGGGTGCGCTCGCGTTCGCTCAACCGCGTGAGACTCACCTCGCGCCCATCCACACGCACGAGGACTTCTCCGCCGGTCGGCAGATCGATGCCGCCGATCAGATTCAGCAGCGTCGATTTTCCCGACCCGCTGCGGCCCAGCAACACGACGCACTCCCCCGCGGCCACCTGCACGTTCAGCCCGCGGAAGACCGAGCGTGTACGCGCGCCTTCTTCGTACACCTTGGTCAGGTCGCGCAAACGGATGAGAGGGGGACCGGGGGATTCCACTGCCCGGCAGTATAGAGCCGCGGCGCGCGCTTTTCTTCCCCCTCGCTGCTCTTGGGAAGTAGATTCCCTACGAGAATATCCTAGAAGTTGTCCGAGATTACACAGGATTCCCCTGTACGTAAGGAGCGACCGCAGTGTCTGGTAACAGTTGAGTCGAAAAGAAGCGGGTGGGCCGTGGCCGACATCATGAGCCGAACAACTGTGGGTGCGAACCCAGACGGATGAGGTGAAGCATGGCCGCTCCACTTCCTTCCTGTATGGGAGGAGACACTTCTCTCGCACTCCCCGGTCGGGGGAGCTTGCGGTAGATCAACAAGAGATCCGGGCGCAAGTGGCACTCCCGATGACCATGCCACGGGCCTTTGAGCGGATGATCGGCGTAGTTGGCCGGCAAGGGCCGATCCGAGGCGAGTAATTCTACCGCGCGGGTCAAAGTCTCTCTAATGTGTATGCCGTGGCTGCTTCGCAGCACCCGGCGGTAGTCTCGCTTGAACGCCGCGGTACGAGAAACTTGCCGCATTCAGTCGGCGTCCAAATCGGCAATGAGGTTCGATGGGGAGCCGACATGGACGAGTTCCCCTCGTTCGGCTGCTCGAATGGCCGCAATAGTCTCATCGTTGGGCGCATGAGGAGGCGGAGGGAGTGGGTTAGTATGCCCGGAGGGATCAAAGGGTAAGGCGCGTTCCCGGGCAACACGAAAAAGGAACATTCGTACCGCGGTGGAGAGGTCCAGGCCGGCATCGGCCAGAACCGAGACGGCTTCGTCCTTCACCTTTTCGTCAAGACGGACTTGGATCGTCACGCTCATGCGACTCGACCTCCTTGGAGTTGGAAGCGTATCATAGCCGAATGTCCCAACAACCAGCAACGGAAGGCTCGGCCGGGTAGTGTACCAATTTGAGATTTTCTCGGGCGGAACGTCTTTCCTTCGTCATTCCCCCGTTCGAGCTGGGGGCAGGCTCTGCGCAAGCAGGAATCCAGCGGAGACTTTCCTCCTCCCAGCGAAATCCCAGCCGGGGCGAGGCATTCCCTTTCCCCCTCTCCCTCCAGGGGAGCGGGGATAAGAAAACCACGCGGAGTCACTTTCAAACCGATGCCCTGCCCTCGACCGGGCGACGAGTCGCATGACACCCGCCCCCCGCTCCGTCTTTCTCCTCTCCTCCCCTCCACTTTTCCGATCTCAACGCACGCCTCCGACTCTGATACATCTGAACATCCACGCCGGAGGGTCGGGTTCTCCGAACGGGAGATCCCGCTCCGCCCGGCGTGTCGTCACTATGACCGCCTGCACCCCCCCATCCCGCTGCCCACGTCTGCGTCGGACGACCCGCGTGGCGGGCCGCTGTCTGCGGTTGCGCTGCCCGCGTTGCGGCCGCGGGCGGATGTTCGTGCGGCGGTTCACCCTGCACGACGGCTGCGCGGACTGCGGCCTGTCGTTCGAGCCCGAGCAGGGCTATTACGTCGGCGCGATCTATCTGAACTACGCGGCCACGGTGTTGATCGCCACGCCAGGCTTTCTGATCCTGGATCATTGGGCCGACTGGCCGTTGGCCACACAACTCGCGGCGTGGGCCGGCTTCGCGGTCGGCTTTCCGATCCTCGCCTTTCGCCACACCAAGAGCGTCTGGCGGGGGCTGGACTATCTCGTCACGCGCCCGGCCGTGGACGACCGGCTGGCACCCGATCGCTAACGGCCGGCGGGCGTCGGCACACCGGCGCGGCGCCCGCGCAACACGGCGCGCACCTTGGCCGGCAGCCGCTCCAGATCCTCCAGGATCAGGTAGGAGGCAGGCAGCAGGACCAGGATGATCGCGGTTGCGAACAGGATGCCGAAGCCGATCGAGACCGCCATCGGAATCAGGAAGCGGGCCTGGGTCGACGTCTCGAAGATCATCGGCGTCAGCCCGAAGAAGGTGGTCAGCGACGTGAGCAGGATCGGGCGGAAGCGGCGCCGCCCGGCCTGCGTCACGGCGGCCGCCGCGGACAGCCCCTGCGCGGCGCGCAGCCGGTTGGCCGTGACGACCATCACCAGCGAGTCGTTGATGACCACGCCGGCCAGCGCCACGATGCCGAACATGCTGATGATGCTGAGGTTGAACCCCAGCAGCAGATGCCCGATGACCGCGCCGATGACGCCGAACGGGATGCTCAGCATGACGATCACGGGTTGCGCGTAACTGCCGAACGGAATCGCCAGCAGGGCGTAGATGCCGAGCAGGGCGAACAGAAACCCGATCCCCAGTGCGCCCATGGACTCCTGCTGCGACGCCTGCTCGCCCTCCAATACGTAACTCAACCCCGCGTATGTGCGCGTCAGTGCGGCCAACTCCTTGCGCTCCAGTTCGGCGATGATCGTATTGGCGTTGGACACGTCCTGGTCGACGTCCGCGGTCACCGCGATGATGCGCCGCCCCTCGCGCCGGCGGATCTCGGTATAGGCGTGCCCGCGTTCGACGTGCGCCGCCTGGACCAGCGGAATCTCGCCGCCCCGCTCGGTGCGCAGGATGAGCCGCTCGACCGTGTGCGCGGTGCGCCGCTCGGCTTCGGGCAGCCGCACCATGACGCGCACCTCGTTGCGCCCGCGCTGCTGGCGCAGGGCCTCCGCACCGTAGAACGCGCCGCGGACCTGACGCGCCAGGTCGGTCGCGTTGAGACCCAGGCTGCGCGCCTCGGGCTTGAGGGTCAGGCTGAGTTGGGGTTTGCCGCGCGCGAACCCGTCGTCGATGTCCTGCACCCCGGCGTATCCGGCCAGGCTGCCGGCCAGGTCCGTCGCCGCGGCCTCCAGCGTGGCGCGGTTGCGGTGCGTCAGATGAATGTCGATCGGGGCGCCCTCCGAGACGTTGGTCTCCGCGTCGAAGCTGATGGTTTCGATGCCGGCGATGTGCGCCGCGGCGGCGCGCCACGCAGCGGCCACGACCGAGCTGCTCACGTCGCGCTCGTCCGCCGGTACGAGCCACAGCGTCGCCCCGACCAGATGGCTGCCGGACGGCCCGCCCCCCGCGGACGGCGGCCCGACGGATTCCACGCGCCCGCCGATCTGCGTGTACGTCCCGCGCAGAATGCGCTCCCCGCCGTGGGCGGCGACGGCCTGCGCGGCCGCGTCGAGCAACTGGCGCCGCACGCGGCGGGCGGTCTCCATCGGCACGCCGTACGGCAGCGTGGCCTGGGCGTTGACCAGCGGCATGTCGATGCGCGGAATGAAGCTGAACTGCAAATACCCGCCGCCGACCGCGCCGACCGCCAGCGCCAGCATCGCCATGCCGGCGGCCACGGTCACGTAGCGCTGTGCCAGCGCCCAGCGCAGCAGCGGGGTGTAGCCGCGCTCGATGGCGCGTTCCAACAGGCGCGCGAACACGCGCCGCGGCCGGTTCAGGCGTTGCCAGAAGCGGGTCTCCGCGGACTGGTGCGACAGGTGGGCGGGCAGGATGAACAGCGACTCGACCAGCGACACGACGAACACCGCGACGACCACGGCCGGAATCTGCATGAAGAACTTGCCCGTCTGTCCGGGGACGACGAACAGCGGGAAGAAGGCCACGATGTTGGTCAGCACCGCGAAGCAGACCGGCACGGAGACCTCCTTGGCCCCGTCGATGGCCGCGCGCAGGAAGGGGACGCCGCGCTGGCGGTGTTCGTACACGTTCTCGCCGACCACGACCGCGTCGTCCACCACGATGCCCAGCGTGACGATGAAGGCGAACAGCGAGATCATGTTGATGGACGCGCCGGTGAACGGGATGAACAGAAAGGAGCCCAGAATGGAGATGGGAATCCCCAGCGTGACCCAGAAGGCGAGCTTCGGGTCGAGGAACAGGCCGAGCAGCAGCAGGACCAGCACGAGTCCGAGTGAGGCGTTCTTCAGCAGCAGGTTGACGCGCCCGCGGTAGATTTCGGACCGGTCGCCCCAGACCGTCAGCCCGACGCCGCCGGTCAGCGTGGGCGCGGTCTCGGCCACGTACGCGGCCACGCTGTCGGAGACCGACTGCGGGGTTTCGGCGCCCACGCGATACACCTGGACGCCGATGGCGCGCCGGCCGTCGTAGGTGGCTTCCTGGTCCGTGTCCTCGAACCCGTCGACGACGTCCGCGATGTCGCCGACCAGGATGCGCGAGCCGTCCGGCGCGGACGCGACCGGGACGTCAGCGTATTCGCGTGCGAAGTCGCGGCGCTCCTGCGTGCGCAGCAGGATTTCCCCGCCGGTCGTCTTCATGCCGCCGGCGGGCAGTTCGATCGCGGCCTCGCGCACCTCGCGCGCGACGTCGCCGAGCGTCAGGCCGTAGGCCCGCAAATGCCGCTGGGGCACCTCGATGGCGATCTCCAGCGGGCGCGCCGCAGACAGTTCGACCAGCGTAATGCCCGGCCGCTGCAGCAGGTCGTCGCGCACGCGCTCGGCCACGTCGCGCAGGGTCTGCTCGTCGTGGTCGCCGTGTACCAGAATGGTGAGCACGTGGTTGCGGATCTCGACCAGACTCACCACCGGCCGCTCGGCTTCCTCGGGAAACGACAGAATGCTGTCCACCGCGTTCTTGACGTCCTGCAGCGCCTTGCCCGTGTCCGTGCCGCTCAGCAACTCGACGGTGACCACGCCGCGGCTTTCGGTCGCCACCGCGGTGACTTCCTTCACGCCGTCCAGTCCGCGCACCTGGTCTTCGACGGACAGGATGACGCCCTGCTCGACCTCGGCCGGGCTGGCCCCGCGGTGCAGGACGGACACGGTGATCGTGTCGGCGCTGAACTCGGGAAAGATTTCCTGCTTGACGCGCGTGCTGACGACCAGCCCGCCGGCCAGGAACAGCAGCATGAGCAGGTTGGCGGCCACGCGGTTGCCCGCCATCCAGGCGATCGGCCCCGCCCGCGGGCCGCGTGGGTTCGGACCGGACGTTCCGTTCGAGGGGGGTGTGTGATCGACCATGCCGCGGGTTATCCCGAGTGTTCCCGATCGGGCGGACCAGCCGTGGGGGACGCCGCATCGGCCTCACCCACGGCCTGCAACACCATGCCGGGCAGGGCCGCAGGCAGCGGGCTGACGATCACCCGCTCGCCGGCCGCGACCCCGCGGCGGACGATCACCGTATCGTCCCGGCCCAGCGTCACGTCCACGTGCCGCACTTCCAGCCGGTTCTCGGCGTTGTGGACCCAGACGCGGTCCCCTTCGCGCAGGGCGCGCCGCGGCAGGCTGAGCGCGTCATTCAGCCGCGGCCCCATGATCTCGACCCGGACGTATTCGCCCAGCAGGAGCTGGGCATCGCCGGGCGCGTGGCCGAGCGGGTCCGGGACGAGGACCAGTAGCCGCGCCATGCGTCCGTTCTCCGTCACGTCGCCGAGCAGCCGATCCACGCGGCCCGTCCAGTGCGCGGCCTGCGCGGTGCCGAGATCGCGCCGGATACGGACGACCGAGCCCGGCTCGGCCGAACCCTCCTCGCCCGAACCCTCCTCGCCCGTTGGCTCTGCCGTATTCGGAAACGTCACCCAGTGCAGCCGGTCGAGGGCGAGGCTCACCTCGACCCGGAACACGTCGGTGCAGACCAGGGTGGCGACCGGGCTCCGCGCGTTGACGAGCTGGCCCGGTTCGACGTTCTCGTCCAGCACGAGCGCGTTGCACGGCGCCCGGACGCGGGTGCGCTGGAGGTTCAATTCGGCCTGTGCCAGCCGGCTGCGGGCCGCGGCGACCGCGGCGCGCTTCTCGGTCAGGTGGGGTTCGCGCAGCGCCAGCCGGCGGCCCATGTCGCTGGTCTCGATCGACGGTTCCAGCAGCGCCCATTCCCGCTCCGCGACCACCTGGCTGCCCTCTTCGAGGCGCAACTCGAACTCGGCCCGGGCCAGATTGCCGCGTTCGGTTTCGACCGCCAATTCGTAGTCCCGCGCGTCCACCTCGATCAACGTGTCACCGGCGCCGACGAGACCGCCGCTGATCAGATTTGCGTGCTGCGCGGTCACGTAGCCCTCGACGCGCGGAAACACGGTCAGTCTGCGGTGGGCGCGCACCGTGCCGTAGGCGGGAATGACGGCGCGTTCGTCGTGCGCGCGCACGGCCACGGTTTCGACCAGTGTCGGCGTCGCTTGCGGCGCGACCTTCGGCACCTCGGGCCGGCTGGCGATCATGACCTGCGCCCCGAACACGCCGCCGGCGAGAATCAGCAGCGGCAGTCCGAAGCGGACCAGCCTGGAACGCCCCGGCGTCCCCCGGTTGCCGCTTCCTCGTGGGCGCGTCGCGGACGTCACGACCGCCCTCCGTGCGCGCCGGCCAACGTGGCCGCGGGCGGCGCTTCCAACCGCTCGGTCCAGCGGCCGCCCAGTGCCCGGTAGAGATCGGCACGGATCGCGAGCAAGGCGCGCTGCTCACCGATGAGCCGCCGTTCCAGCGCCTGCAACGATTGGACCGCGATCAGGACGTTGAGATAGTCGAGCTGCCCGTTGGCGTAGCGCGCGCGCGACACGTCCAGGGTGGACTGCGCGAGGGCGCGCTGTTGTTCCAGGTTGGCGAGCAGGGCGCGCTGTTCGCGTTCGCGGACGAGCGCGTCCTCGACCTCGCGGAGCGCCGCGGCATAGGCCCGTCCGAAGCCGTCCAGCAATTCCCGCACGACGGCCTTGCGTCGCAGCACCTCGTTGCGCCGGCGCCCGCCGTCGATCAGCGGGGCGACGACGTCGCCGATGACCGAGCCCATTTCCTGGCGGAAGAGCGAGTCCCAACTCCGCGCGCTGAATTCGTACGACAGGTCCAGGGCGAGGCGCGGCAGGCGGTCGGCGACCGATTCGGCGACACGATGGTCCGCGGCGTGCAGCCGCAGCCGTGCGGCGCGCAAATCGGGCCGCGCCTCGAGTAGGTCCGCGGGCGAGACCAGCCGCGGAAACGGCGGCAACGCGCGCAACGTCCCGTCCGGCGTCAGGGCGCCCAGCGCCCCGGGCGCCCGCCCGAGCAGGACGGCGAGCAGGTTGCGCGCGGTGTCGAGCCGCGCCCGGACGACCGGCATCTGCGCCTCGGTCTCGGCCAATTGCTGGCGTTGCTGCAACACGTCCAGGGCCGAGCCCGTGCCCACGCCGAAGCGCAGTTCGGTCAGGTCGAGCAACGTCCGGCTGACCTCGGTCTGTCTGCGCAGCAGGTTGAGCAGCGCGCGCTGTTCCTGGACGACGAACCACGTCGTGACGACCGACCCGCTGAGCAGCAGCGCGGTCGCCTCCACGTCCTGCCGCGAGGCCGCGGAGTCGAGTTGCGCGGCGCGCCGCCGCGAGGCGATCCGCTGCCACACGTCGATTTCGTAGCGCAGGCCGGTCGAAACGAAATATCGGTCCGGGTTCGTGGTCCGCGTCGTGCGGCCGCCGCTCGGGCGGCGCGCGGCCCGGTCCACGGTATGCAGCCGGCCGGCGCCCGTTCCGAGGTCGAGTTGCGGATACAGTTCGGCACCGTCGATGCGCGCCCGGGCGCGCGCCTGTTCCAGCCGCGCCCACGCCTGCCGCAACTCGAAGTTCCCCGTGAACGCCACCTCCACCGCGGCGTTCAGCCGCTCGTCCCCGAATTCGCGCCACCATGCGCCGATGTCGCGCTGCCCGGCTTGGCCGTGCCGGTACGCGGCGGGTGGCGACAACTCGGGTTGCGCAGGCGCACTCACCCGATACGGGCTGCACCCTACGGCCAGCAGGACCGATCCACAGACTAGTCCCCCCGCGGCCCGGGAGAGTATGCGCAGCGCGTGCTGCCCAGCCGACATGCCGCACATTCTAGCCTGAACCGTCCGATCAAGCACGGCCCTACGACCCCCGAGTACGTTGAGCTTGCGATGCCTTGAGCCTGTCGAAAGGTCGAAACGCCCCCGGCCACGGCCTATAGGGATGGGTAACCAGGATGCGGGCGGGACCTCGCGTTCCCAGGGGAAGCAGGTCGGCCCCCCTCAAAGAGGGAAACAAAAAGACAGCTTCACAGGCGGGGCCGTTCCGCCGACTGTGCACTGCGTTCTCGGAGAGGCAAACGGGCGAAAGAACGGCGGAGCCCTATGGGGAACGACCTACTTTGAGGGGTCAGCAATCGGCGCGGCGCGCGAAACCCTGGGCCGCATCATTACCGAGGCCGACATCGTCATGCACACCGGGCAGACCGGAGACTTCTTTCCGCACAGCGTGGGCACCAAGTGGTCCAAGTGCAGCTAGGCCGGCCGACTGTTGAGGGATTACTCCTCAATCCTGTTCCAGAACATCCTGCTCCATTGCAAATTCTCCCTCCCAGAGGACGCCTTTGCCAGGGCTGTACTGCCCGGTGCGGATATGGCGGATGGCATAGGGGGGTAACATCCGCGTTCTTGTGCAGCCGAATTCGTCGCCCCTGAACCTCAATGGATATGAGAAGTCCAGCTTATCGAATCCATAGCGCACTCGCTTCGGAGGCAGGGCGGTTTCATCCACCGGCGTCGCGTGCAAGAAGAATAGCGCCTCCATATCGATTGGGCGGCACGCTGCCTTGTGGTAGATGAGTCGCCGCCCGTCAAGGGTCACGTCGAAGACCGACCGAACGGTCCGCCGGGAGGCGGCATCTCCTTTGTCTCCCCGGCTGGCACCAGCCTGATCGAGGGTGAATGCGGCTTCCCAGAGTACGCCTTCGTCCGGGACGTATTGCCCGGTGCGGATGTGCCGGATGGCATAGCGGGGTAGCCAACGCTCTATCGTGCAGGAGTTACTAAAATCGCCCTGAGTGTCAGACTCAGATTGCCTCCGGTCCCGCTGGAGAACGGTCTCGTCAACCGGGGACGCCTGCAAGAAAAACGGCGCCTCCCGGTCGGCCGGGCCACATTCCGCCTTGTGGTACACGAGATGCCGGCCATCGAGGTACACGTCGAAATCGGCATCGATGATCCGGGTGCCCGCAACGACCGGGAATTTCGGCCTCTCTTCCCCGACGCCGTGCGGATCGATCCATCCCTCGCCTTCCCACAGGATGCCTTCGTCCCGGACGTACTGGCCGGTCCGAATGTAGCGGACGGGGTAGGAGGGGAGGGGTATCTGGAGGACGCAGCCGTATCCTTCAATACGGAATTCCAGGCCGGGGGCGTATCGGAGTTGCCGACGCTCGAAGCCTCGCTGACGCTGGCTTTCGGATAAGGACTCTTCGTCGACCGGGATGACATGGAGAAAGAACGGAGCCTTCTTTTTGATTCGGCAATCCTCCTTGAGGTAGAAAAGGGTATTTTGGTAGAGGTGCACATCGAAATCAGCATTGACGATTCGCGTGCCCGGCTGAGTCGCCGATTTGATGAACTCGTCCTTCGAGAGACTGCTCATATCGAGGGCCAGGTATTTCCCCCGAATCGCGGCGGCCGCCTCCACGGAAACCTCGATCTTCTTGCCCCCCCCCTTCAGCGGGACCTCGCCCCCGAAGGCCGCATAGTATCTGGAGAGCCATCCCCACAACCGGTCTTCGGATAATCTCGGCAGCCCTACTTTCGTTTCGAGAAAGCGGTACAGACAGATCGCGGCCAACTGATTCCCTGTTTCATTCCAGTGGGAATCGTTCCTGAATCTATACGGTGAGTCGCGCCATGCCCGATCATGGTGGGTAGGGTCATGGGTCCCGAAACAGGCGTCCAGATTTATACTCTCGACGCCTTCTGCCTCGATCAGATCGACGATGACAGGAGAGGAGCGGTAAGGGACGAACACGACGGAGAAGGTACTTCCGTTGTGCTCGGCCAGGTGCTTCCAGGAGCGGATCAACTGCCGGAAAATCTCCAAGGTGTCCTTCTGAGCGGTACGGGCGGTCCTCGGCGACCCAGTACATGTCTTTGGAGTGCCCCCATGTCTCTCGTCCCTCACTCGCTCTTCGATCCCACGCTTCAGATACGCGGTGTTGCCCGCCGTCTCTGCCATCAAGAAAGACCATCGTTGTCGCACGTCGAGGACCAGATAGGTAATGTGCAACCGGCGAATGAGCGGCGTCCACCAGGACTCCCGGATCGCTTCGTTCCGGACCAGGCCGCCGGTTTCGTCCAGGTGAAACAATCCCGTTTGAGAGATCTCTCGTAAATCATTTCCGAAGTACACGTACAAGACGTGGTCCAGGTCTTCGGCATAGCGGAAATGCTCATAGTGCAGCAACGATTGGCCCGGCCCGTAGCCATCCACACCGAAGTTCAGGACGTTGAATCTCCGTCCTCGCTGATTCAACAGATAATCCAACGGTTCCGTGAAAGAGTATTGGGCGGCCATGCGGATGTTCTCGGTGAAGGAATCGCCGAAGACGCCGACGTTGGTGGCGGCCGCCAAGTCGGTCGTGCTGAAATTCCGATGTTGGCGGAGGGCGAGATTGTTGTGATAGAAGGAGTGCGCCACGAAGGCATCCGGGTGATTTATCCAACTTCGAGAGTTCGGCGTGCGGGTCCAGATCCGCATCGCGTCAGAGCGGAACTGCCCTTCGGCTAAGTGCCGATACTTCGGATAGAACAGGCGCAGGGAGGCTTCGCACAGCGTCAGCCCGACCACACCCGCCACCAACAACAGACTCAGGTTGACCGCGGCGATCCTTATCGACGCTATGTTGACTCGCGTTGTTTTCTTCATTCCGTCTTTCCGTAAAAGAGAAACGCGGGGAGAACGAATGGGACAGCAGTATCATGGGAAACGAAGAAAATCACTCCCTCACAAGGCGTTATGTTTCTCCGCGAGTCGTCTCCCCCCGGAGATTGTTCCCTCCCTATTCAATAGTGACGGGCTATGTGTGAAAAGATCCCGATACGGCAGAGGGCCGCCGAGTGGTCCAAGCGCAACGCGTTCGGCCAGCGCATCGCGCCCGGCCCGCTGATCCTGAGCGTTGCGCCTCAATCCTGTCCCAAGGCGTGTTGCGCCATTGCGAATTCCCCCTCCCAGAGAGGGCCTTTATCTGGGATGTACTGCCCGGTCCGGAGACGGCGGATGGGATAAGAGAGTACCCGCCTCCTCATTGTGCAGCCGAATTCGTCGACGTTGAAAGCTCCTGGATGCCGAAAGTCCAGGTTATCGAACCCATGTTGAACTCTCCACGGCTGCACGTCGGTCTCGTCAACCGGAATCACGTGCAAGAAGAACCCCGCCTCCCGATCGGCGGGGCGGCACGCCGCCTTGCGGTAGATGAGTCGCCGCCCGTCGAGGGTCACGTCGAAGACCGACCGAATGGTCCGCTGGGGGACCACAACTCTTTCGTCTCCCCGGCTGGCACCAGCCCGATCGAGGGTGAATTCGGCTTCCCAGAGTACGCCTTCGCCTGGGATGTGCTGCCCGGTGCGGATATGGCGGATGGCGTAGGGGGGCAGCCACTGCTCTATCGTGCAGGGGTTGTTAAAGTCGTCCTGATTGTCAGACTCAGATCGCCTCCGGTCCCGCTGGAGAATGGTCTCGTCAACCGGGGTCACCTGCAAGAAAAACGGCGCCTCCCGGTCGGCCGGGCCACATTCCGCCTTGTGGTACACGAGATGCCGGCCATCGAGGTACACGTCGAAATCGGCATCGATGATCCGGGTGCCCGCAACGACCGGGAATTTCGGCCTCTCTTCCCCGACGCCGTGCGGATCGATCCATCCCTCGCCTTCCCACAGGATGCCTTCGTCCCGGACGTACTGGCCGGTCCGAATGTAGCGGACGGGGTGAGGCAACCGCCTCATGGTGGCACAGCCGTGTCTCCCGACCCTGAAGCCCCGCTTGGAGAACTTGAATGAATCGCGGTTGAAGCCTCGCGAAGGCTGGAGTTCAGAAGGGTATTTTTCGTCGGCGGGTATCATATGCAAGAAGAACTTGGCATCCATGTCGGCCGGACGGCAATCCGCCTTGACGTAGAAGAGATAATTTTGATCGAGGTACACGTCGAAGACGGAATCTATGATCCGCTTGTCCGGCTGGGCTAACGACTTTATGAACTCCTCCTGCTCACCTTTCAAGGCATTCCTCATATCAAGGGCTAGGTACTTCTCCTGAATCGCGGCGGCAGCCTCCCCAGAGATCTCGACCCTTCTTTCCTCCCCCCCCCCCCCCACTTCAGCGGCATTCTTCCCTCAAAGGCCGCATAGTATCGTGAGACCGCTTCCCACAACCGCTCCTCGGACAGTCTCGGCAGCCCCACGTTCTTTTCAAGAAATCGGTACAGACAGATCGCGGCCAACTGGTTCCCCGCTTCGTTCCAATGGCTGTCCTTCCTGAATCTGTACGGTGAGTTGCTCCATGCCCGATCACGGTGGGCCGGGTCATGGTCCCCGAAACAGTCGTTCAGGTCGATGATCTCGACATCTTCGGCCTCGAGTAAATCGACGATGACAGGATCGTCCTCGCCAGGGAGTAACACGACGGAGAAGGTGCTGCCGTTGTGCTCGGCCAAGTGCTTCCAGTGACGGATCAACTGCTGGAAAATTTCCAGGACATTCTTCTCAGAGTAGCCTGGCCTTCGAAGGGCTGCTTGTATCCGGGCTTCCCTGACAGTTGCTCTTTTGGCAATGAAGGAAGATAACCGTCCGCTCACGTCGAGGACCAAGTAGGGAATATGCAATCTGTTAATATTAAGAGGGACCCACCAGGACGCCCGAACCGATACATTCCGTACCAAACGGCCTGCCTCGTCCAGACGAAACAGGTTCCTTGTATAGATGTTCAGAAGATCGTTCCGGCAGTACACGTAAAAAACATGGGCAAGTTCCCTCGCCATGGTGAAAGACTCATAGTGCAGTAACGACTGTCCCGACCCGTAGCCGTCGACTCCGAAGTTCAGGACGTTGAAGCGTTCCCCACTCCGATTCAACAGATAATCCAACGGTTCCGTGAAGGAGTATTGCACGGGCATACCGATGTTCTCGGTGAAGGAATCGCCGAAGACACCGACGTTGGTGGCGGCCGCCAAGTCGGCTTCGCTGAAATCCCGATGTTGGCGGAGGGCGAGATTGCTGTGATGGCGGGAGTGCGTCACGTGGGTATCCGGATGATTCATCCAATTTCGCGAGTTCGGCGTATGGGCCCAGATCCGCATCGCGTCAGAGTGGAACTGCGCTTCGGCTAAGTGCCGATACTTCGAATAGAACAGGCGCAGGGAGGCTTCGCACAGCGCCAGCCCGACCACACCCGCCACCAACAACAGACTCAGGTTGACAGCGGCGCTCCTTATCGACGCTATGTTGACTCGCATCATTTTCTTCATTCCATCTTTATCATAAAAGAGAAGCGCGGGGAGAACGGATGGGACGACAGTATCATGGGAAACGGAGAAAATGAATCCCTCACAAGGCGTTATGTTTCTCCGCGAGTCGTCTCTCCCTGGAGATCGTTCCCTCTGTATTCAATAGGTGACGGGCTATATGTGGAAAGATCCGCATACGGCAGAGGGACGTCGAGTGGTCCAAGTGCATCGCGCACGGCACGCTGACCTTGAGCGTTCCGCCTCAATCCTGTCCCAGAATATCCTGCGTCATGGCGAATTCCCCCTCCCAGAAAGGACCTTCACCTGGGATGTACTGCCCGGTCCGGATCCGGCGGATGGCGTAGCCGGGGAGCTGCCTCTTTATTGTGCAGCCGAATTCGTTGACGTTGAAAACGTCTAGAGGCCGAAAGTCCAGGTTCTCGAATCCAGAGCGCGCTTGCTGTGGAGGCAGGGCGGTATCGTCCACCGGCGTCACGTGCAGGAAGAATTTCGCCTGCCGATCGGCGGGGCGGCACGTCGCCTTGCGGTAGATGAGTCGCCGCCCGTCAAGGGTCACGTCGAAGACCGACCGGATGGTCCGGTGGGGGGCCGGTGTTCTGTCGGTCCCTCCTCCGGTGGCGCCCTCCTCGTTGAGGATAAATTCAGCTTCCCAAAGCGTGCGGCCGCCCTGGACGAACTGCCCAGGGCGGACGAACCGCCCGGTGCGGACGAACTGCCCGGTGCGGATGCGACGGATGGCGTAGGCAGGTAGCTTGCGCTCTATCGTGCAGGTGGTGTTGAAGGCCAGATCGTCAAATCCCCGGTGTTTCCGGTCCCGAGATAGAACGGTTACGTCGATTGGGGTCACCTGCAAGAAAAACGGGGCCTCCCGGTCGGTCGGACCACAGTCCGCCTTGTGGTAGATGAGATGTCTGCCATCCAGGTACACGTCGAAATCGGCATTGATGATCCGGGTGCCCGGAGCTACGGGAAATTCCGGTCTCGCTTCCCCGGCACTGTGCGAACCGATCCACGCCTCGCCTTCCCACCGGCGGCCTTCGTCCGGGACGTACTGACCGGTCCGAAGATAGCGGACAGGGAAGAGAGGCAACTTGCTCCGGGCGATGCAGGCAGGGTCTCCCAATCCTCTGAAGCTCTGTTGGGCCAACCCGAATCCTATTCTCTTGAAGCCTCGCCGACGCCGGCGTTTAGGAAGGTCTCTTCTGTCGACCGGGGTGATGTGCAAGAAGAACCGAGCCGCCATGTCGGCCGGGCTGCAAGTCTCTTTGACGTAGATGAGCCGATTTCGGTCGAGGTACACGTCGAAAGTGGAAGAGATGATCCGCTTCTCCGGTTGCCCCACCAATTCGAGGATCGCTTCCTTCTCGTCTTTCATGAGATTCATGTCGAATGCCCGGTATTTCTTCCAAATCGCGGCGGCCGTCTCCGGGGAGCCCCCCCCCCAGCCTTCGAAAGCTGTGTAGTATCGGGAGAGGATTTCCTGCAGCCGGCCCTCGGACAGGCGGGGCAGCCCCGTCTTTTCTTCGAGCACCCGATACAGGCAGACTGCGGCTAACCGATTCCCTGCTTCGTTCCAGTGATCGTCATCCTTAAAGTGATAGGGGGATTGTTCCCACGACCGCTCCTTATGGGCGGGGTCATGGTTCCCGAAACAGGCGTACAGATCCACCACCTCGATGTCCTCTTCTTCGAGAAGAGCGACGACGCGAGGATCTGGGGGGTGGAGAGGGAGTAGGACGACGGAGAAGGTGCTTCCGTTCTGCTCGGCTAGGTGCTTCCAATGGCGGAGCAACTGCTGGAAAATCGCCAAACTGTTCTTCGGACCGGCATCGTCCGGCCTTCCCTGACGGAGGGCACGTTCTAGACCCTTACGTCCCTCGATCTCTCGTTGAAACCACGTCTCAGATATGCGGGGTTCCGCTCTATTTTCCACAAGAAAGAAAGACAAGCGGCCGCTGACGTCGAGGATGAGATAGGCAATATGCAACTTCCTAACAAGCGGCGCCCACCAGGATGACCGAATTGCTTCGTTCCGGACCAACTGGCCGGCCTCGTTCAGATGAAACAGGCCCGTTTTATAGATGTCCTCTAAATCGTTGTAGCAGTATATGTACAAGACATGGTCCAGATCCTCGGCATAGGGGAAATGCTCATAGTGCAGCAACGATTGGCCCGGCCCGTAGCCATCCACACCGAAGTTCAGGACGTTGAATCTCCGTCCTCGCTGATTCAACAGATAATCCAACGGTTCCGTGAAAGAGTATTGGGCGGCCATGCGGATGTTCTCGGTGAAGGAATCGCCGAAGACGCCGATGTTGGTGGTGGCAGCCAGCTCGGCCGCACTGAAATTCCGATGTTGGCGGAGGGCAAGATTGTTATGATGGAGAGAGTGAGGTACGAAGGTATCTGGGTGCCCTGTCCAATTTCGAGAGTTCGGCAGGCGGGCCCAAAGCCGCATCGCGTCGGGGCGGAACTGGGCGTCGGCCACGTACCGATACTTCGGATAGAACAGCCGCAGGGAGCCCTCGCACAGCACCAACCCGACCACACACGACACCAGCAACAGATGCAGGTTGACCGCCGTGCTCTTCATCAACACTACGTTGACTCGCATCGTTCCCTATTCTCAACTTCATAACGTGACGGCGAGCGCGCAGGGAGATAGAGAGAGGGGCACAGGTAACGGAGAAAACCGATCCTCACAAAGCCTCATTTTTCTCCCCGCGGCGCGTTCTCCTATAGATTCTTCCCTCAAGATTCAAGTGGGAACGGGGGATGTGGAAAGGTCCGGATACGACAGACTGACCATAAAAGCGAGAGTATGGTGGGCTGCCTTCCTGTGCCGCACCGACCTTGGCGTGTCCGGGGAACCCCCAGTGCGTCGAGCTTGCGATGCCTTGAGCCTGTCGAAAGGTCGAAACGCCCCCAGTGTCAGCCTCTATAAGCAGCCAGGATGCGGGCGAGATGCCTACGTTCCCAGGGGAAGCAGAGCGGCCCCCATCCTCGTCCTTCTCAAGGAGGGAGGGAAGGAGCAGGGCCGCTCGACAGGGCGGAGCCGTTTCGCCGGCCGTGACGTTCGTTCTCGGAGCCACGAACCGGCGGGGTCCGCTGAACGGCGCGGCGTCGATTCGGTCGGTCGGGCTTTCGCCACCGGCTTTTCGGCCCCGCCTGCTCCGACACTGAACAAGCGGTCTTCACCGGTCAGGAGACCCGTGCCGGTTTTCGTCCTCCTGCCAGTTGTTGGTCCAGGCGACGAAGGTTGATGCCTTCGTCGCCGGATTGCCCGACCCAGCTGCGTAGGAGGAACAATCCCGGAGGCTTGTTCCTCAATCCTGTCCCAGCACATCCTGCGCCATGGCGGATTCCCCCTCCCAGAGGACGCCTCCATCCGGGACGAATTGGCCGGTGCGGATACTGCGGATGGTATAAGGGGGTAACCGCCTCCTGGTTGTGCAGCCGAATTCGTCGATCTTGAAATTTCCTGTATGCCGAAAGTCCAGGTTATCGAATCCAGAGCGCGCTCGCGTCGGAGTCAGGACGGTTTCGTCCACCGGCGTCACGTGCAAGAAGAATGACGCCGTCCGGTCGGCCGGGCGGCACTCCGCCTTGCTGAAGAGGAGCCGCCGCCCGTCAAGGGTCACGTCGAAGACCGACCGGACGGTCCGTTGGGAGGCCGGTGTTCTGGTGATCCCTCCTCCGGTGGCGTTCGCCTCGTCGAGGATAAATTCAGCTTCCCAAAGCGCGCGGCCGCCCTGGACGAACTGCCCGGTGTGGATGCGACGGATAGCATAGGCAGGCAGCTTACGTTCTATCGTGCAGGGGTTGAAGTCGAACTTGTCAAACCCGTCGTGTTTCCGGTCCCGAGGGAGGACGGTTTCGTCGATCGGGGTGACCTGCAAGAAGAACGGGGGCTCCCGGTCGGTCGGGCCACAGTCCGCCTTGTGGTACACGAGCTGCCGGTCATCCAGGTACACGTCGAAATCGGCATTGATGATCCGGGTGCCCGGAGCTACGGGAAATTCCGGCCGCTCTTCCCCGACCTCGTGCGAATCGATCCACGCCGCGCCTTCCCACAGGCGGCCTTCGTCCGGGACGTACTGACCGGTCCGAAGATAGCGGACAGAGTAGCGAGGCAATTTCATCAGGGCGACGCAGTCGTATCTCCCGATCCTGAAGACTCGCTGGGCCCTGGGTCTTATTCTCTCGAAGCCTTGCCGCCGCCAGCGTTTAGGAAGGTCTCTTTTGTCGACCGGGATCACATGCAAGAAGAACCGTGCCGCCATGTCGGCCGGACTGCAATGCTCTTTGACGGAGATCAACCGATTATGGTTGAGGTACACGTCGAAATCGGAAGCGATGATCCGCTTGGTCGGTTGAGCCGCCGATTCGAAGAAATCTTCCTTCAACAACTTCTTCAAGGTGGTGTTCATATCGAATGCCACGTATTTCTCTCGGATCTCGGCCAACGTCTTCAGAGCCCCCCCACCTTCAGAAAGGTCTCTCTCGAAAGCTGTATAGTAGCGGGAGAGGATTTCCTCCAGCCGGCCCTCGGACAGGCGGGGCAACCCCGTCTTTTCCTCGAGCACCCGATACAGGCAGACCGACGCCAACCGGTTCCCCGCTTCGTTCCAGTGAGCATCCTTCCTGAATTTATACGGTGAACCGACCCATCCTCGCTCTATGTGGGTAGGGTCATATTTATACGGTATACCGACCCATCCTCGCTCTATGTGGGTAGGGTCATGGGTCCCGAAACAGTTGAACAGATCGATGACCTCGACGCCTTCTGCGGAGAGCAGATCGACGACGAAAGGCTGCGGGGGATGGCTGGGGAGCAGGACGACGGAGAAGGTGCTGCCGTTCTGCTCGGCCAAGTGCTTCCAGTAGCGGATCAACTGCCGGAAAATCGCCAAGCTGTTCTTCGTCCTGGCATCGTCCGGTCTTCCCTGATGGATGGCACGTTCTAGATCCTCACGTCTCTCGTCCCTCAATCTCTCGTTGAAACTTCGTCTCAGATATGCGGAGTTCCGCTCGTTTTCCTCAAGAAAGAAAGACAATCGACCGCTGACGTCGAGGATCAGATAGGCAATATGCAACCTGCGAATGAGCGGCGTCCACCAGGACTCCCGGATCGCTTCGTTCCGGACCAACTGGCCGGCCTCGTTCAGATGAAACAGACCCGTATGAGAGATGTCCCCGAGATCGTTGCTGCAGTATACGTACAAGACATGGTCCAGAGCCTCGGCATGGGAAAAATGCTCATAGTGCAGCAATGATTGACCCGGCCCGTAGGCATGGACCCCGAAATTCAGGACGTTGAATCTCCGTCCTCGCTGATTCAACAGATAATCCAAGGGTTCGGTGAAGGAGTATTGCACGGGCATACGGACGTTCTCGGTGAAGGAATCGCCGAAGACGCCGATGTTGGTGGCGGCCGCCAAGTCGGCTTCGCTGAAATCCCGGTGTTGCCGGAGGGCGAGGTTGTTGTGATGGAAGGAGTGCGTCACGCGGGTATCCGGATGATTCATCCAATCTCGCGCGTTCGGCGTGCGAGCCCAGATCCGTATCGCGTCAGCGTGGAACTGCGCTTCGGCCACGTGTCGATATTTCGGATAGAAGAGCCGCAGCGAGGCTTCGCACAGCGCCAGCCCGGCCACACTCGCCACCAGCAGCAGACCCAGGTTGACCGCCGTGCTCTTCATCAACGCTCCGTTGACCCGCATCGTTCTCTTCTCCATCTTACAAAGTGCTACGTTTCTCCATGAGCCGCCTCCTTATAAATTTTTCCCTCCGTATTCAATACGGAATGGGCTGTGTGTGGAAAGGTCCGTACACGGCAGACTGACAAGCGAAAACGAGGACGTGGCGTGCTGTCTTCGTAAGCTCTATCCTGGGGATCTGTTGCTAGTCAGACGGCTAGCGACCGCTACGAGGTCAACGCGAACCACCGTGACCTGACCATCGCGCCCACGTGACCCGCCATGCAGTTCGGCGTCTTCTACCAACTCCCCTGTGCGCCGGGACAATCGGTGCCGCAACGTTATCGGGACACGCTCGCACAGGCCGAGTACGCCGAACGGCTCGGCTTCGATTCGGTCTGGCTGGCCGAGGCGCATTTCGACGCGGGGTTTTCCGCCATGCCGGCACCGCTCGCCGTGGCCGCGGCCCTGGCCGGCCGCACCCGGCGTATTCGGCTGGGCATCGGCGTCAGTCAGTTACCGCTGCACCACCCGGTCAGTGTGGCCGAAGAAGCTGCTACGGTCGACATTCTCAGCAATGGCCGGCTCGACTTCGGGGTGGGCCGCGGCACCTGGAACCACAACTTCGCCGGGTTCGGCATTCCGTGGGAAGAACGGACCAGCCGCCTGCACGAGGCCGTCGATATCCTGGAGCGGGCGTGGGCCGCGGAGCCCCTCAGCTTCCACGGCCGGCACTACCGGTTCGACGCGGTCGACGTGGTGCCCAAGCCGATCCAGCAGCCCGGCCCGCCGCTGCACGTCGCGGCCAACAGCCCGGAGACGGCCCGCTTCGCCGGCGAGCGGGACCTGTGCCTGCTCATGGCGGCCCCCATCCATCCGTGGCCGGACGACTTCCTGACCCATCTGCAACGCTACCGGGACGCCGCGGCCCGCAGCGCATCAGCCACTGCCCGAGTGACCGCGGTCTTCTTCGTCTTCGCCGCGGACGACCGCGCCACGGTACGGACCCAGATGGAAGCCAGCTTTCGCCGCCATCCCATAGGCCGCAATACGTCCTACGAGACCGCGGAGCAGCGCATGGCCGTCTTCGGTAGCCCGGCCGAGTGCATCGATAAGATCGCGGCCATCCAGCAGCGCGCCAAGCTCGACTGCCTGCTGTGTTCGTTCAATCCGGGCGGCACCGTGCTGCATCCTCACGTCGAGATGGCCATGCGGCGCTTCGCCGAAGAAGTCGTTCCCCACGTGCGACATCTCTAATGCCCATCAACTGACCACTCGCCACTGACCACTTTCCTTCACAGCTTGTCCGGCATTCCGTCCACCTTCGGCACGTCCGGGTGCATGAGGTCCCACGGCTGGGCACGGGCCGCGTAGATGTCGCGCTGCGGGCGATACCAGCTCGGGTCGTCCAGGCTGCCGACGTACAGCACCATGATGTGCGGGGCCGCGCCGTTGCGCAGAAAGACGGGCGAGCCGCACGTCCGACAGAAGCCGCGGCGCATCGTATGGCCGGCGTCGGCCGGCTTGTCGAACCACGTCGGCTCGCCGCTGAGCAGCGAGAAGTCGGCGTCCTTCACGATCACCGCGGCGAAATACGCGCTGCCGGTCGCGTACTGGCAGTCGCGGCAGTGACAATTGCCCATGTAGATCGGCTCTGCGCGGCACTCGTAGCGAATCGCGCCGCAGGCGCAGCCTCCGGAGAATTGCGTCGGCATGTCGGGCTCCTTTCCTTCTTCATCGGGAACTTACGGACACAGTGATCCGAGGACCGTTTCGACCTTTCGATCTTTCGACAAACTCAGGAGGACGCAGGCTCAAAGCGCCGGAAGCTCAGGGGCCGTTTCGACAAGCTCAACGGGCTGATCTTTTCCCCCTCTCCCCAGCCCTCTCCCACGAGGGGAGAGGGGGAAGGAAGCTTGACAGTCGGGAGTCCTGCGAAGGGGGAGGTTCAGGCGTTACAGCCCGTAGAACGTGCGGCCGTTGCTGCCCAGGACCTTATCGACCGATTCCGCGGGGAGCGTGGACAAGACGTTGCGGATGGATTGGATGGGCTGCACGAAGCCCTCGGCGTGCGGATAGTCGGAGCCGGTGAAGAATTTGTCGTCGCCGATGAATTGCACCATCAGCGGAAACATCTTCTCCTCCGGGTCGCCGTTGATCCAGATGTTGCGCGCCAGATATTCCGTGGCCGGCCGCTGCATCTGCGTGGTGTGCGCCATGTACTGGAAGCGATAATCCAACCGTTCCACCCATTCGCCCACCCAGCCGGCCATCGCCTCGATGGTCGCCACGCGCAGCTTGGGAAACCGCTCGAACACCCCGTCGTACACCATCGTCGTCAGCGCCTGGCGGGGGTCCTGGATGACGTTCATGGTCACGTACATCAGGCCGGGGTTGACGCCCTCGTAATACTCGCTGCCGGTGTAGTTGCCGTGCACGACCAGGTGCAGGCCGATGCTCAGGTCCAGGCTCTGGGCCGCGGCCCACGCCGGATCCAGGTCGGGATGGCCCAGGCTGCAGCGCGTGCCCTGCGCGTTCACGACCGGCGCCGCGGCCACGAAGATGGTGCGGCAGCCCAGCTTGGCGACACGCTCCATCTCGCGCACCGCCAGCCCCGGGTCGCGCAGCGAGATGTGCGCCGCGGGGATGAGCCGGTCGAGCCGGCCCGCGCACGTCTCGAACGCCCAGGTGTTGTAGGCGCGGCACAGCGCGTCGGCCAGATACGGGTCGGCCACCGACCCCTCCCAGAACAACCCCAGCGTCGGATAGATGACCTGGTGGGCAAAGCCCTCGTCGTCCAGGAACGTGACGCGCCGGCCCATGTCCTGCCAGTCGTTGCTATAAGCCAGATAGCGGTCGAACGTGGACAGGTCCTTGCCAGCCTCCTTCTGGCCGTAGCCGACCAGCGCGGACAGCACCTCTTCCACGTCGATGAGTTGCATGGGCTGGCCGTCCACGAGGATTTGCTTGCCGCCGTCCGCGGGGTCGTCGCGGATGCACATCGCCCGCTCCCGGAATTGCGGATCGATGAACCGCTCGAACAGGTCCAGCGGCTCGATGAAATGGGCGTCCCCGTCGATGAATTGCATGGCGGTTCCTCCGTCGTCTCGCGTTCCGATCGTGGCGATGAACGCCGCTACCGGAACAGACGCGGCGAAGCCGTGTCAAGGGATTTCGTGTGTGTGAGGGGGCTCTGTTCGGAGAATTTCCGGGGGGAGAGGGTCCCCCGGTCAAGTGCCTCCAAGCTTGGCGCTTTCTGGAGAATGATGTAGTTTCCGCCTCGTGCCGCCGTTCGAATTCGACACGCGGAAGAGCGCCGGAAACCGGGAGAAACACGGCCTCGACTTTGTCGCTGCCCAAGCGTTATGGAACGATCCGTTTCGTGTCGAAATTCCTGCACGAACGAGCAATGAGCCGAGAAGGGTCGTCGTCGGCCGAATCGGGACGAAGCATTGGTCTGCGGTCGTCACGCCCAGAGGCGACAACGTTCGTATCATTTCGGTCCGCCGTTCCAGAGCCGAGGAGGTCGCAATTTATGAAAGCGGAGCAATTCGACGCAGACTTTGACGACGGTAAGGACGTCACCGCATCGCTGGACCTCTCCGCCGCCCGTCGTCCCGCCCAGGAACATAGGCGGGTCAACCTGGACTTTCCGGCGTGGATGGTCGACTCGCTCGATAGAGAGGCCCATCGGCTCGGCGTGACGCGGCAGACGATCATCACGCGGTGGCTGGCGGAACGTCTCGATCGCGCGGCCACCATCGACTGACGTGCCGGATCAATCCCGTAATCCCGTAGGTCGGATTAGCCGGAGGCGTAATCCGACACAGGGCGGTGGTGGTTGCCGAAGATGTCCGGATTACGCTGCGCTAATCCGACCTACGGATACGCAATCCATACAAACCCATTGAGGAACCGGCGTGCTCAAACTATCCGATCAGGAGAAGCAGGACGTCATCCGCTATCTGGAGGCGGACACGCCGCTGCCGGACAAGTATCGCTTCCTGCTGTTCGAGGAGAAGCGTGAAGTCGAACTGGTCTGGAACGGCAAGACCAACGAGGTCTGCTCCGTGGTGCTGCCGTTCCAGATCATCGAGCACGTGGACGAGCCGCGCCAGGAAACCCCCTCCGGCTCCCCCCCGTCAGGGGGAGAGCAGTTGGCGTTCTTTTCGACGGACGCCCGCGGCCGGCAACTCGAGGGGTGGACGAACAAACTCATCTGGGGCGACAACAAATTGATTCTGTCGTCGTTGAAGAACGGGCCGCTGCGCGAGGAAATCGAGGCGCAGGGCGGCCTGAAGCTCATCTACATCGATCCGCCGTTCGACGTGGGCGCCGACTTTTCGATGGACGTCGAGGTGGGCGGGAACCCCCCTGACAAGGGGGGTTCTTCCGGCAAAGTCGAGACGCTCACCAAGAAACCCAACATCCTGGAAGAGATCGCCTACCGCGACACCTGGGGAAAGGGCGCGGACTCGTTCATCGCCATGATCTACGAGCGGCGGGCGTTGATGCGGGATTTGCTGGCCGAGGATGGAAGTATTTATGTGCATTGCGATTGGAAAGTGAACAGTCTCATCCGAATCGTTCTCGACGAAGTTTTTGGCGCTGACTTCTTCCGAAATGAACTAGTCTGGCACTACCCCGGGAGGGAAATGCACATAAGCAGTAAATTCAATTGTAAGCACGATACTATTTATTTCTATGCGAAATCCACGAGTACCGAAATTCTCATGCAGAACGTTGCCGTTCCGTATGATAAAGACGAACGGTTGAAAGGCTTGAGGAGGAAAGTTCATAAGGATGAGGATGGGAGAGAAGGGGTCTGGGAAACGAGAGGTCAAGCATCAGGGCAGGAACCCTACAAAAGGTACGTCGACGAAATCATCTCTCAGGGCAAACCTCTCAGCGATGTCTGGTCCGATTTGCAATTCTTGAGAGGGAATCACCCTGAACGTGCAGATTATCCGACTCAAAAACCTGAAAGCCTCGTCGAACGCATCATCAAAGCCTCCTCCAATGAAGGCGACCTCGTCGCCGACTTCTTCTGCGGCTCCGGCACGACCGCCTCGGTCGCGGAAAAGCTGGGCCGCAAGTGGATCTGCACCGACCTGGGCAAATTCGCCGTCCACACCACGCGCAAACGCATGATCGGCGTGCAACGCCAACGCAAGGCCGACGGCAAGGACTACCGAGCCTTCGAGATTCTGAACCTCGGCAAGTACGAACGGCAGCACTTCGTCGGCCTCAACCCCGACCTGCGCGAAGACGCGCAGCACCAGCAAGTGGCGGAAAAGGAAGCGGCCTTCCGCGATCTGATCCTGCGCGCCTACCGGGCGGAGAAGGTGGACCACTTCGCCGCCTTCCACGGCAAGAAGGCCGGGCGGCTGGTCGCGGTCGGGCCGGTGAACCTGCCCGTGACGCGGCTGTTCGTGGAAGAACTCATCCTGGAGTGCCGCAAACAGCACGTGGCCCGCGTGGACGTGCTTGGCTTCGAGTTCGAGATGGGGCTGTTCCCCAACGTGCTGGACGAGGCGCGCACCAAAGGCATCGACATCGCCCCGAAGTACATTCCCGCGGAGGTCTTCGACAAGCGCGCCGTAGAGCGCAATCAGGTCGTCTTCCACGACGTGGCCTTCATCGAAGTCAAACCCATTATCCCCTACCCTTCTGACAAGGGGGGCAAGTCCTCCCCCCCGACAGGGGGACTTCCGAGCGTGGCCGTCCAACTGACGGACTTTTCGGTCTTCTACTCGCAGGACTCCATCGCCGACGCCGAAGCTGCCCTGTCCGCGGCCAAGAAAGCCGGCAGCCGCATCGTCATCGAGCGCGGCCACGTGGTGAAGGTCGCCAAGGACAAGGACGGCCTGCTGACGCGCACCCCGCTCACACGCCACTGGACGGACTGGATCGACTACTGGTCCGTGGACTTCGACTTCGAGAGCAAGCGCGAGATCATCCGCGTGAAGCGGGACTTGCCACCCGACGAGCAAACGACGCCCGAAGGCGGGGGCAAGGCGCAACCACAGTTACCCGTATGGGAAGAGCGCTGGACGGGCGACTACGTCTTCGAGAACGAGTGGCAGAGCTTCCGCACGCGCAAGGACCGCTCGTTGGAACTCGTCAGCGCCACGCACGAATGCACGCCGGGCCGGCGCAAACTGGCGGTGAAGGTCGTGGACATCTTCGGCAACGACACCATGACCATCGTGGAGGTGACGGTATGAAATGCGCCCTGCCGTCTATTCACCATAATCAGACGGGCTTTGCGGCACTGGCGAGTTTCCACGCTCGGACGGAACGCTGTGTCGTCGAGGACGTGGAAATCGACATGCGTGGGACGGACTGGTTCGACGCCGATATGTGTGCGCCGTTCGGCGCGCTGCTGTACCGGCTGGGGGACAATCTGAACACCGTCAATTTGACCAACCTCAGTCCGAAGGTGGAGAAGATTCTCTCCAAGAACGGCTTTCTGAGCCACTACGGGCGCCGGAGCGTTCCCGATCTGTGGGGAACGACCGTTGCGTACCAGCGATTCGACACAGAGGACGACCGATATTTCTCCGGCTACATCGAGCAGGAGTTCATCCGTCGTCCCGAAATGCCGGCAATGTCCCGGGGATTGTCGAAAAGATTCCGGGAGAGCCTCTTCGAGATATTCAGCAACGCCGTGCTCCACTCTCGAACCACATTGGGCATCTTCAGTTGCGGACAGTTTTTCCCCGCTCGGAACCGCCTGGATTTCACCGTCGCGGATCTGGGAGTCGGCATCCGCACGAACGTCCGCGACCATCTGCAATGCGACCTTGACGCCGAGGCCGCCATCGTCTGGGCCGTGCAGGAACACCACACGACGAAGCGCGGCACCATTCCCGGCGGCCTCGGGCTGACACTGCTGCAAGAGTTCGTCGATCTGAACGGCGGCCACATGCAAATAGTCTCAGACGCAGGCTATTGGTCGCGCAAAGGCAACCGGACTTCTACGTCTTTCCTCGCCGCTCCGTTTCCGGGCACGATCGTGAACGTCGAAATCAACACCGCTGACCGTCGGGCGTACCGGCTCTCGTCAGAGCCCGAGGACGACGGCATATTCTAGGGCATCACGCATGAGCAAAGACGTTGCGATATCCGTCTTCGAGGTCGTCGGCAGCCCTTTGTGCGTCGCTTCGAGCGATGGGCAAAAACTGCACGACCGCCTTGCCGCGGCCCTCGATCAGGGCTGCCGCGTCTCGCTGTCGTTCCGAAACGTCTCCACGTTGACGTCAGCGTTTCTCAATGCGGCGGTCGGGCAGTTGTACGGCGCGTTTGACGAGCAACGCATCCGCGCCTTGCTGAAGGTCGAAGACATGGAAGCCGACGACGTCGCGTTGCTGAAGCGCGTCGTCGGGACGGCCAAGCGATATTTTCAGGACCCGGAGAGGTTCAACGACATCGTGCGGGAAGTGCTGGAGGACGGCGATGGCGCGTGACGTTTCGCATGTCGAAGATTACGCCTTCACGTCCGACGACGAGGTGTTTTTCGATACCAACGTCTGGTTGTTCATCTATGGGCCGCACGACCCCGCGGACGCGAGAGTGTACGCGTATTCGTTGGCGCTTCGCCGTATCCTGGAAGCGCATAGCCGTATCTACATAGATCTCCTCGTCGTTTCGGAATTCATCAACACCTATAGCAGGCTGCTCTGGAAGCTGCATGACGGGCGCCGGGCGTTCAAGGAATTTCGCAAGAGTGCGGCCTTCGAACCGGCTGCCGGAGAAGTCGCGGCCTCCATGAAATGCGTGTTGAATCATTGTTCCCGGATAGAAGACCGCTTCGAGGCAATGGACGTCAACGGCCTGATCGACGAATACGCGCAAGGCGCCGCCGACTTCAATGACCAAATTATTCGGGATGTCTGTCGGAACAGGGATCTGCGATTGATGACCGACGACCGAGATTTCAGCGGGCAAGGCATATCCATCCTGACCGCCAATCCGCGGCTGCTGGGCTGACTTCCATGGCGCTGCACCCCGACTTCCCCGACTCGCCCCACGCCGTCCTCGACCCCAAGGTGCGCTGGGTCCCAACGGCCGAAACTCCGCGCGAAACGCGCTCAAAAAAACTCATACCGCCGCTGGTGCCGAAACTGCGGCGCAAAGTCAAAACGTTCCGCGATAGCGGATACACCGACGCCAGCCCGACTAGCCGGAGTCTGCTCAGGTGGTGGTTCCGGGAGCCGCACCTGCTGGAACGGGCCGACGGCCGGCGCGAGGAGTTCCGCTATTTCTTCGCGCAGCGGGAGGCGGTCGAAACGATCGTGTATCTGTACGACGCCGCGGGCGTGCGGGACAAATACGACCTGATGCGCTTCGACGGCTCCGGCGCCGTGTCCGCGGGCATGTTCGACGAGACGTGGCGGCGCTTCGTGGTGAAAATGGCGACCGGCAGCGGCAAGACCAAGGTGCTCAGCTTGGTGCTGGCGTGGAGCTATTTCCACAAGCTCTACGAGCCGGACTCCGCACTGGCGCGTAACTTCCTCGTGATTGCGCCCAACATCATCGTACTCGACCGGCTGTACAGGGACTTTCGCGGGTTGCGGATCTTCTTCGCCGACCCGGTGCTGCCCGACAATGGGTTCGCCGGCCGCAACTGGCGCGACGACTTTCAGTTGCGGCTGCACGTGCAGGATCAGGTGCGCGTCACCGCGCCCACGGGCAACGTCTTCTTGACCAACATCCACCGCGTATATGCCGGGAACGATACGCCGCCGTCGCCGGACGACGACAACAGCATGGACTATTTTCTGGGGCCGCGGCCGACCGGGGCCACGACCGACTCGAAAGTGGACCTGGGCGCCATCGTGCGGGACGTGGGTGAACTGGCGGTCCTGAACGACGAGGCGCACCACATCCACGACGACAAACTGGCGTGGTTCAAGTCCATTCAGGACATCCACCACCGCCTGCTGCAAAAAGGCAGCGCACTGAGCGTGCAGGTGGACGTCACCGCCACCCCGAAACACGACAACGGCGCGGTTTTTGTCCAGACCGTGGCGGACTATCCGCTGGTCGAGGCCATCTCGCAAAACGTCGTCAAGCATCCGGTGCTGCCCAACGGTCTGAGCCGGGCCAAGCTCGGCGAACGCCACAGCGCGAAATACACCGAGCGGTACGCCGACTACCTCGACCTGGGTGTCGTCGAGTGGCGCAAGGCGGCCGCGGCGCACGCCAAGCTGGGCAAGAAAGCCATCCTGTTCGTCATGACCGACGACACCCGGAACTGCGACGAAGTGGCCGCGTATCTGGAAGGCCGCTATCCCGACCTCGAGGATGCGGTGCTGGTCATCCACACCAAGCGGAACGGCGAGATTTCCGAATCGACGTCGGGAAAGAAAAAGGAAGAACTGGACCGGCTCCGCCAACAGGCCAACGCCATCGACGGGCCGGACAGTCCGTACAAGGCGATCGTGTCGGTGCTGGTGCTCAAGGAAGGCTGGGACGTGCGCAACGTCACCACCATCGTCGGGCTGCGCGCCTACTCGGCCAAGAGCAACGTCCTGCCCGAACAGACGCTCGGCCGCGGCCTGCGCAAGATGTACGCCGGCGGCGTGGAGGAAAAAGTCAGCGTCGTCGGCATGGACGCCTTCATGGAGTTCGTCGAATCGATCCAGGCCGAAGGCGTCACGCTGGAACGCGCGGCCATGGGCGAGGGCGCTGCGCCGCTCACGCCACTCGTCATCGAAGTCGATCCCGACAACGACCGGAAAGACCTCGCCGCGCTGGACATCGAGATTCCCATCCTCACGCCGCGCACCTATCGGGAATACGCACCCCTCGCCGGGCTGAACGTCGCGGACATGGCGCACGAACGCCTGCCCTATCGGCACTTCGACGCGGAGGAGCACCGCGCAATTGTGTTCCGGGATGTCACCACCGGCGAGGCGGCGCATACCACGACCCTCGATCCCGCGGGCGTAGCTGACTATCGCGGCGCGATCGGTTATTTCGCGCACACGCTGATGAAGGAACTCCGGCTGGTCAGCGGGTACGACGTGCTGTTCGGCGCACTCAAATCGTTCGTGCGCACGGAACTGTTCGATCGGACCGTCGATCTCGAAGACCCGAACACGTTGCGCAACCTGTCGGATCCGGGCGCGACCAAACGACTGATCGAGACCTTCAAGAAGGCGATCAACGCTCTGACCGTCCACGACAAGGGCGGGGCGGAAATCCGAGACACGATCGCGCTCAGTCACACGCGCCCGTTCGTCGCGAAAGACCAGCCTTATCTGTTGCCGCACAAGAGCGTGTTCAACCGCATCATCGGCGACAGCCCGTTCGAGTTGCAGTTCGCGCAATCCCTGGAGCGATGGGAAGACGTCGTCGCGTACGCCAAGAATTATTTCGCGGTCGGCTTCAAGCTGGATTACGTGAATACGGCTGGCGACGTTGCGAACTACTACCCGGACTTCCTCGTGCGGACGGGAGACGGGACGGTTTTCATTATCGAGACCAAAGGCCGGGAAGAATTGGACCTTCCGGAAAAGATGGCCCGGCTCCGGCAATGGTGCGCAGACGTGAACCTCGCGCAATCCGCCGTGCGTTACGACTTCGTGTACGTGGACCAGCCGGCCTTCGAACGCTACCGCCCCACCTCGCTACGCGCGATGGTCGAAGGCTTTACGGAATATAAATGATGGGGAATGTCAAACCTGACGGTCCTATCCGTCGTCATTCCCGCGGCAGCGGGAATCCAGGATATGGATACCTGCTTGCGCAGAGCCTGCCCCCAGCTTGAACGGGGGTATGATGAGAGGAAACTGACTTGAGGATCGTCTTGTGGAATTCCAGAAGAATTCTGACAAGAGGATTGAATCAAGACACGGCTAGTCAATACGTAAGGAGCAACCGGTCGTGGACGACCTCGTCTTCCAGCGATTTGCCTTCCCTTTGGAATCGGCGGAGCATACTCCGCCCACAGTTCACGAACACTTCTCGTTCGAATAATCCCGCGGGAAGGTCCAGAGGGCAGTTGACTCGGCCCGACTTCTTCTTTCCGTCGATACTGAGCGCGACACGCACCCCCCGTTCTTTACAGGACACGATTTCGTCCATGAGGCGGTTCAGATCGAAATCCTGCCCTTGGTAGAGGATGGTTTGACTGTGCGTATAGGGCGGATCGCAATAGACGAGGTCCCCCCGTCCGGCTTTCTGCATGGCCTCACTGAAATCCAATTGCTCGAATGTCGTCCCGGCGGTTCGACGGCCCCATATCCTGACGCGCCGGGCGAAAGACTCCGGCGAGATCGGCGTATGCACCCCACACGGCGTCGACATGTATCCGTCCGACTTGCGAAAACGCACGACACCGCCGTAACAGCTTCGGCACAGGAACAGTAAATCCGCTCCGTTCGGCGCGGCGTTGTACCTTGCCTTTATGCGCTCGTAGCCTTCTCTCTTGCCACAGTCGTTGTACTTCCGATTCCGTTCCCTGTACCAGCGCACGATCGTCTCAGGATCAGTGGCGAGCGTCTTCCAAATCTCCATCAACGGCCCGAACGCATCGGACCCGAGGGCGTGCGGCGGTTGCAACGCCGCAAGAACAGCGCCGCTCCCGAGAAACGGCTCGAAATATGTTTGCACGTCCGTCGGAAAATACGCGGCTATTTCGTGGGCGAAACGCTGTTTGTTTCCTATCCATTTGAGCAGTTGGGTATGAAACGGCGCGACGTATTGAAACTCCGCGTCGGGGAACATGTCCAATGAGTCTTCTTGATAGTGCGTCAGTTTGAGATTTCCTTGGGCGGAAGGTCTTTCCTTCGTCGTTCTTGCTTAAGCAGGAATCCAGCGGAGACCTTCATCCGCACAGCGACATACCAGTCCAGGACCGGGCATTCACCTTCCCCCTCACCCTAGCCCTCTCCCTCCAGGGGAGAGGGGATAGAAACTCCACGCGAAGACGATTTCAAACTGACGCCCTGCCGTCTTCTGGATCATTACATATAAGACGATCCTAAAGTTCGGTTCTCGTCATACTTGCGGAAGCAAGTACCCATGTCCCTGGGATTCCCGCTTCCGCAGGAACGACGACCATACAATTTTCTTTGAAGACCCTTCGACCTTTCGATCCTTTTCGATATAGCTTGATGCACCGCAAGCTCAGCCGCCGGCCCATCCCCAAGTTGGTTGAGCCTGCGATGTGTTGAGCTTGTCGAAACATCGAAACGAACCCCGACGTCACCTCGGCCTTCGCACCCCACCCCGGCCCCTCGACCGGTTCAGGGGTCGGTCCGTCGCGCTTAGTCTCCAAACTCGGTTTATGAGCCCGCCATCCCCGAGCATGTCGAAGGGTGTCGAACCGCGCACAGGAGCCTCTTGTATGTAATGCTTCTTCTTTTCGTCCTCAGCCGCACGCGGCGAAGCGCTCCAGGTGGTGGGTCGCGTCGCCGAAGGTCTGCGCCAGCATGGTCAGCCGGCGGAAGGTGTGGCTGATCTTGAGTTCCTCGGTCATGCCCATGCCGCCGTGGAGTTGGACCGCCTCCTGGCTGATCGTGCGGCAGGCGTCGGCAATGTGCAGCTTGGCCGCAGAGACGATCCGACGGCGCTCCGCGGCGTCCGTGGTATCGACCTTCACGCAGGCCAGGCAGGCCATGGACTTGGCCTGCTCATAGACGATGGTCATTTCGACCATGCGGTGCTGCAACGCCTGGAACGAGCCGATGGGGACGCCGAACTGCTTGCGGGTCTTGAGGTAGTCGAGCGTGGCGGCGTTGGCGGACTGCATGGCCCCGACCGCCTCGGCGCACGACAGTGCAGTCGCATAGTCCACCACTTCTTCGATGATCGGCAGCCCCTCACCCTCCGTGCCGACCAGCGCCTTTGCCGGGAGCCGGACGCCGTTGAAGCGCACGTCCGCGGCGCGCAGATTGTCGAGCGTGCGGGAGGGGGTAAGCGTGACGCCCGGGGCGCCGCGCTCTACCGCGAACAGGCTGATGCCGTGCGCATCCGTGACGCCGCCCGCGGTGCGCGCAGAGACGATGAGCACGTCGGCGCACGGTGCGTGCAGGACGACGCACTTCTCGCCCGACAGGGTGTAGCCGAGATCCGATCTTTCGGCCCGGCAGCCGACGTGGGCGAGGTCGTAGCGGGCGCCCCGCTCGGTCTGCGCAAACGCCAACTTGGTGCGCCCCTGAATCAGCGCGGGCAGGATGTCCCGCCGCTGCGCCGGGCTGCCCGCCCGCGCAATGCACTGGCCGCCCAGGCCGACGTTGGCCAGATACGGCTCGACCAGGAGCGCCTCGCCCAGCGCCTCCATGACCGGCAGCAGGTCCACCGCGCCGCCGCCGAATCCGCCCGCCTCGCTCGGAAACGGCAGGCCCAGCAACCCCATGTCGGCCAGCCGCGCCCACACCGCCTCGCTGTAACCGGCCTCGGAGGCGATGATCGCGCCCCGCGCCTCGAACGTGTATTCCTTGGTCAGGAATTGGCGCAGGCTGTTGGCGAGCAGTTGTTGTTCCTGGCTGTACTCGAAATTCACGCGCTGTTCTCCTTTGCTCGTGACGGATGACTCGTCCGTCGCAGGTCTCTCCCGTAGGTCGTCCGCCGAATTTTCTTCGCGGCGCCACGCGGACGGCGACATGGCCGGCTACAGCCCCAGGGACGCTTTGGCGATGATGTTGCGCTGAATCTCGTTCGACCCGGCGTAGATCGAGGTCTTGCGATAGTTGCAATAGCGCGGCGCGAGATTGGCCGTCAGGCGCGAGAAGTCCGCCTCCCCATTCTCATCGTGCGGCGTCGAGGCCGCCTGCCCCAACGGGCCGACCGCCTCGAGCATCAACTCGGTGATCGCCTGCTGAATCTCGGTGCCGCGAATCTTGAGCAGCGACACTTCGGCGCCCGGAGCGCGGCCGCCCCGCATCTGGTCCACGAAGCGCAGGTTGGTGATCTCCAACGCCATCAGTTCGGCCTCCACGCGCGACAGGCGGTCGCGGAAGCGCGGGTCGTCGAGCAACGGTTTCCCGTTCTTCTGCTGGGCCGCGGCGAGTTGCTTGAGTTGCGCCACCTCGCGCTTGGACGCGCCCGTGTTGCCGGTCCCCAGCCGCTCGTAGCCGAGCAGGTATTTGGCCACGGTCCAGCCGTCGTTCTCCTCGTGCACGAGATTTTCGGCCGGCACGCGCACCTCGTCGAAAAAGACCTCGTTCACCTCGTGCCCGCCGTCCATCAGGATGAGCGGCCGGACCGTGATGCCCGGGGTGTGCATGTCGATGAGCAGAAACGAAATGCCCTGCTGGCGTTTGGGGAAGTCCGCGTTGGTGCGCACCAAACAGAAGATCCAGTCGGCGTGCTGCGCCCACGTGGTCCAGATTTTCTGGCCGTTGACCACGTACTCGTCGCCCTCGCGCCGGGCGCTGGTCTTGAGCGACGCCAAGTCCGAGCCCGACCCCGGCTCGGAGTAGCCCTGACACCAGAACACGTCGCCGTCGTACATGCCGGGCAGGAAGCGTTCCTTCTGCGCCTGCGTGCCGAACCGGAGCAGGACCGGCGCGCACATGGAGATGCCGAACGGAATACGCGGCGGGCAGCCGGCGAAGCCGCACTCCTCCTCGAAGATGTGGCGTTGGACGAGCGTCCAGTCCGTGCCGCCCCATTCCGTGGGCCAACTCGGCGCGCCCCAACCTTTTTGCGCGGTAATTTTCTGCCAACGCAGCAGGTCGGTTTTGTTCAATTCTTCGTAGTTGACGACCTTGTCGCGCAATTCGCTCGGCAGGTTGTCCTCGAGCCAGGCGCGCACTTCGTCACGAAAGGCAATCTCTTCCGCAGAATAGTTGAGGTCCATGTCGTCCTCCTCGGCCGGCGGACTCTTCTCGGAGATGCGGCGAAGCTCGTTACTCTCCGACACGCCGGCCGCGGGATGTATGTATCAGGCTGCCGGTGAAATCCTAGACCGTTCCGTAGTGCTTCGGTTGAAAGAAATGCCATACAAGATGGTCCTGAGCCTGTCTCGACGCCCTTCGGCAGGCTCAGGGACGAGCTCAACGACCTGGCTCCTGAGCTAGTAGAAAGGTCGAAGGGGCGAGACATGCTGAAGTGGGTAAGTAAGGAGTGGAACTGAGAGCCAACGGTGGATAGGGCCGGGTTACGGAGTCGGGCCGGTTGGTAGTACATAAGTTGAAATTGCACGCCACGGCTGGGTGTCTCTCCACCCAGATGACGACGTTCGCAGAGAGGTAAGTTCCGAGCCAATATACTATCCTTCGCCTTGAGCGACAAATTGCAAAGCGAGAGACTATTGGAATCCTAGGCGTCGGACCGGGGAGGAGGGCTCATCATGCCGCAAGGGCAGTCGTTCAAATGGGGGGTGTTGTACAACGGCGACAAGCTGACGCTCGACGACATCGTGCGGTTCGCCGTGCAGGCCGAGCAGGCCGGCGCCGAGAGTATCTGGGCCGCGGAATTGTGGCGCGATGCGTTCGTGCCGCTTACGGCCATCGCCGCCAAGGTTCACAGCGTTCGCCTTGGTACGGCGGTGGCGCATTTCGCCCGACCGCCGATGCTGACCGAACTCGGGGCCATGTCGCTCGCCGAATATACGCGGGGCCGCTTCATCCTCGGCCTGGGCACCGCGCCCAAGGACTGGAACGAACGCTGGCACGGCCTGGAATACCGCCGGCCCGTGGCCCGCATGAAGGAGTACGTCGAGTGCATCCGCACCATGTGGCAGGGGTCGCCGGAGCACGGGGTCGATTACGCCGGCGAGTTCTATACGGTGCGCGACTACCGGCGCCTGACCGAGCCGCCGTACCGCCGCATCCCGATTTATCTGGCCGCGGTGCTGCCGCGCATGATTCGACTGGCCGGTTCGCTGGCCGACGGGATCATCCTCAACGTGCTGAATACGCCGCGCTATTTCCGCGAGATCGTGCACCCGCATCTGCAAACCGGTTTCGCGCGCCGCGCGGACGGCCCTGCCGGATTCGAGATCTGTGCGGTCAAATGCTGTGCGGTCCACGCCCGGCGCGCCGAAGCGCGTCGGTTGGCCCGCCACGCGGTCGCGTTCTATGCGACCCTGCCCTATTTCGACGCGGTGCTCGACCCGGCCGGTTTCACCAAGGAGAAGCTCGCGATCCGGGACGCCATGCAGCGCCACGACGTGGCGACCATGCTGACGAGCGTGACCGACGACATGGTCGACGCGCTCGTGCTGGCCGGCACGCCGGACGACGTGCGACACCAACTGCGCGCGTTCGAGGGATTGTTCGACACCCTGCTGCTGCTCAGCCCGTCGTTCGCCGCGGACCCGCAACAGGTGCAGGAGAACAACGCCGCAATGATTGCGGCCTTTGCCGAATGACGCTATGCACGGGCACGTTCCGGCGCAGCGAGGAGGCAGCCATGGAAACCCAACGTCAGCACGCCGTCCTGCCCGCGGCCACACATGACGAACTGGCGCGGCAGCATTTCGTTCAGAGCTTCAAGGTCCACTTGGCGACGCGGGTGTCGCCCGGCAACAAGACCATCTACGAACGCCGCGCCGCACCGCGCTTCGAGAGCGAACACCAGCGGCCACCCAAGGACCGCCACGAGGTGCGCAGCGTCATGCGGCACGAGCCCTACTATCAGACCTGGAGTACGCTGCTGCGCACCAGCCAGGAAATGATGTGGGACTCGGTCAACGTGAGCGTGGAACGGCAGCTTCCCGCACTGCGCGAACGGGCGGCGGCCGAACGCGCCGCGCTCGGCTCGCTGACCCTGAATCCCGACTTGGAGATTCCGGCCTACCACACCGCGGTGGACATCCACTGCCAGCCGGGCGGCTACCATACGGAACTGGCGCCGGACGACGTGGCCGCCGGCGCGACCTACGACCGGGCGGTGTACCTCTACGCGATGGGCCGCCTCGGCGCGCTGAACGACGAGATGGGACAGTCCGTCGTCCTGCACCTGACCGAGGAATATCCCGACTTTCGGCCCATGCGCATTCTCGACATGGGGTGCACGGTCGGCCACAGCACGCTGCCGTACGTCGACGCCTATCCCGACGCGGACGTGTACGCGATCGACGTAGGCGCGCCGGTGCTGCGCTATGCCCACGCCCGCGCCGAAGCGCTGGGCAAGCGGGTCCACTTCTCCCAACAGAACGCGGAGCACACCGATTTCGCGGACGCCTCGTTCGACCTGATCGTCTCGCACATCCTGCTGCACGAGACGTCGAGCGCCGCCATTCGCCGCGTCATGCGCGAGTGTCACCGCCTGCTGAAACCGGGCGGCCTGATGCTCCATCAGGAAGTCCCGCAGTACGAGGGCATGCCGCCGTACGAGGCGTTCATCCTGGACTGGGACACCTACAACAACAACGAGCCGTTCTGGGGCACGGTCCACTCCATGGACCTCCAGAAACTGGCCGAGTCCGCCGGCTTCGCCGCGGGCAGCGTCATCCAGACCATGATTCCGAGCGCGTTGGAGCGGGCCGAGGCGCGCACGGAGAAATTTCAGGGCGGCGACTTCGGCGGCGGCGGGGCGTGGTTTGTCTTCGGGGCGCGGAAGTAACCGGGGGACGCGACGCCGATGATCCGCAAGGCCAAGGGCAAACGCCCCACGTTCTTCGACGACCCGCAGATCGACAAGCTGCTGGGCATCGTCATGGCGCTGGCCGGCGAAGTGTCGGTGCTGCGCGAGCGCCTCGATACGGTGGAGCGGCTGGCCGAAACCGAGGGGCTGTTCCGCCGCGCCGAGGTGAACGCCTACCAGCCCGACGAAGCCGCCGCGGCCGAGCGCGAGGCGTGGCGGGCGGAGTACATCGAGCGGGTATTGCGCGTCGTGCATCAGGAATTGGAAGGGATCGAAAAGGGCGAAACCGCGGAGTCGTACGAAGCCGCGGTCCGCGCCGTCTCTTCATAACGTACGGCATGTGCGGCCTCCGTACCGATTGGCACGACCTGGAAACGCGGACGTCTCGCACGCTTCGGATGCGGACCCGAGGTGGGGTACGAAAGCCGAGGTGATATCGGGGTTCGTTTCGACAGGCTCAACGAACTGAGGGGGGAGGCGGGGAAGGTCCTTGAGCCTGTCGAAAGGCCGGGGGTTGGGAGAGCGGCGGTCCCCTTGGGGTTCGTTTCGATGTTTCGATCCTTCGACAAGCTCAGGACACCGCAAGCTCGGGACAGCACCGGCTCAACGAACCGAGGGTTGAGAAGTCCCTGAGCGTGCGCCGTCCCGAGCCCGCCGGAGGACGTCGCAACGAGCGTGGGATCCTCTCGTAGGTCATTCCAAAAGAAAGCTGGCCTTCCATGTCTCTCAAACTCGGCGTCGACGTGGGCGGAACGTTCACCGACCTGTTGCTGTTCGACGAGCGCTCCAGCCGCCAAGTGCGGGTCAAGACGCCGTCCACCCCCGCGGACCCGTCGGTCGGCGTGCTGGCCGGCATCGACAAGATCTGCCGCCTGGCCGAGGTCGCGCCGGGCGACATCGACAGCATCATGCACGGCACGACCGTGGCGACCAACGCGGTGCTGGAGGGCAAGGGCGCCACGGTCGGGCTGATTACCACGCAGGGCTTCAAACAAATCCTGCACCTGGCGCGGTCGTGGACGCCGGGACCGTTGGCCGGTTGGATGATTATGGAAAAGCCCGACCCGCCGGCGGCCATCGAATATACCCGCGAGGCCGTCGAGCGCATCGACACGCGCGGCGAGGTCGTCGTTCCGCTGGACGAAGACGCGCTGCGCCGCGACCTGCAAGACCTGGGCGCCCGCGGCATCGAGGCGCTGACGATCTCGTTCATCAATTCGTACGCCAACCAGCGCCACGAGCAGCGCGCCAAGCAGATCGCCCGCGAAGTGCTGCCGGCCGTGCCGGTCACGGCCTCGTCCGAAGTGTTGCCCGAATTCCGCGAATACGAACGCGCCCTGACCGCGGTGATGAACTCCTACGTGCGGCCCAAGGTCGCCCGCTACCTGCGCAACTTCGCGGACCAACTGACGGCCCACGGCCTGCGTGCGGACGTGAACATCCTGCGCTCGGACGCCGGGCTGATGTCGCTCCCGCTGGCGCAGGAACGGCCGGTGTACGCCGTGATGTCGGGTCCCGCCGGCGGCGTGGCCGGCGCCCTGTACATCGCCGAGAACGCCGGTTTCCCGAACGTGCTGACCCTGGACATGGGCGGTACTTCGACCGACGTGGCCTTGTGTCGGGACGGCAGCCAATCCATCTCGCGCGAGACCACGCTGGGCTATTTCCCGATCAAGGTCCCGTCGGTGGACGTGCGCAGCGTGGGCGCGGGCGGCGGCTCGATCGCCCACGTCCCGGACATCACGGGGGCGCTGCGCGTCGGACCGCAGAGCGCCGGGGCCGAGCCGGGGCCGGCCTGCTACGGGCGCGGCGGCAGCGAGCCGACGGTCACGGACGCCAACGTCGTGCTCGGCCACTTGCCGCCGCATCTGCTGGGCGGGGAGATGCAGTTGGATACCGCCGCGGCGACCGAGGCGGTCGAGCGCGTCGGCAGAAAACTCGGCCTGGACGTGCATCAGACCGCGCAGGGCATCCTCGACATCGTCAACGAGAACATGCACGGCGCGTTGCGGCTGGTGTCGGTCCAGCGCGGCCACGACCCGCGCAACTTCGCGCTGGCCGCGTTCGGCGGTGCGGGACCGCTGCACGCCAACGCGGTCGCCAAGCTCATCGGCGCCTTTCCGGTCATCGTGCCGCGCGCGCCCGGCATTCTGTGCGCCACGGGCGACGTGTGCTGCGATTACCGCGAGGAGTTTTCGCGCACCGTCTTCCGCACGCTGGACCAGATCACGGCCGCGCAGGTGGTCGAAATCCTGAAAGGGCTGAGCGACGAAGCCGCCGGCTGGCTGGAGCGCGAGGGCGTGCCGCGCAGCCGGCAGCAGATCTCGTACAACGCCGACATGCGCTATTTCCGGCAGGGTTATGAAATCCCGATCAGCGTTACGCTGGCGGAACTCGACGCGCACGGCACCGAGGCGTTGGCCGACCGGTTCCACGCCGCGCACGAACAGTTGTACCGCTTCCGGCTGGACACCGAGTGCGAAATCGTGAATCTGCGCGCCATCGCGCTCGGCACGGGCTCCGCGCCCAACTGGCCCGAAGACGAGATCGACGGGCCGTCCGCGGCCGCGGCGCAAGTTGACGAACGCCGCATCTACTTCGACGGCCGATTTCTGCCCACGCCGATCTACGACCGGGCGCGGCTCAAGCCCGGCAACCGGCTGCCCGGCCCGGCCATCGTCACCGAGATGGACTCCACCACCGTCGTCTTGCCCGACCACGCCGGCGAGATCGACACGTACGGCAACATCCTGATCCGCCCCGACGCCCTCGGGACGAGTAACTGAAACTCCGCAGTACACCGTAAGGAGACAGCGTCATGCGCGACGTGAAAATCGCCGAGATTCCGAACGTCGAAGTCGATCCGGTGACGCTCGACATCATCGAGAGCGCCCTCAAGAACTATCGCTACGAGATGGACGCAGTCCTGTTTCGGACCGCCATGTCCCCCGTCATCCGCGAGCAGCACGACGAGTTTCCCATGATCTGCGACCCGAACGGGCGCATGGTCGTCGGACAGTTCGGCTCCTACATCCGCGAGATGATGGATCGCTTCGACCAGCCGCTGTACCCGGGCGACGTCATCCTGCTCAACGACCCGTACCTGTGCGGGGGTGCCATTTCGCACATCAACGACTTTCTGGTCCTCGTGCCGGTCTTCGACGGCGACGAACTCATCGGCTGGACGTCCATGTTCGGGCATCAGATGGACGTCGGCGGGCCGCTGCCCGGCTCGTTTCCGACCAACGCGACGTCCATCTTCGGCGAGGGGCTGCGCATCCCGCCCGTCAAGCTGTTCGAGCAAGGCGTGCTCAACCAGGGCATTCTGGACCTGATCCTGAACAACGTGCGCATCCCGACCATGAACCGCTCCGACCTGATGGGCATCGTGGCCGGCTGCAAGACCGCGGAACAGCGCGTGCAGGAACTCTGCGCGCGGTTCGGGCGCGCCACCTATCTGGCCGCCTGCCAAGCCCTGCTCGACCGCACCTACCGCGCGGTGCAGACGCTGATCCGGCGGAACATCTCGACCGAACCGCAGTCGTTCGAGGATTACATCGACGACGACGGGCTGGGGAACGGCCCGTACAAGATGAAGCTGACCATCTGGCGCGAGGGCGACCGGGCCGTGTTCGACTGGACTGGCACCGACCCGCAGGCACTCGGGCCGGTCAACTTCTACCTCAACCCCGGCATGTTCAAGATGTTCATCGGTGTCTATCTGATCATGGTCTATGACCCGCAGATCCTGTTCAACGACGGGTTCTACGACCTGATCGACGCGCGCATCCCGGACGGCTCGCTGTTGCATCCGCAGTTCCCCGCGGCGCTCGGCTGCCGCACCCACGCGCTGGCGCGGCTGTTCGACGTGATGGGCGGCTGCCTGGGCCAGAAGAGCCCGGAACTGACCACCGCGGCCGGCTACGGCACGAGCCCCCACCTGCTGTACAGCGGCAACGACGAAGACGGAAAATTCTTCTTCATCATGGAGATCGGCTACGGCGGGATCCCCGGCCGGCCGATCGGCGACGGCATGGACGGCCATTCGTGGTGGCCGCTGTTCACCAACATCCCGACCGAATACCTCGAAAGCTATTGTCCGCTGCGCGTGGACCGCTATGCGTCGGTGATCGACTCGGGCGGCGCCGGCCTGCACCGCGGCGGCAACGGCATCGACAAGTGGTACACCTTTCTGGAACCGGGCGAGATCGCGATTCACGACGACCGCTGGCTGACGCCGCCGTGGGGCATTCTGGGCGGCAAGCCGGGGGCGCGCTCGACGAAGGTCCTGGTCCGTGCGGACGGCGCGCGCGAGGTGCTGCCCTCGAAATGCGATCAGGTGAAAGTCGCGCCCGGCGATCGGCTGATCTTCCAGACCGCGGGCGGTGGCGGTTGGGGCGACCCGTTGGAACGCGACGTGGACAAGGTGCGCACCGACGTCGTCCGCGAACTGGTGTCCGTGGACAAGGCGCGCGCCGACTACGGCGTGGTGCTCGAGCCGGACACCGGCGACGTGGACACCGAAGCAACCCGGACGTTGCGGGCGGAACTGCGGCAACGCCGCGGGACGACGTCCACCTTCGATTTCGGGCCGCCACTGGAAACCCTGCTGGCGCGCTGCAAGGAAGAGACCGGATTGGAGCCGCCGACCGCGCCGCGCTTGCCTCCGGGCTGGGAAACGAACGGCGTCAAGGACGTCGCGGCTTGAGCCTGCATCCCGTTTCCGAAGGAATGCTGAACCCACAGGGGGATATGCAGGCAGGCAGACCGCGGCGCCGGACGTTCACTGGCTGGCTACTCGCCTGGGCGACCGGACTGTTCACAGCCTGTGATCTTTTCGCCCCCCCGCTCCACGGACACCGCGAGATCGCCGCGGCGTTACGTCCGTTGTTGGACGTCGGCTACGCCGAGCCCGACTACCCCACCTACCACGCCGCGTTCCTCTCGTTTCAGGACGTCGTGCGGGAGAAGATGGACGCCACACCCCACGAGATGCGCCCCTTCGTCGAGCGCATTCTGGGCTACCTGCAGGTCGCCGACGAGGTGTTGGCCTGGCAGGACAGACATACCGGAAACGAGCGGTCCGGCGACCCGGCGATCCCTCTCCACCTCGGCGTATGGACGGAACGCTATCCGTTTCTGAACGCCGCGGTCGGCGCACGGCTGGACGCGCCGCACGCCTTCGACGCCGCGACCGCGGTCCAGATGCTGTTCGAGAAGACCGATCAGACGCTGGTCGCCATGCAGATCAAGAACAAGCCGATCTAGCCGTTGCGGGCAGACGCCCCGACCGGGCGGAGAAACATGAAGAAGTCCGTGAAGGCCAAGGTGACATCGGGGTTCGTTTCGATGTTTCGACACGCTCAACACACCGCAAGCTCAACGAACCAGGGACGGGAAAGTCTCCGAGCTTGCGGTGCCTCGATCCCGGTCCCTGAGTCTGTCGAAGGGTCTCCGAGCGTGCACAGGATCATCTTGTAGAATTCTCCATTGAGGTGCCACGCTCGAGCCGATCATCATCTACCGGAGGGGGAGCCTGTTACGCCGCGGGGAGGGGGGGCAACCGGAGTCTCGGCGCTTGAGCCGCTCGACCGAATTTCCTGTGCGTTCGGTCTGCGGATTCCTGAAAATTTGATAGTCACTGAGCTTCAGCACCGCGCCGGGGAACTTGAACTCCGGCCAGCGGTCCCGCGCGTAATAACAGAAAGGTTTGGTGTCGGTCGTCGTCGAGAGAGTAAGATATTTGATGAAGTAGAACAGATCCCAGAAAAACTCGCCGGTCCGTATACCCCGGATGAGGCGACGCACGATGTAGGCGGGGTTGAACAGGACGGCGCGGCGGTATGCGCGTTTCATGAAATCCAAGACGGCCTGATGAGAAAGGTGCCTGTGGACGTACAGCCGCCGTTGGGTATCCATGTGGTAGTCGTCCCAGTCGAAAGACCGGATCATCCCCCGGTCGAAATACTCTTTGAATATAGGGGTACCGGGAAAAGGGATGGATATCAGGAACTTGAGTATGTCGAGGGGGAGTTTGCGCGCATAGTCGATGGTTTCTTCTATCGTTTCTTCCGTATCGTGAGACAACCCTATCTGAAAAAAACCGTTGACGTCCAGGTCTGCGTCACGCGCCGTCCGCACCGCCTTCAGGCCCTGCTCGATCGTCGCGCGACCGCCTTTTCCGAACCGCCTGAGGATGTCGTTGTTCCCCGATTCGAATCCGAAAGAGACCCGGTAACAGCCGGCTCGACGCATGAGATGGAAGATACGGTCATCAGCGCTTTCGACACGAATGCCGTTGGTGCAGGTCCAGGTCATGTCGGCACCGGAAGCGATAATCGCCTCGCAGACCTTCGCCGCCCATTTCTGGTCGGAGGTGAAGATGTCGTCGGCCAGAAAGAATTCGCGAAATCCCAACTTCTGCATCTCGATGACTTCCGCAGCACAGCGCTCGGGCGATTTCTTCCGATAACTCAAGGCCATGGTGATCTTGCTGGCACAGAAGTCGCATTTGAAGACACAGCCGCGGGAAAACTCGGCGAGAGTCGCGGGCACCCGGCGAAAGAGCAACTTGGAGGCGTTGCGGGAGTAATTCTCGAGATCGTAGAGGTCCCAGGCGGGCATGGGCAGTTCATCGAGATCGGCGATCGGAGACCGAGCCGCGGTGCGGGCGACCCTGTCGCCGTCCCGGTAGCAGAGTCCCCGTATTTTCTCGAAGTCGATGCCGTCGCAGATCTCGGCGAACGAATAATCAGCTTCACCGCAACATACCGCGTCGAGGAATGACTCGCGGAGAGTTTCTTCCGGGAGGGCGGCCGGGTGCGCGCCACCTCCGACGACGACGATATTTCGAGAAATGTCCTTGACCAGGACGCTGATGTCACGGAGTTGGTTCACGAGAGGCGTGGTCGCCGTCACCCCGACGACGTCAGGCCGAGCAGCATGGATATGGCGGGAAATTTCGTGGTGATCATATTCGCGCCAGGAAAAATCCAGGATGCCGACCGAATGCCCTCGCTGCCGGGCGACCCCTGCGATGGTAGCCAGCCCGAGCGTGGGCATGATCGGATTGACCAAGGATGCCTTGCTGCTGCCGTAACTGGCTTGATAGGAGGGATTGATCAGTAGAACGTTTGCCATGGGGACGTCCTCGTCAATCGTCAGGAAAAATCATCGTCTCCTCTATGAATACGGCTATTCGTGAAGGACTTCAAGACGCAAGGGGCCGCTCCCCATTTCTGAAAGCGGCGGCCGGCTGGACGAGCCGCCCGCCTTCGATGCCGGGACCGCCGTCCAAATGCCGTTCGGGAAAATCGGCCCGACACCGGGCGCCATGCGATCAAGACCAGATCTGTTCAAACGAACATGACACCCGGCGAGGCACACAAACGACGGGGAACCGGATGGGAAAACTCGACGACAAGACGGCGTTGATTACCGGCTCCAGCAGCGGCATCGGGCGGGCCGTGGCGCTGGCGTTCGCCGAAGAAGGCGCGCGGCTGGTGCTCAACTACCCGGACGACGCCCAGGCCGACAACGCTGCCGCGGTGCGAAAAGAGATCGAGGCGCTGGGCCGACCGGCCATCGCCATTCGCGCCGACGTGTCCCGCGAAGACGACGTGGAGCGCCTCGTCGAGACGACCATGCGGACCTACGGCCGCATCGACGTGCTGGTGAACAACGCCGGCATCGCCAGCGCCGCGTCCGTCGGCGACATGCCCGTGGCGACGTGGGACCGGATGCTGGCCGTCAATCTGCGCAGCGTGTTTCTGTGTACCCGGCAGGTGTTGCCGATCATGTACGCCCAGGACTCCGGCAAGATCATCAATACGGCCTCGCAACTCGCCTATCTCGGCGCGCCCGGGCTGAGCCACTATTGCGCGGCCAAGGCCGCCATTGTCGCGTTCACGCGCTCGCTGGCGCGCGAGATCGGCACCCGTAACGTCAATGCCAACTGTGTCGCGCCCGGCGCCACGCAGACTCCCATCCTCGAAGGGGTCGGCGAAGGAGCCCTCGCCGCCATTCGCGCCGCGATTCCCAAGGGCCGCTTCGCCACGGTGGACGACATCGCGCCGACCTACGTCTTTCTGGCGTCGGACGAGTCTGGCCATTACGTCGGCCAGTGCCTCAGCCCGAACGGCGGCGACGTCATGCTGTGAGCGAACCGTCCCTTGTTCCGGCCTTGGCCCGCCTATAGGGTCAGCCGCCGTGCCTGAGTCTTCCGAATCAGCCTCATCGTCGCCACGGCCGTCGGGACAGGATCAGGCCGTCCTCTTCACCCGCGATTTCATCCTGCTGTGTCTGGCGACGTTTCTGTTCGCCGGCAGCATGTTCCTGCTGTTCGCCGTCCTGCCGGTCTTCATCGTCGAGGAGTTGGACGGGGCCGACGCGCAGGTCGGCCTCATCATGGGCGCGTTCGCCGTATCCGCGCTGCTGGCGCGACCCCTGACCGGACGCCTCGTCGATTCGTGGAGCCGCAAGACGGTGCTCAGCTTCGGCGCGCTGATCTATTGCCTGGCCCCGGCCCTGTACACGCAGGCCGAAACCGTGCCGGCCATGCTCGGCCTGCGTGTCTTTCACGGGCTGGGGATCGCCGCCTATACCACCGCGGCCGGGGTGATCGTGGCCGATCTGGCGCCGGCCAGCCGCCGCGGCGAGGGCATGGGCTATTACGGCATGGCGCTCAATCTGGCGATGACCATCGGCCCGGCCCTCGGTGTCGTGCTGATTAGGTGGATCAGTTACGATCATCTGTTCTGGCTGTGCGCGGCGCTCGGAGGCGGCAGCCTCGTGCTTTCCCAACTCGTCCATGAACCGGTGCGCGACGCCGCGGCCCGACCGCCCGACGCCGGCCCGCGGCGTTGGGTCAGCCGCAGCGCGCTGTTTCCCGCGGCTATTGCCGTCTGCATGACGGTCACCTTCGGCACGGTCGTGTCGTTTCTGCCGCTGTTCGCCAAAGCCCACGACCTGGGCAATCCCGGCGTGTTCTTCACTGTGTATTCACTGGTCGTCGTCGTGTCCCGCCCGCTGGCCGGCCGCCTGTCCGACCGCTTCGGACGGGCCGCGGTCATCATCCCCGGCATGGCGAGTCTGGCCGCGGCGATGGTCACGCTGGCGTATATTACGTCCACTGCGGGCATGATGGTCGCCGCGGTCCTGAAGGGGATCGGGTTCGGCGTGGTGCAGCCCGCAATCATGGCGCTGGCCGTCGATCGGTCGGCCCCGCACGAACGCGGGCTCGCCCTCGCCACGCTGATGGGCGCCTTCGACGTGGGCGTCGGCCTGAGCAGCATCGTGCTCGGCATCGTCCTCGACCATACGAACTTCACGGTCATGTTCCTGTGCGCGGGCGGCGTGGCGCTGTGCGGCGGGCTGGGGACGGTCTGGGAGAGTCGGACCAAATCCCCGGCATAACCGACCGAACGCGCGGCGCTCCCGAGGCTCGGCACCAGCCGCAACCCACTCCGCACCGACCCCTAACCACTCGCCACTCCGAACGAACTTGCGGCCCTCCCGGGGCTTGGCTAGGGTGACGCGCATCGCCCGTGAGACGCGAAGGATACTCCCGAACATGCACTTCCCAGCTTTCGATGCCCGCCTGTGGGCCGCGGTCGCAGCATTCACGCTCTGCTTGACTTTCAGCGCGGTCGGCGTCCACGCGCAAGCCGGCAGTCTGCCGTCGCGCGACGACATACAGCGCTGGCTCGCGGCGAATCTCGCCACGCTGCCGCAGTTCCAAGAAGGCGACGTGCTGAAACAGGTCGACCTCGACAAACTCCGGCCCTTCCTGCCGCCCCGCTACATCGACGAGTTCGATTTTCCCGAGGTCGAATTCCACGTCTCGCCCACCGGCCGCTACACCCCGCACGAAGCCTACATGGCGGCCACCGAACAGTACTCGGTGCAGACCCGCCTGGCCGACGACGGTGCCCTGGAAAACTACGTCGCCGGCCGGCCGTTCGCCCGCGCCCTCGTCAATCCCGACGAGCCGACCGCGGGGCTCAAGGCGGCCTGGAACTTCAACTACCGCTGGCAGCACTACGGCATGAACGTCGAGCGCTACCTCGGAGCGATGATCGCCAAAGGCGGCCGCGCGTCCAAGCTGCCGGGCTTTCCCGAAGACCTGATTCAGGGCGGCGGGCGCGTGATCCGCCATCTCGTGGCTCTCTACCAGCGCGTGTATCACAACCATCTGTCCCACCTGTCGTCCAGCGGCCACATCTTTCCGTTGGACGATGCCGGCCGTTTCGAGTTCAAGGACTACGTCGAGTTCACCGAACCCTACGACGTGCGCGGCTCGCGCTTCCTGGTGTACCGCTACGATGACCCGCGCAAGCAGGACGACGCCTGGGGGTTCATTCCCGCACTGCGCAAGGTCCGCCGCCTGTCGCTGCACGAGCGGGACGACTCCATCGGCGGCACCGAAATGACGCTGGACGATTTTACGGGTTTTTCCGGGCGGATTCTCGATCACACGTGGCGCTTCCTGGGCTGGAAACCGATCCTGCACGTGATGAATTCCCGCCACCCGTACGCGCGGTTCTACGGCCCCGACGGCTGGCTGCCCAACGACCGGTGGGAACTGCGCCTGTGCGCGGTGGTCGAGCAGACGCCGATCACCACCCGCAACTATTCGAGCAAGATCTACTTCTGGGATGCCGAGACGTACGAGACCGCGCTGGTCCTCGTCTTCGACCGGGACGGCACGCTGTGGAAGGTGAACGACCTGCTCCACGGCTGGTCCGAGGACCCGAGTCAGGCCGAGGCGGACCGCGGCAAGCACCTGCCGCGCAACATCGGCTTCACCATCGTCGACGTCAAACAGGAACAGGCGACCGTCTTCTCGGCGTACACCATCGAGTACCCCGCGGTCGGCGTCGAGCACGTCGAAGAGCGCTACGACGTCAACAAGCTGAGCGAGGGCCGGCGCTGAGGCGCGTCACCCGGTGGGAAGCTCGTCACCGGATTCGGACGGCGGCACGTCCGGGGCGCTGTTCAGCAGGCGTCGCAGATCCTCCATGTTCGCCGCGGACGCGCGGCGCTGGAAGTACGCCTGGGCGGTTTCGACCGCGCCGATCTTCTGCGCGACCGCGGACACGATCCACTGATTCAGCGACACACCGTCCTCCTTGGCGAGATGGACCGCGGTCTCCTTCAGCGATTCCGGCAATTGCAGCGGATATTTGTATCGTCGTTTTGCGCTCATATCGTCAGCCTCCGCAGAATGCCCCTCGGCGTGGCTATCTCTATCCCCAGCGTCGATGCGGGCCGAAAGTCTCTCACGTTGTGGGTCACGATGGTCTCGGCGCGCCCGTTCACTGCTGCTTCCAACACCATTTCATCGCCGGCGTCGTGCAGCAGGGGCCGCACAGTGAACGAGATATCGACCGGCTCGGCGAGTGCAGCCAAAGCGCTCATGATCGTATCCACATCCCGAAGCGTGTGGCCCGTGGCCGCCCGCGTTTCTTCACGACTCAGCACGTCCTCATATTCCAAGAAGAGCGCCGTTGAGCACACCGGAACCACCTGCCTTTCCAGGGCGCGCCCCAAGAGCGCATTGCTCGCACCGAGTCGGCTCCTGAACGCCGCAATCACGACGTTCGTATCCAAAACCAACCTCACGACAGAACAATATATGACATCTTATTAGATGTCAATATAATCTCCCACGCCTACTCGATGGCCGTGGGTGGCTCGACCTGCCCCATGAGGTCGTCGTTCCATTCGCCTTCCGCAGTCAGGATGGCTTTGGCGTCGTAGAGGAACGCTTCGATCAGCTTGTGCGACAGATAGACGTAGGTGCCGGGCTGGCGGATGGTGTGGATCGAGGCCGCGGCCGACCCCGCGGAGACCACCCAGGATTCCAGGTCCACCGCCGGCGGATTGTTGAAACTGCCGCGTTCCCACACGTAGTCGCCGTGGCCGCCGATCAGGTGGGGATAGGACGGGCGGTTGGCTTGGGAATGGACGATCAGCACGTTCTCGCCGACCGTGGCGGTGAGGGTGCCCTCGCCCTGCAAGGCGCCGGTGGTGCCGTTGAACACGATGTGGGTGGGGATGAGGGTACGCATCGCGGCGAGGTCGTCGCCCGCCGAGGCGAGCGGGCTGTCGTAGCGAATGAACCGACCCTGCTCGTCGCGCGGCAGATAGAAATCCTGCTCGCCGATGTAGTAGGCGCGGTCGTACCGGACGGGATTGCCGGCAGGGTCTTTCAAGCCCTCGCGCGGCAACACCATGATAGCGCCGTTCATGCCGTGAGTGACGTGCCAGGGCACCATGCTGCCGCCCGGTGCACAGTGGTAGATGAACACGCCCGGCTTCGTTGCCCGGAAGCGCAGCACGGCTTCCTGCCCGGGCGCCACTCTCGTCAGGTCGCCGCCGCCGAGCGCGCCGACCGAGGCGTGGAAGTCGATGTTGTGCAGCATGGAGTTACTGGCCGGATTGACCAGCGTGAACTCCACGTAGTCGCCCTCGTGCACCACGATGATAGGGCCGGGGACCGAGCCGTTGAACGTGAACGCCCACACGAAGGCGCCGGGCGCCACCTCGATTTCCTTTTCCTCCACGACCATGCGCACGACAACCACGCGGGGCGGGCCGGTGCGGACCTGCTCGTGAACCGGGAGGCCCGGGGGCGCGACCAGTTCCTGCGTGACCCGTTCCAGACTGCCGACATCCACCGGTTCCCAGGTTTTCAGGCCGCTTCGATAGAGCTCCGAGGCAGTGGCGACCGACCCGGTATCCGCACCAGTGTCGGAAGCGGCAACGCTGACCGGGACAGTGATAAGGAACCCGGCGACGAATGCCTTCAAACACGAGCTACTCCGTTCTCTATGCGGCATAGCTTCTCTCCTTGAGGTTCGCCGGACGGAAACCAATTCCCGACGTCGGTTCAATCAACCCGGCTTATATCATGGAGTCAGCAAATCAGGGGGCATAGCCGGGGTTGAGACACGGCCCCATAGTAAAAGCGATTGACAAGGGGCCCACAATCGAAACCACATGCCGGTCAGGTCGTGTTCACACTCTCGTAGTGCATCCATGATGAGAGCGAACACGCTGAAGCCGAGGATGATCACCGCGAGCTTCTCGACGCGGGAGAAGATACCGCGCTCTCCTCTCACGTGCCGGAACCGGCGTTCGACTTCATTGCGCCGTTCGTCCATCTCCCAGTCGTCTTCCCAAGAGGCATGCCGAGTCTCGATTGGGGGAACCACCGATTCGAACTCCAATCGTAACACAAGCTGACGTGCCTCGTTGCTCACGGCACCAAGGGCCGCTTCGCTCACAGACCCCCCCTCGACGGCGAAGCCGTTTGTGTCCCTCGGGTGCGTCACGCGCCTGCCCGACAGACAGCGAGTATCTCCCCGCCGTTTGAGCCCCCGCGACAACTAGCGACATCTTGAGGGCTCTTCCCCGGGACTTGCGGAGAGACTGCGATCCGGTGTTCATCGCTCCGGTCCCGTCGGGGTGTCCCGTCACAATAGTGCTTGGCCAGCGAATCTGCTTCCGGCTTGATCCGCCCGATCTGCTCTCTTATGGAAGTGTGCGAGCACCCGGTCCAGTACGCCGGTTCTTGGCCCGGCGACGCAGCCGGGGGGAGAGGGTGGGCCGCGCCCGAATCGCGGCGGGAATCCCCGTCAGTTGTGCCATGCACGGCGCTATACAGGAACGCATCGCGTGTGTGCAGATTTGCCCTGCGTCCCTTCCCACGTTGCACCGGCAGAGACGATGCAACGCGGTTGTCTTGAGTGTCGGTGAATCCCATCCAGCAATGCTCCCATCCTCCAATCCATTTGGGTGAACACGCCTTACTTTCAACCTGACGAGAGAGAGCCTTTACAACGTCGAGAATATGATTTTCATCCCTCCCTGCCGAACTGGACGTACGTGACGTTGATTTTCCTTCCATTTGACTGCGCTTTCCTACACTCTGCAGTTCAACCCTTCGCTTGATCCGTCCTCGCCACTCGTGGGTGCCGGGCAGCTTGGTCTGCTTGCGTCGATAAACTCATTCGTCTCCCGGTCACTGAGTATGAATAGGAAAAACGTCCACTCTTCTCTCAGTTTCCATCTCCGACTAGGGAATAGACTCCGCTGACGGGATGGCACCTCATTTTATTGAAAGGAAGGAAATTGAAAAATTCTGAATAATCAACTATAGGGGGGTATGCTCCCGGAAGGGAGGCTGGGCGACAGACCGGCTCGTTATCCCCGGCGTCTGAAACCGTTTGCCGTCAGCATCTCTCAGACGGGGGCACCTACATCCGGGGATACGGACCCACTGAATGTCGCGATGGCCCGCCTAGGCCATCGTCTGTCGGAAATAAGGCAGATACTGTCGATGATAAGTATAGGGTATTGGATCTGGTATAGGACAAGACCACGTCATGGAGCGATCCCAACTGTCCGGCATCGCTATGCGCAAAGGGCCGTTTCCAGATGATCTCCGACTCAAAATACCGATGGCCGAAGATGGCTTCTATCATTATCTCGAGGTAATGGCTCGCCGTCGGGTCGAAAGCGCAGATAGATCGATCCGGTCGGCTTCAAGAGCGTCTTCATGAACAGCAACCGCTCCGCCATGTACAACAAAGAGGCCAGGAGGCAAAGTCTCCCGCAGCGGGTTCATCCACAGCCGCCAAAACTCTATAACGTCGTTCGCCGTAACCCCTCTAAGATGGCGCTCGATAAGACGTTGAAGCTGGTATGGCGCGCATGACAGTTCTAACGCCCGACGCGCGAACTTTGGCGGTGTGAGTTGGCCGGCTCGTCGCCCCAGCAGATCGATTCCAAGCAGGCAATGCAGGATTCTTGATCCGGAGAGCGGCTGAAGATTGCAATCGGATTCCTGGCGAGACTTCCCGATACCGCGGAGCCTCCGAATCCACCCACCTTATCAAGCCCACAGTTTATTATTCTACAAAGGAAAATGAGAAATTGAGTGAAGACTCGTCGCTATTGGCACGCCTACTCTGACAAAGAAGATATGCAGAGGGCCATAAGGAAGCTAGAAAAAGAGTTGAGGATCAATAATATATTCAGCTAGAATAAGTGAAGAAAGCATGCTGTATATACAGCGTGCTTTCGACCAGACGAAATATCCTGCTCATGTCGATTTCTGGTTACTCGCTGGCGCTCCCTATTGAAGAAACGGACAGAGGGCAGGTTATGAACTGTCAAAGTCGCGTTTGACAAACGGTGAACCAGACCTCTGTTCAATTCATGGTAGAACGTCGCGGGACTATGGGAAATGTTCGGAGAGACGCAGTGCCGGAACTCGGCCCTCCGAACGTACGTGGACAACGAGGTAGAGAGAGGTACGAGTGAAGATTTTAGGGGGCACAACCATCTAGATCAAGGCGAGATATTGGTGAGCTAGGACAGAAACAGATCATCCGGATGATGTTTCTGGCGGAGTTGTCCAAGTAGAATATTTCCGGATCGTCAGGATCAAGATACTGGAGCCAGGCATCACTGCGCTCTGAACTCGGCCGTCGTGTTGATGTGTTCTAGAATGGCAATCTCACAAACTTACAGATCGAATCACTCAGGCTGTGCCTTCGCATCCTGAATCAGTTTCCAAATCCGTTCCGGTGTGAGGGGGAGTTCCGTGATTTTGACGCCCTGAGGGCGCAGGGCGTCGTCGATGGCGTTGGCGACCGCGGCGGGCACCATGCCGGGCGTGCCCTCGCCTTTGCCCTTGGAGCCGAGTGGCGTGTGGGGCGACGGCACGTTGTGCTCGATGGTCTCGATGTGCGGCAGGTCGAGCGCCGACGGGATGTGGTAGTCCAACAGCGTGGTGGTGAGTTGCTGGCCGTTCTCGTCGTAGCGGAACTCTTCCATGCAGGCGTTGCCGATGCCCATCGCGACCCCGCCGTGAATCTGGCCGCGCACCACCATCGGGTTGATCGGCTGGCCGGAATCGTCCACCGCCACGTAGCGCACGATCTCGTACGCGCCCGTGTCGGGAAACACCTCGACCTGCGCGGCGTGGACGTTGCAACTGTGCATGCCCGCGGTCTCCGCCTCGAAGTGTGAGGTGTGCTCCAGGCCGGCTTCCATGCCCGGCGGCAGCGCGGTGGGCGACAGCAGGGCAACCTCGGCGATCCTGGCAATGGGGACGCGCTGGCTGTCGTCCCGGCGCAGGACCGCGTGTCCGTCTCGAAACGCGAACTCGTCCACAGCGGCTTCGACGTTGAGCAGGTGCGCGGCGATGGCGGCCATTTTCGGGCGCAGCGCGCGGGCGGCCAGCACCGCGGCGCTCAGCGTGTACGAGGCGCCGCGCGAGCCGATCGTGCCGGCCGCGAACGGGCCGGCATGCGTGTCGCCGTAGGTGACGTAGACGTCTGCCGGCGACAGGCCGAGTTCGCCGGCCACGACTTGCGCGATGGTCGTCTCGTGGCCCTGCCCGTGCGGCGAATCGCCCTCGGCGACCTGCACCTTGCCGTGCGCGTCGAACTGGACCGTGGCGACCCCGAACCCCGGCTGGCGCTCCATCGGTACCAGCACTTCGGACGGGACGCCCGAAATCTCGACGCCCATGCTGAAGCCGATGCCGAGATAGCGGCCGATCCGCCGCGCTTCGGCCTGGCGCGCCCGGAAGGTGTCGTACTCCAGCGCGGCGCACGCCTTGGCGAACGAGCCGGGAAAGTCGCCCGAATCGACGTGCACGCCGACCGCGGAGACGTGCGGAAACCGGCGAATCGCGTTCTTCAGCCGGATCTCGACCGGGTCCATGTCCAGGGCGCGCGCGGCGAGTTCGACCGCGCGGTCGATGGCGAACCGGCCGGCGAACGAGCCGAACGCGCGGCTCGGCGTCAGACACGCCTTGTTGGTGACTACGCACGTCAAGTCGATGTCCACGTTGGGGATGTCGTAGCCGTTGACGAGGTACATGGCGCCCAGAAACGGCATGGCGAAGCCGACGTAGATAGCGGTTCGCGCGTCCCCGCAGTCGGCCAGAATCCGGTCGCGCAGCCCGATGATCGTGCCGTCCCGCTTGAGGGCGAGCTCGATGTCGTGAATCTGGTCGCGGCCCTGGCCGACGTTCATCAGGCTCTCCTGCCGATTCTCGACCCACTTGACGGGCCGGCGCAGCGTCATGGCGAGATGGCAGGCGACGAGCTCTTCGCGGTACAGCGGCGCCTTGGTGCCGAACGCGCCGCCCATGTCCTTGGGCATGATGACGCGCACCTGGCTGTGCGGGACGTTCAGATACTCGGCCAGCAGGTGGCGTTTGATGTGCGGCCGCTGGGTGGTCAGCCACAGGGTCAGGCCCTCGCCCGGGCTGTACGTGGCCAGACAACTCCGCGTCTCCATTGGCGTGCCGCCGGTGCGGTGGCAACGAAAACGTTCCTTGACCACGTGGTCGGCCTCGGCGAACGCGGCGTCGGCGTCCCCGGCCGGGATGTGTTGGTGGTAGAGCACGTTGTCGCCCCAGTCGGGGTAGAGCCGCGGGGCGTCGGCGCGCAGCGCGCGTTCGGGGTCGACCACCACGTCGAGCGGCTCGTAATCGACCTCGACCGACTCCAGCGCGTCTTCCAGCGTATATTTGTCGCGGGCGACGACCGCGGCCAGCGGGTCGCCGACGTACTTCACCTCGTCGATGGACAACGGCCAGAAGATGGGCGGCTTGGTCTCGCCCGGCAGGTTCGGCGTGCTCATCTCGGACAGCACCGGCCCCAGACGTTCGACGTCCTTGCCGGTCACCGCGGCCACCACGCCGGGCAGCGCGGTCGCCTTGCTCGTGTCGATGGCGGTAATCCGGGCGTGCGCGTGGATGCTGCGCACGAAGCCCAGCATCACCATGCGCGGCAGGACGAGGTCGGGCAGATATTGCCCCTGCCCGACGAGCAGGCGGCGGTCTTCCTTGCGTTTGATGGACTTGCCGACCCACGCGTTCGCGCCGGTCTTCGCCCCGCCGTTCGCCGTGGTCATGGTCCGCCCCCTCGTTGCCCTGCGTCGGAATCCGCGACCCTAGACCGGAAACCAGTTCTTGCGCTCTTCCGGCGGCAGAGCTTCCACGGTCACAATGGCGTGCTTGACCGCCTCGACGATGTGGACGTAGCCGGTACAGCGGCACAGCACGCCGGACATGGCCGCCCGGATGTCTTCGTCCGCGTGCTTGGGGTTCTGCAGGAATTCGTACAGGGTCATCAGCAGGCCCGGCGTGCAGAACCCGCATTGCAACCCGTGCTTCTCCCAGAACCCGTCCTGAATCGGATGCAGGCGGTCACCCTTGGCGAGTCCTTCGACCGTCAGCGCCCGGCTGCCGGCGGCCTGCACCGCCAGCAGGAGGCACGATTTGACCGCTTTGCCGTCGAGAATGACCGTACACGCCCCACAGCGGCCTTCGACCGAACAGCCGACGTGCGTGCCCGTCAGCCCGGCGACCTCGCGGATGAAATCCACCAGCAGCAGGCGGTGATCCACCGACTCGACGTACGTTTCGTCGTTGATCGTGATGGTGACGTCGCGCTTCATGCCGTCCCTTCCCGTGCCCGCGCCACGGCACGGCCGAGCAGGTCGGGCACCGTCACGCGGATGAGTTGGCTGCGGTAGGCGGCCGAGGCACGCACGTCGTCGTCGGTCTCCACCTCGTCGGCCGCGGCCTCCCCGGCTCGGCCCAGGAGCGCGGCGTCGGGATCGTGACCGCGCAACAGGCCGGCCGCGGCCGTGGCGCGACACGGTTTCGGCATTACCCCGCCGACGACGATTGCGGCGTCCGTACACCGGCCGGCGGTATCGAGTGTAATTCGGGCCGCCACACTGACGATCGCAAAATCGCCTGCCACTTGGCTGTGCTTGGCATACGCACCGCCCGCGTGCCGGGCCGGGGCCGGAAACTCGACGCGGATCACGAGTTCGTCGTCGTCGATGGTGCTCATCAGCGGGCCGGCCAGAAAATCGTCTATGGACGCGGTCCGCGTGCCGCCGCCCGCCTTGACCAGGACGAGACGGCCGTTCAGGGCCATGACCGCCGGCGGATAATCAGCCGACGGGTCGGCATGGACGAGGCTGCCGGCCAGCGTGCCGCGGTTGCGGATCTGCGGGTCGCCGATGGCGCGCGCCGCGTCCGCCAGCAGCGGCCACGCGGCGTTCACGCGCGCATGCGCCGCCACGTCCGCGTGCCGTGCCAACGCGCCGACGGACAGGCCGCCGTTCTCCTCGGTGATGTCCGACAAACCGGCCACGCGGTTGAGGTCGATGAGCGTCTGCGGCTCGGCCAAACGCAACTTGAGCAGCGGCATCAGGCTCTGGCCGCCGGCCAGGAGTTTCGCATCCGCGCCGTATGCGTCCAGCAGCCGCAGCACCTCGTCCACCTCGGTCGGCGCGAAATAGTTCTCGATGGCGCTGGGATACATGCCCTTTCCCTCGCCGCTGCCCTAACAGACCGCTGCAGGAAGTCAAGGAAAATGCCCCGAAGAAAACGGGAGGAAGAAAGTTCGTCCGAGACGCGGTCGAGAAGGACGGATGTTTTTTCTACTTTTCTTCGATCAGGGGGATGCGGGCCGCGGCCGCCGCTCGGCAGAGTCTCCGGTCCAGAGAGGCGAGTGGCAGTTCACGCCGCGCCGCAACTTCGAGATACGCGGCATCATAGACCGAAAGCTCGTATTGGCGAGACAGGTTGAGCAGCGCGGATTCGTCATGGTCGCGGTCCACCGCAATGGACAAATCCCCGATGTCGGCGAGCGTCGCCCGCGTATCCGCAGTGCGTAACCGACCGCGCCGCTCGTTGACGATCAAAGCGTTGCGCAATTCGTACCACCAGATGCCGGGCACGACGGCGCCTCGTAGCGTGGTCAGCCGCATCGCCCGATCCGCGGCCGGATGCTGCTCGTCGGCCAGACTCCACGCCAGAACGATGGAATTATCGAGAACGATCCGAGTCAGAACCGGTGCCCTTCATGGATGGTGCCGATCAACTCGGCGACCGACGTCCGCTCGAGGCGGCGGCGCCGGGCCATGATGCGCCGCGCCGCCTGTTCCGCGCGTGTGCGGTCCTCATCCTCCGCAGGCACCAGCCGGGCCACCGGATGGCCGTGTCGCGTGATGGTCAGGCTCTCTCCCCGAGCAACTCGGTCGAGAAGCCGCGGCAAGTGGGTTTTCGCCTCGTAAGCGCCGATGTTTCGCATGAACCCGCCTCCTAGACTAGTCTGAGAGACTAGTCGATTTCATTGTCATGTTCAAGTCGGCGGACGCACCTCATACGACACCAACTCCGTCACGCTCTTGATCGGTGTGCCCTCACCGCCGCTGCTCGTAGCTCTGACGAGGCCGACGCCGCGCGCGTACCACTCCACGTAGAACAGCGTGAAGTCCACGGCCTCGCCCGCAGGGTCGAGGAACGAATTGACGGCGGTCGTTTCGACGCGCAGGCAGTCGCGGAACCGGCCCGCGGGGACGCGCACCTCGGTCGGGTCGAGCCGGGCCGACGCCGTGGCGTGCATCCGCTGGCCGCCGTCCATCGGCCAGGCGTGGGTTCGCGTGGCGACCTGCCATTCGACCGCGCCGGTGAACGGGCTGGGCAACAGCCGCTCGACGCCCGCGCCCAGGGCGGTATCCCAAATGCGGCCGTCCTCGGAATCGAGCCACGGGTAGCGGTGCAGGAACCCGTCCTTGCGGAAGTAGGCGACCGTGCTGCGGGCGCGCGGTGCCCGGTCGGTCAACGGTTCGTATTCTTCCTCGACGACGTAGGAAACCGCCTGTGCCAGCGCGAAGTCGTCGCGGGTCACGGTCTCGGTCATGAAGTAGTGATAATCGCCGCCCGAGAATTTCACCTCGTGCGTCCAGGTGTTATGCAGCGCCAGAGGGAAGAAATGTCGGGCGGCGGAAACGTCCGACCGGGCCAACGCCGCGGTCAGTCCGCCGGCCAGCAGCACGGCAACGAGCGTCTTGAGCATGACGCCGGAACTATACGAGCCGGTTTCCCGCCCGACAATCCGACGGCAATCTTTCACATTCGTCGCCGTCCGGGGTTGAAACGTCCGTCATGCCGACTCGTGGCGCCCTCCCGGCCCCCAGCAATCCGCCGTTCGTCACGCTGATCGACGCCCACCAGCGCGCCGTGTACCGCTACCTCGTGCGCTGTACCGGCAACGAGGACGACGCCCAGGACCTGTTCCAGGAGACGTTCTTGCGTGCACACCGCGCATACGCCACGTTCTCCGGCGATACCGGCCACCGGGCATGGCTGTTCCGGATCGCCACGAATCTGGTCAAGAACCACGTCCGCGGCCGACGGCGCCGCGGCAACGTCTTCGCCCCCGGCGGCGAACCCGCACCGCTCGGGCGGCAGCCGGTCACGCCCGAACACCTGCTGCACTCCCGGCAGGCCGCCCACGTGCTGCAAGGTCTGCTTGACCGGCTGTCCTTCCGCCAGCGCACGGCCGTCATCCAGCGGCAGATCGAAGGGTTGGCCTACCGCGAGATCGCCGACAATCTGGACTGTTCCGAACAGGCCGCCCGGGCGCACGTCTATCAGGGGTTGCGCAAGCTGCGCGCCGGCTGGCGGGCCGCGTGCGGGGGCGACGAAAGGGAGAACCATGCCCAACCGAAAACGTAATGCGCCGACGTGCGGATTCGACGAAGACGCTCTGATCGCCGAGGCCGTCGGTGACACGCCCCCCTCGGTGCGACGAACGGCCCGTGCACACGTGCGCACGTGTCCCGACTGCGCCCGACGCCTTGAAGAGTACCGCCAAGTCTTGGGCGGGCTCCGCTCGCTGCCTGTACCGGACACGGGCTTGACCGCGGCCCGGCGGAAGCTCGACTCAAAACTGACACGGGAAGCCCGGCCGCGGCTAGTCGTCGGCGTGTGGAATACGCCGCTCGGCCCCCTCCGTATCGGCCGTACGGACGCCGGGGTCGCCCTCCTCGAATTCGTCTCCGACGAAGGGTCGGAAGCGGCCGAGTCCGACGCCCGCCTCCAACATCTGTTCTCGGTAGATACCGCAGGGCCGGAGGACGCAGGCCGCGCTGGAATGTCGGCCCTGATGGATGGGTTGAACGCTTATTTGGCAGGCGGGCGGCAAAATCTGGACTGGGCTGTGGACGAGGCATTGATGCGAAGTGAGTTCCAACGTCGCGTCCTGCACGCGACCAGCCGGATTCCGTACGGGACGCTCGCCACGTATCTGGGCATTGCCCACGGCATCGGCCAGCCCAAGGCGGTTCGCGCGGTCGCCCAGGCATTGCGCCACAATCCGGTCCCGATTCGGATCCCGTGTCACCGGATCATCGGCAGCAACGGCGACCTGACCGGCTACGGAGGCGACAAGGTCGCGCTCAAACGCGACATTCTGGCGGTCGAGGGCATCCCGGTCGTAGAGTCGAAGACAGGCTTCCGCGTGGCGCGGCAACGCCTGTACACCGCGGACCGATCGAGCCGAGCGTTCTGCCGGCCCGGCTGCCGCGTCGCCGCCGGCCGCCCGGCCGCGGATCGCCTGTTGGTCGCGTCGCGCGATCGCGCACAGGAAATCGGCTTTACGCCATGCGAAGCGTGTCGACCGGACGCAGATCCCCTCTCCGGCGAAGCCCCGCCGCAATTATTCTGACGGTCGGAAGGGCGCCCGGCCGGCTGCCATGCAGGCCACCTCGACATTGGCGCCCGCCGCCGCGCTCGCGTCCGTAGGGGCGAAAAATCTTTCGCCCCTTCCCCTCCTTCGGTCATCCCCACTCGTACGCGGCTCTGAAATAGTAGAACCCGCCGCCGAAACCGTACGGCGAGGTGTTCGGATATTGCTGGCCGTAATCGCGGGCGTACCTGTTCCGGGTCGGATAGGTGTCGAACAGGTTCCGGGCCCCTAACGCCAACGTCACGCCCGGGCCGAGGAAGGTGTACGACGCTTCCAGATCGACCAGCGCGCGCGCATGGGCGTAGATGGGCTGCGAGTCGATGTTCTGATGCCGTTCGGTGAAGGCGTCGTAGTAGTGCAGCCGCCCCAACAGCCGCCACGGCCCCCACGTGTGGTCCGCGGTCAGCGAGAAACGGAATTCCGGCTCCAGTTCTTCGAGCTGATGCTTGCGCAGTGACCCGATGACGTGCGGATCGATCGAAGCCAGGTTGAGCGTGGTGTCGGTCCAGTTGCCGGCGAACGTCCACACCGTGCGTCCGAACCGGCCGCCCGCCAGCCGCAGGGCATACGTCGCCACGAGGTCGATCCCCTGCGTGTACGTCTCGAACGCGTTGGCGAAGAACTGCACGTTGGACACCCGACTCGCGTCCACGCCTTGCGCCGCCAACGCGGCCACGTCGGCGGGCGTGATGGCCAGCCGCTCGCCCACCCCGATCCGGTTCCGGAGTTCGATGTGGTAGTAGTCCAGGGTGACGGACAGGGCGCCGCGGGTGAGCACCGTGCCCAGGGAGAACGACAGCGACGTCTCCGGGGAGAGCGGTTTGGCGCCCTTGTGGCGGGCAATCGGGTCGTCCGTGGGCAGGATGGCGGCCAGCAGGATGGTGCCGTCGTCTCCGAGGACGGTGGTCGAGTCCCGGTAACTGGCCTGCCCCACGGTCGGGGCGCGAAAGCCGGTGCCGATCGAGCCGCGCAGCGCCAGCACGTCCGTCCACAGGTCCCAGCGCGCCGCCAGCTTGCCGTCCAGGGACTCGCCGATGCCCGCATGGTGCTCGAAGCGGCCCGCGGCGTTGGCCAGCACACTTGCGACGACGTCGGCTTCCAGGTCGAGATACGCCCCGAAACTGCCCCGGTCGGCCGTCCCCGTCTCCTCCGGCCGGATGCCGGGATAGCCGGTCGTGCCGACGTGGAAGCCCTGCCGCGCGAGGCCGTGCGGTTTCCGCCGCCCGTCGCATTCGCCGGCGTCGTCGATGCACCAGGCACGCGGCTCCCCGGCTTCGATCTCGAACTCCTCCTCGCGGTATTCCAGGCCGACGGCGACGTGCAGCGGGGAGGCGAACGGGCCGACGGCGAACGGCCGCGCCAAGTCGAGGTTGAACGTCTTGTCGCGCTCCGTGTAGGCGCGCACGACGTGCTCCGTCGGCAGGTGTGCGCGGAGGCGGAGCTGCTGCAGGTTGACGTTGTTCCAGAAGGCGTAGGTGCCGCGGTGCCGGCCGAACACCGCGCTCGCGTCGTAGCGCCAGCCGGCGAGCAGGGCGCGCCGCCCCGTGCCGCGCAGTCCGAAGGCGAGGCTCCAGTCTGCGCCCGTGGCGCGGAAGCGCGGGGTGAACCCGCCCGGCAGCATCTGCGCCAGCGTGGAACAGTCGTCCTTGCCCTGCAGCGGGGCGAGCGCGGCCGGCCCGCGTTGCGCGTAGTCCGCGGCGAGAATGGTCGGACAGTCGCCGGACTGGCCGTCGGGCGACAGGTCGGCGACCAGCAGCCGGTTGTCGGCGCCGCCCCAGTCCGTCGTGTACACGCCGGGGCGCGCGGTGGGGTTGCGCCAATACCACGAGTCCTCGATTTCACGTTCCGCCCAGTTGCCGAACGCATAGGCGTGGTGATCGTCGCCCAGGTCGAGGCCGACGTTGCCGAAGAACTTGTAGTCGTACTTCACGGCCGGCGCGCCCCACACCTGCACGGGCGACTTCCGGACGTGGGCGTTGCCGTTACGGATCAGCGCCAGCGCGTCGCTGCGCTGCACGCTGCGTTTGGTGGAGTCCGTGTTGGTGAACTCGAAGCTCAGGTTGGCGAAGCCGGCGTCGGTCAGCGGCAGGCCGACGTTGGCCGCGGTGCTCACCAAGTCGCCGTCGCCGTGGTAGTGCTGCCCCCAGCGGGCTTCGAGCGTGCCGCCTGCGGGCGCGTCGCGCAGCACGAAGTTGAGCACGCCGGCCACGGCGTCGGAGCCGTACTGGGCCGCGGCCCCGTCGCGCAACACTTCCACCCGGTCGAGCGCGATGGCCGGGATGGTCCCGACGTCGGCCCCGTGCGAGCCGTTGACCACGCCGTACGTCCAGAAGCTGATCGCGGAGGAGCGGTGCCGGCGTTTGCCGTTGACCAGCACGAGCGTGGAGTCCGGCGGCAGGCCGCGCAGCTTGGCCGGGCGGACCAGCGCGTTGACGTCGCCCATGCCGTGCTGGCTGACGTTGTAGGACGGGACGGTCGCGGCCAGCAGGCTGTTCATGTCGCGCACGCCGTAATGCCGGAAACTGTCGGCGTCGATCACGTCCACGGGCACGGGGGCGTCCGCGGCCGAGCGGCCCGGCAGCCGCGACCCGACCACCCGGAATTCGTCGAGGTCGATGGGAGCGGCCCGTGCGGCCGCGGCGTCCGCCGGCGGTTCGGCGTCCTGGGCCGCGGCCGGTGTCGTGTCCAGCAGGAGCGTCAGACTCAGGGCTGCGCCCCACCACCCGGCCCACCTGCGGTTCATAGCGTTCCTCCTCCGCGGCCGCAGTGTCGTCGCTTTTCGATCATGCCGCGCGCCCACGGTATCCGGATTCGCGCGTTGTTGTCACGTGGCGCAGCCGTCGGGCCGTACCTGGGTTGGTGATGGCCGGTTCGTCGTGTTGCTGTGGCCCGGGGAACCCTCACCCTAACCCTCTCCCAGAGGGAGAGGGGATTGAAGAGGATGGAATAGGACAGTGAAGCTCCCTCTCCACCCCCCTTCTACCTTTCGATTATTCGAAAAGTTCAAAGCATCGCAAGCTCAGGGAGGGTAGAGGGCGAGCGGCTTGGCCTTTTTATCCCCTCTCCCTCTGGGAGAGGGCTAGGGTGAGGGTCCGGCGAGATCACCACCGCATCTGCGTTTGTCGGCCTCGGCGGCGCTCCATCTGGATTCCGTTTGCGCGGGAATGATCGGGGGATGTGGCCCCATCGTACGGTTGTAGGGGCGAAAGATTTTTCGCCCCTACGCTCTACGGGCCGTTGCGCGGACGCGACTCGCAATCGAATGCTGCATGGGGGCCTGTCTCGCAGGTCGCCGCGGTGTCTGCTCTATGTCAGGCCGGCATCGGCCCGAAACGGGTAGGGGCGACCGGCCGGTCGCCCCTACGCTTGCCTCGGTACAGGTGAGGAGTCTCGAAGAAACTACCACTCGTACGCGGCTCTGAAGTAGTAGAAGCCGCCGTTGAAGCCGTACGGCGAGGTGTTCGGGTACTTCTGGCCGGCATCGTACTTACCGTCCCTCTGATTCCGATGCTCGGCGCGCAACCTGGTAGGATAGGTGTCGAACAAATTGTCCACACCCGCAGCCAGGGTCACTCCGAAATCGAAGAAGTAGGACGCTTCCAGGTCGAGCAGCGCGCGAGACTTGGCATAGATGGCGGGCATGAGCCCGTAATCCTGATATGGCTCGGTAAACCCGTCATAGTAGTGCAGCCGCGTCAGGAACCGCCAGTTCCCCCAGGAGTGGTCCGCCATCAGCGAGAAGCGGAACTCCGGCTCGCCGTCTTCGACCTGAATTTTGCGTACCGCGTTGATGACCGCCGAATTGATCGACTCGAGATTCAGGTTGGTGTCGTTCCAATTGCCGGCAAACGTCAACATCGTCCGACCGATGCTGCCGCCGAACAATTCCAGAGGGTAGGTCGCCACGAGATCGATCCCCTGCGTGTAGCTCTCGAACGCGTTGGTGAAGAATCTTATGTTCCTTAACCTGCTCGCGTCGACGCCAATGGCGGCCAGGGCGGTGACGTCATCAGGGGTGATACCTCTGGTACTGGTCAGCCCGATCCGGTTTCTGACTTCGATGTTGTAGTAGTCGAGGGTGACGGACAGATCGCCGAGGGTCAGCACCGTCCCGACCGAAAAAGACATGGATGTCTCCGGGGTGAGCGGCTTAGCCCCTTTCTGTATCGCAATGGGATCGTCCACCGGTAACGTCGGGGTTTCGACGAGCCGTCTCGTCACAGAATCGAAATTATAGGTGGTATCCCGGTAGATGGCCTGTCCCACGGTCGGCGCGCGAAACCCCGTTCCGATCGACCCACGCAACGCCAATACGTCTTCGAGTACTCCCCAGCGGGTAGCGAGTTTGCCATCCAGGGATTCCCCGATGCCTTCATGGTGCTCGAAGCGCCCGGCGGCTGTGAACAATACCTGCTCGATGACGTCGGCTTCCAAATCAAGATATGCGCCAAAGCTGCCCCGTCCGGCCTCCACCGCATTTTCCGGGCGCAGCGCGGGATACGCTTGGCCGCCTCTGGCGAACCCTTGGGAGTAGAGGCCGCGCTCCTTCCGCTGCCCGTCGCATTCTCCCGCATCATCGCTACAATAGCCGTTCTTATCGCCAGATTCGATCTCGTACTCTTCCTCGCGGTATTCCAGCCCGAAGGCCACGTTCAGCGGCGAATAGAAGATGCCGATGTCGAACGGCCTGGAGAAATCCAGATTGAAGATCTTGTCCCGCTGCTCATACGCACGCGCATAGTATTCCGTCGGCATGTTCGCTTTGAGGCGGAGTAGCTGCGGGTTGACCGTGTTCCAGATGTAGTACGAGGTGCGATGTTGGCCGAACACGGCGCTCATGTCGTAGTTCCAGCCGTCCAACAGCGCATGACCGGTTTGCAATTCCCCGCGCAGGCCGAAGGCGATGCTCCAGTCCCGGACGTTGCCGCGCATGCGCGGCGTGAACCCGCCCGGAAGATTCTGGGCCAACGTGTAACAATTCGGGTTGCCCTCCAGCGGAGCCAGGGCGGCGGTGCCGTCTTGCTCATAGTCGCTCGCCATGATTCTGGGGCAGTTGCCGGTGCCGTCAGGCGTCAGGTCGGCGACCAGCAGTTCGTCTCCGTTCAGAAAGACGCTGTCCGTACCAGTAGGCGCGCCCCTATGCGGACCCCGGAAGTACCAAGTGTCCAGAATCTGGCGCTCCGCCCAGTTGCCGAAGGCGTAGGCGTGGTGTCCGTCACCGAGGTCGAGGCCGAAGTTCCCGAAGAATTTGTAGTCGTACGTCACGTCGGGCGCGCCCCACACCTGCGCCCGATGCTTGACCGGAAGCCCGGCGTCTCTCATCGGTTTTTCTATGTCGAGTTCGTAGCTGCGGTCGGTCGAATCGGAGTTGGTGAACTCGAAGCTCAGGTTGGCGAAGCCGGCGTCCGTGAGCGGTAGGCCGATGTTGGCCGCAGTGTTCACCAGATCGCCGTCCCCCTGATAGTGCTGCCCCCACCGTGCTTCGACCGTGCCTCCCTCGGGCGCATCGCGCAGCACGAAGTTGAGCACGCCGGCCACGGCGTCGGAGCCGTATTGGGCCGCGGCGCCGTCGCGCAAGACTTCCACCCGTTTGAGGGCGATGGACGGAATCGATCTGATATCGACCCCGTGCGCGCCTTGCGCCTGCCCGAACGTGAACGTGGGAATGGCGGAGCCGCGGTGCCGGCGCTTACCGTTGATCAGCACCAGGGTGGAATCCGGGGGCAGGCCGCGCAGCTTGGCCGGCCGGACCAGCGCGTTGGCGTCGCCGATGGCGTGTTGGCTGACGTTGTAGGAGGGGACGGTCGCGGCGAGCAGATTGTTCATGTCGCGGACGCCGTAGTTTCGGAAACCCTCGGCATCGATCACGTCCACGGGCACGGGCGCCTCCGCGGCGGAGCGGCCCGGCAGCCGCGACCCGACCACCTTGAAGTCCGCGAGGTCGACGAGGTCATCCGCCGGCGCCTCCGCGGATTGTGTTGCTTCCTCGGCGCCGTCCGCCGCCGGTTCGGCGTCCTGCGCGCCGGCCGGTGCCGCGTCCAGCAGCACCGCCAAGCTCATGATCGCTCCCCACTGCCCCCACCGAAACCACATACTCTCCATGACGTTCCTCCTCCCGCGACCGCTTTGGGCGCTTTGGGCGCTTTGGGCGCTTTGGGCGCTTTGGGCGCTTTCTGATCGCGCTAAGCGCCTACCCTACACTATTCACGCCGTACTGTCATGTACCAAATCCGTAGCTCGATCCGTCATTTTCGGGCCGATGCGGTACATCGACCCGAAAATTTCAAACGCCGGGTGTAGGGGCGACGCATGCGTCGCCCTCCGCACATGGATTCCTGTTTCCACAGGAATGACGGGATGCGTCTCCGCAAGGGAAATTTCAGCTTGGCCGTCGTAGGGGCGAAAAATCTTTCGCCCCTCCCCTCCAACCCCTTCGTTAGGGAATCACATAGAAGGAGGATCCTAACGGTCAAAAGGCCAGGGCGGGGTGCGAAGGCCGAGGTTACATCGGGGTTCGTTTCGATGTTTCGACAAGCTCAACGAACTAAGGGGGGAGGCGGGGGAGGTCCCTGAGCCTGTCGAAGGGCCGGGGGCGGGGTGCGAAGGTTGGGGTGACCTCGGGGTTCGTTTCGACAGGCTCAACGAACTTAGGGGGAAGGCGGAGGAGGTCCTTGAGCCTGCGGTCCCTGAGCCTGTCGAAGGGTCGAAAGGGCGAGGGGTGAGGGCTTCCGATTCTATCTCCCCCTGCCGGGGGGAGCTTTCGGTTCCGTCTCCCCTGACAAGGGGAGATACAGGGGGTTCCCCGATGTCAGGTGTAGGGGCGACGCATGCGTCGCCCCTACGTTGGATAGAAGAATTGGGCGGTCACGACAAATTGAAGGACGCAGAGACGAGGCAGGTCGGAGTTCGGTCACCACGGCAGACGACGGAGTTTTTCTCCTCCCGTACTCCCAACAAAGGATCCCAGTAGGGGACAGCCGGACGACCTTTCCCATCCGGCCCTTTTTAGTCCGAAAGGTCTTGTGTCGCAGGAAGCGCTTAACATACAGCGCCGTTCCTAAAACGGGGGTGCTGACAACCACGATACAGTAGTTCCAGTGGCACAGGCGACGACGAAAAAAGCCTTCATCCCGGGTGAAGAAGGTTTCGGATTTCCCGCTATGGAGATAGCGAAGAATCTCTTCGAGATCCTGCCATTCGGGACGACCTACCTCCCGGCCTATCTGTTGTGGCCTGAGCCGCGCCGATCGCAGGATTTCAGCTTGATGCTCGGGAATGTCGTGATCGAGAATAATCACGCCGCGCTTTTCGTTTTCGGAAGCACCTCGCGGGCGATCCCCCGTTCGTTGAAGGCGAGGGCTTCCTGAATGGCCTCGACCGAGACCATTCCCCGATATTCCCGGGTAACCCGATCGGGATTCCACCCGGCGTTCAGCAATTCCAGCGCGTCGGCAACGAGAATACGGGTACCCCGGAAGATCAGCCGTCCACGGCAGACGCGGGCATCCGTGGCAAGGTGGCGACCGATTTCGACGCGTGCCATGAGAACCTCCAGGGCCGTGAAGGATAGGAAAGACGCCGAAGAAAGACAAGCGACACCGTATCGCTGGGCGGCGCCGCGGACAAATTGGCCCGGGGAGCGGTCGCGGAAGGGAACCAAGTCGGAGGGGCGAAAGATTTTTCGCCCCTACCCCCGTCCCCCCGTTGGGGAATTACAGAGAAGAGGATCCTAACGGTCGAAAGGCCGGGGGTGGGGTGCGAAGGCCGAGGTTACATCGGGGTTCGTTTCGATGTTTCGACAAGCTCAACACATCGCAAGCTCAACGAACTAAGGGGAGAGGCGGGGGAGGTCCTTGAGCCTGTCGAAAGGCCGGGGGCGGGGTGCGAAGGTTGGGGTGACCTTGGGGTTCGTTTCGACAAGCTCAACGAACTAAGGGGGAGAGGTCTCTGAGCCTGTCGAAGGGTCGAAAGGCCGGGGACTTCCGATTCCATCCTCCTTTGCCAGGGGGAGCTTCCGGTTCCGTCCCCCCAGCTACTAACCAGGCGCTGAGCAAGATCGCCACGATGGTAACTCATCGAACCGGTCCGGAAATTGCAGACCGACGGCCTCCCCATCCTTTTGACGTTTTTGAATTGATATATTATCAACGAACGATGCGGTGCGAGACGTGTGGAAACGCCATGCAGCGTCGGAAGACGACGTTTGCGCGGCCGTACCGGTACTATCTCTGCGGCCTGGACAATGCCTTTCTGGTCGGGATCACCGTGCACGAGTGTGCCGCGTGTGACACGGTCGTTCCGGAAATTCCGAACGTCCCGGAATTGAATCAGGTCATCGCCGAGCAGATCGCGAAGAAACCGACGCTGCTGACCGGTCAGGAAATCCGCTTCCTGCGGAACCGGGCCGGGCTGGCGGCAAAAACCTTTGCGGCATTGCTGGACGTGACCCCCGCGCATCTTTCGCGGGTGGAGAACGGCCACACCGTATCGCTGGGCGGCGCCGCGGACAAATTGGCCCGGGTAGCGGTCGCGGAAGGGAACCAAGTCAGGACGTTGTTGGAGCGGCTGGCCCGGACGCGGCTGAAGGCCGCCGCGCGTCCCGCGGAGATGACGTTCAGACGGACCCGGCGCTGGGAACGGTTCGACGAGGCAGCATAGTTCGGAGAGGCGAAAGATTTTTCGCCCCTACCCCCCGTCCCCTCGTTGGGGAATTACATGGAAGAGGATACTAACGGTCGAAAGGCCGGGGGTGGGGTGCGAAGGTCGGGGTAACCTCGGGGTTCGTTTCGACAGGCTCAACGAACTTAGGGGGGAGGCGGGGGAGGTCCTTGAGCCTGCGGTCCCTGAGCCTGTCGAAGGGTCGAAAGGCCGGGGGAGGGGGATTCCCCCCGCTGCCGGCACTACCCCCACTCGAACCCCGCCCGCACGTAATAGAATCCGCCGTTGAAGCCGTACGGCGAGGTGACTGGGTATTTCTCGCCGTACACGCCGGCGCCGCGGTTCCTGGTCGGATACGTATCGAACAGGTTCTGGGCGCCGAACGCCAGCGTCACGCCGGTGTCGAAGAAGGTGTAGGACGCTTCCACGTCCATCAGCGCCCGGGCGTGTGCATGGGTGCGGTTCCGCAGCGTGGAGAGCCCCGGAAAGCTGTGGAAATCGTCGTAGTAGTGCCACCGGGAGAGGAAACGCCACGGCCCGAACCGGTGGTCCGCGGTGAGCGTGAACCGGAACTCCGGGTCGATCTCCTCGATGTGCGCCACGTGGTAGGCGCGTAGGGACGGGCCGTGGGAATCCACCTTGGAGTTGTTCCAGTTGCCGGCGAACGTGAACAGCGTCCGGCCGCGCAGCCATTCCAGCGGATAGGTCGCCACGACGTCCACGCCCTGCGTGGTGGTGCCGAAATCGTTGGTGAAGTAGCGCACCAGGCTCAGCCCCGGCACGTCGATGCCCGCGGCGCGCAACGCGGCCCGGTGCGTGCGGCCGTCCGCGCCCCGGCCGTCGAGGCTGAAGTCGCTGCTCAGCGCGATCCGGTTCCTGACTTCGATGTTGTAGTAGTCGAGGGTGACGGACAGGTCGCCGAGGGTGACGACCGCGCCCAGACTGAAGCTGGTCGAGTGCTCGGGCTTGAGCGGGTCGGCACCGACCCGGCGGGCGATCTGGTCGTCCACGGGCAGGGTGGTCACCTCGGCGAGGACGCCCCGTGTGCGGTCCACGCCGGTGGTCGCCCGCCGATAATTCACTTGGCCGACGGTCGGTGCCCGGAAGCCGGTGCCGACCGAGCCGCGCAGCGCGAGCACGTCGTCGAGCAGCTCCCAGCGCGACGCCAGCTTGCCGTCCAGGGAGTCGCCGATGCCTTCGTGGTTCTCGTAGCGGCCGGCCGCGGTGAGTAGCACGTCTTCGACCACGTCGGCTTCCAGGTCGAGATAGGCGCCGAAGATGCCCCGGCTCGCCACGCCCGCGTCCCGCGGGGGCGTACCCTGCTGGCCGGTGACGCCGTTCAGAAAGCCCTGGGCCACGAGGGTTTCGTCGCGATACCAGGAGTTCGGCTCGCCGGTCTCGTTCTCGAACTCTTCCTCGCGGTATTCCAGGCCGAAGGCGACGTTCAGCGGAGACGCGAACAGGCCCATGTCGAACGGCCGGGAAACGTCCGCGTTGAAGAGCATGTCGCGCTCCTCGTAGCCCGACACGCGGTACTCGGTCGGAATCGCGGCCCCGAGGCGGATCAGGTTGGGATTGATGCTGTTGCGCACGCGGCCGACGATGCGGTGCTGCCCGAACCCGCCGCTCAGGTCGTACTGCCAGCCGTCGAGCAGCGCCACGGAATGGTGCAGCGTGCCGCGCAGGCCGAAGGTGAGGCTCCAGTCCGTCACGATGCCGTTCCAGCGCGGGGTGAACCCGCCCGGAAACATCAGGGAGAACGTGTCGCAATGCGGATTGGCACGGACCTCCTCCAGCGCCGCTGGGTCGGGCAGATAGTCTTTCGTGGGTACGGTGGGGCAGTTGCCCGTGCCGTCCGGGGTCAGGTCGGCGACGAGCAGTTCGGTGTTCGGCCCTCCGCCTCTGTTGGGGCCGAACGGGTCGGTGAAGACTTGGCCGAAATTCGCGGGATGCCGAAAGAACCACGAATCCTCGATGTCGCGTTCCGCCCAGTTGCCGAACGCATAGGCGTGGTGATGGGCGCCCAGGTCGAGGCCGAGATTGCCGAAGAATTTGTAATCGTAGTTGACGTCCGGTGCGCCCCAGACCTGGACCGGCGATTTCCGCACGTGCTCGTTGCCGGCGGCGATGAGCGGCAGGGCGTCGGCGCGCTGCACGCTGCGGTTGGTCGAGTCCGAGTTGGTGAACTCGAAGCTCAGGTTGGCGAAGCCGGCGTCGGTCAGCGGCAGGCCGACGTTGGCCGCCACGTTCGCCAAGTCGCCGTCGCCGTGGTAGTGCTGCCCCCAGCGGGCTTCGAGCGCGCCGCCTTCGGGCGCGTCGCGCAGCACGAAGTTGAGCACGCCGGCCACGGCGTCGGAGCCGTACTGGGCCGCGGCGCCATCGCGCAGGACTTCCACCCGTTTCAGGGCGATGGCCGGGATCGAGGCGATGTCCGGCCCGTGCGAACCCCGGGCGCGGCCCCGGCTCCAGACGGTGATGGCGGACGAGCGGTGCCGGCGCTTGCCGTTGACCAGCACCAGGGTGGAATCCGGCGGCAGGCCGCGCAGCTTGGCCGGCCGCACCAGCGTGTCCTGGCTCCCGATGGCGTGCTGGGCGATGTTGTAGGACGGCACGGTCGCGGCCAGCAGGTTGTTCAGGTCGCGGACGCCGTAATTTCTGAGATCGTCCCCATCGATCACGTCCACGGGCACGGGCGCATCCGCGGCCGAGCGGCCGGGCAGCCGCGACCCGACCACCTTGAAGTCGGCGAGGCCGACGGGCTCCGCCTCATCCTGCGGGGTCCGTTCGTCCGCCGCCGGTTCGACGTCCGGCGCGGCTCCGAGCAGCACGGCCAAGCCGAACGTCCCGCCCCATTGCCGCCAACGCGGCGGCTGCGTGTTCTTCATGGTGTTCCTCCCTCGCAAGCGTATTGCGGGAGTCTATCAGTTTGAAAGCGTCTTGACCGGGTCTTCCTCAACCCCCTCTCCCCTGGTGGGAGAGGGCTGGGGAGAGGGGGAAGGGGGAGGTCCCGCTGTCGGAGACGCGCATTCCTCGAGGGCCAGCCCTGCTCGGATTCGTTTGCACCGGTACGGCCGGCGCCAAGCGACCGGAGCGTCGGACGACGTCTCGGGTTGCACGTCGAGCGGGGGACGGGCAGGCACGGGGGCCTGCCCCTACAATAATAACGGATAGCGCGTCCAAAGATCGCAGGGAACGAAAGGTCGCCGTCGCGTTCCCTATATGCTTCCCGTCCGTCTTTCGGTACAACGGCTCCCTGCCGTTCGGAACGGAAAAACCGAGAAGAAACGAGAAGGAGGGGCTCATGAAAGCCGTCACGTTCGACCGGGTCGGCGGGCCGGAGGTGCTCGCCTACGGAGAGGCGCCCGACCCGGAACCCCGGCCCGGCAAGGTGCTCGTCAAGAACCATGCGATCGGCATCAACTTCGCGGACACGCTGTTCCGCCAGGGCCAATATCTGATGCAGCCCAAATTCCCCGACGTACCGGGGCTGGAGGCCGCGGGCGTGGTGGAAGCGGTCGGCGACGGGGTGGACGGCGTTCGTCCGGGCGACCGCGTGGCCGCCATCGGGACGCGCACCTATGCGGAGTATGCGCTCGTCCCGGCCGGCCAGATCATCCCGCTGCCCGACTCGGTGAGCTTCGAGGACGGGGCCGCGTTTCCGATCCAGGTGCTGACCGCCTACCACATGCTGTTCACCTCGCACCATCTGACCGAGGGGCAGTCCGTGGTCGTGCACTCCGCGGCCGGCGGCGTCGGGCTGGCCGCGGTGCAACTCGCCAAGGCCGCCGGCGCGCGGGTGATCGGCACCGTCTCCACCGAGGAGAAGGCGGCGCTCGCCAGGGAGTACGGCGCGGACGAGGTCGTCAACTACGCCACCCACGACTTCGCCGAGGAAGCGCTGAAACTCACCGACGGGAAGGGCGTGGACCTGATTCTCGACGCGGTGGGCAAACCCACGCTGGAGAAGGGGCTGACGTGTCTGGCGCCGTTCGGGCATCTGGTGGTGTACGGCCGGGCGGGCGGGGTGCCCGACCCGCTCAACGTCTTCAGCCTGTTCCAGAAGTCGATCAAGGTGAGCGGGTTCGTGTTGTACACGGTCTCGGCCATGCCGGACCTGCACCGCAAAGGGATCGAAGCCTCGTTCGCCCGCATGGCCGAGGGCGCACTCAAACTCCTGATCGGGCGCACGTTTCCGCTCGCCGAGGCCGCGGCGGCGCACCGGCACATGGAGTCGCGCCAATCGGTCGGCAAGCTGGTGCTGCTGCCGTAACCCGACCCGGGAGCGCGGGCGTCCCGCCCGCTTCCGATGCGGGCCGGAAACCCGCGTTCCCAGGCGCCGACTCCCCCGCGGCATTGACCTCGGCGAACCGCCATGCAATGAGCACGCATTATTTTCATCCCTTCACTCACCCCGAGCAGCCCAAGGAGGACGTTATGAAAATCGGGATCACGATGTTCGCCACCGACTACGCCATTCGGCCGGACACGCTCGCCAAGGAGTGCGAGGCGCGCGGCTTCGAGTCGATCTGGTTCCCGGAACACACCCACATTCCGGCCAGCCGCAAGAGCCCGTTTCCGGGCGGCGGCGACCTGCCCAAGGAATACTGGCATACGCACGACCTGTTCGTCACGCTGACCGCCGCGGCCGCGGTGACCAACACGATCAAGATCGGCAGCGGCATCTGTCTGGTGATCGAGCGCGACCCGATCACGATGGCCAACGAAGTGGCGTCCGTGGACCAGTTGTCCAACGGCCGCCTCATCTTCGGCATCGGCGGCGGCTGGAACGCCGAGGAAATGGAGAACCACGGCACGCCGTTCAACCGGCGCTGGAAGGTGTGCCGCGAGCGCATCGAGGCCATGAAGGAAATCTGGGCCCACGAAGAGGCCGAGTACCACGGCGAGTTCGTAAACTTCGACAAGATATGGGCCCACCCCAAGCCGGTCCAGCAGCCGCACCCGCCGATTCTGATGGGCACCTTCAACGGCGGCCTGAAGCGCGTCGTCAACTACTGCGACGGCTGGATCCCGGTCGGGTTCGACACCCGGGGGCTCCCCGACTCGATCAAGGAGCTGCGCGCCCTGGCCGAGCAGGCCGGCCGCTCCGCCGACGAGGTGCCGGTCTCGGTCTTCGGCTCCTCCGACAAGGAAGAAGCCTTGGCGAGCCACCAGGAGTTGGGCGTCGATCGGGCGGTGTTGTTCCTCCCCTCTGCCGGGGCCGACACCGTGCTCCCCCTGCTCGACAAATACCAACCCTACATCGCAAAGTTCGCGTAACTCCGACCTCTCCTTCGAATCCCCTCCCCCCTCGTGGGGGAGGGGGAAACAAAGAAGCACAACCAGACGAACCCCATCCTGCAATCAGCTTCCTGAATCCTGCCAATCATAGTCCGGTTTCGGCCCGCGCCAGCGATACGCGCCGAGGTCCACCTTCCCGTTCCGGTCGAATTCCACGCCCTCGTTCTCCAGCAGCCAGCGCTGATGTTCGGCGCGGCCCACGTCGCCGCGCAGGCTGATGCCGCCCGAAGCGTTGATGACGCGCTGCCAAGGGACCTTTTGCGACAGGGGCCGCGGTAAGTGGCGCAACGCCGCGCCGACGGCCCGGGCCGCCCGCGGGGCGCCGAGAATGGCGGCGACCTGTCCGTAGGTCACGACCTTGCCGCGCGGGACCTTGCGGACGAGCCGATAGACGTGGGTGAAGAAGCGCGGGCGGGCGCGATTCGCGGACATCGACATAGCGTTCGCCCGGGCGCTCAGGGCAGGTGACGTTCGGAGCGGGGACGCCCTCCCCCTCCCTCTCCCTCAAGGAGGAGGGAGGCCGAGGATCAGGCGGGCAACACCCCGAGTTGCCTGAACAGGCCGAACACGTCCCACGATAGCCAGACTTCCTGGATCTTCTCGTCCTCGATGCGGTACACGGCGACGCCGGCGACCGCCACGTTCTTCCCGGTCGCGGCGACGCCCATGAAATTACCGGCGTGGGTGCCGGCGAACGTCCAGCGCGCAGCGACTTTCTGGCCCTGGCAGACGAAATCCTCGATCGTGAAGCGCACGTCGGGAAAGCCGCGGCGCACCGACGAGACGATCTGTTTCACGTCCTCGGGTCCGCCGCCGAGATCGTAGCCGGCGGGATAGTGGCTGACGTAGGTCGGCGAGATCAGCCGGTCGATGGTGTCCATCCGGCCCTGGTTGAGGCATTCGTCGAAGTAACGGCGGACGATGGCCTTGTTCTGCGCGACGGACATGACGACGCTCGCTGGAGACACGACCTGGAGTGCGGCCTCCCGGAGCCTGTACAGAAAACTTCCCGGCTCTACAAGCCGGGGAACGAATCGGTCCATATCTCTAGCGGGGTATCAATTTGAAAGTCCAGAGTCGGTTCAATGGTACAATCCGGGCCTCTCCCGAGGGTGGGGCTAGAGTTTTCCCCTGAGCATGATTTTGGGGATTTCTAACGGAAATTGCATACAAGATAATTTTGGCCCCTTTCTCGGCTTCGATACTGGAGTTCCTTAGTCGAAAATCCTTCGAAGGGTCCGGTCCTTGAGTTTATCGCGTCGTTGACGAGATCGTGCGGTTGTCGGACCGCGGCTCTCGTCGGCACGGTAAAATACGGTCCTTCGACGCAGCCGGCCGGGAAAGCTGGCTCGGAGTAGCGAAGCAACCCCTTCTCCCCACTGCGAAACGACGGGTGTCGGTTTATGGAAAGGGGGGTGAGGATACTTCCACATCTGTCTTTCCTTCCGCCTGGGGCCTCATTGCAAATCTTTATTTTCCGACGAATCGTTCGGTGTTTGTTTTGTGGTGGTGTATTGATCGTTCCCCGGTCGCAACAAAAGGGGCGCAGAAAATCATGGGGGAGCGATCGTGTGTTGATTTGATATTTCCCCGGTCGAGACGACTCCCTTCCGTCATTCTCGTGCACATAGGAAGGGGCATTACGTACAAGACGATCCGGGAATCTGTTTCCCCAAGCTCGACGGACTGGACCCCTGAGCCTGCGGTGTCTCGATCTTGCGACGTCCTGATCTCGGTAGGTGAGCTTGTCGAACCATGTCGAAGGATCGAAAGATCGAAGGGTTTTGACCAGGGGGCATGGCGTGAAAGCCCGGGATAAAGTCTCGGGTTCTCTTGTATGGTGTTCCTTTCAAATCGAGACACCGCCTGAAAACGTTGCGACCGGTGGTTCCTTGAGCGCGGCTCAGCGGCCCCGCCGATGGAAGAACAACAGCACGGCCAGGAACGCCGCGGCGGACAGCATGGTGTGCAGCCCGTCGGGCAGGCCGAGGTCGAGGCGCGCGATGCCGAGGCTGGCGAACAGGGCGATACCGACGCCCATCAGGGCTTCGCCGGCAATGGCGCCCGAGGCCAGCAACACACCGGGTTCGTTCGACTGCGGTTCAGGGCCGGCCGCGGGGCGGCGAGCCATGAGCATCGCGGACAAGATGCCGCCCAACAACATGGGGACGCTCAGACCAAGTGGGAGATACATGCCGACGGCGACGGGCATGGGGTGCAGCCGGAACCGTGCCTGCCGGTGTTCGAGCAGCGCGTCTCCCGCTACCAACGCGAGGCCGATCAGCGCACCCACGCCGACGAGGGACCAAGGCAGGCTTCCATTGCCGAAGAAGCCGCGCGCCAGACTGGCGAACAACTGGGCTTGGGGCGCAGCCAGTTCCTTACCGCCGATGCCGCCTGGGGTATGGTCGTGCAGCAGTTGCAGGACCGGAGCCATGATGCCGGCCGCGACCGCGACGCCAGCGATCTGCATGAGTTGCTGGCGGCGGGGAGTGGCGCCGACCAGGGCGCCGGTCTTGAGGTCGTTGCACACGTCGCCCGCGGTGCACGCCGTGCAGCAGACGATGGCGGCTACGCCCAGCGTGGCGATCATGCCGGTGGTGCCGGTGAAACCGAACAGCAAGAGCAGCGCGCCGGTGAACAGGACGGTGGTGATGGTCATGCCCGACACCGGGCTGTTGGAGTTGCCGACCAGGCCGACGATGTAGCTCGCCACCGCGGTGAAGAAGAAGGCTGCGATCAGCATGATGGCCGTAGCGGCTAAGCTCACGTCCAGCCGGCCCGTGAAGCGGAGGTACACCACGCCGATCAGCGCCACGCATGCCAGGGACAGGCCGATCAGCCACGCTGGTGGCAGGTCCTCGCGTGCATTCGCCCCGGGATCCGCCGCGGCGCCGGCCGATCGCGTCAGGGCGCGCACGGCCAGCGCCAAGCCGTGGCGGACGCGGACGATGGCGGCCAGTCCACCTACGAGCATGGCGCCCACGCCGAGGTATCGGACCTGCTGCGACCAGACCGCGTACGCGGTTTCGACGGGGGAGGCTGCGCCCGAACCGTCCGGGTCCGGCAGGCTGGCGCTCAGGAGCGGCAGCGCGATCAGCCAGCCGATGGCGCCCCCCAGAAAGACGAGTGCCGCGACGTGCAGCCGCACGATCATGCCCACGCCCAACAGGGCGACCGACAGGTCGCTGCCGAGGTACACCACGCTTTTGCCCACGGTCCAGGCGCCTTCGAGCGTGCCTTTGAACAGGCCGACGAAGCCGGCCAGCGCCTTGAACGCCAACCCGAACAGGACGCCCTCCGCAACCCGCCGTGCATCGCGCACGCCTCCTCCGGCTCGTGCGCCCGTGCGCAGGACCGCGGCGCAGGCCACACCCTCGGGAAACGGCAGGTTCGCCGCGGCACGGGCCACGAACACGCGCCGCATGGGGATCATCAGCACTACGCCGAGCAGCCCGCCGGCTAACGCAACGAGAGTGGTCAGCAGCGGGTCGAAGCGCTGCCATGCGCCGACCAACACCAACGCCGGCATGGTGAAGATGATGCCCGCGGCCAGCGATTCGCCGGCCGAAGCCGCGGTCTGCGCCTGGTTGGCTTCCAGCAATCGGCCGGGGCCGTGCAGCATGCGCAGCAACAACATGGACAGCACCGCGGCCGGGATGGAGGCCGACACGGTCATGCCGACCTTGAGGCCGAGATAGACGTTGGCTGCGCCCATGACGACGGCCAGCGCCAAGCCGATGGCGACGGAGGATATGGTCAGTTCACGTTGCATGGCGAGTTTCGAGTTTTCTGTTTTCTTCCCCCTCTCCCTAACCCTCTCCCACGAGGGGAGAGGGGGACGGAAAGAAAGGGAGAAGGGGAATTGCCTCCGCAGTTATTTATCGTGTCTCGGTTCGAGGTCGTGTTCCCTGCCTCTTCCTTATCTCCTGTCCCTCCGAGAGAGGGGAGGCAGGCGAAGGGGAGGGGGGCTGGCCGGTGACTTCCAGCACGCCTTGCCACGTCGGGCCGTTGGGGTCGAGGAGCTTGCGTTGCGCCACGGCGACGCCGATCGGCACGTGGGCGAACCGCTGGTTCCAGTAGCCGACGACCATGCCGGTCTTGCCCGCCATGCCGGCGTGCGCCGCGTGCTGCCCCAGGAACAAACAGAACTCCGCGTCGAACGCATTGGCCGGCAAGCTGCGGATGGTGTAGCTCGGATCGATGTACTTGATGGTGACGTCCTGGCCGCGGGCGGCGAAGTGCCGGGCGATGCGGTCGCGCAGGAAGATCCCCACGTCGTCGAGGCGCCGGTTGCCCGACGCGTCGTATGCACGCCCGCCAGTACGGTCCGGCACGTCCTGCTCCACCCCTTCGGCGATCACGATCACCGCGTGGCGGCGGGCGGCGAGGCGTGTTTCCAGCGCGCGCAGCAGGCCGTGGGCGCCGTCGAGCGGAAACGGCACCTCGGGCACCAGGCAATAGTTCACGTCGTGGTTGGCCAGGCTGGCATGGGCGGCAATGAAGCCGGACTGGCGGCCCATGAGTTTCACCAAACCGATGCCGTTCCAGGCGCCGCGCGCTTCATTGTGGGCCGCGGCGATGACGCGCCGTGCCTCTTCCACCGCGGTGGAGAAGCCGAAGCTGCGTTCGATCCACTCGATGTCGTTGTCGATCGTCTTCGGGATGCCGATGATGCCGATGGACACGCCGCGGCGCGCGAGTTCCCGGTGCAGGGCCGACGCCCCGCGCAGGGTGCCGTCCCCGCCGATGGCGAACAGGACGTCCACGCCCAGGCGGACGAGCGTCTCGGCCATGTCGCCCACATCCTGCGGGCCGCGCGACGAACCGAGTAGCGTGCCGCCCTGCGTGTGGATGGTGTCCACGACCTCGGGCGTCAGCAGAACCGGCTCGGCCCGCGGCGGCGTAGTGAGGCCGGCGAAGCCGTACCGAAAGCCGATGATCCGCTTGGCCGGATAGCCGTACGTCAGCGTCAACACCAGCGCGCGGATGACGTTGTTCAGACCGGGACACAGGCCGCCGCAGGTGACGATGCCGCAGGTGGTCCGCCGCGGGTCGAAGAACAGCCGCGATCGGGGACCGGCCGGCTCGAAGCCGGGCGGCCCCGCGGGGTCGTTCAGAAAGGGACGGAGTTCCTGTACGTCGCCGGGCACGAGGACGCGGCGCCCCTCGTCCACGCAGCGCCGGCCCGGGCGCGCGAACGGGGAGGGGTGACGACACGGCCCGAGCGTGGCGACCGACAAGGCGTCCGGGGCCGGGAGCGGCATGGCGTCCTCCGCTCGACTCATCCCGCGGACCCGGCCGGCGACCTGTGCGCCGCGCGTTTTCGTGGTATGCAATGGCCCATCCGGCCGCGGAGCCGGCGCGGGACGCAGCGCAAGGAGGACACCGACATGCCGAAGACCGTACGCGACGTCATGACTTCCGACGTGACGACGCTGGGGCGCAACGACACCCTGCTGTCAGCCACGGACATCATGAATCAGGACCGTATCCGCCATTTCCCGGTCGTGGACGAGGGCGAGGTGGTCGGCGTGGTGAGCCAGCGCGACCTGTACAAGGCGTCACTGGGCACGGTCATGCAGTACGGAGAAAAAGCCGAGCGGACCTTCCTGGAGAGCGTCGCGGTCAAGGAGATCATGGTCGATCCGATCACCATTGCATCCGACGCCGACGTGCGGGCCGCGGCGCGGCTCATGATCGAACACAAGATCGGCTGTCTCCCCGTCGTCGAGGGGACGGCACTCATCGGCATCGTGACCGAAACCGACATGCTGCGCCTCGTGGCCGAGCAGGCGTGAGCGGCCCGTGCCGGGTCGGATAGCGGTCGGCACGCTCCATTCCCCGACCCGACTCCTACCGCCGGTGCCCCCAGCCGTCCCAATGCGTCAGCTCCGCGGCGGGTGTGCGCGGGGCGATCTTGAAATCGCGGCCCGTGTAATAGGCGACCGGCAGCAGCACGGCTTGCTGCACCGTGTCGGGGATGTCCAGCAGTGCGGCGGTCTCGTCCGCGTGCAGCAGGTGGACGGTCGTCCAGCAACACCCCAGCCCGCGGGTGCGGGCCGCCAGCATGAAGGACCACGCCGCGGGTAGGATCGAGCCGAACACCGTGGACTGTTGGAACAGCGAACCCGGGTCGATCCGATCCTCGATGCAGAACAGCACGTGGACCGGCACCTCGCCCAGATGCTCGGACAGATACACGGCCGAGTCGATCAACCGGTCGGCTTCCGCGGAGTGCGCGTCGTCGGTCCCGTAGGCTTGGGCGGCCTCGTCGGCCTGTGCCCAATACTCCTGGAACGCCTGTTTGTAGATTTTCGCGATGGCGGCTCGTTTCTGCGCGTCGGAGACCACCACGAAGCGCCACTTCTGCGTGTTGGTCGCGGACGGGCTCTGCAGGGCGACTTCCAGGCACTCTTCGATCAACTCCGGGGGGACGGGACGGGTGAGGTCGAGCCGTTTGCGGATCGAGCGGGTCGTGGTCAACAGCTTGTCGCATGTCCCAACGTCGAATGGTTCGTGCATTCCAGCCTCCGTATCGGTCGGTGAGCCTGCGGTCCCTGAGCTTGTCGAAGGGTCGAACCACGTCGAAAGATCGAAGGTTTTGGGCCAGGGGAGCATGGGCCTGCAAGCCAGGGAGAGATCTGGGGTCATCTGGACCCGCCCGGACGCGCAAGGTATAGCAGACCCCAACGCCGACAGGGAGGGCACGCAGCGATGGAAGAAAAAGACCGTCTCGGGACGAAGCTGGAACAGAAGGAGCGCGCCGAGGAAAACCGCTATTTTGCGCAGCGGGACAAGGAACTCATCGCCAAACTGAAGGAGCAGCAAGAGGCCGAACAAGAAGATACGGTGCGCGAACTGGCGATCCACCGCTGTCCCAAGTGCGGCGCCACCCTGACCACCCGCCTGATCGACGACGTGGAGATCGACGAATGTCCGAGTTGCGGCGGGATGTGGCTGGACAAGGGCGAGTTCGAGGCCATGTCCGAGCAGAAGGGCAGCGGCTGGGCCAAGCAATTCGTGGAGGGCATGAGCCGCGTCCTGACCGGCGGCAAAGATTGACCCCCGCTTCCGTCCCCTTGGTAATCTCTTCCCTTGAATCCCCTTCGCGGCTGCTTCGCCCTCTCACCACTCAAACTCAGAGACCGGGGAAACCGCGGGCTCTTGCGACGCCTCGGCACCCGCCGGGGTGCGGATCTCATTCGCCTGGATTCCGGCTTTCGCCGGAATGACGAGGAGATGAGGAATGTGAAGGGAAGGCGGCCTGTCGGTGGGATTTCGTCTTGTGATGTTCCCTTCTCTTTCGAATAGGGAATTCCATACAAGAGGATCCGAGGACCGTTTCGACACCCTTCGACAAGCTCGGGGACCGAGCTCAACGGGCTGGACCCTGAGCTTGTCGAAGGGCTTTTAACCAGTCTGCACGGTGGGTGAGTTGAGGAGAGTTCCAGGCTCCTCTTGTATGGAATTCCCAGACAATACGTTTTTTCAATACATGCCGTGGTATGAAATGCAGAGATAGGAGGAACGCCGCGGGACGAATCCTCGCCCCAACTCACCTTCCGGAGACAGGCGGGGAAGCCTGTCGTTCCCTCTCCCACCGGAAGAGGGCGAGAGCCTGCCCCGGATGTGCTCCGAAGGTGAGAGCCCTCCTTTTTGGGACGTGATCGGCCTCACCGTATGACTTCCCCCCTCCCGCGCCTGAACGCCTGGCTCAATTCTCCCGACGAGGGGCCGGAACTGCCGGTCCTGCACCGGTTGGCGCTCGTCTATCTCGTGCTGCCGCTGATCGTCTGGCTGGTCGGCTGGTTCGAGTGGTGGGTCGGCATCCCCGCGGCCGTGTGCCTGACGGCCGGGTTCTGGAACGCGCTGCGGGGTTCGTGGTGGGGGCCGCCGCGGCCGGCGGTCTTCGCGTTGCCGATCGTGGCCGCCGGCTGGGTGTTGCTGACGCCGGCGGGCGGTATGGTCGGCCTACTCGACGATGCCCCCACCGACTGGCTCAAACATCGGGCGCTGTTCTCCGAGCTGGGCGCGAACGCTTGGCCCGTGTGGCCGGCGAATCCCCTCGATCCCTATCTGCCGGCCGGCGAGGCGGACGCCGGCGCGCCGCTCCTGCGCTACTACCTGGGCTGGTACATGGTGCCGGGGCTGGCCGCCCGCTGGCTCGGCCTCGCCGCCCTGAACTGGGCGGTCCCCGTCTGGTGCTGGGGGGGGGCCGCCCTCGTCGTGCTGCTGTTCGCCGCGGGCTGCCGCGGTTGGCGGGAGACGGCGCTCGCGGTGGCGGTCCTCGTCGGTTTCAGCGGGATGGACCTGCTCCGCAACGTCCTCCTGCACGGCATGGACTGGGTGGATTGGCGCACGGCGTTCCGCTTCGGTGGGCTGTGGCCTACCGTCGGACTGCCGCGCGGACTCGTGGAGTGGCCGCGCTTCGACGGCGCCTGGGTGTACCTCCAATACTCGGCCAACACGACGGGCTTGATGTTCCTGCCCCAGCACACGGTGGCCGCGGCCCTCGGCGCCCTGTTGGTGGTGCAGCTTTCCGACCGGCCGCGCTTCCTGGCGGTCAGCGGCGTCCTGCTGGCCGCGGTCGTGTTCTGGTCGCCGTTCGCGGCCCTCGGCCTGCTGCCGCTGCTGGCGGTCCCGGTGTGCAGGCACGGCTTGCGCCCGTTCCTGCGCTGGCAGAACCTGCTGCTGGCCCCGCCGGTGGGGCTGCTGCTGGTGACGTATCTGACGAGCGGGGCGCAGGAGGTGCCGAGCGGCTTTCTGTGGGAGCGGTACGATGCCGGCACGCTGGCGAAGTTGATGCCCGTGTTCTATCTGACCGAGTTCGGCATCCTGGCGGGCCTGCTCGTGTGGTTGCAGCCGCGTCCCGAACCGGTGGCTGCGGAACGGCCGGCCGCTCGACGCCGCGCCCGCTCCCGCAAGCGCAAGAAGGCGCGGGAACACCCGCTCTCCTGGTCCGCCCGCGGGCGCGCGCTGGTCGGGCGGGAGCCGTTTCTGGCCGCCAGCGTAGCCACGCTGTTCGTGCTGCCGGTGTACTCCTTCGGGTTGTACAACGACTTGCCGATGAACGCCTCGAAGCCGGCGGTGTTCGTGCTCGGCTATTGCTGCGTGTGCGGCCTCGTCGCGTATGGCAGGAACGGCGGGAAGGGAGCCCGCCGCTGGGCGCTGGGCGGACTGATCGGCGCCCTGGCGGTCGGCGCCTTCACGCCGCTGGTCGAGGTGGTGCGGGCCGGGAATTACGTCGGCGCGCCGTCGGTCTTGCGGTACGAGCGCGGCCCCTATTCGCTGTTCACGGATCTGATCCAATCCCTCGAATATCAATACGTTTCGTACGAGGTGCCGCCCGCGGTCCGGGCGGTGTTGCGCGACACCGACGCGGCGGGGACGCCCACGCGCGCAAAGGGCGAGCGCATCGTCGCCGCCGACTTCGACGTGTATCTCGACGGCAAGCGGCTGATCTGGACGAAAACGCCCTGCGGTCGGCAGGACGTCGAGCCGATCTTCATTCTGAGCGTGACACCGGCCGACGAGGACGACCTCGGCGACGTCAGCCGGCGGGCGGGCCAGCCGTTCGACAACCTGAATTTCACGTTCGCCCTGAACGGCCGGCGCCGCGGCGAGACGTGCGTCGCGTTCCACCGGTTGCCGGACTACGCCATCGACCGGATCGTCGTCGGCCAAGGCGTGGCCGGGCAGCGGCCGATCTGGATACGGGAATACCGTTTTGACCCGCGGCAAGACTCCGCCGGCTGACGCGCCCGGGTGGGACAAGACGGGCGACGGCGTGGCGGCGGCCGCGGCCGTGCTCGGCCCGCTGCTGCTGTACGCGGCCACGCTGCCGCGCGGCGTCGTGCTGGAAGACGACGGCCTGTTCCTGATGGCCGGGGCGCAACTCGGCATCGCGCATCCGCCCGGCTATCCGCTCTATACGCTGCTCTGCCATCTGTTCATGCAGCTTCCCTTCGGCAGCCCCGCGCTGCTCGGCCACTTGTCGAGCGCGGTCCTCGGGGCGTGCGCCTGCGGCGCGGTGTACGGGTGCGCCCGGCTGTTGCGCGCGGAGCGGCTGCCGGCGTTGACCGCGGCGTGGCTGTTCGGTGCGTCGGAACACGTCTGGTCGCAGGCGATCATCGCCGAGGTCTATACGCTCAACGCCCTCTTGTTCTTCGCCACCTACGCCCTGCTCCTGCACGGCGTCCGGCACCCGGCCCGCACGTGGGTCTGGGGAGCCGCGGCAGCCGTGTACGGCCTGAGTCTCGCCAACCACTGGCCGCTGATGGTGCTGGCGTTGCCCGGCCTGTTGTTGACGGCCTTGCCGGCTCGAAGGACGTTGCCGAGTACGCTGCCGCTGTTGCTCGCGGTGACCGTGGCCGCCGCCGGCCTGCCGTATGCGGGGATGGTCGTGCGCTCCTGGCAGGAGCCGTTCATCAGCTTCTACGGCCCGATCGCGGACTGGGAGGCGTTCTGGCATTACGTCAGCCGCGGCGGTTACGCCGCTACCGACGTCAATCCCATCGCCGGATGGAGCGACCGTTTCGCGTTTCTGGGCTGGTTCGGCACGCAGGTCTTCCGACAATTGACGCCGCCGGGGTTCGTCCTCGCCTGCCTGGGACTCTTCGTCCTGCTGCGCCGCGGGCGTATCGCGGAGACCGTGGCGGGGGTGTTGGTATTTCTGGGCAACAGCGTGGCGTTGCTGCTGATGCTGGAGTTCGAGTTCGATTTTCACCGCGTCGCCATTTTCCGGCCCTACTCGCTGGTCTGTTACGGCTTCGTCGCGCTGTGGCTGGCGGTCGGCTTGACGTTCGTTCTGGAACGGCTGCCGGCGTGGTTGCAGAGAGCGGGGTCGGGGAACGCGGACGGAAACCGGTCAACCGGTATCAACGGCATCGCAGCACTGACGGGCGCGGGACTGGTGGCGCTGTCCGTCTGGATGCACTGGCCAGCGAACGACCGCGCCGGCAGCGACTTCACGGCGCGCTACGTGGAAACGATCTGGGAAGTCCTGCCGGACGACGCCGTGCTGATCGTGTCCGGCGACGCGGCGACCGGCCCCCTCGGCTATGCGCGGTTCGTCGAGCAGCGGCGCCCCGACGTCGACCTCCTCAGCCTGCCCGGCCTCGTGTTCGGCAACCGCCTGTACGACCCCCTGCTGCCCGAGGCGCGCAAGCAGGACATCCTGCGGCGGTACGTGGCCGAGACCGACCGGCCCGTGTTCTACATCGCGGACGACGACACTTTCCCCCACGGCCGCGGCGTCCGGCACCACGGCTTCGTCAAGGAAATTCTGAAGGCCGGCACACCTGGGGCGCTGGAGTTGGCGTTTCCGCCTGCGGCGGCGCGCTATTTCGAGGCATTGTTGCCGCGCCGGCCTAGCGACGGTTGGGAACGGTTTCTCCGTCTGACGCAACTGCACAACTACGGCCAGTTCCTGGGCTACGTCGTCTTGTCCGGCAACGCCGCGCTGCTGGAGCGGACGCAGCGGCTCCGCACGCTCGCGGAACAGGACTTCTCCGGCCTGATCGGCATGGCCGAAGTGCTGCTGAAGTACGGCGGGAGCGCCTACTGGCCCCAGATCGGCACGTGGCTCGGCAAAGCCGAACCCCTGCTCGACGCGTCGTTCGAGCGCTGGCGCCGCGCCCGATTCTACCACCTGCAGGGCGTGCTGCTCGGACGGCAGGGCCGCATCGACCCGGCGGTGCGCGCGTTCCGGCGCTCCTACGCCATTCATCCCCACGCGGACAACCCGTCGATCCCGGCGCTCGAACACCACGGCATCACCCCGGGCGGCTGATCCCGGGGCAGGGTTGAGATATGCCGGCAACAATAGCTGGGTGCAACGAAGCAACGGAACCTATCGAACCTGTAGCCAACGTAGTCAAACAGACCGGATCGGCAGCTTGAGGGTGGCGACGCCCCAACGCTCGCCGGCTACGTTCTCCGTTCACAGCCGCACTCCACGGCATCTTTATTCGGTCGCGAAGCCCGGCAAGTGGACAGGGCGCGTCACCGAATCGGCCCCACCAGTTCGGTTTCCCATAACTCCCCTCGTTCGTCGTACTGCCCGGTGTGGATACGCGCGATCTCATAGTCCGGTAACTCCACAGTCGTCCAGCACTTTCCCCCCACCTGCTTGCCCCGCTCGACAAAGCTGAAGTCCAGGTTGTCGAACCCGTACCGGCGGCGCTGCGCCGGCAACTGTTGCTCGTCCACCGGAAACACATGGACGAAGAACCACGGCTTCACGTCGGCGACTGTGCACGTCTCTCGCGTATATCCAAGGAGGCGGCTGCCCGGATACGTGTAAACGTCAAACCTCCCCTCCGACAATAACTCGCCCGCTGTCGCCTCCCGATATATACTCTCGACCCTGCGGACAACACTTTGTTTCCTCTCCGGCACCGTCACCCGGGCCGCAACCCTGAGCAGTGTATTGTTGTACATCGTGCGCGTGTACAGCGCGTGCTCGAACAGGAAGAATCTTCTTTGCTGCAATTGGTAGCCGCATGAGACCCGAACGTCGGCGATCTCATCGTCCCTGACCAGCACCAACCGGGCGCGGTCCGCCTGGGGAAGCGTCAACTGGCCGTAGTAGACCGGCACGGAATACTTCACATAGACCTTCGTAGCCGGATACCGCTGCCGCAAGAACTCCAGCCCCTCGCGGCACGAGACATGCAATACGTAGTGGTGTGCCAGATATTCCGGCGTGGTGCGATCCACCAGCCGGTTGAAATAGACCTGCTGATGCGGATGAATCTGAATCATGTCCACCCCCGTTACCAACACCCCCAGCCCCGCCAGTGCATACACCCCTCCCGCCACCGCCCGGCTCCTCCTCGCGGCGCACTGCAAGCCCAGTCCGGCCACGCCACACAACGGGGCATGCAGGAAATACAGGTGACGCCAACCGTCGTAGGTGTGGGGGCCGAGCAGGACAATTGCTACAATCGGCAGCGTCAGGCAGGCCACCAGCAGCAGCCCGAAGCGCGGGTCCGTGTTCCCCAGCGCCGCCCGCGGGTGCCGGACGCTGCGAAGGACCACCCAGATGCCGCCCAGGACGCCGCATAGCAGCGTGACGGGGGGGGTCGAGATGGCCAGCCACGTCGGAAGGTAGTCCCAGGGCGGGTGAAATGAGTCCACCAGCCGCCCCTCATATAACAAATTAGCAGCCCTGGCCGGGTGATGATACACAAGGGTCTGCCACGCGGTGACGAACTCGAACGGGGCCGCCCACAAGTAGGGCGACAGCGCGTACAGGGTGCATGGTCCGGCCACTGCGAAGACCGCCCCCGTCACCAGCACGTGGGTTCGTCCTCCTCCCCGACTGGCCTGCCCCAGGTCCAGCCCCCGGAGCGCCAACACCGCCGGATACACCATCACCCCCATGATCCGCAGGTTCGTCAGGATGCCCACGCACATCCCGCACAGTACGAACGCCCCGACCGTGTCTTTGCGGAACGCCCGGTGCGTCACGTACAACGTCACCATGAACATGCTGAGGAACGGCAGGTCCTTGCTGTTGAAGAACGAATGCGCATACAGCCGCGGCTGCAGCACGAACATCAGCAAAGCGAACAAGGCCACGGTCCGGCTGCGGGTCAGCCGATAGACGAGGAGCGAGCAGTACCAGCCGCCGACCAGAAAGAACGCGTGCGTCACCAGATGCCGCAGCAGGGAGATGCTGTGCCAGTCCTCCAACCCCAATCCGCGCTCCAGCAGGAGCAGGGGGAGTTCGAAGGCGACTCCATAGTACTTGTTGTGCTCTTCGAAGAACCCGTCCAGCCGGTCGGCGGCGCCCGTGATGAAGGCGAGGTTCCGGGCGGTTTTGTGCCGTTGTGCTAGTGAATCGGACACGACCCCATAGTCGTCCACGACGGCGATGCCCACCACCAGAAACACCATGCAGACCAGTCCCCCCTGAATCGACCAGGGAAGACGGGCCATCGGCAGGAACGAGCGCATCACGAGAGAAACCTACATTGGTGAGCGGATCATGTCGATCACCCGCCGCGGCGTGCCAGCTTTACGGTGGCGGTCTCCTCCCCACCTACCACCGCCGTCCGCGGGCGACGTCTTTGGCGGCCCCGCAGCTTGGCAGGCGGGACGGTACCGTCCGGGAGTACGAGGCCGCGCGTTACGGAAGCGGCCCCACCAGTTCGGTTTCCCATAGTCTCCCCTGTTCGGTGTACTGCCCGGTGTGGATGCGCGCGATCCCGTAGGCCGGCAACTCCACGGTCGCCCAACATCGTCCCGCGACCTGCTTGCCCCGATGCGGAAAGGCAAAGTCCAGGTTGTCGAATCCGTACCGGCGGCGCTGTGCCGGCAGGTCCTGCTCGTCCACCGGAACGATGTGAAGGAAGAACGGCGCTACCGTGTCGGCTGCCCGGCACTGGTCCCGCGCATAGCCGAGTATGCGGCTGCCGGGATACGTGTAGAGGTCGAACAGCGCTTGCGCCCTCAACCGGCCATCTGTCGCCCCCCGATACGTATCGGCGCTCCGGTAGGCAACGCTCCGGTTCCGATCGGGCACCGTCACCCGCGCGGTGACCGTGAGCAGCGTATTATTGTACACCTTGCGTACGTACAGGACGTTCTCAGGCGCAGACGTTCTTTTCTTCATTCTCTGCTTCTGCAAGGCTCCCCCACAGGAGATATGCACATCAGGAGTATGGCTATAGCGCACAGGTATGAGCCATACCCGATCCGCCTGCGGAAGAATCCGCATGTTTCTGATCGTAGGGTAGTAACCCGACACAGCGACCGTCGTCGCGGGATATCGCCGCCGCAAGAATTCCAGTCCCTCGCGACATGCGAGCCGGTGCGGGTCCAGCGAATATTGAGTGCGCAGATACTCCGGTGTCGTCCGATCCACCAGCCGGTTGAAATACACGTGCTGATGCGGATGGATCTGAATCATTTCCGCCCCCGTCACCAGCACCCCCAGCCCTACGAGCGCAGACACTCCCGCCGCGGCCCGCCGGCTCACCCCTCCGGCGTACTGCACGCCCAGCCCGGCCAAGCCACACAACGGGGCATGCAGGAAATACAGGTGACGCCAACCGTCGTAGGTGTGGGAGCCGAGCAGGACAATTGCTACAATCGGCAGCGTCAGGCAGGCCACCAGCAGCAGCCCGAAGCGCAGGTCCGTGTTCCCCAGCGCCGCCCGCGGGTGCCGGACGCTGCGAAGGGCCACCCAGATGCCGCCCAGGACGCCGCATAGCAGCGTGACCGGGGGGGTCGAGATGGCGACCCACGTCGGAAGGTAGTCCCAGGGCAGATGAAATGCGTCCACCAGCCGCCCCTGATATAACAAATTAGGAGGCCTGGCCGGGTGATACGCAAGGGTCTTCCACGCGGTGACGAACTCGAACGGGGCCGCCCACAAGTAGGGCGACAGCGCGTACAGGGTGCATGGCCCGACCACTGCGAAGACCGCCCCCGTCACCAGCACGTGGGTTCGTCCCCCTCCTCGACTGGCCTGCCCCAGGTCCAGCCCCCGGAGCGCCAACACCGCCGGATACACCATCACCCCCATGATCCGCAGATTCGTCAGGATGCCCACGCACATCCCGCACAGTACGAACGCCCCGACCGTATCTTTGCGGAACGCCCGGTGCGTCACGTACAACGTCACCATGAACATGCTCAGGAACGGCAGGTCCTTGCTGTTGAAGAACGAGTGGGCATACAGCCGCGGCTGCAATACGAACAGCAGCAGGGCGAACAGCGCCACGACCCGATTGTGGCTCAGCCGATAGACGAGCAGGGCACAACACAACCCGCCGACCAGAAAGAACAGATGTGTCACCAGATGCCGCATCAGGTAGATGCGGCGCGAATCCTCCCATCCCAACCCGCGCTCGATCAGAAGCAAAGGCAGTTCGAACGCGACCCCATAGTATAGGTCGAACTCATCAGTGACGAACCCATCCAACCGGTCTGCGGCGCCCGTGATGAAGGCGAGGTTGCGGGCGGCCGTAACCCGTTGCCCGCGGGTGTCCGGGCTGACGCCATAGTCGTCCACCACGGCGATGCCCACTAGCAGGAACGCCCCACACACCAGCCACGCTTGCCCCGGCCAGGAGAGACGGGCCATCGTTGGGAACAGTCGCATCAGGGAAGCTTCTCGTACCCGATAGCTTCGTCGCTCGCACGGTGGAATGGGGTGCCTGATCGCAGGCGGGACGGAGGAAGTGCGAGGCTCAGGGGAGCAGGGCGTGCCAGTCACCCGCCGCGGCAGCGGCTCGGGGGGCAGTGCCCATCACCTACCACTGCCGCCCGCGGGCTCCATCCCCAGGTCGCGCGCCGCGGGCGGCGTCTTTGGCGGTCTATGCCGCTTCGCAACCGAACGGCAGAGCCCCGGTAGCACGGCGGAGCCCGTCACGGAAGCGGCCCCACCAGTTCGGTTTCCCATAGCCACCCCTGTTCGGTGTACTGCCCGGTGTGAACGCGCGCGATCCCGTAGGCCGGCAACTCCACGGTCGCCCAACATCGTCCCGCGCCCTGCTTGCCCCGACGCGGAAAGGTGAAGTCCAGGTTGTCGAATCCGTACCGGCGGCGCTGTGCCGGCAGGTCCTGCGCGTCCACCGGAACGATGTGAAGGAAGAACGGCGCTACCGTGTCGGCTGCCCGGCACCGGTCCCGCGCATAGCCGAGTATGCGGCTGCCGGGATACGTGTAGAGGTCGAACATCGCTTGCTCCATCAACCGGCCATCTGTCGCCCCCCGATACGTATCGGCGCTCCGGTAGGCAACGCTCCGGTTCCGATCGGGCACCGTCACCCGCGCGGTGACCGTGAGCAGCGTATTGTTGTACACCTTGCGTACGTACAGTGCGTTCTGAAGCGCCGCCTCTCTTACTTTTCTTTTCTGAAAGGTCGCCCCACAGGAGATGTGCACATCGGCCTCACGGTGTACCGGCATGAGCCATACCCGATCCGCCCGCGGAAGAGTCTGGAGTTGTCTGCTTGCTTGATGGTAACCCGACACAGAGACTGTCGTCGCGGGATAGCGCCGCCGCAAGAATGCCAGCCCCTCCAAGCACGAAGTCGCCCCCGTGTTCATCGTATAGGAGTTGCGCAGTGCCTCCGGCGTCGTGCGGTCCACCAAGGCGTTGAAATACACGCGCTGATGCGGATGCAGCCGCACCATGTCCACCCCCGTTGCCAACACCCCCAGCCCTGCCAGCCCTGCGACTCCCGCCGCGGCCCGCCGGCTCCTTCCCCCGACCCACGCCAGCCCCAGCCCGGCCAACCCACACAACGGGGCATGCAGGAAATACACGTGGCGCCACCCCCCGTAGAGATGGGCACCGAACGCGATGATTACCAGCACGGGCAGGGTCAAGCAGGCCAGCAGCACTAGCCCGAAGCGCAGGTCCGTGTTCCCCAACGCCGCCGGCGGCCACCGGACGCTGTGCAGACCCACCCTGACGGCACCCAGGACACCGCCCAGCAGCGTGACCGGGGGCGTCGAGATGGCGACCCATGTCGGAATGTAGTCCCAGGGCAAGTGGCGTGAGTCCACCAGCCGCCCCTGAAAGAACGAACGCTCCCAGGTCGGGTGATACGCCAGGGTCTGCCACGCCGTGACGAACTCGGCCGGATTCGTCCACAAGTAGGGCGACAGCACGTACAGCGTGCCCGGCCCGACCACCGCAAACACCGTTCCCGTCGTCAGCACGTGTGTTCGCCCCCCCCCCTTCCCTGCCTGCCCCAGGTCCAGTCCCCGCAGCACCAACACCGCCGGGAACAGCATCACCCCCATGATCCGCAGATTCGTCAGCACGCCCACGCACACCCCGCACAGCAGAAACGCCCCGACCGTATCTTTACGGAACGCCCGGTGCGTCACGTACAACGTCACCATGAACATGCTCAGGAACGGCAGATCCTTGCTGTTGAAGAACGAATGCGCGTACAGCCGCGGCTGCAGCACGAACATCAGCAAAGCGAACAAGGCCACGGTTCGGCTGTGGGTCAGTCGATGGATGAGCAGGGAACAATACAACCCACCGACCAGAAAAAATGTGTGCGTCACCAGATGCCGCAGGAGAGAGATGCGATGTGAATCCTCCAATTCTAACCCGCGCTCCAGCAGGAGTAGGGGAAGGTCGAAGGCGACCCCATAGTACTTCTCGTGTTCAGGGAGGAACCCGCCTAGCGTGGGTGCAGCGCCCGTGATGAAGGCGAGGTTCCGGGTGGCTGTGTGCCGTTGTGTTCGCTCATCAAACCCGGCTCCATAGTCGTCCACGACGGCGATTCCCATCAACAGGAATGCCCCACACACCAGCCACGCTTGCCCCGGCCAGGAAAGCCGGGTCATCGACAGCAACGGTCGCATCACGAGAGGAACTTGCATTGAAGGCTTACCGCATGAGACGGGCCGCTTTCATCTTGCCCGCTTCCTCGCTCGCACGGGGGAAGCGGGCGCGCCGCCTAGCACAGGAACGGTGCCGGCCGCCAGTCCGGAGCCGCGCGTCACCGAATCGGCCCCACCAGTTCGGTTTCCCATAACTCCCCTCGTTCGTCGTACTGCCCGGTGTGGATACGCGCGATTTCATAGGCAGGCAACGCGACGGTCGTCCAACACTGCCCCGCCACCTGTTTGCCCAGAGGAGAAAAGCCGAAGTCCAGGTTGTCGAACCCGTACCGGCGGCGCTCCGCCGGCAACCGTTGTTCGTCCACCGGAAACACATGGACGAAGAACCGTGCCTGCACGTCGGACGCGGTGCACCTGCTCCGCGCATATCCCAGCAGACGGCTGCCCGGATACGTGTACACGTCAAACCTCCCCTCCGACAATAACTCGCCCGCTGTCGCCCCCCGATACGTACTCTCCTCGACCCTGCGGACGACACTTTGTTGCCTCTCCGGCACCGTCACCCGGGCCGTGACCCGCAGCAGCGTATTGTTGTACACCGTGCGCGTGTACAGCGCGTGCTCGAACAGGAGGTGTCTTCTTCGCTGTAATTGTTCGCCGCATGAGACCCGAACGTCGGCGGTCGCATCGTCCTTGACCAGCACCAACCGGGCGCGGTCCGCCTGGGGAAGCGTCAACCAGCCAGGGTAGATCGGCCCGGAATACTGCACATAGACCTTCGTAGCCGGATACCGCCGCCGCAGGAACTTCAGCCCCTCACGGCACGAGATACTCCATGGGTCCAAGGTATAGTGGGTGAACAGATACTCTGGTGTCGTCCGATCCACCAGGGCATTGAAATACACCTGTTGATGCGGATGCAACCGCACCATGTCCACCCCCGTTACCAACACCCCCAGCCCTGCCAGCACAGCGCCTCCCGCTGCGGCCCGCCGACTCCTTCCTCCCACCCACGCCAGCCCCAGCCCGGCCAACCCGCACAACGGCGCATGCAGGAAATATACGTGACGCCAGTTCTGATTGGGGGTGGAAGAGAGCGCGATGATCGCCAGCACGGGCAGCGTCAGGCAGGCCAGCAGCACCAGCCCGAAGCGCAGGTCCGTGTTCCTCAGTGCCGCCCGCGGTCGCTGCCCGCCGTCCAGCCCCACCTTGATGGCGCCCAACACGCCGCACGCCAGCGTCACCAGAGGTGTGGAGATGGCCAGCCACGTCGGAATGTAGTCCCAGGGCAGGTGATACGGGTCGACCACCCGCCCCTGAAATAACCCATGAAGCCTGGTCGGGTGATGGGCCAAGACTTGCCACGCCGTGCCGAACTCCAACGGGTTCGTCCACAAGTAGGGCGACAGCGCGTACAGCGTGCACGGTCCGGCCACCGCAAACACCGTCCCCGTCGTCAGCACGTGTGTTCGCCCCCCCCCCTTCCCTGCCTGCCCCAGGTCCAGCCCCCGTAGCGCCAGCACCGCCGGATACAGCATCACCCCCATGATCCGCAGATTCGTCAGCACCCCCACGCACACCCCGCACAGCACGAACGCCCCGACCGTGTCCCGGCGGAACGCCCGGTGCGTCACGTACAGCGTGACCATGAACATGCTGAGGAACGGCAGATCCTTGCTGTTGAAGAACGAATGCGCGTACAGCCGCGGCTGCAGCACGAACAAGAGGAAGGCGAACAAGGCCACGGTCCGGCTGCGGGTCAACCGATAGACGAGGAGCGAACAGCACAAACCACCGACCAGAAAGAAGGCGTGCGTCACCAGATGCCGCAGGAGATAGATGCGGCGCGAATCCTCCAATCCCAGGCCGCGCTCCAGCAGGAGCAGGGGGAGTTCGAAGGCGACCCCATAGTACTTGTCGTGCTCTACGGAGAACCCGTCCAGCCGGTCGGCGGCGCCCGTGATGAAGGCGAGGTTCCGGACGGCTATGCCCGGTTGTGCTGGTACGTCCACCCCGGCTCCATAGTCTTCCACCACGGCGATTCCCACCAGCAGGAACGCCCCACACACCAGCCACGCTTGCCCCGGCCAGGAAAGCCGGGTCATCGACAGCAACGGTCGCATCACGAGAGGAACTTGCATTGAAGGCTTACCGCATGAGACGGGCCGCTTTCATCTTGCCCGCTTCCTCGCTCGCACGGGGGAAGCGGGCGCGCCGCCTAGCACAGGAACGGTGCCGGCCGCCAGTCCGGAGCCGCGCGTCACCGAATCGGCCCCACCAGTTCGGTTTCCCATAACTCCCCTCGTTCGTCGTACTGCCCGGTGTGGATACGCGCGATTTCATAGGCAGGCAACGCGACGGTCGTCCAACACTCCCCCGCCACCTGTTTGCCCAGAGGAGAAAAGCCGAAGTCCAGGTTGTCGAACCCGTACCGGCGGCGCTCCGCCGGCAACCGTTGTTCGTCCACCGGAAACACATGGACGAAGAACCGTGCCTGCACGTCGGACGCGGTGCACCTGCTCCGCGCATATCCCAGCAGACGGCTGCCCGGATACGTGTACACGTCAAACCTCCCCTCCGACAATAACTCGCCCGCTGTCGCCCCCCGATACGTACTCTCCTCGACCCTGCGGACGACACTTTGTCGCCTCTCCGGCACCGTCACCCGGGCCGTGACCCGCAACAGTGTATTGTTGTACACCGTGCGCATGTACAGCGCGTGCTCGAACAGGAGGTGTCTTCTTTCCTGCAATTGTACGCCGCATGATATCCGAACGTCGGCGGTCGCATCGTCCTTGACCAGCACCAACCGGGCGCGGTCCGCCTGGGGAAGCGTCAACCAGCCAGGGTAGATCGGCCCGGAATACTGCACATAGACCTTCGTAGCCGGATACCGCCGCCGCAGGAACTTCAGCCCCTCACGGCACGAGATACTCCATGTGTCCAAGGCATAGTGGGTGAACAGATACTCTGGTGTCGTCCGATCCACCAGGGCATTGAAATACACCTGTTGATGCGGATGCAACCGCACCATGTCCACCCCCGTTACCAACACCCCCAGCCCTGCCAGCACAGCGCCTCCCGCCGCGGCCCGCCGACTCCTTCCTCCCACCCACGCCAGCCCCAGCCCGGCCAACCCGCACAACGGCGCATGCAGGAAATACACGCGGCGCCACCCGCTGAAGAGATGGGAGCCGAGCCCGATGATCGCCAGCACGGGCAGCGTCAGGCAGGCCAGCAGCACCAGCCCGAAGCGCAGGTCCGTGTTCCCCAGCGCCGCCCACGGCCGCCGGACGCTGTGAGCACACACTCGGACGGCGCCCAGGACGCCGTACGCCAGCGTCACCAAAGGGGTCGAGATAGCTACCCATGTTGGAATGTAGTCCCAGGGCACATGATACGGGTCGACCAGCCGCCCCTGAAATAACTCATGAAACCTGGCGGGGTGATGGGCCAAGACTTGCCACGCCGTGCCGAACTCCAACGGGTTCGTCCACAAGTAGGGCGACAGCACGTACAGCGTGCCCGGCCCGACCACCGCAAACACCGTCCCCGTCGTCAGCACGTGTGTTCGCCCCCCCCCCTTCCCTGCCTGCCCCAGGTCCAGCCCCCGTAGCGCCAGCACCGCCGGATACAGCATCACCCCCATGATCCGCAGATTCGTCAGCACCCCCACGCACACCCCGCACAGCACGAACGCCCCGACCGTGTCCCGGCGGAACGCCCGGTGCGTCACGTACAGCGTGACCATGAACATGCTGAGGAACGGCAGATCCTTGCTGTTGAAGAACGAATGCGCGTACAGCCGCGGCTGCAGCACGAACATCAGCAAAGCGAACAAGGCCACGGTTCGGCTGCGGGTCAGCCGATAGACGAGGAGCGAACAGCACAGACCACCGACCAGAAAGAAGGCGTGCGTCACCAGATGCCGCAGGAGATAGATGCGGCGCGAATCCTCCAATCCCAGGCCGCGCTCCAGCAGGAGCAGGGGGAGTTCGAAGGCGACTCCATAGTACTTGTCGTATTCATAGAGGAACCCGTCTAGCGTGGGTGCAGCGCCCGTGATGAAAGCGAGGTTCCGGGCGGCTTCGTGCCGTTGTAATGGTGCGTCTGGCCCAGCTCCGTAGTCTTCCACCACGGCGATTCCCACCAGCAGGAACGCCCCGTAGATCAGTAGCCGCTTGAGTCGGCCAGAAAGGCGGAACAGGGGCGGAAACAGCCGCATCATAGTAGAGGTCTCCATAACATCTCACCTCGTTATAGTAGTAGCTGGGGGAGACTGTGGTAGTGCCGGTCGGGCGCCATACGGCGTGCACCCCGGGCGCGCCGGCCAGGTAGCGGTAGGCCGAAAACCCCGGGTCCTGACCGCGGAGGAAGCGGACGATGATTCCCTAGGGCGTATGCACGCTCTCGGTACACCAGGTTAGGTAAGCAGGAGATCCAGGACACCCGCGCCGGTGTCCTCCACACCTGCGCCCGGTTCCCCGCCCGGGCGGCGAACCGGGCCGCAAGACCGGCGCCCACCAGCAGCCAGAGCGGGATGGCCGCGAAGACGTAGCGGCGCAGGTCGGACAGCGCCCCGATCAGGCACAGGATCTAGCCCGGCGCTGGCCCGCGCAATCCATGATAAATACTGGTACGTGGGACTGTCCCCCGCGGCGCCGGCCAGCAGCGCGATCCGCGCCGCGGTTTCGTCGAAGTTCCGACGCCCGAAACAATACATCCCCGCGGGGAGCGACAGCAAGAGCGCGCAGAACGTCAGCTTGACGGCGCCGACGTACTAACCCCGCTCGCCCAGGCCCGCGGCGTCGCACAGCTGCAAGACCCCGCCGATCAGGCCGGGCAACGGCCAGGAGCGTTGGCCGTAGAAGAATTCCCAGTAGATGACGCCGTTGCCGAAGACCAGGCGATGCCCCTGTTCCAGGTATTGCATGATCTCGTCGGGGTACAGGATGAAGTCGCCGGACAGGGCAATGGCCACGTGCGCCACGAACGCCAGCACCGGCATTGCGGTGTCGATGTGCGCGGGGCTGGTGACGCTGGCCGTCTGGAGGCATTGGCCAGCGAACGACCGCGCCGGCAGCGACTTCACGGCGCGCTATTTCGAGGCATTGTTGCCACGCCGGCCTAGCGGCGGCTGGGAACGGTTTCTCCGTCTGACGCGGCTGCACAACTACGGCAGTTCCTGGGCTACGTCGTGTTGTCCGGCAACGCCGCCCTGCTGGAGCGGACGCAGCGGCTCCGCACGCTCGCGGAACGGGACTTCTCCGGCCTGATCGGCATGGCCGAAGTGCTGCTGAAGTACGGCGGGAGCGCCCCTGCTCGACGCGTCGTTCGAGCGGTGGCGCCGCGCCCGATTCTACCATCTGCAGGGCGTCCTGCTCGGACGGCAGGGCCGCATCGACCCGGCGGTGCGCGCGTTCCGGCGCTCCTACGCCATTCATCCCCACGCGGACAACCCGTCGATCCCGGCCGCTCGAACACCACGGCATCACCCCGGGCAACTGATCCCGGCGGCGGGTGGTGAGGGGTAGCTTTCGAAAAGGATCCTCTCGTACGTCGTACCCTTTTGATGAGACAGGCGGACGGTTGCCTTTTCCCGAACCTGATCACACGGGTGACTTTCTCTGGTTTCCAGTGGGGCATTACCGTGGTAATGTCCCATAAAGGAGGACATCTCAGATGGTACGAATCGAATCCAAGATCACGTCCCAAGGCCAGATTTCGATACCAGTGCGCATCCGACACAAGTTGGGACTGGCACCGGGATCGAAGGTCGAGTGGTGCGAGCATGGAGACGGCGTCATCGTTCGACGCGCATCGAAATATACGTCGCGCGACATCCATGCCGCCCTGTTCGTCACGCCGCCAAGTCGGCGGAGCGTTGCCGACATGGATAAGGGCATTCGAGCCTACGTACGAGCCAAACATGCGCGCCGTTGACACCAGCGTACTGGTCAGACTGCTGGTACGCGACGATGCGGCGCAGGTCGAGCGGGCGGAGACGTTCGTAGCCCCCGGCGCGTGGCTTTCCCACCTCGTGCTGGTCGAGACCGTCTGGGTGCTTGCGACGGTCTATGCAATGGACGGCGGTCAGATCGCCACCACGGTTGAGATGTTGCTCGAGCACGATCGACTGGTGTTGCAGGACGCGGACGTCGTTCAGGCGGCGCTCGAGAACTTTCGACGAGGACGAGCCGTGGGATTCGCGGACTGTCTCATTATCGAGGTCGCCCGCAAGGCGGGTCACCTGCCTGTGGGAACGTTCGATAAACCGATGTCCCGTCTGAAAGGGGCAAGCGGGCTGGCTGAATCACGATAACGGAGCATAGCGGTTCCCACTCTCCTTCACCCCACCCCATCTCCCTCCTTTGAGCTTTCGAACCTTTTCGACGAGATCGGGGAGCAGTGGGAGAAGGATAGACTTACGATTCCCTCTCTCTACTCCACGAAGGCGACGCCGGCGTTGGACGGCAGCGGCGGGGCGTCCGGGACCATCGGGCGCATGATCCGGTCGGAAAAGTCGTCGACGATGGTCGGGGTGAAGCTCCGCCATTGACGGACCGGGGCGTCGTTCTCCTCTCGGCGCAGGATGCGGACGTCGCCGAACTCCCTTTCCACCACGTAGCCGGGCACGGCCAAGTTCGGGTCCCCGGCCAGAATGTGGCTGACGGCGCCCCGCAGCGTTGCCAGGTCTGCGTTGATCTTGCTGCCGGGGCCGGTCGAGGCGTCGTAATACGGGATTTTGCGATGCAGATAGTAGTAGCCGGGGAGACTGTGGTAGTGGCGGTCGGGTTGCCATACGGCGTGCACCCCGGACGCTCCGGCCAAGTAGCGGTAGGCCGCGAAGACCGGGTCCTGGCCGCGGAGGAAGCGGACGACGATTCCCTTGGGCGTATGCGCGCTCTCGTACACCTTGTGTTGGTCCGGCAGAAGGTTCAGGACACCCGCGACGGATACCGCGACGAACACCACGCCTGCCGCCCCGTACATCTGCGCGGGTTTTCCCACGCGGGCGGCGAATCGGGTGGCAAGACCGGCGCCCACCAGCAGCCAGAGGGGGATGACCGCGAACACGTAGCGGTATTCCTTGTGCGGTTGGGTGGAATGGAGGAACAGGACTACGGCGACGAGCAGCAGCAGGAATCCGTAGCGGCGCAGGTCGGACAGCGCCCCGATCAGGCACAGGATGCCCAGCCCGGCGCTGGCCAGCGCAATCCATGATAAATACTGGTACGCGGGACTGCCTCCCGCGGCGCCGGCCTCGCTCAGCCCGATGTTGGCATGGATGTTGGCGCGGTAGGAGTGGAACAATCCCGCGTCCCAGGTGACCGCGTCGAAGACGCCGACGGCAAGGAAGAACCCCGTTGCGGCAAGGGCGACGAGCGCTGTTGCGGCTTTCCCCGCGCGCAGGGCGAAAAGCCCCAGCAGGATCACCGCCAACGGCGCGTATTGCATGCGTATCGCCGGCGCCAGCACGGCCAGCAAGGTCACCGGCAGGGCGGTCCGCCACAACGTTCCGGCCTTGTCCTGCGATTCGTCTGACACCGGGCGCATGCACAGTGCGAGTAGCGCCATCAACAAAGAGGTGGAGACGAAGCTGGTCAGCGGCTTGTGGGCGAAACCTGCCAGCTCGTACCAGAAGGCGCCGGCCAGCAGCGCGACCCGTGCCGCGGTTTCGTCGAAGTGCCGGCGCGCGAAACAATACATCCCCGCGGGAATCGACAGCGAGATCGCGCAGAACGTCAGCTTGACGGCGCCGACGTACCACCTCGGCTCGCCAAGGCCCGCGGCGTCGCAGAGCTGCAAGACCCCGCCGATCAGGCCGGGCAACAGCCAGGAGCGCTGGCCGTAGAAGAACTCCCAGTAGATGACGCCGTTGCCGAAGACCAGGCGATGCCCCTGTTCCAGGTATTGCATGATTTCGTCGGGGTGCAGGATGAAATCGCCCGACAGGGCAATGGCCGCGCGCGCCGCGAACGCCAGCGCCAGCACCGGCCAAAAGTATTGCCAGACCCGTTCCTCGGGTGGATGCAGATGCAGCAGACCGTCCGCCGCCGAGCGGAGCCGCGCCACGCCGCGTACCCTCGGGCGCACGGACGGCCGGCGGTTGCGCGGCTGCGACCGTTCCGCGCGTCGCGCCTTGCCCGCGCCCTTCTTCCGCGGCGTGTCCCCTCGTGCATCCCCGCCGCGGGGGCGCTTTCCTCTGTTCGCTTTCGCCATATCTGGTGGTTCCGGGCTCGACGCCCCACCGGGCAACCACAGGGGGTTGCCCCTACACATGCGCTTTCGCCACCTCCGAAGGTCCCGGGCTCATCGGCCGAGTTGCTGCAAGGCGCCCACGGCCGCGTTCTTCGGATGCGGATAGACGGCGCGCGACTTCTCGAACAACGCGACCGCCTCTGCCTTCCGTCCGAGGCGAAACGCGCAGAAGCCGCGTAGATAGAGGAACCGCCCCCGCCGCTCCTTGCTCATGATTTCTTCCTGCCGGTGTACCGCTTCGTTCAGCCACTCCTCCACCTGCGCCAGATGCGCCGCGGTACCGTGCTCCATCAGCACCTCGGCCATGCCGATCAGGCTGAAGAAACTGTCTTCCGCGAGCGCCAGCATGGGCCGGACCCGCTCCAGCAGTTCCGGGTTGGCGGACAGGACCGCATAGCCGAGGTGCTCGCCGTACAGAAAGAGCAGCTTGGTGCGGCGGAATTCCTCCCATGCGTCGGTCGGCCGCCTGTTCAGGATCGCGGCGAAATACCGGTCCGACTCCTCATGGAACCGCAACTCCAGGGTGCCGGGGGTTCCCTGCCGGGCGACTTCCTTCACGAAACCGTGACGCCGGACCCCGAGGCCGTGGGGAAAGTCGTCCTCGCCGACGGTGTAGAACACCGGACGGTCGGTCTCGGCCACGAACCGGCGCAGGATGGCCTCCCGCTGCTGCTTCGGCAGCCTCCACGAGAACAGCCGGTTGCCGTACACCAATCCCTGCGTGCTGATGAGCGTCACGTCCGGCCGGCGGCGTTCGACGAAGCGGAAGTAGCCGAGCGGGCCGATCTCCGCGTCGCCGAAGACGAACAGCACCGCGTTCGGCGGCAGCAGGTCGAACATCGTATCCGCGTAGTGCACCGAAAAATCGCTGCCGGCACGGTCGTTCGCGTCCCAGTTTGCCGACACGGAATACGCGATCATGCCCGCGCCGGCCAGCGCCGCGGCGCCGGTCCGCAACCACGGTCCCGCGCGCGTCGCGGACGCCGGACGGTCCAGCAGCCCCTGTGCGCCGACCGCCAGCCAGACCGCGGCGAGGCCGTAACACACCAGCGAATACGGGCGGAAGACCGCGACGTTGTACGCGTCGAAGTCGAACCCGAGCAGGGCGATCAACAGAACGCTGTTGCCCAGGAGGACGAGGAGGGAGCCCCCGCTGCGCGTCACCCCGCGGACCGCCCGGCGGCGCAGCAGCGTCCACAGGCCGAACGCGGCCAGCGCGCAGCCCGGGGGCGTCAACTGCCACAACACCTGCCTGCAGAACCACCACAGAAACGCGAACCGGTCTCCCCATCCCGCGCTGGGACTCACGTCCACATCGGCGTAGCCGCTGCGGCTGACGTAATGCCAGAACGCCCCCCAACCGTCGATCGACCCGTAGAAGCTGATGAGCGGCTCCTGCCACGAGCGCACCACCATCCACGCATACGGCAGACCCGCACAGACGACCGCCACCAGGGCAAGCCGCGGCAGCCGGGGCAGCAGCCGCTGGCGCACCGGCAGGGCCGCGGCCAGCAGGCCGGGCGCCGCCAACACCATCAGCGGCCAGTGGTTGGCCAGGCTCAGGCCGTACGCGGCCGCGGCGCCGACCCACGCCCACCCGCGCTCCGGGTGCCGGACGCCGTGCAGCACCAGGGCGTACGTGGCGAAGAACAACAGCGCGTTGAGCGTATAGACTTCGGCGATGATCGCCTGCGACCAGACGTGTTCCGACGCGCCGAACAGCCACGCCGCAGCCAACGCGGGCAGCCACGCCGTGCCCAGCAGCCGGGCGCTGGCGTACACCCCGCCGCACGCCAGCGCCCCGAGCACCGCGCTGGACACGTGGCCGAGGACCGCGGCCTCGCCGAACGGCAGGCGCATGAACAGGTAGCAGAGCAGCGTGTAGAGCGGATAACCGGGCGGGTGGGCGACGCCGAAATGCTCCCCGGCCATCAGAAACAGGCCGTCGTCTTCCAGCACGACGGTGCGCGGCAGCGTCAGCACGTACAGCACCAGCGGGCCGAGCACGGCCGCGGTGCCTGCCGCACCCTCCGCCAGCCGGACGGCGTTCGGAGACGAAGCTGTCCGGCCTCCCTGAGAAGGGGGGTGCGGGGGGGTGTCTTTCGTCCGTCGGGCGGGATTGCTGAACGAACGTCTGGTCGCCATCGGCGCACCTCCGTTACGCGGCCCGCGGCGTCGAGCACGAGTTCCACGGCCCAGTCGCCGCCGTCCTGCTCCAGTTGGCCGGTGCGGACCGCGGCGACGGCGTACCCCGGCAGGCCGGCCATCGCCCCGCAGCCGGTGCCCACGCGGCGCGTTTCCACCGGAGCCAGGAGGTCGGCGTTGGTGTCGGGGTCCGCGGGAACGAATTCGACGCGAATCGTTTCGGCGACGTCCGAGCGACACCGCTCCTTGACGTAGATGAGCTTCCGGTCTTGCACGTACACGTCGAAGCCGGCGCGCACGACCGGGGCGACCGGTTCGGGCGGCGTCCCCGCGGGCCGCTCCCCGGCGTCGCGCAACAGCCGGCGGAGCACCCCGGGGACCTCCGGCGCGAGGTTCTCGCGTTGCCGCAACAGCGGCATCGTGAGCGTCGTGAAGCCGGACGCTTCGTACCGAAATGGGACGTCCACGCGCGTGGCGCGCGCCAATTCGACGAACGGGTTCAGCGCGCCGACGGCCAACGCCGCGACCAACCCGGCGAAGGCCAGCCGTGCGGGCCGGCCGCGGCTCGCCGGAGCCCCCCCCTCAGGGTTCCGCCCGACGACGGCGTCGGCGCAGTACGTGCACAGCACCAGCAGCGCCGGCATGGATGCCCGCATCTGCAGGTCGTTGAACTCGCTGAAGGAATACCAGGGCAGCAGCAGCAGCGTCGCCACGCTGACCGCGAAGAAGGGCTCCCGGCGCACACCGGGCCGTAGCGTCAGCAGCAACAGCGCCGGCGTCAGGAACTCGCTCAGATAGAAGACCGGTGCCCAGCATGCCAGCCGGCTCCAGTCGTGGAGTTCCCACAGCCAGCCGGTGGGAAAGTCCAACGACCCCGCGGTCAGGTACAGTGCAATCAACCCGGCCAACGGCGCGGCCAGGCACAGGTTGGCCCAACGCAGAAAGGGACGCGGGCCGTTGTCCCACATCAGGATCGCGACCAGCGGCAACAGACCCACGGCAACGAAGGCCGACCAGAAGGGTGCCGCGGCCAGCACGACGCCGCTCACGGCCAGGAACCGGGGCCGCCGGCGCAGGTGCAGCAGCACCAGAGTGAACAGTCCCGCGCACAGCATATGCTGGGGGGTCCACATCAGGGCACTCATGTGGGACGTGTTCTGATTACGCACGTCCCACAGGCCAAAGAATTCGACGTGCCAGAGGCTGACGCCGATGGCCGGCCAGCCTTTGCGGTCGATCCAGAAATCCCACAATCCGACGTCTTCCACCAGCAGGACGCGCAGCACGTCCATGCCGCTGAAGAAGACGAAGATCCCCGCGGCGAGCAGTGCGCGCCCGCCACGCCGGTCTCCGACGAACAGCAGCAGGACGAGCGCCACCCCGATTCCCGTCCACAGCGGCACCGCCCAATTCAGCGCCGCCGGCCCCGCCAGGCGGCCGATCAGTCCCGGCACCAGGAACCAGCCGAGGTAGTAGCGCATCAGCGCCGGCTCCTCGGCGGCGCCGGGCAGATAGTCCGCCAGGTCGTCGGCCAGGAAGACGGGCCAGGGGGAGCGGCTCAGGTCGAGCAGCAGCGCGCGGTGGTCGAGCCAATCCGAGTTGTCGCCGTCGAACACGCCGCCCGCGGCCGTGAGCAGCGTCCACCCCGCCGCCAGCAATAGCAGGGCGACCGTGGCCGGCCGCGGCGGGGTCATCCGCCACGGTCCCGCCAGCGCCGGCCGGAGACCGGCCCCCAGCAGCACGGCTGCGGGCAAGCCGACCCACCACTCGAACCAGCCGACCAGCCAAATGAACACCGGCAGCAGCAGATAAACGATGGCCGCCCGGTGCAGCAGCGGCAGCGCGGCATCTGCGGAAACCGCCTCGCCGACATCCCCTCGGCTCTGCCCCCTCTCCTTCTGGAAGATGGTCGGAGCTTGCCCCGGACCTGATCCGGGGGTGAGGGTCCCCGCTGACGCCGCTGTGCCTTCCCGATCGACTTCCGCGGCCGGCTCTGCCCTCGACCGGGGCACACGAGTCGAGGCCCATCGGCCGCGCTTCGCGGAGGATGATTTCTTTCGGTTCTTCTTCGCCATGCGAGTTAGATACGGCGGTCCTGGAGCTTTCTTCGGCTTACGCGCCACGCTCCCCAGGCCAAGACCCATTCGACCTTTCGGCTCGCTCAAGGCGTTGCAAGCTCAGGGACCTTCCTATCCATAAGTTCGTTGAGCCTGTCGAAACGAACTCCGATGTCACCTTAGCCTTCACACTCTAGCCCTGGATCAAATCTGGGGCTGGAAAACTTTGAGAATTACATACTTGAAGATCCCACCCGGTCATCATTCCCGCGAACCCCGGATCAGATCCGGGGCAGGCGCCGGGAATCCAGAGGATGGATACCTGCTTGCGCAGAGCCTGCCCCCGGCTTGAACGGGGGTATGACGAGGAGGAGCCGACCGACTTCAGGATCGTCCGGCCTGTCATCTCCTTTCCATTAGAAAGTCCGTACAAGGTGAGCCCCGCCCGTTTCGACATCCTTCGACAGGCTCAGGGACCGGGCTCAACGGGTTAGACCCTGAACCTGCGTCGTCTTGAGCGGGTCGGAGGCCGTAAGGGGGGGGTGCCAACCGAGTCCCGCGCCCGCTGCGGCCCGCGGCGCGCAACTCCCGAAGTGCCCGATGGATCTGGTTGGTCACGGCCCGGTCGATCTCTACGGACTCCCGGAACAACGCCCGCGCCCGCCCGGTGTTCTGCGGCACGAGCGCACCGGCCATGCCGACCAGCACCCGATAATTGTCCTCCGCCAACGGCAACACGTCGGCAATATAGCCGTTGAAGGGCGGAAAGTCGCTCGCCTGCACCAGCCCCGGGAATTCGCCGGAGGTTTCGAGCATCTGGTTGCGGTGGGAGGCCATCCACGCGTCCGTCGGCGAGGGCATGGCGAGCAGCCGCTTGAAGTACGCCTTGGCCGTGTCGTCGAGTTCGATTCCGATCGTTCCGGGCACGCCGTTCGGGTCCGCGCGGCGCAGGAATCCGAGGTGCCGCTGCCCCACCGCGGACAGTGTGGAGCCGCGCCGGTGGAAGTCGAAGGGCCGGACGGTGAGGTGCGAAGGGTCTCGAAACGACCGAAGGGACCGCCTCGTGGAGAATTCCCGAACATCGTCGAAGCAGAGACTCTCGAGGCACGCTGTCCCGTCCAAACGCCTGATGGGGGAAAGAACCCCCCAACCCCCCCTGTCAGGGAGGCTACCGAGGCGTGCTCTCCCTTTCGAGTGCCTTATGTGCCGGGTTGGACGGGTCCTTGTTGATCCGCACGGACTCGCGGAACAGTGCCTTCGCCCTGTCAGTCCTGCCCTTCCGCCGCTCGATGTACCCTTGCACGAACAACTCCATCGCCCGGTGCTCCTTACCGCGGTCGTCGCCTGCGAGCGCCAAAGCCTTATGCAGATAGGTTTCCGCCAAGCGCAACGTCCGGTCGCCCGGCTGCTCCACCATCGCCTTGGCCATGCCGATCAGCGACCAGTAATTGCGCTCCGCCAACGGCAGGACGTCCGCGACGTACGCGCTCAACGCGGACGCGCCGTCCACTTGCGCCAGCCCCAGATATTCGCCGTAGCCGCGGAGCATCTCATTGCGATGCACGGCGCTCGGCAGGTCCTTCGGCGGCGGCATCGCGATCAGCTTCCGGAAGTATGCTTTCGCCGTGTCGTTGGCCCGGATCTGGACGCGCCCCGGCCCGGCCTCCTTGTACACCCCGACGAAGAATCCGAGATGCGCGAGCCCCGCCCCCGAGAAGGCCGGGCCGTACCACAGAGAATAGACCGGTTCGTCCGTGTCCCGCAGAAATGTGGCCCAGGCCGCGGTCTTCCGTTCCTTCGGCCACAACGGATGCACGATCCGATCATCGATGAACAGGCCGTGATACTCCAGCAACCGCAGGTCCGGTCGCCGGCCTTCCACGTAATGCAGATAGGCGATCGGGCCGACGTACGGGTCCGCGTACAGCACGAAGGCGGTGTCCTCCGCGGCGATGTCGAGCATGGCCTGCGCCTGCTCTTCCGCGAACCGGTCGTGCGGCCGGTAGTTGACCCGCCCGTTCCAGACGCCCAGCACCGCCAGCCCGAGCGCGCACGCGACCCCGGCCGCCGGCAGCAGCGGCGCGGCCTGAGCGCGCAGACTGTGCCCTAGCACGTGCAGGCCGTAGCCCAGCCACAGGGCGAGGATGCCGTACGCGACCAGCGGATACGGGCGGAAGGTGGAGATTCTGAGGGGTTCGTAGTTGAAGCCGAGCAGGGCGACGAGCAGGAAGCTGCTCGCCACGAACGCGAGTGCCTCGCCCAGCAGCCCGGGGCGCCAGCCCGCCCGGTATGCCGCGAAAGCGCCCCACAGCGCGGCGCAACTTCCCACGATGCCGAACTGCCACAGCGCCTGCGTCACGAAATGCCCGGCGTAGCGCAGCTTGTCGGTGAGGTCGGCGTTCACGTTCGTGTCGATATGCCCGTAGATGCTGCGGTCGATGAAGCCGAGGAACTCGCGCCACGACGAAATGGGACCCAGGAAATCGATCGGCACCGGCTGGTGCGAACGCCACACCATCCAGCCGTACAGGGCGGCCGCGGGGAGCACGGCCGCCGGCAGCAGAGCGGGAACCCGGCGCCAGAAATCCTTCCGCGCCCCGACGACGAAGGGGAGGAAGACGGGGCTGGCCAGCAGCAGCAGCGGGTAGTGGTTGGCGAGGCCGAAGCCGTACCCCACCGCGGCGCCGACCCACAACCGCGGGCTGCGCCGGGCCGCGGCTTCCTGCACGAGGGCCAGGGTCAGGAACACTGCGGCGGTGTTGGTGGTATAGACGTCGGCGATGATCGCCTGCGACCAAAAATGCTCGGAGACGGCCAGGGCAGCGCCGGCGAGAGAGGCCGCCGGCCGGTTGCCGGTACGGCGCAGCACGAGCCACGCGACGCTGGCGCAGGTGAGCGCGCCCATCAGCCCGCTCAGCGCATGGACCCGCCACGCCACGCTGCCGAACGGCACGAGCGACGCCAGCCAGCCGAGCACGATGTAGAGCGGATAGCCGGGCGGGTGGGCGACGCCGGCGAACGTGACGGTAGTGATGAACAACCCGTCGTCCTCCAGCATCACGGTGCGCGGGGTGGAGGCCGCGTACAGGACGAACGCGCCGGCGAAGAGCAGCGCCATGCCGAAGCCGTCCCGCTGGGGGTGGATCGGGTGCAATGCGGGGAGCGAGGCGGAAAGCAGCGCGGCGCAGCGCCGCGGCGCAGTCTGCTCCGGTTTGTCCTTGGCGCGCCGCTTCTTCTTGCCCATCGGTCGCCCGTTCCGGTTCTTCAACGCACCGCGCGGCGGATCGCTGTGCGGTTGTTGCGCGCCTCTTCCAGCGTCGGGTCGAGGGTGAGCGCGCGGTCGATGCTCGCCAACGCCTCCTCGGCGCGGCCCAGGTAGTAGAGGGCCGCGCCCATCCCGGAGTGGGCCGCGGCATGGTCGGGCCGCATCTCGACGACGCGCCGGTAGAAATCCAGCGCCTCGGCGTACCGCTGCCGGCCGAACCGTGCCAACGCCATGTTCTGCAGGGCGCCGGCGTCGCGGGGGCCGATCTCCAGGGCGCGTTGCAGGTAGGGCTCGGCGTCCGCGAGCCGTTGGGCGCCCACCAGCAGGGCGCCGAGGTTGACGTACGTCGGCAGATACGCCGGATCGAGGTCCAGGGCGCGCAGGTAGTGGCGTTCCGCCTCGTCGGGTCGTCCCAACCCGGCGAACGTGCGGCCGGCCACGAAGTGGGCGTCGCGGTAGTGCGGGTTGAGTTCCAGGGTGCGGCGCAGATACGGCTCGGCTTCGGCCAGCCGTCCCAGATGGGCGAGCACTAGGCCGACGCTGAACTGCGCCTTGTAGGAGTCCGGGCGCTGCGCCACGGCGATATGGTAGGCGGGGAGGGCCTCCTCCGCGCGGCCCGACTCGAACAGCGCCTTGCCCAGATTCAGATGGGCGTCGCGCGCCGTCGGATTCTGGCTGACGATGTAGCGGAAGAAGGTCGGTTCGTCCCGGTAGATGCCAGCCTGCCGCCACGTCAGCGTTCCCAGCAACATTAATATGCCCGCGGTGACGCCCGCGGCGCCCCACCCTCTCGGCCCGAGCGTCCGCACCGTTGCCGGCAGCGCACGCACCGCGGCAGGGAAGCGGATCCCCGTTCGGAGGAGGGAGGCCGCGGCCCCGACGAGAACCGCCAACGCACCGACGTCGGCCAGATATTGATAGCGGTCGGTGACGAACGAGAACTGCATGTAGCCGTATTCCACCAACCCGAGCACCGGCGACAGCGTGACCGCGAAGAACAGGACGCCGGCGAGCGGCCCGCGGCCGATGCGCCGGCGCAGCACCCAGAGCGCCGCGGCTCCGGCCACCGCGGCGCCGACGTACGCCCAGGTCAGCGGGTCCGCGACGTGCACGTCCCAGTGCGGGTAGATGACGACGAGGGACGCCGGCCACAGCAGCTTGCCGACGTAGAACCACAGGGCATGCGCCGCGATCAGCACGCGCTCGGCCAGGGTGAAGTCGACGTCGATGACTTCCTCGTAATAGGCCATGTCCGCGGCCGCGATGCCCAACCCCACCGCGAAGAACGGCGCCACGCGGAGCAGGTCGGTTCCGGTCACGCGCCCCTGCATCCACCAGCAATGGATCAGCAGCGCCGCGGGCAGGGTGACGCCGATGGATTTACAGAGCAGCCCCGCGGCGAACAGTCCGAGCGCCAGCACGTAGCGCCGCGTCCGGTGCGTGGCATACGGCTGCGCCACGAAGCGGAGCCACGCCAGCAGCGCGGCCAGACAGCACAGCGTCGCCAGCAGGTCCTTGCGCCCGATCACCCAGGCGACGGCTTCGACGTGGACCGGATGCACGGCGAACACCGCCGCGGCGACCCACGCCCCGGGCACCGCCAGCCGCGTCAGCAGCCGCCACAGCAACACCGTATTGGCGCCGTGCAGCAGCAGGTTGACGGCGTGAAAGCCCAGCGGGGCGAAGCCCCACAGCCGATGTTCCAGCCAGAAGGTCGTATAGGTGAGCGGCCAGTAGTGGCCCTCGCCCTGAATCTCGCGCGGCGCGAACCAGATGCGCCACAGGCCGGACGCTTCCTGCACCGCCGCGGCCTCGGTGAACGCCCGGTCGTCCCAGACGAAGCCGCCGAGCAGCGCGGGAAAGTAGCTGACGGCCACCAGCAGGCCGAGCGCCAGCAGGGGCAGCGCCTGTGCGCCCGTGAATACGGACGTTGCGTCGGCGCTCGGGGAAGCGGGCGGCGTCCGGGGTTCCCGCGTTGGCGTCCGTACCCGCGGCGGGGAAGCCGGGGCCGTGCGGCGCGCCTGTCCGGCTTTTTTCCGGGAAGTGGCGCCCTTCCCTCTTTTTCCCTTGCCCATACGACCGGCCGCGTGGTGGACTGAACTCTCCCTTCGCCGCGGTTCGGGTATCAGATTCCCGACCCCGACAATACGCCGGCCGAGGCCGGGTGGCGTATCGGTCGGCAATGCCCGGCTGCTTCAACGAGGGCCGAGGCGTGATCCCCGGAAAAACAGCGCGGCGCGCACAATCTTCAACGACTTCCAGCACGTGCTTCGGTACACTACGACTGGATTACCGGCGACTCGGCAGCGGTCGCGGGAGACTCATGCTCAACGGAACCCGACCGGCACGCGGCCTCTTGCCGGCTTGGCGGGCGACATCCGGCCTGCCGGCTCGGCCTGGAACTAAGGCGCATGTTCAGGCTGATGGACGCCGCGGCCTGGAGAGTCTATACCTCAAGGCAGCCAGTGACGCCGAATTCAAACTTTAGGGGGGTGCGGAATGGGCTTCATCACCGGGCTTTTTTCGCGGCTCCGCGAGCCGAGTACATGGGGAGCCGTCTCCGTATTAGCTATCGGCGTCGGCGCGTCGCAGGAGCACCTGGAGCTCTCCGCGCACACGGTCGCGCTGGCCGCGGCGTTGCTTGGCGTCTTTCTTCCCGACGCCCCGAAGTCCGATCAACGGCCATCTCGAGAGACATGTCCACCCGGTCGAATACGTCCTATCAGCGCTGCAGGACCATCTTGCCGCGGACGGCGGAGACCGCGGCCCTGGTGATCGTCACCGAGCTATTCGTCCCGGCGGTCCTCTTTTTTGGGCGGCGTCCGCTCGATGACAGCTTCCATGCCGTGAATCAAGGCGCGCAACGCGGTCATGGCTTCGGCGTGCTGCTGGGCGGCGTGCTGCATGGCTTCGGTGTGCTGCTGGTGGCGATCTTCCTGGGCAGCCTGCAATTCGGCGGACCGTTCGGCGGCGGTTTCGCGCATCCGGGCGAGCCCCTTGAGAATCAGCACGGCGTTGACGATCACCCCGGCGAGGGCCACGCCGGCATGGGCGAAGCCGAACCAGAAGGCTTGAGTGTTGGCGATGTGCTGGGCGCTCAGCGTGGCTTCCTGGATAGCTAACGTAGCTTCCTGGATGACTAACGTGGCGGTTTGAAACTCCGTCATGGAACGTGATCCTTTCCCGTGAAAACCGGTGACTTCAGACAATAGTAATTCTCGGAAGCCGTCACGGTCAATGAGGCGGAGCATAGCCCCCGGAAGAACGCGGCGTCGGTGCGAAGCCTCGCGCAACGGGTCTATCCTCGCACGTGCGGGGGGAACCTGGAGCGCCGTCGGGAGAACCGAGAGTCCCTCGTTACAGCCGCGCAGTGCGTGACCCGTGAGATCGAGTAGCGCTTCACTGCATCTTGAACGCGCGGGCCGACCGGTCGGCAGCGATCATAAACAACGGTCGTCCGCGGTGAACTTCGTCTTGACGGAGGGAAGATTTATTGGGGAATTACATACAAGAAGATCCTCTACCTGTTGCGACACCCTTCGACAACCTCAGGGACCGAGCTCAAGGCACCGCAAGTTCAGGGACCTTCTCCACACCTCAGTTCGTTGAGCCTGCGATGTGTTGAGCTAGTCGAAACATCGAAACGAACCCCGCTGTCACCCCGGCCTTTGACCGTTAGGATACTCTTGTATGTAATTCCCATTTATTTCCCCAGCCATGATGGCAACAGGTTGAGGATGAGTACTCCCCAACCCCTCTTGTCAGGGGGGCTTTCTTCCGATCCCCCTGACAAGGGGGACACAGGGGGTTTCCGCACCCACCCACGCGCTCAACAGGATCGTCACGATGGAAATCCTCCCAGCATCGCTCAGCGTGTCTCCGGCGGCGGGGCAGCGACCGAGCGCAGCAGGCCACCACGAGCGGAACCGGGGCTAAGGAAGCCGACCCCAATCAGCCGGCAGCACAGACACCCGAGGAAATAGACTCCACCTAGCGCCGCCAGATTCTTTTGACTCGCCACCACAGCGGCGAGACACCCCAAGACAACGCTGAGGACCAAGCCGACGAACCAGACGACTCCGAGTCCGAACAGCAATTCCATCATGCCCTTAATTCCTGGGAGCGCGGGCGTCTCGCCCGCATGCGGGCCGGAGACCCGCGTTCCCAGGCCCATACCCCCAGCCCTTACGTCTGCGCATCCGTCTTCCTTGGCCAGAGTCTATCCCCGCACGTGCGAGGGAACCGTGCCGCGGCGCGCCGGTCCAGGTGGCGCATCTGGTTGAGGCTTCAATGAGGCCGGGGCTTTCGCTCCGGAAAACCCCCGTTTCGGAAGACTTTACTGTTCAGGTTCCGCTGCGGATCAGCTTTCTGGGAGGGGGGACGACTATCCCAATGGGTATCGCGAGCATGGCGGGCGCGTGCTGGCCACGACGATTGACAAATACGTTTACGTCTCGTTACGGGGCCCCCAGTTTTTTCCAACACCGTATGCGGGTGGCCTACGCGGAGGTTGAACACGAGCAAACCATAGCGGCGCTCAGGCATCCCATCTTTCGGGAAGTGTTCCGGTACACGGGCATAGTGAAGGACATCAAGGCACTATAGATATTGAAAAGCGTCCAGGATAGAGTCCTCAGACCCCAGATGAGAGGACGGACTGGAACTTCGTTCCCCGGACGTTGAGGCGCAGCTGACTCGGGACTCCACGGGTACCGCCGTATCCGATATCACCATGCCTGCAACAGAGTATTCATTGTCGTGCCGAATTGAAACCATGCGGGACTCCCGCGTGGGAGCCGGACGCGACCGCCCGCACGGACCCCTTTTCTAATATGGTATCCTCCTCGCCTTCCGGATCAACGCCCCGTTTCCTGCTAGCCGGTCCGCTTCCACCTCCGGCGCACGGCCAGGCGCTGGAGTTCGAAATGTTGTGCGGGGCACTTCGTGAGCGCCACTACGAATGCCAAATCGTCAACATTCAGGGAAAGAATATGTCTTCTCTTGGACGATTGACGTTCAAGCGTTTGATCGAGACGTTGGCCCCGCTTGCCCGGTTCGTAGGGGGAGTGATCACACATCACCGTTACGTGTACATCACGGTCTCCCGGTCGAGAGCGGGGTTCATACGAGACCTGGTGATGATCTGGATCGCTTGGCTGTGCGGTTGCCACATCGTCGTCCATGTGCAGGGGGGGGATTACGATGTCTTCTATCGCACGCAACCGCAGCGCTGGCAATTCCTCATTCGTCTTACGCTCCGTCGGGTTCGGCGCATCATCGTTCTGAGCAAGCGGTTGAGGGACATGTTCGCCTTCGACCCGACGTTAAGGCGGCACATCGCCGTCGTCCCGAACTGTCTCCCCTTTGCCTTAAACGCTTCGCCGCAAGGCCGGCGCCTGGATCAGGACAGACCCGTCCGCCTCCTGTTTCTTTCCAACCTGATCCAATCCAAGGGCTATTTTGACGTGCTGGAGGCTGTGGCGATTTTGCGGAAGACCATGGGGATTCAATCTGAGGTCGTCTTCGCAGGGCACTTCCTGTCGTCCCCCGACGATCCTGTGCCGATGTCGCCGGAGCAGGCGGAAGCAAGATTTCATGAATATATTGTGGCGAACGATCTCACGGGCGTTGCACGCTATGTCGGGCCGGTGATCGGCAGGGCGAAACGACGGTTGCTTGAAGCCAGCGATTTTTTCCTCCTGCCGACGAGGTACTTCACCGAGGGACAGCCGGTATCGATCGTTGAAGCTATGGCTCACGGTTGCGTCGTGATTTCGACGGACTATCGAGCTATCCCAGATATGGTGATTGACGGTGTCACAGGCGTCCTTATCGAGCCCGACCGGCCGGATCGGATCGCCGCCGCCGTCTGGCAAATTGTTGCCGAACCCGACCGCTACGCGGCGATGAGCCAAGCAGCGGTTGAACGTTACAAAAAATTCTATACGATGGAGCGCCACTTGGACGCGATCATTCCGCTACTGGAACAGGCGGGATATTGTGATTAAAAACGAATGCGTATGGACAAGGTCAAGCAGGCTTCAATGAGGCCGGGGCATAAACCCCGGAAAAACAAAAAATCGACGAAAATAGGAATATTTATCGCACGCAGCTTCAATGAGGCCGGGGCATAAACCCCGGAAAAACGCGGAAACGCGCGCAGCGGATCGGCGCAGGCGTCTACGGGGCTTCAATGAGGCCGGGGCATAAACCCCGGAAAAACTAGCTATAGCTACACGTGTAGGTATACTTGCGCGCCCCCGCTTCAATGAGGCCGGGGCATAAACCCCGGAAAAACCAAGTAGAGGGACGGGTCGTAGAGCCCCGTGAGCTGGTGCTTCAATGAGGCCGGGGCATAAACCCCGGAAAAACTCGGGCAAGTCTGGAGACTTGAGCGAGAGCACACGGCGCTTCAATGAGGCCGGGGCATAAACCCCGGAAAAACGAGCGCGGGTCATACTCTTGCTGAACGGAAACCAACCGCTTCAATGAGGCCGGGGCATAAACCCCGGAAAAACGGTCCGCTTGGACGTTGCCGTTCGGGCGGGATTATCGCACCGGTGTGCGAGTGCTCCGGTTCGCCCCTCCTTGTTTGTCGCATGGTCCGCGCCGGAACGGACGAGATCTTTCCAGACAACCCGTTGATTTTGCAAGAGAACCTCCCCGCGCGAACGCTCTCCGGCATTGCGGGCCTGCCCGAGCACTCGCCGCGCCCCCGGCACGCTTGGCCGGCTATACGATCGTCGCCTGTCGGGTCGGCATGGCGTAGCCCTTGCCCAAGCTCTCGACATGGGGGTCGACACGGTCGGCCGGTCCCAGGTCGAGGATCAGGACGTGGTCGTCCACCGGCCGGATGAGTTCGTCCAGCCGCGCAGTCATCTCGGCGCGGCGGCGGGCCGTCAGCCGGCATTGAAAGACCGATAATTGCAGCCAGTGGCCGTATCCCTTCATCGTCCTGAAGACCTGCCGCCACCGCTTCTGGTCGGCAATGTCGTAGGTCACGATGTACAGGCGCTCGTTCGCCATGCCGGTCACCGGGGGAGATATTGCGGATAGGTCGGCAACTCTCCCTGCAAATGCCGGGCGAGCAGCCGCGCCTGCACTTCGATCAGCCGCCGCATGGAAACCCGATAGCCGAAGAGCGGGTGCGTCGTCTCCTGGTCCATGCGGCGCTCGAAAGCGGCAATCAGCGCCTTGCGGCCGCCCGGCTTCAGGGCGCACGCCGGCCCGTTGAATACGAAATCGCCCGCCTTCACCTCGCCGTTGTTCACGGCCTGGATCACGCACGAATCGGCCACCAGCGACCGGAACGGCTCCATCACGTCGAGCGCCAACGCCGGCCGCCCGTGCCGCGGCCGGTGGTAGAAGCCCATGTACGGGTCCAGACCGGTCGATGAAATGGTCGTCGTGAACGCGCGCGTGAGCAGGGCATAGGCCAACGACAGCAGGGCGTTCACCGGGTCCGTCGGCGGGCGCCGGTTGCGCGTGGCGAACGAGAAGGTCGCCACGCCGCCTTCCGTGTCCGCGGCGAGCATGCGCTCGAAGCAGGCGAAATAAATCCCCGCGGCCTCGCCCTCGAGCCCCAGAAGTTGCTGCGCGGTGGCGGCGTGCGGCGTCTGTCGGGCGAGGCGCCGGAGCCGCGCCAGCGTGTGTTCCTTGCCGTCCGTCCCCCGCTCGGCGCGCCAGTTGCGGCGCAGCAGGGTGCGGGAGTTCTTCACCTTGGCCGCCACCACGTCCCGCGAAAACGCCAGGCAGCGCGCCGCGTCGAAGGCGAACCGGTATTGGGCCTCGCGCACCGCCACGTTCCCGTTACCGGTGCCGACCGTATGGCCGAGAAACCACCCGCCGGTCGAGAACCACGACACCGGCACCTCGGCGCGCATCAGGGCATGCAGGGCCGGCGTCGTCACCGAGACCGGCCCGAACAGCGCGACCTGCGACACGTCGATCATCGGCACTTCGACTTTTTCCTCCTCGACCTGGACGATCAATTGTTCGCCGCTCTTGCGCAGCCGCGCGCCCGGCGTCTGCACGTAGAGCGGCAGGGCCGGATCGTCGGCGGGGTTGAGCGGCCGCGGCGGATAGCCCTTGCGGAACAGATTCGTCTCGTCCGGCAGACAGATCCCGGCCAGCGAGCAGCGCGGACATTTCGGGCTGTTGTCGAGCGGCGGCGGCCGCCGCCCCGCACTGGCCGCGGCGCGCAGGCCCGCAATCGCCTCCAACGTGCGGGCGCGCAGTTCGGAGTCCAACACGACCGGCACCTTCTCGCGCGACCCCGCGTACCACAGCGCCCCGTGGCCCACCGTATAGCCGTTGTCCTCCAGGATCATGCCCTGCGCACATACCTGAACGCGCTCGGGCTCGTACGCGCCCGCGGCCACGTGCGGCCGTTTCCCTTTCTTGAAGTCCACGGGCGTGGCGGTGCCGCCGTCCGCCTCCACCACGTCCATCTTGGCGATGATGCCCAGCCGTTCCGACGCCAGGGTGACCGCCCGGGCGCGGGCCAGCTCTTCGCCGAGGTCGTCGGGTGCGGGCAGGCGACCCCCGCCCGCATCGACCGTGGCATGAGCGCGCCGCCCTTCCGCGGTGTCGCCGCTGTCGGCCCATTCCCCTTCGACCCACTCCAGAAAGGCGAGCCGCGGACAATACACCCACTCGTTGAGCATCCGCACCGGAATGAGCGGCGTATCGCGCGAGGCCGGCGGCGGCGGAAGTCCGAGCGGGAGTTGCTGGGAGTGGGTCATGGGTGCGCGAACGAATACCACGTCGTCACTTGAATAATCCCAGACCGAAATGGGAGGCGTAGCCAAGAGAGAGGGGACCGACTATCGGTTCGGGAAAGCTCAGACGCAGGAGTACTCCTTGCGCATCGGGCTGTTCTTCTCCTCTCCGTTTGCGAAAGCGATGAAAATGCACTGCCCGTCGAGGAGCGCCGTTGACCGTAATGCAAGGCAGAACTTCCACCTTGACATCGTCGGCAAATGTATCGGGAACGATTTTACGACGCTTCAGGAGACGTCGTATTTCACCGTCATACCCGGATTTCTTCAAATGACCTGTTGCCAGAAACGGGGTGGCGCTCATCCAAATACACTTGCGGTGAAAGAGACGTGACGTATCCTCAAAATCCTTGGAACAGCCGAAACCCTCCAGGGCCAGCCTCCATTCCTGACGTCCTGTCTCCCCGTCCCCGCTTTCTTTCCCGCGGACCCATAAGCGCGTCAAGCGGTCGAGTCTTTCACGAACCTCCACGGAGAAACCGGAGGGTGCATAAACCGATATGTGGTCGATCCGACCGTCTTCATCCGCGTCTTCGGGCAGCCAAAAGGCGTGCGTATGCTCCCCGTCACGCAAAGGCTTATTGTCCGGACCGCGGCCCGAAATCACGGAAGGTGCCTTGCGCCGTCCGTTTTCCCAGCCGAACCGCGAAAGCGCGGCGAGACGCATGAGTTCCCCGATCTTGACCGAATCTTCTACGCGGGGTCGGGGGCGTCCTGCGAGGAGAAAGCGTGCGACGGTGAAATGGCTCCGGTCGTCCGGAACTTCACGAGCCCGTCGAAGCACGCGCGGAACGGCCGAGAGTGACGGGCGTTCATACAGGACCTCGCGTGCAGCCGGTGGGCGACTCCACCCGTATTTCTGATAGTCCGCGGTGTCCAGGGCCAGGGCGTCGGTCAACCGTTCCGGCAAAGTCGGTCCGAACACCTTTTTTCGGCGCCGTTCCAGACTGCTTGACGTCGGCGGCCGCTTGCCGGCCGCTTCAGATTCAGCCCGCGCGCCATCCTCGAACTCTCTCATCAGTCGTTCCCGTTCCGTAGCGTAGTCGCGGGCACTGCGTGCAGCGACGATCCTCACGACGTTTTCGATTGCTGGCATGTCGGATTCTTCAACCGGCAGGCAGTTCGCTTGTTGCGAATCCCACTGAGCGGTAGCCCGACACTCGGTCCAACTCTCGGCTCGGCCCAGATAACCGATGCTCGAAGCAAGGTCGGCCGCCAAGTCGAAGGTCTCGGTGTCCAGTTCGAGATCGGGCCACGCCACCGTCAATTTCTCGCCTTTCGGGACGTGTGCGAAAGCGTCGAATATCAGCGTCTTTTTTGCCGGTGCCGGCATGTAATGCCGCGTATGCGCATGGACCGCGCCTTCCGGCAGGGAATAGACAGGCAATGCGGACGCCAGCGCGTCAATAAGACCTGAAAGCCGACTCTCCGGCCAGCGTACCCGGTTTCCTTTCCGCCAATAGCAGGCAATCAGGGCGCGAAGGATGCGCCACGGTTCCGGCGGCCAGGCAACGTCGGCTTCGTTGACGTGACGTCCCCAGGGCGTTGCGTGATAGCGGCCTGTGGGGAAATCGAAAATGAGCGCAAACATACGGAGCCTACTTTTTGTAGGTGACGGTGAGCGCGGGAGGATCGTTGAACATACCCTGCTGACTGACTGCTTCGATGAGCCCGGGCAGCGCGTCCGTGACGGCTTGCAACGTTGGCAGGGTGAAGGCTTCGGGGCGAGTGACACGCATATCGCCGAGTTCGAGATCGCAGGCCGTGCGGAGACGAAGTCCCACATCGAGAAATGCCTGAATCTTGAACAGCGCGATAGCGACCAAGAGATGCTCAGCCTCTTGCCCCAAATCGAAGGAGCGTATTTGGCGTAAATCCAGGTTGAAATACGCAACGATCTTCTTCGACGTCCATTCGTCACGCGCAAACGGGACGTTCCCGAACCCCTTGGATGTATCACCGGAGGGGTTGACGGCATCATTCTTGACCCCTCCGCTCGCCGCAATTTGTGCGTCTTCCGCCTCGATAAATGCCGATAACGCGCGGGGTAGGCGAAGCCTGCCTCCCGCGAGGTCCCTCTTGGCAAGGAACACGCCATGCAACAGCGCGTTTATGTCGAATCGCAGTAACACCCGCGCGAGTTCGCCAACATCGACCCGACCTTCTTCCATATTCGCAAGGCGTTCCTTGAGCATATCAAAAACAGTCCTGTCTTTCCCTTCGAGTATGTAAGGCGAATTGAGTCGGTGGGCCTCCAGGACCGAATTGGTCAACGCCTTCCCGTCCTTGTCTTCGACTTTGACGAGAGGCAGCCCCCGTAGCGGATCGGCCCAATCGTCCGTCGCCTCGTCCCAACAGACCGCTTCGAGACGGTTTGCCATGCTTTGCGCACTTTCGACCAGGATGGTCCGTAATCCGTCCGGGGCATCGTAAACCGCGGGACCAAGATTCGGGAAGCCGGTCGGCTGAAAACGGTTCCCTTGTACCGGACGGAGGTCGGCCTCGATCAAAAGGCGGGGCTCCTTGGATAGGGCCTCCAAGCTAAGCGGCATTTTCAAACTCCTTTTCTTGTGGATAAGCTCGTTCCATAAGGGTCTTCAGCCCGTAGGGGTCGAGCGGGATTAACAAAGCAGCAGTGAGACGAGTCCCTGTCGCGCCCGGGTGTGCAATCTTGGCGGAATCGAATGGTGAAGCAATGCCCGACGCCTGCATACGTGCCAGAGCCGCATGCACCGCCGCGCTCACATCCCCGTTTCGCAAACGGGTTATCAAACCTGGTGGAGTCGGAACGTGAGGTTTCGGTGGAACCAGACTTTCTTCCACGAGGGTTGCTAACATTCGGTCGGACGTAACGACCGGTTTCAGGGCCGCATAGGTAAAAGGGACTATGCTTCGGCGGTTCACGAATTGGAGACGCGCCGGTCGAGTCCACACCAAACCTGCCAGCAGACGAGCGCAACGGGTGTCGTCAAAGCCAGGCTCAAGAAAAGCTGCAATATCGTCGAGGCGTGCTGGCGCCGACGCATCCAGGGGTTTGTCTTCCAGCTTGCGGACGGACTGCTCGATCAGGCGGCGTTCGAGGATCGCGACTAAATTGGACTCGAATCCGCCTGCGCCCCACACGACTAACGCCTTATTGTCTTGCGGCTTGGGTTTGGCCTGAAAGTCCCATTGCCGTCGCACTTTGTACATCGAGGCAAGATCGACAGACGCGAAATGCGCCGCCATCGAGATTCTGGTGCCGGCTTCTTGATTCGTTTTATCCTCCCAACCCGAGCTGGCCAACGCAGCGGCAACACGGTATTCGGCCGTCTCATCGTCTGCTTTGCAGACCCAGTTGGCAGACAAACGTGGTGGCGGTGAAAGCCCTTTTTCCAGAGCCTCCCGGCTGAGAGTAGTCATCCATCCGACTAGATCGCCGATGGCCCCGATCGCCTCTTGAATCGAACGTGTGTTGACATGCGCTTCCGTCATGGAGAAAAGCGCGTCTTCGAGTCGCTTGACTAGTATTCGAGCACGGGCCGGCGCGCTCTTTTCGCGGGCGAGTCTTCGGACCCTACCCAGCCAATTGTTCACGTCAAGATCGTTTATCAGTTCTGCGGCATCCGACACTCGCTCCTCAACGTTTCGGAGACCGAGAGGTGCAGCCAAGTAAGCCTTTCCTGCTCGCATGACGAAGCCGTAACGCTGGAACCCGCTTATTCCGCGGCTGACTCCGAGACTGGCAACAGCCCGCGCAAAGTCCAATCCATCGCGGGCTGTCTTTTTACGAAGAACGGCACGGCCTTCTTTTAGTAAGCCCATAAGCTCATTGTAGCGAGCCGGTTGTCTCCACATAGGTGCCCAAAATTCCGCGCGGGCGCCCCCTTCGTCGGAATTGGCGACACCGCCCCAGCCCGCACCAGTGGGCCGGACCGTGAAGGGGAAACTTGCGCCGCCTTCCTGCCTCCCCTGATGACGGCGCGTTGCCGCGCCTGCGAACATAACGGCGCCTTCCAGCACCAACACGAAATCCCATGGATTGACGTGTGAGGCTCCTTCATAGCCAGTGGTCGCATTAGGGCCGCCGGCCGATCCGGGAGAAAACTGACCAACGGCGACGGTGTGCAAACCAGGTGAGCCGTCGGCAAGAAGAGAAGCGTGCAAGAATTTTTCGGCATTCACGGTTGGCTTGCCAGTGAGGGCATCGAATAATCCAGTGGGCGAGCGCTCGGAGACGAGTCGGCACATGAAATTGTTCGTAAAGTCCAGGCGGCCATCATTGCCACCTGTTCCGAGCAGTGGAGGAAAATTGAGTCGGCTTCCTGAAAGAGTGAGGACTGCGTCCAGCCAGCCAAGCGCAGAGTCCGACAAGGATCTGCGCAGTGCCGCGATAAAATCTTGCTTCGATGCAGCTTCCGGACGACTGGTGAACCCCTGTCTCTCAATTGCATCGGAGGCGATCTGAATAGCGGACGAGAGAGATACGAAACGGGGAGCGACTCCCGTTCGAGCGAGCGGTTCGATACCATTCTTGTTGTCTCCTGAATAAAAACCGCTTCCACCATTCCACGGCGCGATAATCGGACTTGGGGCGTAATCTTCGAGGAAAAACCGCATGAGCATGTCGATATTCAGGCGTGTACGCAGATGAAACCGCTCACTTTTCCAGAACCCACACACTTCCGAGTCCGCGGCCTCGCCAGTTGCGTTGTTCGACGGGCTGGCAACGAGGCGAAGCACGCCCAGCGCTTTCAAGTAGCTCGCAAGTGGCGTGGGCGTGCAGCCCGAGAGAGCTATCGTATTAATCGTCATACTTACCTTCTCGTTCTTTCGCCGATGCCCGCCAGTCTGCGATTCGCACCAGCGCTTCCATCCACGCGAGTCGAAACGGTCCGAATTCTGAGAGCAAGTTCCGTGTACGCTCGGCCCAACTTGCCCCGGTCGTCGGATGCTCGCCGAGTTCCATAGGGGACAGGGTGAGTCGCCCGCCGGCCCATGTCACTCCTGCACCCAGATCGACGGACGGCAACGAATCGTCTTCCCACACTCCACGGGCGAAACGGCGTTCGTCGGGCCGGCCGTCTGTGTCTTTCGGTGGGCTTTCGGCTGGGAGGGACCGCAGGTTCAGGCGGACTTTGCCATGATGTGCGGCGATCAGATAAGCGACGAGGTCCCCCTCCCGTGACCAGTCCTTTTGCGAAAGATAGGCGAGAGCCGAGGCGAGCTCGTGCCGAAAATACGGACGACCTTCGCCTCTATCGTACTTCGGAGCCTTGGCGAGCAGACCTTGGGGACGAGGATTCGTCTGGGGATCATCGGTAGCCATACGCGCCTGAAAGGCTTCGTGCGCCTTGCCGAGGTCGTGCCAACGGGCGGCATGAACAATGGGTTCGCTTCTGTCCGTCTGGACTGCGAGTTCGTTACAAAGGCTCACAGTCTCACCTGCAACGTGTCCGAGATGGTCCGTCAGCCCGACAAAGATTCCAGGTTCGCTGTCCGGGTCCGCGTCGCTTGATTCATCCATTGCCTCCGGGACTGGTTCTTCCGACGGTTTCTCCACGGGTTCGACGGGCGCGCCTATTGATGGATCGAATCCCATGTCCGCTTCATATCCGCCCGCACTGGAATGAACCATCAACACCACACCCGGCCAAACTTCGCCGTCAAGCGGAACCCAGGCAGGTATCGCATTGCGTTTTTTTGAACTGCATGCCTGCGGATCCATGTGAAACGCTTGCAGACCTTTTTTGCTTCGGATCTGCTTGAGCCAATCTCGCGCGCGGCCTATGGGAACCGCGCACAACTCGCTCCGCAGCGGAGGAGGCTCGTCTTGCGGTCCGGTCGGTGAATCGAATTTTCTCCAGAAGACGCGAATATCCGTATCTTCGGCATCCCGAACGTATGGCGAGACATCGACGTCGAAGCCGGTCAAATCCGGGTCGGTGTCGTACAAGTCGATCACGTCCTTCGACCGGATGACCCACCGAGACGAGTAGTCGGATGAGTCGGGCGGCGCCAGATTGGATGGGCGGGCATCCGTCAGGGCAAGAATCCGCTCACGGCCGGCTTTCAGATCATCGATTGTATAGGGCGCCGCCAACGAATCGCTGGCGGTATTTTTCTCCGGGTTCTCACCGAGGAGATCAATCCAGCGTATCGTCCCGCCGCCAACCTCGTTCAACTCACCATAGCGGTTCACCCTGCCGAATCGCTGCTCCAATGACGAAGAAGGCGCAATTTCGGTGAACATCACGGCCGCCGATATATCGACTCCCGCCTCGACCGCCTGCGTCGCAACGACGATCAAATCTTTATCCTCCCCTGGCCTCGGCAGCTTGTCCATCTGTGTTTTACGGTCCTCGGACCGAAACCGCGAATGAATGAGTACGAGAGAGTCGAACGAAACCCCCTTCTGTTTCTTGAGGGTCGAATACACTGCTTGAGCACGCTGGACCGTGTTGACGACGATTAGGGTCATACGGTTTTTCCGATGGAGGGATAAGGCTTTGACTGCCAACGCCTCACTGTAGGCTGTCGGGTCGGCGTTTTTTGCGCTTGCAGGCGTAATGTCCAACTTCTGAGTCAGCTTCGGCGCGTCGATAAGCTTACGAACTCGTTCCGACTTCTCGTCTTCTTCAAAATCTTCTGGAACTCGCCAAGTGCGCGGCACGTATGGAAAGTCGATGGTTCGTAACCAAGCCGGGTGAAGAGTCGCCGAAAGCCAGAGGCTCTGCGTAGGAGCACTCGTTTCCAGCTTGCGGCGGAATCCTTCGAGTTGTGCGGAGGTCGCAAGCCCCGAGCCCATGAGTTGTACTTCGTCGAAGATCCATTGGGCATCGTTGTGGAGAAGCGCGAAATCAACCGGCCAGCGAAAGCGGCTCATGGCATAGCCCCTCATCAAGGCGCGGCTGAGCAACATATCCTGCGTTCCAATGAGAATGGCCGGTCGTTCGGGCTTTTCGTACCACTTCGGTTCATCGGCACCGCCCATGAGGACATGGACATCCGCTTCAGGGTCGGGCAGACGCGATTTCCATGTCTGATCGGTCTCGCCTAGCCGTCGCAGCCACAGTCGGACATTCTGTTCCGTCTGTTCCACAAGCGTCCGCATGGGCAGACAATAAACCAAGCGACGCGCTGGCGTATGTTCAGCAACGACGTGTTTCCACGCCCAGCCAAGGACGACGGCGGCCGTCTTTCCAAGCCCGGTGGGAGCAACCAGAACGTCCGGCCAGTCTCGCTCCGCAAGCTCCCGTTGATAGGAGAAAGGGCGCACCTTTTCTCTGAATGCCGATACGAAGAAGCGTTCAAACATGAGTCATCTCTTACGACACCTAGCATTTCGGGTGGTGTATCTATCAGAGTCAAAGGTGTTCAACTCTTCGACCTAGGGTTTTTCCTTGCGAGGACTTCGCGTGTAACTTGCGCGATTTCCTTCAAACTGCGCCGCAGCAAGTCGATTTCGTATCGTGTCAACATCCGGGGAGCGGGCGAGATACCGAGCCTCCGATTGAGTAAGGCAATCGAAGGCGTGGCCGAAACGTTCCCGCCACCATCGTTCGAGGTCTTTCCCGTGTCGTTGTCTGAGTTCACCCAATTGCTCCTGTGAGGGTTGCAGCCTTGCGGAATAGGGTTTCCCCGTCAAGGCAACGGCTCCCACGACCTTGCCTCCCTGTTTTTCAATCCAACCACGAAGATTCGCAAGCGTGCCGCCCTGACCGACGAAGTCGTCCACCATCACATGTTCACGATTACTTTCGACCTGACCGGAGAAGCGCGCCTGGCGGGCCAAGCGTCCGTACCCGTCGGCTCCCGTATGGAAGACGACGTTCGTCTGCACGACGGTGGCTCCAAGGTCGATTGCCAATCGCTCGCTGAGCAGAGTTGCCAAGGCTGCCGGAATTGCGTTGACGCCTTCGTGCTCGTAGGCATGGACGCTGACCAGGACAGGTTTTCCGCTCTCGCTGACCGCGGCAAGAAGCATCTGTACCGCAGCGGTGCCGGTATCGTCGATCAAGTCGTCAACGAAGATTGCAGCGGCTCTGGCATCGCCGGCTTTTGCGGCAGGGTATTCAGGGTGCCGCTTGACCAAAAGTTCATCGGTCAGCAAGACGACGTCTGCGAATGAGCCCCAAGCCGCCCTGGGAGGTGGTTCCACCGTTTCGGCGTTGCCGGCGGTCCGGTTGATCTCGCAGCGGAACGCCTCAGCCGTGCCTGAGACCGCGTTCCTCAAGGGCTGTGGATCAATCGTCATTGTCAAGCTCAAGCGGGGTAGGAACCCGGCACTCCACAACCTCGGAGAAGTCGGGAAATCCGGCCCTGAAGGGTCCGCGTCGGCGACAGTTGCAGGCGTCCTTGCTCGGACCGTCGTTTGAAATTTCGAAGGAGATATGCTTCCCCTCAATGATTCGGACCGTGTGAACGGAACCGGTGATTCGGATGATGTTTGCCATTTCGTGAGTCTCCTTCTTCCGCTTGTGAAAGTCTTCAGGCTTGGCTTTTTCTGAACCGTAAGCTACTATACCAACCAAGTCAAATCCTGGTAGAGAATCGGTTTGAGATCGTTTCCGTGTGGCAGTGCTACTCCTTACTCCCCTGGAGAGAGGTGAGCGCCCGGCCCTGGCAGGTCTTTCTGGTGAGTCAGGAGGGTCTCCGCTGGATTCCTGCTTGCGCAGAGCCTGCCCCCCCGGATCGAACGGGGGAATGACGGAGGGACGGCATTCCGTCCAAAGAAATCTCAAGCTGATGCATTGCCCGACTCCCGTGTATTAACGGGCCTCATTGAAGTGTTGGCATTGTGGCTTACAGCGAGAAGCCATGTATCTCTCCGGGCCGAAAGGCCCGGCCTCATTGCTTACCGCCAAAGAAGGGGGACCGAGATGAATCCTGTGCCCGTTTCGACTCCCTTCGACCCTTCGACAAGCTCAGGGACCGGAAGGAGGGAGTCGGGACGGGAACCTCCCGCACCCCCCTTGTCAGGGAGGCAACCGCAGAACCCGTAGGTCGGATTAGCCGTAGGCGTAATCCGACATCCCCCACCGCACATGTGCAGCGGTCGCGCCGGCCCGCTGTCGGATTACGCTTCGCTAATCCGACCTACACGGGTCGGTCTCCCGCTGCGGGTCCGACCTTCACCCCTTCGGCTTTGTATCGCCCCGCCCTTTTTGGTACAGGCTGGCGGGCAGCACGACGTTGACGAACGCAGACGCGAAACCGCACGAAGGGAGCATGCATGGCCGACCATGACATCAAGCAGGCCGTTCAGGATATCGAGTGTCCGGTGTTCAAGCAGCCGGCGTTCACCCGCCCGCCGCGGCTGGCCGACGCGACCGTGGCAATCGTCACGTCGGCCTCGCTGCACCATCCAGACCAGGAGGACTTCGCCGCCACCGATACGAGCTACCGGACGCTGGACGCCGCACGGCGGGATTACGTCGTCGGGCATTGGAGCCCGAACTTCGACGCCGCGGGCGTGGCCGCGGACCTGAACGTGGTGTTCCCCATCGACCGGCTCGACGAGTTGGCGGCCCGCGGGCGCATCGGCAAGGTCGCGGAGACCCATCTGGCCTACGCCGGCAACCAGTTCGACTTGGCCCAGATCCGCATGGACGGCGGACCCGCGGGCGCCGCGCTGCTCAAGCAACAGGGCGTCGACGTCGTGCTCCTCACCCCGGTCTGACCGCTGTGCACGCGTACCGTGTGTACGCTGGCGCACGTCTTCGAGGCCGCGGGGATAGCCACGGTCGCGCTCGGCTCCATCCGCAAGCAGATGGTCGGCACCGCGCCGCCGCGCGGTTTGGCGTGCGACTTTCCGCTGGGCCGGCCGCTGGGCAAGCCCAACGACGCCGCGTTCCAGCATCGTGTCCTGGATCATGCGTTCACGCTGTTGGAGCGCCGCGCGCCGGGCGTCGAGAACTTCGCCGAAGCGGTCACCGACCGGGAGACCGAGACGCTCGCCTGCCCGCTGCCGCCGCGGCACGACCCCGACGCCCATCCCGCGGTCGATGAAGCCCGTGGCCTGCGGGCGGCATACGACCGGGCGGTCGCGCGATACGGCAACCGCGTCGGGACCTGCCGCGCAGTCGGCGCGGACGAAATTCCGGCCGCCATCGAGTCCTTCGTGCGCGTCGGCGCCGGCACGCCCTGGAAGGACGCCGGCATTCCCGGAGTGCCGGCCCGCGTGGCGCACGACATCCGCGGCTATTACGAGACCGCGGCCCTGGCGCTGGCCGACCACACGCCGGCGGCCTGGGCCGGACTGCGCTGGTTCCGCGACGCGACCCAAGCCGGCAAGGTCATCCGTGCGGCCCAGCGGACCATGCGCGACGCCGGGGTGCGGCGCGACCTGTGGTTCTTCCTCCTGCCGCTGGACACCTTGCAGGATCAACCCGCAGACCAGCCGGTTCCACCGCGGAGGCCCGCGTGAAGTCGTGGTGTAAGGCATCGGTCTGAAATCGTCTCCGCATAGTTCTTCTGTCCCCTTCCCCCTGGTGGGAGAGGGGGGAAGGCGAATGCCCCAGCCGGTAATTCGCTGCGAGGAAGGAAGCTCTCCACCCATGACGAAGAAAAGGCGTTCCGCCCAACGAAATATCGAACCGACATCCTACCGAACATTGGGAGGACCCCGCGGTATGTGGACGACGCTCGTCGGCGTGCTGCTCCTGGCCGCGGTGCTGGCCGGACGCCCGCCCGCGGCGTGGGCCGACCATCCGCCCGCGGCACCGGACCGCCTGTTCTTCATCGGCGACAGCCTGACGGATTACGGCAACCTGTACGGCGCGACCCGCTTCCTGAACGGCCAGAACCCGCTGGTGCCGGTACTGCCGCCCAGCCCGCCGTACTTCGCAGGCCGCTATTCCAACGGCCCCACGTATGCGGAGACGTTGCCCGGCCTGCTCGGCGTGCCGGACGCGAACGTCGTCAGCTTCGCCTTCGCCGGCGCCGAGTCGGGCGATACGAACGCGCACCGGCAAGCGGCCGGGTTGTTCAACTTGCTGAACATCGACGCGCTCGATCAGGTGGACCGGGCGATTGCGGGCGGCGCGGCCGGGCCGGACGCGATCGCGGTCTATACGATCGGGGGGAACGACTATCTGAACCGCTTCGGCACCGTGGCGCCCGCAACCCTGGTGTCCACCGTGGTCGGCAACGTCGGCACGGGAATCGGCCGGTTGGCGAACGCCGGCCAGACGCGCTTCATCGTCGGGAACCTGCCGGGTCTGGGCACCGCGCCCGCGGCCCGCATCACGGCCGGCGCGCTCGGGCTCGACCCGGAGACGTTCAATGCGCTGTCCAGATCCCACAACACCGCGCTGCTGACGACCGTCACCGGCCTCGCATCCACGCGCGGCTTGGACGTCACGCTGATCGACAATTACGGGCTGACCGCGGACATGATCGAGAATCCGGGGCTGTACGGCCTGTCCAACACGACCGACCCCTGTTTCTACCCGACCGGGGAGCCGGGCCGCGACTGTGCGACCCCGGACGCGGCGAACGCCGGGCTGTTCTACGACGACATCCATCCGACCGCGCGCGTCCACCGCATCAGCGCCGCGTACGTGGCCGCATATTACGACATGAAGCAGCACGCCGGGCCCGACCTCGCCGCGCGCTCCACCCTGGGGCTGCTGGCGTCGCGCTCGCAGCAACGCCTGATGGAAGCCCGCCTGCTGGTGTTGCGCTCCGGGTACGGGGCGGGCACCGAGATCGCGCTGGGACGGTTTTCCGTCCACCTGACGGGCGACTTCGGCATGGGCGACCGCGACGGCGACGCCGGCCAGCGCGGCTTCGACTACGACACGACCAGCGGGATGTTGGGGCTCGACTGGCGGGCCGGCGAAAAGCACGCGCTGGGTGCCGCGGTCGGGTATGGCGCGGCCGACCTGGAATTGGACCGAGGCCGGGGTAGCGCCGACCTCGAACGCTGGTTCGGGACCGTGTACGGCACGCTGGGCGGCCGTGCCGCGTACGTGGACGCCGCGGCGGGCTATGCCGCGGACGAGTATCGGTTTTCGCGGCCGACCGGCTTCGCCCCGCGGCCGACCGCGGCGGCCAATCCCGACGGCTCGACGTGGTTCGCGCTGCTGAGCGGCGGCTACGATTTCACGCGCGGCACCACGACCTTCGGGCCGATCGTCGGCGGACGGTGGACCCGGTCGCGGATCGAGGGCTATAGGGAGGACGCTGGGCCGCTCGCGCTGTCGGTCCGCCACAGCGTGAACGAAAGCTGGATCGGCTTCGTCGGCGGCCAAGCCGCTGGTCTGTTTCGCTTCGGCGAGACGTGGTTGGCGCCGCACGTCCGCATCACCGCCGAGCACGACTTCGGCGACGACGAGACGGTGCGCGCCAGGCTCGGCTCCGGCCAGATCATCTCCGGCGAGACCGCGCGGACCGAGCCGGCCGCGGTCTTCGGCGGCGGGCTCGAGTTCGGGGTCGGCTCGCATCTCGCCGCGCAGGTCAGCGGCGAGACCACGTTGACGCGGGCCGACGGCACGGACGCCGGCATCCAGGGCCGCCTGTTCCTGCGTTTCTAGCTCCCGGCCCGCTCTCCGACGTTCGAACCGGGCGTCCGTGTAGGTCGGATTAGCGGAGCGTAATCCGACAATCGGCGGGGATGACCGATGAGCGTGCGGTGGGGGGTGTCGATTACGCCTGCGGCTAATCGGACCTACGGGTCTCTCGCTGCTCCGCACCAGCTTGGTGCGGCTGGCCGGCGAGGCCGTCAAGGTCTATCTGCTGCGGCAGCGCGGCGTTCCCGGCGACGCCGGGACCGCGTCGGTCCTGGCCGCCAAGACCGCGCTGACCGTCTCGCAGGTCGCCTTCATTCTCGTCGGCCTGCCGTTTTTCCTGTACCGGCTGGACATCGGCTTTCTGGCCTGGGGCATCTTCGGCGGCACCGCCCTGCTCGCCTACGGCTTCGTGCTCGTCCTGGTCCGCTGGCAACGGGCCGGCGTGGCCGAACGCGGCGTGACGTGGCTGCGCCGCCGCGTTCCCCGGCTGCTGCGCCAACGCTCCGCCGACCGCTGGCAGCAGCGCGCCGCTCGCATCGACGCCCACCTGTCGCGCCTCTACGGCCGCGACGCCGGAGACTTCACCGCGGCCAGCTTGTACCATTTCGCCGGCTGGGCGCTCGGCGCGGTCGAGGTGTACGTGCTGTTCGCCCTGATGGGCACGGACGCGGACTGGATCGACGCCCTGATTATCGAGACCATGATCCAGCCGGTCACCGCCGCGGCGCTGGTGATTCCCGGGGCGCTGGGCGTGCGAGAAGCCGGCGGCGTCTATCTGTGCCGCCTGCTCGGCATCGAGGACAGCGCCGGCCTGACCCTGATGGTGCTGAAACGCGCGCGCGAGGCCGTGTACAACGCGATCGGCTTGGTCGCTCTGGCGCGTGCCGGCTATTCCCTGTTCCCCAAAGATGTTTCATAATCGGCGCAACGAAAGTTGCGAATCGGGAGAGCACCACACATGGCTACCGCCGTCTTCGACACCCTGACCGCCGCGGAAACCCTTCGAGACGCCGGTATCGAGGCCAAGCAGGCCGCTGCCATCGCCCTTACGGTCAATCAAGCCGTAGGTGACAACGTCGCCACCAAGGCCGACCTGACTGCCGCCGTCGCCGAACTCCGTGCCGAACTCTCCCGCGCCTTGTGGATACAGGGCGCCGGCATCGTCGGTGTGCTCGGAACTTTGCTCGCCATTGCCACTGCGATAGTGAAGTTCCTCCCCTGAAGTCAGAAGAAAGGACATCATGGCTACCGCCGTATTCGACACCCTGACTGCCGCGGAAACCCTTCGAGACGCCGGCATCCAGGCCGAGCAGGCCGCGGTCATCGTTCACACGGTCAGCCAAGCCGTCAACGACAACCTCGCTACCAAGGCCGACCTGTCCGCCGCCGTCGCCGAATTGCGAGGGGACTTCGCCGAACTGCGAGCGGAGACCTCTGCCGCCAACGACACCCTGCTGGCGGAGACCACCGCCGCCAACGACAAGCTGCAGACCGATTTGACCGCCGCCAACGACAAGCTGCAGACCGATTTAACCGCCGCCAACGACAAGCTGCAGACCGATTTGACCGCCGCCAACGACAAGCTGCAGACCGATTTAACCGCCGCCAACGACAAGCTGCAGACCGAATCGACCGCCGCTATCGACAAACTGCGGGTCGATCTGACTGCTGCCATCGACAAGCTCCGGGCCGATTCGACCGCCGATAACAACAAGCTCCGCGCCGGACTCTATCGCGCCATGTGGGGAATGGGGTGCGGAATCATCCTCGTCATAGGGGCGCTCATCGCCTTCGCCCCGGCAATCCAGAAGCTCTTCTCATAGCCCTGAAGCCTTCACGAAAAGAAAAGGCGCCGCCCTTTGCCGGGGCGGCGCCTTTTCGCATGGAACGGACGGGCGTCCGTCTATTTCGCGTCCATGTATCTGACCGGCACCAGACGATGTCCGAGCATGTCCACCGCGGCGCCACATTGCTCCAGCGCGATGTATCCAAGCAACGGTTCGTACTCGCCTTCGCTCGGCCGCATGTCCACGAACGAGACCTCGCTGAAGATGGGACGGAATCCTTCGATGGTGATGCGTGCGGGACCGCAAACCGTGCCGGTGACCGTTTCCTGGGTTGCCGTCTGTAACTCCACCTCGTTTTCCGAGTCGAAGTTGCCGAAACGGTCTTTCCAGGCCGCCGGCAAGGTGAGAGAGCTTGCCCCGGTATCCACCAAGGCATCGATCTTCACCGTTTTGGACGGCTCGATGAAATTCCGTACGTCAACGGTCGTGACGATTCTGCCCATCACGTCACCATCCCTCCTCTCATAGTCCCGCTCGGCGCGGTTCGTCAAATAAACGGAGGGGCGACCGACCGACCGCCCCTCCGTCACATGGTCGCGCTGCGGGAGTCGTCGCGCCGCGGCGGCTAGAACTCGAAGCCGGCCCGCAGATAGTAGAACCCGCCGTTGAAGCCGTACGGCGAGGCTTCCGGGTACTTCATGCCGACCCCGGCACCGCCGCCCTCATACGGCACCCGGCGCGGGTACTGGTCGAAGACGTTTTCCGCGCCCGCGGCCAGCGTCACCGCCTGCATGAACGGGATGTTCATAAAGGTGTACGAGGCTTCGATGTCCATCAGCCAGCGCTCGCCCGAGCGGAACCCCCAGGATTGAACGTCCGCCGGATAGGAGCGGAAGTCGTCGAAGAAGTGCAGCCGGGTCAACAGCCGCCACGGCCCGTAACTATGGTCGGCCGTCAGCGTGAACCGGAATTGCGGCAGCTTTTCTTCGAGCTGGATGACGTTCCTATCGCTGATGATGGCCGGATTGCGGCTATCGACTTCCGTTTTGTTCCAGTTCCCCACGAAGATGAACCGGGTGTCGCCGGCCGCGGTCGCCAACGGATAGGTCGCCACCAGGTCGAGCCCCTGTGTGGTGGTGTCGAAGTCGTTGGTGTAGTAGCGCACCTCTCTGAGAGAACTCGCCTCCGGCACCAGCATGTTGAACTGCGCCAGTTGGCTGGGCGTCAAGTCCGCAACACTGAATCTTTCGCTCAGCCCGATGCGGTCCTGCACCTTGATGCGGTAATAGTCGAGCGTCAGCTCCAGGCCGCCCAGGTTGAGCACGGTGCCGGCCGAGTAGTTGACGGACTTTTCCGGGGTCAGCGGCTTCGCGCCGAAGAAGGACGCCGCAGGGTGCGCCGCGGGCAGGGTTCCCTGGTCAACCAGCCCGTCCGCGCCGAAAGCCGTCGTCGTGTTCCGCAGGTTGATCTGTCCCGGCGTCGGGGCACGGAAGCCCGAGCTGACCGCGCCGCGCAGGGCCAACGCCTCGATGATCTGCCAACGGAGGGAGACTTTCCCGTTCACGGTCTCGCCGATGTCGCCGTCGAAGTTCTCGTACCGGCCGGCGACTCCGAGGGTGACCGATCGAATCACCTCGGCCTCCAGGTCCATGTAGAGCGCGTAGTTGTGGCGCTTCCACTCGCCGGCGACGTCGGGCCGATACCCGCCGAACCCGTTCGAGCCGATGCCGAACCCTTGGGCGGCCAAGTCATCGCTGATGTACCAGGAATTCTGCCCGCCGATCTCCTTCTCGAATTCCTCGATGCGGTATTCGAAGCCGAACGCGGCGTTCAGTGGGGAATGGAAAATGCCGAGTTCGACCGGCCGGGAGATATCGAAGTTGAACGTCTGCTCGAACTGCGTATCGGAGCCCGGTCGGTAGGACGTCGGAATGTTCGTCCGCATGGCGGCGAGCTGCGGGTTGATGGTGTTGTGCATGAAGAGGTCGACGCTGTTCTGGCCGAAGGAGGCGCTGGCGTCGTAGGACCAGCCGTTGAGCAGCGCGGACGCCCCCTCCAGATTTTCCAACTCCCCACGCAGGCCGAAGGTGATGCTCCAGTCCTTCACGTAGCCGCCGAAGCGGGGCGTGAACCCGCCGGGAAAGAGTTCGTTGAACGCGAAGCAGTGATCCGGCAGTCCCGGCAGTGTCGCCGTATAGTCGGCCGCATCGTTCCACGGCACGGTGGGGCAGCCGGCACCGGTCCCGGACAGATCGGCAACCTTGAGGGTGTCGTTCCCGCCGTTGAACACCCCCCCCCGCGTGTTGGGATTCCGGAAGAAGAATCCGCCCTCCACTTTGCGTTCCGCATAGTTCCCGAAGGCATACGCCCGGGCGTTGATGTCTTCCAGGTCGATCCCCAGGTTGCCGAAGAACTTGTAGTCGTACTGGATTTCGGGCGTACCCCAGATCTGTGCCGCGGGCCGCCGTACGTCCATGTTGCCGGCCTCGATCAGTCCGCGCGCGTCGCCGCGCTGGACGCTGCGGCTGGTCTCGTCCACGTTCATGAACTCGAAGCTGAAGTTGGCGAAGCCGTTCTCGGTCAGCGGCAGGCCCAGGTTGGCGGCCACTTGGATCTTGTCGCCGTCCCCGTGGTACTGCTGGCCCAGCGTCGTCTGCACTTCCAGCCCCTCGCGGTTTTCCCGCAGCTTGAAATTCAACACCCCGGCGATGGCGTCCGAGCCGTACTGCGCCGCGGCCCCGTCGCGCAGCACTTCGACCTGCTGCAACGCGATGGCCGGAATGGCGGACAGATCGACGCCCTGCGAGCCGTTGGCGATGCCGCCGCCCAGGATGCTGATGACCGAGCCCCGGTGGCGACGTTTGCCGTTGACCAGCACCAGCGTATGGTCCGGCGGCAGCCCGCGCAGGTTGGCCGGGCGAATGAGCGTGGCCGCGTCGCTGATGGGCTGTTCGTTGACGTTGTAGGACGGCACGGACGCGCGCAGCAGCGAATCCATGTCGCGGATACCGTAGGTCTGCAAGTCGCTTCCCTGAATGACGTCCACCGGCACGGGAGAATCCTGGGCCGAGCGGCCGGGCAGGCGCGAGCCGATCACGTTGAGCGTGCCGAGTCCGATCACGTCTTCATCTCGCGTTTGTGTCTCCGCGGCCTGCGCTTCGGCCGCCGCCGGCTGCTCCGCGTCTTGCGCGCCGGCGGTCGCCGCGCCCATGAGCAGGCAGACTCCCGCCGCCAATCCGTGGTGGCACCACCGCATCGTCTTCCTCATAACGTTGTTCTCCCTTCCCTATGGTGGGGTTGCGATGGACGCCGAACCGGACCCTCTCTCCGAGTCCGGCATCCTCGATTCCGAAACACCTCTCGGCGCCTCACAAATCCCGAAGCATAGAGGAAGAACGGCATTTCGGCTAGAGCCCGCCGGGCGGACCATGCCGCAGTTCGGAGGGTCAGGGAGAGGGTCTCTACCCGCAGCGTGTAGGGGCAGGCCCCCGTGCCTGCCCATCCCCCTCCCACCAGGGCAACCACAGGGGGTTGCCCCTACTAAGAATTACACACCTGACGATCCAATCCGATGACCATCTCATCTAGAACTCGAATCCTGCGCGCAGGTAGTAGAACCCGCCGCTGAAGCCGAACGGGGAGGATTCGGGGTAGCGGGCGCCGAGCGCGCGCGCGTACGGGTTGCGCCGCGGGTATTGATCGAACACGTTTTCCGCGCCCGCGGATAGGGTCACCGCCTGCATGAAGGGCACGTTCAACAGGGTGCGCGAGACTTCCACGTCCATCAGCCAGCGCTCGCCGGCGTTGATGGAGAAGGCTTCCTCGTTGACGTGGAAGTCGTGGAAATCGTCGAAGAAGTGCAGCCGGGTCAGGAACCGCCACAGACCCCAGGTGTGGTCGGCCGTCAGCGTGAAGCGGAACTCCGGCAGGGTTTCTTCGATCTGGGTGACGCGCTTGTCGTCGATGACGTCGGGATCGCGGCTGTCCACTTCCGTCTTGTTCCAGTTGCCCACCAGGGTCAGCTTGGTGGTACCGGCCACGGTCCGCAGCGGATAGGTCGCTACGAGGTCGATCCCCTGCGTGGTGGTGTCGAAGTCGTTGGTGTAGTAGCGCACCGCGCCGATGGAACTGCCCCCGGGCACCAGCGCGTCGAACCGTTCGCGGTCGGCGCGGGCCAGGGCGTTCTTGTTGAAACTCTTGCTGAACGCGATGCGGTCCTGCACCTTGATGCGGTAATAGTCGAGGGTCAGTTCCAGGTCGCCCAGGGTGAACACGGTGCCCGCGGAGTAGTTGACCGACTTTTCCGGGGTCAGCGGCTTCGCGCCGAAGAAGGTCGCGGCCGGATGATACGCCGGCAGCGTGCTCTGGTCCTGCACCCGGCCGTCCACGCTCAGGGTGGTCGTATTCTGCAGGTTGATCTGTCCCGGGGTGGGGGCGCGGAAACCCGAGCTGGCCGAGCCGCGCAGCGCCAGCGCGTCCAGCAATTGCCACTGGACCGACGCCTTGCCGTTGACGCTCTCGCCGATGTCGCCGTCGAAATTCTCGTAGCGCCCGGCCAAGCCGACCAGGACGGATTCCACCACCGCGGCTTCCAGGTCCAGGTACAGCGCGTAGTTGCGGCGCTCCCACGCGCCGGCGACCGCCGGACCGTACCCCGAGAATCCGTTGGAGCCGATGTTGAACCCCTGCCCGGCGAGGCCGTACCGGTCGTCGATGTACCAGGAGTTCTCCCCGCCGACGGCTTTTTCGAACTCCTCCACCCGATACTCGAATCCGAACGCCGCGTTCAGCGGAGAGGAGAGCAGGCCGAGTTCCACCGGCCGCGAGACGTCCAGGTTGAACGTCTTGTCGAACTGCGTATCCGTTCCCGGTCGATAGGACGTCGGAATGTTCGTGCGCAGCGCGGCGAGCTGCGGGTTGATGGTGCCGTGCATGAAGATGTCCACGCTGTTGTGGCCGAAGGAAGCGCTGGCGTCGTACGCCCAGCCGTCGAGCAGCGCCGCGGCGCCCGCCATCCCCTCCAGCTTCCCGCGCAGGCCGAAGGCGACGCTCCAGTCCTGCACGTAGCCGCCGAACCGCGGGGTGAACCCGCCGGGAAAGCGCTCGTTGAAGAGGAAGCAGTGGGCGGGCAGCCCGCCGCCGGTCCAGTCCGCATAATCGGCCGCGGGGTTGGTCCGCACGACGGGGCAGCCCGCGCCGGTGCCCGACAGGTCGGCGACCGGGATCGTGTCGTCCAATCCCGCGGTATCGATGCCTCGCTCCCGTGCCGCGTCGAGGGAGCGGACGGGGTTGCCGTTCGCGTCCCGTACGACGGTGCCGTCCCGGTCGACGAGCGGGCCGTCGAAGATGCCGTCGCGGTCGTTGGGGTTGCGGAAATAGAAGCCGCCCTCCACTTTGCGCTCCGCATAGTTGCCGAACGCGTACAGCCGGGCGCCGAGTTCCTCCAGGTCGAGCCCCAGGTTGCCGAAGAATTTGTAATCGTACTGCACCTCCGGGGCGCCCCAGATCTGCGTCGCCGGCCGGCGGACGTGCGCGTTACCCGCGGCGATCAGATCCAGCGCGTCGCCGCGCTGCACGCTGCGGCTGGTCTCGTCCGCGTTCATGAACTCGAAGCTGAAATTGGCGAAGCCGTGCTCGGTCAGCGGCACCCCCAGGTTGGCGGCCACGTTCAGCTTGTCGCCGTCGCCGTGGTAGGTCTGGCCCAGACTGGTCTGCACGAGCAGCCCCGTGCGGTTCTCGCGCAGCTTGAAGTTCAACACCCCGGCGATGGCGTCCGAGCCGTATTGGGCCGCGGCGCCGTCGCGCAGCACCTCGACCCGCTCCAGGGCGATGGCCGGAATCACGGAAATGTCGGCGCCCTGCGCCCCGTCCGCCAAGCCGTTGCCGAAGAGGCTGATGACCCCGGCGCGGTGGCGGCGCTTGCCGTTGACCAGCACGAGCGTCGAGTCCGGCGGCAGCCCGCGCAGGTTGGCCGGGCGGACGAACGTCGCGGCGTCGCTGATGGGCTGTTGGCTGACGTTGTAGGACGGCACGGTCGCGCGCAGCAGCGAGTCCATGTCGCGGATGCCGTACGTCTGCAAGTCGTCGCCCGCAATGACGTCCACGGGCACCGGAGAGTCCTGGGCCGAGCGGCCCGGCAGCCGCGACCCGACGACGCTGAGCGTCCCGATATCCAGGACGTCCGGCGCCGCATCCTGCGCTTCGACCGTAGGCGCGGCGGCCAGGAACAGGGCCACGATCAGACCGCCGGGATGCCAGCCGCTCGTCTTCTGCATCGTCTTTCGTCCCTTCCTTTTTTCCTTCTTCAGAATTCCACCCCGGCACGCAGGTAGTAGAATCCGCCGGTGAAGCCGTACGGCGAGGATTCCGGGTACTGCGCACCGAGGTCCTGCGCGTACGGGTTTTTGCGCGGATGGGTATCGAATACGTTTTCCGCACCGGCGGCAAGGGTCAGCGTCTCGATCAGGGGAACGCCCGTGAAGGTGTAGGAGGCTTCCACGTCCACGAGCCAGCGTTCGCCGGTGCGCAGGGAGCGGCTGCTGCTGTTCCCGTGGGCCTCGAAGAAGTCGTCGTAGAAGTACAGCCGGGTCAGCAGCCGCCACGGCCCGACGCCGTGGTCCGCGGTCAGCGAGAAGCGGAACGCCGGCAACGCGTCCTCGATCTGGCGGACCTGCGTGGCGTCGATGACGTTGCGGTCGCGGCTATCGATGGTCAGATCGTTCCAGTTGCCGGCGAAGGTGAACAAGGTCTCGCCCGCGCGCGTCGCCAGCGGGTAGGTGGCGACGAGGTCGACCCCCTGCGCGGTCGTGTCGAACCCGTTGGTAAAATACCGCACCGAGGTGATGGCACTCGCGTCGGGAGACAGCCGGTCGAAGGCCCCGCGGCGGTCCGGCGTCACCGCGAAGTCCCGCGTCAGCCCGATGCGGTCCTGAATCTTGATGCGGTAGTAGTCGAGGGTCAGGCTGAGGGCGCCGGCGTTCAGGACCGCGCCGACGGAATAGTGGACGGATTTTTCCGGCGCCAGCGGCGTTCCCCCGAAGAAGGCCGCGACCGGATGGTGCGAGGGGAAAATGCCCTGGTCCACCAGTCCGGCGTCGGTCCACGTCGTGTTGACTTTGCGGATGTTGGACTGTCCCGGCGTCGGAGCGCGGAAGCCCGAGCCGACCGACCCGCGCAGGGCCAGCGCGTCGAGCGGCTGCCAATGGGCCGACGCCTTGCCGTTGACGCTCTCGCCGATGTCGCCGTCGAAGTGCTCGTAGCGCCCGGCCAGCCCGAGGCGGAGGGACGCGACCACCTCGGCTTCCAGGTCCATGTACAGCGCGTAATTATCGCGGGTGAAGACGCCGGCGGAGTCCGGGCGGAAGCCGGTGAACCCGTTGGAGCCGATCCCGAAGCCCTGCCCGGCGAGATCCAGAGCGTCGTCGATGAACCGGGAGTTTTCGCCTCCGAGCGCGTGTTCGTATTCCTCCATGTGATACTCGAACCCGAAGGCGAGATGCAGCGGCACGGACAGGACGTCCCAAGGTCGGGAGACGTCCAGGTTGAAGGTCCGCTCGAACTGCCGATTCCCGCCGGGCCGGTAGGAGGTCGGAATGTTCGTGCGCAGCGCGGCGAGTTGCGGGTTGACGGTGTGGTGCATGAAGAAATCGATGCGGTTGTAGCCGAAGCTGGCGCTGGCGTCGTACGCCCAGTCGTTCAGCAGCGCCGCGGCGCCTCTCAGACCGTCCGTTTCCCCGCGCAGCCCGAAGGCGACGCTCCAGTCTTTCAGATGGCCGCCGAAGCGGGGCGTGAACCCGCCCGGAAACCGCTCGTTGAAGATGAAGCAGTGCTCGGGCAGCGCGACGTTCGTGTAGTCGGCCGCGGGATTGGTGGGGACGGCCGGGCAGCCGCGCCCGGTGCCCGACAGGTCGGCCACCAGCAAGGTCTTCCCGCCGTCCCCGGAGAAGATGCCGGAGCGGGTGTTGGGATTGCGAAAGAAGAAGCCGCCCTCCACCGTGCGCTCCGCATAGTTGCCGAACGCGTACAGCCGGGCGTCGAGGGCCTGCAGGTCCAGCCCCAGGTTGCCGAAGAACTTGTAGTCGTAACGGATTTCCGGCGCGCCCCAGATTTGCGTCGCCGGCCGCCGGACCCCGCGGTTACCGGCCTCGACCAGTGCCCGGGCGTCTCGCCGCTGGACGCTGCGGCTGGTCTCGTCCGCGTTCAGCAACTCGAAGCTGAAGTTGGCGAAGCCGTGCTCGGTCAGCGGCAGGCCGAGGTTGGCGGCCACCTGCACCTTGTCGCCGTCGCCGTGGTACGTCTGGCCCCAGGTCGTCTGCACGGACAGGCCCTCCGCGTCTTCCCTGAGCCGGAAGTTCAGAACGCCGGCGATGGCGTCCGAGCCGTACTGGGCCGCGGCCCCGTCCCGCAACACTTCGACCCGCTCCAAGGCGATCGCCGGAATCGTCGCCAAGTCCGGGCCTTGTGCTCCGAGATTGGCGCCGTCCGTAAAGGTGATGACCGAGGCACGGTGGCGGCGTTTGCCGTTGACCAGCACCAGCGTCGAGTCCGCGGACAGCCCGCGCAGGTTGGCCGGGCGAACGAGCGTGGCCGCGTCGCTGATGGGTTGCTGGTTGACGTTGTAGGACGGGACCGTCGCCGCCAGCAGCGAGTCCATGTCCCGGATGCCGTAGGTCTGGAGATCGTCGCCCTGAATGACGTCCACGGGCACCGGGGAATCCTGCGCCGAGCGCCCGGGCAGCCGCGACCCGACCACGCTGAGCGTCCCGATATCGACGACCCCCGGCTGTGGTTCCTGCGCCCACACGGAGGTCGTGCCGATGAACAGGCAAAGACCCGTCAGGAACCCGAATCGCCACCTTCCGTACTTCCTCGGACGCATCTGCATTTCCCCCATGCGTTATCCTTTCTATCTCCCGTCATACTCTCCCGCAGTAGAAGGAACACCCCAACACATGGAGACAATAGGTGCTAGGATACATTCTTCCTGTCCACGCTCGCTTTTCTTCTTGAGTGTCACATGTATAATGCGGCGCTTCCAGAAGGGGAGGATGAGGGGGAGACGCCCGCCACGGCCATCCCGGGGCGGAGCGGGAAGGAGCGATGCCGCAATGCGTACTTTGTTCTTGAATCCGCCGGCGTACGAGAATTTCGACGGCGGGGCGGGCTCGCGCTATCAGGCGACCCGCGAGGTGTGGTCGTTCTGGTATCCGGCGTGGCTCTGCTATCCGGCCGGCATGATCGAAGACAGCCGCGTGCTGGATGCGCCGCCCGAAGGCTTGCGGCAGGCTGAAACAGTCGAGATCGCCAAGGCGTACGATTTCGTCGTGCTGCACACCAGCACGCCGTCGGTGGAACTGGATGCACGGACCGCGGAGATGATTAAAGAGCGGAACCCGGCGTGCACGATCGCCTTCGTCGGGGGGCATCCGACCGCCCAACCCGAACAGACCCTCGAGATTTCCGCGGCCATCGACATCGCGGCGCGCAAGGAGTTCGACTACTCCATGAAGGAGGTGGCCGAAGGGCGGGATTGGGCGGACGTGCGCGGCATCAGCTACCGCCGCGACGGCCGGATCCACCACAATCTGGAACGGCCCACGCTGACCGACGACGAGTTGGACGCCCTGCCGTTCGTCACCCGCATCTACGCCCGCGACCTGGACTTCCGCAAATACAACAGCCCCTATTGTCAGTATCCCTACGTTTCGCTCTACACCGGCCGCGGGTGTCCGGCCCGCTGTACGTTCTGCCTCTGGCCGCAGGTGACGACCGGGCATTCCTACCGCACGCGCTCGGTGGGCAACGTGATCGAGGAAGTGCAGGAGATGCGCCGCCTCTTTCCCGGCATGAAGGAGGTCTTCTTCGACGACGACACGTTCACCGCGGACCCGAAACGGGCGCGGGGCATCGCCGAGAAGATGGGGGCGCTGGGCCTGTGCTGGTCCACCAACGCGCGCGGCAACGTGGACTACGAAACCCTCAAGGTGCTCAAAGACGGCGGGCTGCGCCTGTTCGTGGTCGGCTACGAGTCCGGCAACGCCGCCATCCTCAAGAACATCAAGAAGGGCGTCGCCCTGGAGACGGTGCGGCGTTTCACCAAGGACTGCCATACGCTCGGCATCAAGATTCACGGGACGTTCATCCTGGGGCTGCCGGGCGAGACCCGCGAGACCATGCAGGAGACCATGCGCTTCGCGCGCGAGATGAACCCGGAAACGATCCAGGTGTCGCTCGCCTCGCCCTATCCCGGCACCGCGTTCTACGACTTCGCGCTCGACAACGGGTACATCAAGGCCGACGACATGGTCGGCGAATCGGGCTACCAGCAGTGCGTCATCAACTACCCGAACCTGTCCGGCGAGGAGATTTTCGCAACGGTCGAGAAGTTCTACCGCTCCTACTATCTCCGCCCGCGCTACATCTTCAAAGCGGTGAACAAGATGGCCCGCGACCCGGAAGAGCGCAAACGCATGTGGCAGGAAGGCAAGGATTTCTTCCGCACCATGCGCAAACGGCGCGCGATGGGCGGGGCCGCCAAAGCTGCGTCCTCACCGGCCGCCTGATCCAGGGACGCACGTCTCCGCCCCTCTTCTCCCTACGACGCTTCGACAGGCTCAGCGTCCGGCTCGCTGCTCAGGGACCTTTTCCTCCCTCGGTTCGTCGAGCCTGCGATGTGTTGAGCTTGCGATGTCCTGAGCTCGTCAAGGGGTGTCGCAACTGGCGCAGGATCCTCTTGTACATAATTCCCTATCGAGACCGTTCTCAGGTTGTCTTGCATGGAATTTCCGGTTGAAGTGCCCGTTCCATGATCGCAGCGTGGGGCGTGGCCGGCCTGCTGCTGGTCTCGCTACTCTATTACGTTTTCAGCATCGTTGCGGCACGGCGGTTCTTCCGGCCGCCCGCGGGGGGTGACGCCGGAACCGAAAAGTTCCCGCCCGTCTCCATCCTCAAACCGCTCAAGGGCGTCCAGCCCGACCTGTACGACGATCTGGCCAGCTTCTGCCGGCTCGACTATCCGGTCTTTCAACTCGTGTGCGGCGTGCACGCTGCGGACGATCCCGCGGTGGACGTCGTCCGGCGGCTGCAACACGATTTCCCCGACCGCGACATCCGGCTGGTGGTCGCGGCGCAGCCGCTCGGCAGCAATTACAAGGTCGGCACCCTGTACCACCTCATGCCCGAAGTGGAGTACGACCACATCGTCGTCACCGACAGTGACGTGTCGGTGGAGCCGGACTATCTGCGCCGTGTCATCCCCGCACTGGCTCACGCCGGGGTCGTAAGCTGTGTCTATCGCGGCGGGGCGCGGCGTCCGCTGTCGGCGCTGATCGAGTCCCTGATGATCAACACCACCTTCATGCCGCAGGTGGTGGTCGCCAGCCCAATCGAGACGCCGCGCTACGCGTTCGGGGCGAGCATGGCGCTCACCCGCGCCTGCCTGAACGCCATCGGGGGGTTCGCGGCGCTGCGCGACTATCTGGCCGACGACTACCATCTCGGCAGGCTCGCCAGCCGAGCGGGCTACACGGTGCGCGTATTGCCCACGCTCGTCGAAACACGGCCCGATGCCGGCTCGCTACGCGACTCGTTCCACCACCAATTGCGCTGGGCGCGTACGCAGCGGAACTGCCGGCCGACCGGCTACGTCGGGACCGTCGTGACGTTCGGCACGGTCTGGGCCGGTCTGGGTCTGCTCGGTTGGTGGGGAGCGCCGGAGTTCCGGCTGGTGGGCGTCCTTGCTCTCGTCGTGCTGGGCGTCCGCATGGCCGCCGCGGCCTTGCTCTCGCAACGGTTTCTCCGCTCGCCCCTCCCGCGCGCGAGTCTGCTGCTCGTGCCGCTGACCGATCTGTTCTCGTTCGTGATCTGGTGCGCCAGCCTGGGCGGCCACACCGTGCGCTGGCGCGAATACCGCTTCAGGGTGCAGAAAGACGGGCGGATGGTGCGCGTCAGTGAGCGGCACCCGGAGTCGAGGAAAAATTGGCGTAGCTGACGAGCCGGATGTCATGGTCGCGAACGGCCGCGGCCACCGCTGGGCTGGTCAATGCGGCGAGTTCCAGATCGCGGCGATAGGCGGGCGTCCAGCGTTCCACCTCGGGACACGGCAGCATGGCCGGGTGACAGTACAATTCGGTCACCCCGGGCCGCAGCCGCGGCAACAGGCCGAGGAGATAGCCTTCGTCCACGTGCCCGCTCTGGTGCAGGCCGAAGAGATGGTCGGGATGGTGCACGCCGGCTCGGTCGAGCGCGGATGCGCTGCGGTTCGCCAGCTTGGCGAAGAGCCAGCCTTCCCAGCGCTTCGCCAGTGCTCGGCTTGGGTCGAGGGCCAAACCGGCAGCTGTGTCTTCGCGGGTGAGGCGCACGGCCGGTACGGCGTATTCCGCGGCCAATTCCAGCACGGCGTCCATCACGACGGGGTGCATGTGCAGGTTGAGATGCCCGTCCACGTGCGACGGTTGCAAGCCGGTCGCCAGAAAACGTTCGAGCTGCGCCCGACACTCGGCCCGCACTTCGGCCCGCGCCCGGGGCGAGAAGAAATAGCGTAAGCCCGCTCTGGTCGGGTTGTCGACAAACCACCCATCGGCGTCGGTGATCGTAGGCAGGTTCCGTGCCGGCAACACTGCGCGGCCTTGGACCAGGGCGAGATGCAGGCCGACGCCGAGTGCGGGCTGCTCGCGAGCCGAATCCACGGCTTCGCGCCACGCGGGCGCGGTCACCATCAGGCTGGTGTTCGTCAGAATGCCGTGGCGGTGCGCCCGCAGGATGCCGGCGTTGACCTGGGACGACAGGCCGAAGTCGTCGCCGTTGACGATCAGGCAACGCGCCGCAGCGGTCGGGGCGGACATGAGGAATCAGATGCAAAACGATCCGAGAGCGTTGGGTGATGTCTCAATTCAAATTTCATAGCGCTGCGTGGTGCGTAGGGGCAGGCCCCTGTGCCTGCCCTCTCCTCCCCCGTCCAGGGCAACCACAGGGGGTTGCCCCTACGCCCAGACCGCAAGGGAGTAGGGGCGAAAGATTTTTCGCCCCTACGTGGGGCCCGCCCGATCGAGGACGTCGAGTCGGTCGATTGCGGGTAGCACGTCGCGTTCCGCGGCCTCCAGGTCTCGGGGAAAGTCGATCTCCGTCCAGGGTAGGTCGTCCACCCGCTCGAACCCGACCCGGCGCCGAGCCAGAAAATCGGGAAACGCATCCTCGTGTTCGATCTCGTGGCGGCCGCGGGCTACGTGGTCGTCGAGGATCGAACCGAGCAGCGGCGCGTCCGCCCGTCCGACCTTGAGGAAGCCGACCGACTCGCCGATCACGTCGTAGTCGCCGGTGCCGCCGCGCACGATGGTTTCGACCCGTCCGCCGCGCGTCAGCAGCATTTGTTCTTCGCCGGTGTTCGGGGACCCTGCGTCGAGCAGGAAGCAGTTCGGCTGGGGCGATTCAACCAAGCGTTGCAGCAGCCGGACCGGGAACAGTACGTCGGCATCCATGACGAGCACGTCGGTATCGAACTCCGCCCGCGCGCTCCACAACGACAGGATGGCGCCCTGTTCGTAGCGCGGGTTGTGGACGTAGCGCACCGTCACGCCGGCGCATCGCGTCCCGGTCTCCGTGCGAATCAGGTCGGCGCGATAGCCAACCACAATTACCGCCTCCCGCACACCCGCGGCGCCCAATGCGGCCAACGTGCGTTCGAGCAAGCTGCGTCCGCCGACCCGCAGCAGGCATTTTGGCCGCGCGTCCGCGGCGTCGGCCAGCCGTTTGCCGACTCCCGCGGCCAGGATGATCGCCTTCATGTACGCGCGTCCGCGGACCGATCCGGCAGGACCTCGGACAACGCGGCGAGAAAACGTCGGAAATCGTCCATCGTCAGATGCCCCATGTTGGCGACCCGGAAAATCTCGGATTGCAGTGCACCCTGCCCGGCGTAGATGACGAAGCCGCGGCGTTTGAGCCCGTCGTGCAGGCCGGTGTAGTCGAGGCCGCGCGGCAGCCGAAGCGCGGTCAGGGAGTTGGAGCGCAGTCCGGGTGGCAGCAGGCAAGCAAGCCCCAATTCGTCGAAACCGTTCCGCAGCAACTCGGCCGCGGCGCGGTAACGCCGGATACGGCCCGCGGGCGTTTCTTCCAGCAACTCGTCGAGCGCGGCGTCCAATGCATACCACGCCGGCACCGCGGGCGTGAACGGAATGCCTGCCTGCTCCTGTGCCTCCCAGTGCAGCGGCAGATGCAGATACAGCGAACGTCGTGGGTAATCTGCGGGGTTCTGCTGCATGGCCTGCATCGCCTCGTCACGTATGAGCACGAACGATACGCCCGGCTGTCCTTGGATACATTTGTTGGCCGTGCAGGCACAGGCGTCCACGCCGTCGCGCGCCAAGTCGAGGGTTTCGCCGCCCAGCGCGCTGACCGCGTCGAGCAGGAAGACGCGGCCCGCCCGGCGGACGCGCGCCCCGATCTCGGCGACGGGGTTGAGCAGGCCGGTCGTGGTCTCGTGATGGACCAGCGCCACCGCGGCGATCTGCGGATCTCGGTCGAGTGCCGAGGAAAGCTCCGCCAAGTCGGGCGGTTCCGTCCAGGCCCGGCGCAGCTCGACGGTCGGGATACGGTGCGCGTCGGCCATCTGTCGCATGCGGTCGCCGTACACGCCGTTGTTGACGACCAGCAGCTTGCGGCCTTCGGGGACGCACGAGGCGACCATCGCCTCGACCGCCAGCGTGCCAGAGCCGCTCAGCACCACCGCGGTATAGCCCGCGGGCGCGAACGCCCGACACAGCTTGCGGCGCACCGCGGCGAGCAGGTCGGAGAATTCCGATTCGCGGTGGCACAGGTCGCCGCGCAGCAGCGCGTCACGGACGCGCGGGGAGACGTTGACCGGCCCGGGGTTGAGCAGAATGGGTTGCGCCATTTTCAAGTAGGATATCCCTCTCTAGATCTTTCCCTTCGACAGGCCCGGGGACCGGGGGGAGGGAACAGCCTGCTTGGCACTTTCCGCCCCCTCTCCCCTCGCGGGAGAGGGGGCGGAGAGTGCCGCCATGAAGCGGCGGGCGATTTCGGGCGGCGTATGCGGAATGCGCCCGACCGAGCGCGGTTCTCGGTCGGGCGCGATCTTGACCAGGAGGAACGACGGTCCGGTTGTGGTGTCGCGGGCCAGGAGTTCGCGGGCTGCGGCGTCGAGCTGCGCCGCGGTTTCGGCACGGCGCACCGTGACGTAGCCGCTCGCCCGGGCGACGTCGTCCAGCGCGACCCGGTTCGAGATGGTCGGCTGGTTGCCGGTCGAGCCGTACACTTCGTTGTCGAACACGACGTGGACCAGATTGCGTGGCCGTCGGGCGCCGATCAGCGCCAGCGAGCCCAGGTTCATCAACACGTTGCCGTCGCCGTCGAACACCACCACCCGCCGTTCGGGCCGGCTGAGGGCCACGCCGAGCCCGATCGACGAGGCTAAACCCATTGACCCGATCATGTAGAAATTCCCCGGCCGGTCGGCGAATTGGCACGACTCGCGCGAGATGTAGCCGTTGGCGTGCACGACCAATTCATCATCCAACAGCGGCACGACGATGCCGACGGCCTCGGCCAGCGTCAGGGCGGGACTCACGACGGTCCCCTCTCCCCAACCCTCTCCCACAAGGGGAGAGGGGGCGGAGGGCCGGAGAGGTTTCCTCTCCCCTGGGGGGAGAAACGGATCACTGAGCGACTCCCGGCGGCAGGAGGAGGGCCGCAGGACGCTTGGTCTGCCGGAGCTCCGACGCGGCCCAGTCCACGCTGTCGCCCAGCGTCTCCCCGGCGAGCACGTGGTAGGGAACCTTCAGCGTGGTCAACAGGGAGGGCAGGATGTCGCCCATGATGAGGTGTTCGGGCGCGTCCTTGCCGCGATAGCCGCGCCACGTAATCAGCAGCAGGCAGGGCAGTTCGTAGATCAGGCTCAGCGACGTCAGGGCGTTCAGACACACGCCCAAGCCTGAGTTCTGCATGATGACGACCGGTTGCTTGCCGGCCAGATACGCGCCGGCGGCCAACCCCACGGCCGCGTCTTCGCGCGTCTCGGCGACGTAGCCACCACGCTCCTCCAGCGTGGCAATCACCCCGCTGACCAGCGAGCAGGGAACGCCCGTGAAAAAATCGAACCCGGCGTCGTGCAGCCGCTGGACGAAGTCTGCTCCGCTGACCATCGTGGTCTCTGAGTCTTCAAAGGCGACTGGCAGTATCGCGGTCTGGATTTCCGGCGTCGTTCATTGTGTAGGGGCAACCCCCTGTGGTTGCCCTGTGGGGCGGGCGGGCACCCTCCGACCTTTCGACAGGCTCAAGGCACCGCAGGCTCAGGGACCGCAGGCTCAGGAAACACGGGGCCTGCCCCCACGAAAACGCGCGGCAGCATATCAGTTCCGGCCAAGTCTTGCCTAGCGGACCGCGGCCCGTCCGGCGGGGCAGAGCAGCAGCGGCAGGACGACGATGGACGCCACGAGCACGCTGCCGACCGCCAAGCTGAGCAACAGGCCGATGCTGAAGATGCCATAGTAACTGGCGACCATCAGGCTGCCGAAGCCGACCATCGTCGTCAGCGAGAACAACACGACGGCCTGCCCGGTGCTGCCGGCGATCAGGGATGCGGTCGGGCTTCCGAATCCCTCCGCGGTGCGTTGCCGGCAGCGGTGGACGAGGTGGATGCCGTTCTCGACGCCGATGCCGATGATGAGCGGCGCGGCGACCATGTTGGCGAGATTGAACTCCACGCCGGCCAACCACATCAACCCCGCGGTCCAGATCATGCCCAGCCCGAGCGGCAGGACGGCCAGCAGCGCGTCGCCGACGCGCCGCAACGCCGCATAGGTGACGATCAGGATCGCCAGCAAGGCGTACCAAGCCGCCTCGACGTAGCCGTCCTTCATGGCGCCGATGGACTCGTAGCCGATCACCGGCGAGCCGGTGACGTCCGGATCGACGCGGCGCAACTCGGTGATGAACGCCGTCAGCGGCGCGCGCTCCCAGATGTCCTCCTTCGGGTAAATCTGTAGCAGAAACCGCCCGCCGTCACGGCTGACGAAGCGTTCGCGCAGGGACACCGGTACGTCGTCCAGCGTAATCGGACCCGCGGGGTCCAGGTTGTTCCGCAGCAGTGCCCACGTCGCGGCGAAGTCCTCGAACAGGTCGCGTTGAAACCCCGCCAAGCGGGATTCCGCTTCGGCCGCGGGGAGGGCGGTCAGCGCCTTCCGCACGGCTTGCAGGTGCGCGCGGGTCTCGCGCAGGCGGGACGCTTCGCCCGGCGGAGGATCGTCGTCGGACTCGTCGCGGATTTTGAGTCGGAGCTTGTCGAGCGTCGTGAGCAACCGATCGATCTCGACCGGTTGCGGCGCAGCATCGGGCCGGGGGAGGTCGGCGACCAGCGGGCGTAGGGCTCCCAAGGCTCTCATGCGCTCATCCTGTTTCTCGGGCACGAGCGCGGCGACGCTCTCCACTCGGTCCACGCCGGGCAGGGCGGCGAATGCTTGCGCCTTGGCGCGGGTCTCCTCCGGTGTGGTAGCCGTTGCCAAGGCGTTCCACGACGAGCGTTGCGAGTTTTCGATGATGCGATGTTCCCAATCGACCGACTCGGTGCCGCGGGCTTGCAGGTTCAGCAGGTTGTAGTCGAACGAGACCGAGGGTACTGCCGCCAAGCAGGCCGCGCCCGTGAGCCCGGCGAGTGCCAGCACGCCGCGGCGATGCCGCTCCACGCCCGCACCGAGCCGTATGAACGCCTGATGCAGCACGGTCCGATCATGCCGAACCGCCCGCCACGGACGCACCGCGTCCAGGGTCAACACCGCCGCGGGCAGAAAGCTCAGCACGGCTACGACACACAGCAGCACCCCGCTGCCCGAAATGATGCCGAGTTCCTGCACCCCGCGAAAATCGGCCAGCACGACCGCGAAGAACGCCAGCGACGTGGTGCACGCCCCGGCCAGAATGCTGGGAACGGTTTGCTCGAAGACGACCGTCACCGCACCGGCGGGAGCGTGGCCTTTGATCCGTTCCTCCTCGTAACGGGTCATGAAGTGCACGCCGAAATCGTCGGCCAGACCGAGCAGCATCGGCGCGATGAAGACCGTGATGATCGTGAGGTGGCCGACCGTCAGCGCCACGAACCCCAGGGTCCAACTCAAGCCGACCAGCAGAGCCGTCACGATGCAGATCGGATGCCGGACTCGCCGGAAGAACAGCACGTACAGCAGGGCGATGCCGGTCAGCGAGACGAGCGTCGCCACGGCCGTGTCGTGCTGCGCGCTCAGCATCTCGTCGTTGCCGAGCGCCTTGGTGCCGGTCACCCCCGCGCTGAGGCCCGGGAACTCCGGGGCCAGGTCGACAATCGCGGTGCGGATCGTGGCGATGGAGTCCTGGAGTTCGTTGAAACCCGCGGCCGCGTCCTCGTTGGCCTTGACCATGCAGAACAGGAAGCGTCGATTCTCGGACACCAAGAAGCCGTCGTCGTCGAACGGCCCGTCGCCGCCGAACGGCCCGTCGCCGCCGAACAGCGACGCCCACGGCGAGTTGTAGGCTGCGCCGTTGAGCGCGCGCCCGACCTCGGCCAACAGCGCGCTCAGGAAATCGAGTTGCGCATCGGAGAACTCCGCGGGGTCCTCCTCTGCGTCTTCGCCCAGCCCGAGAAAATCGTCCACCAGATACGACACCGCCGCGGCGCTGGCCTGCGTATTGATCGCGTCCAGCAGGGTATTCAAACCGGGCCGCGCCAGCAGGTCGCGGAGGACGGGTTGCGCGTCTTCGAGATTTCGCTGCAGGTCGGCCAGTTCCGCGGCGGACAGGTACAACAGTTTCTTGCCGTCGAGGGACGACGTGTCGATGCGGTAGAACACGTCGGCAATGTGCTGCGGCTCCTGATCGAGCCGTGCGGCCAGCCGGGTCAGAAAGGCTTTCCCCTGACGGACGTCGCGCGGTTCCACGACCACCACGACCTGGTCGAGCCCGACGAACTCGTCGTCGTATTCCTCGTCCAACTGCACGTAGCGTTTGTCGCTCGACACCAGATCGTTGCGCCCGGTCACCAGTTCCAGACGGTGCGCCGTGGTCCAGATCGCGGCCAGCGACAGCAGCGCGCAGCCACAGAGCACGCTTTTCGGATACACCGAGACGAGGCGTGCGGCTGCGCGCAGCCCGCGTCGTTCCCACTCGTGCATGGCCGGTCAGTCTGCTTGAAAGGGGGATATGTCCTGCGGGATGGGAAGAACGCCGCGAAACAGGGAGACTATTCTTTGAGGAAATCGAATCCTTGAATGACCCGCAAAATCCGACACCCTTCGATAATCTCGAGTCTTTCCCCCGCAAGTTCGTTGAGCTTGCGGTGTCCAGAGCCTGCCGAAGGATCGAGACGAACCCCGGGTACGCACGCAGTCTCGATCCCCGGACATCGTATAATGCAGCGCTCTTTTCTCCCCCTCACCCCAGCCCTCTCCCTCAAGGGGAGAGGGAGCGGAAGGAGCGTCACGGCGGCGGTCAGTCGATGCTGGCGTCGTCGATCTTCTGGCGCATCCGTTTCACCAACTCGTCGTAGGAGTGTTTCGCCATGACGGATTGGACCTGCTTGCGGATGTTGTTCGCCAAACTCACCCCGTCCAGCCACACGTCCCATACCTTCCAGTCCCCGCCCGCCCGGTTGAGCCGGAAGCTCAGCGCGACGCGCTCCTCCTCGGCATTGACGACCGCCACTGCGACGAGCGCCTCGTTGCCTTGCGTTTGCGTGGCGCCGTACTCGAAACGGGTCGTGGCGAGAAACTCGGACGCGCGTTGATAGACGAGGGCGCGGAACAGTTGCGCGAGAAGCATCTCGAAATCGGCCTGCTTCTCACTTCCCAGGCCGTCCCAGAACGGCCCCATCAGCCAGCGCGCCAGCCGGGCAATGGCGATATGCTTTTCGATAGTCTCGCCGCTGCACTCCGGCGCCGCGGATGGCGTGCCGAGGTTCGCACCGCAGCCCTGCATGATGGACAGCAGGTGCTTGGTGACCGCGTCGGGGGCATTCGCAGGAATAGCCTGCTCGGCCGCGGCCGGCCCTGTCAGCAGACACACCAAGCTGAAAAAGTACAATGAGATCGTCAGACGGAGTGAACGCGGCGCCCCGAGCCTGCCGAAGGGGCGATAAGCCGGGGGCTGGATGCGGGGGCTGCGTGGGCGCCGGGGGTTCGTTTCGATCCTTCGGCAGGCTCTGGACACCGCAAGCTCAACGAACTTGGGGGGGGAGGCTTCCGAGCTTGCGGTGCCTTGAGCCTGTCGAAAGGTCGAGGGGGCGGCGGGGAAGGGCGGCATGATCCGGGGGTATCATCCCCTCCCCCCTCGTGGGGGAGGGTTAGGGAGAGGGGGAAAAGACGTCGTCGTCACTCGGCGATTTGCCGCTCCCGATTCTGTAAGTAGAAATCCTGCACGGCGCTGTACAGGTCGAGCGAAAACCGGTCGACGCTCTCGAAGAATTCCAGGTTGAGAGAGCGTTCGTTCACCACGTTGGTCAGCGTCGTGCCGGAGCCGATGGCCGCGGTTTCCGTGTTCGGCAGGACGTATTGGGTCGGATTCATGGCACCGTCCGCGACTTGGCCGACCGCGTCGCGCAGCGTGGACGGGCCGAAGAACGGCAGCACGAGGTAGGGGCCGGGCCCGACGCCGTACCTTCCCAGCGTCTGGCCGAAGTCTTCCTCGCTCTTCCGCAGTCCGAACTTACTCTCGGCCACGTCGAAGAACCCGAGTCCGCCGATCGTCGTGTTGATGGCGAAGCGTCCGGCCTCGCGCGCCGCGCCGTCGAACTTGAGTTGGAAGAGGCTGTTGGCGAAGCGCGGCACCACGCCGATGTTGTCGAAGAAGCGCCGCACGCCGAGCCGGGCGGGCTCCGGGACCGCGGCCGCGTACGAACGCGCCACGGGCCGCATGAGGTGTTCGTCCATCCAGATGTTGAAGGCGAACATCTTTTCGTTGAACGGCTCGAAAAACGAGGCTTGGTAAGCCGCGGTCGGGGCGTCGAGCGAGCCGAACGAATCATCCAACCCACTCTGGAGTGTAGGTTGGGCGGTCCCCGTCATTTGCGCCCAGCCGGGAGCCGGGTCCGGCCCGACGAACCCGAGAATGCCAAGCAGGCAACCGATCGGCAGCAGGCGTCGTATGTGGTGCATAGCGTGTGTAAGTCCGGAGGGACGAAAATCTTTTACCCCTACTACCGCATTGTCAGGGGTGTGTATATCGGCTCCACCAAGTTGGTTTCCCACAGCTTCCCCCGGTCGTCGTACTGCCCGGTGTGGATGCGCGCGATCCCGTAGGCCGGCAACTCCACGCTCCCCCAGCACTCCCCCGTGGCGCCCCGCCCGTACAGGAAAAAGTCCCGGTTGTCGAACCCATGCCGGCGCCGGGCCGCCGGCAACGCCTGCACCTCCTCCGGATAGACGTGGACGAAGAACGGCGCCCGGACGTCACGCGCGGTGCAATCCCTCCGGGCATAGCCGAGCAGCCGCGCGCCGGGATAGGTGTACAGGGCGAACCGCGCGGTCGCCACCGCCCGGCCCGATACGATCCCCCGATAGGTATTCTCGACCCGGGTGACCACCCTGCGGTGCCTCTCCGGCACCGTCACGTGGCCCCGGACTACGACCAGAGTGTTATTATATACTTTGCGTTTGTACAGCGCGTTCTCGAAGGACTGCGCCAACCACCGGCCCGTCTGCAGGAGTCTTCCGCAGCGAAGAGTCACGTCGGCGGTCCCAGGGGGCACCATGACGAGCCATCTCCGATCCGCCCGCGGCAAAGTTACCTTCACCCACCTTATCCCCGCAGTCCTCGCGACATAGACCCTTGTAGCGGGATACCGCCGCCGCAAGAATTCCAGCCCCTCGCGGCACGAGAGCGTCCACGGGTCGAGTATGTAGTGAGTGCGTAGAGACTCCGGCGTCGTGCGGTCCACCAGCCGGTTGAAATAGACCTGCTGATGCGGATGGATCTGGATCATGTCCACCCCCGTCACCAGCACCCCCAGCCCCGCCAGTGCATACACCCCTCCCGCCGCGGCTTGCCGACCTCCCCCCCCCCCGGCCCAGTGCATCCCCACTCCTGCGAGGCCACACAACGACGCATGCAGGAAATACACGTGGCGCCACCCGTGGTGGAGGTGGGCGCCGAGCCCGATGATTGCCAGCACGGGCAGCGTCAAGCAGGCCAGCAGCAACAACCCGAAGCGCAGGTCCGTGTTCCTCAGTGCCGCCCGCGGTCGCCGGACGGTGTGAGCACACACGCAGATGCCGCCCAACACGCCGCACGCCAGCGTCACCAAAGGGGTCGAGATGACGACCCACGTCGGAATGTAGTCCCAGGGCCGGTGAGCTGAGTCGACCGTTCGCCCCTGAAACAAATCAGAGGGCGTGACCGGGTGCCATGTCGAGGTTTGCAACGCCGTGCCGAACGCGAACGGGTCCGTCCACAAGAAGGGAGACAGCACGTACAGCGTGCCCGGCCCGACCACCGCAAACACCGCCCCCGTCCCCAGCACGTGAGCCCGCTTCCCCCGCCCCGCCTGCCCCAGGTCCAGCCCCCGCAGCGCCAGCACCGCCGGATACAGCATCATCCCCATGATCCGCAGATTCGTCAGCACCCCCACGCACACCCCGCACAGCACGAACGCCCCGACCGTATCTTTGCAGAACGCCCGGTGCGTCACGTACAGCGTGACCATGAACATGCTGAGAAACGGCAGGTCCTTGCTGTTGAAGAACGAATGCGCGTACAGCCGCGGCTGCAGCACGAACAAGAGCAAGGCGAACAACGCCACGGTCCGGCTGCGGGTCAGCCGATAGACGAGCAGCGAACAACACCAGCCACCGACCAGAAAGAAGGCGTGCGTCACCAGATGCCGCAGGAGATAGATGCGGCGCGAATCCTCCAATCCTACCCCGCGCTCCAGCAGGAGCAGGGGCAGTTCGAAGGCGACTCCATAGTACCAGTAGGGCTCTTCGAGAAACCCGTCCAGCCGGTCGGCGGCGCCCGTGATGAAGGCGAGGTTCCGGGCGGCTATGTCCCGTTGTACTGGCGAATCGTACACGATCCCATAGTCGCCCCCTATGGCGCTCCCTACCAGGAGGAACGCCACACAGACCAGCAACGCTTGAACCGACCAGGGAAGGCGATTCATCGACAGGAACAGTCGCATCGCGGGAGGGATCTGCATTTAAAGTCTCACCGTCCTGTTTGGGAGGCTCATACCTGTCAGCTTCTTCGCTCGCGTAGTGAAAGGGATTGCCTAATCGCAGGCGGGCGGAGGAGAAAGCGCGAGGCTAAAGGGGACTAGGGCGTGCCGGCTTTACGGTGGTGGTGCCGACACCCCAGCGCTCGCCGTCTGCGTTTTCCATCCACAGGGTGCACTCCGCGGGGTGGCGTCCTTTTCCGTTACGATACCTTGCAATGAACGATGCCGGCCGACAGTCCGGAGCCGAATGTTACGGAATCGGCCCCACCAGTTCGGTTCCCCAAAGCTGCTCCCCGCGCCGAGTGTACTGCCCGGTGCGAACGCGCGCGATCTCGTAGGCGGGCAACTCCACGGTCGCCCAACACCGTCCCGCGACCTGCTTGCCCCGACGCTGAAAGGTAAAGTCCCGGTTGTCGAACCCGTACTGGCGGCGCTGTGCCGGAAGCTCCTGCGCGTCCACCGGAACGATGTGAAGGAAGAACGGTGCTCGCACGTCGGCTGCCCGGCACTGGTCCCGCGCATAGCCGAGTATGCGGCTGCCAGGATACGTGTAGATGTCGAACATCGCTTGCTCCATCAACCGGCCATCTGTAGCCCCCCGATACGTATCTGCGCTCATAGAGGCAACGCTCCGTTTCCTATCGGGCACCGTCACCCGCGCTGTGACCGTAAGCAGCGTATTATTGTATATCTTGCGTACGTACAGGACGTTCTCAGGCGCAGACGTTCTTTTCTTCTTTTCCTGCTTCTGCAAGGCGCTCCCACAGGAGATATGCACATCAGGGGTATGGTGCACAGGTATGAGCCATACCCGGTCCGCCTGCGGAAGAATCTTTAAGGCCCTGGTCATTGTAGAGAAACCCGACACATAGACCGTCGTAGCGGGATATCGCCGCCGCAAGAATTCCAGTCCCTCGCGGCATGCACACCCATTCGAGTCCAGCGAATAGTGGGTGCGCAGATACTCTGGTGTCGTGCGATCCACCAGCCGGTTGAAATACACGTACTGATGCGGATGGATCTGAATCATGTCCACCCCGGTCACCAGCACCCCCAGCCCCGCCAGTGCATACACCCCTCCCGCTGCGGCCCGGCTCCTCCTCGCGGCGTACTGCAAGCCCAGCCCGGCCACGCCGCACAACGGCGCATGCAGGAAATATACGTGACGCCAGTCCTGATAAAGGGCGGAAGAGAGCGCGACGATCGCCAGCACGGGCAACGTCAAGCAGGCGACCAACAGCAGCCCGAAGCGCAGGTCCGTGTTCCCCAGCACCGCCCGCGGGTGCCGGACGCTGTGAAGGGCCACCCGGATGCCGCCCAGGACCGCGCACAGCAGCGTGACCGGCGGGGTCGAGATGACTACCCACGTCGGAATGTAGTGCGCGGGCAAGTTACGCGGCTCCACCAGCCGCCCCTGAAATAACTGAGGGGTCCAGGTCGGGTGCCATGCCAAGATTTGCAACGCAGTGACGAACTCGAACGGGTTCGTCCACAAGTAGGGAGACAGCGCGTACAGCGTGCACGGTCCGGCCACCGCGAATGCCGCCCCCGTCACGACCACATGTTTACCTCTCCCCCCCTCCCGACTTGTCTGCACCGAGTCCAGTCCCCGGAGCGCCAGCACCGCCGGATACAACATCACCCCCATGATCCGCAGGTTCGTCAGGATGCCCACGCACACCCCGCACAGCACGAACGCCCCGACCGTGTCCCGGCGGAACGCCCAGTGCGTCACGTACAGCGTGACCATGAACATGCTGAGAAACGGCAGGTCCTTGCTGTTGAAGAACGAATGCGCGTACAGTCGCGGCTGCAGCACGAACAAGAGGAAGGCGAACAAGGCCACGGGCCGGCTGTGGGTCAGCCGATAGACGAGGAGCGAGCAGTACCAGCCGCCGACCAGAAAGAACGCGTGCGTTACCAGATGCCACAGGAGATAGAAGCTACGCGAATCCTCCAATCCCAGCCCGCGCTCCAGCAGAAGCAGAGGCAGGGTAAAGGTGACCCCATAGTACCGGTTGTGCTCTTGGGAGAGCCCGTCCAACCGGTCGGCGTCGCCCACGATGAAGTCCCAGTTCCTCTCGGCGTTGCGCCTCTGATCTCGCGAATCCAGCCAGAGCCCATAGTCGCCCACGACGGCGATGCCCACCACCAGAAACACCATGCAGACTAGTCCCCCCTGAATTGACCAGGGAAGGCGGGCCATCGACAGGAACGAGCGCATCACGAGAGAAACCTAACATTGGTGAGCGGATCATGCCGGTCACCCGCCGCGGCGTGCCAGCTTTACGGTGGCGGTGCCCACGCCCCAGCGTTCGCCGTCCGTGTTCTCCATCCGCAGGGCGCACTCCGCGAGGTGGCGTCCTTTTCGGTCACGATGCCTTGCAATGAACAAGGCTGGCCGTCGGGCCGGCGCCGCCCGTCACGGAAGCGGCCCTGCCACGTCCGTTTCCCACAGCTGCTCTCCGCGCCGAGTGTACTGCCCGGTGTGGATGCGCGCGATCCCGTAGGCCGGCAACTCCACGCTCCCCCAGCACTCCCCCGTGGCGCCCCGCCCGTACAGGAAAAAGTCCCGGTTGTCGAACCCATGCCGGCGCCGGGCCGCCGGCAACGCCTGCGCCTCCTCCGGATAGACGTGGACGAAGAACGGCGCCGAGACGTCACGCGCGGTGCAATCCCTCCGGGCATAGCCGAGCAGCCGCGCGCCGGGATAGGTGTACAGGGCGAACCGCGCGGTCGCCACCGCCCGGCCCGATACGATCCCTCGATAGGTATTCTCGACCCGGGTGACCACCCTGCGGTGCCTCTCCGGCACCGTCACGTGGCCCCGGACTACGACCAGGGTGTTATTATATACTTTGCGTTTGTACAGCGCGTTCTCGAAGGACTGCGCCAACCCCCGGCCCGTCTGCAAGTCTTTTCCGCAGCGAAGAGTCACGTCGGCGGTCCGAGGGGGCACCATTACGAGCCATCTCCGATCCGCCTGCGGAAGAGTCGCCCGCCCCCGCCTTATCCCCCGAGCCCTCCCGACATAGACCTTCGTGGTGGGATACCGCCGCCGCAAGAATTCCAGCCCCTCGCGGCACGAGAGCGTCCACGGGTCCAGTATGTAGTGAGTGCGCAGAGACTCCGGCGTCGTGCGATCCACCAGCCGGTTGAAATACACGTATTGATGCGGATGGATCTGGATCATGTCCACCCCCGTCACCAGCACCCCCAGCCCCGCCAGTGCATACACCCCCCCGGCTGCGGCCCGGCTCCTCCTCGCGGCGCACTGCAAGCCCAGCCCGACCACGCCACACAACGGCGCATGCAGGAAATACACGTGGCGCCAATCCTCATGGAGGGTGGAAGAGAGCGCGATGATCGCCAGCACGGGCAGCGTCAAGCAGGCGACCAACAACAGCCCGAAGCGCAGGTCCGTGTTCCCCACCGCCGCCCGCGGCCGCCGAATACTCTGTCCCCCCACCACAATGCCGCCCAGGACGCCGCATAGCAGCGTGACCGGCGGGGTCGAGATGGCCACCCACGTGGGGACGAAATGCGGGGGAAGATTGTTCGCACGCACCCACTGCCCCTGAAACAACTGAGGGGTCCAGGTCGGGTGCCATGCCAAGGTTTGCAACGCCGAGCCGAACGCGAACGGATCCGTCCACAAGTAAGGAGACAGCACGTACAGCGTGCCCGGCCCGACCACCGCAAACACCGCCCCCGTCCCCGCCACGTGAGCCCGCTTCCCCCGCCCCGCCTGCCCCAGGTCCAGCCCCCGCAGCGCCAGCACCGCCGGATACAGCATCACCCCCATGATCCGCAGATTCGTCAGCACGCCCACGCACACCCCGCACAGCACGAACGCCCCGACCGTCTCTTTGCGGAACGCCCGGTGCGTCACGTACAGCGTGACCATGAACATGCTCAGGAACGGCAGGTCCTTGCTGTTGAAGAACGAATGCGCGTACAGCCGCGGCTGGAGCACGAACAAGAGCAAGGCGAACAACGCCACGGTCCGGCTGCGGGTCAGCCGATAGACGAGCAGCGAACAGCACCAGCCACCGACCAGAAAGAAGGCGTGCGTCACCAGATGCCGCAGGAGATAGATGCGCTGCGAGTCCTCCAACCCCACCCCGCGCTCCAGCAGGAGCAGGGGGAGTTCGAAGGCGACTCCATAGTACTTGTCGTGCTCTTCGGGGAACCCGTCCAGCCGGTCGGCGGCGCCCGTGATGAAGGCGAGGTTCCGGGCGGCTATGCGCTGTTGTCCTGCCGTATCGGGCACGATCCCATAGTCGCCCACGACGGCGATGCCCACCACCAGAAACACCATGCAGACTAGTCCCCCCTGAATTGACCAGGGAAGGCGGGCCATCGACAGGAACGAGCGCATCACGAGAGAAACCTAACATTGGTGAGCGGATCATGCCGGTCACCCGCCGCGGCGTGCCAGCTTTACGGTGGCGGTGCCCACGCCCCAGCGTTCGCCGTCCGTGTTCTCCATCCGCAGGGCGCACTCCGCGAGGTGGCGTCCTTTTCGGTCACGATGCCTTGCAATGAACAAGGCTGGCCGTCGGGCCGGCGCCGCCCGTCACGGAAGCGGCCCTGCCACGTCCGTTTCCCACAGCTGCTCTCCGCGCCGAGTGTACTGCCCGGTGTGGATGCGCGCGATCCCGTAGGCCGGCAACTCCACGCTCCCCCAGCACTCCCCCGTGGCGCCCCGCCCGTACAGGAAAAAGTCCCGGTTGTCGAACCCATGCCGGCGCCGGGCCGCCGGCAACGCCTGCGCCTCCTCCGGATAGACGTGGACGAAGAACGGCGCCGAGACGTCACGCGCGGTGCAATCCCTCCGGGCATAGCCGAGCAGCCGCGCGCCGGGATAGGTGTACAGGGCGAACCGCGCGGTCGCCACCGCCCGGCCCGATACGATCCCTCGATAGGTATTCTCGACCCGGGTGACCACCCTGCGGTGCCTCTCCGGCACCGTCACGTGGCCCCGGACTACGACCAGGGTGTTATTATATACTTTGCGTTTGTACAGCGCGTTCTCGAAGGACTGCGCCAACCCCCGGCCCGTCTGCAGGAGTCTTCCGCAGCGAAGAGTCACGTCGGCGGTCCGAGGGGGCACCATTACGAGCCATCTCCGATCCGCCTGCGGAAGAGTCGCCCGCCCCCGCCTTATCCCCCGAGCCCTCCCGACATAGACCCTTGTAGCGGGATACCGCCGCCGCAAGAATTCCAGCCCCTCGCGGCACGAGAGCGTCCACGGGTCCAGTATGTAGTGAGTGCGCAGAGACTCCGGCGTCGTGCGATCCACCAGCCGGTTGAAATACACGTATTGATGCGGATGGATCTGGATCATGTCCACCCCCGTCACCAGCACCCCCAGCCCCGCCAGTGCATACACCCCCCCGGCTGCGGCCCGGCTCCTCCTCGCGGCGCACTGCAAGCCCAGCCCGACCACGCCACACAACGGCGCATGCAGGAAATACACGTGGCGCCAATCGTGGTGGAGGGTGGAAGAGAGCGCGATGATCGCCAGCACGGGCAGCGTCAAGCAGGCGACCAACAACAGCCCGAAGCGCAGATCCGTGTTCCCCAGTGCCGCCCGCGGTCGCCGGACGGTGTGAGTACACACGCAGATGCCGCCCAACACGCCGCACGCCAGCGTCACCAAAGGGGTCGAGATGACGACCCACGTCGGAATGTAGTCCCAGGGCAGGTGAGCTGAGTCGACCATTCGCCCCTGAAACAAATCAGAGGGCGTGACCGGGTGCCATGTCGACGTTTGCAACGCCGTGCCGAACTCGAATGGGTCCGTCCACAAGAAGGGAGACAGCACGTACAGCGTGCCCGGCCCGACCACCGCAAACACCGTCCCCGTCCCCGCCACATGAGCCCGCTTCCCCCGCCCCGCCTGCCCCAGGTCCAGCCCCCGCAGCGCCAGCACCGCCGGATACAGCATCACCCCCATGATCCGTAGATTCGTCAGCACGCCCACGCACACCCCGCACAGCACGAACGCCCCGACCGTCTCTTTGCGGAACGCCCGGTGCGTCACGTACAGCGTGACCATGAACATGCTCAGGAACGGCAGGTCCTTGCTGTTGAAGAACGAATGCGCGTACAGCCGCGGCTGGAGCACGAACAAGAGCAAGGCGAACAACGCCACGGTCCGGCTGCGGGTCAGCCGATAGACGAGCAGCGAACAGCACCAGCCACCGACCAGAAAGAAGGCGTGCGTCACCAGATGCCGCAGGAGATAGATGCGGCGCGAATCCTCCAATCCTACCCCGCGCTCCAGCAGGAGCAGGGGCAGTTCAAATGCTATTCCATAGTACTTGTCGTGCTCTTCGGGGAACCCGTCCAACCCGTCGGCGGCGCCCGTGATGAAGGCGAGGTTCCGGGCGGTATTCTTCCGTTGTCCTGCCGAATCGGGAGAGAACCTATAGTCGTCCACCACGGCGACCCCTACCAGGAGGAACGCCACACAGACCAGCAGTGCTTGAATCGGCCAGGAGAGGCGGAGTATCGACAGGAACGGTCGCATCGCGGGGGAGGGTCTGTGTGGAACGCGTATGCAGGAGGGGAAAGACCGAGGCTAGGGGAGCAGGTCACGCCCGGGCGCGGCGCGGCAGCTTCACGGTGGCGGTGCCGACGACCCAGCGTTCGCCGTCCGCGTTCTCCATCCACAGGTCGCATTCCGCGGTGTGGTGGGCGGCGTCCTTTTCGGTCACGAAGCCCAGCAGGTGGACGGTGCAGTCCGGTAGCACCGGGCTGCGGAACGTGGTGCCGATGCGGACGATCTGCGCAGCGTGGTTCCACTCGCCGATCAACCGCGCCAGCAGGCCCATGCTCAGCACGCCGGGCGCGATCATGCCGGGCAGCCCCTCCTTGCGCGCGCCCTCGTCGTCGGTAAAGCGCGGGAAGTCCATGCCCGCGGTCTTGGCGTAGCGGCGGACAAAATCCTTGGTGAGTTGGAGCTTGATGGGCGGCAGTTCGTCGCCCTCTACGACCTGTTCGAAGTAGAGGGTCTTCATCGCTGCATGATCCGGTGATCGACCGTAGCGACGCTGGCGCCGGTCTGGTTGCTAATCTCGTTACGCACCACGATGAAATACATGCTGCCGCTGCGGCCCGTCTTTTCGTAGATGTCGTGAACGGTGCTGACCATCTTCAGGCGGTCGCCGGGCCGCACCGGGGCGAAAATCTCGACGTCGCGCCCGGCGTCGAAGCCGACCTTGCCGAAACGCGGCAGGTATTCGGGGGTCATCTTCTTGGGACGCAGCCGCGCCACGTACGTGGGCGCGGCAACGAGGCCGTTGTATGGACCGGCCGCGGCTTCGGCCTCGTCGGTGTACAGCGGGTTGGTTTCTCCGAGTGCCGCGGCGAATCGGAGCAATTCTTCCTTCGTCACCGGAGGGAAGTCGGTTTCGTCGAACACCTTGCCGAGGATGGAACGGTCGAAGTCGAGGGCCATGCCGGTTATCCCCCTCTCCCCGACCCGCTCCCACGAGTGGAGCGGGGGTAGAAGGCCGAGGAACAGGACATCCTGGTTTCCTACGCCGCGGTCGGTGTCGGCGCGCGGCGCACCCGAAAGTCGACGGGCCGGTAGCCGCCCGAACGCAGCGCGTCCACCAGTTCTTCGGTGTTCGTGACGTCGCGGTTGAACGCCGTGGCACAGAGGCCGACGAAACTCACCAGATGGGCGTCGCTGCCGCCGAAGGCGTGGTAGCCGTACGTGTCGATCAGTGCGGCCACGGCCTCGTTCTCGCCCTTCTTGCTGCCGCCGTTCAGCGCTTCGACGCCGGTCACGCCCTCGAGCGGCGGACGGTTCCGGTAATGTTCGATCAGGCCGATGGTGGGCCGCCCAGGGTGGCACGGCATGGCCACGCCGCCTAGGCGCGCCACCTCGTCGATCAATTCCTGGGCGGGCAGGCGCACGTCGGCGAAGTCGAAGCGGTCGAGCATTTCGGCGTTCACGCCATAGACCAGGACGTGGCCGTACTCCGTTTCCACCTCGGAGGCTTTCAGAATCAGGATGTCATATTTGTCTTCCAGGGCGCGGTAATCGCTCGTGGCGTCGAACTGGCGGTGCTCGGTCAGGACGATGCCGTCCAGCGGGCGCTCGTCACGTTTGCGCGCCAGCCATTTGAGATACGCCTCGACCGGCGCACGGCTGTCGTCCGATGCTTCGGAGTGTAGATGTAGGTCGATGACGCGCGCCATGTTCAGGATGGAACGGAAAAAAGGATGCGCGCCATACTGCCAGAAGCCCCGGCACGTGGCAATCGGAAGCCAGGAGCGGCGCCGGCGGACGGAGTTACGCCGCGACGGGCCGGAAGAGCGGAACCGACACATCATCGGTCAGGTCTTCGAACGTGACCTCGACCGGCATGCCGATCCGGACCTGCTCCGGGTCGCAGTCCACGATGTTGGTCAGCATGCGGACGCCCTCTTCCAATTCGACGTAGGCCACGACGTAGGGCAGGGTGTCGCGGAAGCCGGCGCTCTGGTTCTGGCGCGTGACCGTGAACGTATAGACCGTTCCCTTACCGCTGCACCGTAGCCAGTCGAAGTTGGCCGTCAAGTCGTGCAGGCAGAATCCGCGCGGATAGTAAAACACGCGCCGGCAGCCGCGGCATTGCTGTACGTACAGTTCATGCCGTGCGCACGCCTCCCAGAACGGACGCGACTCCTCGTCGACGCGCGGCACCGGGCGTCGCGATTTCTTCTTTTCTGCGGCCTTGTTTCGTTCGGCCATGGCCTCGGCTCCTTCCTGGAATGGGCGTGGGGGCAGTGCGGACGAGACGCCGGACGTCAGACGCCGAGCACGAGCGAGGCGCCGCTGTGGCGCCGGCCGAGCGTGCCGCCCGTGCCGTGACACAGCACGAGGTTGCAGTTCTCGACCTGCCGCGCGCCGCATTCGCCGCGCAATTGTTTGACGGCCTCGATCACCAGAAAGATGCCGCGCATCCCCGGATGGTTGGACGACAACCCGCCGCCGTCCGTGTTGATCGGCAACGCGCCCTCCAGGCCGATGCGGCCGTCCTGCACGTAGGCGCCGCCCTCGCCCTTCCCACAGAATCCCAGGCTCTCCAGGGTGATGCAGACCGTGATGGTGAACGAGTCGTAGATCATCGCCATGTCGAAGTCGGCGTGGGTGACGCCGGCGCGGGCCAGGGCCTTCGGCCCGGACTGGACCGCGGCCGCGTCGGTCAGATCGCGCATCCCGGCGCTGGTATGCGTGCACGCCTCCGCCGCGCCCAGGATATAGACCGGTTTCTTCGGCAGGTCGCGCGCGCGTTCCGCGGACGTGACGACCAGCGCGCCGCCGCCGTCCGAGATCATGCAGCAGTCCAGCAGGTGCAGCGGCGACGACACCACGCGCGAGGCCAGCACATCGTCCACGCTGATCGGGTCGCGGAATTTGGCCGCGGGATTGAGCGCGGCATGGCGGCGCGTGATCACCGCGATCTCGGCCAACTGCTCGCTGGTGGTGCCGAACTCGTGCATGTGCCGCTGTGCGGCCAGCGCATAGTCGCCGACCGTGGTCGGGCCGTAGCACGCCTCGAACTGTTCGGGCGGGTCGCCGCCGCTCGCCCCGCCGGTGCCGACCGCAAAACGGTCCGACGACCACTTGCTGCCGTACAGAATCAGCGCCACGTCGCAGTAGCCCGCGGCAATCGCGGCCGCGGCGTGGGCCGTATGCGACACGAACGACGAGCCGCCGATCGAGTTGGAATCCAGAAAGTCCGGATGCAGGTCCAGATGTTCGGCCAGCGCGATGATGCCCATACCGCCCACGCCAGAGGTGAACAGGCCGTTCACGTCGCCGAGGCGCAGTCCGGCGTCTTCCAGCGCCCCGCGCGCGCTCTCGGCCATGAGTTGATACTGGGTCTTGTGCGGCGCCCAGCGCAGCGGATGTTCATAGACGCCGGCCAGCGCGGCTTTGCGGCTGATGCTCATGCGGCTCCTTTTGACGCCCTTCGACAGATGAATTCGCTAATCAGATGATCCGGAGACCGTTTCGACAGGCTCAACGGGCTGAAAGCGAGACTTGGTTGGGAAGCCTCTCGAAGGGTGTCGAGACGATTCCGAGGGCACTTTGGAGATGCGGAACGCCATTCCGTGACGCCGACTACGCGAAGAAGTCGGTGATCGTTTGACACGCCGCGGGTGCCTGTTCGAGCGGCAGCCAATGGCCGGCCGCGGGGATCACCGCCAACTCGGCACCCGCGATGCCGGCGCGCAGCGTCTCCGCCTGCGCGACCGGCGTGGTCTGATCGTCCTCGCCGGCCAGCACCAGCGTCGGCACCGTAATCTCGCCCAGCCGCGCGGTCAGGTCCACTTCCCGACACGCGGCCAGATCGAAATAGCGTACGCGCGGGTCGGTCTTGGTCTGCTCCATCCAGCCTTCGCGCACGACCTCCTTGGGAGTCTTGGGCGAACAGGACAGATTCGTGAACGGCTGCCCCTGACGGCCCTTCATGACGGATTCCCATGTCGAGAGAATCTCGTCGGGCACGTTGAACTTGGCAGCCGTACAGGTGAGCGCCAGTCCCTCGACCATGTCGGGATGCCGCAGCGCCAAGTCCATCGCAACCGCGCCACCCATGGAATGGCCGATCACGACAACCGGCCGCAGGCCCAGCGTTTTCCATACCGCATAGCTGAAGTCCGTGTACGTGGCGACGCTCTTGAGGCTTTCCGTCCCGCTGGACCGGCCGTGGCCCGGAAAATCGAACGCCAGCGGGCTGTGCCCGTCCGACAATCCTTCCAATAGCTTGTAGCCGAAATGACCGTTACTTCCTGCACCGTGCACGTAGAAGAAGAGCCGTCCGCGGCTCAGGTTCGGCACGACGTCCGGCAGCGTAGTCTGGCCGGTATGGAAATAGTGGACCGCGTAGTCGTCCACCTCGACATATTTGGTCGGCATGATCCCTCGCCAGAAAAAGCTGCCGACTCAGTAATCGGCGGGCTTCTGGTTTGTCAAGTTCCCAAGGCAGCCTCAAGGAGTGCGTTGATAGGGGGATATAGTCCTGTAGGTCGGATTAGCCCGTAGGGCGTAATCCGACAGGGGTGCGCGGTGGGGCCGATTAATCCGGCAGGGGATAGGAATGTCGGATTATGCTTCGCTAATCCGACCTACGGGGCGGGAGCGGAGTGGCCCCCGTCCGCGGCCTGAATCAGGCCGCGGACAGAGAGAGGCTCAGCCGCCGTCGACCTCGCCGGGGTGCAGCAATTCAGGCTGTGGCGGGAGGTTGAGGACCGTCTCGGGGAAGAATTCGGCCAGGTACGAAATGATGTGCTTGACCGACAACATGCCGACCGGCCGGTGGTCCGCGTCCACCAGCGCGAGCCGCCGGAAGCCGCCCTCGCCCATCCGGTTGAGCGCGAAGGCGATCGGGGCATCGACGGGCAGCGCATCTGGGTCGGCCGTCATGACGGATTCGACGCTGACGCGGGCCAGATCCTGATCCCGTCCCAGGACTTTGTTCAATAGGTCCCGCTCGGTGAAGATGCCGACGAGGCGGTCGTCATGCAGCACCAGCACGCAGCCGACGTTCTGCTCCTGCATGACGCGGATGGCCTCGGCCACGCTGGCGTGCGGGGCGACGTTCGCCGGCGGCACGTACGGCAGGATGCTGATCGGTTCCTGCAGCGCGCTTTCGTTCAACTGCCGCCGGTCGGGCGCCGCGCGCTCGGCCATAATGTGTTCTTCTTCCTGCAGCCCTTCGTTCGCATACCCGTTGTTGTCTTCCGTCATGGGTCTCGCCTCCTCTCGACGCCGGAGAGCCGGCCGGCGGGCCCGTGGCGCCGTGGCCCGCCCGGCTGTTTCGTCATCTGCGGCAAATCTACGCCCAGGCAAATTCGGAATTCAAGTATCCTCCCGACGCCGCGGCCCCGCCCCTCTCTCCCGATTCAGAGGGCCGCGGCGCGGGTGTCCGTCCGTGCCAAGCGGTGCTCGAAGGCGGTGAGTTCGTCGTCCCGGACCGAAAAATACTTCGCGTGCGGGTGGTGGAAGACCAGCGCCGACACGGACGCCTCCGGGTCCATCATGTAGCCCTCGGTCAGCCGTACGCCGATGGATTCTGTGACGGGTAACGCGGCGAACAGTTTCGCCTGGTCTTCCAGCCGCGGACAAGCCGGATAGCCGAAGCTCACCCGCACGCCGCGGTACTGCGCCTTGAACCGCTCGCGCATGGTCATCTCTGGCGGGTCGGCGAATCCCCACATTGCGCGCAGGCGCTGGTGCAGTAACTCGGCGAACGCCTCGGCGCTTTCGATGGCGAGCGCCTGCAGGACGTGCGAGCGGAGATAATCGCCCGCGGCGCGGTATTCGCCCGCCAACTCGCGCACGCCGTGACCGCACGTCACCGCGAACAGCGCCACGTAATCGCGCCGGCCCGACGCGGCCGGGGCGACGAAGTCGCTCAGGCACAGCCCTTCGGCGTGCGTCTGGCGGGGAAAGACGAAGGTCTCCAGCAGCCGGTCCCCCTCGTCAAGCAGGCGCAAGCTATCGCCGTCGCCCTGGGCGGCGAAGAAGCGAAAGACCGCGCGGGCGGAAAACAGCTTTTCGGCCACCACGTCGTCCATGACGCTGCGCACCCGTTCGTGCAGGTCCACGGCTTTGGCGTCCCCGCGCGCGAGAAGCGTGTCCAGGTTGCCCTTCAGCCCGAGGTGCTTGCCGTACAACATGCTCGGGTTGAGGTAGGCGAAGATGCTGTCCAAGTCGTAGTCGTCCAGGGTGTGGACGCGCAGGTCGGGCGGCTGCGGAATTGGCCCGTCGTGCGGCACGACCGCCGGGCGGACCGTGGGAGCGGGCGTTGCTCCGGTGCGGGAAGCCGGCCGCGGCGAGACCGTCAGGGTGGCCGCGTCCCGTTCCATCTCCCGACACAGCGCGGCGCGCTTGTCGTCGTCCATGAGCCGGTTGGCGAGGTCGAGCCCGCGCATGGCGTCATTGGCGTAGCACACCAAGCCGTCGTACTCGGGCGCGATTTTGCCCGCGGTGAAGCGCGGGGTCAGCGCGGCGCCGCCGACCAGCAAGGGGCACGCGACGCCGGCGGTCTTGAGGTCCTGCGCCGTCACGACCATCTGCTGCGCGGATTTGACCAGCAAACCGGATAGGCCAACCATGTCGGGCCGGTGCGTGCGCACCGCGTCGATGAGGGTTTCGGGCGCGACCTTGATGCCCAGATTGACCACGCGGTAACCGTTGTTGGACAGGATGATCTCGACCAGATTTTTGCCGATGTCGTGCACGTCGCCCTTGACCGTGGCCAGGAGGACGCTGCCCTTGTGCATCCCGTCCACCTTCTCCATGAACGGTTCCAGGTGTTGGACCGCGGCCTTCATGGCTTCGGCGCTCTGCAGCACCTCGGCCACGATGAGTTCGTTGTTGTTGAACAGCCGGCCGACCTCGTCCATGCCGGCCATGAGCGGGCCGTTGATGACGTCCAGCGCGGGCCGCTCGGCCAACGCCGCGTCCAGGTCGTCGGTCAGGCCGTCCTTGGAGCCCTCGACGATGCAGCGGGCCAAGCGTTCGTCCAGCGGCAGGTCGGCGCGCGCGTCGGTGACGACCGTCGCCTTCTTCTGGCGGAAATGCGCGGCAAAGGCGGCGACCGGGTCTTCGCCGCGCCAAAAGATCAGGTCCTCGGCCAGCCGTTTCTCGTGCACGGGGATCGAGGCGTAGCGCGTCAGCTTCTCGGTGTTGACGATCGCCAAGTCGAGCCCGGCCTTGACGCACAGGTAGAGAAAGACCGAGTTGAGGACCTCGCGGCCGGCCGGCGGCAGGCCGAACGAGACGTTGCTGATGCCGAGAATGGTCTTGCAGGCCGGCAGGGCGCGCTTGATCGCCGCCACCCCGGCTATCGTCTCCTCGCCGGCGCCGACGTAGTTGCGGTCGCCGGTGCCGAGCGGGAACACCAGCGGGTCGAAGATCAGGTCTTCGGCCGGCAGCCCGTATTTCCCGGTCAGCAGCGTGAAACTGCGCTGCGCGACGGCGAGCTTCCGCTCCCGGCTGACGGCCATGCCCTGCTCTGGGTCTTCGTCGATGCAGCCAACCACCACGGCCGCGCCGTAACGCCTGAGCAACGGCACGACCCGGGCGAAGCGCTCTTCGCCGTCTTCCAGGTTGATCGAGTTGACGATGGCCTTGCCCTGCGAACGTTCCAGCGCGGCGCGGATCACGTCCGGGTCGGTCGAGTCGATCATCAGCGGGACTTTGATCTTGCGCACCACCTGGTCCAGAAACGCGGTCACGTCGGCCAGCTCGTCACGGTCCGGGTCGGCCAGACACACGTCCACGACGTGGGCGCCGCCGCGCACCTGCCGGCGGCCGATCTCCGCGGCGTCCTCGAACGCACCTTCGGCGATCAGCCGCTTGAACCGCCGCGAGCCGATCACGTTCGTGCGTTCACCGACCAGCAGCGGGCGCTTGTCGTCATCGATCACGAGCGGCTCCAGCCCCGACACCGCACTGCCCGCGGGCCGCGGCGGACGCCGCGGGGGCTTGCCGGCCAGCATCCGGCCGAGCATTCGGATGTGCGCCGGCGTGGTGCCGCAGCAGCCGCCCAGCATGTTCAACCAGCCCTCGTCGACGAAGCGCTCCAGCTTGGCGGCGAGCGACTCGGGCGACTCGTTGTAGCGTCCGTTCTCGTCGGGCAGGCCAGCGTTGGGAATGCACAGCGTCGGAAACCGCGACACCCCGGCGAGGGTGCGCAGGTGGTCGGTCATGAAGTCGGGGCCGGTCGCACAGTTGAGCCCCACCGCCAGCAGGTCGCGGTGCGCAATCGCGACGTACAGCGCCTCCACCCCCTGACCGGCCAGCATCGTGCCCATCGTTTCGATGGTCACCGACACGGCCACGGGCACGCGCACGCCGACCGTATCGACCGCGTCGTCGATGCCGAGCAGCGCGGCCTTGAGGTTGAGCGTGTCCTGCGTGGTCTCCAGCAGCAGCAGGTCCACGCCGCCGCGCAACAGCCCTTCGACCTGTTCGGTATATGCCTGCCGCAGTCGGGCGAAGGTGACGCCGCCGGTGACCGACAGGGTTTTGGTCGTGGGTCCCAGCGAGCCGGCCACGAAGCGCGGTTTGCCCGGAGTGGCGGACGCCCGGGCCGCGGCGCACGCCAGTTCCGCGGCCGCCTGGTTGATGTCGCGCGCCCGGTCGTGCAGGCCGAACTCCGCCAGCACGATGCTGGTGGCGCCGAAGGTGTCCGTCTCGATGACGTCGGAGCCGGCGTCCAGAAAACTGTCGTGAATCTCCGCGATGACCTGCGGGCGGGTCAGCACCAGATGTTCGTTGCAGCCGTCGTACTCGGCGCCGCCGAAGTCTTCGGCGCGGAGATTCTCGGCCTGGATGGACGTCCCCATCGCGCCGTCGAACAGCAGCACGCGCTCGGACAGCAACGCGATCAGGTCGGACGCCGCGGGAGCGAGAGGCAGTGAGAAATCTTCCGTCATAGGCGCCGCATTCTACGGACGGATGGCAAACAGGACAACGCGGGCCACGTTCGGGAGGACGGCGGTTCTGTCCTTTCCCTCATTCTAGTCTGTCCTGTCGGATAGAGGGGCCTCGACTCCGAGAATGACCTGCAGGGTGGTTTCGTGCCCGTTTCGACAAGCTCAACGGGCGGGGACCTTGAGCTTGTCGAAAGGTCGAAGGGTCGAATCGTTGTTGCTTCGGCGGGAAGGGCAGGCACGGGGGCCTGCCCCTACGGGTTCTCTCTCCCTTCGACCAGCTCGGGGACCAAGGAGAGGGGGAGAGCCTGCCCTGGACCTGATGGGGGGTCTTTGCATCCACCCACAAATTTCAAACCGCCACGCGGGCCGCGTTCGGCTATCGGGCCGGGCGCCGGTCGTGCTACACGCCGGCATACCCTACGCTTCCAGGAGGTTGCCCATGTCCGAAGATTCCAAAACCCTCCAATGGTTGGATCGCCGGTTCGCCATCGCCGCGCACGGCTCGAACTGGCGCCGGGAGGTCGTCGCCGGCGTGACGACGTTCCTCGCCATGGCCTACATCACGGTCGTCAACCCGGCCATTCTGTCCGACGCCGGCATGGACTTCGGCGGGGTCTTCGTCGCGACCTGCCTGGTGGCGGCCGCGGGCACCTTCGTCATGGGCTGGGCCGCCAACTATCCCATCGCCATTGCGCCCGGCATGGGTCAGAACGCCTTCTTCGCCTACACCGTCGTGCTCGGCATGGGTCATACGTGGCAGGTCGCGCTGGGCGCGGTGTTCCTGTCCGGCGTCGTGTTCCTGGTCCTGAGCGTGGTCCCCGTCCGCGAGTGGCTGATCGACGCCATCCCGCGCAACCTCAAGCTCGGCATTTCCGCGGGCATCGGGCTCTTCATCGCCTTCATCGCCATGAAGAACGCGGGCATCGTGACCGACCATCCGGCCACGCTCGTGTCCTTCGGCGACCTGACCGACTTCGGGCCCGCGGCGGCGCTGGTCGGCTTCGTGTTGATCGCCGCGCTCGTCGCCCGCGGGGTGAGCGGCGCCCTGGTCATCGGCATGTTGTGCATGGCCGCGGTCGGCTGGGTCACCGGCGCCGCGGAGTTCCACGGCGTCGTAGCCTTGCCCCCTTCGCCCGCGCCGGTTCTGTTGCAACTCGACGTCGCCGGGGCGCTGCACCTGTCGATGGTGACCGTGATCCTGTCGCTGCTGCTGGTCGACGTGTTCGACACGGCCGGCACCCTGGTCGCCGTGGCGACGCGCGGCGGACTGCTCGACGCCGAGGGCCGATTGCCGCGGCTGCGCGGCGCGCTGCTGGCCGATTCCGGCGCGACGGCCCTCTCCTCGCTGCTGGGCACGTCGTCGTCCACGAGTTTCATCGAAAGCGCCGCGGGCGTGGAGAGCGGCGGACGAACCGGCCTCACCGCGGTCGTGGTCGCGGCGTTGTTCCTGCTGTGCCTGCTGCTGGCGCCGCTGGCGCAGAGCGTGCCGGGGTATGCGTCGAGCGCCGCGCTGCTGTTCGTGGCTGCGCTGATGACGCGCGGTATCGCCGATCTGACCTGGGACGACCCGACGGAAGCCGCGCCGGCGGCCGTGACCGCGATCGCCATGCCGCTCAGCTTTTCCGTGGCCGACGGCATCGGGCTGGGGTTCATGACCTACGCGGTCGGCAAGCTGTTGGCGGGCCGCGGCGGCGAATGTCCGCCCGCGGTGTACGTCATCGCCACGGTCTTCGCGGTCAAGTTCGTATGGCTGTAATGCCGGTGGGCGGCGTGGCCCTGTCGATGGGAAGCCCTCACCCCTGGATCGTGTCCGAGGCAGGCTCTCGCCCTTATCTCGGACGGAGAGAGGACAGGAAGCCTGCCCTTCGCCTTAGAGCAACGACGCTTCGGGCCTTCGACAAGCTCAGGGATCGCAGGTTCACCAACCGGGCTCAGAGCACCGCAATCTCGGGGTCCGACCGGTCAGAAGCGGCCGGCGAGCAGGAGTTGTGGGACGCTCTCGTTGTCCTTGGTGCCGAGTTTGTTGTCCCAGTGCTGGTATTCCATACCGATGAACAGCCGGTCGGCGTGGCCGGTCACCAACTTGCCGAGGTCGAGCCGGAACTGCGTCTGGGTGAAGTACCAGCTTTCGACCGGGCCGCCGAACTCGTTGGTTCGGCAGTGGGCGTACTCGGCGTGGCCCTCGATCGAGAACGACAGACCCTTGATGGTGAACGGGTAGGCCCAGTTGATGTCGAACAGGAAGCTGTCGCTCTCCTTGGGCGCGCCGCCACGAGCCACGCCGCGGCTGTAGTCGATGTACGCGGTGAAGTCGGTATTCAGAAACGCGAAGCCGGGCAGGTCCCACGATGCGCGCAGCCCAGGAAGGAACTTGATGACTTTCGGGTCCACGCCGCCGTTGATGCCGGTGATGATCGAAAAATCCTTGATCGGTCCGATGGAGAAGGCCTTCTTCGTGATCTTGCCCAGGCTGAAATAGACGTAGAACTCGCCGTAGATGTCGTTGTCGTTGAAGCCGTCGTCGTGCGTGTCTTCGATGAAGTCCGCGAAGAAGAAGCTCTCGCCGTACGTCCAACCCATCGCGTTCTGCAACGTCAGGATGGGCGTGTGCTCATTGCGGCCCGTGAACGGGTTTTCGATCAGGCCGTACTGAAATTGCACCTCGCTCGTCCGCCATTCCACGAACGCCGCCGCGGGCGCGGACGCCAGCAGGACGAAGACCAATGCCGCAACACCCTGTTTCATCTCTCTCCTCTCCTTGACGCGAAAGGCTCCCCTCAGCCGCCCGTGCCGAATCCGAACGCTCTGGTGTATCCGAAGTGGATGCCCCATTCGTCCACGTCGAAGTCGTACTCGAGTTGCGGCCTGTGCAACGCTTGGCCGTCTCCGGTCTCGAAGTCGACGTCGTAGCCAGTGTACTGGAACCGCAGGTCGAAGCGGTTGAGCACGCTGCCGAATTCCAGGCCGGCGCCGATCAGCCAGGGGACCGTGCCCCGATCCTTGCGCCGCTCCCCGGCGATCCCGGCGCCGTTGTCGTGCGCCGCATGGAAGGTCGTGTCCAGCCAGTGCACCCCGGAGAGGAGATAGACCGAGCGGCCCGCGCCGAGGAAATCGAGCCCCGCGGGCACGTAGCCCAGCCGGGCGTTGAACCCGACGCGGTGGTTCTTCTCGAACGACCACGCCCCGGGCCAGACGTCGCGGTCGCCCGTCCCCGTACCGCGCAGAAATCCTCTGGCGCGCTCGTTGAAATAGAGCGTCCCTTCGACCGCGCCCGAGAGATACACCCGCCCGGTCAGGAACCGCCGGTAGCCGACCGTCATGCCGAACGCGCCGACGCTGTGGCCTTCGTCGTTCGTGGCTTTCGCGGACGACGCCGGCGGCACCGCGAAGCCCGCGCTCTTCGCATAGCCCACGTCGGCGTATTCGTGCCCCAACGAGAGCCCGCCGAAGAAGCCTTCGGTCGCGTGGGCCGCGGCGTCCGCCGCTCCGGTACCAAGAGCAAGAAGCAGTGCGCCCGTGAATCGCCAAATGTGCGGGAGGAACTTCACGATGCGTTCCAGGGGGAGGGCGTGTTGCGACCGTCCGATTACCGCACCAGCCCTTCGATCAACGGCACCTCAAATACCTTGTCGTGATTGATCGGTCCATGCCCGAAGTAGCCGCCCTCGCCGAACAGTTCGCCGTGATCCGAGGTGACGGTCACGTAGGTGTGCCGCGGCACCAAGTCGAACAACCGTGCGAATACCTGGTCGAGATAGGCCACGGCGCGCACCTGCCGGGCGCGGAGCCGGTTGAGCATGGCCGCCATGTCGTTGTGGCGGGGCATCAGCGTGAACGTATCGAAGTCCGTATTGAGCAGCGTGGCGGGGTTCAAGACCGGCAGCGAGACCAGCGCATGGGTCCGATAGCCCAGGTGATGTTTCAGGAAGCTGGGCAGATAGAGCCGCGGCACCAGACTCTTGAATTCCACGTCGTCCGCGCCCAGCCGTTCGCGGTATTTGAGAAAATCGTGCTGGTAATACTCGGAGGCATAGACGTGGCTGGGGCTGGCGTGCGGCAGCAGCCCCATCAGCAGATTGTAATGCGCCGGCGCCGTCCACGACGCATAACTCCAGCAGCGCCGCACCGCGCCGAGCTTCAACAGCGTCGTGGGCGCCGCGGCCATCAGCGCGTCGTAGCGGCAACTGTCGAGCACCACCACGACGTAGTTGTTCCGCGCCCGCGGCGGGACCGGAGCGGGCGCGGGAGGGGTCTGCGAGACGTCGTCGACCGTGGGCCGGGCGGTCGCACGGGATCCGAAAATCCGTTTGAGAATATCCATGTGCGCGACAGATGCGGCCCGTCTTGCCTTCCGGACTTTTTATTGGGGCGATGACCTGTGCTGTTCGGAAATTCCGTTGTCATTGATGATATGCGGCACCGTATCCGAATCCCTGGCAGCCCGCCACGCTCCGGGTGATTGCCTGACGGCCCAGTTCGGAGACTCCTTACTCGGTGCCTGCGGCCCCACTATCGCAGCCCACCGGCAAGCCGGTGAGGGTCCCTGCCGTGAGTCCATACGATCGCGGCGCCCTCTCTACGAGCGGCGGACACGACGAATGCGAAACTGCTACACTCCCGGCAGTTGCAAGGGCCGCGCCGTCCGCAGCGAGCGCGTATCATGGCGTCAACGGTCAACCCGCCTCCGCCCGGTGTCCTGACGGTCGGGCATTCCACTCACCCCTGGGACGTCTTCGTGGGTCTGTTGCAGCGTCACGCCGTAACCGCGCTCGTCGACGTCCGCTCGGTGCCGTACAGCCGCTTCAACCCGCAGTTCAACCGCAACCGGCTCGAACGCGAGCTTCCGTCGCACGGCGTGCGCTACGTCTTTCTGGGCCGCGAACTCGGCGCCCGGTCCGACGACCCGGCCTGCTACGACGAGACCGGTCGGGTGCAATACGACCGGCTCGCCCGCAAGCCGGCGTTCCGCCGCGGCCTGGACCGCATCGTACGGGAGGCGGCACGAAGCCGCGTCGCGCTGATGTGCGCGGAAAAGGAACCGTTGTCGTGTCACCGCACCATCCTCGTCGCCCCAGCCTTGGAGGGCCGCGGAGTCGAGATCCAACACATCCTGGCCGACGGCACCTTGGAGCCGCACGCCCACGCCCTACACCGCCTGATCGGCAGCCTGAAGTTATCCTCCACCGACCTGTTCCGCTCCCGCCGCACCCTCGTCACGGAAGCATTGGCGCGCCGCGCGGCGCGGATCGGGTATGTGAACCTGGAATTCGCTACGACAAGAGGGTCTCCGAACCGAAAGAGCAAAGGGTAATGACAGAAACTTTATCGGCTTTCTGTTGGATCTCGTTCCACCGTCTGGGGGAATCGCTCCTCAAACGTAGAGGACCCGCGAGTGCGCATGCCGTTTCAAATACCTGATACGCAACCGGATTTGTCCCCCGCGGCGTTGTGTGCTGTTATGCGCGCCGGACATGCCGCCTGCGGGCGCCGTATCACGAACGGACTAAGGACTGAGCACTGTAGTCATGACCGACACCCCCTCCTATGACGTTTTCGAGCCGAACCCGGAGCATGGGTTGCTGCGCCGCACCGTGCGCGAGTTCGTGAAGGAGCGGGTCGAGCCGCAGGCGCTGGAGCACGACCGCGAGGAACGCTTCAATCTTCCACTGTTCCGGGAACTGGGCAGGCTGGGTCTCCTCGGTATTACGGTACCTGAAGTGGACGGCGGCGCGGGCATGGACGCAGTAGCCGCGGTGATCGCCCATGAGGAGTTATCCGCGGCCGACCCGGGCTTCTGCCTCGCCTATCTGGCCCACGCCATGCTGTTCGTGAACAACTTCTGCCGCAACGCCAACCCCGAACAGCGCCGGAAATATCTGCCGCGCGTCATCTCCGGCGAATGGGTCGGTGGCATGTGCATGACCGAGCCGTCCGCGGGCACGGATGTGCTCGGCCTCAAGACGCAGGCGGTGCGCTGCGGAGACGTGTACTCCCTGACCGGCCGCAAGATGTTCATCACCAACGGCGCGGTGGACGATACGACGCTGGGCGACATCTTTCTGGTGTATGCCAAGACCGAGCGGGGGCTGAGTTCGTTCGTGGTCGAAAAGGATTTTCCCGGCTTTACGTTGGGACAACGCCTGCACGGCAAGACGGGGATGCGCGCTTCGACCACGGCCGAACTGGTGTTCGAGGAGTGTCAGGTGCCCGTCGAGAACCGGCTGGGCGAGGAAGGCGACAGTCTGCTGCACATGATGCGCAACCTGGAGATCGAGCGCGTCACGCTGGGCGCCATGGCAACCGGGATCGCCGGCCGCTGCCTCGAAGACATGCTCCGCTATGCCGGTGAGCGGACCGCGTACGGCAAGCCCATCGGCAGCTTCGGGCAGATCCAGCGGTATGTTGCCGACTCCTACGCCCAGTACATGGCCGCGCGCACCTACGTGTACAACACGGCGGGGCGTATGAACCTCGACGCGCCCGGCCACCGGATCGACTCGGACGGGGTGAAGCTGGTCGCCACCACGATGGCCAAGAACGTGGCCGACAACGCCATGCAGGTGCTGGGCGGCTACGGCTATTTCAACGAGTACGTGGTCGAGCGCCTGTGGCGGGATGCCAAGCTGTTGGAAATCGGCGGCGGCACGCTGGAGGCACACCAGAAGAACATCGCCAAGGACTTGGCACGTCACCCGGACGTGATCCGCTAGACGGAGGCGCCATGCGCAACCTATGGGACCGCATCATGATCGGCCTCATGATCGGGGTCATTCTGTTCTGCCTGATGGAGATCTGGAACGGCACCGCGGAGTGGCTACGCTGCAGCGTCGGCATCGGCGGGGGCATTCTGGTCATCCTGATGAAATTGAGCGCCATTAAGAAAGCCGGCCAGCGCCCCGGAGCGCATTCCTAGTCTTCGAGGTCGGCTTCCAATTCCGCGGCCTGCGCTTCGAGGGTCGCCTGGAGGCCGCCCAGAGCGTCGGACACGGCCTCCAACGCGGCGCGAAAGTCGTCTTCATCCTCCACGGCGCCGGCCGCGGCGCGCTGTTCGCAGTCTCGGCGCACTTCGGCCACGGACACCCCGGCCGCCTTCACCAGCCCGATCCAATACCCGACCGTTGCCAGCGCGTCGTCCATACCGTGCATCTCCTTTCGCGCCGGTCGTCACCGACCCCGCATCGGTCGAACCGTCACGCTATTCCGCAAATGTATAGAAAACCGGGAGCGACGACGATACCGGGAAGACGGCCGCTAGGTGGTGCTCCCCGTCCGCCCTTGTTCCCGTTCCGAGATTGCGCCATTTTGGGCGCCGCGCCCCCGTAGCTCAGCAGGATAGAGCACCGGATTCCTAATCCGGGTGTCGTGCGTTCGAATCGCGCCGGGGGCATGATCTCCTCCCATGTGCGGCCCGGCACGAGACCACGGCCCGCTCTGGAAGACACCCAAGAGACGACCGATGTTCGAGAGCCGGCGCATGCAGGCGGTGCAGTCGCCCATCATTCCGGTGGTGGGCGAAATGATCCGCGCCCACCCCGGCACGATTTCGCTGGGCCAGGGCGTGGCGTATTACGGCCCGCCCGCCGCGGCACTGGAGGCCGCGCAGCGGTTCGGGGCCACGGCCGCGGACCATATCTACAAGCCCGTCCAGGGCATCGATCCGTTGCTGGACGAGATCGGTCGCAAGCTGGGAGCGGAAAACGGCATCCGACTCGGTGACGGACAGCGCGCGATCGTGACCGCGGGCGGGAACATGGCGTTTCTGAATGCCCTGTTCGCTATCTGCGATCCTGGCGATCAGGTCATCTTGCCGCTCCCTTATTACTTCAACCACGAAATGGCGGTCGGCATGGTGAGCGGCGAGGCGGTCTGCGTCCCCACCGACGCGCAGTATCAGCTTCAGGTCGGCGCGATCCGCAACGCCATTACCGAGCGGACGCGCGCGGTCGTCACCGTGTCGCCCAACAACCCTGCGGGCGTGGTGTACGCCGAGGCCGACCTACGCGCCATAAACGCGCTATGCCGCGAAGCCGGCATCTACCACGTCAGCGACGAAGCCTACGAGTACTTCACCTACGACGGGGCCCGGCACTTCTCGCCCGGCTCCATTCCGGGCGGCGCGGCGCATACCATCTCGTTGTATTCGCTGTCCAAGGCGTACGGCTTCGCAAGCTGGCGTATCGGCTGGATGGTCGTGCCGGATCACCTCGTGACCGCCATAAAGAAAGCGCAGGACACGATCCTGATCTGCCCGCCCGTAGTCTCCCAACATGCCGCCGCGGCTGCCATGCAGGTCGGTGTCGGGTATTGCCGCGAAAAACTGGAAGCCCTGACCGCCATCCGGTGCCGGGTTCGGCAGGCACTCGGCGAGTTGGGCGGCCTGATTGATCTGCCACGCTCGGACGGGGCGTTCTACTTTCTGCTGCGCGTGCGCAGTAAGTTGGATCCGCTCGCGCTGACCGAGCGGTTGATCCGCGACTATCGCGTCGCGGTGATTCCGGGCACGGCCTTCGGCCTGACGGACGGCTGCTATCTGCGCGTCGCCTACGGCGCGCTCGACGAAGCTACGACCGTCGAAGCGGTCAGTCGGCTGACGAGAGGGCTGCGCCCCCTCGCTGCGTGATCCCTCCGGCTCCCGGCGTGTTCCTCCGCCGGAGTAGGGGCGACCGGCCGGTCGCCCCTACTCCTACTTTTCAATCTGATACTCCTCTAGCCTCTGCGCCCCCTTGAGCCGCTCACCGTGCAAGCTATGCTGGCCGCGGCCCGGTCAGCTTGAAGGAACCGGGCACACTAGACGCGAGAGGAAATGCGGTTATGCGAGACGGCCTGCACGTCATGGACAGCGACCTGCACGTGATCGAGAACGGCGAGGTGTACGAAAAGTATCTCGACGAAAAGTACCGCGACAAAATGCCGCGCTATCTGGGCCTGAGCCCGACCCGTTTCCCGCATTGGGACGTGCAGGGCACGATGATCCCGCCGTGGGCCACGTCGCAGGACGTTGTGAGAGCTCAGGCGTATCTGGACAAACCCACCGAGCACATCTACCAAGCCGTCCGGGAGCGGGAGTTCGAACCCATCTCGACCCTGGAGGCCATGGACGCCGAGGGCATCGACGTCGGCATCGTCTATCGCACCTTTGCTCACATGGTCGTGTCCATCGACGACCTGGAACCTGCATATGCCGCGGCGTACTGCGCGGCCTTCAACGACTGGCTGGCCGACTATTGCGCAGCGAACGCCGGGCGGCTCAAGGCTGCGGCCATCGTGTCCCTGCACGACCCGGAACTCGCGGCCGCGGAGGCCCGCCGCGCGGTCGAGGACAAAGGCCATGTCGCGGTCGTGTTGCTCCCTATGCCGTGCAATGGCCGCTATTTCCACGCGCCCGAGTGTGACGTGCTGTGGAAGGAGATCGTCCGCTTGAACGTGCCGCTCGCAGTCCACGGCACGAGCGGCGGGGCCAGCCGCGATTACGCCAGCAACCGCTACCGCGGCTATCCGAACTTCCGCACCCTCAACCACGCCTCGGCCTTCCCCCTGGAACTGATGGAGGCGATGGGCGCGCTGATCGTGGGGGGCGTGCTGGAACGCTTCCCCGGGCTGCGCGTCGGCTTTCTCGAGGGCAACTGCGGCTGGCTGCCGTGGTGGCTCGACCGGCTCGACGACCAGTGGAAAAAGTACGGCGGCGGCGAGGAAATCCGCCTGTCGGCCAAGCCGAGCGAGTATTTCCTACGGCAGTGCTTCATTGGCACCGACGTCGACGAAGAGTTGCTGGCCGTGACCATCGACAAGGTCGGCGACGACAACATCGTCATGTCGGTCGATTACCCGCACGCCGATGGCCCGTTCCCCAACGGCATCAAGGAGTTCCTGGAACTCCCCGGCGTGGGTCTGGACTCCAAGCGCAAGATCATGTGGCAGAACTGCCTGCACCTGTACGACTTCGACGAAGCCGAGATCCTGGCCGAGGCATGAGCCTGCTTCTCCCTTTCCTCTTATTCTCCCTTTTCCCTTGGCGGGAGAGGGGAGAGACTCTCATTTGAGCTCCAATAACACCTTCCGGGGTTCCTGCACCCCCAGCCAAACCTGGAACGCGTCCTCCTATAAGAATTGCCTTTAAAATGTCGACGCAACAGGAAAAGTCGAACCTGTACACCATCAATTGTTGCCCGTGTCTTTGCTTGAACAGACATATGCTTACGTCTCTGCAACAAAGTGTTCGCTGTTCAAGTGGTCGAGAATCTGGGCCAAGGCGCCCGCGTAATGGGCCGCGGGCGGATAGCCCGGTGCTGGGGCGAGACCCTGTTCCTGTTTGGATGCCTCGAAATTGAAGACGCGCAACAGCCATAGCGCCTCGCAGCAAACAAAGAGCCGCGACGCTACGATTTCTGCGCCCCGGTCGCCGTAGCCGGTGACGAACGCGGCGAACAACGCCGGGTCCGGCGTGAGCCGACCGTCGGCGGCGCGCACGGTCCAATGTTTCATCTTGACGAAGTCGAGCGGCGCCAGATCGACGACGGCGTTGTCCCAGTCTATGACCGCGGCCAGCCGCGCTGTCCCGTCGTGCTTTTTCTTGTCGTCAACGCACATGAGGACGTTCGCGGGGGCGAAGTCGTTGTGGACCAGGCAGGGGCCGTAGGCCGGATCGATCGGCGCCGCGGCTGGCGGGAACAGGCGTTCGACGGCTCGTACCAAGCCGGGGTCGAGTCCCCAGCCGGCCGCCTCCTTCCGTTCCTTCTCCACGGCTGCCCGAAAACGGTCAGGCCACGCCAACGGCGTCTTTCCGATGCCGAAGAAGTCGGCGTACACGGCCTCGAAGCGGACCCGGTGCAGCCGGGCCAATGCCGCCCCCGCGGCGGCGTATGCCTCCGGGTCGGGGGTGTTCCAGAGCGGCTCGCCGTCAACCCATTCGTAGATGAAATATGGGTGAGGAATGATCTCCCGGCTGCAATCGTAGGCCACACCAGCGGGCTCGATACCGTCTTGCTTGAGCCCCGGGCCGCGGCGGGCGGCGTGCAAACGCTCCAATGCGTGGGCCTTATCCGCGTCACTAACCCCGGCGTGTGCCGGGTCGAGCAGCCAACTGACGAAGACTTCTTTGATCAGGTCGGCTTCGTAGCGGTAGATGTGTTCCTGCGTTCTGATGCGTAAACCGTACGTGCGACCGTTCGCTGCGACCTTGAGAATCGTGTTGACGTTGCCGGCCAGGATGTCGCAGACGCGCGGGGCCGCGTCGCCGGTCAGCGGCGCGAAAATCCGTCGAAGCTGGTCTTGATCGATCATGCGGGCGGGCCGCCAAGCTGCTACATTTCGCGTTCCATGCGGTCGGACGCAGCGGCGTCGGGAGTGCATTCCAGACTCCGCCTTTCATAGTACGAGGAGCCATGCCCAAGAAAAAGACCGCGCCGTACGGCGCCTGGAAATCGCCCATTCGCTCGGCCGCGGTCGCGGCCGGGGCGGTCGGACTCGGTCAGATCCGTTTGGACGGGAACGACGTCTATTGGATGGAACAGCGCCCCAGCGAGGCCGGGCGCAACGTGATCGTGCGCCGCGATGCCGACGGCACCATCGCGGACGTGACCCCGCCGCCTTTCAACGCCCGCACGCGCGTGCACGAGTACGGCGGCGGCGCCTATGCGGTGCACGCTGGTACTGTCTATTTCTCCAACTTCGCGGACCAGCGCATCCACGTTCAAGCCGGGGACGAGGCGCCCCGGCCGCTCACGTCGGGCGAAAGTCTGCGCTATGCCGACGCGGTCGTCGACATCGCGCGCAACCGGCTGATCTGCGTGCGCGAGGATCACCGCGCCGCGGACGCCGAGCCGGTCAATACGCTGGTCGGCATCGACCTCGACACCGGCGGCGAAACCGTTCTCGTGTCGGGTCACGACTTCTATTCCAACCCGCGGCTCAGCCCCGACCGCGGGCGGCTGGCGTGGCTGGCCTGGAATCATCCGAACATGCCGTGGGACGGCTGCGAATTGTGGACGGCCACGCTCGGGTCGGACGGCATGCCTGCCGACGCCGCGTGCATGGCCGGCGGCGCGGACGAGTCGATCTTCCAGCCGGAGTGGTCGCCGCTGGGGCTCCTGTACTTCGTGTCGGATCGCGGCGGCTGGTGGCAACTCTACCGGCTGCGCAACGGCCGGCCCGAACTCCTGTATGACATCCCCGCGGACTTCGGCCGGCCGCAGTGGGTCTTCGGCCAGTCCACGTATGCGTTCGCGTTCGTGGGTCGCGTCGTGTGTACGTACACGCGCGACGGCACGTGGCAGATGGCTAGGCTCGACCCGGGCACAGGGCAGGTTGCGGCGGTCGAACTGCCGTACACGGAATTGGCGGAAATCCGCGCGGCGGGCGACTCGGTCGTGTTGTTGGCCGGTGCGCCCGAGCAGGTGCCCGCGGTCGTGCAACTCGACCTGCCGAGCGGAACGCGCCGCGTGCTGCGCGCCGCGGGCGACTTGCCGATGCCGCCCGGCTCCGTGTCGCGGCCCAGGCCGGTCGAGTTTCCGACCGAGGACAATCGAACGGCCCACGGTTTGTTCTATCCGCCCGCCAACGCCGACTACGCGGCGCCCGCGGACGAGCGGCCGCCGCTGATCGTCAAGAGTCACGGCGGCCCCACCTCCGCGGCGCAGACCTATCTCGACCCGCGCATCCAGTTCTGGACCAGCCGCGGCTTTGCCGTGCTGGACGTGAACTATGGGGGCAGTACCGGCTATGGGCGGGCGTATCGCAAACGGCTCGCCGGCCGGTGGGGCGTCGTGGACGTGGACGACTGCGTGAACGGCGCGCGCTATCTGGCCGAGCGCGGCGAGGTCGATCCCGAACGGCTCATCGTCACCGGCGGCAGCGCGGGCGGCTTCACGACGTTGTGCGCACTGACCTTCCGCGACACGTTCCGGGCGGGGGCCAGCTATTACGGCATCAGCGATCTCGAAGCCCTGGTCCGCGACACGCACAAGTTCGAGTCGCGCTATCCGCTCAGCCTCGTCGGCCCTTACCCGGAGCAGCGCGACGTGTATCGCGCGCGCTCGCCGATTCACGCGACCGAGCGGCTGTCGTGCCCGCTGATCGTCCTGCAGGGCGCAGAGGACAAGATCGTGCCGCCCAACCAGGCCGAGGCAATCGTCGCCGCCCTGCGCGCGAAGCGGCTGCCGGTCGCCTACCTGCTGTTCGCGGGCGAGCAGCACGGCTTTCGCCACGCTGCCCACATCGCCCGCGCGTTGGATGCCGAACTGTACTTCTACTCCCGCGTCTTCAGCTTCCCGCTCGCGGACGCGGTGGAGCCGGTCGAGATCGAAAACCTTTCGGATTGAATGCCCGGCCGAGACAGACCGGATGTCATTCCTGTGCTTCCGTCCCCCTGATAAGGGGGGATTAAGAGGGTTTTCCGCTGCGGGACGAACCCCTCTCGCCCCCACCGGGTCGGGTCCGGTGCAAGCTCTTGTCAGGGGGGAATCGAAACCGGAAGGATGATCTACGAGACGAAACTGGGATTTAGAAAAAATCGAGTTCAGGGGGAGTACATTTATGGCCTTGACACGAGACTTCAAGGAAACGATTCGCGCCCGCGTGACGAACGATCCGGCCTTTCATGAGGCGTTGCTCAAGGAAGGCGTCGAATGTCTGCTTTCCGGCGACGTGGACATCGGCGAAACCGTCTTCCGAGAATACCTCGACGCTCCCGGCGATACCAAGGGGTCAGGCAGGCGCGTGTGACCGGCCCGTTCGCCGCGTATTTCCGGGCGATTGCGCGCCTGGACGTCGCCGAGGCGACCGAGCATACCCTGCGCGGCGCGCTGGAGACGCTGCTCGACGCCCTGGCCACGGACGCCGGCGCCGACCTGCGCGTCGTTCACGAGCCCAAGCGGGACGCGGCCGGGCTGGGGGCGCCGGACTTCAAGATCAAACGGCACGAGGCGATCCTCGGCTACGTCGAGAACAAGAAGATCGGCGCCGACCTCGACGCCGTGCTGCAATCGGATCAGATCGCCAAATATACGCAGCTGTCCGGCAATATCGTTCTGACCGACTATCTGGACTGGATCTGGCTGCAAGACGGTCGGATCGCCAAGCGGGAAAGACTCTGTTCTCTCCGCGACGTCGGGCGCCGCCAAGCGCGGCTCGATCCGGCCAAGGCCGACAAGGTCGCCACGCTGCTCGCCGCGTTTCTGTCCACGCCGCCGCAAAAGCTGGGCGCCGCCAAGAAGCTGTCCGCGGCATTGGCGGTGCGCTGTCACGACCTGCGCGATTTCCTGTTGGAGGAACTGAAGCGGCAGGACACGGAGCAACAGCAAGGCCGGCTCTACGGTTTGTACGACGTGTTCCGGCAGCACGTGTTCCAGGAACTCGCGCTCAAGGAATTCGCCGACGCCTTCGCCCAAACGTTGGGCTACGGCTTGTTCCTGGCGAAACTCAACGCCGGGGCGCACGCGGACGTCACCCTGCGCAATACCAAAGGTTATATTCCCGCGAATTTCGCGTTGATTCGGGAACTGGTGAATTTTCTGGACGAACTGGAACAGGACGAATACCGGGGGATCAAATGGCTGGTCGAAGAAATCCTCAGCATCATGAACACACTGGACCTCGCCGCCATTCTTGAAGACTTGGCCTTCACCAAGCGACAGGTGAGATCGTTCGATCCCACGGAAGAAGAACGCCCACTGTTTGCCAAAGACCCGTACGTCTATTTCTACGAAGACTTTCTGAAAGCCTACGACCGGGCCACCCGCAAGGCGCGCGGCGTGTACTACACCCCGCCGCCGGTGGTGCACTTCATCGTCCACGCGGTGCACGCCATCCTGCAAGACACGTTCGGCATCCGGCAGGGGCTGGCCGACCGCAAGCGCGTGACCGTGTTGGACTTCGCCACCGGCACGGGCACGTTTCTGTTGGAAGTGCTGCACCGGATATTCGAGACGGTCTCCGCGGGCGTGCGCGACCAGGTCGTGCGAGAGCACGTTCTGAAGAATCTGTACGGCTTCGAGTATCTGATCGCGCCCTACACGGTCGCCCACCTGAAGCTGTCGCAATTCCTGCACGACCGGGGCTACGCCATGCAGGCCGATGAGCGGCTGGGCATCTACCTGACGAACACCCTGGAGCCCATCGAAGCGCAGGCCAACTGGCTGCTGCCCGCCTTGTCGCGGGAAGTCGAAGCCGCGCAGCACATCAAGGACCGGCCTATTCTGGTCATCACCGGCAACCCGCCCTACGCCGGGCACTCGAAGAACACCGGCACCTGGATCACGGAGCAGATCGACGCCTACAAAACCGTGGACGGCAAACCCCTCGGTGAAAAGAACCCCAAGTGGTTGCAGGACGATTACGTCAAGTTCATCCGCTTCGCCCAATGGAAGATGGAGCAGGTGGAGGAAGGCGTGGTGGGCATCATCACCAACCATTCCTTTCTGGACAACCCGACGTTCCGGGGTATGCGCCAATCCCTGATGCAGACGTTCCATCAACTCTACGTGCTTGACCTGCATGGGAACGCCAAGAAGAAAGAGCGGACGCCGGAGGGCGGCACGGACGAGAACGTGTTCGACATCGAGCAGGGCGTGGCGATTTCCTTGCTGGTGAAGAAGAGCGGGCTGCAACGGGGCGTGTATCACGCCGACCTGTGGGGCCGGCGGACGGAGAAGTACCGGGCCTTGTTGGAAGCGGAGAAGGACACCGTAGAATGGACGGAACTGACCCCGTCTTCCCCCTTCCATCTGTTCATTCCGCAGGACGAGCAACTGCGGGAGGAATACGAGCGGGGATGGAAGGTGACGGACATCTTTCCGGTGAATTCCGTGGGGATCACGACCGCGCGTGATCGTCTGACCATCCACTACACTGAAGAGGAACTATGGCGAACCGTGCAGGATTTTGCCGCCCTGCCGGCGGACGAAGCCCGTGCGAAGTACAAGTTGGGAAACGACGCCAGGGATTGGAAAGTGGAATTCGCTCAGCAGGACTTGGAGGAGAGCGGACCGTCAAAAGACCAGGTGGTTCCCATTACCTACCGTCCGTTCGACGTGCGCTATACCTACTACACAGGTCATTCACGCGGGTTTCACTGTATGCCGCGTGGGGCCGTCATGCGCCACATGCTGGCGGGGGAAAATATCGGCCTCGTCACGACACGCCTGACGAAAGATGACTGGGCCGTATTTACGACTGAACATATCGTCGGACATAAATCGGGGAGCCGCTACGACATCAGTTACCTCTTTCCCCTTTATCGGTATCCGTTGATCGAAGGAGAGAATGTGAAGGGCATGTTCAAGGAAGATGGTCCATTCCAAGGGGAAGATCGAATCGAGAATTTCAGCCAGAACTTTCGAACGTTCGTGGACAAAAAATACAAACGCCATTACGGCCCGGAAGAAATTCTCGGCTACCTCTACGCGGTGTTTCACAGCCCGACGTACCGGGGGAAATACCTGGAATTTCTGAAAAACGATTTTCCGCGGGTTCCGTTCGTCGACCGACGCAAGACCTTCGAGACGCTCTCCGCCCTCGGTTGGGAATTGATCCAAGCGCATCTGCTCAAATCCATTCCGCAAGAACCGGTCATAGACGTTACTTCAGGCGACTTCATCGTAGAACAACCGAGGTATGATGCACGGTCCGAACGCCTGCATATCAACAAGCAACAGCATTTTTCTCCCGTGCCGCGCGACGTATGGGACTTTCACATCGACGGCTACCAAGTACTCGACAAATACCTGAAATCCCGCAAGGGCCGACCGCTCTCCCTCGACGAAATCGAGACCGTCCAGGCCATCGTCAACGTCCTACGCTTCACCATCGACCAGATGCAGCGGATCGACGCCCGCTGGAAGCCGTAACAAACGTATCCCTGTAGTTGGGCGACGGCGATTGCCAGCCAGACTTCGAGTTTGCCTGCACCGAGCTTTCCCCTTCTCCCCCGCCGGGGATGTCGGATTACGCTTCGCTAATCCGACCTACGAAGGAAATTCGTCTATCTATTGTAGAAAAATGGTTTCGAGTGACTGTTGGTTACAGGGGACAGGATTTCCGTCCTGACAGACCCGGATGTCATCGGGACGGAATGACCGCTTGAAGAATTTGGTACTTCGGTTGTTGGAAAGGCCGACAAGCTGCCGATGGCATGGGTCGCCCGTACCGCTTGCTGTTTCTTCGACCTGCGCGTCCGTAGGCAGGTTAGTCGGAATCCGCCAATACGTAATCGGCTCCCCGACGACACCGGGATAATAACGTTCGATGTGCAAGCAGACGGGCGTGCGGCGCGTGCGCACGCATACAAGGTCGATCAGCGATATCCCCGTCTTGTCGCTGGAATTGGTGAAACATGAACTGCGGAAACGTTTTGCATGTCTATCGTATTCTCGCGGATGGAGAAGTCTGATGAGTTCCATGTGTCTCAATGCCGATCGAGAAGATTGATTTCCGCTACTGCATCAGCGAGAAGAGCATTGGGGATTTCTTTTATTTCCTGGAAGTCGGCCCCTTCCCCCTCTTCGACACAAACGTTCATCCTTCCGTCCTGAGCGATGGAAATTTCCACGCATCGTTCATTCGCATAAAAAACCAGGATCAACGATCCGTCGCTGCCCGGAAAGGCATCGGCCTTGAGGCCGCGCGAAGCGACCATTCGGTAAATTTCTCGCGCGTTGTCGAGCGTCGTCGGGTGTGGCGGTACCCCTTCCCCAAACCGCCATCCATTCGGCAAAGCGGCCAATTCCTGGAGTTTGGCCAACAGTGGATCGGAGCGAAGATCGGCCTTGACGGGGGAGGATTGAGAATATGTCGCAACGTGTTTCATGATTAACCTTCCGCTGGCTATGCGGAGATGAGAACGATGGTTTCTCCGGCCATCATGGCACGTTCCTTTTTCATTGCAAGGTTCGGAAAAAGACCCCTTCCTGTCGAGGGAGCAGCAAGGACATACCCTACGGACGGACGGTGTAGGCGCGTGGGCCGCGGTGGGCGTGCAGTTGAGGTTGAATCCAGTCGATCCAGTCGCACAGCACGGGGCGCGTGTAGCGCGGGTCGATCAGATCCTGCACGGCGAACCCCTCGGCTCGGGCGTACGGGGAGCGGCGGGCCGCCAGAGCTTCTTCCAGTTCGCGGCGCTTGGCGTCCGGGTCCGCGGCTTCGGCAATCTCGCGGCGGTACGCTACGGCGACGCCGCCCTCCAGTGGCAGGGCGCCGCTCTCCGCCGACGGCCAGGCGAACACCATGCCGCCGGGGCCGAAGTGGGCGATGCCGGCCACGCCGTACACCTTTCTCACGATGACCGACACCCACGGCACCGTGGATTGCATGACCGCGAAGATCGCCGCGGCGCCGTAGCGGATGGTCGCGGCCTGTTCGGCCTCGGGGCCGATCATGAAGCCGGGCTCGTCCACCAGGCTGACGATGGGCAGGTGGAAGGTGTCGCACAGGTCCACGTGGCGGCGGACCTTCTGCGCGGCGTCCGCAGTCATGGCCCCGGCGTAGAAGCGCGGGTCGTTGGCCAGAATGCCGACCGGCTGACCGTTCAGCCGGGCGAGGCCGGTGATCTGCGAGCAGCCGTACTCCGGCGCGATCTCGAAGAACGAGTCGAGGTCCACCACCCACTTGACGAGTTGGCGCATGGCGTACGCGCGGCGCCGGTTGCGCGGTACGACGTCCAGCAAGCCCGCCTCGCAGCGGTTGCGGTCGTCCGTGCACGCCACGGCCGGCGGCGCCTCCCAGACGTTGGCCGGCAGATAGCTCAGGAAGCGGCGGATCTGAGCGAAGACGCCGACCTCGTCCTCGGCCACGTTATCGACCACGCCGCTGCGCAAATGGACGTGCGGGCCGCCGAGGTCGTGCTTGGTCGTCGGCCGGCCGAAGGCGCGTTCCACCAGGGCCGGGCCGCCGATCATGACCTGGGACGAGGTGCGCGTCATGATCGAAAAATGCGAGGCCACGAGCCGCGCCGCGGGCAGGCCGGCGACCGGCCCCAGCGCGGCCGAGGCGACCGGTACCGCGGCCATGGCCTGCATGATGGACAGGAAACGCGGCGGGGCGTTGACCGACTCGGTGTTGCCCGCGGTCTCGGCCCTGTCCTTGCCGCGCGGCACGCTGCCGCCGCCGCCCTCCAGAAAGCGCACGAGCGGCAGCCGGTAGCGGCAGGCCAGTTCTTCGGCCCATACGCTCTTGCGAAAGCCGGCCGCAGAGGGCGAACCGCCTTTGAGCGTAAAATCCTCCCCGCCAACCACACAGCCGCGGCCGTCGATCCTGCCGAATCCCACGACGTAGTTCGCGGGCGTGAAGGCGCGCAGCCTCCCGTCTTCGTCGGTTTCGGAAGCCCCGGCGATCGGCCCCTGTTCGCGGAACGAGTCGGCGTCCAGCAACCCGGCGATGCGCTCGCGGACGGTCAGCCGGCCCTGGGCGTGCTGTCTGGCGACCGACTCGGCTCCGCCCATCTCTTGGGCAAGCCGGCGGCGTTCCTCGATCCCTTCGACTTCTTTTTCCCAACTCATCGGGCCGTGGCCTTGGGCGGGCGGCTCACTGCATGGGCGAGAACGTTGCCGGCAGGACGATCTTGCTCTCTTGGCTGACCAGCAGGTCGCGCGTGCCGGGCGGCCAACTCGGCAGAGCCGCGGCTTCGGTGCGGATGCGCGTGCGTTCGTCCAGGCTGGCGTACGGCCAGACGTGGATGAAGGTGTTGAGGGTGCCCAGGTCGCCGTACCAGCACGCCGCCAGCGGGGACAGCGCGGTGCGCGACGGCAGCGCCTTGGCCCAGCGTTCGAGCACGGTCGGCATGGCCCCGGGCCGGTAGCGGTAGGTGCGGATTTCGTACACCGGTCCGAGCCGCCGGGTAGTCAGCGGTTCCATGAACGGCGCGGGGATGCAGATCTCGGACTGCATGTGTTCGATGAATGTGCCGATGGGGGGCGGCCAGTCGCCGCTCTGCATGACTCGGCTGCGCACGTCGGTGCGGTGTTGCAGGCTGTCGTACGGCCAGACGTGGATGATCTCGTTCAGCGGGCCGACCTCGGTATGCCAGAACGCGCCGAGCGGCGAGAATTTTTCGCGCGCGGGCAGGGCGTCGCCGAAGATTCGTTCGCACTCGGCCACACTGCCGGGTTTCAGGCGATACGTGCGGACTTCGTAGATCATGGTCGATTCTCCTTTGCAGGCGTGGCCGGGCGTTTCGGCGTCTGCGCTTGCGATGTCTCCGACGTCGGTACCGCGGCGCAGTCTTGCAGCATGGACCGGAGGGCGTCCCGGTCGAATCCCTTGCCGATGAACACGACGTGCTCGGGCGGTTCGGGCAGCAGGTCGAGCCATTCCATGTCGAGTTGCCCGGCTACGAATTGGAACATCCACTGTTCGTCCGAATCGGTGAAGCGCACGAAGCCCTTGGCGCGCCAGACCGTGTCCGGCAGGCCGCGCATGAACGCCTCGAACCGTGCGCGGACGAGCGGGGCGCCGCACAGATGCGTCAGAGTATGGAAGTGGTCGTGCACCCCGGCCCGCGGTACGGCTCTGTCTCGAACAGGACGCCGGTCCAGACTGCCGGGCCGGTCGAGCAGGCGGGCGTAGTCCATCCCGGCATAGCGCGTCCGGATGATCTCGGCTCTCGGGTTGAGACCCCGGATTTCAGCCTCCAGCCGGGCGAGCCGCGGAGCGTCGGCCATGTCGCATTTGTTCAGGAGCACCGTATCGGCCAACTCGGTCTGTTGCCGGATGCCGGAGTGCAGGTCTTCGGCCAGCCGGTCGAAATTCACCGGGTCCAGCACCGCGATGAGCGAGGCCAAGCGGACCACCGGCAAGACCTCTTCCTTGGTTGTTTGATCGATCAACTCGACCGGGTCCGCCAGACCCGTGGCTTCGATCAGGATCACGTCCGGTTCGAGCGCGGCGACCTCTTGCAGGGCCAAGCCGAGAGTGCCGCCGATCGTGCAGCAGATGCAGCCGTTGGTCATCTCGCGGATGCTGAAGCCCTGGCCGCGCAGCAGTTCGCCGTCGATGTTGACCTCGCCGTACTCGTTCAGCATCACCGCCGGCTTGCGGGCGCTGGCAAGACAATGGTTGAGCAGCCCGCGCAGCAGCGTCGTCTTGCCGCTGCCCAGAAACCCGGAAATCAGATGCACCGGGATACGGGCCGCGTCCGTGAAGACCAAGCGTTCCTTGGCTTCGGCCATAGGTCCGCCAGTATCCTCAAGCGGGGACGGGAATGGAAGGGCAGCGCCCCGGCTTGCGGGGGGCGTATTCACTTCGGGTGACGTCGTGCCCGGTTCACAGTACCAGGCTCGGGCCGCCGTGTTTGGACCAGTGCGCGTTGTCGTAATACTCGCGCCACTCGGAGATTTTGCCGTCTTCGGTCAACTCGAACATGCCGCAGACCGGAAGCTGCAACTGCCACGTACCGCTGCCGTCCCAGTCCCACTGGTCGAGCCGTTCGGTGATGACCCGGTTGCCGAAGCCGAAGACGTGCAACAGTTTGAACTCGGCCCGCTTCGCAGGCGCGAAGATCGAGGCGATCATCTTGCGCACGTCGGCCTTGCCCCGGATCGCCTCCAGCGGCTGGTTGAGGTAGCACATGTCGTCGGCGGCCTGCGCCATACAGGCGTCCACGTCGAGATCGTCCCAACCCTTGAGAAAGGCGCGGACGACCGCTTCGTTGCGCGCGACCTTGGCAGCATCGTCTGACATCGTTCTCGTCTCCTTTACGCGTCATGCGTCCGTCTTCCCGGCTACGGGCCGTCAGGCGCCGCGGCGCTGACGTTCGGCCACGAAGGCCGGCGCGATCACCTCGTCCCGGTCGAACGGCGCCGGCGCGCCCAGCTTCTTCAACTCGGGCAGGACTTCCTTGGCATAGAGCCGCAGGCTGGCCTGCGCGTCCTTGAAGGGCATGCCGGCGAACTTGAACGCCGCCACGTTGCCGCAGATGTCGAACGTCTCGGGCATGGCCGCTCCTTACTTCTCGAATGGCAATGTTGGGGGCTGCGGACGGCTCAGTCGAGATGCAGCGTCGGGCCGCTGTTGTCGAACCACAGGCCGTTGTCGAAGTAATCGCGCCAGCCGCAGATCAGGCCCGCGGCGTTGCAATCGAACATGCCGATGCAGGGCAGCTTGAGTCCCCAGCCGTTGCCGTCGAAGTCCCAACAGTCGAGGCGCTCCGTCACGACGGTGTTGCCGCGGCCGAAGCAGTTCCGCAGCTCCCAGTTCACGGCCTTGGAGTGCTGCATGATGCCTTCCACGATCCGGCGCACGTCCCGCCGGCCCACGACGGGGGCCAGCGGCTGATTCACATAGACGATGTCGTCCGCCAGGCAGGCCATGACGGCTTCGGCATCGACGGCGCCCCAGCCATCGATGAAGCGGCGCACCTGCGCGACGTTGCGGGCAACCGTCTCGGCTTCGGTCAGCGTTCCTTCGGACATGGAAGAGACCCTCCCCGCACGCCGGGAGCCGTCCTCGATCAGGTAGCGGACAGCCGCTCCGAGCGCGTCTTCATCAGAATTGATGAGCCTCGCCCTACAACAGGAACGCGAAAAGCGTCAAGTGCTGCTCCAACTCCCTCTCTCTGAGTGGGGAGAGGGCTCTGCTTCGGGATTCCAGACCTGACGATCCCAGCCGGCTATCATCCCCGTGGAAGCGGAAATCCCGGACATGGATCCCTGCTTTCGCAGGGATGACGAACGGAGCCTGACTCTCGGACCTCTGCTCTCCAATCCCCTTTCCATCCCCCCTCCACTCCGGGAAAGGGTTGAGCCTGTCCCGGACATGATCCGGAGGAGCGGGTTTTCGGGCTCAAGGAAACCATCGAACCAACCCTTCCCCGACGCGGGTGTAACGCGACAGCGTCGCCACGCCGTGCTATGCGGACACCAGCCATGAGCACCACCCCGGAAGCCCGCGCGCGACGGCGGATCGACGCGCAACTCGAAGCCGCGGGTTGGCACGTGCAGGACCGCGACGACCTCGACCTGACCGCAGGCCGCGGCGTTGCCGTGCGCGAATTCCCCATGCGGTCCGGGTTCGGCACCGCGGACTATCTGCTCTACGTCGAACGGACCGTTGCCGGCGCCATCGAAGCCAAGGCGGACGGCACGCTCGCCGGCGTCGAGTCGCAGTCCGAGAAATACGCCGAGGGCGTCCACGAAGACCTGCCGACGTATGGCCGCCCCCTGCCCTTCCTGTTCCAGTCCAACGGCGCGGTCACCTATTTCACCAACGGCCTCGACCCGGCGCCCCGCAGCCGGGAAATCTTCAACTTCCCCAGGCCGGAGACGCTGGCGGCCTGGGCGAAACAGCCGGCGCAGTTGCGTACCCGACTGCAGGAACTACCGCCACTGGACGAGTTGCGGCTGTGGGCCGTGCAGGCGCGCGCCATTCGCCGCCTCGAGGCGTCACTCGCCCGCGGCAACCGGCGCGCCCTGATCCAGATGGCGACCGGCTCCGGCAAGACTTTCACCGCGGTCAACGCCGCCTACCGTCTGCTCAAGTACGGCGGCGCCCACCGCATCCTGTTTCTGGTGGACCGCGGCAATCTCGGCCGCCAGACGTTCGACGAATTCGCCGACTTCACCCCGCCCGACGATGCCCGCAAGTTCCCGGAACTGTACACGGTCCAGCGGCTCGCGACGAACTCGGTCAATCCCGCGGCCAAGGTGGTCGTCACGACCATTCAGCGGCTGTATTCGATGCTCAAGGGCGACGCGGAATACGACCCCGGCAACGAAGAAGACTCCGCCTTCGCATCCCCCGCCGCGACGTGGCAGGGAGCGCCGCCCGAAGTCGCCTACACCGCCGCGGTTCCGCCGGAGTTCTTCGACTTCGTCATCGTGGACGAGTGCCACCGCTCCATCTACGACCTGTGGAGCCAGGTGCTCTTGTACTTCGATGCCTTTCTGATCGGCCTGACCGCGACCCCGGCCGGCAAGACCATCGGCCTCTTCAATCAGAACCTGGTCATGCAGTACGGCCACGACGAGGCGGTCATCGACGGCGTGAACGTGGACTTCGACGTGTACCGCATCCGCACGCGCGTGACGGAACGGGGCGCCACGGTCGCGGCGGACGAGAGTGGCGTGTACGTGGACAAGCGCAACAAACTGACGCGCGCCGAACGCCTCCTACTCCTGACCGACGATCTGACCTATACCGCCGCCCAACTCGACCGCGACGTGGTCTCGGAAAGCCAGATTCGCACCGTCTTGCGGCAGTTCCGCGACGCCGTGCTGCCGGAAGCCTTCCCCGACCGCGCCGAGGTCCCCAAGACGCTGATCTTCGCCAAGGACGACTCCCACGCCGACGACATCGTGCGCCTGGCACGCGAAGAGTTCGCCGCCGGCAACGACTTCTGCCAGAAGATCACCTACCGCACCGGCTTCACCAAGGTCGCGTGGACCGTCCCCGGAGACGACGGGACCGAGACCGAGGTCACGGAGTGGGTGAAGACGTCCAGCCTCACCCCGGACGAGATGCTGACCAACTTCCGCAACAGCTTCTTTCCGCGCATCGCCGTCACCGTGGACATGATCTCCACCGGCACCGACGTGAAACCGATCGAGTGCGTCTTCTTCCTGCGCAACGTCAAGTCCGCGGGCTTCTTCGAGCAGATGAAGGGTCGCGGCGTACGCGTCATCGCGCCGGACGCGCTGCGCGCCGTCAGCCCCAGCGCCACGGTCAAGGATCGCTTCGTCATCGTCGACGCGGTCGGCGTGTGCGAGCAGGACAAGACGGATTCCCGCACCCTCAACCGCCAGCCCAAGAAGACGTTGGCGCAGGTCTTGCAGTACGTCGCCAGAGGCGGCGTCAACCCGGAGGCGCTGACCACACTGGCCGGCCGCCTCGCCCGTCTGCAGCGGGAGTACAGCCCCGCCCAGCTTGCCGAACTCTCGACGCTGGCCGGCGGCAAGTCCTTCCCGGACCTCGCCCACGATCTGTTGCATGCGTGCGACCCCGATGCACAGGTCGCGGCCGCCCGATCGCACTTCCAGGTCGCGCAACCGCTGAAGAAACACGTCGCTCAGGCGGCCAGGGATCTGGCGCACGCCGCGGTCGAGCCGTTCCTGAAACCGGCCTTCCGCCGCCGTCTGCTGGAGATCCGGCATGAGAACGAGCAGACCATCGACCGCCATACCATCGACGAGGTTCTCTATGCCGGCTTCGACGCCGCCGCGGTGGAGAAGGCGCGGGCCAAGGTGCGGGACTTTCGCGCCTGGATCGAGGCGCACAAGGACGAACTGACCGCGCTTCAGGCGATCCATGCCGGCACGCGCCCGCTCCGGTTGTCGCTCACGGACCTGCGCCACTTGCGCGACGCGCTGGCGCGCCCGCCGCTGTCGGCCACGCCGGTACAGTTGTGGCGCGCCTTCGAGGCCGCGGAACCGGCCAAGGTGGAACGCCGCGGCGGGGAGCCGCTGGCCGATCTGGTGACCCTGGTACGCGGCGCACTGCTGCCGCAGTTCACGCTCGTGCCGTACCGCGACGAGTTGCGGAAACGCTATCGCGCGTGGCTGGCAGAACGGGACGCCGATACTGCCTTCACCCCGGAGCAGCGCGCATGGCTGGACCGCATGGCCGAACACATCGCCGCCAGCCTCGCCATCGAACCCGCGGACTTCGAGACCGGCTGGTTCGGCCAGCAGGGCAGCCTGGGCCGCGCGCACGCTCTGTTCGGCGACGGGCTCACGTCGCTAATGGTGGAGTTGAACGAGAAGCTGGCGGCGTGAAGTGCAACAGAAGTATCGACGTAAATCACCGCTCACTCCGGTCGTCTTCTAGTTCCGTCAGCAATTCGTGGAGCGGCGCCACGGGTTTCGAAGGTGGCGGTGCCCCGCCTGCAGAGGAAGCCGGGGGCATCATCCCGCCGTTGTCAGCCAGGGCAGGGCTTCCGATTATCCGCGGAGGGCGGATTTCCGCGACAACCCGGTCCCGGTCCATGACCAGAATCGTCTCTCCGGACGCGGCCATCTGTACGTAGTCGGCCAGCCGATTGTGCAGGGCTTCGATCCCGATCGATCGCATAGGGAGAACGCTCCCGCTTGGCAGCCACGTGGTCAACGATTGTCCGCGCACCTTGCCTTGCCAGCCGTGCGAAGGGGAGCCGCTAGTCCAGACAGTCAGGACGGGAGAGTGATGCAACTGGTGCTCAGTCACTACCCTCTCCGGGAAGATTCACTACCGGCAAGGTGGACCTTCGCCGACATTAGTCAGATCGCACGTCTTGTTGTGCCCGGCTTCCCACAGGGCCGACACAATCAGGAGAAACATGGGGTTCCACACATCCGTCCGATGAATGTTGATCGAGAGGGCCGTTTAGACCTTCGTGTTTTGAAGTATGTTGACGGTGCGATTCCGCGTGAACTTCGGAAGGGCGACATTCTGTTCAACAATACGAACAGTCCGGAACTCATCGGCAAGACCACAATTGTATCAACTGATGCACGCCTCGCCTATTCAAATCACATGACGAGGATTTGCCTTGAGGATGGCCTTGATCCGTCTTTCGTCGCTCGGCATCTTCATTACTTATGGATGTCCGGCTATTTCCGGCATCGCTGTGTCAATCACGTCAATCAAGCAAGCCTCTCGACTGACCCCCTCTCAAAGACAGTTCCCATACTGATCGCGCCGCCGGCAGAACAGTCGCAAATCGCCGACACCCTCGACGAACTCTTCTCCGATCTCGACGCCGGCGTCGCCGCGCTGAAACGAGCGCGGGATAAGCTGAAGCTTTATCGTGCGTCGGTGCTGAAGGCGGTGGTGGAAGGTGCGCTCACTGCGGACTGGCGTAAGCAACACCCGAACGCCGAGCCGGCCAGCGAACTGCTCAAGCGCATTCTGGCCGAACGACGACGGCGTTGGGAGGAAGACCAACTCCGCAAATTCGAGGAAAAAAGCAAGGTGCCGCCCAAGAACTGGAAGGCCAAATACAAGGAACCGGTCGCGCCGGATACCACGGGCCTGCCCCTGCTGCGGAAGGGTGGTGCTGGGCGACTGTAGATCAATGTTCGTTATGGATTCGATACGGCTCGTCAGCGAAAACAAACGACGCCAGCACGGGAATCCCAGTTTTGCGGATGGGAAACCTCACCTCGGATGGGCGGTTGTTGTTTGACAAACTCAAATATCTTCCTTCCGATCATTATGAATTTCCCGATTTGCTCCTTACGGAAGGTGACGTGCTATTCAATCGAACGAATAGTGCAGAGTTAGTTGGCAAGGCCGCCGTTTATTCAGGGGTCCCGCATCCCTGCTCATTTGCATCATATCTGATTCAAGTGCGTTTGCTTCCAGGAATTTCTCCTGAAATCCTGACATACGCTCTGAATGACGGCTCGGGTCGCGCATGGATCAAAGCGGTAGTGAATCAAACGGTGGGACAAGCAAACGTGAACGGAACGAAGTTAGCGGCATTTACGTTTCCACTACCGCCGGCCGCTGAGCAAGACGCCGCTATAGGAACGTCCGAGAATCAACTTTCCGTCGTCGAGCAACTCGAAGCCGACATCGACGCCAAGCTGCAATCCGCCCAAACCCTCCGTCAATCCATCTTGAAACACGCCTTCACCGGCAAACTCGTCCCCCAAGACCCACACGACAAACCGGCGGCGGAACTGTTGAAACGCATTACCGCGGAGCGGGCGGCACGGACGCGGCAATCTGCCGCGGCAAAGAACACAGGTTCGCCCCGCCGTCGCCGGCAGCGCGCCAAGACCAAATGACCGAAAGCCGGGATCGACTGTCGAGTGGCCGGACGCACGAACTCGCAGTCGAATCCTCCACGAGCGTCAGGTCGAACGAACCGCCCTGGGAAGGGATGTGCATCGGGCGGCGCGTTGTGGGCCGATGAGGTTGACGACCCATCCCACATGGTGCGGAAGCACGCGCATGCGGCCGACAGACAGCGCGTTGAACGTCGCCTCGGCAAGACGGTCCTGTCCAAGGGCTGCCCGGACCGAGTCGTGGGCCAGAACGTCCACCGTGCTTCCCGTCACGAGACCGGCAAAGCGCTCGGCGCAAACCCGATTCGCTTTTCGCTCGTCTATGAGCGGGATGCCGTGGGGTTCCCTTTCTAGGGCAGACGCAATCGTTGCCGCTTCCCCGTCATCCAGCGTCCGAGCCGCAGAGCCGGAAACGAGGTCCAGGAAATATCTTCGTCCCGCGCCTCCCAGTTGCCCGGCCGTGACCCGGCCCGAGGCCACGGATGCGGCGGTTGCCCCCGCGTCGTTCCGGCCCGTTTGTCGATCGATCTCAAGCTCATCCAGGACCTGGGAAACGACGAAAAACCGGTTGGGCAACGCTTCCAGTATCGTTTCCGCACATCCGGTCGCGTTCAGGTTGATGACGACACTCGTATCCGCAATGACGGGAACGGTCGGGTCACGCAGACAGCTTCGGTGCGTCATCCGCATCCACTCCGTCTTCCTCGACCCCATCCAACAGAGCGCGTAACTCGATACGCTGGAGATGCAGAAGACGGGCGAGTTGCCCCTCGCTGAGCAGAGCCTGTCTCCACGCTTCCGCGGCCAGCAGACTCAACCGGAGCGTCGTCGGAAGAGCGACCGCGGATTCGTCCGCTCCTCCGACGGCTGCGTCGCCGAGGACTTGGCGTGCCTGTGCGTTGGTAATACCGCCATGCGCTTGAAACCACTCCCACGTTCCCGGTTTCGTGAGTGCGAGTTCTTCGAGCCGTCGGACCAGGGCTTCGCGCGAGACCCCGAAGGCGTGACTCAGCAGAATGACGTGCCGCCGCGTCAAGTGCGTGGCCCCTTGCGTGAGGTCGCGGAATCTCTGCAGGACCGTCCGCGCTGGCGTCAGGAAGGCGCGCGCGAAGGCATTGGCGTACCGTTCTGCACGGGAATTGCCTCGCCCGTCCCGATACCGCACGTCGGGCGCGTGCCGGCTCGAGACCAGATGACCGAGTTCGTGGGCCGCGGTCTGGACGCGGCGTTCGTACGGATGATTGGCATTGAGCAGCATGCACGCGCCGACCTGTTCATCGTAGGCGAACAAGCCGGACACGCCGGCGTCCAACCGTCGCACGTACACACGGACCCCCAGATCAAGCTCCAGCAGGCTCAGGGGAGCGCGAACCGGTGCGAGACCCAGCCCGAGCTTTTGCCGGAGTTCGGTCGCGTCGTTGTCGGCCTGCGCGCGGATGCCGCCCGGCAGGAGCGGACGAGGCGGCGGATAGTTCCGGGGATGCGTCACGCCGAGGAGGTTTTCGAGTTCCACCTCCGCCCGCACGAGGTCGGCCAGCAGTCGGGCGGCCTGGGCGGATGGTGCATCTCCACACGCGGGAAGTTTCCGAAAGCGAGGGACGAGGTCGACGGACACGGACTCGCGGCGCAGCAACGCATTCACCGACGTCCCGTACAACCGGGCGAGTGGGGGCAGTTCGGTGGCCCGAACGGCGCGTTGGCCCTTTTCTATGGCAATGAGCGTCGTCCGCGCGACGTCGATGCCGTCCGCAGCCTCCGCCTGCGTGAAGCCGGCAGTTTCGCGTGCCATGCGCAGTCGCTTGGCGACGTCAACGGTCTCTCTCCCTGCTACGGACATACGCACTGCTCCTTTCACCCCACCCAGCCACGAACGACCGCGGCCCGAGGGAACTCATAAAGCCCCGCCACTCTTCGGCATGCTTTTCAAGTAGCCGTCTCATTTTTGAACGGACTGCTTCTTCAGGAATTCCAAGAGACTCGTGCAGCCGACAAACTTGCCGACCCAATCCAACCTGGCCGACAGGTGAATGGAGGAGACCTGCCAAGTGGTCGAGGTGGAGCGCCCCGGCAATCGCGTGTTCATACAATGCACCTTTGGGGTGCCGCTTCTTGAATGCAGGCGCCGCCCCATATTCAAACCGCGCGGCGGTCAGATTCTCCCAAACGTACGTATCCCCGGGTTCGGACGTCCCTATCGCGTGGACGCTCATACGTCTGAGCAGACATGCCGCGCAGATGCCACACTGGCGCATCTTTCCGGATACCGAAACGTGTCTTTGGCCTTGCCAACAAGACCGGGTTGCCGCCCATTCCGAGCCGTCACGACACTTCGTTACGAACTCGGCAAGGGTTTCGGCCTTCGTGTGCCAAAGGCGGGGATAGACATACCGAATTTCATGATCGAGCAAGGTCGACAAAAAGATAGCCATACGGTCAGTGAACGAGGGATGATTGCGATAATCCTCGTACGCCTGGCCAACCGGAACGAGGCTGGGGCCCAAGGCGCCTTGTCCGCTTTCGGGCATGACGACTCGCCGGACCTTGGACAGACAGGCGGCGACGCCACTGAGCAAGGCGAATTTGAAGCCTCGCGAGCGGGCGCTGGGTTCGATGGAACCCTTCTTGCCGTACTGAACGCTATAGGGAATGGAAGCAAAAGGTATTTGTGCACTTCCGGCCCGGCGTCCGTTCAGGGATTTCGACCCAAGTCGGACTCGAATGACACGCTGACCATGCTCCAATTTCGTCAGCCCGGCCACCATGAGGGAATCGAGCCCGTCGCTGAACGGAAGGACAACGCCCGCCGCGTTGGGTATAGGAAAATTTCCCTGCCGAGGGGCTGGGGCAGGCATGCTTCTCTCGACGAAGGTGATCTGCCACCGGTCGCCGGTGAGAAATCCGAGCGCATCGTGCAGGGCGGTCGAGACAGGTGCCGCATTCCAATAGGTCGAATCATGGACCGGAATTCGTAAGGTGAAACTTCTGCCCCACCCGTTCGAAGGACGTGCTTTTGTATGGTCACAGAACTGGACAGCCGCAGCAACGACAAACGCGTCGTACACCCGTTCATCCCAGTTGGCGAGGCAGTAAGTTTGAAGTTCTTCTACATCGAATATCAAGTTGCTGCCGATCTCGCATCTCACCCAATGACGGCGGCTACTTATGCCCGGTTCGACTACGTCAACACGATACCGCGGCAAAGCTTCATTCAGCGTTTCCCCGGCTTTCATTTGAGGGGTACTCCATCGTCAAGGGCCGTCTGTTTCGTGAGCCTTTGAGACTGTTCATTCCTGTCGATTCCGCAAAGGCGACGGGCCACGGCTGCGATATCCAATCCTGAGATCGCATTCTCGACTCGTCCCCGAACATCCACGGCGTCATTTTCTCTAGGGCGACGGTAGTAGTAGTGCTCTTCGACTTGACGCGCTCCACGATCCACCCAGTCGGAAAGGGCCTGACGAACTGCCTCCATGCACCCTTCTTCACCGCCTGAATGGCCTTTCGTTGCCACCTGAATTGCGTAGTCGAGGAGCGCGCAGCGAAACGGGGACCCGTACGCTGCTTTCCGAAGCCCTTCGAGTTTTACCGTCTGATCGCAGAAAAAGTCGCGTTGACTTTCAAAGAGATGCGCAAGCTCCGTAACAAAGCCCGGCATGTTTTCTTCCTGCCAGTCCTCCTTGAGTGCCGCCGGGACCGCCTCGCGTATTTCTTCGATCGAGAACGCTGGCTTATACACACGCTCTGCAAACCGCTTCCAGCCGGGCCGCATTGGCAGGCTTTTGTGTGGTCCATCGCTTATTTCGGCCTCGAATGTCATAAATCTATTCTTATTGGATGACAATGTCAAGTCTAAATTTTTCGTCGGACCCTCTTCATCCGTCAATGCAGAGAAGCCCTGGAGCAATTTGCTGTCAGAACCTGAATCCGAGAGCGCTTCATCGGTTCGAGGAGGGTTCGGCGAGGTGACGAAGACTCCAGAGCGGTTGCCGGAAACCACGACGCGAGTGGTGGACTGCCGGCCGGGTCCGCCATCTTGCCCAAGGATGCGGGAGGGCGCATAGTGCGAAGCTGACTTGGTAAGCAGGAGGGCTGCTCATGGAACTTTCCCTCACCGAAGCGGCAGGGCGTCTGTCCGAACTGGTGACCGCGGCCCAGCGGGGCGAGCGCGTCGTCATCACCAAGAACGGCGACCCAGCAGTGGAACTCGTGCACTACCGCGAGCGTGTCGGCATCGACTTCGACAAGCTGGAGGCGACCCGCCGGCGGCTCAGCATCAAGGACGCCCCGCAAGAGGAAGTGGCGGCGTGGAAGGCAGACTTTGAGAATCCGGCGTTCAGCCGTCAAGTCCTGGGGCTCGACGATGACGAATAGGGGAGTCACGCAGTGCGTATTCTTCTCGACACATTCTATCTCTACCAGTTCATGGCTGCCCCGGGGCAGTTTGCCGAAGCCGAGCGCCGATTCTTCAAAAAGAACGATGCGCAGCTTTACGTAAGCGCCGTGTCTATCTGGGAAATGCGGTTGAAGTACCAAGTCCGTCAGTCTTCAGGAGAGCGAAGGAGCCCACACGATCCGAATGACGTAGTCACGATGCTGAAAGAGCAGGATGTGACGTTCCTGCCAGTGGCCATAAAGCATGCCGCGCGAGCACTCGACCCCCCGCTCGGTCACAAGGACCCGTTCGACGAGATCCTCCTCGTGCAGGCCCAGGAAGAGGACTGCAAGTTTCTCACGACCGACCGGCGACTGATCGGCCATCCGCTGGCCATCACGCTATAGCGGACGCCGCGGATGGACGCCGCACAGATCGGCAAACGCGCCTGGAGCTACGCCGGCGTCTTGCAGGACGCCGGGCTGTCCTGCTTCGAGTACGTCGAACAACTCACCTTGCTGCTGTTCCTCAAGATGGCGGATCAGTTGACCGAGCCGCCCTACGAACGCGCGCCGCTCGTGCCGCCGGAACTGGGCTGGAAGGCGCTGCTGTCGCTGGACGGCGTGGCCTTGGAGGAGCACTACCGCCGCAGCCTGGAAACGTTGGCGGTCGCACCGGGGATGCTCGGCGTCATCTTCAAGGGGGCGCGCTGCGAGATCCACAATCCCGCCCTGCTCAAGCAACTCGTCGTCAATCTGCTCGACCGGGTGGACTGGCTGGCGCTTCCGGTGGACGTGAAAGGCACGATCTACGAGGAATTGTTGTCCCGCTCCGCGCAGGAATCGTCGCGCGGCGCCGGGCAGTACTTCACCCCGCGGCCGGTGATCCAGGCGATCTGCGAAGTGATGCAGCCGACGCCGGCCGACCGTATCTGCGACCCCGCGGCGGGCACCGGCGGCTTTTTGTGCAACGCCTATCGGCACGTGCTCGCCCACTATGGAAACACGCTCGATCGGGACCAACTCCGGGGTTGCAGGAAGGGCTCGTCGAGGGCATGGAACTGTCCCCCAAGGTGGGCCGCATGTGCGCGATGAACGTGTATCTGCACAACGTCGGCGGCGACGCGGTGGTCGTCCATACCGGGCACGACAGCTTGGCCGCACCGTGGGGACGGACGTATTCGATGGTCCTCGCCAATCCGCCGTTCGGCAAGAAGCAGAGCCTGCTGTTCGTCAACGAAGAGGGCGACACGGAGCGGGAGGATCAGGTCGTCGTCCGCGAGGATTTCTGGACCTCGACCAGCAACAAGCAACTCAACTTCGTGCAGCACATCCATACGTTGCTGAAGATCGACGGGCGGGCCGCGGTCGTGGTGCCGGACAACGTGTTGTTCGAGGGCGGGGCCGGCGAAAAGGTGCGCCGCAACCTGCTGGAGAAATGCCGCGTCCACACGCTGCTGCGCCTGCCGACCGGCATCTGGTACTCGCCGGGCGTCAAGGCCAACGTGCTCTTCTTCGACAAGAAGGCGGGGCGGGCCGACGCCTGGACCGACACGCTGTGGGTGTACGACCTGCGGACCAACCTGCACTTCACGCCGAAGCAGAAGCCGATCCGGCGCGGGGACTTGGACGAGTTCGTCGCCTGTTACCAACCCGGCCGCCTGCACGAGCGCACGCCGACGTGGAACGCGGCCAATCCGGACGGTCGCTGGCGCGGCTACGCTTACGCCGATCTGCTGAAACGCGACAAGCTGAGCCTCGACCTGTTCTGGATCAAGGACGACAGCCTGACGGATACCGACGCGCTGCCGCCGCCCGACGTCATCGCCGCGCAGGTCGCCGACGACCTCGAAGGCGCGCTGGCGCAGTTCACCAAGATCGCGGCCCGGCTGCGGGAGCCGACCGCCTGCCGCGACTGATACGGACGAGATTCGGGGGCATGATGGAACCCGGTCGGAGACCGCGAGGAGACTCCCATGACCGACGGTGAGCGGGCTCCGCTGCAACTCGGCATCTTCATGCCGAATTGCAGCAATATGTATTCGATCAGCACCTACCGGCAGGAGCCGGACGAGTGGGAGTACGACACCAACCGGAAGATCGCACAGGCGGCCGAGGCCGCGGGGTTCGACTTTCTGTTTCCGGTCAGCCGCTGGCGCGGGTTCGGCGGCAAGACGAATTTCCTGGGACTGTCGCTGGAAACCATGACGTGGGCGGCCGCGCTGTTGGCCGAGACGCGCACGATCCGCGTGTATTCCACGGTCCACGTGCCGGTGTTCCATCCGTTGGTCGCGGCCAAGATGGGCGCCACCCTGGACCACATCGGCCGCGGGCGGTGGGGCATCAACCTGGTCAGCGGCTGGAGCGCCGAAGAGTTCGGCATGATGGGGATCGACATTCTGCCGCACGCCGAGCGGTATCGGCGGACGGCCGCGTTCATCGAGATCCTGCAGGGCCTGTGGACGCAGGAGCCGGGCACCTTCGACTATACCTGCCCGTGGTACACCATTCGCGGCGGCTCCGTCCTGCCGCAGCCGGAGCAGCGGCCCCATCCGCCGATCGTGAACGCCGGCACGTCGGAGGACGCCAAGGACATGGTAGCGCGGCTGTGCGATTGGGCGTTCATCAGCCCCCCGTCGGTCGACGCCGTGGCCGACGTCACCGCCGACATCAAGGCGCGGGCGCGGCGCTACGGCCGCACGGTGCGCTGTGCGGGGTATCCGTTCGTGCTGTGGCGCGAGACCGAGCGGGAGGCGCACGACGTCCGCCGCGCCATTCTCGAAAAGATGGACCGGGAAGCGGTGGAGAACTGGGCGCGCGGCCTGGGACTGGGCAGCGGCTCGTTCGACACGTTCACATTGGAAATGCTCGCCCTGGGCGGCGGCGCGCTGCCGGTGGTGGGCACGGCCGAGCAGTGTGCGCGACAACTCGAGGCGTTGTACGATGCCGGGATGGACGGGGTGCTGGCCTGCTTTCTGTCGTATCACGACGACACGGTTCGCTTCGGGCGGGACATCGTGCCGCTGTTGCGACAGATGGGCGTGGTAGCGTAAGGGCTAGGAACGAGAGCCCGCCGGGGCACGGGAATCGGAACGATCGGAGAACCGAGAGGGAGAGGACGATGCTGAGATTCGTAGAGGAACTGTTGCTGCTGACGCTCGACGACGAGAACGGGAAGTTCGCCCGCGTGCAGGACCGGCTGATGCAGCACGCGCTCGCCGGCGGGGTGCTGATGGATCTGGCGATCGAGAACCGGATCGACACCGATCTCAGCAAACTGGTTCTCGTCGATGCGACGCCGCTGCAGGACGATCTGCTCGACCCGACGCTGGCCGACATCGCGCAGGCGGGCGACACCCGTGACGCGCGGTTCTGGGTGGAACGCACCGCGGCTCGCGCGCACGAGATTCGGGACCGGGCACTCGACCGGCTGGTGGAGCGGGGCATCCTGCAGCGGCAGGACGACCGCTTCCTGTGGGTGTTCAAGGCGCGCCGCTATCCGATGATCGACGGCCGGGCCGAGCGCGAGGTCAAACTGCGGATCATGGAGGTGTTGTTCAGCGACCAGATTCCCGGCCCGCGCGACGTGGCGATCATCGGGCTGGCGGACGTGTGCAACATCTTCAAGGTGCTGCTATCCGCGCGGGAGTTGGAGAATGCCCGGCCGCGGATCGACCAGGTGCGCCGGCTGGACTTGATCGGTCAGGCCATGACGCAGACGATCATCGACATCGAGTTGCTGCTCGCGCGGGCGTCGCAGCCGCTCATGTAACCGCCTGGGCCGCGATCCGTTTGCAACGACAGCGACCTGCAAGATGATCTCGCGCCCGGTTTCGACCTTTCGACAGGATCAGGGCACCGCAAGCTTAGAGACCGGGCTCAATGGATTGGACCATGAGTTTGTCGAAGGGGCGGGGGGCGAAGGTCAGCGGTGACGTCGGGGTTCGTTTCGACAAGCTCAACGAACATAGGGATGAGAAGGTCCCTGAGCTTGCGGTGCCTTGAGCCTGTCGAAAGGTCGAAGGGATTTGGTCCAGGGGAGATAGCTTCTAAGCCAGGGAAATCTCGAGAGTCATCTTGTAGGTCACTCCCTTTCTATTTGCTCAGGTATGTCAGAGGAAAGATGGACCAAGGAAATCTCTAATTGAGACCGTCGCCGGCCACGGAAGCGGCTACGCCCCGCGCAGCCGTTGCACCGCGGCCTCCATCCGATCGAGGCCGCGTTCCAGATTCTCCATTGAGGTCGCGTAGGAAATCCGCACGTGTTCGGGCGAACCGAACCCCTCGCCCGCGACGAGGGCGACCTTGGCTTCTTCCAACAGATAAAGCGAGAAATCCATCGCGGACGTGATCGGCTTGTCCTGCCACGTGGCGCCGAAACAGCCCGACACGCGCGGAAAGACGTAGAAGGCGCCTTCCGGCAGGGTGCACGCAATGCCCGGCATGGCGCGCAGGCGGTCCACGACGTAGTTGCGCCGCTTCGCGAACTCCGCGGCCATGACGCCGACCGGGGCTTGGTCGCCGGTCAGCGCTTCGATGGCCGCGGCTTGCGCCATGGCGTTCGGGTTCGACGTGCTCTGGCTCTGGATGGTCTCCATCGCCTTGACCACCGCGGCCGGTCCCGCGGCGTAGCCCACGCGCCAGCCGGTCATGGCGTAGGTCTTGGAGACCGAGTTGGCGATGAGCAGCCGGTCGCGCAGCCCCGGCTTCAGGGCCAGCAAGTGGGCGCAGCGCGGGGCGTCGTACACGAATTTTTCGTACACGTCGTCGGAGATGACGAACAGGTCGCTCTGTTCGATCTCGTCGACTATCGGGGCTAGTTCGGCGTCGGTATAGGCGGCGCCGGTCGGGTTGGACGGGCTGTTCAACAGTAGGACGCGTCGTATTGCATCCCGCTCGTTCCGGCCGAGTGCCTCGCGGAGTTGGGCCGCGGTCAGCTTGAACCCGGTCTCCTCGCCGGTCGGCAACAGCCTGGGCGTGCCGCCGGCCAGAATCACCATGTCCGAATAACTCACCCAATAGGGCGCGGGGATGAGCACCTCGTCGCCCGGGCCGATCAGGGCGTGCAGGGCGTTGAACAGAATGTGTTTGCCGCCGCAGCTCGTGGTGACTTCGTTCAGGGCGTAGTCGAGCCCGTTGTCCCGCCGCAGCTTGGCGCGCACGGCTTCCTTGACGTCCGCGGTGCCGCCGACCGGAGTGTATTTGGTGCTGCCGGCCTTGATCGCGGCAATGGCGGCGTCCTTGATGTGGTCCGGGGTGTCGAAGTCGGGCTCGCCGGCGCCGAAGTCGATGACCTCGATGCCTTCGCGCCGCAGCGCCGCCACCTTCACCGTGACCATCAGGGTCGGCGACGGTTTGACCTGTGCGAGTCGGGGTGCCAGACGCATGGGGGGTCCGTTCCGTCGGGTGTCGGGCGTTTCGCAGCAGTGGACAAGGAATCGCGCGGCTCTTCGTCTCAGGTCTGTTGCGCAAGGGCCGCCTTCCGGTCGAATTTCTCGCGGAGCCGCCGTTCGACGTGGGGCGGTACGAGGCCCGTCACCGACCCGTTGAGGCCGGCGACCTCCTTGACCAGCCGCGCCGCGGTGTAGAAGTGGGCCGCGCCCGTGGTCAGGAAGATCGTGTCGATGTCCGGCTTCATGTGCCGGTTCATCAGCGCCATCTGGAATTCGTACTCGAAGTCCGAGGCCGCGCGCAGCCCGCGGATGATGATCTTGGCTTGCATCCGCTCGACGTAATCGACCAGCAGGCCGTGGAAACTGTCGTAGAGGACCCGGTCGCCGGCGTCCGCCAACTCTTCGCGGAACATGTCGAGCCGTTCCTCGGGCGTGAACAGGTAGTTGGCCTTCTGCGGGTTATAGACGACCGCGACCACCACTTCGTCGGCGATGGTCAGGCTGCGGCGGACGATGTCGATGTGGCCGCAGGTCGGCGGATCGAACGATCCCGGATAGATGGCACGCCGTTTCACGCCACAACCTCGTCCTGACACTCGTAGAAAGACACGCCGGTTGTGCCGTAACGGCGGCGGTCGGTCAATACCAACGGAGGGTAGGCCGCGGCGCCGCTTTCGCCCAGCGCATGTTCGACCACCAGCCACGTGCCCAACGCGACGATCGGACTGCGCGCCAGCCGGTGCAATGTCTTGTCCACCCAGCCGTCCTCATACGGCGGGTCCAGAAACACGCCGCGGAAGCACCTGCCCTGCTCTTCGAGGATCCGCACGCCGGTCGAGGCGCGGGCGCGCAGCAGGCGGCTGCGGCGCAGGAGTTTGGCGGTCTTCAGATTGGCGCGGATGGAGGTGAGAGCCACGGGGCTGGCGTCCACGAACACCGCGGATCGCGCCCCGCGGCTCAGAGCTTCGATGCCGAGGCCGCCGGCGCCGGCGAACAGGTCCAGCACGTCCACGTCGGCGAGGGCGAACCGGCTGGCGAGAATGTTGAAGATCGATTCCCGGACTCTGTCCGCGGTGGGCCGAACCTTGTGTCCCTTGGGCGCATTCAGCGGCAGCCCGCCGGCCGAGCCCGCAATGATGCGCATGGGACGATGAGGAAGGCTGCGCCGGTCCGCGCGGGAAACGCGCGAACCGGCTCGCGAGGTCAGACGCTCAGCACGTGGACGGCCAGCGCCGCGGCCTCGCCACGCACCATGCCGCCGCCGTTCTCGGTCAGGCCCAGCTTGGCCCCCTCGACTTGACGTTTGCCGGCTTCGCCGCGCAACTGCCAGAAGATCTCGACGATCTGCGCGGTGCCGGTCGCGCCGACCGGATGCCCCTTGGCCAGCAGACCGCCGCTGGGGTTGACCGGGATGCGTCCCCCGATCGCCGTGGCGCCCTCGTCGATCAGCCGGCCGCCCTCCCCCTGTCCGCACAAGCCGAGTTCCTCGTAGATGATGAGCTCGGCCGGGGCCGAGGCGTCGTGTACCTCGGCAACATCCAGATCTTGCGGGCCGACGCCGGCCACTTCGTATGCTTGGCGTGCCATCCGCTCGGTCACGCCGGGCTGGCCGGGTTCGTGATCCCGGCCCGAGCCGAGGACCGAGGCTTTGACGTACACCGGTCTGGCGGTGAACTCCTTGGCTTTGGCCGCACTGGTCAGCACGACGGCCGCGGCGCCGTCGCCGATTGGCGAACACATCATGCGCGTCAGCGGATCGGCGATCATGGGCGATGCCAGCACGTCCTCCACGCTGCGCGGGGTCTGGAACTGGGCGTGCGGGTTGAGGCTGCCGTTGGTGTGGTTCTTGGCCGCCACCGCGGCATAGTGCTCTTTGGTGGTACCGTATTTGCGCATGTGGCTGCGCGCGAACTCGGCATAGAAATCCATGAACATGCTGCGCGACTTGCCCGCCCCTTCGCCCGACTCCTTGTTCGCCGCTTTCTTCATGTCGGCCAACGTCTGCTGCATCAACTCGACGTCGATGGCGCTGCCGATCGCGGCGAACGACTTCTTCTTGTCCTCGTGGGTGAGCTTTTCCATGCCGAGCGCCAGCACCACGTCGTACATGCCCGATGCCACGTACAGCCACGCCAGGTGAAACGCGGTGGCCGCGCTGGCGCAGGCGTTCTCGGTATTGATGACCGGAATGCCGCCGATGCCCATCTCGCGCAGCACCACCTGCCCCCGGATGCACTCCTGCCCGGTAATCAGGCCGGCCATCGCATTGCCGACCGCCACGGCCTGGAGCGCGTTCGCCTCGACCCCCGCAGATTGCAGCGCCGCTTCCACGGCTTCGCGCGACAGGTGTTTCATGCCCTTGTCCATGTGTTTGGCGAACCGGGTCATGCCCGCGCCGACGATGGCAACTTCTCGCATGGCGTCCTCCCCTTAATCGACGTAGCTTCGTGATGCCGGTTTTTGCCGGGCCGGATAGGATTCCGGCCGGCGGCGAGTACGACCGCTCTCGCATGGATCGCGGCTGACGACGGAGCCCCACGTATAGCATTCCCTCTTGTTTCGCAAGGATAAATTCTTCAGGATGCCCGCCGTGAACTTCGTGCTGGTGCCCATCAAAGCCCTGGACCATGGCAAGAGTCGCTTGGCTCCGCTGCTGTCCGACGCGCAGCGCCGGGGCGTCTCGCAGGCCATGCTGCGCGACGTGCTCACGCAGTTGCGCCGCGCGGCCACCGTGGATCGGTTCGGGGTCGTCACCTCGGACCAACGCCTGCTCGACTTCGCGCAGGAACTCGGGGCCGATGCGATAGACGAGGGCAGGCCGCGCGGCCTGAACGGCGCGGTGGAACTCGGCACCGGGTTCTGCCTGGACCTCGGCGCGACCGCGCAACTCGTGCTGTTGTCCGACCTGCCGCTGGTCACCTCCGAAGACGTCGATCTGCTGTTCTGCGAGACGACCGACGCCCCCGGCGTCCTGCTCGTCACCTGCAAGGAAAACGAAGGTACCAACGTCCTGCTCCGCACGCCGCCGCAGGTGATCCCGACCTGTTTCGGCGGCCCCAGCTTGGCCGCACATCAGGACCGGGCGCGAAAAGATGCCGTGCCCTGCCGCGTGATCGAGGCGCCGCACATCGCCTTCGACATCGATTCGGTGGACGACCTCAAACGGTTTGCCGCGCAGCCGAGCGCCACGCACACCTACAAGGCGCTGCTGGATATGGACATGCTGGCCACGCTGGGGGTGAAGGCAGTGTAGCCGCCCCGCTTCCATGCCCCAACCGCGCATCGTCGTCATCACCGGCCCGACCGCCACCGGCAAGACGGCGCTGGCGCTGGATCTGGCTCAGCGCCATGCCGGTGAGATCGTCAGTGCGGATTCGCGGCAGATCTATCGCCACCTGGACATCGGCACCGCCAAGCCGACCGAAGAACAGCAAGATCGGGTCCGGCATCATCTGATCGACGTCGCGGACCCGGACGAGCGGTTCGACGCGGCCCGGTTCCGCAACTTGGCCGAAGCCGCGGTCGCCGACATCCACCGCCGCGGCAAGCGCGTGTTCCTCGTCGGCGGCACCGGTCTCTACATCCGGGCGTTGATCCACGGCCTGTTCGTCGGACCTTCCGCCGACCCCGCGTTGCGCTGTCGTCTAGCGCAACAGGAGAAGGAACACGGCCCCGGCTATCTGCACACATGGTTGGCGCGGGTAGATGCCGAAGCCGCGCGCCGTTTGCATCCGAACGACCGTATGCGGCTGGTGCGCGCCCTGGAAGTCTGGCTCCTGAGCGGCAAACCGCTGAGCGTCTGGCAGCATGAGCACGCCTTCCGGGAGCAGCGGTTCCCCACCCTGCAACTGGCGCTCGTCCTGGAGCGCGACCGTTTAGCGCAACGGATCGAAGCGCGCTGTCGGGAGATGTTCCGTGCCGGCTTGGCGGACGAATTGCGCCGTGTTCTGGACCTGGGCTTCGACGAATCGCTCCCCGCGTTACGAACGATCGGGTACGCCCAGGCCGCGGACCTGCTGCACGACCGCTGTCCCCTGGAGGAAGCAATCTCTCGGACGGCCCGGGCAACACGCCGTCTGGCCAAGCGGCAACTTACGTGGTTGCGCGCCGAGTCCGCACTGCGTTGGTACACGCCGGCACAAAGAAACGAGATCGACTCCGCCGTGCAGGCATTCTTCGAAGAACATTGAACGTGGCCGAGCAGTTCCGTTGCCTCTCCCTTGACCCGAAGATTAGCCTGTTGGTAAAGGTTTGCGGCATGGGGGCGGTAGCGTTCGACACGCACAAGGTCGTCAAAGACCTCAAGCGAGCCGGGTTCAACGATCAACAAGCCGAGGCCGTAGTTTCCGCGGTCGGCGAAGCAGTCGGGGAGAATGTCGCCACGAAGGCCGATCTTGAGCCAGTTGCCACGAAGGCGGACCTCCAGGCAATTCTTGAGCCATACGCGACGAAGGCGGACCTCCAGGCAGCTCTTGAGCCTTATGTGACGAAGGCGGACCTGCGGGCAACTCTCGAACCTTATGCGACGAAGGCGGATCTGCGGGCAACTCTCGAACCTTATGCGACGAAGGCGGATCTGCGGGCAACTCTCGAACCTTATGCGACGAAGGCGGACCTCCAGGAAACCAAGGCCGAGCTTTACCGAGCCATCTGGATTCAGACGGGGGCTATCATTGCTGCGGTAGCCGCCCTTCTCCGGCTGTTCCGCTAACTCCGCGTTCGAGAAATTCCTCCGGCGGTCGGTGTATGTCCCGGCGCGTGGGTTTCATGCTAAGGAACCGGCGTGCAAACTACCTACCTCGACTTCGAGAAACCGTTGGAAGAACCGGACCGACGCGCCGACGAGTTGCGCCAACTCGTCGGCCGCTCGGATGCGCAACAGAGCGAGTTGGATCGGCTGGAAGACGAAATCCACGGGTGTGAAGCCAAGATCTTCGACTCCCTGTCCCCGTGGCAGCGCGTCCAACTCTCTCGCCACCCAGATCGGCCGTACACCCTGGATTACGTCCGGGCGCTGTGCTCCGAATTCGTGGAACTGCACGGCGACCGGGTGTTCGCCGACGACCCGGCAATCGTCGGCGGGCTGGCGCGCTTTCGGGGGACGCCGGTCGTGGTAGTCGGCCACCAACGCGGGAAGAGCGTAGCGGACAAGGTTCGGCGCAACTTCGGCATGCCGCGGCCCGAGGGCTATCGCAAGGCGCTGCGCCTGTTCCGTCTGGCCGAACGGTTCGGCCGGCCTGTGCTAACGTTCGTCGATACGCAGGGCGCCTATCCCGGCGTGGGCGCCGAGGAACGCGGCCAAGCCGAAGCGATCGCCCGCAACATTCAGGACATGGCCGGTCTTGCGACTCCCGTCGTCATCACCGTCATCGGCGAGGGCGGCAGCGGCGGGGCGCTCGCCCTCGGCGTCGGCGACCGCATTCTGATGCAGGAGAACGCTTGCTATTCCGTCATCACACCGGAGGGGTGTGCTGCCATCCTGTTCGGCGAACGCACCCCGGAACGCTCGGCATGGGCCGCGGAATCGCTCAAAGTCACCGCTCCCAACCTGTTGTCGTTCGGGGTCATCGACGAAATCATCGACGAACCGCCCGGCGGCGCTCATCGGCACCCCGCGGCGGCCATCCGCGAGACGGGCGCCGCCATCGCCCGTCAACTCGCCGCCGTCTGCGGGCTGCCGGCCGGCGAACTCATGGCGCAACGCTACGCCAAATTCCGTCGCATGGGCGAGGTCGGCGTGGTTGGGAGCAACGCTGACGTTACGCTTGTCGAGCTCGGTGCTTCTGATTCGGACGCAGCCGCGGACAACGGATAGACGGCCGCTCCGAATGAGAGTACAACCCGCGGCGTGGCGCGTACCCGTCCCTCCTCTCCAACGGCTTCGCCTCGCCCGCCGCGGGCGGGCCGAGCGCCGCATCCCGACATCGATACGCTGAGAGACGGGATCGACCGCATCGACGCGCAGATGCTGCGGCTGCTGAACCGGCGGGCGCGGCTGGCCCGGCGGATCGGTGAACGCAAGGGGGCTTCCGCAGCGGTCTATGTGCCGAGCCGGGAGCGTGCCATTCTCGCCAAGCTGACGGAGGCGAATACCGGCCCGCTACCCGACGCCGCGCTGGCCGCGATCTACCGCGAGATCATTTCGGCCTCGCGCGCGTTGGAGACCGCGCTCCGCATCGCTTATCTGGGCCCCGAGGCCAGCTACGCGCATACGGCGGCGCAGGAACAGTTCGGTGCCGGGGCCGCGTTCGTGTCGGTCGAGACGATCCCGGAGATCTTCGCCGCGGTGCAGCAGGACCGGGCCGATTACGGGGTCGTGCCGGTGGAGAACTCGACGCAGGGCTCGGTCGCCGCCACGCTCGATCTGTTCATCGAAACCCCGTTGCACGTGGTCGCCGAACGGTCGCTCGAAATCCGGCACTGTCTGCTATCGCGCGCCGCCAAGCTCGAACACGTGCGGCGCGTGCTCGCCCACCCGCAGGCGTTGGCCCAGTGTCAGCACTGGCTGGCGACCCGCTTGCCGGGGGTGCCGACCGAGGCCGCGGCGAGCAATTCTCGGGCGGCCGAACTGGTGCGCAAGGATACGCACGCCGCGGCCATCGCCGGCCGGCTGGCCGGCGAGCGATACCGGCTGCGCATCCTGGAAGCCGACATTCAGGACCAAGCCGCCAACTATACCCGCTTCGCGGTGCTGAGCCGCACGACCCCACCGGGCACGCCGACCGGGCGGGACAAGACGTCGCTCGTGCTGTCCGTCCGCGATGAGGCGGGCGTGCTGTATCGCGTGCTGAAGCCGTTTGCCGACCACGGCATCAACCTGTTACGCATCGAATCGCGGCCCCTCAAAGGGCGGCCTTGGGAGTACGTCTTCTTCATCGATATCGAGGGTCATGCGCAGGATCCGCCGATCGAGGCGGCACTGCGCGAGATCGCGCCACACTGCACGACGGTCAAGGTGCTGGGCTCGTACGTGACCTTCGTGCCCGTGACCGGTGCCGCGGCAAAGACGCGAGCCGGGACGAAACCACAAGCGAAAGGGAAGCGTGCCGAAGCGCGAAAGCGATAACGCCATGGATCTTCGCCGCCACGTCCCCGCGTGGGTGTTGAGCCTCACCCCCTACCAGCCCGGCAAGCCGATCGAGGAAGTCGAGCGCGAGTACGGGGTCGCCGACTCGGTGAAGATCGCCTCCAACGAAAACCCGCTCGGGCCGTCGCCCAAGGCGGTCGCAGCGATCCGCGCGGCGTTGCCCGACCTGCACCGCTACCCCGACGGCGACGCCTTCCATCTCAAGCAACGGCTGGCCGAGAAGCTGGGGGTCGAGCGCGACCGGATCATCATCGGCAACGGCTCGAACGAACTCATCGAGATGATCGTGCGCACTTTTCTGCGCGTGGGCGAGTCCATCGTGGCCGCGGAGCACGGCTTCGCCATTTACGGATTGTGCGTCCAGGCGGCTGGCGGCCATACGGTGACGGTGCCGCATAAGGGCTTCAGCTTCGATCTCGACGGCATGGCGCGCGCGGTGCGGGACGATACGCGGATCGTGTTTCTGGACAATCCCAACAACCCGACCGGCACGATCTATACGCGGGCCGCGTGGGAGGCGTTTCTGGACCGCGTGCCGCCTCACGTCGTCATCGTCGTGGACGAGGCGTACTTCGAGTACGTCGACGACCCGGACTACCCCGACTCGCTGGCCTCCCACACCGCGGACCGGCTGCTGATGACGCTGCGCAGTTTCTCCAAGATCAGCGGCTTGGCCGGTGTGCGGATCGGCTACGGCGTCTCGTCACTCGAAGTGATCGACGCCCTTAACCGCGTGCGCCAGCCGTTCAACGTCAACAGCTTGGCGCAGGTCGGGGCGCTGGCCGCACTGGACGACGCGGACCATACGCGGGCCACGCTGGACAACAACCGCCGCGGCTTGGCCTATCTGCGGCGCGCCCTGGATCGGCTGGACGTGGAGTACGCGCCGAGCTGGGGGAATTTCCTGCTCGTGAAGGTCGGGGCCGGCGTGACCGGCCGGTTGCTGCCGCACGGGATCATCATCCGCCCGATGGAGGGCTACGGCTATCCCGGCTACGCGCGGGTCAGCGTCGGCCTGCCCGAGGAGAACGAACGCTTCATCGCGGCGCTCGCCGCGGCCAAGGCGGAGGAACCCCCGCCGGCGTGACCGCACTGCACGGCGATTAGCGGCGCTTTCAGCGGGCGAAGAATCCGCTTCGGTCCCATGCCAGTCATCTTCGAACGGGTGCTCATTGCCGGAGTCGGCCTGATCGGCGGGTCCCTCGGTCTGGCGGCCAAGACCCGCGGCCTCGTCCGCGAGGCGGTCGGCTTCGGGCGTACCGAGGCCAACCTCAAGATCGCCCTGGAGCGGGGGTTGATCGACCGTTACACGTTCGACCCGGCCGAGGCGGCCCACGGGACCGACTTGGTTCTGCTGGCGGTGCCGGTTGAAGCGACCGGGCCGGTCGTGCGCAGTTTCCTGCCCCATCTGCCGGCCGGCTGCATCGTGACCGACGCCGGCAGCGTCAAGAAGCCGGTCGTCGATACGCTGGACGCGCTGCTGCCCCCGACGATGCACGGCGTGGCCGCGCACCCGATTGCCGGCACCGAGCACGCCGGGGCCGGGGCCGCGTTCGAGACGCTGTTCGACGGCAGTTTGTGCGTGCTGACGCCGACCGATGCGACCGACCGCGAGGCTTTGGCCCGCGTGCGCGCGCTGTGGGAGGGCGTCGGGATGCGGGTGGAAGAGATGGACGCCGCGGTGCACGACCGGCTGTTGGCGCAGGTGAGCCACTTGCCGCACCTGATTGCGTTCAGTGTGATGAACGGGTTGTTGGAGGCGTTCCGGGCGCCGGGGGCGGACGGGGCTCGGACTACGTTTTCCGATGCAGACGAGCTTCATCATGTAGGCGGGAGGACCCCCCTCCCTAGCCCTCCCCCTCAAGGGGGGAGGGGATCTGGGGACAGCCCTTCCTTTGAGACGGAAAGGGATGCGCTTGATCCGCTGGCGTATGCGGGCAGCGCGTTCGCCGATTTGACGCGGGTCGCGGCCAGTCCGGTCGAAATGTGGCGCGACATCTGCCTTGCCAACCGCGAGGCGCTGTTGGAGGCGATTACGGGTTTCGAGCAGGCGTTGGCCGGCATGAAGGCCGCGGTGTCCGCGCGGGATGCGGAGGCGCTGTCTGCCGCAATCGAACGCGCGCGGCAGGAGCGTAAGCGGCTCAGCCGCCTGCGAGACGGGAAGTGAGCCAGTCCGTCACTATTGCGCCCGCGCCGCACGGCCTCACCGGCGAGATACGGGTGCCCGGCGACAAGTCGATCAGCCACCGGGCCGTCATGTTCGCTGCACTGGCACAAGGCGAAAGCCGAATCCGAGGCTGCGCTCTCGGCCAGGACAATTTGGCGACCGTCCGCGCGTTCCAAAGCCTCGGTGTGGACGTTGCCAACCGCGGGACGGACCACGACGCCACGCTGGTCGTGAACAGCCGCGGTTGGCACGCACTGGCACCGCCGGACCCCGCGGGCGTGACGATCGACTGCGGGAATTCCGGGACGACGCTGCGGCTGTTGGCCGGCATTCTGGCCGGGTGCCCGTTTTCGACGCGCCTGGACGGCGATGCGTCGCTGCGACGCCGGCCGATGGGCCGCGTCATTACGCCGCTGCGCCGGATGGGCGCCCACATCGAGAGCGAAGCGGCGTCCGACTGTGCGCCGCTACATATCCACGGCGACGCTGCGGGTCCGAAGCCACGGCTGACCGGCCTGACGTACGCGAGCCCGGTCGCCAGCGCGCAGGTGAAGTCCGCGGTGTTGCTGGCCGGACTGCACGCCGCGGGACGCACCACGGTGACGGAGCCGGTTCGCTCGCGCGATCACACCGAGCGACTGCTGCCCGCGTTCGGCGTGACGCCGCGCGTGGACGGGTGCAGTGTGACCGTGGATGGCGGCGCCCGTCTGCACGCCGCGGACCTCGACGTCCCCGGCGACGTGTCGTCCGCGGCATTCTTTCTGGCCGCGGCGCTGCTGCTGCCGGATTCCGAACTGGTGATCCGCGGGGTCGGACTGAATCCCACGCGGACGGGCATCGTGGACATCGTGCGGGCGATGGGCGGCAACGTCGAAATCCACAATCGAACGAACGTGGGCGGCGAGCCGGTCGGCGACCTGCGGGCCCGATCCAGCCGGCTGCATGGGGTGGAGATCGACGGCGAGCTAGTCGTGCGCGCCATCGACGAATTGCCGATTGCCGCGGTGGTCATGGCGTGCGCGCATGGCACGTCCGTGATTCGCGGGGCACAGGAGTTGCGCGTCAAGGAGAGCGACCGGATCGCCGGTCTGGCAGGCGCACTCGCTACGCTCGGTGCCGACCTCGACGAACAGCCCGACGGGCTCGTGATCCGCGGGCCGGCGCGCCTGAGTGGCGGAACGGTACACAGCCGCTCCGACCACCGGTTGGCGATGGCGCTCGGCGTGGCCGCCCTCCTCTCGCAGCGGAGCGTACAAATAGAAGAACCCGAGTGCGTGGCCGTCTCGTTTCCCGGTTTCTTCCGCCTGCTGCGCGATCTGACCGGCGCCGAAGTGACCGGCTTGGAGCGGCGATGACGCGCCACGCGCAGCGCGGCCCGATCGTGGCCATCGACGGACCCGCCGGTGCGGGCAAGAGTACGGTCAGCCGGCTGCTGGCCCAGCGGGTGGGCTACCGCTACATCAATACCGGCGCGCTCTACCGGGCGATCGGCCTGCTGGCCCTGGAACAGGGGATCGATCCGAACGACGGCGAACGCCTCGCCGCGGTCTGCGAAGCCGCGGACATCACGCTGTCGGACGACCGGATCCTCCTGGGCGACCGGGACATCACGAACGACATCGGCCAGCCCGAAGTGAGCCGGTGGGCGTCCAAGGTCTCTGCCCAACCGCGCGTCCGTGCCGCGCTGCTGGGGTTGCAGCGGCGGCTCGGTGCCGCGGGCGCCGCGGTGCTGGAAGGACGCGACATCGGGACCGTCGTATTTCCGCACGCCGACCTGAAAGTCTTTCTGGATGCGTCGGTCGAGGAACGCGGCCGGCGACGCTACGTCGAATTGTCCGCCAAGGGGCACGGCGGCGCGTCGCTGGAACAGACCATTCGGGACGTGGAGGAGCGCGACCGGCGCGATAGCGAACGTGCCCACGCCCCGCTGCGGCCCGCGGACGACGCAATCCGCCTCGACACCACGCGCCTGAGCCGCACCGAGGTCGTCGAGCGGTTGGCGACGCTCGTCCACGCCCGCGCATCCCTTCCGCGTGGCGATACGGACGTGGCGGCCGGCAGAGAAAAGCCGGGCCGGTAGGGCCGCGCGTTGCTCTTGCGCCTCCGCGGAAAGTAGCGTAGGCAAGCGCAAGGTTCGCGCAGGGGGTAACTCACAACATGGAACAGAACGAACAGAACGCGCCGTCCGTATCGTCGGAAGATCACACCACACCCGCTCCGACGGCGCCGGAGACAGCGACACAGACAGACGCACCGGAGGCGGCTGACTCACCCGCCCCGACGGAACCCTCTCCTCCCACGCCGGCCGGTCCCACGGCGTCCGGCAAGTCCGCCGGCGAGGACTTCGGGCAAATGTTCGAGGAGAGTATGCGCTCGGTCCAACCGGGGGAGATCGTGACCGGGCGGGTCGTCAACGTCGGCCCGGAATTCGTCACGGTCGATATCGGTTACAAGTCGGAAGGCCACATCCCGCTGGCCGAGTTCCGCCAGCGCGACGGACAGTTGACCGTCAGCGAGGGCGACGAAGTCGACGTCTATTTCGATTCGGCCGACTCGGACCAGGAGAGCATCGTGCTGTCGCGCGCCAAGGCCGAGCAGTTCGGCATCTGGCGCGAGATCGAAACCGCGTTCAACACCGAAACGCCGATCGAAGGGGAAATCGTCGGCAAGGTGAAGGGCGGCTTGCGCGTCAACATCGGCGTGCCCGCGTTCCTGCCCGGCTCGCATGTGGACATCCGCCCGGCGCGCGACCTGAACCGCTTCATCGGCCAGACCGGCACGTTCGTGGTCCTCAAGTACAACCGGGCCCGCTCCAACGTCGTGGTGTCGCGCCGCGCGGTGCTCGAAAAAGAGCGCCGGCAACTCCGCGAAGAAACGCTCAAAGTGCTCGAAGAAGGCGTCATCCTGGAGGGGACGGTCAAGAACATCACCGACTACGGGGCGTTCGTGGACCTGGGTGGCATCGACGGCCTGCTGCACATCACCGACATGTCGTGGGGGCGGATCGGCCATCCGTCCGAAGTGCTCAAATCGGGCGAGACGATCAAGGTCGTGATCCTGAAGTTCGACGCGGAAAAGGAGCGCGTCTCGCTGGGGCTGAAGCAGCTCACCGACGATCCGTGGACGACGGTGGCCGACCGCTACGTGCCGGGCAGCCGGGTGCAGGGCAAGATCGTCAGCTTGGCGGACTACGGCGCGTTCGTGGAATTGGAGCACGGCGTCGAGGGGCTGTTGCACGTATCCGAGATGTCGTGGACCAAGCGCGTCTCGCACCCCTCGAAGCTGGTGTCGGTCGGCGACGAGGTCGAGGTGGCCGTGCTGGACCTCGACCCGGGCAACCGCCGCATCTCGCTGGGGCTCAAGCAGGCCGCGCCCAATCCGTGGGAGACGGTGCGCGACACGCATCCGGTCGGCAGCCGCATTCACGGCACGGTCAAGAGCATCACCGACTTCGGCGTGTTCGTCGAGGTGGAAGACGGCATCGACGGGTTGGCGCACATCTCCGACCTGCACTGGACCAAGAAGATCAAGCATCCCGGCGACCTGTTCAGAAAGGGCGACGAGGTGGACGCGGTGATTCTCGGCATCGACGTGGAGAACGAACGCATCTCGCTCGGCATCAAACAGTCCAGCGCCGACCCGTGGGTGACCATCCAGCAGGAGCATCCGGTCGGCAGCCGCATTCACGGCACGGTGACCAGCGTGACCGACTTCGGCGTGTTCGTCGAAGTGGCCGACGGCATCGAGGGGCTGATCCACATTTCGCAGCTCTCGACCGAACGGGTCGAGAAGCCGTCGGCCCTGTTCTCGGTCGGCCAGAAGGTCGAGGCCGAGGTGATCCACATCGACCCGCGCGAGCACAAGATGGGCCTGTCCGTCAAAGCCCTGCAGCGCAGCGAGGAGCGCGAAGAAATGCAGGCGTACATGCACGGCGAGAACCAGGAGACCCGGTTCTCCTTCGAGGACATTCTCGGCGAAGAGCTGCGCCTGGACCGGGACGATGCGGACGGCGAGCAGCCCAAGTCGTAGGACGTTCCGCGCGGGGAGGACGGGGCGGTGACGAAACGCGACCTGATCGAGGAAGTCGCCCGCCACTACCCGCGCTTCTCGCGCCGCGACGCCGAGGTCATGGTCAACGCGGTCTTCGACAGCATGACCGCGACGCTCTCCAAACCGGAACGCATCGAGATCCGCGGCTTCGGCAGCTTCGTCGTCAAGGCGCGCCCGACCCGCAAGGGGCGGAACCCGCGCACCGGCGCAATCGTGACCGTGCCGGCCAAGAACGTCCCGCTGTTCAAGGTCGGCCGTGAGTTGCGCCTGCGCGTCGACGGGCAGCCGGTGGACGCCCGCCCCGCGGCCAAGAACACCGCCCCGCCCCCGGTGGACGAGCCGGGGGCGCCCCCGGCGCCCGTGCACGCGGCCCAGCTTCGCTGAGCGGGGACGCCGCGCGGGCGGACGCAATCGACGGAATCGAGGCAGGCGTGACCGTGCACCAGACCGACGCGCTTTCGACCGAAACGCTGCGCCACGAAGTCCACACGCTCCGCGAACTCCGCAACGTCGGCTACCGCGTCGTCCCCGTCCGGGAGGAGATGCGCGCCAACCTGATTCGCGCGCTGGCCGCGGGCGACCGTTTTCTCCCCGGCATCGTCGGCTACGACGACACGGTCATTCCCGAGATCGAGAATGCCATCCTGGCCGGCCATCACATCGTGTTTCTGGGCGAGCGGGGGCAGGCGAAGTCGCGCGTGATCCGCGGCCTGACCGCGTTGCTCGACGCTTACGTGCCGACCATCCGTGACGCCGAGATTCCGGAGAATCCGCTGGCGCCCATCTCGCCCCAGGCGCGGCGTCTGGCGGTCGAGCGGGGCGACGATTTGGAGATTCGCTGGCTGTCGCGCGACGAACGCTATGCCGAGAAGTTGGCCACGCCGGACGTGTCCGTGGCCGACCTGATCGGCGAGGTCGATCCGATCAAAGTGGCCGAAGGGCGGTACTTGGCCGATGAAGAGACGATCCACTACGGCCTGATTCCACGCACCAACCGGGGCATCTTCGCGGTCAACGAGCTGCCCGACCTGACCGAAAAGGTCCAGGTCGGCCTGTTCAACCTGATGGAAGAAAAGGATTTTCAGGTCAAGGGATTCAAGGTCCGTCTGCCGCTCGACGTCGTCATCGTGGCGAGCGCCAACCCCGAGGACTATACCAGCCGCGGGCGGATCATCACGCCGCTCAAGGACCGTTTCGACGTCCAGATCCGCACCCACTACCCGCGCTCGATCGAGGAAGAAATCGCCGTCATGGAACAGGAGGCCGCCCGCTTCGCGCACGACGGCCTGGAGGTCCACGTCCCGGCGTTCATGAAGGAGATCTGCGCCCAGTTGACGATGGAGGCGCGCGCCTCGCAAGAGATCAACCAGGCGTCGGGCGTGAGCGTACGGATGACCATCAACAATTTCGAGAGCCTGGTTAGCAACGCCGAAAAGCGGGCGGTGAAGCTGGGCGAGCGGCACGTCGTGCCGCGCATCAGCGACCTGCACGCCCTGTACCCGTCCACTGCCGGCAAGCTCGAACTCGAATACATGGGCGAAGAGCAGAAAGACGGCGAGTTGATCGAACGCTTGGTCAACCGTGCCATCCAGAAGGTGTTCGACCGACACTTCACGCTCGACGCGTTCCAGCCGGTGCTCGCCTATTTTACGGATGGCGGCGGGGTGGAAGTCTCCGACATGATGCCCGCCCGGCAGTACGTGGACGGGGTGCAGAACATCGACGGCTTGCAAGACGGCCTGACTGCCCTGGGCGTCGACGGCCAACCCGATCTGGTCTCCACCGCCACCGAGTTCATCCTCGAGGGCCTGCATCTGCACCAGAAGCTCAACAAAGAGCGCAAGGGCGGCCGTCGCGTGTACCGCGGCGGCTAGGTTCGGCCTGCGGCGGAGACTCGGCACGCGGCCCCTTGCCGCACGGTCGTAGAACATCTCCAACAGGTAAGGAGAGAACACCCATGAACAAGGTTTCGAGAATGGCGGTAGGAGTGGGTGTGGCGGTGATGCTGGCGGCCAGCACGGCTTTTGCGCAAGGACCGGACGATCTTCGCGGAACCGACACCGCAACCGGCCCCTACACCCTGCACGTCGGGCTGACCACGAGTGCGAGAGTGGCAACCTTGTTGAACCTCTCCCCGTGGCAAAGCTGGATACACTTCTATTGCCTGAAGGACAGTCAACCGGCGTGCACGGCGACCCTGCTGTGCGGGCAGAAGGACGGCGACCCGGTGACGTGGGACGTCCCCATCAACCCGAAGAACATCTTCGCCTACTATCCGAACAAACCTGCCGCGGAGGGTGGAAACCTTGAAGCGGCGCTCGTGGCCAGGGGCATGACGGCGGAAAACGCCCGACGCCGCACGACATGCGAAGTCTCCAGCCCCGACCCGATACGAGTCCGGGCGTACACACGATTCGGGACCGACACCTTGATCCCCGTGGCCGTGTACGAGTAACCCTCCATATTCCACAAAAAGGAGTGGAGCCGATCTGCAAGACTCGTCGCTTCCTTTGGGTCGTCTGCGACATTCATGGAAAAAGGGAGAAATCTTCCTGAGAGAGACCGGCGTCTTTCAAGATGCCTTTGAGGGTCCCGGCCTTGATCGTCCGGCCGGCATGAACCGGAACAGAAACTCGCCGACGATTTTGAGGATGGACCAGAATCACGTGACTTCCACGTTGACGGTCGAGAACGAATCCGGCCCGTTCGAGAGCCTGGATGGCTTTGCGGCTGGTGATCCGGGGAGACTTCATTCACGCCGCGGCTTCGACTTGGCGGACCGTCACGTCTTCCGGGATAGGTAGGCGGTCGTCCTGCAAGCTCTCCAGATAGGCCGCCATCGCCTCCTGGATGTTCTCCAGGGCTTCTTCCTGAGTCTCCCCCTGTGAGTGGCAGCCCTTCAAGGCGGGGCACCAGACATGGAAACCCCCTTCTTCCTCGGCTTCCAGAATGATGGTGTATCGCATGATTCCTCCCGGCGAAGTCTCGGACTGGATTGCTCCCGGAATGTCTCCATAAAAACGGAAGTTTTTCAATGTCCCAGGTTGGCTACGTGAGCAACCCGCTGGCAGCGACTCTCGACGAGGACGCTTGACAGACGAATCATTCAGTTCGTGCCGTTCCGACCTCGTAGGGGTGGGCCCCTGTGTCTGCCCCCTCCGTCTCGAAGAACCCTCTGCTACGCCGGCCGTAGCGAAGCCGCGGGCCTTACCCTACGATGTCGGCATCGTCGCACGAGCGCAGCCCCCGCCATGATTACCTTCCGCTATACCGACTGGGACGGCAGTCAGCGCGTCCAGCTTTCGGCCGACAAGATCTTCGACGAGTTGGCCAAGCATCTGTCGGCGACCGACGACATGCAGCAGGCCCTGGACAAGCTGATGCATCAGGGTCTGGACGACGACGAACAGCACCTCAAGGGCCTCGACGACCTCGTGCGCGAATTGCGCGAAGAAATGCGCAAACGCTACCGCGAGTCCAATCTGCGCTCGTCGCTCGACGAGATGCAGGAACGTCTCGACGCGATTCTCGACCAGGAACGGCGTACCTTGGAAGAGCGCGAGCAGACTGCGGATCAAGAGCAATTGCAGCGCAAGCAGGAATTTCTCGACCGCCTGCCGCCGGGTCTGAGCGAGAAGATGGAACAACTCGGCGGCTACGAATTCGAAGACCCGGCCGCGCAGGCCGCCTTCGACGAACTCATGCAGGAGTTCGACAACGTCCAATCGCTGGAGAATTTCCAGCGCCGCTTCAACGACCTGTTCAATGGCCCGCGCGCCCTCGACTATCAACAGGCCCTGGATCTGATGCAGGAGATGGAACAACTCCAGGAGATGGAGAAGAACCTGCTGTCGGGCCAGCCGGACAAGATCGACCCCGACCAGTTGCAGGAGATGATGGGTCACGTCGCCGGCCGGGACCTGCACGACCTGCAGGAGATGCAGTCCGTACTGGAGGAGGCCGGGTATCTGATCTCGCGCGAGGGCCGCGTCCAGTTGTCGCCCAAGGGTGTGCGGCGCATCGGCCAACTCGCATTGCAGGACATCTATACGAATCTGTTGCGCGACCGCAGCGGCTCGCACGCCGCGGACCACCGCGGCCTGGCCGAGATCCGTATCGACGAGACGCGGCCGTACCAGTACGGCGACCCGATGCACTTCGATCTGACCGGCACGCTCAAACGCTCGTTACAACGTGGGGCCGGGGTGCCGCTGTCGTTGCACCCGGACGACTTCATGGTCCACGACCGCGACCTGACCACCACGACCTCGACCGTGCTGCTGCTCGACATGAGCTGGTCCATGAGTTGGGAGGGGCGCTTCGGCGCGGCCAAGAAAGTCGCCCTGGCCCTGGAGAGCCTCATCCGCACCCGCTATCCGCGCGATTATTTCGCGATCGTCGGATTCTTCACGCGCGCCGTGGAGTTGAAGATCAAGGACCTGCCCGAGGCGAGTTGGAACATGGGCGACCCGTTCACCAACCTGCAAGACGGCCTGCGGCTGGCCGGCGACCTGCTGCGCCGCCATCCCGGCCACAACCAGCACATCATCGTCGTCACCGACGGCCAGCCCACGGCCTATTTCGCGCGCGGCCGGCTGTACTGCGAATGGCCGTTGTCCTTCGGCGGCATCAGCATGCGCGCGGCCCAGGAAACGCTGCGCGAGGTGGAGAAAGTCACCCGCCGCGGAGTCGTCATCAATACCTTCATGCTGGACGACAGCCCCAGCCTGCGCACCTTCGTGGACAAGATGACCAAGATGAACCGCGGCCGCGCTTTCTATACGCGGCCCGACAATCTCGGCCAGTATCTCCTCGTCGATTACGTGGCGAATCAGAAAAAGCTGGTCTGAACGCCGCGGCCCTTCTCAACTCGTGGCGTCCGGCCCAACCTCGGCCAGTGCGGCGCGCTCCTGCGCCTGCAAGTCGGCAAACACCGCGGCCTCGATCTCCCGATACCGCCGCAGCGCGGCGTCCACCTTGGCCGCCCCTTCCTTGGCCCGCAACTCGGCGAGTTTGTCCGTAATCCAGGCCAGATGGGCTTTTTCGTCGGTCTGCATTTCGCGCAGCACGGCCAGCGTCTCCGGGGCCACGTCGTCGCGGCCCGTGTGCTCGGCGTAGCGCGTGCGGGCGCGCTCCGACACCACACACGTCAGCGCCAGCAGGTCGAGAAAATTGGACGGCAGGCCGGCCTTGCGGCGCAGCCGGCGGTGATACCCGTTCTCTACCCGCAGCGGTTCTCCCCCGAGCGCACGAATTCGCTCAGTCCACAGCCAAGCGTGCTGGGTCGCGTCGGCCAGATGCCGCGCCAGCTTTTCCTGAATGTTCTGATTTTCGGCGTGGCTGATGAGCCGCAGGATCAGATCCGCGCCGCGCAACTCCGCGTCCCGATAGTAGTTGAACAACAGAATTTTATAGGAATTCTTCTCCATCTCCGCACATCCGCTTCGCGGCGTCTCAGCTATCAGCCGGGCCGACTCGGAACAAGCTCGGAGCGCCGCTCTGCCCGGATTCTCATTCTTCCTGGAATGACGAAAGGAACGGCTCTCCAATCGGAGGAATCTCGAAGCGATACCCAGCGGCCTTCACCCGCCAATGCGTTCCAAGCAGGCGGGCAGCCCGGCGAGGCCAGCGATCTCGAAATCGGGCCGGGCGAGCTGGTCCAGCTCGGCTTGTTGTACGGAAGACGTCCGCGCGGCGTTCGCATGTGCCGCCAATACCGCATCGCGTTGCAGACCCCTACGGTTGAGCCACACGCTATGCAGGCCGCTGCGCCGAGCGCCCACGACGTCGTGCACCAGCGAATCGCCCACGTACACCGCTTCGTTCGACTGGCAGCCGGCGGCCTTCATCGCTGCGGAGAAAATGAACGGAGCGGGCTTGCCCTGCGCGAACTCGCCGCCGACGAACACGTCGCGGAAATACTTCGCCAAGCCGGACGCCCGTACTTTGGCTCGCTGCATAGCCGGCGCCCCGTTCGTGAGCAGGCTCGTATGAAACGCCCGTCCGACCTCCGGCAACAACGGCAGCACATCCGCGAACGGTCGGCAGTTGTCGAGCCGGTGCTGCCAATACGTCGTTGCCGCGGCGTCGGCGACGTCCGCAGCGTGGCAATCGAACTCGGCCAGCGTCTGCCGCCACAGGCTGCACAACATAGCCTCGGGCGAACCGAGCGGTCGCAGATGGCGATCATAGTCCGTCCACGCCCGGTCCGACACACCGCGGTAGGCCGCCTCCAGCACCGCGGGTTCGATGTCCGGCCGACTCCGGCGCACCGCGGCGCCGGCGGCCTCCAACGCAGAGTCGATCGTCGCGCCGTCGTCGCACAGCGTCCCGTCGAAGTCGAAGAAGACCGCTTTCAGCATGGCCCGCTCTGGATATCAGACCGGGGCCGTTTTGTATCCGGCCCCGTCTCTGCTTACCTGGGGCTGTCCATGCTGGTAGAGTGTCACGTCAAGGAATCGGCCTCTCTTGGGGCGGGAACGACGAAACCGGCGTGGACGGATAAGGATCGCTCTCTACCCGGACCTGGAGGCGCCCCGGCTTGAGAATTCCGAGACAATGCGCCTTGCAACGCCAAGCTGACACATGGACCGTATTACGCTGAGGAACTTCCGCTGCTTCCATGGAGAGCAAGCTGCCCGGCTGACGCCACTGATCCTGCTCGTCGGCGAAAGAAGCACCGGCAAGACGTCCTTTCCTCACAAACGGCTACTCCACAGGACCAACCTATGCCGAACCTGATCGAATCCGTCCACATCAAAGGTTTCCGCTCCCTGGCCGACGTCGAGATCACTGGTCTGCCCCAGGCGGCCGTGTTGATCGGCGCCAACGGCTCCGGCAAGTCCAATTTCATCCGCTTCTTCGAGATGCTGAGTTGGATGTTGCGGTCCCGGCACTTGGGCGAGTTCATAGAGCGGCAGGGCGGTGCTGACGATCAGTTGTTCGGGGGTCGGAAGGTCAGCCCGCTCATGGATGCGACAGTAACCATGCGAACCGAAGCGGGCCGAAACGACTACCGGTTTACGCTCGCCCATGCGCATCCCGACCGGTTCCTGTTCACGGATGAGGTGTTTCGCTTCAGTCGTGAAGAATATCTTACCGAAGCGGGCTGGCAGCATCTTGGAAGCGGCCATTCGGAAGCGAAGATCGTCGAGAGCGTACAGGATTCGCAGTCCGTTGACATCAATCCGACGACTGCGCGTGTGATCGTCCATCTGCTGCGGAACTGTGCCGTCTATCAATTTCACGACACCTCGGACGGGTCGAACTTCAAGATTCGGTGGGACGCGGAGGATAACCATCAACTCCGTACGCATGGCGGGAATCTGGCCGCGGTGTTACTCCGTCTGGAACGCGAAGACATCCAACGATTCGAGACGATCTGCCGGCACATCGGTCGGGTGTTGCCGACCTTCGACCGGTTTCAGATCGAAGAAAGCTATGGAAAAGTCCTGCTGAGGTGGAAGGCCAAGAGGACGGACAAGACCTTCGGCGCGCACCTGACGTCCGACGGCTCGCTGCGGTTCTTCGCCCTGGTGACCTTGTTGAATCTTCCGCCCGAGATGTTGCCCGACGTGATGCTGCTGGACGAACCGGAATTGGGGCTGCATCCCGCGGCCGTCGCGCTGATCGGGGACATGATAAAGGCCCTTGCGAACGACCGGCAGATCATCGCGGCGACCCAATCTCCATTGCTGGTCGATACGTTCGGTCTCGGCGAGATCATCGTCCTGGAATTGCAGGATGGGCGGACGGAGGCCCGCCGCCTCGACGAAGCCGAATACCGGCAGTGGCTGGAAGAATATACGACGGGGGAACTGTGGCAGAAAAACCTTCTCGGGGGCCGTCCGTGATCCGCCTTGCGATATCGGTGGAAGGCGAGACCGAGCTGGAGTTCGTCAAGTCCGTTCTTGTCGATCATCTGCGGATGAAGGAAGTCGAGACGACACCGATTGTGTTGGACCGCGGTGGCAACGTTCGGGTCGCACCGCTTGCCAAGGAGATGGTCAGATTGCGTCAGAGCTTCGACGCTGTCACTTCGCTCGTGGACTTCTACGGATTCCGTGGCAAAGGAAGCCGAACGGTCGAGGAATTGGAAAAACTGCTTGATCAGAAAGTTCGACCGAAAACTTCCGGCCCTAAATCAGTGATTCCTTACGTCCAGAAACACGAGTTCGAGGGATTGTTGTTCTCGGACGTGACGGCGTTCGAGGATGTCGTGCGCATCTCGAACCGGAGTATCGGGCGACTCAAAAAAATTCGTTCGCAGTTTCCAACGCCCGAAGACATCAACGACAATCCTGCTACGGCACCGAGCAGGCGTATCGCAGGTGCGATACCGAACTACCGGAAGCGTTTACACGGCCCCCTGGTGGCAAAGAAAATAGGTTTGGAGAAGATTCGTGTAGAATGCCCACGATTCGACGAATGGGTAACGCGACTGGAAGCGTTGGGCGGCGGTGCCGGAAACGATTGATGGGGGAGAGGCGTAGTCTTGGATCGGCCTCGTTGCTTGGCAGGAAGAATCTCACTGGCGTTCGGTGTATGTCCCCGGGGAGACACAGAAGCACGCATCAGGTAAGAACGGACAGCATGAAGAAGCGCACACTGGCAGCCGTAGCGTTGTGGATGCTATTGGGGATTGTAGGCGTAGGGTCTGCCCGAGCCCAAGATGACCACGGGAACACCCGCGAAACCGCGTCTCTATGGGATGACTACTGGTATGAATCTGAGATCTCTCTAGGTGGAGAACTGGAACGGGAGGGCGATATTGATTATTTCCGGTTCACAATCACGGGTCCCGGAGCCTATATAGTAACTCTCGGACGTATGACTCCCTGGGGTCACAGAACCGGCTATAGAGTCCGAGTAGAAGACCAAAACGGCAGGAGTATTTCCCCTGCCGCAGCCCCTGCGCACCCGAATCCTTACGGACCCTGGGCGGTGGAATTTACCCCGTCTTTTCATGCGGCCTATCTGATGACGTCCGGAACATTTTATGTGGCGGTAATCCAAGGCGCGGACCCGGAACGGGTCCGACGCGGTGAACAATTCGAGCCAACCGGCTCGTACTCAGTTAGTCTAGAGGCTTATTCCGTCAAACCGGACGATCACAGTGACTTTCCGTTCGCGGAATATGCCACGCGCATTCGGTTGAATAGCAGTGTGCGCGGAACCGTGCCGATCGTAAATCGCAGCTATCATATTGATGGATCCTTAAATGACTTCGATGTGGACTTTTTCCGAATAGATGTGGATCGACCAGGGACCCTGACGGTATATACGACCGGAGAACTCGATACATTCGGATCCCTCCAAAATGGTAATTATTATAAAGATCATGGGAATAACGAACGTGACGGCCACAACTTCCAGTTTGTGGCAACGGTCCCCTATCCCCCCAACTCGAATTACCATAGCCTCCCAGTCCCCGGGACGTATTACGTGGGCGTTTACTCTGGAGCTAACTATGCAGGCTCCTACACGCTGCACGTGGAGTTTGTTGCTGATGGCGACCCGCCCGACCCGTCGAGTATGCGGGGATCGCTTCGGGCAACGTTGCTGAATCTCTCCCCGTGGCAAGCGTGGGTCCATCTCTACTGTCAGAAAGACCAGATACCTCGCGCGGATCTGACGATGGACCCGTGCGCCGTAACCTTGGAATGCGGGCAAATCGAAGGCACCCCGGTGACGTGGACCGTGGACATTGAGTCGAAGTCGGTCTTTTCCTACAAGTCGGGCACGGAGACTAACCTGGAAGCGGCTCTTGTGGCCGTGGACAAGACGGAGGCGGAAGCCCGCCGCCGAACCACGTGCGAGGTGTTCAGCCCCGACCCGTTGGAAGTTCGGGCCTTCACGCGGATTGCGGGGGAACTGGTTTCCGTCGCGGACGAACCGATCCTGCTGGATCAAGCCGCCCCTCAGCGGATAGCCACCTTGATCGATCTGTCCCCGCCGCAATCTTGGGTGCATCTCTACTGCCGGAAAGACCGACCCGCCCCGGACGCGGCCCCGGCGGACCCGTGCGCCGTCAACGTAGAATGCAGGCAGGAGGCAGGCGATCCGGTTTCATGGACCGTGGACGTTGCTCCGAAAACCATCTTTTCGTATTGGCCGGGCAAAACGACGCCGGAGGGGACGTCCGACAACTTGCAAGCGGTCCTGATGAACGAAGGAAAGACGGCAGAAGAAGCCCGGCGCCGCACTACGTGCGAAGTGTCCAGCCCCGACCCGGTAGCCGTTCGGGGCTATACCCGGCTCGGCGAGGGAATCATCCCGGTGAAAAACTGAGCGGGCCAAGCTACGGTCGGAGCCGTAACTTAAGAACTCATGCGTCATTTCCCCGTCCGAGCCGGGGACAGGCTCTGCGCAAGCAGGAATCCAGCGGAGACCATTTTCCTCACCGGGCAATCCCAGCTAGGGCGGGGGCATTTCATACAAGAGGATCCCACGTCCGTTGCGACACCCTTCATAAAGTTCAGGGACCGATCTCAACGGGCTGGACTCTGAGCTTGCGGTGCCTTGAGCGTGTCGAAAGGTCGAAGAGTCTAAGGGGCGGGGTGCGAAGGCGGAGGTGACATCGGGGTTCGTTTCGACAAGCTCAACGAACTTAGGGACAGGAAGGTCTCCGAGTGTGTCGAAAGATCGAAGATCGTGTTGTCTGTCATTCCTCTTGCGAGAATCCTCACGCACATAGTCGATAATTGACGCCTCCGGGGGCGTGCCGTATTGCTGGCGCCAACCATGCCGTACGGAAACGACCTGCCACTCCCGAACGCGGTGCCCGATGCGGCGGACGGGCGCCGCGGCGACATTCGCAACGTGGCGATCATCGCGCACGTCGATCACGGCAAGACGACGCTGGTCGATGCGCTGCTCCGGCAGAGCGGCACGTTCCGCGACAATGCGCCGGTGGTCGAGCGGGTGATGGACTCGTTCGCGCTGGAACGCGAACGCGGGATCACCATCCTGGCCAAGAACGCGTCGCTGTTCCATCGCGGGGTCAAGATCAATTTCGTGGATACGCCCGGACACGCCGATTTCGGCGGCGAGGTCGAACGCGCGCTGGCGATGGTCGACGGCGTCATGCTGCTGGTGGACGCCTCGGAAGGGCCGCTGCCGCAGACGCGCTTCGTGCTCCAGAAAGCCCTGGAAGCCGGGCTGCCGCCCCTCGTGTGCATCAACAAGATCGACCGGCGCGACGCGCGGCCCGCCCAGGTGCTGGACGAAATCTACGACCTGTTCATCGAGTTGGACGCCTCCGAGGAGCAGATCGAGTTTCCGGTGGTGTACACGAACGCGCGTGCTGGGATCGCCACGCGCGCGTTGGAGACGCCCGGCACGAATCTGGAGCCGCTGTTCGCGTCGATCGTGTCCGCGCTGCCGGGGCCGCGGCACGCCCCGGACGGGCCGGTGCAGTTTCAGGTCACGAATCTGGAGTACGACGCCTACGTGGGCCGGCTGGCCATCGGCCGGTTGCTGCGGGGCGAGTTGCGCGGCGCCGAGACGTACACGCTGTGCCGCGCGGACGGGTCGCACGTGCCGTGCAAGGTGGCGCAGGTGTTCGGCTGGCGCGGGCTGGAACGGCAGGCGGTCGCCTCCGCGTTCGCGGGCGACATCGTGGCCGTGGCCGGCATCGAGGACGTGCAGATCGGCGAGACCATCGCCGACCGCGAACGGCCGACCGCACTGCCCCTGCTGCGCATCGACGAGCCGACCTTGGAGATGGTCTTCAGTGCGAACGGCGCGCCGTGGGCGGGGCGCGACGGGCGCTACGTGACGTCGCGCCGGCTCCGCGAGCGGCTGCTGGCCGAGGGGCGCAGGAACGTCAGCTTGCGCGTGGAGGAGACCGACGCCGCGGACGCCTTTCGGGTGATGGGCCGCGGGGAACTGCAACTCGCGGTGCTGATCGAAACCATGCGCCGCGAAGGTTACGAACTCCAGGTGTCCAAACCGTCGGTGATCGTGAAGGAGACGAACGGCCGGGTGCAAGAGCCGATGGAGCAGGTCGTCATCGACGTGCAGGAAGACTACGTGGGCCGGCTGACCCGGCTGCTGGCCCCGCGGCGGGGCGTGCTGACGCACATGGAGACGCCCGACGCCGGCCGCGTGCGGGTCGCGTTTTCGGTGCCGTCGCGCGGGTTGATCGGCTTCCGGTCGCAATTTCTGACCGAGACGCGCGGCACGGGCAGCATCACCGCGGTCTTCGACGGCTATGCCGATTGGCAAGGCGCGATCCAGCACCGCACGACGGGCGCCCTGGTCGCGGACCGCGCAGGGCCGGCCACGCCGTACGCCCTGTTCCATTTGCAGGAGCGCGGCGTGCTGTTCGTGCCCGCGGGCACGCCCGTGTACGAAGGGATGGTGGTGGGAGAACACGCGCGCAGCAGCGACTTGGACGTGAACGTGTGCCGCGAGAAGAAGCTGACCAACATCCGGGCGGCCGGCCGCGACGAGGCGGTCCGGCTGGTTCCCCATACCGCGCTGGACCTGGAAGACGCACTGGACTGGATCGCGGACGACGAACTGGTCGAGGTGACGCCGCATGCGGTGCGTGTCCGCAAGCAGGTGCTGGCCCGCAATCTGCGACCCAAACGCCGCGATTCGGGCCGGCCCGCGGCGACCGTGGGGACGTGACCGCATGGCACTCGAAACGGATCTGACGAGGCTGCTGTCCGCGGAGCAGGTGTCGTGCAGAGCGGCCGACCTGGAGGCCGCGGCGCGGGACGAATCGGCCTGTCCGCCGCATCCGCCCGACGTGGTGGTTTGGCCGCAAACGACCGAAGACGTGCGCCACGTCGTCGATTATGCGGTTGCGCACAGGGTGGCGGTGACCGCCCGCGGCGCGGGATCGAGCCTGGAGGGCAATCCGATTCCGGTCCGCGGCGGCATCGTGCTCGACCTGTCGCGCATGAACCGGGTGCTCGCGGTCCACGCCGACGACTTGCAGGTCACGGTGCAGCCCGGGGTGGTGTACGACGACCTGAACGCCCATCTCGCCGCGCACGGCGTCTTCTTTCCGCCGTCGCCCGGCGGCAGTTCGGACGTGGCGACCATCGGCGGCATGGCGGCCAACAACGCCAGCGGCATCTATTCGGTCAAATACGGCGGCACGCGCGATCACGTCAAAGCCGCGACCGTGGTGACCGGCGCCGGCCGGGTGCTGCATCTCGGCACGCGCAGCCGGAAGACGTCGTCCGGCTATCACCTCCTCGGACTGCTGGTCGGTTCGGAAGGCACGTTGGCGGTCGCCACGGAGTTGACGCTGTCACTCGTCGGGCTGCCCCAGAGTCGCCGACAAGGTGCGTTCGCGTTTCCGTCCGAGGCCGAGGCGGCCACGGCGATCGCGGCCATGATGCGCTACGGTTTGGATTTGGCCGCGGTCGAATTTCTCGACCGGCGCACAGTGGCGGCACTCAACCGCTTTCGGGACTTCGGCCTGCGCGAGCAGCCGTCGTTATTCCTCGAAGCGCATGGCTCCGACAGTCTCGTCGGTGAGGTCTTCGCCGCGGCCCGCGACCTGTGCGCCGAACATCGGGGGCAAGAGATCACGCTGCCCGGCGGGCGTAATCCGTGGGAGATTCGCCATTACACCACGCGTGCCATTCAGGCCAGGAATCCGCACGCCAAGACCATCCGCACCGACGTGGGGTTTCCCATCTCGAAGCTGCCCGAGGTCGTGGACGCCTGCTACGCGATTGCCGCGCGGCACGGCGTCGCACTGCACACCTTCGGGCACGCCGGGTTGGGCATTCTGCACGCCCTGCTGCGCGAAGACCCGGCCGATACCGCACGCTGGGCGCAGGCGAACCGGGCCAAGGACGAGATGGTAGCCGCGGTGCTGTCGTTGGGCGGCACCGCGTCGGGCGAGCACGGCATCGGCCTGGGCAGCCGCAAATACGTGGCGCAGGAGCACGGGGACGCGCTCGCCCTGATGCAGCAGATCAAACAGGTCTTCGACCCCGCGGGTATTCTGAACCCGGGCAAGATCTGGCCGTGAACAGCGCAAGCTCAGGGACCGCAGGCTCAAGGACCTCCCCCCTAAGTTCGTTGAGCTTGTCGAAACGAACCCCGAGATCATCTCAGCCTTCGCACCCCACCCCCGGCCCTTTGACCATGACGATACTCTTGTATGGAATTCCCCTTCATTTCTATGCGGATGGGGAGACCGTCCCCTTCCGGGGGAGGGTTAGAGCCCGCCCCGGACATGATCCGGGGGAGAGGGATCCGACCGCCCTTCGGCGTGGTTCGACCATTTGACCTTTCGGCACCCTTCGACAAGCTCAGGGTCCGGTTGTCGTTGCGCCCCTTTGTGGAGAAAGGTCAGTGCCCGCCTTGGACGTGATCCGGCGAAGACGGCGCGGTCACATCGTCGCCCGCGCGGCGTAGGTCGCGGAGACTAACGCCGGCGAGCGGCAGGGCGACGACACCTTGCGCGATCAAGGTGAAGAACTGCACGGCGTTCAGTACCAAGCCATACGCCAAGCCGTCCGCCTCGCTCACGCCGTAGATGCCCAGCGCAAGCTGGCAGGCGTATTGGTACGGCCCGATCATACCGGGCAGATTGGGCAGCGCGGTCCCGAAGCTGATGAAGATGAAGATCACGACCGCGGCGCTGAACGGGGCGTCCAGCGCGAACGCGCGGACCATGACGTAGCTCGACAGGATGGGCAGGAACCACACGGCGAGTGACACTCCGAAGACGCCCAGCAGCAAGCCCGGATTCGGCAGAATGCGCATCCCGTCGACGACCGAGGCCAACACGGCCTTGGCGCGGCCGGCGAAGCGGGCCGGCAGCCGGTTCAGCAACACGCGATCGACGAACGCCTCGCCTTTCCACCAGAACGCGACCACGACCGACACGAACACCCCGGCGATACCCGCGGGGACCAGCGCCCCGCGGCGCACCCAGACCGGCAGGCTGTCGATCAGCACCAGACCCAGCAGCAGGTAGAAGACGATGCAGATCGAATCCATCATCTTCTCCACCACCAGATTGCCGACCACGTTGGAGAACGAGACCGACGCCCGGCGCGACAACAACCAAGGCCGCACGACCTCGCCGAGCCGCACGGGCAGTAGATTGATGGCCATGTAGGCGACCGACGTCACCACCCACAGCCGGCCGACCGGCACCCGGGCGAGCGGACGCAGTTCGAGTTGCCAGCGGACGGCACGCAGCACCATGATGAGCAGGCTGACGCCGACGGCAACGGCCAGCCAGCCGCCGTGCAGCCGCCCCAGCGCAGCGGTCAGTTCGTCCAACTCGACGTTGCGGAAGGCCAGATACAGAAAGCCGCCGCTCACCAGCAGGCTGAGGACAAGGCGCGGCAGCCCGCGGCCCGGGCGCGCTGCTTGCGGTGAGGTCATGCAGGCTCCTTATTCATGTTGGTCGTGTTGTGGACCTGTGTTCCGTGGGGATTTCTGCATACCACGCCGGACCGCAGCGGTCAGTGTCTCGGTTTGAAATTTCCGGCCTGATTCGGCGTTGCGATCCGAACCCTCACCCTGGCCCTCTCCCAGAGGGAGAGGGGACAGAACATCATCCTCCACCCTTCGGCATGGTTCGACCCTTCAACAGGCTCGGAGACCGCCGGCTCACCGGCCAAGCTCAAGGCAGGTTCAAAAAGAGGAGCGTTCCTTTTTATCTCCTCTCCCTCTGGGAGAGGGCTAGGGTGAGGGTAACCGGGGTGGGTTGACGCATGGACGGAGCTACGCCGCTTGGTCCACCAGGGGCAACGATATCTCGGTTCGGACTTGGTGAGCAGATTAGGAGGGAGTCGGCCCTCTCCCCGACCCCCCTCTAGAGGGGGGTCGGGGATTAAGGAGGGAACTCTTCTTCCCGATATCTCGCCCTGCGCGATAGGCGCCCCGCGCGATTTTGTGTACACTCGCTCCCCCACACTACTCGCCGGCCTCGCCCGACGTATCGAAGGTCAGTACGGGAAAGGGAGCACGATCCATGAGCCGAGACGAGAATCTCGCCGTTGCCCAGTCGGTCGAATTGCAGCCCATAGAAGACGTTGCCGCGCGCCTGTCCCTCCCCTCCGAACATCTCGAACCGTACGGCCGGACGAAGGCGAAGATCTCACTGGACGCCCTGCCTCCCGCTTCGTCCGCGGCGGAACGAGGCGGCAAGTTGATCCTCGTGTCCGCCATCAACCCGACACCCGCCGGCGAGGGCAAGACGACGACCACCATCGGCCTGGGCCAAGCCCTCACCCGGCTCGGCAAGAAAGCCGCGGTCGCGGTGCGCGAACCGTCCATGGGGCCCGTGTTCGGCGTGAAGGGCGGCGGCTGCGGCGGGGGCCGCTCGCAGGTGTTGCCGATGGAGGATATCAACCTGCATTTCACGGGCGACATCCACGCCGTGACCGCGGCGCACAATCTGTTGGCGGCCATGCTGGACGCCGCGCTGTTTCACGACACGCTCGACGCGGACGTGCGCCAGATCCGCTGGCGGCGGGCACTCGACATGAACGACCGCGCCCTGCGGCAGACCGTGATCGGCCTGGGCGGGCGGACGATGGGCGTGCCGCGCGAAGACGGCTTCGACATTACCGCGGCGTCCGAGGTCATGGCGATTCTGGCGCTGACGAGTGGCCCGCGCGACCTGATTGAGCGCCTGTCGCGCATCGTGGTCGGCTTCACCCGCGGGGGGGCGCCGGTGACCGCGTCCGACGTGCGGGCGCCCGAGGCGATGGCCGTGATTTTGCGCGACGCGCTCAAGCCCAACCTGGTCCAGACGGTCGAGGGGGTGCCGGCGCTGGTGCATGGAGGCCCGTTCGCCAACATCGCCCACGGCTGCAACAGCATCCTGGCGACGCGGATGGCCCTCGGCCATGCCGACTACGTGATTACCGAAGCCGGTTTCGGCTTCGACCTGGGCGGGGAGAAGTTTCTCAACATCAAGTGCCGCGAAGCCGGCGTGTGGCCGGCCGCGGTCGTGCTGGTGGCGACGGTCAAGGCGCTCAAGATGCACGGCGGCACGCCGGTCGCCGAGGTGACCCGGCCCGACCTGACGACCCTCAAGCGGGGCATGGAGAATCTGGCCAAGCACGTCGAGAGCATCGGCGCCTTCGGCCTGCGCCCGATCGTGGCGGTCAACCGGTTTGCGGTCGACACGGAGGACGAGTTGCAGGCAGTCGTGGAAGAGAGCCGCGCCTTGGGCGTCGAAGCGACCGTCATCGACGTCTTCGGCCGCGGGGGTGAAGGGGGCCTGCCGTTGGCCGAGGCGGTCGTCAACGCTTGCGCGCAACCGGCTCCGACGCCGCAGATGCTCTACCCCTCGGACATGCCGATTGACGACAAGATCCGCACCGTCGCCCGACAGGTGTACGGCGCCGCGGACGTCAACTTGGCGCCGCGTGCGCGCACCGATCTGAAACGCATCAACGACTTGGGCTACGGCGAACTCCCCATCTGCATGGCGAAGACGCAGATGTCGTTGTCCGACGATCCGAAGCGTTACGGCCGGCCGCGCGACTTCGTCCTGAACGTCCGCGAGATCCGTCTCTCCGCGGGCGCCGGCTTCTGCGTCCCGCTGACCGGCGACATGCTGACCATGCCCGGCCTGGGCGCCGAACCGGCTGCGGTCGGCATGCGTCTGGACGCACAGGGCAAAATCTCCGGCATGTTCTGAACAGCGCCACCTCACCACACGCAGTCTGTAGGTCGGATTAGCCGGAGGCGTAATCCGACATCTTCGTTCCGCTGCTCGCCCCGTGACCTCCCCGCCCCACGTCGGATTACGCTTCGCTAATCCGACCTACATCCTAATTCCCTTCCCCCGGCCCCTGAGCTTGTCGAAGGGTGAGGAGGAGGGTTAAGGTGGGGGCCGGCCAGAGATAACCCGCCCCCGTACCCATAACCTTTTCTTCATTGATCCGCCGGCGAACTTCACTTGGCGGGGTTGCGCGAAGCCAACTCGGCGTAGCAGTACACGAGCGCCAGTCCGCGGTAGGGCCGCCAACGTTCCGCGAACGTGCGCATTTCCGCCTCGGGCGCCTTATCGGCTTTGCCCAACATGCCCTTGGCGAAGTATTTCACTACGCCCAGGTCGCCGGCCGGAAACGTGTCGGCGCGCGCCAAGCCGCGCATCAGCGCGGTTTCCGCGGACCAGCGCCCGATGCCCTTGATGGCGGTCAGCCGCTCGACGGCTTCTTCGTCCGACACACCGGCCCACTCCGCAGCGGTATCCGGGAATCCCGATTTTGCGGCGAACGTCTCGCCGAGCCGGACCAGCGTCCCCGCCTTGGCATTGCTCAACCGGAAGGCGCGCATGTCCTCCACGCTCCGGTCGGCGAAGCGGCTCGGCTCTGGAAAGGCGTAATACGTGCGTCCCCCGTACCGCCATTTGCGGCCGAAGGTTTCGACCAGTTCCTTCTTGATCGAATAGGCGAACGTCAGGTTCACTTGTTGTGACAATACCGCCATGACCAGCGCCTCGAACAGCGTCGGGCTGGAGGTAATGCGCAACCCGCGGAAGCGGCGCACCAGCGGGGCGAGCATGTCGTCTTTGCGCGCTAGGCGGTAGAACGGGTTGAGATTGAGGTCGGTACACAGCATGTGACGCAACTGCGCCTCGAATGCTTCCACTTTCAGCGCGGCCTTCGACGGGCTGTGGAGTTCCACAGCCAGCCGCGGCTTTGCCACGCTGCCGGCGTCCGTCACCGTAGCGAGCGCGAGTTGGCGGCCCGCTGCGAGCAGGCGGCGATACCGCTTTCCTTCGACCAGATCGACGTTCTCGCTGGCAAAGCGCATGAAGCGTGCCGCGGTGAAGTGGAAAGAATACGGGGCGCGGGGGACGATCTCGAAGGTGTGAGTCATGGAGGGATGGCTTTCCGTTCAACCGAAGGACGGCTTCGACACGTCGGAGACCATTCCCGTCAGGTCGGTCTAATCCGACGCTTGTTGTAGTGATGGAAACACTCGTGCAGGTGTTCCCCCGGTCCCGCTACGAACGGGAATTCATATCTGCTCCGGGTTTTTTCCGTCGGGCCGGGGGCTGCTCGTGCGGCGGATCAGTTCGGTCAAGGCGACCATGCTCTCGGCGTGACGCTGTTCGGCGGCGGCCGCGGCCACATCCATTTCGGCCCGACGTTGCTCGGTTCCCTGGCGCATGAGGCGGAAGCCGTACAGCACCAAGCCGGAGGACACGGCAAGCGTGAGCGCGCTGAAGACGATTTGCCAATAGGCCACGGTCAGAGCCGCTTCCTCCAACGCGAGACTGGCCTGTTGTACAGCCAAGCTGGCGGTTTCGTATTCGGTCATGGTTTCTCCTCGGGGGTCGGGACTTCTGTCGGGGAACGGCCGTTTTCGCACAGGGACGGCAATTTTATTCTTCAATGGACGGAAAGAATCTGGCCGAAGAGATACGGGCACTATCCGGAAACGTCGAAACCGAGATAATAGCGGCGGAAGACTTCATGGAAATCGCCCCCTAGCACTCGGGCAACCCGCTTCGGACAACTCACGCCTCCCGTTCGACGAATTCACGGATCATGCGGGAGTACTTTTCCCAGCCCCGGGCGCGGTTGCGGGTTTTGTCAAAATCGCGCTGCCCGTTGAACCTGCCCCAGCAGGCCGGATGATAAGTGTGCAGCCAGAAAACCCCGCGGCCGTCCATCCCGATTTTCGAGGCATACCCGTCAAAGCTCTCGAGAGTCTCGTACAGCGATTCCACGGCCTTTTTCGCCTCCGCTCCCTGGGTGACCAGAATGTCCGGGCGGAGTATCGCCAGTTCTCCCCGAAGGTATTCCCTGCAGTTTCCGAACAGAACGGGGGAGGCTTTCTTCCTGCCGGGCCTGTTCATGCAGCACTTGGCGGAATTGGCGTGCGCGAAGTATCTCTTCGCGTCCTCGAGCCTGATGCCGGGGTCAAATCCCCGAAATACGTACCACGCGAGCTCGTGCGTCCTGTACCAGTGTTTATGCCTGGGAAGCGCGGAAACATCCCTTTCCGTTTCGTTCTGCCTGCGCACGGCTTCGGGCAGTCTGTTTCCGTCGTTTTCGTCCCCGGATCCCGAATCGAGCGACAGAAACAGAAGCCGCGGCAGGTCGCGCCGTTCGTATCCGGTGCTTACGAACGTGGACTTCGGACCGGTGAATTCCGCACAGTCGCCCCCGCATTGCTCCTTGTGGGAACAGGTGAAGGAAGTGGAGAGAATTCCGTTGTCTTCGTAGTAACGGTAGAGATCTCGAAGCATGGTCTCCGACATCGGCCGCGAAAGCGAGGCTAGATCACTTCCTGTTCCCGCAGCTTGGCGACGTCGTCCCAGGTGTAACCGAGGTGCTCGGTCAGGATCATTTCGGTGTGTTCGCCGAACTCGGGCGCGGCGCCCTTGGGGTCGCCCGGGGTCTTGCTCAGGCGGACGGGGACGCCGACGACCTGGGTCGGGCCGATGCGCGGGTGGTCGTAATCGACCAGGTAGTCGTTGGCCAGCATCTGCTCGTCCTCGGGCAGGTCGGCGATGCCGTTGACGACCGTGTAGATGAAGTCGCCGCCCGCCTTGAGCGCCTCCATCCATTCCGCGCGCGGCTTGGCCGCAAACGCTGCGTCGAGGATGGGAATCAGTTCGCGGGCGTGCTCGGCGCGGGCGCTCATCGTGGTGAAGCGCTGGTCCGCTGCCACGTGCTCGACGCCCAGCACCTTGCAGAAGTCGTCCCAATAGCGATCTTGCTGCGGCATGGCGAGACAGATCCATTTGCCGTCGCCGCAGCGGTAGTGGTTCCAGAGCGGGCTCGGGGCCGCGGCGCGCGGCATGCGTTTGAACTCCTGGCCCAGCATGGCGCGGCAGGCCACGTTGAGCCCCTGCAGCGCGGTCATGCTGCCGAGATGCGAGATGTCCACCTCCTGGCCGACGCCGTGTTGCTGGCGCGCGAGCAACGCCGCCATGACGCCGTAGGCCAGCATGATGGCGCCCATCTGGTCGGCGATGCCGCCGGCGATCGCTAAGGGGTCCATGTCCGGCTCGCCCACCGCCGTCATGATGCCCGACCGCGCCAAGCCCATGTAGTCGAACGAGGGCTCGCCCGAGTCCGGCCCGACCGGCCCGTAGCCCGTGGCGCTGGCGTAGATGATCCGCGGGTTGCGCTCGGACAGGGCGCGGTAGCCGATGCCCAGCTTGTCGGCCACGCCCTTGCGGAAATTCTGGACGAACACGTCGGACTTTTCGGCGAGTTTAAAAACGATCTCCTTGGCTTCGGGTTTCTTCAGGTCGAGCGTCAGGCTTTTCTTATGGCGGTTGTTGGCCTCGAAGTAGAAGTTCGGCCCGCCGTCCTCGGCACCGATCAGTGCGCCGGCCACACGCATGATGCCGCGGCCCGGGTCGCCGCCGACCCGCTCTTCGATCTTGATGACTTCGGCGCCCAGGTCGGCCAGCATCATGGTCGAGACCGGCCCCTGCTGCCAGATCGTCCAGTCGATGATGCGAATCCCGTCGAGCGGTTTGTGCATGATCTCCCCTCCCTCTGCGGTGCGAGGTGGCCGGACTGTACCACAGCCGGCGAGCCGCTGCGTAGGGGCAGGCCCCCGTGCCTGCCCTTCCCCGAGAACGCTCCCGACGGGCGGACACCCTCGAAATGCCCAGAACGATACGCTACGATCCCTCGCCATGCGTATCGATTTCCATGTGCACACCACGCGCGGCAGTTCCGACAGCAATCTCGATCCGTTCGTGATGATCGACCAAGCGCACAAGATCGGCCTGGAAGGCATCTGCATTACCGAACACGACAACGCCTGGGCCGATCCGCAGGTGGACGACTACGCACGCGAACGGGGCGTGACCCTGTTTCAGGGGATCGAGGTCACGACGGAATGGGGCCACGTAGGCGCCTTCGGCCTCGACCGCTACGTGGGCGGCATATACAAGGTCGGGGAGTTGCGCCGCGTGATCGACGAAGTCGGCGGGTTTCTGATCGCCAACCATCCGTTCCGGTACAAACTGGACCCGCGCTTTTCGTCCATCCACCGGACCGAGCCGATTGACGCGCAGGACCCGGCCTCGGGCAGCAAGGCGCTGGAACTGCTGGAGTACGTGGACGCCATCGAAGTCGTGAACGGGGCGTGTTCGGAAGACGAGAACGGCTATGCCCAAGCCGTGGCCGAGCACGTCGGCTGCAAGCGGGTCGGCGGTAGCGACAGCCATTCCGCCTCCTCGATCGGCTGTGCGGTGACGGTCTTCGAGCGGGCGCTGTCCACGACGCGCGAACTGATCGAAGAATTGCAGGCCGGGCGCTATCACCCCGGCCACGGGCTGCACACCGGCCGGCTGCGCGCGTTTCCCGAGTCCAACGTCCAGCCCGCCGCGGCGCCGCTCCCTGCGGCGTGACCTACCCGCGACCCTCCCCCGGCTCCCCAGGGACATGACCCCTGCCCCGCTTCCGCAGGCGCTGACGATTGCCGGCTCCGACAGCGGCGGCGGCGCCGGTATCCAGGCCGACCTCAAGACCTTCATGGCGCGCGGGGTGTATGGGCTGAGCGTAGTCACCGCGGTGACCGCCCAAAATACGTGCGGCGTGCAGGCCGCGGTCGAGTTGCCGGCCGACTTCGTCGGGCAGCAGTGCGACAGCGTATTCGGCGACCTGCGCATTCGGGCCGTCAAGACCGGCATGTTGGCGTCGGCCGCACTCGTCGAAGGCGTCGGCCGCAAGATCGACGAATATGGGGTACGGACGCTGGTCGTCGATCCGGTCATGGTCGCCAAGGGCGGCCACGTGCTGCTGCACGAAGCAGCGCGGCGGGTGCTGGCCGACGTGATGTTGCCGCGGGCGCTGGTCGTGACGCCGAACCTGCACGAAGCCGGTCTGTTGTCCGGCCTCGGAGAGATCACCGACCGGCCCGGCATGGAAGCCGCGGCGCGGCGCATCAAGACGCTCGGCCCGGCCTTCGTGGTGGTGAAGGGCGGGCATCTCGACGAGGACGCCTGCGACCTGCTGTTCGACGGAAAGAGCGTGCGCGCCTTTTCCAGCCCCAAGCTGGACACCGTCTGCACGCACGGCGCGGGCTGCACGTTCTCGGCCACCATCGCCGCGGAACTGGCCAAAGGCGCATCGGTCGAAGCCGCGGTCGCAACGGCCAAGGGCTTCGTCACGCGCGCGATTGCCGCGGGTTTCCCTATCGGCCGCGGCCACGCGCCGCTCAACCATCAGGTCGATCTGTCCGGCTGAGACAGGCCACTCCGGTTCGGCCGAGTGCCGGAGCCGAGTCGCGGAATGGCGGCGTTCCGGTCTTGTCTCCGTTCTCCGCTGCCACCTCGTCCCCTCTCCTCGGCCCCTGAGCCTGTCGAAGGGTGGGGGAGAGGAGGAAGATGGAGAGTCCTTCCAGGGGGCGGGTTCGTCCAGGGAGGGCGTATTTTTTCACGTCTGGCTTGTAGTTCCGGGGCATCTCGCCTAGGATGGTAGGCTAGTTTTATGAAGCCCTCTCCGAAAATCGCCGCGGCAAAACGACAGACGCCGGCCCGCGCGGCAACGGCTGCCGACCAGCCGGCCGACGCACGGCTGTTGCAGGATCTCGACGCGCTGTTCGCGCGCTCGCAAGATTTGCAGAACACTTTGCAGGAAATTACCCGCATCGTTGCCCAGCGGATGAGCGCCGACGTGTGCTCCCTCTACCTGCTCGACGCCAAGGAGGAACGCCTCACGTTGTGGGCCACGACCGGCCTCGAACGCGCGGCCGTCGGCAAAGTCAGCATGGACAAGCGCGAGGGGCTCACCGGCTTGGTGATCGAGACCGGGGAGCCGGTCGTGGTGCCCGACGCCATGACCCACGCCCGCAACAAATACTTTCCCGAAACCGGCGAGGAGCGCTTCCATTCCTTTCTCGGGATGCCGGTGACGGACCCGCGCGGCCTGCTCGGGGCGATGGTCGTGCAGAGCCGTAGCCGGCGCCGGTTTTCGCGGACCGAGGTGCGGCTGCTGAAGACGATCACGGCTCAGGTCGCCGACGTCATCGTCCAGGCCCGTATTCAGGAAACGCGCAAGACGCAGGAGCGCGAACGCCAGGACTATCGCGCCCGGATGCTGGCCACCCTGCAACACCGCAGCGCGTACGAACGCCGGCGCGAGGAACGGACTCGGGCCCCGGGCCGCGCCAGCCGGCTGCGGCTCACCGGCGTCAGCGGGGCGCCCGGCATCGGCTCGGGCCGCGCCCACCTCGTCCATCCGGTCGTGCGGTTCGAGGCCGTGGAAGAACGGCGCATCGACGACCCCGCGGCAGAACTCGCGCGCTTACATGCCGCGATCGAGCGGTCCGTCGGAGAAATCGACGCGCTGAAGGAGCGGGTCCACGCCCGGCTGCCGGAAATCGACCGGGCCATCTTCGACGTGCACCGCATGATGCTGGAGGACCCGGCGTTTCTCGACAAGATCGAGACGCGCATCCGCCAGGGCCGCGCCGCGGACAGCGCCCTCAAGCAGGTCACCGAAGACTACGTCGCCACTCTGGAACGGGCGGGCGGCGAACACCTGCGCGACCGCGTGGCCGATGTGCTGGACGTCGGGCAGCGCGTCCTGCGCCACCTGCTCGGCCTGGAGGAGAAGGCCAAACCCCGAGGCGAGAACCTGATTCTGGTCGCCGACGATCTGTCGCTGTCCGACCTGTGCCGCGTGGATCACAAACATCTCAAGGGCGTGATCCTGGCCCACGGCGGCGCCACCTCGCATACGTCCATTCTGGCCAAGTCGTTCGAGATTCCGACCGTCGTGGGCGTGGAACACACCCACGTCATCCAGCAGGGCGACGCCGTCATCGTGGACGGCAACGCCGGCGTGGCCTACGTCAACCCGGGCGCCGAGGTCGTGCGCGAATACGGCCGCTTCGCGCGCGAGTACCGGGCGTTCAACCGGACGCTGGAGGAGATTCACGACCTGCCGGCCGTGACCCAGGACGGCGTGCGCACCACGCTGAGCGCCAACATCGGCCTGTTGAGCGATACGGACTTCGCCCACCGCCACGGCGCGGAAGGCGTGGGGCTGTACCGAACCGAGGTGCCGTTTCTCACCTACAGTGACTTTCCGGACGAGGACGCGCAACTCGCGCTGTACCGGCGCGTACTGGCCGGCATGCGCGGCAAGCCGGTGACGATCCGCACGCTGGACCTCGGGCCGGACAAATATCCCGCGTACATGAAGCTGCCGCAGGAGGACAATCCGTTCCTGGGCTGGCGCTCGATCCGCATCTCGCTGGAGATGGCCGACCTGTTCAAGGTCCAGTTGCGGGCGATTCTGCGCGCCGGCGTGCACGGGCCGGTGCGGATTCTGTTTCCGATGATCTCCAGCGTCGAAGAACTGTTGCAGGTCAAGGATCTGCTCGCCCAGGCCAAGGCGGAGTTACGCCGCGAGGGCCACGCGTTCGACGCCCCGATGCCGGTCGGCATGATGATCGAGGTACCCGCGGCCGTGTGGCTCGCCGACCGTTTCGCGCAGGAGGTCGATTTCTTCAGCATCGGCACCAACGACCTCGTGCAATACCTGCTCGCGGTGGACCGCAACAACCGCAAGGTGGCCGGCCTCTACGAACCCTTGCACCCCGCGGTGTTGACCGCGATCGAAACGACCGTCGCCGCGGCCAAGCGCGCGGGCAAGCGCGTCGGCATGTGCGGCGAGATGGCGTCCGACCCGCTGTGCACGCTGCTGCTGTTGGGCCTCGGGCTGGACGAACTCAGCATGGAGCCGTTCTTCGTGCCGGTCATCAAGCGGGTCCTCCGCTCGCTGTCGTACACCCAGGCCCAGGCCCTGACGCAGGAGGTGGTGCAACTCGGCACCGTGCGCGAGGTGAAGGGGCGGCTGTTCTCCGCGATCAAGGATCTCGGCATGATCGAACTGGTGGAGATGTATCATTAGGAGAGAACCCGCCCGCGCCGCGGTCGTGCCTGACCGTGCGGGCCGGATATGCTAGGAAGAAGAAGGGTGCCGGCGGTGCGGAGCACGAACGGCCGGCGTCGTGGCAAGAGCCGTCCGCAAGAACTCCAACGAGGGAGGAGGATGTCAGCATGACGAAGACGGAAATGGTGAAGAAGTTGGCGGAAATCTGGGGGGGCGAGATGTCCAACCGCCAGGCCGGGGAACAACTCGACGCGTTCGTCGAGTTCGTGACCAAGACGGTCAAGAAGGAGAAGGAATTGAAGGTGCCGAATCTGGGCACGTTCCGGCTCCGCCAGTTGAAGGCGCGCAAGGGACGCAACCCGCAGACCGGCGAGTCGATCCGCATTCCGGCGCGCAAGAAGATCTCCTTCACGCCGGCCAAGATATTCAAAGAGTCGATTCTTCCCACGCCGCGTGCGCGCAAGAAATAACCCGACGGACCGGCACGGGCCGCCGCATGCCGGCGGTCCGATGCCGGGCACTTTCCTCCCATCCCTCCCTCGCGGGTTCGGACACCCGCCACGGTCCCCGTCTCCCCATGCGTTACGCGGTCAAGGAAATTTTCTTCACCCTCCAAGGCGAGGGCGCGCAGACCGGCCGTCCCGCGGTCTTCTGCCGCTTCGCGGGCTGCAACCTGTGGTCGGGTCTGGAGCGGGACCGAGCGACCGCGGTGTGCCGGTTCTGCGATACCGACTTCGTAGGCACGGACGGCCCGGGCGGTGGGCGGTTTGCCGCCGCGCACGACTTGGCCCGCGCCGTGGCCGCGTGCTGGCCGATCCGTTCCGCGGGCGGTGATCCGTTCGTGGTGTGCACCGGGGGCGAGCCGCTTCTGCAACTCGACGCCACGCTGGTCGAAGCTTTCCACACCGAGGGATTCGCCGTCGCGGTCGAAACCAACGGCACGCGCGTCCCTCCGTCCGGCATCGACTGGACCTGCGTGAGCCCGAAGGCCGGTGCAGACCTCATCCTTACGCATGGCGATGAACTCAAGCTGGTCTATCCGCAGCCGGACGCGCCGCCCGAACGATTCGCCGCACTCGACTTTGAGCAGTTCTTCCTGCAACCGATGGACGGTCCGCAACGCGAACGCAACACGCGGCTCGCATTGGAGTACTGTCTGACGCATCCGCGCTGGCGGCTGAGCCTGCAAACGCACAAGATGTTAGGCATTCCGTAAAGGGCAGGAGGTTCGGCTTACAAAGGGAATGACCGACATGATGGTCCTGCGCCGTTTCGATACCCTCCAATAAGCTCAGGGACCTTCCCATCCCTAAGTTCGTTGAGCCTGTCGAAACGAACTCCGATGTCACCTCGGCTGTCGCATCTCACCCACGACCCTTTGACTCTTCGACAAACTCAGAGTCTAGCCCGCTGATTTCGGTCCCTGAGCCCGGTTGGTGAGTCTGTCGAGTCATGTCGAAGGGCATCGAAACGGGCGAAGGCTCGTCTTGTATATAATTCCCAAACATTGTCCTTCCATCATTTCTGTGAAAACCGGAATCCAGCAGAAACATGTCGACCTGCGGCGAACATTAGGGAGCGATAACTCTTCACCTTCCCCTCTCCCTAGCCCTCTCCCACCAGGGGAGAGGGGATGAGAAAGAAGTAATAAAAGCGATTGCAAGTTCATAAACGTTTCTCTGACGCACCCCCTTGACGTGAGGGCAATCGTTCTTAGGTTTGCAATGTATCGGATACAACGCACGTGTCGGACACGCACCTTACACAGAGGAGGTAGACACCATGCGACATGAACCGAGGCAACGCGAACTGAATGTGTGGCGAGACCCCTTCGAGATGGGTCGACCGTGGAGCGACGTGGCGTCCCTGTTCAACGACTTCTTCTCGTCCCGCGACTGGCCGGGGCCGCGGGCGGACGTCTCGCCGTACCCCCGCATCGAAAGCTACTTGGAGGACGACCTTTTGCACATCAAGGCCGACCTGCCCGGCGTGGACCCCAAGGCCGTCCGGATCGACCTGGATGGCAACCGGCTGACGCTCAAGGGCGAGCGTAAGGCCGAGCGCGGGGACAAGAACGCCAATGGCTACTTCCACCGGGAGTTGTCCTACGGCGCGTTCTCTCGCTCCTTCGTCCTGCCCAAGGGCATCGACGCGGGCAAGATCGCCGCCACGGCGAAGAACGGCACCCTGGAAGTGACGGTGCCGATCCCCGAGGCCGCGGCGCCCAAGCGGGTCACGGTGCAGGTCAAGGCGGACGACCATCTAGCCCAGGCCGCCTGACCGGCCCGTTCACCTCTCAACCGACGGGGGCTCATTGCGAGCCCCCGTTTTTTTGGGGGGAATTAAATACAAGATGATCCCGCGTCCGGTGCGACATCCTTCAATAAGTTACATGAACAAAGCTCAACGGGCCGGACCCTGAGCTTGTCGAAAGGTCGAAGGGTCGAACCATGTCGAAGAGTCGGGTTGGGGTGCGGAGGCCGAGGTGACGTCGGGGTTCGTTTCGACAAGCTCAACGAACTTAGGGATAGGAAGGTCTCCGAACTTGCGTCGCCTTTCCTTCTTAATCCCTCTCCCTCCAGGAGAGGGTGAGAGTTTTCCCCAGACTTGATCTAGGGGAGAAGGTTCGACTCCCTCTCCGAACAGACCACCAATTTCAAACTTGGACACTACCGGGCGTACCCCACTACTCCTGCCGGTCCAGCGTCCGATATTGGATGGCTTGGGCGATGTGGGCCGCGGCGATGCGCTCCTCGCCGGCCAAGTCGGCGATGGTACGCGCAACTTTCAGGATGCGGGTGTAGGCGCGCCCGCTGAGCCCGAGGCGCTGCATGGCGCTCTCCAACAACTGCTCGCCGCCTTCGTCCGGCTGGCAGTAGGCGCGCAGGTCGCGGCTCGACATCTGCGCGTTGCAGAAGAACTTGCGGTTCGCGTAGCGTTGCAACTGAATCTCGCGCGCGGCGTTGACCCGTCCGCGCACCGCGGCCGAGTCCTCGCCCGGCAGGGTGTCGCTCAGATCCTTGTACTTGACCGCGGGGACGTCCACCTGAATGTCGATGCGGTCCAGCAGCGGGCCGGAAATCCGCGAGCGGTAACGCCGGACCTGGATCGGCGAGCACGTGCAGTTGTGCTGCGGGTCGCTCAGAAACCCGCACGGACACGGGTTCATCGCCGCGACCAGCATGATGTCGGCCGGATACGTGACCGAGCCGATCACGCGCGAGATCGTGACCTGCGCGTCCTCCAACGGTTGGCGCAGCACTTCGAGTACGTTCTTACGGAATTCGGGCAACTCGTCCAGGAACAGCACGCCGTGGTGGGCGAGCGACACCTCGCCCGGTTTGGGGACGCTGCCGCCGCCGATCATCCCGGCGTCCGAGACCGTATGGTGCGGGGTGCGGAACGGCCGCGTGGCGATCAGCGCGCTGCCGTTGAGCACCCCCGCCACGCTGTGCACCTTGGTCGTCTCGATCGCCTCGCCCAACGTCATACCGGGCAGCACCGTGGGCAGGCGCCTGGCCAGCATGGTTTTGCCCGAGCCGGGCGGGCCGACCAGCAATACGTTGTGCCCGCCCGAGGCGGCCACTTCCAGGGCGCGCTTGACGTGATCCTGGCCCTTCACGTCGCTGAAGTCCACGTCGTAATCGGAGAACCGCGCGAACAGACTGTTCACGTCCACGGTCGTCGGCTCGACCGCCTGCTCGCCGTTCAGCAATCGGACGGCCTCGCCCAGCGTGGACACGCCGAAGACTTCCAGCCCATCTACGACCGCGGCTTCGGCCGCGTTCCCGGCCGGGACGACCAGTCCCTGTAACCCGTGCTGTTTGGCCATGACGGCCAAGGGCAAGCCGCCGTGCACCGGCTTCACACGACCGTCGAGGGAGAGTTCGCCGAGAATGGCGAAGGACGCCAGCCGCTCTTTGGACAGCCAGCCCTCCGCGGCCAGAATACCCAGCGCGATCGGCAGGTCGTACGCAGCGCCGTCTTTCTTCAGATCGGCAGGAGCGAGATTGACGGTGATACGCCGAGCGGGAAACTCGAAGCCCGAATTCTTGATGGCCGAGCGGACGCGGTCCTTACTCTCGCGGACCGGGCCTTCGGGCAATCCGACCGTCGTGAATTGGGGCAGGCCGAGCGCGGCATCGACTTCGACCTCGACCAGCAGCCCGTCGATCCCTACCAGCGCCCCGGACATCACTGTCGCCAGCATGGCTTCTGCTACCCGAGTTGCCGCGGAAAATCAATTTCCGCGGGAGCGATCTCCCTGCCCCCTCTCCCACGAGGGGAGAGGGGGACAGAACGAGCCGAGGAACGATTCGAAGCTGATCCACTTGCTTCGTTCTTTCCTCGCTCCCTTTCTGAGTCCGCTTCATGGCGCTAGTGTTCATGGACTTGGGTAAGCCGCCACGCACCCCATCCCCAGAGCTCTTGAGCCTGTCGAAGGGTGTCGAAGGATCGAAAGGTTGAAGGCGAGAGGGGGTTTCTTCCATTCCCTCCCCCCTTGTGGGGGAGGGCTAGGGAGAGGGGGCAGAAAAGAATGGCGGGCCGTGCAGGAAAAGGGAGAACGGAAGGAGGCCGCTGGCTCTCTCGCCTCAAAGGCTTGGAGGAAATGCCGAAGTATCGGAGTATCCCGACGGGAAGAAAGGGGCGCGGCATGACCATTCGGATCGACCTGCGCAGTGTCATGAAATGGCTCGTCTGGCTGTACGTGCTGACGGCTTCTAGTGTGTATTTGTTCTTCGGAGACGGTCTGAGGGACCTGGATCGTGCCGTCGAGAGGCTCGCTCTCACCGTACTCAATAGGTGAGGGACGGACGATTTGGCATAACGACACCAAAACGAAGGAGGGTTTCGTATGGCTCGAATCGGAGTAGTGGTCGCCAATTTTTCGGGGTTGACGTTTTCGGAGTTGCAGGACTTGGCAAAGAAAGCCGAATCCGCCGGCTTCGAGGCGATCTTCTCCCCGGAGTTCATGAACGACGCACTGATGAACTGCCAACTCATGGCCCAGGCCACGTCCAGGATCAAGGTCGGCACGTGGATCGCCAACATCTATTTGCGGCACCCGGCGCTGTGCGCGCAGTCGGCCATTGCGATTGACGACGCCTCGGACGGCCGGCTCATTCTGGGGCTCGGCGTCAGCCACCGGCCCATCGTCGAGGGGCTGTATCAGGAGAAGATGGACAAGCCGCGCACCTTCCTGCGCGAATACATCGGCACGGTGCGCGACATGGCCGCGGGCAAGGAACTGCCCGGCATGGCGATGCAGCCGCGCGCCGCCAGCCACCACATCCCCATCTACATCGGTGCGCTGGCCTTGAGTACCGCCGCCCTGAGCGGCGAACTGGCCGACGGGGTGATGCTGTACCTGTGTACCAAGAGCCGCATTCCCGCGGCGCTCGCCGCGTTGGACACAGGCGCCGCCAAAGCCGGCCGGACGCGCGCCGACGTTGACGTGACGACGGGCGTGCTGTCGTGCATCCACGCCGACATCGGCTTGGCAACCGAGGCGGCGCAGAACAATCTCGGCTTCTACGGCGGGCTGCCGTATTACAACAAGCTGTTCCGCGACAGCGGCTTCGAGGCCGAAGCGGCCAAGCTGGCCGATGGGAAGGGGCAAGGCGCCTCTGCCCGCATGGCGGAAGAACTGTCGGTCATCGGCCCGCCGGAACGCTGCCGCGAGCAGTTGGCCGCCGTCCGCGAAGCTGGCATCGACCTGCCGATCGTGAACCCTGTGCCGGTCGGCGACCAGACGTATGCCCAGGCCGTGCAAGCGGCGATCGAGACGTTTGCGCAGTAACGCTCGCCTCAGTGCGACAACGCCTCACCCTTCGCCAGGATCAGGGACCGACCTGAACGGCTGGACCCTGAGCTTGGTCCCTGAGCCTGCGGGACCTTGAGCTTGCGGTGTCCTGAACCTGTCGAAGGATCGAAAGGTCGAAGGGCCGGGGATAAGGTGCGAAGGCCAAGGTGACATCGGGGTTCGTTTCGACAAGCTCAACGAACTGAGGGATGGGAAGATCTCTGAACTTGCGGGGGTCTTGATCGCGTCGGCTTCCAACACAAAGGACTAAATCGCTTCTACGAGGACGGAGACCGACGAGGAATATCGCCACGTCTCGCCAGGAAGATAGCCCGCCTCGGCTTAGCCGCCACCCCAACGGACATGGACCTACCGGGCTTTCGACTTCATTGATTGAGGGCGAACCGCGCCGGCTACTGGGCGGTTCAGAGGTCTCCGGTAACTGGCGCATCATATTCCGCTTTGACGGGTCGGACGTCAGCGACGTAGAATTGATCGATTACCATTGAGGGAAACCGGGCAATGCCGAAGCATGACCCCCCACGTCCCGGCCTGTCCGTTCGCTACGACTGCCTGGAGCCGCTTGGTCTCAGCGGAACCGAAGCCGCGGGCAAGCTCGGGGTGAGCCGGAAGCAGTTGTGGGTCATCGTCGACGGGCGGGTGAGAATCTCGCCCGAGATGGCGATTCGCCTCGACAAAGCCTTCGGTGGGAGCGCCCGCGCGTGGGTTCAGTTACAGGCGGCCTACGACTCGGCCTGGACGATGAAAAAGGCCCTGGACATCAAAGTCGAACGTCTGGCCCCTGCGGCGTGAGTGTTCCGTTCCCCAGGAGGCGCGGCTCTCCCCTCCGTACTCTGGCTGCTGCTTTACAAGTGCATCATGTCGCTGTTCGAAGCCTGGGCAGAGGAACAGGGGGTGACGCTCTCTCTCGATGCGTTGCGCCAAATGGACTCCGTCGCCCGCAAGCAGATCGCCGAAATGCTGGGAGTGTATTTGAGCGATCCCTGGAGGAACGGAGCCGCCCACGCACTGTATAACCTAGGAGTGGAGGCGGACGATCAGGAATTACCCTTCGACCTGTACCCGTGGGGAGCCGACACTCAGGCCGAGGCGTGCCTCATCATCGGCGCGAATGAATATGGAATACAGGCCCGCCCGCACGGCACTCCCCGGACCCTAAATCCTCTGGCAGACAATCATACATGGGGTGAAGTTCTTGTCAGCGTCATTATGGATCTCAAGATTCCCTGTCAGGTTGACGAGAAGTCGGAGGAGGAATTCGAATCCGTCATCTTCGAGTATGTCGTCGAACAGGAATGGAAGAGCAAAGACGAGCGAGAACGGCGGAAGATCCAAAAATTGATAAACCAGCAACTCGAACTCATCAGTGGACTGAAGATAGCTGGCCTCAATGCAAACAAGCGGCGTTGGGTTTCAATTTGGTGTTTCGGGCGGCAAAACGAGGCGAGTTTAATAGCTATATATAAGCGGTGAAAGTCGCAAGATAGATGAACCGTACGTTTGGTACGAAGATCATGATGAAAATAGCAACGCACGGCCTCAAGGTCGGGCTCAGGATGGTCGACGTTGCACCGTGGGCTTGGTTAGCATGGGACGTCTTGTCGTTCTTTTTCGGCCCTTCCCGTAAACGACTAGTTCCGGTCACCGTTTTGATACACCAACATTATTTTTGGCATAACATCCGCCATGATAGCCGCTGCTATCTCTATCCTCATGGGGTACGATGATATGGGGGGATAGTGAAAGTCCTATTCGCACATGGGTTTGGGGGAGAAGACGACGGGCGCATGTAAGATGCGCTGTGTGCGAGTTTCGCCGCGTCAAAGCACACGCTTGTCCCATTTCGCTGGAAAGCGGGGAATCTTCGCTCAATGACGCTGCAGACCGGAGGACACGTCTTGGGAGAGGCGCTTTCCGAGATCAATCCGCTCAGGGCAACCTATGCGGTGCAGGAGAACGGCACGACGGTGTTCCGGGCGCTGGTGAACGGGCAACGGCTCACGGACGGGGTCGCGCAGTATTACCTCCAGCAGGGACAGGTTGTAGGGCAGTCGTTTGATACCGTCCGCTCGAACCGGCCGGCGGCCTATGCCACACAGGAAAATGGGATCACGGTATTCCGTCACTATCGATCGGCCGTCCGTTGTCTCAAGGCGCGGCGGGACACTCCTGCGACAGGGACGAGTGTCGGGGTATCAGCCGGGGCACAGGCAATGAAGATTCTCGAAGCCTTCAGGCGGGCCGGCCTCAGCGAAGAACAAGCGGGAGACGTCATCGCCGCCATTGACGAAGCCGTCGGAGAGAACGTCACTACCCAAACCGACCTCCACGCTCTTGAATTGTGCTTCTCCAAGCAACTATGGACCACGGTTGTCGGCATCGTAACTGCGAACACGGTCGTCATGTTCGGGTTGCTGAAACTACTTCATCCGCCTGAATAGCATCAACCCTGGGAGCGCGGGCGTCCCGCCCGCGTGCGGGCCAGAGATCCGTGTTCCCGGGAACTCGACACGCGTCGCATTTTTACTCAGGCACCTCCCATCGCTCCCCGACGGCCAACACTTTGATCGGGTCCCAGCTTCCGTTGGCGCGTTCGACGGCGCGACGGAGGGTGTGCGGCGCCTCGTCGATGGGCTCATCGGTCAGACGGAAGGTGCCCCAGTGGCAGGGCAGCATCCATGTCGCCTTCAGGTCAAGGAACGTGCGGTAGGCTTCCGCGGGATTCAAATGTGAGTAGCGCATGATCCAGCGTGGCAGATAGGCGCCGATGGGCAGCATAGCAACGTCGATAGGACCGAACTTCTTGCCGATCTCCATGAAGCCGTGGAAGTAGCCGGTGTCGCCGGCGAAGTAGTACGTGCGTTCCGCGTTGCGGACGACCCAGCCGCACCATAACGTCGCGTTCTCTGCTTGGCCGATGCGCCGCGACCAGTGTTGGGTCGGGACGCAGGTAATCTGCCAACGGTCGTGTTCGACGGTCTGCCACCAGTCGAGTTCGACGGCGCGCCGGTCTTTCTCCGCGAACCACGGGCCCAGCCCCGATGGGACGTACCACGTCACCGTCCGCGGCAAGGTCTCCACCGTATAGGCGTCCAGATGATCGTAGTGGTTGTGTGACACGACGGCGAAAACGTCGGCGGGGATGGACTCGATCGGCACGCCGGGTGGGTGGTTTCGCTTGGGAATCAACGCGCGCGTGCCGAAGTGCGGATCGGTCAGAAAGACGTCGGCCTCGTCATGCACGGCGAAGGTGGAATGGCCAATCCAGGTGATGGCCGCGCGGCGTTCGGGCGTGGCGAACGAGGCGCCGTCGTTTTCGACGAAGCCGACCTGCGGCGGGTCGCGCCATTCGCCTGTATAAGAACTGCGCGAGACCATCCAGCGCAGCAGGTCGGTCGGGTGTTTGTTCCACGCCCGCCAGGGGTTGAACCAAGCCCCAGGCCGGCCGTGGGGCGCATATAACAACGCAGGGTCGGCGTTCAGCGCGGGCGTCCGGTCGGGCGGCACCGAGCAGGCGGAGGCGAACGTCACCACGCCCAGCAGCGCGCCGGACAGAGTCCGACGGAACGGATGGAGCCGCGTGGGAACGGCTGGGCGACCTTCCACGGGAAGCGCGGTTCCGGCGGCGGGCGTCACGCGGCGTACAGCCCGGCGACGAACTCGCCGTAGCCGTTGTACGGCAGGGTCGCGCGGACTTCCCGCGTGCCCAGGATGCGCTCGCTCGCCTGTGACCAGCGCGGATGCGGCACCGCGGGGTCCACGTTCGCCACGAAGTCGTATTCGTGCGGAATGATCGTGTTCCAGAACGTGGCCGGCCGCTGGTCCACGAACTCGATGCGCACGATGGACTTGATGCTCTTGAAGCCGTACTTCCACGGCACCACCAGCCGGATCGCCGCGCCGTGCTGCTTGGTCAGTTCGTGGCCGTAGATGCCGGTCACGAACAGCGCCAGTTCGTTGGTCGCCTCGGCCATCGTCAGCCCCTCGAAATACGGCCACGGATAGACCGTGTTGCGCATACCGGGCGCCTGTTCCGGGTCGTTGAAGGTCACCATGCGGAGATGCGTGGCGGACGCGAGAGGCTGGACCAGGTCGACGAGCGCCTTGATCGGAAAACCCGTCCAGGGCACGGCCATGGACCAGGCTTCCACGCAGCGGTGACGGTACAGGCGTTCCTCCAACGGCATACGGCGCACGAGGTCGTCGATGTCGAACGTCTGCGGCTTGTGGACCAGCCCGGCCACCTCGACCTGCCAGGGCCGCGTCCGGAACTGCGCTGCGAGCGGCGCAACCAGGGTCTTGCGGGAACTGAACTCGTAGAAGTTGTTGTACGTGGCGGCCTCGCGCTCGTCGGTCAGCGGCCGGTCCAGGCGGTAACGGGCGTTGCGTTGTGCGGGATACAGGTCCGCGGTCGCGCTGGGATCGGGAATGCCGGGGATCGGCTTGGCCTCCTCGGCATCCGAACGTGCGCAGCCGGCCAGCGTGCCCAGGCCGCCCAAGGTCGTCGTTACCCCGGCTACGCCGAGCGCATGCAAAAATCTACGGCGGTTGAGAAAAACGTCTTCGGGTGTGGCCGTGCGTTCGGGAATTTTCCAGCCGGCTTTCGTGCGGATCAGCATGATACGTCCTTTCCGAGGCGTGCACGATTCGCACGCGACCGGCTCATGGTAGGCCAAGTGGATGTCCAGTCAACCGAGACTGCCGGCCAATAGTGTATCGATCTGAACGTTTTTTCTGACACCTGTGTCGGTTTCATCTTTCCTTGATCCAACTCACGACCCGGAAGGGCGACGCATGCGTCGCCCCTACAACCACGAGTTCCCGTCGGTTTGCAGGGAATACCCGCAATCTGTCGCCGATTGTCAAGCCGAACGAGTTGTGAGAAGGATTGGGGGCCGCGGCCCAATCTTCCGTTTCGGGCGGCGGCGTTCGAGGAGGCTGCATGTCCGACACCACCCCATCTCCACCGAAACTGCTGGCCGGCGTGAGCGTGGTCGATTTTACGCAGTATCTGGCCGGGCCGTCGGCGACGCGGCTGATGGCAGACCTGGGCGCCGAGGTCATCAAGCTGGAACGCGCGCCGCAGGGTGACCTGGGCCGGCAGATCCATTTGCTGGAACACGGCCAGAGCGCGCTCTACTTGGGGGCCTGCGCGGGCAAGAAGAGCGTCTGTGTGGAACTCAAGGACCCGCGCGGCCGCGACCTCGCCTACGACCTCGTCCGGCAGGCCGACGTCGTGGTGGAAAACTACAGCCCCGGCGTCATGGCACGCCTGGAGCTCGACTACGATACGCTCAGGAAACACAACCCGAAGCTCATCATGGCGTCCGTCTCCGGGTACGGGCAGGACGGACCGTACGCAAAGCACACCAGCTTCGACATCATCGCCCAGGCGCAGAGCGGCGTCATGGCCATGACGGGCGAGCCGGACGGGCCGCCGACCTACGTGGGCGACTATTTCGGCGACCCCAACGCGGGCATCCACGCGGCGCTGGCGATCTGCGCTGCGCTCTTCCACCGGGCGACGAGCGGGCAGGGACAGTACATCGACGTGTCCCAACTCGAATCGCTGGTGTATCTCGACTACATCAACTTTCCGCTGTTCCTGATGACGCACGGCGCGGTCGTGCCGCACCGCTTCGGCAGCGACTTCTTCAACGTGTGTCCCTACGGCGTGTACAAATCCAAGCAGGGCCACATCGTCTTCGCCGTGGTGCAGCATCAGTGGCCGGCGCTCGTCCGGGCGCTGGGCAAGCCCGAGCTGGCGGACGACCCCCGCTTCGCCACGATGGACGCTCGGCTGGAACGCTGCGACGAGGTACGCACCCTCATCGAAGACTGGCTGCAATCGTTCGACGACGACGAAACGCCACTCGAGATTCTGGCCGAGGCGCGCGTGCCTACTGCACCCGTGCTCGACATTCCCCGGGCCGCGGCCCATCCGCAACTCCAGGCCCGCGGGTTGTTCCAGGACGTGCCGCACCCGCTGCTCGGCCCCACGCCGATCGCCAAGGCGCCGTTCCATTTTTCCGACGCCAGCGTGGAGATTCCCTTTCGGGCCGCCTTTCTGGGCGAGCACAACGAAGAGGTGTTGCGAACCAGGTTGGCGTACACGGACGAGCGGATCGCCGCGCTGTACGCGGACGGCGTGCTGGTGCAGGACGAGCGCGTCCGCGAGTTGTCCGACGCGGATGAGACTTGACGTCGGTTAGGACGTTGGAACGTCGGTTCGTCAGGGAAAGGGAAGGGCATACAAGACGATCCCGAAGAGAGTTCTTCTTCGTCATATCCGCGCAAGCAGGTATCCATCCTCTGGATTCCCGGCGCGAACCCCGAACCTGATCCGGGGTTCGCGGGAATGACGACCGGGGAGATCGTCGAGTATGCGACTCTCTTTAGTTCTATCGGGGAGGGCACGATGTACGACAATCTCATTTTCGAGAAGAAAGATGCGATCGGCTATCTGACGCTCGACCGGCCGAGCAAGCTCAACTCCCTCAGCCGGGAGTTGATGACCGAACTGGGCGTCGTACTCGACGCCATCGAAGCGGATGACGACGTGCGCGTCGTGATCCTGACCGGCGCCGGCCGCGCGTTCTCCGCGGGGTTCAACATCGCGCCGGTCGCCGGCGAGCCCGAGCTGTACGATCGCGCCGCGGACGACTGGCGCTCCGAACTCAAGCGCAACGTCGACATCTTTCTGAAGATCTGGCACTCCGCCAAGCCGTACATCGCGGCGATCAACGGCTACGCGCTGGCCGGGGCGTGCGAGTTGGCGCAGTTGTGTGACATCAAGATCGCCTCCGAACAGGCGGTGCTGGGCGAGCCCGAAATCCGCTTCGGGACCGGCCCGCCCGTGCTGGTCACGCCGTTCAGCGTGGGCTTCGCCAAGGCTAAGGAACTGTTGCTGACCGGCGAGATGATCTCCGCGCACGAGGCCGAACGGCTCGGCATGATCAACCGCGTCGTGCCGCACGAGCGGCTCATGGCCGAGTGCGAGAAGACGGCCCGCAAGCTGGTCAAGATCGCCGAGGTGGGCGTCGAGTTCAACAAGGCGGCCATCAACCGCGCGTACGAGAACATGGGGTTTCTGAACAGCATCGCCCAGAATCTCGACCTCGTGGTCATGTTCGACACGACGCGCACCGCGGAGCAGGAAACCTTCAACCGTATCCGCAACGACAAAGGCTTGCGCGCCGCACTCGACTGGCGGGACGCGCTGTTCAGGGAAGACGACTGACCAGGCGCGTGCGACCCGCCGTTTTCGCCCTCCTGATCGGCCTGTCGATCCTGGCCTGCGCGGCGCCTGCGCTTCCGCAAACCGGGGATGCGGAGGCGCGCGAAGTGCCGACGGAGCGGCCCATTCTCTTGGAGGGCCTGCGCGTCACGCCCGGACGCGCATCGCTGCGGGCGGTTCCCCTGCGGCACCCGATCGTCCTGGACGGCAAGCTCGACGAGCCGGCGTGGCAGAGCGCGCCGGTCGCCGACGATTTCCGGCAGCGCGAACCCGACGAGGGCGCGCCCGCCTCACAGGCCACGCAGGTCCGCGTCCTCTATACCCCCACCACGCTGTACGTCGGCGTGACCTGCCACGACACCGACCCCGACGCGATCGTCACGACGCGCTTCAACCGCGACGCCGTGTTGGACGCGGACGACCGCGTCTCGCTGCTGTTCGACACGTTCGCGGACCGGCGCAACGCGTTCAAATTCCAGACCAACTCGGTCGGCGCGCGCGTGGACGAGCTCGTCGGCGACGACGGCGAGGTGGACAATCGGGATTGGAACGGCATCTGGAACGTGAAGACCGTGCGGACGGCGACCGGCTGGAGCGCGGAATTCGAAATCCCGTTCCAGACGCTCAGCTTCGCGCCCGGGCAGACGAGCTGGGGCTTCAACGTCCAGCGCATCATCAAACGCCGGACGGAAGAAACGGTCTGGACCGGCCACCGCCAGAATCTGGACTTCGACCGCGTGTCCAACGCCGGTCGCCTCGACGACCTGCACGGCCTGTCGCAGCGCGGCGGCCTGGATTTCTCGCCGTTTCTGACGACCGAGGTGCGCCGCAACTCCGCGGCGTTCAAGCCGGGCTTCGACCTGTTCTACAAACTCACGCCCGGGCTCACGCTGAGCCTGACGCTGAACACCGACTTCTCCGAAGCCGAGGTCGACGACACGCAGGTCAACCTGACGCGCTTCTCGCTGTTCTTCCCGGAAAAGCGACAGTTCTTCCTGGAGGACGCGCCCAACTTCGCGGTGGACGGGCTGACGCCGACCTCGGGGCCGCTGGTCATCATCCCCTTCTTCAGCCGGCGCATTGGCATTGCGGACGACGGCAAGACGGTCGATCTGATCGGCGGCGGCAAGCTCAGCGGCCGCATCGGCAAGTACCGGCTGGGGCTGCTGAGCGTGCAGACGCAGGAGCGCGACCCGGTGCCGGGCGAGAACTTCAGCGTCATCCGCGTCAAGCGCGACGTGGGCAGGCAGGCGTCGATCGGGCTGATCGCCACGCGGCGCACGCCCGAAAACGGCGACGCGACCGGCCTGTACGGCCACGACTTCCTATACAAGACCACCGACCTGTGGGGCGACCGGAACCTGACCATCACGTCGTTCGTCCTGAAGAGTTTCGCCCCGACCGCGCGCAAGAACTGGGCATGGGGCGGGCAACTCGACCTGCCCAACGACACGTGGCGCATCTTCGGCACCTACCGCGAGGTGCAGCGCGACTTCGACGCCACCCTCGGCTTCGTGCCGCGCAAGGGCATCCGCCGCTTCGGCTGGTTCCTGGAGGCCGCGCCGCGGCCCGGTCGCTGGCATACGCGCCAGGTTTCGTGCGCGTTCGACGGCAACTACATCACCGACCAGGATACGAATCGCCTGCTGACCCGCAACATCGTGCTGCCCTGTGAGTGGCGCTTCGAGAGCGGCGACAAGCTCGCGTTTCGGACGTGGCACCAGTTCGAGCGCCTGACCGAAGATTTCGCCATCAGCCGCGGGGTCACTCTCTCGCCCGACCGCTACACCTTCCGCCGCTACATGGTCAAAGCCGAGACCGCGGACAAGCGCCCGCTGTCGGCCAGCCTGACCTACTATTGGGGCGACTACTACAGCGGCGAGCGGGACAGTTGGCTCGCACGCCTCAACTTTCAGCCCGGGCCGCGGCTGTTCCTGAGCCCCGAATACCAGCAGAACGACATCCGCCTGCCCGAGGGCGATTTCGCCGTACGGCTGTTGCGGGTGCGGCTGGACGCGGCCCTCAGCCCGGACCTGTCGTGGTTCAGCGTCGTACAATACGACAACGTCTCCGACGTGCTGAGCCTCAACACGCGCATCCGCTGGATCGTGGAGCCGGGCAACGACCTGTTCCTGATCTACAACCACCGCTGGCTCGACGACCCCACGGACGGCGGCTTCCGCACCATCGGCCGTGAAGCCCGTTTCAAGGTGCAGTACACCTACCGCTTCTGAGCGTGGATCGGGTTTGCGCGGGGCGGCCCGATCTCTGTAAACGGAGAAGTAGCGGAGAGCGTAACGCCTTCATCGCGTCGGGAGGACGACATGGGAGAAATCACGGTCGATGTAACACTCGAAAATCCTATCGACCGCGGCGTTTTCGAGCGAGGGGCCGGCGAGGAAGTCGATATACGCCGGACCAGCATCAAGGCGACTGTCGATACCGGCGCGGTCATGTTGGTCCTGCCGCAAAACGTGGTGAGCGGCTCGGATTGCAAATCCTCCGCACCGTCGTGGTTTCCTATGCGGACGAACGCAAGGAAGAACACCCGGTGGCCGGGCCATTGACCATTCACATCGGCAATCGTTTCATGAGCACCGACTGCATTGTCGGCCCGCCACTGAGTGAGGCCTCGATCGGCCAGATCGTGCTTGAGGCGCTGGATTTACTCGCCGACTGCACGAAGCGGACTCTAACGCCACGCCCGGAGTCACCGGATTATCCCCTGTTGAAACTCAAGTGAGCCGTGCTTCAGGCAGCCCATCGTGGAGGAGTCCCAACGTGTCGCCCCCGACTGCCAACAACGATACCCACCCGAATCGGAAAACCTCGATCAGAAACTTCATCCGCTCCGTTCTGGGGTCAACCATCGGAAAACCCTGGGGAGGTTTAAGCCGGAGGACAACGCTGCATAGCGCCGAGGACGTTAGGCGAGGAAGTCGCCCCGACTTTGCCGGACGAGAATCAGTCTCGCCGCGGCTCGGAGCCGTTCCGTGTCGCCCGGCCGTAGAGGTCTTCCAGACGCTCGATGTCGTCCTCGTCGAGATAGTCGCCGGTCTGTACTTCGATCAGGACGAGTTCCGTCGTTCCGGGGTTGTGGAGCCGGTGGACCGCGCCGACCGGAATGTAGGTGGACTCGTTCTCGTGGAGCAGGAACGTATCTTCGCCGCGCGTGATCTGGGCGACGCCTTTGACAAGGACCCAGTGTTCGGCCCGGTGGCGGTGTTTTTGCAGGCTGAGCGCCGCGCCCGGCTTGACGCCGATCCGCTTGACCTGAAACCCGTCCCCCGTGTCGATGGTGTCGGTCCACCCCCACGGGCGCGGAATCCGGCGATGCATCTCTCCGCGCCCGTTCCAGGCTTCCTCGAATTTCGTTCCGACTTCCTTGATCGCCTCCGTCTCGTCGCTGTGCGCCACCAGCACTGCATCCGGCGTGTCGACGATCATCAAGTCCCGCGTCCCGACGGCCACGACCGGACGGTGCGGCGCGTGGATGTAGGTGTTCTCGGCCCGATGGACGACTCCCTTCCCGTCCACGCGGTTGCGGGCGGCGTCGGGCGGCGTCATCTCGGCCACGGTCTGCCAGTTGCCGACGTCGCTCCACCGGCCCGGAAAGGGGACGACGGCCACGTCGTCGTGGTGCTCCATGACGGCGTAGTCGATGCTCTGCGAACGGCAGGCGGTGAAGGCCGCAACGTCCGGGCGGGTGAACTCGAAGCCGTTGGATAGCGTTTCGCGCTGCGCCGTCTCCATTGCCGTTTCGATGGAGGTGAGGATGTCGTTCGCATGGCGGGCAAGCGCACGGCGCAACGTATCCGCGCGGGTGAGAAAAATGCCGGTGTTCCAGAAGACGGCGTCTTGCAACGCCAATTCCTGCGCGCGGGCGGCATCCGGTTTTTCGATGAATTGCTCGACCGTGAAGCTGTGGGCGTCACGCTGCGGCCCGGGCACGATGTAGCCATAGGTAGTGGTGGGAGAGGCCGGAGGAACGCCGAAGGTGACGACCGCCCCCGCCTGTGCGGTCGGTACGCCGTGCCGGACCGTCGTGACGAACTGCTCGCGGTCGGGGATGTGATGGTCCGCGGGACAGAACAGCAGCACGGCGTCGGGCGGGAGCTCTCGGATCGCGTGCAGCGCAGCCAAGCCCATTGCCGGGGCGGTGTTGCGGCCCGCGGGTTCGAGCAGAATGGGACCGGACGTCCCGGCGCGGTGGAGCGCATCGGTCACCAGAAAGCGGTGATCTTCCGCGGCGACCGTGATGACCCGGTCGTGCAAGTCGCGGACGCGTTCCAGCGTCAACTGCAACAGGTTTTTGTCTTCGATCAGGGAGACGAACTGTTTGGGGAAATGCTTGCGCGACAATGGCCAGAGCCGCGTGCCCGAACCGCCACAGAGAACAACCGGGATAATCATAATAGAGAGAGCCGCGGGGGGGGGGGGGGAGTAAGGGGAGGCGCTACTCTGCGTAATCCGTCCCGCGGAACGTCCACGCGGAGTTCACTGTATAGTTGAGAAAGACCGCGGGGACAATCCCGCAGCCTTGCAACAGCACGGGCGGCGCCTCTGCAAACAGCACGGAGAGCCCGACGAACGTGGTGTAGCTTAGCGACAGCGTCAGCAGCGAGACGAGGTTGTAACGCAAACCCCGAATGCGTTTGCGGCCGCTCATCACACGGCCGGCGAAGGTCCAATAGTTATGCAGCAGGAAGTTCCACACGATCGACAGTTCGATAGCGATCGGCGAAGCGAGGAATTTGTGCAGGCCGAGTTCGAGCAACAGGTGGAACGAGCCGAGATTGACAAGCACGCCGCTGAGGCCGGTCAGGGCGAACTTGAGGAAGGTCCGATGTTCCGCCAGCCGGAGCCGCCAGAGGCTCAGGAACAGTTCCACGATACTGCCGGTGTCGAGTTTGGCTTCTCCGCGCTCACGCTCGCGGAAGTAGATCGGTTCTTCGACGACCTGCGCGCCGGTGCGCAGCAGACGATGCAGCAACACGACCTGGAAGGCGTGGTTGCGTGCGGCGATACCTTCCACCTTCGCCGCTCTGAGTGCAGACGCCCGGATCGCTTTGAAACCCGCGGTGCAATCGCGCACCCCGCGCACGCCGGCGACCCAGCGGGTCAGGCGGTTCCCCCAACGGGATAGTACCCGGCGCCCGACGGGCCAGCGGTCGTCGAGCGTGCCGCCGGTGACGTAACGGCTGCCGATGGCTACGTCCGCGCCGTCCCGGATGCGGGTGACGAGCCGGCCGGCGTCCGCAGGATCGTGGGAGAAGTCGGCGTCCATCTGCACGATCACGTCCGCGGCGAGAGCGTGGAGGGCGTGGGTCATGCCCCGCACGTAGGCTTGTCCGAACCCGCGGCGTGCGCCTTCGAGCAGGTGGACGCGGCCGTCCGTCGTGGCGAACTCCCGAACCAGACGGCCGGTACCGTCCGGGCTTTCGTCGTCCACGATCAGGAACGTGGTGTGTGGGTCCGGGTACAATTCGGTCAAACGCCGCAGGAGCGGCGTGACGTTGGGGGCTTCGTTGTAGGTCGGAATGACGAAGCACACGTTCATCGTCGGCTCGGTCACGGTTGCAGACTCTTTCTGACGCTCCCCGGTCCGGTCGGCTCGGCGTTGCAGACTCGGATCATCCCGATTGCTCGACAGCCACGGCCGTTGCCGGCGACGTTGTGGTTCCGTCCGTCAATCCCTAATATCACGGCGCACGGAGGAAGCTATCCGGGGCGGACGCACCCACGGACACGAAACGAAGGGGATCGATATGGAGCCTTCTGCGCAGAACACGGAGCCCGCCGGGACGTTCACGACCGATGACGCCGCCCGGCAATTCGACGCCATCATCATCGGGGCCGGGATTGCCGGCCTCTATCAGTTGTACCGGCTGCGCGAGGCCGGCATGTCGGTCCGGGTATTCGAGACGGGGAGCGGGGTCGGCGGTACGTGGTATTGGAACCGCTATCCGGGCGCGCGCTTCGACTCCGAGAGTTACAGCTACGGCTACTCGTTCTCGGACGAACTCCTGCAGGAGTGGGACTGGAGCGAGCACTTTGCCGGCCAGCCGGAGACCGAACGTTACCTGAACCACGTCGCGGACAAGTTCGACCTGCGCCGGGACATCCAATTCAATACCCGTGTGGCTGCGACGGCCTACGACGAGGCCGCGAACCGCTGGCAGGTGCGGACCGACGACGGACGGGTCGCGCAGGCGCGGTTTCTGATTACCGCGATCGGCATCCTGTCCGCGCCGTTCATCCCCGACTTCGCGGGATGTGACAGTTTCGCCGGCGTCTCGTTCCATACCTCCCAGTGGCCCAAGACGCCGATCGACTTTTCCGACAAGCGGGTCGGCGTCATCGGGACGGGCGCGACCGCGGTGCAGCTCATTACGGAAATCGCCAAGAACGTCGGCCATCTGACCGTCTTTCAGCGCACGCCGAACTATTGCGCGCCGCTGCGCAACGGCCCGATCGATCCCGAGACGCAACAGGGCATCAAAGCCAGCTACCCGCAAATCTTTCGGAAGTGCCGGGAGACATTCGCCGGGTTTCTGCATGACTTCGACGAGCGCTCGGCGCTGGACATGACGCCCCAGGAACGGAACGCGCGCTACGAGGAGTTATGGGCGCAGCCCGGCTTCGGAAAATGGTTGGGCAATTTCTCCGACATCATGACCGACCTGGACGCCAACGCCACGTTCACCGAGTTCGTACGCGACAAGATCCGTGCGCGCGTCCACGACCCCGTCGTGGCCGAAAAGCTGGTGCCCAAGGATCACCCGTTCGGCACCAAGCGCGTGCCGCTGGAGAGCGGCTACTACGAAGCGTACAACCGGCCCAACGTCCTGCTGGTGGACCTCAACGAGACGCCGCTCGAACGCATCACGCCCAAGGGCGTCCGGACCAGCGACACCGAGCACGAGTTCGACGTTCTGATCTACGCGACGGGCTTCGACGCCGTCACCGGCGCGTTCAACCGGATCGACATCCGCGGGCCGGGCGGACAGGCGCTCAAGGACAAATGGGCCGACGGGCCGCGGACCTACCTCGGCATCCAGGTCGCCGGCTTTCCGAATCTGTTCACCCTGGTCGGGCCGCACAACGGCGCGACGTTCTGCAACCTGCCGCGCTGCATCGAGCAGAACGTCGAGTGGGTGACCGACTGCGTCCGCTACATGCGCACGCACGAGTACGCGCGCATCGCGGCCACCCCCGAGGCGGAAGACGAATGGACGGACCACGTCAACGAGTTGGCCGAAGGCTCGCTCTTGTCCACGGTGGACAACTGGTTCGTGGGCGCCAACATCCCGGGCAAGAAGCGCTCGTTCCTGATGTACACCGGCGGGTCCCCGGCCTACCGCAAGAAGTGCGCGGATGTCGCGGCCAAGGGGTACGAGGGATTCACGTTGCAATAGGGGCGGAGCGGCTGTCGCGCGCGTCCGGCAGGGTTAGCGGTAGGAGGCGATTCTCCAAGCGAAGAACGCGAAGAACGCGCATATTGTAGTGCCGATGCCGATAGCGATCCATTCGGCGAGTGTTACGTCCGCAAGACTCATGGATTACCCCTCTCAGCCCGCTTGATGATCAAGCGAATTTTTATGTACTGTCGAATCCCCATAATCATTATCACCAGTGTAGTAAACAGCCCTGACCCTGCCAATACCAACTTGACCAACGTCAGGTCGCCGATGATCAGACTCGCTGATCCGCCCCCAAAAGCGACGAAGAGCAGGACGAGGAGCTTCAAGACCTCCGTCTCGAACTTCAACCGTTCGGCAACCAGTTCCCTATCCGTCATTCTTTCCCTCCTGACGGGTGATTGCCACCCGATAGCCGCGGCCGTCGCTCGTGATCGTCACCGCGCCCGCGGTGTCCGTCCGTAAGAGTTCGACGCCCTGCCGCTCATACCGCTTGACGACCTCCGGTGCCGGGAAGTCGAAGCGGTTGAGATGCCCCAGAGAGGCGACCGCGACGTCGGGCGACACCGCTTCGAGAAAACGCGGGCTGCTCGAAGTCTGGCTGCCGTGGTGCGGAACCTTGAGAATCTCGCTGTCGAGCGGTTCCCGTGCGGAAAGCAGCATGTCCTCCGCGGTCGTCTCGATGTCGCCGGTCAGGAGAATATCGACATCGCCGTGACTGAGACGGAGGACGAGAGAAGAATTGTTCGTATCCAAGCCGGTCCGACCGCAGGGCGGATGCAGAACCTGGATACGGGCGCCGCCGATCTTCGGCTCGGGTACGTCAGCGCCGCGGCAGAGCACGTGCGTTTCGATGCCGCGTTCGGTCAAGGTCTCGTCGAGTGCGGTAAAGCTCCGGCTCCCTTTCGACTGCTTGCCATTGGACCAGAACCCCGTGACACCGAAATGCCGGGCGAGAAACTCCAGTCCGCCGTAGTGATCGAGATGGGGGTGGGTGAGCACGAGCGTATCGACCCGGCCGATTTTCTTCTGCCACAGGAACGGGGCCAGAATGGCCTCGCCGGAGTCGAACGTTTGACTAAAGAATCCCCCGCCGTCGATGACCATGACGGGCGAGCCGGGGAACTCGATCACCGTGGCATCGCCTTGGCCGACATCCAGAAACGTGACGCGCAACTCGGTCCGAAAGTACCGCTGCGCAATCCAATATCCGCCGTCAAGCAGGATGGCGCCGAGAAGACAGGCGAGCACCGTCTTCCGTAACGCCGGCGGGTTGATGAGTGAAAAGAAGATCAACGTCATACAGAGGCCGTAGAACAAGGAGACCTCGAAGAGCGTGGGCGTAACGACATACGTCGCCGCATAGGGAAACGCCGCGAGGCTTTCGACCAGCCAGACCATGACCCAGATGATCCAGCCGGCCAGCTTCACGAGCAATGCCGCAGCCCATTTGTTCACTAACGCGACCGCGTCCCACCCCAGAATGACGTTCACGGCCAGGAACGCAGCCGCGACCAACCCCAGAACGACGACGATCTTCCTGACGGTTTGTCTCAAGAGTAGCGAGACTACTCCCGCTGCGACGAGGCCCGGAACAATCACGCCGCTCCCCAGCAGCGGAACGATCAGCAGGTTGGCCAGTAACCCGACGAACGACACGATGTGGAAATGAAACGCAACCAGCGGCAGACTGCCGGCCATCGCACTCAGCGAGACCACGCAGAACAGGCGCAAGGGGCGCACGAGCCTTCTGGCCCAATATTGCTGCCACCATGCCTCGGTTTCTTCGGACGGCTCTTGTGCGGCACGGAAACGGCGCAGGCCCACCAGGATGCCGAGGACCGCGGCGAACGACAGTTGAAACGACGCGTCGAAGACGGCCCCGGGCCAGAGGAAGCAGATAATCAGCGCGGCCAATGCCAAGCTGCGGATGCCCTCTTCCTTCTGGTCGAACAGGATTGCGCCCAGAAAGACGCAGGCCATCGTCACCGCGCGCCACGTCGATACGCTGCCGCCGGCCAAGACGGCGTACACGAGCACGACCGGGACGGTGAGGACCGCGGCCAACTTGGGGACCGACCAGGCGATCAACAGATAGTGACTCCGTCCGAGCAGCCACCACCATATCTGATACGCGAGGAAGGCGACGGTCCCGACGTGGAGGCCCGAAATCGCCAGGACGTGGGCGGCCCCGACGCGCCGAAAATCGTCCCGAACTTCCGGGCCGATACGGCTCTTGTCGCCGATGATGAGGGCGCGCAGCACAGCCGCTGGTGTGGACGCAAGTTGCCTGTCGAAGAAAGTGCCGATCATCCGGCGGGCGCGTTCGATCCGATGCCGGAGCCACGTTCCGCTTTCGCCGCATTCCTCAATGTCTTCGTCGTTCCAGAGGAAGGCCGTAACGTAGATGCCCCGCCGGGCCAGATAGCCCACGTGATCGAAACTGCCCGGCGTATGAAAATTACGCGGCGGACGGAGTTTGACCGTGAGGCGCAGCCGGTCGCCGTATTGCCAGCCGCCTTTCAGGTGCCGAACCGTCACGCGCACCTTGCCCACCGCGGGGCGCGGCTTTCCGTCCTGCCACACCCGTTCGGCTTCCAGGTGCAAGCGTGCGCGCGTCGGACTCCGCTCCGGCTCCCGATACAGCCAGCCTTCGAGGATGAATTTTTTCGGCAAGTCGAGCTGCCGCAGATGATGGACGGGAAAATCCGGCGCGTGAACCTGCCGCACCATGACTCGGCCGGTGGCGAACGCGGCGCACAGCAGACACAGCAGCACGACCGGTCGCCAGCCGGACGTCCGCCACGTCAGCACGCCCGCTCCGGCCAGAATCGCTCCGGCCAACGGCCAGACGAACGCGGACGTCCACTCCCAGCCGACTTGGCCGGCGAGAAAGGCCCCTGCCAGCAGCACGAGGAACGCCTGTCGGAGCAGGGCGTCGAGTCGGATACCGGCGGCGGTCAGGACAACGGACGGGCGGCGGGACGGACGCTCGGACATGGCCGCGGCGCGAACGGAAGGCGAGCGGTCACGCCGGCGGCGGGACGGTACGCAAATGCCGGTGAATCTCTTCCGCCAGCGCCGGGGTGATTCCGCTCACTTGGCCGAGTTCGTCCGGCGCCGCGGCGCGCACGCGTTTCAGGCTCCCGAAATGCCGCAGCAGGGCTTTGCGTTTGGCGGGGCCGACGCCGCGGATGCTATCCAGCGGCGAGCCGAGCCGCTCTTTGGCGCGCAGGCTCCGGTGGTAGGTGATCGCAAAACGGTGCGCCTCGTCACGCACGCGCTGCAACAGGAATAGCGCGGTCGCGTTGGGTTTGAGGACGACCGGATTCTTGCGGCCGGGCAGGAATACGCGCTCCGACGAGCGGGCGACTTCTTCGGCAAACGGGGCGCGCTCGGTCCGCATCTTGGCGAGGCCGATCACGTCGACTTCGTCGATCGTCAACTCGCGCAGCACCTCGACCGCGACCCCGAGCTGGCCCTTGCCGCCGTCCACGACCAGCAGGTCGGGCAGGTCGTGCTCGGCCACGGCGCGTTGGTAGCGCCGCATCAGGACCTCGTACATCATGCGGAAGTCGTCCGCGCCCTCGACCGTCTTGATGCGGAAGCGGCGGTAACGCTGCTTGTCCGGCTCGCACTCGTCGAAGACGACCATCGAGCCCACCGCCAGATTGCCCTGGATGTTCGAGATGTCGAAGCACTCGATGCGCTTCGGCGCGTTGCGCAGGCGCAGGGCGCGGCGCAGGCTGTCCAGCGTCTTTTCCTTGTGCTCCTCGCCGCGCCGTTTCTCGACGAAACTGTGGCGGGCGTTCTCTTCCGCCATTTCCACCAGGCGGAGTTTGTCCCCGCGCCGGGGGCGGGTGATGCCGACCTTCTTCCCCTTGCGTTCGGACAGGACTTCGCTGCGCACCGCGGCGTCTTCGAGCGGGAAGGGCAGCAGGACTTCGTCCGGAACGAACCGGCGGCCCTGATAGAACTGGCTGAGCAGTTCGGCGAGCACCTCGTCGTCGGGAAATTCGTTGTCGTCGAAGCCGTAGCCCTGGTTGCCGACCAGCTTGCCGCTGCGCACGAACAGGACCTGGACTTCGATCAGCCCGCCCTCGCGGTACAGGCCGAAGACGTCCTGATCGGCGCCGAGCGGGGTGGCGACCTGCTGTTTTTCCGCGGTCTTGGTCACCGCCCGGATCTGGTCGCGCAGCCGCGCCGCGGCCTCGAAACGCAGCGCCTCGGCCGCGGTGGCCATGCGCGCTTCGAGTTCATCGACGAGTTGCGTGCTCTTGCCTTCGAGCAGCAGCAGCGCGTTCTTGATCTGGGAACGGTAGTCGGCGGGATCGACCGGCAGCGTGCACGGCCCCAGGCAGCGCTTGATCTGATATTCCAGGCACGGCCGGGTGCGGTTGCGGAACACGCCGTCCGAACACGTCCGCAGCGGAAAGACCTTGCGGATGGTTTCCAGCGTGTCCTGGACCGCGGCGCTCGAATGGAACGGCCCGAGATATTTGGCGCCGTCTTTGACTACCTTGCGCGTCAGCAGCAGCCGCGGCCACGTATCCCCCTGCGTCAGCTTGACGTGCCAGTACGAGGAATCGTCCTTGAGCCGGATGTTGTAGCGGGGCTTGAACTGCTTGATCAGCGTGTCTTCGAGCAACAACGCCTCTTTTTCGTTCCGGGTGACCAGCGCCTCCACGTCATGCACCCGGGCGAGCAGGAACCGGACGTGCGGGCGCCCGTCCCCGCCGCGGGCGTACTGCCGGACCCGGGCGCGGAGGTTCTTCGCCTTTCCGATGTAGATGACCGTCCCGTTCTTGTCCGTGAATTTATAGACGCCGGGGGCGGTGGGCAGGGTCGCCAGCCTGGTTTCGAGTCCCGTGGGCGGGGTGTCGGCGGGTTCCACTCGCGTCCTCGTAATGCAGAAAGAGCGGCCCCGCGGGGCCGCTCTTCGTCTCTGCTCCGGTCGGCGTCCCCCGGAGCGTTGCGGGTCCGCGGGACGCCGACGTTTCAGCCCCGCGGTCCGGTGTCGGTCGCCGTCACTCCGCAGCGGTTTCCGCTGCCGCGGCGGCGCCGACGGTGATCTTATCCTTCAGTTTCTCCACCGTCGCCTCGCCGATCCCTTTCACCATGCCGAGAGCCTCGACCGTGGAGAACGGGCCGTTTTCATCCCGGTAGGCGACGATGGCCGCGGCTTTGGTCTCGCCGATACCCGGCAGCATTTGCAGCATCGCCGCGTCGGCCGTGTTGATATCGACCATCTCCATCGCGCCGGCTTCGGCCGTCTCGCCCGCTTCGTGATGGGCGGCCCAGCTCGGGGTGGCGAACAGACAGGCCGCGGCAAAGCCGACCGGCAGGACCCATTGGCGGAACAGTCGCATGTCTCCTCCTTCATCCCCCTTCTTCCGCGGGGGTGCGCAACGTGTGTCTGGAAAGAAACGAATCGCCGAATCGGGCTGCTTCATAGAAAAGCCCGCCCGGCTTGTCAACGTTTCGTGGGAAAAGTCTCGGCTCGCCACTCCCACACTCCGCCGCGGCGCCGGTCCGCCCGCTCGTTCGACCGCCCGGATCACGTTGACCGGCTGGGGTAAAAAAGTTAGATGGGGCTGTCCGATCCGTAGGGGCCGGGACGCGACCGGCCGGCAGAAGGAGAGCGGTTCAGATGGCTACGATGATCACGGACGACTGCATCAACTGCGGGGCGTGCGAACCCGAATGCCCGAATACGGCCATTTATCAGGGCGGAGTCGAATGGGACCTGAACGGGGCCACGAACCCGGCCATCGACGACGACATCTTCTACATCGTGCCGGAAAAATGCACCGAATGCGTCGGCTTCTTCGACCAGGAAGCCTGCGCCGCGGTGTGTCCGGTCGATTGCTGCATCCCCAACCCGGACATCGTGGAAACCGAGGACGCCCTGCTTGCCCGCGCCAGGGAACTGCATCCCGAACAGACCTTCGGCGACGATTTCCCGTCGCGGTTCAAAGGCCAGACGGAAGACGCGCCGGCAACTCCCGCCCCCGCGGCGAACGGCGCGGCCGAGCCGGCTCCGGTCGCCGCACCGAGCCCAGCCGCGGCCCCGGCTGTCGCACCACCGACTCCAGCCGCGCCCGCCGTTGCCGCCCCGACGCCGAAACCGGTGCCGCCCAAGAAGGTCGTGGAGGAAAAAATATTCGAGGGCGAGCTCGGCGGGACGTATGCCGCGGCATTGGCGCGCGTGCAGGCACGGCAGAACCGGTCCTTCGTCGGGACGCTGCTCGCCTCGGCCCAGCCGCTCCTCGGCGCCCTGCCGCTCTCGACCAAACGCGCCCTGGAACAGTCGGTCGGAGACCGGCGCTATTTCAACGTCGGCACCGCCACCAGCCTCAACGTTCTGTTCAACATGCTGCTGTACCCGACCGTATTCGCGGCCGTGTACGCCACGGTGCTGGGAGGCGAGATATTCAGTCAGAACGTCAACTCCTACATCTTTCTGGGTATCCTGCTCGCTTCCGCGGAAACCCTGATCCGCCTACGCGAGACCTTCTTCCAAGGGATGTCGGCGGAGGACGCGCCGTTGCGCGGCACGTTCTACGGTCTGCCGCTGGCGCCGGCCATGGCGCCGTTCTTGTCCGCGGGGCGCCGACGGGCCGCGGACAAAGGCGATCAGCCGATCGAAGGGTATTACACGTCCGAGTTCGACGAAAAGGCCGAACGCGCGCGCCGCTACGGCGAACGCTATGCCGTCGAGGAATACGGCAACGCCTACGTCCTGCGCCTGGAACTGCCGCGGCGGATTCCGGTCTCCGCGGCCAAGCGCGAGATGGGCATCGGCGCCGACATGCCCGACTACGACTACACGTTGTCGCTCCAGGACGGCCGGTTCTTCGTCAAGGGCCGCATGGACGACCCAGACGTCCGCAAGCTGGCCGCGGTCTCGCCCGCCTTTCCACCCGACTTCACCAAACGCATCGAAGTGCGGCGTCCGATATCGAGTTTCAAGCACCGCTACCGCGACAAGACCCTGGAAGTCGTGCTGTTCACGGCCTAGGCCGGAGAGGGGCGCCGTGCCGGCCGCGGGCGTCCGAGCGCCATGCCGCACGCACACACGCCGCGGAGCGCGGGTTCGACGGCGGAACGCGCCTTCTACATCCGGGAATTTCGGGGCAAGAGCTTGGTGTTCGCGGTCAATGCCGCGGATTTGACCGCGCCCGAGTCGTATCTCGAAGTCGCCCGCGTGTTGGAGGCGTTGGCCGCCAACGACACACGCAGCATCGTCGTCGTGGAGACGGCGGAATCCGCGGCCGAACGCCGCGTGGTCGATGCCCTCCATCGCCACCTCTGCAACAATCTTCCGGCCCTCCCCGTCCCCGCCCTTCTCCTCCAGCCGCCGGACGCGGACGAAAGCTGCCTGCGCGTCTGGGAAACGCTCCGAAGCACGCCGGTTTTCATCGGGCTGTGGCCGGCCTCGCGCCGCGGCGCGGTATCGCCTGCCGCCTTGGGGCTGGCGACCCGCCTCAAAGTGTACAAGCTCGTGCTGCTCGATCGGCGCGGCGGGTTCACGGTCGATGGCGCGGCGCTGTCGTTTGTGAACCGCCCGCTCTCCGCGGAGACTCGGTCTCGCATGGTGCGCGGTCAGCCAGCGGACGACCGGGACCGGCAGATCGCGACCGCCCAGCGGGCGCTGGCCGCTGGCGTCGCGTCGGTGTCGGTGTGTGCGCCGGCCGACTTGGCCGCCGAATTGTTCACCTACGAAGGCTGTGGAACGCTGTTCACGCCCACCGACTATTGTCGGGTCGAGCGTCTGGCCGTGGACGATTTTCCCGAAGCGGAGCGGCTCCTCCACCGTGGGGAACACGCCGGCGCTCTCCGCACCCGCAGCCCTGCCGAGGTGAGTCGGCTGCTGCTGCACGGCTATGGGGCGCGGCTCGGCACCGAACGCGAGTTGGTGGGCTTCTGTGCGTTGCTCTCCTTTCCCGACGACGCGGCCGCGGAAATCGCGGGGCTGTACACCAGCTTGCGCTTCCACGGCGGCGGTATCGGCAGCCGGCTCGTCCTCAAGGCGCTGGACGAGGCTCGCACGCGCGGGCTGGCGTACGTGTTCGCCTGTACCAATCAGGCCGCGGCCGGACGGTTGTTCGAACGGCTGGAGTTCCGGCGCGTCACCGAGCACGACGTCCCGGCGTCCAAATGGCACGCCTATCCGTCCGACCGGAAACGGGGGCTGTGTGTGTACCGACACGAGACGTCCTGACCGCGGCCGCGACTTGCTTGACTTCCCCCCGGGCTGCCCCTAGCATGGGTCGGTCCTCGTCTCCGGGGAAGTCCCAACCCGCCGGTACGTTCCTTTGAACCAACCCAGCGACATCCGTCCCGCCAGAACAGGCCCGTCCCGGTCGTCACACGGGTCGGAACCTGCCGGCCGTACGGTCCACGGTGCGCAGGAGGGGAAGACGCATCCATGGAAGAAAAGAAGCCGAAGAAGCTGACGCTCGTCCCGCGGTCTCCGCAGAAGCAGTCCGCCGAGGCGAAGGACCCGGCCGCTTCCCGTCCCGACAAGCCGGCGGTCGGGCTGCACGCCGTCGGGGTGGCCTCTGATCCCGAGGCGTTAGCCGACGACGCACAGGACGAACTGGATCCGGTCATCTCGCTGCTCGGTGCCGCGGACGTCGAGACCGCGGACGTGGTCGAACCGGAACATCAGGTCGAGATCGAAGACGGCGCGCCCTCCTCCCCGACCCCCAAGAAAAGCGGAACGTTCGGCGAAGAACCGGCAGCACCGGTCGGCGATCCGATCATCGGGGACACCTCGGACCCGGTACGGATGTACCTCCAGGAAATGGGCACCATCGCGCTGCTCAGCCGCGAGGAGGAAGTCTCCATCGCCAAGGAGATCGAGGCCGGCGAAAAGCGCATCCGCGAAGAGGTGTTCGCCACGCCGCTGGCCGCGCAGCGCGTCCTGGAGTTGGGGGACCGTCTCAAGCAGGACGAGTCCGAGGCGCGCTTCGTGTTCGGCGACGAAGACGACGACCTCGACGCCGCGGGCAAGGAAGACCGGCGGATCAAGGGGTTTCTCGCCCGGATGAGTCCGCTGCGGCGCCAGTGCAGCGAACGGGAGAAGGCCGACCGGCTCGCCCGCACGCGCCGGACGCCGGCCAAGGAGCGCGAAAAAGCACTCAAACGCCGCGACGCCCTCCGCCAGAAGATCGGGGCGACGCTCGACGTCCTGCCGCTCGGCCGGCGCCATATCACGGACGTGGCGGACAACCTCAAGAAGGCCGGCCGACTCCTGGAGGGGCAGGATCGCATTCTGCGCCGGCAGGAATCCCGGTGCGGCTGCACGGCCTCCGAGATCATCGGGCTGGCGTCCAGGAACGGAAATCGCCCGGAGGCCAAGAACGGCCGGCCCCTGAGCAAGACGCAGGAGCGGGACATCCTCGACGCGAGCCAGCGGATCAAGGCCGCACGCAAGGAAATCCAGCGGCTCGAAGGGCAGCTCGGCACGAACATCGACGACGTCCGCCGCTCGCTGCGCACGATTGCGCAGGGTGAGGCGCAGGCCATGGACGGCAAGCGGCGGCTCATCGAAGCGAATCTGCGGCTGGTGGTGAGCATCGCCAAACGCTACGTCAACCGCGGGCTGGGCTTTCTCGACCTGATTCAGGAAGGGAACATCGGCCTGATGCGCGCGGTCGAGAAATTCGAGTACCAGCGCGGCTACAAGTTCTCCACGTACGCGACGTGGTGGATCCGGCAGTCGGTGAGCCGTGCGATCGCCGACCAGGCGCGCACGATTCGGATTCCCGTGCACATGATCGAGACGATCAACAAGGTCTTGCGCACCTCGCGCTATCTCGTCCAGCAGCTCGGCCGCGAGCCGTCGCCCGAGGAGATCGCCGGACAGATGGAGGTGCCGGCGGACAAGGTCAGAAAAGTCCTGAAGATCGTCAAGGAGCCGGTTTCGCTCGAAACCCCGATCGGGGACGACGAGGAGAGTTCGCTGGGCGACTTCGTGGAGGACCGGCAGACCCTGTCGCCCGCGGACGCGGCCATGGCGCTCAGCCTGGAAGAGCAGACGCGCAAGGTGCTGGCGACGCTCACCCCGCGCGAGGAACAGATCCTGCGCATGCGGTTCGGTATCGACGAGAAGACCGACTACACGCTGGAAGAAGTCGGCCAGCGCTTCGCCGTCACCCGCGAGCGTATCCGTCAGATCGAGGCCAAGGCGCTCCGCAAACTCCGCAACCCGACGCGCGCCAAGAGCCTGGCCGCCTTCATCGATAGCTGACTCCTCTTCTAGGCGATTCCGCCGCGGCTCAACCGAACAACTGCTGCTCCACCGCGGCGGCGAAGTCGGTCGTCGAGGCACGCCCGCCCTGGTCGGGCGGTAACGTTTCGCCGTGCGCGTACACCGCGGCGACGGCGTCTTCCAAACGGCGCGCCTCGTCCGGCCAACCCAGATAGTCGAGCAGCAGCGCGGCCGACAGCAGCGTGGCCGTCGGGTTGATGACGTTGCGGCCGGCGATGTCGGGTGCCGAGCCGTGGACCGACTCGAAGTAGGCGTAGTCGTCGCCGTAGCAGCCGCTCGGCGCTAGCCCCAGGCCGCCGATCACGCCGGCCGCCACGTCCGACAGAATGTCGCCGTACAGGTTGGGCATGACCACCACGTCGAACTGGGACGGGCTGGCGACCAGCCGGCGCGCGAAGTCGTCCACGATGTACTGCTCGTAGTCCAGGTCGGGATACTCGGCCGCGGTCGCCTCGACGACCTCCCGGAACAGGCCGTCGCTCCGGCGCAGCATGTTGTATTTGCTGGTGCACGTGACCAAGCCGCGGCCGCCCTGCGCCTTGCGTTTGCGGGCGAGCTCGCACGCGAAGCGGGCGATCCGCCGGCTGCCGGCCTCGGTGATCGCCTTGATGGCGAACAAGCCTTTCGCCGCGGTGTCGAGCGGCTGGCGCGTCAGCGTACTCGTCAGCGCCAGCGGGGCGAGGGTGTCGAGCGGCCCCTCGATCCCCATGTACAGGTCCTCCAGGTTCTCCCGGACGACCACGAAATCGACCGTTTCCGGGTTCTTCAGCGGGCTGCGGAATCCGGGCCGCCAGCGCGCGGGCCGCACGTTGGCATACGTCTGTTTGCCCCAGCGCAGATACCCGATGCCGCCGGTCGTCCCGTTGGTCGAGCCGAACAGCGTCGAGTCCGACTCGTCGATCGCCGCACGCAGCGCGGCCTCGAACCCCTTGCGGGAGCCGTAGCGTGCCACCCCTTCCGGCCCGGAGGGGAATTCGGTGAAGCGCAGGTCGAGCGAAAATCGTTTCAGCAGGTCGAGCGTGGGCGCCATCGCCTCGGGTGCGGCGTCGTCCCCGGGAATGATCACGACGTGTTTGCTCATCCGTTCCCCCTCGTTGCGCCGGCACTCAGCCGCACGTTGCGATAATTCCTGCCGGGGACGATCTTGCCCAGCACCGCGGGACGGCCCGCGCCGGTCGCACTCGGCACGTTGGACGGCAGGCCGTGCAGAGTCGCATAGGCCAGGACGGCGAACGCCAGCGCTTCCAGGGATTGGGGGTCGTAGCCGGCGTCCTCCAGCGGACGGACGCGCGTCTCGGGCAGCCGCGCGGCGAAGCGCTCCAGGAGCGTCGGATTGAGCGCGCCGCCGCCGGTGACGTAGATCTCGGCCAGTCTCCCGCGCGGCAGAATGAAATCGCGGTACGCGCCGGCCATGCTGTCCGCGGTCAGGGCGGTCGCGGTCGCCACCTGATCGGCGGCGGACAGTCCGAGGCGGGCGGCCCGCTCGAGAAAGCGGTCGATGAACGGCCCGCCGAACTCCTCGCGCCCCGTGGACTTGGGCGGCGTTCGCTTGAAGTAGGCGTGCCGCAGCAGGGACCGCAGCAGCCCGGCGTGCACGGTCCCCGTTCTGCCCAGCCGGCCGTTCCGGTCGTAGGTGTGCCGCCCGTCCGTCACCGCGTGGACGACCCCGTCCATCACGACGTTGCCCGGGCCGGTATCGAACGCCACCACCTCGGCCGGGCCGCCGTTCCCGCGCGTAGCCGGCAGATAGGTCAGGTTGGCGATCCCGCCGACGTTGTGGACGGCGACCGCGGCGTCGGGCCGTTGGAACAGGCAGGCGTGCACGTAGGGCACCAGCGGCGCGCCTTCTCCCCCGAGCGCCACGTCCGCGGGGCGAAAGTCGGCAACGGTCGTGATGCCGGTCAAGCTGGCGATGACCGCGGGTTCTCCGATCTGGAGCGTCGAGCCGGGGCCGGGCCGTTGGCGCGGTCGGTGATAGATCGTATGGCCGTGCGAGCCGACGGCGTCGACGGCGTCGGGCGCCACGCCCGCGGCCCGGCACAGCCGTAGAGTGGCGCGGGCGAACAGTTCGCCGAGCAACACGTTGACCTGCGAGACCTCGCCGGCGCCCAGTTCGGCGGCCTGACTCAGGCGCAGCAGGCGGGCACGCACCGCGCGGCCATACGGAAAGGAGCGGAACGCCCGTTGCCGGATGCGAAACCGCCCGCGGGCGCGCGCGATATCGACCAGCACGGCGTCGATCCCGTCGTGCGAGGTCCCCGACATGAGGCCGATCAGCGTGCGTTTCGACATCGGGATCTCGTCCCTGTAAACGCGGCGCACGAGCCGGACATCGACCCCGCTATTAGTCCGTCAGATCGAACTGGAAGACCGCGTCGATGCCGGCCGCGGCCGCGGCATTGAAGGCGTCCGGCATGCCCTCGATGACCTGCTGCACGGATTCGGCCGGCGGGCTCCCCTCCGCCGGCGGCGTGAACAGATTCTGGAGCTTGAGCGCGAGCCCCATGTCACCGGCGATCTTCAGCTTGCCGGTCATGAAGGCCGTCTGCCCGTTGAGCTTGCCGTTGACCATGTCGAGATAGTCGCTTTCCTTCATGGTCATGGTGATGTTCGGGGAAGCGTGCGTCCCCGTGTGTACCTCGATGGCGTTGTTTGCTACCCGGAAGTGGCATTGCGTGGCCATTGCAGACTCCTCCTCGTGTCGCTGGGCTGCGCGCACGCTACCACACCCGCCCCGACCGAGGAACCGGAACGCAGGTCGGGAGGACGGAGGAAAGGAACCGGCGAGATGACGCGAACCGCCAAGACACCTAATCGGCCTCTGGTACGACTGTTCCTGCTGCTGGCCTGCGGCGGACTCCCGTTCGCTCCGCCGTTGGCCGCGACCGGCCAGGCGGAGCTGGCCGCGGCGCTCGGATCCGTAGCCGCGGAATCGACCCTGGACATTACGACCATCGGCCGCAAGAGCGGAAAGCCGCGCACCAAGACGATCTGGTTCGTGTACGACCAGGGCCGGTTGTACGTTCAGTCGGGCCAGGACGGGAAGACGCACTGGTATCGGAACCTGCAGCAGACGCCCGAGATGCGGTTGACGATCGGCGCGCTGCGTCTGACCGGCCGCGCGAAGTTCGTCGCGGACGCGGAGGAGACGGCCCGCGTGCACGCGCTGTTCCGCTCGAAGTATGCCTTCGCGCGCGTCGCCGGCCTCGTCGGCGCCTCCATCGGTCACGGCAAAGTCGTCGAAGTCGAAGCCCTGCAACGCGCCGCGGCGCCCTAGTCCCCTTAAGCGAGAACGAATGCACGTCAACGCCGTCATCGTGGCCGCGGGAAAAGGCCGCCGCATGCAGCACGACCGGCCCAAGCAGTTTTTGCCTCTGGCCGGCCGGTCCCTGTTGTTGCGGACGCTCGACCGCTTTGCACAGGTTGACGTCATCCGGCGTGTGGTCGTGGTCACGTCCGCCGCTGACCAAGCCGAGTGCCGCGCCTTGCTCGACGCCGACGGCCCGCGGACGGTGCCGACCGTGGTGGTCGAGGGCGGCGCCCGACGTCAGGATTCGGTCCGTTGCGGGTTGGCGGCGATGGACGCCGCGTGCGACATCGTCGCGATCCACGACGCGGCGCGCCCGTTCGTCGGCGTCGAGGCGATTGCGCACAGCATCCGGGCCGCGGCCGAGACGGGCGCCGCGCTCGTGGCGACGCCGGCGCGCGATACGCTCAAGCGGGTCGGCCCGGACGGGACCGTCTCCGAGACCCTTTCCCGGCAGGACGTCTGGTTGGCCCAGACGCCGCAGACGTTTCAGGTCGCGCTGATTCGGGAAGCGCACCGGCTCGCGCAGGAACAGGGCGTCACCGCGACCGACGACGCCGGGCTCGTCGAACGGCTGGGCAGGCCGGTGCGCGTCGTTCCCGGCGACGCGCTGAATTTCAAGATCACGACCCCGGACGATTTGATGCTGGCCGAAGCGCTGCTGCGGACCCGGTCGGGGTGAACCGCCGCAGGGGTGCCGGTCTCCGCGGGGCTTCGGATGCGGGCGGGACGCCCGCGTTCCCAGGGGCCACGTTAGGCCGCGGGGGTGCCGGTCTCCGCGGTCTGCCCGAACAGGCGCGGGGTGCGGCTGTGGGTCTGCGCCTCTTGCGGACTCACGACGCCTCGCCGCACGAGCCCGGTCAGCGCCATGTCTATGGTCTGCATGCCGTCTTTCTGCCCCACCTGCAGGGCGGACGGAATCTGGTGAGTCTTGCCCTCGCGGATCAGGCTGCGCACCGCTGGCGTCCCGACCATGATCTCCAACGCCGGGACCCGTCCGCCGCGCACCGCCTTGCACAGGGTCTGGGTGAGGACGGCTTCCACGGTGTCGGCCAACTGGAGTCGGATTTGCGCCTGCTGAGCCGCGGGAAAGACGTCCACGATGCGGTCGACGGCTTGGGCGGCACCGGGCGCGTGCAAGGTGCTCAACACCAGATGGCCGGTCTCCGCGGCGGTGAGCGCGAGTTGGATGGTCTCCCGGTCGCGGAGTTCGCCGATCAGGATCACGTCCGGATCTTCGCGCAGGGCCGCACGGAGGGCGTCGGGAAACGAGCGGGTATGCACGCCGAGTTCGCGTTGGCTGACCAGACACTGCTGCGAGCGGTGGGCGAACTCGATCGGGTCTTCGACCGTCACGACGTGGCCGAACGTGTGCCGGTTCAGATAATCCAGCATGGCGGCCAGGCTGGTCGATTTGCCCGAACCGGCCGCCCCGGTCACCAGCACGAGGCCGTGCCGCCGGCGGCAGACGGTCTCCAGCAATTTCGGCAATCCCAACTCCGCGAACGACGCGACCTCGGTCGGAATCGTCCGAAACACCACGGCTTCACCGCGCTGCTGCCTGAACACGTGCACGCGGAAACGGCCCACCCCGTCCACCGCGCACGAAAAGTCTATGGCGAGCGTCTCCTGGAAGGCGCGGCGTTGGGCGTCATCCATCAGACCGTGCACCAAGTCGTGCACGGTCTCGCGCGACAGCGGCGCTTCGTCGAGCCTCTGCAGGTCGCCGTCGAGGCGGATCATGGGTGGCTCGCCGCTGCTCAGGTGCACGTCCGAAACACCGGGGCGGAGCGCACGATGGAGCACGGCGTGGAGGTCTGTCGTCATGGCGGGCTCCTATCTACCTCAAATCTACGGAGCGACCCCCCCCCCCCCTTGTCAGGGGGGTTTTCCGATTTCCTCCCTGGTACGGGGGGATACAGGAGCGTTCCCTGGATATGTGCGTTTTTACATCCGTCTTCCGCACCTGATATGCGTCGGTCGCGCCCCGGACTGTACTGACCTGTACCGCGCTGAACAAGGCGCTCTCGCGCGGCAGCCGCGGGGAATTGTCTCGATTTGAACCTTACAGCGCCGTGCAGCCCGTAGGGGCAACCCCCTGTGGTTGCCCTGGCGGGGCGGGGGGAGGGCAACCACAGGGGGTTGCCCCTACACGCGGAGGCCAGTTTCCCCTCGTGTTCCTCGCCTTGCGGACTACACGGAGGCCGGCGTTCAGACAGTGGAACATGTTCGAACCGAGACGCGCTCTCCCGCGGTCAAGCTAGGCACCCGCGGCCCGCTGTGGTAAGCGGGGCACTTCATCCAACGCGCAATACACCCGCGGATTCCGCCCTATTATGGACAACCGCCGCATCTATCTCATGCGCCACGGGGAAACCCTGTATCAGCGCGTGGCCAACGAGGGCGCACTCGGCAACGGCACGCTGACCGAACGCGGACGGGAGCAGATCGTGGCGGCCTCGCTCCTGCTGCGCGGGGTACCGCTGGACGCCATCTACGCCAGCCCGCTGGAGCGCGCTACCGAAACGGCCGCCATCATCGCCGAAGAGAAGAACCTGGACGTGCAGGTCGTTCCCGAACTCCGCGAGATCGTCCCGAGCGAGGAAACGGTGACGCATAAAAATCTGACGCAGATATTCGAGGAGATTCGACGCTTCTTCCAGGCGGACGACGCCGACTGGGACGAACGCTACCTGGGCGGGGAGAGCTTCCGGCAAGTCCATGCGCGCGCCGGCCGGCTGCTGCGGCGCCTGTTGGACCGCGACGACTGGACCACGCTGCTGCTCGTCGGCCACGGCGGGGTCAACAACGCGCTGCTGGCCCACGCGACCGGTACGACCGGCGGAAGGATTCTGAACGTCGAACAGGACTTCGGCTGCATCAACGTCATCGACGTGGTCCGCGGCCGCCCGTCTCTGCGTATGGCCAACTTCACGCTGTACGACCAGCTCAAGATCAACCTGCGCGAACACAGCCTGGACATCATCCTCAAGCTGCTGCGTGACCGGGGCGTCATCGATACCGACTGAAAGTCGCACCGCGCCAGCGCTTCGGCATCGTCTCCGACCGGACGATTTCGCGGTCGAGAAACCGGCGCGTCCGCGGTCCGAAAAAATCGTCGGGGAGCCTTGTCATTTTTTCTAGTCCACCTAGACTAATCGAGACTCGCGGCAGAGAACCGGAGCATGAGTGCCACCCTCGTCATCCTGGGCTTGTTGTCGGAAAAGCCCTCGCACGGCTACCAATTGCAGCAGGAGGCCAAACGCCGGGTGTACGACAGGTACATCAACATGAGCGGCGGCTCGCTGTACTACAACCTGGGACGACTCGAACGGGCCGGCTACGTCGCCAAGAGCGATCTCGAACAACAGGGCCGCTACCCCGTGCGCCAAGTCTATCGCATCACCTCCAAGGGCCGCGAGCATTTCCGCCACGAATTGCTGCGCCTGTTGTTCGACACCGAAGAACGCGAAAAAAAGATCTACGATCCGTTGAACGCGGCGCTGGCCTTCGGGCATTTTCTCGACGCCGCGGAGCTGCGCGAGGGGTTGCAGCGGCATCTGGATTGGGCACGCCAGCGGCTCGCCTGGATCGGGGAGCAGCAGGCGTATTGGGCGGCCCGGCCGACGACCATGCTGGTACACACCAAACTCATCGAACACGGCCTCCGGCGGTTCCGCGCCGAGGTGGCGTGGCTCGAACAGTTCCTGGACGAACTAGCAGCCTCTACCGGCCGGGAGGAAGACACGAATCCGACGCTTGACGTCGCGGCGGCGGAATAGGAATCTGCCGGCTGGGGCGAAAGCGACGCCACGTACCAGCATAATAAGTCGAAGAGGAGGGCTCAGCGTGGAAGGGATAAGCGTTCTCGATATGATCCAGCAGGGATGGTACATCACGTACCCCCTCATCATAATGTCGGTCGTCGTCATCACCATCATCTTCGAGCGGATCTTCGCCCTGCGCGGGCTCATCGGGGGGACCATCCAACTGGCCGGCGGCCTCGTCGGCGCCTTGCAGAAGGGCGACTTCCGGGTCGCCCTGGACTCGGCCGAGGAACAGCACGACAAGCCGGCCGGCCGGATCTTCCGTGACGTGATCGCGCAACAAGAGGGCGAGAGTCTGGAGTATCTGTCCGAGGTCATCGAGGACCGCCGCTTCGAGGAGGTCGAGGCGCTCAAGGGCAGCATCTGGGTGTTGGGCACCGTCGGCGTCAGCGCGCCGTTCATCGGCCTGTTGGGCACGGTGATCGGGATCATCAAATCGTTCCAGAGCATGGCGGTCGAGGGCAGCGGCGGCTTCGCGATCGTGGCCGGCGGCATCTCCGAGGCTCTGGTCGCCACGGCGCTGGGGCTGGCGGTCGCCATCGTCGCAGTGATCTTCTACAACTATTTCCATACCAGGCTGGAACGCATCGAGGCCGCGGTGACGATCGGTTCCGACCGGGTGTTGGAAGCCATCCGACTCGGGAGAAAAGCTCATGGGAATGGCTAGCCCGCGCAAGAAGAGCGGCAGCGGCTCGGACATCATGGCCGAGATCAACATCACGCCGCTGACCGACATCTTCCTGGTGCTACTCATCATCTTCATGGTGACCAGCGTGGCGATGGTCCAGTCCGGGGCGGAGATCAACCTGCCCGAAGTACAGGAGACCGAATCCGAGCCGCGGCAGATCGTGATTACGGTCACCCCCCAGAAGGAAATCTTCGTCAACGCGACACCGGTCACCATGGCCGACCTCGAACTCACCGTCCGGCAACTCGTCACCGCGAAACCCGACGTGCCGGTCGTGCTGGAAGGCGACAAGGACGTGATTCTCGGCGAGGCGGTCCGCATTCTGTCCATTGCGCAGCGTGCCGGCGCGGCCCAGGTCGCGATCGCCGCCAGACAGGGAAGCTGAGCGTGGAAGTGATCCGGATGCCCTCCCCGCGGGTAGGGGGGTGTCGGAGATAAAGGGAAGAGAAATCGCGATGGCTTCACCTCCGGAAACGAACGCCCCGACTCCGCTGGAACGCAAGGTTCAGGAGGACCTGTGGATCCACCGGAGCGGCGGGTTCGGCAAGAACGCGCGCTGGTTCGCTTTCTCCACGGCCGCCCACATTCTGATCCTGTCGCTGTTCGCGACGACCGCGGTCACCATCGCGGTGAACGAGCAGGATCTGATCAAGGTCAAGGCACTCCCCCTGTCGCACGAAGAGTTGGAGGCGCTGGCCGAGGACGAGTTGCCCGACGACTGGGAAGGCGAGCCGTCGCTGGAGGACATCCCCGGCATTCTGACGATGGAGGACTTGGCGCCCAACCGGGCGCGGCCCACCGGTCCGGCATCGACCGGCCCGCTGCAGGCGCCGATTCAACGCGCGTCCGTGCCGCTCTTCTCCGGCATCGGGCCGGTCACCATCGAAGTGCAGCGCACGGACAACGTCTTCTCCGGCATCGACACCCAACTCAGCGGCCTCGTCGGCGCCGGCGACCTGGGCGGCGGTGGGGGGTTCGGCGACTACGGCCGCGGGCTGCGCAAGGTCGGCCTGGACGTGGCGCTCGTCATCGACGCGACCGACAGCATGCAGTTCGTGATCGACTCGGTCCGCGACCGCCTGAGCCGCCTGGTCACGCTGTTGCGCAAGCTGGTGCCCACCTCGCGCATCGGCATCGTGGCCTACCGCGACAAGGGCGAAGAATACGTCACCAAGTGGGTCGATCTGAGCTTCTCCACGCCCAAGCTCAAGGGCTTCCTCGCCAACATGCAGGCCGACGGCGGCGGCGACTGGCCCGAGGCGATCTACGAGGGGCTGGACGCCGCGGTGCACGACCTGAGTTGGCGCAAACGCTCGCGGCGCGTGGTCATCATCGCGGCCGGCTCGCCCCCGCACCCGGAGAGCATGGGCAGCGTGTTGGGCTTGGCGCAGGGGTTTCAGTCGCGCGGCGGCGTGGTCAGCGTCATGGACCTCGCCGACAAGATGCACGAAGACTTCGAGTACGCGTTGTGGGAGCGGACCGGAAAGATCATGAAGGTCGCCTTCGAGCCCACGCCGCTACCCGGCTTCTACCGCGACTTCCGCAACACCATGGCCTCGGTCGCGCAGGCCGGCGGAGGGGACTTCATCCCGCTGACCGAGGAGCGCGCGCTGACCAGGAACATCATCATCATGACGTTCGGCTCGCGTTGGGAAGTCGAAATGGCCAAATACCTACGCGATTTGGAGTAGTACGGCGTGACCGCGGCCCGCTTTTTCTTTCCCCTCTTCCCCGGATCGAGTCCGGGGCAGGCTCCAACCCTCTCCCACCAGGGGAGAGGGAGTGTATCCGTTCTTTCTCCCTCCGAGAAAAGGAAGCAGACGTCCCCTCCCCCCTCGTGGGGGAGGGCTAGGGAGAGGGGGCCGCGGAGATCAGCATCAATCGTCGCCCTCCTGTGCCTGACCCTGAGCCTCGCCGCCCCGGCCCCTGCGGCGACCGTGTCCGAACTCACGTCCCGCGCCACCCAAGCGCGCAATCAAGCCGACGCCCTCGAACGCGACGACTGGAACGCCGAAGCCAAGCTGCAGGCCATCCAACTGCTCGGCCCCGTGGCGTTGGAGTTCATCGCCCTGCCGAATCTGGCCGGTGAGGTGAAGACCGACGCGGGCCGGCGCGCGATACGCCGTGTGTACGATCTGCTGCACACCCCGCTGAACGATATCTACCAGACGAGCTTCGGGCGGCTCGACCGGATGACCAAGGACGTCATCGAACGGGACGGCGACCTCGAAGCCCTGTACGACTCGCAGGCGTATCTCGGCGAGCAGGGCGTGGCATCGCGCGCGCTCTATTTTCTGAACTGGCTCAACTACATCGGCTCGTTCACGTTCCAGGACACCGAGAAGAAGAACGAACTCCTGACCGCGGCCATGAACGGGTTCGGCGAGTTCGCGGTCGGGGAGCACGCCTCCAAGCTCAAGAACGAGAGCCTGTTCGGCCGGGCGTTGAGCGAGCGCGAACTCCAGAAGTTCGACTGGGCGATCCGCGATTTCGAACTCCTCCTCCAACAGCCGGGCCTCACGACCCAGATGATGCGCAAGGCGCAACACGCGCTGGACCAGACCCGCCGTTACGCCAAACGCGCCGACCGCACGCCGCCCTCCTCGGACGCGCTGGCGCAGGCCCGGTTCCAGCAGGCCAAGGCCATCGCCAAACAGAGCCGCAACGCGACCGGCCAAAAGCGCCGCACCCTGCGCGGACAACTGCTCGGCTTGCTGCTCGAACTGCGCAAGGCCGGCGGCAAATGGAAGGACCGCGCCCAGGCGCTGGCCGACGCCGAACTCGACCGCGAGGAAACCCTCGCCCTCGTCGAACAGGAGTTTCCGTTTCCGCCGTGGCTGGAAGCCAAGGCGCACATGCAGAAACGCCGATTCGCCAAGGCCGTGCCGCTGCTCGAAGCCGTGCTGGCCTCGGACGACCCGAACGCCGCGGTGTTCAAGGCCGATGCGGAGTATTATCTCGGTGTCGGTCTGTACGAGCAGCGGCGCTACCGGCGCGCGATGGCGCAATTCGACGCGGTGCTGAACGCGGACGGACGGACGCCCCACGCCGCGGACGCGACCTATTTCCGCTTCAAGGCCGCGGAAGCGTTGTACGCCGGCAACCAGAGCGATGCGAACGCGAAGCGGTACGTTCAGGCGATCGGCGACTTCATCCGCGGCTATCCCAAGCACCGTTCCATCTACGAGGCCCACTTCCGGCTGGGCGAGTATCGTCAGGAACGCGGCGACTATCTGGCCGCGGCCGCGGCCTACGACAAAATCCGCGGGGCGCCGGCGTTTCGCGTGCGCGCCGACTACGCCACCCTGCAATCCTATTTCGAGGTGCTGCACGCCATCGAAGACGGCGACACCGGCAACGGACTGAGCGAAGCCGACGTGCGGGCGCGCATCGGCCGCAGTCTGGACGCCTATTGGAAGCACAGCGCGCGATTGGCCGAACGCAGTCCCACACTCGCCCAGCGGGCACCGTACAACGAATATCCGGGCAAGGTCAGCGTGATGCACGCCGTCCATCTCAGCCACGACATGGACGCCAACGCTGAGCGGATCGTGTCGCTCCTGAGCGGCTTCGAGGATCAGTATCCGAAGCAGCCCGAGGCGTTCGAGACCGTGGCGCGTACCCGGCTCGTCGCGTTGCAGAAGACCGGCCGCTACGAGGAGTTGGAACGCGACGTCGAGAAGATGTTCGACCGCTTCCTGCCGGAGACCCGGACCGAACTCGTGGCCGGGTTGGACGGCATTTTGGAGAAAGACATCCGCACCCTCCGACGCGCAGGCGACACGGCGAACGAACAGGCCGCCAAACGGACCCTGGCGCGCCTGCACGAAGCGTGGCTGGAGAACGGCGGGGAGTTCGCCGAAGACGAATCGCCCGACCGCTTCCGCTACGACTTGGCGCAGTTGTACCTCGACACCCGGCAATACGAGAAAGCCGAGGCGATCTACACCCGACTCGAACAGGATCAGGGACCGTACTCGATCGTCTCGACCGTGGGCTTGGCGCGGATCGCCGAGGCGCGCGGCGACACGGAACGCGCATTGTCGCTGTGGCAGGCGATGCTGCAACACACCCAGGTGGGCGAGCCGCTCTGGTTCCGGGGCACCTTCGAGGCGGCCCGCCTGAACGACACGACCGGCAACCCCGACCAAGCCTGCAAGACCGTGAACGGCGCCCAGAAGATGTTGAACCGGCTCGGCGACCGGAACCTCAAGACCAAAATCCAGGCCCTCGCCAGCCAGACCTGCGGCGCGTAGCGGAGCCCGCCGTCCATTGCCGCCGCCTGATCCGTACGAGACGGAAGCCCATGTCCTCCGCCGAGCCTGCCTCCCGTCCGCGTGCCGCGTTTCATTGGGGCGGCTATACCCCGCGTGTCGCAGACGGGCGCCTGATCGGCATGGACGCCACGCCCGAGGACCCGGACCCGGCGCCGCTCGGCCAATCGTACGTCGATGCGGTGCAGGATCGGTTGCGCGTCGCCCGGCCGATGATCCGCGAAGGGTGGCTCACGCACGGCCCGGGCCGCACGACCCGCCGCGGGGCCGAACCGTTCGTAGCCGTCGGTTGGCCGCGCGCCCTCGATCTGGTCGCCGCGGAACTCGAGCGCGTGCGGGAGACCTGGGGCAGCCGCGCCATCTACGCCGGCTCGTACGGCTGGGGCAGCGCCGGCGCATTCCACTTTCCGCCCGGCCAGTTGCACCGTTTCCTCAATCTGTTCGGCGGCTTCGTGCGTTCGGCGAACACGTACAGCCACGCCGCGGCCGACGTGGTCATGCCGTACGTCGCGGGGAACTTCTTTCGCCTGCTCGTCGCGCAGCATTCGTGGCAGACCATCGCCCGGCATTCCGAACTCGTCGTGGCCTTCGGCGGGATGCCGCTCAAGAACGCGCAGGTCGCGTACGGCGGCGTCGGCCGGCACCGCACCCGCCAAGGGCTGGAAGCGTGTCGTGACGCGGGCGTCCGCTTCGTCAACGTCGGACCGGTCAGGACCGACGCCGCGGACTTCGTCGACGCGGAATGGCTCGCCCCGCGGCCCAATACCGACGTGGCGTTGATGCTCGGGCTGGCGCATACCCTGGTCAGCGAAGGACTGGCGGATCGCGATTTTCTCGACCGCTGCTGCGTCGGCTTCGAGCGTTTCCGCGCCTATCTGATGGGCGACCGCGACGGACGGCCCAAGGACGCGGCCTGGGCCGCGGACGTCACCGGCCTGGACGCGGAGACGATCGTCGGCCTGGCGCGCCGCATGGCGGCTCAGCGCACGCTGATTACCATCGCCTGGTCGTTGCAGCGCGCCGACCACGGCGAGCAGACGTATTGGGCGGCGATTACGCTGGCCGCCATCCTGGGCCAGATCGGGTTGCCGGGAGGGGGCTTCGGATACGGCTATGCCGCGGTCGCCACGGTCGGCAACCCGGCCGAACGCATCGGCTGGGCGAGCCTGGACCGCTGCACCCATCCGGTGGACGACGTCATTCCGGTCGCGCGGATCGCCGACCTGCTGCTGCACCCCAACGCCCCGTTCGACTACAACGGGCGGCGCGCGCGCTATCCCGACATCCATCTGGTCTATTGGGCGGGCGGCAACGTCTTTCACCATCACCAGGACCTGAACCGCCTGCTACGCGCTTGGCAGCAACCCGACACGATCATCGTGCACGAGCCGTGGTGGACCCCTATGGCGCGCCACGCCGACGTCGTGCTGCCGGCGACGACCCCGTTGGAGCGCAACGACCTCGTGTGCACGCCGCGCGACGGCTTCGTCGCAGCCAACAAAGCCGCCTTGCCGCCCGTCGGCTCCGCACGCAACGATCACGACATCTTTGCGGATTTGGCCGAACGGCTGGGCTTCCGCGAGGGCTTTACCGAGGGGCGGGACGAGGCGGGCTGGCTACGCCACTTGTACGGTGTGTCGGTCGAGCGGGCCGCACGGCGCGGGTTCACGCTGCCCGACTTCGAACAGTTCTGGCGCGACGGGTATTTCGAGATCCCGCCGCCCGCGGAGCCGTCCGATTTTCTGGCCGCGTTCCGGGCCGACCCGGAGGCGCATCCCCTCGACACCCCGTCCGGCAAATTGGAGATCTGGTCGGAACGGATCGCCGCGTATGCGTATGACGACTGCCCCCCGCACCCGACGTGGCTGGAGCCCGCGGAATGGTTGGGCGGCGAAAAGGCCGTGCGCTACCCGCTGCACCTGATCTCGAATCAGCCGGTCAGCCGCCTGCACAGCCAGCTCGACCAAGGCGCCGTCAGCCGGAAGGCCAAGGTCGCCGGGCGCGAAGCCCTGTCCATGCACCCGGACGACGCACGGGCGCGCGGGCTTGTCGAGGGCGACGTGGTGCGCGTGTTCAATGACCGCGGGCAGTGCCTCGCCGGCGTTCGTATCACGCCCGACGTGCAGCCGCGTGTCGTCCTGCTGCCGACCGGCGCGTGGTACGACCCGCTGGAGCCGGGCCGGCCAGGTTCCCTGGACAAGCACGGCAACCCGAACGTGCTGACGCTGGACAAGGGCACGTCGAAGCTGGCGCAGGGGCCGAGCGCGCAAACCGCGCTGGTCGAGGTGGAACGGTACGAAGGCGAGCCGCCGCCCGTGACCGCGTTCATCCCGCCGGTGATCCATACGGAAGACGGGAGCGTCGCGTAGGGGGGCTCCCTCTGGTCTCTGAGCGGGCCGGGCAGGCACGGGGGCCTGCCCCTACGAAACGAAGGGGCAGGACATCCAAGACGGTCCTGGCCGCTTCGATCCTTCGACAGGCTCAGGACAACGCAGGCTCAAGGCACCGCAGGTCCAGGGACCAAGCTGAGGGGCAAGCCCGTTGAGCCTGTCGAAACGGGCGGGAGATCATCTCTCAGGTGGTTCCCAAACGAATCGGCAGGGGCGAGTCCGCCCGACGGCCCGCCGTCAGAACCTGATGCTGAACCCCTCGTTCGCCTGCGTCGCGTCTTCGATGAGATAACCCGCGGCGCCGGTGTACGTTCCCTGCGGATACGCCACATAGCCGCGCACCTGTGCGCCGGCCTCGACGGTCTGATCCGTGAGGATAGGCTGGGGGATGTCTTCGGCTGCATCCAGCGGTTTGACGCGCTCCCCCGTCTCGGTCCGCAGGCTGATCGCCGCGACTTTCACCCGATAGGCGCGCGGAGTCGGGTTGGTGATCGTCACCTCGACGACGAACGTTTCGGTGTCGTGCGCCCGTTCCCACATGTCGTCCATAGCTCGGCGAGCGGAACCCCTGCCGGGCGGAAGCGCGATGGGCGCCGCGGTCAAGGGCCGCACCGCAACCTCGATCCGCTCGGGTTGGGCCGTGACGGGCACGGTCTGCACGAGCAAGCCGAGGAGGACTCCGGCGGCGGCGATCCGGTGATCCGGTCGGCTCATGCGAACCGGCCTGTTCGCCCAACCGTCAGAGCGATCCGAGTAGCGTTTCGATTTGAAATGTCGCCGTCGCATATCCGTGTAGGGGCAACCCCCTGTGGTTGCCCGGTTGGGGGTCGGTTCGAATTTCTCTCTCCCCCCCGACGCCCTCTCCCAATAGAGACAAGGGATAAAAGCAATGAGAATTCCATACAAGGCAATCCCGCGCCCGTTTCGACAAGCTCAACGGACTAGCCCCCGAGATCGCCGAAGGGGGAACGAGTTGCGCCACTGCGACAAGCTCACCAACCGCGATCGGGGCCGCCGACTCTTCCCCCTCGTCAGCAACTCCGGTACATATACCCGCCATGCCTGCTCAGCCAGACGCGCCCGGCCTCCTGTTCTTCATCGGGCAGGGCGGCAGCGTGATGTACGCCATCATCGCCTTGTCGGTCGTGGGGCTGACCATCGTGCTGGCGAAATTCTGGAGTCTGATCCGCTTTCGTACCCGGCTCGACCGACTCTCCGACCGCCTGCACCTGCTGATGCAGGGCGCCGGCGAGACGCCCGACGACACCGGCCTGCTGCGTTCCGCGGTCGGAATCTGCCGCGAGCAGAATTCGCCGCTGGGCCGCCTGTTCGAGACCGCCTTCGTGCACCGCGGCGAGCCGCGGGCCGACCTGACGCGCCGGCTGGAACGCTGCGGCACCGAGGTCGTGGCCGGCTTGGAGGCGTACATGATCGCCTTGGCGAGCGTGGTCGGCGTGGCGCCCATGCTGGGATTTCTGGGCACGATCATCGGGCTGGTCGAAGCCTTCATGAGTTGGGAGACGCTGGGCGACGACATCACCGTCGGCGTGCTGGCCGGCGGCATCTACAAAGCCATGCTGACGACCGCGGCCGGCCTCGGCGTCGCGATTCCCTACTACCTGCTGTACAACCACCTGACCTCGCGCGTGCAGCGCCTGACCCGCCTGACCGAAGAACGCACCGAAACGCTGCTCGATGCGTTGGAGGCGGCCAAGCGCGGCCCCGCGGTCGAACCCGTTCATCTGCAGCCCCAGGAGCCGACGCGCCATGCGGTTTAAGCAGGAGTCGAAAGCGCTGACGAGCATGGAGCCGCTGGCGCTGACCGACATCGTCATCAACATGTTCATCTTCTTCTTCATCACGTTCAGCTTTCTTGCCACGTTCCAGAAGAATCGCGAGGGGCAGGTGGACGTGACCCTGCCGCAGGCCGCGTCGGCCGCGCCCGCGGTGCAGAAGACCCGCCTGACCGTCAGCCTCAAGAAGGACGGCCAAGTCTTCCTCGGCGAGACGGCCACGACCGTCGCCGCGCTGGAACGGCGCTTCGAAGCCGAGAAAGCGCAGGGTGCGGACGTGACGCTCGTCTTGCGTGCCGACGGCGAGGTCGCCCACAGCCGCGTCGTCCAGATCATGGACTTGGCCCGCACCGAGGGGCTCACCCGCCTGGCGATCGCCACCCGGCAGCGGGCGGGCTGACCGGGAGCCGCCAGCGCGCGGGAAGGCCATGCCCGTCAGACACCGCCTGTACCTGCGCGTCGGCGATTTCGTCGTCCACCCGCGCTACGAGGAATGGGGTGCGGGCAAGGTCGTGGAAGAGATGACGTCGGTCATCGACGGCGGGACGTGTCTGGTGCGCATCAACTTCGAGGACGGCCAACAGCGCACGTTCGACAACAATCTCGACAGTCCGTCGTGTTGCTATTTCTTCGGGATACGCCGGCACCAGCATCCGCTGTTCGACCCGGACGGCGACCCCGACTTCGGCATCGCCGGGCGCGGTACGCTGCAGCGCCGCGGCAGGCGCCCGACCGGACGGCTATCGCGCGGCTAGGCGTCGCTCCCCGACGTGGCCTCGGAGCGGTTGGCGTCGGATTCCAGCCGCTCCCCTTTCGGTCCGGTCCGTGGCACGTCGCGCGCCGCCAGCGTCCTGACCGTATCGGGATTCACCCACGGCAGGCCCACGGCGCACGGCTTGGCCATGCCTTCCTCTTCGACTTCTTCGTAATGCGGAAAGCCGCGCTTGCCGAAGTGCACCATCATCCGTTTGCCCATGCGGGGATCCTCCTCGTTGTGGTAAGAGACCGCCCATTCTTGGCCTCACCGTGTCCGTCGGTCAAGCGGCCCGCTTCCTCATCTCCTCTCCCCTGGCGGGAGGGGGAAGGCCGAAAGAATGCGGCAGAGTCTGAGCCGATATTCGACACCGGTGCTCGGTACGTAGGGGCAACCCCCTGTGGTTGCCCTGGGGGCGGGTAGGCACGGGGGCGCATGACGCCCAGCATCAGGGCTACGGGTGCCTGTGGTTGCCCTGGGGCCGGGCAGGCACGGGGGCCTGCCCCTACGAAACGCACGCCGCGGGGCCGGTCGGCCCTAGTCAAATCCGGGTCCAGTCGGTAGCCTGGCGCCCGAATTTCTCGGCAGATGAGGAGAGGCGAAGGGTTCCCCCTCGGACGGACAGCATGCAACCGGTTCCCGACGACGTGAAGCTGGTCGACGTCGAACTCGACGTCCTGCGTACCTGGGACGAGCGGAACATCTTTCAGAAGACGCTGGACAAGACCCGCGACCGGCCGCCGTTCATTTTCTACGACGGGCCGCCGTTCGCCACCGGCCTGCCGCACTACGGGCATCTGCTGCCCGGCACGATCAAGGACATCATTCCCCGCTTCTGGACCATGCGCGGGCGCTACGTGGACCGCCGCTTCGGCTGGGACTGCCACGGCCTGCCGGTCGAGATGGAGATCGAGCAGGCGCTGGGCGTGAGCGGGAAAGCCGCCATCGAGCGCTTCGGGATCGCCGAGTTCAACGACGAGTGCCGCAAGATCGTCCTGCGCTATACCCGGGAATGGGAAAAGACGGTCGAGCGGACGGGCCGCTGGGTCGATTTCCGCAACGCCTACCGGACCATGGACGCCTCGTTCATGGAGACCGTCTGGTGGGTGTTCAAGCAATTGTGGGACAAGGACTTGGTGTACGAGGGGTACAAGGTGCTGCCGTTCTCCACGCGGCTCGGCACCGTGCTGTCCAACTTCGAGGCCAACCTGAACTATCAGGACGTGCAGGACCCCGCGGTCACGGTCCGCTTCGCCGCGGACGGCGAGGAGCGGCTCTCCTACCTCGCCTGGACCACCACGCCGTGGACGCTGCCCTCCAATCTGGCTTTGGCGGTCGGCCCGGACGTCGCCTACGTCGAAGTCCGCGACCACACGGACGGCGCGCGCTACGTCCTGGCGGAAGCCCGCGTGGCCACGTATTTCCCCAAGCCCGACAGTTATACGGTCGAGGCCCGCTACCGGGGCCGCGACTTGGCCGGCCGCGGTTTTGCGCCGCTGTTCGACTACTTCGCCGACCGCAAGGCGTCGGGCGCCTTTCGGATCATCGAGTCGACCCACGTCACCACCGACGAGGGCACCGGCATCGTGCACATGGCGCCCGCGTTCGGCGAAGAAGACTTCTACGCCTGCCGACGGGCGGGCGTGCCGCTGGTCAATCCCGTCGACGACGACGGCCGTTTCACCGCGCAGGTGCCCGACTTCGCCGGCCAGCACGTTAAGGAGGCCGACCCGCAGATCGTTCGCCACCTCAAACGCGCCGGCCACGTCGTGCACCAGGGCACCATCACCCACAGCTATCCCTACTGCTGGCGGAGCGACACGCCGCTCATCTACAAGGCCGTCACCACGTGGTTCGTGCGCGTCGAGGCGTTCCGCGACCGGCTGGTCCACAACAACACGCTCACCGCCTGGGTCCCCGAGCATCTGCGCGCCGGCCGGTTCGGCAACTGGCTGGAAAACGCGCGCGACTGGGCCATCAGCCGCAACCGCTACTGGGGCACGCCGCTGCCGATCTGGAAGAGCGCCGACGGCGCCGAGGTGGTGTGCGTCGGCAGCATCGACGAGTTGGCCGCACGCAGCGGCACGCGCGTGACCGACCTGCACCGCGAGTGCGTGGACGGGCTGACCTTCCCGGACGCGGCCGGGCGGGGCGTGCTGCGCCGCGTCCCGCTCGTGTTCGACTGCTGGTTCGAGAGCGGCTCCATGCCGTACGCCCAGGTCCACTATCCATTCGAGCGGCCCGAGCGGTTCGCGGACGTGTTTCCCGCGGACTTCATCGCCGAAGGACTCGACCAGACGCGCGGCTGGTTCTACACGCTGATGGTCGTCGCCTCGGGGCTGTTCGACCAACCCGCGTTCAAGCACGTCGTCGTCAACGGGCTCGTCCTGGCCGAAGACGGCAAGAAGATGAGCAAGCGGCTCAAGAACTATCCCGAGCCCGACACCATCCTCGCCACGTACGGCGCCGACGCCCTGCGCCTGTATCTGATCAACTCGCCGCTGGTGCGCGCCGAGGACCTGCGCTTCAGCGAGGCGGGCGTGCGCGACACCGTCCGCCGCCTGCTGCTGCCGTGGTGGAACGCCTACAAATTCTTCGTGACGTACGCCCTGGTGGACGACTGGCGGCCGGCCGCCGGCGCCGGCACGCCGAACGTCCTGGACCGCTGGATCCGCTCGCGCACCCAGACGTTGATCCGCCGGGTCAACGCCGAGATGGAAGCGTATCGGCTGTACAACGTCGTGCCGGCGCTGCTCGACTTTCTGAACGAATTGACCAACTGGTACGTGCGCCTCAACCGGCGGCGCTTCTGGAGCAGCGGGCGGAGCGACGACAAGCACGCCGCGTACGACAGCCTGTACGACGTGTTGCTGACCTGCGCGAAGCTCATGGCCCCGTTCACGCCGTTTCTGGCGGACGCGATCTATACCAACCTCGCCAGCCTGCTGAGCCGCGGGGCGCAGGAGAGCGTCCATCTGGAAACCTTCCCCACGTACGACGCTGGCCGAGTCGACGCCGGGCTCGAAGACGCGGTGGAACGGATGCAGCGCGTGATCCTGCTCGGCCGCAGCCTGCGCAACGAGCGCAAGATCAAGGTCCGCATTCCGCTCGACACGCTGACGATCCTGCACCGCCGCCGAGCCGTCCTCGACGAACTGCGCCCATTGGAGGGCTACGTGCGCGAGGAGCTGAACGTCAAACACGTCGCCTACAGCACCGCGGAGGACGAAAAAGTCGCCCTGTCGGCCACACCCAACGCGCCCGTGCTCGGCCCGCGCTTCGGCAAAGCGTTCGGCGCAATCCGCCGACAGATCGCCGGGTTGAGCGTCGAACAGATGTTGGCGGTCGAGTCCGGCGAGCCGATCCAACTGGGCGATCATACGTTCGCGCCGGACGAGATTCGCATTCAGCGCCACGCGCGCGAGGGCATGCCCGACGTGCGTTCGGACCGCTTCATCTCGATCGATTTTCCGTGCGAGGTGAACGCCGCCCTGCTGGCCGAAGGGCTGGCCCGCGACGTCGTGCATCACATCCAGCAACTGCGCAAGGAAGCCGGCTACCACGTCGAAGACCGCATCGCGGTGACCTACGCCGCGGACTCCAGCGTGGCTGCGGCGATCGCGCAGCACCGAACGTACATCCGGCAAGAAACGCTGGCCCGCGACTTGGTCGAAGCCGAGCCCGCCGGCGACGCGGTGCGCAATCTCACCATCGACGGCGCGGCGTTGAGCGTCGGCGTACGGCGCGTCTGAGCCGGTGAGACCGTCGTGAGCCTCGGCCGCGGGGCCGGAGTGTCTCAGGTTGAAAATCCTCTCACCCTTCCCCGTATGGTAGAGGGGTACTTTTGGCAATTACATCCCTCACGATCCCGCCCGGTCGTCATACCTGCGGAGCAGGTATCCACGCCCTGGATTCCCACTTCCGCAGGTATGACGAGGAAAAGCTCTTACTTTTCATTCCCTCTCCTTCTGGGAGAGGATCAGAGTCTGCCCCGGACGGGATCCGGGGGATGAGGGTTTCCCAACGGCAATGGTAAATCAGACTGAGAATTTCAAACTGAGACATTCCCCCACGGGGCGCCGATATTGACCAGACACAATGCGAAAATTACAGTGCCTACAGAACGCGCTGCCCGGCTGGAACGGATAATGTGGAGTGTAACCTTCGGGAGGTACGCGATGACGACTCTGGGATACGAAAAACGGAACGCCCGCCGACTGGCCGGGCTGCTGGCCACGGTCCTGTTGCTGGGCGCCTGCTCGCAGCCGCTGACGACGCGCGAGAAAGGGGCCTTGGGCGGCGCCGGCTTGGGGGCGGCGACCGGGGCGATCATCGGTGCGGCGACGGGGAGTCCCGGCGTCGGGGCGGCGATCGGCGGGGCGCTGGGTGGGGTGACCGGCGCGGTGGTCGGCGACAAATTGCAGAGCCAGGATACGCAAGCCGCCGACCAGCAACGCCAACTCGAAGAACAGCGCCGCGAGATCGAACGACAACGGCGCGAACTCGAAGCCCTCAAAGAGCAACAGGAATACTGAGCACGGGGAGCGGCGGGGCGATGTGGAAAACGTTGGTGGCGCTCCTGACGTTCGGAATCGTGGCGGCCGGTTGCTCGCAGCCGTTGACGACGCGCGAGAAGGGGGCCTTGGGCGGCGCTGGTCTGGGCGCGGCCGCGGGGGCGATCATCGGCCACGCGGTGGGCAGTCCCGGCGCGGGCGCGGCGATCGGTGGGGCGCTGGGCGGGGTGACCGGAGCGGTGGCCGGCGACCGGCTCCAGAAGCGCGATACCGAGATGGCCGCCACCCAAGCCCGGATCGAACGGCAGCGTGCGGAAATCGCCCGTAACCGCCAGTTGTTGGACGAACTCGAGCAGCGCAATCTCGAAGCGCGCGAAACCGAGCGTGGAGTCGTCGTCAATCTGCCGGACGTGTTGTTCGAGTTCGGCCGATCGACACTGACCGATGGCGCCGCCGGTCGGGTTCAGGACATCGCCGACGTCTTGAATACCCAGGCGTCGGGACGCCGCGTCTCGGTCGAGGGCCATACGGACGCCATCGGCAGCGAGGGCGCCAACCAACGTTTGTCCGAAGCACGCGCCCGCAGCGTGGCCGACGCCCTGTCGGGTTCCGGCGTTGAGGAAAACCGGCTGTCCACCACGGGATACGGCGAGCACTATCCGGTCGCGCCGAACACCAATCCGGACGGCTCGGACAACGCCGCGGGCCACGCCCAGAACCGCCGCGTCGAAGTCGTCATCGAGAACTAGCCTTGGCGACACGTTTCGGACTATCCTCATTTTCGGTTCATCCGGAACGACACGGAAGCTGTTGGAAGAGGACTGAAAGTGTTGACGACCGACGAAGCGACCTCGACCCGCATGAGGTCCATGCCGAAGTCCAGGACGACGCCTGAACAAGCCGTTGCTTGCCACCTATGCAGAAAGCACGTCAGATACACACGCAACAACAAAGATCTTCCAGGAAGCCCTGACTTCGCAAATCGCTCCAAGCGCTGGGCTATCTTCGTGAATGGATGCTTCTGGCATCACCACACCGCATGTCTACGATCGACCGTGCCCAAGAGAAATACCCGATTTTGGCAGGAAAAGTTCCGTGCGAACCGCCGTCGTGACGCTACCGCCATTCGGTCCCTCCGGGCCAAGGGATTCAAGGTCTCCGTTTTTTGGGAATGTATGATCGAAAGTGAAAATTTCCGTCTGTCCGTTTCCAATCGCCCGACTCTTGATCTTCACGAGGAGCGACTATGGGTAATCCACGCTGGGATTTCCTCGAATCCGGGGCTATGGCCCTCTCGGCGGATGATATGGCGAACCCGTTACGCGATACTCATCTCTCCCCGGCGGAGATATTGATGCGTGAGGCTATCCAGAACTCTGCGGACGAAAAGAAGCCCGGAACAGACGAGCCGATTCGTTTCGTAGTTCCAGATTCGAGTTTGCCGGCAAGGAGAAACGGAACATTGTTCGACGGTTGAGCCTTGGAAGAATCAAAAACAAAGCGAGACATTTCGGCAAAAGTCACGGATGGTTCAAGAATGCTGAAACTTTTCTCCGGAATTTGGAAAATCCCGAAATTCCCATACCAATCCTTTCACTATCCGATTACAACACCAAAGGGCTTGGGGGTGTATGGAACCGAGGCCAAAGCATAGATAACCGTTTCCACAATCTCGTACTTTCCATCGGCGCGAGCGAAAAGCTCACCCAAGGCAGCGGGATGCTCGGATCGTATGGGTTCGGGAAGATGGTGTACGCTCTCGCCTCCAACATTCGTACCGTTGCGTACTACTCGGTGTTCGAGCCTGACGAGGGAAGTAAAGGCGCGTACTCCCGCTTCATGGCGACAGGTTTCTATCCCAGACATAAATACAACACCAAGGATTACACCGGTCACGCTTTTCTCGGCAAAGGACTCGAGACGTCGAAATATCCGACGAAACCATTGACGAACGAGGCAGCGACCGAGTTCGTCGACCGCCTCGGGCTCGACACGAGAAATGAAGGCCAGAGCGGTCTAACCGTATTTCTGCTTGATTGCCCGCTGACGATTCCCGAACTCCGAACCGCCTGCGAGAAGTATTGGTGGCCTCGTCTGATGGACCCCCAATCGGATGCTTACGTCTCCATAGAATTCTTCGACGACGGGAAACGGGTTTCTGGTATATCCCCCACCAAAATTTCATCACTCCGTCCATTCATCGCGTGCTACCGGAACCTCGGAGATGGCCACTCCCCGACGGACTACCATGTTTGTCGAATCCCGAAGAAAGGGCCGCGGGGAGGAGACCTCTGCCTGAAGGGTCTTCCCGAAGAACGGGAGGGGAGCGATCTCGTCAATGCCGTTGCGCTCATACGGGGCGGCCTCGTCATCAAGTACGAAACGAAATACGCACGCGAAGGCGCTCCGCCGGCGGTCGGTGTCTTCATGACTTCCGAGGAGAACATCGACGCTTTCACCTACTCGGAGCCTCCGGCCCACGACGACTGGAATGAGAACAACGGGCGCCTGATCGACAGCTTGGGTGACGAAGGCGCCGGGCTGATCAAACGTACGCACAACGTTCTGAAGACGGAATTCCGGGACTTCCAAATCAGATTGGACCAGCAGGAACCCGAACCCACCGTCGACGACATTCGGTTCCTAGATCGTATATTGGCTCCGATATTCGATAAGAAGCCACGGAACCCAACGCCTCCCGATCCACAGGTTCGGGCGGTCAGCATTCACAAGACGGTGCGGCAAGAACCGAACGGCCCGCATACCCGCCGCATTTTCGACGTTTCAATCGGATTGACCGAATCCACCGGCGTCGCGGAGGCCGATGTCCGGGTTACCATCGAATTGAAGTCGCTCGCAGAAGCTGACGGGATAGCAAGAGGACGCATCCCGCGTGTCGTCCACACGGGAACACCGAGTGGCCGCAAGATGATCGCCGACTCCGAAACTCGTTCGTTTCCTCTCAGACTCGACAAGGGAACGCGTGTCGAATTGACGGCGGAAGCCTCTACCCATCCATCCTGGCGTGTCCGATGGGAGGTGTCCGTCTCGGCGAGTGACGAGGGCGGCTCCTAGCATGGCTGTCACGTGGAATGCCACCGAAACGGAAGTCGTCGAACCCTACCGTGTGGCGCGCAATGCGCTGGACGGGGTCGGGCTGAGACTGATGCCTGCAGACGACTTCGATTGCAGGGAAGTCTGGTATCCCGATTCCGAAGAGGATTGGTGTAGCGCCGAACCGGAGTTGTCGATTACGGTCGAACCCGGGGAAGTAACGGAGGTAACCGGCGTACCAGAAAAGGACGTTGCCGTGGCGGTGACCATTCGTGACCGGGACCTCAATCGTTTCGTTCTGATTCACCGATGGCCGCTCGACGCTGTCCCTGACGAACCGATTGCATTGCGAGAGCATCTTACTGGACTCTCGAATGGTATCAGCACCGACATCTGCGTATTTCTCGTTACGATCGACGAAGCTGACCGCGGTCCAGACATCGCCGGCCAGTGGGGCGAGATATTGTCTCGGAAGACTTTTCGGATCCGTCGAAAGACCAATCTCTCGACATTCCCGAAGGTTTGGAAGAAACCGGATGAATTCGAAGAGCAGGGTCTCCATGCAGATACCATCTTCTGGGTCGAGTGGCTCGTCGAAGATCTGAATCGTCCACCACGCGAAGCTTTTCTCGTCTGGCTCAACGAGCGGTACAAGGAACAACTGCAATCATTCGAGGTTGGCCCCGCAAGCGGACACCTGCTGGCCACCGAGCTTGCTGCGTCGGTCCTTGCAGAAATTTCCGCAGCCGTAATGACATCGGACCAGGACCCCGACGAACCTACCGGCACCATCAAGATTGTCGCAGACACGTTGGAGGAGACGTCGGGAATGTCACTGATGGAAATGCGAAAATACATGGAGCGCCACGACGGATTCTCCCGAATAAGGGCTTGGGCACAACAGAGGACGGGAGTGACGGACGCTCTGAGGGTGCTGTCATTTGCAGGAGAACGAGCGTGAGCTACCCGACTCTTTCCATTGACGAGGCGGAACGGCTCTACGTTGCGTTCCGTGACGATCAATTGGACGATGACGATCTGGCAGATGTCACCCGGTACGTGGAGGGACCGGCAATCGATCCCTCACGGATTGAATCCTTAGCCCACATCCTTTGGGAGATCGTGGAGGGACTTGAGCAAGGAAGGAACAGTGGCCTGGAGTTCGAGAGGATAGCCGCACCTGAGCTGCACGAACATCTTTCCCTTTCGCAGGTTTCCGCGGCAGATGCTGGATTTTGGAGGTGGCTGACCTTCTCGAGCGGAGGAGACTTGGCCGCTCTGGTAAAGTGGCGTTACGGACGGAACGACAAATCCACGCCCAAGAAGTACTTCGGCATGGGGAACGTCAAAGAATCCATGTATGGGTATCTGTGGCTGCGTGCCAACGCGGTGTACGCCCCCTCCCGTCCCGACCCGTACGAGAGCTGTCGACGGGGAGACGTGGATCTCTGGCAGTCGCACATCGTCAGGGTAGATTTCGGCAGTGTCCCAGCATGGCGAGAGCATTCGTCGATTTCGTACACCCGGAACCCGAAACTCAAAGGCTCGACAGGGAGGAGTATCGTGCACTCGCTCGTGAATTGGCTCGGCGCAACTCCTCCATGCTTTTCGAGATGTTTGATGACGAGGCGGCTGCGGAGTTCATCTCCAATATCTGGAAGCAGCGCGATTCATGGATGAAAATCGATGATAGATAATCACCCTCGGAACGGTACGACGACGGCGATTTCTCAGACGTTCTCGTACCAGGACGACGAGATCGTACGAGATGTTCGAGTCGGTCGGTACACCTCGCAATCGAGAATGACCTTCGACCAACAGGTCAAGTGCACCCATTCGAGCGGAACGTTAGGTAAAGACTGGGCGACGCGGAGATTGCGCGGCCACATTCCACGGATAGCCCTCTCCGTACCCGAAACACCTCTTACGGTCGTCGATTTTTGCTGTGGATCGGGGGGCTTTGCGACCGGCTTCCGGTGGGCCTGTCAGGCGACTGGCCTCCGATGCAAAGTCGTCGCTGCGGTTGATGTCTCGCCACAGCCGTTGAGTGTGTACAAGCTCAACCTCCACCCACTGCGGCTGATTTCCGAACACATGGCAAACTTGGTGGATTATTCTTCTGAGGAGAGGGGCCGATTCAGACGCCCCAAGGTATCACCCACTCTCCGGGAAGTCGTCCGCAAGGACATTGACGTCGTCCTCGCCGGTCCGCCCTGTGAGGGAAATTCGAACTTCAACAACCGAACTCGCCGCGTTGACAAACGCAATGAGATGTACGTCGCCTGCGTGGCCGCAGCCATTGGCCTCGGTGCAAGGGTCATCATCATCGAGAACGTCGTTCCTGTGACGAACGCAAGACAACGCGTAGTTCCCCGGGCAATACGACTCCTGAAGAAAAGTGGCTATCATGCCGTCGTGGAATTCATCCTTGATGCTTCGGACTTTGGAACGGCTCAACACCGCCGTCGACATTTTCTCATTGCTGCCCGGAAGCAGGATACAGGCATTCCTGAATGCGTAGATGGACTCCGGATCGACAAGATGTCGACTCTCGACGCGATTGGCGACATAGCCGACGGGAGTAGGTTGGGGGTGCTGGACCGGACGTCCAAATTATCCGCTGAAAACGAAGATCGGATAAACTATCTGTTCCAAAATTCTACGGACTACGACTTGCCAGACAGCCAGAGACCTTATTGTCACAGAGAAAAGGATCACACGTACCCTTCCATCTATGGCCGAATGTTCCCTGACAGACCGAGTCAAACGATAACCACGGGTTTTCTCTCACCCGGTCGAGGGAGGTTCGTGCATCCTACCCGGCCCCGCGGCCTCACCGTCCGTGAAGGTGCACGCTTGCAAGGCTTTCCCGACGACTACCGATGGTACCGAAAGGAAGAAAATATATCGAGAAACGCATTGGCACACCTCATCGGCGATGCGGTCCCGCCGCCTCTAGGCTACGTTGCCGGCCTGCTCGGGATCGCGGCCCTCTAATCATGCGACGACATCGACGTCCGTCTCACTCGGACGTGGACCAATCTCCTCCCACCACCGATGCTGGGGTTCTGCCCGGACTACACGAGAGAATCGGAGTTCTCGGGCTCGGGACTCGGGCATACGGCTGTCTGATGCGGGCAGGTATCCATACGCTGAAAGATCTCGTTCAAAGACATCCGAGAGCCATCCTTCGGATTCATAGTCTTGGAACGGCGACGCTGAAGGAAATCGTAGATGCGTTGGAGGAACAGGGATTGAAACTCGGCAAGAACCTTGAGGTCTCTCCTATCCCCAAGCGGACAGGGAGGCGCAAGGGGGAAGACGGGATCAAAATCCTCGGGCTCAGCCGCCAGAGTCGTATTTGTCTACAGGCGGGCGGGATCGACACAGTCGAGGAACTCACACGACAGAGTCCAGAGGAGCTACTGAAGATCCCGAATATAGGTCGAAAGAATGTCACGGAAATTGTCAGAAAACTAAAAAAGAGATGTCTCCGACTCCGCTCCGATTACCAGAGTTGGGCAAAAATATGCATGCCTGAGGCTGGAAACGATCGGAGAGGAATTGAGGTTCTCGGGCTCAGCGTACGAGGGCTGAACTGTTTGAGGATGGCGGGCGTCGATACGGTAGAGAAACTCGCACAGCAGAGCGAGAGTCAGTTGCTCAAGATTCCCAACATGGGTCGAAAGACGGTAGGCGAAGTTGTCGAAGCCCTCGAACGAAGGGGCATGCAGCTTGAACCCGAGACAGCAGAGTACCCGGTCCCGCGATCTGCATTTCCCCGCGATCTGCAAGAAACGTTACTTCCGGCAATGGATACCGCAGACGAAGAACTCCGTTGCATCATTGATAACGTCTTACCCCCGCGCTCTGGGCGGATCGCCACGGCTCGGTTTGGATGGTCCGGAGATCCAATCCCAACACTGGAGAGACTCGGGTCGGACTATGCAGTGACACGCGAGCGCATTCGGCAGCTCGAGAACAAAGCTAGAACAGCCATCCGACATCGCTTCAGCGGCGCCTGTCCCCCCAAAGTGCTGGAGGCACTCCAATTCGTAACGGCGTCCAGCCCTATTGCAACGAAAGACGTGCCACAATTGCTCGTGAAATGTGGCCTTTCCGAAATTGGGCTGACCTTCTCCGCTCTCCAAACCGCCGCGGACCTGTTCGACACGCCTTGGAATCTGGAACGAGTCGGAGAGGGCGACGACGAAATCCTCGTTTCGACCGAAGACTGGTCACGCCCTGAATACCGACAGGCGTATCAAGCACTTTCTTCTCTGGGGAGGAACCCGTTCTTCGACGTGAACAGCCTTCGGAACGGTATGGCCGAACCATCCGAAGTAGCGGACATCATGGTTCGGTTGGTCCATGCGCATCCTACCTACGCATGGTTGGATGAACATGCCGGCGTGTTCTGGCGTATTCCCCGGAACCCGATGGGACAAACAAACAAAATCATATTTGTCTGCCGAAAACTCTTTTCTATCGCCAAGCGCCTCCACATAGACGAAGTGCATGGTGCACTTCAACGTGCGAGAACTGTTCAAAGCGTTCCTTCGAAGAACGCCCTGTTCGAGATGTTGCGGCAAACCGGACTATTCGAATGCAACGGCAATGAAGTCGTTCGGGAAGATGGAGTGACCTTCAGCGACCTGAGTGGCCAGGATGAACAAGTACTCCATGCTGGGAGACGCTTCGGCTCCGCCGTAAAATTCTTAGAACTCCGTAACGAATTGGTCAGAGGAGGGATGAGTAGCGACGAAGCAGGTTTGGTCATACATCAAAGCCCTTTGTTATTTCGCATCTCTCATGGGACGTACCGTTTCCTTGGGGGATCAAAGAGGGATATTTCTCGAAAGCCGGTCGAACAGGATCAAACTCACATCCGATCCGATACAGCCCACGTCGTTGAATTTCGCGTAACGCAACGAATCTTCCTCACAGGCAAGGTCAGACTGGAAATCACTGTCCCGGAAAGAACCGTGTGGACGGTAATCGATTCGAGGAACTTTGAAGTCGGTACCTGCACAACTCGAAAGGGGGTTGTCTCGCAGATCGGGAAAGTCTTGGAACGCCTGAAAGCCAAGACGGGAGATACTTACGAATTACGCTTCAAAACCGGCCTGAATAGAGTCGAGATCAAGAAGCTGAGATCGTCAGAATAGCCCATCTACCATGGAATTACGTACGAGATGATCCCGAAGGCAGTTTTCCCTCGTCATGCCTGCGCAAGCAGGTATCCATGCCCTGGATTCCCGCTTCCGCGGGTATGACCGCCCAGAGGATCTTCAAGTATGGAATTCTTCCTTGAAAAGCGCTGGGAATCGCAGGTTCACTGCCCAGGTTCGGAATCTTGCGTCGCCCTTACGACATCCGTCGCGAGGCCGGAAAGGAACATGTTTCCCCTGGATTCCCGTTTTCACGGGAATGACGAAAGAAAGGGGGACGACCGGCGGGGAGGTTTCAACCTGAGCCCCTACCTGGGGAGTTCGCCTTGATCGGGTGTGGAGCAGGGAGGAAACTTCGCCAAGCACAGCCTGCCCCCCTCCCCCGGATCAAGTCCGGGGCAGGCTCTGGCCTTCCCCCTTCGACATGGTTCGACCCTTCGACCTTTCGACGGGCTCAAGGCACCGCAAGCTCAGGGACCACAGGCTCACCAACCGGACTCGGAGGCTAGGGAATCAATCCTCAGAGTTTACGGGTTTTGTTCCTCAATAGCTTCTTCCCGAAGGAATGCCGGGTCGTCTCCCGCTGCCGTGACTTCCGCCGCTGCGTCGTCTTCTCCGTCTTTCGGGGGTTCCCAGAAGTCTTCGGGGCGTTTGTCGAAGCGCGCGAAGACGTATTCCCGCAGGCCGTACACCGTCGCGCCGCCGGCCTGCATGGCGAAGCGCCGTTCTGTGCCGTCCCGCGCCGCCTTGCCGAGCAGGATCGTTGACAACGCTTCGCCGTCTTCGTTCAGGGCGGCCAGGGTGAGGGCAGGCTTCTGGAATCCGTAGATGCTCAGGTCTTCCGGGCTGTCGGCGACGACCTCGAATCCGCGCAGGTCTGCCAAGTCGTCCACGAACTGTTTCAGGCTGGTGGTCTTGAGTGTCCCGTCCGCGGTGTGGTCGATCTCCCACGTGTCTTCCGGGCCGCGGGTGATGGTGAACCCGGATTCGTCCGCACGGGTCACGCGTACCGTGTGGACCGCGTTGGCCTCGATATCGGCGACCGCCTTGTCGCGGAAGTCGCGAACCGTCTTGGACAGGTCGTCCAGCACGCCGGCACGCACCAGATACAGCGTTTCGCCGTCGTGCCGCTTGACGTAGCGTTGCGCCCCGCCGTTCTCGCCGCTGCGTTCCGTGCCGACGTATAACGTGCGCATCTCGTCATCGGGGAGTCCCAGCCGGAGCGTCAGTCGTGCCGGGTCGAGCCCGAACTCCGCCATGTCGAGCAACGGCTCTTCGATGAAATCTTCGGCGCGCATCGCCTCTACCGTCGAGAGATACGTCCGTACTGCGTCGTCATCCACGCGGAACAGTGGGGCCGAGGGCGCTTCTTCCGAATCGGCGCTGGCAGGCGCGGCGAACGTCCACTCCGCTTCCTCTTCTTCGCCTGTGTCGGCCTTGGATAACGCGACTTCGCCGGCGGGCGTGCCGATCGTGATCCGGTGCACGCGGTCGCGGTCGAACGGCAGCACGCGCTTGTCCCGCAGTTCCTTGACTTCTTTGGTCAGCCCGAGACGGAACGCCTGCCGGGTGAGATGGAGTTGCTCGTCGCCCGCTTTCTGGACGTACACCGAAAAGCCGACCGGCGTGTCCTTCCCTACGGAGACACGCGGCAGTTTCGTGCCGTCGGACAGCGTCACGTCCATCAGCACCAGCGGCGCGTCCAAGCCATACAGGGCGAGGCCCACCTCCTCGTCCGGCGTCAGGCTGCGGGTGACTTCTTCGGTCGTAACGGCGTTGACGAGGTTATTGACCGTGGTGTCGTCGGCTTTGGTCTCGATCGGCGCGGTGAGGTTCCACTTGCCGGCCTCGGTCTGTTGCAGGCGGATTTCCCGGTCGGGATAGGTCAGCGTGAGGGTGTCGATCTCGTCGGCTTCGAGCCGGAGCAGCATCTTCGCCGCAGCGTCTTCGCGTGCCTTGGGCAATTCGACGAAATAGACGTACAGTCCCAGACCCAGTAGCACGGCCAGCGTCACGACGATGCGAAGCCTGCCCATGTCTCCGATCCCCGAGATTGTGTGCCTTGAGCTTGTCGAAAGGCCGAAGGGGCGAACCCAGTTGAAGGGCGTCCGAAGGTCGGAGGGACTGCCGAGCCTAGCGCCGGCGCCACCACGTCGCCAATCCGGCCAGCAACAGGAACTCCGGAAGAATCAGCACCGACAGGTAAAACACGGTCGTGCCCTGCTCGGGGGTCAACTGCACGCGCGAGGCGCGGATCGTGCGGGGCCGAATCGTAATCAACTCGTCTTCCCCGACCAGCCAACCGACCGTGTTCAATACCAAGTCGCGGTTGAAGTACTGGCCGATGAACTGGTTGTTGGCGAACCCGGCGTTGCCGAAGACGACGAGCCGGGCCGTCTTTTCAGCAGTGTCGTCGGCTCCCTCGGCGTCGGTTTCTCCGTCCTTGGGTTCGCCGAGTGTCGCGGTCACCGCGGTCGCCAGCGAGATCGGCCCCTGGCGGTCGTGGGCGTCGAGGCTGACGGTCTGTTGCTCGAAGACGTCGTCGAGGTCGGTTTCCGCCCAGGCGTTGGGGCTGGTCTGTACCAAGCCGGTCGGCGTCATCCCGTCCGGGGGTTCGGCGTGCGGCTCGACCGACCGCGACAGGCCGTAGGCCGTCAGGGCCGCGGACCCGCGGCGGCTCAGGTCGTTCGTGATCGGGTGCGTCCCGTACTGCTGCGCGAAGGGGGACAGCGTGAACGTGCGCCCGCGCAGGAGTTGGAGTTGCTCGTCCACTACCACGTCGTTGCCGACCTGCACGCCCCAGCCCTGCAGGTAGGCGGCCAGTTCGGGCGTCTTGCGCGGCGGCAGCAGGAACAGCGCGGCCCCGGCGTCGCGCAGATAGGCGTCGACCCGCTCGATCTCGTGCGGCAGGAGCGAGCGCTGCGCGCCGGCCACGATCAGCAGATTGCCGTCTTCCGGTACGGCTTGGTCTGACGACAGGACGACCGTCTCCACGCCGTACCCCTCGTTCTCCAGCGCGGTCCGCAGCACGCCGTAGCCGCCCGCGTTCTCCATATCTTCGATGTTCGGCTCGTCGTGGCCTTCCAGAAAATAGACCGTCTTCTTTTCGGACCGCGTGATCTTGATGATGCCGTTCGTCAGGTCCTCCTCGGTCGTCCGGTCGACGAGGTTGGTGCGGTCGGCGTAGCGCAACACCACGCTCGGCAACGTCGTCACTTGGAACCGCTCGGCCAAATCGGGCCGCTGGTCGGGGTCCACGATGCGCCACGTCACCTTGTCGGACGCGTACGCGTAGCTGCTCAGCAACTCACGGAGTTGCGGGTCGGTACCGGCCTGCACGAACGCGTCGATGTCGAGGTCGACGTCGAGTTGGCGCAGCACGTTCTGCGACTGCGGGGACAGGCTGTAGATGCCGGCCTCGGTCACGTCGATGCGGTAATGGTGGCGGGTCGAGAGATAGTTCACGAGCACCAATACGCCGAGAAACAGCAGCGAGTAGAACGCGGCCCCGGCCCCGTACTTCGTGGAGCGCTGCCCCAGGAAGGTCGTGATCGAGCCCTGCGCCGAGGAGAGGGCGGCGACGATCGCCGCGATGCCGCCCAGCGTGTGCAGAATCACGTACAGCGAAGGCTGGCGCGTCAGATAGAAGGCGACTCCGGCGAACAGCAGGAGAATCGCCCCGATGACTCCGTAGAACGACCCTGGACGCGACATGACGGCTTATCTCCAGCGCAGCGACTCGACCGAGCGCTGGGTCAGGAACAGGGACAGCAAGATGAGGCTGACGAAATACACCACGTCGCGGGTGTCGATGAGCCCCTTGACCATTTCGGCGAAGTGTTCGGTGGCGGACAGATAGCGCAACACCGGGCCGAGCACGTCGCCGGCCGTGTCGGCCGGCCAGCCGATGATGTACAGCAGCAGCGTGGCGACCAGGCCGCTGACCGCGGCGATGATCTGATTTTCGGTACACGACGAGGTGAGCAGGCCGACCGACACGAACGCGGTGGCCAGCAGCAGCAGCCCGAGATACCCGGACAGGATGATGCCGATCTCGGGATTGCCGAACGCGATCAGCACCGCGGGATACACGCCGGTCAGCCCGAGCATGATACAGATGAAGACGAACGAGGCCAGGAACTTCGCCAGCACGATTTCGCCGGTCCGCAACGGCGAGGTGAGCAGCAGTTCGTGCGTGCCGCCTTTCTTCTCCTCCGCGTAGGCGCGCATCGTAATCATCGGCACCAGAATGACCAGTACGATGGACAGGTTGTGCATCAGCGGGGCGATCACGAAATCGTTGAGGTTCAACTGCTCCGCGGCGCCCTGCTGGAACTGCGTGTAGATGCTGAGCAGCACGTTGAAGCGGGACAGCAGGTTGAAGAAGAACCAGCCGCCCAGCAGCAGGAAGCCCGTCAGCACGACGTAGGCGATCGGCGAAACGAAGTACGAGCGCAACTCCTTGCGCGCGATGGTCAACACGTTTCTCACGCGGCGCCCTCCTCCGTGACCGCGGCCGGCGGCGCTTCCGCTGCTTTTTCCTCGCCGCCGGATGCCTCGTCTTCCTCCGCGGCCGGCGCTTCCTGCGCAATGGCTTTCAGAAACACGTCTTCCAGGGTCCGGTCGCGCGTCAACTGCTCCAGCGTGTCTTCGATCACCACGTGGCCTTCGTTGATGATGACCACTTTTTCGCACACCTGGGCGACCTCGGGCAGAATGTGGGTGGACAGGACGACGGTGTGCTCGCCCGCCAGTTCCTTGATGAGTGCCCGGATGCCGATGATCTGCCGCGGGTCCAGGCCGACCGTGGGCTCGTCGAGGATGAGCACGGACGGGTTGTGGATGATCGCCTGCGCCAACCCGACCCGCTGCCGGAATCCCTTGGACAGATAGCCCGTGACCCGACCGGCCACCTCCGTCAGCCCGCAGCGGTCCAGCGCACGGTCCAGCGCGGAGGGGATCTCGGCGCGCCGCAAGCCCTTGATCCGCGCCACGAAGCGCAGATAGGCGGTGACCGTCATGTCGTTGTAGAGCGGCGGCGATTCCGGCAGATACCCGATCTGTTTGCGCGCCGCGAACGACTCTTCGAAGATGTCGTACCCGGCGACTTTGACCGTGCCGGCCGTGGCCGGCATGAAGCCGGTGATGATCCGCATCGTCGTGGTCTTGCCCGAGCCGTTCGGACCCAGAAAGCCGAGAATCTGGCCGGACTCGGCCCGAAACGATACGTCGCTGACCGCGGTCAGGTCGCCGTAGCGCTTCGTCAAGTGCTGGACGTCGATCATGTCGGCGGACTGGCTCGATGGAGTATCACCACGGGTGACAGAAGGGGCTGGCTGTGTTGGCAGGAATGTTTAATTCCGCGGGTGATGCTTGTCAAGTTACTCGGCTCGGGACGGGTCCTTCCTTCACGGCTCGAACCCGCTGCTGCCTGAGACACGGCACCCGTTTTCCGGTATCCTGACGCCCGACCCGACGGACGAAACGGTCGGCTTCGCGTGTCGCGGCCTGAATAGCCCCGGCGCGTTGCACGTCTCAACTCGAAGGATGTCGAAACACGGTGCCTGCCAGCGACGAGGAACTGGTTCGACGCAGCAAGCAGGGCGACCGGCAAGCGTTCCGCGCCCTCGTCGAACGGTATCAGCGCAAGGCGATCGCAATTGCGCTGGGCATGCTGCACGATCCGGAAGACGCCCGCGAGGTCGCGCAGGACGCTTTCACCAAGGTGTACACCCGGCTGCACACGTTCAAGGAAGAAGCGAGTTTCTACACGTGGCTGTACCGCATCGTCGTCAATCTGGCGATCGACCGGCAGCGCCAACGGGGCAAGCGGGCGTCGATCGAGTGGCACCAATCGGGCACGGACGACGAGGACGACTGGATCGAAAGCATCCCCGATGCGGCTGGACGGGACCCCGCGGAACAGGTGGAAAATCGGGAGCTGGCGCGGCACGTCTGGGCGGCGATCAACGAGTTGACGCCCGTTCACAAAGCCGCCATAGTGTTACGGTCGCTCGAGGGGCTGTCCTACGACGAGATCAGTCAGGTGTTGCAGTGCTCGCGAGGCACGGTCATGAGCCGTCTGCACTACGCAAGGAAAAAGCTGCAAGCGCGCTTGGAAGAAGACCGCTGACAAGCATCCCTCCCGCCCTACGGCCCCCGACTCAAACTCCATCGTCCGCCATGACGCCTCCTTTTCATCCCGTCCGATTGCCTGCCCGCTTCAGGCCGGCGTGGCGAACCGCACGCTGAGTTCAGGAAGCCGCTGCGCATGGCGCGTTGTTCCCACTCCGACCGTCTCGTCTCGCTGTTGTACGACGGCGAGTTGGACGCCGCCCGACACCGCGACCTCGCGTTCGACCTTGCCGACTGCCCGGACTGTACCCGCCGGCGGGACGTGCTCGAACGCGCCCACGACGTCGTGACGCACACGCTCGACGCCACGACGTCGCGTCTCGACCTGTCCGACTTCTGGACCGGGATCGAACGCCGCATCGCCGTGCAGCCAGCATCGCGTTCCTGGGGCTGGGTCCGCCGCTTTCGCCTGTGGCGTCTGCAATGGCAGCCTGCACCGTTCTGGACCTGGTCGGTCGTGGCGGCTGCGGTGCTGCTCATCGTGGCCGGCGTCGTCACGAGCCAATGGCCGACCGGGGGAGACGCGGGCTTCGAGACGGCCGCCGCTCCGCCCCCGCTTTCCGGCCCCGATGGCCAAGCGCGTATCGCCTCGTTGTCCGCTGCGGAGACTGTGCTGGTCTGGAACGAGCCGACGAGCAACGCCACCGTCATCTGGGTCAGCGACACACCGTGAGTGCACCCGTCCTACATCGCCGTCTTGCGTCATGCCTGACGGTCGTCTTCGGGCTGTTGGCGTCAGGGAGCACCGCGGACGCGCAGAACCGACTGCCGAATCGGATGTCCGACCGGGACTCGGCGACCGTCCAACTGCGGGTCCAGACGGTGCTGGCGACCGACGCCTCTCAGGATTTCGACACCCGACTGACGAGTATGCGCTCGCAACTCCAGGCGTTCCGCTATTCCGCCTACCGCTTGGTGCAGGAAGAGCGGCGCCACGTCGGCTTCGGCAGTCAGGCGGATTTCTCGCTGCCCGGCGGCCGGTTTCTGCAAGTCGTGCCGCAGCAGTTCGTCGACGAACAGATCGCCCTGCGCGTCCTGTTGATGGAGGGCGGCACGCCGTCCCCGCTCATGAGCACCTTGTTGTCGATTCCGAACCGCGGGACGCTGTTCGTTGCCGGCCGCAAACACCAGGGCGGCACGCTCATCATCCGCATCGGCGCATCGACCGGCACTCCCATCGCGGCTCAGGAATAGGCGGGGCGGTTCTCGCCCGCCGTGCGTTACCCGCCCAGGTGGGCGTACAGGATCGCCAGACCGCCCAGCGGCCAGACGTACCACACGAACACGTGGAAGCGGTCGTGCCGGACCAACCGGAGAATCCACGCGATGGCCACGTACCCGACCGCGCCGGCAACCAGCATCCCTGCCAGATACGGTCCCGCTTGCGCCAGCGGCTCGGCAGGCAGATCGGCGACCTGGAGCAGGGCTGCCCCCAGAATGGCCGGCACGGAAATCAGCAGCGAGAAGCGGGCGGCGATCTCTCGGTCCAGGCCGAGCAGGACGCCGGCGCTGATCGTGACGCCCGACCGCGATAGTCCCGGGGCCGCGGCCGCGCCCTGCAGCAGACCGATCACCAGCGCGCCGGCGACCCCGAGTTGGCGCGTCGCTCCGTGCGTTCCGCGGCCCCACCACAACATAGCGCCGGTCACCAGCAGCATGCCGCCAACCACGTCCGGGCGGGTCAGCAGGGGCAGCGCGAAGGCCTCGATGCCCAATCCGACCAGCGCGGTCGGAATCAGGGCGACCAGCATGCAGCCGAGCGTGTGCCGCTCGCGCCCTGCAAAGAGGCCGTGCGTCACCCGGTCCGAACGCCACAGGCCGATCCACAGCGCGGCCACGTCTTGGCGAAAATAGAGTAGCAGCGCCGCTGCGGTGCCGAGATGCACCGCCACGTTGTACGCGAGGTCGAGTCGATCCGCGCCGGCGTACAAGGACTGCGCCAGCACGAGGTGGCCGGACGACGAAACGGGAAGGAATTCGGTCAACCCTTGCAGGACGGCCAGCAGCACCGCGTCGCCGTAGCCCATACGCTGTGCACGCCGCGGATGCCGGATCGGACGACGTGGTCCGGTCAGTCCGCGGACAACGTGACGTCGCCGCGCCCGTCCCGCGGGACGGCGGATCGGTCTGCGATCGGAATCGTGTGCAGTGGCAGCCTGCGCGCCATCTCTTCCCGATACGTCGGGGGATTCAGGCGGAACGCGGGCGGAGCGTCGTCGACGCCGGTGTAGTAGCGGAGCAGGCGGACGTAGCGCGACACCAGCTCGGGCAGCAGAAAATGGTGCCGCACGTGCTCGCGGCCCTGTTCGCCGAGCCGGGCGGCACGTTCCGGGTCGTCGAGAATCGCGGCCATCTTGCCGGCCAGCGCGTCCGCGTCCAGTGGCTCCACTGAATACCCGGTCTGGCCATCGATCACCTGGGTGACGATGCCTCCTACCCGCGAGCCAATCACCGGCGTCGCCTGCCAGAGCGCCTCGGACACGACCAATCCGAACCCCTCGCGCGTGGATACGTGGACGAAGCCACGCGCGAGGCGCATCAACGAGCCGACGACCTGGTCGTTGTTGTCCACGTTGACCCAGAAGCGGACGTCGGGGTCGTCGCCGGCCTGGGCTTGCAGGTGCGCCAGCATGGCGCCGCCCTCCGGGTCGTCGTCCGCGGTGTTGCCCAGCAGAATGAGGTACGGGGCCGGGTCGTACTTTTTCCGTTCGCGCAGGCGTTGGAATGCGGTCAGGATGGTGGTTTGGTTCTTATGGATGTCGTAGCGCGAAATGGCCGCCAGAATGGGCCGCTCCGGGTCGACCGCGTGCTGTCGGAACAGCGGGTCAAGGATCTCCTTGGCCTGCCGCTCGGTGTATTGGCGGTTCTTTTCCGCGTGCGGGTCGATGCACGGCGTGACGTGGTAATGCGGGACGTGCAGCCCCGGTCCGATGAACTCGGGCATGGTGAAGATCGCGCCGGCATACTGGTTGAGATACGGGGCCAGGAACCGCCACACCGTCGGGTCGGGGGTAGAGGTGTCGATGTGGCAGCGCCACAGCACGTTGCCCAGCAGCGTGCCGCTCGTGATGAGCGCCGCGGGTTGCGGGTCGTGCACCACGATCAGGTCGGACTCGATCGGCTCGTGCGGCGCATTGGCTTCCAGCGTGCCGAGATACGTATCGAACAAATCTGCGAGCGAGAGCGACTGGTTCACGCCCTGCAACGTGTTGTGGAACTTCTTGGTGACCTGGAAGAACGCGTCGTGCCCGCGGATGGCCAGCCAGCGCGTGTGCACGCCCAAGGAGCGCGCCAGCGGAAGAATGCTGCGCAGCATTTCGGCCACCCCGCCGCCGACGAAGGTGGAATTGACGTTCGTCCAGCCCTTGCCCTCGACCGGCGCGACGAGGCGTTGCAACGCTTCGACCCGCTCGCGGCCGATGTACGGCTCGTAGTCGGCAATCGTCAGGGCGGCGTCCGGCTGATACTCGGCCAGCCGCGCATGAGCGTTCGATACGTCGGGCATTGGGAGTCGTCCGTTCCCTTTCTTTCGTCTCCCCACCGGGCGAAAGCTGATGACCGTTTCCGCCGAAAACGCGAACCACGCCAAGCGAGGCCGCCCTAGAAACTATGAATCTCCGCGGCTTGTCAACGGGGGAGGCGGCGGGGCGTCGTCCAGCCCGCGATGTTCGGCGAGCAGCAGGTCCATGACCGTTTTGACCGGCTGGAAAACGGCAGCCGGGATTTCCACGAACACGGTGTTCCAGCCGGCCATGCCGCCGTTCCACAGGCCCGGCCATTCGAGGGCGCGGATGGTGCGACCGGCGTACGACTTCTCCGAGATGAACCCGGTCGTCGGGTCGCGGAAGCGAGTGAGATCGAACGGCCGGCCCGTATGGTCTCGCACCCCGCACACCATATCGACCGGATTGAAGTGCGTGGCACGCAGCCAACACGCGCGCTGTGCCGCATCGTCCATCTCGATCTGGGACGACTCCACCACCTGCCGTGAGACCGTGCCGTCGGCTGCGGCCACCCAGAACGGCCCGCCGCCCGGCAGCCCGGTATTTTGCACCACCCCGCACACCCGCAGCGGTCGGTTCAAGCGGTCCGCCAACGCAGCGCGCTGTGCCTCCCGCGTCATGCTCGCAAAGTCAGTGGGAAAATGCAGGGCCAATCGGTCTCGTACGAACGCACCTGCTGCGCTGAGCGCCTGAGCGCCGCGCCGTTCAATATGCACAAGGTGTGAGAACGCGGCCTGCTGCAACTCGACCAGATAGCCGCACAACAGCTTCGTGGAGCGCGTCGCCGCGGGCCGCAGCCGGTCGGGCAGTACGTTGTCGATGTTCTTGATGCAGACGATGTCCGCGCCGAGTGCGCCGAGGTTGTCGAGCAGCGCGCCGTGCCCGCCGGGTCGAAACACCAGCGCGCCGCGGGCATCTCGTACCGGCGTGCCGTCGGCGTTCACGGCCGGGGTATCGGTCGCCGGTTTCTGGACGGAATACGTGATCTCGAACCGCACGCCGGAAGGCGCATAGCGGAGGCTAGGCCGGTCGAGATGGGAGCGGACCGTTTCGCGGTGCTCATCCGACACCGTGAAATGGACGCGCGCCACACCCGCGGCATCGCGGGCATATTCCGCGGCTTCGACCAAATGCTCCTCGAACGCGCTGCGCGCATGGTCGGCGTAACGGTGGAATGGCACCAGCCCCTTGGGTATCTCGACGTAGTTCAGGCCCGCGGGCGTCAACAGGTAGCGGAGCAGAAGAGCGTAGCGGCCGGCGCCGATCAGTTGGTCGAGGAGGTATCCGTCTCGTGCCAAGCTGGCGCGCAGGTCGTCCGAAAACGCGAACCGGTCGAGTTCATCGACAAAGCGCAATGCCGTCCGCGCGTCGGTGTCTCCGGTCGCAGCCTTCACGGACAGGGCTGGTTTGTCCGCCGGTCCTGCAACGACCGACAGCAACGTCCGGAACATCCGGCTCGCCGCACCCGAGGCGGGGACGAATTTCGTCACGCGCCCCGCAGCAGCCGCCTGGGCGTGCAGCCGCAGGTAGCGATCGGCATCGTCCGAGAAAACGTCGATCCCGTCGCCGAGCGTACATGGCCGGTCCAGCCTGATAGGCGGGAACCCGTGCTCGAAGTGCGGCAGCAGAGCAGAAAATTTTTCGTGCGTCAGGCCGCGTGCAGCGAGCGCAGCGCGGTCGGCATCGGTCAACGTGAAGGACACGACGCAACTTCTCCAAGCCTTTGTTGCCAGACTTCCAACGTGTCGGAAAGAAGCCCGGCCATTGTCCTGTATCTCGGTGTCGGAGGGAAGCTGCCCCGTTTTCGCTACTAGGCAGTCAAACCGGAATGTGGTTGCATACCTGAATCAGGGATCATTTGCAGTTCGACCGTGCTGATTGGGGCCGGGTCTGGAAGCCAGAAACAGGATAGCCCGAAGGAGAGCGTTGTGGCGGTAGAGATTCCCGTCCTCACGCGGCAGTTGCAGAACTTCTGCATCGCCCATTACGGCGCGGAGGCGCGCGTCGATACGGTCGAGGCCATGCCCGGCCACGCCGGACTGAGCTTCGGCTTTCGCGTTGTCTATCGGACCGACGGCCAGCCAGCCCGGGAATCACTCGTCGTTCGACTCCCGCCCAAGGGCGTGCGCCGGAGCGGGAATACCGACGTGCTGCGCCAGGCGCCACTCCTGCGCGCGCTGAAAAACAACGGCATTCCGGTCCCGCCCGTACGTTGGGCAGGTGACGATCTCCAATGGTTCGAGGTCCCTTACTTAATGGTGAAACGGCTGCCCGGCCGCACCTTCCACGTCTGGGAACCGGACGTGTCGTTCAGCCGCGCCGCTCCGGACGTGGCTGCACTCTACCGGCAGGGCGTGAACGCGCTCGTCAAGGTGCATCGACTCGACTGGCGGACGGAACTCGCCGGCTGGGAGGCGCCCCGTTCGCTCGACGCGGAGATCCGTTTCTGGGACCCGATTCTGTCCAAGGCAGCCGAGCCCGAATGGATCGTGTGGGGTGAAGAAGTGCGCGACCTGCTGCTCGCCCGGCAGCCCGCGGACCCGCCCATCGGCCTGTTCCACGGCGACTATCAGGGCACGAATCTATTGTTCGACAAACACCCGGACGGCGAAACGCTGATTGCGCTCTTGGACTGGGAGATCTCCGGCATCAGCGGCCACCTGCTCGACCTGGGCTGGCTGCTGGTCTTCATTGACCCGGAAAGTTGGGATGCGGCGCGCCGCCCGATTCCCACGATCCCGAGCATCGCCGAACTCGTGGCGATGTACGAAGAGGGCATGCAACGCATGGTGCCGGACATCGCCTGGTATCGCGCGCTGGCTGGCTACCGCTTCGGCGCGATCACCTGTTTCAACGTCATGCTGCACCGCCGCGGCAAGCGCCACGACCCGGAATGGGAACTCATCGCCCCATCGGTCAAGACCCTGTTCGGCCGCGCGAAGGAGTTGCTGCTTGGCTGAACGGAACGGTTTGAGTCCTGCGCTGCAGCGAACTGCCGAGAAGGAGAGCGATCCGTCGCGCCCCTCTTGCCGGAAACTATTACTCCGCAGGCTGCGCCGGTTCAGAAGACTCGGCCGCGGGTGCCGCTATAGGTGGATACGAACTGACCCTGCCTTCGAGTCGGCTTATTCGTTGAGCAATCTCGACGTATCCGTCCTCTATTCTGGTCAGTCTCGATCCGTGATCGTCAAGCCGCTTATTCATATCGTCAAAGCGCGTGTTGATGTCGTCGAATCGTTTGTTCACATCGTCGAACCGTTTGTTCACGTTGTCGAACCCCCTGTTCATGATGTTGAACAGCAGGACTAAGCCGGCGATACCCATCGAGAGCATGCTGGCCAACGTGATGATCGTGTCGGTACTCATAGCCTTCCTCTCCTTTAGTGGACGTTACCACCTGTAGTGAACAGCTACCATCGGCTTACGAAGCAGGCTGTCTCGGTGCAATTGGGATCGGTCGTCTCAGCCGGTTCTTCCGTTGCTCGCGGCGATGAACGCGCCGGCCGTAAGCAGCTTTTTGTTACGCGCGTCCACCTTCAGATTCAATCCTTCCAAGGTCCGCGCGCCGAGCAGCTGCAGGTCGCCTTTCTGCGCGAATACGACTTCATCGGTCGTCAGTTCCTTGCCGACGCGGATGACGGCGAACCCGATCGACCTGGTAATGTGCTGCCCGTTGGCCAGGATGAAACGTTTATCCTTCTTTTCGGGTTCAATGCCGATCTTCTCCAGGTGCTTGTGGTTGATCCACGTGAGTTCGCTGCCGGTATCGACCATGACCCTGGAGACCCGGACGGACCGGGCCCGGTCTTGCTGATTTTCGATCAGACACCCGACGCTGAAGAGCCCCATAACCTTCCCGCTTTTCTTCGTATCTCAGCTTGAAAAGAGCCTTAAACACATTCCCTCCTTAGCCCCTTGCAAAGGGAGAGAGGGTAAAAGCTCTTTGTCAGACGACCCACTTTTCTCTCAACTCCGCGATTCGTTCCGCGCTCAGGCCGACGCTGCTCAGTACCTCGTCGGTGTGCTCGCCGAGGGAGGGCGCGAAGGAGCGGATCGAACCCGGAGTGTCGGACAGCTTGATGGCGACGCCGGCGTGGGTGACTTTCCCCGCTTGAGGGTGGTCGAGTTCGACCGCCATGTTGCGGTGTCTGACCTGCGGATCCTCGAAGACTTCGGGCACGTCATAGACCTTGCCGACGCAGACGTCGGCCTCGGCGAAGAACGCAAACCATTCGTCACGGGTCTTGGTGCGCAAGATTTCCTGCAACTCGTTGCGTACTTGGTGGTGGCGTTCGGACGACGGCTGCGAGAAGTCCGTGGCCTTCATGCCGCAGTCCTTCCAGTCCGGCCGCTCCAGGGCGTCGCAGACGTTGTTCCACAGCCAAGGCTCGGTACAGCCGATCGACAGCAGCTTGCCGTCCTTGGTGGTGTACACGCTGTAGTAGGGATACCCACCGCTGAACACGCCCTGCGCGCGGGTCGGCAGGGTGCCGTGGGCGAAATAGTCGCGCACGTTCGGGGTCGCAGCCAGGAGCGAGATGGTCGTGTCCAGGTAGGAGACGTCCACGAACTGGCCCTTGCCGGTCTGCTGGCGGGAGAAGAGGGCGAACATGATGCCGAGCGCGCCGTGCATCGAGGCGCCGGCGTAGTCGGCCACGATGTTGAGGGGAATCGACGGCGGGCCTTCCGGTGGGCCGATCAGGTTCAGCACGCCGCTCAGCGCCAGATAGTTGAGATCGTGGGCCGGGTAGTCACGGTACGGGCCGTCTTGGCCGAACCCGCTCAAGGAACAGTACACGAGGCGCGGGTTCAGCGCCTTCAGCGTGTCGTAGTCGCCGCCTAGCCGTTGCATCACGCCGGGGCGAAAGCCCTCGACCAGCACGTCGTATTCTTCGGCCAGAGCGTGCAGCACGGCTTGGCCGTCCGGGTCCTTCAGGTTCAGGGTCAGGCTTTTCTTGTTGCGGTTCGTAAAGCTGGTGGCGATGGCGCGCGCCTTGTCCGGCCGCGGAGAGGCGCCGGAGCCGGCCAATTTGCCGGTCGGCGGCGGTTCGATCTTGAGCACTTCGGCCCCCATGTCCGCCAACATCATGGTACAGAACGCGCCGGGTCCGACGCGGGTGAGTTCCAGGACTTTTATGCCTTCGAGAGCGAGAGTCATGGGGCCTCCTTACGCGGGGTTCGCGGACGGGCAAGCATAAACGTTTGCGCGGCGTGCGCGCCAGAGGAGGGGGGAATTGTGGATTTTCGATTGTGGATCGTGGATTGGGGGCAGCGGACGTTGCGACGACGACGTTGTCGAGGCGTCCGAGTCTCGCCTCCCGTTCGGCGATCTGGTAGCGTCCGGCTTCGTGTGCGCGCGCGAAACTTTGGAATGACCGAACCGCATGGCGCGCAGGGTTGTTCATGTCGGGTCGAGAACCAACGTCGTTGCGTCGCGGGGTGTCGGGATGACGACTCCCGCGACGAATGCACCGGGGGCACTGGCCGGCCTGCGGGTGCTCGATCTGACCGACCTCAAGGGCGCGATGTGCGGAAAGCTGTTGGGCGACCTGGGCGCGGACGTCGTCAAGGTCGAGCCGCGGGCCGGAGACGCCACGCGGCGGATCGGTCCTTTTCTGCACGGCGCGACCCACCCCGAGCAGAGTCTGACGTTCTGGTTCTACAACACCAGCAAACGCGGCGTGACGCTCGATCTCGACCAACAAGACGGGCGGGATGTGTTCACTCAACTGGTCGCAGCCGCAGACGTACTGATTGAGTCCACGACGCCCGGCACGCTCGCCCGACTCGGTCTCGGTTACCCCGACCTGAAGTCGGGCAATCCCAAGTTGGTGTATGCGTCCATCAGCCCGTTCGGACAGACGGGGCCGTATGCCGAATATCGCACTTCCGATCTGGTTGCGCAGGCGGCCGGCGGCATGGTGTGGACCAACGGCTTTCCCGGCGACCCACCCCTGCAAGGGATGGGCTTGCAGGCGTACCACAGTGCCGGGGCGTTTGCCGCGATCGGCATTCTGTCGGCGCTGTGGGCGCGTGACGACCTAGGCGAGGGCCAGCACGTCGACGTCAGCATTCAGGAGGCCGTGGCCGGTGCGGTGGAGCACGTCGCGCCGTTCTATCATCAGGGGCTGGGCGTCGAGACGCGCCGCGGCAGCCTGCACTGGAGCCGGTATTTCCGCGTCGCGCGCTGCCGCGACGGCTACGTCATGCACTGTTCGTTGGGCGATTGGACTTCGCTCGTCGAGTGGGTTCAGTCGGACGAAAGAGACGCCCGACCGATGCAGCAGGATGCGCCGCCCCTGGACGATCCGCGCTGGGACGACCTGACGTTCCGTAAGGACCACGCCGCAGCGTTGTTCGACCGGCTCGACGAGTGGGCCGAGGACTACAGCGTGGCCGAGTTGATGGAGGGTGCGCAGGCACGGCGGATTCCATATGCGATGGTCCGCCCGCCCGAGGCGCTGACGGACGACCCGCAGCTTGTCGCGCGCGGCTTCTTTTCCGAGGTCGCGCACCCGGAACTGGGGCGGACCCTGCGGTATCCGGGCGGGCCGATCCGCTTCACCGCCACGCCGTGGCGGATTGCCCGCCGTCCGCCCCTGCTCGGTGAACACAACCGCGAGATCTACACCGGCGAGCTCGGGCTCGACGTCGCGCGACTCGACGCCCTCGCCCGCGCCGGTGTCGTGTAGCGTCTGATGTCGAAGCCGAAGGCTCGGAAAGGCACGTCGAAATGCGGGTCTCGCGGTGTCTGAGCCAGGCCGTCGTGATCGCCAGCCTGTTGGCCGTGCAGGTCGAGAACCCGGGCTGGGCCGAGGACGGAGCACGGCAGCCCGAGCCGAACGTTGCGTCCGACGTGTGGCAACGACTGGCCGACCTGTTTCCGCATACGCCGGGCAGCCGCTGGGTATATCGGTTGACCGGCAGTTGGTACGCGGAGCCGGCCGAACTCGCGGTGCAGGTCCGAGGCAGGCAGCACGTCCCGCGGCTGGGACTCGAAGCGGTGGTGATCGACGAGACGCATCCGGGCGTCACGCCGACCGCACCCAGGGACGTTCTGCCGGTGCTGTATTATCGGGGTGGCGATTATCTGGTGCGCAACACCAACCACGTCTATAGCGACGACGAGCGTACCATGCTGATGCAGACGGGCACGCTGGGCGAAGCCGCGGCCCCGGTTCTGCCGCTCGACCCCGCGGCGCCGCGCACCGACTGGCAGACGGTCGAAGCCGGGGAGTGGGGCGAGATGTCGCAACTCGACACCGAATATCGGTTCCGGCCCGAACCCGAACCGGTGGTCGTGCCCGCGGGTACGTACCCCGGCTGTCTCCGCGCCGAAACGCGCATCCGGCGCGTAAGCGGACGTGGCTTTCTCTACACCGAATGGTACGCGCCCGGCGTAGGCTTGGTCCGCATGCGCACGACCGATCTGACCAGCGGCGAGGTCGTAGAGCAGAAGGACTTGGTGGAGTACCGGCCCACGGACTGACTCACGGCGCCCCGGCCGGCCCGCGGGGCAGTAGAGAAGAACGCCGCGTCTGCTAGAATCTTGCCTTCACGCAATCCACGGCCCCGTGCCGGAACGGCCGAACCACCAAGCACCAGCCCGAGAGACGAACCCATGAGCGATTCCATCGTCCTGAAGACCAGCGTGGAGGGTCTGCCTGCGCCGCGGCGCGGCAAGGTCCGCGACATCTACGAAACCGACGAGCATCTGGTGATCGTCGCCACCGACCGCGTCTCTGCGTTCGACGTGGTGCTGCCCAACGGCATTCCGAACAAGGGCCGTATCCTCACCCAGGTGTCGCGCTTCTGGTTCGAGCGGCTGGCCGACGTCATTCCCCACCATCTCATCTCGGTCGATATCGACCGCTTTCCACCGGTCTTTCAGTCCGCCCGCGCGAGTCTGGACGGGCGCGCCATGCTGGTCAAAAAGGCCACGCCGCTCCCCGTCGAGTGCATCGTGCGCGGATATCTGGCCGGGTCCGGCTGGCAGGAATATCGCGCCAGCCGGAGCGTGTGCGGCATCCCGCTGCCGAACGGCCTGGTCGAAAGCGCGCGACTGCCCGAGCCGCTCTTCACGCCATCGACCAAGGCGCCCGAGGGCGAGCACGACGAGAACATCGCCTTCGCCGAGGTCGAACGGCTGATCGGCACCGACTTGGCCGCGCGCGTCCGCGACGTCAGCTTGGCGTTGTACGCCCGCGCCGCCGCGTACGCCGAGAGCCGCGGCTTTCTGCTGGCCGATACCAAGCTGGAGTTCGGCGAATGCGACGGCGCACTCCAGCTGATCGACGAAGCCTTCACGCCCGACTCGTCGCGCTTCTGGCGGGCGGACGGCTATCGCCCCGGCGAGCCGCAGGACAGCTTCGACAAGCAGATCGTGCGGAACTACCTCATCGCGCTGGGCTGGGACCGCCGACCCCCGGCGCCGACCCTGCCCGACGACATCGTGGCGCAGGCCGCCTCCCGCTACCAGGACATCTACGACAACCTGACCCGCGCCTGAGCATCCCCCGGACGAACGCATGACCGCCAGCCTCGGCCTGTGGATCGCCTTCAGCGTCGGCGTGCTCGTGCTGCTGGCGGTGGACCTGGGGCTCGCCCAGCGCGCCAATCGTCCGGTGACGCGCACCGAGGCCGCGGTCTGGAGCGTGGTCTGGATCGGCTTGGCGCTCGTCTTCAACGCCGGCATCTATTACACCAGCGGAAGCGAGCTGGCGCTGGAGTTCCTGGCCGGCTACCTGATCGAGAAGTCGCTCAGCGTCGACAACATCTTCGTCTTCCTGCTGATCTTTTCCTACTTCTCGGTGCCCCTGGCGTATCAGCGGCGCGTGCTGCTGTGGGGAATTCTGGGGGCGCTCGTCATGCGCGGCATCTTCATCGCCGTGGGCGCCACCCTGCTGCACTACTTCCATTGGATCATCTACGTCTTCGGCGCGTTCCTGATCTTCACCGGCATCCAGATGCTCCGCGCCGGGGACGAGCAGACGGACCCAGAAAACAACCCGATCATCCGCCTCGTCCGCCGCCTCTTGCCCGTGACCGACGACTACGAGGAGCAACGCTTCTTCGTGCGCCGGCAGGGCAAGCTGTTCGCTACGCCGCTGCTGGTCGTGTTGCTGTCGGTCGAGAGTACCGACCTGATGTTCGCGGTCGATTCCATTCCGGCCATTTTCGCGGTGACCGACGACGTCTTCATCGTCTATACCTCGAACGTCTTCGCCATTCTGGGCCTGCGCGCGCTGTATTTTCTGATCGCCGACGTGCTCGACCTGTTCGTCTATCTGCGCTACGGCCTGGGCGTGGTGCTCGGCTTCGTGGGCGTCAAGATGTTGCTGGTCGATACGTACCCCATTCCGATCGGCGTCTCCCTCTCGGTGATCGCCGCGGTCCTGACGGTCGCCGTGGCCGCCTCGCTGCTGTTCCCGCCGGCCAAGCCTTCACCCGATCCCGTTCGGCCCAAAGAGGCGGTCTGACACCCAGCCGGCGGAGAGAATCCGCCCGCAGCGGCTCGGAATCTACCCGAATCGCCCTCACGCTGCGTATGCATACACAGCAGGGCGAGGGGATCAGGAACGAAGCTGGCCAGGACGGGATACGTGCACTCTTGCTCGGCGACGCACCTGCAAATACGCCAACGCTAGCTAAGGAGGAAGCGGATGAACGTATGGCAGCTAGAAGCGGCGAAGGATGTCGTCACGGCGTTTACGGTATGGGCGGCTAGAAGCGGCATAAAAAACAGACTCGAATGAGGTGAGCGGCTGTCTAACCTTCTCTGTTATTCTGGAGCTGAGATTTCTGCCGACATTCTGGCCGCCTTTATGGCAGTCTCAGGGACTGGAAAGGTGCGCCCCGCGGCGTCGCCGCGCCTCCCCTCTGGTCTGACGACGCTGCTCATCGCTCGGATCAAGGCATGTTGCCTGCCAGTCGTGCTACAGGAGGGGCCGGAGGCACGGCTTTATCGGCTCCCTGAATGGCTTGTCCGCCCGTTGTTGTACAGCGAGAAGAAATCGGTGCGGGCACCGCTATCGGCCGCGGTTCTCATACGCTTCGGCGCCGCGGGCTCACCGATCGAGATTACGGACAGCGGCGTGCCCGATTCGCCGCTGCTAATCGACCTTCGGTCGATCCGACTGCACCGGAAGCGTCCGGCGCTGCCCCATTGCCGAGCTGGCTGTGGGCTTGGCTGCCAACCTCAAAGTGGTGCTCGGCGCACCAGCCACTTGCGAGTGGCTCCGCAGGATGGTGAACGCGCCCGAAGCAGTGGAGCGAGAGGCGCTGCGGATCTGGAACGCCTTCATCGTCGACTGTCCAATACCACCCAGGTTTCGGCGGCCCGAGCGAGTCCTTCGCCTGTCAGCCCTTCATCGGTTGCAAAGCGAGCAGGAGGGCCGTGGCGATCGCTACTGGTTTGCCGACCAGTTCCCCTGGGCCGCCCCGAGGGGCTGCATGGGCAGGAAGCGGAACAGACGTCCCGCCGGGTCGAGACCAATCTCGCCACCGCGGTAGGGGTCGCCGCCCCACTTCTTTGCTGCTCCGGCGAGGGTGATTGCAAAAAGGCGAAACGCCTCGCACGACGGCTTCCGGCGGGCCATGACAATGTCGGTCTGGATTGGGTGTTGGGCAAGGCCGAGCGGACGACCGACCGCCGGATACGTGCGCTACTGCTCGAAGCCCTGGAACGAGGCGGGAAGCAGGTGATCGAACAGGTTGTCGAGGACCCAATGTTAGCCCGGTACCAGATCGAATGGTCGGCCGATGCCGCGCTAGCCGTGGATGGCGGTCAAGTCACCGAGTACGAGGTATGGGGCGCAGTGTTTCGGACGATGATGTGGAGCCGCTTCGATCCGTCTGGAGTCGATCCGGCGCTGTTCGTACGCGGGTTCACGGTCGCTTCCGTCGATTCCCTCGCCGCGTTAGCGGCGAAGCTCCAGACGGATCCGATGGTGCGCGTCCCGGAGGAAGGCGGCAGCGTCGGTCTCGGAATCATGGCCTTGCTCAAGCTCCTAGCCGGTCATGCGAGGCCGAACCTGACAGGGATCCAACTGACGCGGTTCGCCGCAGGCGTAGAGCAGATCGCCGTGCATCGGATGGAGCGCGTCGAATCGAAGTTGGACGAGAGTTGGCCCCCCCTCCGGGGTGCCCCGACTTTGAGGTCGGAAGTCCGGCCATGTTCCTTCGGGATTCGACGATGCTGATAGCGAAGGGCAAGCGCATGCAAAATTGTCTGCGCGGCGGATGGTACCGGATCGACGCGATGTTGGGGAACGTCGCCGTCTTCGCCAGTCTCTCGCGCGCGACCCTCGCCGTGCAGCTTGTCGTGCAGGCGACGGACACCGGCCTCCGTGTCGATCGATAAGCAATCAACCAACTCAGAGACCCCAGGAACGAAGATCCCAGCCCTGCGTGCCGGCAGGTCGCCAAGCGATTCATTGCCGAGTTGAACCGAAGATGCCCGGTGGCAATTCCTCCTAGCGAGGTCGTGCGTCGCGTCCGGATTCGCCGTCTGATTGACAAGGCTCGGAGCCATAACAGCGACGTCGACGCAGCCCGTGAACGGTGGGCGACGTACGTGCGGTTGCTGCCCCGTCGGTTCTCCAACCTCCAACCGTCGGACATTGTAGATCGCTACCTTTCCCCTCCGGGAACGCGGCACGCATGATCTCTCTGGCAATACGGAGAACCACCGCCGGGGGAGAACCGTCCCTGTGCAGCGGGTTCGAAACGGGCTCCGGCTCGACTAGCGGCGGGGTCTCGCTTCTCGCATGTGTCACCTCGGGAAAACATAGGGTGCTTCTTCCCTTTCCGGTTCGACCCCAGCCCAGCGTACGAAGTGGGCTAGTCACGGCCGGCCACACTGCGACTCCTAGATACTATTTCCTGATCGCCGGCGTACCCGCGGTCGGTCATGTCGCCTCGTTTTTACCCTAATCTGCAGCCTGCGGCGTATTTAAGGGTAGTAAGCGGGAAAAAGCTCAACTACTCCCCCGCCCAAGGAGGAATCGCTATGCGGAAAATCAAGATCCTAGCAGTGCTCGTTGGCGTCGGTGCCCTGGTATCTGGGTCAGTGACGGCTCACGCCGCCGCGTGCAAAGATGATGGCGGCAGAATCGTCGTTGGCAGTGGGCTTGGGGCCGTAGCGGGGGCAGTGGTGGGCGGAGCATCGGTCACCGTAACCGTCGCCGGAAGCAGCGTGGGTCTTGCCGCTACGTGTGTTGCCTTTGCCCCGGCGTGTGTCGCGGGGCTGGTCGTGGGGGGAGTCGCCGGGGCGGTCGTTGGGTATCTGTCGACTAACAGAAATTGCGCGGGAGCATTTGCCACCCCGAATGGCAAATGGTTCTCCGTCAGTTGGAACCGCGACTCCACCCGAAAGGCGGTTGATGACGCGGCCGCATATTGCGAGGATGAAACTGGACGACCGTGTGAAGTCGTAGCTTGGTTTCGGCACTGCGGGGCCCTGGTGAAACAGAAAGGGGGAGACCAGTGGTGGGTCAGATCGGATGCCACGGCTGCCGGGGCGAAGCGTGAGGCACTGCGGGCCTGCCAGGCGAAGGTAGGACATAACAACTGTCAGTTATCGCTCGGCCCGCGGTGCAACAGCGCCTGACTACAGCCGAACGCCAGCCCCTTGATACAGTGGTGGGGTTCGAGGCTTGGGCTGCAGGCTGCCGCTCTTGGAGCAATCTAACTCGAGGCGACGTGACAAACCGGACAAATCTGGGAAGGACTTTGAGGTTGGCGTAGAACCGACCTTGGTAACGTGATACGGAGGGACATCATGAAGTGGGATCAGCATCGAGCGTTTCTCGTCGGCCCGTTTTTTCTGATTCTTGTGGTTCTGGGGCTCGTTCTGGTCGGTAGGGCTGAGGCGCAGAACGAGAGCGAGAGTCGGTTCTGGAAATTCGGTGGGAATACGACGATCTTCGAGTTCGAAAAGAGCACCACGTACCGACCCAGCCAGGACACCTATAAGAAAGAAGTCGCCGAACAACGTGCGGCCCAGGCATGCCTGCCCGATTGTTCGGCGACCAGGAGCGACTCGTCCAGTTGGCGGCTAGGGCCATATGGCAGGGCACACACTAGCGGGGAGCTTCCTTCTTCTGTCGAGGCGAGTCAGTGAGGCCGAGGGTATCCCCGAACACGGGGGAAGGATTTACCCAAAATTCTTCCCCCATGCGTGTTATAGAGTGAGGGACTCGCGACAAGTAAGGAGATCGCCGTGGGAGACGCGAACAACGACATCAAGAAGATGTTCAACAGCGTGTTATGGAACGCCACCCGCCGCATGACGACCGCTCGTCCCCGTGCGCTCGTGCCCGTAGAGATCATTGATCGCGCCGATGCGCTGCTTCGAGCTGGAGATTACTCGGCAGTACGTACCCTTATGGAAGGCCAGGAGGGTCTTAAGGAGGACACCACCGCACTGCAGGCATTCGCACTTGCCTTGATCGGCCTCGAGGAGCCGGACCAAGCCAGCGAACTCCTCCTGCAAGTCATCGAGCGGCTCCGCAAGCAGATCTCAGGGGCCTACGCCAATCTGTCGCTCGCTCTCTTCGACAAGGGATCCAGACAGGAAGCGTTGGCCGCCGCGCATCACAGCCGGGAGTGCAAGCCCGATTTCTGGATCGGATGGATCAACTCAATGATGGTCCACTGCGCTAAGCAAGACCGTCAAGGCCTGGAGGAGGAGATCAAGGCAATGAAAGAAGCTTGGCCGGGATGGCAGCAGGATCGAGACCTTGAGGAGCGGATAAAGATGGATGTGACGCTCCGCTTCTTGCGTGAGGAGAAATCCTTGAGGCAGCATTTCAACAGCTGGCTCAAGTAGTACTCATTACCGAGACCAACGACCATATAGCAGAGGGAGGAACGCATGCGCGAACCCATCTACATCAGCATCGTAATCGTAGCAGTTATCTCGATGTTCGCAGCCTCCGCGTTCGCAGGCGGTTCCTGCCTGTGATGGGACAGAGTGGGAGGGTCGGTTTATGGCAAAGCACAGCGAGTGGGCGCTTGCCGAGCGCCTTGAAGAGGCCATCTCGGCCAACGATCAATCCGAGATTGCCAGACTCTTCGGTAGTTGGCTGGCAGACAACGAATCGAAACTCCGAGGTCTCATCTACAACCGCTCGAAAGGCGTCAGCGAAGATGACCGGAGAGCTTTATATCAGGATATAATGAGGTGGGCATACGAGACCCTCGTCCAGCAGGCGGGCCTTACCGAAGGGGGCCACAGGATCAAATTTCTGCCGAGACAGTACTGCAAGCCCGTAGACCCGCCGGTATGGAAATGGCTGAGCCCCTTAGCTGCCCTGGTGATCCGTGATCACTCTAGAGGTGAAATTCGCCGCAAAAAGCACTTCCAATACGAGAACGAAGCGGCGGAGCAACCCCACTCCGTCCACCGGCCCGGAGGCTCTAGCCAACCAATGTCACGTGGTCCAGACGAGGAAACCGACGTCAGTCGCGCCATCTCTAGAGTTCGAGCAGCGATCGAGAGCTACTCCCATCCGAATCCCAAACTGAGGAGACGGAGAAAGCGTCTCCTGGAGATCCTTCTGAACGACTACAAAATCCCCCGAGAGGAACTCATGGCCATCCTCACCAAATACGTTGGATACAAGGTGAAGAAAGATACCCTCAAGAAGGACATCTACGAGGTGTCTCAATACCTTCGCGAGGAATTAGAGCCTCTCCGCGGCTGGACATCATAATGGCAGCCCGGCCCCGGCGGGCACTGGAGGGCGTGCGCATCCTCGACTTCACCTGGGTGGTGGCCGGGCCGGTGGCGACGCGCATTCTGGCTGACCAGGGCGCGGAGATAATCAAGATCGAGCGGCGCGACACGCTCGACCTGGGCACGCGGCGGGGCGGGTTCAGCGGCAACCTCCACCGCGGCAAGCAGAGCATGGTCGTCAACATGGCCGACCCGCGCGGCGTCGCACTCGCCAAACGGCTCACCGCGGTGTCCGACGTGGTGATCGACAATTTCAGCGCGCGCGTCATGCGCAACTGGGGGCTGGACTATGCTGGCCTCAAGCAACTCAAGCTCGACGTCATCGCCGTCTCCATGTCCGGCTTCGGCCACACCGGCCCGCACAAAGATTACGTGAGCTACGGGCCGACCCTGCAAGCCCTGTCCGGCTACACGCTCCAGATGCGGCACCCCGGGGGCGAGCCCGCCGGCTGGGGCTATTCCTACGCCGACATGACCGGCGGCTACAGCGGCGCGCTGGCGGTGCTGGCCGCGCTGTGGCACCGCAGACGCACCGGGCAGGGCCAGTTCGTCGACCTGTCGCAGTTCGAGGCCATTTCCAGCCTCGTCGGCCCCGGGCTGCTCGACCTGCTGAACCGCGACACCGCCAGCGCGCCGGTCGGCAACCGGTCGCAGGAGGCGCCCGCGGCTCCGCACGGGGTCTATCGCTGTCGGGGCGAGGACCGCTGGTGCGCCATCGCCGTCTTCTCGGACGAAGAATGGCGCAGCCTGTGTCGCGTCATGGGCGATCCGACGTGGGCCGCGCAGCCGCGGTTCGCCGGTTTGGCCGAGCGCCTGCAACACCGGGAAGACCTGGACCGGCATCTCGAAACCTGGACCCGAAGGCTCGCACCCGAAGCGGTCGCGGCCCGTCTGCAAGCGGCCGGCGTGGCCGCCAGCCTCGTCGCCAACGGCGAAGACCTGGACCGCGACCCGCAACTTCGCGCGCGGGGGTACTGGGCGCGGCTCCCCACCAAACAGGAAGACGGTCGGACCGACGTCGTGCTCGACGGCCCGACGTTCAAGCTGTCCCGCACCCCGGGCTACGTCGCGGCACCCGGTCCGCTGCTCGGCGAGCAGACCGACGACGTCCTGCGCCGCGTGCTCGGTCTGTCCGCGCAACAGGTCGCCGCGCTCAAGGCCGACCGCGTCGTCGCCTCCCACGCCGACATCGCCGCGGAACGTCAGCCCGGCAACTCCCAATAGTGCCGTTGCACGGCCCGCACCTGCGGCAACAGCCCGCGGCGGGCGTGCTCGGGCAGCGCGGCATCCAGTCCAGTGCCGCCCATTTCCTCCAGCACCGCGGTCACCGATGCGGTGAGCCCCTCCAGATCGTAGCCGCCTTCCAGGACCGCGGCGCAGCGCCCCGCGGCGTGGTCGCGGGCCACGCGCAGCAGAATCCGCGCAAGGTGCGCAAACCCGGCTTCGGTCATGGTCAGGCCGCCAAGCGGGTCGCGCGTATGGGCGTCGAAGCCGGCCGAAATCAGCACGAACTCCGGCTCGAACTGCCGGCAGATGGGCGCGATCACGTCCTCGAACAGCGGCAGAAAGTCGGCGTCCCCCCAGCCGGCCGCCATCGGCAGGTTGATGGTATGACCCGCGCCACCGCCCCGTCCAGTGTCTTCGGCCGCGCCCGTGCCCGGATAGTACGGATACTGGTGGGTCGAGACGTACAGCACGCCCGGGTCGTCGAAGAAACTGTGCTGCGTGCCGTTGCCGTGATGCAGGTCCCAGTCCACGATCAGGATGCGGCGCAGGCCGAACCGTGCCCGCAGGTATTCGGCGCCGACGGCCACGCTGTTGAACAGGCAGAACCCCATCGCGCGGTCGCGTTCGGCGTGGTGGCCGGGCGGGCGGACCAGGGCGAAGCCGTTGTCCACCTCGCGTTCCATGACCGCGTCCAGCACGCGCAGCAGTCCGCCGCAGGCCAGCAGCGCCGTCTCGTACGACCGCGCGCAGACGCGCGTATCCGCGTCGAACGCCGCGGCCGCCTGTCGGGCCGATGCCGCCACGCGCCCGATCAGGCCGGGGTCGTGGACCAGCGCGATTTCCTCGTGGGTGGCGAGCCGGGGCGCGAGCCGCACGAGTCCCGCACGCCGGTACGTATCCAGCCGGCGCAGCAAGCTGCCGATCCGGTCGGCGCGTTCGGGATGCCCGGGACCCGGGTCGTGCTCCTGATAGCGCGCATCCAGCACGACGCCGGTTTTCAGCCTTGATTCGGTTGCAGGCATGAAGTCCACTCCTATCGCAAACACGCATGAGGAACCGATACGCTCGGTGGGACACCCTCGGGACGGAACCCGGTTGTGGTCGGCCACGTCCCGGCGGAAGGCGCACAAGAAGGTTCACGTCCGGCAGTATCATGCTTCGCCGTCCATGACGTCACGTACCGTGGCGTTCTTGTCCATCGTCACCCCGGGCCGTAAACCGCCGCTGCCACCGGTCGGCAGGACGAGCGGTTCGGGAGACGCGCCTGTGTCATGGCGTGCCAGCACGCTTCGCAGACCCTCGTTGAGCAGGGACGTCAAAGTCCGACCGGAATTGGCCGCAAGACGCTTCGCGTCTGCCAGAAGCTGATCGTCGAGCCGGACCGTGGTACGCATGGCGTCTCACTACACCGGATATGTCAATATGTCGAACAGCATGGGTGGTGGGCCCGCGGTCTCCCAGGGTGCCGAAAGGGAGGAGATGACTCTGACGTTCGTGACGAAGGAGGACATCTCTCCCTGGATTCCCGCTTTCGTCGGCATGATGGACGACGGGCGTTTCGGACCGAGAAATCTCCAACCGACGTCTCCGGGACGGGACTGTAGCTTGCCTGCCGCTCGCACGAAGGGAAGGATGGGCGCGTGAACGCGATCTGCGGAATCCTCTCGCGCAATGACGTGGAGGCGCCCCTCGCCGCGGTGTCGGCCGGGCTGCACGACTATGGAACGGAAGGCGGGGAGTGGACGGGGGAGGGCGTCGGGCTCGGCTTCCGCAGCCGGCCGGGCGCGGCCGGTGGGCAGGCGTTGCGGTTCGACCCGGAAGCGGGCCTCGCGTGCGTCGCGGATGTCCGGCTCGATGACCGGGAGACGCTCGGCGCCACGCTCGGCGTTCCGCAGCCCGAACGTGCCGCCCTCGCCGACGGCGACCTCATCCTGCGCGCTTATCTGCGGTGGGGAGCGGAATGTCCCACCCACCTGCTCGGCGACTACGCCTTCGCCGTGTGGAACGCCCGGACGCGCACCCTGTTCTGTGCCCGCGATCACATCGGCGCGCGGCCCTTCTACTATGCGACACTCGCCGAGGGCTTCGTGTTCGCCAGCGCGGTCGAAGCCGTCCTCGCCGCGCCGGGTGTCTCCGACGCGCTGGACGAAGCCACCGTTGCGGCGTCTCTGACGCGCATCGGTCTGACCACGCCGGTCCACACGTTCTTCCAGGCGGTGCGCAAGCTTCCGCCGGGCCATACGCTCACCGTGGACTTCGGCGCCCGCGACGGGGTGCGGTTACAGCGGTACTGGCGCCCCGAACACGCGCCGCGGGCGCGGCCGGCCTCGGACGACGCCTACGCCGCGGAATTCCTGGACCTGTATGCAAGAGCCGTACAGGCGCGGTTACGTGGCCCCGACCCGATCGGGGCGCATCTGAGCGGCGGGCTGGACTCGTCCAGCATCGTGGTGCTGGCAGCCCGCGAGTTGCGGCGTCAGGACCGCCCGCTGCCGCTCGCCTTCAGTTGGTTGCCGGCGCTCGGCGCTGCGCCCCCGAGTGCAGCGGATGGGCCGGAATATGCGCGCATCGACGCGGTGTGCGCCCGGGAGCAGGTGTCCGTGTTCCACCGGTCGCCGAGCGTGAGCGACGTAGTTGCCCTGCTGTCGCGCGACGGCACGTACCCCGACGTCCACGTGCACCTGAACGAAGCCGTCGTGCAGCGGTGCGCCGCGCAACGGGGCGTGCGCGTGCTGCTGTCGGGCTGGGGCGGGGACGAAGGCATCTCCTTCAATGCCAGGGGACATGACGCGCACCTGCTGTTGAGCGGACGCTGGCGCACGCTGATCGCGGCGAGTCGCGCCCGCGGCAATCCCCTGCCCAGGCTCTTGGCGGGCGTCGTGCTGCGGTTGATCCATCCACGCCTGCCGGGCACCCTGCGCCGCTGGCTGCAGGGCGCCGCGCCGCTCCACCGGCGGTGGCTCATTGATCCGGCGTTCGCGCGGCGGAGCAAACCCTTGCCGCAGCCGGCCCCCCGCTTCGTCGGCGTGCGCCGGACGCAACTCTCGCTGCTGCAACGCGGGCACCTCCAGGAGCGCATCGAGGGTTGGGCCGCCAGCGGGGCGCGGCACGGCATCGAATATCGCTATCCGCTGTTGGACCGCCGGGTGCTGGAGTTCGCGCTCGGTCTGCCGGCGGAGCAGTTTCGGCGCGGGAAATGGACGCGCTGGCTGATGCGCCACGCGCTGCGTTCCGTGTTGCCGCCGGAAATCTGCTGGCACCCCGGCAAGGAGGACCCGGCCCGGTTGGAACCCCTGCTCGACGCCTTCGCCGGGGCGTTGCCGGTGGTGCGGCGGATGCTCGAAGACCGCGTCGCGCCGCCCGCGCGGGCGGGCTACCTCGACATGCCACGCCTGCGCGAACGCCTGGACGCCGACCGTTTCCGGGCGAATCCGCAATTGGTTCCGATCTGCAACGCCCTGCAGTTCCTAGACTTCTGACGGACGGAACGGACGACGGTTTCCCATCACTTTCGAAGTGATGTATGGCAAGCCGTGGACGTGGGAGGTCGCCATGCGAAGAACACAAATTTCACTCGAAGGCGCCCAACACCGTCGTTTGGCGGATGAGGCGCGCAGAGCCGGAGTCAGCATGTCCGCCTTGATTCGCCGCCTCCTTGCCGAACACTTCGACGAACAGCTTGGTGCGCCGTCCGGAGATGCTTTGGAGTCCATCGTCGGCATCGGCAGGGGCACCGGGGAAGCTGTCGGCCGCGACCATGACGCGTATCTCTACGCTCGGCACGGGTCGTCGGGGCAGGCTCGACGCACGCAGGAGGTGCGTGGTTCGCAGTCTGGAACACGCGTTCGAAGGAACGATTGAACCGATGGTGTTCGTGGATACGGGCGCGTAGTATGCCCTGGTTGACGCGAAGGATCCCGACCATCGGCGCGTCGTCGTCTGCCTGCGCGAGCATCGGAGCCGACTTCCCGTAGGGGACTACAGGAGACGGGAGCCGAAGAAATCGGGTGCATCGCTCCCTGGCCAAGAACCCTTCGCCCTTTCGACAAGCTCGAGGATCACAAAGAGTATCCCTCCATCCGAAGGCCGCCATGCGCCGGAAAGAAAATCCGCAAATCGGCGGACTCCCCGTCGCTCTTGCCATCCGTGGTAAAACGAGTATCATGCTTCCCTTCAAACTCATGGCAAGAGTCCGTCAGGTACGAACGCAAAGGAGGAGAAGAAATGAATACCCCCCCCCCCCCCCCCCCCCCCCCGCTGAATCTGACACTGACGGTCCGAAGAAAAAGCCGTGGACCAAGCCCACCGTTCTCCGGATAGAGGACGGTGTCCTGGAGACGGCAAGCGGACCTACTATTAATCCTGCTCATACCGAAGGCGTGAACTACGACCCAGGCTCGTAGAGAAGTCCAAGGAGCGTCGCCCCGATTTCTCGAAATTTTCCATAGCCGGGCGTAGGGCATGTCGTCGGCAGCCGCCGCGCACACGTGTTTCGTGACCGCGACCACGGAACGCTTCGTGCCGGGTACGCTCGTCACGCTCGGCTCTTTTCTGCAACACCATCCCCGTTTCGCCGGCGACCTCGTCGTCGTCCACGACGGCCTGCCCGAGGCGCAGCGCCGGCATCTCGCGGCAGCGTGCCGCGGCGTGCGCTTCGAGCCCGTGTCCCCCGCATTGCGCGCCCGGCTGGCGGCCCTCTGTACCGCGCGGCCGGACTTCGCCGCCCGGCTGGGGCAGTTCTATTCGCTCGAAGCCTTCCGACTGCGCGGCTACCGCAAGGTGCTGTACTACGACAGCGACGTGCTGTTCCAAGCGCCGGTCGCTGACCTGTTCGAGTCGTCCGCGGCCTTGCTGTGCTGCGGCGACGATGTGTGCCTGCGCGGCGGGCGCCGCGACGCCGCCACCTTCGCGCCCCTGCCGCCCGGACACCCGCCCGGCGCGGCGGGCACGCTCGACCGCCCCTTCGGCGCCGGTTTCCTGCTCATCGACGAAACCCTGATAACGGCAGGGTGCTACGCCGACCTCCTGACCCTGGTAACGCCCGAGACGTGGCGCGGCACGGCTACCCCCCACACGGACCAACTCGTCCTGAACCGCTGCTTCGCCGGGCGGCAGACGCTGGTCGGTGCGACCTACGACTTCGCGCTGCCCTTCGCCGAGACGATTCGGATGCGTGAGGGCATCGACGCCGGCAGCGCCAAGGTCCTGCACTTCGCCGGACCCATCAAACCCTGGCTACCGGAAGCCATGCTCCGCTGGACGCAGGGCGACCCGCACCACAAGCCCAAGGATGCCTTCCGGCGCTGGTACGGCGCATATCTCGCCTGCCTGGCGGATGCGCATGTGCGCAGCGCCAAGGATAGACTCGCCGGGAAGAACAGGAGATGAACTACGTCCCCGGCGCCGGCCGCGATTTGGCGGGACTCATCGGGACGCATCTGTTCGTCGTATGTCCGAACAACAGCGGCTCGTCGTTCCTCGCCGCGGCGTTGGAGACCTGCCGGGCGACGTGGCGCCTGCCGCAGGAAGGGCAGACGATCCGCGGCTTCGCCGGGCCGGTGCCGTATCACGCCCACGGGCACGAGCGCTGGTTCCCCGGCCTGCTGTGGGCGTCCGAGCCGCGCTGGCTCGACCTCTTCGCGGACCCGCGCCACTACGATTGGCCGCGCACGCGCAAGGCGTGGTACTTCCACGCACGCGCCCACGTCCCGGACGCCGCGGTGTTCGTCACCAAGTCGCCGCCGCACGTGCTGCACGTGGAGCAGCTCGTCCGGCACTTCCGCAACGCCACGTTCCTATTCATGGTGCGCAACCCCTACGCCGTGTGCGAGGGCATCTGCCGCCGCTACCGAACCCGGCTCGGGGCGCGCTTCCAGCGCCAGTTCGTCGTGCCGGGCAAGAGCCTGCCGGCCGCCGCCGCGACCCATGTCGTCAACTGTCTGGCGTGGCAGCGCCGCAACGTCGAAACGTATCGGGACCGCAGCGTCTTCTTCACCTACGAGGAGATGTGCGCGGAGCCGATGACGGTAGAACGGAAGATCGAGGCGCTCGTCCCGGAACTGGACGACCTCATCCTGCGCCGTCGCCTCGCAGTGAAGGAGTACGACGAGATGCTCACGGACATGAACGCCCGCCAGCTTGCCAACCTCGCCGCCGAAGACGCCGCCGCGTTCACCCGCGTATTCCGGGAACATCGAGACACGCTCGACTATTTCGGCTACGCCCTCCTGGATACTTGAGGGAGTGACGGACGAGAGGGTTCACGCCCGGTGCGACTTCCTTCGCCGAGGTCAGGCACCGACATCAAGGCGCCACAAGTTCAGAGACCTGCCCATCCCTCAGTTCGTTGAGCTTGTCGAAACGAACCCCGAGGTCACCGCGGCCTTCGCATCCACCCCGGCCCTTTGACTATAAGGATCCTCATTGTATGTAATTCTCAAACCGGTTCCTTTTTAACCTTGCTTTTCTAAACTGCTACTTTAGATTGGCAAGGATGATCCAGCGCCGCGCACAGGAAATCGTAACCAACGCCTTGCGGCGCCAAGCCGCGGTGGCGTTGATCGGCCCGCGCCAAGTGGGCAAGACGACTCTTGCCCAGGCCATCGGCGACCGAACCGACGCACTCTATCTCGACCTCGAATCCAGTGCCGACCGGGGCAAGCTCGCGGATGCCCGCCTCTGTCCTGGCTGAATCGATCGAGTGCGTGTAGCAGAGCTAACCCCCAACCTCCGCAACGGGCGGTAGCGTACACCTCACGATGCTACGCTCCGAGGCGGAGGGTCCATGTCGGTTTGAACAGGAGAATTATGTACTTGAAGATCGCGCCTGATCGTCATTCCCGCGGAAGCGAGAATCCAGAACATGGATACCTGCTTTCGCAGAGCCTGTCCCCGGCTTGAACGGAGGTATGACGAGGAAAAACTGTCTTCGGAATCATCTTGTATATTAATTCCCTCTGAGAGTCTCCCCGACCCTCTCCCGGAAAGAGGAGGAATCCAAGGCGGGGCCGCAACTTGCGGGGGATTTTCGATTATACTACCGTGACGCCGGAGAGGGACATGTTTGGCATCGGTATGCCGGAACTGCTGGTGATCCTGGTCGTCGCGCTGATCGTGCTCGGCCCCAAACGGCTGCCCGAAGCCGCCCGCGGCCTGGGGCGCGCGCTGGCCGAGTTGCGCCGCACCACGAGCGGCATCGGCGAAGAACTCGGCAACGCCAACGTCCTGCTCGACGAAGAAGTCCGCGCCCGCAAGGCCGACGCCGCCCAGAAGCGCGGCCCGACCGACAGCGCGGACGCCACGCTCTCCAACCAGCCTGAACAGGGAACCGGAGGGGACCGCTAGGGCATGGCCGATGACGACCGGTCCATGCCGCTCACCGGTCATCTGGACGAGTTGCGCACCCGCCTCATCCGGGCGTTGCTCGCCGTCGGCATCGTCTTCGCGCCGGCCTACTTCTTTGCGGACCGGCTGTTCGCGTTCCTGACCGCCCCCCTGCTCGCCCTCACCGCGGACCCGCACGCACTGATCGGCACCGGCCCGACCGAGGCGTTCTTCACCAAACTCAAGGTCGCGTTCATCGCCGCGCTGTTCGGCGCCAGCCCGGCGGTTTTCTACCAAGTCTGGCAGTTCGTGGCCCCGGGTCTGTACCCCCGGGAGCGCCGCTACGTCTGGCCGTTCGTGACGTGCTGTTCGGCGTTCTTCGGGCTGGGCGCCGGCTTCTGCTACGTCGTGGTGCTGCCGATCGTCTATACGTTCTTTCTGGGCGAGTTCGCCAGCATCGGCGTGAAGCCGACCCTCAAGATCAGCGAGTATCTGACCTTCACCGCGCGCATCCTGCTCGCCTTCGGGGTCACGTTCGAGCTGCCGGTGCTGGCGTTCTTCTTCTCCCGCGTCGGCCTGCTGACGCACCGGACGTTGATCGGCGCGTTCCGGTACGCCGCGGTGGGCGTCTTCGTATTGTCCGCGATTCTCACCCCGCCGGACGCGGTCTCCCAACTGCTGCTGGCCGGGCCGCTGCTCCTGCTGTACGGCCTGAGCATCGGCGTGGCGTACGTGTTCGGCCGCGGCGACCGTCCCGACGAAGCGGACGACGAGTGAGGCTGGTCGGGGTTACGTCTCGGTCAGCCAGTCCGTCAGGTCCGCGGGCCGCGGCACCTCGGTCCAGTCCACGTATTCGCGTAACCCGTCGAGCGCGGCCCGGGCCGGCGCGATGAAGTCCGGCACGATCAACAGCACGATCACGGCCTCCTTGCGATCGACGGTGCGCACGATGCCGAACTCTTCGTACGACTCGATGACGAATTTGACGAACGCGATGTCTTCGCGTTCCACGCGCAGGTAGATGTCGATCAGGTCCATCGCGCCCCCGGAGCGGCCACGCCTAGGCAAGGCGGGCGCCGGAGTCAAGCTTGACGCGGGAGAGGGGGCTTCCTAGGTTCGGGGTCCACCCGCGGTCGGACCCGAACTCCTCCCCCCGACAAGGGGGGCACGGGGGTTCCGTCCGACCGCTGCCGGACGGAATGGGCGCGCATCGCCTACCAAGGGAGGGGGACATGCCGGGCGCTTTGGCCGGGTTTCGGATCGTGGAGTGCGGAGACATGGTCTCCGCGGCGTACGCCAGCAAGCTGATGGCCGATCTCGGCGCCGAGGTCGTCAAGATCGAATCGCCGCATGGCGGGGACGCAGCGCGCCGCCGCGGGCCGTTCCCGGGCGGGCATTCCGACCCGGAACGGAGCGGGCTGTACCTTTTCCTCAACACCAACAAACGCGGCATCACCCTCGACCTCGAGCATCCGCGCGGCCAAGCCGCGTTCCACCGCCTGGTCGAAACCGCGGACTTGCTCATTCACAACGTCCACCCCACGCGCATGGCCGCGGCCGGTCTGGATTACGACCGCTTGTCACGCACCACCCCCGGTTTGGTGATGACGTCGATCGCGCCGTTCGGCCTGCGCGGCCCGCACGCGGCCTACCAGGCGTCCGACCTGACGCTGTGGAACGCGGGCGGCTTGTGCTTTCTCAACGGCGGGGGGCCGGGCACCGACCATCTGCCGCCGCTCAAACCGTTCGGCCAGCAGGCCGGCTTCACCGCGGGCGTGCACGCCGCGGTCGCTTCGCTGGGAGCGATCGTCGCCAAGCTGCGGGACGGGTTGGGGCAGCACGTCGAGTTCTCGGTGCAGGAGTGCCTGATGGGCATTTCCGAGTTCGGCACCATCATGGCGTCGTACGCCGGCCAAGCCGTCACGCGCCTGGGCCACAAGCCGCTCCAGCCGCTCGATCTGATGGAATGCCGCGACGGCTGGATCTTCGTCTGCTGCGTGGAAGAGCACCACTGGCAAGCGTTCGTCGATCTGATGGGCACCCCCGACTGGGCGGGCGAGCCCCTCTTCGCGGATCGCCTCAAACGGGCCGAAAGCTGGGACGCCCTCAAGCTGCTCATCCAGGAGTGGGTCAAGGACTGGACCGTTCGGGATCTGTACCTCGCGGCGCAGGCACGCCGGATTCCCTTCGCGCCGGTCTCGACGATGGGTTCGCTGTTCGATTCCGCGCATCTCGCCGCGCGCGGTTTCTTCGCGCGGCTCGATCACCCCGAGGCCGGCACGCTGCCCTATCCGGGCGCCCCGTACATCCATTCCGAAACCCCGTGGGAACTGCGCCGGCCCGCGCCGTGCCTGGGCCAGCACAACGCCGAAGTGTACGCCGAGGCGGGCCTGACCGAGCGCGACGTGGCCGCGCTGCACGCCGCCGGCGCGGCCTGACGGGAGGGAAGCATGTCTCGTGCACCGCTGGACGGCATCCGAGTGGTCGATTTCTGCTGGGCGTGGGCCGGGCCGTACGGCGCCCTGCAACTGGCGCATCTGGGCGCCGACGTGATTCGCGTCGAAAGCGGGAAACGGCTGTGTCCCTCGCGGCTGATCCCGCCGTGGCCGGACGGCACCCCGGGCGTGAACCGCGCCGGGTATTTCAACCAGTACAACCAGGGCAAACGCTCGCTGACGCTGGACCTGAAAGCCCCCGAGGCGGTGGCGATCGCCAAGACGCTCGTCTCCAAGAGCGATGTCGTGATGAACAATTTCGCGTCGGGCGTGATGGAGAAACTCGGCCTGGGCTACGATGTGCTGCGCGCGGTCAAGCCCGACCTCGTCATGCTGTCCATGCCGGGCTACGGCACGAGCGGGCCGGAGAAGGACTTCGTGTCGTACGGGCCGCCGCAGGTCGCCCAGAGCGGCCTGTCCTCGCTGACCGGCTACGTGGGCGGCGACCCGCTCATGGCCGGCTTCTCCTACGGCGACCCCAACGGCGGCATCCACGCCAGCTTCGCCGTCCTGAGCGCGTTGCTCCATCGCCAGAAGACCGGGCAGGGCCAATACATCGACCTGTCGCAGTGGGAGGCCGCCATCATGCTGCTGCCCGAGGCGCTGATGGACTACGCCATGAACGGCACGCAACCCGCACGCCGAGGCAACCGCGACCCGCACATGGCCCCGCACGGCGTCTTCCGCTGTGAGGGCGACGACCGGTGGGTCAGCCTGTCGGTCCGCGACGACGCGGAATGGCAACGCCTGTGCGCCGTCATGGACCGGCCCGCGCTGGCCGCGGACGCCCGCTTCGCCACGCTGGCGGCGCGCAAGGAGCACGAGGACGAACTGGAAGCGACCGTGACCGAGTGGACGCAGACGCGCACCGCGGACGACGTGACCGAGCGGCTTCAGGAGGTGGGGATTCCCGCTTATCCGGCGCTGGACGCGCTCGACATGGTCGACAGTCCGCACGTGGGCGCGCGGGAGTATTTCGTGGAACTGGAACACCCGGAGGTCGGGACGCGCCGCCACATGGGCATTCCGTGGAGCATGTCGCGCACGCCGTGCCGAGTTCGTCGCCCGGCGCCGTGCCTGGGCCAGGATACGGACGCGGTGCTGACCGAAATCGTGGGCCTGAGCCGGGACGAGATCGCCGCGCTCCGCGCCCGCGAGATCGTCTGCTGACGGCCCCCCGAATTCGACGCCGGCCGCGATGGATACCGAAGAGGATTAAGGACAAGATGATCCCGGAACCGGAGATGGACCTCCCCACCGGCTGGGGCGAGGACGAAAAATCCCGACCGGGAACGAATCGAGCCCGAGCAACAGGGAGGGCGTTATGACGGTCCGGCGGATCGAATCAGCAGGGGGCTTTCTGAAACATGTCGTCGTCGATGAGGACGGCTTCATGGTTCTGCGTGCGGCCCACCCGGTTTGCGGTGGCAGTGTGTCCTATGTTTCCGGTCCTTTGAGCGAAGAAGGCGAGGCGCTCGATTGTGAGCGTTGCGGAGAGACGCTGCTCAAGATTACCGTGGAAGAACGTGAAGAAGTGGTCGATGGGTCTGAACTGTGACGCGACGAACGTCCTGGAAAAGCCCACGGTTCGGATATGATTCGGTTGCTCAGCCGAGGATGGCGGAACGACCTTGCGGACGTTGCCCTCTCTGCGAACAGGTCCATTGTCGTCGCGGCGCCGTACATCAAACAGGACGAGGCCGTCTGGTTCTGCGGGCTCCTGCGTCCGGGGATCGAGGTCGTCACGCTCGCGAACGTCGATGCCGAGGCAATAAGTGTCGCGGCTCTGGACTTGGCCGCCCTGCGCTGTTTTGCGGAAGCCTCTCCTTCTGCGACGACGACGAATACTTCCTCATCAAAGGCGAACGTTACGGCAGGACCTGGAAACGCCGATTGGCGTCACGCGCAACAACATCTCAAGCGCAAGGGGATCGTCACGTACGATCCCGGCTTGAAGACGTGGGCGCTTTCGGAGCCGGAATCGGCTGCCACCAGGCAGCGGGAATAGGATTCACCCCGTCATCATGGAAAGCGGGAAAGACAGCGGCGTACTTCCTTCCGGGGATCAACCCGTCGAGCTCGGTCCCTGAGCCTGTGATGCCTCGAGATTGTGGTCCCTGAGCTTGTCGAAGGGTCGAAGGGTGTCGAAACGGGCGGAGGAGCATCTGGTACGTGATTCCCAATGCAACGCTCATATTCGGATGACGTTCCATCCGTTCCTCGACTGAGAGACATGCAGCACGAGGCGGAGGCGGCGTGCGATACGTGATCTACGGGGCGGGCGGGATCGGTGGGGCCATCGGCACGCGGCTGTTTCAGCACGGCTGCGGCGTGGTGCTCATCTGCCGCGGCGAACATCTGCACGTCATCCAGAGCCGGGGGCTCACGTTCAAGGCGCCCGGGGAGAGTGTGCGGCTGCCGGTCTCCGCGGTCGGCCATCCGCGCGAGATCGACTTCCAGGACGATGACGTCGTCCTGTTGACGATGAAGTCTCAGGATACCGAGGCGGCGCTGGACGATCTGCGGCGCGCCGGTGGGGAAGACCTGCCCGTGGTGTGCGCGCAGAACGGCGTGGACAACGAACGCATGGCGCTGCGCCGTTTCGACCGGGTGTACGGAATGGTGGTCTGGGTGCCGGCCACGTATCTGGAGCCGGGCCTCGTGTTGAACCACGCGGCGCCGGTCGGCGGCATCCTCGACGCCGGCCGCTCTCCGCGCGGCAGCGACGCCCTGATCGGCCGAGTCGCCGCGGACCTGACCGCGGCGGGCTTCGTCGCCCGGGCCGACCCGGACATTATGCGTTGGAAATACACCAAGCTCCTGAGCAACGTCCGCAACGCCTTTCAGGCCGCGTGTGGCGTGGACGCGCGGTCCAAAACGATCGTCCGCGCCCTGCACGACGAGGCGCTGGCCTGTTACGCCGCGGCCGGCATTGCCAGCGTGCCCGAAGCCGAGTTCAAGGCGCGCGTCACCGCCCACGTCACGCTGGGCGAAATCGAAGGCCACCCGCGTACCGGCGGCTCGTCGTGGCAGAGCCTCCAGCGCGGGCTGGGGAGTGTGGAAGCCGACTATCTGAACGGCGAGATCGTCTTGCTCGGCCGGCTGCACCGTGTGCCGACGCCGTGCAACGCGCTGGTGCAGCAGGTCGCCCATCACCTCGCCCGCACCGGGCAGCCGCCGGGCAGCGTCTCCGTCCGGGACCTGGAAGCGCGTCTGTCCACCGCGCAGGCCGCATCGCCCGGCAACGCGGCGCGGGACTGACGGGCGTTCGGTCTCGTCCGAGAATCGGCTATACCTCGTTGCCATGCCGTTTGCGTTCGAGTCCGGCCTGCCCGACTGGATGACGTTCACGCCCGGACGGGCACCGATCGTGCTGGTCGCGCCGCACGGCGGCCGGCGGCCGCCCCACGCCCCCATCCGCGACAGCATCAAGATCAACGACCTGTACACCGCGCCGCTCACGCAGGATTTGGCCGCGCAGACCGGCGGCTACGCGCTCGTCAATCGGACGCACGACCGGAACGACCTCGACCTGAACCGCGTCAGCCAAGTCAGGACGCAGGCGACGTGGTTTCTCGACGCGCTGGTCGAGTTGCTGTCCGCGCTGGCCGAGCGGCACCCCGCACTGCGCGTCTTCTTCGTGCACGGCTGGAACGTCGTGCAGCCCGTGTGCGACGTCGGCGTCGGGCTACGCCAACGCGACGGCCGGCTGGTCAAGGCGGGCAAGGGCGAGCCGACGCTGGACGTGCCGTTCTTCTCCGAGGTCGTGCTTCCGTTCTGCGCCGCGGCGCGCGCCTCCCGCATCGACGTGGCCATCGGCCGACGCTATGCCGCGGCGGACCGGAACAATTTCCTCCAGGTGTTCAGCGCGCGCTACGTCAACGACGAATCGCCGCACATACGGCGTCTGGCCGAACTGGCGGTCACGGGCAGGCTCAACGCCGTCCAGTTGGAACTCGGCGTCGGGCTGCGCTGGCCGGGGGCGGAGCGCGAGCGGTTCGTCGAGGTGTTCCGCCACACGTTGGGTAATTCCCTGCCCGCGGATTCCCCGACAGCGTCCACACCGCCGGCCGGGCGGCTTCCGGTTGGACAGGGTCAAGCCGCGCCTGCCGGGCGGTTGCGCGATTTCTCAGGGTTCAGCCTGCTGCGGACCGAACTTGGTGCCGCGGCGTCGGACTGCCCCTCGCTGCTGCCTTGGAACTGGGAGGGTGGGACGGCCCGGCTGGCGCTGCACTTCCACGACGCGCGCAGCGGGCTGGGCGTGATGGGTGGCGTGGAATTCGACCCCGCAGCGCCGGTCCACGCCGGCCGGCTGCTGCTGTCGCTGGGGGGCACGCAGATGGTCCTGTTCACCGGCGAAGACGCGCGCGGCGCGGACCCGGAACGGGTGCGGATCGGCGCCTTCGAGTGGCGCCGCGAGCCGCGCGGGTTGGCCATCTCGTATCGCGGCACGTTGATGCGCTTCTCCCATCCTCAGGCGTTCATTCGGCTGGAGGACGGGCTGGCCGCCTCGTGGATCGAGCCGGCGGAGGTGGACTTGCGGTTGGAGTTCCCGGCGTTCCTCCAGGCGCGGCCGGCGCGGATTCTGCCCTGCCGGCTGCACGGCCGGGTGCGCTTTCCCGACCGGGACGACCGCGTGGACGCCTGGGGATTCGTCGACGTGTTGCAGCCGCACGAGACCGACCGCCTGCTGCCACGGCACCTGCTGTCGTTGCCGTTCGGTCCCGACCTGGGCGTGTTCCTGGCCCGTGCCGAAACGCCGGACGGGCCGCGCGCGTCCGGCATCGTCTATGACCGGGGCACGCAGCGCGTCCTGGACCCGCAGGATTGGCACCTCGACTACGTGTTCGCACACGGCCGGCCGACCGGCTTCGCCGTGTCGCTGCCGCGCTTGGCACTCGACTGCCGCGGCGAGACGCTGACCGCCATTCCGATCGTGCGCCACACGCAGCAGGGGCCGGCGCTGGCGGTCACCTTCGGGCTGTCGCGCACGCGCTGGCAGGGCCGCACCGCGTACGGCATCTACGAATTCTCGGAATTTCTGAAGGATGCCGAGGCGCGCGGCTAGGCGATCGCTTCGAGGGCGTGGTCCGTGGTGTCGGTGCCGGCCGAACCGGTCTGGCCCTGCAGAAAATCGACGAATTTCTGCGCCGCGGGCGTGAACCGCCGTCCGCGTTTGGAGATGATCCCCAGCGGGCGCATCAGCCCGTCGCCCGACAGACGGATCATGCACAGCGTCGCGTTCTTCACTTCGAGTGACACGGACGGCTCCGGCACGATCGCCACGCCGGCGTCCACCTCGACCGCGCGCTTCATGGTCTCGACGTTGTCCATCTCCATCATGTAGCGGACCTTGACGCCGTGGCGGCGGAACAGGCGGTCGAGCGCTCGGCGGGTGGGGATGTCGCGTTCGAAGCCCACGAATTTTTCGCCATCGAGCTGCTTGATCGACACCTGCTCCAATCCGGCGAACGCGTGCTGCGGCGCGCAGATCAACACCAGTCGGTCTTCGCGGAACGGGGTCAGCCGAATTTGGGGCCGCTTGCTCGGATAGGCCACGATCCCCAGGTCGACGTCCCCGCGGCTCACGTCTTCGTAGATCTTGTTGACGCGCGTGTATTCCAGGTGGATGTTCACGTCGGGAAAATTCTGCAGGTAGCGCTTGAGCGGGGACGACAGTTCGTACAGGCCCACGCTATAGACGGTCGCCACGCGCACGGTGCCGGCGACCGAATGCGACAGGCTCTGCAGGCTGTCCTCGATCTCGCGGTATTTGTGCACGATCTCCTTGCCGGCGTCGTACAGGACCCGCCCGGCCTGCGTGAGCCGCACGTTGCCCTTGGAGCGTTCGACCAGCTCACGGTCGTAGCGTTCCTCCAAGCCGCGGATCTGCTGGCTGACCGCGGACTGCGTGATGAAGTTCTTGGAGGCGGCCAGCGAAAAGCTGCCGGTCTCGGCCAGATCGCAAAAAACCTTGAGCGTTTCGATGTGCATGACAACTAATGTTGGGAAGAAGATTATTTCACTTTACTTATACATGACGTTTCGGTTACATTGCCACTTCGTAGCGTTCACCACACCCGCGACGCGGTTCCGTCCGGTCGCCGTGCGCACAGGAGGGAAGGTCTCATGTTCGAACCCGACACCCTTTTGCCCGAGCAGTACTTCACCTTGCTCGGGCGCAAGCCCCTGCAAGGCGAGAAGCGCCTTTTGCTCGCCATGCTAGAAGATGCCGTCCATTGTTTCCAGACCTATCTGCTCGCCAAGAAGCCCCACGAACGGCGCCTGTTCCAGGAAGCCGAAGAGTGGATCGATTCGACCGACGCACTGTGGTTCTTCTCGTTCGAGAACATCTGCGACGTGATCGGGATCAACCCGAGCCGCATGCGCGAAGCCCTCAAAGCGTGGAAAGAGGAGCAGACCCTGCGCTACGTCCGACAGAGCGAGGCGCTCGTCGACGTCGCGCACGACGTCCAAATTCCGGTGCGCGTGGACGTCTGAACCGTTCGACGCGTGCGCGGTCCAAGCGGGTCGGCCTCGGGGCCGGCCCGCTTTTTTGTGGCCGGTACCTAGCCCGCGGCCGCCAACAGGACGACGAGACACAGGGCCGCGGTCTCGACCAGTTCGCCGAGCCCGGCCACGCTGTGGCCGTCCGCGCCTCCCAGCCGCCGATTGCAATACAGCGAGCCGCCGATAATCAGCCCGCCCAAAGGAATCGCCAGCGCGATGCCGACCGCCTCGGTCAGGGTGAACAGCACGCCCAGCGCCACGAGGCTGGCCAACCCGAAATCGTTGAAGTGCACGTCACGCACGAGCACGCTGCCCTCCTCGACTTCCTCCACTGCCTGCCCGGGAACGGGGCGCGAACTGTAGGCCATGACTACGCAGGCCCACCGCCCGAGCATCGGGGCGATCAGCAACGCCAACGCGCGGAAGCCGCCGTGCAGCACGGTCAGCGCCCACAACTTGCCGGCCAGCACGACCGCCAGCACGGGGATTCCGCTCCGCGGCCACAGGGCATCCGCGGTCGTGCGCAGGCCGCGCAACTGCACGCCGCGGCTCAGGACGGCGAGCAGGCCAACCAGCAGTGCGCCCAGCACCAGACTCGGCAGCCGGTCGCGCAGCAGATGCTCCGCGGTCCACGCCAACCCGCCGATGGCCAAGCCGATGAGCGGAAAGAACGCGCCTGCGCGTCCGAGCGCGGTTCGCTCGGCCGGAGCGGATGCTCGCACCCCGACGAGGGTGAGGAAGCGCAGCGCGGCAAGGAAGGAAGAGAGGAGAGAACTCAGCCGCGGGGGAAGCATCAGTTCGAGACGTCCTTGGGCGGAATGCCGTTCCTCCGTCATTGCGGCGAACCCCGGATCAGATCCCCCGGATCGAGTCTGGGACAGGCTGGGGCAGGCGCCGGGAATCCAGCGGAGACATTCCTACGCACGGCGAAACATCAGCCGAACATGATTTCAAGCTGATGCACGACCCAACCGCGTCATGCGCGGAGCCGCGGCCATGCGCCCGCCGGCCGTCAGCCCAACGACAGAAACGCCTCGCGGGCGAACGACATGAGCGCGGTCGGGAAGATGCCCAGCAGCACGGTGCCGAGCGCGGCGATGAGCACGACGGCCAGCGTGTGGCGGTCGGCGGAATCTCCCCCGGCCGGCTCGGCCGGCGCGTCGGAGTCCGCGGGGTCCTGCATGTACATCGTGACCACGACCCGCACGTAGTAGTAGGCCGACACCGCGCTGTTCAGTACGCCGAGCACCGCCAGCCAGACGAAGCCGGCCTGCACCGCGGCGCCGAACACGGCGAACTTGCCGGTGAAGCCGACCAGCGGCGGAATGCCGGTCAGCGACAGCATGAACACGGTCATCGCCATGCCGAGGGCCGGGCGCCGGAAGCCGAGCCCCGCGTACCCGTCGCGGTCATCGTCGCCCCCATGCGCGATCATGACCGCGAACGCGCCCAGGTTCGTCACCCCGTACGCGACCAGATAGTACAGCAGAGCCGTACCCCCGAGCGGGCTGCCGGCCACCAGCGCGACCAGCAGATAGCCGGCGTGCGCGATACTGGAATAGGCCAGCATGCGTTTGAGGTTGCGTTGGACCAGGGCCGTGACGTTGCCGACGGTCATGGTCAGCACGGCGCCGACCCACAGGACGGTCTGCCAGTCCGCGGCCGCGGCGTCCAGCGCGGACAGGAACACGCGGGCGAACGCGGCGAACGCCGCGGCCTTGACGCCGACCGCCATGAACGCGGTGACCGTCGTCGGCGCGCCCTGATACACGTCCGGGGTCCAGGCGTGGAACGGCACCGCGGCGACCTTGAAGCCGAAGCCGACCAGGAGCAGGGCGATGCCGATGAACAGCAGCGGGGACGAGCCGTGCGCGGCCACGTGGGCGGCGATCGGGGCCAGCCGCACGCTGCCCGTGGCGCCGTACGTCAGAGCGATACCATACAGCAGGAAGCCGCTGGCGAAGGCGCCGAGCAGAAAATACTTGAGCGCGGCTTCGTGCGAGGTCCGGTGCTGCCGCCACAAACCGGCCAGCACGTACACCGCGATCGACATGGTTTCGAGCCCCAGGAAGATCAACACCAGATCCGTGGCCGCGGCCATGACGACCATGCCGAGCGTGGCGAACAGCAGCAGGGCGTAGTACTCGCCGTGGCGGATTCCCGCCGGCCCCAGATAGGACAGCGACATCAGCACGACCAGCCCGGCTACGCCGCACGACAGCACGGTGAAGAACAGGCCGTAGGCGTCGAGTGCGAACATCCCGCTGAACGCGGTCGTGTCGGTCCGGCCCCACAACAGGCAGGCGCATGCCCCGGCGACCACGCAGCCGATCAGGCTGAGCCAGCCGAGCAGCGGACGCTCGTCGTCCTTCATCCACAGGTCCCAGAACAGGGCCAGTATCCCCGTCCCGGACAGCAGCAGGGCCGGCAGGACGGCGAGCCAGTTCACGACCGGAAAGCTGATGGGCATGCTCACTTTTTGTTCCGATCGACGTGCGCGGTCCGTTCGTCCGCAGGCGCATTCGGACGCTCCGGGTGTGGGGCGCGGACGTCGGAGGCCGGTGACTCCGCCGCTGCCGGTTCGGGAGGCGCCGCGGGACCGCGCAGAGCTACGGCCTTATGCCCGGCGGTGTGCCCGGCTGCATGAACGCGGGTCAGGGTCGCCTCGACCGACGGCGCCATGCGGTTCAGAAACGGCTGCGGATACACGCCCATCAGCAACATCAGGCCGACCAGCGGCGCGAAGATCGTCACCTCGCGCCGCGACAGGTCGGGGAGCGCGGCGTTGGCCGGGTTCGTCAGCGGGCCGAACATGACGCGCTGGTACATGCGCAGCATGTACACGGCGCCCAGCACGACGCCCGCCAGCGCGGCGCCGCCGGCCCAGCGGTTGGCCGCGAACGCGCCCAGCAGAATCAGGAACTCGCCGACGAAGCCGTTCAGCCCGGGTAGGCCGATGGACGACAGCAGCGTCACCAGAAACACCGCGGCGAACACCGGCATCCGCTTCCACAGCCCGCCGTACTCGCCGATCAGGCGGGTGTGGCGGCGCTCATAGACCACGCCGACGAGCAGGAACAGCGCGCCCGTGGACAGGCCGTGGCCCAGCATCTGGTACAGGGCGCCCTGCGTGCCCTGCGTATTGAACGCGAACACGCCCAGCATGACGAAGCCGAGGTGGCTGACCGAGGAATAGGCGACCAGCTTCTTGAGGTCGGGCTGCACCATGGCGACCAGCGCCCCGTACACGATGCCGATCACCGACAACGTCATGACCAGCGGGGCCGCGGCCTGCGCGGCGTCGGGAAACAGCGGCAGCGCGAAGCGCAGGAACCCGTACGTCCCCATCTTGAGCAGCACCGCGGCCAGAATGACCGACCCGCCGGTGGGCGCTTCGACGTGGGCGTCGGGGAGCCAGGTATGGAACGGAAACAACGGCACCTTGATGGCGAACGAGAGGCCGAACGCGGCGAACAGCCAGCCCTGCACGTGCGCGGGCACGTCCAGTGCGGCCAAGTGCAGCAGGTCGAACGACGGGCGGCCGAACTGCGCGTCGTGCAGCGCCGCCAGGTACAGGATGGCGACCAGCATCAGCAGGCTGCCGGCCAGCGTGTAGAGCAGGAATTTCAGCGCCGCATAGATACGCCGCTCGCCGCCCCACACGCCGATCAGAAAATACATCGGGATCAGCATGACTTCCCAGAAGACGTAGAACAGGAACAGATCGACCGCGACGAAGGCGCCGATCATGCCGGTCTCCAGGACGAGGAAGCAGATCAGGTATTCCTTGACCCGCTCGGTCACGCTGCTCCAGGTGGACAGCACCACCAGGGGCGAAAGCAGCGTGGTCAGCAGGACCAGGAACAGGCTGATGCCGTCCACGCCCACGTGGTAGGCCACGCCGAAGTCGGGGATCCAGGCGTAGTGCTCGACGAACTGGAAGTCCGCGCGTGCGGCGTCGAACTCCAGCAGCAGGCCGAGCGAGACGACGAAAGTCAGCAGCGTGGTGCCGAGCGCGGCGCGGCGCACCAAGGCGGGATCGCGCGGGTCGAGCGCGAGCAGGACGAGCCCGCCCAGCAGCGGCAGCAGGACGATCGCGCTCACCACGGCGCCACCCCCAGCAAGCGCCCGAGATAGTAGGCGAACAGGACGATCGCCCCGAGGCTGAGCGACAGCGCGTACGCCTGCACGTTGCCGGTCTGCCAGAAGCGCAGGAACAGGCCGCCGGCCTGCACGACGCGCGCGGTGCCGTTGACCAGCCCGTCGATCACCCGCGTATCCCACACCCGCCACAGCCAGTCCGCGGCGGCCATGAGCGGGCGCACGACGACCGCGTCGTACGCCTCGTCCACGTAGTATTTGTTCAGCAGCAGACGGTGCACGTTCGCGAAACGTCGGCCGAGCCGTTCGGCCGCGGCCGGCTGCCGGACGTACAGCCAGTACGCCGCGCCGATCCCACCGAGCGCCAGCAGCGTCGGCAGGTATTTGACGAGTAGCGGCACGTGGGGATGCGCGTGGCCGTACAGCGGGGCGAGCAGCTCCGGCAGCGTGAAATAGCCGCCGACGACCGACAATACGGCCAGCACGACCAGCGGCACGGTCATCACGCGCGGCGACTCGTGGATCCGGCCGGCGACCTCCGGCGCGGCGCGCGTGTCGCCCCAGAAGGTCAGGAACAACAGGCGGAACATGTACAGCGCGGTCAGCCCCGCGCCCAGGCTCCCCACCAGCCACAGCGGGCCGGAGCCGCCGGCGAACACGTGTTCCAGGATCAGGTCCTTGCTGAAGAAGCCGGACAGTAGCGGGAAGCCGGCGATCGCCAGGCAGCCGACCGCGAACGTGCCGTACGTGGTCGGCATGGCGCGCCGCAGCCCGCCCATGCGGCGGACGTCCTGTTCCTCGTGCATGCCGTGGATGACGCTGCCGGCGCCCAGGAACAGCAGGGCCTTGAAGAAGGCGTGCGTCATGACGTGGAACACCGCGGCCGCATACGCGCCTACCCCCAGACCGAGAAACATGTAGCCGAGCTGGCTCACCGTGGAGTAGGCCAGCACTTTCTTGATGTCGGTCTGCACCAGCGCGATCGTGGCGGCGAACAGCGCGGTCGCCGCGCCGACGACGGCCACCACCGCCAGCGCGCTCGGCGAAAGCGCGTACAGGAAGTGCATGCGGGCGATCAGATAGATGCCGGCCGTGACCATCGTCGCGGCGTGGATCAGCGCGCTGACCGGCGTGGGGCCGGCCATGGCGTCGGGCAGCCAGACGTACAGCGGAATCTGTGCGGACTTGCCGGTCGCGGCCACGAAGAAGAGCAGGCAGACCAGCGTCACCACGCCGGTCGGCAGCAGGCCGGCGTGTGCGGCGATCGCGCCGAACGACAGCGTCCACACGTCGTGTGCCGCTAGACCCCAGAACAGGACGAACACCCCGAGCAGGAATCCGGCGTCGCCGATGCGGTTGACGATGAACGCCTTCTTGCCGGCGTCGGCCTTCTCCGGGTCGGTGTACCAGAACCCGATCAGCAGGTACGAACACAAACCGACGCCTTCCCAGCCGACGAACAGCAGCAGCAGATTGTCGCCCAGCACCAGCAGCAGCATCGCCGCGGTGAACAGGTTCAGATACGCGAAATAGCGCGCCGCGTCCGGCTCCTCGGCCATGTAGCCGACCGAATACACGTGGATGAGGAATCCGACGCCGGTGATGATCGCGATCATGGCCGCGGACAACGGGTCCACGCGCAGGGCGACGTCGACGTGCAGCGCGCCCGAGTGGAGCCAGGAATAGACGCGGTCCACCAGCGCGCCGCCGTCCGGCAACTGCAACAACGCGGCGAACGACAGGCAGAAGGCTGCCAGCACGACCCCAGGCGACACCCAGTTGACCGCCCGCCGCCCGCAGCGCGGGGCGAGCACCAAGTTGAACGCCACCCCGAGCAGCGGCAGCAGCACGATGTAGCGGAGGTAGCAAACCGTCTGGACGGCCAGTTCGGCCGCGGGCGGATGTTCCATGAGTCCGGTCCGAGGGAAGGGCGTCGTTCGGGAAGCGGCGACGAACGTCAGATTCGGGGGAGCATACGGACGGCGGCAGGCGTCGGAAGATGAGAACCGGGAACGGCTCACCAGCGCATCAGGTTGAGTTCGTCCGCGTGCACGGTCTGTTTGCCGCGGAACACGAGCAGGATGATCGCCAGCCCGACCGCGACCTCGGCCGCGGCGACCGCCATGACGAAGAAGACGATGATCTGTCCGTCCATGCCGCCGAAGTGGCGCGCGAGTGCCACGAACGACAGGTTGACGGCGTTGAGCATGAGTTCGATCGCCATGAAGATGACGATGATGTTCCGGCGCAGCAGCACGCCGGTCACGCCGACCGTGAACAGGATGCCGCTCAGGATGAGATGATAGCTGGTCGGGACCATGGGCGTTCGGCGGGTGCGTTACCGTTTGGCCAGCACGACGGCGCCGATCACGGCGACCAGCAGCAGCAGGCCGGTCACCTCGAACGGCAACACGTAGGTCGTGAACAACTCGCGGCTGAGCGCTTCGATCGTTCCGAAGCCTTCGGGCGGTTCCCCGCCGGCCGGGTCCGCGGGTGGGCGGGCCAGCAGCAGGCCCAACTCCGCGGCCAGCACCACGCCGCCGATCAACGCTACGCGCCCGAGCCGGCTGCGCTGGGCGCGCAGCGTCTCGCTTTGCAGGTTCAGCAGCATGATGACGAACAGGAACAGGACCATGATGGCCCCGGCGTACACGATGATCTGCAACGCGGCGACCACGTGCGCGTCGAGAAACAGGAAATAGACGGCCAGCAGAAACAGGGTCAGCACCAGGAATAGCGCGCTGTACACCGGGCTCGGGTGGGCGATGACCATGATCGCGACCGCGACCAGCGGAACGGCCAAGGCGAGAAACGTCACGAGGTCCATGCCATCAACCGCGTCTCTCTAACCTTCCCCCGCCAGCGGAGAAGGGAGGAACAGCAGAATGACCAGCGCGGTGAGCATCACGTTGGCCAGCGCCAGCGGCAGCAGGACCTTCCAGCCCAGGCCGATCAACTGGTCGTAGCGGAACCGCGGCAGCGTCCAGCGGATCATGATCTGCAGCCAGCAGAAGAAGACGACCTTCAGCGTGAACGCGCCGACCTGCAGCAGCGTGACCGCCAGCGACGGCAGCGCGAGGCTCGTCCCCCACGGAAAGTGGAACCCGTCGCGCAGCAGGTACGGCACCTGCCAGCCGCCGAAGAACAGCGTCGCGACCAGCGCCGCTACGATGATGACCTCGACGAAGTCCTCCAGCATGAACATCGCCTGCTTGGCGCCCGAATACTCGGTGAAGTAGCCGGCGATCAGCTCGGACTCGGCCTCGGGCAGGTCGAACGGGGTGCGTTTGCTCTCGGCGATCCCCGCGACCAGGAACACCAGGCAGGCGACCGGCTGGTACAGGATGCCCCAGGCCGGGATCCAGCCGCCGATCAGCGTGCCCTGCGCGCGCGCGATCTCCTGCAAGTCCAGCGAGCCGAACGTCAACACCACGCCGATCAGCGCCAGCCCGAGCGGAATCTCGTACGAGATCATCTGGGCCGAGCCGCGGATGCCGCCGAGCAGCGCCCAGCGGTTGTTCGACGCCCAGCCGCCGAGCACCACGCCGTACACGCTCAGCGACACCATCGCCAGCACGTACAGCAGGCCGACGTTGAGTTGTGCGGCCTGCAGCGTGATCTCGCGGCCGCCGACCACCAGCACGTCGCCGAACGGAATGACGATGAAGGTGACCAGCAGCGGCACCAGGCCGACCGCGGGGGCCAGCGTATGCAGCAGCTTGTCGGCCCCGGGCGGGATGAAGTCTTCCTTGGTGAACAGTTTGATCGGGTCGGCGACCAGGGTGTTCACGATGCCGAGGTTGAACGGCAGCTTGCCCAGAATGGCCGCGCGGTTGGCGCCGATGCGGTCTTGCAGCACCGCGCTGCCCTTGCGCTCGACCCACAGCAGCAGGCCGCCCAGGTTGAGCACCATCAGGATCATCAGCAGGGTCAGGCCGAAGGTGATGGAGAAGTCGAGCATGGCGTTCCGTGTGGGAGCGATAAACGTCCGCCTACTTCTGCGCCGCCAGCCGGTCGATCAGGTGCACGACGCTATCCGGGGTCTGGCGCTCGTGATAGTCCTCGTTGACCTGCACCACCGGCGCGGTCCCGCACGAGCCCAGGCACTCCACCTCGCTCAGCGAAAACGCCCGGTCCTCGGTCGTCTCGCCGACCTTGACGCCCAGCTTGTCTTCGAGACGACCGACGAGCGTCCGCGCCCCCACCAGCGTGCAGGACAGGTTGGTACACACCTGCACGTGGAACCGGCCCATCGGCCTGGTCGCGAACATGGTGTAGAACGTCACCACGCCCTGCACCGTCGCCGGCGACAGGTCGAGCAGGCCGGCGACGTACTCCACGGCCTCGGAACTCAGGTAGCCGAACTCCCCCTGCGCCAGCCACAGCGTGGGCAGGATCGCGGCCCGCTTCGTCGGATAGCGGGTCAGCACCTCCTCGAACTGCCGGGAGGTGTCTGGGGAGAATTGAACGGGCATGGCGTGCAGGCGGTGCCGGTCTTCCGGGCGGCAGCGTCTCAGCGGTCGCACTCGCCGCCGATCATGTTGACCATGCCGAAGGTGGTGATGATGTCCGAGACGACGTGGCCGCGCAGCATGTCGCCCAGCGCCGCCATGCCGAAGAAGCACGGCGGCCGCACGCGCACGCGGTACGGCCGGCCGCTGCCGTCGCTGACCAGATAGAAGCCGAGTTCGCCGTTGGCGCCCTCCACGCTGTGGAACGCCTCGCCCGGCGGAATCTTGACGCCCTCGATGACCAGCTTGAAGTGGTTCATCAAGCCTTCGATGTTGCCGTACACGTCCTTCTTGTCGGGCAGCGTGATACGCGGGTCGTCCACGCGGATCGGCCCGTCGGGCAGGTCGGCCAGCGCCTGCTCGATGATCCGCATACTCTGCCCGACCTCCTCGAAGCGCACGGAGAAACGGTCGTAGTTGTCGCCCTGGCTGCCGGTCGGCACGTCGAACGCGAAGCGGTCGTAGCCCGAATACGGTTGCGCCTTGCGCACGTCGTACGGAATGCCGGTCGCGCGCAGCAGCGGCCCGGTCAGGCCGTAGGACACGGCGTCGTCGCGCGCAATCGCGCCCACGCCGGACATGCGGTCGATGAAGATGCGGTTCCTGGACAGCAGGGCGTCGCAGTCGGCCAGAATGCGGCGCAGGTCGGTGAACGCCGCGGCGACCTGTGCGGCGAAGTCGCGCGGCAGGTCCTGGGTCACGCCGCCGACCCGGGCGTAGCTGACCGTGAGGCGCGCCCCGGTCACCGCACAGACCAGGTCGTACAGGGTCTCGCGCGACTCCATCAGATAGAAGCCGACCGAGATCGCGCCGGCCTCGGTCGCCGCCATGCCCAGACAGGTCAGGTGGTCGGTGATGCGCGAAATCTCGCTCATGATGACGCGGACGTATTGGCAACGTTCCGGCACTTCGACGTCCAGCAGCCGCTCCGCGGTCAGCGCGAACGCCACGTTGTTGATGAGCGGCGAGGCGTAGTTCAGCCGGTCGGTGTACGGCACGCAGTGGTTCCAGGTCCGCTGCTCGCACATCTTCTCGAAGCCGCGGTGCAGATAGCCGATCTCCACGTCGCAGTTGCGGATCGTCTCGCCGTCGAGCGTGAGCGTGAACTTGATCGTGCCGTGCGTCGCGGGATGGGACGGCCCCATCTGCAACGACATGGTCTCCGCGGTCGGATCCTGCGCGACGGGAAGCGGCGGCTCGATGCGCCGGGCGGCTTCGGGCATGGCGGTCATCCCTTCTGCCACGGGCGGCTGAGCGGGTCGCGTTCTTCGACCAGGGGTTGGCGCTTGTCGACGGGGTAGTCCTTGCGCAGCGGATGGCCCTGGAATTCTTCGTACATCAGGATGCGGCGCAGGTCGGGATGGCCGGTGAAGCGGATGCCGAACATGTCCCACACCTCGCGCTCCAGCCAGTCGGCCGCCTTCCAGACGCCGGCGACCGAGGGCAGTTCCGCGGCGTCCTCGGCCAGGCGCACCTTGACCCGCAGGCGGCGGTTATGGCGCAGCGAATACAGGTGATAGACGACCTCGAAGCGCGGTTCGCGGCCGAAGAAATCGACGCCGGTCAGGTCGGTCAGCATCGAGAAATCGAAGTCGGCATGCGTCTTCAGTGCGGCCAGCACCGCGGCCGCGTCCCCCCGGTCGAGTACGACCGTCGCGTCGCCGTGCTCGGCGTGACGCTCCCGGATTTTGCCGGGAAACGCCGCCTCGACGCGCGCCAGCATGTCGGCCTGGGCTGTTTCGGCCATGAGTGCCTGCGGGCTCTCTCCGAGTCGCCGAAGGTTCCGCGGGTTCCGGAGGACGTGGGGACGACCGCTCAGGTCGCCTCCAGCCCGCCTTTCTTGACCTCGTAGATCAAGCCGACGACCAGCACGAGCACGAACAGCAGCATCGCGGTGAATCCGAACAGGCCCAACTCGCGGAAGACGACCGCCCACGGATACAGAAAGACGACCTCCACGTCGAACACGATGAACAGGATGGCCGCCATGTAGAATTTGACGGAGAACCGGCCCCAGGCCGACCCGCTCGGCGGGTTGCCGCACTCGAACGCCGCGTCCTTGACCGCGGAATGGGTGCGGACGCCCAACAGGCTGCTGGCGAACGTCATCACCAGGGCGACCACGCCGCTGAGAATCAGCGCGATCAGGACGGGCACGTATTGCTCCATGAACGATCCGTAGCAATGGCAGGCGCGGGAAGGACGGCGGCGGCGCGAGTCCGGCATAAGAACCAGAGGCATGGCCGGCTGTCAACGGCTGAACGCGCGAGGGCGCCTTCTTTTGAAATGGGGGTGACGTACAAGAGGATCCTGCGCCTGGGGTGCGAAGGCCGAGGTGACATTGGGGTTCGTTTCGACAAGCTCAACGAACTTATGGATGGAAAGGTCCCCGAGCGTGCGGTGCCTCGAGCTTGGTCCCTGAGCCTGCGATGTCTTGAGCTTGTCGAAAGGTCGAAGGGGTGAATCATCCCGAGGCGAAGGACTTTGCTTCCGACCCCCCTCGTCCCTCCGGGAGAGGGCTGGAGCCTGCCCCGGACGTGATCCGGGGGGAGAAGGTCTCCCGCCCCATAGAACCAGCCGGGCAGGTTCGAACTACCGGCCTCTCACCGCGTACATTCGAGTACCGGAGTCCGGGAATTGCGGCGGTCCGGGACTGGTGGTAAAGCTCGTCCACGCCGGCGAGCGACTCCCCTCGACGTTGCAGGGGAGCGGCTCGGGAGAGGTGCCAGAGCGGCCGATTGGGCACGACTGGAAATCGTGTGTACCCCTGATACGGGTACCGAGGGTTCGAATCCCTCCCTCTCCGTCGTCAGTGGTGATAGCTAGGTCCCGCGCAAGGGAAACCGGGAACTCCGTCAGGTCCGGAAGGAAGCAGCGGTACCGGCGCCTTCCCTGTGCCGCGGGTAGCCTAGCTGTCACCACTGACGACCGACCCGCCATGAGCTACCTCGTCCTGGCCCGTAAGTGGCGCCCGCAGACCTTCGACGAGATCGTCGGGCAGGCGCACGTCACCCAGACCCTGCAGAACGCGATCCGCAGCGGACGGGTGGCGCACGCGTTCGTGTTCACCGGGCCGCGCGGCGTGGGCAAGACGACCACCGCGCGTATCCTCGCCAAGGCGCTCAACTGCGCGCAGGGGCCGACGCCCGAGCCGTGCAACACGTGCAGCAATTGTACAGAGGTCACGAACGGCAGCGCGATCGACGTGCTGGAGATCGACGGCGCCTCGCATACCGGCGTGGACCATGTGCGTGACCTGACCGAGGGTCTGCAATACCGCCCCGCCAAGGGGCGCTTCCGGGTGGTCATCATCGACGAAGTCCACATGCTGTCGAAGCCGGCGTTCAACGCCCTGCTCAAGACGCTGGAAGAGCCGCCCGGACACGTGAAATTCGTGTTCGCGACCACCGAATCCGACAAGATCCTGCCCACGATCCTATCGCGTTGCCAGCGCCACGACTTCCGCCGCATCCCGTTGCGCGACCTGATGCAGCAACTCGGCCGCCTCGCCCAGGCCGAGGGCTTCGCCGCGGACGAGACCGGCTTGGCTCTGGTCGCGCGCGAAGCCGACGGCAGCCTGCGCGACGCCGAAACCCTGCTCGATCAGGTCGTGGCCTGGAGCGATGGCCGCGTGGACGAAGCGTCGGTGAAGGACGCGCTGGGCGTTGCCGGCCGGCAGGCGTTGTTCCAGATCGTGGACGCGCTGTTGGCCCAGGACCCGGCCGAGGTGCTGCGGCTGACCGGCGAGTTGCACCAGAGCGGCTTCGATCCGAGCCGCCTGTGTCACGACCTGCTCGAACATTTCCACCACCTGACGGTGTGCAGCGTCGGCGGCGACCCGGCCCTGCTGAGCGACCTGCCCGACCACGAACTGGCCCTCGTCCAGCGACAGACCGCGGGCCGCACCGTCGAAGACCTGCGGCGCTCCTTCTCCCTCCTGCTCCGCACCGAGGAGGAACTGCGCCGGTCGGAACATCCGCAACTCGTGATCGAGATGGGCTTGGTGCGGCTCGCCAGCCAACCGCCGGTGTTGCCGATCGACGACGCGCTCGCCAAACTGGACGAATTGCAGCGACTGTTGGCCGGCGGAGAATCCGGCGCGTCCCTCCGGCCTCCGATCCCCGGCCCGAAGCCCGCCGCGGCCCAGCGGCCCCGCACCACCGCCGAACCGCCCGACCGCGCCTCCGGTCCTCCGCCCCGTCCTACCCCGGCCCCCTCACCGTCCGCCCCGGAAAACTCCGTCACTCCGGCGGACGTCCCGCAGAGCGCGGATCATCTCGACCGTGACGCGCAGTGGAATGGATTTCTGGCCGCGGTCAAGCAAAAGAAGGTCACGCTGTTCTTCACGCTCCAGCCGGGCTCGCTGCTGGAACTGACCGACACGCACCTCCGTATCGGCGTGGATCACGAGCCATATGTCAAGGAGTTGTCGCGCAAGGAGAGCCGTACCGCGCTGGAAGCGTCCGCGGAGCAATGCTTCGGCCGCACCCTCACGGTGGAGATCGTCAAGACCGGCTCCACCGCGGCCGCCAACGGGACGTCGCCCACGCCGTACCGCCCCGTGCACTCCTCGGACTCCCGCGTTGCCGAAGGCCCCGCCGGTTCCGTAGATCCCCCGCCGCCCGACTCGGGGCCGACCGAAGAAGCCGCGGTGTCCGATGAATCGCCCCCTCCCGCGGCTTCCCCGCCAGCGGAGGACGACCCCCTGGTCAAGACCGCGCTCGACGTCTTGGGCGGAGAGGTCTATCGGCGGCTGCCCCCGCGGGGCACGCAGCCGGGATGAGCGCCCGAACGTGACGCACGGAGGCACCCCGCAATGGCAAACACGATGGGCGACATGCTGAAGCACGCGCAGCAGATTCAGGCCAAGCTGGCGCAGGTGCAGGAAGAGGCGGGCAAGAAGACGGTCGAAGCCTCGGCCGGCGGCAACATGGTCACCGCCACGGTCAACGGCAAGCTGGAACTCGTGGCGTTGCGCATCGATCCCACGGTGACCGCGGCCGACGACGTCGACATGCTGCAAGACTTGGTAGTCGCCGCGGTCAACGAGGGCATCCGCCAAGCCCAACAGATGATGTCCGCGGAAATGAGCAAGGTGACCGGCGGATTCAAGATCCCCGGCCTGACCGGCTGATCCCCTCTCCCGGTGATGCTTGTCGAAGGGAGGAGAACGGCAAAGCCCCTCTCCCCTCGGAAGAAAGGGTGGCGAGAGAGCGATCATTCAACTCGATATACCGCAGGCCAATCTCTACTCGGTCATGTTCAGAAATGAAGCGACGATGAGGCGCGCATGGCGACGCTGACCCCCGCGCTGGCGCGTCTGGTCGAACAACTAAGCAGGCTGCCCGGCATCGGCGAGAAGACGGCCACGCGCCTCGCCATGTTCATCCTCGGTGCCGGCCGCGAATACGTCGAAAGCCTCGCCGAGGCGATCTGGGCGGTCAAGACCGAGACCACGCTCTGCCGAGTCTGTTTCGCCCTGGCCGAGGGCGAGCGCTGCGCGGTGTGCGCCGACCCGCGGCGCACCCCCGAGTCGCTGTGCATCGTCGAAGACCCCGCGGACCTGCTCGCCATCGAACGCTCGCACGAATACACGGGCCGCTACCACGTGCTGCACGGCGTCCTGTCTCCGCTGGACGGAGTCGGCCCGGAAGACCTCAAGATCGCCCCGCTCGTGGAGCGGCTGCACCACGGCGAGATCAAGGAGGTCATCATCGCCACCAACCCCAACGTCGAGGGCGAGGCGACCGCGCTGTATCTCGCCAAGATCATCAAGTCGCTCGGCATCGGAGTGAGCCGCATCGCCCACGGCATCCCGATGGGCGGCGACGTCGAATACACCGACGCGGTCACCCTCGGTCGCGCCATCGAAGGCCGGCGCGAGATGTAGCGCCGCGCATCGCTTTGTAAAGGTTTCTCTCGGTGACGCGAGGAACCCCCCACCGGATGGATGCGGGCTTGACGCCTTTGTCGCGCCGACTCCCCCTCCCCCTTCGACCTTTCGACCCTTCGACAAGCTCAGGGACCACAAGCTCAAGACATCGCAGGCTCAGGGACCACCGGGAGAGGGCTAGCGCCTGCCCCGGACTTGATCCGGGGGAGAGGGAAACCGGGCAACCCGCCCCGCAACCGGAGAACGCGCCGCCTTTACACCCGTGGGGGCATTTGGTACACGTTTCCCCCGCCGAGCGGCCCGTTTCGTCCGCTCCCGCTGATCCTCGGTAGCTCAATCGGCAGAGCAATCGGCTGTTAACCGATGGGTTGTTGGTTCGAGTCCAACCCGAGGAGCCATTCTTTCATTCCGCCGGCCTGAACGGCGGCACGACTGACGCAAGACCCCGATGGGCATCCCTGTTGGGGTCTTGCCGTATCCGGGCTGCTTTCCTGGGAACGAGGGCATCGGCGTTGACATTTCTGACCGTATTCGCCAACCTTCCTGCAGTCCACATTCGGCGACGAACCCGACGAGTCGGGTCGCCTGCTGAATACCAGAACCACCATCTGGCGCGGGAGTCATGACCCGTGTCGTGGTGAATAGGCGGGACCTCACTCCATTCGTTGCTGTGATGTGGACACGGCCCGGCATTCTCATGGCCGGGTCGGAGAACCTCACGCTTGGAGGAGAACGACCATGCGAAACTCTCTTCGAAACGAAGATAACACCGCATCTCCTCCCGGGGGTCGCCCCGGGAGAGGAATTAGAGAGAATGTGTTGGTAGAGATCAACCACAAATAGAGGAGGAGCAGAGATGGTGAAGGTCGTGTTGGCGTTGGCGATGATTTTGGTTGGGAGTTCGGCGTGGGCGCATCCACAGTGCTCGCTTTATCAAACACCGGAGACACACGTGTGTACCGCGGAAAGGCACGAACACGCCGGGGTGTTTGAACGCGGGGGGCGCGGCAACCCCGACCCAACGTTAGTCTTGGGGGGCCCAGCCGTGCAGAGGGAGTTGATTGTCCATCACGACGTGTCCTGGGTAGCCCCAGGCCTCGATTACTTCTTTGACGTGGACATGCCCAGAGAAGGGCATTTTACACGTTGACGTGACGGGGAACGTGGAAGTCAGTACGTACAGACCGCCCGGACATCCATACCCCGAAGATTTTACGGGTTCCCGAGTTTGGGGGGGCGGAATCCCTATAGCAGCCGATGGGTTGCGCGTCCCCGCTGGCCAGAATAGGTTATGGATCTATAGTAACGCCGATGTTTCCACTCCCGTATCTTTCACTATACGGATATGGCGAACGGACGTTGCGGCAGAACCAGAACAGCCCACATCCGTTTCCGAGGGGCCGCTCCGGGCCACGTTGTTGAATCTCTCGCCGTGGCAAGCGTGGGTGCATCTGTACTGTCGGAACGACCGTCCAGCACCCGACACGGAACAGGAGAACGCGTGCACGGTCACGTTCGAGTGTAACGGTATGGATGGGGAGCCGGTCACGTGGACCGTGGATGTAGAGCCGAAGGCCATCTTTTCCTACTGGCCAAACAAGACCTCGGACGATGGCTCGTCTGCCGACCTGCAAGCCGCACTGATGGACGCGGGCAAGACAGAGCAGGAAGCCCGGCGCCGGACGACGTGCGAAGTGTTCAGCGATGGCGACCTTGCCGTGCGGGGCTATACGCTGTTCGGAGGGCAACCGACGCTCATTCCCGTAGCGATCTACTGAGCCATCCGAGCCCACTAGCCTTACGTCCGGCAACAAGCGTTCGGCAAGAGCAACGGCAGGATTCGCGTCCGAGGGAGAAAATCTGTTCAGCCGGCCCTAGGGACTCGATTCATCCGCCGCTGCGGAACCCTCGGGCCGGCTGACATCGATTACATGAACTGAAATCTTGCGCGCTTGGTCTTTCGAGAGCGTCGCTTCGAGCTTCTCTTTCATATCTTCAGCATTGGCCGGCCGAGTGCCGGGGGGCGGTGGCGGCGTCTCTTTTTTCCCATGCTTGCCGAACCAGAACACCAGATAGATTCCATGTCCGTCTGTCTCCGGGTCCCGCGTGTATTGTTTAATTAGCTGGTCCCGCATCGCGCGCCAGACAGCCCGATGTGAGTTTCTCTTGATCTCTACCGGCACGTGAAAATTATGGTAGGTAATGCGGATGTCGGATCGTTTGTTGTTGGCGTATTGTCCCTCGCGCTGGACGTCGATTCCGTTGGGAAGCCGATGCCCTAGCTCCTCGAGTAGCGTATCTCGACAGGTGTTCTCCGGCCTCGGTTCGCTGGGCCGTTCATAGGAATCCACGTTCCAGTACTTCTTCCAGCCGTCGGTATTGCCGTCCCGTATCTGAACGGCGATTTCTTGGAGCCGATCCACTACGAGAGCTGCCAAATCGCCAGGGTTGGCTGGAGTACCGCCGTTCAGCGTTTCGCAAATCTGTGCAATATCGGGATGATGATAATGAGCGTCACGGCGGATCACGAGTTGGCTGTCTCGTGCTCGGGACAGATCCTCGTGCCAGAGAGATAGCGACGGGTCAGCAATAAGGGATGGTAGCGTTTCGCTTGCCTCTCTTTGGCGAGAAACGGCAAGATATTGTATTCGATCGTGGACTAACTTAGATGCTCGCATCGCAGGTGTCTCCCACCCACCCGCCCGCATCTCGTGGGGACCAGCATAGCTTCCGACAAGACGGATAAGCAGTTCCTGTATGGAAATCCCCAATTCGTCGAGTGAGAATCGCATTGGATCGTCGTTAGACAAGAATGTCACCAAGTGGTGAATACGGTTCTCCTGTCCATGTACGAAGTTTCCTAGACGGTCTTGGTATATATCCGGCGAAAGGATGGTGCCCGCGGCCAGCCAGTAGATACGCTGGGCATGATTCATACTCTTGCGAGACAGCTTCTTACCGATCAAATCCCGAAGAAGCGGTCTATCGACAGATTGGACCGCGGCCCAAAGCAGGCTTTTGAGGGATTCGAGTTGTTTCGACTTGCAACGCGTCGGAAATGCACACAGTAAGGGTAGGGTCGCTAACCGAGCAACTTCAGCGTAAGTGGCATCATGTGCAAGCTGCCAGAGTTTGTAGATATGATCCCGGCCGTAACGGAATTCGGAAACGGCAAATTCTATCTGTATGTCAGCGACAATATCGGGACGTGTGGCAAGTACCGTTGAGTACCAGTCGGGTTTATAGCCACCGTGAGGGGTACAGTAGTAGAAGGCGACCGCTTTACGAATTTGATTCTCGTTCAGTCGGTCGACCACCTCCGGTGACGACCTTCCGAGTTCGGCCAGACCTGCGAGAAAAGGTAAACTGAGATAGTGCCTTTCGTCCTTCTCTTTAAGATCAAAAATTTCTTTGATGTCCGGGACGTCGTTTCGACTGACTGCTCCCCGAAAACCTTGAAGGACTGCGTCGACTAACTCCTTATCGCCGCCAAGCCGCTTGGCAAGAGCTTTCGGTCCGTCTTCGATGTTGAAATTGGTAAAATGTCCAAAGTACACTCGGGCCATCTGATGAAGTAGAGAGGGAGCGGCCCGATTCTGGCTGAGTGCTTTTCTGTTTGAGCGCACGTAGTCCAGCCGCGCTTCATGTTGGCGACTTTTTGCTTCCTGATAGCTCTGATCTCTACGTGTACGTTCTTGGTTGCGCTTCTTAATCTCCTTCGCAATTACGTTCTGCAGGCGTGGACTGCTTTGCGCCTGCTCTACTTGATTCTTCAAGGAGACTCCGGCACGATCCGCTCGCCAGACAAAGTACTCGGCAACTCGGGCGTCGGTCGCTCCTAACGCCTGTCTCTGACACCAAGCGTCGAAGTCGGGCGGGAGATTAGCACCATAGAGAAAGTCTTCGACGTTGAGCGCCTGCGACCGGAATTCGTCGGAGTTGGGACACCGGGATAGCCCCTCTATGATAATAGCTTTTTGCACATCGGGGCGGTGCTCCAACCATAGACGGATATCACGAACGGCTTTCTGTCCATCTTCTCCTAGTCCGGCCCGATTTCTCACCAAACCAACTTCAAGCCAGTCATACAGACGCTTCGGCTCCTGGAAGTCTCCCTGAGTTTGCAACCCGCGGGCGAGAAGTCTTTGCGGAAGTTCCTCTAAGTCAAAGAAATTCTCCAAAATAGGTCTTAAGATGGACAACTGCCGATGCAAATTGTGGAGAAGCTCGGCCACGTCTCGGTCAGAAGATTTTTTCAGAATTCCATCACACCAGAAACCCCAGTACCTCCCAATGAGTTCCGTGCCCTCTCTCTCTATGAGACAATGTAAGATCTCAGAAGGAGATAGGTCAGTCGGGTAAAGTTGATTCAACAAGGTACCTAGGAGTTCGTTGTCTGAGTCGATAATTTTGCCGGCCCGGACGTCTCCCAATAATTTTTTCAGCTTTCTTATTTTCTTTGGACTGCCCGGGTAATGGCGGATGAACGCATCAAGGGCCGAATTCCTGACGCCGGGCCACCTCGTCTTGTCGCAGACGATTTCAAGCAGCACATCCGCAAGATCCGTCAGAGGCGTCCCGTGACACAGAACGTTCAGTACGAAATCCACGAACAACTGATCTTTTTCTTTTCGGCCGGAATTATTCAAGACCTCTTTCAGAACAGGATCCATGTCTAACGTTGCCAGTGCGCTGAAGGCCGCCGTTTCCCAGATGAACCCCTCGGAATACAGCCGGTTCGATTCCCGGCTCAGGGAATCCAGAAGCGCACGTTTCTCGTCGTGCGAGAACCCACTGATGTCGCCGTACAATCCGACACCTACGGGGTCTCGTTCGATGAGAGGGGATCGCGCCTCCCGACAAAGGGCGGCAAGCCAGGCAGAGAGCCCCCGCATCTCCGTGACCACGATTCCGTCCTCTCCGGTCATCAGAGAAATCACGCGCTGGGCAGGGAGTCCGTCTTCAATGAGTCTGGCGAGATGCCCGGCGCCGAGAAATTCGGCAATATGGCGGTGAACCGGAGCAAAGCAGTTGTCGGACTCGCCCTTGAACAATTTGGTTGATCGGGTGAACCGAAGCAGATTGGGGCTAATTCCGTCACATTTATCTACTGCGGGGTAATTCTCGCTCGGCTGTCCGAGACCCGACGTGTAGCCGGCCGCGCCCGAGAGCAGTTGAATGGCGCACAATCGACCAGCCGCGTCCAGAAGTTCCTCCGATGTCGGCATCTGACCGGCAATCGGACCCGACTCTCTTGCCACTTGATGTTCTTCATTGAGTTCGAGAACCATTTGACGACAGGCTCGCTCGAACGTCTCCAAACGGCTTTCCGGCCAGCTTCCGCCACCTGCGACTGCCTTGACCAGTAAATCCAGGCTTTGCGGATTCGTCAGGAGTCCGTCGACTCTCCGCTCCCACGCCGCTGCGATGAACGCGGCGGCGTCATCGACGCGCGGAGACGCATTCAGAATCTTCTCAACGTCCGAATTCGTCAGCGGGTCGAGGCGTAGCGAAGTGACGTTAGAGTTTGGAGACACCGCCCCCAGCTTCGTCAGATCGTTCTTCCCGAGCCAGTCCGCCTGCCGGCAGGACAGGCGGAATCGAGGCTTTCCGAGCGTGTCGAGGCGCTGTCGGATCGCGTCGAATGGTGTACGTGCATCGGACGCTCCAGCCCGAACTTCATCGAGGCCGTCAACGAAAAGTGTCTTGTTCCGCCGCTCGGGGTGATCGTTCACATCGAAGGTGAGAAACTCGCGGGCGCTGACCAGATAGCCCTTCTCCGTCGCCTCGGACTCAACCTTGAATGCGGTCGTCTTGCCGGAGCCAGGGTCGCCGAGCAACACGTAGGCAGGCGTGTCCCGGAACTCTTCCAAGGGTCGAGAAACCGAGGCTTGACCCTGTTGAGCAGCCTTATCGGTTATCTCCGTACATGTGCGGGGGACGATGATGCTCATGCTTCCTCGAACCATTGCCGGGCGGGCGTAGTGAGAAATTCGTTGAGCGGGAGGCCACCGTCGCCGACGAGTAACGAATCACGGAGGCGGGAACGAAATTCTTGCTCGAATGCTTCCATGCCTCGCAACGGCCCCTTTTTCGGGCCGCTCTTCACTTCAACCGCAACGACCTGAGCCCCCCGCTGCAACACGAAATCCACCTCCCGCGACTTCCGGTCCCGCCAGTAAGAGACGCGGATGTCGGACGGGGCCGTGTTATACAAGTGCGCGCCGACCGCGCTTTCGACGATACGGCCCCAGAACGTGCGGTCCGCCTGCGCCTCCTCGAAAGCATAGCCGGAGCCGGCTGTCATCAGCGCGGTGTTGAGCACGTTGAGCTTGGGGCTCGACGCCCTGCGCCGCCGGAGCTCGTTGGAGAATTTCGGCAGACCGGCCAGCAGGCCGGCTTGGGCGAGCAAGTCGAGATAGCGTGCCAGGGTGGTCGTGTTGCCGCTATCCTGAAGTTGGCCGAGCATCTTGGTGTACGAGAGGATCTGGCCGGAATAGGCGGCTCCCAACTCGAAGAGTCGCTTCAGCAGGGCGGGCTTGTCCACACGGGTCATCGCCACGATGTCGCGTTCGATGTTCGGTTCCACCAGCGCGCCGAGAATGTAGCCGCGCCAGCGCGGCGGCTCTTGGACGAAGCGAGCCGCGCCCGGGTAGCCGCCGAAATACAGGTACGACGGCAGGTCGAAATCGAACGCCTCGGCCATTTCATCGAACGACCACTGCGTGACGTGGAGCGGTTCGAAGCGGCCGGCGAGACTCTCGTTCAGGCCGGACTGCATGAGCAGCGGCGCCGAGCCCAGGATGACCACGTGCAACGGGCAGCCGCTGGCACGGTCGGCGTCCCACAGCCCCTTGACGGTCTCCGACCACCGGTCGATCTTCTGGATCTCGTCGAACACCAGCACGAATCCCCGTCCGAATCGTTCCGCTTCGCGCCGGGCCGCTTCCCAACTGCCTACCAGCCACTCCGTATCTCGCCGCGCCTGCGGCAAACGGAAGGTCGTCTCAGCCGTATCGGAGGGGATTCGGTGCGGACCGAAGCGGAACTTGTCGGTCTCCGGTTCGTCAACCGCTAGGTAGCGGCTCCCCAGATCGGTCCGCCTCAACGCTTGGCGGACAATCGTGGTCTTTCCGGTTTGGCGCGGCCCGAAAATAGCGATGATCTGCTCGGGTGACTCGGCGAGCCGTTGGCAAAGCGTAGCGACCTGCGCCCGTTGAAACTCTTCCATCCATCTAAATTACGCTATTGAGTAAAAATACTCAATAGCGTAATCAAAATAAAAATCATTCAAAATCAGACATTTGAAAGTTCACTCCCAACCCGCGGCGGACCCTCACCCCAGCCCTCTCCCAGAGGGAGAGGGGGTTTGTTTTTTCCTTGCTCACCCTGTTGGACCCGGCGGAACGATTCCATAGGCGAGCATTGGTAGTCCTGAGAAAAAATACTCAAGAGCTTAATCAAGAGAAGCCCGCCGATGAATCGGACGTTTCCGTCCTCCTGACTCAGGACGAGATAACGGGCACTCTCCGAGGAGCGGTCTGTTGGGACAGGGAGTTTGTGAGGGGCCGGCGAGCCGGTAATTGGGAGGGGGAAAGGCCGAAGAAAGCCGGGGGTCACAGGATGGCCCCCGGCCTTGGAAGGGCGCCGACGGCTACCAGTTGCGGTCGTCGCGGCGTGGGCCGCGGGGCCGGTCGCGCTGCGGGCGGGCTTCGTTGACGGTCAACGGCCGGCCTTGCAGGTCGCTGCCGTTCAGGCGCTCGATGGCGGCCTGAGCCTCGTCCTGGTTGTCCATCTCGACGAAGCCGAAGCCCCGCGATTTGCCGGAAAACCGGTCGGTGATGATGCTGACCGAGGAAACCGCACCCGATTCGCCGAACAGTTGCTCGAGCTCTTCCTGGGTCGCACTGAAGGGAAGGTTGCCGACAAAGAGTTTCATTGCGAAAAGACCTCCTGATGTAGAAATGCCCTGGGAACCACATGAGAGGTCCCCAGGGCATGAAATCTCGCGAACCCACTCACAACCAGCAGACCCGATCGTCTGCAACGCTCTTGCCTACGCGCGGGACTGTACGGCTTTTTCGCGGAAAGCGCAAGCGTTGCCGGGAGGAGTCTCGGCTCCACATTTTCCCCTCTGCTGAGCGGGAAAGGGCAGGCACCCTTCGACAAGCTCAGGGACCACGGGGGCCTGCCCCTACGGAATGAATGACGCTTTGGTGGAGGGGCGAAAGATTTTTCGCCCCTCCGAGGGGACACGGGGGCATCCTTTATACACAGCCGATGACGGCGTGGAACTCAGGCCGAGACCCCGCCTGATTCTATCGCGCTTCCATCCCTTTCGTCCGTCTTCTACACTGCGCGCCCGCGGCGCCCGAATCAGCGCCGGCCTACGAGGAGGAAAAGCCATGTTCGTCGTGACCAATCGGATTCCGGTGGCTGAAGGCCACGAGGAAGCGTTCGAGGATCGGTTCCGCCACCGCGCGCATCTGATCGACCGTGCCCCGGGGTTCGTCAAGAATCTGGTCATGCGGCCGGTTCAACGCCGGTTCAACCATCAGACCGGCGAGTGGGAGGAAAAGCCCGAACAAGGCTTCTATCTCGTCCAGACGTATTGGGAGAGCGAACAGGCGTTCTGGGACTGGACCAATAGCGAGTCCTTCCGCATCGCGCACAGCAACCGCCCGCCCGCGGAAATGTTCGCCGGTCCCAACGTGCTGGAGATTCACCGCGTCATTCTGAGTACGGAAAAAGACGACGGCGAAGCAACGGACGCCGCGGGCGAGCGCGCCGAGACCGCGGCCTGATGGAAACGCCCCACGCGCAGATCGTCGAGCGGTTCCGGCGCGCGCAGCCCACGGTCGATTTCTGGTCGCTGCGCATCGTGCACGAACGTTCGGAGTCGCTGTCGGTGCGACAGGACGTGGTCGAGCCGGTCGCCAGCCATGACGATCTGGGCGTGATGGTGACGGTCGTCCACCGCGGCGGCCTCGGGTACGCGGGCACGAGCGACGTGACCGAGGCCGGGCTGCGGCGGGCCGTGGAATGCGCCACGGCCTGGGCGCGGCGTACCGCGCGTCGGAGTCTGGTCGATTTTTCGCAGGTCGCGTTTCCGCATCCGCAGGGCGATTACGAGACGCCGGTCGTTGCGGCGTGGGACTCGCTGCCGCTGTCCGACAAGCTCGCCCTGCTCCGCACCGAGAGCGCCCGGATCAAGAGTGACGACCGGATCGTGGATTGGGCGGCGTCGCTCTGGCATACGCGCACGGACACCCACTACGTCACCAACGGTGGCGGAGACGCCCGGCAGCGCATCGCGTGCACGGTGCCGATGCTGAGCGCCACGGCCAACGCCGACACCGAGACGCAGACGCGCACGTTCGGCGGACGCGGCTGTTGCCGGCAGGGCGGCCTGGAGGTGTTGGAGCAGACCGGATTCTTCGAGGCGGCGCCGCGGCTGAGCGCCGAGGCGGTGGAACTGCTGAGCGCGCCCGACTGTCCGGCCGGCCGCCGCGACGTGCTGCTCGCGCCCGACCAGATGATCCTCCAGTTGCACGAGTCCATCGGCCACCCGCTCGAACTCGACCGCATTCTGGGCGACGAGCGCAACTACGCCGGGACCAGCTTCGTCACCCCGGACATGTTCGGCTCCTATCGGTACGGTTCGGACCTGTTGAACGTCACGTTCGACCCGTCGCGGCCCGAGCAATACGCCAGCTACCGGTTCGACGACGAAGGCGCGCCCGCACATAAGGAATATCTGATCCGCGACGGCATCCTGCTGCGCGGTCTGGGCGGCACCCTGTCGCAGGCGCGGTCGGAGCTGCCCGGGGTGGCCGCGGCGCGCGCGTCGTCGTGGAACCGGCCGCCCATCGACCGCATGGCCAACCTCAACCTGGAGCCGGGCGCGTCCGATTTCGCGTCCATGCTCGCCGGCATCGAACGCGGCGTGTACCTGCGCACCAACTGCTCGTGGTCCATCGACGATTCGCGCAACAAATTCCAGTTCGGCTGCGAATGGGGGCGCCTCATCGAGAATGGCCGCCTCACCACGGTCGTGAAGAAGCCCAACTACCGCGGCGTCTCCGCCACGTTCTGGCGCAACCTGACGCGCGTCGGGAATGCCGCCGGCCTCGAAGTCCTGGGCACCCCGTTCTGCGGCAAGGGCGAGCCTAATCAGGTTGCGCGCGTCGGCCACGCCGCGCCGGCGTGCGTATTTTCGGACGTTGAAGTCTTCGGCGGAGACTGAGCCGTGCAGGAGTATTTCCACCGGCTGGCCGACTGCGCCATCGCAACCCTGACCGGCCGCGAGCACCTACTGTGCAACTTCACGGCGGAAGACTCCGACTTCGTCCGCTTCAGCCGCAGCGCGGTGCGGCAAGCTGGGTCGGTCGTGCAGCGCGACCTCGAACTGAAGCTCGTCCACGGCCCGCGGCAGGCCGCCGGCGACCTCACGTTGTGCGGCGACTTCGACATGGACCGAACGCGCGTCGCCGGCCTGCTCGACCGCTTGCGCGACCGGATCCCGCACATCCCCGAAGACCCGCACCTGTCGTACGCGACCGACGTTCGCTCCAGCGATCAGCGCGGTCCCAACCGGCTGCCCGAGGAGCGCGGCGCGATCATCGACGCAGTTTTGGACGCCGGCCGCGGGCGCGATCTGGTCGGCGTGTACGCCGCGGGCGGGATTCACGCCGGATTCGCCAACTCCTTCGGTCAGCACAACTGGTTTTCCAGTCACACCTACCACGTGGACTGGAGCTTCTACGCCGCGGGCGACCGCGCGGTCAAAGCCGCGCACGCCGGCTTCGTGTGGGACCCGCCGGCGTTTCGACGCAAGGTCGAGACCGCCGCCCGCCAACTCGCCGTCCTCGGCAGGCCGGTCAAGACGATTGCGCCCGGCCGTTACCGTGCCTATCTCGCGCCCGCAGCCGTCGCGGATGTCGTGGAGATGCTGAACTGGGGCGGCTTCAGCCTCAAGCAGCAGCGCACCGCACATACCCCGCTGATCAGAATGGTGCAGGAGGACGCACGGTTGCATCCGGGCGTCACCTTCGTCGAAAACACCCGCGACGGCGTGGCGCCCGACTTTCAGGAAGACGGCTTCCGCAAACCCGCCCAGATCCGCCTGATCGACCGCGGGCGGCTGGCCGACCCGCTGGTGTCGCCGCGCTCGGCCAAGGAGTACGGCGTGGAGACCAACGGCGCGTCGCGTTGGGAGGATGCGGAGTCCATCGACATGGCGCCGGGCGACGTGGACCGCGCCGACGTCCTGGCTCGGCTCGGCACCGGCCTGTACGTCAACAACGTCTGGTATCTCAACTTTTCGGACCGCGCAGCCTGCCGTCTGACCGGCATGACGCGGTTCGCCACGTTCTGGGTGGAGAACGGGGAGATTCAGGCGCCGCTGTCGGCGATGCGTTTCGACGACTCGCTCTACCGCCTGCTCGGCACGAATCTGATCGGATTGACCGCGCAGCGTGACGACATCCTCGACTCGGACACCTACCGCAGCCGTTCGACCGGCAGCAGTCGCCTACCCGGCATCCTCGTCGAGGACTTCACGCTGACGCTGTGATGGGTGTTACTGAAACGGCGCGTCGTTCTTCACGCCCAGGACGTATTTGCCGACCAGCTCGAAGACGCGGTCGGGATGGGCGTTGATGTGCAGCGGCATGGCCTGGAAGTCGCGGTAGCGGCGTTCGAACGAGCCGCCCTCGCGCAAGCCGTTGCCGCCCTGGACGCGCAGCAGCAGGCGCATGACCTCGTCGCACAGCCGGAGCGCGGTCGTGCTGTAGCCGAGTTGGCGCAAATAGTCCGCCTCGGTCGGAATGACGCCCGCCTCGATGCGCGCGTCGGTCTCGGCGCAGCCGGTGCGCACCGCGGCGCGCGCCGACGCCAGCGCGGCCGCCGCCTGTCCGAGGTGAAGCTGGACCGCGGGCCGCTCCGCAACCCTGACGCCGAAGATGGCGATGCGGCCGCGGAGTTGGGCGCACGCCTCGTCCAGCGCCGCGGACGCCACGCCGACGGCCTGCGCGCCCAGCCACAGGTCGGATAGCGCGGACCAGTCCTCGCGGTAACGGACGTCGATCATCGGCCGTTCGGGATCGCGGAACCCCACGCGGAAATCGACCGGAAGCGTGCGGATCAGCGACGCCGGGACGACCGCGTCGTCGTAGTTCACGTGGTCGGTGGCCGACGCGCGCAGGCTCATGGACAGCCACGTCGGATCGACGCTGACGCCCGGGGCATCGGTTCGTACCACGGTGAAACGGATCTGCGGCGGCGCGTCGGGCGGGGCGTCTTCCTGTTCCAGGGCGAACAGGCAGCACGCCCACTCGCCGTAACGCGCCCCGGACCCGAACGCGGCGCGGCCGTTCAGGATCAGCCGGTCGCCGTCGAGCCGACCGTGGACGGACGTGCCGGCCCCGGCCGGGAAGCTGACCCATTCGCGCTCGCGCACGACGTGTTCCAGCACGCTTTGCCCTGCGGGGCCGAGTTGCCCGCACATGAGGTGGAAGACGCACAGATGGTTCCACACGCACCACGCGGTCGAGGCGCAGGCGCCGGCAATGGCTTCGAGTTCGCGCGCCATGTGGCCGACGCTCGCTTCCACGCCGCCGATGGTGCGCGTGGCCGAGGCGCGGATCAGGTCGGTCTGCTTGATGGCGGCAATCACGTCGGGAGCGACGCTGCGCGTACGGTCGGCCTCGGCCGCCTGCGCGGCGATTCGAGGCAACACCGGCGCGCACAACAGGTCGTCGTCCGGCTGAAGAAAATCGCGGACTGCGTTCATGGCGTCGCTCCCTGAATTTCGGATGACCTCCGTGAGGAATGAAGGACATTCTTTTCTAATGGGAATTCCGTGCGAGATGATCCCGCGCCCGTTTCGACAAGCTCAACGGGCTGTCCCCCTGAGCTTGTCGAAGGGCCGAAAGGTCGGAGAAGCCTGGGAAAGGCTCGGATCATCTTGTGTGGAATTCTTTTGTTCATCCGAGGGTGCAAACATACGCGTCTCTCCCCCTCTCCCCAACCCTCTCCCACAAGGGGGAGAGGGTGTAAGAAAGGCGTTCCGGCGAATCATTCCCTCCCCCCTCCGTGGGGGAGGGCCGGGGAGAGGGGTTCACGGACCGAGCCTCTCGTCCGACTCGACGCGACCGTCGCGGAAGACGATGCGGCGTTCGGCGTGCGCCGCCAATTCCGCTTCGTGGGTGACGAGCAGGATGGTCATGCCCCGTTGGTGGAGCCGGCCGAACAACGCCATGAGGTCGGCGCTGGCGGCGCTGTCCAGGTTGCCGGTCGGCTCGTCGGCCAGGATGACGGTCGGCTCGTTGACCAGCGCGCGGGCAATCGCCACGCGCTGTTGCTGGCCGCCGGAGAGTTGGCTCGGATGGTGGCGTTCGCGGCCGGCGAGCCCGACGGCGTGCAGCGCGGCCGCGGCGCGCCGCCGACGTTCCTCGGCCTGCACCGCGGCGTACACGAGGGGCAGTTCGACGTTTTCGAGCGCGCTGGTGCGGGCCAGCAGGTTGAAATTCTGGAAGACGAAACCGAGGTTGCGGTTGCGCACCTCGGCACGCCGGTCCTGCGTCAGCGTGGCAACGTCCACGCCGTCGAGCCGGTAACGGCCGGAGGTCGGGCGGTCCAGACAGCCCAGGATGTTGAGCAGCGTGGATTTGCCCGACCCCGACGCGCCCATGATCGCCGCGAACTGCCCGCGCGCGATGGACAGCGACACGCCGCGCAGGGCATGCACTTCCACTTCCCCGACTCGGTAGATTCTCGTGAGGCGCTCGACCGCCAACAGGGCGTCCACGGGCTGCTAGTTCTTCTTCGTCTGCGTGCGCCGCCAGCGCATGCCGAAGCCCGGCAGCGTGGGGTTGGAGCCGTCCGCGTCGTCACGCCGCACGCCGACCGCGACCCGATCTCCCGCCCGGAGAGTGCCGTCCAGCACCGCGGCGACTTCGACGTCGATCTCGTCCGCAATCCCGGTCCGAATCCGCACCGGTTCGAGAGCCGCCCGTCCGCGGGCCAGCCAGAGGCGTGCCCCGGCGCGGCCGGCCTCGTCCGGGTCGGTTTCGGACGAAATCGCTTCGCCCGGCGGTCGGAAGCGCAGCGCGATCAACGGGACTTTCAGCGTGTCCTCACGCCGGGCGCTCACGATGGAGACGTTGGCGGTCATGCCCGGCTTGAGGGCCAAGTCGGCGTTCTCGACCGTAATGACGACGTCGTAGGTCACGACGTTCTGCACGGTCTGGGGCGCGTTGCGGACTTGGCTGACCCGTCCCCGGAACGTGCGGTCCGCGTACGCATCGACCGTGAACACTGCGGGCTGCCCCTCGCGGACCGCGCCGATGTCGGCCTCGCTGACCGCGGCGTTGACCTGCATCTTGGTCAAGTCTTGCGCGATCAGGAACAGGACCGGGGTCTGGAAGCTGGCCGCCACGGTCTGCCCGACGTTGACGTTGCGCGAGACCACGACGCCGTCGACCGGCGACACGATGTGGGTGTAGCCGAGATTGACGCGCGCCTCTTCGAGCGCCGCGCGCTGCTGTGCGAGCTTGGCGCGGTCCAGTGCGAGTTGGGCGCGTGCCTGCGCATGGTCGCGCTCCGCGGCTTCCACGTCCTGGGCGGCGATCAGGTCGCGCTCGAACAGTTCTCTGGTCCGCTTGAGTACCGCCTGTTTGAACGTGGCGTCGGCCTGATCTTTTTCGACCCGGGCACGCGCGGTCCGCACGTCGGCCTCGCGCTGGCGGACCTTCACGGCGAACGTCCGCGGATCGATGCGGGCGACGGTCTGCCCGCGGCGGACCGGCGAATTGTAATCGACGAAAATCTCCTGCACCGGCCCGGACACGTACGTGCCGACCTCCACGCTCTCGACCGGGTTGACGGTCCCCGTGGCGCTGACCTGCTGCTCCAGCACGCCGCGTTCGACGGGCCGCGTAAGGTAGTCCGGCCGCGCCTCGCTGCGGCCGGCGTAGCGCCACGCGGCAAACGCCAAGCCGCTGCCCACCAACACGAACAGGAGCAGCGGACCGCGGCGCATACGGCTTTCCGGTTCGAGCCGGGCGGCTCAATCGAGACGCACACCGACGGCGCGTTCCAGATCGGCCTGCGCGGTCTTCAGCGCGTACCGCGCCTGCACCGTGCCGGCCCGCGCCGCAGTCAGCGACACTTGGGCATCGACCAGTTCGAGGACCGTGCCCACGCCCGCGGCATAGCGGCCCTCGGCCAATTCGAGATTCTCCTCCGCCTGCGTCTCGACCGCGCGGCTCGCCTGCAACCGTTCCGCGGTCCGGCGAAGGTCCAGCACGCCGCGGCGTACCTCCAGGGCGACCTGCCGGCGCAGTTCCTCCAATGCCGCCTCGCGTCGGCGCAGGTCGGCCCGCGCCTCGCTGACTTCGGCATGGGTCCGAATGCCGTCGAACAGCGGCACGCTCAGCGTCACCCCCAACACCCAGCCTTGCTGCAAGGGATGCGCCCGCCCGGTCCAGTCGTAGCGGGCGTCGCCCGACACCGACGGCAGGTAGCGTTTGGTGAGCGCCGCCACGCGATACGCCGCGGCCTGCCGGTGCGCCGCGGCGCTGCGCAGCTCGGGGCGGGTGGTGTACGCGGTCTCCACGGCCGCGGCACCGTCAACCGCGGACACGTCGGACTCCGGGCCGTCGAGCGGGGCGTAGGCGAACGGCTCGTCGAGCCCCAGCGCCGCGCGCAGCGTCTCCCGGGCGAGGGCGACGTTGTTGGCCGCGGTCAGCCGGTCGAGTTCGGCGTTGGCGAGTTGCACCCGCGATTGGGTGACGTGGAAGCGCGGCGCCAAGCCGATCTCGACGCGCGCCACGGCCCGGTCCAGATGCTTTTGGAAGCGCGCGTGCGTCTCGTCCGTGACGTGCAGCAACCGTTGCGCGGACAGCAGGCCATAGAACGCGCGCTTGGCGTTGAACGTCACCTCGGCCCGCCGCGCGTCGAGGTCGAAGCGGCTGGCCTGCGCCGCGGCCGACGCCGCGCGAATGCCGTCCAGCGTACGCCCGAAGTCGAACAACAACTGGCGCAGCGACACGTTCGTGGCGTGGTAATCGAACGTGGAGGTCAGCGTGCGGCGTTGCTGGGCACCGCCCAGCGCCGCGCTGATCGACCGTTGCTGGTGCGTCAGCCGATAGGAATAGCCGCCGCCCGGCAGATAGTCGGCGATGCGCTGCCGGACCCGATACTCCGCGGCGTCCACCGCGGCCCGCCCGACGCGCAACGCGGGATGCCGTTCGAGCGCGAGGGCGACCGCCTCGTCCACCGTCAGCGGCCGGGCCGCGGTTTCGGGCTCATTGTCCGCTTCGGCGCGAATCGTGCCGGTCAGCGTCAGGGCCACGCCGAGGCCAATCAGCAGCCCCCATACCCACGTATGCCAGACGGGTCGATTCATCGACGTCCGCCTTTCGATTGGCCCGACGAACTTGGGAGGAAGGTCCCTGAGCCTGTCGAAGGGCCGGGGGTGGGGTGCGGAGACCGTGGTGACATCGGGGTTCGTTTCGACAGGCTCAACGAACTTGGAGGGAAGGTCCCTGAGCTTGTCGAAGGGCCGGGGGTGGGGTGCGGAGACCGTGGTGGCATTGGGGTTCGTTTCGACAGGCTCAACGAACTTGGGGGGGAAGGTCCCTGAGCTTGCGGTGCCTTGAGCTTGTCGAAAGGGCGAATGGGGAATCCATGCCGAAACGAACTCCGGGTTACCCGCCGACGCAAGCGCGCACTTCAGGCCGCGGCCGCCGGCTCCAAGGCACGCTGAATCAGATCGACGACGCCGGCGTCGCCCCAGCGGCTGGAGTCGATCACCAAGTTGTAGTGCGTCGGGTCACGCCAGTCGTCGTGGTAGAAGGTCTGCACGTAATCGGCGCGCAGCTTGTCCATGCCCGCGATGCGCTGCCGCGCCGCGGCCCGATCCAGCCCCTCGATCCGCATGACGCGCGCGATGCGGACGTCGGGCGGCGCCTGCACGAAGACGTGCAGGCAGTCGGCGCGGCCCTCCAGGATGCGGTTCCCGCCGCGGCCCACGAAAATGGCGTGGCCCCGTTCGGCCACGTCTTCGACGATGGTCTTCGTCATGCGCACGAGTTGGGCGTCGTTCAGCCACAGCGGCGCCGGAATGTCGTAGGCCGACTCGAAGCCGCCCAGGCCGAACAGCCCGACCATCCGCTCGATGAACGAGTCGACGCGCTCGTCCTTGGCCTCGATGTATTCTTCCGACACCTGGTACTGCGATGCGATCCGGCGGACGATTTCCTTCTCCCAGACGGTCCAGCCGAGCCGCTTGCCGAGTTCGCGGACGATCAGGCTGCCGCCGCTGCCGTACAGGTGCGAAAGGGTCAGGAGCGTCCTGGTCATGCGGGACTCCGGGGGGAGGAGAGTGGTTAGTGGCGAGTGGGGCGGAAGTTTATGTGTGGGCTGCCAGCAGGACGAATTGTAGGAAGCGGGGTTGGGGCTTGTCAATTCTGCGCCGCGGCGGCTTTGTAGGGGACTACCACTTTCAGACTCTGCCCCCGTCCCCCCGGCTTTCGACCCTTCGACCTTTCGACAAGCTCAAGGCACCACAGGCTCAGGGACCGTCCTCGCCTCCCCCCTAAGTTCGTTGAGCTAGTCGAAACGAACCCCGATGTCACCCTGGCCTTCGCACCCACCCCAGCCCCTTGATCTTTAGGGTCATCTTGTCTGGCATTCCCCTTTGTAGCCGCTCGCCAAGACATACGTTTCGGCCGAGCCCTTGCGAGTCGCCTCGGGCCGTGAGGTCCGCACGTTCTCGAATGCCGCCCGAAGCTCGGCCATGAACGCATGCCGGTCGGCGTTCATGAACGTCTTGAGGAAGAGCGCGCCGCCCGGTTCGAGCAACCCCGCACAGCTTTGTAGCGCCAGCCGGCTCAGCGCGGCCGCCCGCGCCTCGTCGGTTTCGCGCACACCGCTCAGCTTGGGCGCCATGTCCGACAACACCGCGTCCGCGGGACCGCCCAGCGCGTCCAACACGGCCTGTCGGCAGGCAGGGTCGTGCACGTCGCCGTGAATCACCTGCACGGAGGGTTCGGGGAGCGGGTCGAGCCGAACGAGATCGATGCCGACGACGCGCCCGGCCGGGCCGACCGCCGCGGCCGCCACTTGCAGCCAGCCGCCGGGCCACGCCCCGAGGTCGATTACGCGGTCGCCGCGCTGCACGAACCGCCACGCCCGGTTGCGTTCCAGCAGCTTGTAGGCGGCGCGCGAACGATACCCCGCGGCCTTGGCCTTTTTGTAGAAAGCGTCCTTGCGCTGGTAGGCCACGGATTATTGGGGGAATTATATACTTGAAGATCCCAGCCAGTCGTCATTCCCGCGGAAGCGGGAATCCAGGGCATGGATACCTGCTTTCGCAGGTATGACGAAGGAAAATTGTCTTTGGAATCCTTTTGTATGTAATTCCCATTATTTGGGCGCCATGCGAATCGCGCCGTCGAGCCGGATGGTCTCGCCGTTCAGCATCGTGTTCTCGACGATCTGGCATGCCAGGGCCGCATATTCCGCGGGCCGGCCGAGCCGCTGCGGAAACGGGATGCTGGCACCCAGCGCCTTGCGGGCCGGCTCGGGCAGACCCATCAGCATCGGCGTCTCGAAGATGCCGGGCGCGATCGTGCAGCAGCGGATGCCGTCGCGCGACAGGTCGCGCGCAATCGGCAGGGTCAGACCCACGACGCCGCCCTTGGACGCGGCATACGCGGCTTGGCCGATCTGGCCGTCGAAGGCCGCCACGGACGCGGTATTGACGATCACGCCGCGCTCGCCGTCCGCGGTCGGGGCGTTGCCGGCCATGCGTGCCGCGGCCAGCCGGATCACGTTGAACGTCCCGATCAGGTTGACCTGGATGGTCTTCCGAAACGGCCGCATGTCCAACGGCTGGCTTCCTTTGCCCAGCGTCCGGCCCGCAGTCGCGATGCCCGCGCAGTTGATGGCGATGTGGAGCGCGCCGAACCGGTCGGCCGCCGCGGCGACCGCGGCGGCGAGTTGGTCGTCATCGGTCACGTCCGCCTCGAAGAAGCCGGCGTTACCGCCCAGTTCTTCGGCCACGGCCGCGCCGGGGGATTTGCCCAGGTCGAGCACTGCGATGCGGGCGCCTCTGGCCGACAGTTCCCGCGCGGTCGCTTCGCCGAGGCCCGAGCCGCCGCCGGTGACGAGGGCGACGCTGTTCCGAATGTGCATGAGGTCCTCCGTGGGTGCGGTGACGAGTGGCTGATGGCAGGCCCGGGGATCACGTTCGTCGGCGGTGGTGCCTGAGTCTGCGTACTTCGATCTCGGTCCCTGAGCTTGCGGCGCCGTGAGCTTGCGGTCCCTGAGCCTGTCGAAGGGTCAAATGGTCGAAGGGGTGAGGTGACTTCGGGGTTCGTTTCGACAAGCTCAACGAACTTGGGATGGGGAAAGACCTTGAGCTTGCGGTCCCTGAGCTTGTCGAAGAGTCGGAGGGGCGGGAGGCGCAGGCCGCGGTAGCATCGGGGTTCGTTTCGATGTTTCGACAAGCTCAACACATCGCAGGCTCAACGAACTTGAGGGGGAAGGTGCCTGCGCTTGTCGAAAGGACGGATGGAGCGTTGATATACTTTCGGCAATTCCGTGGGAAGGGACGCCACGTCCTCCAGCACCAGGTAGCGGGAGGGGGCGCACATCTCGCGCAGATAGTCGTGGCCGGCCTTGTCCACCGTCAGGCAGAAGGTCAGGACGCCCGCCCGGTCGGCTTCGCGCAGCGCCATCATCGTGTCCTGAATGCCGTACGTGGTCGAGCGGCGGTCGCTACCGTAGTCGAGGTCCTGCGGAAAGCCGTCGCTGAGCAGCACGAGCAGCTTGACGCGGCAGGCCACGTCTTTCAGCTTTTCCAGCGCGTGGCGAATGGCCGGCCCCATGCGCGTGGACCGCTTGGGCTCGATCGCGCCGATGCGGCCCTGCACGGTCGGCGAGAGCGGCTCGGTGAACGCCTTGACGTGGTAGAACTCGACGTTGTCGCGGCCCTGACCGGAAAAACCGTACACCGCGTACGCGTCACCGATCTCCTCCAACGCCTCGGCCATCAGGACCAGGGCTTCTTTGGTCACGTCGATGATGCGCCGCGGCGGAGGCTGCGGGACGGGCGGCGGCGGTTTCGCTGCCGCGGGCCAGTCGTCCGCTTCGTCGTCGTGGACAGCGGGCGCGACCGGCTCTACCGGCTCGTCGGTCGAGGCGCTCATATCCAACAGGAACAGCGCGGCGACGTCGCGCTCGGTCTGCCGGCGGGTCGTGTACAGCTTGGCCGACGGCGGCACGCGCGCCCGCCGGTCGCTCGCCGCGGTCACGACCGCGTTCAGGTCGAACTCCTCACCGTCCTCCAGGCCGCGCACGCGGCGGTACTGTTCGGGCCGAATGCGCCGGAACTCGGCCTTGATGGCCGGCGTGAGCGTGGCGTAATCGCCCAGCGTCCGGGAGAAGAACTCGCCCGCGTCGCCGCCCAGGGTGATTTCGTGCAGCCGGCACCAGCGCGGGCGATAATCGGCGATCAGATAATCCCACTCGTCGTAGCAATACGTCACGGCTTCCCTGTTAGCGCGGCCACGCCGGGCGCTGACCGTGGTGTCCGGCGGCGGCACTTCCGGGTCGGACGCCGCGGCCACGCCGACCGGCAGCTTGCCGTCGAGATCGGTGACGTACAGCCCTTGCGGGGACGGGGTGTCGGACGCCCCCTGCCGGAGGTGCAGTTCGACGCCGGCCTCGATCAGCGCCTTCAGTTCCTCGGGCGACAGCGGGGTGCCGCCGGCGTCTTCGCCTTCCTCCGGCTCCAACTCCAACCCGGACACGTCGGGCGTCGGGGACGGTGGCTCCTCGTCGTCCGGAGTGGGGTCGAGCAGCGCGTCGCCCGTCATCTTCTCGAACAGGGCCGCCTCGAACGCGGCCGGGTCCTGATCTTCGGGTAGGACCCGGACCAGCGCGGACAGGATACGCGCGTAGGTTTCGGTCGCCCAACAGGCCGAGTCGTACACCGAATCCCCGTCCGCCTCGCGGCTCGGAGCGTGCCTTCCGTTGGGCGGCACGATGTCGGCGAATACACGGCGCAGGGCGTCGGGCAGCAGCGAGGGCAGCGTCAGGCCGTCCAGCCAGTCCAGATCGCGGCGCAGCCCCGGATACGCCCCGCGCAGCCGGTGGGCGACGCGCCGTGTTTCGGCCAGCAGGAACAGCGCCTCGACCGCCTCGGGATGCGCGAAGCACGCGAAAAAGGCGGGCAGGCCGCGGGCCGGCGCCGGCGGCTCGTCCACGAGCCGGTGCACCGCGGGGGAAAGCCGCGGCCAGACGGTGCCGGCGCGGAACGCATACGTGCCGAATTCGCGCCGGCCGGCCTGTAGCACGGCGAGCACGCGCAACAGCCGAAAATTGTCTTCGTAGGTCGGGCACAGATCGATCCGTGCCGGCAGGGGTACGGCGTCGCCCGCCGGCGCGCCGGCCGCGGACGCCTCCAGACTCGGCGGATAGGAAAAGAACTCCTGGCGCTGAATACCCGCCGCCGCACCCGATACCATGTGGATGTATTTGCGCAGCACCTGTTCGACGGCTTCGAGGTCCACGCCCGTGCCGTCGCGGTGCAGCACGCGCAGGCTGGTGCGCGACTCCAGGGCGAAATACGCCACGCCCGCGTCGTGGTTGGCGCGACCGACGTCGCAGCCCGTCGCGATCCAGTCGCGCAGGTGCGCTTCGCCGGCGTCCTCGAACGCACGCGGCAGGCTGCGCAGCGCCGGCGGCACGCCCGGGGCGAAATCCCGCGCCAAACGAACGAGCGCATCGCGCACCGCGGGCCGCCGGTCGATACCGACCGCACGCAGGCACGGCCCGATGAGCGGACACAGTCTGGGCAGCGCCGCGGGGTCCGACCGAACGACCGGGGCCAACACCGAGAACAGGAACGGGCGCAACTCCGCGGACAGCCCGGCCAGCACAGCGGGCAGGCCGCGGAAGACGGCCTCCGCGGCCGCAGGGGCGTCGTGGGCCGCGTCGAGACAGGCGTCCAGCAGGTCGCGGCGCAGGGCGACGTCCAGATCGGCATAGCCGTCGGGCAATCGGGCGTAGAACTCCCAGCGTCCGCCGCGGCCCGCAGCGTCCTGCACCGACACGCCGAGCGCCGCCCAGACTGCCATTTCGTCCGGGCTCAGGACGGGCAGCGCCGCAGGGGCCGCGGCAAAGTACGCCACCGCCAGAAATTCGCCCTTCCAGCCTTCCTTGGACAGCAGGCCGCGGCCGTGTTCCGCCCAGGCGCGCAGCCGCGGCACCCGCGGTTCGGGCAGCCGCGCCAGTAGCGGGGCCGAGGTAGTGAGAAACTGCGCGCCGAGCCGGCGCGACACGCCCGACAGGTCGCGGCCGATCTCCGCCCACGCCACGGCGTCGTCGAGCCCGAGATGCGCCACGTCCGCAGGCGGCACGGCGAAATACGCCGCGGCCCCGGCGCGCGAGGTCGGCTCCCGTTCGGCGAGTCGCTCGCCCACCGCGACCCAGCGCGCGAAATCGCCCGCGCCGAACGCCCGCCACGCCGCGGGCGCGCTTCGGCAATATCCTTGCGCCAGCGTCAGCGAGACGCCGGCCAGCCGGTCGCCCGCGGCCAGAATCGTCTCGCGCGCGGCCGCGGGCAGGGCGTCGAGTTCGGCCAATAAGGACGGCGAATCCGCCCCGCGCTGCTCCTCCCGATTCCCGCGCAGGAGGCGGCGGGGTTCGAACCACAGGCGGCGAAGCGATGACATGGAGCCGGGCGGCGCAACGGGCTGGCAGGGGAGCGGCGGATGAGCCGAGCGGACACCGGCCCGACCCCGCGGGGAGCGCGCGCCCGGCGTCGGGCGCGCTATACGTAGGTCAGCCAGTCCCGATGCTTCGGATCGGTGCCTTTGATGGCGGCGTCGAAGCGGGTTTTGAGTTGCCGGGTCAGCGGGCCGGGCGTCTCACCCCGGATCTTGCGGTCGTCCACCTCGCGGATGGGCGTGACCTCCGCGGCCGTCCCCGTGAAGAAGACCTCGTCGGCCAAGTACACCTCGTCGCGCGTGAGCCGTTCCTCGACCAGCGGCGCATCCATCTCGCGCAGCAGGGTCAGGGCGGTGTCGCGGGTGATGCCGGGCAGCAGCGACGACGACAGCGGCGGCGTTTTGACCGTCCCGCGGCGCACCACGAAGATGTTCTCGCCCGGGCCTTCGGCCACGTAGCCGTCGGTATCCAGCAGCAGGGCCTCGTCGTAGCCCAGCGCCCAGACCTCCTGCCCGGCCAGAATCGAGTTGAGATAGGTACCGACCGCCTTGGCCTTGGTCATCAGCGTATTGACGTGGAAGCGTTGGAACGACGAGGTCTTGACCCGGATGCCGTTCAGCAGTCCTTCTTCCCCGAGATACGCACCCCACGCCCAGGCCGCGATTGCTACGCGGATCGGATTGGTACGCGCGTGCAGCCCGCGGTCGCCCTCGCCCACGAAGACGAGCGGCCGGATGTAGCATTCCTTCAGGTGGTTGGCCCGCACCGCTTCCAGGCAGGCGTTCACGATGTCATCGGGCGAAAACGGAATGTCGAGCCCCAGAATATGGGCCGAGTCGAACAGCCGCTCGACGTGCTCGGTCAACCGGAACACCGCGGACCGGCCTTCCGCGTCGGCATAACACCGGATGCCCTCGAAGGTGCCTACCCCGTAGTGGAGCGTATGGGTCAGCACGTGGACGTTCGCCTCGTCCCACGGCACGAGTTTCCCATCCATCCAGATTTGCGCTTCTGCCACGCCGACCTCCTTGCAACGACAAGCATTCCTGCAATCAGAAGCCCCCCCCAAAGTCAACGCCCGACCCCCCCTAAGTTCGTTGAGCTTGTCGAAACGAACCCCGGGCTCACCCTCAAGTGTGTTGAGCCTGTCGAAACGAACCCCGAGGTCACCGCAGCCCCCGCCCCCGCGCTTTTTCGACGAAATCAAGACACCCTAAGCTCAGGGACCGGGGAAGACGGGCTTTGCTGTTCATTCCCTCTTCCTCTGGGAAGGGGTCAGGGTGAGGGAGATTTTCAAAGCGACACACTACCAAGGGATGCGTAGGGGCGACGCCTGCGTCGCCCCTCCACGGTGAGCGGGCCTACCGTGCACTGATTTCGTCGAGAGCGCGGGCAATGCAAAGGTCAAGGTCGCCTCGGGGTTCGTTTCGATGTTTCGACAAGCTCAACACATCGCAAGCTCAACGAACTTGAGGTGGGTAAATCGGGTCTCTGAACTTGCTGCGCCGAGACCGTCGAAAGGGGGAAGAGTCGCCCGGATCGCCCCGTTCCATAGGCGGAGGCGGGGACAACAGCCACGCCTGTCTCTCCTCAGTTCGTTGAGCTTGTCGAAACATCGAAACGAACCCCGGGCTCACCCCGGCGCAACGGCCTACCCTCTCCTTCCCGGCACACGATACATCCGAATCGGATGCGGCGTGCGCTGGAACTCCGGCAGCGCGCGCCACGGCCGGCCCGCGGTGATGCCACCGTCCACGGCCAACGCCTGCCCCGTGACGAAACTCGCGTCGTCGCTCGCCAGCCACAGGGCCGCACGCGCGATTTCCTCCGGCTCGCCGACGCGGCCCAGGGCGTGCATGTCCGCGGCCCCGCGGCGCAGCCCTTCCACCTGTCTCTCGGTCGGGGCCGGCCGGCCCACGGCCAGCGGCGTCACGATGGCGCCCGGACAGATGCAATTCGCCCGGATGCCGTATTCCCCGAGTTCGAGAGCGACCGACTTGGTGAGATGGATCACCCCGGCCTTGGCCACGCTGTAAAGATGCGGCCCCACGCCGGCCTCGATGCCCGCCACGCTCGCGGTGCTGAGGATGCTGCCGGCGCGCTGGCGTTTCATGACCGGCGCCGCGTGCTTGATGCCCAGGAAGACGCCCTTGAGCAGCACGTCGAACGTCATGTCGTACTCGTCCACGCTCGTACTCTCGATCGGCCCCAGCGCCCCGCCGAATCCCGCGTTGTTGAAGAGGCAGTCCAGCCGCCCCCAGCGTTCCACGGCCGTCTCGACCGCGGCCTGGACCTCGGCCTCCAGCGTTACGTTGACGTGGACGAACGTACCGTCCGCGCCCAATGCGCGCGCGACGTCCTGCCCTTTGTCGTCCTGCATGTCGGCGATCACGACCCGCGCCCCTTCCGCGGCGAACAGGCGAACCGTAGCCGCGCCGATTCCGCTGGCCCCACCGGTCACGAGTGCCACTTTGCCGTCCAGTTTTCCCATGCGTCCCTCCATGCGTCGTTTCGTTGGGAGTTCGTCCGTTTGTATATGTGGGGGAGGGGATGGGGTCCATGCCCGGCGGCGTGGTGAGGAAGGGGCGGGGGAGGATGAGAAGGTCCCTGAGCCTGTCGAAGGGTCGGGGGAGAAGGACCTTGAGCTTGTCGAAAGGTCGCAGGGGCGGGGTGAAGGGCGAGGGGCTGGGGTGATCTCGGGGTACGTTTCGACAAGCTCAACGTACTTAGGGAGGGGGGATGAAAGTCGAATTCTCTATGGCTTGGCGCGCCGGTTCGGTAACGGCCGGATTGCCTTTGCCGCGAATCGTATGCGACCTTTCGACAGCCGCGGCAAGGTGTCGTATCGGCCCAGGATCAGGGCTTCCTTCTTCTGCCGGCTCCAGCCCTGTACCTGCTTCTCCCGGACGAACGCCTCGTCGATCCCCGCCAATTCTTCGGCATAGACGAGTTCGACGGGCCGATGTCTGCGCGTGAAATTCGCCGCTTCCCCCCGGTTGTGTTGGGTGAGGCGTTTTTCCAGGTCGGTCGTGCTGCCCGTGTAGTATTGCCCGTTCGCACACCGCAAGATGTAGAGATAGCCTTTTTTCATGGGGGACTCGGCCGGTGGGTGGTCTTCATTCTATAGGCGGACGCGGAAGCAGGGTCCATACCCGGCCCCTTTGGTGAGGGAGGGAGGAGGACCTTGAGCCTGTCGAAGGGTCGAAAGGTCGAAGGGGCGGGGAGGAGGGCGAGGGACTGTGGTGAATGCGGGGTACGTTTCGACAAGCTCAACGAACTTGAGGGGGGAGGGCGAGGGACTGTGGTGCCCTCGGGGTACGTTTCGACAGGCTCAACGTACTTGAGGGGGGAGGCGGGGAGGACCTTGAGCTTGTCGAAAGGTCGGATGGGTGGGGGCCGTGGTGACTGCGGGGACGTTTCGGCCCTTCGACAGGCTCAGGGACCGCAGGCTCAACGTACTTGGGATGGATTCGGGCGCATGGTAGGGTCCGGCGCAGCGTGTCCACCGATACCCACTCCCAACTCGCGACCTTCATCTGGAGCATCTGCAACCTGCTCCGCGGCCCGTACAAGCGTAACGAGTATCGTAAGGTCATCCTCCCGCTGACGGTGCTGCGCCGCTTCGATTGCCTGCTCGCCCCCACCAAGCCGCAGGTCCTCGCCGCCCACGCCACGCTGCAAGGCAAACCGGCCGCGGTCGTCCGACTCCGCCTGCACAAGATCACCGGACGCCCGTTCTACAACCTGTCCAAACTCGACCTGCCCACCCTGCTGGACGACCCCACCCACGTCGCCCCCAACCTGAACGCCTACGTCGCCGGCTTCTCGCCCAACGTGCGCGACGTCATGGAGCGGTTCGCCTTCGACGCGCAGATCGCGCGCATGGCCGAGAAGAACCTGCTCTACGAGGTGGTCAAGCGCTTCGCCACGGTCGATCTGTCCCCGGCGCGCGTGGACAACGTGCAGATGGGCTACGTGTTCGAGGAACTCATCCGCGTCGGCGCCGAACAGTCCAACGAGGAGGCCGGCGAGCACTTCACCCCGCGCGAGGTCATCAAGCTGATGGTCGACCTGCTGCTCGCGCCGGAACGCGACCTGCGCAAGAGCCACGTCGTCAAGACCATCTACGACCCGGCCTGCGGCACCGGCGGCATGCTGTCCGTGGCCGAGCAGTACATCCGCGCCCTGAACGCCGACGCCCAGCCCCTCGTGTTCGGCCAGGACTGGAACGACGAAGCCTGGGCCGTCTGCAAGTCCGACATGCTCATCAAGGGCGAAGACGCCGACAACGTCCACCTCGGCGACACCTTCGCCGCGGACGCCTTCCGCCATGACGACGCGGGCCGCAAGTGGACCTTCGACTACATGCTGGCCAACCCGCCCTTCGGCGTGGAGTGGAAGCAGCAGCGCACGGCGATTCGGGACGAGGCCGAGTCGCTCGGCTACGCCGGCCGGTTCGGCGCCGGGCTGCCGCGCATCAACGACGGCGCGTTGCTGTTCCTGCAACACATGCTGGCGAAGATGCGCGCGCCCGAGGCCGGCGGCAGCCGCCTCGCCATCGTGTTCAACGGCTCGCCCCTGTTCACGGGCGACGCCGGCAGCGGCGAAAGCGACATCCGGCGCTGGATCATCGAGAACGACTGGCTGGAAGCCGTCGTCGCCCTGCCCGACCAGTTGTTCTACAACACCGGCATTGCGACCTATCTCTGGGTGCTGACGAACCGCAAGGAGCCGCGGCGCAAGGGCAAGGTGCACCTCATCGACGCGCGCCGCTGCTTCGTCAAGATGCCCAAGAGCCTGGGCAACAAGCGCCACAAGCTGGGCGACCCCGCGGACCGCGCCGGCGAACCCGACCAGATCGGCGACGTGACGCGCCTCTTCGGCGCCTTCCGCGACGGCGAGACGCGCCCGTTCCGCGAGGCCGACCCGATCACGGGGCAGCCGGTCGAACGGGAGCGGGTCGTGAGCAAGGTCTTCGAGAACGCGGACTTCGGCTTCCGCAAGATCACGGTGGAGCGACCCTTGCGCCTGAACTTCGCGGCGACCCCGGAACGTATCGCCCGGTTGGAGACCGAACGCGCCTTCGCCAATCTCGCCGCCAGCACCCGCAAGAACGAACGGGCGCGCCGGGCGGAGATCGTGGACGGCGAACGCCGGCAAGCCGCGATCCGCGCGCTATTGGCCGCCTTCGTCGCCGAGCACGGGACGCGGACGTACCGGGACCGCGCGACGTTTCTGGCCGACCTGCGCGGCATCGACCGGGTGCACGGGGTGCGGCTGACCGCCGCGGAACTGAAGGCGTTGTCGAGCGCATTGGGCGAACGCGACGAGGCCGCGGAAATCTGCCGCGACCGGAACGGGAAGGCCGAACCCGACCCGGAGTTGCGCGACACCGAGACCGTGCCGCTGAAGCAAAGCGTGGACGAGTACGTCCGCCGCGAGGTGCTGCCACACGTCCCCGATGCGTGGATCGACGAAAGCAAGACCAAGGTGGGATACGAGATTCCGTTGAACCGGCATTTTCATGTTCACGAGCCGCCGCGGCCGCTGGACGTGATCGAGGCGGACATCAAGCAACTGGAAGCCGAGATCGTGACGTTGCTGGGCGAGGTGACGTCATGAAGCTGGCGCCGTATCCGAGGTACAAGCCGAGCGGCGTGGAACGGCTGGGGAACGTGCCGGAAGGGTGGAACGTTAGGCAACTCAAATACGCGGCGAGTATCAACGATGAGACACTGCCGGAGACGATGGACCCGGCTTTTGAAATGTCTTACGTCGATATCGGGAGCGTGGACGCCGTTGAAGGGATTGTCGGCGTCGAAGAGATGACGTTCGAAAGTGCTCCGAGCCGAGCACGGCGGATCGTTCGAGATGGAGATACCATCGTCTCGACGGTGCGAACCTACCTGAAGGCAATCGCGTATATTCGAGAACCGAAAGCCAATACGGTTGTCTCGACCGGTTTCGCCGTCATCCGGCCACGAACGACGAACCCGGCGTTCCTCTCGTATGCGATGCGCGAAACGGGTTTCGTCGAAACGATTGTCGCGCGTTCGGTGGGCGTGAGTTACCCGGCGGTGAACGCAAGCGAAATCGGATCGCTCGAAATTCCGTTGCCTTCCCACGAAGAACAATGCGCTATCGCCGATTTCCTCGACCGCCAGACGGCGAAGCTCGACACGTTGATCCGCAAGAAGCAAACGTTGATCGAGCGGTTGCAGGAGAAACGGGCGGCGGTGATTATCCGCACGGTGACGCGGGGGCTGCCGCCGGAGGCGGCGCGGGCGGTGGACTTGGAGCCGGAGCCGGAGATGAAGGCTTCCGGTGTGGAGTGGTTGGGGGAGGTGCCGGCGCATTGGGAGGTGAAGCGGGGACGGTTCTGCGTAGAAGTCCTGTCGTCCTCGAATCGTTTACGCGAGCTTTCCCCGGATGACGAAGTGTCTTTCGTCCCGATGGAAGCCGTTGGGGAGTATGGAGGTCTCGACCTTGAACAGACGCGAGTCGTCGCAGAGAGAGGCTCTGGGTACACGGAGTTCGAAGACGGCGACGTGGTCGTTGCGAAGATCACTCCTTGTTTCGAGAATGGGAAAGGTGCCCTGGCCAGCGGCCTGTTGAATGGCGCCGCTATCGGGACCACGGAACTGCACGTTCTGCGCCCGAGATCGAATCTCGACCGTCGGCTTTTATTCTACTTTACGATTTCTCCGTCGTTCCGCGCTTTAGGCGAAGGAGAGATGTACGGCGCCGGGGGACAGAAGCGCGTGCCGACCAGCTTTTGCGAAGACGTGCCGATTCCACTGGCGCCGCTCGACGAACAGCGCGCCATCGCCGACTTCCTTGACCGGGAGACGGCGAAGATCGACGGCCTGATCGCCAAGGTGGACACAGCTATCGCGCGGCTACGAGAGTACCGGGCGGCGCTCATCACCGCCGCGGTGACGGGGCAGGTGGACGTGCGGGGGAACGATGACCATGAAAGTTGATTCCGTACATTTCAAAGGACACCTCTGCTTTAAGAAAGAATGGTCCGGCTTCGATACGATCAAGCCGATCAACGTCATCATCGGACGGAATAACTCTGGAAAGTCTCATCTCTTGGATTTGGTTGAAGCGTTGTGTGACAATAAGCTCGAGGGGCGAGGCTGGGAATATCGATTCCGAGGCGTATTAGACGAGGCGTCGCTGAGGCAGCAGTTTGATGAACATACAAGCGGAGGGGTTCTTGGAGGAAACCACTGGAACGATCACGGGAAACACTTTATAGGAGTGGAGATATCATGGGAAACGGACAAAAATGGAAAGCCTCTGAATTTTCAATTTCCTGGTGGATTTCACCCTGAATATCTTCCCTACGCGAATAAGATGAAGGCCCGACTTTCAGTGATTGGCCAAGCCGTTGAAACTCCAATACACGAGATCACCGGAACATCCTTCCGCAGGCTTCTTGCCGACCGTGACATTCGAATGGCGCCCCCCAGCCCCGGCCTAGCACTTCATCCTGACGGGGAAGGAGCTTCCAATATCATACGGCGATTTCTCAACTCTTCTAGTGAGAAATTTTCAACAGAAGTCATCGATCAAGACCTCCTGAACGCGCTTAATAACGTTTTCAGGAACGATGGGAGGTTCACAGGAATTCGCGTACAAGAACATGATGAAGGAACCGGCGAGGCACCACAGGGTTCTTGGGAAGTTTACCTTGGCGAAGAAAATAAGGGATTGATTCCTCTCAGCAAATCCGGGAGTGGGTTGAAAACCGTTCTGCTGGTTCTTCTAAATTTAGTAGTAATTCCCGAAATTGAAGAAAAAGAAAAATCCCAGTTTACATTCGCGTTCGAAGAACTTGAAAATAACCTTCATCCGGCACTCCTCCGACGACTCCTGCAATATCTTGAAAAGTATGCCGTCGAGAACGAATCAACTCTTTTTCTGACAACTCATTCAAGTACGGCTCTAGACCTTTTCGGTGCTTCGAAGAATGCACAGATCATTCATGTCGTCCACGACGGCGGGTCCGCACGCTCCGCGCCGGTTTCCGCTCACTTCGATCGGCTCGGAGTCCTCTCCGAGCTCGGGGCGAAACCCTCCGATCTCCTTCAGGCGAATGGCATAGTCTGGGTAGAAGGACCGTCGGACCGAATTTATCTCAACCGCTGGATTGCTCTCTGCTCCGGCGGACGTCTTCAAGAAGGCCGTGACTACCAATGCGCATTCTATGGCGGCTCGCTTCTGGCGCGATCACAATTCACGTCGCCCGAAGAAGCGGACGACGATCTTGCAAATCTGTTCCAGGTGAATCCGAACATCGTCGTCGTGTGCGATGGAGACCGCACTTCCAAAAGGGCAAGGATCAAGGACAGGGTGAGGAGGATTCACAGGGAAGTCGAGAAAATTCCCAACGGACACGTCTGGATAACGAGCGCCAAGGAAATCGAGAACTACATCCCCGGCTCCGTTCTAAATGACGCCTTCCATCAGTCGTCACTTCCTGATCTCGACCAGTATGAACCTTTCTTCCCTAGCGAACGAGGTGCCTCCAAATCGTATATAGAGACAAAGTTGAAGCGGAGAAGTTTCGACAAAATGAAATTAGCTTTGGCATCCGCGCCTTATATGACGAAAGAGCGAATGGTTTCCCGATTCGATTGGGAAGATGAGATGAAGAAAATTGTCGATTGTATTGAATCCTGGAATGCTTGAACTTGATGGAAGACGATGCCGGGATCCGAAAGCGATTGGTTTTCCCTCCCCGCCCCTGCCCCTGAGTTTCCGGTGCCCCGAACCTGTCGAAAGGGAGGAGGTCACCTCGGGGTTCGTTTCGACAAGCTCAACGAACTTGAGAGGGGACGGAGGGGAAGGGCCTCGAGTTTGCGGTCTCTGAGCTTCTCGAAGGGTCGAAAGGTCGAAGGGCCGGGGGCGGGTGTGGCCGTCACCTCGGGGTTCGTTTCGACAGGCTCAACGAACTTGAGGGGGAAGGACCTTGAGCTTGCGGTCCCTGAGCTTGTCGAAGGGTCGAAAGGTCGGAGGGGTGGCGGCTCCCATGCCTTCATGTATCTTGGTAAGCGTAGATCGATGCCGCTAAGCTGACACTACCTTGCGCGGAGGCCGGATGAAAAACATTCGCCACACAGCAACGCTGTTCTCGTATGACGGCCCCCAGGTGTTCGAAGCCCGCGACCCTATCGGCGGGCATTATTTGGCGCTGGCCGTCGATGCGCCGGAGGTGGGAGACCGGTATCTCGTGGTGGGCGTCCCTCCCGAGCGGTTGCGCCAGTTTCGCGCCGGCACCCTCGATTTGCGCGAGACGATCGCCGACGCAGGCCGGGAGGAGTGGTATCTCGCCACCGTAACCGCGGGTCTGGGCCAACCGTTGGAGATCGAACTGCAGACGACGCCGCTGGCGGAAAGCGGCTTCCTGCCGGACGCGGGCTTCGTGCTGCCCGGCCCGCTGCCGGAAACACTGGCGCGCAGAGACACGCGGAAACGCTACCAGTTACGCCTGACCGGTCTTCGAGAAGGGGAAGGGCAGATCAGGGCGGCGCATCTCCAGCGTGTTTTAGATGCTTTGCTCAAGACGGCGGAGCGGGCTACCCACTTGTTGGCGACCGGCGCGGGGAGTCGAAATGGGCCGAACCCCGCGTGGCTCAATGACAGCATTGACTTCATGATTACCGGCTTGAAGCCCGGCTCTACGGTGCTCGACATCGCGGCTCCGCGGCTTGGCGAGACGGCGTCCGATGTCTTCGCCCAACAACAATTCTGGCCGGACCAGGCGGAGGTCGAGACCCCCGCGCGAGATGACACGACGCTCGATCTGGCGTCTTTGGCAATTCACGAAGCACAAGCGGAGGATTCCCCCGGCGACCGTTTCGACGGTTCCGTCCTCGACGCGATCCTCGGGTTCGGGAAAGCCACGAGAACTTCCACCCTTCGGTACGAGTTGATTCCGCAGGATTCGACACACGAAAGTTTTGTCTTGGACGCCCGTTCATACGCACGGATCGAAGCGCGGTTGAAAGCCATCCCGTCTCCAAAGGCGTTCATCGTGAGCGGCAGGCTCGACAAGATCGAACATGATGCCGGCAGATTTCGCCTGCTGGTCAACCCGCGCTCTGCGCTGCTCGGACGGCTGGACCCGAAAGCCCTGAACGTCGAAGCGCTGCGCCCCTTGTGGGGCAAACAGACCACCGTCGAGGGGATGGTACACTTCAAGGCCAACGGACAACCACGATTGATCGAAGCCCGCCGGATCGGCGGTCGCGTGGAAGGAGACGCAATTTTCGAGGAAATGCCGGCCGCGGAAATCCCGGGGGCCCGTCTCTTTACCCCTGCTCAAGAAAGACAGGCCCGCTCTTTTGACCCGATGTCCATCTGGGGGGCGTGGCCTGGAGATGAGCCTATTGAAGAACTCCTGGCGGAGATCGATTGACCCCCTAACTTATGACGACCTTCCTTCTGGATACGAACATATTAGTAGGATTTATCCGGGAAGCCTCATGGGCTCTCCGTGCTCGGGAAAAGTTTCTCCTCGGCGATCAGGATGTGATGGTTGTCACGTCCGTTGTTTGCCAGGGCGAGATTCTCGCGCTTGCGGAAAAAAGGGGGTGGCGCGGGAAAAAGCGGATCGAGCTTGCCAGCCTGCTGGCCAAGGTTCCGACGCTTGACATCAGTAAGCAAGCGGTCTTGAACGCCTACGCCCTGATCGATGCGTGGACTCACGGAAAATCCGTGACTGCTCCCCACGACGCTTCTCCGCCGAAGCCGGCAGTCTCAATAGGGAAAAATGACCTCTGGATCGCGGCCACGGCCCATGCAAGCAAGGCGACGCTGCTGTCAACGGACAAAGATTTCGATCATTTGGACGACGTCTGGCTGAAACGCATCTACGTCGATCCGCATTAGATTGGCGCGCGCGTGCAACATTTGATGGCAATTTTATTGTTGAATATCTTATGCCAGAAAAACGATATGCAACAATTCTACGTACGTTTCCATCCGTCGGAATCTGCCCCTGTAGGCTGGGCAGACGACGACCCTCCCGCTCAAGAACGTCCACACCCTGGAGTTGAGGCCGGCACTCTGAACGGATGGAACGGGAGCGCCGAGCCTGCGACAATGAGGATATGAACCGCGTCGAAGTCAACCCGGCCCTGCTGCGCTGGGCGCGCGAGCGCGCGGGCTTCAGTGTCGAAGATCTCCTCGGCAGGTTTCCGCAGCTCGGGGAGTGGGAAAGCGGGAGAACGCAGCCGACGTTGCGGCAGTTGGAGCGCTTCGCCCATGCGACGTTCGCCCCGTTCGGATTCCTGTTCCTGGAAGCTCCACCGGAGGAAACCCCGCCGATCCCCCACTATCGGACGACCGGCGGGGCCGGGCCGCGCCGTCCGAGCCCGCATCTCCTCGATACCATCTACCTGCTGCAACAACGCCAGTGGTGGATGCGGGAGTATCTGATCGAGGAGGGCCACGACCCGCTTCCGTTCGTCGCGTCCGCCCCCGCGGGTGCGCCCCCGACGGGAATCGCCGAAAGGATGCGCGACGTTCTCGGATTCGGGCCGCGCTGGGCCGCGGCGCAAGACGGTTGGGAAGCCGCGCTGCGCACCCTCCGGCAACGCATGGACGAGGCGGGGATCGTCGTCGTCACGAACGGCGTCGTGGGGAACAATACCCGCCGGACACTCGACGTCGACGAGTTCCGCGGCTTCGTGCTGGTGGACGAGTACGTGCCGTTCGTCTTCGTCAACAACCGGGACGCCAAGGCCGCGCAGATGTTTACACTGGCGCACGAGTTGGCCCATGTCTTGTATGGAAGCAGCGCGTCTTTCGACTTGCGGAGCTTGCAGCCGGCGCGGGACGACACGGAACGGGCGTGCAATCGCGCCGCGGCCGAGTTTCTCGTCCCCGCACGCGAGGTGCGCCGCGTCTGGAACGACGTGAAGGACGCGCCGGACCCTTACTCGGTGTTGGCCCAGCGCTTCAAGGTGAGCGTCATCGTGGCGGCGCGCCGCGCGCTGGATGTCCGGCTGATTACGACGGCGGCTTTCCGTGAATTCTACGACGACTGGCAACGCCGTGAACGACGGCAAGGCAGCCGCGTTGCCGGCGGCGGGAATTTCTACGACAACCAGCACCTGCGTCTGGGGCGACGGTTCACGTTCGCGGTGGTCCGCAAAACGCAAAGCGGCGAGATGTCCTATACGGAGGCGTACCGGCTGACGGGGCCGCACGGCCGAACGTTCGAGCACTATGCAACCCACCTGGGGATCGGCGGGGGGCGATGACGAGCGAAAAGGTGTTCGTCCTCGACGCCAACGTCTTGATCGATCCCGCGCGGACCTATTACGCGTTCGACCTCGTACCGGCGTTTTGGCGCCTCATGGTCGATCTGGCAAAGAGCGGGAAAGATAGAAAGTATCGATCGTGTCCATGCCGAACTTCGGAGGGGCAATGACGACCTTGCCGATTGGGCGGGACGAGATTTTGCCGATGCTTTCGCACGGACGGACACGCCGGCAGTCGTGCAGGCGTACGCGAAGGTCATGCGGTGGGTGGAAGCAGCACGGCAGTATCGAACGGCGGCGCGCACGGAGTTTGCAAACGGCGCGGATGGATGGCTCGTCGCGTATGCAATGGCGCATGGCCGCATCGTCGCGACGAATGAGAAGGCGAACCCGGAAAGCAAGGCCCGGGTGCCGCTTCCGAACGTCTGCGCGGCCTTCGACGTGGAGTGTGTGGACATTTTCGAGATGCTGCGCCGGCTCGGGGCGCGGGTGACCGGTTGAGGTTGGACGGCCAGCATGACGGACATGCATACCGAGCATGCCTTCGAGGCGTACGTCGAGGCGGCCCTGCTCGAACGGGGCGGCTGGCAGCGCGGCACGACCGCGGAGTGGGACGTGGAACGCGCGCTGTTTCCGGCGCGGGTCTGCGCGTTCCTGGAAGCGACGCAGCCGGAATTGTGGGCGGAGATGCGCACACTGCACGCCGCGGGGCTCGACGCTCTGGTGATCGAGGCGCTGGGCAAGGAACTCGCGGTGAAGGGCACGCTGCACGTGCTGCGCCACGGCTTCAAGTGCTATGGCAAGACGTTCCGGCCGGCCGCGTTCAAGCCCGCCCACGCCCTGAACGACGCGGCGCTCGCGCGCTACGCACGCAACGTGCTGACGGTCACGCGGCAGGTTCCGTGTCACCCGGGCCGCCGCGACACCGTGGACCTGCTGTTGGCGCTGAACGGGCTGCCCGTGGCGACCTGCGAACTCAAGAATCCCGGCACCGGCCAGACGTGGCGGCACGCGGTGCGCCAGTATCGGGAGGACCGCGACCCGCGCGCGCCGCTGTTCCGCTTCAAGACGCGCGCGCTGGTGCACTTCGCCGCGGACCCGGACGAGGTGCACATGAGCACCCGCCTGCTCGGGGACGCGACGCGCTTCCTGCCCTTCAACCGCGGCAGCCAGCCGGGGGCCGTGCAGTGCGGCGCCGGGAATCCGCGCCACGCCTCGGGGCACCGGACCGGCTATTTCTGGGAAGACGTGCTGCACCGCGACAGCGTGCTCGACATCCTCGGCCACTTCATGTTCGTCGAAACGCGGGAGGAGAACCGCAGCGGAGAGGACGCCACGCCGCGGCGCACCGAGACGCTGATCTTTCCCCGCTATCACCAGCTCGACGCGGTGCGGCAACTCACCGCCGCGGCACGCACCGAGGGGCCGGGCCGGAATTACCTGATCCAGCACTCGGCCGGCAGCGGCAAGACCAACAGCATCGCGTGGCTGGCGCACCGGCTGGCGAGCCTGCACGACACGAAGGATACCAAGGTCTTCGACTGCGTCGTCGTCATCACCGACCGCCGCGTGCTGGACCGGCAACTACAGGACGCGATCTACCAGATCGAACACGCGCAGGGCGTGGTCAGGACGATCGACCGGGACAGCCGGCAGCTCGCCGCGGCGCTGATTGACGGCACCAAGATCGTCGTCACCACGTTGCAGAAGTTTCCCTTCGTACTGCGCGGGCTGCTGCACGTCGCCGGTGCGGCAGCGGGCGCGCCCCCGACGGTCGGGGCGCGGGCGCAGGCGAACGCGTGGGAGGCGGAGATCGCGCAGCGCCGCTACGCGGTGATCGTGGACGAGGCGCACTCCAGCCAGACCGGCGAGACCGCGCGCGAACTCAAGGGCATTCTCGGCGCGGACGCGGGGGCGCCCGACGACGACGGACAGGACTGGGAGGACCGCCTCACCCAAGTGATGGCGTCGCGCCGCCGGCAGCCGAACGTTGCGTTCTTCGCCTTCACCGCCACGCCGAAGGCCAAGACGCTGGAGGTGTTCGGCCGGCCCGGGGCGGGCGGCGCCCCACAGGCGTTCCACGTGTACAGCATGCGGCAGGCGGTCGAAGAGGGGTTCATCCTCGACGTGCTGGCGCACTACACGACGTACGCCACGTATTACGGCCTGCTCAAGCACGTCGCGGACGACCCGCACCTGCCCAGGAAGCCCACGACGCGGGCGTTGGCGAAGTTCATGAGTCTGCACCCGCACAATATCGAGCAGAAGACGGAGGTGATCGTCGAACACTTCCGCGGCACGGTGCGGCAGCGGCTCGGGGGCCGGGCCAAGGCGATGGTGGTGACGCCGTCGCGCCTGCACGCGGTGCGCTACAAGTTGTCCTTCGACCGCTATCTGGCGGAGCACGGCTATACGGACGTCCGGCCCCTGGTCGCGTTCAGCGGCACGGTACGCGACCCCGACACCGGCCTCGACTATACGGAGCCGGGGATGAACGTGGACGTCGGGACCGGCGCGCCCATTGCCGAGGGGGCGCTGCCGGGGCGTTTCGGCTCCGGGGATTACCAAGTGTTGCTGGTGGCGAACAAATACCAGACCGGCTTCGACCAGCCGCTGCTGTGCGCGATGTACGTGGACAAACGGCTCGACGGGGTACAGGCGGTCCAGACGCTCTCGCGCCTGAACCGCACGCTGCCGGGCAAGGACGCGCCGTTCGTGCTCGACTTCGTGAACGCCGCGGAGGACATCTTCCGCGCCTTCAAACCCTATTACGACCGGACGGAGACGGCCGGCGTTTCCGACCCCATGCGGCTGGAAGCCCTGAAACACGCGCTCGACCGCGAGCAGGTCTATCATTGGAGCGAGGTCGAGGCGTTCGCCCGGGTGTTCTACAAACCGCCCGACCGCCAGGGGGCCGCGGACCACGCCGACATGCAGCGGCATCTGCAGCCCGCGGTGGACCGCTGCGCGCGGATCGAAGACGCGGACCGGCGCGAAAAATTCCGGGAACGGCTGGCCGCGTTCGTGAAGACGTACGCCTACCTCAGCCAGATCGTCCCCTACACCGACCCGGAACTGGAGATGCTGTACAGCTTCGGGCGCCTGCTGCTGCCGCATCTGCCGACCGACCGCGACGACACGGCCGTCACGGCCGGCGACGAGGTGACGCTGCAATACTACCGCCTGGAGCGGATCTCCTCCGGCCCCATCGCCATCGGGGAGGGCGAGGCGCAGCATCTCGAACCGCCGAGCGACGTCGGGACGCGCACCGCCCAGGACGAGCACGCGCCGCTGTCGGAGATCATCAAGGTGCTGAACGAGCGGTTCGGGACCGAGTTCGTGGAAGAGGACCGGCTCTTCTTCGAGCAGATCAAGGCGCGCGCCTGCCGCCACGACCGGGTGGTCCGCGCCGCGGTCGCCAACCCGCTCGACAAGTTCGCGTTGGGCATCCGCAGCCTGATCGAGGAACTGATGGTCGAGCGGATGGGCGAGAACGACCGGATCGTGACGCGCTACGTGTCGGACAAAGCCTTCCAGGGCTCGGCGTTCCCCATCCTGGCGCGCGAGATCTTCGCGGCGGTCCGCGCGCGGCAGGCGGCCGAGACCCCGGGCACCGCGCCCGACGCCGTCATTCGGTGATCCACGCCCGCATCAAATTCTTGATCTGGGTCTGGTAGGGAACGCCGTTGAGGCGTGCCTTAGTCCTGAACGCCGCGAGCAGGGGTTCGGGCACCTTGAGGCTGATGAGCCGCGAGCGAGTCTGCGCCGCGGCGTGCAACTTTCTGAAGTCGTCGAGAAACCGCACGATGTCTTCGGGCGACAGGTCGCGGCAGTGTTCGAGGTAGGCGTCCGAGAAACGTTGGACCGGGCGCGGCGGCTGTTCGCGATTCATCGCAGCTTCTCCAACGCACGGACGTCTTCCAGGTCCTGCGGTCGGCCGTTCCGGTTCTTCATGGCGATCAGATCCGGGACCGCCAGGACATGCACCGGACCGGTCGGCAGGGCGACCGTTTTCGTGCGTTTTCCGGCCAAGTCGTCGGTAATGATGATATCGACTTGTTCCAGCGGGTCGTCCGGATTGGAGAAACTCCAGGCCGTGAGATTCCGGTTCCGGATATATTCGTCCTGAAAGTCATACACCTCGCGCGCGGTCACGGGCAGGCGCGACACCAAGCCGATGGCGTTGAGCGCGGCTTCCGCGCGGACGAGGGTTGCCCGCGTCCAACGTACCACCACGTCGATATCGATCGTCCCGCGCACGACGCCGTGGAGGGCAACCGCATGGCCGCCGACGATCGCGTAGCGCACGCCCGCGTCCCGCAAGGCCCCGCAGATTTTTTCCAGTGTAGTCATTTCTTCGGTACATACCAGGATATACAGAATGATCCAAGGAATAATGAAAGAACAACGTACGAGATGATCCTGGAGCTTTCCCTGACTCGTATCCTGCAGTCATTGGTTGAGCACCCTTCGACCCTTCGACAGGCTCAGGGACCGCAGGCTCAAGGCACCGCAAGCTCAGGAACTAGCCCGTTGAGCTTGTCGAAACGGGCGGGGGGTCATCTTGTCCGTAATTTCCCAAGAAAATCCCTATGAGACGATTCTGAAGTCAGGTTCTTCTCGTCATCCCCCCATTCAAGCCGGGGGCAGGTTCTGCGCACGCAAGTATCCACTCCCGGATTCCCGCTTGCGCGGGAATGACGATCGGAGTGGTCGTCGAGGAATTCTCCCCCAAGCCGAACCGGCGAAGCAGGGACGTCCGCGGCGTCGAGTCCGAGGACGTGGCCCGTCCGGACGTTACCCGTCCACTTTGACGTGCAACTCGCGGAGCTGCTGCGGGCCGACGCCGCCCGGCGCCCGGGTCAACAGGCATTGGGCGCGGGCGGTCTTGGGGAAGGCGATGACTTCGCGCAGCGAATCGGCGCCCGCAAACAGCATCGCCAAACGGTCGAAGCCCAGCGCGATGCCGCCATGCGGCGGGGCGCCGTAGGCCAGGGCCTCCAGCAGGAAGCCGAACTTCTCCTGAGCTTCGGCCTCCCCGATGCCGAGCAGCGAGAAGACTTTCTCCTGCACGTCGGGGCGGTGGATACGGATGCTGCCGCCGCCGAGTTCCACGCCGTTGAGCACCACGTCGTAGGCGAACGCGCGCGCCTTGCCCGGCTCGGTGTCGAGCAGGGGCAGGTCGGCGTCGTCCGGCGCGGTGAACGGGTGGTGCTTGGCCACGTAGCGCCGTTCGTCCGCGTCGTATTCGACCAGCGGAAACTCGGTGACCCACAGGAACCGCATGGCGTCCGCGTCCACCAAGCCGAGCGCCTTGCCGAGATGCAGGCGCAGGCGCGACAGCACCTCGCATGCCGCGGCCTCCCGGTCGGCGATCAGCAGCAGCAGGTCCTTCGGTTTCAGGTCCAGCGCGGCTTCGATGGCTTTCTTGCGGTCGGCGCTCACGAATTTCGCCAGCGGCGACTGCCAGCCGGCGTCGGTGAGCCGGATCCACGCCAAGCCCTTGGCGCCGAAGTCCTGGGCGAGCGGAATCAGGTCGTCCAGTTCCTTGCGCGAGAACGGGTCGTTCGGCACGACCAGTCCGCGCACCACCCCGCCCTCGGCGACGACTTGCCGAAAGACCTTGATGTCCGTCTCGCCGAACAGCGCGGACATCTCGCGGATTTCCAGCCCGAAGCGCAGGTCCGGTTTGTCGTTCCCGAAACGGGCCATCGCCTCCGCGTACGGCAGGCGCGGGAACGGCGTCGGCACGTCGATGCCTTTGATCTCCTTGCACAACCGCGCCAGCATCCCCTCGACGAGGCGGAAGACGTCGTCAGGCCGCACGAACGACGCTTCGATGTCGATCTGGGTGAACTCGGGCTGGCGGTCGGCGCGCAGGTCTTCGTCGCGGAAGCAGCGCACGATCTGGAAGTATTTCTCCAGGCCGCCGACCATCAGGAGCTGCTTGAACAACTGCGGCGACTGCGGCAGGGCGTAGAACGCGCCGGGGTTGACGCGGCTCGGCACCAGATAGTCGCGCGCCCCCTCCGGCGTGCTGCGCGTCAGCACCGGCGTTTCGACTTCCAGGAAGCCGTGCTCGTCGAGATGGGTGCGCACGACCTGCGCCAGCCGGTGGCGCAGACGCAGGTTCTCGAACATCCGGGGCCGGCGCAGGTCGAGATAGCGATAACGCAGCCGGGTGTTTTCCGCGGGCTCGACCTCGCCGTCGAGCGGAAAGGGCGGGGTGTGCGCCGTGTTGAGCACGCGCAGTTCTTCGACGACCAACTCGACCGCGCCGGTCGGCAGATTGGGGTTCACCGTTTCGGGCGACCGGCGCTCCAGGCGGCCGCGGGCGGCCACGACGTATTCCGGGCGCAGGTCCTTGGCGCGGGCGTGCGCCGCGGGGCTGACTTGGGGATTGCAGACGATCTGGATCAACCCGGTTCGGTCGCGCACGTCGATGAACGTGACGCCGCCGTGGTCGCGGCGCGACCGCACCCAACCCATGACGGTCAGCGGTTGCCCGATCCGATCCTCGCCAGGCTCTCCGCAGTAACAGCTTCGTCGCCAGTCGCCTAAAGACTCCACGCGTACTCCCTTGATGTGCCGGGCGCCGCGGCGGTGCCGGGACGCAGATTCCAAGTGCAGGACAAGGGCGGCATGGTGCCAGAGCTTGCCCCGGCAATCAATCAGCCGCACTCAATGGAGTGTCTCGGCGGACAACCGGATTCCCGGCATCGTTCCCTCCCCGCTCCCTCGGCCGGTCGGCGAGCAGGCGGTGCCTCAAGCTCGGTCCCTAAATATGTCGAAGGGTATTGAAAGGGAATGATCTTCCATTGTCGCCATCCTGCTTGACCAGAGGGTGGCTCACGTCAGAACGCTCACTTTCGCAAGCAGTATGTTATGACAAACGGAAACGTCAAAGCGCAGATGCCTGTCGCGCAGACCGTCCGCTGAACAGACGGTCAATGCAACCGTGTCCAACCAGCCTGTGCATCTCTTCTCTGCATTCGTGGGTGCGCGATTCCATCTTCATCTTAACCGGCCCCCGACGGTCGCTCCCAAAGATATACCGGCTCGGATTCGAGGGCGGGCCGGCAATCATTCCGGCCTCGCCCTCGCCGTCCCGACCTTTGAGTATTTGGACACGGAGCCGTACCGCGGGACGGTTCAGTTCTTCACCGGGATGACGGTCTCGTCGAGCTGGGTGTAGCCCCGCACGTCCACCGGGTCCGCACTGAAGACCTGGCACGTCGTCCGCCGCTGCGCTTCCGCCGCCGGCTTGCCCGCCGCGACCAAGGCCGCAGCTAAGTTGTCGGGCGTCCCGTCCGGCGCCGTCCGGCCCGGCCAGTACGAGAAGATCGTCTCCGGCGCGACATCCACGTCCCACGCGACCGGCGCCCCGTCCTGCTGTCCGCATTGCAACTGCACGTTGCACGGATCGGCCGTCTCCGCGTCCGGTTGATGGGCCTTCCGGCAGTAGAAATGCATCCAGGCCTGGGCCGGGGACAGGTTCAGCAACGTCCCGATGCGGGTCGGCGCGTCTGCGGCGGGCACGACCGGCGGGTTCGCTACCGGCACGACTGCCCCGCCTAACTGCGTGTAGGCACGGACGTCCACCGGGTCGGTACTGAACACTTGGCACGTCGTCCGCCGCCGCGCTTCCGCCTCCGGCTTGCCCGCCGCTATCAGCGCGGCGGCAAAGTCGGCGGGCGTCCTGTCCGCCGTCCTCTTGTCCGGCCAGTAGGTGAAAGTGGTCTCCGGCGCGACCGGCACGTCCCAGGCGACCGGCGCCCCGTCCCGTTGTCCGCATTGCAACCGCACGGTGCACGGGTCAACGGTCTCTCCATCCGGTTGGTGTGCTTTCCGACAGTAGAAATGTACCCAGGCGCGGGCCGGCGCCACGTTCAGCAACGTCGCCACCCGCGTCGGGGCGGCAACGTCCACCGGCGCCGGCGGGTTCGCCACGGAGACCAAGTCCCCGCCGACCCGCGTGTACGCCCAAGCATCCAGCGGATCGCGGCTGAACACCTGACACGTCGTCCGCCGCCGCGCTTCCGCCTCCGCCTTACCCGCCGCGACTAACGCGGTTGCCAAGTCGGCCGCCGCCCCGCCCGGCCCGTAGGTCACGGTCGTCTCGGCGGCTACATCCACGTCCCACGTCACCGGCATCCCTTCTTGTTGCCCGCATTGCAAACGCGCCTGGCACGGGTCCTCCGGTTCCCCCTCGGCGGTCTGCGTCTTCCGACAGGCGAGATGGACATACGCCTGCGCCGGCGCCACGTTCAGCAACGTCGCTACGCGTGTCGGGGCGGTCACGTCCAGTGGGGCAGGCGGAGACGCCACGGGCACCAGTGCCCCCGCGACCTGCGTGTACGCCCGTACCTCCAGCGGGTCCGGGCTGAACACCCGACATGTCGTCCGCTGCCCCGCGGCCTCGTCGGTTCGGCCCGCTGCCACCAACGCCGCCGCAAAGTCGGCGGCTGTTCCGTCCGCTGCCCGCCGGCCCGGCCAGTAGCTGACGATCGTCTCCGGCGCGACCTCCACGTCCCACGCTATTGGCCCGCCGTCCAGCTGCCCGCATTGTACTTGTGCCGTGCACGCGACCGCCTCGGAATGCTGCGCCCGCCCACAGTAGAAATGCACCCACGCCTGCGCCGGTGCCACGTTCAGCAGCGTCGCCCGCAATGGCCCGGCTTCGCTCGCCGCCGTGAAGCGCACTGCAACGGTGTACGCTCCCGTCCGCGTCCGCGTCGCGCCCCCGACCACCGCCACATGATACGACCCCGCTGTCACCGGCCACCCCGCCTGGGCCGCCCGGGCGCCTTCCCCCACAGCATCTTGGGGCAGCAGCGGCCCGCCGCCCGCCCCGAAGTACGCCGCCGGGGCCGCTGCCCCGCTCGCCTCCACCACCACCGTCCCCGCTTCCTGGACCTCCACCCGGAAGTAGTCCACTTCCCCCGCCTGCTGTAACGTCCCTGCCGTCTCCGCGTTCAACCGCAGCGGGGCCGGGCGACTCCCTTCTCCGTTCGCAGGCGCTCCCCCGTCCGCAGGCGGGGTTGCTCCCGGCGACGGGACCACGCCCCCCACCGTCGTCTCACCGCGCGCCGGCGTGAACCGCACCGCTAACGTATAGGCGCCCGTCGCTTGGCGTGCCGCCGCGCCCGCGCCCGCTACAGCGCCCTCTACCTTGACGTAATACGTGCCCGCCGGCACCAGCCGCTCGACTCGGAAGTTGGGCCCCGTTCCTTCATCATCCGCCTCGGTCAGCGCTTGGCCCGCCGCGCCCTCCAGCGCCCCCACGGTGTCCGTGCGCCCCGTCGTCTTCACCGTCAGCGTGCCAGCCCCGACCACTTCCACCCGGAAGTAGTCCACGTCGCCCGCCTGCTCCAACGCCCCGGCCACCTCCGCGCCCCGGTCCGTCGCCACTCCGGCCCGAAAGTCGTCTTCTTGGCCGGTCTCGCCCACACCGCCCGTCGTCCGCGCGGTCAGGGTGACCAGCGTCGCTTCCGCGCGGCTGTTGCCATGCTCCACGACGTCCGTGCTGCCGTCCACCCTGCGCGTATCGTCCGTGCCGACGCCCGCATGGGTCAGTGACGCGGCGGTGGCCGGGTCGCTGGCGAGGGTGATCGTGCCGCCGTTGCGCGTCAGCGCGTTGGCGGCAATGCTGATGCCGTCCGCATCCGCGTCCGTCGCCTGCACGTAGTAGCGGAACACGACGAGCGCCCCTTTGGACTGGGTGGCGTCGTAAACGGCCGGCCGGGTCTGGGATCCGATGGTCAGGCCGAGCTGCGGCGTGCCCGTCACCGTCACCGCTTCGGTGAACGTCACCGCCACTTCAATCTGTTCACCGAGGCGGTACGTGTTCCCGCTCGCTGGGGTCCCCGTCCACCGGATGGTATTCACCCGCAGCCGCGGCTCGGGATTGCTACCCCCGCCCGGATTCGTGCCACCACCGCCGGGGGCGGTCTCGCTTCCGCCGCCATTGACCTTGGCCGGTACGTAACCTTCATCTGAATTGATGTAAATCCAATCCGTCGTGTAGCTAGCCGGAAGGATGGTCGCCGCAGTCTTATGTCCGCGAAGGACGACCGACCCGCCGTTCATCCTCCAGGGCGCAGGCCCGTTATACTGGATCCCATCGTTGTCATAGTCTGTTTTCTGGACCGTGTAGGAAAACACTAGAGCGCTGGCGCCCGACAGCGCGGGCACGTAGTCTGCGTACCGTGTCGTTCCTCCGATGATCAACGGCACCTGAGGCGTCCCGGTGACCGTCACCGCCACGATGCAGCGCACTACCATTTGAATCTCTTCGCCGGCTCTGTACGTGTCTCCACTCCGAGGGTAGGTTTGCCAAGCTGAAGGCCAAGTGTATGGATAGGGTGGATCACACGAAAGATCACCACGATGTCCTGATCGTCTTTGCCTACCGTCCACGGAAAAACGTTGGCCCCTGGGACCGGGGATCTCGATCCTCTCAAATACCAGATTCGCAGCCTCTCCGTTTTCCGCTTGGATCGTCCCACCGTTCAGGTCGATGCCCGTGGCCACGACCGGCCCGACCTCCGACGCCTGTACGTAATATTCAAAAGTGGGCGCACGCAATACTGACCCTGCTGGGAAATAATATGGGGGATGAAATCCGGTAAATACGTCTAAATTTCGCTTCCGAGCTCCGATCTCCACGACAAGCTGGGGCTTCCCCGTCACCTTCACCGGCTTATCAAACTGGACCCCTATTGGGAACCTTGCATCAAGCCCAAAAGTGGCAGAAGTATAAGTCCAGCCATAATTTTGAATGCTTGTAACCCGCGGCGCCGACTCTGCCCTGGCCTCTTCCATTGGCGCCGCGAGCAATAGCAGCGCCGCCACACCGGCAAGCAGCACGCTCATTGCTGACCGCTCAACTCCGCGGGCGGAGGGGGCTGTATCGTTTTTGAACGGTCGGGTGAAGCGGAGATCGGATGACGAAGCAGCATGGGAAATCCCTTCCGGCAGTTAGAGCGCCTTTGAGTTTGGGAGGCTCCTACCGAAGAAATTGCCCGCTGTCAACACGATCATCCGACCTTTCTGCGTGGCCGCGTTGCCGGACAATCGCGGCGAAGTTGTCGAGACGGCACCGTGCTGCGGGTGTGGCTTGGATGTTTTTGCCGAGCCAGTCTTGGAGCGGTTGCTCGTCGGCCGGCCACGCCGGGAAGGAACCGTCCGGGAGCCTGTCCGTTTCCGGGTGCGATTCAGATGCGACTTGTAAAGGAAGGCCGAGGTGACAGCGGGGTTCGTTTCGACAAGCTCAACGAACTGAGGGACGAAAGTCCCTGAACTTTCGGCTCCTTGAGCCTGCAGCGTCCTGAGCTTGTCGAAGGGTTCGTGGCCAAGAAAGCTCGGCATGTAAGCCAGCGAAGTTCTCAGATCATCTCGTATGTAATTCTCTGAATAAAAGCCGACGGTTCGATTTCAAACGGCCCCGCTCTTCGCCTGCCCGAGACTCCGCTTCAACGCGCGTACCGTGGAGACGAAACTTTCCCGCGCGGCGCTCTTTTGCAGCGCCAGCGGAATGGGTAGGCGTGCCTTGTCCCGTAGCGTGCCGGTGTACGTCAACAACGTCTTGCGGCCATCCGGCGACGGCGTGAACCTGTACTCGGCCCGGATGTCGTTGAGTTGGCTCTCAACGCTACTGATCCGCACCAGATGCTCGCCGGGGACGAAGGTGAATTCCAGGCTGAGCCGCTGCGGCTGGCCGAGCAACGCCATCTCGAACAGGACCAGCTTGCGGTTCTCGCCCGCCTGGAGCAGACGCGAGACCCGTACCGTGTCGCTGAATTCGGCGCTGCGTTCCGGTTGGGAAAAGGCGTCCCAGATGGCGGGCAGCGGCGCGTCGATCCGCGAGGTGAACGCCAGATTGAGCGTGTCGGCCTGCTTCTCCAGCTTTTCGGTGAGGATCTCGGGGACCGGCCCCTCCCAGTCCAGCGCTGCGGAACGCAGGTGATGGTACCGGACGCCTGCGAACAGCCCCACGCCGATCAGAAGCACGGCTGCCGAACCCACCAGCGCACGACGCATGGGAGTGTCTTGCCCCGTCGATAATGCAGACCGCGGGGCACAGTCGATCTCTTCGGATATCCACGTCCAGCCGGACCCGACGCGAACGGGTCCGGCTGGCACGGGTTATTGCAGCGGCTGTTCGGCCAGCCCGGGATCGTCGGGCAGCGGGACCGGCGCGCTGAAATACAAGGTTTCCTCGCGCCGGATGTGACTCGGCTTGACGACGTAATCCCCGCCGATCGACGGCTTCCAGACCCGCTCGGCAATCTCCTTGTTGGTGCCGGTCAGCAGATACGCCAGCCCGCCCGTAATCCCGCCCAGCGTGGCATAGGTCAGCTTGGCGGGGATGTAGAAGACGTTGGCGGCCACGGTCGCCGCGCCGGTGCCGGCATCGCCCGAATAGTCGGCCGACACCTGTGCCGGCACGCTCAGCAGGGCCGTCAGCAGCCCCGCACACAACCCGATGCGTAACGTTTTTCCCATGACAACCTCCTCCTCACCCTTCGGTTTTGACCACACACTCCCGCGGGAGCAACGTCAGCAAGTGTCGAAACGCGCGTTCGACGTAGCGTTCGTCCTTGGATTCCAGCGTGATCTTCACCCGGTATTCGGGATCGTCGTTCCTGGGGTACGACCCCAACATCAGGTCGGGGAACGCGCGCAACGTCTCGTTCAGGAACCCGGCGACCACGCTTTCGTATTCGCGTGTGTACAGGACTTTGAGATGGTACGGGTCGGCCACGAAGCGGCCTTTCAGAGCCAGAAACTTCTGCCGGAAGATGTCCGGGATGCCGGGCAGCACGTAAACGTTGCCCACCTTGATGGTCGGGAAGCGCACCCCGCCGTCGGCGATCAATTCGGCGCCCTCGGGCGCTTCGGCCATCTTCAGATAGGCGTCGTTGGCCGGCCGGCCGTTCAGATGGGCGCGCAGCTTGGCTTCGAGTTGCGGATGTCGGATGACCGGGCGGTCCAAGGCTAGGGCCACGCCTTCGATGGTGATGTCGTCGTGCGTCGGCCCGACGCCGCCCGACGTGAAGACCAGGTCGAAGCGGTCGTGAAAATCGCGCACCGTGTCGGCAATCACCGGCAACTCGTCCGGGATCACCGCGATCTGCCGCAGCGTCACGCCGATCCCGCGGAGTTCCTTTGCCAGGAAGGACGAGTTGGTATCGACCGTCTTGCCGGACAGGATCTCGTTCCCGATCACGACCATGCCGGCGTTCAGTTCTTGCACGGCGTCCATTGTACGCCGACTTTCCTCGCGCTGGCAACATGGAGACAGGGTCATCCCCGGTCGCTCGGGGCGATGTCGACGTCCGTCAGGTCGGGCAATTCGCTGACCAGATAGGCTTTGAGCTTGCGCTTGAGCCGGCTTTCGAGTTGGCGGACCCGCTCACGGGTGATGCCGTAGCGGTCCCCGATTTCTTGCAGGGTGAGCGGCTCTTCGGCCAGCAGCCGCTCGTTGAAGATCACCGCTTCCTTGCCGTCCAGCGTCTCGGCGAACGCGGCGAGTTTCCGGCCGATGACGCCGCGGTACTCGGTGGTCGAAACGGCGTCCTCGACGTTCGCGGTCGGGTCGGCCAGAAAATCGAGAAAGGTCGCGGACTCGTCCTCGGCGTCGATCGGCGCATCGACCGACAGATCGCGGCCGGCCATGCGCTGCTCCATCTCGACCACCTCGCGCTCCTTCACGCCGAGGTTCCGGGCGAGCAGCTTCGGTGCGGGGGTGAACCCCTCGGCTTCGAGCCGGTCTTTCTCCTTCTTCAGATTGAAGAAGAGTTTGCGCTGGGCCTGGGTCGTGCCGAGTTTGACCATCCGCCAGTTGTTCATGATGTAGCGGATGATGTAGGCGCGCACCCACCAGACGGCGTACGACGGAAAGCGCACCCCGCGGTACGGGTCGAAGTTGCGCACCGCGTCCATGAGTCCGACGTTCCCCTCCTGGATCAGGTCGATCAGGTTCTGGAACGCGCGTTGATAGCCCCGCGCGATCATGACCACCAGCCGCAGATTGGCGGTCACCAGCCGATAGGCGGCCTCGACGTCGCCCTCTTCTTTGTACTGAACGGCCAACTCGTGCTCTTCTTCGGGCGTCAGTAGGGCGTAGCGGCGGATCTCGGCCAGGTAGCGGCTCAGCGAGTCGCTCGGGACGAGCGATGTCTCCTCCGCGTCGGGCGTCTCGGTGGGAGCGGGACCGAGCGTCCGGAGCGGGTCGGCTTCCACGTCGTGCTCGGTGGCGGGATCGAGCGTGATTTCGGGCTGGATCGGTTCGGGAACCGCGGGGTCCGATTTTGCCGGGCGCGTCATGACAGCCGTATCGTCAGACCGAACGTTGCACTTCGATAAGGATGGAGACCGCGCCGGCCGCCAAGCCGGAAGCGCGTCGGAGGAAGTTGGGGCTTCCTTGCATTCAAAGGGCGGGGAAGTGAGGAGCGGGCAGCACGCTCGCAGTCGAAAGGCGCTGAAAACGCGCGATGCTACATTTCTTCGATTGCTTCCTGCGCCTCTTCCTTCCACACCTCGCCTGCGGCAATCTCGCGTAGTGCCGTCACCACCTCTTTATTGTCGGCATCAACCAGTCGGGGTGCCCCCTTGAGCAGATCCTTGGCTCTCCGAGACGCCACGACGACGAGCTCGAACCGATTCGGAATACGTGCCAGACAGTCTTCGACGGTGATTCGTGCCATGCGGTTCTTTCCTTTTGGGCGAATAAGGTAGGGAACACCATACCCTACGGATGGCTGGGAGGGAAGCGTGCTGGCGTTGGGGGCGTATGGGTTTGAGATTTCTGGACCGATGCCGTGGTCCGGGGACCCTGTAAGATTGAGAGACGACGCGAACCGCGACACTCCTCGGCACCGTCACGACCTTGACAAGCCCCACTCTGCGGGCTAGTTCCCGCCCCGGTGAACGCTATGGGTTTCTGGCAGTGGTTGGCGGGCTCCGAAGAACCGCAACATAAAGATCCGAACCTGTTGATCCCCGAATTGGTGTTGCATCATCGCGCCGAAAGCCGTCTCGTCCACCAATTGCGCGCCCACGCCGAACTCTCGCCCCACCGGGCCGGCAAGGATCAGTTGCGCGCCGCGGCCGACGAGCAGCAAGCCATCGCCCGCCGGATTTCAGAGAAAGTCGCCGAGTTGGGCGGGGAGTGCGGCGAAGAAGACACGACGCCCACCACCGGCCGCAATCACTGGGATAGAGTCGTACAGGACCTGGAAGAGAGCCAGACACTCACCCAACGTTACAACGAGCAGGCGATCTATTGGGACCCGGACCTGCCCGACGCCACGCAATTCTTTCTCGCGCTGGAACGGGACAAGAAGCGGCTGAACGCGCTCCTCCGCGACATAGCCCTGCGCGCCGACCCGCACGCCATCGACTAGCGCCCGGCTGCCTGGGCGCCCATCCCCATCCGCTATTCCTCGTCGTCATGCGCCGCCAGATGGTCCAGACCCATCCGGCGCGGCGCAAAGAGTCCCTTGATGGATTCCGCGGACGGTGGCGTCCAATTCTGGCCCGGTGGGGGAGGCTGGCCGTGATGCCCCTGCCGCTGGCCGTTCTGGCCGCGTGAACGGGCGTTGCCGGCCTGGTCGCGGCGCCACGTCTTGTTGCGCCCCGGCCCGCCGCCCCCGGACGATTTCAGGCGGTTGCCGATGAAGCCGACCCGCTCGTCGACCCTCCGCAGCAAGGCCGACAACGGCTCGATGTGTTGCGCGACGTGCTGCTGAAGCGCCTCCTGTATCCGCGCCTCCGTCACCTCCGCGCTCGGAGCGGCGGCACCCTGTGTGTCGGAACGGGCCGCCCGGAGTTCGTCCACCGCGGCGGCGAGCGCGGCGAGTTGTCCACACAGCTTCTCTTCCAGCGTCTCCACCCGCGTCTGCAACTGGCGGATCGCTTCCTGCGTCGCCGCGTCAGCCGCTGCGACCGATGCCGTGGCCGGCGTTGTGCGCGCCGAGGTCTTGCGCTTGGCCGCGGGTGCTTTCTTGGCTGCGGCGCGTTTCTTCGCCGCGCCGGTGGTTTTCGAGGTCGAGGCTTTTGTCGGCATGCCGTTCCTTTCCGCCGTCTAGGTCCGTGGTGTCGGTCGTGCTTCCCCAGGCGTCCGCGCTGCTACCAGATGGGTCGTATATTCCAGCAATTCCCCGAGCCGGCGAATCTTGGTGGCCCGCACCGGCCATTCGTCCTGCGGAGCACGGGCCAACGCGTCAACGTGGTAGCGCAGGCTGTATTCCACGATCTCCATGCACCGCACGGCCGTATCCTGCTGCCGTTCCCGACGCCGGATCGCCCGATGCCGGCGAAGTTCGATGATCTGGGCCACGGTCGGGACTCATCCACGGGTCGCGGGGCTTGTCATGGCGTACCGGAGAGCGCCGGCGGGTCGGCCGGCCTGCACTGCTTGGCGTACCAGTCGATTTGATGGGCGATGCCCAACAGAATGCGCACGTCGCGGTCTTCGAGCCCGGCGCGCCCGAAGATCCGCCGCAGGGCCAGCATGATGTGGTCCGGGTTGTCGCGGGGCAGAAAATCCACGCGCAACAGGGCGGCTCTCAGCTTTTCGTACATCAACTCCTGCCGCTCCGCCGTAGCCAGGACCGCGGGGGAGGCGGGTGCGGGCGCCGACGCGGCCCGGTACACCGCGTAACAGCACAACAGCACCGCCTGCGCCAGATTCAGCGAAGCGCAATCGGGCGCGGTCGGGATCGTCAACAGCGTATGGCAACAGGCGAGGTCCCGGTTGGTCAGCCCGGTGTCCTCCGGCCCGAACACGAGGGCGACGCGATTGGTGTCGAGGCGGGCCACGATCTCCGCCGCGCGGACTTCGAGCGGTTCGGCGTCGTCCCGGTACAAGCCGGTTCGGCAGGTCGTCCCGACCACCAGCCCGCACGGGCTCACCGCGGCCCGCACCGACGTGTGCGTCTGCATGGTCTCCAGAACGTCGCTGGCGTGGACGGCCAAAGCCTCTGCCTGTCCCCGGTCGATCGGGGCCGGGTCGACGAGATGCAGGTCGCGGACCCCGCAATTCCGCATCGCGCGCGCCGCGGCGCCGACGTTCCCGGAATGCTTGGGCCGAACCAGAACGATACGCAGGTTGCTCAGGCTCATGCGCGTCGAGTCGGCCGCGGCCGGCTCTCTCGCTCACGTTGGAAGATCGTGTTTCGTGCGGGCGGAGGGCGCGTCCTCGGCCCGTACCGTCAGCGCTTCTGCGCTTCGGCCCGCGGGGCCAGCCGGTGTTGTTCGCGGACCCAGCGAACCAGCGCCTCGCGTTCGACGAACCGCGGCTGATGTCGTGCGTGGCCCTCGCGATAGACGATGTCCGCTTCCAGCAATTCTTCGAGATAGCGGTGGAGCGGGTACGCGGTCTCGCCGTCGCCCATTTCGTGCAACACGCCGCGCAGGCGTTCGAGCCAGTCGCCGTTCAACTCGACTTCCACCCGCAACGGGCGTCCGATTGCAAGGACTTTCGATCGGATGTTCTTCGGCATGCACCACCGTTCGGCAAGGACCGCGTACTATGTCCCGATTCCCGTGGCTTTTGCAAGGGCGACCGCAGCGCGGTTCGCGTTGACCCGATAGGAGGAATCCCCTACGCTTCCCGGCGCCCCTCGCGTATTCGCCTTGACGAGACGACCCCCATGCACATCGTGTCGTTCGGCGACATCCACATGGCAACGCACCAGATGGCGACGATCGGCGCCGAGTTGCGGGCGGCCGACCTGATCGTGCTGTCCGGCGATCTGACCAACTTCGGGGGCGCGGCCGACGCACGCACCGTCCTCCGGGCCGCGCAGGCGTACGGGCCGCCCGTTCTGGCGCTGCCCGGCAACGTGGACCGGCCGGAGGTCCTTCCGTTCCTGCACGCCGAGCGGGTGAGTCTGCACCGCGCGGCGCGCCGCTACGGCGAGGTGGTCGTGTACGGCTGCGGCGGGTCCAATCTCACGCCGTTTCACACGCCGCTGGAATATACGGACGGAGAGTTGTGGCAACACTTGTGCGCAGCCGGCCGCGACCTGCCGGCCCATTCCTGTCGGATCCTCGTTTGCCACACGCCACCGTATGCGACCGGGACCGACCGGTTACGCGACGGCCGCCCGGTCGGCAGCCCGGTCGTCCGCCAATTCATTCTCGAACGCCAGCCCGCGCTGTGCATCACCGGCCATATCCACGAATCTCCCGGCGTGGACGTGATCGGCCGCACCCCGGTCGTCAACGCCGGCGCGTTCGCGGCCGGCGGCTACGTCGTCGCGCGATACGAAAACGGGGCGGTCCACGCCGAGCTTCGGTCGGCCTAGGCCGACCCGCCCGGTTGCCCACACGGATTCGCGTATGGCCGCGGTGAAAACGTGCACGTGGGCGCCGACCGCGCTCTCGGTACAGGACTTGACGCGCCCCGCCGCGACCACACCGACGCCGGCCCACGCACGGCCGTCGGGTGCGGAATTGGCGGAGCGGCTGCTCGCCCCGGTCCGCAAGGCCGAAGCTCTCGGCATCGACTATCTGCTGGTCGCGCAGCGCTGGTGGGGAACGGGCGAAGAGATCGAGGGGTCGTCGTACGACTGTCTGGCCATGACCGATTTCTACGCCGCGCACACCGAACGCATCCGGCTGATTACGGCGATTCACCCCGGCTTCTTCCTGCCCGGCCCGATTGCGAAGTGGAGCGCTACGCTCGACCGCCTCACCAACGGCCGCTGGTCGATCAACGTGACCTCGGGCTGGCACGAGGCCGAGTTCGGCATGTACGGCGCCGAGTTACTCGAACACGACGAGCGGTACGCCCGCACCGGCGAGTTCATCCGGGTCCTGCGCGGCGCCTGGTCCCGGGAGGAGTTCTCGTTTGCGGGCCGTTTCTACCACGTCGCCGGCCTGCGGTTGGAACCGCGGCCGCGCGGGCCACTGGAGGTGTTCCAGGGCGGCCAGTCGGAGGCAGCCCTGACGCTGGCCGCCCGCCATTCGGACTGGATGTTCCTGAACGGCGGGCCGCCGGAGAAGATTGCCGGCATTCTCGAACGGGTCCGCGAAAAGACGAAGCGAACCGGGCGGCGCGTCCGCTTCGCACTCTACGCGATTCCACTCTGCCGCCGGACGGACGCTGAAGCCGAGGCCGAGGTGGCCGCCATGACCGCGGCCATCGATCCCGGCCTGCTGGAGCGCCGGGCGCAGCGGGTCAGCGGCGCGCGCGGCATGTGGGCGGAAAAAGACGACCGGCTCGCCATGCTGGACTCGAACGAGGGCTATGCCAGCCGGCTGATCGGCAGCCCGGACACGATCCTCCGCCGGATGCAGGAGTTTCGCCGCTTGGGCATCGAGTGCTTTCACCTGACGCTGCACGACCAGCTCTTCAACCGCGCAGTGTTGCCCGCGCTGCCTTCGCTCTGAAACCGGTCCCCGTCCAGGTTCCCCTAGAGGTCCCTTCGACCCTGACCCGTTCCTTTCGTCGTAGGGGCGACGCATGCGTCGCCCCTACATCCCGTCTCAATACCCCTCTTCGTCAAGGTTGAAGTTCACCCCCCAAGTGGAATGTGTCGCTTCCTCGTCGTCCGCACCATCAATCCAATCTGCGGGGCGGGCGCCGAAGTTCAGAAATGCGTACGCGGGGGTTTGCCGATCGCTATGACGTTGAAGCCCATCTCGAAGAGGCGAGGGTGATCGAGAATGTTGCGCCCGTCGAACAGGAACGCCGGCCGCTGCATGGACGCGAGCAGCCGCGCGTAGTCGAGCGTCCGGTACTCCTCCCATTCGGTCACGATCGCCAACGCGTGCGCGCCGCGGGCTGCGGCGTACGGGTCGGGCTCGAACGTCACCGTGTCGCCGAGGTCGTGGAGGGCGGCCCGGGCGTTGTCCAACGCCTGCGGGTCGCTCAAGACCACCTGGGCGCGCTCGTCGATCAAGCCGCGCACGATCGACAACGCCGGGGACTCGCGCGTGTCGCCCGTATTGGCCTTGAAGGCGCCGCCCAGGACGGCGATGCGCTTGCCGGCGACCGTCTCGAACATGCTCTGCACGACGGTCCGCACGAAGCGGCGCTGCTGCCACTCGTTCACGTCCACCACGGACGTCCAGTACGCCGCGGCCTCCGGCAGGCCGTAGCTTTCGCACAGATACGCGAGGTGCAGAATGTCCTTCTTGAAACAGGAACCGCCGAACCCGGGGCCGGCCTCGAGAAACCGGGCGCCGATGCGGGCGTCCCGGCCGACGGCGTGCGCCACTTCGTCCACGTCGGCCCCGGTCTTTTCGCACAGCGCCGAGAGCGCGTTGATGGACGAGACGCGCTGGGCCAGGAACGCGTTGGCCGCCAGCTTGGCCAGCTCGGCACTCCACACGTTGGATTCGATGATGCTGTGCCGCGGGACCCAGTTGGCGTAGATTTCGGCGACCGCCTTGCGCGCCGCAATCCCTTCGGGCGTCTCCTTGGAACCGACCAGGATCCGGTCGGGACGCTCCAGGTCACGGATGGCGCAGCCCTCGGCCAGAAATTCCGGGTTGGAGATCACCTCGAAACGGAAGTTCTTGCCGTTCGCGTTCAGGATACGCTCCATTGCTTCCGCGGTGCGCACCGGGAGCGTCGATTTCTCCACGACGATCGTGTCGTGCTCTGCGTGCCGGAGGATCTGGCGGGCCGTCTCTTCCCAGTAGCGCAAATCCGGGGCACGGCCCGCGCCGTGGCCGAACGTCTTGGTCGGCGTGTTGACGGACACGAAAATGACGTCCGCGGCGCGGATCGCTGGGCCGATGTCGGTCGAAAAGAACAAATTGCGCCCACGCGCCCGCGCGACCACCTCGTCGAGCCCCGGCTCGTAGATCGGCAGTCGGTCGCTGCGCCACGCGGCGATCCGCGCGTGATCGATATCGACCACCGTGACCTTGTACTGCGGACAGTGCGCCGCGATGACGGCCATGGTCGGCCCGCCGACGTAGCCCGCCCCGATGCACAGAATGTCCTTGCTGAATGCCACGACGTCTCCTTCAACCCCGGCAAACTCCGACTCGCACCCATGTCGGTCGCGAACGTGGGAAGCCGGTATGTGGGCCGGCCAGTTATCTTGAACCGAACGGAACGCCTAGGTTGGCTCTGATTCGGGGGTGTCAAAGGGGGTCGGAAGGAAGGGGAGGGGAAGCCCCCTCCCCCTCAAGGGGGGAGGGAACCGGAAGGAAAACCGGTCTCTCCAATCTTGACGCTTGCAGCCTCTTGAGTTTGCGGTGTCCTGAGCTTGTGCCATCTTGAGCCTACCCCGGACTTGATCCTGGGGAGCGGTACCCCGTCCCTAGCATCACCCCGGGAATTCCCACGACGCCTTCCCCCGACTCGGGCCGTACCGGGATCCGAGGCTTATTCGGAACCGACCGCCTGCGCCCGACGCTGCTGCAACTCGCGCACGATCTCCGCGTGCCGCTCGCGGGTCAGACGATAGCGGAACAGAAAGACCATCGCGCACAGGAACAACACCATCGGCCCCGGCCCGACGGCCAAGCCCAAGGTGAAGACTTTGTTCGCGGCCACCGTGCCGGGCTCGGCCTGGGTCGGAAAGCGGATCAGGTCGAGGATCACGCCGGCCAGGAATCCACCGATACCCGAAGCCGCCTTGGCGCTGAAGGTGATCGCCGAAAAGAAGACGCCTTCCTGCCGCTTGCCGGTGTCGATTTCACTCTCGTCCACGGAATCGGCGATCATGGACGGGATCAGGATATCGATTGCTACGACCGCGGCCACGATCAGAATCACGTGACCGGCAATGATCGGCATCAGGGCTGGATGACCGTTGGCCGGCATCAGCCCGAGCAGGCGCAGGAAGACGAGCAGCGGCCCGCAGAAGATCGCGAACGCGGCCAACCCCAAGGCGACACGCCGCTTGTCGAACCGCTCGGCCAGCGGACGGGCCGCGACGAACGCGAGCACCGCGGAGAGAAACAGCCCGAAGGTCAGCAGGCCGATCTCGTGCGTGGTGAAGCCCCAGAAGTAGGTGTTCATGTACAGCCACACCACGTCGTTGAAACCGCGCCCGCTCGCGGTGAAGACCGCGCCGATGACCAACATGCGGTACGAGCGGTTGGCGACCGCGGCGCGCAGTTCGCCGGCGAGACGGCCGAACCCGAAGCGGCTGCCCGCGGCCCGCGGTTCCTCGTCGGGGGTGTGGAGGCCGGGGATCAGCCGGTGGGTGCCGAGCGCGCAGGCCAGAATCGCCGCGCCGATCATGGCCGCGCACACCAGGGCGAACCCTTCGTACGCGCCGGGGTCGAGGCGGCCGTCGTGAAACGTCGCGGACGGCGCGAAGAAATAGAAATAACCCAGCATCGACGCGGTCAGGCCGCCCAGCCAGCCGAACAGCAGGCGGTAGCTCACCAGTGTGGTCCGTTCGTCGTAATCGGACGACAGTTCGGGCAGCATCGAACCGCTCGGCACCGCGTAGAACGTCATCGACACCCGCACCCCGACGGCGAAGGCGCACAACCAGAGAAAGAGGCCGGTCTGGCCGAGCGCGGGCGGATGGAACAACAACAGCAAGCAGACGGCCATCGGCAGCGCCGACGCGTACATGAACGGATGGCGGCGGCCCCAGCGCGAGCGGAAGTTGTCGGACACCGAGCCGACGAGCGGATCGGTCACCGCGTCGAGGCACAGGGCAATGAAGATCGCGGCGCCGCTCAACGTTCCGGACAGGCCGAGCACCTGGTTGTAATAGAACAGCAGGAAGACGTTGAAGACGGTATTCTTCGTGCCCTCGGACACCGAACCGATGCCGTAGAACAGTCTGGTCGGCAGGCCGACGCGGCCGGCCGGGGAGGGAACGATGGGCGGCATGAAGGGGGGATCGGGTTCGACTGTCCGCGGGCGCGCCGCTCTAGCCTTCGTCCCCGACGAGGCGGAGGCCGCGGAGTCGGTTGAGGGCCGCGGCGATCTCGAACCGCCGCGCGCGGGCGCGGTCGCCGAAGCCCTGCTCGGCGACCGCCTCCAGGCCGTTCCGTTCGATCTCGGCGTCGATAGTATCGAGCACCTCCGGGACGCTCCGCTTTCCGTCGCACAGTCCGCGCGCGCACCGCAGCAGCGCGTCGCCGATCATGCGGCACTGCGCGGCGTCGGCGAGTTGAAACAGGAGCGAGACGTCGATTTCTCGCGTCCCGAACTCGATTGCCCGCGTCTTCACGCTGCGCACGCGCGCCGCCTTGCGGCCGCGACTCGGGTCGAGGCTCACCGGGTCGGGCACACGCGCCGCGGGCGTCGGCCAGTCCGTCACCGCGGGTGAGGCGGGCGATTTCCGGGGCAGGGCGTCCGCGATTTCCCGGGCGCGGCGCGTGACGTCCTTGGGTCGGTAGGCGTCCATGTGGATCACGGTATCCGCCACGTCGAGATAGTCGCCGGCCCCGCCGACCACCAGCACGGACGAGACGCGCTGTTCGGTCCACAGCGGCCGAACCCGGTCAAGGTACGGCGTAATCGGTTCCTTGTCTTCGGGCACCAGCCGGCGCATCCGCGCGTCGCGGATCATGAAATTCGTGGCCGCGGTGTCCTCGTCGATCAGCAGCGCAGTGGCGCCGGCTTCCAACGCCTCGACCGTGGCCGCGGCCTGCGAGGTGCTGCCGGACGCATCGTCCGTATGGAACCGGTCGGTCCGCCGGCCGAGGGGCAACGCGTTGATGAAGGGCCGCAGATCGACTCCGCGAACCGACCGCCCGTCTTCGGCGCGAATGCTGACCGCGGTTGCCACCGACACGCAGCGGTTGCGGCCGTCGCCCGGAATGTGGTCGTACACGCCGCCGGCGACCGCGGCCAGCAGCGTGGATTTTCCGTGGTAGCCGCCGCCGACGATCAGCGTGACTCCCGCGGGAACGCCCAGGCCGCGCAGCCTCCCGGCGTGCGGCGCGGTGAGTTCACGGGCCAAGCCGTCGGGCGCTTCGAGTGGAATCGCGTCCGGCATGGGCCGGTCGTCCGCGCCGCTGCGCCGCGCCAGGATGCTCCCGTCGGCCAGAAAGGCGACCAGCCCCGCCGCGGAGAGTTGCGCGCGGAGCGCCACCTGATCCTCGATCCCGTCGACGTGACGGTCGAGGGCCGCATGATCCAACTCGTCGCACAGCCGGTCGAGCACCGCGGGCAACCGCCGGGTCAGCAACTGGGCCGCGGCGCGCCCGAGAATCCGCCGGCCGGCCGCGGGCAACCCGACGCTCAGCCGAACCCCAACCCCACCGTCGGCCATGATCTGGACCGCGGTACGCTCCAACACCTGCTGGCCCACCGCCGCGATTTCCAACAAGCCGCTCTTTCCGGAGCCGAGTCGGCCCGCCCTCGCATCGTCCGCGCCGGGCCGCCGTTTGTCAGGCTGACCGCGGGACGCGGCCAGCCCGCGCAGGAGCGCACGATGCAGAAAATCCGCCGCGGCCCGGCGGGCGTCGCTGCTGGCGCAGGCTCGGACGGGGAGCGAGATCCGCTGTGCGGGAAGCTGGACGGCAATCCGGCTGGGCGCAGCGAACGGGTCGCCCTGAATGTGGTCGAAGCGGACGGTGAAGGGTTCGAGTGGGTAAGTACGGCCACGCAGGTCCTTGTAGAAACCGTACGAGCGGCCGTCGAGCCGTTCCAATTCGCGGGCCAGTTCGTGGTCCGCGTCGTAAGGATTACCGCGCTGCCTGCCGCCCATGTCCTTCCAACTTCGAGCCATGAATATGAATGAGTGAAAAGGGAATGTCAGACTCTACGATCGTGTCAGGTCGTCATACCTGCGGAAACCGGAGTCGTGGATACCTGCTTTCGCAGGTATGACGAGGGAAAACTGGCAGCAGCCCGATCCTGTCTATCATCTCCATGTATGAAGAAGGGAATTACATACAAGACGATCCTCGATCTTTCGACAAAACTCAGAGATCTTCCCATCCCTAAGTTCGTTGAGCTTGTCGAAACGAACCCCGATGTCACCTCCGCCTTCGCACCTCACCCCCCGGCCCTTCGACAAGCTCAAGGGGCCAGCCCGGCGAGCATGATCCCCGAACTTGCCGAAGGGTATCGCAAAGAGCGCAGAAGCGTCTTGTCCCTATCTCCCATGAAAAAGAAGGGCGCCCGTAACAAGCGCCCTTCGGTCGGGTTGCGCGGTGCAGAGCAAGAGACTCACGCCTCTTGCTCTGCCGATTGGTTCGATCTACCCGCCGTGCCGCAGCAGTTGGCCGGAAGTCACGCCGGTGTTCTTGTCGTTCTCCAGCGTCATCTCGCCGTTCACGAACACGGCGCGATAACCCTCGGCCTTCTGCACCCGCCGCCACTCCTTGCCCGGCAGGTCGTGCACGACTTCCATCGGCAACACCTTCAGGTTGTCGTAGTCGTACACCACGATGTCCGCCGGCGCGCCTTCGCGCAGTACGCCGCGGTTGCGGAACCCCGCACACGCCGCCGGCTGCGCGCTGAGCCGCCAGTGGGCTTCTTCCAGACTCATGATCTGGTTCTCGCGCACGATGCGCGTGATCGCCTCGGTCGAGTAGCGCCCGCCACAGAAGAACTTGGTATGCGCCCCGCCGTCCGACACACCGAACAGGGTCGTGTCCGGCTCGACGACCTCTTTGAGATGTTCGAGCTTCTGGCCGATCGACGGCCCGTAGAACGTCGTCCGCATGTTGTCCGCCAGCGCCAAGTCGAGCATGGCATCGACCGGGTGCTTGCCCTCCCGCTCGCCCACTTCGCGCAAGGTCAGGTTCTCGAAGTGCTTCATGTCGTCGCGCTGGACTTCCAGCACCATAATCTCGTCGAACGAACTGGTGACCGCGCCGGTCGGATCGTTCTTCAGGCCGGCACGCCGGGTCGGATCGGCCAGCTTGGAGCGCCGCTCCTCCAGCGTCCCCAGCGTCGCTTCCCGCCACGCCGGATCGTCGTCCCACAGGTTCCAGTCCTCGAAGGTGAACGTGAAGCCGGCGTCCGTGGTCAGGCCCTGGGCGTAGATGCGCAGGCCCTTCTGGCGGCAGCGTTCGATCCACTTGAGCAGGTGCCGGTGGCGTTCGGGATAGCGATCACTGGCCTGGATGACGTTGTACAGGATCGGCCGGCCGCTCGCCTCGGCGAGTTGTTCGTAGCTGCGCTCGATTTCCTCGTAGCCGGCCACGGTCGGAATGAGCGTCATCTGGATGAAGCCCGCGTTCCGGTCGGCCAGCACCTTGGCCAACCGGACACAGGTTTCCTGGTGCATGATGTCGGTCGGCATGGGCGTGCCGTCGTAGTCGCACTGCACGCTGTCGGCGCCGAGGCGTTGCGCGGACCAGCCGCAGCCGCCGGCGTCCATGCCCTCGTGCAGCAGGCGCACCATTTCCTTGTGTTCGTCGTCGGTCGGCATGCGGCCCGACTTTGCGTCCTCGCGGCCCATGACCCACACCATGAGCGGCGCGATCGGCACGTAGGGCAGGATGTTCAGCCCTTTCGGGGCGCGGTCGACGCTGTCCAGGAATTCCGGGAAAGTCACCCAGTCCCACGGCATGCCGGCCTTCATGGATTCGTACGGAATCGCTTCGGTCCGGGTCATGGTCAGCATGGCGCGCTCGCGGCCTTCCGGCGGGGTCGGCGCGAACCCGAATCCGCAGTTGCCGATCACCACCGACGTTATGCCGTGCCAGCCGGAGATCGTGAGATACGGATCCCAGAACAACTGGGCGTCGTAGTGCGTGTGCAGGTCGATGAAGCCCGGCACCACCATGTGGCCCTCGGCGTCCAGCGTCTTGGTGGCCTGGTGCGACTGGAGCCGGCCGATCTTGGCGATCTTGCCGTCCTTCACCCCGATGTCTCCGCGGTAACGCGGGAGCCGCGTTCCGTCGATAATCATCCCGTCTTTGATCACGAGATCGAATTCTGGCATGGCGTCCCTCCTTGAGAACGGGTTACTCGACACGGGTTTCTACGGAACCCGGGCGAACTTTGTCTTCCGCCTACTACCAAAACACCGTTCCTGCAAGGCTTCGGAACAGAAATTTTTTCGAGATTTTCGGGCCGCTGCGGGCGGCAATCTGAATGAGCGTTCAGAACGATGCGGACAGGTGCGCCTGTACGTGGCGCTGGTAGATCTTGGGCAGTTCCAGCGGCAGGGACGGAATGTCTTCCAGGACCCTGTAGCGCGACGGGGCGCACATCTCGCGCAGGTAGTCCTGGCCGCCCTTATCGACCGTGAGGCAGAACGACTGGCCGTGTTCGTGCTCGGCCTCATCCGGTCGTAGATCTGCAACATGTACACCGGCGCGACCGGCAACAGTACGTTCGCCGCCGCGCTGAATCCCGCCACGCCGAGGAGCCCGCCCCGACAGCGGCGTAGGGCTGTTTGGAGGGGTGCCGCCGGAGCGCGGCCAGTGTGGGGAATGGACCCCACGCCGCGGCCGGTTCTTCAGAGGGGATCGAAAGCGAAGCGGGCGGGGCCATGGTGGGGCCGGCCCCGCCCGCTTCGCAGGTTACGCCAACAGCAGGTCGGCGTCGCCCAGGGTGTGCAACCCGGTCAGGTCCACTTGAAAGTCCGCATTGCCATTCCCATCCAGGTCCACCAGCACGTGCGTCACGTCGTTGGCCGTCCCCGCTTGGTCATCTTGCCTGTACCGCACCGACCCGGCACCGCTGGACACTTGCTTGGTCCCGCTGAACGCGTCGGTCCCGATGAACGTCAACTTCGTCCCGGTAGGGAGGCTCGAGTGCTCCGCCAAGCCCCGCAGGTCCAACCGGTCGCCTTGGCCCAAATCGTTGCCTTGACTGTCCGTTTTGTTGATCCCGTGAAAGTCCGTCACCAGATCCGTCTTTGCATTTAGCTCGCTCGGCGCCGTCGGGTTCATGACGACACTCTCCGTCCCGACGACGAACGTGTCCGCCCCATCGCCCCCGGTCAGCGTGTCCTTACCCATCCCGCCGTCCAAGCGGTCGTCCCCGGCGTCGCCATTCAAGGTGTCGGTGCCCGCCCCGCCAGACAAGAAATCATGGCCCGCGCCGCCGAACAGCCAATCGTTGCCCGCGCCCCCATTCAGCGCGTCATTATCGGCGCCTCCAGCCAAGTAGTCGTTGCCGTCTCCCCCGTATAAGCGGTCATCGCCTATATCGCCGTACAGGCCGCCGACCCCGCCCTTAGCTGGGTCGGTCATGTCATCGCCGGCGCCCCCATACAGGACGTCGTCGCCCGCGCCCCCAGCCAACAAGTCGGCGCCGGCGCCCCCAGCCAAGTAGTCGTCGCCCGCCCCGCCAAGCAACCCCTTGGATCCCAACTCGTCCCCGTCTCTTCCATACAGGATGTCGTTGCCCGGGCCCCCATTCAGATAGTCGGCACCGGCGCCCCCGTCCAAGTAGTCGTCGCCCGCCCCGCCGACCAGGCGATCATCGCCGCCTTCCCCGTACAGGTTGTCGTTCCCGGCCCCACCGTCCAGGGTGTCGGCGGAGCCATTATACGGCTTAGCATCGGGAGGCCTTTCTTTTTCCCAACGATCACCATACAGATTGTCGTCTCCGGCTTCCCCGTACAGCTCGTCGTTGTTGGGGCCCCCGTACAGATTGTCATTGTCATTCCCACCCCACAAGTAGTCGGGACCGCCTCTGCCGGTCAGAACATCGTCACCGGCCCCGCCCCACAGGCTATCATCGCCACTCGAGCCATGCAGGAAGTCGTTCCCATCTTCCCCATACAGAAGGTCGCGAGCTGTCCCACCGTGTATCCAGTCGTTGCCATCTCCCCCATACAGCTCGTCTACGCCTGAGAAACCCTTCAGGACATCGTGGCCGTCTCCGCCCTTCAAGATATTGTTACGCTCATCCCCCAGCAGGGTATCGTTTCCGCCCAGACCGAATAATGTGTCAAGACCGGTGGTCCAATCTGTTGAGAGCCAAGAATCATGCCCCTCAGTTAGTTTGCGCTCATTAGCTTTTAGTGTCGCCATCGTTGGCTCCTTTCTTCCGTGCCGGCCCGCAGGCCGGGTCAATGGAGGGGGTTCCCTCTCGCTTCCGTTTCTGCCTTAGCCGCCGATCAGACAGTAGCCTCTACCGGCGCCCCCGCTTTTCCTCATGACATAAACTGGGTTCGCACCGTCCTCCTTTCCGTTGGCGTTGCCGGTCGGTTAGTTCCCTTGCGAGTAACGAGCCTCACCGTTCGTCGGCTCACTCCCGCCACTTGTGTGTTCGTTCCCCTCGCTCCCCACAAAACAGTAGGAGGGGCCGGGGACGGAGAATCTGAGCGTTGATGTGAAGGCACCGCGGGCGAGACGCACCGCGCCACGCGGGGGCGTGTCTGGAACGGGAATGAGAACCCGCTTCCAGGCTTCCGAGGCGGATATTGCCGCGGCGACGCCGCGCTATGAAACCGAAATGAACAGGAGATTCCGCGGGGGGGGGGCGGAGACTGTGTCGGCGACCAACCTTCCGGTGTCGATAGGGGGCGCGTCGCGCATCATGGCCGGTTCCCGCTGGCTTCCCATTCGCTGCATTGGAAAGCGGCTCTATGCCACGTAACAAACTCGAAAGTCAAGCGTCTGGAGTGCTTGGGGAGCTAACGGTTTCGATTATTTCATCCGGGACATGGACGTTCCGGTTGCGTTGTCAGGGTGAAAATCCGAGCTGCATTCTCGGTTCCATCGACGCTCCGAGTGAACGTTCAGAACGATTCGGACAGATGGGCCTGCACGTGGCGTTGGTAGATCTTGGGCAGTTCCAGCGGCAGGGACGGAATGTCTTCCAGGACCATGTAGCGCGACGGGGCGCACATCTCACGCAGGTAGTCGTGCCCGCCCTTATCGACCGTGAGGCAGAACGACTGGACGTGTTCGTGCTCGGCCTCGCGCAGCGCCATCATGGTGTCGCGCAGCCCGTACGTGGGGGCGTTGCCGTCGCGGCCGTAGTCGGCGTCCTCGGGATAGCCGTCGCTCAGCAACACGAGCAGCTTGGCGCGACACGCCACGTCCTTGAGTTTGCGCGTGGCGTGCCGGACCGCAGCGCCCATGCGCGTGCTGCGCTTGGGGGCCAACCCGCCGATGCGGCCCTTGACCTCGTCGGAGAGTCGCTCGGCGAACGATTTGACCGGATACACCTCGACGTTGTGGCGCCCGGCGCTGGAGAAGCCGTAGATCGCGTACGCGTCGCCGATCTCGTCCAGGGCCGCGGACAGGACGACGACTGCCTCCTTGAGCACGTCGATCACGCGCAGGTCGCGTCCGTTTCCCGGGCCGGGATTCTCCGCCGGGAGATCGGACACGTTCTTGTCGATGCGTTCGTCGGTGGACGCGCTCAGGTCCAATAGAAACAACGCGGCCACGTCGCGCTCCAAAGGTTGCCGCGCCGCGTACAGCCGCGTGGCCGGCGCCACTCCGGTCCGCACGTCCACCCGCGCACCGACCGCGGCGTCCAGATCGATCACCTCTCCGTCTTCCAACCCCTTGACCAGCCGGGACATCCTGGGCCGGAGTTGCTGGAACTCGCGCTTGATGCGCGGAATCACCTCTTCGTAGCGCGCCAGCGTCTGCTCGAAGAAGCCGCCCCGGTCGCCCTCCAGCCGGGTCTCGAACAACTCGCACCAGCGGGCACGGTAGTCCTCGATCAGAAAATCCCACTCGTCGTACACGTAGCGCACACCCACCGCGGACCCGCGGCGCCGGAGTTGTTCCTTCTTGCGCTGCTTCTGCTCGGCCACGTCCTCCTCGTCTTCCTCCCCGGCGTCGATCGGAATGCCGTGCAGCGACGTCGGGCGCAGGTTCTTCACCTTCTTCTCGGCCTTGCCCGCGCGCAACACGCCGGCCAGCCGCGCGGCCAAGTCCTCCTCCTGCGGCGTCAGCGTGGCGTCCACCTGTTGCGCCCCCTGGTCGACGGACCGATCGGTCTGCATTCCCAAGTCCGCACCCTCCGCCTGCCCGGCGGGGGTAGGGACGGCCGCGTACAACTCGCAGGCGAGGGCCAACGCATCCTCGACGGTCGCCCCCGCCTCCCAACCCGGAACGAGCGCGGCGTCGAGCCTGTCGAGTCCGGACCGGATGAAACGCGGCAACAGGTGCGTCGCCGATGCTGCCCAGGTCAGGTCCGGGCGCAAGCCCGGATAGGCGTCCGCCAGCCGCGCGGAGATGCGGCGCGCCTCGACGAACAGAAAGAGCGCTTCGATCCGATCGGGCCGCGTGAACAATGCGTACAACGCGTCCAGGGTCCGGGGGATGGAATCCGAAGGCGCACGTCCTCTGACCGCCGCGGGCAGCCGCGGCCACACCGAAGCCAACGACAGGGCGTAGGTTCCGAACTCGATCCGCCCGGCCTGGTGTGCGGCCAGCATACACAACAGCCGAAAATTCTCCTCGAACGTCGGAAACTCGTCGACGGCCGCCGGCAGCGGCAGAAATTCGTCCTCGTCATCCACGACCGCGAGCGGCGGCGGAAACGACGGATGATCGAGTTCCTGGATGCTGACCGCCTCGCCGCACAGCATGTGCATGTATTTGACCAGCGCGCCGTGCACTTCGGACAGGCGCGCCGCGGGCGACTCGTGTTGCAAGACCTGGAAGCTGGTCCGCGACTCCAGGGTGAAGAATGCCTCCCCGGCCTGCGGGTTGCGCGCGGCGATCTCCTCCCCGGTCTGAATCCAGGTCAGCACCCCGTTGGCGCCGACCTGTTCGTACGCGCGCGACAACGTGCGGAACAGCCGCGCGACGCCGGCGGGAAAAATCGAGGCGAGGCCGGCAATGCGCTCCAGCACGGACGGGCGGGTGTCCACGGCCAGCGCGTTCAGCGTGGGGGCGAGAAACGGGATGACCGACGGCAGCGGGTCCGGGTCGAACGAAGCCACGGGTTGCAGGCAGCGCAGCAGCACCGGGCGCAACGGCGGCGCAATCGTGGCCAGACTGCGCGGCAGGGCGTGATAGATGCCCGCGGCCGCGGTCCGCGAACGATAGACGGCCGACCGGCCCAGGCGGTACACGCCGATGCGCTCGCTGCGGGCCAATCCGGCGAGCCCGTCCGGGAAGCGCGCGAAGTCGGTTTCTCCATCGACCGACGCGACGTCGCACACGAACCGCGTCCATTCGGCCATCTCCGCCCGGTTCAGCACCGGCAGCAGGTCCGCGCTGGCGGCGAACATGATGGACGACAGGCGTTCTCCGCGCGGGCCGAGCGTCGTGGCCATCCGCCGGCCCTGCTCGACCCAGTCCTGCACACGTTCCTCGTCGAGCCAGTCCCGGACGACGCGCGGCGCGACGCGCGAAAGGCCGGCGCGCAGGCTCGTCCGCTGCGCCGCCGTGAGACCCGCGACTTCCAGCCGCTCACGGCTGTCGGCCTGCCGCACGGTCAGGCCGCGCTCCGCATCTGCTTCAGCATGTCGCGGATGCTGCGGTCGTCCCCGGCGAAGGCGAGCTTGTCCAGGCCGAGATAGGCGTTGGGCATGCCCGCGAACGCTTCGACCGGATTGTCGCTATAGACCTCCAGCTCGTGGCCGTCCGGGTCGCTGAAGTACACGCTCTTGCTGATGCCGTGGTTCACGGTGAAGCGGACGGGCACCTGCTTGGCCTTGAGTTCGCGGTACGCGGCTTCGAGGTCGGCCTCGCTGCGCAGCCGGAACGCGACGTGGGCCAGACCGACTTGCCGGGATTGCGGCGACGCGGCATCCGCGCCGATCTCGAACAGCGCGATCTCGTGGTGGTCGCGCGCGTGGTTGGCCAGAAAGACGGCCCGGATCTCGGGGACGTCCTTCATCACCTGCATCCCCAGCACTTCGGTGTAGAACGTCCGCGAGCGGTCCAGGTCGCGCACCTTGAGCACGACGTGTCCCAAGCGTTCGGGGCGAATCATGGGCCACCTCCTTTTTCGTGCGACGCGCCCCCGGTCTCGCACCCCGCGCTACCTGTGGGTAGCCGTGATGCGCTTGATGTCGAACCCGTCGATGACGCTCGGCTGGCCGAACTGTTCGACCGCGGGGGCGACCTCGGCCAGCGACAGGGTCAGGTAGAACAGCCGACGCGCGTCGTCCGGCATCGTGTCGAGAGGGAACTGCTCCAGGTAGCGGAGCGCGTCGTCACCCCGCGCGAGCATGGCGTCGTAGAACGCGCGGATCTCCGCGAAGGTGCTCGCCTGGCGTTGGTCGCTGCGCTCCGCCTCGGTCGCCAGCGCCCACGCCAGCCACGGCTCCAGATCGCGGAACTGTGCGGGCAGGCGCGCGTCAGGCATGGGCGGACGCCTCCTGTCCGGTGGCCCCGACGGCCACTTCGACCGGCTGGCCGGTGAGCATCCGGTCGATCACGTGGTGGCTGTGGCGGATCAGGATTTCCTCGTCGTGCAGATAGAAGTCCCGCTTCGCGCCGGAGGAAAGTACGGATTGGGTCTCTTCGAACGTGCGCCCGTCTTCGAGGATGATGTCGCGGAAGATGACGTTGCCGTATTCCTGGCTGAAACGCTGGCCGGCCGTGGTGGCGCGCGGAAAATACTGGGTGGACGTCCACCGCGTGCGGTCCACGCCGAGCGGAACGAACTGGTGCGTGAAGTACGAGCCCTGCGACACGTCCACGAAGAAGGCCGGGAAGATCACGTTCAGGTCGAGCGACCACGCCGTGCTGCGCAGCGGGTTCACGCCCGGGGGCAGGCCGTCCGTCGAAAAGTCCTTCCGAATGACGATCTCGCCGTGCTTGCCGGCCAGCGTCGCCACCGGGCTGGGTTGGTAGTCGGCGCTGCCGTACAGCGACGCGCGTCCGTGGCGCGGGAACAGCTTCATGTCGAGCACGTGGGCGTACGGGTTCTCCTTGCTGGTGAACGAGTCCGGGATGGACCGCTTGTGCAGGAAGGCCACGTGATAGACCTCCTGAAAGGCGTCCTTGACCACCTTCCAGTTGGCGTTCACCTCGGTGGACCACGCCGTGCTGCTGGCCGAGAACTCGTCGAACGGATAGCCGTCCAACTCGCGCGCCAGGTCGCCCAGATACTCCGCCAAGGTCTCTTGGGGATGCGGGTCCACGTTCACGAAGATGAAGCCCTGCCAGACGTCCACGGCGACCGGCGTCATGCCGAGCCGCGTTTTCGGCAAGTCGGAAAAGCGTTCTTCGTCCGGCACGAATTTGAGCGCGCCGTCCAGGCCGTACGTCCAGCCGTGGAAGCGGCACGTGAAGTTCTGGCAGGTGCCGCCCGTGTCCCAGGCGACCTTGTTGCCGCGGTGCGAACAGATGTTGTGGAACGCGCGGACGCCGCCGTCCTTGCCGCGCACGACGATGATCGACGTGTCGCAGACGGGCAGATCCTCCACGAAATAGTCGCCCGGATCGGGAATGCGCTCGACCCGCCCGACGTTGATCCAGACTTTCTTGAAGATGCGCTCCCGCTCCAGGGCGTATTGTTCCCCGGAGACGAAGACGTCCGCGGGAAGCGGGCCGGTTCCCAAATGGGGGTACTGTCGGTGCCAGCGGTAGCCGCTGCCGGCGCCATTCGTCGCGCCGTTCCCGTTCGTCGATCGAGATTCCGAATGCCGCATCGGGCGTCCTCCCTTCATGCCTTCCATCACTCCATCGGCCTGGAGTGGGCGTGGTGGTTCGATTGCCGTTCCTGAAAAGATGCCGTTTTCAACGCCGGGCCGTCTCGTCGCCGCCGCGCAACGACCGGAAAGCCAGCAGGGCCGCGGCCGCGGACGACAGGATGGACAGGGCCAACGCGACGACCAGCCCGGAGGCGGCCGCGCGCGTTTGCCGGTCGTATCGTGCGATTTCCACGTCCGCGGTGTCGTCGATGCCGGCAAGGACGCCGGCCAGCGGGCGCATGATGTCCGCCTTGCGGTCGTGATAGGCCGCGCCGTGCAGGATGGTACGGGCGCGTTCCAGGTCGGCTTCGGACACCGCCTGCATCGCCTCGGCTTCCAGTTCGGCCAGCGCGTTGGAGTGGGTTTCCGATTCCTGCAGCAACGTCATCTGCCCGGAGGAAAAGCCGGCCCGTTCCAGCAAGGTAGCGAGCGACACGGCTTCCCCACTGGCGGTCGGCCGCTCGCCGGTCGCGACCACCACGTCCCAATACACGCCCTGGTAGTCGGCCGGACGCGGAGCTTGGCCGTTGCGGATGTCCAGGATCTCCTGAAAATAGCGGCGATACTGCTCATCGCCGGTCACCGAGTACAGCCGCGCCATGCGGGTGAGGTCGTCGGACGTCTGCCGCAACCCGTCGGCGAGCCGGTATTCCCGATACCGGGCGGATTCCCGCGCGTGCATGTTCTTCTGGATGGCCACGGTGATGAAGACCAGCGCCAGCGAGAGCGTCGCCAGCAGCGCGGCGCCTACGACCAGAGCAAAGATGGTGGTGCGGGTCGGGCCGGGATTCGTCATCGCGTCCCTCCCCGTTCAGGCACGGGCCGCGTGGCCGAAGGCGCCGGCTTCTTGGACAGGGTGGAGGAACATGGGTTCGACGACGTGCGCGGGTGACGGGAGGCCCGTCCGCGGCGGAGGTGGACGGTTTCTCTCGATAAAAGGTCGGGCCGGCTCTCGGCGTTCCGGGCGCAAGGTTTCAACCACGTTCCCATTTTCCGGTCAAGGCCGCGCGTTGGTTGTGAGCGATCCGGCGAACTGATAGCGCCGACCCTCCTGTCCCACCATGCCCACCGCACGACAGCCTCCGGCCGCGGACGAGCAGGCGTCCGGTTCGCCGGACGTCGATTCGCCCGCGGTCCTGTGCGCGGCGGTCGCGTGTACGGTGTTCGTCACGCTGACCGCGATGGCCATGCTCGGCCCGCTGCTGGTGGGCATGGCCGACGAGTGGCGCACGACGGTGCCGGTCGTCGCCCAGCTCGCGACCGCGGCGGCGACGGCGTGGGCCGTGACCGCGCTGCTGGCCGGGCCGGTCTCGGACGCGTACGGACGGCGGCCGGTGTTGCTGGCCGGCGCGCTCCTGATTGCCGTGGCATCGATCGGCACCGCGCTCGCCCCCGACGTGGCGAGCGCCGCGGGGTTCCGCATCCTGGCCGGGTTGGGCGGCGGGATGCTGCTGCCGACCGGCATCGCGCTCGTCGGCGACGTCATGCCGGCCGAACGCCGCGCAACGGGCGTAGCCGTGGTGACGACCCAGCCGGGCTTGAGCAGTGTGGTCGGCGTGCCGCTGGTGACGCTGGCCGCGGCGGCCGCGGGCTGGCGGGCCGCCTTCGCCGCCGTGGGCGTGGCGATGTTGGCGTGCAGTGTGGCCTTGTGGCGCTGGACCCCACGCTCGACCGGACCGCGCACGCGGCCGGTGCTCGGCGCCCGCCTCGTCCGCGTCGGCCGTTCCCCGTTCGCCTGGTTCCTCGTCGCGACCAACTTCGCGGCCCGGGCCACGTACGGCCTGGTCGTGATCTTCTTCCCGCCGTTCCTGCAAGAGGTCCATGGACTCGACACCGCGGAACTGGCGCTGCCCGTCGCCATCGTCGCGGTCGGCACGACGGTCGGGCTGTACTTGGGCGGCCGCGTCGGGAAAAGCCCGCGCCGCCTCTTCGTAGCCGAAGCGGTGACCATCGCCGCGGCCCTGCCCGGATTGGCCGCCTTCACCTTGGATTCCTCCCTCTGGCTGACGATCGCCGCGACCGGCCTGTTCATGGTGTTCGGCATGCCGCTGGCCACGCTCACCTACGTCGTCGGGACGGAGGTGGGCGGTCCGCTGCGCGGCACGCTGGCGGGGCTCCTGTCGGGCAGCGGATACGCCAGTTACGCCATCGGTGCGGCCGTCGGCGGACTGGCGATTGCGCGGTTCGGCTACGCCGCGGCGTCGGCCGGCCTGCTCCTCGCCCTTCTCGCCAGCGGGATATGCCTGCCCTTCCTGCTGCACGGCCGCACGCTGGACCGGGCGCGGCAGTCGTACGCGCAAGTCGGTTGACGCGCCCGGCACGTCCGAGTCCGAAATTCCAGGCCCGATCCGATGCAGCGGTTCGGGTCCTCTCCCGGAAGGAGAGTGGAGAGGCGGCCCGACTGTCTTTTCGTGCGCGGCCCTGCTATCCGTCTGCATCTGTCGCAGCGCGGCTCCACGAAAGAACGCCGTCCGTCGGAGGCCGTCGCGCCCAGGAGCAATCGTATGAAGAAGCGTATCTACTTCAACGCCTTCCACATGAACTGCGTCGTCCACCAGTCGCCCGGCCTGTGGGTGCGCGACGACGACCACATGACCGATTACACCGACCTCGACGGCTGGGTCGAACTCGCCAAGCTGCTGGAACGCGGCAGGTTCGACGCGATCTTCCTGGCCGACGTGCTCGGGGTGTACGACGTGTTTCGCGGCAATCGGGACGCCGCGGTGAAGACGGCCACGCAGGTGCCGGTCAACGACCCGATGCTGCTCATTCCGGCCATGGCCTACGCCACGCAGCATCTCGGGTTCGGCTTCACGAGTTCGACGTTGCAGAACCATCCGTTCACGTTCGCGCGGCTCGTTTCGACGCTCGACCATCTCACCAAGGGGCGCGTCGCCTGGAACATCGTGACCTCGTATCTCGAAAGCGCGGGCCGCAACTACGGCCACGCCGGCTTGGCCGAACACGACCGGCGCTACGAGGTCGCGGACGAGTATTGCGACGTGTGCTACCAACTGTGGGAATCGAGTTGGGAGGACGGCGCGGTCCTGAAGGACACCGCGGCCGGCGTCTATGCCGACCCGGCCAAGGTGCACGACGTCCATCACGACGGCCTGCACTACCGCGTCCACGGCTGCCATCTCGCCGAACCGTCTCCGCAGCGCACGCCCGTGCTGTTCCAGGCCGGTGCCTCGCCGCGCGGGCAGGCGTTCGCCGCCCGGCACGCCGAGTGCGTGTTCGTCATCGGCGCCAAGCCCGACATCGACGGCCAGTACGTGCGCAACATCCGCGCCCTGGCCCGCAGGGAGGGCCGCCGGCCCGAGGACGTGTTGTGCTTCGCCTACATGAAGGTCGTCACGGGCGAGACCGAGGCCGCGGCCAAACGCAAATACGAAGAGTATTTCGAGCAGTGCAGCTACGACGGCGGGCTCGCGCTGCTGAGCGGCTGGAGCGGCATCGACTTCGGCCAGTACGCGCCCGACCAGCCGCTCGAATACGTCGAGACCAACGCCATCCGCACGATGGTCCACAGCTTCACCGAGGCCGACCCGAAGCGGAAGTGGACGCTGCGCGACTTGGCCCGCTATGCCGGCATCGGCGGGGCGGGGCCGGTGCTGGTCGGCACGCCGGAGAGCATCGCCGACCAGTTCGAGGACTGGATCGACGCGGGGGTGGACGGCTTCAACCTCGCCTACGCCACGACGCCGGGCTCGTTCGAAGAATTCATCGACGGCGTGGTGCCCGTCCTCCAGAAGCGCGGGCGCATGCAGAAGGAATATCGGGAAGGCACGCTGCGCGAAAAACTGTTCGGCCGCGGCCCGCGGGCCGACTTGCCGCATCCGGCCGCGGGCTATCGTCAGGCGCTGCTCGAAATGCAACGGAGAGCGAGTCCGGAGCCGGCCGGCGCGCCCGAACCCGCGGCAGCCCCGGTCTCCGAATAGCCCCCGGCCGGCAGGCGTAGCAGTCCGGCGTCAGGCGGGACCGGCCAGCGCCGGCTCGTCGGCGAAGTCCCACACGCGCAGCGTGCCCGGGGTCATGCGCAGCGGGACGAGCTCGACCGAACTCAGCGACGCGGAGAAGTTCTCGCCCCGCTCCGTGCCGAGATAACGTACCGCGATTCGCCGCATGGTCGCGGCCGCGGTCTCCCGGTCCGCATGGACGAGCTTCGCTGCGCAGCGGACCTCGATCCCCCGATACGGGGGCGCGTCTTCGGCCAGGCAGATACTCACATTGGAGTCCCGCTCGACGTGCCGGACTTTCACGTCGTCCCGAACGGCGACGACGGTGAAACCGCCGTCCGTCCACTCGTGCCACACGGGCGACATGAGAATCGAGCCGCTCTCGAACCGGGTCGCCAGCGTGGCGCAACGGGGCTCGGCCAGAAAGTCCCCCAGGTCTTCAAGACGGAGATTTCTTCGCATACGTCCTCCCGACGTCGTTCAATCGGTCTGTAGTCTCGTTTCGAGATTTCCGGCGGCTTCGATGCTGCCGGGGGATCCTTTCCCGCCCTTCGACAGGCTCAGGGAACAGGGAGAGGGGGGTTGCTTCGGGAATGACGGGATTGAGGCTCCTTGCACGTTCTTTCCCTTCCATGACGATGTTGAGGGGCGTGAAGTTTTACGCTCCTCCGTCCGACGAGTGGCACACAGGCGTTTCAGGATCGTCGAGTCCGTCATTCCCCCGTCTTTCTAGGGATAGACGCACGGGCGCGTGGACCACGTGTATTCCACGCCCTCGTGCAACAGCGCCCCGGTCGGCGTGTCCAAGGCCGCGGTTTCCATCCGCCGGAGCGCCGCGGCCGGAACGTCCGCGGGGTTCACGAGTCGGTCGTCGATCCAGACGTCGACGACCAGGTCGGGGCCGCTGGCGGTTTCCATGAGCCCTGATCCGAAAATGTGGACGCCGTGCCGGTCAATACAGCCCGGACGGGAACCAGCAGCCGCGCGGCTCTCGATAGGTGCCGCGCGTCATCAGCGAGCCGGGTTTGGCAACCCGCAATCCCTCGGCGAGGCACCAGCGGAACAGGGCGGCTCGGCGGGTCGGCACCAGGAACGCCAACGGCCGGCCGCTGACCTCCCCCACGGCGAGCAGCAACGCCTGCATGTCGGCCTCGGTCTCGGCCACGCCGTGCGCCAGAATCCACTCCGCGCTCTTGGCCGTGTACGAATACGTGTACGCCACGAGCCGCCCGCCGCGCACGACGCCGAAGCAGGCCGAGTATCGGACGGCGTCGCGCATCTCGCCGGTGCGCGGAGAACCGTGCACGCGGGTACACAGCGCGGCGCACGCATCGAGATCGTCCTCGGTCAGCGGGCGCACTTCGACGTCGCGCCGCGGCCGGCCGGCGGGCTTGCCCTTGAGCAGCACCAGCGGCTCGCGCACCTCGAAGCCGAGCGTGGCGTAGAGCGACATCGCCAGCGTGTTGTACGCGTCCTGCGTGAGGCGGATGCCGGACGCGGAGGCGCCCCGCTCGATCACGGCCTGCATCAGACGCCGGCCGATGCCGCGTTCCTGGCTGTGCGGATCGACCGCGACCGGCCCCAGCCCGCGCACCGCGTCGCGCTCGTCCAGGAAATTCACGCCGATCACGCGCCCGTCCCGTTCGGCCACCACGCTGAACACCGCGGCGTGGCGAATGAAGAATCCGGCCAGCGCCGTGGGGGCGCGCACCGACGCATACTCGGGCGGAAAGCGGTGGTAGTCGGCAATGCCTTTGAATGCGTCGTACAGAATCCGCCCGCACGGGACGGCGTCGTCGGGCACGGCCTCGCGGAGATGGACGTTCATGCGCGTGTCTTACGAGCCCCGTTCCACGCTGTAAAGCCGAACCCGGGGAGTGCATCGGTTCGAAATCGGCGCCACGTGATTTTTCTCCTCCCTCCCCCCGATGCCATTTCGGGACGAACCCGCCCTAGCGGCCCGCGGCGGGGCTGGCTATACCAAGTCGCACCGTCCCCTGCGCGCAGCGTCGAGCATCCCGATGTCGGTTCCGGCCCCCCCTCCGCCCGCCGCGCTGCGGCCCGCCCCGCAGTTGAACGTCCGCAAGCTGGTGCTGTTCGTCGTGATCGCGTTCCTGTCGCTCGTGTTCTGGCACGCGCCGTGGCTGTATCCGATCAAGATCTTCACCGTCTTTCTGCACGAGGCCGGCCACGCCCTCACGACGGTGCTGACCGGCGGCCGCGTCGTGTCGATGGTCGTCGATGCGCGGCAGGCCGGCTACGTCGAACACACCGGCGGCCACGCCGTGTTCATCGCCGCGGCCGGCTACGTGGGCAGCGCGCTGTTCGGCGGGCTGCTCCTGCTGCTCTCGACCCGCGAGCGGTGGACCGCGGTCGTGTTCCTGGGGCTGGCCGTCTTCTTCGCGCTCGTCACGCTGAGCTTCGTGCGCAACACCTTCGGGCTGGCCTTCGGTTTCGGCGCCGCGCTGGTCTTCGGCTTTCTGGCGCGCCGCCCGTTTCCGGGCACGCATCTGGTCCTGGACGTGCTGGCGGTGACGAGTTCGCTGTACGCCGTGTACGACCTGACCGACTTCCTGTACTTCGACGCGCGCACCGACGCCGTCATCCTGGCCGAACTGACGCACGTGCCCGCCTTCGTCTGGGCCGGGCTGTGGAGCGTCCTGTCGGTCGCGATCGTGTATGCCGCGGGTAAGAGCGCCGTCTATCACGTGCCCCGGCCGCGGCGCGTAGCCGATCCCGCGGAGTGAGCGCGCCGGCGTTCCGCTGCCTTGGGGACCGCGCCGGCGCACGGGAGCGGGCCGCTACTCTTCCTCGAATCCGAACGAGGCGAACCGCAAGGTCCGGCAGTTCTCGTTCACGGCGCGCCGGGTGTTCTCCGCGGCCCCGTCGGCAAGGTTCGCCCGGATCTCCAGCGTCACCTCGACGTCGGCGCCCACGTGCTTGTTCAGCAGTTGAATCACCTCCTCGGCCACCCGGCCCGCGTCCCGTCCCACGCGCAGCGCGTCCAGCCGGACCGACCCGTGGAACCGGCGATACGTCGGGGTGTCGGGCCGCGGGACGTCCGGCTCTTCCCGCGCCGGATCCGGGACCGCGGGCCACGTCTCCCCGCCGGCTTCCTCGGCCACGCCGCCGTCGGGCCGGGCCGGCGGGACCTCCGCGTCCATCTGGCGGCGGGCGGCCGCCGCACGGACCAGTAGCGCGGAGTCGGCCTCGGAGACCGCCACGGCCTGGCCGCCGCGCAAGCCCCGGTAGCGCCGGGCGCCCTCGTCGTAGCTTTCCGCGTACCCGAACCCGTCCTGCTCCCAGCTCAGCAGCGCGACGCCCTCGCCGACCGCGCCGCGCAACACCTCGGGCCCGGTGAGGCGCGGCAGGTAGGGGTAGCGGGCGAAGTCGTCGAGTACCCGTCCGATTTCGACGTGGTCGCCATGCCAGAGCGGGACCCGGTCCAATTCCATGCGGAGGCTCGACGCGGCGAGCGTCGCGATGAGCGCGTCGTCCTTGCGCAGCTTCTTGCCCGCGCGCACCGCCAACGGGTCCTGCCCGGACAGGCGGACGGCCTGCCAACGGACCTCCGCGCGCGGGTCGTCCTGCGTCGGCACCAACACCCACTGATACGTCTCGGGCAGGCGGGCCTCCAGGGCGTCCGCGGCGGCCCCCGCCTGCGTTTCCGCTTGCCGTTTCTGGTGCGGGTCGAGGTTCAGCGTCTCCTGTCCGGCCTCGGCCAGAATCGACTCCCACGCCAAGTCCGCACAGGCCGCTTCCTCCAGGTCCTGGAGCCGGGTGGCGTCCGCGGCCAGAAAGACCAGCGCGTTGCGGTACAGGCGCGGAACGCTGCCGCGGTGTTCGAAAATCTCGCGCGCCGCGGTCTCGGCCGGACTGCCCGGCTCCTTGCGGTAGGGGGCGCTGCCGTCGAGGACCACGAGCCCCGCCTCCCGGTCGTCGGGCACGTCGGCGCTCGACCCGGGCAGGGCGTGGACGCGGGCGAACTCCCCCGGCGGGCGCAGGGCCGCGCGCAACCGGGCGGCGACGTGCCGCGCCACCCGGTCCGGGTCGCGCCGGAACTGGGCCGCGCGGTCCGCGGCCAGTTTCGTGACGGTCGGCTGCGTCGCGTACCAGGAGCGCGGCCCGTCCTGATAGAGATACGTGGCCCGGCCGGCCAGCCGCCGCAGGGCGTCCCCGAACACGGCCGGCGACTCGCCCGGCATCACGCAGCCGAGCTTCACCCGCCGGTCCTCCAGCCCCCGGTTGGCCACGTCCGTGAGCGGCGCCGAGCCCAGGTAGATCGTGCGCGCCACCCGCCGGCAGGCCGCGACCTTGCCCAGGTTGGGCACGGCGCTGTCGAGGGCGAGCGGCAGGGCGCCCGGGCCGTCGACGTCCTTCTCGATGATCGGGGTCCAGTTGTCGGGGAGGTAGCGGGTCAACTCGAACTTGATGGCCGCGTCGTCGATCGGGATCGTGGACGGCAGGATGAGCGGGTGCTTGTCCCCCTGCTCCCACAGGCGGTGGATCACCGCGGCCATCAGGCGCAGGACGCCGCGCGTCCGCTGGAACTGCAGCAGCGTGGACCAGTCCGTGTACAGCCGGTCGAAGACTTCCGGGTGGATCGGGTAGGCCGCGCGCAGGCGCTGTTCGTAGCCGCCGGCGCGGCATTCGAGCGGGAACTCCTGGTGCTGGCTCCGGTACAGGTCGGCGAAGGCGCGCGCCGTCACGTCGCGCTGTTGGAACGCCGGCGCCGCGAGCGGCTCGAACAGCCGCCGGCGCACGATCTCGAAACTCTCCTCCGCATCCGCGGGCGCCCAGGACGACTCCACGCGCCCGACCACGTTGCGCAGGCGGTCCAACGCCTCGCGCCCGCGCAGCCCCCCCACCTCCACGTCCTCGGCCCGTGGGGTTTCGCTGTCGGGCTTCGCGGACGCCGGCAGCGAGATGACGAGCAGGCAGGCGTCCGCCAGTTTGGCCGATTCGGTCAGCGCCTGGGCGAACGTGAACTGCGTCTCGAAGCTGCCGGCCGGCAGGTCGCTGCGGTCGTGCAACGCGCGGGCATAGGCGACCCACTCGTCCACCAGGATCAGGCACGGCCCGTACGCGTTGAACAGTTCCCGCAGCCCATCGCCCGGGTTGGTGGCCCGCTCGTCGTCGGCCTGCACGCGCGCGAAGGCCGCGGCGCCGCCGAGCTGCCACGCCAGTTCGCCCCACAGGGTCCGCACCCGGGTGCCGTCGGGCTTGACGTCCGGATTGCCGGGCGAGATCCGGTTGCCGACCAGCGCCACGCGCCGCACCGCCGGCAGCGCGTCGACGTCCGCACTGCGCAGCACCTCGTCGATTCCGGCCAGGGCCCCCGGGGCCACGCCCGCGAACAGGTGGTAGAGGGCCAGCATCGAATGCGTCTTGCCGCCGCCGAAGTTCGTCTGCAGGTTCACCACCGGGTCGCCGCCCCGGCCGGCGAGGCGCCGGACGCCGGTGACCAGCAGCCGGGTCAGGCTGTCGGTCAGATACGTCCGGCGGAAGAACTCGGCCGGGTCCTGGTATTCGGCCGGCCCCTGGCCGAGATGGACCTGCCACAGGTCGGCCGCGAACTCGGCCTGCTGGTAGCGCCCCCCGGCCACGTCGGCGTGCGGCGTCACCACCTCGCGCCACGGCGCCAGCGCCCCGCTGGCCGCGGCCTCGACCAGCGAGCCGCCGGCCTGCCGCTTGCGGCTGCGCACCTGCTCGTCGAAGCGCAGGCGCAGCAGGTCCGTCTTCATCTTCTCGACTTCGGCCCCCTGCGGGGCCGAGACCGCGGCCAGCAGCCGCCCCGCAGAATCGAGCGCCCGATACGCGTCGTCGCCGGAGAACTGTCCCTGGTGCGCCCACCGGTTGCGCTGCTCGCGCAGTTCGCTCACCAGCGTCCGCTCGGCCCGGCCCAGCGTGGTCCGGAAGACGTCGTGCCACGCGTTCCACATCAGCTTGAGCAACGCCGCGGCGTCCCACTCGCGGATCGGAGCGCGCGTGGCCAGGCGCCCATCGCCCAGCAACTCGACGGCCCGGGCCTGCGCCTCCGCGGCGTAGGCGTTGTCGAACTCCCGTGCGACGAACGGCCCCAGCCCCGCCTTCAACAAGTCCAGCGCCTTGCCGACGCGCTCGTGATTGGTCGCCACGACGTTCCCTCCTCCTTCGCTTTGCGGCGCACGCGGTGCGCTGCGGACGCCGCCCGTTCAATCCCCGTCCATGAGATCGGGGCAGAGAAAATCGATGCGGATGCCCTGTCGTTCCAGCGGACCGCGGTGATGCCACCAGTCCCGGTCGGCAGCGTTGAGAATCGGCGGAGACTCCCCACAGGCGAGGGCGACGGCGACGAACTTCCGGTCGCTCCGGTCGAAGTCCGCCAGTTCATCGCTGCCGGGAAATTCCTCGAACCCGCGGCCCGGGTGCGGCGTGATCGGGACCCACCGACACACCTCGGGATTCCCTTGATTGTTCCAGAGCCACTTGAAGAAGGCGTCGCCCGCTCCCGGCTGACCGGAAGGACGCAACTGCCGGCGATATTCTTCGAGAATGTCCCCGCCGCGGTCCAGCAGGAGCCGTTCGTCGTCTCGAATCTCTTGCAGCCGGTCGAGACAACGGACGACACACGCCGGACTCGCCTGGGGCGTTTTTCCGTTGGCCACGACCGCGACGTTCGTATCCATGACCACCGCCGGTTTCACGGGGCCGCCTCCCGGCGCCGTTCCCGAGCCGCCTTCGTCATCGCCGCCATCTCTCCGAATTCGTCGCCGAAGAAATCCGCCGGCCAGTTGGTGATGTTACCGAACACATCCAGGGTGAGAGGTGTGATCGTCGCCCCCTGTGCGCCCGGACGGCAAAAGAACAGTCCCACGTCGTCCCGGTGCACGGTGTCCTCCGCGATCCGCCGCTGGAGGCGGCGCAGCAGATGCTCGCTGTGGCTCTCCAGGATGATTTGCACCTTGCGGTTCCGCCACGCATCGATCAGCACGTCGGCCAAGCCCGACTGTACGGCGGGGTGCAGATGGATTTCCGGCTGCTCGAGGATGATCGTCGATCCTTCCGGGACGTAGAAACACAACACGAGGACCGGCAGAATCTGGGATACGCCGAAGCCGACGTCCGTAATCAGCACCTCGGCCGCTGCCGGCGTCTTGCGGACCTTGACTTGATACACGTGGCTGTCTTTGCCGATCCGGTCCACCCGAAAGTCGTGGATGAGTCCGAGGCGCTTGAGCCAGTGCGCGACGTGCGCTTCGAGGGGGCGTTTCCGCCGCCGGTAGCCGGGAGAAATCTTCTGCCCGCGTTCGCGCGCGGCCAAGAGGGCGGCGATGACGTCTTCGCCCATGTGTCCGACGTCCGGGGGCTGCTCACCGGCCCAGTCGTACCGGCGTCCGGGAGAGGCGCGCAGCGGACCGAGATAGAAGACGTCGTCCAACCGGGTTTCGAGTGCCAACTCCAAGTCGGTCAGAAACCCCGCGTTCTGATAGGACGCCCGCACCTGGTCGGGAAAGCCGTAGCTCTTGACCGGAGCCGGCAGCGGCCACGGGCGGCCTTGGCTGCGAATGAACCGAAACGTCGTCTTCTCGTCGAAGAGTTCGTATGCGTTTGTCCCGGAGGACTTCCGCTTCATGCCGAACACGGCGCCGCCGACCCGATACGAGAGGGCCTGCACCGTCACGCGGGGCGGTCTTGACGCAGTCTGGAGATCGCGGACGACGACCGTGAACCCGAGGTCCTGCTCGGACAGGACCGTCTTTCCGTTCTTGGTATCGAAGACGCGGAACGGCTCGGCGGTACGCCAATCGAGCGAAACCTCCATCTCGGTATGATCGGCGTGCCCGTGGACCGTGCTGCGGAAGTCGCCCAGGTCCACCAAGCCGCCGGAGCCGCCGAAATGAAACACGGCGCCGCGGTCGGACGAGTCCGCCGTCTGCATGAGCAACAGCAGGGCTTGCAGCAGACTCGTCTTGCCGGAACTGTTCGTCCCGAACAGGCCGGTGATGGGCCGGAGCCGGATGTCTCCGCTGTTCGCCCACGGTTTGAAATTGCGCAGCTTCAGACGAGTCAGCATGAGCAGCGTTCCTGTCCGTCCGCGACCCCCCGTTGCCGCGGGGCGCGTCCCCGTTCGTATCCGCCGCCCGCGCGGGCCGCAACGTTCGGGAATGGCGGACTCGGGGATCCTGGCAGGTTCTTTCCTTTCGATGAGGTTGTGTAGGGGCGACCGGCCGGTCGCCCCTACGCGTGGAACAGGGCGCCCGACTCCGCCGGCGGCGGGTCCGGCGTGCGGGCGAGGCGGGCGATCTCCGGCCAACTCTGGACGAAGGCGTTGTACGACCGGGCTTCCGCGGCGTGCTTCTTGCGCTCGCAGATGGTGTACAGCCGGTAGGCCAGTTCGCGCGCCGCATCGACCGTGGCCGCCTCCAGGGTGACCGCCAGATCCGCGGCGGCCGCCTCGCCGCGGGCGTCGTGCTCGCGAATCAGGCGATGTACCACCTCCCAGACCGGCAGGCGCCCGTCGGTCGCCGGGTCCCAGCCCTCGTCCAGTTCCGCGGGCCGCAGCAGGCAGACGCGCCCGGCCCGCGACTCCAGGATGCCGGCCTCCACCAGTCCGGCCACGCTCGTGTTCTTGGCCTTGGACAGCATCTCCGCCTTGCCGTACGGCCCCTCGCCGAAGCCGAACTCCTGGAACCACGCCAGCGCCCACCTGCTGTCGGCGTCGAAGTCGCCCTCCTGCTCGGCAAGGGTCTCGTCGAGGGTCTGGTTGATGAGGGCCAGCGCCTCGCGGACCGACACCGGCGCGCCGGAGGCGTCGAGCACCCCGGCGTAACGGGTATAGACCGCCATGCCGGGGCCGATGGCCGCCTGGGCGAGATCGACCGGCGCGATGTTGCCCGATTGCAGGTGCGCGAGGGCGGCGGGAAGCTCGGCCTTGAGCGCCGTCACGAACTGCCGGCGGGTGGCGAGGGCGGCGTCGGTCGGGCGCTTGCGGCAGACGAGGACGATGGAGGAGGCGAGGGCGTTGGCGCCCATCCCGACCATGCGATTGCCGAGTTCCGTGCGCATCGGCCACGTGCCGGTGACGGCGAAACCGGCACGGATCACGGCGTCGAGGAAGGTTTCCCATCCGGTGCTGATCCCCGGGAGCGCGGGCATCCCGCCCGCATTCGTCTTGCGGGCACTCTCCGCCTGTTTGAACGCATAATAGATCGTGACCGGAAAGGCGGAATGCGTTTGTTCGGCAAGGCGCTGCATGGCCCGCGTCATCCCGTCGAGAAAGAAGGTCTCGGCTTCGTCTTTGCTGCCGTGTCGGTAAGGCGTGGCGACCAGTTCTTCGGCCTTCGGGACGGCGAGCGTGGAAAATAGATCAGGGAAGGTTGCTTTCAACGAACGGCGCAACCAGACGTAAAAGAAATCGGACAAATCCGCGTAGCCGATGTTGTCGTAGTAGGGCGGATCGGTGGAGATGACTTTGCCAGACACCATATGTTGATTCACAGCGTCAACTTGACTCGACTCTCCATGAGGGGTGCAAGGTAAGTTAATAGATGATTTCCGTACCCAATCTATATTGTTTAACCAATTCCCGCTGGACTTGGAGAACGGATTTCCTTCCGCGAAGTCCCACATCATCGGAATTGCTTGACGCCCGAAGGTATTTCGTAACGCTTCCATCTTGGGACTGTTATCCCATGAACATATGCTAGAACCACGGTCGGCAGCTCGGCTGAGCGCAAACGACAAGTAGGCAGCGGTGGCCTCGGCGTAAGCGGTAGCGCCCGTGCCGCCGTCGCACAGGGAGCGATTGTCCCCTGGAGCGCATGCGTCGTGCTTGACGCGCACGATGGCTTCCGTCACCAAGTCGGAGAAGGTGGTCAACGCGACCAGTTGGCGGGGGGTGAAGAGGTCACGCCACCGGATCATTCCATACTCTTGTATACGAAACCCAAGCGCTTTCCTTGGAAGTTCTGTTTCCGGTACTCCTTGCGGATCAGCGCTTTCTGCAATTGCTTCCATTTCAGGAGTCGGGGACAGGTACACACGGCTGCGGTCACCTTCTGCAACGACCGCCATCAATCGCTGATTCATCCTCCCGGCTTTGGCTTCATCGCGAAGATAATCAAAGGGCATCGGTGCGCCCGACATCAAGCAAAGAAATGCACTGCCGCTTCCACCGGATTTTGTGCCGCGCTTTGTTGCTTCTGCATCTTTCGGTTTTCCTGCCTTCACCGTGAAGCGGTAACCGCCGCCTTCGATCACCGGCTCGACGTACGCCTCCTTGCCCTTCTTCGTCGAAAGCATGAAGGTCGAGGCCAGCGGCACGTCCACGTCCCGGAACGCCGGGTTCGGGCTCTTGACCGTGCGCGCCCACAGCCACGCGATGACGGTCAGCTTCCGGCCCACGTACCCTTCCAGGTCCGGCCGCTCCCGCGCCATCGCCGCGGTGACCTCGACCTTCGGATACAGATGCCCGATGCGCTTCTCGGCCTCGTCGCGCATCCAGCGGCCGTAGTAGCGCACGTCCTCGGCCAGCCCTTGCGCGCCCTTCCAGCCCGGGAGCGTGGGCGTCCCGCCCGCATCTTTTCCCAGGTAATCCCTTCTCGCCGCGGGATTCACCGGCGGGCGGCCGGCGAACTTCGGCGGAATCTCGATCATCGCCTTGTTGATGAGCACCGCCACCGGGTTGAGGTCAGAGGCATGGGCTTCCAACCCCAGGCGTTGCGCCTCCAACGGCAGCGCGCCGCCGCCCGCGAACGGGTCGTGGAAGGCCGGCAGCCGGTCGGGGTCGAACAGTTCGCCGGCCTGCGGATGGTCGGCGTTGTCCGCGCAGGTCCGCCGCCAGCTTGCCCGGATCTCGTCGCGGGCCGCCTGCAACAGCGCCTCGTTCGTGGTGTTCTCCCACTTCACCAGTTCTTCGATGAGGCGGAACAGCCGCTGCCGTTCCTTCTCCTGCGCCTCCTCCGTGGGGAACCGGTCCGGCTGCGCGGAGGGGTCATCCACCATCTGCGCGAAGATCACCGCCCGCGCCGCGGCCAGCGGGCGTCGCGCCCACCACAGATGCAGCGTACTCGGATGCCCGTGCCGGATGGACTTCTCCCGCGCCGCCGCCGCGTTGATGGCGTCGAGCGGCAGCGCCACTTCGATGAGCTTCTTCTTCATGGCGCGCCGCGCCCGGCCTTCATTCCTTCGTCCACCGCAGCCGGATTTTCAGACCGTTCAGCCGGTTCCACGGGAGGAAGCCCCGTATGCTGCCGCGGCTTTTCCGGCTTCGGCGGGGCGCGTTCGGTGCAGTCGGTAGTCTTTCTCGATCCCGAGCCAGATGTCGGCAGCGACGCCCAACACCTGCTCGAACCGGAGGGCGGTTTCCGGTTCGACCGGGGCCTGCCCGGCGATGATCTCGCCGATGAGCTTCGCGGAACGGCCACAGCGGCGCGCGAACTCCGCGTGCGAGATGTCGTGGACCGCCAGCCGTTCTTCCAGGACCGCCCCCGGCGAGACGGCATAGTCGGGCACGTATCGGTTGGTCATCTGACGTCTCCTTCCGTCCGTCTCAACGAGCATCCAGCGCGTCCTTCAGTTTTCCACCGCACCGCTTTCCACCGCACCGCACCAGCGCGACTCGTCTTGTTTGCCCGCACAGGTGGACTGTGTGGGAGCGGAGTTCGTTTCGCTGCTTGATCCGAAGAGCCCTCCCGTGCGCGAGAACCGGGACGAACTGGAATGCGCCGTCGTCCGGAAGCCATTTCTTTTCTTCTACGGTTTCAGCCCCACCCTGCAGTTGGTCGATGACCTTCGCTGCATCGAAACGCCCGCTTTTCAATTCGATCGGAGCGACCCAAGCTTTGGTATTCTTCTCACCGACGAAAACGTAATCGCACCGCTTCCGGTCATGCGGAATGTGCAGGTCGCGGCAATCGAGATCGACCAGTACCCGCTTCACCTTGGCTATACCGACGGAAAGCGTACAGCCTTCCTTACTGCAAGACTTGGAACGGCACCCGTCGGGAACGGCGTCGGAGACAGTCGCAACGAGGCCCTTCATCCGCCGGTGCTTTCTTGTACACGGTTGAAAATGGCGGCGCTCTCGTTGTACAGCGCCTCGCTCACGAAGTCGTAATCGGCGCGATACAAGCCGGTTTCCGGGTTGAACGGCACTTCCTCCACGACCGACCCCTTCGGGCGCTTCGTGGGCTTGAACAGCCACGCGCCGACCTCCTCCGGGCGGAGCGCGACGTCGGCCCCGACAATCCCCGCCCGCTGCTTCTCGGGCAACGAAGAAAGTCCGACGAGGTTGCCGATCTGCTCGAGGAACCACTCGCTGTGTGTGGTCATGATAATGCGGATGCCGGCACGGACCAGCCGCGCCAATTCGCGCGCGAACGCCGCCTGCATGGCCGGGTGCAGATGGGCTTCCGGCTCCTCGATGATGAGCACGTCGCCGGGCCGGACGACGTGCCGCAGATACAGCACGACCGGCGCCAGTTCGGACACCATGGACGAAGCCCGCATCAGCGGCAGGTCGTCCTTCCATCCCTTGGGGCGATAGGCGAACGTCGGGTAGCCGGTCTCCGAACCCTCCAGACGAACCCTGCCCTGGAGGATGTTCTTTTCCAGCAACACGTCAAGCTTGCATGCCGATTTCCTCGAAGGACGCCGTGCACCGGGCCTTCCCTGTGCGCTCATTTCGATCAGTTGGCTCAGAAAATCCGCCAGCACGCCGGACAGCATCGGAACGTCACCAGAAGGGCGGAGTCCTGCGGTCGTGGCATTCTGGATGAGCGTACTGACCACAACCTGATGACTGTGCATGACGCCCGTGCGGTCGGCGGGCAGGTAGTAGGCGTTTCGGGAGACCGGTCGAAACAGGGACTCGAATATGGGGCCCGGTAACACGCTGAAGATGGTGTCTAATTCATGTCCTTCTGCGGCGGCTGTTCCGCTTTGCCGCCTCCCGGTCAACACTCCGCGTACCTCATCGGGCGGAATTCGAGGCGTCAACGAGAAAGTCTCCGGAAGTTGGCCGGAGAAATGAATTCCTTTCCGGCCGAATTCGAGTCGATAGCGAACCGGCCCGGCGTCGGCTTTCTGCGGAAGGGACATCGTGACGCTGGTACGGGGACGGGTGCCCACGCGCCGTACCAACTCGTCGAGACGATCGGCCCCGAAACATCGATGTATTTCCCACTCTAAAATCAAATCAAGACCTTCGGGCCGTTCCAGCGTTTTTCGGATGGAGGCGGCGAGGTTTTCAGGAAATTTCGGGCGCTCCTCGTTTTCCGCCACTTTCGAAAGCCACTCCTTCAGGCTTCTCCGAATCGAAGGGGTGCTTGATTGAACGGACCGAACCGGTAGCAAGGGGAGAGATGCACGGACCACTCGGCCATCACCAAAAGCGTCCGGCCTGCAGAAACACTGGTGCAGCGCGTAGATCAGAACCGCCAGATAAGATTTTCCGGTGTTGCTCGGGCCGATGAACACGGTGAGCGGCCGCAGGTCCACGCTGGCTTTCGCGATCGGCCCGAAATCGTCCACGTCGAGCCGGTAATCGCCGACGATCTTTTCTTCGGAGGGAGCGATGCTCATGGTCCATCCTTCTAGCAACTATTCGGCAGGGGCTCCACGCTGCCCCCGCCCTTTCGACCCTTCGACAAGCTCAGGGACCACACGCTCAAGGCGCCGCAAGCTCAGGGACCGCGGGCTCAAGGGTTTCCCCCCTAAGTTCGTTGAGCCTGTCGAAACGAACCCCGAGTGCACCTCGCCCTCCGCTCCCCCCGGCCCTTCGACCATGAGGACCCTCTTGTACGTCATTCCCGAATCGAATCCCCGGTCACGCTCGCCGCGCCGACGAAATGCACAGGCGGGGGTGTCGTCATTCCGGCTCATCACTCCATCGGCCTGTGGACCACGCAGCCCGGACGGGCCAGCAGGTCGGCCAGCTTGTAGGTGACGCTGGCGGCACCGAAATCGGGTTCGCGGCCGAAGGGCCGGGGGACGTAGGTGAGAGTGCGCGCCGCATCGCCTTCTACTTCGACGAGGGCCAGCAGGAACCGGTCCGGTTCGTTCAGCGCGGTGAGGATTTCGTTCTTGGTGCAGGTCACGGTGTCGGCGCCGGTGACGCGCCCCTTGACCTCGATGAAGCGCAACCGCTGCCGTGCGGGGTCACGGGACTCGACGTCGTAGCCGCATTTGTGCGCGGAGACGTCGCGGGGTGCGAAACCGCGGGCGCGCTCGTGCTCCAGAACGGCGCGCATGGCGACCATTTCGACGCGCCGGGTGTCCCGCACGGACGCCGCGGGTTCGGGGCCGCCCGCGCGTGCGGCCAGCAGGCCGGCGGGAACGATCAGCGCCGCGCCGACGACGGTCGGGGGGAGGGAGGCGACCCGGCGTTCCCGTGCCAACTCGGCCATGCGGCGGTCCAGGCGGGCCGCCAAGTCGTCCGCGCGCCGCCGCGCCCGGGCGGAGTCGATCTTGGCGTTCGGCCTGCCGGCCGCCTCCTGCTGCTTGAGGTGCTCGGCGCGGTGGTCCCAATGGCTGATTTCCGCGGTCAGCCGTTCCCGGACCGCGGCCGCGGTCTTGTCCACGTGGCCCTCCCTGCGCGTCCGGACGTCGTGCAGATGGGCCGGCACGAGGCGTTCGGCGGCATGGCGCAGCGCGGCCGCTTCGACCTCGGCGCGCGGGACGTCCGGCAGGACGGCGGCCAGCCGCCGGCGTTCCGCCGCCGTGGGGGGCCGGTAGTCGAGATGGGGCGCGGGTCCGGCCTCGGCGGCGGCGCCGTTCTGGCGGATTTCGACGAATCGGACTCGGCGGGAGACGGGGCGCCGGGTTCCGCCCCGGGCGGGCTCCGCCTCCCGGATGGTGTGCTCCAAGGCGACCAAGGTGCGCGCGTCGCCGCCCGGGTCGGCGTCGTCGATCAGGATCGTCCCCCGTTCGAGGAGGGCGCCGTAGCGTTCGAGGACGAGGGCGAGCGTGGCGTCGAGCAGCGGGTGGCCCGGGCAGACGAACTCCGCGGCGGGCGTGCCGGGCACGTCCACGCGGGCTTTGTCGAAGGTCAGGCGCTCGTAGCGGGGGAGCACCGGGTCGGGCGTTGCGCGGCCCCCGCGGAGGACGGCCGGCACGTGGCCGGCTTCGTAGCGTTTCGGCTCCCGCTCGCGCAGGCTGCCGCCGAGGCGCCCGAACGCCTCGATGAAGAACGCCGCCACGAAGTGCGGCTGCAGCCGGCGCGCCGCGGCCCGGTCCATGCGGTCGCGGATTGCCCGGACGCGCGCGACGTCCAGGCCGGCGGGCACGAGGGCGCGGGTGTCGATCAGGGTGCGCAGCGCGTCGCGGTCCAGCGCCCGGGCCACGGTTCGGTCGAGCCGGGCGCGCACCTCGGGCCGGTCGCCGTACCGGACGGCTTCGGTCAACAGGTGGCGGAGCGGTGCGTCGTCGAAGGTGAGCCGGCCCAGCACGTCGAAGACCTTGCCGCCCAGAGCCTTGCGCGCTTCGTCGAGCTTCTCCAACAGCCGGCGATAGACCGCGCCCTCGCGCGTCCCCGAGGCGACGAGATTCCAGCAGTGGCAGACCTCGGTCTGGCCGATGCGGTGGATGCGGCCCAAGCGCTGTTCCAGGCGGTTCGGGTTCCACGGCAGGTCGTAATTGACCATCAGATGGGCGCGCTGCAGGTTGATGCCCTCGCCCGCGGCGTCGGTCGCCAGGAGCACGGGCACGTCCTCGTCCCGGGTGAACCGGGCCTGCACCGCCCGTCGCGCGGCCCGCCCGAGGCCGCCGTGGATGACCGCGACCGCGTCGGGCCGGCCCAGCAGCGTCCCGACCCGTTCCTGCAGGTAGGCCAGCGTGTCGCGGTGTTCGGTGAAGACGATGAGCTTGCGCGGCCGGCCGGCGGCGAACGTGGGGGTTTGCAGCAGGCGGGCCAGTTCGTCCCATTTCCGGTCCAGCCGCGCGGTGCGGACGCGCAGCGCCGCGGCCGTCAAGCGGCGCAGGCTGGCGATCTCGGCCTGCAGTTCGGCGATCGTCCGGGCCGCGGACGCCCGATCGGCGACGCGGGCTTCCGCGTCCGCCAGTTCTTCGTCCGGCGCGTCGTCGAGGTCGGCGAGGTCCGCCTCGGACAGGCGCGGCAGGTCGTGCTCCCAGTCGAGCGCGTCGCCCCCGTGCCGGCGGCGTTCCGCGTCCCGGCACCGTTCTTTCAGGCGCGCGGTGCGGCGCCGCAACGATTGGTAGATCGCCTCGGGCGACGAGGCGAGCCGGCGTTGCAGCACCGTCAGGGCGAAGCCGACGGTCCGTTTTCGTCCGTCGTGGGCGAGCCGGTCGGCGCGGTCGAACTCTCCCCGCACGTACGCCGTGACGTGGCGGTACAGGTCCGCCTCGTCCTCGGACAGCGTGTACGCCGCGGTGTACGCCCGGCGTTCGGGAAAGAGCGGGCGGCCGGCGAACGTGAGGAGGTCTTCCTTGACCATCCGCCGCATGAGGTCCGACGCGTCGGCCGAATGCACCCCGGCGCGGAAGCGTCCCTCGAACCGGTCCGGGTCGAGCAGGGCCAGAAAGAGTTGGAAGTCTTCTTCCCGGCCGTTGTGGGGCGTCGCCGTCAGGAGGAGCAAGTGCCGCGTGAGGGCGGAGAGCCGCTGGCCCAACCGGTAGCGCCCGGTCCGGCGCACTTCGCCGCCCCAGAAGGACGCGCTCATCTTGTGCGCCTCGTCGCACACGATCAGGTCCCAGTCGGCGGTCCCGAGCCGGTCTTGCAGGGCGGCGTTCCGGCTCAGCGTGTCGAGGCGGCAGATCGAGAGCGGGTGGTCCGCGAACCAGGTGCCGGTCCGGGCGGCGTCGGGCGGCACGGTCTCGAACGGCAGGGCGAACCGCCGCGCGAGTTCGTCCTGCCACTGCTCGACGAGGTTGCCCGGGCACACGATCAGACACCGCCGCACGTCCCCGCGCACCCGCAACTCCTTGATCAGCAACCCGGCCATGACCGTCTTTCCCGCGCCCGGGTCGTCCGCCAACACGAAGCGGAGCGGCTGGCGGGCCAGCAGCGTCTCGTACACCGCGGTGATCTGGTGCGGCAGCGGTTCCAGGCGGGAGGTGTGGACGGCCAGGAGCGGATCGAACAGGGCGGCCAGACGAAGGCGGTACGCCTCGGAGACGAGCCGGAACAGGTCGGGGTCGCCGTCGAAGCTCCACGGCCGGCCGGCGGCCGGAATTGCGTGCGATCCGTCGGTCGTCCGGTCGTTCATGCGGTCCCTGGGCGGGGCGGCCGGCGGAGCGGCGGCGCTTGCAGATGCGCCTCCCCCGCCGAAAGCGCGGCCGGCGCGGCGCTTACAGAGGCGTGGCGAGCAGCGACGAAATGCGGCTCGTGTCCACGACGACGATCTTCTCTTTGAATTTGGCCACGCCGCCGGTGAGGACGACTTTGTCGCGGTACTCGCCCGCGCTGTAGACTTCGGTACTGCCGTAGTCCACCGGGTCGAGATGCGTTTGCAGCACGACGTAGTTGGCGCGCGCCGCGATCACGCCGCCGTCCTCGCCCAGGAGGCGCACGCCGCTCACCACGTGGCGGTAGCGGTGCGGCGCGTAGTAGTTGGCTTGGCGGTAGGCGGTCACGCGATCCTGCAACATGCCGCGGCTGTCGCAGTAGATGAGCGAGACGGGCAGGTTCTGCGCGTCGTTCTCGTGCGGAACGATCCGATAGACGCAGGCGTCGACGAAGAAGTCGGGCCACTCCTCCAGCCGGTCGTGGTCGAGACAGTCCACGTAGGCGTGCAGCAGGTCTTCGACCGCGAAGCGGGTCTCCGGGCTCGGGGTGTACGAACCGCCGCGCATTTCGGTCACGCCTCCGCGGGGGCGGGGCCGGCGGTCTCGAATCCCATGCTGTCCCGGTAGTAGCGCCAGAACCCGCGGATCGCGGTTTCGGAGATCAGGCTCTCCTGGTCGCCGACCTCGGTGCCGCCCATTTCGACGAACGACGCGGCGCGCCGCTCGCCGGCCACGGACTGCTGGACGATCTCCGCGGCGTAGCCGTCCTCCATCGAAATCAGGCCGGCCGGGCCGACGAGGTTGGCCTGTTTCAGGCGGATCTCGCGCATTTCGGCGTCGTCGTCTTGGTAGCCGAAATAGGTGAAGATCAACTCGAAGCGGTTCGCCGCCTTGGGCAGGATCTGGCGGACGGCCAGCGTGTTGGCGATCTGCTGCACGACCAGGCACGGAAAGATGGTCTGGATGAACAGGCCGTCGAATTCGGGCCTGCCTTTGAGGACGGACGGGTCGGCCAGGGCGTAGCCTTTCTTGTAGCTGTGCAGCCCGGACTCGTAGGTGGACAAGTCTTCCTCGGCCCTGGGTCGAGCGTGCAGCACGTCGTGGCGGGCGTGCTCGTCCAGGATGATGCCGCCGGCCTGCGACGAGCGGTACAAGCCGAACGTGGCGTGGAAGAGATGCAGCAGGCTGGCGTGGTAGGGGTCTTTCACGTTCTCGAAATACAGCTTCCAGTTGGCGTTGACCCACTGGCGGGTGTGGCCGAGCACCTCGATGGGCCGGGCGAATAGTTTGTCCAGCCACGCGCGCATGGGCGGGCCGAGATAGGCGTCGAGCGGCTCGGTGTCGTCACGGAACGTGGCGAAGATCAGTCCGGCGTAGGCGGCGACGCGGAGGGTGTGCAGCCCGTGGCGGGCCAGGTCGAAGTCCGCGCCGTAGCCGCGAATCGGGCCGATGCCTTTCTTGAACGGCACGCCGATGAGGTCGCCTTTCAGGTTGTAGCTCCACTGGTGGTAGATGCAGGTGTGCGTGGCGCGGTTGCCGTTCGGTTCGCGGCAGACCAGCGCCCCGCGGTGCGCGCAGCGGTTGACGAAGGCGTGCAGGCCGCCCTCCTCGTCGCGCGTGACCACGACGGGCGTGTCGCCCACGAAGGTGGATTTGAAGTCGCCCGGCTCGGCGACCTCGGCCTCCAGGCCGACGTAATTCCAGATCGGGCCGCGAAACAGGCGCTCCTGTTCCCGGGCGTAAACGTCCGGGTCGGAAAACACCTGGTACGGCACGCGCGCCCCGCCCTCCTCCGGCCACGTCAGCGGAGGCGTGCCGTGGCGCTGGCCGTTCGTGTGGGTGTTCGCGTCGCGCGCGCTCATGGGCGTCTCCTCCCTCCGAGGCAACGGGCAAGGCTCCCGCCTCGTCAGACTGCGAGTTCGATCACGCGGTTGTCGCGCTTCTTCATATCGACGAATTCGACGTAGGACCGCACGGCGTGGGCCTGCTCGATCCGGCCCTGCATCTCACCCGCGGGGCTGTTGCCCTCGCCCGCGTTCTTGCGCGTGACGTTGATGAACGCACACTCCGCGGCCAGCGTCAGCGCGTTGTGCCACGTGCCTTTGTGGATGAAGGCGGCCCGGCCCGGGTCGACGTGGAACGCCGCGACCTTGTCGTACTCCAACTCGTACGCAGACGGGCCGCCGGCGCGGCTCCGCGGCGGCGGGGCGACGACCAGGATCAACGAACCCTGCACCGGAATGAACGTCTGGTTGTAGGAGAAATGGATCGCCATCTGATCCAGAATCCTGGCGTCGGGCCGGTATTGGAACGACAGCAGTTCCATCGCCACGCGGCCTTCCTCGGCCTCGGGATAGACGAGCTTCTTGCGTTCGAGCACTTCGCCGTACGGAGCGAACGCCTGCGCGGTGAGCGGTTTGATCTGCACGCGGACGGGGTCGGGGGAACGCTCGGCCATGTGTGGACCCTCCATGCTTCGCCGGGCTCTGCGGCCGAGCCTACCAAAGGCGGGAACGGGAAGACAGGGCGAACCTTCAGCCCGCCATCGTCAGGCCGCCGCTGACGGACAAGACCTGCCCGGTCACGAAGTCGGCGTCGGGCGAGGCGAAGAACGCGACCGCGGCGGCGATCTCTTCGGGCCGGCCCAGACGCCGGAACGGCACGGCGCGCGTCATGGCCGCGATGATCTTGGCCCCGCGTTCGCTGGACGTGACCTGGTCCAGCATGGCGGTGTCCGTCGGCCCGGGGCACACGACGTTGACCGTGATCCTGGCGCGGGCCAACTCGCGCGCCAGCGTTTTGGAGAAGCCGATGATGCCGGCTTTGCACGCCGAATAGACGGCCTCGCCCGTGGACCCGACGCGGCCGGCGTCCGAGCCGATCGAGACGATCTTGCCGCGCACGCCTTCGCCGGTGCTTCGTTCGGCCATGTGCGCGGCCACCGCGTGGCAGAAATGAATCGGGCCGCGCAGGTTGATGCCGATCACTTTGTCCCAGGTGTCGGGCCGGCTTTGCAGGAACGGCTCCATCTTGTCCCAGCCGGCGTTGTTCACCAGGACGTCGATCCGTTGCCACTGCCCGATCACCTGTTGCACGCAGGCGCGGACCTGATCGAGGTGCGTCACGTCGGTCTGGATGACCTGCGCGTGGCCGCCGCGTTGCGCGATTTCGTCCGCGGTGGCCTGAGCCTCGTCTTTCAGAACGTCGGCAATGGCGACCTTGGCGCCCTCCTCGGCGAGGCGCAGGCAGATCGCCCGTCCGATGCCGCGGCTGCCTCCCGTGACCAACGCGACCTTGTCTTCGATCCGCATGGGCGATCCTTTCTACTCCAACGGGTGCCGCCAACGGAGTCGGGGAAAACGGCTGAAGTCTCGATCCGTCGTGATCCATTCGCTGCCGGACTCGATGGCGAGGGCTGCGAGATAGGCGTCGGGAATGAGACGCCCTGTAGCGCCGGCGGTCCGACACAGCCGGGTGAATATATCCCAATGCCGCGGACCCGGACGAACGACGATACAGTGAGGTTGGCGCCGAATCGCGTTGACGAATCGCAAGGCCGTTGCAAGACGACTCGGCGGATTGAAAATCCGGGCGTGTGTCACGATTCGGAGGAAGCCGCTGAGGACAAGCTCAGCCGTACCGTAGGCTTGTTCCCCGTTGACGAGGGCTTCGAGCCAAGCTCGATATTTGAGGTGGTCGGGAGCGTCTTCCCGATGGGCGTACACGAGAACGTTGACGTCAGGAAGGAGCATCGTCCCGTTCCATCGCATCGGCCAGCGAGGCGGAGTCGTCCAGGTCGACGCCGGGAAACACGCCCTTTCCCTTCACCGTCGTCAGTCGGATCGGTCTTCTTTTTTGCGGCTGGCTTTTATGCCTGGCCAACGTTGCTCGGAGGGCGTCTTCAATCACCGAAGTCAGGGTGCGGCCGGTCTGGAGGGCGAGTTGCTTGGCGGACCCGAGCAAGGCGTCGTCAAGCCGTATGGTCGTTCGCATACGGAGGGGCGTACCGGGGGGACATCGATATGTCAACGCTGAGACCGCTCCCGCGCCTTGGCTGAACCTGCAGGATGCTATAGTACGCGGAACGATGAGAGAGGAAGAGGCAAGCAGCGTGCGCGATCGGTTCGGGCGGCCGGTCAAGGACCTGCGCATCTCGGTCACCGACCGCTGCAACTACCGCTGCACCTATTGCATGCCGCTGGACGAGTACGACTGGCTGGACAAACGCGAGGTGCTCACGTTCGAGGAGATCACCCGCCTGGCCCGCCTGTTCGTGCGGCTGGGAGTGGAAAAAATCCGGCTGACGGGCGGCGAGCCGCTCGCCCGCCGCGGCCTGGAAGACTTGATCGCGCGGCTGTCCGCCATCGACGGGCTGCGCGACATCTGCCTGACCACCAACGCCTCGACGCTGGCCGACAAGGCCGCGGCCCTCAAGGCGGCCGGCCTGCGCCGCCTCAACGTCAGCCTCGACAGCCTCGACCCCGACCGTTTCCGGCGCATCACCCGTCGCGGCGACCTCGACAAGGTGCTGGACGGCCTGTTCGCCGCCAAGGCGCTGGGCTTCGCGCCCATCAAGCTCAACGCGGTCATCGAACGCGGCGTGAACGACGACGAGATCGTGCCGCTGGTCGCCTTTGCGCGCGAGCACGGGTTCGGCCTCCGGTTCATCGAGTTCATGGACGTGGGCAACGCCAACCACTGGCAGTCGGACAAGATGGTGTCCAAGCGCGAAATGCTGGACGTCATCCGCGCGCACTTTCCGCTCCGCGAGGTCGGCCGCGCTGGCGGCAGCGCCCCGTCGGTCGATTACCGACACGCCGACGGCCGCGGGGACGTCGGCGTCATCGCCTCGGTCAGCGAGCCGTTCTGCGCGTCGTGCACCCGCGCGCGCCTCACCGCGGACGGCAAGCTGGTGACGTGCCTGTTCGCCGCGGCGGGCCGCAACCTGAAGGTGCTGCTGCGCGGCGGTATCGACGACGACACCCTGCTCGGGGTGTTGCGCGACGCTTGGCACCAGCGCGCCGACCGGTACTCCGAAGAACGCTTGGCGGCGCTGCGCTCCGGCTCCGGTTACGATCCCCAGCACCGGAAGAAGATCGAGATGATCAGTCTGGGCGGGTAGCCCGGTCGTCGTTGTCTGCGAATCCCCCTCACCCCGACCCTCTCCCTCCAGGGGAGAGGGGGCGGAATTCGGCTTCTTCGTCATTCTTCTTTTTATTCCCTCCACATTTTAATTCGTGGATCGGGAACCGTGATGAACGGGGACTTCGAAGGGAACGACATACGAGGGACCCCCATGTCCGCTGCGACACCCTTCGACCTTTCGACCCGCTCAAGGCACCGCAAGCTCAGGGACCGGCCCATCCCTAAGTTCGTTGAGCCTGTCGAAACGAACCCCGACGTTACCTCAACCTTCGCACCCCGTCCCTGGCCCTTCGACAAGCTCAGAGCACCGCAAGCTCAGGGGCAAGCCCGTTGAGCTTGTCGAAACGGGCGAAGGATCATCTTGTCCGTAATTCCCATTTCAAACGACTTTCCTCCTGGGCGTTTTCGCTGGACATCGGGCCGGCAACGTGCCAACAATGCGCACTCCGGGTGACGCTTCGGCCTGCCCGCCAAGCGCGCGCGGCACGCCTGCGACGGCGTAGAATGAAAGGGGACGTGCATGGATCCCGCCACGCATCTGCCTTTGGGGACGCTCAGCGAAGACGAGAACCTGTTCCGCGGCATGGTCCACGAGTTCGCCGAAGAACAGGTTCGGCCCCACGTCATGGACATGGACCGCGCAGCGAAAATCCCCCGCGCGTTGATCGACAAGCTCTTCGGCCTCGGCGTCATGGGCATCGAAATTCCCGCCGCCTACGGGGGCGGCGATGCGACCTTCTTCATGTCGATTCTGGCCATCGAGGAGTTCGCGCGCATCGATCCCGCGGTCGCGACCTGCGTCGACGTACAGAATACGCTGGTCAACAATGCCCTGGTCCGCTGGCTCACCTCCGAGCAGAAGACCGAGTTCTTCCCGCGGCTGGCAACGGACACGGTCGGCGCCTATGCCCTGTCCGAGGCCGGGTCGGGGAGCGACGCGTTCGCCATGCAGACCCGGGCGCGGCTGGACGGCGACACGTACGTGCTGAACGGCCGCAAGATGTGGACGACCAACGGGGCCGAGGCCGGGGTGTATCTGCTGTTCGCCAACGCCGACCCGGACAAGGGCTACAAGGGCGTCACCGCGTTCATGGTCGAACGCGACGCGCCCGGGTTCAGCGTCGGCAAGAAGGAAGACAAGCTCGGCATTCGCGCCAGTTCGACCTGCGAGTTGATCCTCGAAGACGTGCGCGTGCCGCGCGGCCGCGTCGTGGGCGAGGTCGGCAGGGGCTACAAGGTCGCGATCGAAACGCTGAACGAAGGCCGGATCGGGATCGGCGCGCAGATGACGGGGCTGGCGCAGGGCGCGTTCGAGTGTGCGCTCGGCTACGCCAAGGAGCGTTCGCAGTTCGGCCGCGCGATTGCGGATTTCCAGGCCGTACAGTTCGAGTTGGCCGAGTTGGCGACCGAGATCGAAGCCGCGCGCCTGATGGTGTACAACACGGCCCGCCTCAAGGAGAGCGGCGTGCCGTTCGCCCATTCCGCGGCCATGACGAAGTTCTTCTGTTCGCAGGTCGGCGAACGGGTGGCGTCGCGCGCGTTGGAGGTGTTCGGCGGGGTCGGATTCACCAAGGAGTACCCGGCGGAGAAATTCTACCGCGACGCGAAGATCGGCAAGATCTACGAAGGCACCACGAACATGCAACTCAAAACCATTGCCGCCGACCTGCTCGGGAGTTGAGCCATGCCGCAACGGGTCGTGACCGACAGCATGGCCGGGCTGCAACTGCCCGACTTCGACGTATGGAGCGCGCGCGTTTCGACCGTGCTCGGCCAGAACCCCGGCCCGTTCACGGGACCCGGCACCAACACGTATCTGGTCGGCACGGGCAACCGGCCCATCCTGCTCGACACCGGCATCGGCCTCGACGTTTACGATCCGTTACTGGAACGCGGCTTGTCCGAGACGAAGGGCGCGGCCGAATTGCAGGAGATCGTGTTGACGCACGTGCATCAGGACCACATCGGCGGCGTCCCCAACGTCCAACGACGCTTCGGCGAATTACAGGTATCGAAACACGCTTGGCCGGAAAAAGACGCGGACTACGATTTTCCGCTGACCTACATCGACGACGGCGCACGCATCGAGACCGACGGCGCCACGCTGCGCGCGATCCATACGCCCGGCCACGCCAAGGATCACCTGTGTTACTACCTCGAAGAGGAAAAAGCCCTGTTCACCGGCGACTTGGTGTTGGGCGCGGGCACGACCGTCGTGCCCGAAGAAGGCGGCGGCCTGATCGACTATATGGCCTCGTTGCGCAAACTACTCGACCTGGACTTGGCGGTCATCTACCCGGCGCACGGCCCGGCCATCCGCGAACCGTACAAAAAGCTCGACGCATACATCGCCCACCGCGAACTCCGCGAACGGCAGGTGCTCGACGCCCTCGACGCCGGCCTGACGCGCATCCCCGACATGGTGGAACGGATATACACCGACGTGCCGAAGTTTCTACACAAAGCGGCCGGCAACTCGGTGCAGTCGCACCTGAACAAGCTCAAGGCGGAGGGTATCGTCAAAGAAGAAGGCGAGGAATGGGCGCTCGTATAACCCCCACCGTGCGCGTATGGCCGACAAGAATTCCGAGCGGATCAAGTACGAAACGGAGCTGCTCAAACTGATGGCTCTTTTCGTCCTGGCAGTCGGGGGAGGCACTATCGGACTCATGTTGGGAGAACGGACGGGCATTCGTCTTTTCTTGACTTTGTCAGGTGTTTTGCTCACGCTCCTCCTCGTCATTGGAGTCTGGAGACGCCATCGAACTGTCAGAAGGACTATTTCCCGAATCAAGGAGCAGTCCCATGACGACGTATGACTGGATTCTTCTCGTCTGCGCGTTAGCCATCTACATTCCTGTTGCGGTCCTCTTTTGGAAGATATCTCACGATGAACCGGAGTGAGCCCATATTCCCTGGGATTGAGGCGACAGGCTTTCGTCAGGAATCACATACAAGGGATTCTAGGTATCGTTTCGATCCCCTTCGACATGGTTCGACAGGCTCACCAACGGGACTCGGGGACCAAGTTCAACAGGCTGATCCTCGAGTTTGCGGCATCTTGAGCCTGTCGAAAGGTCAAGGGGTTTTGCGCGGGATGTGCGCAGAGGAGAAATTCAGGATCATCTTGTATATGATTCCCTAGCTGAACAACACCTTCGCCAACTCGGACCGGAACCGCTCCGCCAAGTCGCTGCGGGACCCCACCACCTCGAAGATCTCCAACATGGCCTTCCGGGCGCCGTCGTCCCGGAACGCGCGGTCCTTCTTCACGATTTCCAGATACTCGGCGAGGGCTTCTTCGTAGCGGGTTGAAGAAGCGAGAATCTGTGCCAACTCGAAGCGGGCGTCCAGGTCGTCCAGATTCGTTTCGAGCTTGCGGCGGTAGGCGGCCTCGTCGTCCGCGTTGGCGCCGGACTGTCGGACGCGAATCTCGGCGGCCACGCGCTGCGCCTCGTCGTATTCGCGGGCGGTGGGCGATACGCGGTCGAGTAAGCCGAGCGCGTCGCTGTGCTCCCCTTTGTCCACCAACAGTCGCGCCAAGCCGAGCAATGCTTTGGGCTGCCGCGCGTCTTTGGAGAGCGCCGCGCGGTACAGGCTCTCGGCGCCCTGCGCCTTCCCCGCTTCGTGCAGGTCGGCGCCCCGGGCGGCGAGGGTGTCGGCCTCGGAGGGCAACAGGCCATCGATGAATTCCCGAATCGCCGGCTCGGGCAGCGCGCCCAGAAACTCGTTCGCTATCTGGCCGTCCTTCACCGCCTTGACCGCGGGGATGCTGCCGATCTGAAACGACTGCGCCAAGCCGGGGTTTTCATCGACGTTGACTTTGGCGAGCACGAACTTGCCGTCTTTTTCGTCCGCCAGCTTTTCCAAGATCGGCCCGATCGCCCGGCACGGCCCGCACCAGGGTGCCCAGAAATCGAGCACTACCGGCACGTCGTAGGAACGCTCCATCACGCCCTGCTCGAAGTCCTTTTCCTGCAGATCCACAGTCCATTCGCCCATGCCACGTCTCCCTCGTCTGCGATCATCTGAACGTCTGAAGCGGTCTTTCGGCGGGCGGAATCCAGACCGCCCGGGACGGGGTGGACTCTACCACACGCCGCGGGCGGCTTCCATCTTGCGGGGCGCCGGCAAATCTGAAAGAGGGAGGGCCGTTTCCAAGCATCGCTCCCGGAGGGACCGGCGGAGGTGGAGCGCAAGGAGTACTACGTGGCAGCCAAGACCATGTTCGAGAAAATCTGGGATTCGCACGTCGTGCGGACCGAAGAAGACGGCACCACCCTCTTGTACGTGGACCGTCATCTCACCCACGAAGTCACCTCGCCGCAGGCATTCGAAGGCTTGCAACTGGCCGGGCGCACGGTGCGGCGTACCCCGGCGACCATCGCCGTGCCCGACCACAACGTTCCGACCACCGACCGCAGCCGACCGATTGAAGACGAAGTGGCCGCCATACAGATCGCGGCGCTCCAGGACAACTGCCGCGCGACCGGCATCCGGATCTTCGACATGGGCGACGTCCGGCAGGGCATCGTCCACGTCATCGGCCCGGAACAGGGGCTGACGCTGCCCGGCATGGTCATCGTTTGTGGGGATTCCCATACCGCCACGCACGGGGCGTTCGGCGCGCTGGCGTTCGGCATCGGCACCAGCGAAGTGGAACACGTCCTGGCCTCGCAATGCCTGCTCCAGAAAAAGGCGAAGACCATGCAGGTGCGCGTGGACGGCAGCCTGTCCGCCGGCTGTTCGGCAAAGGACGTCATCCTGGCCATTATCGGCGCCATCGGCACCGCGGGCGGCACCGGTCACGTGATCGAGTACACCGGCACGGCCATCCGCGCGCTGTCGATGGAAGGCCGCATGACGCTGTGCAACATGTCCATCGAAGGCGGGGCACGCGCCGGCATGGTGGCGCCGGACGACACGACCTTCGCCTATCTGAAGGGCCGGCCGTTCGCGCCCGAGGGCGAGATGTTCGAGCAAGCGGTGTCCGCGTGGCGGCAACTCCCGTCCGACCCGGACGCGGCGTTCGATAAAACGGTCGAATTGCGCGCGGACGACGTCGCCCCGCAAGTCACCTGGGGCACCAATCCGGGCATGGTCGCGGACGTCACCGGCAGGGTGCCCAACCCAGCGGACATGTCCTCGTCCGAAACGCGCGAGGCGGCCGAACGCGCGCTGGCTTACATGGACCTGACGGCCGGGATGCCCATCACGGACATCCGGCTCGACCGCGTCTTCATCGGCTCGTGCACCAACTCGCGTATCGAAGACCTGCGCATCGCCGCCCGGGTCGCCGACGGCAAGAAGATCGCCGACAGTGTGCACGCGATGGTCGTGCCCGGGTCCGGCTTGGTGAAGCAGCAGGCCGAACAGGAAGGGCTGGACCGCGTTTTCACGGACGCCGGTTTCGAGTGGCGCGAGGCGGGCTGCTCCATGTGCATCGCCATGAACGCGGACGCGCTGGAGCCCGGCGAGCGGTGCGCCTCGACCAGCAACCGGAACTTCGAAGGCCGGCAGGGCAAGGGGGGGCGCACGCATCTGGTCTCTCCGGCCATGGCCGCCGCGGCGGCGATCGCCGGCCGCTTCGTCGATATTCGGGACTGGGCGTAACCGTCAGCGTGAGGAGTCCGCGTCGGTCGGTTCGCGTACAGGGAACGGAAACCGTAGTTAAAGGTAGTTAGATAGAAAGGGAGTTACGTACAAGACGACCCTTTGCCCGTTTCGACAAGCTCAACGGGCTGGTCCCTGAGCTTGCGATGTCCTGAGCTTGTCGAAGGGTCGAAGGGTTTTCAACCCAGGGGTACGGGACGAAGGCCAGGAGACATCTCTAGGATCGTCTTTATATAATCCCCCAAAGAAAGCACGGAATCATGGAAGCGTTTACCGTATTGGAAGGCATGGTGGCGCCGCTCGACCGGGTGAACGTCGACACCGACCAGATCATTCCCAAACAGTACCTCAAAACCATCAAGCGGACGGGCCTGCGTGAGGGCTTGTTCACGGACTGGCGCTACACGAGCGACGGCAATCCCGTGGACGGCTTCGTCCTGAACCAGCCGCGCTACGACGGCGCCAGCATCCTCCTGGCCCGCGACAACTTCGGCTGCGGCTCGTCGCGCGAACATGCGCCGTGGGCACTGCTGGACCACGGGTTCCGCTGCATCGTTGCGCCCAGCTTTGCCGACATCTTCTTCAACAACTGTTTCAAGAACGGGATGCTGCCGGTCGTCTTGCAGAAGGCGGAAGTCGATCGATTGTTTCAGGAAGTCGCGGCGCAGCCGGGCTACCGACTGACGGTCGATCTGGCCGCCCAGACGGTCACGACTCCGGGCGGTGCGAGCTTTCGGTTCGCGGTCGACCGATTCCGCAAGGACTGCCTGCTCAACGGCTTGGACGAAATCGGCCTGACCTTGCAACACGCGGCGGACATCGACGCGTACGAGCAACGCCGCAAACGCGAGGCGCCCTGGCTGTTCCCCGACTTGGCGTAGTGCCCCGCTCGTCACGTCGGATTCGGTGCGCCGGCAATCCGGTCTCGCTCGACGAATGGAACCCCTCGGCGTGCCCCCTTACTCCCTCACCGACGCAGAAGCCGCCCTGCTGCAACGCGCGGCCGGGATGGCCGGCGACCGCTTGGCCCGGCAGGAGAACGATGCCGGGGTGCGATCGATGGAAACCCTGATCGCGCACCTTCAGACGGAACGGCCGGCTTCGGTCACGCTGCATCTGCTGCAGCGCGAGGTGCTGGGCAAAATGCTGATGAACCTGTCGTTCGATCTGCTGCGCACGGACGAGGACGCGACCGCGGAACTCGCCGAGGCGCTGGCCGAACGTCTCTTCCAGGAAGAGCACAACGAGTCGGGAGGACCCGCATGAAATACGGCGTCGTCATTCGCAACATGGGACCGGCCGCCACCCGCGACACGCTGGGCGCGTGCGCCAGGGCGGCCGAGGACGCCGGCTTCGACGCCGCGTTCGTCGTCGATCATCTGGCCATCCCGCCCGACCAGACCGAGGGCTCGGGCGGCCGGTATTTCGAGCCGCTCACCACGCTGGCGTATTTCGCAGCCCTGACCCGCACCATTCGGCTGGGCATTTCCGTGCTGGTCTTTCCGTACCGGCCCGCCGTGTATCTGGCCAAACAGGTCGCCACCCTGCAAGAGTTGTCGGGCGGCCGTCTGATCCTCGGCGCGGGCGTGGGCTGGCTGCGCCCGGAGTTCGAGGCGCTAGGGGTGGACCCGCGCAAACGGGGCGCCATCACCAACGAAACGCTCGCAGTCGTGCGCCAATTGTTCGACAACGACGTGAGTTCCTACGCCGGCCAGCACGTCTCCTTCCCGGAATTCGTCTTCGCCCCGCGGCCGGCGCGCCCGCCCATCTGGGTCGGCGGGGCCGGCCCGACCGCCATCGAGCGCACCCTGAAATACGGCGACGGCTACTACCCCATCGGCATCCAATCGGGAGAGTTGGCGAAAATCGCTGCGCATCTCCGCGAAGCGTCAGCGGACCGCGGCCGCTCCATGCCGGAGTTGATCGTCGGCGGCATGCTGCGCGAGGGCAGCCCCGAGCCGATGATCGACCGCATCTCGGCCATGCAGGAAGCCGGAGCGGATTACTACGTCTTGGGGCTCGGTCGTTATACCGACGCCGACACCTTCCGGGCCGGCATCGAGCGCTTCGCCGCGCAAGTCATCCCGAAAATCCCGTAACCGCATCCATGATTCATACCGCGGGCCTGACGTGCTCCGCGGATGTTACGAGCGGCCTATTCTGTCCGGTCGGCCGCTTCCAGCAGTCGTCCGGGGAAGTCGGACATGACGCCGTCCACACCCAGGTCGAGCAGCCGGCGGATTTCGTCCGGCTCGTTGATCGTCCAGACGTGCATTTCGAGATCGAACCTGTGCGCCGCGGCAAGCGTGGCCTCGGTGACCAGCGGGATGCCTTCGTAATCGGGCGGGATCTGGAACGCCTGGCCGGGCGGACGGTAATCGTCCAGCCGCCCGGTCGCGACGCGCTGAATGAAGTCGGCAATCTCCTGATAGCCGCAGCTCGTCGCGATGTCCGGCGCCAGCTTCCGTACGCGGGCCAGCACCGCGTCTTCTTTGGACGCCAACACCACGTCGCCGGCCCGCCCGCAGGCGTTGACGACGGCGATCACCGCCTCTTCGATGGGCGGCACGCTCTGTTTGATTTCGACCGTGAAGCGCACCTGCGGGAAACCGGACAACACTTCTTCAAGGGACGGAATGACGACGTCCGAGGCACGGAACGGCCGCGTTTTTCCGTCGTCCGGCGAGAAGCGGTAGCCGGCGTCGAGCTGTTGCAGCGCGGCCAGAGCATACTCGCCGACCGGACCGAGACCATTGGTGGTCCGTTCGAGAGTATCGTCGTGAAAGACGACGACGTGGCCGTCCTGCGCCGCGTGCACGTCGAGTTCGATGTACTCGCAGCCCAGTTCCGCCGCGCGCTCGAACGCGGCCAGCGTATTTTCGGGCCGCTCGCCGCTGGCCCCGCGGTGGGCGAACAGCCGCGGCTTCGGTCCGTCGAAGAATCGAGTCATAGGAATAGCGTTTCGTCTTAAATGACCCTCATATTGGCTTTTTTCCTACCGAACCCTGAACGTCTGGAATCGCCATCCGGTGAAGGGACCGGTAACCCCTCCTGCCGCAACCCTTCGACGTGAAACGCGACGGCCTCTTTCATGTTTTCTTCCGTTTCTTCTTTTGTGGTGCCAGTCGTGACGCAGCCCGGTAAGTCCGGGGAGTAGGCAGAGAATCCGGTTGCCGTCTTTTCCACGACGATTCGGTATTTCATGGCTTGAGCCCTGCCTGTTTCAATATGCTCTTGAGCGTGCCGGACGCGAGGTCGTCGCCTGAACGTCCGGGCACCGTTACGAGACCGCGTTTCGTCGGATGTTTGAATTGTCGATGGCTGCCTTTCATCCGGACTCGATACCACCCGTCAACTTCAAGGAGCCGCATTGCCTCCCGGACTTTCATATTTGGACCGGCCCCGCCTTTGTCGAAACCCAGCGTATCAGAGACGACGACACGGAGAAAAGCGACCGGTACGAGCGTCACGGAAGCAGCCGGTCCGTTGACACCGCCCGCGCTTCCCGGGTAGGCGGGGGTCCATGCGAGCGTTGGTTGTCGGCGGCACCGGCCCGACCGGGCCGTTCATCGTGAACGGGCTGATCGCGCGCGGCTACGACGTCACGATCTTCCACCGCGGCACGCACGAGATTCCCGAGATTCCGCCCGAAGTCGAACACATCCACGGCGACCCGCATTTCCGGGAGACCATCGACGCGGCACTCGCCGGGCGGACGTTCGATCTGGCGGTCGTCACCTACGGGCGCATCCGCTTCGTGGCCGAGGCGCTCGTCGGCAAGGTCGGCCGCTTCGTCGGCGTGGGCGGCGTGGCGAGCTATCGGGGCTACATGAACCCGCACGCCGTCTTCCCGACCGGCCTGAAGCTGGGGGTGTCCGAGGACGCGCCGGTCGTCGAGCGCGAAGAAGAACTCCGTTTCGCCTGGCTCATCGCACAGACCGAGCGGGCCGTCATGGACCGTCACCCGACCGCGGCTTATTTCCGCTACCCCTACGTGTACGGCCCCTACCAACTCGTGCCGCGCGAGTGGTCCGTGATCCGGCGGATTCTCGACAAGCGCCCGCACGTCATCGTGGCCGACGGCGGCTTGACCCTGTTCACCCACGGCTATGCCGAAAATCTGGCGCACGCCGTCCTGCTGGCGGTGGACCGGCCGGAAGCCTCGGCCGGCCAACTGTACAACTGTGGCGACGAAAGCCAGTTGACCCTCCACCAAGTCATCGAGGTCATCGGCCGCGCCATGCAGCACGATTGGGAGATCGTGAGCATGCCCGACGCACTGGCGCGGCCTGCGCGACCGTACACCATGCAGGAGACCTCCCACCATCGCGTGGTCGATCTCGGCAAGATCAAACGCCAACTCGGCTATACCGACGTCTGCCCCGTCGAACAGGCGTTGGAGAAGACGGTCGCCTGGTATCTGGAACACCGGCCCGAGCCGGGCGGCGAAATCGAAACGCGCCTGCAAGACCCGTTCGACTACGCCGCGGAAGACCGCTTGATCGCCGCCTACAAAGACGGCTTGCGGCGCGTGGCCGAGATTCCGTTCGACGTCCAGACCGACCGGCCGCACCCGTACGCCCATCCGAAACAACCCGGCCGGGAACGCGACCACCGCGCCCGCTGACGGCTTGGCCCAGAACGTCATAAGTGAAGAAAGAGCAATGGCCGCCCGCCTCCTGATCTGGAAGACCGGCACCCTGCCGCGGCGCATGATTGCGCGGTTCGGGGACGTCGAGCAGGCGTTTTTGCACCTTCTGGGCGCAGAGCACTGCACCGTGGCCGATGCGCGGACCGAGCCGCCGCCCGCCACGGACTGGGCGGGGATCGTCGTGACCGGCTCCGCGGCTTCTGCCAACGATGCGGACGCCTGGGTGGCGCGCAGCGAGGATTTTCTCAAGCGCGCCGCGGACGCTGGGGTGCCACTATACGGTGTCTGCTTCGGCCACCAGCATCTGGCGCGCACGTTCGGCGGGCGGGTGGAACAGAGCCCGGCCGGCTGGGAACTCGGCACGGTCGGCGTGACCCTGACCGAGGAAGGCCGACGAGACCCGTTGTTCGCGGGCGTCCCCGACACGTTTCCGGCGCAGCAGAGCCACGGGGAAATCGTCGCCGAACTCCCGCCCGGGGCTCGGACGTTGGCGTACAACCCGCAGACCGCATGCCAAGCGTTCGCTTTGGGCGACACAATCTGGGGCACGCAGTTCCACCCTGAATTCACACCCGAGGTCGTGCAGGCTTTGATCGGCCTGCTGGCGGACAGACTCCCCGACGGTTCCTTTCCGGCGTGGCCAGCCGATGAGCAGCCACTCCAAGACTGGCTCGACAAAAGTGTGCAGGCTACACCCGCGGCACCGCGTTGCCTCGACAACTTCGCCTCAATCGTCCGGAAATGCAGGAGCGCATGAAGCTCGGATGATCGTGTCGACAGAGATCGGCTTCTTCGGTAAGAATCTCGCAGATTCAAACGCGGTCCACCGTCGGAAGGGATTTTCCGGGGTGATTCGTCATATGATCGGGGAACTGCATCCTTGACGGTCTCCCCGGTCGTCATTCCCGCGCAAGCAGGAATCCGGAAGATGGATACCTGCCTGCGCAGAGCCTGCCCCCGGCTTGAACGGGAGTATGACGAGGAAAACCCTCTTCGGGATCGTCTTGTATATGATCCCCTTTGATTTCCGTTGTATTCGACTGTTCCCGAATGGGATCTGCCCCCGCCCTCCGATCATATCGTAATGCGCCTAGTGGGCTGGAATGCGGTGCTGCTCGTGGCCGGGCTGGCACTGGTGGTGCTGACCGGGGAAGCGTGGCTGCGTTCGACGGTCCCGTTCAGAACCAGTCATCGTCCAACGGTCTTCGTTCCCGGCGTGGGCATTCTGCTGCGTCCCGACACGGAGATCCGCTGGACGAACGGGCTCGATTTCTGGACCGTCTCCCGCACCAACAGCTTGGGCTTCCTGGACCGCGAACCGCCGAGCCCCGAGCGGGCCACAGAGCATTGTCACATCGCCATGATCGGTGATTCTTTCGTGGAGGCGATCGAAGTGCCCATCGCGCAGAAGTTCCATGTCCGGCTCGAAGAGATGGCTGCGCGGGAGTTGCCCACTCTGGCCATCACAACCTCGGCGTTCGGGCGCGGGACCACCGGCCAGATCAACCAGTTGGCCTTGTACGACGAATACGTCCGGCGTCTGCGTCCCCAATTGCTGGTGCTCGTCTTCGTTGACAACGACTTCATGGACAACTCAGCGGCCCTGGACGTATTTTCCATAAGGTGGAGGTTGGACCCGAGGTATCTCCCCTTTGTCTACGCGGAACGAGGAGAGGATGGAAATATCCAACTGCGCCCACCCGACCCGAACTGGGCGTCTCGACTGCCGCAGCCGCATTCAGTGAAGCTCTGGACATCCCGCGTCAAGGAGTGGGTAGTCAAAAGATCCTATCTAGCGGGCTGGTTGGATGCCAAGACGAGCGTCCTGACATCTAGCCCGGGGGGAGAGGGGGAGGGGGCCGACCCCGAAGTGACCACATGGCTGGATATCCAGAGATCCTGGCCCCCTTACGAGACACTTCTCGACGGATGGCGCCCCACCGCATGGCGGCGCATCAATGACGAGTTCGAGAAGGAGAACCCTCCCCCCGTCTTCAAGGAGGCGCGAGCGTTCACAGCCTTCGCTCTGGATCGATTCCAGGAGCGTACGCAGCGTGACGGCGTCTCGTTGGTTATCCTGGCGACGCACCGCATGGGGCAAGCAGGCGGCCGCTTGACGAGTTACATGAACGCAATGGCCGAGGCGCGCGACATCCCCATCATCAACCAATATGACTACATCGTCGGCCAGGGAAACGCCGTTGAGGACGCGCACTGGGCGCATGACGCCCATTGGAACCCGACCGGCCACCAGTGGGCGGCCGAAGCCTTGCTGGAATACCTGAAACAGAATCAGGCCGTTTGCGAATGATCTACCCTCGACTCAAAAGAGCCATCCGAAGAATCAAGGGGAAAACGGGCCATGTCGAACGCCAGCCGAGACGCACAAGAGAAAACTGCCGCCCCGAAACTCCGCCGTGCCCTGCGCTTGGTCGGTTGGAATGCGGGGCTGCTCGTGGCCGGGCTGGTGCTGATTGGGCTCGCCGGGGAAGCGTGGCTGCGTTCGACGGTCCCGTTCAGAACCAATCATAGGCCAACGGTCTTCGTTCCCGGCGTGGGCATTCTGCTGCGTCCCGACACGGAGACCCGCTCGACGAATCGACTCGATTTCTGGGTCAGGTCGCGCACCAACAGCCTGGGGTTCCTGGACCGCGAGCCCATCAGTTCCCAACGGGCCGCGGAGAGCTGCCACATCGCCATGATCGGCCCCTCCTACGTGGAGGCGCCGCAGGTGCACATTCCGGAGAAGTTCCATGTCCGGCTCGAAGAGATGGCTGCGCGGGAGTTGCCCCACCTGGACGTCACGACCTCGGCATTCGGAAAGGGCGGTACCGGCCAGATCAATCAACTGGCCTTTTATGACGAATATGCCCGGCATCTGCATCCCAAGCTGGTCGTGCTCGTCTTTACTCCGTATGACTACATCGCCAACTTCCCGCTCTGGCGGGCTATGTGGATGGGCCTGGATCCGGAACATCTGCCCCGTGTCTCCGCGGTACGAGCCGAAAACGGCAGCTTCCGGTTGCGCCCTCCCGATCCGGATTATTGGCGCTTCCGGCTGCCGTGGCTTGCCGGTCCTCCTTCCACGCCGCAAGGGAGGGCGTCCATCTGCCGCCCATGGGCGTTGCGTGCATCCTGGTTCGTGGATCGGTTGTGTGCCAAGAGAGAACTGTTTTATTTTCGACCCACGACCGCCCTCTACACGCAACGAGTTGGCTTGGTGGAATTACTGAGGGGACGTCCCCCCTATGGCTCGCTGCTTGACGGGTGGCAGCCGGTCTGGAGGGGAAGCAGGAAAATGCGGTTCGCCAATGAAGACACCCCGACCTTCTATAAGTTGTTTGAGGAGAGGAACGACTCCCCGTTCTTCAAGGAAGCCCTCGCCTTCACGGCCTTCGGGCTGGACGCGTTCAAGGCCCGTACGGAGCGCGACGGCGCGGCGCTGGTCATTCTGGCGTCACACCGAATGCGTCGCTTTGGGGGCGGCACGTTTGCCCGAATGAACGAAATGGCCGCGCAGCGACGCATTCCCGTGATCGACCAAGCCGACGTCATCTACCGTCAAGGTGCCGAACTGCGCGACGCGGGGTGGGCGCATGACGACCACTGGAGTCCCGCCGGCCACCAGTGGGCGGCCGAAGCTTTGCTTGAATACCTGAAGCAGAACCAGAGCGTTTGCGAATGATCTGCCCTCGACTCAAAAGAGCCATCCGAAGAATCAAGGGGAAAACAGGCAACGACGTTTGCCCGCCGAGAGGTACGACATACTCCCCCCTCCCAAAACTCTGTCGCACCCCATGTCTGGAGAGTTGGAATCCAGAGGTCCACTGTCCCGTTTCCCTCGCTGTAGAACCATTTCCTGACAAGGTGCATTTCTATTCCCGGAGAACCCCGTCCTCTGCCGGGGATTCCGTGGTCCTGTGCAGCGTGCGTGTGCAATGCAGAGGACCGGAAGAGACGCCGGTCACCGAGACTACGGACGTAAATAGGAGAGGTGCAGGCGACCGGATGTGAGTGCTTCGGTCGCCTGTGCCACACCGTCTGCGTCATCGACCACCATCCACGCCCCGGGGTGTTGCACTCCCAACAACGTCTGACCCTTGCGGATGAGCCGCGGGTAGAGGTCGTGCGTGGTGCTGAATGCCCGGCCCGCAGGCATGTGCGCGAATACCGCCGGCTCCAGGATTTGGCAGCCGGTGAACATGGCCGGCCACAACGTTTCGGTCACCGCCATGTCGTGTGGTTCGCCGCGGATGCGGCGGATCACGCCGCGGCGGTCGGTTTCGATCAGGCCGAAGCGTTGCGGGTCGGGATTCGGTCGCAGCAGCAAGGTCGCCAGTGCCCCGGCCCGACGGTGTGCGGCCAGAAAGTTCGCCAAATCGAAATCGAGAATCGTGTCGGCGTTCAACACCAGGAACGGGCCGCCGTCCAGCAGGGGCTGGACCTGTTTGATCGCGCCGCCCGTGTCCAGAATCGGGTCTTCCGGCGAGTACCGAATCCGCAGGCCGTAGGTGTGGCCGTCACCCAGCGCGTCGCGAATCCGGCCGCCCAGGTGGTGGAGATTCACCACCACGTCCTTGATCCCGTGGAATTGCACGAAGCGCAAGGCGTACTCGATGAGCGGCCGGCCGGCGACCGGCACCAGCGCCTTGGGCAGATGGTCGGTCAGCGGCCGCATGCGGGTGCCGAGCCCCGCGGCCAGGATCATCGCGCGCATGGCAACTTCGGAGAAGGAACGCACGCGGGCGTCAGAAGTGTTCGGGGAACCGGGCGGCCAGTACCTCGGCCAACGTCCTGAGACCCGGAGTATCGGGCAGCCGCGCCAGGACGCGGCGGACGGTCGCCAGCGTGGGAGGGATGTAGCGCAGATAGCCGGGTTTGCCCTTTTCCAGTTCGAGATAATAGAAGCGCCCGACGACCTTGCACGCCTTTTGCAGCAGGCACAGGTTGTACTCGTTCCACACGTCGGTGTACGCGCGCGGCGTGTCCGCCTGCCGGTTCCAGGCGTCATGGTAGTAACGGACGAGCGCCGCTTCCAGGTCCGGCGTCACCACGGCCGGCGTGTCGCGGTCGTTCAGCAGTGTGGCGAGGTCGTAGGCTGCCGGCGCGAGGAGCGCATCCTGAAAGTCGATGACGCGCACCGCGTTGCCCGCCTCGGGCTGCACGAACAGATTCCAACTGTGGTAGTCGCGGTGGTTGAGCACCGCGGGCGCGTCGGCCAATCGGGTGGATATGTCGTCGAACAGATTAGGTAACGCTTCCGACCGGTCGGACGGCAGACTGTCGGCCTCGCCCCGGTTCAGCCCCCATTCCACGAAGTGTTCGAATTCCCACAGAAAGAGCCGCTTGTCGAAACGCTGCTTGAAAGCGAGACAGGTATCATTGCGCGCGCGCGTTCCCACGATCTGGATTAACAGCAGTTGATTGATCGCGCGCCGATACCAGGCTTCGACTTCCGCCGGGGAACAGTCGCTCACCGCGTCGCGCAGCGCCGAGTCGCCGACGTCTTCGAGCAGCAGGAATCCGTCCTGCACGCCGTCCACGTACACTTCCGGGACGCGCACCCCGAGCGGTTCCAGAAAATAATGCACGTTGAGATAGGGTAATTCGGTGGGCGGCGCGTCGAGCACGGCCAATTCGTCGGACGACAGCGCCAGCCCGCTCCCAGCCAGCAGCATGACTACCGTGGACCGAGGCACGTTCGGCCCGGTGCCACTCAGCGACAGGCGGGCGTAACTGCGGCTCGACGCATCTCCGGCCAAGTCCGTCAACTGCGTAATACGGACGCCCTCCCCCCATTTGTCGGCGACCGCTTTTTCCAACGCGCGGCGCAATTCGGCATTCATGGTCTGCGGACGTACCAAGCGCATCGGGCGCTGTCAAAACACGAGGGAGGCCCGATTCGACATGTCGGGCGGGTGCGATGCTACGGGCGGACCCTCGCCCCCGGATCAAGTCCGGGGCAGGCTCCAACCCTCTCCCGGTGGTCCCTGAGCTTGTCGAAGGGTCGAAGGGGGGAGAGGGGACAGAAGGCGGAACGGGAAAAATCCAAATCGATACTGCCCGAACCGCAGCGCCCGTGCACTCCGCTTCTTTACCCGAAAAACGGGACTGGCTAAGCTGAGCCGCTCAAGGAGAGTGGGATGGATTTCAATTTCAGTGCCGAAGAAGAAGCCTTTCGCCAGGAGTTGCGCGCGTGGCTCGCCGCCAACCTGCCCGCGGGCTACGACCCCGCGCATTTCGACGAGATCGATGCGGATGCGCGGTTCGCGTATCAGCGCGCGTGGCAGAAAACGGCGCACCGCGACCGCTGGGTGGGCATTCACTGGCCCGAGGAGTACGGCGGCCGCGGCGCCAGCCTGATGGAGATGTTCATCTTCAATCAGGAGATGCAGCAGGCCCATACTCCCCGCTTCGCCAATACGCTGGGGCTCATGATGTCGGGGCCGACCCTCATTCACTGGGGCACCGACGAACAGAAACGGCGCTATCTGCCCGGCATCCTGTCGGGCGATGAAATCTGGTGCGAGGGCCTGTCCGAGCCCGACGCCGGCTCCGACTTGGCCTCCATGCAGACGCGCGCGGTCGAGGACGGCGACGTCTTCGTGGTGAACGGCCAGAAGGTGTGGACCAGCTTCGCCCACCGCGCGGACTTCATCCAGTTGTTCGTGCGCACCGACCCGGACGCGCCCAAACACCGCGGCATCAGTTGCCTGGCCGTGGACATGCAGACCCCGGGCGTCCGCGTCCGACCGCTCGTGCAGATGACCGGCGACGCGGAATTCAACGAGGTGTTCTTCGAGGGCGTGCGCGTACCCAAGGCCAACCTGATCGGGCCGAAAAACGAGGGCTGGAACGTGTTGGTGACCACGCTCATGCACGAGCGCGCCGGCATCGGCTCCGCGTTGCCGGTCCACCGCCAGTTCGCCGAGTTGCTCAAGTTGAGCCGGCGCGTCGCAGTGCACGGCCGCCCGGCATGCGAGGACCCGGCCGTACGCCAACGCCTGGCGCAGTTCGCCATCGAGTGCAAGGCGATCACCTACAACATGTTCCGCAGCTTCAGTAAGCGCCTCAAGGGGGCGCCGCCGGGACCCGAGGGATCGGTCAACAAGCTGGCCGGCTCGGAACTCAACGTGCGGCTGGCCATGTTCGCCACCGAGTTGCTGGGGCCGTACGCCCAACTCACGCAAGGGTCGGCCCACGCGGTGGACAACGGCCGCTGGCCCAAGGCGGCGCTCTGGTATCGCTTGCTCACCATCGGCGGCGGCACCTCCGAGATCCAGAAGAACATCCTGGGCGACCGGGTGCTGAAACTCCCCAAGGGCTGAATGCGGGAAGATGGGAATCGCGCAGGAGCCGGCGTCCGGTCCCGCCGTCGTGATGACGGAGCAAAGACAACGAGCGTTTCGGCACAGAAGAGGAACACGTCCCATGAACGAATATCAAACCGCCATGTTGGCGTTGCAGGAGTCTTCTTTGACTTTGCAAGAGGCTTCTTTGGCCTTGCAGGAGGCTTCCGTCGCTTTGCAGCAGGCGGCGTTGACCGCGAGTCATTGGCACACCGGGATTACGTTGGCCGTGTCGTCCTGCCTCGTGCTGTACGGGTTTCGGATCATGCGCCAAAGTACGGACGCGCGGAATGCCGCGTTGCAAGCCGACCAGGAACAACGCCGCCAAGAGCACGCCGAAACTATGCGCCGTATGGATCAGCAGCATGCCGAAGCCATGGACGCATTGCACACTGTCATTCACGGGTTGGAGACCACGATTGAACGGACTGCTCCGAAGGAAGGGGGAACCCGTGCCGGCGTCTGACGCTTTGGCCGCGCCGGGATCCCGAGGCAGCTATGAACTGGGGGCTGGCCTCCCTGTCCGCGTGGCTGGGACGCGGCTCCGAAAAACGGCAATGACGGAAGTAAAGCCAATCGTATCCTTGAAGGTCCCCTCCCGTCGTCATTCCCGCGGAAGCGGAAATCCGGGGCATGGATTCCTGCTTTCGCAGAGCCTGCCCCCGGCTTGAACGGGGGAATGACGAGGGAAACAGAAATGACGAGGGGAACGAGTACGACGAGGGGAAATTGCATTCGGGGTCGTCTCGTATGGAATTCCCGACAAAAAGGAGGCAGACCATGGGGAAGCTGGACGGAAAAGTCGCCATCGTAACCGGTTCGGGCCGCGGCATCGGTCGGGGCATCGTGCGCCTCATGGCGCAGGAAGGCGCCAAGGTGGTGGTGAACGACCTGGGCGCGAGCGTCGACGGCGAGGGCGAAGACCGGAGCCCGGCCCAACAGGTCGTGGACGAGATCACGAGCGCGGGCGGCGCCGCGGTCGCCAGTACCGACAACGTCGCCACGGCCGCGGGCGGCGCGCATCTGGTGCAGACCGCACTCGACGCGTTCGGCCGGCTCGACATTCTGGTCAATTGCGCCGGGATTCTGCGCGACCGCATGATCTTCAACATGACCGAGGAAGAGTGGGACGCGGTGATCGCCGTCCACCTCAAGGGCCACTACTGCACCATCCGCCCGGCCTCGGCGCACATGCGCCGCCAGAAAAGCGGGCGTATCATCAACTTCTCGTCGAACTCGGCGCTGGGCGCGCCCGGCCAACCCAACTATGCCGCGGCCAAAGCCGGCATCCTGGGCCTGACGTACAGCAGCGCCAACGCGCTGGCGAAATACAACGTCACCTGCAACGCCATCCTGCCCGGCGCGGCCACGCGCATGACCGACACCATCCCGGCCAACTTCGCCCAGGAGATGGGCTTGTCGGGACCCAGCGGCGCGGCCCAGGGCAGCCCGCTCGACCCGTCCAACGTCGCCCCGATCGTCGTCTTCCTCGCCAGCGACGACGCCCAGCACGTCACCGGCCAAGCGTTCGGCGCCAGCGGCTACAAAATCTCGCTCTACACCCACCTGGAGCCCGAAAAGACGATCTACAGCCCCGGCCCGTGGGACCTCGACCACCTCTTCAAGGTCTTCAAGAGCACGCTGGGCGCCAACCTGAAGCCCCCGCGGATGTGAGGGTGCATTCCCTCTCCCCTCTGCGGGAGAAGGCTCCCGCCCGGATCGAGTCCGGGGCAGGCTCCAGCCCTCCCCCGGTGATCCCTGAGCTTGTCGAAGGGGGGAGAGGGGATAAAAGGGGGACCGTTCAGCGTTGTTTCCCTGTACTTTTCCGCATAGGCTGGCCGCCGCTCTCGCACAACGACGGGAGCGGAGTAAAGGAGCCGAACCATGCGGAAAAGAGGCGACGGGAAGCAATGGTGTCGGGCCACGATGGTGGGTGTCGCCCTGCTGTTGGGCGCGGGGCCGGCCGCGGCGCAGGAGACGGTCGCCGACGGCGCGCGGGTGTCGCTCGAATATACGGTCAGCCTGGCGGACGAGACGGTGTTCGATTCGAACGTGGGCAAGGCGCCGCTGGTCTATACGCACGGCGCAGGGGAACTCGTGCCGGGTCTGGAACGGCAACTCGTCGGCTTGAAGGCCGGTGATGCCAAATCGGTGGAAGTCCCGCCCGAAGAAGCCTACGGCGCGGTCGATCCGAACCGATTGCAGGAAGTGCCCAAGGAGAACGTGCCGGAAGCGTCGCGCGCTGTGGGCAAGAAGCTGCAGGGCCGCGGCCCCAACGGGCGCATGATGTACGCCCAGGTCCGGGAGGTGAAGGACGACACCCTGGTGGTGGACCTGAATCACCCGCTGGCCGGACAGAAACTGTTTTTCGCGGTCAAGGTGCTCAAGGTGGAGCAGGCGCCGCCGCAGACGGTGGAGATGCCGGGGGACGCGGGCGGAACGCAACCGTAAGTCGGCGGGGGTTCGTGGCGTAGCGTGCGGTCGCCGCGTTTCCTTTACGGGGACTACTTGTCCACTCCCCCTCTCCCCAGCCCGCTCCCCGACCCTTCGACAGGCTCAGGGGCCGGGGAGAGGGAGCGGAATCGGACGAACTCATCTCGATTCCTCCAATCCCTTTCCGCCTTCTCCTCATCCCCTCCGGAGGGAGAGGGGGAATGCCGGAGGTCACGCTGCCGGTCAATCGTTTGTCCAGAGGAGCGCGGGCGTTCAACTTCGCGCACGCGCTGACCGGCGCGCGGCTGGCCCTGACGCCCGTTTTTCTGGTGGCGGTGGAGGCCGCCATGCAGCGGCCCACGCTCGGCCGCATCGGTTGGGTGGTCGGATTGTTCGCGGCGATCTGTGCGAGCGATTATTACGATGGGCCACTGGCGCGCGCCCTGGGCCGGAGTTCCGATTGGGGCAAGCTGCTCGACAACGTGGCGGACGTGACGTTTCTGCTCGTGACGCTGGGCTATCTGACGTCGCGCGGGGCCGTGCCGTGGTGGATTCCGGCCGCGGTGGGCGGCGCGTTCGCGCAGTATGCGATCGACTCCTGGTGGCTGTCGCGCCACGCGCCGCGCGTGACCCTGGTCTCCAACCCGATCGGCCACTGGGCCGGAGTGCTCAATTATGCCGGCGTCGGCGTCATGGCGCTCCACGCCGCCACGCAGACGCGGCTGTTCGCGGCACCGCTGGTCCAAGTGTTGCTGCTAGCGTGGCTCGGGTATCTGCTGCTCGCCGTGGGCGTGCGGCTGCGTTTCTTCCTGGGCGCCCGGGCAGCCGTTCGTCGCGATGGGGCGGCCGGCTGAGGCGTGGAAAGAAAGTCGAAAGGGTAGGGTGCGAAGGGCGAGGTGACATCGGGGTTCGTTTCGATGTTTCGACAAGCTCAACACATCGCAGGCTCAACGAACTTATGGGTGGAAGGTCCTTGAGCTCGGTTGACGAGCCTGTGGTCCCTGAGCTTGTCGAAGGCGTGAGCGAGGCATACCGGGATACTCACAATCTGTTGCTTTGCCTCTGATCCGTGACATGCTTATAGTGCGAAACGGAGAAAGAAGATGAAGAAAGGGGAACCGAGCATGGACCGGAGGGATTACCTCACCCGAGACCCGGAAGTCTGTCACGGACAGTTGTGCGCAAAGGGGACACGGGTGCTGGTCATCAACATTCTCGACAGCCTCGCGGAAGGAGCAACGCAGAAAGACGTGTTACTGAGTTACCCGTCGATCGAGCCCGAACACGTCAGCGCCGCCATCATGTATGCCGCGGAACTCGACGAAAACCTTCCGCACGTCCGGCTCCGGTAGGCCCGTCGGTTCTTTCCCCCGGCGGAAGGGCTGCGCTATAAGGGGAGCCGGGTGCAGCCGATCAAGGAGGGGGCGCATGAGCTTACGAGGGACCGCGGCCATTTGCGGGTTCGCCGAAATGGCGCCGCAAAAGGGCGCGGGAGACGTGACGCCGCTGGGGATCATCGCCAACGTGGCCCGCGACGCGATTGCCGACGCCGGGCTGAAGAAATCCGACGTCGACGGCCTGCTGACCGGCTGGGCGCTGTCCGACTACAGCGTGCTGTGGCCGTCGGTGGTGGCCGACTATCTGCAACTCCACCCCACGTACGTGAATCAGGTCGAACTGGGCGGGGCGTCCGCGGCCGGCATGGTCTGGCGCGCGGCCGCGGCCATTCGGGGCGGCATGTGCCACACCGTGCTGTGCGTGTTGGGCGACCGGCGCGCCCGGGCCCGCCAGATGCCGCCGTTTCCGAGCATCGAGGCCGAGTTCGACGCGCCGTACGGTTTGATCGCCGCCAACCCCGGCTATGCGCTGATTGCCCAGCGCCACAAGCACGAATACGGCACCACCGCGGAGCAGATGGCCAAGGTCGCGGTCGATCAGCGCAAGAGCGCCTGCCGCAACCCCGCGGCCCTGTTCGGCCAGACCGAGATCGACGTCGGCGACGTACTCGACTCGCGCATGATCGTCGATCCGCTGCACCTGCTCGAAATCGTCAGTCCGTGCACCGGCGGGGGCGCGTTCGTCGTCACCAGCACGGAACGCGCCAAGGACGGCCCGCATCCCCCGGTGACGCTGCTCGGGGCAGGCGAGGCGGGCGGGCATTCCAGCATCACCCACGCGCGCAACCTGACGACCTCGCTGGTCAAGCCGGCGGCCGAGGCCGCGTTCCGGATGGCCGGCGTCGGACCGCAGGACATGGACTTCGTCCAGCCCTACGACTGCTACACGATCACGGTGATCGTGACGCTGGAGGACGCGGGTTTCTGCGACAAGGGCGAGGGCGGCCGCTTCGTCGCCGCGCACGACCTGTCGTACGCCGGCGACTTTCCGTGCAACACCCACGGCGGCCAACTATCGTTCGGCCAGCCCGGATTGGCCGGCGGCATGAGCCACGTGATCGAGGCCGCGCGCCAGTTGATGGGCCGCGGCGAGGCGCGCCAAGTTCCCGGCGCCCACGTCGGCTACGTCAACGGCAACGGCGGCATCATGGCCGAGCAATGCAGCCTCGTGTTGGGCGTCTAGCCGAACGCGGGGACCGCCCGGCCCCTCGAAAGGCAGCTTTATGAGCGCACACAAGAAACCGCTCCCGCATCCCACCGAGGTGACCCGACCGTTCTGGGACGCGGCCAAACGGCACGAGCTCCACCTCCAGCGCTGCGCCGCGTGCGGAGTGCACGTCTTCTACCCGCGCGAGGCGTGTGCGGCGTGCCTGTCCGCCGACCTCGACTGGGTCCGCGTGTCCGGCCGCGGCACGCTGTATTCGTACACGATTGCGGAAGCACCCACGCATCCCGGGTTCGCGGACGAGGCGCCGTACGTGATCGCGATCGTCGAACTGGCGGAGGGGCCGCGCATCACCACGAACATCGTCGGCTGCCGGCCCGGGGACGTGACGATCGGCATGCCGGTCACCGCCACGTTCGAGGACGTGAACGACGAAATCACGCTGGTCAAATTCCGTCCCGCGGCCGACGCAACCTCCGACTGAACGGCAGGGGCGTATGACGGAACACGCCGGACCGCATCGCCGGCGCCGACCCAAGGGCTTACGCACCCGCCCCAAGGGCCGTCAGGTCGATCCGCAGGCGCTCGACGAGATTCGCGGGCTGCTGGCCGACGCCCCGCGGCGCCGCGACCTGCTGATCGAGCATCTGCATACGATCCAGGATCGCTACGGCTACCTGTCCGCGGCGCATCTGGTCGCCCTCGCCCATGAAATGAAACTGGCGCCGGTCGAGGTGTACGAGGTCGCCAGCTTCTACCACCACTTCGACGTGGTGAAGGAGGGCGACACCCCGCCCCCGCGACTCACGGTGCGCGTGTGCGATTCGATCAGTTGCGAGTTGGCCGGCGCGCAGCCGTTGCTGGCCGAACTGCAAGCGGAACTCGGCCCAGGCGTGCGCGTCCAACCCGTGCCGTGCGTCGGCCGGTGCGAAACCGCGCCGGTCGTGGTGGTGGGCCAGAACCCGATCGGCGGGGCGAGCGTGGCTGCGGTGCAACGCGCGGTACGACGGAACGACATCGCCGCCCCGCTGCCGGCCGACACCATCGACTTGGCCGTGTACGAGCGGAACGGCGGCTACCGTGTGCTGCGCGAATGCGTGGCCGGGCGCCGCGACGTCGAGTCGGTCCTGACCGCGCTGGAAGACTCCGGGCTGCGCGGCCTGGGCGGCGCCGGGTTTCCGGCCGGGCGCAAGTGGCGCATCGTGCGCGGCTACGCCGGCCCGCGGCTGTTGGCCGTCAACCTGGACGAGGGCGAGCCCGGCACGTTCAAGGACCGGGTGTACCTGGAGGCCGACCCGCATCGGTTCCTGGAAGGGATGCTGATCGCCTGCTGGGCGGTCGGCATCGACGCGGCCTACCTCTACGTGCGCGATGAATATCCCGCGGGGCGCCGGATTCTGCACGACACGCTGGCCGCGCTGCGCGCCGCGCCGCCGGCCCCGCTCCCGGAGATGCACGTGCGGCGGGGCGCCGGTGCGTACGTCTGCGGCGAAGAATCGGGCATGATCGAATCCATCGAGGGCAAGCGCGGCATGCCGCGGCTGCGCCCGCCGTACGTGGCCGAGGTCGGCCTGTTCGGCCGTCCGACGTTGGAGCACAACTTCGAGACGCTGTACTGGGTGCGCGACATTCTCGATAAGGGGCCGGACTGGTTCGCCGGCCACGGACGCCGCGGGCGCCGCGGCTTGCGTTCGTTCTCGGTCAGCGGGCGGGTGCGGAAACCCGGCGTCCATCTGGCGCCGGCCGGCATCAGCCTGCGCGAACTGGTGGACGAATACTGCGGTGGTATGCTGCCCGGCCACACGCTGTACGCCTATTTCCCGGGCGGAGCGTCGGGCGGCATCCTGCCCGCGTCGCTGGCCGACCTGCCGCTCGATTTCGACACGCTGCAACCCCACGGCTGCTTCATCGGCTCCGCGGCGGTCATCGTGCTGTCCGACCGGGACAGCGCCAAGGCCGCGGCCCGCAACGCCATGCGCTTCTTTTCGCACGAGTCGTGCGGCAAGTGCACGCCGTGCCGCGTGGGCACCGCCAAGGCCGCGGCGCTCATGGCCGGCGACCGCTGGGACACCGCGCTGCTGGAAGAACTCGCCCGAGTGATGGGCGACGCGTCGATCTGCGGCCTGGGCCAAGCCGCGCCCAACCCGCTGCGCAGCGTCGTCAAATACTTTGCAGAGGAGCTTGCCTGATGGCCGCTGCGCCCGACCCTCCGACGAACGGTGCGGCTCCGCACGCGGAGAAGGGCGTCATCGCCTTCCATCTGGACGGCCGCGAGGTGGACGCCCGCCCGGGCGAAACGATCCTGCAAGCCGCGCGCCGCCACGGCGTGGAAATTCCCCACCTGTGCTACACGGACGGGCTGCGGCCGGACGGCAACTGCCGCGCGTGCGTGGTGGAAGTGGAGGGCGAGCGACCGCTGGCCGCGTCGTGTTGCCGGACTCCGCAGGCCGGCATGCAAGTCTCCAGCCAAAGCGAGCGGGCGCGACATTCCCAGAAACTCGTACTCGAACTGCTGTTGTCCGACATGGGCGCGACCGCGCACACGCGGCACTCGGAACTGGACGCCTGGGCCGAGACGCTGCAAGTCGGGCTGCCTCGCTTTCCCGCGCGCCGGCAACCCGAGCCCGACGTTTCGCACCCCGCGATTGCCGTCAACCTGGACGCCTGCATCCAATGCACGCGTTGCCAGCGCGCCTGCCGCGAAGAACAGGTCAACGACGTGATCGGCTACGCGCACCGCGGGAGCCGAGCCGAGATCGTCTTCGACGTGGCCGACCCGATGGGCGCCAGTTCCTGCGTCGGCTGCGGCGAGTGCGTGCAGGCGTGTCCGACCGGCGCGCTCATGCCGGCCCGCGGCGTCGGGCTGCTGGAACCCGACAAGACCGTGGACTCGGTCTGTCCGTACTGCGGAGTCGGCTGCCTGCTCACCTATCACGTCAAGGACGACAAAATTCTGTACGTCACCGGGCGCGACGGCCCGTCCAACCGCGGCCGGCTGTGCGTGAAGGGCCGCTACGGTTTCGATTACGTACACCATCGGCAGCGGCTCACCACGCCGTTGATCCGCAAACCGGGCGTCCCCAAATCCGCGGACGCTTCGCTCGCCCCCGACGCCATCGCGGACGCGTTCCGCGAGGCGAGCTGGGACGAGGCGCTCGACGCAGCGGCCGGCGGGCTGGCGCGCATCCGCGACACGCACGGCGGCCACGCCCTGGCCGGGTTCGGCTCGGCCAAGGGCAGCAACGAAGAAGCGTATCTGTTTCAGAAACTCGTGCGGACGGGTTTCGGCACCAACAACGTCGATCACTGCACGCGCTTGTGTCACGCCTCGTCCGTGGCCGCGCTGTTGGAAGGCATCGGGTCGGGCGCGGTCTCCAACCAGGTCGCCGACGTGGCGGAAGCCGAGTGTCTGCTGGTCATCGGCGCCAACGCGACCGAGAACCATCCCGTGGCCGCGACGTTCATCAAGAACGCGGCCAAGGCCGGCAAGACGCTGATCGTGATGGACCCGCGGCGCACCGGCCTGGCCCGCCACGCGACGCACTATCTCCAGTTCGCGCCGGACACGGACGTGGCGCTGCTCAACGCCATGCTGCACGCCATCATCGAAGAAGACTTGGTGGACCGCGAGTTCATCGCGCAGCGCACCACCGGCTTCGCGGAGATCGAACGCAACGTGGCCGCCTTCAGTCCCGAGGCCATGCAGTCCGTCTGCGGAATTCCGGCCGAGACCATCCGCGAAGTGGCCCGCCGCTACGCGACCGCGTCCGGCTCGATGATCTTCTGGGGCATGGGTGTCTCGCAGCACGTGCACGGCACGGACAACGCCCGCTGTCTGATCGCGCTGGCGCTGATGACCGGCCAGATCGGTCGCCCCGGCACCGGCCTGCACCCGCTCCGCGGCCAGAACAACGTGCAGGGCGCCTCCGACGCCGGCCTGATCCCGATGATGTTCCCCGCCTATCAGCGCGTGGACGACGCCGAGGTGCGCGCCCGTTTCGAGGCGGCCTGGGGCGTGCCCCTCGACCCGCGGCCCGGCCTGACCGTGGTGGAGATCATGGAGGCGATCCTCGAAGGCCGGCTGCACGGCATGTACGTCATGGGCGAGAACCCGGCCATGTCGGACCCCAACCTGCACCATGCGCGGCAGGCGCTGGCGCGGCTCGACCATCTGGTCGTGCAGGAGTTGTTTCTCACCGAGACCGCGGCGTTCGCGGACGTCGTGCTGCCCGCGTCCGCCTTCCCGGAGAAGACCGGCACGTTCACCAACACCGACCGGCGCATGCAGCTCGGCCGGCAAGCCCTGGCTGCGCCGGGCGCCGCGCGGCAGGACTTGGACATCATCCAGCAAATGGCCCGCCGGCTGGGACTGGACTGGCACTATCCCGACGCTGCCGCGGTTTACGAAGAAATGCGCTGGACCATCCCGGGCATCGAAGGCATCAGTTGGGCGCGGCTCGAACGCCTCGACTCCATCACCTACCCTTGTTGGACCGAAGACGACCCCGGCCGTCCGGTCGTCTTTCAGAAGAACTTTCCGACCCGGGACGGCCGCGGCCGCTTCGTATCGGCCGGCTTGATCGCCGCGGACGAACGGCCCGACGCCGAGTATCCGTTCGTGTTGCTCACCGGCCGCCAGCTCGAACACTGGCACACCGGCGCCATGACCCGCCGCGCCAGCGTTCTGCACGCCCTGGAGCCGCACCCGGTGATCGACATCCATCCCGCGGACTTGGCCGCACTCGGCGCCACCGCGGGCGACCTGCTGACCATCGCCTCGCGCCGGGGCACGATCACCGCCTACGCCCGTGCGGACGACACCCTGCGCCGCACCGAGATCTTCATGCCGTTCTGTTACCAGGAGGCTGCGGCCAACCTGCTGACCAACGCGGCGTTGGACCCAGACGGCAAAATTCCCGAATTCAAGTACTGCGCGGTGCAGGTGCACATCCACCGCCCCGAACCTGCACGCCAGTGACGCTCCGCGCCCGATCGACAAGGAGCACTCGATGGCCGTTTCAGCCCGGCACGCCCCGATGACCGCCGAAGAACTGTTCGCCCTGTCCGGCGACGACGACAAATACGAACTCGTCGAAGGCGTACGATCTCGCACAATCGAAGCGGGCTCATGATGCGGCACGATGATTCGTAAAAGTGCACATCCCTGACGTCATCTCGCCTGTCTCGGCTTCTCCATCGCGCGATTCTCTCCGGTCGAGCCCCTTCGACAAGCTCGGAGACCGGTTTCAAGGCAGCGCGGGAGCCAAGCCCGACGGACGGTTGGTAGTGTCTCTGTTGGATTTCACACCGTCCCCCATCCTGTGTAGGGGCAACCCCCTGTGGTTGCCCTGGGGCGGGCAGGCACCCTTCGACAGGCTCGGGGACCGCAGGGGCCTGCCCTCACGCAGCGTGTTCCATGTCTTGGCCCGCGGGTACGAGTACCATAGAAACGTTTGCTGTCACGATGTATTGGTGTAAACGGAATTTTCAGCTTGTTGAGCCGGAATGCCGCCGCTAGTCGTCTCTTCCATGCCGTCAACAATCAGAATGGTCGGTTTGGACCACGGCCGTTTTTTCGGTGTCCTCGGCCCGTCGGCTACGATTCCCGGCGATCCTGTGCGGGGGGGGGGGGGGGGGGGGGGGGGTATCGCTTCTTTTCATGGCGTAACTCCTTCCTCGGTTCGTTCTCGTCCGTTCCTTACGGTATTGTCCGTTCTAATGCAAGTCACGCGCATACTCTTTCAGCATGACAAGTGGAACGTGCTCCAGCGTGGCTGCGTGGGTGGAGGCCAGCTTGACCGCGGGCGCGGCGCCGGCCTCGTAGGCTTCCTTCCAGCGCAGCGCGCATAGACACCAGCAATCGCCGGGTTGCAGGCCGGCAAAACCGAATTCGGGCCGCGGCGTGCTCAGGTCGTTGCCCTGCGCCTTGGAGAACGCCAGAAAGTCTGCGGTGACTTCGACGCAGACGGTATGCAGTCCGACGTCTTCTTTGCCGGTATTACAGCAGCCGTCGCGGTAGAAGCCGGTCAGCGGCCGGCCGCTGCAAAGCTGCAACTTGTCGCCCAAAACGTTCTTCGGCTCGTACATCGTATCGATCCGTTACTTCATGCGTGCCGGACTCTTCGTTTCTCTGCGCGCTGGAACGTTGGCGGAAGACCCCGGTCAGTCGCGCGAGTCCGGGGCGGGTTTTGGCGGCTTCCGAGACGTGGATTTACGATCATGAGAGATCACGTCGAAAAACACCGAGCCGAGACCCGCCATGAAGATAAAAAGGGCTAAGAGAACGATCCAGTCCCTTTCCATTACAGGTCCTCCAATTCGTCGATTTTTCGATAGGCGATACGATTCACCCACGCAACGCTAAGAGTAACGCCGACGATCACGAAAATACAAGCCAGGATGATGACGAGAGATTCTTCGGCCGCATTCTGAACAAGCCAAGCAATCAAGGAAACATCGGTGACGACAGCAATGCCGAACACGACTCTGAGCCAACCGATTTCTTCCTTCAGTCTTTCAACTCTCGACATTGTTCAGAGACCCAGCGCCCGTTTCTTCTCGTCCGGCACGGAGCCGTTCATATCCCAGCCGCGCGCTTCGTAATAACCGTCTATCATCTCGCGCAGTTCTCCGGAGGTCAGCCGCACGCCCTGCGCCACGCCGTCGGGCAGCGGTTCCTGTAGGAGGCGGGGCGGCAGCCAGTCGTCCGCGGGCCGCCAGCCTTCGCGTTGGTTGTAGAGTTTCTTGAGCGTGTTGATGCGTTCACCTGCGCGCCGCAAATCCCCTGCGGAAAATGGGCGGCCCGTGACTTGGCTCAGCAGGCCGGCCGCTTCGGCGTAGAAGTCGTCGAAGCAGTTGCGCAGGAATTTGCAGACGATCAACGAGTCCAGCACCGCGGCGTAGTCTTCGGACGCGGCGACCAGCGCCCCGCGGCCCGCGTCGGCCCGTAACCGATCGACGCGGCCGGAGAAGTCCGCCTCGTATGCGCCGGAGCGGTTGTGACAGGCGCCGCGCGGGCTCACGGCCAAGCCGAGCGCCATCGTCTTCAGGCTGCGCGGCTCGTACCCGGGCAACTCCATGCCCTTCACGTGCACCGCAAGGCGTTGCGCCGCAGCGCCCAACCGGGCCGCGCCGCGCCGCGAGCCCTCGGCCAATACGGCGCCCAGCCCGCGGCGTTCGGCAATGTCGGGGATCGTGCGCAGCACCGAATCGGCCGCGCCGAACGTCAGATCCGCCTTTGCCGCCTCGGGCCACAATCCGCGCTCGGCGCATTCCATCGCCCAGGCCAGCGTGCCGCCGGTACTGATCGCGTCCAGGCCGTAACGGTCGCACAGCCGGGCCGCACGCAACACGGCGTCCGACTCCTCGATACCGCACAGCGGGCCGAGCGCGTATAGGGTTTCGTATTCGAGCCGCTGCTCCGCACCGCCGCGCGCCCGGAACAGACGCTCGCAGCGGATCGAGCACGCGGCGCAACCGTGCGGACGGCTCTCGCCTCGACTCAGCAACGTTTCGCCACTCAGCGCGTCCGCGGAGGCGAACGTCGCCTGCTGGAAATTGCGCGTCGGCAAGGTCCCCAGCCGGTTGAAGACCGACAAGTTGGCGACCGTACCGATCTCCCGATACTTGGCGGTCTGCGGCCCCAGGCTGCATTCGCGCAGCCGCGCCGCCGTGGCGTTCACGCCCGCTTGATCCGCAACCGGCGTCGAACGTTGCCCACGCAGAGCAACGGCCTTGAGGCGCTTGGCGCCGAACACCGCGCCAATCCCGCCGCGCCCGGCGTGCCGGCCCTCGTTGCTGAGCGCGGCGAATCGGACTTGCTGTTCCCCGGCTCGTCCGATGGCGGCCACCCGCACGTCCGCATCGTCGAGTTCCGTGCGGACCGCGGCTTCGGTGTCCTGCGGGCTCCGACCCCACAGCCGCGCCGCGGGCCGGAACTCGACCCGCGTGTCCGTGATCCACAGGTAACAGGGTTCCGCGGCACGGCCGGTAATCACCAACGCTTCGACCCCGATCCGCTTCAGTTCCAGGGCGAAAAAGCTGGACGACAGGGAGTCGGCGATGCAACCGGTCAGCGGCGATTTGGTGACCACCGCGTACTTGGCGGTCGTGGTCAGGCCGGTCCCGACCAGCGGCGCGCTGCAAAGAATGATCGGACACTCGGTCGACAGCGGCTCGACGCCCGGCGGCGCGTATTCGTACAGCAGCGCGGTCCCCAGCCCGACGCCGCCCAGGAAACGGCTCAGCCGTGTCTCGTCGATGGCCTGCCAGTCATACGTTCGGCAGGCCAGATCGATGCGCAGCAGGCGGCCGTGGAATCCGTGCATGGCTCAGCCGCCCGCGTCGCTGGACAGGATCAGCAGACTGTCCCCGGTCTGCACCGCCGTGCGGGAATTGCGCACGAACGCCGCGCCATTGAGGTTGCACGCATAACCGCTACCGAGTTGCGTCCCGCCCGCGGCATCGGATTCCAGAACCGGACCCAGCAGTTGCGGACAGCGTACGGCCAGCGCAGCCAGCGCGTCGCTCAAGAGTGCCTCCGCCGGGAGCGTCAGCGGGACCTGTGCGGTGCCGGCCGTCAGCCGCGCGACGCCGTACAGTTCGACCGTGCACGCAACCCGCGGGTAGAGCGCACTCCAGCGCGACAGCGCGGCGCGGTAGTCGGCCTCGGTGTTCAGGTTGAGAAAGCTGAGTCCGTCCGGGTCGAGACGGCGTACCTCGTCCGCGGACACGGTGCGCGTCGGCACGCGGTCGTACAGATAGACTGGCCGCAACCGCTGTTCCGCGAGTTGTTCTTCGAGCTTGCCGACCACGCTGCGGCGGTACACGGCGTGGAGCGGCTGCAAACGCTCCTGCCACATCGGGACGACGACGTCGTAGGCGGCGTCCCCGTGGTCGAGTCGGCCGATCAGGTAATCGACGACGGGTAATTGTAGAAAGGCGGCATCACACGAAGTGACGAACGCCGCATCGGTCCCGATTGCGCGCAACCCGTAGTACAGGCCGCCGACCGGTCCCTGATGGGCGATCTCGTCGGACACGACCGTGGCCGGGAGCCGCGGCAGCGGCTGGTCCGGGGCGCAGACGAGGACGAGGTCCGAGAAACGGCGCGAGAGCCGCCGCACGAGATGGACGATCAGCGGCTCCCCGTCGAACGGGAGCAACGCCTTGGGCCGGCCCATGCGGGAGCTTTTCCCTCCGCACAGGATCACGGCCGACATGTCGGAGTGGCGGGTCTGCGCCGGGGGCGAAGGCATGGCGTGCGTGTCGGTCTCGGGTCTCGTGCGGATGCTACCATCCGACCGAACGAGCGACAACGAATCCCGCGGGGTCGTCTCACTTTGAATTCCACACCGTCACGGGGGTGTTGTAGGGGCAACCCCCTGTGGTTGCCCTGGGGCAGGGCGGGTAGGCCCCCTTAGACAAGCTCAGGGACCACAGGGGCCTTTCCCTACACGACACGCAGGAATAGCCCGGTCAGCAATTCCCGCTCAGTGGGCGAATTGTAATGAAAAAGAGAGTTTGGTAGGGTCCCCGCCGCAACCACGAGAGAGGAGAATCCTGTTTGGCAATCAAACTGTACGTCGGTAATCTTCCCCCCCTGCTCTGCTTCCCGGAGCTCGAAGACCTGTTCACCCCATTCGGGACCATTCAGTCCGCGGACCTGATGACCGACCCCGCCACGGGGCTGTCGCGCGGTTTCGGCTTCATCGAGATGGAGACCGAAGAGGCGGCGCGCGCGGCCATGGCCGACCTCGACGGCAAGGAGGTCGACGGCCGGTCGCTGACGGTCAACGAGGCGAAGCCCGGCCGGGGCGCGCCGATTCCTGCCCGCGGCGGCCGCGGTCGTCCGCCGGCCAGCTTCGGCGGGCCGCCACGAGGTCCGCGGTCGTCCCCCGGCACGCGGCTGTTCGTCGGCAACCTGCCCTACTCGACCGGCAAGGCCGACCTGGAAAAAGTCTTTGCCGAGGCCGGACAGGTCGCGTCGGTGGCCGTGGTCACCGACCGCTTCTCCGGGCAGTCGAAAGGTTTCGCCTTCGTGGAAATGGCCACGAAGGAAGATGCCAACGCGGCCATCCAGAAGTTCAACGGCCAGGAAGTGCTGGGCCGGGTGCTGAAGGTCAACGAGGCGCGCCCGCTCGAACGGCGGCGCTTCGGCGGCGGAGGAGGTGGCCGGCGCTTCTAGCCGGCTACCAGTCTTCCAAGGGCTGGAAGACCAACCCGGTCAGCAGCTTGGGATAGAAGTAGGTGGATTTCTGCGGCATGGTTTCGCCGCCCGCGCATATCCGCTCCACTTGCGCAAACGACGTCGGCCGCAGCAGGAATGCGGCCTGATGCTCGCCGTTCGCCACGCCGTCCAACGCCGCGGCTTCGTCGCTCGTGTACGTCACGCGCTGCTTCTGGACGTCCGGGGGCAAGCCCAGCACGCCGGCGAAGATCGCGTCGTGCAGCACGGTGACGTCGAGATCCTTGAGCGCGGGCGAGACCGTCAGGCCGCGGACCGCGCGCTCGTCGAACGACAGCAGCCAGTAGTGCTCGGCACCGGTCACGACGCAGCCGATGCGCCGAGCCGGCCCGGGTTCCGTCAGCGCACGGAAGAATACGTCGCAGGCGCTGAGCGGGTAGCGCGCGACCCGAAAATCGCGGCTCAACACGCGGAAGAGATCAACCGCGGCCGGCAGGCGGATCTGCCGCAGCAGCCGGTGTGTCGGGAGAATCGTCAAACCCGCGTCGTTGGCGTCCGTCAGATACGCCAACACGTACCGGAAGGGCTCGTCTCCCCCGTTGGCAGCTTCCCGTTCCCGGCAGTAGCGCAACGCGGTCTCGTAGCGGTGGTGACCGTCGGCGATGATCAGCGGTTCGTCCGCCAGCTTCGCGGCCAAGCCGTCGATCATCTCCGGATCGGAAATCGGCCACACCCGATGACGCACGCCCGCGGCGTCGCGGACGTCCACGTCGGGGCGGGCCGACTCCACGTGCAGCGTCTCCGCCAGCGTCCAGCCTTTCCCGGCGTACAGACAGAAGATCGAACTCAGATGCGTCCGGCAGGCGCGCAAGAGGGCCAGACGGTCTTCCTTTGCGTGCTCGAAAGTCCGCTCGTGCGGGCGGATGACGCCCGAGGCGAAATCTTCCAGGCGCAGCGCGGCAAAGAAGCCCAGGCGCCGCCGCGGCTGCCCGTCGTCGAGCGTAAAATCCTGCGCGTAGCCATAAAGGGAAGGCGCGGTGTCTCGCCGCAGGGCACCCTGCGCGCGCCAAGTCTGCAAGGTGGTCGCCGCCGCGGTATAGCGGTCCGCGGCCGAATTGAAGTCGAGATGCACGGCGTTGTACGGGCTGCGGAGGTGCAGCAGATGCTGCTGCTCGGCGCTGATGACGTCGTAGGGCGGCGCGACCACGTGTTCGAGGTCGCCGACGACGTCCGGGTCGTAGCGCAGCGCGCGGAACGGGCGGATGCGAGCCATATCTACCTGGTCAGCGTTGTAAGGCACGTCGGCCGATGTCTGTGCGATAGTGCACGCCCGGCCACGAAATGCGGGCGGCCGCGGCATACGCCGTATCGACGGCTGCGTTGATGTCCGCCCCGCGAGCCGTGACGCCCAGCACGCGCCCGCCGTTGGTCACCACTTGGCCGTTGCGGCGCTGCGTGCCGGCGTGGAAGACGGCGCCGTCCGACCAGTCGGCCAGTTCGTCGAGTCCGGCAATCGGCAGGTGTTTCTCGTAGCGGCCCGGATACCCCCCGGCTGCGAGCACCACGCACACCGCGGGCCGTGCATCCCACTCCAGCCGGGTCCGGTCGAGCCGGCCGTCGATCACGTCGTTCATCACCGCGAACAGGTCCGACCGGAGGCGCAGCATGAGCGGTTGGCACTCCGGGTCGCCGAACCGCACGTTGAACTCCAGCACCTTGGCTCGGCCTGCGTGGATCATCAGCCCGGCATACAGTACGCCCTTGTAGAGAACGTTATGCGCGTTCAGGCCGCGCACCACCGGGGTGAGCACGTCATCCACGATCCGTTCGGCCAGTTCCGACGTGACGACTGGCGCGGGCGAGTACGCGCCCATGCCGCCCGTGTTGGGGCCGCGGTCGCCGTCGAATACGGGCTTGTGGTCCTGCGTGGACGCCAGCGGCAGGATGTGGCGGCCGTCCGTGAACGCCAGAAACGAGGCTTCCTCGCCCTCCAGAAATTCTTCGATCACGACCCGGGCGCCGGCCTCCCCGAACTGCCGCTCACGCATGATTGCGGCAACCGCGTCACGCGCCTCGCCGCGAGAGGCGCACACCACCACGCCTTTGCCCGCGGCCAACCCGTCCGCCTTGACCACGACCGGCACGCCGACGCGGTCGAGAGAGCGCTCGGCTTCGCCCGCATCGTCGAACGCCTCGAAGTCCGCGGTCGGCACACCCTGTTCGCGGAGCAGCGCTTTAGTGAACGCCTTGCTGGCTTCGAGTCGGGCCGCGGCGCGATTGGGGCCGAAGACCCGCAACCCGCGCGCCTCGAACAAATCGACGATGCCCAAGCTGAGCGGCAGCTCGGGGCCGACGACGGTCAGATCGATCCGTTCGGTTTCCGCAAACGTGGCCAGTCCGTCCAGGTCGTCCGCCGCCAGATCGACCGGTTCGGCGTGCTGCGCAATCCCGGCGTTGCCCGGCGCGCAATACACGGTCGTGACGTGCGCGCTCTGCCCGAGCTTCCAGACCAGGGCGTGCTCGCGTCCGCCGCCGCCGACGACCAGAACGTTCATCGTGCGGCGCTAATGGCGAAAATGGCGCATGCCGGTGACCAGCATGGCAACGCCGTGCTCGTCCGCCGCGGCGATCACCTCGGCATCGCGCAGACTGCCGCCGGGTTGGATGACTGCGGTCGCGCCGGCCTCGGCCACGACGTCCAGCCCGTCCCGAAACGGGAAGAACGCGTCCGAGCCGACCGCGGCCCCGCGCGTGTCGAGCCCGTGATCCTCGGCGCGGGCCACCGCGATCTTGGCGGAATCGACGCGACTCATCTGTCCCGCGCCCACGCCGACGATCCGGTCGTGCGACGTGAGGACGATCGCGTTGGATTTGACGTGCTTGCACACGCGCCACGCGAACGCCAGGGCGCGATACTCGGCGTCGGTGGGCCGGCGCTCGGTGACGACCTCGCAATCCCGCACGTCCACGCGGCCCAGGTCGCGCTCCTGATAGAGCAGGCCGCCGACGATCGGCTTGGCCTCGTAGCGTGCCGGCTCCGGTTGGGCGATGTCGGGGATTTCCAGCAGGCGGACGTTCTGCAGCCGCTTGGACGACGCCAGCAACTCACGCGCGGCCGGGGCGTAGCCGGGCGCGATCAGAATCTCCAGAAACCCGTGTTCGTACAGACCGAGGATTTCCCGGGCCGTGTCCGCGTCCACCGCGCGGTTGAAGCCGACGATGCCGCCGAAGATCGAAACCGGATCGCACGCCCGCGCCTTGCGGAACGCGTCGGCCAGCGACTCGGGCGAAGTCGCAGCACCGCACGGGTTGGTGTGCTTGATCGCTACCGCGGCGGTTTCGTCGAACTCCTTGAGCAACTCGAACGCGGCGTTCGCATCGACGATGTTGTTGTACGACAGGGCCTTACCTTGCAATTGGACGGCGTTGGCGATGCACGGCTCGCCGATCGCGGGTGCACGGTAGAAGGCCGCGGTCTGGTGCGGATTCTCGCCGTACCGCAAGTCCTGCGCCTTGGCGTACTGCAAGTGCAGCGTTTCGCCGAATGGCTGCCGGCCCCCCTGCTCGTCGAGGCTGCCCAGATAGTCGGCGATGGCCGCGTCGTAGCGCGCGGTCAGCCGGAACGCCTTTTTCGCCAATGCCAGCTTGAGGTCGTCGGGCATGCCGCCGCGGGATTGCAGGGTCTCCAGCACGGTGGGGTAGTCGTCCGGGTCCACCACTACCCCGACGTCGGCATGGTTCTTGGCCGCGGCGCGCAGCAGCGACGGCCCGCCGATGTCGATGTTCTCGATCGCGTCGGCAAAGTGGCAATCCTCACGCGCCACGGTCTGCTCGAACGGGTACAGGTTGACCACGAGCAGGTCGATGGGGTGCAGCCCATGTTCTGACATGGTGCGAACGTGGGCGGGGTCGTTGCGGCGGTGCAGGATGCCGGCGTGGATTCTGGGGTGCAACGTCTTCACACGGCCGTCGAGCATCTCGGGAAAGCCGGTGAATTCTTCGACCGGGGTTACGGCGACACCCGCATCGCGCAACGCCGCGGCCGTACCGCCGGTGGACAGGATTTCGATGTCGAGTCGTGCCAGACCGCGCGCCAAATCGACGATGCCCCGTTTGTCGCTCACGCTGACGAGCGCGCGGGTCACGCTGGACATGCAAGGTTCCTTGCGGAGAACGAAGCGGGGAGAAGAGGCGGAGAATGAAGGCAGCGGGGAACGTCGGACGAGGCGGGGAGCACGTACCAGACGCCTCCCGGGTTGTAAAGGCAACTGGCCGAGCATATCCTGCGCCGCGATGACGGTCACGCTCAACGGCGACCCGCACGAGTGTCGCACCGGCACCAACGTTGCCGATCTGGTGGAAGAACTCGGACTGGCCCACAAACGAATCGCCGTCGAAGTCAACCGGGACATCATTGCCCGAGACGAATACGCCAGCCGCGGCCTCCGGGCCGGAGACGAAATCGAAATCGTCCATTTCGTCGGCGGCGGGTGACGCCGCGCCGACCCCCGACTCCCTACGATCAAAGAGGCTGCCATGCACGACCCCTTCGTTCTGGCCGGCAAGGAATATCGCTCCCGCCTGATCGTCGGCACCGGCAAATACAAGGATTTCGCGGAAACGCGGCGGGCGATCGAGGCGTCCGGGGCCGAGATCGTGACCGTGGCGGTCCGGCGCGTGAACGTCACCGATCCGAATCAGGAGAATCTGCTCGATTACGTCGATCCCAAGCGGTACACCATCCTGCCCAATACGGCCGGCTGCTACACCGCTATGGACGCGGTACGCACCTGCTGGCTGGCGCGCGAGGCCGGCGTCGGCAGCCTCGTCAAGCTGGAAGTCATCGGCGACGACAAGACGCTGTTCCCCGACATCCCCGGCACGCTGGAAGCCGCCAAGACGCTCATAGACGACGGGTTCACGGTCTTGCCGTACATCCACGACGACCCAATCTCGTGCAAGAAACTCGAAGACATGGGCTGTGCAGCCGTCATGCCGCTGGCCGCGCCGATCGGCTCCGGGCTGGGAATTCGCAACCCCTACAACATCCGCATCATTCTTGAACACAGCACGATCCCGGTCATCGTCGATGCCGGGGTAGGCACCGCGTCCGATGCCGCGGTCGCCCTGGAGATGGGCTGCGACGCGGTTCTGATGAACACCGCGATTGCCGCGGCAAAGGATCCGATCCTGATGGCCGAGGCCATGCGGCTGGGCGTCGACGCCGGGCGCAAGGCGTATCTGGCCGGCCGGATGGGCAAGAAGCTGTACGCCACCGCATCGAGTCCGCTCGATGGCATGATCGCCTGACCCGCCTTCCGCCGTTCGGACGCCGGACCGTTCCCGCGAGAGATACTGCGCCTTGCCCGCCTTCCGCGTCTATTTCGTCACCGACCGCAAGCAGACCGCAGGCCGGCTCCTCGTCGACGTCGTGCACGCCGCACTCGACGGCGGGATTCGCGGGATTCAACTTCGAGAAAAAGACCTGGACGGGGGTGCGTTGTACGCTCTGGCCGAGCGGCTGCGCGTGCTGACGCGCCGCTACGACGCCCGCTTGCTGGTCAACGACCGCATCGACGTGGCGCTGGCGGTCGAGGCGGACGGCGTCCATCTCGGCCACGACTCGTTTCCGGTGGAAACGGCGCGCAACTTGTTAGGATCGGCCCGTCTGATCGGCGCTTCGACTCACTCGGAGGCAGAAATCGCCGCGGCACAGGCCGCGGACTTCATCGTCTTCGGCCCGGTGTACGCCACCCCCTCGAAAGCCGCCTACGGCGCGCCGCAAGGACTGGACAAACTGCGGCGGGCCGTCGTTCAGAGTACGGTGCCGGTTCTTGCGATCGGCGGGATCACCGCGGCCCGCGTTCCCGGGATTATCGAGGCCGGGGCGCAGGGGATCGCGTTGATCTCGGCCATCAGCGCCGCGCCCGATCCGACGCAGGCGGCTCGGGCATTGGTTCGTGCAATGGAACGCGAAGACAGGCGGAAGCGAGCCGGGCTTGTCGTGCCACAGCCCCATCGGTAGAATCCGCCGCCTATCCACGCCACCCTAGCTCAGTTGGTAGAGCAACTGATTCGTAATCAGTAGGTCGTCGGTTCAAGTCCGATGGGTGGCTCTGCCGATTATTCCCTCCTTTACCCCTCTCCCCCGGATCAAGTCCGGGGCAGGCTCTAGCCCTCCCCCTCGATGGGGGAGGGGATAAGAAAGCCCGGCCCAGGTATTTTCCCTTTGATGAGGGAGGAGGTTGGGGGAAGGTGCGCCTAGCGGCGGTCCACGAACTCGTGTTCCTTGGCGATCCACATGGCCGAGCGCTCGAAGTCGATGAAGTGGCGCTCGTCTTCCACCGCGATTTCCATGGCGCGCTTGGCTTCGGGCGAGTCGGCCAGCGTCGCCAAGTCGGCACGGGTGAACCATGCCTCGGCGTGGCCGGTGTAGGGCGGCGTCTCGGTTCCGCGGCTGGCCCGTAACTGCGCTTCCAGTTCGTCCTCGAAGCGGTGGACCTGAAAATACCGCTGCATCCGCATTCCCGCGGCGACCCCGCGGATGACCGGCCCGTGGTTGGTGCGCCAATACAGTTGCGCCTCGTCCAGACTCAGATGTTCGGGATGCCGCAGGCAGAAGAAGATCTTGACGAGCGGCCCGTGTTCGCGGGCGAGCATCTCTTCGGGGATCGGATTGACCTGCGGGTATTCGTAATTCAGCCACAACGGCGAGTGCACGAGGTCGATGAAGCGGGTCTCGTCCTCGACCAGCGCTTTGGCCGCGTCGCGGCCTGCGGCCGTATCGAGAGCCGACACGAGGGCCTCCCGATTCCGCCACCACACCTCGGCCACGCCGTCGTAGGGGGGTTCCATGCCCCCGCGGGCGGCGGCCAACTGGTCGTTCACCGGGTCGTCCAACGTATGGACCTGGACGTAGCGGTGCATGTTGAGCGCGGCCGCGTATCCGGCCACGAGCGGGCCGTGGACTTCGCGCCAGTACTGCTGGAACTCGGCACGCGACCTGTCGGTTTTGCGGCGCAGAACGAAGCTGAGACGGATCATGCGGAGCCTCCATATCGTGGCCCGGCGAACGGGCGGTTGGGGTGAACGGGGGAACAGGCGCGTCATAGCGTGTTCGACCGCCGGGCGTAAAGCTGAATTTCTGTTGGCCTGCTGATCCAGGCTGGTCTGTGTCCGAGTCCGGCCCACGTTGCAGTAGCGGGTCAGTTTGAATTTCTCCTCATCCTCCCTTTCTGGAGAGAGATGATTAGGAAAAGGGCGCGTCCTGTGGCGTAGCAATAATGTTTATATTTCAAACTAAGATGTCCCTCAAAATTCCCCTTTGATTGACTTTCTACTAGCCCCTCTGTATCTCGGGGAAGCTTGGAGAAGGATTCTAAGAGACTCATGTTCGAAGCACTGGGCGAAAAGCTGGACGGCGTGCTGCGCCGCGTACGCGGCCATGCCAGACTGACCGAGAAAAACATCGATGAGGCCCTACGTGAAGTGCGCGTGGCCCTGCTGGAAGCCGACGTCAACTTCCGGGTCGTCAAGGACTTCGTCGAACGGATTAAGACGCAGGCGCTCGGTCAGGCCGTACTGACCAGCCTGTCTCCGGGCCAGCAACTCGTCAAGGTCGTCCACGCCGAGTTGGTCACGCTGCTGGGCAGCACGCATACCGACGTGGATTTGTCGGCGCCCGCGCCGGTCGTGATTCTCCTGGTCGGATTGAACGGCTCGGGGAAAACGACCACAGCCGCAAAGCTGGCCCGCTATCTGAAGCACGAGTGGCAGCGTCGGCCATATCTGGTGCCGGCCGATACGTTCCGGCCCGCGGCGATCGAGCAACTCACCGTCCTGGCCCAGGAGATCGACGTCCCCATCTATCCGACGCCGGCCGATGGTTCCGCCGGCGACCCTATTGGCGTTGCCCAAGCCGGCGTCGAGGCGGCCCGCCGGCATGGCTGCGACGTGGCACTAGTGGATACGGCCGGCCGGTTGCAGGTCAACGACGAACTGATGGCCGAACTGGAGCAGATGAAGGCCGCGATTCGGCCTCACCAGACCTTGCTCGTTGCCGACGCCATGACCGGTCAGGAGGCGGTACACGTGGCGGAAGGCTTCCATAGCCGCCTGCACGTGGACGGGGTCGTGCTGACCAAGATCGAGGGCGACACGCGGGGCGGGGCCGCGCTTTCGCTCCGCTCGGTGACCGGCACGCCGATCGTGTTCGTGGGGGTCGGGGAAAAGCTCGACGCCCTGGAGCCGTTTCACCCGGAACGGATCGCCTCGCGCATCTTGGGTATGGGCGACGTGCTGTCGTTGATCGAAAAAGCCGAGAAAGTTTACGATCAACAGCAAGCCGAAGCCCTCGAACAGAAACTCCGCAAGAATCGCTTCACGCTCGAAGACTTTCAGGAACAGCTTCGCATGGTCAAACAAATGGGCTCGCTGACCGACATGGTCTCGCTGCTGCCCGGGGCCAAGAAGCTGCTCAAGGGCGCCGACATGGATGCCGCAGAGAAAGACTTCAAGCGCGTCGAGGCGATGATCAACTCGATGACCAAGCTGGAGCGCCGCAAACCCGAACTGCTCAACGGCAGCCGACGCAAGCGGATTGCCAAAGGGAGCGGGACGACGGTCATTGAGGTGAATCGCTTTTTGAAGCAATATCGGGAAACGAAGAAGATGATGCGGAAGCTTTCGGGTGCCGGCGGCAAGAAGATGAAGAAAGGCTTCGCCCTGCCGGCCCTTGGACGATGAGAGACCCCCTAGAAACAACCGTCAGCAAAGGACAGCAGACGCCATGGTAAAAATCCGACTCGCCAGACACGGCGCAAAGAAACATCCCTTCTACCGCATCGTGGCCGCGGACGCGCGCGCACCGCGGGACGGTCGGTTTCTCGAACGGCTCGGCTCGTACGATCCGACACAGGACCCGGCGGCTATCGACATCAAGCACGACAAGCTGCAACGGTGGCTGCAACAGGGCGCGCAGCCCACCAGGACGGTCGCGCGACTCATCAAGACGGCCGGGAGTGCGCCGAAAACCTGATCCCGCGCGGGCCAGGAAATGGGGACACTGCCATGAAGGAGCTTGTCGAACACCTCGCCAAGTCGCTGGTCAACAACCCCAAAGAGGTCGCCGTCTCCGAAGTCCGGGGCGAGACCGCAGACGTTCTCGAACTTCGGGTCGCCAAGGAAGACCTTGGACGGATCATCGGGAAGCAGGGCCGAACCGCGAAGTCTATGCGGACCCTGCTCAACGCCGCAGCATCCCGGACCAACCGCAAAATTGTCCTCGAAATCATCGAAGAAGAATAAGCCTGCCGGCGTACCCGAGGGGGGCCCGCTGATCGAACTCGGCCGGATCGTCGGCGCCCACGGCCTGCGCGGCGAGGTGCGTGTCGCCCCTCACGCCGCACCCTGTCCGACGTTACGGCCAGGTCTCCGCGTTCGACTGCACCTTCCGCACGCATCCCCGCGGGTGGTCGAAATCACCGGCGTCCGAACCGCCTACAAGGCCCGCCAGAAAACGCCGAGCCTGCTCCTTGCCTTCGCCGACATAAGCTCCCGTAGTGAAGCCGAGGGGCTGTGTGGGGCTATACTACTCGTGGACGAAGCAGCATTGCCCCGGCTCGCCGCGGGTGAGTTCTACCACTACCGCTTGATCGGGCTGGCCGTGGAAACCGTGACCAACGAACGGGTCGGCGACATCGCCGGCGTCCTGACCACACCTGCTCATGACGTGCTGGTGGTCCGCGACGGCACCGATGAACATCTCATTCCGGTCGTCGCGGACGTCGTCCATACGATCGATCTGTCCGGCCGACGAGTAGTGATCGATCCGCCGCCCGGGTTGTTGGAGGCCGGGCCGCGGGGGTAGCTTGGCTTCTCCATGCACTTCCACATTCTGACGATTTTCCCCGACTGGTTTATCTCGCCCCTGTCGGCCGGCCTGCTCAAAAAAGCACGGGACAAGCGCGTCCTGTCATTCACGGTACACAATCTGCGCGATTACGCGCCCGGCAAGCACCGCTCTACCGACGATGCGCCGTACGGCGGCGGCCGGGGTATGGTGATGTGCCCCGAACCCCTGGTCTCCGCTATCGAGTCGGTCCGCGGCACACTGCCGGCGGCAAGATGTATCCTGCTCTCCCCGCAGGGGCCGCGGCTGTCTCAGGCAAGAGCGGTCGAGCTGGCCGGGTGTCCGACCCTGGTACTGGTCTGCGGGCGATACGAGGGTGTGGACGAGCGCGTACGAACTTTCGTCGATGAGGAGATCTCGATCGGAGACTACATAGTCGGCGGTGGAGAGGTCGCCGCGTTGGTGGTCATCGATGCCGTTGCCCGGCTCGTGCCCGGGGTGATCGGTTGCCGCGAGTCGGCCGAAGACGAATCGTTCACCACCGGCCTGCTCGAATACCCTCAATACACGCGGCCCGAGGAATTCCGTGGTATGCGGGTCCCGCGCGTGCTGCTGTCCGGCCACCATGGCGAAGTCATGCGCTGGCGACGCCGGCAGTCGCTGCTGCGCACGAAAGCTCGCCGCCCCGACCTGCTCGAACACGCCGACCTGAGCGACGACGAACGTCGCTGGCTCGATCGGCAGCCGGATACGGAGTCCTGATCCGCCAAGCGAACCGTTTCGTCAGTGCGCCAAGCTCCTTGCCGAACGTGCCCATGTCCGACGTCTTCATCGCGCTCATTCATCATCCGGTGTACGACAAGCAGCACGCCGTGGTGACCACCTCCATCACCAATATGGACATCCACGATATCGCCCGCAGTGCGCTCACCTATGGCGTCCGCCGCTATTTCATCGTCAACCCGGTGCGCACACTTCAGGCGTTGGCGGAAAAAATCCTCGATCATTGGCGAACCGGCCACGGCAGTACGTACAACACGACCCGGCGCGACGCTTTGTCCATCGTCACGCTGGCCGATACCCTCGACGAAGTGATACAGACGATCCGGCAGTCCGCGGGCCGCGCACCGCGGGTGATCGCCACGACGGCAAGAAGCGGACGCGGGCGGTTTTGCTTTGCCGATTTGCGCGTCCAACTCGCACGGGACGGCCCACCTGTCCTCCTGCTGCTCGGAACGGGCTGGGGACTGACCGACGAAGTCTTGGCCGGCGCCGATGCCGTGCTGGAACCGATACAGGGCTGCGGCGCGTACAATCATCTGTCCGTCCGCGCCGCGGCGGCCATCCTATTGGACCGCCTGCTCGGGGTGCCGGCTTGACCACGATCAAGCCGGCGGCTAATAACTGCACGCTCAAGGAGCCCCCACATGAGCAACCTCGTCGCCCAGATCGAAGCCAAACAGCAAAAGACCGACATTCCCGACTTCAAGGCAGGCGACACGCTACGCGTGCACGCCAAGATCGTCGAGGGCGACAAGGAGCGCATTCAGGTCTTCGAGGGCGTGGTCATCAGCGGCGCGAACGGCAAAGGCAACCGCGCCAGCTTCACGGTCCGAAAAATCTCTTACGGGGTTGGGGTAGAGCGCATCTTTCCGCTTCACTCCCCGCGGATCGAGAAAATCGAGATCGTCGCACGCGGTCGGGTTCGACGCGCCAAGTTGTACTATCTACGCCAGCGCATCGGAAAAGCCGCGCGCGTCAAGGGCACCCGCCTGCAGACCCCCGTAGTCGGTGCAACCAGCCAAGTCATCGCCCTGGCCGAAAAAGCCACGCCCCAGGCCGCTGAATCCTCGACCGATGAGTAGCGGGCGACCGCTGGCGTTGTTTTTATATTTGCCTAACGTGGGTAAGCTGCCCACGTTTCGGTGTCCGTCCAACGGGTCTCTCCGGTTCACGTCGTGGATTCCAAAAGTTCCGCGTAGTACCAATCTCCCCGCTGCCTTTTACTCGCAGCGCATCGTCGCCTTTGGGGAACTATCCAAAAGGCGATAGCCGTCGCCTAGGTGCTCGGCTATGATATTCGTCAGTTTTTTTAATCAAAGCTGGGTATGCCGCAGCCTTACGACATCATCATCATCGGCGGCGGGGCAGCGGGATTCACCGCGGGGCTGTACGCCGCGCGGGACCGCTGCCGGGCGCTGTTGCTCGAACGCTTTTCCGCAGGCGGTCAGATTCTCAATTGCGAGCACATCGAAAACTTCCCCGGTTTCCCGGACGGCGTGGCGGGCTATACGCTCGGACCGTTGCTCCAGCAGCAGGCCACCGGCCTCGGACTGGAACTGCAACTGACCGAGGTCACGTCCGTACGACGAGGCCGTAACCTGTTGCATCTGCAGACGGACGCCGGGGCGTTCGAGGCCAAGGCGCTCATCATCGCCAGCGGATCCAGTTTCACGACGCTCGACGTGCCGGGCGAACGAGAATTTCTCGGCAAAGGCGTCTCGCATTGCGCAGCGTGCGACGGTGCGTTCTTCATGGACAAGCCGGTCGTCGTAGTCGGGGGCGGCGACGCGGCTCTCGACGAAGCGCTCCACCTGACGCAGTACGCCTCGCAAGTGACGGTCGTGCATCGGCGCGACACACTGCGCGCCTGCCGGCTTCTGCAAGAACGGGCGCAGGCGCACGACAAGCTGTCATTCCGCTGGAATACGGTCGTGCGCGCCATCGAAGGCAGCGACGGGGTAGCGCGTGTCCGGCTCGAAGACGTGACCGAGGGTACGGCGTCTGCATTGGACGTGGCCGGCGTGTTCATCTACGCGGGGCTATCGGCCAACACCGGTTTTCTGAGCGACCTCGTGCCGCTCGATCCGAACGGCCAAGTCGTGACTGACGTATGGATGCGGACAGCGGTGCCGGGTGTATTGGCCGCGGGCGATGTGCGTCATGCGTCCGCGCGGCAACTCGTGTCCGCTGCGGGCGACGGTGCCACCGCGGCGCTGGCGGCCATTCGATATTTGCGGACGAATGAGCGGGCGGAGGGCTAGACTAGCACCTCAATGCCGTTGTTCTGCCGCCTGCTTTTGATTTAGGATGCCGCTGCTCGTATCGTTGACTGCTCAGTCGTCCGGGCTCTTCGGCGCCGTCGGTAGGTTATAGAGAGGGATTGGAATGGAGACTCAAACGCTTACCGTCCTGATCGCTTTTGCCGCGGTCATGCTGACTCTGGCCGGGATGATTCTCGTCACGCTTCGGGGCATGCGCTCGGAAATGCGGGCGCGTCTCGATGCAATCGACAGCCGCTTGGCCTCGGTCGAGCAGGGGCAAGCGCATTTGGCCGGGGTCCGGGAAGGTATTCGGGAGGCACTCAGCATCCGAGGGCCAGCCTGACAAAGAGACATTGGTCGGGGCAGTCCCCCCTGTCTTGAAGCGCAACGCAGACGCGGAAGGATGAGACTCGCATGAACTACGTTCCTTACGTCATCGAACAGACCGGCCGCGGCGAGCGGACGTACGACATCTATTCCCGCCTGCTCAAGGACCGGATCATCTTTCTCGGCTCCGAGGTCACCGACGCGGTGGCCGACGTCATCGCCGCGCAACTCCTGTTTCTGGAATCGGAAGACCCGGAAAAGGACATCCACCTGTACATCAATTCGCCGGGCGGCTCGGTCACGGCCGGGCTCGCCATCTACGACACCATGCAGTACGTCACGCCCGCGGTCTCGACCATGTGCGTCGGCCAGGCGGCCAGCATGGGCGCGATGCTGCTCACCGCGGGCGCCAAGGACAAACGCTTCGCCCTGCCGCACTCGCGCATCATGCTGCACCAGCCCCTAGGTGGCGTGCAGGGGCAGGCGACCGACATCGACATTCACGCCAAGGAAATCCTCCGCATGCGTGAAGAACTGAACGCGCTGCTCGTCAAGCATACCGGCCAGACCATGAAGAAGATCGATAAGGACACCGACCGGGATATGTTCATGTCATCCGAGCAGGCCGTCAAGTACGGCATCATCGATCAGGTGATTACCAGCCGCAACCCGGAGCCCCCCTCAGACGAAGGCAAAAAGAGCAAATAGAGGTGCGTTTCCCCTAGGAGGTTTCCCGAATGACGGTCGAGCAGATTAGCGTGTTGGTCTCCATAGCCTCGGTCGGCATCGCCTTGGCCGGTCTGATGCTGGCCGGTTTGCGCTGGATTCGGAACGAATTCCGCGACCTGCGGGGCGAGATCAAGGACGTCCGTGCCGAAATCAAGGATGTCCGTCAAGAGGTCAAAGACGTACGCCGGGAGGTCAAAGATCTGCACCAGGAAATGGAGGCTCGGTTTTCCGGTGTAGAAACGCGGCTCTCGGTCGTCGAACGTCAGCAGGCGAAGCTCGAAGGGTTGCTGGAGGGCTTGCGCGAGTCCATCACCGGTCGCCGGGCCGCCTGAGCGGTTCGCCCCAAAACGGAAGTTTTTTTCTTACGTCTTGGCAACGGCTCCTGCCTGAATCCGTCGTATGAGCGCCTGAGCCTCCGACGCTATCTGATTCAACGCTTCGGTCATTTCGTTACGCGCCTGACGGTCCCCTCACGAGACCATTCAAATCTTCGTCGATTGCGTCCAATTCACCGTCATAGAAATCGCGAGAGAAGCGCTCGTAGCTCGCCCCAAATTCTGCCTCAATCTTCTGGGAGACATCTTCTTTCTCGCCAGAGCATCTTCCGCGGCCATGATCTGCTCGCTGACGATTCTGTCCAAACGTTGCGCCAGATCGGCGAGCGGCGTCCGGGCGTCTTGGACAGTGGTTCCGGCTTGTGCCGGCGCCTCACCCTGCACGGCCGCTATCTGTTCCCGCAACCGTTCGACCACCGGCTTCGCCTCGTCGAGCGCCTTGCTGGCGGGTCGATATTCTTCGTGCGCGACGTCCGTGCAACGTTGCAACCCCGCCTCGTACTTTCGTCGTTCCCGTCTCTCGAAGTCGTCCATACGTTTCCTCAGTCTCCGCTGAACAGGTGGCACCACACGGTATGGGTGTCGGCGCCGCGGCCGGTCCGGACCGGCGGGGGCGGGGTGGTCTTGCAGTGGGGGAGGGCTTCCGGGCAGCGGGTGTGGAACGGGCAGCCGGGCGGCGGGGCGAGCGGCGAGGGCACGTCGCCGGACAGGACACGCCGCTCGACGCGCCGGGCAGGGTCGGGCACCGGGTTGGCCGCCATGAGGGCCAGGGTGTAGGGGTGCCGCGGGTTGCGGAACAGTTCGTCCGTGCCGGCGACCTCGACCAGCTTGCCCAGATACATGACCGCCACCCGGTCGGCGACGTGCTCCACGACGTTCAGGTCGTGCGAAATGAAGAGATACGACAGGCCCAGGTCCGCTTGCAGGTCCTGCAACAGGTTGAGGATCTGGGCCTGAATCGAGACGTCGAGGGCCGAGACCGGCTCGTCGCACACTATGAATTCGGGCTCCAGGGCCAGGGCGCGCGCGATACCGATGCGCTGACGCTGGCCGCCGGAAAATTCGTGCGGGTAGCGCGTCCGATAGCCTGGGGCCAGCCCGACGCGGTCCAGCAATTCGCAGACGCGGCGGTCCAGCGTGGCGCCCGCGGCCACGCCGTGGACTTTGAGTGCCTCGTCGATGATCGCGCCGACGGTCATGCGCGGATTGAGCGAACTGTACGGGTCCTGAAAGATGATCTGCATCTGCCGCCGGGCTCGGCGGAGTTCGGTTGGGCTGAAGCGCAGCACGTCCCGGCCGCGGAACAGGACGGAGCCGGCCGTCGGCTCGATCAGCCGCAGCAACGCGCGGCCCAGCGTGGTCTTGCCGCAACCCGATTCGCCAACCAGCCCGAACGTCTGGCGCTCCTGAACGGTGAACGACACGGCATCGACCGCCTTGACCCAGGCCGACACGCGCGAGAACACGCCGCCGCGGACCGGAAAGTATTTCTTCAGGTCACGCACTTCGACCAGCGGTGAACGTTCGTCGTTCCGACTGGCGTCGATTGAGGGAGACGTCGGGTCTGCCATGTGCGTCCGTATCCTCGTCAGGTTCGACGATCGGCCGTGGCCGGGTCGTGCAGCCAGCACGCGGTTTCATGGCCGGTTTCGGGTTGGGTGAGGGGCGGCTGGGTCTCCGCGCAGAAATCGAGTGCCGCGGGACAACGCGCCGCGAACGCGCAGCCGGGCGGATAGTCCAGCGGCGAGGGGACGGTGCCCGCAATCGCGGCCAAGCGTGCATCACGCCGCCCCCGCCGCGGCACCGCGCGTAACAGGGCTTGGGTGTACGGATGCAGCGGATTGCGGAACACGGTTTCGACGTCCGCCCGCTCGACGATCTTGCCCGCGTACATCACGGCCACGTCCTTGGCGAACTGCGCGACCACGCCCAGGTTGTGCGTAATCAGCAGCAGCGCCATGCCGAGTTCGGTTTGCAGGCGTTCCAGCAGGTTCAGAATCTGCGCCTGCACCGTGACGTCCAGCGCCGTCGTGGGCTCGTCGGCGATCAGCAGGGCGGGACGGCAGGCCAGCGCGATGGCGATCATCACGCGCTGTTTCATGCCACCCGACAGTTCGTGCGGATATTGCACGAGGCGTTGCGCAGGCGACGGAATCCCGACCGTGTCGAGCAGACGTACGATCTCGGCCCGCGCCGCGGCCTCGGACAGCCCGCGGTGCAGGCGCAGCACCTCACCGATCTGCCGGCCGACCGTGAACACCGGGTTGAGCGAAGTCATCGGCTCTTGAAAGATCATGCCGATGGACTTGCCGCGGATCGCGCGCATGGCCGCGTCCGGCAGGGCCGTCAAGTCCTGCCCCCGGAAGTGCAGCGCGCCTCGCGTGATGCGGCCCGGCGGATCGATCAGCCGCATGATGGACAGCGCGGTCGCCGACTTGCCGCAGCCCGATTCGCCGACCAGGGCCAGCGTCTCGCCTGCGTGAATCTCCAGATCGACACCGCGCACCGCACGCACTGCGCCCCGGTCGGTGAAGAACGACACGTGCAGGTCGCGGACCGTGAGCAGCGCCGCCGCCATTCAGCGCGTCCGCAGTCGCGGGTTCAGGGCCTCGCGCAGCCCTTCGCCCACCAGATTGAAGGCCAGCACCACCACGAAGATGGCGAGCCCGGGGATGAAGAACAGCCACGGCGCGTCGAAGATGAACCCGCGGCCGCTGGCCAGGATGTTCCCCCACGTGGCGTCCGGCGGTTGGACGCCGAAGCCGAGAAAGCTCAACGCCGACTCGGTCAGGATCGCGCCGGCCACGCCGATCGTGGCCGATACGAACACGGGCGCCACGGCGTTCGGCACCATGTGGCGGAAGATGATGCGTCGTTCGGGCACGCCCAGGGCGTGGGCGGCCACCACGAAGTCCTGTTCGCGCAGGGCGAGGAACTCGGCGCGCACGAAGCGGGCGGTCGTCATCCAACTCGTCAGGCCGATGACGATCATGATGTTGTAGATGCTCGGCGGCAGCAGGGCCACGACGGTCAGGATCAGAAAGAAGGTCGGGAAGCACAGCATGATGTCGGTGAAGCGCATGATGAGCGTATCGACCGACACGCCGCCCAGCTTGAGCGTGCCGTAGAAGCCGGCCACGCCGCCCAGCACGATGCCGATCGACACCGAGATGCCGACCGCGATGGCCCCGATCGACAGCGACACGAACGCGCCCTGCAACATGCGCGCGAACACGTCGCGGCCCAGTTCGTCTGTGCCCAGCAGATACACGCCGCCCACGGGATGATCCGCGGCCGGAATGCGCGTCGCGGATACGCGCGACAGCGGCGGCAGGAACTTGTCGGGCAGCCGCACCGTGGCCGGGTCGAACACGACTTGCCAGTCGGTCAGCAGTTTGCCGGCCGCGGCCAGCACCACCAGCAGGCCGAGCACGAGCAGCCCGGCGACGGCCAGCCGGTCCTTGCGGAAGATGCGCCACGCTTCCTGCAGCGGCGTTTCCGCGCGGGCCGAATCGGGCGCGTCGGTCGGCGCGGGCTGGCGGGGGTGGTCGGCCATGCGGTTCACTGCAGGCGGATGCGCGGGTCGGCCACGGCGTACAGCAGGTCGGACACGAACGTGCCGGCCAGCGTCAGCCCCGCGGCAATGAAGTTGAGCGTCAGGATCACCGGAAAATCGCGGGCCAGGATCGCCTCGTAGCCCAGCCGCCCCAGGCCCGGCCACGCGAAGATCTGCTCGAAGATGACCGAGCCGCCGATCAGCCCCGGCAGCAGGAACCCGAACATGGTCACGAACGGCAGCAGCGCGTTGCGCAGCGCGTGGCGGTACATCACGTCATCTTCGGCCAACCCCTTGGCGCGCGCGGTGCGCACGTAGTCCTGCCGTGCGACCTCCAGCATCTGCGAGCGGACGTAGCGCGACAGGATCGCGATGCCGGCCAGCGCGGACATGAACGACGGCACGACCAGGTGCCACAGCCGATCCATCCAGCGGAACGCCGGCTGCGCGTCCTCCATGCCGAAGGTGCGCAGCCCGATGACGGGCACGTTGAACACGTCCACCACCCACTGGATGACGAGATACGACAGAAAGAAGCCGGGAATAGAGATGAGGGCGTAGGCGATGAAGGTGCTGCCGCGGTCGAAGGCCGAGCCGCGGCGCATGGCGGCCTGAATGCCGGTCGGAAACGACAGGCTCCACACGATGAGCGTGGCGCACACGAACAGCGGCAGCGAGTTGAGGAAGCGCCGCCAGATCTTCGGCAGCACGGGCTGGCTGTCCTTGAACGATTTGAGGTCGCCGGTCGCCAGATCGCGCAGCCAGTAAGCGTATTGCGCGTACAGCGGCTCGTCGAGATGGAACGCCGCGCGGATGCGCGCCACGTCCTCGGGCTTCATGCGCGGGTTGGACGGGTCCACCTCGCTCGGCTCGCCCGGTGCCAGGTGCACGATGGAGAAGGCGATCACCGAAATGACGACCAGCAGGGCCAAGCGTTGCAGCACGGCGCGCAGCAGAAACGTCCACATGGTGTTTCCCGATAGTTCTGGACTCGGGCTGCCCTCACCCCCGGATCACGTCCGGGGCAGGCTCTAACCCTCTCCCCGAGGGAGAGGGGATCCAAGGAAAGATGAAGGGCAAACCCTGTGCCTCCTTCGACTTTTCGAAACGCTCAAGACGCCGCCGACTCAAGGGTCCAGCCCGTTGAGCTTGTCGAAACGGGCGCGGGGTCATCTCGTGGGTCGTTCCCTTTTTGTTCCCGTTCCCTCTGGGAGAGAGCGCGGGCCGAAACACGCGACCGACGGAGTAATCGCATGAGAATACCTTTCGCTCTCTCCTCTCACTCGCCCCTTGACTCGCGTCAGAAGTCGGGCGTGAATTCGAGCTTCCGCCACTTGTTGAAATAGAAGGAAATGCTGCCGCTCTTGGTCGGGTAGATTTTTGCGAAGCGTTCGTCCCCGCCGGGCGCGCGTTCGACCAGCACGATCTTGCGGTCGAGCACGCGCGTTGCCAACCCGACGTACAGAAACGTGTACGGCTGGTCGGCGGCGATCGTGCGGTGCAGGCGGTGGGCCAATTCGCGCTGCGCCGCACGGTCGTACTCGCGGCGCAGGCGCACGATCAGCGCGTCGGCCTCGGGGTTGGCGTAGCCTACGAAATTGAGTTGCTGCGGCCCGGCCTGACTGGAGTGGAAGATTTGGTACAGGTCGGGGTCGATGCCCATGCTCCAGCCCAGCACCACGGCGTCGAACGACCCCGTGTTGACGAAGTCCTGCAGGAACACCGCCCACTCGAAGACCTGGGTCCGGCAGCGCACGCCGATCTTCTTCCAGGCGTCCTGGGCGATGGCCAGCACGTTGGCGCGCAGCGGGTTGCCGTTGTTGGTGATGAGCGTGAACTCGAACACCTTCCCGTCCTTCTCCAGCCAGCCGTCCGCGTTGGGCCGCCAGCCCGCCTCCGCCAACAGCCGTTGCGCCGCGGCGGGGTCGTAGGGCAGCGGCGGAATGGCCTGGTCGTACCACTCGGTCTGGCGGGGATACGGGCCGGTGGTCCGTTCGCCCTCGCCGTACAGGACGTAGGTGATGATGTCGTCGGTATTGATCGCCATGCCCAGCGCCCGGCGTACGCGCGGGTCCGCGAACAGCGGCTTGCGGTTGTTATAGCCGATGTAGGTGTAGCCGAAGCCGAGGCTGGAGAAGGACTGGTACGTGTCGTCCTGCTTGTAGCGCGCGACCTGATGGGGCTGCACGCCGTAGGCGTCGATGGCCCCGCTCTTGAACTCGAGCTCCTGGGTCAACAGGTCGGGAATGACCCGAAAATAATAGTGCGCATACTCCGGGGGCCGTTCCCAATAGTCGTCGTTGCGCGCCAGCTCGATGAACTCGTCGCCGCGCCACTCGACGAAGCGGAACGGGCCGGTGCCGACCGGCGCACGGTTGAACGCGCTGTCGCGCATCCCGAAGCCGGCGCGCGTCGCGTCCGACACGGACTGCGCCGCCATTTCGCGCGCCAGCGCGTCCGCGTTCAGCCGATGTGCGGGCAGCATCCCCATCATCCAGGCGTTGATCGCCGGCGAGTAGAGCCGTTTATAGGTAACGACCACGGTATGCGCGTCGAGCACGTCCACCCGTTTTATCGGTTCGTAATCGGAGGTGCGCGGCGACAGGTTGCGCGGATTCATCAGGGCGTCGTAGGTGAATTTGACGTCGCCGGCGTCGAACGGATGTCCGTCGTGAAAGCGCACGCCCCGGCGCAGCCGGAAGCGGAGGACCGGGTTGTGTTCGGCCAGCGGCAGCAGGTCCGCATAGCGCGCTGCGACCTGTTCGCGGTGCGCATCCGAGGCCGACTCCGCCGGCACGACATGCGCCGCGTACGGAAAATCGTCGAAGTAGTCCCCGCCCAGTACGGGTTCGAGCCGGTCGAAGAAGTCCTGATCCACCCACGCCAGCATGAACTCCACCCGCGGCGGCACGCGCAACGTGACGTCGACTTCCACGATGCCGCCCGGCTCGTCGGTCGCGGGCAGGCTGAGCGTTTCGGTGCGCGTCTGCGCGGGCAGGGGCTGCATGGAGAGCAACGTCTCGTCGAGCCCGGGCAACCCGCCCGCGGCGCACGCGTCCGCAATGGCCGCGATCAGCCGGGCCGCGCTGGCCGGGCTGCCGTCGGCCAAGCGCCGGTCCGGGCGCGCCACGAGATACGCGGTCTCGGTCACCGACCAGTCGGTCGCCAGCCGGCCGCGCAGGTCGAGGTTCTCGTCCAGGTCGAGCAGGCCGTCGAACACCAGACCGGTAATCTGGCTGCTGGCCGAGTCCGCGTTCAGAATCGGGTTGAGGATTTTCGCGTCCCCGATCGAGCCTTCGATGTACGTCCGCAGCCGGGCGGGATTCCCCACCGCCTGGGTCTCGTAGCTGGGCACCCAGAAATAGGATTGCAACAGCAACGCGACCAGCGCCAGCGGCGCCAGAATCAGCAGGCGTTTCAGCAGCATGGGCAGGCGTCACCGCGGAGAACGAGCCGACTGCGCCGCGCCCGATTCCGCGCCCTCGTCACCAACCACTGCTCACGAGCCACTATTCGTCCCGTTCCCAATACGGGTCGGTATCGAGCGGCGGGCGCGTATCGCTGAGTTGGAACAGCACCCCGCAGGAACTGCGCGGAGAAATGAAAGCATCCCGAAACTTCGGGTCGTCCAGATGTTTGTCCACCACGCGCACGCCGCGGCTTTCCAGATAGGCGATTTTTTCGGGGAGGTTCGGGGTCTGGAGCGTGATGTGGTGCACGCCCTCGCCGCGCTTCTCCAGGTATTGCGCTACGAACCCGTCCGCGGCGATCGGCTCGATGAGTTCGATCGTGAACCCGTTCAGATCGAACACCGCGAAACGGAAGGTGCCGTTCCGGTCGGTGCGCGCGAACCGGAAGACGGCACCGAGCACGCCCTCGTAGAACGTCCGCGCCCTGTCGATGCTGTGCACCGCGATGCCGACGTGGTCGAGCCGGCCGACCGGCGTGTTTTCCTCCGGCATTCTGCGTTTCCCCCGTTCCGGCAGGGTGTACCCCGTTTGCTTCGGGCAAGGCAAGCGGAGCGGGATGGGGAGGGTCTCGGGTTGGGATTTCCGGGCTGATTCGGTTGGGCGGGAGGACCCTCACCCTAGCCCTCTCCCAGAGGGAGAGGGGACTGAGGAGAACGAACTAGAGGATATTAAAGGAGTCCCGTACACAATGATCCGGTGCACATTTCGACATCCTTCGACCTTTCGACAGGCTTAAGGCACCGCAAGTTCAGAGACCAGTGAAAGAATAAAATAGAGAGCAAAATCCCCTCTCCCTCTGGGAGAGGGCTAGGGTGAGGGTTCGGGTTCGATCCGAAGGAGAGAAAATTACCCGAACTGAACCTGTCCACCGTGTCCAACGAAAGAGCCGGCCGTAAGCCATGATGTTGCCGTTTGGCCCGCGCTGGTCCACAATCCGAGCCGGAGGAGCCGCGGATGGTCATGGAACACAGCCTGCCGGTCATGGCGCCGCCCGGGCGCGTCAAAATCTGGGTCGCGGCCAGCCGTCCGTTTTCGTTCACCGCGTCGATCACGCCGGTGCTGATCGGGTCGGTCCTCGGCGCCTTGGGCGGCGTCTTTCATTGGGGCCGCTTCGGGCTGGCGCTGGCCGGTTCCCTCTGCATCCACATCGGCACCAACATGGTCAACGACTACTACGACCACCGAAGCGGCGTGGATACGCTGGCGTCCCGGAGCGGCAGCCAAGTCCTGCCGCGGCAATGGCTGACGCCCGACGAACTGTATTGGGCGGGCATCGCCGCGTTCACGGTCGGCGCCGGGTTCGGCCTCGTGCTGGTCTGGCTGTGCGGCTGGCCGATTCTGGCGCTGGGCGTCGCCAGCGTGCTGGCCGGCTATTTCTACACGGCCAACCCGGTCTCGTTGGCCTACGTCGCCCTCGGCGAGGCGACCGTGTTCGTCTTCATGGGGCCGGTCATGATCGTCGGCGCGTACTACGTCCAGCGCGAAACCTTCGATCTGGTGCCGCTACTTGTGTCGTTGCCGGTCGGCTGTCTGGTCGCCGCGATCCTCCAAGCCAATAACGTCCGCGACATCGAGGCCGACCGAAGCCACGGCAAGCATACGCTGGCGACCGCGATCGGCCGGCGCGCCGCGGACTGGGAGTTGGCCGTGCTCGTGTACGGGGCGTTCGTGCTGACCGGCGTGCTGGTGGCCGTCGGTCTGGCGCCCTGGCCGGTGCTGGTGACCGGTCTGTCACTGCGGCTGGCCGTACCCGCGGTGCGGCGCGTCTTCGCGCACGGCGGACTGGACGGCATCGACGAACAGACGGCCAAGCTGCACCTGGAGTACGGCGGCTTGCTGATTATCGGCCTGTTGCTGAGCCACCTGTTCGGCTGGGGCACCGCATCCGGCGCGTAACGTGGACACTTGCAATCTTCCCTTACACTCCCTTCGAAAATCTCGGGGACCTTCCCACCCCCGAGTTCGTTGAGCTTGTCGAAACGAACCCCGATGTCACCTCGGCGTCGCACCTCGCCTCCAGTCCTTCGACTCTTCAACCTTTCGATCCTTCGACAGGCTCAGGACAACGCAAACTCAAGGCACTGCAAGCTCAGAGACCACCGAGAGAGGGTCGGACCCGCAGCATCGAATCACCCCGACAATGGTAAACCGAGGCACCCCGCGGCGGGGTCTATGTTTTTCAGGAGCTTTTTTGAGTAAATAAGGAAGCGGAGCCGACGCTGGACGCTCCGGTCCCGGTCGCTCTCGGGGAACCAATGGCGAAACGCACGACACCACAGGCCGATACGAGAACCTATACGGCGCGGGGCTATCCCTCTCTCCCAACGAAGGGAGCCCTCTCCTCTCTGTGTCTCGGCCTTGCGTTGTCCGGCTGCCTGACTTCTGCGGCGTCGAAGTCCCGTCCGAACCCCAGCCCGCCGCTGTCCGCACCGCAGACGCAATCACCGACACCTGACCAAGCCCGCGCGGAAGCGAAATCCCAAGCCGCCCCACCTGCTCCGAGTTCCGATCCATCTCCCACACCGAACTCCAATCCGCCTCCCACCCTGCCGACCCACGCGCCGACCTCGCCGAAGGTGGGACCATCACCCTCACAGGCGACCGGCTCGTTACCCACGCCGGACTCCGGTACGCCATCCACGCAGACGGCGGGGACGGATCCCAAGCCGTCTGCCGGCTCGCCGCCCGCGTCTCAATCCGAATCCGGGAGGCAGTTCCCCGGTTCCGAGCCCGCCCCCTCGCTCACGCGGCAGGAAAACGTGGCGCGCTTGGAAAGGGAACTGCGCCGTTCGCTCGATGAAGCGGCCGCCCGCGGGAATGCCGGTTCGGAGAGAGGCGAGACAGCCTCTTCCGCCCCATCGGGAACGGCAGCTTCCCAGGCTGCCGGCACACCGGGGACGACGCCGACTGCCCCTTCGCTGCCTAATCTAACCGCCGGTATGTCGCCCACGCTCACCCCCGGTACGTCGTTGACTCCGCCCGCCGGCGTGTCGCCTACGCTCACACCTGGGACTGCGAGTGTTCCGAGTGCCGGAGCATCATCCGTGCCGAGCGGCGGGACGCTCCCCGGCACGCCCAAGCCCGGGTCGGACACCGCAGCCGGGGGCTCAGGTTTCGGCCCCGATTCGTCACTCACGCGGCAGGAGAACGTGGCACGGCTGGAACGCGCACTATACGGTTCGCTCAACGAGGCGGACGCCCGCCGCAATGCCGGCGCGAACGGCGGTGGCGGGCTCTCCGCTTCTTCCGGGACGGGCATCGGCCAAAGTGGATCAGGGAATGTCGCGGGTTCCGACGAGGAAGCAACGGAGGCGGCCAATGGCGGGCTGGTGGTCTCCATCGCTTCCTCGGAGATAGCGGGAACCGAGAAAGCGCCGCAGGATCGGGCGGCTCCCCCTGCCCTGGCCGGTGTGGCCGGGTTGGAGACGGAAACACAAGCGGGCGAGGTGCCGGCCGGCGGCGGATTGGGAGACCGGGAAGGCGCGAACCGGCGCGGGAAGTTGGCCGGAGTGGGCTCGGCGCTGGACGAAGGCGAGATGAAGGACATTCCGGCCGCGGACAACGACAGCGTGCTGGCCGCGCAGATCCGTGCCGCGGCCGAACGGGAACAGGACCCGCAGAAGCGCGCCTGCCTCTGGAAAGAATATCGCCGCTACAAGGGCTTGCCGGAAAAATCCGGAGAACCGAACACGCAGCTATGCGCCACAACGGAGTATTGAAGCGGGTCGCGGTGTATGGGGCGTGCGTGGCGCTCGTGTTTGCGGGCTGCGCACCCAACCCGAGGATGCGGCGGGCGGGTTCGGTCGTCGGACCGCCGACGTCTTCCGCGGCGGAACGCGCCGAGGCGCTCGAACGGGCCGCGGCCGTGCGCACGAAACCCCGGCTCGACGTCATCGTGCCGGTCTTCGACCCGGGGCTGTCCGAAAAAGCCGAGATGTACGCCGAACCGGGGGTGTGGCCGGAGTTGCGCCGGGCCGAGGCCAACCGGTTCGCGCACAAGCTGAAGCTGGCCCTCGAAGAAACCGGCGCGTTCGGCGCGGTCCGCGTCACCCCGGATGCGACCGCGGCGGGCGACCTGTACGTCCTCGGCGCAATCGAGGAGTCGAACGGCCAGTCCGTCGCCATCGATCTGGAGGTCCGCGACAGTTCCAACGCCCGCTGGTTCGGCCGATCCTTCGAGCACACCGTCGTCCAGGGCTTCTACAAGAACATCCGCAACAAAGGGACGGACGCCTACGACCCGGTGTTCGCCCGCGCCGCGGCCTACGTGGTCGAACAACTCGACCGGCAGCCCGATGCCGATCTGGAACGGCTCAAACTGCTGACCGACCTGCGGTTCGGCGCCAGCCTGACCGAAGAGGCGTTCACGAACCACCTCGAGCGGGAGGCCGACCGGTACGTGCTGACGAGCTACCCGAGCGCCGCCGACCCGATGCTGCGGCGTACCAAGGACGTCCGCGTGCGGGACCAGATGTTCGTCGATGACCTCCAGGACCACTACCGCGCCTTCAACGACAAGATGGACGAGAGTTACCGGGTGTGGCAGGAGCACAGCCTGATCGAGGTCGAAGCGCAGAGAAAGGCGAAACGCAAAGCCCTCTTGCAGGGGTTGGCCGGCGCCGCGCTGGTCGGATTGGGCATCGCCGCGCTCAGCACCATGCCGAGCAGCACCGCGGCCACGACCGCGGGACTGGCCGGCGGGGTCGTCGGCGCGATCATGATCGGCAAAGGGTTTCAGACCAGCAAAGAAGCCAAAGTGCACCGCGACGCGCTCAACGAGCTCGGCGAATCCATCGACGTGGAACTCGCACCCCAGGTCGTCGAGTTCGATGAGCAGACCGAGAAGCTGACCGGCGACGCGAAGGAGCAGTTCGGCCAGTGGCGCGCCTTCCTCAAGAAGATCTACGAACAGGAGCGCACCCCGGAGGTCGATCTCTAGCGGTGAGCGTGCGCATGCGGCCCGCCCGCGCAAATCCGCGCAGATCGCAGAGACGGCTGCCGGCACTCACGGTTGGGAGCGTCTGTGTCTCGGTCCTCGTACTCTGGTCGCCGATCGCCCTGACGGACGAAGTGCCGGCCGGCCAGGATGAACCGCCCGTTCACGAGACGGCGGACGATTCCTCCGAAGCGCCGGCCTCCGACAATCCCTTGGAAAGCACCGCCGTCCCCGCCGTTCCGAATACCGCCGACTCGGTCGTCGGTCCCGCGGTGCCGGACGCAACCGACCCGCGCGAACGTTTCCAGCAGATGTTGGGCGCGTATCTGCACGAGGTCGAGCCGGTCGTTCGGAGCGAGGCGTTCGGCGCCTGGGACGCCGCGGGGCAACGCGCCCTGTCGGACGCGAAGGACGCCGCGCTTCAGGCGTACGCCGAGGGGGACTCCGTGGCCGCGCTGTCCCGGCTCGCCGCACTCATCGAGACGGCGCGTACCGCAATCGAGCGACGCGAAGACGCCTTCGCCGATGCCACGGCGCTGGCGCTCATCGGTCTGCAACGCGACGATTACGCGGACGCCAGCGGGCACATCGCCTGGGCCTTGCGCATCAAACCGGACGATCCGGGAGCCCAACGGCTCTATAACGAGATCGAGCGGTTGCCCCGGATCATTCCCCACCTGGACGCGGCCCGAAAAGCGCAGACGGAGAACGACCCGGCCGCGGAACTCGCCGCGCTGAACGAAGTCGCCAAGCTGGACCCGGACCGGTCGCGCGTGCGGAAACGTATTGCCGCGATCAAAGCGGGCCAACATGACGCCCGTTACCGGCAGGCGATCACGCGCGGGCTGGCCGCGGTGGAAGCCGACGACCTCGACGCCGCGCACCGACACCTGAAGCGGGCGCGGCAACTGTCGCCGAACCTGCCCGAGACGGCGCTGCTCGCCAAACAGGTCGGCGCGCTCGACACGACGGTGAAAACGGAACGCCTGTTCCAGGCCGCCCGCGCCGCGCAGGAAGCGGACGACTGGCCCGCGGCGCTCGACGCCTACCGCGAACTGCTCCGCTTGCGGCCCGACGACGTCGCGGCACGGACAGGTCACCAGACGGCGCAACGCTTGGTGTCGCTGCTCACCGCGGTCGCGGCTCACCTGAACGCCCCGCAGCGGCTGGCCGCGGACAACGTCGCGGTGCAGGCCGGCGCCTTGATCGAGCAGAGCCGAACCGCCCGACCGGTCAGCCCGACGCTCGTGAACCGTGCGGACGCATTGGCGCGCCTGCTCGACCGCTATTCCCGGCAGGTGCCCGTGCAGGTGCTTTCCGACGGAAAGACGGCGGTGTCGGTTCGGGGCGTGGGCCGAGTCGGAACGGTGGTCTCCAAAGTCATCCACCTCAAGCCGGGCGCCTACCGGTTCGAGGGAAGCCGGAGCGGCTATCGGTCCCGGATCGTGCGGGTCAGCGTTCCGCCCGACGGCGCCGACGTGTCCGTCGAAGTGATCTGCGATGAGCCGATTTGACCAACGCCTGAAAACGGCGCGCCAACGCCAACGCTACAATTTCGCCGCGGTCGGCGGCGTGCTGGCCGGCGGCGCGCTGGTCGTGGCCGCGGGAGCGATCTTCGGCAGCGCCACCGCGGTCAGGCTCGCGCCCGCGGATGCCGCGCAGACCGGAACCATCCGCGTCGCGGAGGGGGCCGCGTTCGCCGTGTCGAGCGTGGTGTATTCCTTGAGTCCGCGCCCGGTCGTTGCCGCGGAGGCGCCGGGCTTCCGGCTCGCACGCCGCCGCATCGAGTCCCACGAGCGGGGCGGCGCGATCACCGTCACGCTCCAGGAATTGCCCGGCCGCCTGCTGGCTTCGACGACGCCGGCGAACGACGCGGTACGCTGGTTGCTGAACGGCGCGCCCGCGGCCACGGCCGACCGGTTCGAGCGCGAATTGCCGGCCGGCGAATATCGGCTCGGCGTCGCGCATCCGTACTACCGACCGGCGGAACGACAGGTCGCGCTCGGGCGCGGGGAAACGGTCGAACTCGACGTCCCGCTGCAAGCCGTGGAAGGCGAACTGTCCATTCAATCCGCGCCCGCGGGCGCGGCGGTGTCGATCGACGGGGAGCCGGCCGGCGTTACCCCGCTGCGCCGGAGTTTGGCCGGCGGGAAATATCAGGTCGCCGTCTCGCACGAGCGGTACGCCGCGGTTGCCGAAAGTGTGGAAATCACCCACGCCGCGGCGTCGGTCGAACGGCACTACCGGCTGGCACGGCCCGCGGCCACGCTGGCCTTCGACGTGCATCCGCGCGACGGCGCGTTGCTGGTCGACGGAAAGAAAGTCAGCCCGACACAATCCCATTCGGTGCCCGCGGAAACGTCTGTCGCGATCTCTTATCTGCGCGAGGGGTACGCCGGGGTCACGCGGAACGTCACCGCTCGGGCAGGGGGGACCACGCGGGTGCGCCTGCATTTGGAGCCCGAGTTCGGGCGTGTGGAAATCCGGTCGCGGCCCGCGGCGCGCGTGTTCATCGACGGGACGGAACGCGGCTCCACCCCGCTGCGCGTCCGCCTGCCGACCGCGGCGCACACGGTCGCGCTGAGACGGCCGGGCTACCGGACGGTCGAACGACGCATCACACCGTCGCGCACGCGGACGCAGGTGATCGACGAAACCCTGCTGACCGAGTCCGCGGCGCGCCGCGCGGAAGCGCCCAAGCAGTACACCAACGCCGCTGGCGTGGAACTCGTTCTGTTCCATCCCAATCCGTTTCGCATGGGCGCCGCACGCCACGAGAAAGGCCAGCGCGCCAACGAATCCGAGCGGCGGGTCACCCTCCGCAAGCCGTTCTACGCCGGTAAGTACGAGGTCTCGAACGCCCAGTTCCGGCGTTTCGAGCCCGACCACCCCGGGGCCGACGACCTGCCCGTGACCGGGGTCGGCTGGCTGGACGCGGCCCGTTTCTGCAACTGGCTCAGCCGGGCGGACGGGTTGGCGCCGTTCTATGACGTTGCCGGCGGGGCGTTGCGCGGCGTGAACCGCGCGGCGGACGGGTATCGGCTGCCAACCGAGGCGGAATGGGAGTGGCTGGCCCGCCGCGCCGGCCGGCGGACGGGCACGGTGTTTCCGTGGGGAGACGAGTTCCGCCTGTCCGGCAAGGTCGGCAACGTCGCCGACGAAACCGCGCGCGGCAGCGTGCAGTTCTACGTGCCCCGGTACGTGGATGGATACGCCGGCGTGGCGCCGGTCGGAAAATTCCCCGCGGAGGCGTCCGGGCTGCACGACCTGACCGGCAACGTCAGTGAGTGGGTGCACGACTATTATACGGTCGTGCCGAACGGAACGCCGGCGCCCGACCCGCTGGGACCGGCGTCCGGCTCCAGGCACGTCATCAAGGGATCGAGTTGGCGGTCGGGCTCGCTCGCTCCGTTGCGCGCGGCGTATCGGGACGGCCTGCGCACCGGGCGCGACGACGTGGGATTCCGAATCGCCCGATACCTGGAGGCGGACGATGCAACGTTGGTACGAAAATAAGAAGCATCCTCTACGGGACGATCCCGAAGCCGGTTTTTCCTCGCCGTACCCCCGTTCGAGCCGGGGGCGGGCTCTGCGCAAGCGGGTCTCCATCCCCCGGATTCCCGGCGCCTGCCCCAGCCTGCCCCAGACCCGATCCGGGGGACCCGATCCGGGGTTCGCCGGAATGCCGGCCGGCGGGGATCGTCAAGGGCGTCATTCCCATACTAAGCGCGGACGGTTGCCGGTCGTGTTGGGGATCGTGGCGTTGGGCCTGCTGCTGGGCGCCGGCCTGCTGACGCTGGCCGGGGCGCAGTCGGGCCGCGCGACGCTGAGCCTCAATTCCCCGGCCTCGTTCCCGGTGGACATCTGACATGTGGACGACGCTCACCAACGCGCTGGCTCTGGTGGTGTCCGCGGTGGTCGTGCACGCCGCCTACCTCGGCTACGTGCGGCCGCGGGCGGCGCAGGTGCTCGAAGCCGCCCGACGGGCCGGCCAGTCGGCCCCGCGCGACCTGGTCGTCATCCTCAAGGACTACGAGCAGGAAATCTGTCTCATCCTCATGCTGTGGGGCATGTTCCTCATCGTCAGCAAGTGCGTCGCCATCCTCCGCGAGCAGTACTTGTTCTCCGTCGATCTGATCGAGGAGGTTCGGGAAGACGCGGACGACGGGGACGCGGCGGAAGGAGACGCGCAAGAAGCCTCCGGCCTGCACGGCACGCTGGCCGCGCTCGAAACATTGCCCGCGGACGTCAGGACGACCCCGTTGGTCAGGACGCTGCTGACCAGCCTGCGGCGCTTCCTCATCACGCAGGACGTGCAGAACACGTCGGACGCCATCGAGTCCGGCGTCGAGGCGCTGGCCGTGAAACAGGAAGCCGAGAACTCCATGATCCGCTATCTGATCTGGGCGATCCCGTCGATCGGCTTCATCGGCACGGTCCGCGGCATCGGTCAGGCGCTGTCCCAGGCCGACCAGGCGTTGGCCGGCGACATCGCGGGCATGACGGAGAGTCTGGGCATCGCGTTCAACTCCACGCTGGTCGCCCTGCTCATCAGCATCGTCCTGATGTTCATGCTGCACCAGTTGCAACGCCTGCAGGACAATCTGGTCGTGAGCACCCAGGACTATTGCGAGGCGTTTCTGCTGAACCGTATCGGTTCGGTCAATCGGGGCGGCCCCTCTCCCCAACCCTCTCCCACGAGGGGAGAGGGGGAGGAAACGCCCTTGCCTTCTCCTCCGCATGAGGACGGGCCGGGGAGAGGGGGAAGCGGGCGCATCTGAAACCCCGGCGCACGACCCCCGGCTTCAACATCGCCTTCCTGGACATCATGTCGTGCGGGCTGGGCGCGATCGTCCTGGTGTTCCTGCTCGTCAAGGACAACGTGGCACCCGCCGCGCCCGAGACCGCGCGGCTGCAAACCGACTTGGCCCGTCTGGCAGAACGCCAGCGTACACTCCGCGACGACATTCAGACCGTGACCGACCGGCGCCGCACCGCGGACCGGCGCATCCAGGCCGTCTCGCGCGAGGTGTCGGACACGCGGCAGGAAGCGGAGACCCGCGACGAGGCCACCGCGGAGAAGCGCCGCCGCATCGCCGCGCTCGAAGAAGCGATCGAGAACATCGACCCGGCCGAGACCGCGGACGTGATCGACACGCCCGAGGCCGGCGAGGAGCAGTATCTCATCGGCCTCGGCGTCGAGGGCCGCAGGATCGGCATTCTGGTCGATCGCAGTGCCTCCATGACCGACGAGACGCTCATCGACGTCATCCGCCGCAAGAACGCGCCGGACGCGGAAAAGCAGGCCGGTCCGAAGTGGCAACGCACGAAGGCCATCGTCCGCTGGCTGCTCGCCCGCCTGCCGGCAGGGGCGGAGGTGAGCGTGGTGACGTACGGCGACACGGCCGGCTACGTAGGCGGCCGCGGCTGGAAACCGGGCCGTGACGCCGCGGCGCTCGAAGCCGTGCTGCGCGCCCTTGACGAGATCGTCCCGGCCGGCGCCACCAATCTGCACGCCGGCCTGAAGGCGCTCTACGCCCAACAGCCCACCAACGTGTACGTGGTGACCGACGGCCTGCCCACGCAGGGCGCGTCCGGCTACAAGAGTCTCAACCCGTTCGCCGCGTGCAGCGCGCTGTGGGGCGGGGCCGGCACGATCTCCGGCGACTGCCGGCGCGCCCTCTTCCGGCATACCGTCAACGAAACCAGGCCGCCCGCCGGCCTAGCCGCGGTCAACGTCGTCCTGCTGCCCATCGAGGGCGATCCCGAAGCCGCGGTCGAATACTGGCTGTGGACGGCCGCCTCGGGCGGGCTGCTCATCACGCCTGCGGACACCTGGCCATGAAACCCCGACAGCGTGCGTTCGACATCTTCAGCCTGTCGTTTCTGGACGTCATTTCGTGCGGGTTCGGCGCGGTCGTCCTGCTGGTGCTGATCTCCGACTTCTCCGAGGCGGTCTTGCCCGGGCTTCCGACGCAGACCGAAGCTTTGCTGCGCAGCGTGCTGGGCGAGCGGCGGGTCGCCGAGGATCTGCGTGCGGCACTGGAACGCGCGCAACGCGCGGCCGCGGCCCGCGAACGACGCTTGGCGCAATTGCAAGCCGAGGCTGCCGCGGCCCGCAAGGCATTGGAGGCCGGCGAGGCCGAACGCCGGGCACTCGACGAAAACCTGGCCGGCCTGACGCTCGTCGAGCAGTCCTTGCGCCGCACGGCCATCCGACCGGACAGCGCGGAACAGCGCGACGACGAGGTGGGCGGCATTCCGGTGGACAGCGACTACGTGGTCTTCATCGTCGATACGTCCGGCAGCATGCAGTCCATCTGGAACCGGGTGACGCGCGAAGTGGAGAACGTCATCACCATCCACCCCCGGATCGAGGGATTCCAGATTCTCAACGACAACGGCGCGCACCTGCTGTCGGCCTACGCCGGGCGCTGGATTCCCGACACGCCGGCGCGGCGCAAGAGCGTCATCGCGCTGTTCCGGTCATGGCGGAGCTACTCGGACAGCAACCCCGTTGACGGGCTGGAAGTCGCGCTGCGGCGCTACGCACGGCCGAACGTCAAGCTCTCCATCTACATCTTCGGCGACGAATACACCGGCGGCTCCTACGACGTGGTGTTGCGCACGCTGGACGACCTCAACACCGACCCCGTGACCGGCAACCGGCTGACGCGGATCCACGCGGTCGGCTTCGTCTCCGGCAGCCCGGTGATGAAGCAATTCTCCACCCTGATGCGCGAAGTCACCCGCCGGCACCGCGGCACCTTCATCGCCCTGCCCGTCAACCGCTGAACCCCGAAGAATCCCCACCGCGTACCGTCGGGGCATTCCCCAATCCCCAATCCCCAATCCGCAATCCACAATCAAAAATCCCCAAATCGCTCCATGAGAGGTAATCCGAGCCCGTTTCGACAGGCTCGACGGGCCGGAGGGTCTCCAACATTGACACGGCCCCCTGCCGCACTTACCGTATTTCCATTCGACACCGCGCTTCGCGCACTCAGGAGGTCCCATGCTCCGCACCACGTTTCTGCTCGGCGCCCTGACCGGCCTGATCCTGCTGATCGGGGATTATCTCGGCGGCTCCGGGGGGCTGATGATCGCCTTCGTGTTCGCCGTCGTCATGAACTTCGGCAGCTATTGGTTTTCGGACAAGATCGTCCTCCGCATGTACGGCGCCCACGAGGTCGGCGAAGCCGAGGCGCCCCAACTCCATCGCATCGTCCACACCCTGACCACGCGCGCCCGGCTGCCGATGCCCAAGCTGTACGTCATTCCCGACGAGGGCGCGAACGCGTTCGCCACGGGCCGCAACCCGCAGCACGCCGCGGTCGCGGTCACCGAGGGCATTCTGCGCCTCATGTCCGAACGCGAACTGACGGGCGTGCTGGCCCACGAACTCGCCCACGTCCAGAACCGCGACATCCTGATCAGTTCGATTGCCGCGACCCTGGCCGGGGTCATCATGATGATCGCCAACATGGCGCAGTGGGCCGCCATCTTCGGCGGGTTCAGCCGCAGCGACGACGAGGAAGGCGGCGGCATGTTGGGGATGCTGGTCATGGCGATCGTGGCGCCGCTGGCCGCGACCGTCATCCAAATGGCCATCTCGCGCACGCGCGAATACGCCGCGGACCGAACCGGCGCGCAGATGAGCGGCGACCCGTTGGGGCTGGCCTCGGCTCTGGAAAAGCTGGGCCGCGCGTCCGAGCGGATGCCCGTGGACGCCTCGCCGCAGACCGCGCACTTCTTCATCGTCAACCCGCTGTCCGGCCGGTCCGTAGCCAAGCTGTTCAGCACGCACCCGCCGCTGGAAGAGCGCATCGCGCGTCTGCGCGGCTTGGCCCACTGAGCCCGCCGACGTCCGAGACCTGCACGACACCACCAGGGCGGCCCAATCAGGCCGCCCTTCTTTTTTCCTATCCCCTCTCCCCTGGTGGGAGAGGGCTAGGGAGAGGGGGAAGGTAAGAATCCTTCCGCCGGCCGAAAGTTGCCGCAAGAGAGAAGGCCCCCTGTCTGGTTCCTGTTCGCACGGAAAGATCGGAAACCGCTCATGGACCAATGGATCGACGCCGCCATCCAACCCGTCGCCGACGCGGTGTCGGCCTTCATCTTCGCCAGCGTCCAGCTTTTGGGCGCGGACGTGCCCCTCATCGTCGTCTGGCTGGTCGCCGGCGGGCTGTTCTTCACGGTCTATCTGCGCTTCGTGAACGTGCGCGGCTTCGCCCACGCGCTGCGCATCGTGTCCGGCCGCTACGCCGATCCGAACGACCCGGGCGAGATCTCGCAGTTCCAGGCGTTGACCACCGCGGTGTCGGGAACCGTCGGCATCGGCAACATCGCCGGCGTCGCGGTCGCGATCTCCGTGGGCGGGCCGGGCGCCACGTTCTGGATGATCGTGGCCGGCCTGCTCGGCATGTCCACCAAGTTCGCCGAATGCACGCTCGGCGTCCGCTACCGCCGGGACAACCCCGACGGGTCGGTCTCCGGCGGGCCGATGTACTATCTGGAGCGCGGGCTCGCCGACCGCGGCCGGCCGCGGCTCGGCCGGGCGCTCGGCGCCTTCTACGCGGCGAGCATCGTGGTGGGCTGCGTCGGCATCGGCAACATGTTCCAGTCCAACCAAGCGACCGCGATCTTCCTGGACGTGGCGGACGTGGCCTTCCTGTCCGCCAACGCCTGGCTCGTGGGCGTCGTACTGGCGGCGCTCGTCGGGCTGGTCATCGTCGGTGGGATCAAGTCCATCGCCAACACCACCGCGAAGCTGGTGCCGGGCATGGCGGGGCTGTACATCGTGGCAGCGTTGGCCGTCCTCGGGCTGAACGCCGCGCACGTCCCCGCGGCGTGCGCGGCCATCTGGAACGGCGCGTTCGCTCCGGACGGCATCGCCGGCGGCCTGCTGGGCGTCGCCATCGTCGGGTTCCGCCGCGCGGTGTTCTCCAACGAAGCCGGGCTCGGCAGCGCCGCGATCGCGCACTCGACCGCACGCACGCCCAAGCCCGTGAGCGAGGGGTTCGTCGCCCTGCTGGAGCCGTTCATCGACACGGTAGTGATCTGCACCATGACGGCGCTGGTCATCGTCACCACGGTGTACGACCCCGCCCTCGCGCGCGACGGCGTGAGCGGCATCGAACTGACGACCCGCGCCTTCGCCTCGACGGTCGCGTGGGCGCCCACCCCGCTGGCCGTGATCGCGCTGCTGTTCGCCTATTCGACCATGCTGGCGTGGGCCTATTACGGCCTCAAAGCGTTCACCTACCTGGCCGGCGAGGGCCGCCTCCGCGACCTGGGCTTCAAGCTCTTCTTCTGCCTGTGCGTGGTCCTCGGATCGAGCATCGACCTGCGCGCCCTGCTGCAATTGTCCGATGCGCTGGTCTTCGTCATGGCCATCCCCAACCTGCTGGGCCTGTACTTCCTGGCCCCGGTCGTGAAGCGGGAACTGGACCGCTACACGCCGTGACCGCACCGCGCCCGGTATCGGCCCGAAAGCTCCCCCCGCCCATCCTTCGAACTTTCGATCCCCTTCGACAGGTTCAGGAATCCAGCCCGTTGAGCCTGTCGAAACGGGCGGAAGGTCATTGGGGGAGAGGGTCTTTTTACGATCCCATCTGATACGAGAGCACCGGAGGAACCGGGCGCGTGCCGCGAATCTTCGACAACATCGCCCAGGACCTGCTCCCCGCGCAGGCGGAGACGCTAGGTGATCCGGCCGACACGGACGAGGCCGGCCTGCGCAGACTGTCGGTACGGATCAAGACACGGAAAGCCGTCTCGATTCGTTGAAGGGGCCGAGAGAAAGAGGACTGCCGTGGACTTCGTGATCGAAAATATCAGACTCCGGGAACTGGTGGCCGTCGTAGGCGAGAACCGGATCTTTTTCGAGGACTTCGTCGGCTTCTTGGAAGGCGAAGGCTTTCCAAGCCTGCAAGATTTCGTCAATTCCGATGACGACGAAAAAGCCCTCTCAACCATTTCTCGCTATCTGTCCAGGAGATCGGATGCGAGACTATTCGACGGTCTTGGAAAGCCATATCACAATTCGAAGGCTCGCTGGTTCTTTCTCTCTTGGCTGTTTCGTGACGCACCGGCCCAACGACTGGGACCATTGGTTCAACACGTTCAGGGGAAAACTCCCTTGGAACGGAAGGCGAATTTACTGAATGAACTGAGGAAACACGTTGGGCCCCTTTTCCCGAATCCGGCAAGTTGGGAGTGGCCGGCCATAGCGGAAGTTCTCATTACTCGACTCGAAGGAAGTCGGCGAGCGCTGAAAGGGACGCTCTTCGAGGCTATCGTCCGCCGTGTGCTGGTCGATGTCTTTACCAAATATCAGATCGAGCTGAAGATAGGCGATAAACAAATCACGGTTGACGATGAAACGTATGACGTCCCGGTCTATGGGATGACGGAGACACTTCTGATTCCGGTCAAGACGAGAGAAACGATGGGAGGGGGTCACGCCCTGCTCTTTACGCGGGACATTCATAAATCAGTGGCCGTGGCGGAGGCGGCCGGCCATCGCTGCCTACCGATCATCATTGCGGAATCCTGGAGCGGAAAACTCGAAGAACTGGCATGTGAGCATTTCGTGTATATTCAAGCCAACCCCAACCAAGTAGCCAGCGTAGAGGCCCTTCTCTTCGAAGAACTTCAGAAGATGGTCGAAGTCTTTCGTACCATCTCATAAGGAGAGCGTACGCTGGACGCTCTGCACGCGCTTCTTTGCCATATCGCAGTATTTCTCGGAGCACTCGATTCCGATGAATCGCCTATTCAGCTTGAGTGAAACAAGCGCCGTGGTGCCGCTCCCCATGAATGGATCGAGGATGATGCCCTGCGGAGGGCTTCCCGCAAGAATACACGTCTCTACGAGCTTTTCTGGAAAAACGGCGAAATGGCTCCCCCGGAATTTGGAAAGAGGAATCTCCCACACTGTTCGCTTGTTCCTCCCCTTTGGATGAAATGCTTGGTCCCAACGAGCGTCATGGAGGTTCGAATTTCCGTTATTTTTTCCATTCTCAGGAGTCCCGTTTACCTTCCCGAAATGATTCCGACCCCCCTTCATGCGACTCTTCTCCGTGAACGTCACATGCGGTTCTCTTATGGCGTCCGCATCGTAATAGTAGTCACTTGTTTTTACGAAGAAGAATAGATATTCATGGTCCGTTGTTGGCCTGTTCTTGACTGATGAGGGCATTGCGTTCGGCTTATACCAGATGATATCCGAGCGCAGAATGAAATTCCCTTCGTCTTGGAGTCGAATGGCTAATCGCCAAGGAAGGCTCGCAAGATTGCCATTCAGATACTTGTCGCCAATGTTGAGCCAAAGACATCCTGCAGGCTTGAGAATACGACGGCATTCAGAAAAAACACAGAATAATCTTTCCAGATATTCTTCAATTGATCCTTCTGCCCCTATCTGCATTCCATCCTCGTAGTCTCTTTGGCCATAATAGGGAGGGCTTGTTACTATCGTATCTATGCAGGCGTCTGGAAACTTGACGAGTTCGGAGTACGCATCCCCGAGGAGAACCCGATTCGTCAGATCATTGACGTCGGAATAAGCCTTTCCCATACCCGGTCTCTCCTTTGGAAAGCCCTATCCTATGCTGCCCATTTCCTCAACACAACGTTGAATACATACTCGCCGCGGCAGGCCAGGGTGGATGCGCTGAACCCCTCACTGCACAGCGGCGCTTCCGACGATGTGCTTGCCCAACTCGTCATTGTTCTCCGAGCTGACGACCCGCTATGCGTTACTCGCGAAGACCGAAGAAGCTCACGAGCCCCGGCTTCTCTGCCTCCTCGGCCTGACTGAACGGGAGAGGGCTTTCGGCGTCCCCATCTGATACGAGAGCACCGGAGGAACCGGGCGCGTGCCGCGAATCTTCGACAACATCGCCCAGGACTTGCTCCCCGCGCTGGCCGAGACGCTGGCCGTGGCCGAGCGGGCGGACTTCTGCGTCGGCTATTTCAATCTGCGCGGCTGGCGCGCCATCGACGAACACGTCGATGGCTGGGCAGGCGGCCCCGGTCGCTGCTGCCGGCTGCTCGTCGGCATGCAGCGGTTGCCGCACGAGGAGGTGCGCCTCGCCCACAGCTTGGCGGCGGACGGCGGGGACCTCGACAACCAGACGGCGCTGCGCCTCAAGAAGCGGCTGGCCGAAGAATTCCGCGAACAACTGACCCTGGGCGCCCCGACCAACGCGGACGAGGCAGGCCTGCGCCGGCTGGCGGCGCAGATCAAGGCGCGGAAAGTCGTCGTCAAGCTCTTCCTCCGCCATCCGCTGCACGCCAAGCTGTACTTGCTGTTCCGACCCGACCCGATCAACCCGACCGTCGGCTATCTGGGCAGCAGCAACCTGACCCAATCCGGCCTGTCCCGGCAGGGCGAACTCAACGTCGACGTGCTGGACCACGACGCCTGCCGGAAGCTGGCGCAGTGGTTCGAGGACCGCTGGACCGACCGCTGGTGCGTCGATATCTCGGACGAACTGGCGGCGATCATCGACGCGAGTTGGGCGCGCGACACGCCGATCCCGCCGCACCACATCTACGTCAAGATCGCCTACCACCTGTCGCAGGAGGCGCGCGCCGGCCTGACGGAGTTCCGCATCCCGCGCGACTTCCGCAATACCCTGCTCGACTTTCAGGCCGCGGCGGTGAAGATCGCCGCGCACCACCTGAACCGCCGCGGGGGCGTCCTCATCGGCGATGTGGTGGGGCTGGGCAAGACGCTCATGGCGACCGCGCTGGCGCGCGTGTTCGAGGACGACCACGACCTGGAGACGCTGATCCTGTGCCCGAGGAACCTCGTGCCGATGTGGGAGGACTCCCGCGACCGGTATCGGCTGCGCGCCCGCGTCTTGTCGGTGACGCGCGTAACGAACGAGTTGCCCACGCTGCGCCGCTACCGCCTGGTCGTGATCGACGAGAGCCACAATCTGCGCAACCGCGAGGGCAAACGGTATCGGGCCATCCAGGAATACGTGCGGGCGAACGACAGCAAGTGCATCCTGCTGTCGGCCACGCCGTACAACAAGACGTACACGGACTTGTCCAGCCAGTTGCGCCTGTTCGTGCCCGAGGACGAAGACCTGGGCATCCGCCCGGAGCGTCTGCTGCGCGACCTCGGCGAGACCGAGTTCGTCCGCCGGCATCAGGCCCCGGTGCGCTCGCTGGCCGCGTTCGAGCAGTCCGCGCACGCGGAAGACTGGCAGGAACTCATGCGCCTGTACCTCGTGCGCCGGACGCGCAGTTTCATCCGCGACCATTATGCCGCCGCGGACGCCGCCACGGGCCGCCGGCATCTGACGTTCGACGACGGCAGCCGGTCGTATTTTCCGGCGCGGGTCCCCAAGACGCTCCGCTTCGCCGTCGACGGCCAATATGCCCGCCTGTTCGCGGACGACGTGGTCGCCGCGGTGAACGGCCTGCAACTCCCGCGCTACGGTCTCGGCAACTACGTGGCGTCGTCCCCGGACAACTCGCCGACCCAGGCCGAGGCGAAGGTGCTGGCGGATCTGTCACGCGCGGGCAAGCGCCTGATGGGCTTCTGCCGGACCAACCTGTTCAAGCGGCTGGAGAGCAGCGGCCACGCCTTTCTGTTGTCGGTGGAGCGGCACGTGCTGCGCAACTTCGTCTTTCTGCACGCCCTCGACCACGACCTGCCGCTACCCATCGGCACGACCGACGTCGGGGTGCTGGATACGCAGTCTTTCGACGAAGACGTGGAGGACGCCGCGGGCGACGTCTTCGAGGCGGAGGACGGAGACACGGACGCAGGGGCTGCCGCCGACGGAACGTTGCGGACCGAAGCGGAGTTCCGCACGCGCGCCGCGGCGCTCTACGCCCTGTACGCCGGGCGGTTCCAACGCCGCTTCCGCTGGCTGGCGCCGCGCCACTTCGACGCCGCACTCCGCACGGACGTGGCCGGCGACGCCGAGACGCTGCGCAGCCTGCTCGTCCGCTTCGGTGCGTGGCAGGCTGCGGACGACGCGAAACTCCACGCGCTGGCCGATCTGCTCACGAACGAACACGGAGACCGAAAGGTGCTGGTCTTTACGCAGTTCGCCGACACGGTGCAGTACCTCGCGCGCGAACTCGCGGCCCGCGGCGTGGCGCCGATGGCGGCCGTCACCGGCGCCGTGGCCGACCCGACCGCGCTGGCGCGACGCTTCAGCCCGAAGAGCAACGGGGCCACGGGCGGGGACGAACTCCGCGTGCTGGTGGCCACCGACGTCCTGAGTGAAGGGCAGAATCTTCAGGACTGCGCCATCGTCGTGAACTACGATCTGCCGTGGGCCATCATCCGCCTGATTCAGCGCGCCGGCCGCGTGGATCGCATCGGCCAGCAGGCCCCGGAAATCCTGTGCTATTCCTTTCTCCCCGCGGACGGCATCGAACGGCTGATCCATCTGCGGCAGCGCGTCCGCACGCGGCTGCACGAAAATGCCGAGGTCGTGGGCACGGACGAGGCGTTTTTCGAGGATGAAGACCAGCGCGCGATCGTCGATCTGTACAACGAGCGGGCCGGCATCCTCGACGGTGAGGACGACGCGGACGTCGACCTGTCGTCCTACGCCTACCAAATCTGGAAGAACGCGATCGCGGTCGACCCGGCGCTCGAACGACGGATCGAGGCGCTGCCGCCGGTCGTGTATTCCTCCCGCGCGTACGCGCCCACGCCGGAGCGGCCGGCGGGCGCGTTGGTCTATCTGCGCACCGCGCAGGGCACCGACGCATTGGCGTGGATGGACCGCGCCGGGAACAGTGTGACCGAGAGTCAGTTCGAGATTCTGCGCGCCGCGGCGTGCGCACCAGATACGCCCGTGCTCCCGCGGCCTGCCGACCATCACGACTTGGTACGCCGCGCCGCGGAACACGTCGCCCACGAGGAACGGCAGGTCGGCGGCCAACTCGGCCGGCCCTCCGGCGCCCGCTTCCGCACGTACGAACGGCTCACCGCCTACGCCGAACGGGTGGCCGGTACGCTGTTCGACACCGAGCCGCTCCACCGTGCCATCGACGACCTCTACCGCCGTCCGCTGCGGCAGGTGGCGGTGGACACGCTGAACCGCCAGTTGCGCAGCGGCGTTGCCGACGAGACGTTGGCCCAACTCGTCATCGCGCTGCGGGACGACGACCGGCTCTGCGTCACCCACGAAGACGAAGCGGCCGGCGAGCCCCGCATCATCTGCTCCCTCTCCCTGATCGAACGCTGAGCCTCCCTCCCCCCGGTCTCTGAGCTTACGACCCCGAAGTTCGTTGAGCCTGTCGAAACGAACCCCGATGTCACCTCCGCCCTCGCACCCATCCCCAATTTCCCTCTCGGAGAACTCGATACACGGGCGTAGGGGCAACCCCCTGTGGTTGCCCTGGGGCAGGGGAAGGGCAGGCACAGGGGCCTGCCCCTACGCAACAAACCACAGCGTGACTTTTGTCCCTATCTCGCCGAATCCCCCTCAAGGGATGAGTGATGGGAGGGGGAGACTCTGTAACGAATCTCCTCCACGCTTGACTTCCTACCTTACTCAACTAGGTTGCGGGTAAGGAGGCGCCCATGCTCGTCAAGATCACGTCGAAGCGTCAGGTCACCTTCCCCGCGCGGGTGCTGGACGCGCTGGGCGTCGGCCCGGGCGATCAACTCGAACTGCAAGAAAGTCCCGCCGGCTTCCTGCTGCGGCCCCGGCGCATCGACCCGCCCTTCATCCCGCCGCTGCGGGACAAGATCAATCCCGACGCCGGGCCGATTGACATGGAGACGCTCCGGAACCAGCCCTACGACCCGGCATTACGGGATTGATACCTCCTCGACTGAGTTGCGGGTAAGGAGGAACCCATGCTCGTCAAGATCACTTCGAAACGTCAGGTCACCTTCCCCGCGCGGGTGTTGGACGCGCTGGGCGTCGGCCCGGGCGATCAACTCGAACTGCAAGAAAGCCCCGCCGGCTTCCTGCTGCGGCCCCGGCGGATAGATGTCTCTCTGCTCGGGGGGCTGCGCGACAAGATCCCGCCCGGCCACCCGCCGTTCGACATCGAAAAGTTCCGTAAGGAGGGGTATGACCCGGCGCTACGGGATTGATACCTCGGTGCTCGTGCGGCTGCTCACCGGCCTGCCTCCCGACGCATATTCGCGCTGCGTGGAGCGGCTGCGCGCGTTGGTCGTCAGCGGTGCGGAGATATTCGCTTCCAACCAAGTCATCGGGGAAACCTTCGTCGCGGTTCAACACCACTACGGCGTCTCTGCGGCCGATACTCGAGCCGAGTTGTCGAAGGCATTGCGCAGCGGTCTCGTTGCGCCGTTGAACGGACAAGCCGTTTTCACCGCTCTGGAGGCGTCCGGCGGCCCGGGTCTATTCGACCGCCTCATCATCGACGAGTACGCCCGCGCCGGCCTGGAAGTCCTCACGCTGGACCGCAAGATGGCCGCCCTGCCCGCGGCGCGGCGTCTTTGAACGAACGAAGCGCTCTCCATGCCGGCGAGTCTCGACAGCAGCACCGTCAAACGCCACCTGGATCGCCTCGACCTGCGCGCGCTGTTCATCGAGGAACTCGGCTGGGACCGCGGCGGCCCCGACATCGAAGCCGCGGTCGCCGGCCAGACGTACGCCCTCGAAGCCGTCGCGCACAAACGCGGCCTCGTCGCCTACCAGTGCGTCACGGAATCGGACGCCGCCTTCCCCGACCATCCCACCCGCCGGAAGATCGAAAAGGCCGTCGCCAAGACCGTCCGCGAACACCTCATCGTCTATGTCTCGCATGACCGGGACACCCAATGCTGGCAATGGGTGAAGCGCGAGCCGGGCCGGCCCGACCGGACGCGCACGCACGTCCATCGCCGCGGGCAGCCGGGCGAATCCCTGAGCCAGAAGTTGCACCGCCTCGCCTTCGCACTGGACGAGGAGGAATCCGTCACCCTTGTCGACGTGACGCGCCGCGTGCGCGCCGCCTTCGACGTGGAGAAAGTCACCAAGCGGTTCTACGACCGGTTCAAGAAGGAACACGCCGCCTTCCTGGATTTCATCGAAGGCATCGCCGCCGCGGCCGACCGCGCATGGTACGCCTCGCTCATGCTGAACCGGATGATGTTCGTCTATTTCATCCAGAAGCGCGGCTTCCTCGACAACGACCCCGATTACCTCCGCCACCGTCTGGAACGGGTGCGGCAACGACAGGGCACCGACAACTTCCACAGCTTCTACCGGCTGTTCCTGTTGCGCCTGTTCCACGAGGGCTTGGGCCAGCCCGCGGCCGACCGCGCCCCGGAGTTGGCGGCATTGCTGGGCCGGGTCCCGTACCTCAACGGCGGCCTGTTCGACGTGCACGACCTGGAGCGCGACAACCCGGACATCCGCATTCCCGACGACGCCTTCGCGCAGATCTTCGCGTTCTTCGACGCCTACCAGTGGCACCTCGACGACCGCCCGCTGCGCAACGACAACGAGATCAATCCCGACGTGCTCGGCTACATCTTCGAGAAATACGTCAACCAGAAGCAGATGGGCGCCTACTACACCAAGGAGGACATCACCGGCTACATCAGCCGCAACACCGTCCTGCCCTTCCTGTTCGACCGCGCGCGAAAGGACTGTGCCATCGCGTTCGAGTCCGGTGGGGAGCGCCCGCAGCCGGGGAGCACGAGGGAAACCCCCTCGCCTGGAATATGGCGGCTGCTGGCGGACGACCCGGACCGCTATTTCCACGACGCGGTCCGCCACGGCATCACGTACGACGTGCACGAAAAGCACGCGCTGGCCGAAAAGCGTGCGTTGCCGCCCGAGATCGCCGCGGGCGTGGCCGACGTGGCGCAACGCCGCGGCTGGAACCAACCGGCTCCGCCCGCCTATGGCCTGCCGACCGAGACGTGGCGCGAGTATGTCGCCCGCCGCCGGCGCTACGAGGAAGTCCGCGCCACCCTCGCCGCGGGCGAAGTGGCGTCCATCAACGACCTCGTCACCTACAACCTGGACATCGAAACGTTCGCGCAGGACGCGATCGCCGGCAGCGAGGGGCCGGAACTGGTCCGCGCCTTCTGGAAGGCGTTGCGCAGCGTCTCCGTTCTCGACCCGACGTGCGGCTCCGGCGCCTTTCTGTTCGCCGCGCTCAACGTGCTGGAGCCGCTGTACACCGCCTGCCTGGACGCCATGCGCGGCTTCCTGGACGACCTGGACCGCTCGCAGCGTAAACACCGCCCGGAGAAGCTGGGCGACTTCCGCAAGGTGCTGCGCCAAGTCGAAGCCCACGCCAGCGAACGTTACTTCATCCTCAAGTCCATCATCATCGACAACCTGTACGGCGTGGACGTCATGGAAGAGGCCGTGGAGATCTGCAAACTGCGCCTGTTCCTGAAACTCGTCGCGCAGTTGGACCGCTACGAACAGATCGAGCCGTTGCCCGACGTCGACTTCAACGTCCGTGCCGGCAACACGCTGGTCGGCTTCACCTCGCTGGAAGAAGTGCAACGGACGCTGAGCGCCGACCTGCTCAAGCAATTGTCCCTGCCCCGGATCGAGGAGCGCGCCGAAATCGCCGACCGGGCCTTTCGCAAATTCCGCGAAATGCAGACCGAGCACGGCATGGACGCCGGCACGTTCGCCAAGGCGAAAGTGGACCTGCGGAAGCGGCTCGACGACCTGCGCAACGAATTGGACGAATACTTGACCGGTGACTACGGCGTGAAGGTCACGAGCCGCAAAGCCTACCGGCAGTGGCGGGACAGCCACCAGCCGTTTCACTGGTTCGTCGAGTTCTACGGCATCATGCACCGCGGCGGGTTCGACGTGATTATTGGGAACCCGCCGTATGTTGAGACGCCGAAAATATCCGGCCAATACTCTCTGCAAAAGAATGCGCTCGTCGAAACGGGAAATTTGTATGCGATCTGTCTTGGGCGATTCGTCGAGCTTCTCGGATCGAAACAACGATATGGGGTGATTGTGCCGATAAGCTCCGTTTCAACGCCGCGGATGGTGCCGTTGATGCGTCTGTTAGCGAGCAATTCTTCGATTCATATCAGCAACTTTGCCGTACGTCCGGCTAAGCTCTTCGTCGGAGTAGATATGAATCTGTCTATTTGGATTGGAACGCCTTTGGCAAAGCAAAATTCGACACGGATCTTCACGACTTCGTACAACCGGTGGAATCAAGCCGCAAGAGAACATCTCTTCAGTACGATTTCGTATGTTGAGTCTGCTTTCAATGAATCCTTCTCTGCGGTCTTCAAGATTGATTCAGAGGCTGGCCGGTCTATTCTGAACCGAGTTACACGGCACCACCCACTGGGAAGATTCCGCGCGCAAAAGGGCAACAATTCCATTTTCTACCATAGCGGAGGAAGGTATTTCCGGAAATGTATCCGGAAGAAATTATCTAATGAATACAAAGAATTACCTCTCCAGGAACAGGCATCCAGTCCTATTTTGTGTTTTCTATCCTCGTCTCTCTATTATTGGCTTTGGCTCGCTTTTTCTGATTGCTATCATGTAACTCGCCCGGATGTCGAAAAGATTCCTATCCCTGATTCAGTAGTTTCCGACGAGAAACTTCACAATCTAGCCGACGCCCTTATAGACGATCTTGAAAAAAACGCTCAGGTACGAAACAGACGAAGGGCGGACGGGAGTGAACAACAGGAAGTCAATTATTCTGTCGGCAAATCCAAATACATCATTGACCAAATCGACGAGGTGCTCGCCGGGCACTACGGCTTCACGGACGAGGAGTTGGACTTCATCATCAACTACGACATCAAGTATCGGATGGGCCTGAACAATCTGAGCGGTGACGAGGACTGAGGCCATGCCCTCCGCTCAACCTCCATGTTGCACCTTGGCGAGTGGTGAGCGTATTCTTCGACCGCACCATGAAAGGAAGACTATGAAGCTCCAGGTCGATAAAGGAGAAGGGGAAGCCTGCTGCTCTCCCGTGATCCTCCAAAAGTGCAGCCATTGGTTACAGAAATTGGTTGAGTCTGTAGTCTGCTCGTCCCGTAGAGATTGGGCAAAACTCGCACCGTCGGTGCGAGAAACGCGGGATGCACCCTGAACACCCCACACTGTTGAAGCCCGGCGATGCCGACTATCCGGCGGCCCTGTGGCGGTGTTCCGAGGATGGGAAGCTGCCCGTCGTCACGACACGGGGCAACCTCGACGTGCTTGCCGGACCGCTGCTCGGCTTCTTCTGCTCGGTTCGCACTCCCGGCCCGGCGATCCTCGAAACCTATGACCTTGCACGGGCACTCCGCGGTGCCCACGTGACGATGATCGGCGGATTCCAGTCGCCGATGGAGCGGGAGTTCCTCGACGTCCTGCTGCGGGGCGCGGCGTCCGTCGTCGTCTCCCCGGCGCGGGGCATCGGCACCATGCGCATCCCGAAAAGCTGGCGGCAACCGCTCACCGCAGGCCGGCTGCTCATCCTCTCCTTCTTCCCCGCCACCATCCGCCGCCCCACCGCGGCGCTGGCCGCCAAGCGCAACGCCCACATCGCCGCCCTGGCGGACCGTCTCCTCATCCCCCACGCCGAACCCGACGGCAAGATCGCCGCACTCTGCGCCGCCGCCCTGACCCGCGGCCAACCGATCTTCACCCTCGATACGCCGGACAACGCCCACCTCATCACCCGCGGCGCCGTCCCCCTCTCAGTGAACGCCCTCACCCCACTGTTGACGTAAGGAGCAGGCAGACGAGCCTTTTTCCTTGTTGAGTTCTGCAAGACGGATTCCTATAATCCAAGAAAGGAGAGTTTCCCATGCTGGAGTCTGCGATCACATCAATGGGTCAAACAACGCTGCCCAAACCCGTGCGGCAGGCACTCGGCGTAAAATCCGGAGACCGGGTCCGCTACGTCATCTTCGACAACGAGGTTCGCATCCTGCCGGTTCGGCCTATGAGCCGCCTGTTCGGGTCATGCAAGTATGATGGCCCATCCGTGAAGCTGAAGGACATGGAGCAGACCGTCGCGGAAGGAGCCTGCGAGGAATGATCGCGCTGGACACCAATATCCTGATTCGTTATCTGGTCAATGACGACAGGGTACAGGCGAGGAGCGTTCAGCCTCTATTGGAAGGTCTGATAGCCAACGCAGGTTGGAAGCTTTCCTTTCTAAATAGAAGCGAAAAGTAGCGGAGATCGAAGGAAGTGAACTGTCATGAACGACAGCTTCAGGAAAAACAATAGGAGATGAGTCGTATGACTAAAGCACATCCATCAGATTTTAGATTTCGAAGAATGGATACGATCGGGGCAGCCAGTGCGGAGGAAGACATTGAGTTCCTCAAGACATCCTTTGTCGAGACTGAAGAATACGAGGTTCTAAAGGATCAAACGGACATCCGTCAAATCGTCCTGGGTCGAACAGGATCGGGGAAATCCGCACTTTTCGAGCGACTCAAAATTGACGAGGCGAGCCGGTTTATTTCTATCGATCCTCACGGTCTCGCTCTTACGTATGTTTCGAATTCTTCGGTGATAAAGTATTTTTCTGATCTCGGCGTTAATCTGACTCCATTTTACAAACTACTCTGGCGGCATGTTTTGACTGTCGAATTATTGAGAAAACATTTTGGCCAGTATTCGAACGATCAAAAAAGTCAATTTTGGGGTAATCTAGTTCAAAAATTTTCAAATGAATCCGCCGAAGATAAAAGAAGAAAGCAGGCAGTGGAGTATCTTCGGGAATGGGGGGAAAATTTTTGGCTAGAAACTGAACTTCGGGTTAAGGAAATTACAACGAAGCTCGAAGATAAATTAACAACAGAAATCAAGACGAAACTAGGAGTTGATATAATCGGAGCCGAAGCGTCAGTCGGAATGGGAAAAATCCTTTCAGACGAAGAGAAAACAGAGGTCATTCATCGAGGACAGCATATAGTCAGCGAAGCGCAAGTGCAAGACCTAAGTAGGGTCGTTGATCTCTTGGAACAAATTCTCTCCGATCGACAGAAATACTATTACATTCTCATTGACCGCCTCGACGAGAATTGGATTGAAGGCAAGTTGCGCTACCGTCTGATTATGGCGCTAATCGATTCTCTGAAAGAAATTAGCCGTGTACCAAACGTCAAAATACTCGTCGCTATCAGGCGCGACCTTATTGACAGAGTTTTCCGCCTGACACGTGGAGAAGGATTTCAGGAAGAAAAATATGAATCCCTCTATTTGCCTCTGCGCTGGTCAGCCGATCATATAATTAAAGTGCTCGACAGACGGATAGACACCTTGGTGACCCGCCGATATCAAAAAAGTAAAGAGGTTACGCATCGTGACCTGTTGCCGCGGGAAATAGGAAAGGTGCCCATAAAGCAATTCATAACGGACCGTGCTCAACGACCCCGAGATGTAATAGGGTTTTTCAACAAATGTATCGAAGTAGCAGAAGGAAAACCGCGCCTGAATGTGGATACGCTTAGACGAGCGGAAGGAGAATATTCGCGGCAACGTTTGAAAGCTCTTGGCGACGAGTGGTCCGCGGATTACAATGGATTATTGGACTTTGTAAATATTCTAAAAAACCGCTCGGCGTCATTCTTGCTGGGTCAAATTCAAGATGATGAAATTGCCAACCTTTGTCTGGAATCCGCAATCAATTATCCTGAAGAGTCTGGAACTCTCCGCACTGGTGCAAAGAATGTTGTAGAGTTGCTGACCCCACAAGAAGAATTCAAACGTATACTGTTCATGGTATTCTATCGAACCGGTTTGATTGGTCTCAACCTCGAAGCTTTCCAGGCTCCCTCATGGGCTAGCGAATCAGGACAAGGGATTTCCACTTCAGAGATCATCGACAGTACCCGCGTTGTGGTCCACACTACCTATCATCGAGCTCTTGGTATTAGGTTAAATAAGCGAAATTAATCAGCGCCTTATTGGACGCCTGGATTGTATGAATCCGTGAAACTCATTGCCCAAATGTAGCGCCGCTGACATTCCGAAAACTTTCGCAGACTCCGTTCACCAACCTCTAGTCGGCAGTGCAGATTCGGCGCTTCGGCGGACAAGGATAGAGGCAATGGTGGACTAAATGGTCAACTTGGATTGTAATCTTCATCGCTGGCATGACGAGGTCCAGTCCATAATTCAGAATCATGCTCTCCTCTGGTCCGGATTTTTCTCTGTATGGTCGTCGTGCCCCAATCTCGTCCTGCTGTATTTTTTCAGGTGGTGTTTGCAAACTCGGCCAGCAGGAGATCGGGAGCGTGCAGGTCGAAACTGGGGGCGAGCAACGCGCGCGCTTCGCTCGCCAGCAATTCGGGTATGAACCACTTGACGACGACACTGGCATCGACCGTCAGTTTCATCGCCCTCGATCTTCTCGGAGCAGTTCGACACAATCCGTTTGGGGCGTGCCGGCCAGCGAGTCAATCAGCCGTCGGGTTCGTTGGCGAAACTCGGCGAGGCGGATACGACGATTGGCGTGTCGTTTCGAGTTCGTTGCACCGTGGCCGTCCGTGCCCGCCACCGACTCCCGTGCCGCGGCTTCCCGTTCGGTATCCGCCGCGTATCCCTCTCGAATATCTCCCGAGACGACGTAGGGCCTGACCAAGGATTCGATGAACCGGCTGATCTTTCGCCTCCCCACGAGCCGGTAGAGGCCGGCATGGACGTCCTCGTCTATGCTGATGGTCAGTTTCTTCTGCATCACCCCTCCTTTCGCTCTCCTGGGAAGAAGACGAGGAGCGTCCTGCCGGTCACTGAGCGCCTTGGGCAGCAGCGCGATATTCCTCGGCCCATTGCTGCGAGCGGTGAGTCCGAGAAGGAAGGCTTATACCGCTCGTCTAACTACGGTGGCCTTATCCAAATCGTACGTCGCCTGCAAGTTCGGCCACAGCTTCGGTGACGTGCCCAGAGCGTCGGCCAAGTCAAGGGCCGCTTCGACGGTTATGCCCCGCTTCCCGCGGATCACCTCGTTCAGGCGCGCACGGCTCCAACCGATCTTCTGCGCGAAGGCGGCTTGGCTCAGCCCCAGGGGCTCCAAGAATTCCTCGCGCAGCATCTCACCCGGATGAAAAGGACGTATAGGTTTTTTGTTCATAGGCTTTTACTCCTCTAAACTCTAATACCAGCATTGAGTAGAGCAGGCACCTCGTCCAGGCTGTGTACGATCGGACAGTCGGGCGGCGTAGCGCGCCCCACGCGGTCGATGAGTATCGCAGCCACGCCGGCCGCGCGTGCGCCGAGCACGTCCAGTTCGTACGTGTCGCCGACGTGGACGGCCTGTTCGGCATTGGCGCCACACGTAGTCAGGGCGTACCGAAAGATGGCCGGGTCGGGCTTGGCGGAGCCGGCCCGGCTCGATGCAATGATCGGGTCGAAGCGGTCGGCAATGCCCAGCCCCTCGAGCAGGCCGAACAGCCGCGCGTCGAAGTTCGAGATGACGCCCAGCCGGTAGCCCCGACCGCGCAGAGTGTCGAGCGTGGTACGGGTTTCCGGATAAAGGCGCCACGCTTCCGGCCGGGCGAATGCGGCGTACAGGGCATCGAAATAGTCGTCGAAGCGCGGGAAGGGGCCGAAGCCGGCGAAAACGTCGCGGACGACCGCGCGCCACCAAGCGTGCTCCAACTCCGCGAGCTTGGCCGCCGGCGCGCCGGGGAAGGCGAGGGGCGGCGCGTTGGGAAAGCTGCACCGGAAGCCGGCCTCGATCTCGTGCGGGGTGACGTCCTTGCCGTACGCGCGGGCCAGCACGGCGTAGCGCTCGCCGACCGATCCGTCGACCGTGAGCAGGGTGCCCGCGGCGTCGAAGAAGACGGTCGTTTTCTGCATTTCCGGGACCGGGCCGGCGGCGTTCTTCCGGTCGAGTCGGGGGCGTGGCTCGGGTCACGCCGGGAGGGACTCGTCCAGCGCGGCCAGCAACGCTTCGAGGTCTTCGCGGCGCGCGTAGTAATGGATCGAGATGCGCAGCCCGCCGACGCCCGAGCAGTAGCGTACGGTCGTGTAGATTTTTCGGTCGGCCAGGGCTTGGTCGAGGCGATGGGTGCGTTCGGCGTCGGCAAACGGCGCGCAGGTCACGATGCCCGAGCGCAGGGTGTGTGCCTGCGGGGTCCAGACCTTGACGTTGCGGCGGTGTAGTTCGTCGATGAGGAAGTCGCCCAACTCCAGGATGTGGGCGGTCGCGGCCTCGGTGTCGAGCCGGTTGACGTACGCCAGCGACTCGGCCAGCCCCGCGGTGCCGAGCAGCTTGGGCATGCCGTGTACCTCGAAGCGGCGCGCGTCCGCGGCCAGCGGCAACGACAGGAACGGGGTCAGCCCCGGGTCGCCCAAGTGGCGGACCCAACCTTCGCGCGGCTCGGCCAATGCGAACAGGCCGTGTGCCAACCCGGGTTGCACCCGCTCCTGCGTGGCCGCGCGGACGTACAACAGGCCGATGTTGAACGGCGCGTTCAGCCATTTCTGAGCGCCGGCGGCCAGAAAGTCGATGCCCAGGTCCGCGGTGTCCAGCGGAATGGCGCCGAGTTGCTGGATGGCGTCCACCACCAGAAAACAGCCACGCTCCGCGGCGAGTTGCGAAAACGCGGCCACGTCCATGCGCAAGCCGTTGATCCACTGCACCGAACTGACCAGAAGCGCGCGGGTCCGCCGGTCGATCAGCGGCACGTAATCGTCCACGCCGACCAAGCCGTCGCGGTGGCGGACGACGCGGACTTCGACGTCGCGCCGATGCTGCGGATGGGCGGCGCTGATCGCCACCTGCGGGTACTCCAGATCGCACAATACGAGGTTGTCTCCCGCGGAGAACGGGATGGCAGCCAGGGCGCTGTTCAGCCCCATCGTCGTGTCGTCGGTCAGCGCGATTTCCGCGGGCCGCGCTCCGAGCAACGTCGCGGCTTCGGCCCGGGCGCGCGTGCCGGGTTCGCCCAAGGCTCGGTAATAGGCGGAATAGCCCATGTGCGCAGGGCCCTGAGCGAGCAGGTCCGCAGTGCGGCGGACGGCCGCGGTTGCCGCGCGCGGCGGCAGCCCGACCCCGGCCGAATTGAGATAGACCTGTTGCGCCGTACCCGGAAAATCCGCACGGACCGCGTTGACGTCGAACATGATGCCCGCCTGTCGGTTCCCGGACGTTATCGGCAATTCTTCGATGCTAGGCAATGCCTTGTGCCCGGTAGGCGCGGGAAAACTTCACGTAGTTCGCCGCGGAGCGGTGCAGCGATGCGATTTCTTCGTCGTTCAGTTCACGGATCACGCGGCCCGGATTGCCGAGCACGAGCGACCGCGGCGGCACGTTCGTGCGTGGGGTCACGACCGCGCCGGCGCCGATCAGACATTCCCTGCCGACCTCGGCGCCGTCCAGCACGATGGCGCCCATGCCCACGAGGCTGGAATCCCCGATGCGGCAGGCGTGCAGCACGACGTTGTGCGCCACGGACACGCCCGCGCCCAGAATGGTCGGCAGGCCGCTGCTGTGGACATGGACCGTGGCGTTGTCCTGCACGTTGACGCGCGCCCCGATCCGAATGAAGCACACGTCCCCGCGCACGACCGCGTTGAACCACACGCTCGATTCCGGGCCGACGTGTACGTCGCCGATGATCTGCGCGCTGCGCTGGACGTACGCGCTGGAATCGATCTGCGGCGTCTTGCCGTTGTGGGCGATGATCACGGGGCCGCTCGGTCCCTGCGAGGGGGACGGGCTATTTCTTCTTGAGCAGGGTTTCGCGGACCTTCTCGCGGTCGAGCGGGGTAGTGGACAACGTGTCGAAGACGCTGGCGACGGCCTGAATGCAGCGCACGAAATCCGGCCACACCGCGGCCGGGCCGCTGAACGTCAGATGGGCGGCGTGCGCGCCCTCGTGCGTGTGCGGCTCGCCGCCTTCGCGCGTGCTCTTGACCTCGAACGACCGCGAGGCGGTGGTGATGTTGAGGTGGAACACGTCGGAGTCTTCCTCACCGACCGGCCGCCGCAGTTCCATCGACAGCCCGCCGTCGCCGCCCTCGACCTCGACGATGTACCACTCGCCCGGATAGGCGCTGGTCACCTTGATGTCGGGAACCTTTTCGGTGGGATCGACAGCCATACGCTGGGGGGAGGGGCGCCGTCCGTATCCCGAGACCCGGCTGCTCTACAGCCTGCAAGCCGAGGGGACGGACGACCGGAGGCGGCGTCTCTCAGTGGCCGCGGTTCCTACCAAAGCGACCCTATACAGTCAAGCGTGAGGAAGGGTTTCATTCTGCAATCAAGACCTTGTTGTTACGCTACGGAGCGAGGGGAAACATGGTTCGATAGTATATTCTTTCGATTCGGAGAGATCATGAGGATGGCCGGCTTCCGGGCCTCAAACTTCGCCATTCCGGTGAACACGGGAACGAGAGTGAAGGGAGGTCGCTTTCACCGTGCGAGGCTGTTTCCCACTTCGGTGAAGAATCTCTTCCCCGTGCCCGCTCGGAATAGCGCCTCGCCACATCTTCATACTCCATATTGTAGGCAGCGATTGTCCGATACATTTCTGCCAGGTTGCTATATATCACCCAGTTTTCAGGCTCGTCTGCAAGGGCGGCCGCCGCTTCGCTATTCAGAAACCTTAGCAGGCGCTCCGCTTCTACCGTGTTCCGAAGGCGAAGCAGGGTCCAGAGATCAGGCGCGTTGGCAAAAAGAATGTTTCTGGGAGTATTCGCGAGCGGCCCGAATTGGGTAATCGCCTGCTTGACGAATCCTATTGATTGCCCAAGAACGTTCGTCGGGTCGGTTGATTTTTTTATGCTAAAGGCCGCCGAATAGATTGCCTGGTTTACGAGAAAGCCTCCCCCGACCAAGGTCAGGACGCTCACAACCAGGATGGCGCGCATAGCATGATGCAGGAAAGATGTATGTCGTCTTCCGACCGGTGGTATCTTTTCTTCCGCCGTTTCCAGGCGGGCGCCGAAAGCCAGCAGCAAAAAATACTGTAAGGAGGCAGCGGAGTTAGCAACAGTATATTGGCTCTGTATGAAATATGTTATCAGCGCGGTCCCGACGAAAAGAAAATGAATTCGACTTCTGATATCCACACGCTTCGCTATGGAGAGAAAGATAAGAAAGGTGCATATCCACAGGGTGAGATGACTCGACAGGCCGAGGACGCCTTCTGTTGCCAACTCTTCAACGAGGGTGTTATGGGAATGGTCATAAATCTCGATATCTTCCGTAGATTTGGAGCGATATCGACCGAATATCGCAAGAAAGTTGTCCGGCCCCCAGCCGAGAAGCGGTCTCTCGGAAAATCCACAAAGGCCTATATTCAGAACCTCTATACGGTGCCATCCGTGCAGGCTCCTGCTCTCTGGGTCACTTATCTCAGGTCGAAGAAGTCTTTCTAATAGCGGGAGGGAAGGCGTCTCCGCCGAGACTATCGGGGGTTTAGGAATTTCGGATAGCTCATTCGCTATGGGGACTTTTGGTCGGAAAATTAGAAATAGAATCAGTACCGTCGTGCACGCGACGAAACCCACAAACCCAACCGCGGCGAATCGAACTATCCGCCTCTGCCCTAAAAACGAGAGGACGGACGCCAAGACCCCGACGCTCACGAGAAGGCCGAAGAAGCTGCCTCGAGAGCCGGTCAAGGTCAATGTCCAAAGGCCGAAAGTCAGCGTACTCGCCCAGAAACCTCTCTTGATCCAAAGCGTAAGAAGATCGCGCTTTTTATTTTGCAGAAAAGCTCGTTTCTGGTCCCTTCTTTCCAGAATCAACGGATCTCGGGGTGAGACAGGTGCAGCCGAAATGAAGGACTGAACCAGCAGCCCAGCAGCGATTAAGCTATTTAGCAGCGCATACGTGCCGAGATGGAGGGCATTGCCGAGCGTACTGGTGACCCTCCCGTACGGGTCGATACCTGCTTGCTTGTTTTCGCCCCAATAGTGGTAGAAATAGTGGAAGAAGGGGACGTCTACGGAATAATACAAACAGACCGCCAATCCAAAAATTATTAGACAAACACCCAAGTTGATATTCAAAACGATCCGCCAGTCCCGTTCCGTCCGCAACACGGACGCCAGCACCACGGCGAAGGCGAACCAGTGGATTAGGTCCACCACGCCCTGCATGCGTTCGTAGGTGGACCAGAAGCTCCGTTGGGGACTGACGCCGAAGCACGCTGCGAGTATCGAGACACCGACGCTCAGCGCCAGTAGGAGTAGTAGGCGGGAGCGGGGTGGACGGTATGCGGGGCGGAACAGTGCGAGAATCGCCCACACCCCGAAGACGCACTCGATGAGCGACCGCGAATAGACGGCCTTTCCGACGACGAACGGAAAAATCGTGTCGGGGGTGACGACGAACGGCGTCAGGAGGATCAGGACGACCCCCGTCCAAATGCCGTACACCGCGGCCTTTTCCGACACCTGTTGCATCCGGGTCATCGAACTACTGCGCTCCTTCCTGGAATGGTTCCAGGTTACCGAGCGAGTGCGGGGGGGGGGGGGGGGGGGGGGGGGGCATAACGCAATCAGACTAATTCAGCTTGCCATTTCAGTCAACTCCCTGTCCCCCTCATTCGTCCATGCGACACGTCCTGGCAGGTGTTGAGTCGTGCGGCGGACTTTCTTGCGCAGCCGAGTCAATTCGGTTAGCAGTCTGGTATGGCAGCCAAACGAAGCAAGTTCGCGGTCGGCGCCCTGCTCATCGTCGGCGCAGTGGCGTATCTCATTTATACCGGCATCCAACAAACCAAGGTGTATTACTTCACGATCGACGAACTGCTCCTCCAACGGGATGCGTTGATTCCCGAGGACGTCCGCGTGGCCGGGCGCGTGCAGGTCGGTTCGGTGGCCTGGGACCCCGCGGCACTCGACCTTGCGTTCGTCCTGGCTCCGATCACCGAGAACGTCGCTGCGGACGAGACGTTTCGACAAGGCGTGCCGGTTTCGTATCAGGGGATTCTGCCGGACATGTTCGCCGAAGGACGCGACGTGATCGTCGAAGGACAGTACACCTCCGAGCCGCGGCTCCTGGCCTCGACGATCATGACGAGCTGCCCATCGAAGTATGAACCCGAAGCCGGCCAACCTTCCCAGGAAAGCTGAACGGTCGTTTCCTCCCGCCTCGTCCCTCGTCTTCCTTCGGCTCGGCTCCCAACTCCCATGACGCGACTCGGTACCTTGGCACTCTATCTGGCGGGCGGGCTGTCCATATATGCGATGGTCGTCAGCCTGTGGGGCGTCCGTACCCGACGTACCGACTGGATCGCCAGCGGCGCCCGCGCGGCCTGGGCAGTGTGCGGCTGCGTGGTGATCGCTTCGGTCGTGCTACTTCATGCGCTGGTGACGCGCGACTTCAACGTCGAATACGTCGCCTCGTATTCCAGCACGAGCCTGCCGTTGCGCTACACCATCGCCGCGTTCTGGGGCGGCCAGAAAGGCTCGCTGCTGTTCTGGACGCTGATCCATTGCTTATTCACGGCGGTGGTATTGTACCAGAACAGCGGCCGACACGCCGCGTTGATGCCGTATGTGACCGCCACGCTGATGGCCATCGCGGTCTTCTTCCTCGGCTTGCTGTGCTTCATCACGCCGCCGTTCGAGCGCCTGTCGTTCGTGCCCAGCGAGGGCTCCGACCTCAACCCGCTTCTGCAGAACTACTGGATGACGATCCATCCGCCGGCGCTGTATCTCGGCTACATCAGTGCCGGCGTGCCGTTCGCGTTCGCCTTGGCCGCGCTGGCGACGGGCAAGCTGGGCGACGAGTGGATCCGCACGACGCGCCGCTGGGCGCTGACGTCGTGGTTCTTTCTGTCGCTGGGCAATCTGCTGGGTGGGCGCTGGGCGTACGAGGTCTTGGGCTGGGGCGGCTATTGGGCTTGGGACCCGGTCGAGAACGCGGCCATCATGCCCTGGTTCACGGCGACCGCGTACCTCCACTCGGTCATGATCCAGGAGAAGAAGGACATGCTCAAGGTCTGGAACATGAGCTTGGTGATCCTCACCTTCGTCCTGACCATCTTCGGCACCTTTCTCACGCGCAGCGGCGTCATTTCGTCCGTCCACTCGTTCACGCAATCCGGCTTGGGGCCGTATTTCCTCGCATTCCTGGGGCTCGTCCTGACCGTCGCGATCGGGCTGCTCGTCTATCGGCTGCCGGACTTGAAGAGCGCCAACGAACTGGATTCCATGCTGTCACGCGAGGCCGCGTTCCTGTTCAACAACCTGATTCTGGTGGGGCTGGCGTTCGCCACGTTCTGGGGGACCGTGTTTCCGATTCTGTCCGAGTGGGTGCGCGGCGTGAAGATCACCGTCGGCCCGCCCTTCTTCAATCAGGTGAACGGGCCGCTGGGCGTGCTGCTGTTGCTCCTGACCGGCATCGGCCCGCTCATCGCGTGGCGCCGGGCGAGTTGGAGCAACCTGCGGCGGCAGTTCACGCTCCCGCTGCTGGCCGGCGCCGTGCTGGGCGCAACGCTCTTCGCCCTCGGCTACCGCCACTATTATGCGGTGGTGATCTTCTCGCTGGTCGGCTTCGTGGCCGCGGGCGTCGTGCTCGAATATGCCCGTGCCACGCGCGCCCGGCAGGCCATGCTACACGAAAGCCCGCCGCGCGCCCTCGCCCGGCTGGTCGGCAAGAACCCGCGGCGCTACGGCGGCTACATCGTGCACGTGGGGGTGATCCTGATGTTCTTCGGCGTGGCCGGCGCGTTCTTCACCGTGGAAAAACAGATTACGGTCACTGCGGGTGACCGGTTCGACGTCGGCCGCTACACCCTGCACTACACCGGCATCCGCGAGCACGAGGACGCCCATACGTCCAGCCGAATAGCGGCGGTGCGAGTTCTGGTGGGCGGCCGGCAGATCGACACCATGCACCCGGAAAAACGCTTCTACAAGAAACAGAACCAGCCCACCACGGAAGTCGACATCCGCGCGACGCTCGTGGAAGACCTGTACGTCGTGCTGGGCGGTTACGATGTCGAGTCGCGGCTGGCCACGTTTCAGGTCTTCATCAATCCGCTCGTGTCGTGGATCTGGGTCGGCGGGATCGTGCTGATCCTGGGTACGTGCGTCGTCATGGCACCCACGCCTGCAGAACGCCAAGCGTGGCGCGAAGCGTCGGTCCCGGCCCGGTTCGGGGCCGAGGGACAGGGAGCAACCCTTGCGGACTAATGCGCGGGGCTGGCTGGCCTCGGTCGGCCTGTTCGTTGCGGTCGGCCTCCCCGGACTCGCGGTCGAAGCGGCGCCGACCAATCAGTCGGTCGAAGCCGCACTCACCTGCCAGTGCGGCTGCGGGCTGACGGTCCACAACTGCAACCATTTGCAATGCGGATTCGCGATTCCGGCCAAGGAGCAGATCGCCGAACAGTTGGGGCAGGGCCGGTCGTACGACGCCATTCTGGCTTCCTTCGTCGAGCGGTACGGGGAAAAAGTGCTGTCCGCGCCGACCGCCACGGGTTTCAACTTGGCCGCGTGGGTCGTGCCGTTTCTGGCCGTCATTGCAGGCGCCGCGGGCATCGGGCTGTTCGTGCTGCGCTGGGCGCGCCGCCGTCCCAAAACGCCGGATGCGGCCCCCTCTCACGCGCCCGTGGCTTCCCGACCGTATGCGGACCGACTCGAACGGGAACTCGACACCTTCGAAAACTAGGCCGCCGGGTATGCCGTTTCTGCTCTTCGCCGCAGGTCTCGTGTTGATCGGAGCCGTCGCGATCCTGGTTGCGTTGCCGCTCCGCGCCGCGCCGCAAGGCAGCGACGCGGAGGCGCAAGCTCCCGACGGTTCCGCCGACCGAGAAAAAACCGCGGAGTGGGAAAAACAGAAAGCCGACGCGTACAGCGCCATCAAGGAAGCGGAATTCGACAGGCAGATGGGCAAGCTCAGCGAGGAAGATTACCGTTTCATCCGCGAAAAATACGAAGCCCGTGCGGTCGAAGCGCTCGCCCGCCTCGATGCGCTGGACAAGGGGAACTCCGGCTAGACCCTCTCCGGCTTCCGCACAATCCGCGGGGGCGAACCCGACAGGTCTCGGCCAATGCATACGCAGACCAGCGCGGTAACGGCCCAGCAACTTCGAAAGTCGTTTTCATGGACACCGGTCCTCCGCGACGTCACCTTCCAGGCCGGGCCGGGTGAGGCGGTCGGCGTCTTCGGACCCAACGGTTCGGGAAAGACCACGCTGCTGCGCGTGTTCGCCACCCTGCTGCGCCCGAACGCCGGTGTCCTGACCCTATTCGACGGGGACCCGAACGAAGCCGCGCCGCGCCGCAGGATCGGCTTCCTGGGCCACGACAGCCTGCTGTATCCCGACCTGACCGCGGAAGAGAATCTCCGTTTCTACGGAAAAACGTACCGCGTGCGCCCGTTGGCGGATCGGATCGACACCCAGTTGAAGCGCGTCGGCCTGGACCGGTGGCGGGACACGCCGGTGCGGTATTTTTCGCGCGGCATGGAACAGCGTCTCGCCATCGCGCGAACCCTGCTTCACAATCCCGACCTGATCCTGCTCGACGAACCGCACACCGGCCTCGACACCGCGGCGCGGAACGTGTTGCACGACGCGCTCGATCAAGCCGTGGTACGCGGTAAGACCGTCCTGCTGAGTTCGCACGACTTCGCACGCTGCCGCGACCTGTGTACGCGCGCCATCCTGCTGCACCGCGGGCGCCTCGTCTGGGAATCCAACGGCATCTTGCCGACCGCGGCGCAGTTCGCCGAAATCTATGCCGGGGCCACACCCCAAGCGCCGTAATGTGGGCAATCGTCTGGAAAGACCTGCGCCTGGAAATGCGGACCAGGGAGCGGGTGTCCTCGCTGCTGGTCATGGCCGTCCTGATCGTAGTCGTTTTCGTGGCCGCGATCGGCCCCGAACGCCTGCAACGGCCCGACCTCGGCGCGGCTCTGATCTGGGTCGCGTTCGTGTTCGCCGGCTTGGTGAGCGTCCAGCGCGCCTTCACGCTGGAGCAGGAGCGCAACTGCCTGGACGGCGTCCTGCTGACCCCGCTTTCGACGGGCCGCCTGTTCTTCGCCAAGCTGCTGGGCAACGTCGTCGTCCTGAGCGTGGTCCAAGCCGCGGTCGTCCCGCTGACGCTGGCGCTGCTCGGCATCCGCGCCGCGCCGACGTTGGCCGGCCTACCGGTCGTCCTGTTGCTCGGCATCGTCGGCTTCTCGGCTCTGGGCACGTTGTTCGGCGCCGTTGCGGCGCGCACCCGGATGCGCGAGATCGTGCTGCCGCTGTTGCTGCTGCCGCTGCTCGTGCCGCTGCTGCTCGCCGCGGTCAACGTGACTGGTGCCCTGTTGGCCGGTCAGGTATGGACGGGAATCTGGTTGCGCGTGCTGATCGCGTTCGACGTGGTATTCATCGTCAGCGGCTGGCTGCTGTTCGGCTTCGTGGTGCGCGAGTAAACGCACCAACCAAGGCCAACGTCCGGCCCAAGGGTCCGTTGCGCGCCCATCGCTCCATTCCCCTTTCCCCCGCACAGTAGAGAAGGGCGAAAAAGAGAGAGAAAAAGCAGACATGAACAGCCGTCCCGGAGAGACTAAGCAGGCCGAGCCCGGCAAAATCATGGACACGATTCTGCCGTGGCTCGCCGCGGGGTCGATGCTGGCCGCGCTGGGCATGGTCTTTCTGTACGTTCCGACCGAGCGCATTCAGGGGCCGGTGCAACGGATTTTCTATTTCCATCTGCCTTCGGCCTGGATGGCGTTTCTCGGATTCTTCATCGTGGCCGGGGCGAGCGCGGCCTTTCTGTGGCAGGGCCGACGTGCCGCGGATCGGCTGGCGCGTGCCGCCGCGGAAGTCGGCATGCTGTTCTGCAGCTTGGTCCTGCTGACCGGGCCGCTGTGGGCGCGGCCCATCTGGGGTGTGTGGTGGACCTGGGACCCGCGGCTGACCATGACGCTCGTGCTGTGGCTGATCTACGCCGCCTACGTGCTGCTGCGTCCTCTGGCCGGCGACACCGAAACGGTCGCACGCTACGCCGCGGTCTTGGGCATCATCGGCGTGATCGACATCCCGATTCTGTACGTATCCGTCCGCCTGTGGCGGGGCATCCACCCGAAGGTCGAACAGATGGCACCGGAAATGGCGTTGACGCTGCTCGTCTGCACCACGGCTTTCGTGTGCCTGTTTACATGGCTACTGCGGCTGCGTCTTGAGAGCCTGCGTCTGCACGACGAGGTGCACGCACTGCGGCAACGGGTGTTGCTGGCCAGCTAGAGCTTGGGGAAAATAGTCGGTGCCGGTGGGCAGTGTTCAGGATGGGGCAACGGATTCTGCGCCGGTGAGGAGAGGCACGTACCATGTCGTATTTGTTCGCCGCGTTCAGCGTGGTGTGGCTGGCGGTCTTCGGTTACGCGGTGTGGATTGCCCGCGGCCAGCGGGTGCTCGCCCGGGAAGTCGAGGCGCTGCGCCGGATGTTGGAAGATTCCGAAAACGGTTGAGTCGGTCAGGCGGATCTGCTCGGAGCGTTCGCCGGAACGACGGGCCGGGGTGTTCAGCCGCCGTGAGTCGGCGGCGCTTCCAGTTGAGCCACGACCTCTTCATGAACGCGGTCGGCCGCGATTTCGGCCGACCGCTGAACTCGCCTGAACAGCGAGAGTCCGCGTAGGTCCGATCCGGAAGGTGGCGGGTCGGCGTGGCAATACAGCTTGACCGTCGGTTCCGTCCCGGAGGGGCGGACGATGACGGTGCCGGTCGGAGTCTGAAAGCACAGCAGGTTGCGGGCGCGGCGGTCCGTGTCGCTCAGGAACGGGCCGAAGTGCTCAACGTTCCAGTAATCGACGATGCACGTGACCGGTTGGCCGGCGACCTGTCGGGGCGGTTCGTGGCGCAACGAGGTCATCAGCCGGTCCCGATCCGTGGCGCCCTGGACGCCCGGCAGAACCACGGCGCGCGCCGCGTCGGCATGGGCGCCCACGTCTTCGAGCACGTCGCAGTAATAGTCCACCAAGTTGCGGCCCTGTTCGCGCAGGCGGGCGGAGAGTGTGGCGAGAAGCAGCCCGGCCGGCGCCGCGTCTTTCTCCCTGACGCGCGGAGTGAGCATGACGCCGTGACTCTCCTCCGCGGCGAAGACCACGTCGGCCGGCCGGCCCGACACCTGCTTGTAACGTCCGGTCCGCTCCAGCGTATCGATCACTGCGGCAATGTGTTTGATGCCGACCAGCAAGTCGTCGACGATCCATGCCGGTTCGCTTGCGTCGGAGCCGTCGGTGCGGGGCAGCGCGTTGCGGCGCGCGACGATCGCGCCGAGTAGGCGCGTGGTGACGATCGTGGTGAGTATCCCGCCGATCCGCCGCGGGCCGTTCGGGTCACACAGCAGGAAGTAGCAGAGCATCGCGGCGATCTGATTGCCGCTCAGATGTTCCCAGGTATCGTCGGCCACGCGGACCTCGCAGCCGATCCGGTCGCCATCCGGATCGCTCGACAGCACCAGCCCGATGTCCCGCTCCTCGGCGAACGCCCGCGCCGACTCGGTCGCCCGCGGACGTTCCGGGTTGGGCGTGCGCATGGGAATCGCCGCGAACGTGCCGTCCGGCCCGTGACCGGGCGGCACGAGGACGGGAATCCCGGCGCGGCGTAGCGCGGTACCCGCGGTCGTCAGCGCTGCGCCACACAACGGGGTGAACACGACCGGCGCCGAAGGCTGCGGTTGGCGGGTGGCACATTTCAGGACCATGTCGAGGTAGGCGTCGTGCAGGGCCGCGGGGAGGGCGCGGATCAGGCCGCGCGTGCGGGCCTCGGCGAACGGCACGACGCGGATGTCCGCGGCCTCGGACATGATGTCCGCCAGGCGTTGATCGTCGGGGGCGACCGGCTGGCTGCCGGTATGGTTGTACACCTTGACGCCGTTGTCGTCGGGCGGGTTGTGCGAGGCGGTCAGGTTGAGCCCGCCCGCGGCGCCCATCTCCGGGATCAGAAACGAAAGTTCGGGGGTGGTGAGGACCGCTGTGTCATCGTCCGGCTCGGCCAGATAGGCGGCCACCCCGTTGCCCGCGTAGATTTCGCACGCCAGCTTCGCCAAGCCCCGCGACGACAGCCCGAGCAGCGGATGCGTACCGCCCAGAAACGCATACGTCCCCGCGGCGTCCTGAAACTCGCGGGTGTCGTTGGCGACGACGACCGTCAGTTCGGCCCGATCGGGCCACGCCGCGCGCAGGTAGGCGCAATGCCCCTGCACGGTCATCGCCAGTGTGGTCCGGTTCATCCGGTTCGGCCCGTAGCCGACGCGCCCGCGGCGACCGCCGGTCCCGAACGGCAGGGTCTGCCGGAACACATCGCAGACCAACGCCACGTGCTCTTCGTGCAGGTGACGGGCCAGCGCGTCAGGCTCGGCATACGGCACGCCGCCCGCCAACCACGTGCGGAGCCGGTCCGCGGCGTGGCGGCCCTGCGCGCCGTAGGTGTCGATCAGACGTTCGGCGATCCGGTCGATGTCGGGCATGAGTGGTTAGTGGCTCGTGGTCAGTGAGGAGAGGATAGGCTTCGACCGGCCCATTGAGATCGGTCCCTGAGCTTGCCGTGCCTCGAGCGTGTCGAAAGGTCGAAGGGTGTCGAAACGAGTCCCAAGATCGTTTGATATGAAGTCCGCCTTGCCTGCATTCTTCCGACCACTCGCCACTGGTCACTGACCACTCGCCTTCCTGATCCGCGCCATGTCCGCAGCGAGATTCAACGCCGCGCTCATGCTGCGCGGACTGGCTTCGTTCCGTCCGGCGATGTCGAACGCGGTGCCGTGGTCGGGTGCGGTGCGCACGATGGGTAGCCCCAGCGTGACGTTCACCCCTTCCTCCCAAGCCAGCAGTTTGAGCGGGATGAGTGCCTGGTCGTGATATTGGCACACTACCCCGTCGAACTCGCCGCCGGTCGTGCGGACGAACACGGTATCCGCCGACAGGGGACCGACGACGTCGACTCCACCCTCCCGAGCGCGGGCGACGGCGGGTTCGATCAACCGACGTTCCTCATCGCCGAAGGCGCCGGCCTCGCCCGCGTGCGGGTTCAGTGCGGCGACCGCCAGCCGCGGCCGATCCAGCCCGTGGAAGCGGCGCAAGTGGACCGCGGCCAGCGTGACGGTCGTCGCAATCCGCTCGATGGACAACGCCGCGGGCACCGCGGCCAGCCGCAGATGCGTCGTGACCAGGATCACGCGCAGGCCGCGGCCGACGAGCATCATGCGCACCGCGGGCGTGCCGGTGAGCCGGGCCAGCAGTTCGGTGTGGCCGGGATACCGGTGCCCGGCCGCGTGCCACATGGCTTTGCAGACCGGCGCGGTGACCAGCCCGTCCAGGTCGCCGTTCATGGCGAGCCGGACACCGGCGTCCACGGCGCGGTAGGCCGCGTCGCCGCCGGCCGGCGTCGGCCGGCCCGGCATGCGGGCCGCGGCATCGAGTGTGGAAACGGCCAGCACCGGCAGCCGATTCGGGTCCGAAGGATAAGAATCTCCCGCCTGCCAAGCGGACGGCCGCAGCCCCGCGGACAGACGTTCGACCGTTTGCTCGACGACCGCCCTGTCGCCCAGCACGACCGGTCGGCAGGTCGCCGCGGACCGGATCGCCCGCGCGGCGCGGATGGCGACCTCCGGGCCGATCCCGGCCGGGTCGCCCAGGGTCACGCCGATCAGGGGAGCCGTGTGCATGGCCGGGCCGCCGCGGCGCGTCTCAGAACGGCCACAGCCAGCCCAGCACGCCGGTCTTCTTGGGAGATTCGAGCCGGTCGGGCGAGACGTCTTCCACGCCGCCGGCCAGAACCGATTCGGTTTCGGTTATGTCCGCGCCGAAGTCCTGCGGCGCGTCGAGGAAATTTTCGACGTGGTGCCGAAAGCGCAGGTCTTCCTTGAACCAGCGCGCGTAGCGGTCGCGCAACGCCTGGTTGTAGAGGGTGGTCTTGATCTCTTCGGATACGGTTTCCAGGGGTTGCAACCCGGCCTCGCGTTTGTCCACGACCTTGAGCAGGTGCATCCCGGAATCGGTACGGAACGGCTCGCTGATGTCGCCGTTGTTCAGCGAGAAGGCGACCTGCTCGATGTCTTCCGGCATCTGCCCGAGCTCGAAATAGCCCAGGTCCCCGCCGCTGTCCGCGCCCGGCCCGAGCGAGTATTGGCTCGCCAGATTGCCGAAGTTCTCGCCGGCCAGCGCCCGTTTGCGCACGTCGTGCACCAGCGCCGCGGCCTGTTCCACCTCGGCGCCGTCCGCGGCGGGCGGCAGGGGCCGGAAGACGTGCTGGATGCGGATCCGGGCCGGCTGGGTGTATGCGTCGATGTGCTCGTCGTAGTAGCGCTGGATGTCCTCGGGCGTGACGTTCACCTTGGAGCCGATCTCGCGGTTCATCAGGATGGCCTGCTCGACCTCGTGGCTGACCCGCTCGCGGTACGCCTCGATCGACATGCCCTCGCTCTCCAACGCGGCCTCGAACTCCTCGTCGCTCAGATTGTTCTGCGCCTGGATGCGCGCGATGTAGCCGTCGATGTCCGCCTGCTTGGCTTTCAAGCCCTGCTTTTCGACCTCTTTGTGGACGAGCTTGCGCATGACCAGCGCGTCCAGGATCTCACGGTCGGACATCCCCGCGGCCCCGCCGCTCGGCGCCAGCGGACTGGTGCCGGCCTGCTCGCGGAAGCCCTGCATTTCGTACGCGGTGATCGGCTCGCCGTCCACGGTCGCCACGATGCGGTTGATGACTCCGGCCCGCGCCGCGCCCAGCCAGACGCCCAGCGTCACGAAACAGCAAAGGCCGCGTATCCAGCGTCCGGTCGGCATGGTGCGCCCCGGCTACCACGATTGCCCGAGCCGGCGCAAGATATCCCGGATCGCGTCGGGGGCGGTTTCGCCCGCGGCCGACCGGCACGACAGGCGCAGGTCGGGGCTGAGGCGCGCGTCGTTCTTGCGCACGAACGCCGCCAGCCGCTCCGCGGGGATGGGCGCGTCCGGGTGAAAGTGCAGCGTCACCGTGTCGTCCTTGGCGTACACCGCGGACACCAGCGCACGGCGCAGGACGCGGCGCAGGTCCATCACGTCGATGAAGCGGCGGACGAGTTCGGGCGCCGGCCCGAAACGGTCTTCCATCTCGTCGGCCAGCGCGTCGAGGTCGTCGCGGTCCGCCACGTTGGCGAGCTTCTTGTAGAACACCAGGCGCTGGTTGACGTCGGGAATGTAGGCTTCGGGCAGGTAGGCCGGCACGCCGATGTGGATTTCCGGTTCGATGGACACCTCGATGGCGCCGCCGCGCAACTCGTGGACGGTCTCGTCCAACATCTGGGCGTAGAGTTCGTAGCCGACCGCGGCCACGCGCCCGGACTGTTCCTTGCCCAGCAGGTTGCCGGCCCCGCGGATCTCCAAATCGTGGGCCGCCAGCCGGAAGCCGCCGCCCAGGTCGTCCAGTTCCTGCAGCACCTCCAGGCGCCGCTGGGCGTCGCGCGAGAGCGCGCGTTCGTCGCGGATCAGCAGATAGGCGTACGCGCGCAGTGCGGAGCGGCCGACCCGGCCGCGCAACTGGTAGAGTTGCGCCAGCCCGAAACGGTCGGCGCGGTTGATGATGATGGTGTTGGCGGTCGGGATGTCCAACCCCGATTCGATGATGGCCGAGCACAGCAGCACGTTGATCCGGTTGTGCAGGAAGTCGAGCATCACGGCTTCCAGGTCGCGCTCGCCCATCTGGCCGTGCGCGACGCCCAACGCGGCCTCGGGCACGACGTCGCGCAGGCGGTCGGCCATCTTGTCGATCGTCTCCACGCGGTTGTGTACGAAGAAGACTTGGCCGCCGCGCGCCAGTTCCTGCAAGATGGCCGAACGGATCAGGCCGGCGTCGAAGCGCGCCACGTAGGTGCGCACCGCCTGCCGGTCGACCGGCGGGGTCTCGATCACGCTCAGGTCGCGCAAGCCCATCATGCTCATGTTGAGCGAGCGCGGGATGGGCGTGGCCGACAGGGTCAGCACGTCCACCTCGTGGCGCAGGCGTTTGATCTTCTCCTTGTGCGTCACCCCGAAGCGGTGTTCCTCATCCACCACGACCAGTCCCAGCGCCTTGAACCGCACGTCGCGCTGCAGCAGGCGGTGCGTGCCGATCACGACGTCCACCTGCCCGCCCGTGATTCCGGCCAGCACGGCCTTGACGTCCGCGGGGCTGCGAAAGCGGTTCAACGCCTCGACCCGCACCGGGTAGTCGGCGAACCGGCGCGTGAACGTCTCGGCGTGCTGTTGGGCCAGAACCGTCGTCGGCACCAGCACCGCGACCTGCCGCCCGCTTTCCACGGTCAGATAGGCGGCGCGCAGCGCGACCTCGGTCTTGCCGTAGCCCACGTCGCCGCACACCAGCCGGTCCATGGGTTTGGCCGCCTGCAGGTCGGACACGACGTCGTCGATGGCGGCGCGCTGGCCGCTGGTCTCCTCGAACGGAAAACGCGCCACGAACTCCTCGTAGCCGTCCGTGAAGTGCGCCAGCCGCGGGCGTTCCGCGTTTTCGCGCACCGCGTGCAGTTCGAGCAGTTCGCGCGCCATGGCCAGAATCGCCTCGCGGGTGCGGCGCTTGACGCGCTCCCACGTCTGGCTGCCCAGCCGGTCGAGCGCCGGCGCCGCGCCGCCCGCGCCCGTGTATTTCTGGACGAGGTTGATGCGCTCGACCGGCACGTACATTTTGTCGCCGCCGGCGTATTCCAGGTGGAGATAGTCGCCCGCGGTGCCCGCCACGCTCAGGTGGTGCAGCCCGTGGTACTGCCCGATGCCGTGGTCGGTATGCACCACGTAGTCGCCGGACGCCAACTGGCTCAGGCCGGTCAGATAGTCGGCGACCGGCCGCGGCCGGCTCCGCCGCCGGTGCCGGCGCTCGCCGAACACGTCCTCCTCGGCGAGCACGACCAGCCCGTCTTCGGGCAGGCGGAACCCGTGCGACACCTGGGCGACGACGATCGCGCTGCGCCCCCGGTACGGTGCCCGCCACGCCGGCGGCTCGTCGATGGGAAGCGTCACCTCGTGGCCGTCCAGCAGGTGTTGCAGGTGTTCGGCCACGCGCGGGGTCGAGACCGCCAGACACACGCGCAGCCCGGCGTCCCGCCAGCCGCGGATTTGCGTGGCGAGCGGGGCCAGGCTCTTCTCCCCGCCGCCGGACGGGCGCGTTCCGGTGTGCAGCCCCGCGGCGACCGCGCAGTCCGCGTCCACCGTCGCCAAGCCGCGCACCTCTATCCGCACGCGGTCGGCCAGCGCCGTTTCCACTTGGTCCGCGGAGGCGTAGGTCCGCTCGACCGGCGGGACGAAGCGGCCTGCCTCGCGCGCGGTCACGGCGTGCGTCTCCAGCCGGTCCCACACCTCGGCGAGGCGCGTCTCCCGAGTCGCGGGTTCGACCGCCCACACGATGCTGTCGTGCGGGACGTAGTCCGCCGGCTCCTCCAATGTCGGGTACAGATAGGGCAACAGGAATTCGACGCCCGGAAACGACAGCCCGCTCTTGACGTTTTCCACGAGACGCTGCCGTTCGCGGTACGGCACCTCGCCGGCGTCCAGCGCCTCTTCTATCGTGCGCCACGCGGCCTGCAGGCGGGCGACGGAAAAGAACCGCATGGGCAGCACCATCAGTTCGTCGACGTCGTCGTGCGAGCGTTGCGTGGCCGGCGCGAACGACCGCATGGTCTCGACCGTGTCGCCCAGAAACTCGACGCGGACCGGCCGGTCGGCCAGTGGCGGAAATAGATCGACGATGCCGCCGCGCACGCTGATCTCGCCCTTTTCCTCGACCAGCGGCACGCGGCGGTACCCCCACTGCACGCCGTATTCGACCAGTTCGGTGAGCGGAAAATCGTCGCCGACCCGCAGCCGCAAGGTCGCGGTGATGAACTCTTCCTGGGGCAGCACGCGCTGCAGCAGGGCCTCGGCCGAGGTGACCAGCACCGGAGCGCTGACCGACAGCAGGTCGTACAGCCCTTCGATCTGTGCGGCGACGGTCTCGCTGCCGGGCGACACGCCCTCGGCCGCGGACACGTCCCACGCCGGATAGTAGCGGACGCGTGCGGCGAGCGCGGGGCCCGCGAACGCGCGCAGGTCGTGCGCGAACGCCTCGGCGTCCGCATCCGCGGGCAGCACGCACAGGCCGGGCCGCGGGCAGTCCGCCAGCGCGTCGGCCACGAACAGAGCTTGCGAGGCGCCCTTGAGCCCGGCCACGCGCAGCAGGCGTCCGGCCGCGGCGGAGCGGGACAGGAAGCCGACCGTGGCGTCGCGTGCCGCGGCCAGCGATTCCGCGGCCACGGGGGGAGCATCTGCCTGCATAGCCGGGCTTGAGGAGCGCGCGTTATCGGCTGGCCGCGTCTGCGTCACGCACCGCGCCGAAGACGCGGACGGCCAGCCGCGCCTGTTCCGGATGGTCGGTGACGACCTCGACCTTCCCGCGCAGTCTGCCGGGCGTGTCGCCGCGGACGTGCAGGTCCAGCCGGAACTCCCGGCCGGGCGTGACTTCGTGCAGTTCGGGAACGACCGCGTCGATCTCGCTGGTCACCTCGAGGATGCGCAGCGGCGCGGCCCCGCCGTTCTCGATACGCACGGTCCGCGTGCTGCGTGCCCCGGGGCGTACCACGCCGAACGACACTTGCGGCGGCTCGACCGCCACGTCGCCCTCGACGTTCCCGAACACGGGCACGGTCAGCCGCGGCTTCTTCTCGCTGGTGGTGGTGATCGTCAGCGTATCCCGGAGTTGGCCGAGCGGCGCGGTGTCGGCCACGCGCACGTGCACGCGCCGGCCGCGTTTGCCGTCCGCTTCGACGTCTTCGGTCTCGACCAGCAGGCCCGGGTGGTCATGGGCGATGCCGGTGATCGAGACCGGCGTGTCCGCATCGTACAACACGCTGACCGTGCGCGTGGCGCGGCTGCCGCGGCGCAGCCGGCCCAGGTAGAGTTGGGGCGGCCGGACCGCGACTTCGGCCGTGACCTCGCCCTGCAGGACGAGCGTCGTGATCGGGTGCGCCGGATCGTTGCTGCGCACGTCGAGGCGTTTGCTTTGGGCGCCGAGAAAGCGGCCGGTGTCGAACCGCGCCCGAATGCTGCCGGCGGCGCCCGGCGCAATCGTGTCGTCCGCCAGCACCGCCGCGGTACAGCCGCACGACGTTTCCACGGACTCGATCCGCAGGGCGCGCGTCCCGCGGTTGGAGAACCGGAAGACGTGGGTGACGGTTTCGCCCTGCTCGACGCGGCCGAAGTCGAACACGGGGGCGTCCACGTGCAGCCGCGGCCCGGCGGGCGTGACGGAGTCGGCGTCCGCGGTCCCGGTGGCCGGTTGCGCCGCCGCGGTGGAAGCGTCGGGAGGGGCGGCCTTGGCCGGCGCCGGTATCCCTCCGACCATCCAGGAGAGAACGACGGCCAGGACCCAGGCCGGGCGCGCACCGTTGCGCAGAAACGACATAGCCGGACTCGTCAAGCCGTACTGGAAGATGGGCCGCTCGCCCGCTTGGCGGGCCGCGGCGCCGCGGTCTTCATCCGCTCCAGGAGTTGATCCAGGTAGCGCGTGTGCAGCTTGCCAGCCAGGAAATCGTGGTCACGCAGCACACGCTGATGCAGCGGGATGTTCGTCTTGATCCCGTCGATGCGGTATTCGCCCAGCGCGGCGCGCATCCGCCGGACGGCCTCGTCGCGGGTGTGTCCGCCGACGACGACCTTGGCGACGAGCGAATCGTAGTGGACCGGGACCTCGCTGTTCTCCACCACGCCGGCCTCGACGCGCACGCCCGGCCCGCCCGGCGGGTGGTAGGCGCGGATGGTGCCGGGCGACGGCAGCAGGCTGACCGGGTCCTCCGCCACCACGCGGCACTCGATGGCGTGCCCGGAAAAGTCCACGTCGGACTGGCGCATCCCCAGCGGCTCGCCGGCCGCGGCGCGGATGCCGGCCTGCACCACGTCGATGCCGGTCAGCATTTCGGTCACCGGATGTTCGACCTGTACGCGCGTATTCATCTCGATGAAGTAGTAGCGGCCCTGCGTATCGAGCAGGAACTCGATCGTCCCCACGTTGGTATAGCCGACCGCCCGCGCGGCGCGCACCGCGGTCGCGCCCATGCGTTCGCGCAGGCGCTTGGTCAGTGCGGGTGACGGCGACTCCTCGATCAGCTTCTGGTAGCGCCGCTGGACCGAGCACTCGCGCTCGCCCAGATGAATCACGTGGCGGTGCTGGTCGCCGAGGATCTGGAACTCGACGTGCCGGGCGCGTTCCAGATATTTCTCGACGTACAGCGTGCCGTTGCCGAACGCGGCGTCGGCCTCTTCCCGGGCCACGCTGAACAGCGAGCCCAATTCCTTCTCGTTGCGCGCCACGCGCAAGCCGCGTCCGCCGCCCCCGCCGGCCGCCTTGAGCAGTACCGGAAAGCCGACCTGCGCGGCCACGGCCTGCGCCTCCTTCACGTCGCGGATGCCCGCGGACGTGCCGGACAGAACCGGCACCCCGGCGCGCTCCATGATGCGGCGCGCGCGCGGTTTGTCGCCCATCAGCCGGATGTTCCGCACGCGCGGCCCGATGAAGGTCAAGCCCGAACGCTGGCACGCCTCGGCGAAATCGCCGTTCTCGGACAGAAAGCCGTAGCCCGGATGCACCGCGTCGGCACCGAAGGCGAGCCCGGCGCTGACGATGGCCGGGATGTTCAGATAGCTGTCCGCGGGGTTGGGCGGGCCGATGCAGACGCTTTCGTCGGCCAGCCGGGCGTGCAGGGCGTTGCGGTCCGCGGTCGAATAGACCGCGACCGTCGCGATCTCCATTTCGCGGCAGGCGCGAATCACCCGCACCGCGATCTCCCCGCGGTTGGCAATGAGGATTTTCTTGAACACGCCCGCCCTCTGCGCCGGAACCGGTCTCGTCCGCGCGGTTTCGCGTGGCGCTTACACCGGTTCGAGCAGGAACAACGCCTGGCCGTACTCGACCGGCTGGCCGTTTTCGACCAGCACGCTGCGCAGCCGCCCGCGCTGCTCGGACTCGATCTCGTTCATCATCTTCATGGCTTCGATGATGCACACCACGTCGCCGGCCTCGACGACGTCGCCGACGCCGACGAACGGTTTGGCGTCCGGCCCGGGCGCTAGGTAGAAGGTGCCGACCATGGGCGACGTAATCCGCAACCCGCCCGCGTCCGACTCGCGCCCCGCGGCCGGCGGCGCGTTCGGCGCCGCAACCTGGGACTGGGCCGCGGGAGTCGCGTGCACGACCTGCGGCGGGCCGGCCGCCGGCCCGCCCAGCACGAGGCGCACGTGCCCCTCGGCGTCCTTGACCTCCAGTTCGGTCACGCCCGTTTCGGCCATCAGGTCGATGAGCTTGCGAATCTCGTCGACGTCCATCGTTGCGGCGTATCCTCAATCGGCCGGCCGGGAACCGAGGGCCGCGGCGGCGCGCAGCCCCAACAGATAGCTGTCCACCCCGAACCCGCAGATCTGCCCGACCGCGGCGCGCGCCACGTACGAGTGGTGGCGGAACTCCTCCCGCCGGTACAGGTTCGACAGATGCACCTCGACGGTCGGGACCTCGGCGGCCAGAATGGCGTCCAGCAGCGCCACGCTGGTATGCGTCAGCGCCCCGGCGTTGATGAGCAGCGCGTCGAACCGTCCGCGCGCGGCTTGGATGCGATCTACCAATGCGCCCTCGTGGTTGGACTGGAACGTCTCCACCTCGACGTCCAACTCGCGGGCCACGTCGGCGAGCCGGGCGTCGACGTCGTCCAACGTCGTCGTGCCGTAGATTTCGGGCTGGCGCCGGCCCAACATGTTCAGATTCGGGCCGTGGAGAACGAGGATGCGCACCGCAGGCTTCTTTCCACGCGCGCGGCTCCGAGCGTGGCCGGCGCAGGCGCAAGTCTATGGACAACCCCCCGGAGCGTCAAGGCGCGCCCTCTCCCCCGTCACCCCCCTACAACTCGACCGTCATCCCATCGAACGCGCACTCGATCTCCACCTCGCCCATCCGTTCCAACACCTCGCGGCCGATATGGCTCAACAGTAGGCGCTTGCAGCCCAGGCGATGCCGCTCGTCCGCAATGCGCGGATAGCTGACGTGGAAGGTCGTCTCGGTCTCGAAATAGCAGCACTCGCAGATGAACAGGTCGGTCCCCTGCGAGTAGCGCACCAAGTCTTCGTTCCAGCCGCAGTCGCCCGAATACAGCAGCGCCCGCCCGTCGGCCTCGACGCGGTAGCCGAACGACACGTCGCGTTCCTGGTGCGGCACGCGGAACGGCAGCAGCCGCACGCCGTGCAACGTCGTCGCTTGGCCGGGGTCGCGTTCCGCGAACCGCAAGGCGAAGGGAATCGGGCGGCTCGACAGTTCGCGGTACATCGTCCCGTGCAGCGTCCGCACGCGCTCCTCGGTCCCGCGCGGGCCGACGATAGTCAGCGGCCGGCGCCGCGGTCGTTCGTACAGATATTCGAGAAACAGGAACGGCAGTCCGCCGAAGTGGTCGCCGTGCAAATGGCTGATCGCCACGAAGTCGATCCGCTCCGCGGCGATCCGCAACGTCTTCAGTGCGAGCAGCGTCGTCGTCCCGCAGTCGAGCAGAAACCCGGCGTCCCCGGTCTCCACCAGATACCCGCTCTGGCGTCTGCCGCCGTTGAAGAACGCGTCGCCCGCGCCGAGCACCGTTACGCGCATGACTAAAAACAATTTGACTATTCGAGCTTACACAAACGTTTATACGCATCATGCTCAGACTGGATGCTATTGAGCCGGCGAAGATCCAGGCATAATTCGAGACAGTTGCGGATTCGAGACCGACCGGTTCCAGATGCTTGGAAGAAGGGATCGGCAAAATCAACCATCGTACATTTCTTCATTTGCGCTAGGAAGAAGGCTTTTGTCTCTGCTTCCCAATCCTGACTTTCTTGTGTAATAGTTCGGAGGACATCAAAAAGAGCTTGGATGCCGACCGTCTTCTTGATGTACGATTTTGCGTTTGCCGCATCCCAAAGTTCCGTCTTTACAGCAGAAAAATAGTCGGTAAGAATTTGATAGATTCGCTCATCCTGATTTTCAAGATAAAGTTTCCTCAAGGGTCTCGAATCTTGGTTTAGAGTGGAGCGAGTACGCGAGTTTGTAGGGTTCTTGTGAAGGGCGTCCCTATCCGCTTTCGGATTTCGGGATAGGAGCTTGGCAATTCCCTCTACCACACAGGCAGTAGAGATCTTCCAGTCGGTAGGGGTATTCGCCGTAAACAAGATTTGGTTATTTATTGGAGCGATTTTGATATGTTGAAAGAATGGAGATTGTGGATCAAGGTTCAACTTTCTGGTAAAGAACACAGCCAATTTATCGGGGGCCCAACTTTCGCTTTCTTCATCATCGAGATTGTATCCGAACTGCTCATAAGCAAGACTTTTGTTTACTTTTCTCTGATTGATGTTGATTGTTGCAAAGAGGTAGGCTTGATAGGCGTGGGGTAGGTCCATATAGACAGCACATAAGAGCTCCATGTTCTTGCGTTCGGGGTTGGAGTACTTGAACCCAAGAAGTCTGTGTTGACCATCGACCACGCTCGCCATACGTTCGGACGTTGGAATTGTCAGTTTGTAAATTTCATCTGCAGACGATTCGATTTTCCATCGTTTGTTTTCGTCTTCTTGAAGTTCTCCGTTTTCAATATAATTTGCAGCAAGAATGATACTATTGGGGAAAGCCGACTCGATGGTGTTGATATAGTTGGCAATTTGCTTGGCCCTCCTTTCTGAGGATGGCCGTTGTGCTCCGAGCAAGTTGTACCAGAATTTTCCCTTATTGACTGAAGATATTCTGGTGGGATCAAGGAATGTCACCTCCTGAAGCGTAGCTGCGTCCAGCGAGACAACAAAAAAATCTCCCAGAGGCTGGCTGACCCTTATTGCTGGAAGATGTAGTGGAAAAGAGGCCACGATAGTCACCCCTCTTTACTTTATGAGGGAAGTTTACCACCGAGGGTAGAATAGGGATCAGGGTCTGTAAGATCCGGGTCAGAGTCATGTACACTTAGCCACCCCCATGCTGCCGAAAGCACACTGAGAAAAGAGAACCATTTTATGTGGTGTCCCTTATCTTCAGTGAGGGCAACGACCACCGAAAGCAGGATTGAAAATGCCATCATAACGAAGAGAAACAAACGAAACGTTCGTTCATCGGGATCTTGCTTCCGCACAAGGCAGTCGGCTATCGTCGTCGCGGCAATAACGATGGTATAGGTCGCAAGATGATGATACACGTTCAAAATAGTCACAGATTCTGATCCAAGCAAGATACGGAAGGCCGGAACTAAAGTTCCGAGACCACCAATAAAGCAGATTATACCGAAAAAATAAACAAAGAGCCCAGGACTCCTCCTCAGCATGACAAGAGGACGGAAGGTTCTCTTCAGAAGCAGCCGCCACTCAGTCATTACGAACACCCATATCCTTCCAGAATTGTTTTGTCGCTCCAACCGTCAGCTTCCCTTGGAGACGCAGTACGGCTTCACCTTTCCTCGTATCGCGATGGGTGGTCTTTCCCAGAATCTTTCGTTGTTTTACAGGTGTCAACGTGTTAGGCGAGAAGTGCACCCCACATTCCGCAAGTTCTGCGAAGTTGGTTGCGTGCTGGCCTGTTGTTACGAAAGCATCGGCATCTTGTGAGGCCAGCCAAATGGGAAAACCCCATGAACGGCCCTGGCGAGCGAGAGAGCCTAGTAAACCGACCTTTCCCTCTTTCGGCAGCAACAGATGAGCTTCGTCCACAAAAAGCACCATCTTGATCGGTTGGATATTGTTCCTGACCGCGAGATTTTGATTCAGATGCTTCATCAAAAAGTTCAGGATGAGGGCGACCACCAGCGCCTTGGTCTCGCTATCGTTACCGAACTCCTTGAAGTCGATCACAATTGAATTTGCAAGCCACTCTTCCGGGGTAATGGCTTTCTGTTCTGAGTTTAATAAATTGGTGACAGATGAGTCCCCGAATCCTTCTCCGACTTCGAGACTTGGGGCCTGCTTTGAGCGAGCGAATATGTTGAAGCGCTCGATCTTTTGTGTAACCGCCAAGTCAACGCCGTCAGCGCCATTTTCTTCTAATCGGAGTGCGAGAGAGGCAAAATCTGGTGACGGTAGCTGCTGATACGCTTTGACTATATTCTGCTCTTGTTTTGCGCCAAGCTGACGTGCAAAGCAACGAATTAAGTCCGCAATCTCGTGGGCGTCCCGAGCAGTCTGGGTAGGATTTGGATGGCGGTAGAGCGGATTGATCGGTAAACTTTGTCGAATGAGCCGTACGTAACGCGCGTCAGTTTGCTGTAAAAACTGTGACCGGTTTTGTTGCTGCTGAGGATTATTCGGATCGTCTTCCAATTCTCCTTTCAGATCAAAGAAGATAAAACGCACCCCTTGACTGGATAACTGCGCGAGCAGGTCAAGGGCGAGTTGGCTTTTTCCCGAACCTGGCTCACCTGATATAACGAGCAGTCCATTCTTCGTACCAGGGCCATTTATACTCCATTCGGGAGCCCCCGCTAGCAGCTCTAGCTTGACCTCCTGATCGATTATCGGCATGGGTGCGAGGGAAGTTCCCCGTTTTTCGCTAAACTCCGGGCCCGCCATTTTGAGCAAGGTAGAAACAAAGCGCGTTTGATCGTTTGCCGACCCCTCCCAAATGTCCTGTAATCGCTGACAACCATATTCAAAATGTCGCCGAAATGCCTGTCGATACTCAACTTCGCTCAATTCTTTTCCCGCGCGGTGATTCAGTGCAGCCCGTACAACATCTCGTAGTTCATCGCCGATCACGGTTTCATCGTTCAGGTCTTTGCCGTGAGCGTCCGCTGCCCTGAAAGCAGAAGGAACCCCTTCGCCCAAAGCCAGAAACAGGGCCGAGCGGCTTAGAACGGCCTTGTTCCGCGAGCCGACCTTCTGATAGAGACTTTCTATGAATTCCTCAGCGGCGAGGCTAGGCTTGAATATCATGGTCTCCTCCCGAAATAATCGTTGCTCACCCGCACTTCGTAACTGGAACTGTCTCCCTGTCCATGCGGATGCAGGGTGTACATGCGTCCAATTTTGTCTCGGATTCTTTCAAACACGGATCCCTCGGGATCAATTTCTGAATTTGTGGTCAGAATGATCGTCTGGTGGCCTGTCATATAGATTTTGTCAAGCACGCCGTCTTTGACCTCTTTGTCGAGGCGGCCTAGAGGGGTGTCAACAACTAGAGGCGGTGCAATTCTCGCCAAATGGCGGAGCGCCTCGTAAAAGGCCAGCATACGCACCTGCCGCTGGCCGGCGGACGTATTAGCTTCTTCCCAGGCTTCCTTATCATTATCCTGTCTAAGCAGCCAACATTTCCAATTCTTGTCAAATTCCATTCCCAAGAATTCTCGCTGTCGTTCCGTAATTGCTGTCCAAAGTTCCCCCACATACTCAGAAATTTTCTGTCGAAGTTTGTCGGCTGCACGGACACGAACCCCCGTAGCCGCCTCGCGGTAACGCGCCGCTAGAGCGGTCAATGCCCGTCCTTGCCTTACTTTGTTCACTGCCTCCGTCAAGTTTGTCTCTTCACGCGCCAGTTCCTTTAAACTCCCCTCAAGTGTCTGGATCTGTCGTTCCACCTCTTCCTTTTGATTCTCCGAGAGGCTGCCCTGTCCGGTCAATTCGCCTCGACGATTATGTAGCTGCTGTCCACGTTCTATTGCTACAGAATCTTGCCTGAATTGTCTGATTCGTCCATCAATCTCCCGTAAATCCGCGTCCACAGATTCCACTTGCGCGAATAACCGGGCGACGTTCTGCAAGGGGTATGTTGCGTTAGTCAGACGTTCTCGGATCTGAGCGCTTCGATCGTTACGGTCCGTTATGAAAATATTCTCCGACATCCCTTCCGGCGGAGGGTGGAATAAACGATGCAGGGCGTGTTCCAAACGTTCGGTATAGAAAGTGCGAATCTCGCTCGCGAGACGATAATCGGATGGGACCGCCTCGAATACGTCGTGCTTCACTTGGGGGATTTTCGGCTCAACCGTTGACTTACTGCTTTCCCATTCTCTCCGTTTTTCTTCACGAATCAGACTGTCGTACAGTTCCCGACGGTAGTTCCCCATTAGGGCCACGGGGACAGCCTGTTCCCAAGCTGAGGACAATTCGGTTTTGAGCCTTCCTTTAGTTTCTGCCAGTTTTTCTTTGCTTTCCTGCGCCTGGGCCAATTCTTCGGGGTCGATGGCTCCAAGACTTTTAAGTTCCTCCTCCACTTCCTTAAGTTCAGTTTCGTTCTCACGTAGTCTGAGTTCAATGCTCTCCAACTTCTCTTTGAGGGACGCTAATTGCTTGTTCCCCCTGACGATGTGACCAGAAATTTCAGCGAGTTTACTTTCAGCGTCGTTTCCTCCGGAAACGCTGAATGCACGAGGAATCTTGCCGCGGATCAAATTGCGCAAATCAATTTCGAGCTCGTCGTAAGACGACAATCCTAATATCCGGCTGATACCTTTGACGATCTCCTTTTCCCCCAGGCTGAAGTTTTGGCTCCGTTCCGCGTCAAAGAAGAAAAATCGGGCCAGATGCCGAGGAAGAAGCGCGTCCCGCAGTTTTTCCAGATGCGGCTTATCTTCGATCCGTCCAGACCCATCAAGACGGTCAGCGTAAGAGTACCATGATGGCCCGGAGGGGCGATAACGGATCTCCCTGACCAACTCAGCTTTTCTATTGCCGCCGCCCGTTTCCTCGCGTTGAGAAATCGCAACTCTGAGTCGGACCGTATCTCGTCCTTCTGCTCGGGCTCGCCGGTTTATAGCTCTGTCGAACACAAATCGCGTCGCTTCAGAAGCGGGTTCTATTTTTTTCAGATCATAAACTCCAGTTTCTCCGACCAAAGCAAGATATAATGCGCGGAGCAGATGCGTTTTTCCTACTCCATTCTTACCACCAATAAGAATGCCGCACCGCTCCTCTACGGTTCCAAAATTGAAGGTATGCTCGCCGTAGTAGGGACCGAAATTTTCTAACGTGAGCTCATCAATGTAGACTTCAGGCATCTTCAGCCGTCCTTTTCTCGTGTTCCATATCGTCTTTCAGGATATTAAGGAGGTCATCCGGCAGTCCTACGGCACGATGGCTCTCACTATACTCCTCGACTTTTGCAAGCAGGCGTCGCAAGGTGCCGGCCCGGACGCCGTGCTTGATGGCAACCTCTTCTTGAAGGTCCCGCAGAAGATCCGTTTCCTTCCACTCCTTCATGACAATTCCTTTCAGGTTGGAGAGGATACGACCTACCCCATCGCCGTTGTCAGGGTTCCGTGCCGTTTTCCAGTGCTGTTGAATGACAAATAGTTCGTCTTCACTGATGACGTTCAAACCGGTCTGTTCCTGCAATTCGAGCAGTTGAGTCAGCAGTTCGCGGCGGGCGTCTATTGTCAGCGGCCCGGGACCCTCGCTTCCGTTCTTCCGCTTCGTATCGCGCTTTCCGTTGGCCGGGTTCCGATAGTATAGCAGCGTTTCTCGAAATTCGATCAGTTCTTCCATACGTTCATCTCCGTTCGCGAATAAGCCTTCGCTCGCTTTATCTCGATCGACAACCGTACAGGTCCAGCAACCGAACCGACTCTTCCCGCAACTCGGCGTACTCGTATCAATCTGGATTGGGCATTCGCCGCTCCGTGCGTACAACGTAAAGAGTGCACGGTTGTTCGTTCCCCACGGATTCGGATTCTGCAAAAGATAGGACCATACTTCTTCGGTACTCAGGAACTCGATTGGATTGGACACCCACACCCGGGGGAGATCAGGATGACGGTGCAGTCCGTTGCGGGACTCGCGCCCCGCCATTGTCTGCGCTCGACTGCTACTCTCATCACGGCGGGCACCAAGATGCAAAACCGCCTCACCCCAGTGGCCGAGACGTTGCTGGACGAATGTGGTGACGGGATCGATTTTCAGTCTCTGCGTACACCAGCGAAAGACACGATTCGGCGGGGGATAGCCACGTCCAATGATATTGACCCAAAATGACTGGTCGGCAGGTGGTCTCAGGAGATGCACGTCTATGGGAAGTCCGTTCTTCTTGGAGCACCGGCGCATCTTTTTCAAGGTTCCCTCTACCATTTCGGCAATGGCAGGAATCTCGACCCGGGTATCCGTGCAGACAACAGAGACAGGTTTTCTCCGACTATTTAATGGCAAGGACTGAACCGTATCAAAGATGAGCGACGCAAGAAGGGTACTATCCTTCCCCCCGCTGAATCCTACAAGCCACGGACGATCGTCGTCTGTATAGAGGCGGCGTAGGGTTTCCTTGATACTTCCGTACACGGAAGGACCCATCTTGCGAATCGTCCCCCTTTCTTGAGAAAGTGGGCAATATCACCAATTCTGACTAGCTGACAAGATGTCTTGGACCCGGCTGACTTTCATACTCCACGCCCACGGTGAGAAGGGAGTTGCTGCAATGAACGGATGTGACGAGAAACTGATCCGAGGAAGCGGGAACGTCTTTCGGGACTTCGGCGACCCGGTTGCGGACATCAAACAAGCCAAGGCGATCCTGGCGGCCCGGATCATCGCCGTGCTCGACGATCGCAAGCCCACGGTACGGAAGGCCGCCAGCGCGACCGATTTTGCCGCGGCGGACTTCTCGCGGGTACGCAGTGCAGACCTCGGGCGCTTCACCCTGGACCGGCTCATCAGAATGTTGTCCTCACTGGACGACACCCTCGAAGTCACGCTGCGCATCGCTCCCAGGCCGGATGTTCAGGACCCCACCTCGTACTGAAAGATCAACGGGGCTGTTTATTCCCCCTCTCCCACGTAAGGGGAGGATGGAGGGGGCGGACGCCGCCCGGGAATGGTTCTTCCCCCGCTGCGGAAAGCGGGGTATTTTCGCGCCGCTAGTCAGGGAGAAGGATGGGGCCCGGTGGCCCCACCGGTCTTCAAAACCGAGTTGCGGGGCGTAAGTCGCGCGGATGGTTCGACTCCATCCCTTCTCCGCCATCTCCCTCCATCAGCATCACGCCGCGGGACCGCCGGACTTCGGGACGAGGTCGGCAGCGTCTTCTATTCCCCGCACGTCGAGCAGGAAAACGCCGTCGTGAATGCGGCCCAGGATCGGCGGGTCGGCCTGCCGGAACCGCTGGGCGATCTTTTCCGCGGACAAGCTGGCGTGCCGCACTGTAATCACGATGCTGGATAGAGTGCGTTCGGGGAGGGCGCCGCTGCCGATCTGGGCCGGCGCTTCGGCTACGGTCAGGGTGAACTCCGCGCCGAGCGCGCGTTGCAGCAAGGGGACGGCTTGGGTGGCGACGGCCTGTAGGTCTTCACGGGATCGGGTCAACCAGCGCAGGGTAGGCAGGTCGCGGCGCAGGTCGGGCGAGCGGCGGTAGAGCCGCAGCGTGGCACTCAGCGCGGCCAGCGTGAGCTTGTCGGGCCGCAACGCGCGTTTCAGCGGGTTGCGCTTGATCTTGGCGATCCATTCCGCGCGACCGACGATGATGCCGGCCTGCGGGCCGCCGAGCAGCTTGTCCGCACTGCACGTCACCACGTCGGCGCCTTGGGCGATCCGCTCTGCCACGACCGGCTCCTTGGGCAGTCCGTACGTGGACAGGTCGATCAGCGCGCCGGCGCCGAGGTCTTCCATGACGGGCAGCTTGCGGGCGTGGCCGAGGGCGACGAGTGCCTCCAACGCGACCGACGCGGTGAAGCCGACGACGCGGTAATTGCTGGTGTGGACCTTGAGGAGGACGCCGGTGCGGTCCGAAATGGCGTCGGCGTAGTCGTGGGCGTGGGTGCGGTTGGTGGTGCCGACTTCCCGCAGGACGACGCCGCTCTTGCGCATGACGTCGGGGATGCGGAACGAGCCGCCGATCTCGATCAATTCGCCGCGCGAGACGATTCCCTCTTTACCCTCGGCGAGCGTGTTCAGCACCAGCAACACCGCGGCCGCATTGTTGTTGACCACGGCGGCGGCTTCCGCGCCGGTGAGGGCGAGCAGGTCGGCTTCGACCAGCGCATCGCGGTCCCCGCGGCCGGCGCCGCTCAAGTCGTATTCCAGGGTGACCGGCGTCCGCCCGGCCCGGGCCACGGCGTCGAGCGCGGCGTCGGCCAGCAGGGCGCGGCCCAGATTGGTGTGCAGGATCGTCCCCGTGGCGTTCACGACCGTACGCAGCGGGGACACGTCCGCGGCCAGCGCCGCCTCGACGCCGCGCAGCACGTCGGCCTCGCCGACCGGGCAAGTGCGGGCACCGGTCACGATGTCCCGGCGCAGCGCGTCGAGCACGCCGCGCACCATGCCGGTTACGTAGCCGCGGGCGTAGCGCGCCGGCAGCGGCGTCAGCGATTTCGCCTGCATGCATGTTTCTACCGAGGGGATGGAGCGCAGCAGCGCGTGCTGCGCATCGAGCGTGGGAGAGTCCGCGGGCGGCATGGGCGCGTCAAACTTGGCATACGGCCTGCCGGTGTGCAACGCGCGGCTTGGTAGTGCATCGTTTTTCCATCCCCTCTCCCCTGGAGGGAGAGGGCTGGGGTGAGGGGGAAGGTGAATGCCCCGTCCTGGCAGGTATTGCGCTGTGAGGAGAAGTGTCTCCGCCGGATTCCTGCTTTCGCAGAGCCTGCCCCCGACTCGAACGGGGGAACAACGAAGGAAAGACGTGCCGCCCAAGGAAACCTCGAACTGAGGCAATCCCCGCGGCCTTGCGCGCCGGCAGGCCGGGGAGTAGCTTCGCCGGGTCACGTAAGGAAGCCGGAAACGCAGCATGGGCAGCCCCGCAGACCGCTATCACGAAACGACGACCCGCCACGCCGAACGGGTGCTGGGCTTCCTGCGCACGTTCGAAAGCCTCCAGGAACGGATCCATCTGGCGAAAATCCCGGAGCATCAGCACGACCTGGTCGGCCAAGTCGGCGACCTGTTCGCGGAGATGCGGACGGAGACCGACGGCCTCGACGTTCCCGCGGAACGCGAGGCGGTGCACGCCACGTGGCTGGAAGCCCTGGAGCATCTCGAAGACGCATACACGACCTTCCGCACCGGCGCGCCGCATAACTTCATCATCGCCTACATGCAGAGCCGCCGGGCGTTCTCGCTGGCGAAGTACGCGCTGTACGGCATCCGCGACGACTTGCCCGCGATCTCGCCGTACTGGTTTCTGGCGGACGACTTCGCGCGGCGGGCCGAGTTGGAAACGCCCGCTTCGGATAATGAAGTCGTAACCGGCGTGCAGCACCGGCCGCAGACGAAGAAACACGCCGAGTATTCGCTGTACGTCCCGGAGAACTACGACGCGGGCCGGCGTTGGCCGCTGGTCATCGGCCTGCACGGCGGCCACGGACGCGGGGACGACTATCTGCTCACCTGGCTCAGGACCGCCAAGAGCCGCGGCTTCCTCGTGCTGTCGCCCAAGTCGCTGGGCCGCACGTGGTCCATTCAGCAGCCGGGGCTGGACGTGCGGTCCATCCTGTCCATGCTCGAAACGGTGCTGGACGAATACGCGGTCGAGACGCGCCGCATTCTGGTCAGCGGGCTGTCGGACGGCGGCACGTTCTCGTACGCGCTGGGCTTCAGTTGCCCGAAACTGTTCGTCGGCATCGCGCCGATTGCCGGCGTGCTGCCGCCCGGGTTCGATTACGCCGCGGCGGCCGGCCTGCCGGTCCACATCGTGCACGGGGCGCAGGACTTCATCTTTCCGGTCGCGTCGGCGCGCATGTCGCGCGATTTCCTCCAAGGGCAGCAGTTCCGGAATCTGACGTACACCGAGTTGCCCGACTGGGGCCACGCGTACACGTATTCCATCAACGAAACCCTGGTTCTGCCCTGGTTCGAGAATCTGCCGGACCGTGCCGCGCAGACCTGACGCGGGATGGGAAGCGTCACGTTGCCGACCGTGGACCGCACCGAGACCGGCCGAACCGTTCCGTTCCGGTTCATCCGTCAGACACAGGTCTATAGACATACCAACCGAGTACCCTGAGATTGTCGAAGGGTACGGCGTGGGAATAACCCTTTTCGCCCTGTAACGAATGCAGTCGGGTGAGAGCGGCGCGGACACGATGGCGACATCACGGGACAGACGACTCGGCGTCATCGTCCTTGCAGCCGGCAAAGGGCGGCGCATGCACTCCGACCTGCCCAAGGTCCTGCACGAAGTGGCCGGCAGGTCGCTGTTGAGTCGTGTGATCCGGACCGCCCGCAGTCTGCGCCCCGACCGGGTCGTTGTGGTCGTCGGGCATCGGGCCGACCTCGTGCAACGGACGTGCGGGACGGACCGCATCGCCTATGCCCGGCAACGCGAACAGCGCGGCACCGGCGACGCGGTCCGCGCGGCGCGGCAGCACGTCGGCGATTTTCAGGGGACGCTGCTGATCCTGAGCGGTGACGTTCCGCTGCTGAGCGCGCCGACGCTCCAACGGTTCGTGACCGCGCATGACGAAGCCCGGTCCGCGCTGTCCGTGTTGACGGCGACGCTGGATGACCCGGCGGAGTACGGCCGCATCATCCGCGGCGCCGATGGGCGGATCGCCCGGATCGTCGAAGCCGGCGACGCGACCGAGCGGGAACGGGCCGTCCGGGAGATCAACACCGGCATCTACTGCGCCGAGGCCGACTTCCTCTTTCCGGCGCTGGACGACCTGCGCCCCGCCAACGCGCAAGGCGAATTCTACCTGACCGACGTTGCCGCCGCGGCGGTTCGCGGCGGGCTTCCGACTTGCGCGGTGGCCGCCGCGGACGCGCAGGAGGTGTGCGGCGTGAATTCTCGACAGGAGCTTGCCCGTATGGAAACCGCGCGCCAGGAACAGTTGCGCCGCAAGTGGATGGAGGCCGGGGTCACGTTCGAGGACCCGGCCACGGTCTATCTGAGCGAGGAGGCGACCATCGGCCGCGACACGTTCATCGGGCCGAATACGCACGTCAAGGGCAAGACCGCGATCGGGGCGCGCTGCCGCATCGACGGCAACGCCTACCTGACGGACAGCACGCTGGGGGACGGGGTGCGCGTGTATTTCTCGGTCGTGCTGACGGACTGCACGTTGGACGAGGGCGCGTCGGCCGGCCCGTTCGCGCACCTGCGCGGCGGCGCAGTGCTGGCTCCGCGTGCCGAGGTGGGCAATTTCGTCGAGGTCAAGAAATCGACCCTCGGCGAACGGACCAAGGCCAAGCATCTGGCCTACATCGGCGACGCCGAGGTCGGGCGCCACACCAACATCGGGGCCGGGACCATCACGTGCAACTATGACGGCTTTCGCAAGCACCGGACGCGGATCGGCGACCGCGTGCAGGTCGGGTCCGACACTACGCTGGTCGCCCCGCTGACGGTCCACGACGACGCGTACGTCGCTACGGCGAGCACGCTACGCCGCGACGTGCCGGCCGGCGCGCTCGTGTTCAACCCCCGCGACCAGAAAGTCCGGCCCGGCTGGACCGCGGCCAAACGCGCTAAGGAAACCGCGAAGTCGTAAGCGCGCGGCCGTCCTTCCCGTCCCGATTGCTCCGAATCCGCAGACCGAACCGAAAAGACTCCGTCCATGTGCGGCATCATGGGGTACGTGGGCCGGCGCGAAGCGGCCCCGCTGTTGTTCGAGGGGCTGCGGCGGCTCGAATATCGGGGGTACGATTCCGCGGGCATCGCCGCGTTCGCCAACGGCGGCATCGCGGTGCGCCGCGCCGCGGGCAAACTCGACAACCTGGGCCGAGTGTTACAAGCCGAGCCTCTGGCGGGCACGGTCGGCATCGGCCACACCCGCTGGGCGACGCACGGCCCGCCGTCGGAAGAAAACGCCCATCCCCACCGGGCCGGCGACGTGGTCGTCATCCACAACGGCATCATCGAGAACTATCTTGACCTGCGCCACGAGTTGACGCGCGAGGGCCGGACGTTCACGTCCGAAACCGATACCGAGGTGATCGCGCACCTGATCGACTCGGCGTTGCAGGACGGCGCGTCCTTCCCCGCCGCCGTCCGCGCCGCCATCCACCGCCTGACCGGCTCGTTCGCGATCGTCGCGCTGAGCGAACGGGCGCCCGGCACCTTGTTGGCGGCCAAGAACGCCACGCCGATCGTCATCGGCGTCGGAACCGACGAAAACTTCGTGGCGTCCGACGTCCCCGCGTTGCTGGACTACACCCGCGAGGTGGTGTTCCTGGAAGACGGCGAAATGGCCGCACTGGACGCGGACGGCGTGGCGATCTCCGACTTCGCCGGCCAACCCGTCAGCCGCCCCCCACGACACATCCACTGGGACGCGCTCACCGCGCAAAAGGACGGCTACAAGCATTTTCTGCTCAAGGAGATCCACGAACAGCCGCAGGCCATCATCGACACCATGCGCGGCCGGCTGCTGGAAGAGTCGGGCGACGTGGCGTTGGGCGAACTCGACGCCCACCTCCCCCTGTTCGACACTGTCCGCGGCGCTACGCTGGTCGCGTGCGGCACCGCGTGGCACGCCTGCCTGGTCGGAAAATTCCTGCTGGAAGAGCTGGCCGGGCTGCGCACCGACGTCGACTACGGCAGCGAGTTCCGCTACCGCCACACCCCGCTCGCCGCGGACCACCTCGTCATCGCCGTCTCGCAGTCGGGCGAGACCGCGGACACGCTGGCCGCGCTGCACGGCGGCAGGGACAAGGGCGCGCGTACGCTGGCTATCTGCAACGTGGTGGACGCCTCGCTGCCGCGCAAGGCCGACATGGTCGTCTATACGCACGCCGGCCCGGAGATCAGCGTCGCCTCGACCAAGGCGTTCACCACCCAACTGACGGCCTTCTTCCTGTTGGCCTTGCTGCTCGGCACACGCCGCGGCGTGCTCGACGAGACCCGCGCCCGGGCGCTCATCACCGACTTGGTCTCCCTACCCTCACTGGTCCAACAGACCTTGGAGCAGTCGGACGCGATCGCCCACGTCGCCCGCCAGCACGGCCACGCCGCGGACTTTCTGTATCTCGGCCGCGGGATCAACTATCCGATCGCGCTGGAGGGCGCACTCAAGCTCAAGGAGATTTCCTACATCCACGCCGAGGGCTATCCCGCGGGCGAGATGAAGCACGGACCGATCGCCCTGATCGACGAAGCTCTGCCGGTCGTCGTCCTGATCCCCAGGGACACGGTGTACGACAAGACGCTGAGCAACCTGAAAGAAGTGGAAGCGCGCGGCGGCCGCATCATCGCGCTGACCGACGCGCCGCCGCCCGCCCTGGACGACTTGGCCGCTGACGTCGTGCACATCCCGACGACGAACCCGCTGTTGATGCCCATCCTGCTGACCATCCCGCTACAGTTACTGGCCTACCACGTGGCGGTTCACCGCGGCACCGACGTCGACCAGCCGCGCAACCTGGCCAAGAGCGTCACGGTGGAGTAGGCGCGGACTTTCGACGGAAGGAAGCCACGAGAACGGTACTGCGGAGGGGCGACGCATGCGTCGCCCCTACATCATTACTGAAACGAAGCAGACGTGAGCGCGTTACCCACTCATGCCGAGTGCCCTGGCATGAGTGATGTCCGTATGTGTCACTTGACGTGCTTGTGACGGCAGGACGGTGGCAACCACCGCGGAGTCGGCCTGCATTGGAGACCCTCAATCATCACCCCCCTGGTTGTCGGTTTCAGGAATTCTTCGCCCTAAGATTTCTTCCAGGCGTTTACAGTGACACTAGAGGAGAAGTTTGCGTAGCCGAGACGGGCGCGCCGGATGGCATCCAACAGCAACAGCACCGCGGGGCGGCAGGTCAGCGTCTTCCAGGGGGGCGGAAACCAGCAAACTGCCAAAGGATGGCACACGGCGGAGACGATTCCATTCATCGAATCCAAGGAGGACTGCACGGGGGTTTGCTGTGACGAGTAATCACCGCAGTTTCTCCGTGCACCGCCGCTTCTGCCAACGCTGACCCAGTTTCGCCTTGGCTTCGTGCAAGCGGCCCTCGTGCATTCCGCTTCCGAAAAAACCACAGCGGTCAGTCCAGGTCACTATGGAGAACGGAACAATGGTTTTGGGCCAGTCCTGCGGCGAACCCGACCTACGGGATAAAGATACCGGGCGAGAACGATTCTTACGCGGCTTGGGCCGCAACGACGAGCCGCCGGCCGAGGACGTTCAGTGCAGCCTCGATGTGTCCGATATGCGAGTGATGGTCGAGATCGAGCAGACGTCGAACGTTTCTTTCGCTACTTCCGATCCGTTCGGCCAAGGCGTTGATACTGACCTTCTGTTTCTGCATCGCTTGATCCAGGGCGAGTTTTGCGGCAACGAGCGCCGGAAGTCTGATGAGATGGCGACCGTTGGCCGGTGAAGGCCGCGGAACGGCGCGATGGTCGTTGACGTAGCCGCCGAGTGCGGCGACGAGACAGTCTCCCGACTCACGAAGGGCCTCGGCCTCGGTCGCACCGTCGGTCAGGGCTTCTGGGATGTCAGGAAAGGTTACGAGCACGCTCCCGTCTTCCTGCACCTGCAGTTGTACCGGATAGGCTAACGGCATGAATTGGGCCATGCTGATCCTCGCCTTCCTTTACTTTTACTTTTGCCGGCTCCCCAAAAGATCTTCCCGGGATAGTCCGAGTTGGGAGAGCATCGCGGCCAGTAAGCTTCTGCTTTCTTTCTTCCGATCTTTGAGCGTGGCGAATCGATCGCCGTAATACAATCGTCCATGGCTGCCTTTTCCTTGACGCGGCTCGGCACGCACCTTGACGCCCCGCTCACGGCCTATTCTCTTGATCCGCTGAACTAGTTCGTCTCCGTTCATAGGTTATCGCGCACTTAATGTCCGCCTCAACGCTTCACCGACGCTACTTCCCCCGGAACTGCGGGCGGCGCTTCTCCATGAAGGCGCGGACCCCTTCCCGGTAGTCGTCGCTGCCGAAGCAGCGCGCCGACCATGCCTTCACGGCGTCCATGTCGCGGAGAGTGGCGGCTTTGACGCTCTCGCGGATGAAGAATTTGTGGGCCGCGACGCTCAGCGGGGCGTTGTCGGCCAGCTTGGTCGCGTAGTCGCGGGTGTAGGATTCCAACTCGGCTTTGGGGAGCACGCGGTTGACGAGACCCATGTGGGCCGCTTCTTCGGCATCGTAGCGGCGCGCGGTCATCAGGATTTCCGTGGCGTTGGCGACGCCGACGACGTGGACGAGCCGCTCGACCCCCCGCTCCAGCGCGTAGGCGATGCCCAGCCGCGCCGCCGGAATGCCGAAGCGCGCGTCGTCGGCGCACAGCCGCAGGTCGCACGCCACCGCGACCGAGCAGCCACCGCCCATGCAGAAGCCGTGGATCATGGCGATCACCGGCTTTTCCAGGCCGGTGATGGCGTGCAATGCGCCGTCCACCGCGCGGTCGTAGACGCGCGTCGTTTCCCCGCCGGAGCGGACTTGGCCGAACTGCGAGATGTCCGCGCCCGAAATGAACGCCTCTTCGCCCGCGCCGCGCAGGAGCAGGACGCGCAAGGCGTCGTCCTCGGCCACCTCGGCCACGAGGGCGGGCAGGCGCTCCCACATCTGGAGATCGACGGCGTTGCGCCGTTCGGGTTTGTTGAAGACGATCCAGGCCAGCGGGGCCTGTTTTTCGAGCAAAAGCGTGTCTGACATCGCGGACTCCTGTGCGTGAACGGTAGTGCGCGGAGGAACGGCAACCATACCCGGCTCGTCCGGCGCTTGTCCATGAACGGAGGGGCGGCGGAATATGTCTGGCTTTGCCGGGGTGAGCGGTATAGTATCCGCTCTGGACGTTCCGCACGCGCCTTTCGATTGAGGCGCGCCGACGCTGAAAACTCGTGAACGACGGCAAACGCCCGCACCGAGGCGGGATTGGGGGCGAACATGGCTGACGGATGGAACACCCAGGGCGGCTCGTCGCCGGGTGACGAACTCATGCAGGGGTTGGAGGACATCAAGCGGACGATCCAGCGCTTCACCAAAGGGCTCGGCGTCTGGCTGATCGTGGGCGTCGTGCTGCTGCTGTGGCTGGGCACCGGGCTGTACGTGGTGGGGCCGAGTGAACGCGGCATCGTGCTGCGCTTCGGCGCGGTGGTGAACGAGACCGCGCCCGGGCTGCGCTTCCATCTGCCCTGGCCCATCGAGAAACACGTGGTGGTCGATATCGCCCGCGTGCGCAGCGCCCAGGTCGGGTATCGGCCGTCCACCACCCAGGGCAGCGCCGGCCGCGGCAACACCCGCACGATTCCGCAGGAAGCGCTCATGCTGACTGGCGACGAGAACATCGTCGAGGTCAACCTGGTCGTCCAATACCGCATCCAGGATCCGGTCAAATATCTGTTCAGCGCGTTCGAGCCGGAACGCATGCTGCACTCGTCCGCGGAGGTGGCGCTGCGCAGCGCGGCGGGCGGCAACACGATCGACTACACCATGACGGACGGGCGGCTGGACGTGCAGGAGCAGGCCAAGCGTGCTCTGCAGAGCTTGCTCGACGTATATCAGACCGGGCTGTTCGTGACCGAGGCGCGGCTGTTGGCCGTGGACCCGCCCAACGAAGTGCGCGATGCGTTCAACGACGTGGTGCGCGCGCTCGAAGACCGCGACCGGCTCAAACAGGAAGCCGAGGGCTATCAGGAAGACATCGTGCCCAAGGCGCGCGGCGAGGCGGCCCAGATGATCGAGCAGGCCGAGGCGTACAAGGCCCAGCGCGTCATCCGCTCGCAGGGTGACGCGGATCGCTTTCTGCGCGTGCTGGCGGAATACGAAAAGGCCAAGTCCGTCACCCGCGACCGCCTGTATCTCGAAAGCGTCGAACGCATCATGCCGAACATGGAAAAGATCATTCTCGATTCCGAGGACGGCGGCGGGGTGGTCCCCCTGCTGCCGCTCAAGGACTTGGGCACCACGGCCGCGGCGTCTGCCGGCGCGGCCGTGAGCCGGGAGGAGCAATAGTCATGCTGCGCATCATCATCGGGTTGGGGTTGGCGCTGGTCTTCGTGGCGTCGCAGGCCGCGTTCACGATCGGCCAGTGGGAACAGGGCATGGTCGTGCAATTCGGCAATCCGAAACGCATCATTCAGGAGCCGGGGTTGTACTTCAAATTGCCCATGGCGCAGAACCTGGTGCGCTTCGAAAAGCGCGTCCTGACCACCGACGCGCGCGAGTCCGAGTACATCACCCTGGACAAGAAACGGGTGCTGGTCGATCACGTGTCGCGCTGGCGCATCGCGGACCCGCTCGAATTCTACCGCAGCGTGCGCGACCGCATCCGGGCCATGGCGCGTCTGGACGACATCATCTCCGCGCGGCTGCGCCAGGAGATCGCGACGCACAACTTCCTCGATCTGATCCGTGCGAAGCGCGAGGACATCATGGCCATCGTGACCAAGGACACGCGCGAGACGAGCAAGACGTTCGGCATCGAGGTGCTGGACGTGCGGATCAAACGGCTCGACCTGCCGGAGGAGGTGCAGGCCAGCGTATTCGCGCGTATGCGCGCGGAACGCGAACGCATCGCCAAACGCTACCGGGCCGAGGGAGAGGAACAGGCCCAACAGATCCGGGCCGGCGCGGACCGCGAACGGGAGGTGATCCTGGCCACCGCGTACGAGACGAGCGAGAAGCTCAAGGGGCAGGGCGACGCCGAGGCGACCAACGTCTATGCGCAGGCGTTCGGTAAGGACGCCGAGTTCTACGCCTTCACGCGCCGGCTGCAAGCCTACGAAAAAATCCTCGGCACCGATACGACGCTGGTCCTCAACCCCGACTCGGAGCTGCTCAACTATCTGCAGAGCCCGGGCAGGTGAGCAGCGAGATTTGGAGGCAGGGGCGGCATCGACAGAAGGGCAGGGAGTTCCATGCGACCCGATCCGAGAACCTTTCGGCATACCTCCCATGCTCCCCTGGACAAAAACCCTTCGACCTTTCGACCCTTCGACAAGCTCAGGGACCACAAGATCAAGGCACCGCAAGCCTGGGAACCGGCCTATCCCGAAGTTCGTTGAGCTTGCGATGTCCTGATCTCGATTGGCGAGCTTGCGGTCCCTAGGCCTGTCGAAGGGTCGAAACGAACCCCAGGGGGACTCCCGCCCTCCCAGACTGCCCCCCGCCCCCGGCCTTTCGACAAGCTCAAGGACCTTCCCCGCCTCCCCCCTCAGTTCGTTGAGCCTGCGATGTGTTGAGCTTGTCGAAACATCGAAACGAACCCCGATGCCACCTCGGCCTTCGCATCCCGCCTCGGACCCTTCGACAAGCTCGGGTCCGGCCCGTCGAGTTTGGTCCCTGAACTCGTCGCATGGGACCGCAACGGGCGTGGGATCCTCCGGTATGTAATCCCCCCTGGATTCCCGCTTCCGCGGGAATGACGAGCGGGTGAGATGATGAACACGGAATTTCCGACGAGAATGAGGCGCCGCGTATGCCGGGACTCGTCCGCCTGCTGCTGATCGCCGGGCTGGTGTACGTGATCGTCGCGGGCCTCCGCCGCCTCGCTGCGGTCGGACGGAATCGTTCCGGTTCGGCCCGCGGTCCCGACGCCGACAACGTTCCCCTCGTCCAGGACCCGCACTGCGGACGGTTCATTCCGCAGACCGAGGCGCTGACCGTCTCGCGCCGCGGGCAAACGATCTATTTCTGCAGCCGGGAGTGTCGGACGGCCTACCGCGCAGCCTGACGGACGGTCGCGGGAGGACCGCCTGCCCTTCGTCGCCGTCGCGTTCAGCCTCCTTGTTGCCGGCCTCGGCGCGTTGGGGGTATGCGCGCCCACGCGGCTCCTCGCCTTCGCCCGGAAGTTTCAGACTCCCGCCGGGTTGTACGTCGCGGCTGCCGCGCGGGTGATCTTCGGCGCTGCCCTGTTTCTGGCTGCGCCGGAATCGCGGGCGCCAGTGGCGATACGGGTCGCCGGTGTGGTCATCTTTGCCGCGGGTCTCGCCTTGCCGTGGATCGGCCACGAACGCCTGTGGCGTATGTTCGACTGGTGGGCGGCGCACGGGACGAACGCCATGCGCGCGCTCGGGGTCGTCGTTCTCGTGGGCGGCCTCGCCTTGCTCTCCGCCCTTCTCCCGGCCCTGCGGTCCGGGTAATCGACCGACGCACGGCCTAGCGGAACGCGGGGATGATCTCCTCCCCGATCAGGCGCGTATTCTCGTCGATGTAGTCCGCGGGACAGGCCGACGGCAGGATGACGGTCTTGGCGCCGGCGTCGATGTACTCTTGCAGCCGTTTGCGGCATTCGTCCGGCGTGCCGGCCAGCGCGTACTTGCCGATGAGTTTGGAGAAATCCTGGGCGTACTGCTTGCTGAGTTTCGCGTTGGCCATCTCCCGGCCCGTGGCGCCGTCCGCGTGGACCGCGGTGAAGATGAAGACCCCGGGGTTGAACGATTCCACGTCCCGGCCGTGCTCCGCGCGCATCCGCGTGATGGTCTCGATGCTCGCGTGGAGTTGGTCCGGTGTGTACATGTACGGCAACCAGCCGTCGGCATATTTGGCGGTGCGCCGCATGGCCGGCTCCTTGCGGCCGGCGACCCATATCGGCGGCCGCGGTTTCTGGACGGGTGCGGGCTCGATGCCCACCTCGTCGAGCGTCGTGTAGCGGCCGGCGAAGCTCACCCGCGGTTCGGTCCACAGCCGGTGGATGACTTCCAGGGCTTCGTTGGTGCGCGAGCCGCGCTGATTCACCGGCACGCTGCAGGCCGCGAATTCCTTGGGAAACTCACCGCCGATGCCCACCCCGAAGTTGTAGCGGCCGTTCGAGGCCACATCGAGCGCGGCGCCCATCTTGGCGACGAGTGCCGCGGGATACAGCGGCAGCAGCACGATCGAGCTGAGTAGCTTGATCTTCGTGGTCGCGCCCGCGGCCACCGCCAGCGAGATGAACGTATTGCCCACCGGTCCGTGGAACATGACGTGTTCCCCGCAGCCGAGCAGGTCGAAGCCGAGGGCCTCGGCCCGCCGGGCGAACGCCTCGATGTTGTTCTGCCCCGGTAACGCCGTGCCGAATGCAACCGTTGCCATGCGTGCCTCTCTTTCTTCCTTGTCTTTCTCTTTTCCCAGGTTTTCCGCCGCGTTCCACGGTATGCCAATCCGTCCCTCTCCCTATGGCCCCGGAGCGGAATCGAGCCGGCGCTGCATTCCACCCCTATTCGTCCGGCTTCTCGTCCATGCCCTGCCACGTGCCTTTTTCCCGTAACTCACGGACGTCGCGCGCGGTCTGCTGCGTACGGATACCCATCGCCCCGAGCAGTTCGCGGCTCATGTCCGAGGTGATCCGATCCTTGACGCTGCCGCGGCCGTGCGGGTCGGCGTTCATGAACGCTTCGATCTTCGTCCGCGACAGACCCGTCTCGATGAACAGGTCGAGAAACTGCAGCAGACCGAGTTGGCCTTGGTGCTCGGTGAAGATGTCGTGCAACCGCCCACAGTCCGCACACAGCCGCTTGAACCAGCCCGCGGACTCGCGGCAATACGCGCAACGCATGGCCGCGAGCCTAGCGGTTCGCCCCGCTGTGGACAACGCCGCGGTATTAACGGAGGGCGTCTCCGTTTTTCCTTCCTATCCCCTCTCACTCCGGGAGAGGGGTAGCGCCTGCCCCGGACTTGATCTGGGGGGAGAGAGTCCTAGGCCCGTGGCCCCTGAACTTGTCGAAGGGTGGCTGCCTTGGATGAGAGAGAGGGCAGGCACGGGGGCCTGCCCCTACACACAACGTGCCCCGTGGTGCCGGAACATTCGAATCGAGACGTGTCCCGCCACGCGTTCGGCTGGACACCCGCGGGCGGGCATTGTAAAGCTGGAACGATTCTACGCCAGCACGCCAGGAGGGCACGCCATGAGTGTGATGCGGCTCGGTTACGTACACGCCCGAGAGACGGATCTGGATAAGGCCGTCGCTTACTACACCGACATCCTGGGTCTGCACGAGGTCGCCCGCCAGGACGGCCGGCACTATTTCAAGTGTTGGGACGAATACGACCACCACAGCCTGGTGGTCGAGAACGGCGGGGTCGGGCTCGTGAAGATGGGCTACAAGGTCTCGTCCGTGGACGAGTTGGCCGACATCGAGAAGAACGCGGAGCGGTTCGGCGTCGGCGTCAGCCGCGTGGCCGCGGGGGAGAATCTGGGCATCGGCCAAGCGGTGCGCTGCACCCTGCCCTCCGAGCACGTGCTGGAACTGTACGCCGAGGCCGAGCAGTCCGGCACCCAGGTCGGCGTGCTCAACCCCGACCCGTGGCCGAGCGCACGTCCCGCGGCCGGCATCGGCCCCGACCGGCTCGACCACCTGCTGCTCACCGCGGAAGACGTGCAGACCAACGTCGATTTCTTCACCCGCGTGCTGGGCTTTCGGATGAGCGAACGGATCATTCCCGACCCCGACAACGAGGAGTTGCTGGGCGCGTTCCTGTTCTGTTCCAACAAGGCGCACGACATCGCCTTCGTCAAAGGTCCCAACGCCAAGTTGCACCACTTCGCCTTCTGGCTGGACAGTTGGAACGACATCCTGCGTGCCGGCGACATCCTGGGCCGCAACGACGTGGACATCGACTTCGGGCCGGCGCGCCACGGGATCACGCGCGGCACGACGATCTACTTCCTCGGCCCCAACGGCAACCGCAACGAAGTATTCTCGGGCGGCTACATGACCTACGCCGACTTCCCGTGCATTACGTGGACCGCGGATCAGATCGGGCGGGCCATCTTCTCCATCCACCGCGAAGTCAACGACCGCTTCAACACGCACGTCACCTGAACCGAGGAGGGCATCCCGGTCCGAAAATTCCCTCCCCGGTCGTCATTCCCGCGAAAGCGGGAATCCAGGATACGGATACCTGCTTGCGTAGAGCCTGCCCCCGGCTCGAACGGGGTGTGACGAGGAAAAAGTCGCCGACCCGTTCCACCGACCCGAAACATAAGGAGAACGTATGGTCGAGAAAACCATCGAATTGACCGGCATGTCTTCCACCAGCATCGAAGAGGCGGTCGCGCTGGCGGTGTCGCGTGCCGCGGTCACGGTCAGCGGGATTTACGACGTGCAGGTGGCGGACGTCCGGGCCGTCGTCGAGGACGGCGCCATCGCCCGCTGGAAGGTCAAGATCAAGGCCACGTTTCCGATCAAGGACAGCGTGCACGAATGAAACGGGACCGGGCCGAACCCCGCACCGGGTCCGCCGACTCCGCGCCGCCGGCCAAGGTCCGCGAGGTCGCCGCGGGCGTGTACCAGGTCTTTCTGCCGCTACCGATGCGGCCCAGCATCGTCAACGTCTATCTCGTCACCGACGGCGACGAATGGGCGTTGATCGACACCGGCATGCACACCCCGGACAGCATCGCCACGCTGACCGGCGCGTTGGACGAGGTCGGCTGCCCGCGCGACGCGGTCCGCAAGCTCATCTCCACCCACCACCACGCCGACCACTTCGGCACGTCGCAGACCTACCAGGAATTGACCGGCGCCGAGGTGTATCTGAACGAACTGGAATTGGCGCGTGTCGAACGCCTGCAATCGACCGAACGCTCGCCCGAGGCGTTCGCGTTCTTCCAGCAACACGGAATTCCGCTCGACTCGCCCGAACAGTTACCGACGCCCGGCAGCTTCTACGGGTCGCGCTACAAACCGGCCGTGCCGGACCGGTTTCTGGCCGACGGCGAGTCGGTCTTCGTCGGCACGCGCGAACTGCGCGTCGTCTGGACGCCCGGCCACACCCAGGGCCACTGCTGCCTGTACCTGCCGCAGGACAAGATCATGATCGTGGGCGACCACCTGCTGCCCAAGATCACGCCACACGTCGGCGTGTACCACGCCGGGCCGGACAACCCGTTGCAGGATTTTCTGGACTCGCAAGAGAAGATCCAGGACTTCGACGTGGAACTGGTGCTGCCCGCGCACGGCCGCGTCTTCACCGACCACCGGCACCGCGCCAAGCAGATCATCCAGCACCACGACTACCGCCTGAAGGAAATGCGCGACCTCATTCACGACACTCCGCAGTCCGCGTACGAGGTCGCCTCCCAGGTCTTCGACCTGCAGAAAGCCGACCTGCCGATCTTCCACGTGTTCGCCGCGACGTTCGAGACGCTGGCCCATCTCCACCTGCTGCTGTACGCCGGCACGGTGCGCCGGCTGGAAGACGACGCCGTGACCCGGTTCGTGGCCTGACCGGTCTGCGTGCCGTTCGGGAAAAGTGCTGACAGTCGAGAGCGAGGATCGGGGCGGCGTTTCGTTCGGTGGGGGAGGGGCGAAAGATTTTTCGCCCCTCCGGCCCCCGTTGTCAGAGTAAGGGTGCAAGCCGGGAAATTCCATCGTGACGTTATGCGCTACACGGTATTCGACATCGAAACGCGGATAGACAAAACGTTGGTTCGTTCGGTCTTTTTCCCGCAGGCCGGGGACGAGGGGCTGTCGGACGAGGACGCCTACCAACAGAAACGCCAACAACTCCTGGAGCGGCAGGGCAACGATTTCTTTCCGCTCGCCTTCCACGTGCCCGTCTCCATCGCCGTCGGCCAGGTCGACGAGGCGCGTGTCCTGACCGCGGTCGAAACGCTGACGCCCGACGTCGCAGACGAGACTTCCAGCGAAGCCGTACCGCCCGAAGCAGCCTCGACCGAGGCCGAAGCCGCAATGGTGCGGACGTTCTGGGAACGCCTTGAACGCTTCCCCGGCACGCTGGTGAGTTTCAACGGTCGCGGTTTCGACCTGCCGGTGCTGGAACTCCAAGCCCTCAAGCACGGATGCAGCATCCCGCGCTATTTCCGCGGCCGGGCCCGCTACCGCTACTCGGACGAGGGCCATTACGACCTGTACGACTTCCTGACCAACTACGGCGTGCACCGCCTGCAGGGTGGCTTCGACGCCTTGGCGAAGCTCATCGGCCTCCCCGGCAAGACGGGCATGGACGGCTCCATGGTCCAGCACTACTGGGAAGCCGGCCGGCTGGACGACATCCACCGCTATTGCTGCACCGACGTCGTCCAGACCTACTTCCTGTTTCTGCGCGTCGAACTCCTGCGCGGCCACGTCACCCGCGAGCAGTACGAAGCCGCCGTTGCCGCCTCCGAGCCGTTCCTCCAAGACGACGCCACCACGCCGACCGAAGATCCCTCAGCGCCGTAGGGGCGACGCATGCGTCGCCCCTACCAACGGAGGGACTCTCTCCCTCCCCCCTTCGACAATCTCAAAGGCTGGCCTCAACCGGCCCGGGTCGGAGGGGCGAAAAATCTTTCGCCCCTACTCGTCCACATCAAGCGAGCTGTCGGCGGCAGACCGGTTGCGCTGCGCCGCGATGTGGGAAACACGGTGCAGAAATAGCGAGAAGGTCGGCAGCGCTTCGGGAGAGGGCAAGCCGATGTCCACCCTGACCGTGTCCCCCTCGATCACCGGCGACCAAACGACGTCCGCGGACGAGCCGAAGTCTTCGTGCGTAAAAGGCCGAAACCCCTGTTTGGGATCGGACAGACCGGAAAAATGGAGCGTAGCGCCCGCGGCCAACTTCGCGCGCAAGCCGATCCGCAACGCCGCGGCCTCGGGCGACGTCACCGTCAAGGCAGCAACTACCGGACCGCCGTCCGCCTCCGTTTCACTGCCCGAGGACCATTCCAGGCGCGCTGCCAAGTCGCCCCGATACTCGGCCGGCACCGCCCGCCCGAATCCGATCTGCGGCGGGCCACCCCGATCCGGCCCGGCCGGTTCCAGAGACGCCCGCTCGGCCTCGCTGACCTGCGGAAGTACGACGTTCAACGAAACCTGGGGACGGTTGCGGTTCAGTTTGGATGGAAACGGGTCCTCCAGGGGGCCGAGGCGGGCGGCCTCGCCGTCCATGCCGGTTCGTTGCGAAGTGCTCGCCGCCCGTTCGTAGAATCCTGCGGGATTCGCTCGAGCAGAAGACGATTCCAGGAGGAGAAGCAGCGCGGAGGATATGGCGAGAGTCCACATGTCTAAGGAGAGTCCGCAAGTTGGCGAGAGAGCGCCTTCACGATGTCAGGAAGAAGATGGTCGTTCCTCCGCGCGGAACGGGCTGTCCGCGATGTCGATTTTCCTTCCATTGTCCGCGCTTCCTCTGCTCTCTGCAGTTCACTCCTTCGTTGACCCGTCCTCGCCGCTTGCGACTGGCGGGCAGTTCGGTCTGCTTGCGTCGCTAAGCTGATTCGTGTCCCGGTCATCGAGTACGGATTGGAAAGACCGACACTGACGTCACAGTCTCCATCCCTGATCAGGTAATAGACTCCGCTGACGGAATTGCTTCCCGTTTTATTGAAGAGATAGAAATTGCAAATACTTATGCCAGGATCCAGGAGTGCGAATTCATAAGGGAGGGGACTGGAAGGAACCAAGTCTCGGATTCGACCGGCGGTTACCGGATTTCCATACTCGTTAGCCCCCCAGATGAGGGGTATCCCGGTACTACTATCCACCCGACTGAGCCGGTACGTGTCTGTGAACGTCACGGCGATGCGGAAGGTGAACTGCCACGTCCCAAGCAGGCTACTCAGACCGGAGCCGCCTGAAGGTGCCGCAGTGAAACGCACGCGGAGTGCGTACGGTCCGATGTCATTCTCATCGAAGCCTTCGACCTCGACGTAATACGTTCCCGTCGTGACTGCTTCCACGATCTGGAAATTTCTCCCTCCACCGCCGTCATCGTTTTCCGCTAACGTCGTACCCGCCGCATTCTGCAGATAGCCGTACGTATCCGTCGTGCCGGTCGTCTCGACCGTCAGCGTCCCGGCTTGCGTGACCGTTATCCGAAAGTAGTCGGTGTCGTCAGCGTGCTCGATGGAACCCGCGGTGGTTGAATTGAGCCCGACTCTGGTTGCTCGCCCCGAGGTGTCGCCGTGATCGTCGGACGCCGGACGGGCGGTCGTGAAACCGGTCTGGAGGGTGTACGCGCCGGTCTCGTTCGCATCGTAGCCTCTCACTGCTACGTAATACGTTCCGGCTGTTACCTCATAGACGATCCGAAAGTTGTCGTCCGTTCCGGCATCGTCGTTCTCCGCTAACGTCGTGCCGGTTGCACTCAGCAGCGAGCCGTGCGTATCCGTCGTGCCGCTCGTCTCGACCGTCAGCGTGCCGGCTTGCGTGACGGCCACCCGGAAGTAGTCGACGTCTCCATCCTGCTCCAGGACGCCCGCAGTGGAGGAATCGAGCCCGACGCCGGTCGCCTCCTCCGTAGTATCGCCGTGGTCGTCGACTCGCTGGCGCGGGGCCCCGACGACCCCCACGTAGTACGTCCCGGCCGGCACCTGCCGCACGATCCGAAAGTTGTCGTCCGCGCCGGCGTTGTCGTCCTCCGCCAAAGGCTGTCCCTGCGCATCTTGGAGATACCCGATGGTATCCGTGGGGCCGGTCGTTTCGACCGTCAGCCGGCCGGCCTCGGCGACCTCGATACGAAAGTAATCCACGTCCCCGGCCCGATCCAAATCCCCGGCCTCCTCCGTGTCGGGTTGGAGGCGTGTGGCTTCCGCGCGTGTGTCGCCGTGATCGGCAGGACCCGAAGCCGGATCCAGCCAGCGGCTCACCTGCGGATAGAACAGGTCGAAGCGGCCATAGAAGCTCTCTCTGCTGAAACCGCAGACCGTTCCGCTCAACGACCCTCCTGATGCGATGCCGCGCAGCCTGCCGGTCGTATCGAACAAGCCGGATCCACTGCTGCCGCGTTCGATCGTGCCTTCGCTCCATTCCACCAGGACGGAGGAAACAGACTGGCCCGTCTCCTGAAGGATGTGCGTAGAATTGCGGATCGGTCTTCCGCGACTCCACTTTTTTAGGTCGCCCCGAGGGTGATGGATTCCAACCACCTCGGTCGGGTCGAGAAAAGAATTCAAGAGGGGCGCGCCACTCCACCCTGCGTACCACGTTGGGCCGACAGGGGTTTCTCGAAGCCTCAGTAAAGTGGCATCCGTTTCCGCATCGGTCGCCAGCAGATCGGCGCCCCCGGCGAGTTGGTTGACGGACGTCGGCGCAGGACCTCCACAAGAGGCGCGCTCGAACCCCCAATACGTATTGAGCGAGCGGGCAACGGTTTGCGTGTCGATACAATGATTGGCGGTGAGAAAATACGGAATGTCACTCGAATCATCGGAATCGACCATCAGTGTCCCGCTGCATAGGAAGGACATGCCGTCGGGTTCGGTATAGACCATTTTCGCGGTCGCCCTGGCGAGGTTCGGCGGAGTCGTGGACCGACACGCCACGTCGATGTTGCACGACGCGGCATCCCCGACATCCGACAACTTCCGCGGCGTGGCCTGCCGAACCGACGCCGCCAGATGCGACACCCGGTCGATGAAAAGCGACACGTCGGATACTGCCGCGTGAGGCGGCAGACTGATTTCCACCCCCACGGTGTCGCCCTCGACGACGGGCGACCACAAGGGAGCCGGTTCTTCTTCCGCGGCCGCCTCTGTTGCAGATGCAGGACCCGCCGGGACCTCCGCCGGCCGGAGAGGGGGAAAACGCTGCTCCGGGTCCGCGGGGCTGAAGAAGCGAACCTCCGCGCCGGCCGGCAAGGTTGCACGGAGGGTGATCCGCACCGCGCGGGCGTCGGGGGACGACACGCTCAGTGCGCTTATGGCCGTCCCGTCGCTCTGAGTCTCCCACGCGAGCCGCGGCACCAAGTCGCCTTGATAGACGGATGGAAGGGTTCGACCGAACCCGATTTGCAGCGGGCCGGGTCGTTCCGCCTCACTTGATGCTGCCTGTTGAGCAGGGCTGACCGTCGGCAGGGTGATCCTGAGCGCGGTCGGGGTGTGTGCGTAATCCCGCTTGGGGCGAGAGATCTGGGGAATGTGGGTGGCGTGCGCCGCTGTGGGGCCGGGTGCGCCGTCAGCGAAGCGGCTGCGATCGTCCTGTTGCGCCCAGCCGGCGGAAGCAAGGCTCAACCACGACGTAAGAGCGGACGTGAGAAATAATAGAGTTCGGCGGGGCATGAAGCCTGCGACTCTTGAACAACCCCGATTCGTTGTCAAGGCCGAAGCCGCCGAGAAGCTGTTTCTGTTTGAAATTCTCGGGTCGATTCAACGCTGCGGATCTGACTGTCGCCTCTCCCCTTCGCCAAGCTCGGGAGATTGCTGACGTGTCTCGTTGCCCGCATCTGCCCGATCCCGCCCCAAGGGCCGCTTCGCTCGCGGACCTCCCCGGCGGCGAAGCAGTTTGTGTCCCTCGGGCGCGTCATGCGCCTGCCCGACAGATAGTGAGCACCTCCCCGCCGTTTGAGCCGCCGCGACAACCAGCGGCATCTTGGGGGCCCTTCCCCGGGACTTGCCGAGAGACGGCGGCCCGGTGTTCAGCGCCCCGGTCCTGTTCGGACGTCCCGTCATAATAGTGCTTGGTCAGGGAACCTGCTTCCAGCTTGATCCGCCCGATCTGCTCTCTTATGGAGGTGTGCGTGCACCCGGTCCAGGACGCCGGTTCTTGGCCCGGCGACGCAGCCGGGGGAATAAGGATGGGCCGCATCCGAATCGCGGCGGGAATCGCCGTCAGTCGGGCCATGCGCGGCGCTGTACAGGAGCGCATCGAGCGTGTGCAAGTTCGCCTCGCCTCCCTTCCCACGTTGCACCGGCAGAGACGAGGCAACGCGGTTGTCTCGAGTTTCGGTGAATTCCATCCGGCGGAACCGAGAAACCCTTCATGGCAGCCAGCTAAGAAGGGAACCGCAAACGGCTGCATTCGCCAGCAGCCGGATTCCGTTGCATTCGTGCGGCGTTCATACTAGCTAATCGGGTGATTTCGCCGAATCGGTCCGACAACTTCGACAATTTCCTTATCCTCTCCACTCAAACTTCGACTCGTCCGCAAAGAAAGTCTGCTGTTTCGGCTCAACAAATCACATCCGGCTGAGCGAGTTTGTGACCGTCAACCCATCTAGCGAATAGACCAGCCTCTCATGTCTGCACTGCAACGGCATTCCAGACGATTGACTTCGACGATCCTGCCTTCGAATGGGATAACGTCTACAATGTCTAATGGAAAGATCCAATTGTTCTCCAGTTGGTCGATTCTGGGCCTGTTCATAATCCTTTTCTCGTCTCTGTATTCTTCCACATTGACGACCGATTATGCGTTCCTCGATGATTATCAATTGCTCGTCGAGGGACCGCAAGGACGACCGATAAGAAGGAGCGTGCTGGAGGGACGCCCGCTCCAGGCGCTTGGTCAATATCTCCATCTACAGAGGGCGAAAGATATCGAGGACCTGCGCGGCGCACGACTCGCGGGCATTCTCGGGACCGCCCTGCTGGCATGGAGCATATTTCATCTCTTCGTACGAGAAGGTTGGAACCGGTTCCAGTCCACATGTGTAAGTCTGCTCATGTGTACGACCCTTCCATTTCAAGTTTCCGTGGCCTGGGGATCTGCTGCGAATCAACCCTTTGCCGCGGTTGCCTCAGGATGCGCCCTTCTTCTGAGTGATCGAGCATTCCAGACCCATCGTCGGTGTTTGAAATGGCTGTTTGCTGCAGGAGCCATTCTGCTTCTCTGGGCGGCACTTACGAGTTATCAACCTGCGGCGATGTTCTTCTGGGTGTTTGCTACCGGAGTCTTACTGAAACCGCGGGCCCCTTTGCACGCCACACTTCGTCGCTTCGGATGGTACGGCATGATTGCACTGATCGGTCTGCTCCTAGGATTTGCGACGTATCGATTGGGTTCCATCTTGTACCCGGACGTGTCTCAGCGGACCGGCTTTGTCCAGAATCTCCCCATCAAGACCGCGTGGTTTCTCATCGAATCTCTCCCGAACGCCTTGCTTTTCGCTTTCTTATCCCCGGCCCGTTGGCTCTTATCGGAAGGAAGCGCTCCGCTTTCGGCCTTTTACAGGATTATGGATACCGGTATTGCGTGGACTCTCTTTTTCATGATCGTTCGAGGTCTTGTCTTGTCCTTTCAAGGCCCGCGCAAAGAGCGTCTGGGGAAATGTGGCATTGCTGCGGGACTCTTGATCCTGAGTTATGCCCCGAATTTAGTGGTAGCGGAGAACTGGGCGACGTATCGATCTCTCTCGAGTCTCACGTCCGTCGTGGTCGTGTTGATGTGCCTTGCCTTGAGGGGGTACGTTCGCCATTGGGATCTTCGTTTTTCCGCTGTTTGCGCTAACTTGGCCGTCGGATGTCTTGCCATCTTCAGTACGGTATCAGCCGCATATCATGTCCATACCTACTTCGTGATGCCGCAATCTCGGGAGTTGGCCATCATGCGTGACGAGTTGATGAAGAAGCCCCTTTCTCAGGCGCAAGGGATCTACGTAATCGGCTCTAAGAAGGGGGATACGCTTGCCCCCCTCCAGAGGTATGAGTTCGGGCTGCCATCTTCATCCGATACCGTGACTGCTCGCAGCATGGCCATTCTTCTCATAGGCGAGGGAGGAGCGAAAGATGTTCACCTGCCGGTCACCGCCGTCGCTGCCGACGCTCCTCTCGACCCGTCGCCCACCGATCTTGTCGTGGATATGCGAACGCTCCGCCTGCTCTCCTCTCCATCCGGTAACAGGTCCTCCACCTACTGGGAAACGTACCGTCAGTACCGAAGCCAGCTCCGCGAGGCGCTGCCCTTTTGGTGACAGTTCTCCTTGTCATAACGTGCTCAGGGCTGAGGATTCATGGAGAAGGTTGAAGGGACGAACCGTGACTTCCACAGACCCCGGATTCCGTTGCATTCGTGCCGCGTCCATACTATAAATTCCGCCAGAAAGCGCCCGCCACCCGGCAATATCCTCCATTAGGTCGCACATGCAGCTTCTCATCGAAAATGCTGATACGTCTCCGGTCGAGGCGCGGTTCGACGAAGACGCCGGGCCGCTGAATCGGCTGCTGGGTGCCGAGTGCCGGCTGATTGGGCCGCTGCACGTCGCGGTGCAGTACATGCGCTCGGGTGACGACCTACTGTTCGACGGCACGCTGACGGGCGAACTGAGTGGCCGGTGCGCGCGGTGTCTCGACGAGTTCCGGCTCGCGCTCCACCGGCCGTTTTCCTGCGTGCTGCTGCCGGCGGCGTCTGCGACGTTCGGCCGCGAAACCGAACTGAGACCGGAGGACTTGGCGGCCAGCTTCTACAGTGGCGACACGGTGGACGTGTCCGCGCTCGTCCGCGAGGAGCTGCTGCTGGCGCTGCCGAGCCCCCCGCTGTGCCGCGCAACGTGCAAGGGGCTGTGCGCGCAGTGCGGCGTCAACCTGAATGCCGAATTGTGCGACTGCCGCTCGGGCTGGAACGACCCGCGGCTCGCCGTGTTGTCCGGTCTCCGCTTGAACGAGAATCGAACGTCCGAACCGGCCGCCCTCAAAGTCGATTCGTGACGAACCTTCCGAGCGAATACCGTGAGAGACGCCGCCGCCTAGTCAATACGATGAGAATCACGTAAGGAAGCACGTATGGCCGTACCCAAACGCCGAACCTCGAAGTCGAAACGTAACCAGCGCCGCTCCCATCACGCCCTGGCCGCGCCACAGTGGTCGGAATGCGCGCAGTGCGGCGACCCGGTGATGCCCCACCGCGTGTGTCGGGCCTGCGGCCACTACCGCGGCCGGCAGGTCATCGCGATCGACGAAGACGATTAGCCCTCGCCCCGGTGCGCCGCCGGACGCGCACCGTTCACTCGGAACGGCTGCTCCTTGCCCAGCACCCAGATTGCCGTGGACGCGATGGGGGGAGACTATGCCCCCCGAGCCGTGGTGGCGGGTGCCGTCCAGGCGACGCAGGAGTACGGCGTGTCGGTGCTGCTGGTCGGCGACCAGGAGCGGATCCGCCAGGAACTGTCCAGCCTCGGGCAGGCCGAGTCGCCCCGCATCGCCGTCCGGCACGCCAGCCAAGTCATCGGAATGGGCGATACGCCCGTGGCCGCGCTGCGCCGCAAGCGGGACTCGTCCCTGCGCGTCGCCTTTCAACACGTCAAGGACGGGCACGCCGGCGCCGTGGTCAGCGCCGGAAATTCGGGCGCCGTGCTGGGCTTGGCCGTCACGCTGCTGGGCAATCTGCCCGAAGTCGATCGGCCGGCCATCGTCACGGTCGTGCCGGCCTTGAACGGGCGGACGTGCCTGGTCGATGCCGGCGCCAACGTGGAATGCCGGCCGCTCCATCTGGTGCAGTTCGCGGTGATGGGCGAGGCGTACGCGCGCGTCGTGCGCGGCATCGAGCGCCCGCGCGTCGGCCTGCTCAGCAACGGCGAGGAAGATTCGAAAGGCACGGATACGACGCGTGCTGCCCATGCGGCGCTCACCGCGATCGGGGAACGGCAGGCGCGGTTCCACTACGTCGGCTACGTCGAAGGCCGGGACATCAACCGCGGCACGGTCGACGTGGCGGTCACGGACGGGTTCACCGGCAACGTGGCGCTCAAGACGATGGAGGGCTTCTTCGATTTCACGCAGGGCCAGCTTCGTAGCCTGTTCGCGTCGAGTTGGCGCGGGAAGGCCGCGTTTCTGCTGCTCAAGCGGTCGCTGGCGGACATGCGGGCGCGCATCGACTACGACGAAGTCGGCGGCGCGCCGCTGCTCGGCACCGATGGCGTGACCGTCATCGCCCACGGGTCGTCGTCGCCCAAGGCGATCAAGAACGCCATCCGCGTGGCCGACGAATCCTTGCAGCGCGGGGTCAACCGCCACATGCTGGAAGGGCTCCAACAGGTGTCCGACCTCAAGGCGCTGGCCGATGACGGCCGCGGGCGCAAGCTGTGGACGCAGATCCGCGACCGGTTCCGCCCTGCGAAGGAGAGCCCGTCCGACAGTCCCGATCCAGGCGACGAGTCGGAGCCGAAGCAGTTGCCGGAGTCGCGGACATGAGCCGCCTCGCCTTTCTCTTTCCGGGCCAGGGCTCGCAGGCCGTCGGGATGGGACGCACGTTGGCCGCGCGGTTTCCCGTTGCCTCAGAGACGTTCGCCGAGGCCGACGCCGCCCTCGGCTTCGGGCTGTCGCGGCTGTGTTTCGAGGGGCCGGAAGCCGAACTGACCCTGACGCACAATACCCAGCCGGCGATTCTGGCCACGAGCGTGGCGGCGTGGCGGGTGCTGACCCAGGAGAGCGCCCTGCGGCCGACCTGGGTCGCCGGACACAGCCTGGGCGAATACTCGGCGCTGGTCGCCGCGGGCGCACTGGACTTTGCCGACGCGCTGCGCATCGTGCGCGAGCGGGGCCGGCTGATGCAGGCCGCGGTGCCGCCGGGCGTCGGCACGATGGCGGCGCTGTTCGGCCTGTCTGCGGACGCGGTGGACGCAGTCTGCGCGGACGCGGGACGGGGCGAGGTCGTGTCTCCCGCCAATCTCAACGGCGGCGGGCAGATCGTCATCGCCGGACACGCCGGCGCGGTCGGGCGCGCCGTGGCGCTCGCGCAGGATCGCGGAGCCAAGCGGGCGGTGGAGTTGGCCGTCAGCGCGCCGTTCCACTGTGCGCTGATGGCGCCGGCCGCGGACGGGTTGGCACGGGTCCTGGAGGACGTGACCGTACGGGCGCCGAAGGTTGAGGTGATCGCCAACGTCACCGCGGACGTGAATCGCGCCGCGGAGAACGTCAAGGAGCTTCTCGTGCGCCAAGTCACCGCGCCGGTCCGCTGGGAAGAAAGTATGCAGCGCCTGCGGGCACTCGGCTGCGGCCGGGTGGTCGAGGTCGGCGCCGGGCGGGTGCTGGCCGGCCTGCTCAAACGTATCGACCGCACGTTCCCGTGCGTGTCGGTCGGCGACCCGGACAGCCTCGCGCGCGGGCTGGAAGCGTTGGCCGGATGAGCGTCACCCCGGCGGACTTGGCGGATCGTGTCGCGCTCGTGACCGGCGCGTCGCGAGGCATCGGGCGGGCCGTGGCGCTGCGGCTGACCGCGGCGGGAGCCGCGGTGGTCGTGAACTACGTGCGCGACCGGGCCGCGGCCGAGGCGGTCGTCGCCGAGGTCGGGGCCGCGGGCGGTCGGGCGGAAGCGTGCCGGTTCGACGTGACCGACGGCGCCGCGGTGACCGAAGCGGTGCGCGCCGTGCTGGACCGGGAGGGCCGCATCGACGTGCTGGTCAACAACGCCGGGATGTCGGTCGACGGGTTGCTCGTGCGGCTGTCGGCCGACGACTGGTCGCGCGTGCTCGACACCAATCTGAGCGGGGTGTTCCACTGCACCAAGGCCGTGACGCGCGCGATGATGAAGCAGCGCTTCGGGCGCATCGTCAACCTCACGTCGGTCGTCGGCCAGACCGGCAACACCGGCCAAGCCGCGTACGCGGCGTCGAAATCGGGCATCGTCGGCTTCACCAAGACGATGGCCCGGGAACTGGCCTCGCGCTCGGTCACGGTCAACGCCGTGGCCCCGGGCTTCATCGACACGGACATGACCAGGTCCTTGCCAGACGAAACGAAAACAGGATATCTGAGCCGGATTCCGGTCGGTCGGTTGGGCACGCCGGACGAGGTCGCCGACGCCGTGGCCTTTCTGGCCAGTCCCCGCGCCGGCTACGTCACCGGACAGGTGCTGCACGTCAACGGTGGCATGTACATGTAATCCGCGGCGCCGCGGCGGGGCCGTCGCGGCGCACAGGGAGCAGAGGAGGTTCCGGTCATGGCAGAAGCTTCAACCGAAGCGCGCGTCAAGGACATCATTTGCGAGCAGCTCGGGGTCAGCGCGGACGAGGTGAATCTGGACTCGTCGTTCGTCGAAGACCTGGGCGCCGACTCGCTGGACATCGTCGAACTCGTCATGGCGCTGGAAGAAGAGTACGGGACGGAAATCTCCGACGAACAGGCCGAGAAGATTCGGACCGTCCGCGACGTGATCGACTACATCGAGAGTCACAAAGAGTCCTGACGGCCGGCCCCGTGCGGGGCGCGCCCCGGCGCCGTATTCCGAAGAATCGCAGCGGTTTCTCCCACGGACCCTGCGATTTTTTCGTATCCGCCCCGTCGCCCGCCGTCGGACCGGAACGGCCGCGGCGGCACCCCCGATGCGAGAACGCCCCGAGACGACCGACACCGTCGAAAGGAACCCCGGTATGCAGAGCGAGTTGGCCCGTTGCGACCCGCAGGTCTTCGACGCCATTCGGCACGAAGCCCAACGTCAGGAGGACAACCTGGAACTCATCGCGTCGGAGAACGTGGTGAGCGAAGCGGTGCTGGAGGCGCAGGGCTCGGTCCTGACCAACAAGTACGCCGAGGGGTATCCCGGCAAACGCTACTACGGCGGCTGCGACCACGTGGACGTGGTCGAACGGCTCGCCATCGAGCGCGCCAAGGCCGTCTTCGGCGCCGCACACGCCAACGTCCAGCCCCACTCCGGCGCACAGGCCAACATGGCCGCGTACTTTTCCCAGCTCGAGCCGGGCGACGCTATCTTGAGCATGAACCTGTCACACGGCGGCCACCTGACGCACGGCAGCCCGGTGAATTTCTCCGGCAAGTTCTTCCAGGTCGTACCGTACGGCGTGCGCGAGGACGACCAGCGCCTGGACTACGCCGAGGTCGCCGACTTGGCGCGCCGGCACCGGCCCAAGCTGATCGTGGCCGGGCACAGCGCGTATCCGCGGCAGATTGACGCCGCGCCGTTTCGGGAGATCGCCGACGAGGTCGGCGCGTTGCTGATGGTCGATATGGCCCACTACGCCGGGCTGGTGGCCGCGGACCTGCACCCGTCGCCGGTTCCGCACGCCGACCTGGTCACGACCACGACCCACAAGACGCTGCGCGGGCCGCGCGGGGGCATGATCCTGTGCCGCGCGGCGTTCGCCAAAAGCGTGGATTCCTCGGTCTTTCCGGGCCACCAGGGCGGGCCGCTGATGCACGTCATCGCCGCCAAGGCGGTCGCCCTCAAGGAGGCGGCCACGCCCGCGTTCAAGGACTACCAGCGCCGCATCGTCGCCAACGCCGAGGCACTGGCCGCGGGCCTGCTCCGCCGCGGGTTCACGCTCGTCTCCGGCGGCACCGACAACCACTTGCTGCTGCTGGATCTGCGCGCAACCGAACTCACGGGCAAGGCCGCGCAGGAGACGCTGGACCAAGCCCGGATCACCGTGAACAAGAACGCGATTCCGTTCGACCCGCGCTCGCCGTTCGTGACGAGCGGGGTCCGCATCGGGACGCCGGCGGTGACGAGCCGCGGCATGGGTACGGCGGAGATGGACCGCATCGCCGAGTTGATCGCGCGGGCACTGGCGCACATCGGCGACGCCCGCGGGCTGGCGGCCGTCGGGGACGAGGTCCGCGACCTGTGCCGGCAGTTTCCGGTCTATCCGAAGCGGGCGGCGCAGGAGGTCTGACCCGAACCGGCCTGCTGCGAGCGGAACGGCCGCGGTATGAAGTGCCCTTTCTGTTCCCATCTCGAAAGCCGCGTGATCGACTCGCGGCTCGGCAAGGAGGGCGACGTCACCCGCCGGCGACGCGAATGCGAAGCCTGCGAACGGCGCTTCACCACCTACGAACGGGTGGAGGAAATCCTGCCGCTCGTGGTCAAGAAGGACGGCCGGCGCGAGGCGTACGACCGCGCCAAGATCGTCACCGGCCTCAAGAAAGCCTGCGAGAAACGGCCGATCAGCATCGAGACGATCGAAACCCTGGCGGACGGCATCGAGCGGGCGTTGCAGGCGCGCAGCGAAAAGGAGATTTCGGGCGCGGTCATCGGCGAAGAGGTCATGCGCCGGCTGTACGAGTTGGACAAGGTCGCCTACGTCCGCTTTTCCTCGGTCTATCGCTCGTTCCAGGATCTGGACGAATTCATGTCCGAACTCAAGGACCTGATCCGCGAACGCAGTACCCAGGAACGCGCCGCGGCGGAAAAACCGGGGCGCAGACCCGCGGCCGGGAAACCGGCGTCATGAGCCGCGACGAGGCGTTCATGCGCCGCGCGCTCGAGCTGGCCGCCCGCGGCCGGGGGCGCACGAGTCCGAACCCGGCGGTCGGCGCGGTGATCGTGCGCGGGGACCGCGCGATCGGCGAGGGCCACCACCGGCGCGCCGGCCGGCCGCACGCCGAAGTCGAAGCGCTGCGCGCCGCGCGTGGGCCGGTGCGCGGGGCAACGGTCTATGTCAATCTGGAACCCTGCGCCCACCACGGCCGTACCCCGCCGTGCGCCGACGCGCTGATCGAAGCCGGCGTCGGGCGCGTGGTGGTCGGCCTGACCGACCCGGACCCGCGCGTGCGCGGCCGCGGGATCCGGCGCTTGCGGCGGGCCGGCGTGGCGGTGACGACCGGCGTGCTGCGCGCCGCGTGCCGGCAGGTCAACGAAGATTTCGTGGTCCGGGTGCGGACCGGTCGCCCGTTCGTGACGCTGAAACTGGCGGCGTCGCTCGACGGACGCATCGCGACCGCCGGCGGGGACGCGCGCTGGATCAGCAGTGCGTCGTCGCGCCGGCGGGTCCACGCCCTGCGCAACCAGGTGGACGCGGTGCTGGTCGGCGCGCAGACCGTCAGAGCCGACGACCCGCGGCTGACGTGCCGCCTCCGCGGCGGACGCGACCCGCTGCGCGTCGTGCTGGACGGGCGGCTCGGCATCGACCCCGCGGCCCGCGTCTGCCGCCTCCCCTCCCCTCCGGGGACGCTGATCGCGACCAGCCGGACCGCGGCGCGCGCCCGCGGGGCCATGTACGATCGGGAGGGCGTCGAAGTGCTGCCGTTCCCCGGCCGCCGCGGGCGGATCGCACTACGGCCGGTGCTCGAAACCCTGGCCGGCCGCGGGATCAACCACGTCTTGATCGAGGGCGGCGGGCAGACCGCCGCGGCCGCGCTGCGCGAGGACGTCGTCGACAAGGTCCTGTTCTTCTACGCCCCGCTCCTGCTGGGCGGCGACGGACGCGCCATGCTGGGCGCGCTGGCGGTCGGGCGGGTTGCCGACGGGCGCAAACTCCATACAATGCAGGTCGAACGCAGCGGACGCGACCTGCTGGTGTCCGGGTATCTGAAAGCGCACTAAGGAGCCGACATGTCGATCTCGCTCTCATCGGTCGAAGACGCGTTGCAGCAGTTCGGCCAGGGCAAGATGGTGGTCCTGGTCGAAGACGACCTCGCCGACGGCGAGGCCGACGTGTGTCTGGCCGCGGACCGGACGACCCCGGACGGCGTGAATTTCATGGCGACGCACTGCCGCGGGCTGATCTGCCTGGCGCTGACCGACGAGAAAATCCGCGAACTCGGCATTCCGATGCTCGGCCACGGCCCGGACGCGAACCGCCAACGCGCGTTCGGCGCGTCGATCGAAGCCCGCCGGCGGGTCACGACCGGCATCTCGGCCCGGGACCGCGCGGTGACGATCACCACCGCGGTCCAGCCCGGGGCCGGGCCGGGCGACCTGGTCATGCCGGGCCACGTGTTCCCGCTGTCGGCCCACCGCGGCGGGGTGCTGGCGCGCGGCGGGCTGTCCGAGGCCGGCATCGATCTCGCGCGGCTGGCCGGCCTGAGCCCCGCGGCCACGTTGTGCACGATGCTGGACGACGACGGCGCCCTCGTGCGGGGCGCGGCGGTCGCCACCTTCGCGCAGACGTTCGGGCTGCCGGTCGTGAGCATCGCCGGCCTGCAGACGTACCGCCTGCGGACCGAGTCCGTCATCCACCGCGTCGGCGAGGGCGAGATCACCAGCCCGTTCGGCGGCAGGTTCCAGGCGATCGTCTATCGGACCGAAGTCGATCAGCACGAACACGTCGCGCTGATCAAAGGACGGATCGACACGCAGGCGCCGGTCACCGTGCGCATGCATTCGCAATGCCTGACCGGCGACGTGTTCGGGTCGGTACGCTGCGACTGCGGCGACCAGCTCGTGCAGGCGATGGACGTGATCGCCGAGGAAGGCCGCGGCGTGGTGGTCTATCTGCAGCAGGAGGGCCGCGGCATCGGGCTGGCGAACAAGATCCGCGCCTACGCCCTGCAGGACAGCGGCATGGATACGGTCGAGGCCAACCTGCACCTCGGGTTCGGGGAAGATCTGCGCGACTACGGCATCGGGGCGCAGATCCTGCGCGACCTGCGCGTGCCGCAGGTCCGCCTGCTGACGAACAATCCCCAGAAGATCAGCGGGCTCGAAGCGTACGGCGTCAACGTGGTCGAACGCCGGCCCCTCGAGGCGCCGCCCCACAAGGACAACATCCGCTACCTGCAGGTGAAGAAGGAAAAGCTCGGGCATCTGTTCTCCGAGCTCAAGCCGCTGCTGTAGCCGATTCCCGGCGGTACGCCGGAGGCCGGCATCCTTCACTCGGACCGGAAAGGGGAACTCATGGCCCGGCTCGTGACCGGCAAGCACGACGCGACGGGGATGCGCTTCGGCATCGTCGTCGCCCAGTTCAACGGCCTGATTACCGAACGGCTGCAGGCCGGCGCGGTCGACGCGCTGTGCCGCCACGGCGCGCGCGACGACGACCTCGACGTGGTGCTGGTGCCCGGGGCATTCGACATTCCGCTGTTCGCCAAGCAGATGGCCACGAGCGGGCGCTACCAAGCCGTGATCTGCCTGGGCGCGGTCATCAAGGGCGAGACCCCGCACTTCGACTACATTTCCGCGGCCATGACGCAGGGCATCAAGGAGATCACGCTCGCCACCGGCGTGCCGGTCACCTTCGGCGTGTTGACGACCGACTCGGTGGAACAGGCGCTCGACCGCGCCGGGGCCAAACTCGGCAACAAGGGCTGGGAGGCCGCGCTGTCGGCCGTCGAGATGGTCAACGCGCTGCGGGAGTTGCAGCACCTTGCCTAGCGCGGCGTCGAAGCGGCCCACGCGACGCCAGGCGCGCGAGTGGGCCCTCCAGATTCTGTACCAGATCGACGTGAGCGGGACGGCACCCGACCGGGCGCTGGCGCTGTTCGGCCGCTGTTTCGCGTCCGCGGACGCGGTGCGCGGGTTCACCGCGGACCTGGTGACGGGCACGCGGCGCGACCGGCGCACCCTCGACCGCCTGATCGCCGACGCCGCGGAGCACTGGCGCCTCGGGCGGCTGCCCAAGGTCGATCTCAATCTGCTGCGCTTGGCCGCGTACGAACTGTCGGCCTACCCGGAGACGTCCGCGGGCGTGACCATCAACGAGGCGATCGAGATCGCCCGCCGCTATTGCAGCGACGACGCCCCGACCTTCGTCAACGGCGTGCTGGACCGCATCGCCGCGGTGGTGGGGAAGAAAGGCACGCAAGCCGAACCGGAAGCGAAGAAAGAGGAAGAGCCACATGAGCCGGGCGCATGATTCACCCGCCGCCGATCCGGGGACCGCGCCGGCGCGCTACCGGCCCGGGGACATCGAGCCCAAGTGGCAGCGGTACTGGTTGGAACACAGAACCTTCCGGGCCGAGATCGACCGCACCAGGCCCAAGTACTACATCCTCGACATGTTTCCCTACCCCAGCGCGGCCGGGCTGCACGTGGGGCATCCGGAAGGCTACACCGCGACCGACATTCTGGCCCGCTACAAGCGCATGCGCGGCTTCAACGTCCTGCATCCGATGGGCTGGGACGCGTTCGGCCTGCCGGCCGAGCAGTACGCGATCGAGACCGGCACGCACCCGCGCGACACCACGGCGCGCAACATCGACACGTTCCGCCGCCAGATCCGGGCGCTGGGCTTTTCGTACGACTGGGACCGCGAGATCGCCTCGTGCGACCCGGACTACTATCGTTGGACGCAGTGGATCTTCCTCAAGCTCTACGAGCGCGGCTTGGCCTACATGGCCGAGGTGCCGGTCAACTGGTGTCCGGCGCTCGGCACGGTGCTGGCCAACGAAGAGGTGATCGACGGCCGGAGCGAGCGCGGCGGCCACGCGGTGATCCGCAAACCCATGCGGCAGTGGATGCTGCGCATCACCGCGTACGCCGAACGGCTGCTGGAGGGGCTCGACCGGCTCGACTGGCCGGACAGCGTGAAGGAGATGCAGCGCAACTGGATCGGCCGCAGCGAGGGCGCCCGGGTCCGCTTCGTGCTGTGCCGCGCCGACGCCAGCCCGCTGCCCGGCGACGACGCGTGGTTCGACGTGTTCACCACGCGGCCCGATACGCTGTTCGGGGCGACCTATTGCGTGCTGGCGCCCGAGCATCCGCTCGTCTCCCGCGTCACCACCGACGGGCAGCGCGCCGCGGTCGAGGCGTACGTCCGCGCCGCGTTGCGCAAGTCCGATCTGGCGCGCACCGATCTGGACAAGGCCAAGACCGGCGTGGCGACGGGCGGCTACGCGCGCAATCCGGCCAACGGGCAGGCCGTTCCGATCTGGGTCGCCGACTACGTGCTGGGCAGCTACGGCACCGGCGCGATCATGGCCGTGCCGAGCGGCGACGAGCGCGACTGGGCATTCGCCCGCCGTTTCGACCTGCCCATCGTCGAGGTCGTGCAGGGCGGGGACGTGACGCAAGCCGCGTACGTCGGCGACGGGCCGCACGTGAACTCCGGCTTCCTCGACGGCCTGAACGTGGCCGACGCCAAGCGGCGCATGACGGCGTGGCTCGAAGACCGCGGCCACGGCGAAGGCACGGTCAACTACAAGCTGCGCGACTGGCTGTTCAGCCGCCAGCGCTATTGGGGCGAGCCGTTTCCCATCCTGCACGTGGACGGCGCGCCGCAGCCCGTCGCTCCCGACGCGCTGCCGGTGCTGCTGCCCGACGTCGAGAGTTTTCGTCCGACCGGCACGGGCGAGCCGCCGCTGGCCGCGGCCCGCGACTGGGTCGAGACCGAAGACCCGGCCAGCGGCCAGCCGGCGCTGCGCGAAACCAACACCATGCCGCAATGGGCCGGGAGCTGCTGGTACTTCCTGCGCTTTCTGGACCCGCGGAACGCTGCACGCGCCTGGGACCCGGACGCGGAACGCTACTGGATGCCGGTCGATCTGTACGTCGGCGGGGTGGAGCACGCGGTGCTGCACCTGCTCTACGCCCGCTTCTGGCACCACGTGCTGTACGACTGCGGCCTGGTCTCCACCCCGGAGCCGTTCCAGCGGTTGGTCAACCAGGGCATGATCCTGGGCTTCAGCTACCGCTGTTACCGCGACGCCGCGGGCACCCGCTATCCCGCGGCCGCGGTATGTCGGCGGGCCGGCGGCGAACCCGGCGTCGTCCTGCGCGCGGACCCGAACCGGCCCGTCACGCCGGAGTACGTGCCGGTCGAGCGCGTCGTCTGGCGCGACGACACGCCGTACCATCCCGACGCCACCGACCTGGAGTTGGAGCCGCAGACCGACAAGATGTCGAAGTCGCGCGGCAACGTCGTGAACCCGGACGCGGTCATCGCCGAATACGGCGCCGACGCGCTGCGCTGCTACGAAATGTTCATGGGCCCGCTGGAGCAGGTCAAACCCTGGAACACGCGGTCGGTCGCCGGGGTATTCCGCTTCCTGCACCGGGCGTGGGCTTTGTTCGTCGACGACCGCGGCGGCCCGAGCCCGCGCCTCGCGGACGCGGACCCGAGCCCGGAACTGGCGCGGGTCTATCACCGGACCGTCAAGAAGGTCACCGAGGACATCAAGGGCATGCGGTTCCACACCGCACTCAGCGCGCTGATGGTGTTCGTCAACGAGGCGCAGAAGGCCGCGACGCTGCCGCGGCCCCTGGCCGAGGGATTCGTGCTGCTGCTGTCCCCGTTCGCCCCGCACCTCGGCGAAGAACTGTGGCAGCGCCTCGGCCACGCCCGGACGTTGGCCTACGAGCCCTGGCCGACCTACGACCCGGCGATGGACACGGACGACACCCTGACCGTCGCGGTGCAGGTCAACGGCAAGCTGCGCACGACCATCGAACTGCCCGCGGACGCGGACAAGGACGCCGTCCTCGGCGCCGCACGCGGCCACGACAAGATCGCCGGCTATCTGGCCGGCAAGACGGTCCGCCGCGAGATCGTGGTTCCCGGCCGGCTGGTCAATTTCGTCGTCTCCTGAGCGGCCCCGATTGCACCCATTCCGCCATGCCTGTGCCGACTCTGCGATGCTCCGGTCGTCCGCTTCGGGCGCTGCTCGCCGGCGTGCTGGCGTGCGGCGTGCTGAGCAGCGCGTGCGGCTACCGGCTCGCGGGCCGGACGACGTTGCCCGAGGGGATCCGGAGCGTCGGTTTCGCCGCGTTCGAAAATCACACGCCCGAGACCGGACGGGAAAAGGAATTGCAGTGGGCGTTCGAGCGCGAGTTCCGCACCCGCGGGGGGATCCGCGTCAGCGATGCCGGGCGGGGGATCGTCTCCGCCACGCTCCGGCGGCTGGAATCGCGGCCGGCGTCGCGCGACCGGCGCAGCCAGGCGCTCGAACACGAACTCGTCCTCGTCCTCGACGTTCGCCTCACCGAACGCGGCAGCGACAAGGTGTTGTGGCAGGCGAACGGCATCCGGGTGACCGAGTACTACAGCGCCATTCCGCAGGTGTTGGTGACCACCTCGCCCGAATTCCTGCAGGGCGGGCTCGACGCCGGCGACATCGCCGGCTTCACGGACGTCCAGTTCTCGGAGACGCAGCGCCGGCTGGCACGCGAACGCCTGTTCGCCGCGGCCGCGCGCGAAGTGGCATTCCGTCTGGGCGACGATTTCTAAGGGAACTATCCGGAAACCAACCCTTATTTACCTACGAGACGCTCAGTAGGGCGTCTGTTCGATCCCCTCTCCCCTGGTGGGAGAGGGGGAAGGTGAATGCCCCCACCACGGGGTAGGGTTCGCCGGAGTAAAGAGAAGAGGGGCGCCGCCTGGATTCCCGCTTGCGCGGGAATGACGAGGGGAGAACGGGAATGACGAGGGGGGAGCGAGGATGACGGGGGGAGAACGGGAATGACGGTCGGGGGGATCGTCGAGTATGGAGTTCTCTTTCGATTTGCAGGACGAGAACTCCCCGGCCCACGTGCGACCGGGCCGGAGGAGTCAGGATGGAAGGTCAGGCCGAAGACTTGTGTTCGTGAACCAGCTTCGAGAGCTGGCCGACGTGGCGCGCCGCGGCGTTCTTGGGGATGATGCGTTTCCGTCCGGCCTTGTGCAGGGCGCTGACCGCGCGGCGCAGACTGTGCTCGACCGCTTCGGCGTCCGCGCCCCGGACCGCGGCCTCGACGTTCTTCATCAGCGTCCGCACGCGCGACTTGGCGGCGTGATTGCGTTGTTTGCGGTCCACACTCTGGCGGTGTCGTTTCTTTTCTCCGGATGCCACGTCGCGTCCTCCTGTCCCGTCGCCTGACGGAAATCCTCGTCCCGAGCCGCCGTTCCTACCACGCACCGAAAGACGGATCAATGTCGCACCAGGGACCGCCCTCCGCCCCGCCTGTCGGGAGAACGGAACACCGGCCCGACGCCGTGCGAGCCGAGATCGTCCGCGCGACCGGCCAGATCGGGAGCCTGACCCTGCTGAGCCGCGTCCTCGGCCTCGTCCGCGACATGGTCATCGGCTCCGTGTTCGGCGCCGGTGCCGCGGCCGACGCCTTCTTCGTGGCGTTTCGGATCCCCAACCTGTTCCGCCGCCTGGTCGGCGAGGGCGCGGCCGCGGCGGCCTTCGTGCCGGTCATCTCCGGCTATCTCGCCACCCGCCCGCCCGCCCGCCCGCCCGCGCAGGCCGACCGCATGCTGCGCGCGTATCTCGGCACCGGCCTGGGCGTCCTGCTCGCGGTGACCGGCCTGGGCATGCTGTTGGCCGAGCCGCTGGCGGGTCTGTTCGCCCCGGGCTACGCCGGCGACAAGCTCCAGCTCACCATCCGCCTCACGCGGACGACGTTCGTCTATCTGTTCTTCGTGGGCGGCGTGGCCTTGGCGATGGGCATCCTGCACGCCCTGCGCCACTTCACCGCGCCGGCGTTCGCCCCGGTGCTGTTCAACGTGGCGATGATCGTGTGCGCGTTGGGACTGGCCGGATGGCTGGCCGAGCCGGTCATGAGCCTCGCCTACGGCGTGGTGATCGGCGGCGCCTGCCAACTCCTCTGGCAGGTGCCCGCGCTGCTCCGCCACGGCGTCTCGCTGCGCCTGCGCTGGCAACCGGGTCATCCGGCCCTGCGGCGCATGGGCGTGCTGTTGCTCCCGCTCGTCTTCGGGGCCGGGATCCATCACCTCAATTTGGTCGTCGGCACGCAGTTGGCGTCCCTGCTGGACGACGGCAGCGTGGCCCGGCTGTGGTACGCCAGCCGGCTATTCGAGTTTCCGGTCGGCGTGTTCGTGGCCGCGCTCGGCACCGCGGTCCTGCCGAGCCTGGCCGCCCAAGCCTACCGGCGCGACCTAGCCGGCCTGCGCGACAGCCTGGGATTCACATTGCGGCTGGTCAACGTGGTTATGCTGCCCACGGCCGTCGGCATCGCCGCCCTCGCCGTGCCGGTCACGACCGTCCTGTTCCACCGCGGCGCGTTCTCCGCCGCGGACGCGCTGGCGACCGCCGCTGCGCTGCAAGGGCTGGCGCTGGGCTTGTGGGCCGTGGCCGCCACGCGCCAGATCACCGCGTGCCTGTACGCGCTGGGCGACACGCGCACCCCGGTCTGGGGCGCGGTCGTGTCCCTGCTCGTGAACGTCGTCGCCAGCCTCGCGCTGATGGGCGACGTCCGGATCGAAGCCGGCACCGGCTGGCTGGCCACCGGCTTGGCGACCGCGAACGGCTGGTCGGCATGGCAGGATTGGGGCATCGTCGGCCTGGCGCTGGCCGGCTCGCTCGCCGCACTCGCCAACTTCCTTTTTCAGGCCGTCCGCCTGTCGCGCCGCGTGGTCGGGTTCGCCTGGCGGTCGTGGGCCGTATCGTTGGCGTGGAGCGTCGGAGCCAGCCTGGGGATGTTCCTCGTGTTGGACCGGACGCTCGCCGGCTGCGGCTGGCGGGTGCCGGCCGCGTGGCTCGACCCCGCGGCGGGCGGCGCCCTCGGTTCGACCCTTGGACAGGGTGCCGTGCTGGCCGGCGCGGTGCTGCTCGGCCTGCTCAGCTACGCGGGACTGGTCTGGCGGGGCGCGAAACACGACATCCGCGCCGCGGCGGGCGCGCTACCCGACGCGCTGCTTCGCCGCTTGCCATAGTGCCTCCAGCCGGGGCGCTGACGCGGCATACACGTCCTCGCCGCCGCGGGCGAGTTGCGCTTCCATGAACCGAAAACGCCGGCCGAAGCGCACGTTCGCCTTGCGCAGCGCGGACTCGGCGTCCAGATCGAGATGACGCGCCAAGCTGGTCAGCGTGAACAGCAGGTCGCCCAACTCGTGCTCCATCGCCCGCTGCCGATTACCGGCGTCCGCGCGGTCGATCTCGGCCAGCAACTCCCGCGACTCCTCGGCCACCTTGTCGAACACCTCCGCGGCCGACGACCAGTCGAAGCCGACCTTCGCGGCTTTCTCGCTCAGACGCTGCGCCTGGATCAACGCCGGCGCGCTTTTCGGCACCCCGTCCAGCACCGACCGTTCCGCGTCGTCCCGTGCCGCGGCCCCGGCCTTGGCCCGTTTCTCCGCGGCCTTGATCCTGGCCCAGTTGCGGCTCACCTCGTCGGGGCTCTCGGCCGTGGCGTCGCCGAACACGTGCGGATGGCGCCGAACCATCTTCTCGGCGATGGTCTCGACCACATCGGCGATGCCGAACCGGCCGGCCTCGGCCATGAGTTGCGCGTGCAGGACGACTTGCAGCAGCACGTCGCCCAACTCCTCTCGCAGTTCGGCCCAGTCCTCGGCGTCCAGCGCATCGAGCACTTCGTACGTCTCTTCGACCAGATACGGCCGCAACGTCTGCGGCGTCTGCGCCCGATCCCACGGACACCCGCCTGGGGCGCGCAGCCGGGCGATGATCTCGACGAGGCGGACGAACTCCGCGGCGGCAGCGTACGACATGGCGGCCGGCATAGAGCAAAAGGCCGGGCCGGACAAGCCGCGACAGGGATGATGCCGGGAGCAGATAGGCAGGCGAGATACTATCCGGTATTGAACAATCACTGCGAGGAACGATCCCGGGGCGGTCCGGTCAGTAGAGCAGTTTGACCAGCGCGACCGTCAGTCCGACGGTCCCGGCCACCATAATCCACAACTGCCGATACAGCCGCGCCTCCAAATCGCCGATCTCGGGACGAAGCCCAACGATGTTAGCTTTCGTTTCAACCTGGATCCAGGCGATCTTGGCTTCCAGGTCGGTGCGAACCGAGGATGTGTCCGTCTTCAATTCCGCCCGAACTTTGGCAATATCGGCACATTGCGCAGTCTCGGTTCCGTTGATGTCGGTGCGAACCGCAGCGACACTAGCTCCCAGGCCGGTCTTGACATCGTCGGCGCCATGTTCACGTTGTTCGTGGCGCTGCCGGCAGCGGAGCAGAATCTGGAGGCGGCCGGTTGTCACTTCCAGCCCGGCATCTGGCGACACCTACCATATCCAGGCGAAGTTATCGTCGTTCGGACCCCACACCCAGAACCGCCCCCTGGACGAGCTTGCTGAGTGCCGTCAACTCCAGGCTGACGCTCAACGTCGGCGGCACCAACAAACCGTTGAGCGGATCTCTCCAACGACGTCGATATACGTACCGAGTCTACGACCACGGAATCGGCAACTACATTACCAGATCGCGCAACACCAACGAGCCGGAGTTTCGCTGCACGGTCGCCAAGGACGGCCGGGAGACCAACGGCGCCAGCATCGCGGCGGACAACACGCTCACCCTGGGGCTAGACTGCCGCCCAGCCACGGCCGCACCTGACCAGGACGACAAGGAGGACACCGAAGACTCCGTGATCTTGAGTCCCCGCACGCTAACGTTCACGATCACAGACGACGACGCTAGGGGCGTGACGGTGGATGCGGACCCGTTGCCGGGGTTCAGTATGCCGGCACCACGGCACGCGTTGAATCAAGAGGTGAACGAGAAGTTACCTGCGTTGTCGGGGACGATGCCGGTGTTGACTTCGTGGTGGAGCCTGCGTGACGGGCGGGACTGACGTACGAGCCTGCGGTGGCGGATCCGATGACGGGAAGATATGCGGACGGCGGGCGGATCGTGAGGAAACCGACGGCGGCTACGCCGACGCGGACGAGGATACGGCCATGTTCACGTTCACGCTCGTGGTGAAGGGGGCGGGGGGAATCCTGCCACAGGAGGGGACGCGGACGTACACGGTCAACGGGCGACAGGTGACGATGACGCCGGGGACGCTGGCGGGGATACGGCTGACGCTACCGGCCACACTGATGGAGACGGACGGGGGCGGTGCCACTGACATTCTCACTCGTAGCGGTGCCCCCCGAGCCGGTGCGGGTGACGGTAACGGACGCGACGGGCCACGTGACGCTGCCGGACGATTCGGTGTTCGATCTCGTGAAGGAGATGGCGGAGGAACGGATTGAGATGTGGGATAGTGCGGGTGTGCTGCGCACCGGAGACGAAACCGACGCTACGCTGGGACTCTCGCCGGAATAGGTGGAGTTCGACATGGCTACGGGCTGGTGACGCACGAGAAGGCGGGGGTGCCGCGACCTACGGCGAGATGTCGCTGGCCGGGCCAGACAGCCGCGGCATCCGCTTGGGCGGACGGGTCGCACTCGGGGAGAGTGGGTGGACCTGAGCTTGGAGGGCGAAATTCCTGGTCCCACTTTCCCTTTTACAAGAGGGAATTCCATACAGGATGATCCTGGCACTTTCCCTGACTTGTGTCTCGTGTCCTCTGGTTGAAAACCCTTCGATCTTTCGACATGGTTCAATAAGCTCATCGACCAAACTCAAGACGCTGCAAACTCAGGGTCCTCGCCCGTTGATCTGGCCGAAACGGGCGAAGGATCATTTCGTCTGTAATGCCCTTTCAATACTGCGGTCGGTCGGACCCTCTCCCCTGCGTAAGGCACTCAGTGTACGCCCGGTTGATTTTCACCGGACCGGTTTGGCATATACAGGCAACCTCGCGGCCTATCTGGCGTTCGACTGACCGAGGGGCGGACATGTCCAGGAGGCAATCGGATGACCGTGCAGATTAGACCGTTGAGCGGGGCGTTGGGCTCCGAGGTGACGGGCGTCGATTGGACGCAGCAAGTTGCCGACGCCACGATTGCCGCCATCAGGGATGCGCTGTTGCAGAGTCACTTGGTGTGTCTGCGGACGCGGCCGCTGGCACCTCGGGCGTTTGCGCGGCTGGCCCGGTATTTCGGCGAGCCGCAATTGCAACTTCTGCGCAATATGCGCATTGACGACGCGCCGGACGTCTCGCTGTTCGACAGCACCTATAAGAAAGCTGCAGACAAGCCCGCAGACCTGCGGCTCGACCGCCGCTCGGGCTGGCATACGGACGATTCCTATTTTGCGAAGCCGGCCAAGATCACGTTGCTCCAAGCCCTGGAGATTCCCGACACCGGCGGAGAGACCGGTTTCTGTAACGCGCGTGCGGCGTACGAGGATCTGACCGAAGCGACGAAGGCCAAGCTGAACGGCCTGCAGGCGGTGCATGGCTACGACACCATGCGCGCCCCGGCCCGGGCCGCGAAGCGTACCGCCCAGGAAATCGCGGAAACCCCGGACGTCGTGCATCCCCTGATTCGGACGCACGACGAAACCGGGCGACGCGCGATCTATTTCAACTCCAACCGGACCGACCGGGTCGTGGGGCTGCCGCGCGAGGAAAGCGACGCGCTGCTCGACCGCATCCACGCGCACATGACGCAGGCCCGCTACCAGTACCACCACGCGTGGCGGATCGGCGACGTGCTGATGTGGGACAACCGCAGCGTGACCCACTCGGTGAACATGGACTTTCCGCCGGGCCAGCGCCGCGTGCATCAGCGCGTCCTGCTCGAAGGTTCGGCGCCGGTCTAGCGCGCAAGGCCGTTCCCGCGCCGCGGACCGCCGACGTTCTCCCCCACGCCATGAAATTCCATAAGATCGTCTATGGCAGGGTCAGCCCCGCGTCGAACTCGAACAGGGCAGGGCCGGCAAACGGCCCGATCTCTCCCAACGCATGCTGTGCGAGTGAAAGAGAACGTCACTTTATGTGACGAATCCGACTTCGGCCACCCGGAACACCACCAGCAGATCGAGGGTATGGAAGCCACCGGCTGCTGAGCATGTTTATCGCCCACAAAGAGACAAGGAGTACGCTATGAGCGACCTGCCGAAATGGATTGCGGACCATCTGCAGCGTTACCTGGAAACCGATGGCGCGGACGGACATATGTGGGACTCGGCGCCGGTCGGCGGCCCGGGGCTCATTCCGACGCTGCTGTTGACCACGACCGGCCGGCGCTCGGGTAAGCCCATCGTCATGCCGCTGATCTACGGCGAGGCCGGCGGGAATTACGTCGTCGTAGCGTCCAAGGGTGGCGCGCCCAAACACCCCGGCTGGTATCTGAACTTGGCCGCGCGCTCGGACGTCGAGGTGCAAATCCTCGCCAAGCGGTTCCGGGCCACGGCGCGGACCGCGAGCGGCGCCGAACGAGCCGAGTTGTGGAAGCAGATGGCGGCCATTTATCCGCCGTACAACGACTACCAAGCCAAGACCGACCGCGAGATTCCGGTCGTGGTCCTGGAGTCCGCGGCCTGACGGCCGCGGCCGAGCGTCGGGAGAGAACCATGCCTGTATTCGAACGCGGCGACACGCGGTTGTATTACGAAGAACACGGCAGCGGCTTTCCGCTGCTGCTCATCGCCCCGGGCGGCATGCGCTCGTCCGTGCCGTTCTGGAAGCAGACGCCCTGGAACCCCATCGACCAGCTTGCGCCGACCTATCGCGTGATCGCCATGGATCAGCGCAACGCCGGCCAGTCGAGCGCACCGGTCAGCGCCACGGACGGCTGGCACGTCTTCACCGAAGACCAGCTTGCGCTGATGGATCACGTGGGCGCGGATCGGTTCCACGTGGCCGGCATGTGCATCGGTGGCCCATACTGCATGGGGTTGATTCAGGCCGCGCCGGAGCGCGTCACATCCGCGGTGCTGTTTCAGACCATCGGCCTGTCCGACAACCGCCAAGCCTTCTACGAAATGTTCGACGGCTGGACCGCGGAACAACAGCCCGCCCACCCCGAGGTGACCCGTGCCACCTGGGAGGCGTTCAAGACCAACATGTTCGGCGGCGAATTCCTGTTCAACGTCTCCGAAGAGTTCGTTGCGGCCTGCGAGACGCCGCTGCTGGTGCTGTTGGGCGACGACCTCTACCATCCGCAGGAAACGTCGCACGAGGTCGCAACCCTGGCCCCCAACGCCACGCTCGTCGAGCACTGGAAAGAACCGGAACATCGGCCCGCGGCCATGCAGGCCGTCGCGGATTTTCTGGCCGAACACACGCCGAGCTAGGGTGTGCACGGGGTTGGGGAAACCGCGGCTACATTCCTCCTCATATCCGTAGGTCGGATTAGCGAAGCGTAATCCGACATTCCGCCGTGGTGGGGTGCTCTCCAATGACGGCTCTTCGAGTACAGATTCGTGCCAAAACCCCGTCCGTTCCTGGTATCTGAACAGCACCTAGGCCGAATGGCGCACGAGAGGACCCGGCAAGGTGGTGTCCGGTCCCGCGTCAAAGCGGCGCCCTTCCGAGTCAACAAGAAGGCATGAGGAATTTGCGATGACGACCGTAACCCAAACGGCTGCCCCCTCCGGTCTCCCTCTGGTAGTCCCGCTTCAAGACTTCAAGCTGTCGTTGGATTTCCTTCGCATCGCCGTAGAGAAAGACTTGAAGGTGCGATCTTTCGTCAAGGATGGCGAACATAGAGTCCGCCTCCCGGATCCTCACGTTGGCCAACTGATCGGCAGGAAGCTGGCAACGCGAATGGGTGCGCTTCTGAGCCGGCCTTGCTGTACCTTCGTCGACTCCTTCGCTTGGGATTATGGCCGCGGCAACGCGATGGAATCACACATGGATCGTGAACCGTTGGACATCACGATGAGTATCCCCGTGTTTCTCGATGGCGTCGACACGTGGCCTCTGAAGGTACGGCAGCCGAATGGCGACGTTCTGGAGTGGACGAGCCAACCAGGCACCGCGTTCATTTTCGACGGCCGGTGGCGACCCCATTGGCGGGACGCATTCACCGGCGAACGGGCAATCGTGTTGCTGCTACACTGGCGGGCGCCGGCAGTGCTGTGGCCTGGTATTCTGAGCGCGGACGCTTGCGTCCGATCAAGGATATCCAGCGGAAATCGCCCGGCGATCGAACCCCTGATTCTGGAACGTTGTGCCGACTTGGCACGGTTGGCGGTGCCGCCGAGCGGAACGCCCGAAATGTCCCTGTGCGACCGGCGCCTGCGGCACTTGCCGGTTGGCGCCGGACGGGCCTGCCGCCTCCTCGTGCTGCTCGATGGCGAACTCGCGGTCAGGTTCGACTCGCTGGAACCGGTGGCACTGAGGCCAGGGGATGGCATCGCGTTCCCGGTGTGGGAGCAGTGCCGGCTCGACTGGACGGCGCACAACGGCCGAGCGCTTCTGGGCTATGCGCCAACGCCCAGTAGTCGACGGCCGCGGACTGGAAATGGCGAAGACGGCCCAAGCGACAGGTGGCATGTCAGTAAGTGAGCCGTAGGTCGGATTAGCGAAGCGTAATCCGACATTCCGCCACGGTGAAGGTGCAGTCCGATGGACGGTATCCCCCGCCCGCGGACCTGTGCCAAGACCTCAACCGCCCCTGTCGGATTACGCCCTCCGGGCTAATCCGACCTACGTTCCCGGTTCCAGGCTACGCGTCAGCTTGCGCCGTGGCGCGGGGGGTGAATGCCGTTCAGGCGGTAGTTGCCGATGGCGTGGTACTTCCAGCGGACCGGGTCGTGCAGGGTGTGGGTACGCGCGTTGCGCCAGTGGCGGTCAAGGTTGTGCTCTTCCAGGGTGGCGCGCGTGCCGGCCAACTCGAACAGTTTGTTGCTCGCCAGCAGCGAGGCTTCGGTGGACATGACCTTGGCCTCGGCCACCGCAACCGAGGCCGCGGCGACGGTTTCTTCATTCGGGTCGGCCACGGCCTCGTCGAGGAAACGCCCGGCGCGTTCCAGCAGGGCATCCGCCGCGTGGACGCGGACTTGCACCTCGCCGATCTGGTGGATGGTGTACGGGTCCTCGTAGCCGTGCTCCTGGCCGCTGTCGATCCACGGCCGGGTGTGTCGGCGGACGAAGCGGACCGTGTCCGCCAGCGCGCCGCGGGCGATACCGGTATCGACCGCGGCGTGGATGATCTGGGCCGCGGCGCCCATCGGGGTCGGACGCTCGAACGCCGCGTGGTGGTCGATGACCGCGAACGGGCCGACCTCGACGTCCGCCAACAGCACGGTGCCGCTGGCGGTGGTGCGCTGGCCGAAGCTGGACCAGTCGTCGATGACGGTCAGGCCGGGGGCGTCGCGCTCGACGAACACGATGACCACGCGCCCGGTGTCGTCCCTGGCGACCGTCGGCACCCAGTGGGCGAACGCCGCGCCGGTCGCATAGAACTTCTTGCCGTTCAGAATGTACGTGTCACCGTTGGCCGTCAGGCGCGCCTCGAACTCCAGCGCGGTCTTCGACCCGCGTTCGACGAAGGCGTTGCCGAACCGGTCGCCTTGCAGCGCGCGCCCGAAGTAAAATCGCTTTTGTTCCTCACTCGCGTCGAGCCGCAGCGCCTCGATCATGTAGTAGTGGTTCTGGGGAATCTGCCCCAGGCACGCATCAGCCGCGGAAACGATCGCGGTCACTTCCGCCGCGGTCGCGTACGAGACGCCGGCGCCGCCGTACTGATCGGGGATGGTGATGCCCCACAGTCCGCTTTGCGAGAACTCGTCCAGTTCGCGTCGCGGCAACCGCCGGTCGCGGTCGCGTGTCGCAGCTTCGGGCGCAAAACGCTCGGCCAGCGTGCGGGCGACGGCCAGGGCTTCGGCGTCGTCGCGGATACGGTGCGCGGGCGCGGCGATGCGCGGCATGGGAGGGGCCACGCGGGCGAGCGGGTCGTCTGCAGGGCGGGCGGTGGCGCGGCTCATGCGGTCTCCGTTGGCTGCCGAAGCGGGGATGCGCCGGCACCATGATCCGGGCCCGTAGCTATCTTTCCCCCGTGGGGACGTCAAGGCGCGGACGCGGAGATCTTCACTCTGAGTGATACGTCCGCGCCGCAAAAAAGGCCGGGAGTCTCCTCCCGGCCCGTGTCTGGAGCGGAGCGCGGGTCAGTCCACGTCCATGCGGTATGCCTTGATCGCGTTCTCGAACACGATCTTGCGGGTCACGTCGTCCGGCACGCCGTCGAAGTCCTTCTTGATCCACTCGCGGGACTCCGGCCACGTCGAGTCGGTGTGCGGAAAGTCCGAGGCCCACATGTAGTTGTCCTCGCCGAAGATCTTATAGGTCGCCGGACCGACCGGATCGTCCTGGAACGTGGCCCACACCTGCCGCCTGACGTATGCGCTCGGCTTCATGGGCAGCGGCGCTTTCTCCATGGCGTGGAATTTGTCGTAGGCGTGATCCATGCGGTACATGAAGTGCGGGAACCAGCCCGTGTCGTTCTCCGCGGACACGATCTTGAGTGCGGGAAACCGCTCCAACACGCCGCCGAACACGAGGGTGGACAGCGACCGCTGCACCTCGTGGATGACGTTCATGTAGAACAGGCTGATCTGCGAGAAATCGACCTTGCTCTCCTTGCTCTTGCCGGTGATGACGTGCAGCGAGAGCGGCATGTGGAGTTCCGCGGCGGCCTGCCAGAACGGGTCGTACACGCGGCTGTTGTACGGCTTGTCTTCGGGCGGCGAGCCCCAGATCATGGCCCCGCGCATCCCCTTGGCGTGCGTCCGCTCCAACTCCGCGATTCCCGCGCCGATGTCTTCGAGCGAGATCAGGCCGATGCCGTACAGCCGTTTGGGGGCGTGCGCACAGAACTCGGCCACCCAGTCGTTGTAGGACCGGAAGCAGGCGCGTTGCAGGTCGGCGTCCGGCAGGCCGAACAGCGGCATGCCCAGCGTGGTGTACAGCACCTCGGCCTCCACGCCGTCGATCTCCTGGTCCTTGATGCGTTCCACCGGGTCCCAGCCACTCGGGCGCGCGGCTTCGTAGCCCTTGCTCATGTGGTCCTTGAGTTCTTCCCCGGACCGGCCGGCCCCGAACCCACCCGCGACCGGAAACGGCTCGATGCCGTCGGCCACGAAGATGAACCCCGGCTTGTCGGGGTTCGCTACGACCTTGGGCGCCTTGTCCCGGAACTTCTTGTCCAAACGCTTCTGCCACAGGTCGGCGGGCTCCATCATGTGCGAATCCGCGGAAATGACGCGTAGCTGATCCATGTTTCCCCTCCTTGGAGAACTGCGGTTGGTCGATGGAAGAAAGTGACGGCGGGGGCGGTACGCTTCCCCTCGTCTGCTGTGACATACCGAAAAACGGTCTGTCAAGGATGCGGGTCGGCCCCCGGTTCGGAGTTTCCGGGCTGATGCGGTGTTGCCGCCTTGATCTCATCCCAACGGATATCCCTCCTTCGACCTTTCGAGAAGCTCAGGGGTCCGCAGGATCAGGGACCAGGGAGGAAAGGGGTTTTATCTCCTCATTCCCTCTCCCTCTGGGAGAGGGCTAGGGTGAGGGTCCTCCTGCGTCGGTGCCTCAACCCGGAAATCTCAAATCGAGACCCGATCAATTGTCCAAACTAGTTGCCGAAGGCGTCGGTGCAACCATAGAATGCTCGCCTCACGATCCGCATACTCACTCGACTCAGGAAAAACAGCACGCCATGCCGCCGCAGGTGTACATTGACGGCCACGTCGGCACGACCGGTCTGCGCATTCGGGAATGGATGGCCGGGCGCCGCGACGTGAACGTGCTGACCTTGCCCGAGGCGCAACGGAAGGACGAGGTGGCACGGCGCGAGTTGCTGGCGCAGGCCGACGTCGCCATTCTATGCCTCCCGGACGAGGCCGCGGAACAAGCCGCGGCGTGGGCGGCCGATGCCGGCACGCGGGTCATCGACACCAGTACGGCACACCGTGTGGCGGACGGCTGGGTGTACGGCCTGCCGGAGCTTCAACCCGGCCAGCGCGAGGCCCTGCGGCATGCCGACCGAGTCGCCAATCCGGGCTGCTATCCGTCCGCGTTCCTCCTGTTGGTGCGCCCGCTGATCGATGCGGGCGTGCTGGCGCCCGATGCCCCGCTCTCGATTCACGCCCTGTCCGGCTACTCCGGCGGCGGGCGAACGCTCATAGAGAAGTGGGAAAACCCGACGCTCGGCCTGAACTCGTTGCCGTACGAAGCGCCGTACGCGCTGGATCGGGTCCATAAGCACGTCCCGGAAATGACGGTCCACGCCCGGCTCGAGACCGCGCCGCAGTTCATCCCCGCGGTCGGCCCGTTTCGATGCGGAATGCGCGTTCAGGTGCCGTTACACGCCGGGCTGCTGCGCGGCCACGATGGCGACGCAGTCCGCAACGTCCTGATCGAGCGCTATGCCGGAGAACCGTTCGTCACGGTCATGCCCGAAGCGGCCCCTATCGATGAACACGGCCTCGACCCGCGCGCGTGCAACGATACGAACCGGATTACGCTGTACGTCGAGCCCAACCCTGCAGGTCACGTCTTGCTGGTCGCCATTCTCGACAATCTGGGCAAGGGCGCCTGCGGCGCAGCGATCCAGAATCTCAACCTGATGCTTGACCTGCCTGAGACGGCCGGCCTGCCGGTGTGACGACACGCAGGCTTGAAGTCGGGGGCTACGTTGCTCCCCTGGAGATTTTTTATTCCCGAAATTCAACAAGGGGGGAATCATAGACAAGAATATCCGGGGAGCGTTCCGGAAAATTCACCGGGCTGGTCCCCGAACTTGTCGAAACAGTCTCCTTGTATATAGTTCCTTTTCGTCAGCGCGCTCTGGATGCAATGCAGACTCATAAATTCCCCGGCAGCCGCTCAAAGGAGGAACCGAACATGCCGCTCTATCTGGACGAAATCAATTGGGACCCGGCGCATACCAAAGAGGTGCACGACCTGTTCAAGGACGTCTTGAGCGGTCGAACCGGCTTTCCCGAAGGCGTGACCCTCAAGGCCGGCCCGTGGGTCTCGAACGAGGAAGCCAAGATGGTCCTGATCCTCGACATCCAGGACCACGCCAAGACCTTCAACACGTTTACGACGCTGGTCGCCAAGGGGTTGATCGCCAAACGTCGCCTGACGCCTATCGTCGAGTGGGGCGCCATGGACGGCGTAGTCGGAAATCTGTCATAGCCTCGCAAGACCGGAGCATGGGCCGCCGCGCCTTTCGGAGCGCCCAGGTCGCACGCAACGGAGGACGTATGCCCGTTCAGGAAGGAAAAGCCGCGCCCACGTTCACCCTGCCGGACGCGGCCGGCAACAAGGTTACGCTCAAGTCACTGCGCGGTCGCGACGTGATCGTCTATTTCTACCCGCGCGACAACACGCCCGGCTGCACCAAGGAAGCCTGCGGCTTCCGCGACCTGTGGGACGACATTCGGCAGGCCGGCGCGGGCGTGCTGGGCATCTCGCCCGACGGCCGAGCCGCGCACCAGAAATTCGCCGCGCAGCACGCCCTGCCCTTCACCCTGCTCAGCGACCCGGACAAGAAAGTCATGGAGAAATACGGCGCCTGGGGCGAGAAGACCCTGTACGGCAAGAAGACGGTCGGCGTCATCCGCTCGACCGTGTGGGTCGGCGCCGACGGCAAGGTCAAGAAGCACTGGCGGCGCGTTGCCAAGGCAGCGGAGCATCCCGCCAAAGTGCTCGAAGCCTTGCAGGCCGGCGCGTAGCCTCACCGTGCGCCAGGCGTCGAAACGGGGCTAACCCCTGAACTTGGTTGGTGAACCCGCCGAAAGGTCGAAAGGCGGGAAGCTGAGCGCCTGCCTCGGACATGGGCCGGGGGCGCAGGATTGAATCGTACTCCGTAGGGGCGAAAAATCTTTCGCCCTGCCCCCACGGGCAGGGCCGGACCTCACCAGCACGGTTTGAACCCGAGACCTCGCCGCATGTCTCCGGAGGGGCGACGCATGCGTCGCCCCTCCGCAGGAGGGTCAAGCTCAGGGGAGGCGGTTACCAGCCCAGGTGGCCGTAGAGGGCGACTTGGTGTGCGGCGCCGCCGGCCTGCGTGGTGCGTTCGCCCTCGACGCTCAGGTCGATCCATTCGCCCAATTCGATCCGTCCGCCCAGGCGGTAGCCGTGGTTCTGTGGCCCGGCCATCGACAGGCCGCCGTAGGTCGTCAGTAAGCCTGCGCCCTCGTGCGTCACCAAGCCGTAGCCGATGTCGAACTCGACCTGGGCCGGGGACAGGCCCGGCGGCGTATCCGTTTCGGCGCCCGCCTGGAGCACGTCCGCGCTACCCCACATCTGTTCCACCTGACTCGCTTCCGCGCCCCAGACCGGCGCCACCGCCAACCACAATCCCCGCTTCGCCTCGCCGGGGTCCAGCTTCAGTGTCAGGCTCGCGCCCCACTCGTCGAACGCCGATTTCTGGTGCGCCAGCAAGTACCGGCCCCGCGCTTCGATCCTCAAGCCCAGCTTCGTGTGCACGTACTCGAAGCCGCCGCCGAGTTCCGCGCCCACGCCCGTCTCCGCCTTCCCGCCGTCCCAGCGCCCGCCGACCTCGAAGATGGGCGTCAGGTGGGAGTCCTCCGACACGGCCCACGCCGTGCGGCCTTCTACCATCAGGCGCAGCCGTTGGGCGTCGCCCGCCGTCTGCGGCAACCGGTCGTCGGAGCCGGCCTCCAATTCGGTCAGGAAGGCGTCCGCCTTCAGTGCCACGTCGATCCGCCGCCACGTCAGCACTTCCTGCCGCGCGCCGACCGCCGCCATCAGCATCTCCAGGTCGGTCTTCACTTTGCCCGCTTCGTCTCGCAGTTTCAGGTCGCCCCAGCCGGCGCCGAACAAGCCCCACACGCCCAACCCCGGCCGCGGGCTCCAATGTGCATACGGCAAGACGCTCGTCAGCGTCAGGTCCACGGCGCCTTTGGTGACGTCGGTCGTTTCGTAGTCCACGTCGCCTTGACTGTGCGCCACGGCGAGGCCGAGCAAGACGTTCGGCTGCAAGCGGTAGTCCAAGCCCAAGTAGCCGGTGAAGACGTTGCCGTCCATCGAGAAGTCGTCCTTGGGTTTCCCGTCGAACCCGCTCGCCGTGCCTCGGCCCCACAACGTCCACCCCGACGTCCAGCCCTCGGCGGCTTCCTCGCCCAACGGCATGGCGAATCGACTCTGCGCCAGTAACTCCGTCGCCGCTACCCGCCGGAACCGCACCGGGTTGCGCAGCGTCCCGGACGCCGCGCGCAGGTGCGGCGTCGCGGCGTGGGCGCGGTCGAACCCGCGTTGGCCCAAGCCGGGTCCGTCGTCAGCCATAGCCGGAAGTACGCCGCTCCCGAATGGGGTCGCGCCGACCAAGCTTTCCCCTGCCGGCAAGCGCCCTCCCGGCCCATCCCCCAGCCCGCCCGCGAAGGCGCCCGGCGTGTCCCAGGCGCTCAGCGGCGCCGCTCCGCCGTGCGGGTCGTTCAGGTGGCGCGTCAACGTGTGCCACGCCGCCCCACGCACCTGCCCGAATTGGCCGTCCCCGCCGGCCAGCGGCGAGCCGACCTCCACACCTAGCGCCCGTGCTACGCCATACGCCACGCCCGCTGCTTGGCGCCAACGCCCCGCCTGCGGGTCATCGTGCAGATTCAACGCCTGCCCGCCCACCGTCACTTGGTTGCCGGTCGGCTGCCGGATGAACCGCTCGCCGATCACGTCCACCGCGTCCGTCGCCAGTGTCCGCCCCACGCCGGCCAACACCATCCCCAGGCTTCGTTTGCGCGCCTGCTCCGTGTCGTCGTCTTCGATCCGTCCCTCCGCCGTCACGTCCGTCGCCTCGATGATCGGATCGCCCGGCAGCGTTACCGTCACCGTGAACGTCTCCACCGGCTCTACCCGCCGGTCGTCTATGGTCGGCACCCGTAGCCTCCCCGCGGTCGTGCCCGCCGCCAGCCGCAGCCGGCCCGCCGTTTCCGCTTGGTAATCGTCGCCCGGCGCCGCGTTGCCCGGCCGGCCCGCCGTCCAATGGAAGGTGAGCGGCTTGGGCACCGCCCGCGAGAGGGTCAGCGCAAACTCCGCCACGCCGCCTTCTGTCGCCGTGGCGTCCTTGAGGGTCACTTGCACCGGGATGCGCACCACTTCGATGCTGACCGGCAGCATCGCCGGGTCCCCGTCCACGTCCGTCACCGTCAGCGTGTACGTCGCCGCCGCCTGCACCACCGTCGGCGTGCCGGCGATCCGCCCCTCCGCGGAGGCGGTGGGCAGGGTGGAGGTCAGTCCGTCCGGCAATTCAGGCGTCAGCGTATATCGCAACGCGCCGTTCCCGCCCGTTGCTCTCGGCAGCAACACGGGCACCATCGGCTCCTGCACCAGCAGGATCTGCGGGGGCACGACGGCCTCCCCGAAGCTCGGCTGCACGTCCGCCTCCACCGTCAGCGCGAACGGCAGCGGCGGCGTGGTGACGTCCCCATCCGCGTCCATCGCCGTCAGCGTGTACGTCGTCTTGTCCCGTGCCTCGGTCGGCGTGCCGGCAATCGTCCCGCCGCTCGCCGCGTCCGCCGGCATCGTGTACGTCAGCCCCGGCGGTAAGTCGGGCGGCGGGGTGTAGCTCAGCGTCCCGTCCATCGCCGCCGGCAAGACCAACGGCGCGATCGCCGTGCCGACCACGTAGGTCCGGTCGATCACCACGGCCTCGAAGCGCGGCCGCAGGTCCGGCTCCACCGTCAGCGTGAACGGCAGCGTGGCCGGGTCCCCGTCCCTGTCCGTGGCCGTCAGCGTGTACGTCGCCGCCGCCCGCTCCTCCGTCGGCGTGCCGCTGATCGTCCCGCCGTTCGTCGCGTCCGCCGGCGCCGTGTACGTCAGCCCCGGCGGTAAGTCGGGCGTCACTGCGTAGCTCAGTGTCCCGTCGCCGCCCGTCGCTGCCGGCAAGACCAGTGGCGTGATCGCCGTGCCGACCATGTACGTCTGCGCCTCGATTCTCGCATCCCCGAAGCTCGGCCGCAGATCCGGGGGCGGGAGCACCGCCGGCTGTGCCAGCCGGAATCCCAGCGTCGCCATGTCCCCGTCCGCGTCCGTCACCGTCAGCGTGTATCGCCCGGTCGGCAGCCGCTCCTCCGGCGTCCCCGTGATCGTTCCCCCGGTCCTGTAGATTGATGAGGTGACGCCCTCGATCGTGTCCACTTGCAGCGGCGGCGGCGTGTACACCAACCCCGCCGGTAACGCCGGCGTCACCGCGAACACCAGCCGTTCGTTGTCCGCGACCGTCGGCGCCGGCAGCGTGTACGTCTCCCCCGACGTGTAGCGCGGCGCCGGAGCATCGAACTGCGGCCGCGGGTTCTCCTCAATCGTGACGGTCACCGTCTGCGTGGCAGTCTGCCCGTCCGCGTCCGTCACCGTGTGCGTGTACGTCCCCATCGCCGGATCCGGCACCGCCGTCGCCGCCCCTACGATCCGCCGCATCGCGTCATACGCCAGCCCCGCCGGCAACGCCGGCGTCAGCGTGTACGTCAACGGCGCGTCGCCCATCGTGGCCGCCGGCAATTGCACCCGCACGCGCTGCCGCTCTCGGAAGGTCAGCGAGGACGGGACGATCGCCGGCAGAACCGGGCTGCCCGACGGTATCGTCGTCGACACGTCCGTCACGGTCACTTCCAGGGACGCGGTCACCGCGCCGTAGTCCCCGCCCGTGGCTTCGTGCTCCAGCCGCGCCGTCGCGTTGGCCATGTCCGCGTTCGGCAGCGCGTGCACCGTCACCGTCTGCGCCGTGTTCCAGAGGCTGGCATCCACCGGCCCCGGCCTGAAGGTCAGCCACACCGTCTCGCCCATCGCCCCCGACCCCGCGGCTTGCAACGCCACGTCCGCATGCGCGGCCTGAATCTTTACCCCCACGTCCGCCGTCGGTTGCGTCGCCAACCGCACCGTGTAGCTGACCTGCGCCCCCTCGTTCACCGCCAGCGCCGTCGTCTGCACCCCCATCGTTCCGGGGTCCGTGTCCACCACCAGCCCCGCCGGGTCGTCGTCCGTCACCTGCACCGTCACGGGCGCCACCGACACCCCCGCGTATTCCGCCGCCCCCGTCAGCGTGTGCGTCAGCAGCACCCGCTCGTGCACCCCGTTCAAGTCCGCCGCCGCAGTCGCCGTCACCGTCTGCGCCATGTTCCAATCCGCCGCTGTGAACGTCAGTTCCCGCGCCCGCGGCGTCAGATCCGTGTCCACCACCACCGCCGCGTCGGGACTCTCCACCGTCACCGTCACCGCCGCCGTCGGTTCCGTGTCCAATACCACCGTGTACGTCTTGCTCCCCTCGGTCGCGTCCTCTTCCGTCAGCATCAGCGCCGTTTCACTCAGCGTCACCCCCGCCTCGTCGGCGTCCCGCACCCGCACCATCACGTCCACCGCCGTCAGCGTCGTCGGGTAGGCCGTCGCCCCGCTCCCCGTCACCGCGTGCCGCAGCGTCGTCGTGTCGTCCGCGGCGTCCGCGTCCGCCTGCGCCGTCACCGTCACCGCCTGCCCCGTCGCCCACGTGCTCGCGTCGAACGTCAACGCCGTCGGACTCGCCGCGATGTCCGCGTTGGCCGCCGCCGGCGGTTCGGCGATCCCCACCGTCACCGTCCCCTGGGGATTCGTGTTCAGCCGCACCGTGTACTGCCCCGTGGACGGGGTGCCAGCCCCTTCGGCGATCTCCAGCGTCGCCCCGCTCACGGTCAACCCCGGCACGTCGTCGTCCGTCACGTCCACCGTCAACGCCGCGGTCACCGGCGGCGTGGCCGGGTAGTCGCCGCCCACCGCGGTGTGCGTCAGCGTCACGTTTTCATTGTCCGAGTTCTGGTCGTCCGCCGCAGTCGCCGTCACCGTCCGCGCCGTGTTCCAATTGCTCGCCGTGAACAGCAGCGGGGCCGGCCGGACCGTCACCGCCCCCGCCGGGCTGCCCGCCACCGTCACCGTCACGTCGCCCCCCACCGGCCGCGTCGCCAACCGCACCGTGTACGCCGCGCTCCCCAGCGTCGCGTGCCCTTCCGTCACCGCCAGCGACGCCGTCTGATCCCCCGGATCGGCCGGGTCCGTGTCCAGGGTGATCCCTCGCGTATCGTCGTCCGTCAGCGTCAGCGTCGCCCCGGTCACCGCTCCCGCGCCCTGGCTGTTCGCCAGCGTGCCCGTCACCGTCGCCGTCCGGTCCGGCGTGTCCGCGGCGTCGTCCACCGCGGCGACCGTCGCCGTGTCCGCGGCGTTCACCGTGGCACCCGCCGCGATCACGATCGTCGCGTCCGCCCCCACCGTGTAGAAGCCCGCGGCCGGCGTCACCGTCACCGTCGTCGCCGCGCTCGACGGATGCGACAGCGCCGCCGTCACCGTCGCTACCCCGCCGCTCTCCGCCACCGTCGCCGGCATCAGCGTCAGCGTCGCCCCCGGCCCCGCGTCGTCGTCCGTCAGCGTCAACTCCGCCCCGGTGACGGTCCCTACGCCCTGGGCGTTGGCAGCCGTCGCCGGCACCGTCACCGTCCGGTCCGGTGCGTCCGTAGCGTTGTCCTCGCCCGTGAGGACCACCGTGTCGGCCGTATTCGCCGTGTCCCCCGCGGCGATGACGATCGTCGTGTCCGCCCCCACGGTGTACGCCCCGGCCGCCGCGGCCAGCGTCACCGTCGTCGCCGCGCTCGACGGGTGCGTCAGCGCCGCCGTCACCGTGGTCGTGCCGGCGTTCTCCGCGATCGACGTGGGCGCCAGCGCCAGCGTCACCCCCGGCGCCGCGTCGTCGTCCGTCAGCGTCAGCTCCGCGGTCGTCACTGCGATCATATAGGTGCTGGAGGCCGTGCCCGTCACGTCCACCATCCGGTCCGGCTCGTCGGTCGCGTTGTCCACCGCCTGGATCGTCACCGTGTCCGCCGCATTCGTCGTGCTGCCGGCGGCAATCACGATCGTCGCGTCCGCCCCCACGGTGTACGCGCCCTCCACCGCCGTCACCGTCACCGTCGTCGCCGTGCTCACGGTGCTGGCCTGCGTCGCCGTCACCGTGGCTATGCCGCCGTTCTCCGTAATCGTCGCCGGCGCCAGCGCCAGCGTGAGCGGCACAACCAGCGGAATCCACTCCGCATAGTAAAAGTTGTACGCTGGGGTATGGCTACTTCGACCGAGAACCATTGCGATGACCACTCCGCCGTTGGTGATCATGGCCTGGGTCGGTGTGATGTTCGCGGTAAGAGTCTTCGCATCGCGGTGAGGTTTGTCGACGAGTACCGTGCACCCGCTAGGAAGGCTCGTGCCGGTCTTGGTTGCCGGTTCCACCACCGTCCAGGTGCAAGCCAGCATTGCATCCGCGCCGTAATTTCGTGAATTTCTGTTGGTAATTTCAACTGTGACGGACTGCTGAGTCCGAGTCGCTACGAGAGATGTCGTGGTTACGTCATAAGTCGGGGCGGGAGGGGAGCTCGAACTCCACTTCAGCGGGCTCGGCGTCGCCTGGGCGGACGCCTCCGGCAGGACCGCCGCCTGCCCCGCGGCGAGCAGCAGGACGAGCAGGAAGGCCCGCCGCCCCAGCCCGATGGCCGCCGGACTCCACCATCCGTATCGCTTGCAGAAGCCGAACATGATTACTGCCTTCCCCGCCCTCGCACTCGTCTAGTGGGCTCGTAATGCCGAACAGCGTCCTAATAAACGTCACGGAACAGAATCCATCAAGTCCGAGTCAGGGCTTCGGATTGAAGACAGCCCTGCCTTCTGCCCCGTTCCCGGCGTTCGGGCCTCCCCTCTTCAAGGGCGTTCGTGGGGCAGGTCGTCTTCTCTCCAATCCATCCATGCAGGGCCGCGGGTTGTCCGCGGCGAACCGGGGCGCTAGAACCGCGGCATTCCGAAGAACCGTCCTGTTGCGGGCTTCATGGAGGATCGGACATGAACGACGACTACGTAAAGACCCGCCGCCCGTGCTTCGCCTCATGATCCTGGCGTACACGGAGAGCATGAGCACGCCGGGACCCGCCAGGTGCTGGCGATGCCAACCCGAGCCGGGCGTTCGCCGGGAAACCGCTGCCAACCGATACGTCGCCGGGGAAAAAGCGGCGCTAGGCGACGGGCCGCATTTTTGGTATGCCCCGTGCACGGGGCATGCGCATATGTCCGGCCGGCAGCCGCTCTCCGGGAAGAAACCGAACGCGCCCCGCTGATCTCCGGACGAAATCTCTTGGGACACGGTTCCCGAACCCCTCGCAGCATCCTCGAACAATTCCCCGTCGATAGAAGGAGGCAGCCATGCATGTCGGCTATTCCCCCATTTTCCAGAATCCGCACAACGCCCGCTCGGACACCGAAGTCTATCGGGCGGAACTCGGCTTGGCCGAACGGGCCGAACCGCTCGGCTTCGATTCGGTCTGGTCCATCGAGCACCACTTCACCGACTATACGATGTGCCCGGACCCGGTGCAGTTCCTGTCCTACATGGCGGGCAAGACTACGACCGCCAAGCTGGGCACGATGGTCATCGTCCTGCCGTGGCACGACCCGATCCGCGTGGCGGAACAGATCTCGCTGCTGGACCACGTGTCGGGCGGGCGCATGATCCTCGGGCTCGGCCGCGGCCTCGCCAAGGTGGAGTACGACGGGTTCCGCATCGACCAGGACGAGGGCCGCGACCGCTTCGTGGAATACGCCGAGCTGGTGTTGCAGGGGCTCGAACAGGGCTACGTCGAAGGCGGCGAACACACGCGCCAGCCGCGGCGCGACATCCGCCCGTACCCCGCCTATTCCTTCAAGGGCCGCACGTATGCCGCGGCCGTGTCGCCCGAATCCATGCCGATCATGGCCAAGCTGGGCATCGGCCTGCTGGTGATTCCGCAGAAGCCGTGGGACGTCGTCCGGGGCGATTTCGAGGTGTACCACCAAGTCTATCGCGACGTGAACGGCACCGACGCGCCGCAGCCGTTATGCGGCGGCTTCTTCTTCGTGGACGAGGACGCCAAGCGCGCCGAAGACATGGCGACCAAGTGGATCGGCGCCTACTACCACACGGCCATGCGGCACTATCAGATGACGGCCAAGCACTTCGGGCGGAACAAGGGCTACGAGTTCTACGGCAACGTCGGCAAGTACATCGAGGAGCACGGCATGGACGGCGCGGCGCGCGACTTCACCAAGCTCATGCCGTGGGGCACGCCCGACCAGGTGCTGCGCAAGCTGGAGCACGTCCGCGGCATCATCGACATGAAGGGCATCATGGCCACCTTCAGCTTCGCCGGCATGCCGTACGCGGACGCCGAGGGCAGCTTGCACTGCTTCGCCGAGCACGTGCTGCCCGAACTGAAGAAGTGGGACACCACGCCGCTGGCCGATCCCGAGCCGCTCGCCATGCCGGCCCCTGCGGCCGCGGCGGCGTAGCCTGTCGAGCCTCTCCCCGCCCTTAGGGCTGAAGGTGAGGTACGAAGGCCGAGGTAACCTCGGGGTTCGTTTCGACAAGCTCAACGAACTGAGGGCGGGGGCAGCGTGGGAGCGCGGTGGCCCTCGGGGTTCGTTTCGATGTTTCGACACGCTCGACACCCCGCAAGCTCGACGAACCGAAGATCGGGAAGTCCCTGAGCCTGCCCCTGCTTCGGCGAACCCGGACCCTCGCACCGCCAACAAGGACGCACCACATGGCCGACCTCGACACGTTCCGCACCGCAACCCGGCAGTGGCTCGACGCCAACGCCCCGGCCTCCATCCGCGGCACGGGCAGCGGCCTGCTGGACGGCAATTGGGGTGGGCGCCAAGCGCGTTACCGCAACCCCGACATGAAGGTCTGGCTCGACGTCATGGCGGCCCGCGGCTGGACCGCGCCCGAATGGCCGGCGCAGTACGGCGGCGGCGGACTGTCCAAGGCCGAAGCCAAGGTGCTGAACGAGGAGATGGCGGCCCTCACGCTGCCGGCGCCGCTCATCGGCTTCGGCCTGACGATGATCGGCCCGACGCTGCTCCAATACGGCACCGAAGCACAGAAGCAGGCACACCTGCCGGGCATCGTACGCGGGGCGATCCGCTGGTGTCAGGGCTATTCCGAGCCGGGTTCGGGCAGCGACCTCGCGTCCCTGCAAACGCGCGCCGTGCTGCACGGCGACCACTACGTCATCAACGGCCAGAAGATCTGGACCTCGTTCGCCAATCTGGCCGACTGGATGTTCCTGCTCGTGCGCACCGACCCGGACGCCAAGAAGCAGGCGGGCATCACCTTCATCCTGATGGACATGGCCTCCGCGGGCGTCGAGACCCGACCGATCAAACTCATCAGCGGGGCGTCGCCGTTCTGCGAAACGTTCCTGACCGACGTGCAGGTGCCGGCCGAGAACGTCGTCTTCGAGATCGACAAGGGCTGGACCGTCGCCAAGTCGCTGCTCAACCACGAGCGCAACATGATCGCCTCCGCGTTCGGCTCGACCGCCGCGGAGGGCCGCCGCGGGATGCGCGACTGGGCCAAGGAATACGTGGGCATGGACCGCGGCCGGCTGGCCGACGCCGCGATTCGGGACCGGCTGGCGCGCTACGAAATGGACAGCCGCGCGTTCCGCCTGACCGCGGAACGCGCGCGCGACGCGACCAAGGCCGGGCGGCCGCCGGGGCCGGAAAGCTCGCTGTTCAAGATCTACGGCACGGAACTCAACCAGCGGCGCCTCGAATTGCTGCTGTCCATCGCCGGCCCGCAGGCGCTCGGCTGGGACGGGCCGGGCTTCGAGGACCACGAACTGACGCTCACCCGCGACTGGCTGCGCTCGCGCGGCAACACAATCGAGGGCGGCACCAGCGAGATTCAACTCAACATCATCGCCAAGCGCGTGCTGGGCCTGCCCGGCTGAGCGCGGCCCTCCCGCACGCCGCCCGTGGAGAATCCCGTGGCCCTCGTCCTCACCGAAGACCAGGAAATCCTCGCCCAATCCGCGCGCGACTTCGTGCGCGACCGCTCGCCCGTGAGCCGCGCCCGCGCCCTGCGTGACGCCGGGGACGAGGTGGGGTTCTCGCGCGACCTGTGGCGGGAAATGGGCGCGCTCGGCTGGCCGGGCATCCTGATTCCCGAAGACTACGGTGGGGCAGGCATGGGCTTGGCCGACCTCGCCGTGGTGCTGGAAGCCGTAGGCCGCACGCTGGCGCCGGAGCCGTTTCTTTCGACCGTCCTGCTCGGCGGCCAACTGCTGACGCGCGCCGGCAACGACGCGCAGAAACGGGCGTGGTTGCCGGGGATTGCCGCGGGCGAGCAGGTCGTCGCCGTCGCCTATCAGGAGGCGCGCAGCCGCTACGCCCTGCACCGCGTCGCCACGCGCGCCGCGGCGCGAGGAGACGCTTGGGTCCTGTCCGGCGAGAAGGTCCAGGTCCTCGACGGCCGGCACGCGGACCTGCTGATCGTGTCGGCGCGCACCGCGGGGGAGGCGGACGACCGGGACGGCCTGAGCCTGTTTCTCGTCGCCCCGGACACGCGCGGCCTGACCGTGACGCCGCAGACCCGCGTGGACGGGCGCGCCGCGGCCCTGGTGCGGCTCGACGAAGTCGAGGTCGGCGGGGACGCCCTGCTCGGCCCCGCGGGACACGGGTTGCCCACTCTCGCAGCGGTCGTCGATCTGGCGACGGTCGGATTATGCGCGGAAATGCTGGGCGGCATGGGTCAGATCTTCGACGACACGCTCGCCTACCTCAAGACGCGCGAACAATTCGGCGTCCCCATCGGGTCGTTCCAGGCGCTCAAGCACCGGGCGGCGCGCGTGTTCATGGACGTCGAGTTGTGCCGCTCGACCGTCATGGCCGCGGCACGCGCCGCGGACGCCGGCGACGCAGACGTTCCGCTGCTGGCGTCCTTGGCCAAGGCGCGCTGTTCCGACGCCTTCGTCTTGGCGACCAACGAGGGCGTCCAGATGCACGGCGGCATCGGTATGACCGACGAGCACGACGCCGGCCTGTACCTGAAGCGCGCCCGCGCCGCGGAGATGACCTTCGGCGACGCCGACTGGCACCGTGCCCGCTGGGCCGCCCTGCGCGGCTACTGACCCAGATTTCCCTCTCTCCCCGTAGGTCGGATTAGCCGGAGGCGTAATCCGACGTTCCGCCGCCGCGCCGCTGTCGGCTTACGCTACGCTAAGCCGACCTACGATTTGCTTGGGAGAGTCCTGGATGACGGGTTCACTCGGGACAGAACCGAACGTTCCTTCGATCCTCTTCCCTTTTTCATCCCCTCTCCTCTAGTGGGAGAAGGGAAGGAGACGGCTACCGCCCGCGGAAACGCGGCGGACGTTTTTCCAGAAAGGCGCGGCGGCCTTCGGAGAAGTCCTCGGAGTGCTGCGAGAGCGCAAACGCTCGGCCCTGATATTCGTACGCCCGCTCCGGCGGCTCCTGCCAGCCGCGCATGACGGCCGACTTGGTGAGGCCGTAGATGTGCGTCGGCCCCTGCGCCAGGGTGTCGGCGAGTTCCCGCGTGGCCGTTTCCAACTCGTCCAGCGGCACGACGCGGTTTACCAGCCCCCAGCGTTCCGCCTCGTGCGCGGAAAGCTGCGTGCCGAGCAAGGCCCATTCCAGCGCCTTGCCGATGCCCACGAATTGTTGGAGCAGGCTCGTGCCGGTCGCGATGCCGCGCTTGACGAACGGCACGCACAGCGTGGCGGAGTCCGCCATGACGCGCAGGTCGCAGCCCAACGCCAAGTTGAAGCCGGCGCCGTGCGCGTGCCCGTTCACCATGCCGATGACCGGCTTGGAGAGTGCTCGCAGCTTCGCCACGATGAGCGGCCAGCGGCCTTCGCCCTGCGTATAGTGCTTCACCGGGTCGGCGAACGTGCGCTCCGGCGCGCCGGGCTCGGCCATGCCCTTGAGGTCGTCTCCGGCACAGAACGCGCGCCCGGCGCCGGTCAGCACGACGACGCGAACCGACTCGTCGTAGTCGCAGTCCTCCAGCGCGTGGAGGAGTTCCAGCCCGACGCGGACGTTGATCGCGTTCAGCCGCTCGGGCCGGTTCAGGGTGAGGCGGCACACGCCGCGGTCACGTTCGGTCAGCAGGTAACGAAAATCCATGCGCGTTCTCCCGAGAGTCCGGCGAAAACCGGGACTTTTTCTTTTCTGTCATACTTCAGTCCATATGTTTCGGGAATTCCATACGAGAGAGGACTGCGCCCGCTGCCGAACCCTTCGGCGACTTCGACGGGCTGGATCCTGAGCTTGCGATGCCTTGCGCGTGTCGAAAGGGCGAACCACGCCGAAGGGGCGGAAGGGGGGCGACGCCCACGTTCCTAGGTATTGAGACAAACGGGGTGTTGTAGGGGCGACGCATGCGTCGCCCCTCCGAAGGGGGAGCAGACGCCCGAGGGGAGGATGACGTTGTGCGGCGGGGCGAAAGATCGTTCGCCCCGCCGGAGAAAGGTCGGATTCACGAGGATTAGGGGAAGGTCGTCCACACGGTTTCGACACCCTTCGACCTTTCGATCCTTCGACAGGCTCAGGACAATGCAAGCTCAAGGCACCGCAGGCTCAGGGACCAAGCTCGACGAACTGAGGGATGGGAAGGTTTCTGAACTTGCGATGCCTCGAGGTCGGGGGGAGTGAGGGGCCGGGAATCCGAAACGGCCCGGTCCCCCCAACCGGGGTGCTACTTCGGCCAGAACGTGTCGGCGATGGCCCGGGTCTTCTCGGCAAGCTGCGTCGGCGTCATGCCCCAGTTGGGCGGCACGACCAGCATGGAGTCTGCCCGCTGCCACAGCGGCTCGACCTTCTCCCGCACCTGGTCGGGCGTGCCGTGCGCGCCGAAAGTCTGGACCATTTCGTCCGGGACGAATTGCGCCGCCCGGACGCAATCCATGGTCTTCGACGCCTCGTGAATCTTGCGCGCCTCCGGGCCGAAGCCGTGCGCCTCGAAGTAGGGGGCGTACTGCCGGAAGCCGGCGTAGAAGGCCAGCCACGGTTTGGCGTCTCGCATCGCAGTCCGTTCGTCCGCGTCGATGGAGGCCGTCACCCACGGCTGGAAGTGAATGGTGGCCGGGTCGCGCCCGGTCCGCGCCGCCCCCGCGGCCACGGATTCCTGCGCCTGGCCCAACGCCCATTCGACCGACCAGACCGGGTGGCCGATCAGGCCGTCGGCGACCTCGCCGGTGAGTTCGCACATGCGTTGCCGCAGCGCCGCGATCCAAACCGGAATGCGCGCGCGGTACGGCGGCGGCACGGGCTGGAACGCCTCGAACGTCAAGCGGTAGAGGCGGCCTTCCCAAGGTTGCATGTCGCCGCTGCGCGCCCCGTCCTCGACGTGGCGCAGAATCTGCACGACCTCGCGCAAGCGCGAGACCGGCTTGTCGTACGGCATGCCGAAATAGCCGCTGGTCCAATGCTCGGGGCCGGTTCCCAGCCCCAGGATGAACCGCCCCTTCGAGAGACGGTCCAGGTCGAGCGAGGTGACCGCGGTCTCGAACGGGCTGCGCGTCAGGCCGATGGCGATGCCGGTGGCCAGTTCGAGCCGCGTGCTGGTCGCGGCGACCGCGGCCAGCGGGGCGAACGGCGCGCCATAGACCTGCGGCACGGCCACGCCGGCGATGCCGCGGTCTTCCAGGGTACGGACCGTTGCCGCCAGATCGGGTTCCAGACCCGGGATCACGAACGCCCAGTATTTTCTCTCCATTCCCGTTCCCTCTCCTTCCCGTTGCGGCCCGCGGCGGTTCTGCCGCTCACCCTCGCCAGCGGGGCGCGCGCCACTGGCCACTCGTCACTCGTCACTGCCCACTACGCCGCGGCGCCAGCTTGAAGACGCGCGCGGCGTTCAGGCCCAGAATCTTCTCCCGGCTCGTCTCGGACAGCGTGTCCATCTGCCGCTCGATGCTGGCCGCGGAGTGCGGCCAACTGCCCTCGTGGTGCGGGTAGTCGTTCGACCACAGGAAATTGTCCACGAGGTCGAGTTCTTCGGCCAGCAGCAGGGTGGAGCGGTCGTGCATGAACGCCGAGAAGCAGTTGCGCCGGTAGTAGAAGCTCGGCGGCTCCGGCAAGACCGGCCGCACCCACATGTGGTGCGCCTGGTGCGCATAATCCAGGGTTTCGACCATCCACGGCACCCAGCCGATGCCGCCCTCGATCGAGCCGGCGCGCAGCTCGGGGTGACGTGCGAAGACGCCCGACGAGATCAACTGCACGAGCGGGTCCATGACCGTCGACATGGAGTGCGACACGTAGTTGATCAGCGCGCCGCCGTTGCCGCCGACCGCACGCGGGTCGCGGCCGGTCGAGACGTGGAAGGTGAGCGGCAGGCCGGTTTCCTCGACGAGCGCCCAGAGCGGCTCGAACGCCTTGTCGTTGTACTGCAACTGCCCGTCGGTGAGCGGCCCGAAGATGGGCTTGGCCGGCAGGGTCAGGCCCTTGAACCCCTGCGCCGCGGCCCAGGCGACTTCGGCCAGCGCCCCGTCGAGGTCGCCCGCGGCGATCATGGCCATCGGCATGCAGCGGTCCCGATGCGCGCGGAACGTCTCGTGCGCCCAGCGGTTCCAGGCGCGGAACATCGCGCCCTGAAACACCGGGTCGGGCGTGCCGAAGGCCAGCAGCCCCTTGTTCGGAAAGACGATCTCCGCGTCCACGCCGTCCACCTCGGCATCGGCCAGCCGGTGGGCCACGTCCATGCCGGCGCGGTTGCGGCGCAGGTCGTCCGGCTCGAACCGCTTCGAGTACGGCTGGAACATGTCCACGTCCTCGAACGGCTCCAGCGCGGGCAGATGTCGTTCGTAATTGCGGCCCGGCTTGACCAGCAGGGGTTTCATACCCTCGCAGATCGTCCACTGCGCCCCGTCGGCGTCCGTTTCCACGCGCGGGATGCGGTGCCGGTACGTGGGTTCGATGCGCGTCTCCAGATAGTCGTTCGGTTCGACGCCGTGCGTATCGACCGACACCATGTAGTACTTGTTCGGATCCCCGGCCCGCGCGGTCCGCGCCCAGCCGGCAGAGCCGGGCGTCTCGGTACGCCACGCGTTGCGGGGGGATGCGTTGGCTGACATGGGGCGCCTCCTTTCGTGACGCGCGCCATACTAGCGCGCCGCCCGTTCACGGCAAGATGCGGCCGCGGCCCATCTTCCAACCGAAAATCCACGATCCAACCCTTTCCGCGGTTGACGCCCGCTCCGCCTTTCTTGCATAGTTCGGGCGCCGCGCCCGTCCGAACGTCGCGACTCGGTCAAGAGCGAAACCGTCCGGTCGCCCGGCCCCTCCATCTGAAGGAATCGTTGTGAGCGCGCCGGAAGTGTCGCCCCGGACGAAGCCGAACCCTTCCAAACCCGCGTTCGCCCGAACGTGGCCCGCTACGGTTCGGTATTCCGTGCTGGTGCTGACGTGGCTGTTCCTCAAACCCGCGCTATGGGTGATCGATAAGGCAGGCTGGTCCGAGGCGCTGTGGCTGGCGGTCGGGCGCAGGATGCGCGACACGTTCATCCGCGGCCACGATTTCGGCGACTACCGCCCGACCGGGCGCGACGTGGTCGTGTGCGCCTATCCCAAGGCCGGGCAGAACTGGACGATGCAGATCGCCTTTCAGATCGCGACGCGCGGCACCGGCGAGTTCCGCCACATTCACGAGGTCGTCCCCTGGCCGGACTGGGCCGAACAGGACATGGTGGTGCCGCTGCGCGACGAACGTGCCTGGCGTGCCGCGCCGACCGGGCTGCGCGTCATCAAGACCCATCTGGAGTGGGACCGCCTGCCCTACCGCCCGGAGGCGCGCTACGTCTGCGTGCTGCGCGACCCCAAGGATGCGTTCGTCTCGAGCTACTTCTTCGTCCGCGACGTCATCTTCGGACCGCTGATGCCGCCGGTGCCGGTCTGGCTGCGGATGTTCTGCGAGGGCACCATGCCGTTCAGTTGGTCCGCCCACGTCGACGGGGCCTGGAAGCACCGCCACCTGCCCAACGTGCTGGTCCTGACCTACGAGGACATGCGGAAGGACCTGCCCGCGGCCGTGCGGACCATCGCTGCGTTCCTGGGCGTGGCCCTGACCCGGGACGAGTTCGCACAGGTGTGCGAAAAGAGTTCGTTCGCCTCCATGCAGGCGGCGAATCACAAATTCACGCCCCCGGCGCTGAGCCCGTGGGCCGCGACGACGCGTTGGATGATGCGCCGCGGGGTGAGCGGCGGCTCGTCGGAACTGTTGTCGGCCGGGCAGCAGCGCGTCATCGACGACCACTGCCGCGCGGACTTGCGGCGCCTCGGCAGCGATTTTCCGTACGACGAAGTCTGGGGTGCGGCTTCTCCCGTCCCCGTGCAGCCGGCCGCGGCGGAGGGGGGCTGAAATGGGAAAGGTTTCCCCCCTCGCGCGGCCCGATCACCTGTACGAGCGGGACTTCTACGCCTGGACCGTCGAGCAGGCCGCGGCCCTGCGGTCCGGGCAGCTTCGGCGCGTGGACGTGGAGCACGTGGCCGAAGAGGTGGAGGACATGGGGAAAAGCCAGCGCCGCGGAGTCAAGAGCGCCCTGACCGTCGTTCTGATCCACCTCCTGAAATACCGCTTCCAGCCGGAACGGCGCACCAACGGTTGGCGGGCGACCCTACGCGAGCACCGCCGGCGCGTCCGTGACGATCTGGCCGACAGTCCGAGCCTGCGACCCTATACCGAACGGATCTTCGCCGAGTGCTATCGGGACGCCCGCGAAGCCGCGGCCGACGAAAGCGGCCTGCCGGTCTCCACGTTTCCGCCCGTGTGTCCGTTCACGCCGGAGCAGGCGTTCGACAGCGGGTTTCTCCCAGAGTGAAGTGTCGCTCGGAGCCTCGGCTCATCGCAAGACGGAAGGAGACCCCACCATGCGCGTCATCGACGGCGACAGCCACTTCATGGAACCGCTCGACCTGTTTCCGCGTTACGTCGATCCGGCCTTCCGGGACCGGGCGTTGCGCGTGGAGGCCGACCCGTCGGGCGGCGACCCGCGAATCCTGGTGGACGGCAAGCCGCTCAAGCTGATCGACACCGCGGACCTGCTGGCCGCGCTGGTCGCCTACGGCCAGAAGGAGGCCGGGCGCGACGTGAGCCACTTCGACCAGTATCTGGCCCTGAGCCCCGACTGGCAGGACATGCACAAGCGCGTGGCGTTTCTGGACGCCGAGGGCATCGACGCCCAGGTCCTCTACCCCACGCTGGGCCTGCTGTGGGAGGGCAGCGTGGACGACGCGGTGTTCGCCGACGCGCTGTGCCGAGCGTACAACACCTGGGCGTTCGAGACGTGTGCCGCCTATCCCGACCGCCTGTTTCCCGCGGCCCACATTTCGTTGCGCGACCCCGCGTTGGCCGTCCGCGAACTGCACCGGGTGGCGAAGCTGGGTGCGCGGACGATCTTCGTGGCCGCGGCGCCGGTCAATGGGCGCAGCTTCGGGCATCCCGACTTCGATCCGATCTGGGCCGCGGTGCAGGACCTCGACCTGAGCGTGGGTATTCACCTCAGCGGGCACCGGCATTCGACCGGCCGCGAGTGGTACCGCGACCGGGACCCCGGCATGATGTTCATCACCATGAACCTGATTCAGGACCCGCGCATGGCCCTCACCACGCTGGTGTACGACGGGGTGTTGGAACGCTTTCCGCGGCTGCGCGTGGGCACCATCGAGGCGATGGTCGGCTGGGTGGGGGAATGGCTGGAACGGCTCGACTATCGCTACCGCTACATGGGCCACACCTCGCAGATGCAGCGCCCGGCCTCGGAGTATTTCGCGCGCAACATCTGGGTCAACGGCGACCCGGAAGAAAAGATGTTTCCCCTGATCGTGCAGTTCGCGGGCGACGACAATTTCTTCGTCGGCTCGGACTACCCGCACGCCGAGGGGTTCGTCGAGCCGGTTCGCAAGGCGCGCGAAACCCTGGCCGCGCTGCCGCCCGCCTCCGTGGACAAGATTCTGGGCGAGAACGCGGCCCGCTTCTTCGGCATCTGACGCCGTTGACCGTTCTTCGAGACCGAGACACGAACCGCACCGGCGATACGCCAACCGGAACGCAAGGAGGACCCCCATGATCGACCTGCACTACTGGCCCACCCCGAACGGCAAGAAAGTCACGATTCTGCTGGAAGAATGCGGCATGCTGTACAAGATGATCCCGTGCCACATCGCCCGCGGCGACCAGTTCACGGACGCATTCCTCGAGATCAGCCCCAACAACCGCATGCCCGCGCTGGTCGATCACGACCCGCCGGGGGGCGGCGAACCGGTCAGCATCTTCGAGTCCGGCGCGATGATGATGTACATCGCGGAGAAGGCCGGGCGGTTCTACCCGCAGGACCTGCGCACCCGCTACGAGGTCAACCAATGGCTGATCTGGCAGATGGCGAACCAGGGGCCCAAGAGCGGAGAGTGCGGCCACTTCCGGCGCCTCGGCGACGACCAGGGCGACCAGTCGTACGCGGTGCGGCGCTTCACCGACGAGGTCAACCGCCTGTTCGGCGTACTCAACAACCGCCTGTACGAAAGCCGCTACCTGGCAGGCGACGAGTACACGATTGCCGACATGATCTGTTATCCGTGGGCAGTCCTGTGGGAGGCGCAGGGGCAGGACATCAACGAGTTCACCTACGCCAAGCGCTGGCTCGACGAACTGGCCGAGCGCGAGGCCGTGAAGAAGGGCATGGCGGTGGGCGCCGACTTGTCCTTCGACCCGGCGACGCTCTCGGACGAAGAGAAGGCGCGCCTGCGCAAGATGCTCTACAACCAGCGCGCGCGCCCCGTCCGCGAGAAATAGTTTAAGGGGAAGGCCGTCGAACCCTCTCCATTCGCATTCTCACTGCGACAGGCGTAGGGGCGACCGGCCGGTCGCCCCTACGCCCCCCTCTCGAATCCTCGTGACGGGCAGGGGCACTTCCGATTTCACCGAATGTCTTCAGCGGTCAAGATTCCGTCCAGTTCATGTTCATGTTTGGGATCGACAACGAGTAGCGGTTCCGCACTTCCATAATTCAATATGCCGTTCATTTTGGGAATTACATACTTGAAGATCCCACCCGATCGTCATTCCCGCGAAAGCGGGAATCCAGAGGATATATCCCTGCTTCCGCAGCGCCTGCCCCCGGCTTGAACGGGGGTATGACGAGGAAAACCGTCTTCGGGATCGTCTTGTATATAATTCCCTTTATTTTCGTTTCGGGGCATACGATTCTCTCTGACCCAAGGGGAGAAAGACAGAGTTTATTTTCGGGATTGCGAATGACTTTGGATCACGGTGTTCGACCTTCTTCCCATCTCACATCCCGTGAACATCGCTTCTTCTCGGGCGTCTTCAGAGAACGTCGCCGGGACCGAACCCGGCGGCGTGGGGGCGCTTACGCGGCCTCGAATCGCCGTACCCTGATCTTCGGCTTCCGCCGCTGCGCGTGCCACAGGTCGTACTGCATCTGCTGCAACAACCAGCTTTCCGGCACGCCGCCGAAGCCCCGCGACAGGCGAATCGCCATCTCTGGAGAAATGCCCAAGCGGCCGTTGAGCAGCATAGACAGTGTATTGCGGGAGACACCGAGCCCTTTCGCCGTCTCGGTCACGGTCAAACCCAATGGCTCGAGACACTGGCGCCTGATGACCATACCCGGGTGCGGAGGATCGTGCATGAGCATTAGACCCTACCGTCCGGCTAGAAGTGGTACTTCAGGTTCAGGCCGACGCCGAAGAACTCGACGTCATCAAGCTCGATTTTGTACGCGACCGGTTCGCTGCCGTCGAGTCTGATGTGGGAGTCATGGCCGCGCAGCCGGTCCCATCCCCCACCGTCCCGGAACGTGTCGAAGTTGACCCAGCGGCCCTTCACGCCCAGCGACAGCGATTCCGTCAGCGTGTAGTCCACCCCGAACAGGACTTGGTAGCCGAACAGCGTATCGTCGAGGTCGGTCCGCTCGCGGATGACCGTCCCGGCGAGGTTCCGGCGGATCCGATCCGCGTTGGGGAGATCCGCGCCGGAAACGATGCGGGCCGGGTCGGTATTCAGCATCCCGAGCGTTCCATAGTCCACGTCGGTGAAGCCGACGCCGACCCCGAAGCCCACGTAGGGCGTGAAGCGGCTGGCGTTGAAGAAATCGAAATACAGGTTGCCGAACAGGTTGTGTCCGGCGATGCGGCCCAGCCGGTCTTCCGCCTGCACGAGTTCACCGCTCCGATCCGCGGCGACCGACGCGCCCGAGCCGAACCGAATGTCGGCGGCCCGGTCGTCTTCCGCGTTGCGGTAGAAGTACTCCATCTCCAAACGGAACCGGCCGAGCAGGTGGTCGGGAAACCGGTCCCGCAGGCGGTAGCCGGCCGCGGCACCGGCCAGAATACCCACGGCGCCGTCGAATGTGCTCATCCAACTGTCGCCCCGCTGTACCGGATCAGTACAACCGGGCACGTCGGCAAACATCGGGTTGATGAATTCGTCGCACACGGCGCCCCGGTCGTTGTCGCGTCCCTCCAGATCCGGCCCGGCGGCGAAATCGGCTCCGAGGTCGCCGCTCAGATAGAACCCGGCGCGCGCGAACCCCGGCACGAGCAGGCCGACGACAATCCCCACCGCCAGGAACGTCCATCGTCTCTGCATCCATTCCCCTTCCCGTTCCGCGTCGGGATACGGGCGGCCCGTACGGCCGGAACCGCTTAGAAATGGTATTTGAGGTTCAGGCTGACGCCGAACATTTCCATGTCGTCGGTCGGGACGTGGTGCAGGACGGGTTCGCTGCCGTCGAGGCGCAGTTGGGAGTCGTGGCTGCGCAGCCGGTCCCACGGGCTGCTGTCCTTGAAGTCGTCGTAGTGGACCCAGCGGCCCTTCACCCCGAGTGACAGCGATTCCGTCAACGCATAATCCACCCCGAACAGCACTTGGTAGCCGAACAGCGTGTCGCTCAGGTCGGCCTGCTCGCTGGTGACGGTGCCGGCGAGGCTCTGGCGAATCTCGGCCTCGTTGGGCAAGCCGGCGCCGGCCGTGCTGCGCGCCGGGTCGATGTTGCGGACCCACAGATTGCCGTACTCCATGTCCGTGAAACCGACGCCGACGCCGAACCCGACGTAGGGCGTGAAGCGGCTGGAGTTGAAGAAGTCGAAATACAGGTTCCCGAACAGGTTGTGCGAGGCGATGCCGCTGATGCGGGCTTCCGCCTGCACGATCTCCCCGGCCAGCTTTTCGCCCACGGAACCGCCGCCGCCGGGTCCGGTCTGGATGGGCGCTTTCTGGTCGTATTCCGAGTTGCGGTAGAAGTACTCCACCTCCAGGCGGAGGCGACCCAACAGGTGGTCCGGGAACTCGTCGCGCAGGCTGTAGCCGGCCGCGGCACCGGCCAGAATGCCCTCGGCACCATCGAACTCGCTCATCCAACTATCGCCCCGGCCCGCAGGGTCCGTGCATTCGGGAACGGACGCATACAGCGGGTTGTGGAACTCGTCGCAGTGGCTGGCTCGGTCATCGTCGTACTCGTCGAGGTCCACCCCGGAGGCGAAGTTGGCCCCGATGTCGCTGCTCAGGTAGAATCCGCTGCCGGCCCGGGCGAACCCCGGCACGAGCAAAGTGGCTACGGTCACGAGCGCCAGGAACGTCGGATGTTTCCGCACGTCGTCCTCCTTTTGGGAATTACAGACAAAATGATCCTGGAACTTTCCCTGACTTGCGTCCCATGTCCCCCGGTTGCGACCCTTCAACACGCTCAGGCACCATCCCCCCTAAGTTCGTTGAGCCTGTCGAAACGAACCCCGAGCTCAACGTTACCGGACGATCTGGAGTTCACGCCGGCGACGCGGCGGCTGCGGGGGACGGCATCCGTTCAAACCCCGGAACCGTTGGGCCTCCTGCCTGCTATTGCGCGACCCAGCCGCCGTCCACCGCCATCGGATGCCCCGTGACGAACGACGCGGCGTCCGAACACAGCCAGACCACGGCTTCGGCGATTTCCTCCGCTCGCCCCAACCGGCCGACCGGCTCGCGCGCCGTCATGCCGGCTTCGATGCGCGGGTCCGCCTGCACGCCGCGCTCGAACATCGGCGTGCGGATGACGCCGGGACACACCGCGTTCACCCGAATCCCCGACTTGGCATATTCCAAGGCCGCGGTCTTCGTCAGCCCGTTGACGCCGTGCTTGGCCGCGACGTAGGCCGGCCCGCCCCGGAAGCCGACCAGCCCGGCCACCGACGCGGTATTCACGATCGCCCCGCCGCCCTGCGCCAGCATCTGCCGGAGTTCGGACTTCATGCACAGCCACACGCCGGTCAGGTTGATCGCCAGTACGCGGTCCCAATCCTTCTGCGTATAGTCCGCGGTGCGCGCCGCGGCCCCGGCAATCCCGGCGTTGTTGAACGCACAGTCCAACCGGCCGTAGGTCTCGACCGCCCGTTGGACCAGGGCTTCGACCTCCGCGGCTCGGGCAACGTCCGCCCGGACGAACACCGCCTCGCCACCCGCGGCCTCCACAAGGCCGACGGTCTCCTGCCCGCCTTCCGGCACGACGTCCGAGACCACGACCTTGGCCCCCTCGCGGCTCAACGCCACACACGTCGCCCGACCGATGCCCGACCCGCCGCCGGTCACCAGCGCGATTTTGCCCTCTACCTGACCCGCCATGTCGTCCCTCTCCTTTTCAGCATCGAAAGAATGCCCGCTTCAATCAGAAAGGGGCAGGTTTGGAAAGGGAATTCCATGCGAGATGGTCCTTCGCCCGTTTCGAAGAATCGAGCCATGTCGAAAGGCCAGGGTGGGGTGCGAAGGTCGGGAGAGGGAGTCAAGACGCCCATACGGCCGGCCAAACATCGGGATCCACAACCCGCGACCTGAAGAAAAGAATCTGTTAGGCTTCCGGCTCGATTCCCAACAAGGAGGGATACCGCCATGCAACATCGCGGATTTCGCAGCAGCATCACCACCCAGGGACGCCGCATGGCCGGCGCCCGCGCGCTGTGGCGCGCGACCGGCATGAAGAAGGAAGACTTCCAGAAGCCGATCATCGCCATCGCCAATTCGTTCACCCAGTTCGTGCCCGGCCACGTGCACCTGCACGACGTGGGCCAGCGCGTCAAACGGGTCGTGGACGCGAACGGCGGCTACGGCGTGGAATTCAACACGATCGCCGTGGACGACGGCATCGCGATGGGCCACGACGGCATGTTGTACTCGCTGCCCAGCCGCGAGCTGATCGCCGACAGCGTGGAGTACATGGTCCAGGCGCACAAGGCCGACGCCATGATCTGCATCTCCAACTGCGACAAGATCACGCCCGGCATGTTGCTCGCCGCGATGCGGTTGAACATCCCGGCCGTCTTCGTGTCCGGCGGGCCGATGGAGGCCGGCAAGACCGAACTGTCCACCGGCCTCGCCAAGCTCGACCTCATCCACCCCATGATCGGCGCGGGCGACGAGACGGTCAGCGACGAGGACGTGGAGAAGATGGAAGAGGCGGCCTGCCCGACCTGCGGCTCGTGCTCGGGCATGTTCACCGCCAACAGCATGAACTGCCTGAACGAGGCGATCGGCCTCGCGTTGCCCGGCAACGGGACCATTCTGGCGACGCACGCGCTGCGCTGGGAACTGTTCGAGCGCGCGGCCACGCGCATCGTCGCCATGGCCAAGGCATACTACGTGGAGGGCGACGAGTCGGTGCTGCCGCGCAGCATCGCCACGTTCGAGGCGTTCGAGAACGCGATCACGCTGGACATCGCGATGGGCGGCTCGACCAACACGGTGCTGCACCTGCTGGCCGCGGCGCAGGAGGCCGGCGTGGACTTCACCATGGCCGACATCGACCGGCTGTCGCGCTCGGTGCCGTGCATCTGCAAACTCGCCCCAGCCTCCAACACCTACCACATCGAGGACTGCGCCCGCGCCGGCGGGATCGCCACGATCCTGGGCGAACTGGACCGCGCCGGCAAACTCCACACCGACGTCAGGACCGTCACCGGCCAGACGCTCGGCGCCATGCTCGACGGCAACGACATCCGCCGCGACACCATCGACGAGTTCGCCCACCGGCGCAGCCTCGCCGCGCCATGCAACAAACGGACGAAGGAAGCGTTCTCGCAAGACGCGACGTTCGAGACCGCGGACCGCGACGCCGTGGGCGGCTGCATCCGGTCGGTCGAATTCGCCTACAGCCAGGACGGCGGCTTGGCGGTGCTGTACGGCAACCTTGCGGAAGACGGCTGCATCGTGAAGACCGCGGGGGTGGACGAATCGATCTGGGTCATGGAGGGGCCGGCGCGCATCTTCGAGTCGCAGGACGAAGCCTGCGAGGGCATTCTGGGCGACCGGGTCGCGCCCGGCGACGTGGTGGTGATCCGCTACGAGGGACCGCGCGGCGGGCCGGGGATGCAGGAGATGCTGTACCCCACCTCGTACATCAAGTCCAAACACCTGGGCACCAAGTGCGCGTTGTTGACCGACGGCCGGTTCAGCGGCGGCACGAGCGGCCTGTCGATCGGCCACGTCTCGCCCGAGGCCGCGGAGGGTGGCGCCATTGCGCTGCTCGAAGACGACGACCGCATCCGGATCGACATCCCCAACCGCTCGGTCAACGTTCTGCTCAGCGACGAGGAACTGGCCGAACGGCGCAAGAAGATGGAAGCTCGGGGCCGCGACGCCTACATGCCGCGCACCCGCCGCCGGCACGTCTCCGCCGCGTTGCAAGCCTACGCCGCGCTCACGACCAGCGCCGCCCGCGGCGCCGTCCGCGACGTCAGCCAAGCCCATTCCGGTGCCCGCTGAGCGGAAAAGAGAGGGAATGACATACGAGACGACCCTGAAGCAATTCTTCCTCGTCATACCCCCGTTCAAGCCGGGGGTAGGTGCTGCGGAAGCAGGTCTCCATCCCCTGGATTCCCGCTTTCGCGGGAATGACGACCGGGTGGGATCCTCAAGATCTGTTCTTACAGCGGTTAACGAGAGGGGAGAAAGAAGATTGAAGAGATGGGTGCAGGGATGACCAAACAATGGGTGAATGATGCCGAAAGCGGCTCCGGGGACATCTTCGAGACGGAGACGGCACCCTGTTGAGCCCGGAGATGAAAGGTATGGAGAGGAATCCCCATGTCGGAGCGTAATCCCGTGGAACCGTTCGGCGACCGGCTGCGGCGCGAGCACGGCTCGCTCATGCGCAACGCGCTGGACACGGTGCAGATCAATCTCGGCAAGCTGTGCAATCAGGCGTGTCTGCACTGCCACGTCGATGCCGGCCCGCAGCGCACCGAGATCATGAGCCGCGCCACGGCCGACCTCGCGTTGGCATTCACCCGCGCGGCACAGGCCGTCACGGTCGATCTGACCGGCGGGGCGCCCGAGCTGAACCCATCCTTTCGCGTGCTGGTCGAGGCCAACCGGCGCGACGGTCGCCGCGTCATCGACCGCTGTAACCTGACCGTCCTGTTCGAGCCCGGCCAGCACGACCTGGCCGAGTTTCTGGCCGAACAACGGGTGGAGATCATCGCCAGCCTGCCCTGTTATTCGGAGGAGAACGTCACCGCCCAACGCGGCGGCGGCGTGTACGGGAAATCCATTCAGGCGCTCCGCAAGCTGAACGCCTTGGGCTACGGCCGTGACGGATCGGGCCTGACGCTCAACCTGATCTACAACCCGGTCGGCCCCAACCTGCCGCCTCCGCAGCCGGCTCTGGAAGCGGACTACAAGCGGGAGTTGGGTACCCGCTTCGGGATCGTCTTCAACCGCCTGTACACGTTGACGAACATGCCGATTGCGCGCTTTGCGCACGCGCTGCAGCGGGACGGCAAGCTGGACGCCTATCTGCACCTCCTGGCCCACGCTTTCAACCCGGCCACGCTGGACGGCCTGATGTGCCGTCGCATGGTCAGCGTATCGTGGGACGGCTACCTCTACGACTGCGATTTCAACCAGATGCTCGACCTGCGCCTCGGCAACGGTGCCCCGTTCCGCCTGGACGCCTACGATCCCGCCGTTCTAGCCGCGCGGCTCGTGAACCGTCCCATCCGAATCGACACCCACTGCTACGGCTGCACCGCGGGCGCCGGCAGCTCGTGCGGCGGCGCGCTGGCGAAGTCGGCTTGAAGCAACCGCGTTCGACGGTGGTGAATCCTAAACTTCGTTGCCGTGCTTGTCCCCTGAGCTTGCCGCGTCTCGAGGGGACCGCAAGCTCAAGGATCTTCCCATCCCTGAGTCCGTTGAGCCTGCGATGTGTCGAGCTTGGTCCCTGCGCCTGTCGAAGGGTGTCGAAACATCGAAACGCACCCCGCCGTCACCGGGAGAGGCGTAGCGTCCCGGCATCCAGGTCGCGGCGGGCGGCTTGCAGGCACGCCTCGAAATCGCCTTCGACCAGGCGGCCGCCCGTGTCGGTCATGCCGCACTGCATCATCAGATTGATCGACGTGCCGAAGTCGTCCACCAGCAGATAGCCGTCCGCGTCGGCTAGGCGCCCGTCCGGCAACGCGGTGAACGGCCACTTCGTCGGCGCGAACTCGTGGGCCGGCAGCAAGCGGTCGATGTAGCCGTAGGTGGGTTTGCCGAGCGCGTTGGCGTAGCCGAGTTCGTACGCCGTCCCGTCGTCCATCAGCGCGCCGCGGAAGGCGTTGCAGTTCGCCACGACCAGGTCGCAGGCTCGAATCTGCCCGACGTCGGCGCGATAGATGCGCGTGGCGGTCCGCATGGAGCGGTCGCGCAGATCGACGTTGTTGTCCATCGGATGGAGCCCGACGAACCCGTACCGATCGCACAGCGTCCGCTGGGTCTGCGCATATTCCACGGCATCGGGCCGAAACACCTCCGGCCCGGCCAAATACACCTTCGGATCATCCACAGCTTTCACTCTCCCAGTCCTCCAATTCTCCTACAGAACTGGCCCCGTCGGCGCACGCGAGCCTCCAATTCCCCTACAGAACTGGCATCCGGCATCGGCGACACCCTCCAATTCCCCTACAGAACTGGCGCAGCCGCTGGTCATCGATCCTCCAATTCCCCTACAGAACTGGCGGCGGGCAGGTCACCACGCCTCCAATTCCCCTACAGAACTGGCAACGACTGGTACGTGGACCCTCCAATTCCCCTACAGAACTGGCGGCGCGACCAGCTACGAGCCTCCAATTCCCCTACAGAACTGGCCGTCTAGCAACTAAGTATTTATATTACAAGAGATTCCTGAATTTTTCAGAAAGGTCTTTATGTCGGAAATCGATGAATTTCAACATCCGGATTCGATCTGGACATGGAAATCGAACAAGCGGGGTGGGAAGACGACGTTGTGGCTGCCCTACGTCTCGCGGGTGGAGCGGGTCAAGAAAAGCGCCTGGCGGTTCACGTACAACGGCGGCGAGGTCGAGGCCGACGTGGCGCGCCTTGATTGCGTCATGTTCTACGGCGCCAGCGGACAGATTCCCGTGGCACTCGTCGACGAATTGGCCGCGCTCCGCGTGCCGTTGCTCGTCCACCGGCGCAACATCGGCCGCCCCGCTGTCTTCCTGCCGGCGCCCGGAGCCGACGCCGGCGACATTCTGACGAAACAGATCGTGGCCCGTACGCATAGCCCGAAACGGGCCTACATCGCGCGGACCCTGGTGCGCGAGCGTTTTCGCGGCGTCGCTGACACCTTCCCCCTCCCCGATACGGCCTACCGGCGGCTTGCCCGGACGCGCACCCTCGGGCAAGTCCGCCTCTGGGAGGCCGAACATTCGCGCAAATACTGGAGAAAGTATTTCGCCGGCCTGGGCCATCCCGACGTCACGCGGCGGGAGAAAGGACCGCTCCCCGCGGCGCTGGACGCCGGGTCTATGTTCCTGTCGGGGATTCTCCTCCGCTGGCTATTGATTCACCGGCTTTCGCCCAGCCACGGCTTCCTGCATGAAGGAACCGACTACATGGCGCTCATCTACGACCTCATGGAACCCGTGCGCTACATGATCGAAGAGGCCGTGGCCGCGGCGTGCCAGGGCCATTCCCCTGGCAGCGACGCCGATTCGCTGACGCAAGCGACGTTGTCTGGGCTGAAGCACGGCTTGGAAAAAGTCGTGTACGTTCCCGCAACCCGCCAGTCCGTGCGGCGCAAGAACCTGATCCACGGCACCGTGCTGGCGCTGCGGGCCTATCTGGCCGGCGACATGTGCCGGTTCGTCATCCCCGCGGCGGGGACGCGCAAAGGCGGACGTCCGCCGAAAGTCTCGTACCGGCTGCCCGGCGACATTCCAGCAAGATGAAGGGGGAAATGCCGCCCCTTGTGTAGGGCGCCCGGGGCGGCGGAGGCGCCTTCCAGGTTGAGGTATGGAGGATCAGTCCTTGGGCCTGGAAGGGAATATGCGGAGAGCGTCGTTCATTCCCGCTCCGCGGTCAAGTCCCATCGCCGTTCTCGACTTCTCCACGTCGATCCGTTCCAGAAACCGCCGCCCGATGTTGATCGCGGCGTTCTCGTCCGCGTGTCCCTCATAGTTGCAGTCAACGTACACGCAGGTGAAACGGGACTGCGTGGTGTCGGGAGACATCTCGGACTTCGGGGATTGCCGCATATTTCGCTTGACGAGGCGCTCGATGCGTTGGTGCGAATACGTCCCCTTCGAGACCGGCACGTTCAACGCGGGTCTTTCCTTGCGGCGGCGGAATTTTTTCAAAACGTGAGGCGGATAATCGGCGCGTTCGAGAAGCCGTATCGTCCCGTTTGCAAGGGCTATGTGGCCGTCGTCTCCCACCTCGATCTTGTCCGGCATGTTCCGAAGCGCCCGAAGCGCGTTCTTGCGGCAACGATGGCAAATCTGGCTGGTGCCGGCGGGGTTGATCGCAACCCCCGGAAAAATGCGTAGCGGCTTGGACGCACCCGAATACTGTTTTTCCCTCGTGTTCCAGGTCCGGGTATGGACGTAAGGATGCTCCCAGGTGTCCGCGGTGAACCAGTGCTGGCGGCGAAGGGTCTTGTGTGCGTCCACCTCCGAATACACGTAACGCCGCAGGACCGAGCCGTAGATCATTTCCAGTTGACGGCCCCCTGTCTCGAAGTTGCCGACCGAGCTTTCGAGAATGGGAAACCCCCGGAACCGTTCGCAGAGGGTCTCGATCCGGTTGCAGACGTCGCCCACGACGTTTTCCCGGAACTGCATGAGGGCTTTCGAGTAGGTCTGGCCGACCTTCTGATTGGGCTGCCGCGCACCGCGGTGCCGGCGGACCGCGGCTTGCAACTTTCTGAAGGTCGGAATCGCGACGCTCCCGACCTCGAATGGGTCTTGGCAGCCGCTTTCCACGAACTTCGTCAGCGAGAAGATCGCATATCCGATGCGCCGTTCGCCGAGGTCGATGGCAACGATGTTGTCGAGAAGTACGTCGTCCTCGGGTTCGGGATACGACCGATCGTCGACGACGGGAACGGCAAGCTCGGCTTTCATTTTCACCGGCTCGGCCGAGAGGCGGACCTGCTCACCTTCCACTTTCAAGGATTGTGTGAAAACGCGGTCGAGGATCAGCGTGTAGTCGCCGAGCTTCACATCCTTGCTGGTCAGGGCGCGGTCGAGCCACGTCTTGAAGGACGGCGGGCCGATCAGCCGGAAGACCGGTCTTTTCAGGACTTTCCACCGCTTGAGGCTGTCGGCGTTCTTCTTGACGGGTACGCCTGCCAACTCCGGAACCGGACCGCGGCGCAAGTCCAATTCAACGAACCAATCATGGGGCGCTTGAGCCAGCAGGGCACGTGAACCCGGCTCCGGGAATTTCGCCTTGCTCAACTTCTGTAAGGTTTCCCGAGGAAGAACGGCGCCGTCTTGGTCGCGTACGACCGCGGGAAGCGCCAAGCCCTTCGCTATCTCCCCTTTGGCCGAACGATAGACCGCGGGCGGCTGCCAAGGGCGATCCTTCGGGACGTAGCTCAACTCTTCGTGATCGAGGCGCTGAAACTTCGCGCGCACGATGAAGCTGTCGCGGAACGCACGAAACGTAAGGCCATTGATGGCGCTGTTGAATAGATTGGACGCCCGCACGGCCACGTCACGCGAAACCTCGTCGTCGTTCAGTTGTGCGGCGAGCAAGGGAGGAATGCCGACGGTGTCCGCAACCGGTTTTGCCAAGCGCCCGGGGATGGAATCGGGCAGTCCGCCGAGCCGCGTCGTGAAGACGAACTCTTCGATCAGCAAGAGGTCTCGGAAACGCGCATGATCCGCGTTCGGAACCGTCCCCGATTCCTCACGGATTTCCGTAGCCAGTTTCTCCAACCACGCAAGCCGGTCGGTTGCGCGGGCGCGGTTCGTGTCGATCCCGTACGCCTGATGACGGGAAGTGCTGAAAGGGTGCCGGTAGAGGGCGCCATGTCGGTTGTGGAAGTAGCGATTCGCGTTCTTCCAGAATGGGGAGCGGGTCGAGGGAAACCGCACCGCCCGCCCATTCGGCGAGGCGCCGGAAATGCTCGCGGCGCTTTTGCAACGTTTCGTTCAGGCTGGTTTCCAGGCGTTGCATCTCGCCGATAGCGTCGTCGGTTCCGCCGGATATCCTGTTCAGCTTCGGCAGCGTGGGGAGCTTTTTCAGTTCCTTGGAGAGCGTTTGTTTGAGCGTCTCGAGTCGCTTTCGCCGGTTCTCGTCTTCGGTGTCCGTGGCCCGCTCGCTTTCTTGGTCGATCCGATTGTCGAGCATGGCGAGTTGTCCCGCGAGTTCGGCCAGCTCGCTTGCCACGGCTTCGAGAGTTTCGATCTCCTGCGATCCGGGAATCCCGCCACCGCTCAAGACGGCGAGCGTGGCGCCGGCTTCTCGGACGCGATCGGGAACACGATGAGAGAGGGTTAGGAGACCGGCCGCGTCGGTGTGCTGCCCCGAAAACAGCGAGGCGTTGTCCGCATCCGTCAGTCGTTCGGGGATGGAGACGTCCGGCGGCTGAGAATGCAGCGCGGTGAGTTCACGAATCCGTTTCCAGTAGTTCGAGACCCACGAGGCGATCTTGCCGCCGACCGAGCCGCGGAACTCGGCGTAGCCGTCCGTGTCGAAGAGCGGGTTGACCGGAATCGCGTCGGCGAACGCCTTGAGTTGCGCTACCGCTACCCGTCGCCGTTCCGTGTGCGGGACGGCCAAGTCTTCAACGAGGTGCGCAACGCTTGAGTTCCGAAGGGAGCGCAGCCCGTTGCCGAACAACCAGGACAACCCGTTATTCTGGCTGGTGACGACGCAGTCTTTCAAACGGCCGGCAAATTTTGGCGACATTGGATCGAGCCCGGGCATGTCCCGTTGCAGTCTGCCGGCGCAGACCGCCACCACCTGATGCGGCCAGATTGCTTCGTTGCCGTCCATGTCCACGAACGGCGATTCGGGATCGTACGCAAGCGTGCCGGACGGACCCGTTCCCGCAGTTTCAGGGGGAAGCGCACCGAGCTTTGGAAAAGAATCTCCAAGAGTGGCGAGATACTCGTCTGCGCACGCCAACGCACCCGTGGCATCATCGGCGAGTTCCTTCCATCCGGGGAATTTTTTGGCGACTTCGTTGGCGATTCCCTCGGCCAGTGAGATCTCGGATCCATCCCCCTCGGCCTCCCGCGGTGAACGGTTGTTCCAGGCTTGGAACAGGCGTCGCGCAAGTTCGTCCGCCGACCACGGACGCGCAACCCCGCTACTCTTTCGCGGGGGCGTGGTGAAGACGTTTTCTATTGACTGGACCGTCACGGCGGCGTTTTCGATTTCCGTGTACGCACGGAGCGCCTCGGCAAAGGCGGCTTCAGGGTATCGGCTACGGTTCACGAACTGGCGCGTTTCCGCTTCCTTGGAAAACAGCCGGAACCCGGACAGGTGCACCGCGCAGACCAGGCCGATCAAACTCCCTCGCGCAATTCCCTCGGTGACGTCGTACGCCCGCGCCGCCGCGTCGAAGTCCACGTCGTCGTCCTGGACGTCCAGCTTGAATTTGTACGTAAAGACGTTTTCGTTCTGCCTGCGCGCCAACGCGGCGACTTTGCGGCGCCAATCACGGGCGTTCTGCCCGCCGTGGTATTCTCGTCTCATGTCTGCTCCATGCGTTCGGTTCGGAAGTCTTCCTACCATATCTCAACGGGCGGAATCGGAAACGCGCCACGGCTCGTGCCGTAGATACCCATGCGGGGTTCCGCTACGCTGCGCGCGCGAGAAGAAAGGAGGCGCGTATGAGCACACACGGAGGCGGGCTCAATACCGAGCTCAAGCAGCAGGTCGCGGCGTTTCAGAAGGAGATGCTGCCGAAGATTCCCAAGGAGGTTCTCGACGTCCTGGTGCGGACGACCGAGGATCAGGTGAAATCCGGCATTACGGACAAGGCGCTGAAGGTGGGCGAGACGGTGCCCGACTTCACCTTGCCCAACGTGCGCGGCGCAGCGGTGACGCTGTCGGACGTGCTGGCGAACGGGCCGGCAATCGTGGCGTTCTACCGCGGCGCGTGGTGACCGTACTGCAACCTGCAGTTGCAGGCATACCAACGGCACCTGGACGAAATACAAGCCAAGGGCGCGTCCCTGCTGGCCATCTCTCCGCAGACGCCGGACCACTCGCTGAGCGTGGCGGAGAAGAACGATCTGCAGTTCGAGGTGCTGTCCGACGTGGGGAACGCGGTCGCCCGGCAGTTCGGGCTGGTGTTCCGGTTCGTGGACGAGTTGCAGGCGACGTTCGAGAAGATGGGCATCGAGCTGCCCGAATACAACGGCGACGACGCCTGGGAATTGCCGATTCCCGCCACGTACGTGATCGACCCGAACCGGACGATCACGCTGGCCTACGTGGACGCGGACTATACGACGCGGCTGGAGCCCGGCGACATCCTCGACAATCTCGCGGCCTGAAGCGGTCGGGTTGTCCGTCCACGGCCGGCTGCCGCGTCAGGCGGCCGGCCGTTTCTTGATCAGATAAGCGTGCATCCCTTCCAGCACGACTTCGCCGCGCTGGTTGGTGATGCGCGTCGTGAGGCGCAGGACGCCGGTGTCGGTCTTGGGGATCAGTTCGCGCACTTCCAGTTCGGGGCGGACCGTGTCGCCGATCAGCACCGGTTTGAGGAAGCGCGACGACTGCTCCAGAAAGGCGACCATCGACTCTTCGACGAGCGGCGACAGGCTGGACGCGCCCAAGCAGCCCAGCGCGGTGACCAACAGGCCGTGGGTGACGCGCTTGCCGAAGCGGGTCGCCTTGGCGTACTCGGCGTCGTAGTGGATGGAGTGGTTGTCGCCGGTCAGCCCGGCGAAGAACAGGAAGTGCGCATCGGTCAACGTCTTGGCCGGGCTGCGGAAGACCTCGCCGATGCGGAAGTCCTCGAAGTATTTGGTGGTCGGCATGGTCACCCCGCCTGTGTGTCGTCCAGCACGGCCACGGCGTCGATTTCGATCAGCGCCTCGGGCCGCAGCAGTTCCTTGACCACGATCCCCGTGGCCGCGGGAAAGCCGTTGGTGAAGAACTCGCGGCGCACCGCGGCGGTGCCGCGATAGCCTTCCTTGGTGGTGATGTAGTCCACGGTCTTCACCACGTCATCGAAGCTCGCGCCCGCCTCGTCCAGGATTTTGCCGATCTTGCGGAAGATTGCGCGCGTCTGCGCGACGATGTCGCCCGGGCCGACGATCTCGCCTTTGGCGTCGAACGCGGTCAGGCCGGAGATGAACAGCAGGTTGCCTTTGCGTACCGCGGGCGAGAACGTGTAGCGCCGGTCGAAACCCCACGGATCGACGATTTCGAGTTTCGGCATGGCAGTCCTTCCTTGTGTTTGGAGATTACGGACAAGACGACCCGAGTGGGCTCGGAGATCAGCCCGTTGAGCCCGGTCCCTGAGCCTGCTGTGCCTTGAGCTTGCCGAAAGGTCGAAGGGTATCGAAACAGGTCCCCGGACGTTTCGTCTGTGATGCCCTCGTGTTTCTTATCCGGCTGGTTCAGGCCCGTGCGACCGCTCGCAAGGTTTCACGCGCCGGTTCGGGCGTCGGCAGGGTGAGTGCGGCTCTGACCTCGGCCAGTGCGGCTTCGGCGCGACCGCGGAAGTCCGCGGCGTGCTCCCCGGCCCGGAGATGCGGAATGACGACAAGCGGGATGTCCGGCATGGACATGGCCCGCGCCTGATCCTGCGCCGCGGTCACGAACGTGTCGAACGCCACGACCACGCTGGATACGCCCCGTTTCCTGAACTTCGCGGCGTCGAGCATACAGCCCGACGTACACGAGCCTCACGCACACAGACCGACCACGGCGTGGTGCGAGGCCGCGGCCAGTTCGTCGAGGAGCGTGTCGGGAGACGGCCGCGTGAAGACCGGCTTGCGCCAGACGCCGACCTCGCTCACCGCGGGGTCGGCGGACAACAATTCGCACAGGCGTGCGAAGAACGTGCCGGCGATGTCGTTGCCGAAGCCGTTGTCGAGCAGGCCGATCGCCCGGCCTGCCGCGGTCGTGTCGATCTTCTTCTCCCGGAATTCGCGCCGCACGCCGACCGGACTCAAGACACGCATGTTCTTCCTCCTTGTTTGCTTGGTCACACAAGCTTGGATGACGCTTCGCCTTCGTCGTTTCTATGGAAACAGGAATTCTGGCAGGAACGCGACCGGCTCGGACTGTCGTCAGTCTGTTGGAAGCGTTCTCACCTTCCCCCTCTCCCTAACCCTCTCCCACCAGGGGAGAGGGGATAGAAGGAGCGACTCTCCCTCCTCTGGGGAGAGAGTTGGAGCCTGCCCCGGACTCGATCCGGGGGTGAGGGTCGCCCGCCCGCGGCGTTCCATCGGTCTGGAAGTTCCGCACTACTCCGTTGCCCTCCCCCCAGACTTCCTTGCCATATCGCTCATCCCTCGTCACCCGCCGCAAACCGTTGCGGCGTCCGAATCTCCTTGGTGACGGCGAAACCGCCCAGGCCGCCCCATCCCGGACACAGCGCCGCGAAATACGTTTCGCCGCCGGCGACCGCGATGTGGATGTCGCGCGGCCGTTGGGTCAGCGGCACCAGATAATCGTCGTTGTCGCGTTCCACCCAGCGCGGCCAGAACTGGTCCGCGATGCCCAGCGCGTCCACCGCGCGGATGTCCGCGACCCTGGCCCGCGCGTGCTCCCACAGATACACGCGCAACTCGGACTTGGACCAGCCCTCTTCGGCGAACTGGCGCGCCTGCCACGGGTTGAGCACGACGAGCGTCTGGCCCATGGCCTGGACGTTGTTGCTGCCCAACCCGCTCAGCGAACTCACCAGCGCGGCCAGCATCTGCTTGGCCGTGCCGTAGCACAGGACCGAGTGCGGCGCTTCGCAGGCGAACACGGTCACCGCGCCGGTCTCCGCGGCGAGGCCGCGCTCGACGTGGAACGGCTCCCACGGTGTGGCGGCTTCGTGCTCCGCAATGCAGAAGCTCCACTTGCCGGGGTGCGCCTGCGTCGATTTGTCCACCGCGCCGGGCACGTTGCCGCCCAGATTCCACAGGATCAGCCGGATGGCGCGCCCGACCGTGCCGTTCGCGCGGAACCCGTTGCCGAACACGCCGTCGCCGGCGTTGAAACCGAGTTGCGCGGCCGGCGGGCCGTGCACGATGGTCAGCGGCACGCAGCAATGCGTCGTGGTCTGGACGCCGTTCAAATTGTGTTCCGGTTCCAGCATGGCCTCGACCGCCGCGATCACGACCGGGAAGTACGCAGGCCGGCAGCCGGCCATGACCGCGTTGACGGCCAGCTTTTCGATGGTGGCGATACCCTGAGCGGGCGGAATCTCGCCGACCTCCTCCTGTGCGTCGCGGCCCGCGGCGGCGACCATCGCCGCGACGAGCTCCTCGGTCGGCGGCACCACGGCCAACCCGTCGGTCCAACCCCGCGCGAAGAACAATTCGACCGCGGCGTGATAGTCGGCCACGTCGATGACTTCGGAGGCGAACCGCATGGCGTTCAGCGCGCCCCTTCCCGCCGGCACGGCAGTCCTTCCGGTTCGGCCGCGGACTGTTCGTGCTCGATCGGTTCGAGCCGCAGTCCGTCGGGCACGTGGACGGTCGAGGTGGGGAAGGCCGCCTGCGCGCCGTGGGATTCGATGACGTCCAGGATTTTCAGCAGCACGTCCTGCTTGATGCGGTGGAACCGCGCCCAGTCGGTCTCCTTGGTGAACGTATAGACGAAGAAATCCAGGGACGACGGGGCGAAGGTGTTGAAATTGACCATCAGGATGCGCGTGGTGTCGATCTCGGGATGCGCGCGCAGCATGCGTTCGACGTCCGCGACGATGGTGGCCAGCTTGCCGGCGTCGTCGTAGCGCAGGCCGATGGTCTCGTAGATGCGCCGGTTCTGCATCCGCGACGGGTTTTCGACCGAGATCGTCGTGAACACGGAATTGGGGACGTAGAGCGGCCGGCGGTCGAAGGTGCGGATGCGCGTCTGGCGCCAGCCGATCTGTTCGACGGTGCCTTCGATTTCGCGGTCGGGCGAGCGGATCCAGTCGCCGACCGCGAACGGCCGGTCGAGATAGATCATCAGGCCACCGAAGAAGTTGGCCAGCAGATCCCTGGCGGCGAAGCCGACCGCGATGCCGCCCATGCCGCCGACCGCGAGCACGCCGGAGATGCTCACGCCCAGCGTCTGCAGGATGACCAGACTGCCGACGACCAGCACCGCCATGCGCAGCAGCTTGGCGACCGCGTCCATGGTCGTCCGGTCGTAGGGCGCGCCCGCGTCCTCGTATTTCGCGGTCATGCCCCGTTCGCCCTCGTTGATGAGGCGCACCAGGAACCACGCCAGCAAGGCGACCACGAGTACCCTGCGCACCGCACCGGCCGGCGCGAACAGCGGCAGGCCGCCGGCGTCGTGCGCAATCTCCAGCGCAACGCTCACACCGACGATCAACACCCCGAAGGCCAGCGGGCGGCGTAGTGCCTGGACGACCGCGTCGTCCCAGTAGTGATGCGAATCCAGTGCCTTGGTGTGCAGACGGTCGAGGATGCGGCGCAGGACGAGATTCAGCAGCAGGGCGGCCCCGACGACGCCGGCCGCGAGCAGCAGCCACGCGACGGTGCCGCTCGACTCACCCATTAGCAGGGACAAGGACTGGCCGAACGATCCGAAAGGGGCAGCGCGTTCCATCTCGACGTTTGAGTGCGGCGTGGGTTAGATCAAGGCTCCGGTTCGGCGCGCCAGCCTATCACCGGGCAGGCGCCCCATACCAGCGTGCACGCCCCCCTTACTCCCTTAGTGGGAGAGGGGATGAGGGAGAGGATTTTTCATGCCGAGTGGCTCCCGAGCGGGCGCGCGCTTTGTCTTGACGGAAGGGCTCGGTTATAGTCCGCGGCATGATGCAGGCCGGCGACGTCACCATCCACTTTCTGAACGACGGCTTCTGGTGGGACGACGGCGGCGCCCAGTTCGGCATCGTCCCGCGCGAAATCTGGCAACGCGAGAAATCGCCCAACGCCCACGGCCGCATCCGCTTGAGCCTGACGTGTCCGCTCATCGTCGCCGGCGACCGGCTCGTGCTGGTCGATACGGGCATCGGCAATCGCCTGACCGAACGCGAGCAGCGCTTCTTCACGTCCCAGCGTGGCAGCGGCTTGGCCGGCCAACTCCGCGGCCTCGGCTATACACCGTCCGACGTAACCCATGTCGTATTGAGCCATCTGCATTTCGACCATCTCGGCGGCGTCGTCACCAGAGCCGCGGACGGTACGCTGACGCCCACGTTTCCCAACGCGCGCGTCATCATGCAGCGGGCGGAATGGGAACTCGCCACCCGGCCGCGGGACGAACGCCTGGTAGCGGCCTACCGCCACGCCCCGGAGTGTCTCGACCCGCTCGACAAGATCGAACTCATCGACGGGGATACGCGGCTCGGCGACCCCATTCGCACGACCGTGTCGGGCGGCCATACCGCGCCCCATCAGTGCGTCATCGTCGAGGCGGGCGGCACCGGCCTGATCCACTTCGCGGACGTCGTGCCGACCGCCTCGCACCTGCGCCTAGCCTGGAACGCGGCCTACGACACCGACCCGCTGACGACCATCGCGGCCAAGAAACGTTTGTATGCCGAGGCCAAGCAGAAACGGCTGTGGGTGTCGTTTTCGCACGACGACGAGATTGCCGCGGGCCGGCTGGCGGACGGCGACGGCTCGACGCCGGTCCTGACCGACACGATCGCCGTGGCCCCGCCGGTCGAGCCGTCTCCGCCGGCGAATTGACAGTGTCGTTCACCGGTCCCTAGGATCGCCCGCGAACCAACCGGACTCCGGACGGAGAAAACGCGCGCAGCGGGACGCGCCGCCGCGAAAGGAACCGAGATGCACACGCCGATCACCCTGCTCACGCTGTCCCACCAATACGGCAGCGGGGGCAGCCTGATTGCCCGCGACCTGGGCCAGCGGCTGAAGTGGAAGGTCTGGGACAAGGAAATCGTGCGGGCCATCGCTTCGCAGCAACACGTCTCCGAGTCCTACGTCGATACCAAAGACGAACGCGTCGGCTCGTTCATCGAGCGGCTGGTCGAGGCGGTCGGCGTGGGGGGCTTCGAGCGGACGTACAACGTGCCCCCGCCGCTCCGGCTCAAGGACGGCCAACTCGCCCGCCTGACCCGCCAGTTGATCGAAGACGCCGCGCAGATGGGCAACGCCATCATCGTCGGCCGGGGCGGCAACTGTATCCTCGCCGACCGGCCGCGCACCCTGCACGTGTTCGTGTTCGCGCCACCCGAGGCGCGCGTGCGGCGCGTCATGCAGGTCGAGGGGCTCACGCGCGCCGAAGCCGAGCGGCGGATCGCCGGCATGGACAAGCTGCGGGCCGACTACGTGCGGAAGTTCTACCAAGCCGACTGGCAGGACCCGAACCGCTATCATCTCCAGATCGACTCCAGCATGTGGGACGAACCCGGCCCCGAAAACGCCTGGGACGCCACACGGACCGGCGACGGCTGGGGCGAAACGCACACCGCGGACGTCATCGTCCAGGCGCTGGAACGTTACGCCGAGCCGGACGACGCCGGCGAATCAGTCGCGGGCTGAATCCGGATTGGAATGTGGGATGAATGCCGCGGGCGGGCCGCCTGCAGCAGGGAAAGAACGCTGCACCGCGGTTACGGGATGAGCTTCATCAGTGCGACGTTGAGACCGATGATGCCGGCCGCCATGATCCAGAGGTGGCGGTAGAGGTTTCTGAACTCTGCGGTCATATCGGCGCGCAAGCTCGCCTCTACCTTCTGCATGTCGGCGCGCAAGCCTGCCTCCATCTTCTGCATGTCGCCGCGCAACTCTTGGATCTCGGCGTGCAACTCGCCGGCGGTCTTTTCCAGGTCGGCCTTCGTGGCAACGCTCCCTTCGATAGCGTCGCCGACCGTTGCAACGACGGCCTCGGCCTGGACCTCGTCGAACCCGGCCTGCTTGAGCGCCTTGGTGGCCTTGAGGGTATCGAACACGAGTAAGGCCATAACGATGCATTCCTCCGCATTCGGATGAGGTGTCGCTGGATACGGCGATAAGCCCCCTCGACAGGGATGGCTACATCGTAAGCGATTCGCCGAACCCCGTCCATTCCTCGGCTGACCCCGTTTTCACTCGATTCACCAGAGGGAGAACCGTTGGAGCACCTCGAGCGTGCGCGGCGCATCCAAGACATCGGACGGACTCGCCAACTGCAGACGCAGCCGCCGGACGTCCTCGAATGTATCCACGTCGTCCCACTCGGGCGCCAAGCGGATCGGAATAGCGTGCCGGCGGGCATGCTCCAGAGTCTGGCGCAGGACCGCGTCCGTCCCCCACGCGACGTTCTCGAACAGCGGCGCGAGCCCGACCGCGTCCGGTTTGGCTCCGACGCAGTAATAACCGCCATCGCGGCTCGGTCCGAAGACGGCGCGCACGTCCTGCTCGGACAGCAAGCGGAACGCCGTTTCCAGGTGGCCGAGCGGCAGGGTCGGCAGGTCGCTCCCCATGAGCAACACGGGTGAGACCCGCTCCCGGAACAGGTCGGCGAAGACGTTCCACTCGCGTTTGCCCAAATCCTGGCCGTGTTGCGGCAGATAGCGGATCCCCGCGGGCAGCGCGTCCGTAAAACGAGCGCGGGCGTCGGCCGGGGCGTATGCGACCCAGATCTGGACGTCGCGGAGTCGCCGCACCCGCTCGACCGTATCCAGCAGAAAGGCACGGGCCAATTCGGCGGCCTGCTCGGGCGTGAGCGGCGGACACAGGCGGGTCTTGACGTGGCCGGGGGCGGGCCACTTGGCGAAGATCACCAGGGCGGACATGGGCCGTGTGTAGCGTGGCGGCGGCGTGGCGGAAAGGCGCGCCGCGGTTTGACAGGGCGACAGGCGCTCAGTATCGTTCGGGCGATATGCCGGACGTGGACGAAATCGTGGCCCTGGTGGACGAACGCGACATGGTCGTCGGCTCCGCCCCGCGCAGCGAAATGCGCGCCAAGGGACTCCGCCACCGCGCCACGTACGTCCTGGTCCTGAACGCGCGGGGCGAACTCTACGTCCAGAAGCGCAGCGCCACCAAAGACGTCTTTCCCGGCTATTACGAGCCGACCGCGGGCGGCGTCGTGCTGGCCGGCGAAGACTACGACCGGGGCGCGCTGCGCGAAGTCGAAGAGGAACTCGGCATCCGCGACACGCCGCTGACTCCGCTGTTCCGCTTTTCCCACCAGTCGGAGCACAACCGCGTGTGCGGCGCGGCCTATTCCTGCGTGTACGACGGTCCGCTCGTCCTGCAGGAAGAGGAAATCGAAAGCGGGGCGTTCATGAGTCCGTCCGCAACGCTGCGCCTCGCCGAAACCCGTCCGTTCACGCCCGACGGCCTGTACGTGTTGCAACGCTATCTGGCCGAATTCGTCTCGTCAGGCGCGCAGCCTGCCCATGAAGGGGGACGCCCATGACCACACTCGCACGCTTCTCCGCTGACGCACCGGCAACCGACGTCACCGCTGCGGTCGCCCGCGACGGGGCGGCGATCGTCGAACGCCTCATCGACGACGCGCAGGTCGAACGCACGCTGTGCGACCTCGCGCCGCACATCGACGCCACGCCGACCGGCCCGGACGACTTCGCCGGATACCACACCACGCGCACCGGCGCGCTGGTGGCGCGGTCGCCGGCCTGCCGCGACCTGGTCCTGCACGACGCGGTTCTGGCGGCGTGCGACGACTTCCTGCTGCCCCACTGCCAGCGGTATCAGTTGCACGTGACGCAGGTCATCCGCCTGATGCCGGGCCAACCGTGCCAACCCCTGCACCGCGACCGGCTGGTATGGGGCGACTATCTGCAGGGGCTCGAACCGCAACTCAACACGCTGTGGGCACTGACGGACTTCACGCGCGAAAACGGCGCCACGCAGGTCGTGCCCGGCAGCCCGGCGTGGCCCAAGGGGCGCGAGGCGCGCGACGACGAGATCGACTACGCGGTCATGCCGCGCGGCTCGGTGCTGGTGTATTCGGGGTCGGTGATCCACGGCGGCGGCGCGAACGACAGCGCCGCGGATCGCATCGGCCTGAACATCACGTACTCGCTCGGCTGGCTGCGTCAGGAAGAGAACATGTATCTCTCCTGCCCACCGGAGGTCGCCAAGGGACTGGACCCCGCCCTGCAGGAACTGCTCGGCTACACCATGATGAGCTACGCCCTGGGCTATTACACGCCGCCCGCACTGGACGACGGCTCGTCCGCGATCCGCGCACCCGAGTACGCGTTGGGCCGTGCCCCGCGCAAAGGCCGCAAGCGGCTGAACCCCGTCGACGCCTACGACACGCGGCCCGCGGGCTGACCGTCGCCCCCACCGTTTCCGCAGAAATGGAGGGGCACCCCGCGATCCCCGGGCCGGGCGTCGCGGCCTACTCCGCCGGTAGCCGCGTATAGCCGCGCGCCGCGTACGGAAACTCCTCCAACTCGAAATTGTGGCGGGTATAGGGCAGGTGGCGGTTGAGGTAGTAGGCGCGGATCTCGGCGATCTTCCCGTCCCGGAACACGTACCATTCGGCGCCGCGGATGAGTTCCGCCCGGCCCGTCGGCGGCGTCCAGCGCATGGTCCATTCGATGACGCACTCCTCGCCCTGGACGATGGCGTGGTCGCAGGTCCAGACGGCGTCGATGCGCGGCTGCATCTTCGCCCAATAGCCCGCCAGCGCGTCGGCGCCGCGAATCGGCGCATGGTGCGTAAAATAGTGCACCACGTCGTCGGTAAACGTCCCCTTCATCACCCCCACGTCCGCGCTACTACAGCCGCGGTAATACTCCCTGATGGTCCGCACGTAGGCATGTTCCTCCGGCATGGTTCGCTCCCTCCGTTCCCGCGTCTTTCTCCCTCTCCTTCAATCCACAATCAACAATCCACGATCCACAATTTCCCCCTACCCCTCCCGTGCCGCGTACGTCAGCCCGAACACCGCATCCGTCAACCAACGCCGAAACCCCTCGTCGTCCGCGAAGTGGCGGAACAACTGGGTGTCGTCGTTCACGATGGCGGTCATCACGCGCTCCAGCGCCCGGTCGTGCTCGACGCGCGCGTTCTGCCGATCGGAGTGGCGCCGGGCGTTGCGGTACGCCGCATCGTCGGCCACGCGCGCCGGGATGTCTTCGGTAATCAGGCGCCGGACCCGGTCGCCGTCCTCCCAGGCGATGTCGCCGAACCGCGCGTTGAACGCATCCACGATGTGCGAAAGCCGGTCCAGTTCCGGCTCGGCCGGGCGGCCGCCGCCGGCGACCGGCACCGGTTCGATGGCGCCATGTTCGTCGGGCAGCAGGATGTGCATCGCCAACTGCTTTTCGACCCGGTAGCTGTCCATATCGACGGCTTCGAGCACGCCGCGCGACAGGTCTTCTTCCTTGGGGGCGGGCAGCCCCGGGATGAGCAGATCGAGAAAGATCGACCGCTTTTCCCACTCCGCGTCACCGTACGGCAACACCATCGACAGGAACCCGTACGTGCGGACGAACGCCTTGGCCTTGCCCTTGAACTCGACCTGCGCGTCCTCGTCCAGGGCGCGCCGGTACACCGCCACGCCTGCGTCGAGGACCGGCGCCAACCGCTCGCGCGGCGCCCCGGCCAGATACTGTTGCGTCAGTTCGTCCACCTGCGCCTGCGTATAGACCTGGGCACGGTCGAGGGCGGCCTGCAGGTCGTGCAGCCGGTCGGGATCGGTCTCGTCGGCCAGCAGCGTGGCGCGGTAGTACGGCGCGAACGCCGCGCGGATGGTGTCGGCGTCGTTCATGAAGTCGAGCACGAAGGCGTCGTGCTTCTGCGGGTGCGCCCGGTTGAGGCGCGACAGCGTCTGCACCGCCTTGATGCCGGACAGCACCTTGTCCACGTACATCGTGTGCAGCAGCGGCTCGTCGTAGCCGGTCTGGAACTTGTCGGCGCAGATCAGGAACCGGTACGGCTCCTCCCGAATCCGGTCCGCGATGTGCGCCGACGGAAAGCCGTTCAGCGAGGCTTCGCTCACCTTCGCGCCGCGGTCCTCGCGCTCGCCGGAGAACGCGACGATGGCGCGATGCCGGCTCTTGCGCTCGGTCAGATAGCGGGTGATCGCGTGGTAGTACCGGATGGCGCGATCGACGCCGCCGGCCACGACCATCGCGCGCGCCTGCCCGCCGATCTTGCCGCGCGCCAGCACCCGTTCGTGAAAATGGTCCACCATGATCTCGGCCTTGAGCCGGATCGCGTAGTCGTGACCTTCGACGTAGCGGCGCAGCTTCTTCTGCGCCTTGTGCGGATCGAACTCGGGATCGTCCGCGACCGTCTTGGCGAGCCGGTAGTAGCTGCGCACCGGGGTATATCCGGACAGCACGTCGAGGATGAAACCCTCCTGAATCGCCTGCTTCATGGTGTAGGCGTGAAAGGGGCGATGCTGCACCGTGCCGTCCGGCTGCGGCTCCGCGGCGCCGAAGATCTCCAGCGTCTTGTTCTTCGGCGTGGCGGTGAACGCGAAATAGCTGGCGTTGGGCAGCAGCGCGCGCGCCTGCATGAGCCGGTTGATGGCGTCCTCGAAGGTCTCGTCCGCGTCCCCCCGGCCGGCTTCCGAGAGCGCCTGCGACATGGCCGCGGACGTTTTGCCGCCCTGGCTCGAATGCGCCTCGTCGATGACGATCGCGAACCGCCGGCCGCGCTGCCGGGTGCCGATCTCGTCGAGGATGAACGGAAACTTCTGTACCGTGGAGATGACGATCTTCTTGCCGCTCGCGAGGAAGCGGCGCAGATCGCCGGACCTCCCGGCGTGGCCGACCGTCGCGCCGACCTGGGCGAACTGCTTGACCGTGTCGCGGATCTGCCGGTCCAGGAGGCGCCGGTCGGTGACGACGACGATGGAATCGAAGACCGGCGCGTCGTCCCGCGTCACCCCGATCGCTTGGGGCGCCAGCCAGGCGATGGAGTTGGACTTGCCGCTGCCCGCGGAATGCTGGATCAGATAGCGCCCGCCCGCGCCGCGGCGCCGCACGTCGGCGAGCAGCCTCCGCACCGCGTCGAGTTGGTGATAGCGCGGCCAGATCTGGGTGCCGGTCTTGCGGCCGGTCCGCTCGTCCTTGGCCGTGACGACCTGCGCGTAGTGCTCCAGGATGTCGGTCAGGCTGGCGCGCGTCAGCACCTCCCGCCACAGATAGTCGGTCTTCAGGCCGTCGGGATTGGGCGGGTTGCCCGCGCCGTCGTCCCATCCCTTGTCGAAGGGTAGGAACCAGGATGCCGTGCCCCGAAGATGCGTGCAGAACCGTACCGCGTGTTCGTCCACCGCAAAGTGCACCGCGCAGCGCCCGAACGCGAACAGCGGCTCGCGCGGGTCGCGGTCGTGCCGGTACTGCCGCACCGCGTCGTCCACCGTCTGCTTGGTGAGGTTGTTCTTGAGTTCCAGGGTCGCCACGGGCAGCCCGTTGACGAACAGCGCCAAGTCGAGCGCCAATCCGGCCTGCGCCGTGCTGTAGCGCAACTGCCGCGTCACCGAGAAGCGGTTGGCGTCGAAGCGCGCCTGCGCCTGTACGTTGCCGGGCGACGGCGCGCCGAAGAACAGTTCGATCCGGTGCGGCCCATGTTTGACGCCGTGGCGCAGCACGTCCACGATGCCCCGCTTGCCGACCTCGCGGAACAGGCGCGTCAGGAACTTGCGCCGCGCCGGCCCGTCCGCCGTCAGGGCCAGCGCCTCCGCGGTGTCGGGCTGGGTGTCCGCCAGAAACACCTTGAGTTGCGCCAAGTCCACGCAGTGTTCCCGGTCGTAACCGTCCGGGGTGCCGGGAATCCAGTCGCAGCCGTACGCCGCGGGCCGTTCGTACACGGCGCTCGCCGCGGCGTCCCCCGGGTCGCACGGCGAGCCGGTCAGCGCCGTACAGATCAGCCGTTCGAGGCCGCGTTCGGTCGTATCGGTGGGCATGGGAAAGCGTGGTTCCTATCGATAATCAAGGGAATTACATACAAGACGATCCTAGAGATTTCCCTGACTGACATGCCCTGCCTCCCGGTCCAAGATCATTCGACCTTTCGACATGGTTCGACCCTTCGGCAGGCTCAGAGACCTTTCCATCCCGAAGTTCGTTGAGCCTGCGATGTGTTGAGCTTGTCGAAACATCGAAACGAACCCCGATGACGCCTCGGTCTTCGCCCCCCACCCCTGACCCTTCGACAATCTCAGGGGCCAGCCCGCGGATGTCGTCGAAGGATGTTGCAACGCGCGAGGGATTCTCTTGCATGTAGTTCCCCAATCAAACCGGTTCCCGTACTTTCAGGCCCAGACGTGAACGTATTTCATCCTTCCCTTTCTCTGCGTGTTCGTCAAAGGGCTGGTATCCACTGCTTCCGGGAAAGGACGTCGACCGCGATCCCGAGTTGGCGGCGGGAAAATTGTTGTTTCCTCGCGTTCCAGGCGTAGGTTCTCTCCACTATGTCGTCGAAGGTTCGGGCCTGCCCCTCGCCGCCGTCGGCGTAGCCGGAAATCAGGTGCCCCTCCATCGCGTTCAGGACGTGCCGCAGGTTTTCGGCATACGGCCCATACGGACCTTCGGCGAATTTCAGCTTCAAGGGTTCCCCCGCGGCCTGCATGAATATAGAGCAGCTTGTGGACCTCCAGCAGCGTCACGAACGGGTCCAGCAGGCCGCGAAGATAGCAGTCCACCAGTCCGACCAGCGCGGCATGCCCCGCCGTCATTTCCGGGACGTTGCGCGAACAGTTACCCAACGGATCGGCATCCTTCCCGAAAATGTCTCTGGTCCTGTGTTCTGGCATGTCCATCCTCCCCCACCGTCAGTAACAGCTTTCGTCTGTCTTTTTGAAGGGCCTGGAACCATCGGCAGAGTCCATCAGACGATCATTTTGGTCTGTCCTGATGACAATAACGCAGATAAGTTTTCAGCCTACCTTCTTCGAGGATACTAACGCCCGAAATTCTCAAACTTCCATAGTACTTCACCCTCGATTGTCGGTTCGCGTGAACGGTTTTTTCTCCTGTAATGGCCCAACAGAGCACTAACCCATTTTCTAAAAGGTACCGCTTCAGCACATCCTCGCGAATAAGCAAAGCCGTAGGGCCTTCTTTGTCGGAGGTCGGATCGAAGACCGCCAACTGACCGTTCCTCTCCATATAATCGGCACGGCTCCCAGACCAGCACAGATGGAGCTTTTCAACGAGATCGCGGGTTGGCAATTGTAACAAGTAACCGTCCTCTATAGAACAATCGAAGCCGCCAGATCCTTTCGAATAGCCGTAGGTCATAATGGAAACCCGTACTGGACAGCCTTCCTCCGGCTTTGTCCAATCTTCCATTCTGTAATATGGTTGGTTGTAGTACCGAAATGCCGGAGACCACGTGTATTCCCCGAGGAATATGTCGTCCAGCTCGTACGATTCGGGCAGCGATATGTCCCATAAATCTGCCGTTTTCGCCCAGTGTATGAACGCTTCTGAATCCTCGCGGTGCAAGCAATAACCCGTGGACGACAGCCATATGGTTCGTTTATCCACATCGTAGGATTCGACGTCCACAGGATATGGCTGTGTCCATCTAAAGAGTCCTCTCACGTTGACCCAGCGGCTTTCGTCCATCGGGTTCGTTGCTCTCAACAGGTCATCAGCGTTTGGCAGGTCGTCACGAGCAATGATCCAATCTCGATGGCTCAGGTCCGTTTTCCAATCAGGGTATTGAAATGGTGCCCACCACGATGGACTGTGATCGTTCCACCCCGTACCGCCGGGTATGGATGAGAGAACACAAGAAGGGTCTATGTCCCGGAAAAAGTCCTGCCAGGGGCCTTCGTACTTCTGTTCGCCGGTATCTTCTCCATACCGCGGTTTATATTGATAGCGATCGGCGACGTAGGCAAGAATCTCATGATAGGCGATCCATTGATATTTTTTTCCCATACGCTCGGGCTTTTTTCCATTTGGAAATAGAGATGGTTCTCTAATGGAGCAATCGAACTCGTCGAAGCGATCGTCAGTCCACCCCAGGTCGAACACGCGCCAGAAAACATACCGCTGGACCAGCGCAGGGTCGAACCTGGGAGGAAAGTCAACGCGCGGCGAGCCTTTCATCTGCTGCCGGGGCTCCTCGTCGAGAGCCTGCGACGACCAATTCGTCCGGCGCCCAATAACGTATCTCGCAAAATCACCATCATTCATTACCGATATCTGGACGCTGAGTCTGCCAGCACTCTCCTCACGCTCCGACGATTTCTGACTCAAGTCGGCAATCAACGAGCGCACTTCGTCCTCCGTTGGAATTTTCGGCCAAGTGCTCTTGTATGGCGGTCTGATGGAGCGCTCGTCTATTTCTAAATCGGAACCTAAATACAGCGCACGTTCGACGACTCCGCGCGCATAATCGCGGAGCAGAATATGGGCTGGAGGATGACCATCGGCGAAAACCTCCTCGTACACCAGCAAGGCCAGCCTTCCTACTCCGGCGGCGTCATGGCTGCGCATCGCAACGCCGTAGGCAACGGCATACACGCGCTCGGTCACGTACGGGTCGTCGACGTCCGCAAAGCGCCCGACAAGCTTGACCGTTGCCCCGATCCGTCCGGTCAACAGGGAAACCATCGCTTTGGTGGCCCGATCCCGAACGAAGCGGTTGGACGTAGTCAGCATCCAGGCGAGCGCAATGCTACACAAATCAACCGTCGTTCCATCCAGGTCGTCGTCCGGCTTCACTGCCCATGCCCAATCTATGAGGCGGTCCACCGCGCCCTGCGTTTCCCACGCGCGATGCAGGTAGGTACTCCACCAAGCGTCCCGCTCGGGCATGGAAACCCGCCGCAATCTCTTGTCGAGAAACTCCGCGTTGAGCGGGTGTCGTTCCAGTGTCGCTACGGTCAACAAAACGTCCAAGGTGTTATCCGTGTCATGGTCATCTTGGAGGAATCGGTTGAGCACTCGGTCGGTCGTATCCGAAAAAGCCTCCGGCTTTCGCCACACCACGCTTTGTCGAAAAGCGTCGCCGGTTCCCCATTGCTCGTACAGGGCGGGAGCGAGGTCGAACAGTTCCCGACCGGTCTGCTCCGGGACTTGAATACAAAGCGCCTCTATCAGGCCGGGCTGGACATAGATCTCGGCATCTCCGTTCCAAATGAAGGCGAGCGGGCCGCCTTCCTCGAACGCCGCCTGCGGGGCACTCGAATCGAGATGCTTCCGCAAGAGCGAGTCTGCAACGAGATGGTCCGTAAAGCGATCATACGACACATAGACGACATCGGACCCCGGCTCCTCTTGCTGCAACCTCATTCCTTCGGACAAGACCCCTTCGACAACCAATCCCCGATACAAGGAGTCCTCGAACCCGCGATTCGGAAGGAGCGCATCGACGACGGCTTTGGCCTCGCCCCGCTCCATCCAACGTTTGCCGGTTTCGCTGAGATGGTCGGCGATCTTTTTCAAGGCCGCTCGAATGAGTTCGTCCTTTGGATCGAAGTCGAGCGACTTCGCGAGGCGCTCGTTGACCGCTCGGAGGAAAAGGTCGAATACCACGGTGATCCCGTGGAAGCCTCGGGGCAGTCTCCGTTGATCAGTGCCTTCCAATCCGCGGCAGATAGTCTTGAGAAAGAGAGGATTATCGAACTCCGGGTACAAAATCGGAGTCGATGGAAATTCCAGACCATAATATGAGAAGAACGTCTTTGCAGCCTCGTATTCCTGTCCTTCAAAGCCGGTATGTGTGACAGAAGCTGCCTCATTACGAATTTCTTCGGGGATGATGACGTCTTCGTATTCCGAACGCACCGAGAGCAAGACGCCGATCCACGGAGATTTCTGGACGGATGCCAGAAAAGCGGCCAAGTGGGCGGGCCAGATCGAGCGGCCCTGCCCTTCGTTGAGCGCGTCGATAATCAACAACGCACGGTGGCCAGCCGCTTGGGCCGCCGTTTCCAGGGCACCGACGAATTTTTCCGCACTGACGTCCTGCAGGCCCAACTGCTGGATCGCCTGTGTCCACGGATCGGCGGCGGCGATGAAGCGTTGCCCCATGAGGAGCACCGTCGGGGCGCCTGTCTCGATCCGTCTCTTGGCGAAATCACACAGGAGATGCGTCTTCCCCGTGCCTGCTTTCCCCTTGAGAAGCATGAGTCGGCCGCGGGCAATCGAGTTCGCATATTCCAGCGACGCCCGTGTGTCATCGAGTTCGGATTGAAGCCGATAGATGTCATATCTGCTTTTGTCGAAAGGACTCCCATTGGGGCTCGATGAGGCTTCCTTTTGGGGATGTTCGGCGAGATACTCACGTTCGAGGTGCGACAGGGCCTCCAGAATTTTTCCCGTCTCCTCCAACGCCGTCGTAATCTTCTCGGCGATACCGGCGAACGGCAATTTGCCGATGGGCACAGGCTCGATCTGCGCCATCGCATAGAGAATCTCGTCTAGCGAACTCGTAAGCCTCTCAGTCGAAACGGCCCGGCTCGGATCTGCTTCGTGCCTGCCCAGGCTGGATACGGTCTGAAACGCTCTCCGTATTCCTTTTGTCCGGGACTTCAGATCGTCGAAGACGGTTGGAGACCGCCCGAACGACTCCAAGTCACGGGCGATGGGCAGATCGACGTGGATTTCTGGCGTATAGCGCGGACCGGCGGCTTGCACCGCCTCGTCGAGGCGTGCACGGAACCAGGAATCATCGAAACCGCGTTGATCGAACCAGAAGTACGTGCGTCTGATATGCTCGGTGCGAGACAGCCGTTCGAGAAGTTCCGAACTCCCCCACCAAACGAACTCGACGGACAGGCTTCGATCCTGAGCCCAGGTGCGCCACTTCTCGACGCGCCCGTCCCAGCGCTGCTTCATGGACTTCCGCCCGGGGACCCGAGCGTCCGGTCGGTCGAGTGGAATACAGACGAAATAGCGGGTCAACGCTGGATGCTTGTCCAGAGATTTCTTGACCGACTGGTCGAGCTGCGCCCATTGGGGAGTTTCCAACGTGCGGAAGTACTTTGCCTGCCAGCCCCATTCGCTCCCGTCCGGGAAGACGCAATAGCATTCGACGCCGGCATCGGGCGTCCCCTTTCTCTCGAATTTCGCCGCGTCCGGACTCTCGGCACCCGCCAACTGCGCGCACAACTCCTCGAACCCATGCGCCTGAGAACCCTTCAGCGGGCGAATCTCGTTCCAATCCAGATTCATTAATCAAGACCCTCGAGCGTCCGGCTTATTTCTTCGGTCCGCGCCCAATTTTCTCTCCTGACTTCGTCTCGTCAACTTCCTCTCCCAGCCCCGCCGCGGCCGCCCGCACGTCCACCTTGCCCGTCACCACGTCGGCGATCAGCCGGGTGTGGTATTCGCGCAGCAGGTCAATCTCCCGGCGGGCACGGGCGACGGCGGTGTCGATGTCGGCGGTCGCCTTATCGAGAGAGGCGACGATGGCCGCCTGCTCGGGAAGGGGTGGAATGGGAAGAATTACGGTTTTGATTCCATAATGGGACAGGCCATAACGAGTTATCCCGTTCGCTGAAACGTGGAACTGACGGGCAATTGCCGGGCTTTGGAGAGCGCGAAAAAGATAGGCGCCATCGAGCATTTCTTTTAATGGGCGGAGTAGCGCCAAATGGTAGCCGCAAATCAGGTCGTCTGCCGAGAATTCAACCAGAGCGGGAACCCCGATGTCGTTCCACGTCTCCGAATCTTTCGTAATCAAGACGTCTCCGGGTTCCAACCGGAACTTCTGGACTTCGTCCTCGGTCGCGGTGGCGTGCATGAATGCCATACCCTCGGTGATGCGATGGTTTTTGTACACATCCACATAATTACAAAGCCGTATGGGTAGTTCGCCTTCCTTGATGTGTTTATCGACGTTACTGACTTTCATATCGGCAACGTGTTGCAGCCTCCGTACTTCCCAATGCGCCGGCACGTCCCCCAGCCAATCGACGCCGGAAGGCTTGAGGCGAACGTCGGGATCGAGCCCGCGCGTGACGGCGCGCTGCACGACGCCCTGCCGCTGTTCCTCCAACAGCCCGATGAGCTTCTCCTTGCCGCCGACGTAGCGGCGAATCTGCCGGTCGGCGTGGTCGAGATAGCGGACGATGGCGGTTTGCTCGGCGGGGGGCGGGATGGCAACCGAATAGTTCTCTATGAAAGCCTGCGGCACCCGTTGCTGACCTGCTGCACCGGTCATTGCGTGGACACCGAGTTGCCTGAATTCTGGAAGGGTGGTCAGACGATATAGAAACTGCGGCGCTAAGGAGGAACCGGCCCTAAGTACGTGGAATTCTGTTGACCCAAAACCGACTTCTGTCGGTAAGGAGTCGAGACACGTTCCCTTTCCATTCTCGAAACATGGCGTGATTTTCGCAACGAGAACGTCGCCTCGCCTGAAATAAGTCAAGCCGTTCTGGACGTCGGAAACAAGCAACGTCTCTCCGGCTTCGATTTTTCCGTCCGTACCTACAGACTCCATTGGCAGGAAGGTCACACGGGTATCGGCCGTCAGTAATGAACGCGCCTCTGCTCTGCTGGGATTCAATGAGACAAGCCGCTTCAGCCGTCGGACCTCCCAATGCGCCGGCACGTCGCCCAGCCACGGCACGCCGGAGGGCGTGTATGCGGGGTACGGGTTCAGCGTGTCGTGCATGGTGTCATTCCCGTCGTGCCATCGTCATCGGAGGGGCGACCAGCGGGTCGCCCCTACACCGGATGGACCCCGACAGACGGCAGGGGGCATATCCTGGCTCGGATCGTCAGATCTTCTGCCCAGCAGGCCGGCTGGTCTGCAGTCTGCAATCCGGCAGTCCCTTCTCATCCGCCGGTCGTCCAGCCACGGCACGCCGGAGGGCTGGCACTTGGGAGAGATTCCGGGTCTTGGGCATGACGTCCTCATCTCCGAGTCGACGTCACTCCGTAGGGGCGACCGGCCGGTCGCCCCTACGCCGGGTGCGACGTATCCCACGGGGACCGACCGGGGCCACGTCAAGGGACCGTGCCGGATTTTCCGGGTCCTCCGCCCAACGGCCCGGATTGTCTGCGATATATTGCCGGATGCGGTGGAGGTCCGCCTCGTTGCGGACGACGTGTTCGTAATAATTGCGTTGCTAGACGCGTGCGCCGGGCCTGCCTCGGAATGCGTTGATGCGTTTGGTGGATGCCGATTTGAACCCCGCCATCAATGCCCCTATCGAGCGCGGTGGTGGTCCCGTAGGGGCGACCGGTCGGTCGCCCCTACGATGGGTGATGATCGCAATCCCATGAAAATGATTGGGCATGACGACCCAGGCGTCCAACTCGATCTCGGCGCGAATGCGGGCGGATTTGAGCCATTCATCGGCGATGATCCGCCCGACATCATTCAAGACCATCGCACCGTCCACGACGTCGCCGAACAGGCACCGCCGGTCGTGGGCACAGACGGTGACGAAATACGCCCCGGCCTGCGCGTAATCGTAGGCGGGGAGGCGCAGTGACCGGCGCGGGTGCTGACCGTGACGCTCGGTCATGGCGTCACGCGGCCACGCCGGCCATACGATCGATGTCCGCGGCAGCCTTTTCTTTGAAATCGCTCAGCAACGGATATTGAGTATCGGCGTTTCGGGTGAGATAGAGCCCCTCTTTTCTTCCGAGTTCTTCCATATCTTCGTGCACGACGAGACTGATGAAGGGGAGGTGTGCCTTCTGGAACTCGAGCAGCGAAATGGCGACGACCTTCGCCTTGTCGTTGCCCCGAACCCCGAAGACGTAGAAGGTGCGCCCGTTGGAGGAGAGGGACCAGTCCACGCTGACGGGATAGTCCGGGAGAGGCAGGACGTCGGCGACCGGGGAAAACCGTGCCAAGCCGGTCGTGACGTAGGCTCCCATATCGTCGTAAAAGGCGCTGCGTACCACCTCTCTGCTCCAGAACCGCATGTTGCATATTTTCTGGACGCACCCCGCGAACTGCAAAATGCCCTCGGAGAGCATCGGGGGAGTCGTATCCAGATACAGATTCCCCCCGTCGTTCCCCACGTCGTTGTTGATCAGAATCCCGTCGAAAATTCTTCTCCTGGAATCGGTGTCGATGGTGTACGTGCAGGACAGGCGCATGAGCGTCAATCCATGGTCGCAAATGCGGACGTAGTCTTCGCCCCTGGGGCTGTCCTGAAGATAAACGTCCACCATATCGCCGTCTTCGTGGCGGATCGGAAGAATGAGCTGGTACGCACCCGGGCGGCGCTCGTACACGTCCACCCCGGCGTGCAACGTGTGGTGCAACGACGTCTTAATACCGTGGATGTCCATTGAACAGCCCTCCCTGCGTCAGCTCGGAAAAATACTTCTCGGAGTCGACGACGCCGGTGTCGCGGAAGAAAACCGAAAGCGCCTGTTCAAAGGTGTGATACCGGTCGGTGATTTCTCGATGCCGCTCTTGCGGCCGCGTGCTCCCCGACGCCAACGTTTTTTCGGTCAGGCAATGGATGTGCGGTTTGGCGTAATGGCCGTCCGGTTGGCGGCCGGTCTCGCCGTGCGCTCCGTTGTAGCGAATCAGCGTCACGGTTCCCAGGGTCCGATCGTTGGTGTGGTACCGGAGCCCCAGAGAAAAATTCTCGATGAACTTCCGATGTTTCCGAATGAAGGCGGTGAACTTTGCGCCGCTGCGGGATACGTCCTCCAATTCCAGGTCGCAGCGGTCGTGTCCGTATTCTTCCCTATATCCCGCGGCGGGGAGTCTCGCGCGGATCGTTTTAGGAAGGGCGATCAGGTCCCGAATCTGTCGGTCGGTCCACATCAGGATTCCTTTCGGCGACGTGGATCGGGGGATGAGATTCCGAGAATCTTTTCCAACAGCCCCTCCGTCTCCTGCTCCGCGGCCAGAATGTCCGCGCGGATTTCCTCCAGGGGGCGCAGCGGCCGCGGCCGGTAGAACGCGCGCGTGAAGCTGATCTCGTAGCCGACCTTCACGCTGTCCGCGGCGTACCACGCGTCGGGTGTGTACGGCAGCACTTCGCGGCGCAGGAAGCCCTCGATGCCATCGGCTTCGAGCAGCGGCACCTGCTCGGTGTCGCGCAACGCGGCGTCGGGCTCGTAGGACACGACCGCGGGCTTGCCGGCGATGCGGGCGGGGAAGACCCCGCGCATGGGGTCGGGCCGCGTCCCCTTCTTGTGGACTTTGCAGATGACGGGCGGCGCGTCCGCGGCCCGCGCATTCGTCTCTTTGAGCCGTTTGATCTCGGCCGGCTTGTAGGCGCGTTCGGGATCGATGCCGGCCAGCCGCAGCGGGCGTTCGACCGTCACCTTCCGATAGCCGAACGCGGCGTTGGGGAAGATCTTCGAGTGGTCCGTTTCCTCGAACGCGAGTGAAGACGTCGCAGACGCGCCGGATGTCGGCCTCCGCCAGTTCGCAGTTCTTCTTGCCCAGGTTCTTGCGCAGCGGCCGGAACCACGTGCCGGCGTCGATGAGTTGCACCCGGCCGCGGCGGTGCGCCGGCTTGCGGTTGGTCAACACCCACACGTAGGTGGCGATGCCGGTGTTGTAGAACAGGTTGAGCGGCAGGGCGACGATCGCTTCCAGCCAGTCGTTCTCGATGATCCAGCGGCGGATGTTGCTCTCGCCCTGGCCGGCGTCGCCCGTGAACAGCGAGCTGCCGTTGTGGACTTCCGCGATCCGGCTGCCGAGCCGGGTGCGCCGCTTCATCTTGCTCAGCAGGTTGGCGAGAAACAGCATCTGGCCGTCGCTGGAGCGGGTGACGAGCGAGTATGCCGCGTCGCCGGCGTGCGCGATCAGGAAACGCGGGTCGCGCATCCCGCGCTTGCCACCGAGCCGGTCGAGGTCGCCCTTCCAGCTTTTGCCGTAGGGCGGGTTGGACAGCATGAAGTCGAACTCGCGGGCCGCGAACGCGTCGTTGGCCAGCGTCGAGTGTTCCGGTCCGCCGACGACGTTGTCCGCGGCGGCGCCCTCGCCCTTGAGCAGCAGGTCGGCCTTGCAGATGGCGTAGGTCTCGGCGTTGATCTCCTGGCCGTACAGGTGCGTGGCGACGTCCTTGCCGCGTGCGCGGGCCAAGGCGTGCAGGGTCTCCTCGGCGACGGTCAACATGCCGCCGGTCCCCAACGCGCCGTCGTAGAGCAGATAGGTGCCCGACTCGATCGCGTCGGCGGCCGGCAGGAAGACGAGCTGGGCCATCAGCTTGACGGCGTCGCGCGGCGTCCAGTGTTCGCCCGCCTCCTCGTTGTTCTCCTCGTTGAAACGGCGCACCAGTTCTTCGAAGATGGTGCCCATGCCGTGGTTGTCGAGGCCGGGCAGGCGGACCGAGCCGTCGGCGTTCCGCACCGGCTCGGGGCTCAGGTTGACGTCGGGCGCGGTCAACTTCTCGATCAGCGTGCCGAGCGCGTCGGCCTTGGACAGGCGCGGGATCTGGTGGCGGAACTCGAAGTGATCGAGAACGTCCTGCACGTTGGGCGAGAAGCCGTCCAGATACGCCTCGAAGTCGGCGCGCAAGCGTTGCTGGCTGGCGCGGGCCATGAGGTCGCGCATGGTGAACGGCGAGGTGTTGTAGAAGTCGTGCCGGGCCGCGGCGCGCAGCGGTGCGTCCTGCTCCACCACGCCCGCGGCGTCGAGCCGCGCGCGCATGGTGAGGACCGCGGGCTTGGTGTCCTCCAGCACCGCGTCCAGGCGGCGCAACACGGTCATCGGCAGGATGACGTCGCGGTATTTGCCGCGCACGTACAGGTCGCGCAGCACGTCGTCCGCGATGCCCCAGATGTAGTTCGCGATCCAGTCGAGCCGGCCGTCCGACATGGCCCCGTTCCGGTGGCGGGTCAGAACAACGGCATCTGATCCGCGGGCTTCTGCCGGCGGCCGGATGGGTGGGCGCGGTGGCGTTCGAGCAGGCGTTCTTCGATGTCCGTCAAGTACGGGGACGGGGGCAGGGATTGGAGGCGGCCGCGCCAGAGGCGTTGCGTGGCCCGACACAGGAAGAGTCTGGTCTTGGCGCGCGTCACGCCGACGTAGAACAGGCCGCGCTCTTCTTCGAGGGCCGCCGGCTCCGCGGCGCCGAAGGTGAGCGGCAGGATGCCGTCTTCGCAGCCGACGATGAACACGACCGGAAACTCCAGCCCCTTGGCGGCATGCAGCGTCAGCAACGAGATGCGGTCCGCGCGCGGATCCCAGGTATCCACCTGCGTCGCCAACGCCGCCTCGGACAGGAAACGGTCCAGGTCGTCTCCGCACGCCAGGGCGAGCGGATGCAGCAGATGGAAGGCGGCGTTCGCGTCGGCCGCGGCCTCCGGCGTGGCCGACGCGCCGTCGCGGGCCGCGGCGAGGCGGACGGCGACGGGAGCGTTCGTCCGGTGCGCCCGCACGGCGTCCATCAGCGCCGCGGCGCCGGGGTGGTCGAGCAGGCGGGTGTGGGCGCGTTGCTGGAACGGCATGCCGGAGCGGTGCAGGGCTTCGGCCACGGCGCCCGACTGGGCCTCGGTCCGGTACAGTACGGCCACGTCGGCGAAGGACACGTCCGCGGCTTCGGCGTCGCGCGACCGGCCGCTGTCGATCGAAAAGAAGCTGTGCCCGCCGAACAAGCGTTCGAGCGACTGCACCACGAATTCGGCCTCGGCCTTGTCGGTGCGCGCCTCGTGCAGCGTGACGAGGTGCGGCGCGGCGTCGAGCATCGACGTGGTCGGGTGTACGGGACCGGCCGGCGCAATCACCTGGGACGCCAAGCTGACGAGGTTGCGGTCGGACCGGTAGTTGCGCGTCAACCGGGTCACGCGGGCACCGGGAAAATCTTCGGCGAAGCGGTGGAACAGGCGCACATCCGCACCGCGGAACCGATAGATGGCTTGGTCCGGGTCGCCGATCGCACACACGTTGCCGTCCCGCGCGGCGAGCAGCTTGACGAGGCGGACCTGCTGTTCGTCCACGTCCTGGTATTCGTCGATGCTCACCCACGGGTACCGCGCGCGGTACGCCTCGCGGATACCCGCGTCGGATTCGAGAACCTGGACCGTGCGGAGAATCAAGTCGTCGAAATCGACCAGGTTCCGCGCCTCCATCGCGTGCGCGTAGGTGTCGCAGGCCGCGGCCTGTTTGCCGTCGGGCGGCGGCTGGCCGGTTCGTTTGGCGACGGATACCGCGGACAGCAGGCGGCGCGCGCCGCTGGTAGAGACGCCGAGCCGGTCACGGAGCAAGTCCTGGCGCTCGGCATCCGACGCGACGCGAAAGCCACGCTGCAACCCCGCGGCGTTCCAGTGCGCCTGCAGGACGGTCATGCCGAACGCGTGAAACGTGAACAGCGGGACCGTTCCGGCCGCGGGCGGCAGCAACGCCTGCAATCGCTCCCGCATCTCGTCCGCGGCGCGGCGGGTGAACGTCAGGGCGAGGCAGCGTTCGGGCGCGACGCCGCGGGCGCGGATGAGGTGGGCGAGGCGGTGCGTCAGCGTGCGCGTCTTGCCGGAGCCCGGGCCGGCTACGATCAACAGCGGGCCGTCGAGGGTCTCCGCTGCCCGGCGCTGATCGGGGTCGAGTCCGGCCAGCGGATCGGCCTCGAAAGCCGGTAGGGCGGGATGGTCGGACGTCGTCTGCGGCGGTGCGGAAGCGGAAGACGATTCGCTTCGCTGCTCTGCTACGTTCTGGCTGCGTCGGTCCGCTTTCTGCTCCGCGGCGTCCTGCCTCCGTCTGTCCGCTTTCTGTTCCGCGGTGTCCGGCCTCTGGCGGCTCGCCTTCTGTTCCGGGGCGTCCTGCCTCTGACGGTCCGCCTTCCGTTCCGGGGTGTTCCGACTCTGGCGGTGCGCTTTCCGTTGTAGGGGCGACGCATGCGTCGCCCCTACGGTGGGGGTCTCCTCCTGACGGTTCTCTTCCTGGAACAGGGCGGCGCCGCTCGTCTTGCGGCGCAACTCGCCGGCGCGGAACAATCGGATCGTACCGTACACGCCGTCGTAGCCGGCCTCGCGGATCACCTCTTGCCGGCGCAGGCGGCCGACCGCCTCGGCCACCAATTCGTCCGCGCCGTGCTGCACGTCCTCCAACGGCACGTCGTTGATGAGCGGCAGTTCGGGTCCGAGCCGGTCGAGCAGGCGTTCGTAGTGCGCGGCGACCCGCTTGCTCTTGGGGCCGACGTGCAGAATCTCGGACAGCATCTCCGGCAGCGGCACGAGGCTGCGGACCGCGCCCGCGGTGGCCGGCGGCGCGTCATCGTCCCGGTCGGCCAAGTCGTCCACGCGGTGCATGACGCCGACCGTCAGCGGTTTGCCGCAGGTCGGGCAGCGTCCGCCCAGGCGTTTGGTCTCGTGCGGCAGCAGGCGCAGGTTGCAACTCCGGTGGCCGTCGAGATGGTATTTGCCCTCTTCGGGGAAGAATTCGACCGTGCCCAGATAGCCCCGCCCGGTCTCCAGCGCCACGCGGATGGCGAAGTAATCGAAGTCGGTGTCGAACACGCAGGCTTCGCGCCCCAGCTTTTCGGGCGAGTGCGCGTCGGAGTTGGACACCAGCCGGAAGCGGTCCAGCGACGAGACGCGCCAGTTCATCTCCGGGTCGGACGACAGGCCGGTCTCGACCGCGAAGATGTGCGGGGCGAGGTCGGCGTAGCACTCGTCGATGGCGTCGAACCCGGACTTCGAGCCGAGCGCGGCGAACCACGGCGTCCAGATGTGGGCCGGCACGAGATACGAACCGGGGTCCGACTCCAGCGTGATCTCCAACAAATGCCGGGAGTCCAGGCCGAGGATGGGCCGGCCGTCGGACCGGATGTTGCCGATGGTCGCCAGCTTGTCGGTGATGCGGCCGGCCGCGTCGAAGTGCGGCGCGTAGAGCAGGTGATGAATCTTGCGGGTCTTGTCGCCCTTCTTGTAGATGGTCGAGATTTCGACCGACAACAGGAAGCGCGTCGGCCCCTGACACGCGGCCGGCAGCATGGCCGCGACTTCCTTTTCCAAGTCGGGGCGCAGGCGGAAGAGGCCCGGCTCCGCGGGGACCAGTTGCTCGCGCAGTTCGACGGCCCACGCGGGATGCGTGAAGTCGCCCGTCCCGACGATGGCGATGCCTTTCTTCCGCGCCCAATAGGCGAGGTGTTTCAGGTCGCAGTGCTTGCTGGTAGCGCGCGAATATCGGGAGTGGACGTGCAGGTCGGCGTAGAAGGCCACGGTCGTACTTTCGGGAGGCGCGTCCCCGACCTCCGTCGTTCCGTCAGCCGCCCGCGGCCCGATCGGTCGCGGCGCGGCCCGTCATGGCCCGGCAATGCGCCGCGAGTACCCACGCCACGCACGCGGTGAGTCGCTTGCCGGTCGCCACATCCAGGAACTCGTTGGGGCCGTGCGCGTTCGAGCGCGGCCCGAGCACGCCGGTAATCAGGAATTGCGCAGAGGGGAATTTCTCGCCCAGCATCCCCATGAACGGAATCGTGCCGCCCTCGCCGATGGCACCCGCCTCATGGCCGAAGAAGGTGCGCGAGGCGGTGTGCAGCGCCTCTTCCAGCCAAGCGTCGAGGGGCGGCGCGTTCCAGCCCGCGGCCTCCCATTCCGGCTCGAACGTCACCTGCGCCCCGTACGGCGGGTCGGCTTCCAGCAGATTTTTGAGCGCGACCGTGGCCGTGGCCGGGTCGAGCATGGGCGGAATGCGCAGCGACAGCTTGACCGCAGTGCGCGGGCGCAGCACGTTGCCGGCCTGCTCGAGCGCGGGCAGCCCCGCGGCGCCGATGACTTCGAGTTGCGGGCGCCACGTGCGGTTGAGCAGCAGTTGCTCCACGTCGTCGCCGACCGCCGTCGCCCCCGGCTGGAAGGGGACCTCGCCGATGAGACTCGATCCCAATATCGCCGCGGTCGCCCGCGCCTGTTGCTGCCGCTCGTCGGGAATGGCGACCTGAAACGCGGCAGGCAGTACGCACCCGGTGCGCTCGTCTTCGAGCCGGCTCAGGAGTCGGCGCACGATACGGAAGCTGGACGGCACGATGCCGCTGGCCGCGCCGGAGTGGACGCCCTCGGTCAGCGTCGAGACCGACAGCGTGCCCGACACCAGTCCGCGCAGCGAGGTCGTGATCCAGAGTTGTTCGTAGTTGCCGCAGCCCGAATCGAGGCACACGACCAGGCTGGGCGTGCCGATGCGCGCCGCCAGCGCGTCGATGTAATACGGCAAGTCGCCGCTGCCGCTCTCCTCGCAGGCTTCGATGACGATGACGCAGCGCGCCAGCGGGACGCCCTGGAGCTTGAGCGCGCGGATAGCGGTGAGCGACGCGAACGCGGCATACCCGTCGTCGGCGCCCCCGCGGCCGTACAGCCGGCCGTCTTCGATGACGGGCCGCCACGGGTCGAGCCCGTCGCGCCAGCCGTGCATGGGCGGCTGCTTGTCCAGATGGCCGTACAACAGCACGGTCTCGGACGAGTCGCCCGGAATCTCGACGAACAGCAGCGGCGTGCGACCTTCGAGACGGACCACGTCGAGTTGCAGGCCGGGGACGGCTTGGCGGCGGATCCAGTCGGCGACGTGCGTCACGGCCTGATCCATGTAGCCGCTCGCCTGCCACTCCGGGTCGAAGGCCGGCGACTGGTTCGGAATGGTCAGGTAGTGGGACAGCGCCGGGATGATGCTCGCCTCCCAGGTGTCGTCGACGAATTGCCGGGTCAGATGGGCGTCCATGGTGCGGGTCGGCTTCGGCGGACGATCCTAGCCCAGCGGCGAGAGGTTTGCCACGCCGGGGGCAGGGGCGGTCACGTCGGAGGCTTGAAGAGTGGAGGGTCTTGAAGGGAGTAGGGGCGACCGGCCGGTCGCCCCTCCGTAAGGAGCGAAAGGGGACAATTCACATCGAGAGAACCTTGCCGTCGGCCTAGCCGCTCCGCGGCCGAGCGGCTAAAATTCTGCATCCAATCGAACGAAGGAGGCGCAGGCCATGACCAAGCTGACCGTCTATCACAACCCCGGTTGAGGCAAGTCGCGTGGGGCGCTCGACATTCTGCGCGAGCGCGGCGTCGAGTTCGACGTCATCGAATATCTCAAAAGTCCCCTGAGCCGGGCGGACCTGGAAGGGTTCCTCGATCGGTTGCCCGACGAACCCGCGGAACTGGTGCGCAAGGACAGGAAGTTCAAGGAACTCGGCTTGAACGCCGACGACTACGTGACGCGCGCCGCGGTGGTGGACCTGTTGCTGGAGCACCCGGCGCTGATGCAACGGCCCGTGATCGTCAGAAACCGGCGCGCGGTGATCGCCCGACCGTCGGAAAAAGTGCTGGAATTGTTGGACTGACCGGCCCAGGAGAGGTTTCTTGCCCCCGTAGGGGCGACGCATGCGTCGCCCCTACAACGTGCGCCATGCCTGAGTCTTTCCGCAACGGCATCGGACGTCCCTACATATTTGCCGTTCCCTCCTTGATCCGGAACGGCGACATCGGACGAACAGCGCCTCCTTACGTGTGACCGCTCCGCTTGCGGGCCAGAGACCCGCGTTTCCAGGGGGAACACGTCCCTACGTGCGCGCCGTTCCCCGCAACGTGTGGGCGGTGGCCGAGGTCACGTGGACCGGGACGAGGTCGCCCGGCTGCGCCCCGTTGTCCGGGAAGACGACGGTCTTGAAGCGCGGGTCTTTTCCCGCGAGCCAGCCGGCCGGCTTCTTGGCCGACCCCTCGACCAACACGTCGACGCGGTCGCCGACCAATGCGCGGTTGCGTCGGGCGCCGATGGCTTCCTGGAGCCGGATGATCTCCTGCAAGCGGCGGCCTTTTTCGGCTTCGGACACCGTCTCGTCCCACTGATACGCCTTGGTGCCCTCGCGCGCCGAATACTTGAACATATAGGCGAAGTCGTAGCGCGTCTCGGCCATGAAGTCGCGGGTCGCCCGGAAATCGGCGTCGTCCTCACCCGGAAAGCCGACGATGACGTCGGTGGACAGCGCCAGCCCGGGTACCGCGGCGCGCAACCGGTCCACCAGCGCGGCGTAGGCTTCGACCGTGTAACCGCGTGCCATGCGTTCCAGCACACGGTTGGAAGCGGCTTGCAGCGGCAGATGAACGTAGGGAGCGACTTTGTCGCACTCGGCCAAGGCGTCGATCACCCCGTCGTCCATGTCGGACGGATGCGGCGAGGTGAACCGGATGCGTTCGATGCCGCCGATGCTCGCGGTGTCGCGCAACAGGCGGCCGAAATCGACGTCGCCATCGCGGTAGGCGTTCACGGTCTGTCCCAGATAGACGACTTCCTTGTAGCCCTGTTCGGCAAGGGCGCGGACCTGGTCCAGCAGCGCGGCCGCGGGCAGGCTGCGCTCCCGACCGCGCACGAACGGCACGATGCAGAAGGTGCAGAATTTGTCGCAACCGCGCATGACGGTCACCCAGGCGCGGACGCCCGTCTCGCGAGCGGGGCGCACGTCGGCGTACGTCTCGTGACGGTCCAGCCGGACCGACACTAGCGGTTCGTCGGTCTCGGCCTGTGCCAACAGGTCGGGCAGGCTGCGGTAGGCGTCGGGTCCCAGCACGAGGTCGAGGAACGGCGCCTTGGCGAGCAAGCGGTCGCGGTGGTGCTGCGCCATGCAGCCCGTCAGCCCGAGCACGACGCCCGGCCTGCGCGCCTTGTATTTGCGCAGGTCGCCCAACCGCCCGACGATGCGTTCCTCGGCGCGCTCGCGGACCGCACAGGTATTGACCAGGATCACGTCCGCGGCGTCCGGCTGCCGGGTCGGCTCGAAGCCGTGCGGCTGCAGCAGCCCGAGCATCAACTCGCTGTCCGCCAGATTCATCTGGCAGCCGTAGGTTTCGACGTACAGCTTGCGGGCGGGCATGGCGGGAACGTTCGAGCCGACGCCCGGCTAGTCGCCGGCCGGATCGGCCAACTCGACGGTCCCGTCCCGGAACGCTTGGCCGCGTTCTTTCACGAGACGCGGGTAGTCGTGGTAGAACTGCCCGCCGAGGCGCAGGAACGAGTCCACGTCGGTCTCTTCCAGGGGGAGCGCTTCGATGGCACGGGCCGCCTCGGCCTGCGTCGTCGTGCCGAGGAGCGCGTCGAACATCAGCCGGCTGTCTTCGAGCTGGAAGTCCGCACGGCCCGGTAGCGCCGCGTTTTCTTGCAGGCCGGCCGGATGGCGGTCCAGCAGATAGCGCAACGCCTTGAGTTCGTGACGCTGCTGGTCGAGTCGCTTGATCCGTTCGGGCATGACGTTGCCGTCCCTCGTTCACTCTGCGGGCCGAACAGGCTATACAAGACGACTATGGCCGTCACCCACCACAAAAGCAAGGCGCCGCGCAGCGTCCGCTGCGCGGTTCTCACCCTGAGCGACACCCGGACCGAAGACACGGACACCAGCGGCGCGCGCATCCGCGCATTGCTGGCCGAGCAGACCCACGAGGTGGTCGCCTACCGGATTCTGAAAGACGAGCCGGACGAACTCGTCGCAGCGTTGCGCGATCTGATCGCCCGGCCCGACGTGGACGCGGTCATTACCAACGGCGGGACCGGCATCGCCCCGCGCGACACGACCTTCGAGGCCATTCAGGCCGTGCTCGACAAGGAGATTCCGGGGTTCGGCGAGATGTTCCGCACGTTGAGCTACGCCGACATCGGCTCGGCCGCGATGCTGACGCGCGCCACCGCCGGCGTGGCCGGCGACACCGTCATCGTCAGCTTGCCCGGCTCCACGGGCGCGGTCGAACTGGGCATGACCGAACTCGTGCTGCCGGAACTCGGCCACATGCTGTTCCTGCTGCGGGGCGAACGCCATGCGCATTAGGCTGCGCTTCTTCGCGTCGCTGCGCGAGCGGTTGGGCCGCGGCGAGGAAGACTACGACGCGCCCGACGGCGCGACCGTCGAAACGGTCTGGGCGGAGCTCAAGCGCCGACACCCCGACTTGGCCGACGTCGACGGCGTCCTCGCGTTCGCCGTGGCTCGGGAATACGTGGACCGGCAGCACCCGCTGCGGGAGAACGACGAACTCGCCCTGATTCCGCCCGTCAGCGGCGGCGCCGGGAGACGAGAGGCTGCCGGTGCGGAGGACCGGTTCGTGTGTACGCTCACGCACGAGCCGATCCGCGTGGACGAACTGGCCGCGTTCGTGGCCGACCCGCGTGCGGGGGCGCTCACGACGTTCGTCGGGACCACGCGCGACACCAACGACGGGCGGCGCGTCATCCGCCTGGAATACGAATGCTATCCGGGCATGGCGGAAAAGGAGCTGGCGAAGATCTGCCGAACGCTGCTGGCGCGTTGGCCGGTCGAGAAGGTCGCCGTGACGCACCGGCTCGGGCGCGTGGATGTCGGGCAGGCCAGCGTGGCGGTCGCCGTATCGGCCGGGCACCGGCGCGCGGCGTTCGAGGCGTGCCGATACGCCATCGACCAACTCAAGACCACGGTGCCGATCTGGAAGAAGGAACGCTACGAGGGCGGCGCGGTCTGGATCGGTTCGCAGACCGGCGACAGCGGCCGCCTGCATCCCGCGTCCAACGGCACGGAGGCTGAGCAGTCCCCGAGGCCGGAGGACGTTGAGCTTGTCGAAACGTCTTCTTCGTCTACTCGGGAAACGAGCCGGTAGAGAGACGGGAAGAAAACTCATGGGCGGAGACATTCGGACGGTCGGCATCGTGGGGTCGGGACAGATGGGCGGCGGCATCGCCCAGGTCGCGGCGCAGGCGGGCCTATCGGTCGTGCTGTACGACGTGGGCGCGGACATCGTCGACCGGGCGCTGGCCGTCATCCAGAAGAATCTGATTCGCCTGACCGACCGCGGCAAACTGCCGGCGGAGGAGCAACGCGCCGTTCTGGAGCGGCTGCGCGGCACGAGCGAACTGGCCGAGTTGGCCGCCGCGGACGTCGTCATCGAAGCGGCCCCGGAAGACGCGGCGATCAAGGAGACGATCTTCCGCCGGCTCGACGAACTCGCGCGGCCCGAGGTGATCCTGGCCAGCAATACCTCGTCGATTTCGCTCACCCGGCTCGGGGCGGTCACGGCCCGGCCGGACAGGGTCATCGGGATGCACTTCATGAACCCGCCGGTGGTGATGCAACTGGTCGAGATCGTGCGCGGGCTGGCCACGTCGGACGATACCTACGCCGTCATCGACGCGCTGGCCAAGCAGATGGGCAAGACCACGATTCAGGCCAAGGACTATGCCGGTTTCGTCGTGAACCGCATCCTGCTGCCGATGATCAACGAGGCGATCTACGCCCTGTACGAAGGCGTGGGCGGGGTGGAAGACATCGACCAGGGGATGAAGCTGGGCACCAACCAGCCGATGGGGCCGCTGGCGTTGGCGGATCTGATCGGGCTGGATACCTGCCTCGCCGTGCTGGAGCGGCTGCATCACGGGCTGGGCGACGACAAGTACCGCCCCTGTCCGCTGCTGCGGAACTACGTCGCCGCGGGCTGGCTGGGCCGCAAGACCGATAAGGGGTTCTACGACTATCGGACGGCTTGACGCACGGCGGAAGGGACTCTGTTCGGGAGAGTCTGGGGTTGGATTTCCTGGGGGAGAGGGTCTTACGACATGCGCCTCAGTCCGCCCGTTGCTCGGAGGACAGGGCGACGCATGCGTCGCCCCTACGCCGGGGGTCGAAAGCAACGACGCGCTTGCGATGAGGTCAGGAATCGGTGTCGAACGGGAGAAAAGTGCCCGTCCGAGGATGAGTCGCCCACAATCGCCCGTCGTCGAGGTCGAACCACCAGCCGTGCACGGCCAGGGTGCCCGCCTCGATCCGTTCTTGGATCCAAGGGTAGGTGCGCAGATTGTCCAGCGAGTGCAGAACCGAGCGGCGCTCCACGAGTGCGGTATGGGCGGCCAGATCGTCCGCAGCCACGTCCCGCCCATGCTCCACGGCTAATTCTGCCAGTACCTGGTCGCAGACGCCGGCCGCCATGTTCAGCCAGGGGCCGATGAACTCGAACGCCGGTGGCTTCCCGCGGGCGGTGTCGATCATCGCCTTGACGCCGCCGCAGTGGGCGTGTCCGAACACCACGACGTGCGACACCCCGAGTGCCTTGACGCCGTATTCGAGCGCCGCACGCACGCCGTGGCCCAGCCCGTCGTTCGCCGCGGCCTCCCCCGACACGTAGGCCGGCACGAGGTTGGCGACGTTGCGGATAGTGAAGACGTCGCCTGGGTGGGCGCCGCAGATCAAGGCCGGATCGACCCGCGAGTCGCTGCACCCGATCAGCAGGACGGCCGGCTGCTGCCCCGCGGCCAGCCGGGGCATGAGGTCGCGGTTTCCGAGATATTCGCGCCGGCGGAAGGTGCGCGCGCCGTCGATCAACGCGGCCAAGGCGCCCGGAAACAGGCGCGCGTCCATAGTCTGCATCGTGCTGCCATCGGCCCGCGGGCCCCGGTCGTCTGCGGAGCCGCGCGCCGGAAGCCGTGACCTGGACATGAGCAGCAGCGCGGTCGCCCCGCCGGCCGCCACGAACGCGCGGCGCGTCAGCCTCCGGGGCGACATGCCGCGGCCCCTATTCCACGTCTTCCATCTCGTCCAGGTCGGTGACGTCCTCCATCGAGGGCACGGCCCGCAGCCGCACGTTCCCCGCCTGGGGCGCTTGGCCCGACTCCGAGACCCCTTTCACCATGAAATCGACCGACGTCCCCTCGATCAGCGTCTCGAAGATGATCGAATGGTCCAAGGCACTGAGATGGAAGAAATAGTCCTGCCCGTCGTTCCCCTGGATGAAGCCGAAGCCCCGGTCGGCGACCTTCTTGGTCACGATGCCGTGCAGCTCGGTGCCGGGGGCGGCATGTGGGCCGCGGCGGCCCGGCTCGAAATCGCCACCGTCTCCGGCGGCGTACTGCTGCTGGGTCTCTTCCTTGTGCTGCGACTGGCAGTCCTCGCAATAGAACTTCTGGTGTTTGCGGGGATGGTAGGTCGTCCATACGCGGCGGTCACCGACGTGGTCGGGCGACTGGCATTCGAGCTGGTGGCGTTCGTATTTGAGTTCGACGAGGTGCAGCAGGTCGTCCAGCCACACGATGTCGAAATCCTTGACGCCGGCTTCGTCGCGCGGGTCGGCGAACTCGCGCGCGCAGCTCCCCTTGATGCTGGCGATGGCGACCTGCTTGCCCAAGCGCCGGACGTGTTGCAGGACCGGCTTGAAGTCACGGTCGCCGATGACCGCCACGGCTACGTCGTACGCGCCGGGGACCGCGGCGTAGTACAGCATCTCCGTGGCCAGCGCGATGTCCACGCATTTTTCCTTGGGCTCGAATTCGTCGTCCGGGCCGCGGTCCACCTTGCGCAGGCGCCGCCCCTGGAACTCGATGGGAAAAGTGACCACCTCGTAGTGGTACTCTTCCTTGAGCATGTCGAAGAACCCGCGCCGCTTGTTGACGATGTCGGTGTCGTCCTCGTGGCAGTTCTGGGCGTAACTGCCGAACAGGTGCGTCCGCACGACGTGGTATTCGGGAGTGTTGAGTTGGTTCTGGACCTCTTCGGCCAGGACTTTGGGCAGGCGTCCGTAGTCGAGGCGAAAGTCGTCCTTGTCGTACGAAATCGCCAGCCGGGCCCGGTTCGAGTAGAGCCAGGTGCCGTCGATGAACAGCATGATCTTGAGCATGGGAATCCTCCTTCGGACCTATTCATTCACGAGAGAAGCGGTGGCGCCGGCCGCCACGTCGACGATGTCGGACAGGATGCGCGGCAGATCGAAGTCCTTGGGCGTATAGACGCGCGCCGCGCCTGCGGCGCGCAACCGTTCGGCGTCGGGCTCGGGGATGATGCCGCCGACGACGACCGGCACGTCGTCGAGACTGGCGTCGCGCAGGCCGTCCAGCACCTCGGGCACGAGGCGCAGATGGGAACCGGACAGGATGCTGAGCCCCACGACGTGGACGTCTTCGTCGCGCGCGCTGGCGACGATCTGGGCCGGCGACAGGCGGATGCCGTCGTAGATGACTTCCATGCCGGCGTCGCGACACCAGACGGCGAGTTGCTCGGCGCCGTTGGAGTGGCCGTCCAGGCCGGGCTTGCCGATCAGAATCTTGAGCGGCCGGCCCAGCGCGTCGCCGGTGCGGCGGACGCGGGTACGGACGGCCTCCAGTGCCGCGACGTCGCCGTGCCCGTTCCGTGCCCCGTTTTCCTCCGCCTCCGAGGGGGAAGCGGAGTCGCCCGCCGCGGTTTCGCGGAGGACGAGCCCGGCGCGCACGCCGGTCGGCGCGCGGTATTCGCCGAAGACGTCGCGCAAGGTCTGCGCCCACTCGCCGGTGGTCGCCCCGGCTCGGGCACAGGCGATGGAAGCGGGCATGAGGTTCCGGTCGGTCTGCGCGACGTCGCGCAAGCCGCGTAACGCGGTCTCGACGTCCGCGGGGTTGCGCGCGGCACGAAACGCGGCCAGCCGGTCGCGCTGGTCGCGTTCGGCGTCCTCGTCCACGGTCAGGATTGCCGTCGCGGTGTCGCGGGTCAGCGGGGACTCCGCGGTTTCGGTGTAGCGATTCACGCCGACCACGACGCGCTCGCCGGCCGCGATGTCGCGCACGCGCGCGCTCTGGCTGGCGACGAGCCGTTCCTTGATGAGGTCGAGCGCGGCGATCACCCCGCCGAGGTCCAGCACGCGCTCGACCTCGGCCCAGGCCGCGTCCTGAATCTCCCGGGTCTTCGCTTCGATGACCGTACTGCCCTCGAAGATGTCGCCGTATTCCAACAGGTCGGTCTCGTAGGCGAGGATCTGTTGGATGCGCAGACTCCACTGCTGATCCCACGGCCGCGGCAGGCCCAGGGCTTCGTTCCAGGCCGGCAGCTGCATGGCCCGGCACCGGGCGTCCTTGCCGAGCGTCACGCCCAGCGCCTCCAACACGATGCGGGGAATGTTGTTCTCCGGCTGGGCCTCGGTCAGGCCGAGCGAGTTGACCTGCACGCCGTAGCGGAAGCGGCGCTGCCGCGCGTCGGTGACGCCGTATCGGTCGCGCGTGACCGTGCCCCACAGCCGGCCGAAGGCGCGCAGCTTGCACGTCTCTTCGACGAACCGCAGCCCGGCGTTGACGAAGAAGCTGACCCGGCCGACCGCTGCGCGGAACGCCTCGTCGTCGAGCCGGCCGGAGTCGCGTACCGTGTCGAGCACGGTGAGCGCCGTGCACAGCGCGTACGCGACTTCCTGCACGGGCGTGGCTCCCGCTTCCTGCAGGTGGTAGGAGCAGACGTTGATCGGGTTCCACTTCGGGACGTGGGCGACGGTGTAAGTGATGACGTCGGCCGTCAGCCGCAGGCTCGGTTCGGGCGGGAAGATGTACGTCCCGCGCGACAGGTATTCCTTGACGACGTCGTTCTGCGTCGTGCCCTGCAAGGCCGAGGGCGGTACCCCGCGACGCTCGGCCACGGCGACGTACAACGCCAGCAGCCACGCCGCGGTGGCGTTGATCGTCATGGACGTGTTCATGCGGTCGAGCGGAATGTCGGCGAACAGCGTCTCCATATCGCCGACGTGGCAGACCGGCACGCCGACCTTGCCGACCTCGCCCGCGGCCTGGGGATGGTCGCTGTCGTAGCCGGTCTGCGTCGGCAGATCGAAGGCGACCGACAGGCCGGTCTGGCCCTTGCTCAGATTGAGTCGGTACAGTTCGTTACTCTCCCGGGCGGTCGAATGCCCGGAGTAGGTGCGCATGACCCACGGGCGTGCTTGCGTCATCTGGCGTCCTCGTTCGTCATTCCATCCGTCCGCGAGGAAGGAAGTTCATCCGGTCTCGGTGTCGTGGCGGGATTCAACCGGCAGGGGCTCCATTCATCCGTCAGCCGACGCGCCGCATCTGTTCCAGAATGTCGTAGCCGGTGATGGCCTTGCTCTTGGCGGCCTGCTCGGCCAGATACGCCGGCGTGACGGTCTCGGCCTGCACGGCCTTGGCCAAATCCATGAGCGCGATCTTGATCGTCGCCTCGTCGATCATCTCGCCGGTCTCCGGGTCGGGCATCGAGCCGCCGCCCTGCTCATGGTAGAGGTCGAGCACGCGCATCGCGTATTTCACCTGGTCGTCGTTGGGCGTGTAGCAGGCGTTGGCGATGGCGGCTTGTTGCGGATGGATCACCCACGTACCGTCCATGCCGAGGTTGGCGGCACCGACGTTCTTGTCGCGCAGCCCGGCTTCGATCTCCTGCACCTTCTCCTCCGGGTCGTTGCGCCTCCACAGCGGCAGATACACGTTGTCCACGGCGTGCAGGCCGGCCGCCTTGGCCGCGACCACCACGGCCTGCTTGGCATACAGGAAATTCAGGTTCTGGTTCTGCACGACTTCGCGGATGCCGAGCGTGGCGGCGAAGTCGGCAATGCCGAAGATCAGCCCGGCCATACGGTCCGAGGCCGTGGCGATTGCGTACGCGTTGACGATGGCTTGGGGGATTTCGATCAGGGATTCTATCTGAACGCGGGACTTCCAGCCCGCGGCATGTTCCAGCCCGTCGAGCAGGTTGGCGACGTATTTGACGTCGTCCGCGTCGTGCGTCTTGGGCAGGACGATGCCGTGAAACTTGTCGGGCGCGCCCTTCACGATCGCTTCCAGGTCGCCCAGGAAGAACTCGGAACGGATGTTGTTGGGCCGCACGGTGACGACCTTCTTGCCGAAGTCCAACGTATTGAGCGCCTCGACGACACACGCACGGCTCTGCGGCCCCTTGAACTCGTACGGGCAGGCGTCCTCGAAATCCATCATCACGTGATCGACCGGCGCCTTGACGGGGTCGGCCGCGTTCTTGTGCAGCTTCATGCTGTGGCCAGGGTAGGTCATTTCGGTGCGGGGGATCACGAAGCGGTTCCCCTCGTCGAGTACGAACATGCGCTCCTCCTGTAGCAGTCGGCGTTCCGGGACGGGAAAGCCCTTCCCGAACTCCTTTCCGCGACGGTCAGGGGCCGCCGGGACGCCTCTCTCTATCAGATTCCCCCAGCCCGCCCAAGCGCCCGCCGTCCCGGAAGTCTCTCGGGTCGAACATCCTCGGGCTGACACAATGCAGTGGATCGGACACCCTCGCGTTACTCCTCCGACAATCTCATGGATCGGCCCGGTGAGCCTGTCGAAGGGCCGGGGGTGGGGTACGAAGGTAGAGGCGACCTTGGGGTTCGTTTCGATGTTTCGACAAGCTCGACACATCGCAGGCTCAACGAACTCGGGGATAGGAAGGCAGGCTAGGGGATGGAACACCACGGTACGAACCGGCACACCGCGTCCGCTGCTCGGCCTAGGCGGGGTCCCGACGGAATGGTATCCTTCCCCCTTCCCATGATAAGGAGCCCTTCATGTCCGACGTACTCGAACAAACCGTCCTTATCGTTGATGCGCTCCAACAAGTGCGTGACGCCGCGCTGGATCATGGGCGCACGTTGACCGGCAACGGGAAAGGCATCGACGGGCATCAAGTCCACGCCGAGCGACTGGCATACTTGGCGACCGAGGTGGAGGCGGCGCGCGCTTCGCTGGAATATGCGCGGACCGCGGGCGCAAACGGGGGCGACGATACCGGCCACCACGCCGGGCTGGCATTGAGCTTCGCCGCGGAGGTTAGCCAGCGCGCCGCGGCTCAAGTCGATACGCACCTCGAAGATTTCGGATTCGCCGAATCCGTACTCGACGACACGCTCGGCCGACCCGAGGTCAAGGCTGCGGTCCGGGACGGTGCGCACGAGCGCCGCTTCCGCGATCTCGGTCGCTCCGTCCTGGCCGCGGGCGGCGTGAACAATGCGTGGCTGGAGAGCGAGATCGCGATGATGACGCGCGACTCGGTTCGCCAGTTCGCGCAGAGTGAAGTCGCCCCGATTGCCGAGCGCGTCCACCGCAACGACGAACTGATCCCGGAACCGATCATCTCGCACATGGCCGAGTTGGGCTACTTCGGCATGTCCGTCCCGGAAGAATACGGCGGCGGCGGGATGGGCAACCTCGCCATGATCGTCACCACCGAAGAACTGTCCGCGGCCTCGCTCGGCGTGGCCGGCAGCCTGATTACACGCCCCGAGATTCTGACCAAGGCGTTGCTGTCCGGCGGGACCACGGAGCAGAAACGGACGTGGCTGCCGCGTATTGCCGCGGGCCAACTCATGGTCGCCATTTCGGTGACCGAGCCGGACACCGGCTCCGACGTGGCCTCGGTTCAGTGCCGCGCGGAAGCGTCCGAGATGGACGGCCGCGGCGGCTACGTCCTGAACGGCGCCAAGGCGTGGTGCACCTTCGCCGGCCGCGCCGACATCATCGCCTTGCTGGCGCGTACCGACCCCGATCCCAAATCCGGGGCACGCGGCCTATCGCTGTTCATCGTCGAGAAGGACACTTTCCCCGGCCACACGTTCGAGATGCAACAGCCCGCCGGCGGCCGGTTGCACGGCGGGGCGATTCCGACGCTGGGCTATCGCGGCATGCACTCCTTCGTGCTGACCCTCGACGACTACTTCGTGCCCGCGGACAACCTCGTCGGTGGCGACGCCGGCCTGAACCGGGGCTTCTACCTGCAAATGGCCGGCTTCGCCGCGGGCCGGCTTCAAACGGGCGGACGCGCAACCGGCTTGGCGCAAGCCGCGCTGGAGGCGAGCGCCGCGTATGCGAACGAACGCAAACAGTTCAAGCGCCCGCTCGGCGAGTTCCAATTGACGCAGTACAAGCTCGGTCGCATGGCCGCGCAGGTCGCCGCGGCTCGCCAACTCACCTATGTCGCGGCGCCGGCAATGGACAAGGACGAAGGAGCCACGCTGACCGCGGCGATGGCCAAGCTACTCGCCTGCGACGTGGCGGTGTCCGTCACGCAGGAAGGCCAACTCATCCACGGCGGCTGGGGTTACGGTGAGGAATATCCCATCTCGCGCTACGTGGTGGACGCCCTCGTCCTGCCCATCTTCGAGGGCGTGAAACCCGTCCTGGAACTGAAGGTCATCGCCCGCACGCTGTTGGCGTGAAAATCGGAGGATTCCATGCCGATTTATGAGATAGTGCCGTATTTTTCTTCGGAGAGCGTGAGCCGCCGCTCAAAACGAATGGGCGTCAAGCTCCGATAGTCTGTCAGTGCGGCTTCAATGCCGCCGCAGGTTGCGTAGGGGCAGGCCCCTGTGGCCTGCCCTTCCTCCCACCCCAGGGCAACCACGGGGGGTTGCCCCTACATCTAATGTTCGCCGAGTGAGAACCCTCAAACCCACACTTCCTACGACGTTCTCTCAGGGGAGACTTCAGGCGTAATGGCTGCGCCGCTTCACGGCCAACTCGCGTTCGAGATAAAAAACATCCGTCTTTTGCGGGTCGCCTGCCGAAGCCGGGCTCCACTTGTGGCCGCGTAAGACCGTCTCGACGACGCCGAGGTCGGGGCGGTTCGGATAGTCGCGTGTGCCGCTGATCTCGGTCTCGGCGAAGACCGTGTCGCCGACGAAGACCGGCCCGGTGTGGCGTCCGGTCGCGTAACGCACGTCGCCGAGCGCGTTGTCGCCTACGTCCGGGCACGACAGGCCCAGACACAGGTTGAACGGAATGCCGCCGTACACGATCAGTTGGCCGCCGATGTAACGCTCGGGCCGTAAGTCGATCCGGTGCTGGTTGGAGTGCACCTGCGCCGTATTGTCCAACATCGCCGTCCATTCCATGTGCGCGTCGGTCACGGTGCGGCCCCGCGAGTGCTCGAACACGTCACCGGCGCGGAAATCCTCGAAATAGGTGTCGGCGTCGGTCAAGTGGGCGGACTCTGCGTAAGCAGGGCGGTCGCGGTATTCCGGTAGCCACAACTCGCAATCGACCTGCGGAACGTCGGACGTTTCCGCGGCTTCGACCGATGCGTCCGGGTCGTGCTTCCAGATTTGGACCTTGCGTTGCAGGGTCAAGACGGGCGCGCCGTCCTGGTTGCGGCCCGTGGTCTGGACGTGCACGACCCCGCGGTCCCGGTCGCGCGAGGAGGGTTTTATTCCCAAAACCATCGTCTCGACCTGAATGGTATCGCCGGCGTACACCGGCGTGCCGAACCGCATGTCGCGGTATTCGAGGTTCGCCCGTGCGTTCTCCGACACGTCCTCTACGCTCTGGCTGAAGACGACGTTCATCACCAAGCCGGGCGGCGCGATCATGTCGCGGTAGCCGTAGCGACGCGCGTAGTGCCGATTCTTGGAGAGCGGGTTGGTCGTCATGCCGAACTCGGTGAACGCGTTCAGCAGCCCCTCGGTGATGGTCTTGCCGACCTTGTGCCGGAAGACCTGCCCGACGCGGAAGTCTTCGAGAAAATTGCCGCGCTTCTTGTGGATACGCATGGACACGCCTCCGGGCGTCATCGGAATTTTTCGGGAAAGAGAGATAGGACGGGAAGGAGCCTTCGAGGATGGAGGACGTACCAGACGATACCGGGGTCCGTTTCGACAGGCTCGACGGGCTGGACCCTGAGCTTGTCGAAGGGTCGGGGCGATCTGCCTACCCGGTTCCTCTCATCCGTCTTGCTCGTTCTTCCGCTCCGCCTAGCGCAGCGCGGCCAGGAACTCCTGTCGGCCTTGCGCGCTGAGGTGCAGATACATGTTGTGACGTTTCTGCGAACCGAGCGTGTCGCTGGACTGCGCGGCGTAGTCGTGGCCGGGATACAGCACGGTGTCGTCCGCCAAGCGAGCCAAGGTGCGCAGGCTGGCGTACATGTCCTCCGGGTTGCTGCCCGGCAGATCGACGCGGCCGCACGAGTTGATGAACAGCGTATCGCCGGCGACCAGCTTGTTCTCGATCAGAAAGCACTGCGAGCCCGGCGTGTGGCCGGGAGTATGAATGAATCTGATGCGCACGTTGCCCACGTCGGTCGTGTCGCCGCCGGCGACCGTGACCACGTCCGAATCGGACAAGCCTACCAAGCGGCCGAGGAACTCCGCCTCGGCGCGGTGGATATAGACCTTGGCCTGCACCCGCTCCAGCAATTCGACGACGCCGGGGATGTGGGTGCCGAACAGGTCACCGCCGAGATGGTCCTGGTGGTAATGGGTGACGAGTGCCTGCGTGATCGTGAAGCCGTCGCGCTGCGCGGTCTCGACGATGTTCGGGATGTCCCAGGCGGCATCCACGACCGCGGTTTCGCGCGTGGCCGTATCCCCGATCAAATAGGCGAAATTCTGCATCGGGCCGACTTGCACCTGTTTGAAATACAGCGCCGTGTCGGCCATCGGTCGCTCCTTATCTCCCTGGATTGTTCCGGGAACGCGGTACCGCGGTCCGGTGCGTGCCGGTCTTCTCGGCAGCCGTCTTTTTGGCGCGCGACCGTTTCGATGCCGCGGCGGCTTTGCGCTCGCCGGCACGCAGGCCGCGTTCCCAGAGATATTCGGGCTCGCCCAGCTTGCGGCTGACCCAGCGCGACAGCACGAACAGCAGGTCGCTGAGGCGGTTGACGTAGCGCAGCGCCCACGTGCCGATCTCCTCTTGGCGCGACAGGCGCAGGATGTCGCGTTCGGCGCGCCGGCAGACCGTGCGGGCTTGGTGCAGGAAGCCGCCGACCTTGCCGCCGCCCGGCAGAATGAACGAGTCGAGCGGTTCGAGATCGGCTTGGCAGGTGTCGATCAGCCGTTCGAGGCGTTTCACCTCGCGCGGCCCGACGCGGAACATCCCCTCGTACGACACGTCCGGCGGGGTGGCGAGTTCGCTGCCCAGGTCGAAGAGTTCGTTCTGGAGTTGCCGGAAAATCTTGTCGAGTCGCTTGGCCGCGGAGGACGTGGAGACGAGGTCGGCGTTGAAGACGCGCGCCAGCCCGATCACCGAGTTGAGTTCGTCTATGGTGCCGTAGGCTTCGATGCGGGCGGCGTCCTTGGCGACCGGGGTGCCGCCCACCAGCCGGGTCGAGCCGGAGTCGCCGGTCCGCGTATAGACCTTAGTGATCCTGATCGCCATGCTCGTGGGCGGGTGCCCCGCGGGTCCGTGGGCGAACGCCGCGTGTCTATGCCCGGACGCGGAGCCGTTTTTCGAGGGCGGCGTTTTCCTGCCAGAGGGCCTGCGGCAGCCGGTCGCCGAACTGCTGGAAGAATTCGCGCTGCCCTTGCGCGGCGTTGCACCAGCCCGGCCCGTCCACGCTGAGGAGTTCGTCCATGACCGGCCGCGAGACGTCGATGCCCGTGGTGTCGATGTCCTGGGCGTGCGGGATGAAACCGATCTCGGTTTCGCGCGCCTCGGCTTCGCCGTGCACGCGCGCAATGACCCAGCGCAGGACGCGCAGGTTCTCGCCGAAGCCGGGCCACAGGAACTTGCCGTCCGCATTCCGGCGGAACCAGTTGACGCGAAAGACGTCGGGCGGATTGGCAATCTGCTTGCCCATCGCCAGCCAGTGCCCGAAATAGTCGCCCATGTTGTAGCCGCAGAAGGGTAGCATCGCCATTGGGTCGCGGCGCAGCACGCCGACCTTGCCGGTCGCCGCGGCCGTGGTCTCCGAGGCCATCGTCGTGCCGAGCGACACGCCGTGCTGCCAGTCGAACGACTGATAGACGAGCGGAATCAGGCGGGCACGGCGTCCGCCGAACAGGATCGCGGAGATCGGCACGCCCTGCGGCGCTTCCCATTCCGGCGACATGGCCGGGCACTGCCGGGCCGGGGTGGTGAACCGCGAGTTTGGGTGGGCCGCCTTGCCCTCGGATTTCGGCGTCCACGGCTGGCCCTTCCAGTCGGTCGCCTCCGCCGGCGGCCGCCCGTCCATTCCCTCCCAGTACGGCATGCCGTCCGGGGTCAGGCCCACGTTGGTGAAGATCGAGTTCCGCGAGACCGTGGCCATCACGTTCGGATTGGTGTGCGAGTTCGTGCCGGGCGCCACGCCGAAGAAGCCGGCTTCGGGATTGATCGCCCACAGCCGGCCGTCGGGACCGGGGTGCATCCAGGCGATGTCGTCGCCCACCGTCCAGACCTTGTAGCCCTTCTGACTCTCCGGCGGGATGAGCATGGCGAGATTGGTCTTGCCGCAGGCACTCGGGAACGCCGCGGCAATGTAGGTGACGCGCCCGTTCGGCTCCTCGATGCCGATGACCAGCATGTGTTCGGCCAGCCAACCTTCCTCACGGGCCATGTAGCTGCCCAACCGCAGGGCGAAACACTTCTTGCCCAGCAGGGCGTTTCCGCCGTAGCCCGATCCGATCGACCAGATCGCGCGTTCTTCCGGGAAGTGCATGATGAAGCGGCGGTCCGGGCTCAGGTCGCCGAGGGAATGCAGCCCCTGGACGTAGTTGGCCGACGAGCCCAGCCGGTCCAGCGCGACGCGGCCCATGCGCGTCATGATCCGCATGTTGGCGGCCACGTACGGGCTGTCGGTGATCTCGACGCCGACTTGGCTGTACGGCGAGCCGACCGGCCCCATGATGTAGGGCACGACGTACAGGGTGCGGCCCTTCATCGAGCCCTCGAACAACGCGCCGACTTTCTCCTTGGCCTCGGCCGGGGGCATCCAATTGTTGTTGGGGCCGGCGTCTTTTTCCTGCTGTGTGCAGACGAAAGTGAGGTGTTCGGTGCGCGCGACGTCTTTCGGGTCGCTGCGGTGGAGGTAGCAGTTGGGGTACTGGTCCTGGTTCAGCGCAATCAGGGTGCCGTCGTCGAGCATGTCCCGAATCAGCCGCTGATTCTCTTCTTCCGAACCGTCACACCAATGAATGCGCTGGGGATGGGTATGCTGGGCCGTCTTTTCGACCCAGTCTTCGAGCGGAGTCGGCATGGAAAGGTGATCTCCTTGGATGGGGTGGGAACTAATGCGTATCGGCACGCATGATAAGGCCGGTTCATATCCGCCGTCCGGCAGAGCGTCAATTGACCCGCGGGCAGACGGCGCATTTTTCAACATAGAGTGTCCGCCGGACTGCGTCCAGTTGGGCCGCAGCTCGGGAGCGTGTCGGTTCGGAATTCAGCCGGTCGGAGCAGCCCTATCCGGCATTCCTGTGCAAAAGGAGTTCGGATGGATTCGTGCCTTCGTCGGACCCCTCACCCCCGGCCCGTAGCGGCGAATCGACCAAAGAAAAGAATTGCAACCTGAGATATGAGCCGGGAGGACGACGCCCCGGGGCGCGGGAAACGAACCGCGGGCCGTAGATGGAAATTTGGGGCGCCCGGGCCGCCGCATTAGGAAGCGGCGGCGGACGGCCTGCACAGACCGAGGATCGTTTCTTTGAGCCGGTCGGGATCGACGGGCTTCTTGAACAGCACGTTCTCCAAACCTTCCAGGCGGCTGCGTTTGATGACGTGGTCCTTGTCGTAGAAATACGCCGTCATCAACACGACGGGCAGGTCGGGGTAACGCTCCTTGGCTTCCATGTACAGGTCGTAGCCGTCCAGGTCGGGCATGACGACGTCGCTCAGCACCATGTCGAAGGGATGCGGCTCCAACGCGCCGCGGTCGAGAACCTTCAGCGCTTCGAGGCCGTTGGTGGCGACTTCGACCGCGCCGCCCTCTTCGGTCAGCAGGTCGCGCAGCGAGTAGCACACGCCGAGATCGTCATCGACGACCAGCAAACGCAGGCCGGCCAGCGCCCGGGTCGCCGGCCGCGCCCCGACCGGACCCTCGGCAACGATGTCGTCCCGCCCCAGGTCGGCCATGCGCGAGCCATGCAGATATTCGGTCGTGTCGTAGCGGCCGCCGTGGGCCATGTCGTCGATGCGCGAGACGATGCCGCGGATCTTGGCCAGCTCGCGCTGGATGGACTCCACCCGCTCTTCCTGGACGACGTACTCCTCGTCGGAAAAGCTCTGGGCCATGTGTCTGGCCAGGACGTCCAAGTTGTTGAAGATCACCTCGAGCGGGTTGTTGATCCGATGCCCCAGGCCGACCGCCAACTCGCCCAGCGTCGCCAGCCGGTCCCGCCGGCGAATCTCGCGCAGATCCTTCAGAAACCCGATCGAGCCGGACTCGTGCCCGGCGTCGTCGTAGATGATGGACGCCGAAATCGCGGCCGGGATCTGCTCCCCGCTCTTGGTGACCAGCGTCGTCTCGAAGTTCTTGACCTTGCCCTTCTCGCCGACCTCCTCGCTGCGCATCGCGTCCATCACGCGCCGCGCCTCGGCCAAGCTGGGATACACCGACGTCCACACCCGCGTGCCGTGGACCTCCTGCGACGTGTAGCCCAAGGTCTCGTGCGCCCCGTCGTTGTAGAAGATGACTTGGCCCTTCTGATCCAGGGCGATCACGATGTCGAGCGAATTTTCCAGCAGGCGCTCGAAATAGCCGGGCGGCAGGCGGATCTCGCGCAGGTCGCGGTTGAACCCGATGGAGCCGACTTCGGCGCCGTGCTCGTCATAGATGACCGACCCGGAGAACAGGACCGGAATATGCTCGCCGTTCTTGGCGACCAGCGTCGTCTCGAAGTTCTTGACCTTGCCCTTCTCGCCGATCTCCTCACTGCGCATCGCGTCCATCACGCGCCGCGCCTCGGCCAAGCTGGGATACACCGACAGGCGTTTGCCGCGCACTTCCTCGGGCGTATAGCCCAGGGTCTTGCTCGCCCCGTCGTTGTAAAAGATGATCTGGCCGCGATGGTCGGCGGCGATGACGATGTCGAGCGAACTTTCCAGCAGCCGTTCGAAAGAAGCGGGGGGGAGCTTGAACATGGAAGACCGCTCACCGGTTCGGAGTGCACCGCGGAGCCCGTGGTGTTCCGCACACCGTCCACGAGTCTGGTTCAAATGCACGGATACCGAAATGTTAGGCCGCGCTTTTCGTAATCGTCAAGCCCGGCCCGCGGTCGTGGTGCTGGTCGGCATGCTGCTGACCGGCGGTCTGCACGGCTGTTACTGGCTCAAGTACGAAAAACTCATGCGCACGCACGTGGAACTCATGCTGTCCCTGTCCGAGAAGCTGACGCGCCGGATCGAAGCGTCTGCAACGGCGTCGGATGCCGGGGCGTTCTCGCCGGCCATGATGAACGAGTTCTTCTATCCGCTGGAACGGGCGCGCGATTTCATCCGCATCGTAGCGCCGCGCTACGCGGAGCGGGACTCGCTGGCCGCGTTTACGCAGATGCTGGAGCACTACGAACGTGTGGTGCGGGAGGCCGACCGGTTGCGCGTCCAACCCGGTCGCCTCGACGATTTTCGCCGCTTTACGCAAGCCTTCCGCGACCAGGCGGCCCGCGTCGAGACCGCGCTGGCATCGGAGTAGAGGCAACGGTTCTCCCTCCGGCGACAGCCCAATCCGGGAGAAGTGACGTACCACGTGATCCGGGGGGCCGCTTCGACACCCTTCGACCTTTCGACAAGCTCAAGGCACCGCAGGTTCAGGGACCGAGCTCAACGGGCTTGTTCTCGAGCCGCGCCGGTGGGTGGCAGAAGCAGGACGCGCTTGTCGTCGGTCAGCCCGGCCAGCAGTTCGGCCATCGTCGAACCGAGTCGGGGGTGACGGACCTGCGGAGCGAGTTCGCACAGTGGCTGCAGGACGAAGCGCCGGCGGTGCATCTCCGGGTGCGGAATCTCGAGATGCTTTTCGTCCACGATGCGGGTATCGAAGAGCAGGATGTCCAGGTCGATCGTACGCGACGCCCATTTTTTGGTCCCCGGCGTACGTTTGCGTCCCAGGTCCGCCTCGATCTTCTGCAGCCGGGTCAGCAACGCGGTCGGGTCGAAATCGGTGGCGAGTTCGACGACGCCGTTGAGATACCAGCGCTGCGCGTCGCCCAGCGGCTCGCTCTCGTACAACGACGACCTGCGCGCAATCATCGTGGCAGGGAGGGCGGCCATCAGGTTCAGGGCTTGGCGGTAGTAGGCGTGACGGTCGCCGAGATTCGATCCGACGCCGACATAGACCCGGCTGAACATCGCTCAAACCCGTCCATCGTCAGGAGACCGACGACCGGTCCAGGAAAAGGCGGCCGCTGCGCGACTCACGATCTGTCGTCCGATGGCCAGCGACGCGGTCGCCCCCGGCGAAGGGGCGTTCAATACGTGAATGGCGTGCGGTGAGTCCTGAATCACGAAGTCGTCCACCAGCGTGCCGGCCGCGGTGACCGCCTGCGCCCGCACGCCGCTGCCGCCGGGCAAGAGGTCCCGACCGTCGAGTTCGGGCAGCAGGCGCTGCAACGCACGCAAGAAGGCGGCCTTGCTGAGCGACCGATGTATCTCACCCAGGCCGGTCCGCCAGTATTTGCGGGCGATGCGTTGGAAACCGGGAAAGCGTAGCGTCTCCCACACGTCGCGAGGCACCAGATCGCTCCACCGGTAGCCCTCGCGTGCAAACGCCAGCACCGCGTTCGGCCCGGCCTCGGTTTCGCCGCCCAGGCCGCGCGTAAAGTGGACGCCCAGAAATGGAAAGGCCGGGTCCGGCACCGGATAAATCAGGTTCTTGACCAGAAAACGACGCTGCGGCGCGAGCGTGTAGTACTCGCCGCGGAACGGGACGATGCGCAGATCGGGCCGCGCCCCGGCCAAGCGGGCCAGCCGGTCGCACTGCAACCCGCCGCAGTTGATTAGTGCGCGCGTATGTACCGCGCCTTGCGACGTCTCCAACACCAGCCGCCCGTCGGAGGAAATGATGTCGCACACCCGATGCCCGCAGCGCACCTCGCCGCCCTCGGCGCGTACCAAGTCGGCATACGTCTCGGCCACCCGCACGTAATCGACGATGCCGGTCGCCGGTACGTGCAGGGCGCGCACGCCCGCGGCGTGGGGTTCGAGTTCGCGCAGCCGTTCGGGGCCGATCATTTCCAGCCCTTCGACCCCGTTGGCCGTGCCACGGCGATGGAGTTCCTCCAGCCGCGGCAATTCATCCTCCGACGTAGCCACGACGACCTTGCCGCAGCGTTCGTACGGAATGTCGTGCCGGTCGCAGAAGTCGGTCAACAGCTTGCCACCCCGCACGCACGTCTCGGCCTTGAGCGAGCCGGGCTTGTAATAAATGCCGGAGTGGATGACTCCGCTGTTGTGGCCGGTCTGATGCGCTGCCAGTCGCGGCTCTTTTTCGAGCACGCACAGGCGAATGCGGGGATACTGGCGGGTGATTTCCAGGGCGGTCGCCAAGCCGAGAATGCCACCGCCGATCACGCTGACGTCATACTGGTCGGCCATGCGGATGCTGTCCTTGCTACGGTTCGCGGTCTGCGCTTGCGTATCCAAAACCGGACGGGGCTGCAAACGACGCGAACCGCGGGGTGTCGATTCGAGATTTCGCGGGGCAGAATGCCTCTGCTTCGTCATTTCTGTGAAGACAGAAATCCAGCCGGAGCACGCTCCGAACCTGTGGGCGCGTCCGTGGTGCCTTGAGCCTGTCGAAAGGTCGAAAGGTTTTCAACGGCTTGGCCGTCACCTGAAAGCGTCGTATTTTACCGGACGCAGAGCACACACGTTCGAACATCGACCTTCGACGTCCGACCTTCCGTTCATGGCATCGCCCAACCCCACCGCTTCCGAGGATCGTTTCCCCGCTGCGCCGGATTATGCGCCTTACCGGGGCGGGCCGTTCCGCCTGTCGATGGGGCTCGAACGACTCGCGCTCGACGACTGGATCGAGTCGGACGACACGTTCGCCGCCCAACTCCGGGAAAAGGAGCGGCTGCTCTCCGAACGTCATAACGAGGTCTTCGCCGCACTTCCGCAAGCCGCCGCGGGCTCGGACGAAACCCTGGCATTGCTCGCCGAACATCTTCCGGCACGGTTTCCGCAGTTGTATCGACGGAGCAGGGCCACGCTGGAGAATCTCGTCACCGGACAACGCTGGGACGTGAGGAACAACGACCTGCATCCGCTCGACTTGGCCGGCCGGCTGGTGCAGGAAGACCTGTGTCTCATGCAGCGGCAGCCCGACACCGGGAAGTATCATCTGGTCGGCGCGTCGCTGTGCTTTCCCACGCGCTGGAAGTTGGCGGACAAAATCGGCAGGCCGCTGAACGCTATTCACGCGCCCATCCCGGGGTATGCCGAACAGTTGGCCGTCAGCATGGACCGTTTCTTCGACCGGCTGCACGTGGACAAACCCGTCTGGCGCCTCAACTGGAGCGTCATGGACGATCCGACCTTGTTCCAGCCCGGCGGGCATGGCCGGACGGGCGTGAATCCCGCGGTGACCGTCCGCAATGCCGGTGACACTTTGTGGCTACGCATGGAACGCCAGACGCTGCGCCGCCTGCCCGCCAGCTCGGACGTTCTGTTCACCATCCGTGTCCACGTCCAGATGCTCAGCCGCCTCGTCCAGCGGCCCGAACGGGCGGCGCAACTCGCCGCGGCCATCCGTGCCCTGCCCGAACCGCTGCGGCGCTACAAGAGCCTGCCGCCGATCATCGACGCGGTACTCGGCTGGCTGGACCGCGTCGCGGGACGGCTTTGAGCCCGCGGCGCGTATTCCGTCGTCAACGCAGCCCTGCGCGGGCTTGTCGTTCCGAGTCGGGAACAGGTAGAAGAAGCGCGTGCACGACCTCACGACACTCGGCAACACGGTCGGCGCGTTACTCAAGACGCGCAAACAGACGCTCGCAGTGGCGGAATCGTCGGCCGGCGGGTTGATCTCGGCCGCACTGCTCGCGGTGCCGGGTGCGTCGGCCTACTTCGTCGCCGGCGGCGTGATCTATACGCACACTGCACGCCGGGCCTTACTCTCCATGCCCGATGAGGCGATCAGCGGCGTTCGGCCGAGCACCGAAGAATACGCCCGGCGGTTGGCATTGCGTGTCCGCGAACGGTGCGGCACGACCTGGGGACTCGCCGAGACGGGCGCAACCGGCCCGACCGGTAACCCCTACGGCGACGCCGCGGGACACGCCTGTATCGCGGTCGTCGGCCCGGTGTCGGACGCGTTGACGCTGGAGACGGGCCGTGACGACCGGGAAGCCAATATGTGGACGTTTGCCGAAACGGCGCTCGACCTGCTGCGTCGCGCCATCGACAACGCCCCGGCCTAGGGAGATGCCACGATGACGGGGAGGCCGAACACGTTCAAGACGGCGCTGGTCCTGGCGTGGTGTCTCGCCCTGCTGCCGGCCGTTCCGGTCTGGGGGCAGGGCGGCGCGGGTGTGGGCGGCGACCGGCCGTCGGCCAAGACCCGCCGGTTTCCGTTCAAGGTCGTGGTGGTCGGCTTTCTGAATACCGACCCGGCTCCCGACGCGCTGGCCGTGATCCAGTTGGGCCTGACCGGCTACCGCGGCGAATTTCAACTCGAAGTGACCAGCATCACCGCGCCGGATTCCCCGCGGCTCACGCCCCGGCAGATCTTCCTGCACCGGACGGGGAAACGCGAAGCCGACCTCGACGTCACCGGCCCCCGGGACGTATTGGCGAAGATCGCTCAATCCCAGCCCGGAACCCCGCTCGAACTCACCGGCTGGTACGCGCAGCGCGACGGCGAATTCCGTCTCGATACCGTCCGTATCATCGGGTTCGAGTAGCGATTCCCCGCGGACGGCCAAAGCTACGGGGGGCGTCCATGACGGACGGCGCCCCGGTCCGCTCGCCTTCGTCCGACGTCGAGGACGGAACCGGTCTCGGAATCCGAGCCGGCGTGGGTCCGAGGTGGGAGGATGGAGCGGCGCTCAGGCCGCTGCGGCCTGTTGGGCTGTTTGCGGGGCGGTGATGCCCATCGTACCGAGCTTGTGGATCGCCCGCCCGCTCAGCAGGCCGACCTTTTCCATGTTGCTCCACAGCGCGGCGTGGAAATCCTTCTTGAAATACGTCCGGAAGGCCACGTACTCGTTCTTCCTGGCGACCTCCTGGCGCATGGTGCGAATGTCGTCGATCTCCGCCTTGGAAAAGCCGACCGCCTCGTACGCCTCGCGGGGAAACTGCCCCTGCAACAGTCCGGCCGCGGCCTCGCAGGCGAAGTCTTCGACCCGTTCGAGTTCCTTGGCCGACAACTCCTGCATCTGGTCCGGCAAGCTCAGCATCCCGAAGCCCATGTGGCGTGACTCGTCGGCCAGAATGCGCCGGCAGATCTGGCCGATGAGCGGGTCCGGGCTGTGGTCGGCCAACATGCGGAACAGCGAAACGGCCAGCGTTTCCGCCACGAGCTGCGTGCCGACCGTCTTCAGATACCACTCCGGCATGGCCAGAACGTGGTCGAAGAGGTGCTTGAGGCTTGCGGTCAGCGGATAGGTCACGCCCACCTTGTCGTACAGGTACCGGGCCAACACTTCCGCGTGCCGCGCCTCGTCCACGACCTGCGTCGCCATGAAGAACTTGGCGTCGATGCCGGGTACGACGTTCGCAATCTGGCCGCACACCATGAGCGCGAACTGCTCGCCGTACATGAGTTGGCTGATCCGCCACGCGGAGAAATGGCGGTTGAGTTCGAGGCGGCGCCGGTCGTCCAGCGCGTCCCAATACTGCGTGCCGTAGATGTCGATCAGCCCGTCGGGGAGAATCCCGCGGTCCGGGTCGCCGCCGGCCTCCCAGTCAATGTCGGTGGAGGCGTTCCACTGGTCGCGCTTGGCCTTTTCGTACAGGCCGCGCATGTTCCGGTCCTCGACGTTGAGCAGTTGGGTGAAGACGGCTTCCGCGGTCGCGGTGATCGTGTGCGTGTGTGACATGCCGAATTCCTTTGTCTCCGGGGGACGGTCGTCGGATTGTTCCGATGGGCTGGCCCGTTCGTCGGGCGGGCGTTCGCGTCTGGTTATAGCCGACTAGTTTACGTGGGCCAATCGTAAACCCCGACCCCCGGTTTGTGAAGCCCGGTCGTTTTCGGCGATGGTCGGCCGCACGCGCGTATTCCGCCGGCGTGGCCGCTCGCCTATGATGCCGCGCATGTCGTTGCTGCGCGCCCTCGTCATCGTCGCCGTCCTGCTCGTCGGGGGCGGCTACACGTGGCTGCAGACCCCCTCGTATTCGATCTACCGGATTCAGCAGGCGCTCAGAACGCGCGACCATGCGGCCTTTCGCCGCTACGTGGACATCGACAGCGTCGTCGGCCATGCGGTGTCCGAGGTCGGCGGCGACTTGCTGTCCGGCACGCGGGAGCCGCCGCGGCGTGGCTTGGCCGGGCTGCTGCAAAAAGGGGTGGAACGACTCGTCGAAAACGTCCCCGACCTCGCCCGCGTGACGACGGGGTTCGCCGTACGGCAGGCGTTCGACGACCCGGACCAACGGCTCCCCGACATCCCCATGATCGCCGTCGTCGGCGCGCTGCTGGTCGGTGAGACGCGCGACGGCGTGCGCTACCTGCCCGTCACGCTGCGCAGCGGCGAGGAGATCGAAATCGGCCTGCGCGCCAACCCGGACGGCGTCTGGCGCGTCGTCCGCGTGACGCGCGTCAAAGCCCTGCTGGACGAACTCCGCACATCTTCATTGTCCTAGACCGCCCTTCCTCCGGGAGACTCCCGTCCGCGGGGTCGTCATGCTGGCCTTCACCTCCGCCCGATACACCGTGCCTCTAGGGAATCATTCGTATCCGATGGAGAAGTACCGGCTGGTGCCGGAGCGGCTGTTGGCCGACGGTGTGCTGACGGCCGACGAACTCGTCGAACCCGCGCCGGTCTCTCTCGACGACGTCCTGCGGGTACATACGCCCACGTATGTCCAAGCGGTTCTCGACGGAACGCTGGACCGCCGGGCGCTGCTGCGTCTCGGCCTGCCGTGGTCTTCGGCGCTGGTTCGCCGCGTACTTGCCGTAGTCGGCGGAACCTTGGGTGCCGCGGATGCCGCGCTTCGGGACGGAGCCGCGGTCAACTTGGCTGGCGGAACCCATCACGCCTTCGCCGACCACGGCGAGGGTTACTGTGTCTTCAACGATCTGGTCATCGCGCTGCGCCGGCTGCGTGCCGACGGGCGTATCGACCGCGTGCTGATTATCGACCTCGACGTGCACCAGGGGAACGGAACGGCGGCGCTATGTCGGACCGACGCGGCGACGTTCACGTTTTCGATGCACGGCGCAAACAACTATCCGGCGCGCAAGGAGCGGAGTTCCTGGGATGTCGCTCTACCGGACGCGATGACGGACGAAGCATACGTCAGCCGGCTGGCAGACATCCTCCCCACGCTGATCGAACGTGCGCGGCCCGACCTCGTCATGTACCAAGCCGGGGTGGACGTGTTGGCCGGCGACCGCTTCGGCAAACTCGGACTGTCACTCGCCGGCGTGGAAGAACGCGACCGGCTCGTTTGCGCCTGTGTCACGCAGGCCGGTCTGCCGCTGGTCGTGACCCTCGGCGGCGGATACGCCCGCGCAATCGATCGCATTGTGGAAGCCCATTGCCGAACCGTCGCAACCTTGCGTCGGTTCACGGGCTGACCCGCTTGATGGGCGGGCAGTTCGTGGACGAAGTCGTCGTCCAATCACGAATGCGGCGCGTTTTCCGGCAACCCTTCCCCCTGTGCCAGACGGGTCAGGAAGGCGCGCAGTTCTCCGTCCGACAACCCCGGTGTCTCCGGCGCCGCAAATAGCAACGCCACGTTCTGATCGGTCGGGGACAATCCGGCCAGGCGGGTTTGGGCGCGGGTCCGTACCAGCGGGCCGACGAGTCGGGCGAGTTCGGACAGGAAGCGCGATGCGAGCAGCAACCGTTCGCCCGCGCTGTCGGCCTGTTCCAGCGCGGCGCGATAGACCGTGACCATGCCCGCGTGCAGGATGAGCGTATTCCCGTCCAGCGCCCACAACTCCTTATCGACCGGCCCCCAGCACAAGGCCAACTCATCCAACGCCGGCCACAGCGCGGTGTGCAGCAGGGCGGTGCTGTCGGCTGCGATCAACCGCATGAGCGCCGCCTTCCAGTCGACCGACAGGCTGAGGTCCCCGCGCAGTACGGGGGGCGGCGGAACCGGTGGCCGTTCGAGAATCTCTCCCTCTTCGTCCAGGACCAGGTGGTCTTCCAGCGCGTGTCCCAGAATGGTCAGACTGGCGACGTATCGGGTCCGACCGGCCTCCGTCCGAAGCGTGCGCAGGCGGTGTGCCTCCGCGATCAAATCGGCGCGGTAATACGTATGGCCGTGGTCATAGACCTTCTCCACGCCGTCACGGAGCTGCACGCAGGTATGCGCCGCAGGATAGAACCGCTCATGCGGGGCCGGACGCCAATCGACCGCGGCTTCGCGCATGGTCATGTTGAGGGCGGCGTCTTCCGCGCCGTGCGTAAAGCGTTCGCGGTTCACGCCGACCTCGCCGGCACACCGGAACGACTCCCGCAACGTAAAGAACAGTTGGTCGCTGGGGTACGGTCCGCAATAGCGGAGCGCGGGCTTGGCTTGATCGTGCGCCAGCCCGGCCAGCACGTTCAGCAGTGTCGTCCCGCCTCCGGGCGGCAGACAGGCCGGAGCGTCCAGGGGCGGCAGGCCGTCCACGTCCTCGTACCGTACCGCGCGACAGAGCGACAACGTGCGATCCAGATCGAACCCACCTTCGCCGGCGAGCAGACCGATCACGTCCGACGCGCCCCAGCCGAGATGCGACGCCGCGCCACGCGCGACGCCCAGGAAACGACCGTCCGGAAGGCGTGCCTTGAATGCCTGGAGCCGGCCGTCCGCCGCATAAGAGAATAACGATAACAGCCGGCCGCGGCGGTCGAAGCTGGCCAGACGTCGTATTCTAGCCGCGGACTGCGTCGGAGGCAGGAAGAAAGTAAAGCTACCGTGCTCCGCGCGTTCGATGCGAACATGATCGCCAACATACCAACGCTGCCGGTTCTGCTCATGGAAGTCCGTATCGGCGTTCACGGCCTGCCGGAGTGACGCCATGACCGGCGGGTCGACGCCTTCGACCGTCAAGGTGTCGAGGCAGAGGGATACGACACTGGCGAGACTGGGCAGAGGCATGTGCGTGCCCGGGTCAGGACGGCGGGGAGTTTGCCAGATTCGCCCTTCTCGATGGGTCTTGCCTGTGTCGCCCATAGACCGGGAGGGCGGGCGACCTTCACAGGAGTTTGACGAGCGCGACGATCAACCCGCCCTGAGCGATGAGAGCACCGAACATCCACTTCAAGAGATCGACTTTGAGCGCTGCCATGTCCGCTTTGAGTGTCGCTTCGACCGTGGCGATGTCCGCCTTCAGAGCAGCTTCGACTCTTGCAATGTCCGCCTTCAGAGCGGCTTCGACCCTCGCAATGTCCGCCTTGAGCGCGGCCTCAACGTTAGCAGTGTTCTCTGTAACCCCGGCGATGTCCGCTTTCGTCGCCAAATTGCCGTTGATCAGATTCACTTGTTCTTCGGCGAGGGCTTCCGCCTGTCCCAGGGTGAAGCCTTCCTGCGTCAGGTGTTTGACGAATCTATGCGTATCGAAAGCGACTGCTTCGGCCATGCGGCGACCTTAACCCGAGAGATATTCACGCGCAACTTCGTGTTTCGCTAGGCGTTCGGCCATTGCCCGGCTTCTTGCAACTTGGCCCGCACGTACCCTTCGAGTCCGCCCGCGGCCAGCACGTCCACGTACAGGTCGGACAAGTCCCGAATCGGATAGCGGGTTCCGGCGCTCATGGCTTTCACGACCCGGTTGTGAACGTCGATGCGCAACCGGTCGCCGGTCCGTATCTCGCCCGCTTCCCATACGGTCAGCGGTGGCAGGCCGAGGGCGAGGCAGACCCGAAAGAACGGCCAAGTGAACCGCGGGGCGATGATGCCGGCAACCCCATGATTGCGTAGGGCTTCCGCCGCGGGCGCGTGCGATTCTCCCTCCCCTACCGTGCCGGTCGCCGACAAGATGTTGCCCGGTTGCGGCCAGCCCTGATCTTTTCCATCTTTTCCGCCTGCTAATATCGCGTCGCTCGACAACGCGCCCGAGACGGCGTGCACATGCGCGGTGACGATCAATCGCTCACGTCTCTCCCTTTCCAATCGGAGGCGGAGCCCCAGCGTACTCCATTCGCGGGATGAGGCGGGTATCGAAGTCAACTGCGTTTTCGGGGCGGAGTCGGCTGACCGCGGTGCGGCAAGCCTCCAGCCCCACCACGAACTCCTCAAGCTCGACGCCGATGAAGCTCGGCCGATGGGGCGAAAGTTTCGCCAGTCCTTCGGTGAGCAGGGAACGGGCGCCGGCCACGTTGCCGCGGCCGAGGTGATACAACGCCACCGCAGCTTGTATCAGCCCTTGCAGGAATCGCTTTACGTCGCCCACTTCCTCCATCCACACCGGTTCCAACACTTCGTGAACCTCGAAAAAGCACCAGTGGTTGAAGAGCAGCGTCGCTTTGCGGAGCGCCATGTCCAGATCGGATGGAGAAACGGGTTCACCTGCAGAGGCGGACCACGAGTCGATGACCGCTGCGTATCGCGACAGCGTCGCGGCTATCTCCGGCCACTGCGGGGCGCAGTCCGGCGCCGGCGTGACCCGATCCACCGAACGACCCGACTCGAAGGTCAGCAGTTCGCAGGTCTCGATGCGCGCCCGCGCTCGTGCTCGGTCGGCAGACGGGACCGCCCGCAGGAGGTCGGTCACAGGGAGCCGAGGCGGTTGCGGATCAGCTTCCTGTCTGGCGCGGGCGTACGCGCCCAGACAACGGACCGCGTCCGCAGCGGCGTGGGAGCGCGGCTGTCCGTCCAATGCCTCGATCAGCAACTCGGCCAACGCGTTCCGGGTCGAGACGTTCATACGTTCAGGCTCACGACCGTCGCGCCACGGCCGCCCTCGCTTTGCGGCGCCTCGTTGAACGCTTGGCAATAGGCCGAATCGGACAGATAGTCCTGCACCGCACGTTTCAGGGCGCCGCTGCCCAGACCGTGCACGATGCGTACCGATGCTTGATTGTTCAGCATCGCGCGGTCCAGAAAGACTTCCAAGCGCGGCAAAGCGTCGTGCACCCGCAGCCCGAGCAGGTTGAGTTCGGGACGGCCTGCCGCGGGCCGATTCACCGACACCCGGACGGAAGCAGGCGGCGACTTTCGACTCGTGGCGGCGCACAATCGGGCAATCGGTGCCTCGAACGTCACGCCGCGGCTGCGCACGCGGGCCTTGGTTCCGTTGATGGCGACCAGCGTACCGTGCACGTTGCCGTCGCGGAGTGCGACCTCGTCGCCGACGCACGGCAACGGGGCATCCGTCGTCGGGTGCGATTGGAGACTGGCCTGCTTTTCTTCGATCCGGGCGTCCTGGGCGTGCATGACCTGCGAAAATTCCTGACGAGCGCGGCCCGGCAGGGTATGGGATGTCCGCGCCGCCTGAACGGCTTTGTGCAAGCCGGCTAACGCTTGGCGGCCTTCCTCGCGTACGCGGCGCACGAATTGCTTGGCTTGGGCGGTTTCGTCCTGCCACCGTTTGCGCAGTTTTTCCTCGCTGTCGGCCAATAGCCGGGCATGGCGTTCGCGCAATTCCGCGGCCGCGTTCCGCTCGGCTTCGAGTGCGGTCCGTTCGCGTTCCAGCTTCGCCGAGGTGTCTTCCATTCTCGCCAGCGCATCCGAGAACCGCCGCGCGTCGTCGGACAGCGCGGCTTCGGCCGCGGCACAGACCTCGTCCGGCAAGCCCAGTCGGCGCGCTACGGGCAGTCCGAGACTCTCGCCCGGCACGTCGTATTGCAATCGGTACAGCGGCTGCAGCCGGTCGACGTCGAACGCCACGCTGGCGACGCGATAGCGGTCGTCGGCAAGTGCATACTGCTTGACTTGGCGAAGATGGGTGGCGAGCAGCAAAGCAACGTTCCGCTCCTTGAACACGTGCAGCAGCCCGGCCGCGAGTGCGCCGCCCTCGGCCGGGTCGGTGCCCCCGCCCGGTTCGTCGAGCAGGATCAGCGCAGGTTCCGCACAGTGCGCCAGCAGGTCGTTGAGATTGGCGACGTGGGCGGAGAAGGTCGAGAAGTCGTCCTGCAAGGATTGGGCGTCGCCGATGTCGGCGAAGATGCTCCGAAAGATGGGCACTTCGTTGGTTCCCTGTCGGGCGTCTTCCTCCCGGACGGGTAACAGCAACCCGGTTTGGGCCATCAGGCAGAGCAGACCCAGCGTTTTGAGGGCCGCGGTCTTGCCGCCGGTGTTGGGACCGGTGATGACCAGCCCACGCATCCCTGCTGGCAGGAGCAGGTCGATCGGAACGACCGGTTTCCCGGTCGCCTGCAGCAACGGATGCGTTGCTCCGCGAAGTTGGACCGTCGCGCCGAACCGCGGCGGCGTCGCCCCGTACGTCCGGGCGAACGCGACCTTGGCCTGCAGCACGTCGAGGTCCGTCAGGGAGGCGAACGTCTCGGCAAGCTGCGCGCGATGTTCGCGCACGAGCGCCGTCAGCCAGAGGAACAGCCGCCGTTCCTCGGCCGCGACGTCGGCCCGTGCGAGCAGCCGGCGATTGTTGAGTTCGACCACGGACAGGGGTTCGACGAAGAGCGTCTCGCCCGACCTGGAGCGATCCTGGACGATCCCGGGGAGCCGCGCGTGAAAATCCGGCCGCACCGGAATGACGAAGCGGTCGTTGCGCGTCGTGACGTATTGGTCGGCCACCACTTCGCGGGCGGCCTTCGCCCGCAGGATGTCGGTCAGCCGCCCTTCGGTCTCCCGGCCCAGGTCGTGGAGTCGGCGCTGCGCGGCACGCAGCGTCGGGCTCGCCGCGTCTCTCAGGTTCCCGTTTTCGTCGAGGCAACGCTCCAGCGCGGTCGAGAGTTGCGGCATGGCGGGGAGGTGTGCTGCATATTCGTGCAGTGCGTCGAAGTCCGCGGCCTTGTCGCGGAAAAAACGGGCCGGCCGTCGAGCCGCTTCGATCACGGCCTGCACATCGACGAGTTGCCTTCCCTCCACGGCCACGCCGTCCAGGCCGGCCCGGTCCAGTATCGGTCGGATATCGGGGAAGGACCCGAGGGGCGGGGGACCGTACACCTCGGTCAAGCGGAAACACTGCCACGTGCGCCGGCTGTCGTCCTTCACCAGCCGCTCGTCCGTCTGCGGGCGCAATGCCAGACAGGCGGCCTTTCCCGCGGGCGACACCGCATAATCGGCGAGCAGTCGGAGCAGGGAGTCGAACTCCAAGGCGTGCAGGTCGCGGTCGCGCATACGACGTTCCGGCAAGCGGCGCAGGTCAACATAGCCCGCCCGGCGGGAAAGACAAGCAAAAGGGCTTACGTACAGACGGGCCGGGGATCCGTTTCGACAGGCTCAACGAGCCGGACCCTGAGCCTGTCGAAGGGTGGGGAAGCGCCGGGGTGAGAAAAATTGGGCAATGACAGAGTTACTCGCTTGCGGCGGTGTCGGACGGTGTGGTAGCGGGCACGCGGACGCAACAAACGTGATCCAGGAGGACGTATGGACAAGAGCAACGAACGGTTGGTGACCGATTTCTGCAACGCCTTGGCGGATGGGCTGCCGGCCATTCTGCCGTATCTGGCCGACGACGTGCTGTATCACAACATGCCGTGGGAGCCGGTGACCGGTCACGCCGGCGTGCGCCACGTGCTGGAGCCGTTCATCGGCTCGCAGAAGCTGTTGCAGAAGATGGAGATCAAACACACCACAGCGGCCGGCAACGTGGTCATGAACGAACGTCTCGAAACCTGGGTCAAGGGCGACGTGACCGTACTACTGCCGGTGCTCGGCGTGTTCACGATCGCCGACGGCAAAATTGCGAAGTGGTGCGACTATTTCGACGCCGGGACAGTAACGCCGCTGACCGACGCGCTCGCCGCATGACGGGGACGGCGGCTAGGGCGTGAACGAGACCTTGACCACACCGGACGTCTTCTTGCTCGCCGCCTCGGTCAGCGCCCGCCGAAACTGCGCCAACGGATACTTGCGCGGGCGAATGGCACGCAGGTCGGCGCGCCGCCGCGCCAATAGCGAGACTGCCCGGACGAACGTATCCTGCCGCTTCCCGCGGAACGTCTCGGCCCCATAGGTCAGGCTGCCGACGATGGAGATTTCCTTCATCCAGGTCGGCGTCCAGTCCACGCCCTCGGGCATCGCCGCCAGCCCCAGCACGATCACGCGCCCCTTGCCTTGCGCCATGCGCAGCGCCTGGTTGAGCGTGACCGAGTTCGTCACCGTGTCGTACACGAGCCGCACGCCGCCGGCCAACACGGCGCCCCCCTGAGAGAGTGGATAGACCTTGGTTCGGGCCAGTTCGCCGACGCGCTGCATCACGTCCGGCTGGCCGGCATCGACGATGTGGTCCGCGCCGAGCCGGGTCGCCAGTGTGGCCTGGAACGGATACTTCGCCACGCAGGCCACGCGGCAGGACGGCTCCACCGCCTTGAGCGCGGCCACGTTCATCAGGCCGATCGTCCCGGCCCCGATCACGACGACCAACTCCTTGCGCCGCGGCGGGTTGTTGAGCACCGCGCGCAGGCACACGGCGAACGGTTCGATCAGTGACGCCTCGTCGTTGTCCAGCGTATCCGGCAGCGGCGTCAGGCGGTGGGCGGGCGCGACGAAATACTCGCCCCAGCCGCCCCCCGTATCGGGACAAATCCCGATCAGCAGGCCCGGCCGCAACGCGCCCTCGGCGATGTGTTCGCAGATACCCGGATTGCCGTGGCGGCACTGTGGGCAGCGTTTCCGAAAACCGCGCTCGCGGCAGCCGAGCGTCGGGTCGATGGTTACCCGCTGGCCGACGCGTAGCCCGCGCACGCGCTTACCGACCGCGGCGACTTCTCCGAACAGTTCGTGTCCGGGGGTCATCGGCAGCGCAAAATACGGTTCGGCCGACGGCATGGGTTTCCACTGCAGAAAGCCGAGATCGCTACCGCAGATACCGGCGATGCGGCTCTTGACCACGACCCAGCGTTCGTTGGGCAGGTCCGGGGTGGGGATGTCGCGCAGGCGGAGGTGCGCCAAGCCGGGCAGGAAATCCGGCGCGGGCGGAGCGTTCGGGTCCGGAGCGTCGGAAAAGACGAGGGCTTTCATGGCTGCCCCGCCGCGGTGAGGGCGTCGATCACCGCTTGGGTATTCCGCACGCGCCCGAACGCATAGCTGAACGCCTGGAGCGCCGCACGATGCAGGTCGGAACTGAAGGCGGTACACGCATCTTCGACGATGGTCACGTCGAAGCCGCGGTCGGCCGCGTCGCGCGCGGTCGTTTCGACGCACACGTCCGTCGTCACCCCGCAGACCAGCACCGACTCGATGCCCATGTTCCGCAGCGTCTGGTCGAGCATGGTCGAATTGAAGGTCCCGCTCGACGTCTTGTTGACGACCATCTCGCCCGGCTGCGGCGCAACGCTGTCGTCGATCCGCCAACTCGGCGCCTCCAGCGCGGGAAACATCCGCTCGCCGACCGTATCCAGGCCGAGCCGGTCCAACGCCTTCCACATCGGATTCAAGTCCTGACCCGCCTCCAGCGCGGTCCCGATCGCGGTATAGACCACCGGCATGTGCTTGGCGCGCAGGCAATCCAGCAGACGCCGGACGTTCGGGATGACGCTCGCGTTGACGCGCTCGCAGTAACCTGCACTGACGCCGGGCACGAGTTTTTCGAACGTCCGCATCAGCGGGTAGTGCGGGCTCACGAAGTAGCGTTGCATGTCGATCACGAGCAGGGCTGTCGTCCGGTCGTCGAGGACGAACGGCGCCCAGTCCTTGAGACGAATGAGTTCCAGGATTTTTTCGTGATCGGTCATGGTGGCGGCGACCTTCCCGAAGCCGTTCCCCGTCCAGCGATTCCTTCGCCCTCTTAGCCCAAGTCGGACCGCCAAGAAAACCCAAACGAGCAGGAGATAGCCTCTCAATTCAAAATCCCTCTCCCCCTTCGACCTTTCGATCCTTCGACAAGCTCAGGACACCGTAAGCTCAAAGCATCGCGCGCTCAGGGATCACCGGGAAAGGGCAAGATCTGACCCCGGACCTGATCCGGGGAGAGAGGGAAGGCAGAAGATGCTCCACCGTACGAGGTCGGCACTCGTAGGGGGCCGATGGCGGAACGGTTGCCCAGGGTACTAGTGCCGGCTGCTCGTCGAATATGTCTTACGCCGATACGGTCCTGGATTTCGATTTGGCGGATTTTCTGGACGCCCACTGTCGGGCAGGGGCGCTAGCGAGCCGGCTGCTGCGACCGAGGAGTTGTCCCCCGCCGTGTTCACCGGCTGCCAAGTCCTGGAGCCGGGGATTTTCACTCACATGCCCGCGGACCGGGCATTCAGTGCCATGCACGACCTCTACCCGCGGCTCATCCGCAAGGGTCAGGCGTTATTGGGAGTGCAACACGCCGGGGCGTGGATGGTGGTCGGTGAGGCTGATGGTGTGGCGCAAGCGACCGAAGCACTCACCTCCGGTCGCCTGCACTTCTCCTATTTATGTCCGTAGGCAGAGACGATGGGTCAGTCCACCGAGAACGGCCACTCTCAATGTGAACGGCGGCGCCTGCGTGTGCGCGGAGCCGTCCACGACCGCGTCGTCGTGAACGGCCCGCTGCGGCTCCGTGTGCTGGACGGTTCAGTTCTTCACCGGGATGACGGTCTCGTCGAGTTGCGTGTAGCCCCGTACATCCACCGGGTCCGCACTGAAGACCTGGCACGTCGTCCGCCGCTGCGCTTCCGCCGCCGGCTTGCCCGCCGCTACCAACGCCGCCGTCAAGTTGTCGGGGACCCCATCCGCCGCCGTCCGGCCCGGCCAGTACGAGAAGATCGTCTCCGGCGCGACATCCACGTCCCACGCGACCGGCGCCCCGTCCTGCTGTCCGCATTGCAACTGTACGCTGCACGGATCAGCCGTCTCCGCGTCCGGTCGATGCGCCTTCCGGCAGTAGAAATGCATCCAGGCCTGGGCCGGGGACAGGTTCAGCAACGTCCCGATGCGGGTCGGCGCGTCTGCGGCGGGCACGACCGGCGGGTTCGCTACCGGCACGACTGCCCCGCCTAACTGCGTGTAGGCACGGACGTCCACCGGGTCGGTACTGAACACTTGGCACGTCGTCCGCCGCCGCGCTTCCGCCTCCGGCTTGCCCGCCGCTATCAGCGCGGCGGCAAAGTCGGCGGGCGTCCTGTCCGCCGTCCTCTTGTCCGGCCAGTAGGTGAAAGTGGTCTCCGGCGCGACCGGCACGTCCCAGGCGACCGGCGCCCCGTCCCGTTGTCCGCATTGCAACCGCACGGTGCACGGGTCAACGGTCTCTCCATCCGGTTGGTGTGCTTTCCGACAGTAGAAATGTACCCAGGCGCGGGCCGGCGCCACGTTCAGCAACGTCGCCACCCGCGTCGGGGCGGCAACGTCCACCGGCGCCGGCGGGTTCGCCACGGAGACCAAGTCCCCGCCGACCCGCGTGTACACCCAAGCATCCAGCGGATCGCGGCTGAACACCTGACACGTCGTCCGCCGCCGCGCTTCCGCCTCCGCCTTACCCGCCGCGACTAACGCGGTTGCCAAGTCGGCCGCCGCCCCGCCCGGCCCGTAGGTCACGGTCGTCTCGGCGGCTACATCCACGTCCCACGTCACCGGCATCCCTTCTTGTTGCCCGCATTGCAAACGCGCCTGGCACGGGTCCTCCGGTTCCCCCTCGGCGGTCTGCGTCTTCCGACAGGCGAGATGGACATACGCCTGCGCCGGCGCCACGTTCAGCAACGTCGCTACGCGTGTCGGGGCGGTCACGTCCAGTGGGGCAGGCGGAGACGCCACGGGCACCAGTGCCCCCGCGACCTGCGTGTACGCCCGTACCTCCAGCGGGTCCGGGCTGAACACCCGACATGTCGTCCGCTGCCCCGCGGCCTCGTCGGTTCGGCCCGCTGCCACCAACGCCGCCGCAAAGTCGGCGGCTGTTCCGTCCGCTGCCCGCCGGCCCGGCCAGTAGCTGACGATCGTCTCCGGCGCGACCTCCACGTCCCACGCTATTGGCCCGCCGTCCAGCTGCCCGCATTGTACTTGTGCCGTGCACGCGACCGCCTCGGAATGCTGCGCCCGCCCACAGTAGAAATGCACCCACGCCTGCGCCGGTGCCACGTTCAGCAGCGTCGCCCGCAATGGCCCGGCTTCGCTCGCCGCCGTGAAGCGCACTGCAACGGTGTACGCTCCCGTCCGCGTCCGCGTCGCGCCCCCGACCACCGCCACATGATACGACCCCGCTGTCACCGGCCACCCCGCCTGGGCCGCCCGGGCGCCTTCCCCCACAGCATCTTGGGGCAGCAGCGGCCCGCCGCCCGCCCCGAAGTACGCCGCCGGGGCCGCTGCCCCGCTCGCCTCCACCACCACCGTCCCCGCTTCCTGGACCTCCACCCGGAAGTAGTCCACTTCCCCCGCCTGCTGTAACGTCCCTGCCGTCTCCGCGTTCAACCGGAGTGAGGCCGGACGACTCCCTTCTCCGTTCGCAGGCGCTCCCCCGTCCGCAGGCGGGCTTGCTGCCGGCGGCGGGACCACGCTCCCCACCGTCGTCCCACCACTCGCCGGCGTGAACCGCACCGCTAACGTATAGGCGCCCGTTGCTTGGCGTGCCGCCGCGCCCTCCCCCGCTACGGCGCCCTCTACCTTGATGTAGTACGTGCCCGCCTGCACGAGCCGCTCGACGCGGAAGTTGGTCCCCGTTCCCCCGGTGGCGGCCTCGGTCAGCGCTTGGCCCGCTGCGCCCTCCAGCGCGCCCACGGTGTCCGTGCGCCCCGTCGTCGCCGCCGTCAGCGTGCCGGCCCCGGCTACCTCCACCCGGAAGTAGTCCACGTCGCCCGCCGCCTCCAACGCCCCGGCCACCTCCGCGCCCCGGTCCGTCGCCACTCCGGCCCGAAAGTCGTCCTCTTGGCCGGTCTCGCCCACGCCGCCCGTCGTCCGCGCGGTCAGGGTGACCAGCGTCGCTTCCGCGCGGCTGTTGCCATGCTCCACGACGTCCGTGCTGCCGTCCACCTTGCGGGTATCGTCCGTGCCGACGCCCGCATGGGCCAGCGCCGCGGCGGTGGTCGGGTCGCTGGTGAGGGTGATCGTGCCGCCGTTCAGGGTCAGCGCGTTGGCCGCGATACTGATCCCGTCCGCATCCATGTCCGTCGCCTGCACGTAGTAGCTGAACACGAGCAGGGTTCCCTTGGACCGGGTGGCGTCATAGACCGCTTGGCGCGTCTGCGACCCGATGGTCAGGCCGAGCTGCGGCGTGCCCGTGACCCTCACCGCGTCGGTGAACGTCACGGCGGCTTGAATCTGTTCACCCAGCCGGTACGTGGTCCGACTCGTTGGTGCCCCCGTCCACCGGACGGCGCTCACCCGCAGCCGCGGCTCGGGAGTGCCGCCCCCAGGGGTCGTCCCGCCGCCGCCATTGACCTTGCACCGCCGCCGCCCGCTGTCGAAACCATCGCAAAAAAGCTGGAGACCACCGCCGAGCCTCGCATCCAGATCCGCCGCCATTGTGCTGCCTCGGGTGACGATTGCCCCGCCGTTCGCGTCAATGGGCGGGTCCGGAACGACGAACCCGTCGGGGTCGAAGTCCGCCGCCTGGACCGTATAGGAAAAAAAGATCGCGGTAGGTGAAGACTCCGCCGCGTCGTAGTCCGCATACCGGGTCACCTGTCTCGGATGTCTGTCTGGAAATCCAGACCACCCCCAATCGGACTGGGTGCCTTCTCCGAAAAGCAGGCGCACGCGGGGCGTCCCGGTAACCGTCACGGCCGGAGCGGCCGGCAATATAAACAGAATCTTGTCGCCAACTGTGTACTCCTCTGGAGGGCCAGCTCTGTGCATATATGGAGGAGGGAAGTTGTCGTTTCGAAGGGGACCCAGAACCGGCGGGGTGGCGGCCTGCGGCTGATTCGTACTGCCGCCGTCGGGATTCGTGCCGCCGTCGGGATTCGTGTCGCCGCCGGGATTCGTGTCGCCGCCGGGGTTCGTGTCACCGTCGGGGTTCGTATCGCCGTCGGGGTTCGTATCGCCGTCGGGGTTCGTATCGCCGTCGGGATTCGTGTCGCCGCCGCCCAGATTCGCGTCGCCGCCGCCATTGACCCTGCAGGTATCGTCCGTGCAGACGCCCGCAAGGTCCAGATCGGCAGCGATGGTCGGGTCGCTGGCGAGGGTGATCGTGCCGCCGTTGCGCGTCAGCGCGTTGGCCGCAATGCGGATGCCGTCCGCATCCACTCCCGGTAGTAGAGAGTTTTCCGACCCCGGTGGTGTGGGGCATGATGGGGACAGGGGATGGATCGCCTGGACATGATAGCTGAACACGACGAGCGTCCCGTTGGACCGGGTCGCATCATAGACCGCCTGCCAAGTCTGGGACCCGATGGTCAGCCCGAGTTGGGGGGTGCCCGTGACCGTGACCGCGTCGGTGAACGTCACCCCCACTGCAATCAGTTCAGCGAAGCAGTACGTGTTCCCGCTCGCTGGCGCCCCCATCAACCGGACAGTACTCACCCGCGGCGCGTCCTGCGCCCGTGCCTTTTCCATCGGCGCCGCGAGCAACAGAACCGCCGCCACACCGGCAAGCAGCACGCTCATTGCTGACATCCTAACTATGCGGGGGGGGGGGGGGGGGGGCTGTATCGTTTTTGAACGGTCGGGTGAAGCGGAGATCGGATGACGAAGCAGCATGGAAAATCCCTTCCGGCGGTGGGCCGCCTTTGAATTGAAGAGGCTCCTACCGAAGAAACTGCTCACTGTCAATGCGATCATCCGATCTTTCTGCGTGGCCGCGTTGCCGGACCATCGCGGCGAAGTTGTCAAGACGACACCGCGCCGCGGGTGTAGCTCGAACGCTCTTGCCGAGCCGGTCCCGGAGTGGGTGCTTGTCAGCCGGCTTCGCCGAGAAGGAACCGTCTGAGAGCCTGTCCGTTTCCGGGTGCATATAGATGCGACTTGTAAAGAAAGGCTGAGGTGACAGCGGGGTTCGTTTCGATGTTTCGACACCCTTCGACAAGCGCAGGGACCAAGCTCAACACATCGCAAGCTCAACGAACTTATGGGTGTCGAAGGGGCGAACCTCAATGCTGCGCGCCGGCCGGTCCCGCACTTGTCAGAGGAATGGCCCCTCCCTAAGCTGGCGCGCAACGCATGCGACGGCTGTGGGGCTACATCTATCAGTATCGGTATCGGTATGCGCGGGGCATCGCCTGTCTGGTCGTCACCGCGACGCTGGCGATGTGGATCCCGCTGCTGCTCAAGCAGGCGGTGGACGGCATCCAGGACGGGCGCCCGGCCGGCGAGGTGTCCGGTACGCTGTTGCTCGTCATCGGCGTCGCCGTCGTGCAGGGCGTCGTGCGCAGCTTTTCGCGGTTTCTGATCTTCAATGCCGGCCGCGACATCGAGTACCGGCTGCGCAACGAACTGTTCGCCCACCTGCAAACCCTGTCGCTCGGCTACTATCAGCGCCGGCCCGTCGGCGACCTGATGTCGCGGCTGGTCAACGACGTGACCGCGGTGCGCCTGCTGCTCGGCCTGGGCATCATCAACATCCTCAACACCCCGCTGTACTACGTGTACGGTATGTCCTACATGCTGGCGATCGATCCTGTCCTGACCCTGCTGGCCCTGGCCCCGTATCCGCTCCTGTTCCTGCTCGTCAAAACCATGAGCAGCCGGCTCATGGAACGCACGCTGGCGGTGCAGGCCGGGCTGGCCGACCTGTCCAGCCGCGTGCAGGAAACCGTCAGCGGGATGCACGTCATCCGCGCCTACGTGCGGGCCGAGTGGCAGAACCGCGTGTTCGCCGGACTCAACCGGCGGTTCCGGGACGAGAGCATCGCGCTGGCGCGCGTGCGCGGGCTGTTTCCGCCGTTGATGAAAGGCGTGTCCGGGGCCGGGCTGATGGTCGTGCTGTGGTACGGCGGAACGAAGGTCATCGCCGGCCAGTTGAGCCTGGGCGACCTCGTCGCGTTCATGGGCTATCTCCATCTGCTGGCGTGGCCGACGATGGCCATGGGCTGGCTGATCTCGCTGTACCAGCGCGGCAAGGCGGCCATGCTGCGGCTGGATACGATCTGGCAGACCTGTCCCGACATCGTGGATGGGCCGGGCACCGCGCTTCCCCGTCCGGTGCGCGGCGCGCTCGAATTCCGGCACGTCGATTTTCGGTATGCGGCCAACGGAGACGGGGCCGCGCCCCCCGCCGCGGCAGCGGAGACCACCGCGGCGCTGCACGACGTGACGTTCCGCGTCCCCGCCGGCCGGACCGTGGCGATCGTCGGGCGGATGGGGGCGGGCAAGAGTACGCTGGTGCAACTCCTGCCGCGGCTGTTCGACGTGACGGGCGGCGTCATCACGATCGACGGCCGCGATACGCGCGACTTCACGCTGGCCGAACTGCGGCGCTGCATCGGCTTCGTTCCCCAGGACCCGTTTCTGTTCTCCACCCGCATTCAGGACAACGTCGCGTTTTCCCGGCCCGACGTGGACCTCGCCGATGTGCGCCGGGCGGCCGGCGTGGCCAGCGTCGATGCCGAAGTCGCCGAATTCCCGGACGGGTATCGGACGGTGATCGGCGAGCGGGGGATGACGCTGTCGGGCGGCCAGAAGCAGCGCCTGACGTTGTCGCGCGCCCTGCTGGCCGGCACGCCCATCGTCGTGCTGGACGACGCGCTGTCCAGCGTGGACGTGCAAACCGAACGCGACATCCTGCGTGCCCTGCGCGGCGGCACCGCGGGGAAGACCGTAGTGGTCATTTCGCACCGGGTGTCCGCGGTGCGCGATGCCGACCTCATCGTGGTGCTGGACGCCGGCCGCGTGGCCGAGTCGGGGACGCACGAGGAGTTGGTCGCGCGCGGCGGCCCGTACGCCGACCTGTTCCGGGCGCAGACCCTGCAGGAAGAGTTGGCCGCACTATGAGCCGCACCCTCGGGCGGGGACTCGACCGGGGCGCGCCCGGCCAAACCTACGACGTGGCGTTGTTGCGCCGCCTGTGGCGGTACATCCGGCCCTACCGCGCCACGTTCCTGCTGGCGCTGGTGTGTCTGCCGCTCACGTCGGCCTGCATGCTGGCGCAGCCCTATCTGCTGAAGCTCGGCGTGGACTGGTACATCGAACGGGGCGACGCCGCGGGACTGACCCGACTCGGGCTGCTGTTCGCCGCGGCGCTGCTCGGCGAGTTCCTGTTCTTCTACGTCCAGTTCCAAGCCACCATGCTGGTCGCGCAGCGCTGTCTGGCGGACCTGCGGCGCGACCTGTTCGCCCACCTGCACGCCCTGCCGGCCAGTTTCTTCGAGCGCACCCCGGCCGGCCGGCTGGTCACCCGGCTGACGACGGACGTGGACGCCATCAACGAGGCGTTCTCCGCCGGCACGCTGACCATCTTCATGGACGTCCTGACCCTGACCGGGATCGTCTGCATCATGCTGTCGATCGACTTCCGGTTGGCGCTCGTGGCGCTGGCGCTGCTGCCGCTGCTGCTGTTCCTGCTGAATTTCTTCCGCGTCCGCACGCGCGCCACGTACCGGACGATCCGCGAGCGGCTGGCGCGCATCAACGCGTTTCTGCAGGAGACGCTGTCCGGCATTCTGGTGGTCCAGGTCTTCGCCCAGGAACCCAAGATGTTCGCCGAGTTCGACCGCCGCAACCGCGACCACCGCGACGCCAACTACCTGTCGAACATTTACGAAGCCAGCCTGTTCTCCCTGGTCGAGGCCATGAGCGCCATCTGCATCGCGCTCATGTTGTGGTACGGCGCGGGCCAAGTCGGCCGCGGGCTGGTCGCGCTCGGCACGCTGGTCGCGTTCATCGAATACATGCAGAAATTCTTCGTGCCCATTCGGGAGTTCAGCACCAAGTACACGACGCTCCAGTCGGCCATGACCGCCATTGAGCGCGTCTTCCAGTTGCTGGACACGCCGACTTCGATCACGTCGCCACCCGACGCCTACGCCCCCGCGGCGACCGAGGGCCGCATCGAGTTCGACCGGGTCTGGTTCGCGTACGAGGCCGACGAGTGGGTGGTGCGCGACGTGTCGTTCAGCGTGGCGCCGGGGGAGAGCGTGGCGGTCGTCGGCGCGACCGGAGCCGGCAAGACCACGCTGAGCAAGCTGCTCGGCCGGCAGTACGACGTCCAGCGCGGGCGCATTCTGGTCGATGGCATCGACATCCGCGCGTGGGACCTCGACGTGTTGCGCCGGCGGATCGGGGTGGTGCTGCAGGACGTGTTCGTCTTCTCCGGCGACGTCGCGACCAACCTCAGCCTGGGCCGGGACGACCTGTCGCTCGACGACGTGACACAGGCCGCGCGGCTCGTCCACGCCGACCGGTTCATCGCCCGGCTCCGGCACGGCTACCAGGAACACCTGCACGAGCGGGGCGCCAATCTGTCGGCCGGCGAGCGGCAGTTGCTGTCGTTTGCGCGCGCGCTGGCCTACGACCCGGCGATCCTGGTGCTGGACGAAGCCACGTCGAACGTCGACCCGGAGACGGAGGCGCTGATCCAGCAGGCGCTCGTCCGGCTGATGGAGAACCGGACGACGCTGGTCATCGCGCACCGCTTTTCGACGATTCAGAACGCCGACCGCATTCTCGTCATGCACAAGGGCCGACTGCGCGAGGACGGCACCCATCGGGACCTGCTGGACCGCCGCGGCATCTATTGGCGCCTGTCCCAACTGCAATATCCCCACGCAGCGGATGAGACCCTGGCCACGGACGGGTAGCTGGGTCGGCGTGGAATACCGGGTACGGTCGCGCGTCGTCCGCCTGGCCGGGCTCGCCTGTGCCGCGTGTCTGTCGGCATGTAGTCCGCTGTACGTCCTGCGCGCCGGGTACGAAGAAGCCCGGATTCTGTGGCACCGCCAGCCGATCCGCGCCGTGCTCCGGGACGGCGACCTCATCGACGCGCCGACCCGGGACAAGTTGCGCCTCGTGCTGCGCGTGCGCGCGTTCGCCGAACGGGAACTCGGCTTTCGCGTCGGAGAGAGCTACACCAGCATCTCTCGGCTGCCGACGCCGCCGACGATCTTCGTGGTGTCCGCGGCCCCGCGGACGCGCCTGGAGCCGTACACGTGGTGGTTCCCGATCGTCGGCCGGGTCGCCTACAAAGGATTCTTCAGCGCCGAGGCCGCGGGGGCGGAAGCGCGGCGCCTGCAGGCCGAGGGCTTCGACACGGCCACGCGCACCGCAGCGGCCTTCAGCACGTTGGGCTGGTTCGCCGACCCGCTGCTGCCCCACCTGTTGGAATACGACGCATCGACCCTGGCCAACGTCGTGCTTCACGAATTGTTCCACAACACGTTCTACGTGGCCGGGGAGACGGCGTTCAACGAGTCGTTGGCGAACTTCGCCGGCCACCGCGGGGCGATCTCTTATTTCACCCGCGAGCACGGCGCGGCGCATGAACGCACCCACGCCGTGAACGCCGCGTGGCAAGCCGAGTTGGCCGCTGCGGAATTCTTCGCCCGGGTCCGTGCCCGTCTCGACGCATTGTACGCCGCGGCACTGAGCGAAGCCGAAAAGCTGGAACGTCGCGCCGCGGTCTTCGCGCGCATCCGGGCCGAATTCGAGTCGCTCACCGGGACGGCCATCGCGGACTTTCGCACGGGCGCGATCAACAACGCCGTCGTGCTGCAATATCTGACGTATCTGACCGACCTGCACGTCTTCGAACGCGCGTACCGGCAGAATGGCCGGGACCTGCGGCGGACTCTGGAAGCGATTCGAAGCACCGCGGCGGAGTCGGCGCAGCCGTTCGAGGCGGTTCGGCACCAAGTCGGGGTTACGGCGCGCGAGTCGGACTTACGCCAGAAACGCCAACGCCGCGGCGGCGGCCTCGTCTTCCCGGGCCATGAAGAAATGGTCCGCGCCGGCCACGGTCTCGACGCGCGCGGCCTCGGACATGTCGCCGGCCAGCCGAGTTAGGTCGGCGAGCGGACAGTAGGAGTCTCGATCGCCGCTGACCAATAAGGTCGGTTTCGTGACGCCGTGCAGAAACGACACGTCGCGCATCCCGATCGGCAGGGCGACACCGATCAAACCGTGCACCCGCTCGTCGCCCGCGCCGGCGTGCAGGCCGACCAGCGCGCCGAAGGAATAGCCGGCCACGATCACCTTGGAGACCGTCCGGCGGGCGAGGAGCGCGGTCACCGCGGCTTCGACGTCGTCCTGCTCGGCCACGCCTTCGTCGTGCTTGCCCTGGCTCTGTCCCACCCCGCGGAAGTTGAACCGGAGCGTGGCGAGTCCGGCGTTCTGGAACGCCGCCGTCAACGCCGAGACGACGTTGTTCCGCATCTCGCCGCCGTACAAGGGGTGCGGATGACAGACGACCACGCCGCAGCGCGGCGGCGTCTCCGGGCTCGAAAACAGCCCCTCCAATTGCAGGGCATCCGGGCCGTCCCCGACCGGAAAAGTCACAGGCTGTTCCACAACACCCTCCTCGACGATGTGCGGTTCGGTTCCCGCCCGCACGCCACGGGTAGGCGAAACCCCCGCGCAACACAAGCCGAGCGCCCGCCAGGCTATCGATTCGACATCGTCTTTCTCCGCCTTCTCCATCCTCCCCTCTCCCCTGGTGGGAGAGGGCTAGGGAGAGGGGGAAGGAGGAGAGTCCTTGACGAGGGGACGTTCACCGAGGGCGGGCGCGTGTCCGCCGGATTCCCGTTTCGACCCGAATGACCGAAGCAAGAGGCAGGGGCTCGGTCCGAATCTGGTGCCGGTGCCCGGTGTGCAGCGAACCCCCCTCGCTCCCCTTGTCAGGGGGAACGGGAGCAGCTTGCGTTCGGCGTTGGTGTTCGGGGTGTAGGGGCAACCCCCCGTGGTTGCCCTGGGGACGGGCGGGCACCCTTCGACAGGCTCGGGACCACAGAGGTCTGCCCCTACATCAGATACCGGTACTCGCAGAGGAAAATTTTCACACTGAAAATTTGTCTCGGTCCCCTCGGTCCGGTATCTTGAACGCGGCTGGATGTCGCTCTCATCCGAAGAACCGGAGCGGCTGGAGGAAGGGGGATGCGGTGGAACGGTGGAAGATCCAGGCAAGGGGCAGTCTCGACTTACGCATACGGGGACTCGAACCGTCGGCCACGCTGGCCATCAACGAACGCAGTGGGGCGCTGCGCCGCGAGGGGCGGCGCATCTCCGCGCTCGGTCTCGGGCAATCGCCGTTTCCGGTGCCGACCGACGTGGTGAACGCGCTCAAGCAACACGCCCACGAAAAAGACTATCTGCCCGTGACCGGCCTGCCCGCCCTGCGCGAGGCGGTCGCCGAGTTCCACCAGCAGAAGGACCGCGTCGCGGCCCAGCCGGAGGGCGTGCTCGTCGGACCCGGGTCCAAGGAACTCCTGTTCCTGTTGCAACTCGTCTTCTACGGCGAACTGCTCGTGCCGTCTCCGGCGTGGGTGTCATACGCCCCGCAAGCCCACATCGTCGGGCGCACGGTCAACGTCATCCACACGACGTTCGAGGAGAACTGGCGCGTCACCCCGCGGCGCGTCGAAGAAATCTGCCGCGCCGACCCGGACCGGCCGCGCATCCTCGTCCTGAATTACCCCGGCAACCCGGACGGCGGCAGCTATTCCGCGCACGAACTCGAAGCCTTGGCAGCGGTCGCGCGGCGGTTCGAGGTGATCCTGCTGTCCGACGAGATCTACGGGCAACTGCATCACCAGGGTCGGCACGTGTCGGTCGCGCGCTTCTATCCCGAAGGCACGATCATCAGTTCCGGCTTGTCCAAATGGTGCGGGGCCGGGGGCTGGCGGCTGGGGACGTTCACCTTTCCGCCGGAACTGTCCTGGCTGATGGGGGCAATGGCCGCGGTCGCCAGCGAAACCTACACCGCGGTGAGCGCGCCGATCCAATACGCCGCGGTCCGCGCCTTCCAGGACGGGATTACGATCGAACGGTATCTGGCGCATGCGCGGCGGATCCTGTCCGCGCTGGGCGGCCGGTGTCACAGGATTCTCCACGACGCCGGCGCGCGCGTCCATGCGCCGGTCGGCGCCTTCTATCTCTTTCCCGACTTTTCGCCGTTCGCCGAGCGGCTGGCGCAGCGCGGCATTGCGGACGGCGTCACCTTGTGTGAGCGGTTGTTGGAGGAGACGGGCGTGGCCGTGCTGCCCGGTACGGCGTTTCTGCGCCCGCGGCCGGAACTGACGGCGCGCGTGGCGTACGTCGGCTTCGACGGCGCCAAGGCGCTCGCCGCGAGCGAGGGCATCCCGCTCGACCACCCGCTCCCGGACGATTTCATCGACCTGTGGTGCGGCGACACGGTCGACGCCGTCCAACGCATGGCGCGTTGGGCAGCGGAGAAGCCGCATCGCAACGTCGTCGACTTGGCGCCCCGAACGGAGCGGTTGCCGGCAGCCACGGGACTGGCGGCCGCGGCGGCCGGCTGAGCCGCGGAGACGAGAGGGAAGGTGAATGCCCCGCTCCGACCGGTATTTCGCTGTGAGAAATGTCTCCGCTGGATTCCTGCTTACGCAGGAATGACGAAGCAAAGACATTCTCCCCAAGGCAATCTCGAACCGATGCCCTACATTGAGTCGAGTTTTCTTGACAGGTGAGGAATCGGCCTTACCTTCCTTCCAGCCCGAACGTCACAAAGAGTTAAGGTCCTCCCTCCCCCACGTTCCCGGAGGACGGACCTGCTGCCGGGAGGAGGGCGCCGCATGGACCCGAATCGCCTGACCGAAAAATCGCAGGAGACGCTGCACGAGGCACAAGCGCTGGCGTCCAAGCGGAGCCATCAAGGGGTCGACGTGGCGCACCTCGGCGCCGTGCTGCTGGCCGATTCGGACGGCGTGGTCCCCGTGGTCATCCAGCAGGCGGGGGCGTCGCCCGACGCGGTGCGGAACGGGTTCGAGCGCATCGTCGAGACGCTGCCGCAAGTATCGGGGCCGGCCGCGGGTCCCGACCGACTCTACGTCACCCCAGGACTGTCGCGCCTGCTCGACCGGGCCGATACCGCAGCGCGCGACCTGAAGGACGAGTACGTCAGCGTCGAACATCTCTTGTTGGCTCTGCTGAACGACGACGGCCCGGCGGGCCGCATGCTGCGCGACGCCGGGCTCGACCGCGAGGGCGTGCTCGGCGCCCTGCAAAAGGTGCGCGGCAGCCAGCGGGTGACCGGCCGCAATCCCGAAGCCACCTACCAAGCCCTGGAACGCTACGGCCGTGACCTGACCCAGGCTGCCGGTCAAGGCAAGCTCGACCCGGTCATCGGCCGCGACGACGAGATCCGCCGGGTCATCCAGGTCCTCTCGCGCCGGACGAAGAACAATCCGGTGCTGATCGGCGACCCGGGTGTGGGCAAGACCGCGATCGTCGAAGGGCTGGCCCAACGCATCGTGAGCGGCGACGTACCGGAGAGCCTCCAGCATCGCCGCGTGATCGTGCTGGACATGGGTGCGTTGATCGCCGGGGCGAAATTCCGCGGCGAATTCGAGGAGCGGCTCAAGGCCGTGCTCAAGGAAGTCCAGGCGTCCGAGGGCGAGGTGATCCTCTTCATCGACGAGTTGCATACGGTCGTGGGTGCCGGCGCCTCGGACGGCGCCATGGACGCCTCCAACCTGCTGAAGCCCATGCTGGCGCGCGGCGAATTGCACTGCATCGGCGCGACCACGCTGGACGAGTACCGCCAGTACGTGGAGAAGGACCGTGCGCTGGAGCGCCGCTTTCAGCCGGTCGGGGTGGATCAGCCGTCGGTGGAGGATACCGTCTCCATCCTGCGCGGGTTGCGCGAACGCTATGAAGTCCACCACGGCGTGCGGATCAAGGACGCCGCGCTGGTCACGGCCTCGGTCTTGTCGCACCGCTACATCGCCGACCGCTTCCTGCCCGACAAGGCCATCGACCTCGTGGACGAAGCCGCGGCCCGGCTGCGCACCGAGATCGACTCCATGCCCGCGGAACTGGACGAGGCGTCGCGGCGGGTCATGCAACTCGAAATCGAGCGCGAGGCCCTACGCAAGGAGACGGACCGCGGCTCGCAACTCCGGCTGGAAAAGCTCGAAAAGGAACTGGCCGACGTCAAGGGCGACGCCGACGCGCTCCGCACGCGCTGGGAAGCCGAAAAAGGCAGCATCGGGAAATTGCGCGGCCTCAAGGAATCCATCGAAACGACGCGGCGCGACGTCGAAAGAGCCGAACGCGCCTACGACCTCAACCGGGTGGCCGAACTCAAATACGGAACGCTGGCCCAACTCGAACGCGACTTGGCCGCGGAGGAGGCCGTGCTGTCCGAAGGGCCGGGCGCCGGGCGCCTGCTCAAGGAAGAGGTGGACGAGGACGACATCGCCGCGGTCGTCTCGCGCTGGACCGGGATTCCGGTCGCCAAGTTGCTGGAGGGGGAACGCGAAAAGCTGCTCCAACTGGGCGAGGTGCTCCACCGGCGCCTGATCGGACAGGACGAGGCGGTGCAGGCGGTCGCCGACGCGGTGATCCGGGCGCGATCGGGCCTCAAGGACCCGCAGCGCCCGATCGGCTCGTTCATCTTCCTGGGGCCGACGGGCGTCGGAAAGACCGAACTGGCGCGCGCCCTGGCCGCCTGCCTGTTCGACGACGAGACGAACATGGTCCGCCTCGACATGTCGGAATACATGGAGAAGCATACGGTCGCGCGCCTCATCGGGGCGCCGCCGGGATACGTCGGCTACGACGAGGGCGGGCAACTGACCGAGGCGGTGCGGCGCAAGCCGTACGCCGTCCTCCTGCTCGACGAAATCGAAAAAGCCCACCCCGACGTGTTCAACGTCCTGCTCCAGATTCTGGACGACGGGAGGCTGACCGACGGCCACGGGCGGACCGTCGATTTCAAGAACACGGTCGTCATCATGACGTCCAACGTCGGCAGCCAACTCATCCTCGGCTACCGGGGCGAAGCCGACGTCGAAGCGCACGACCGGATGAAGGCCGATGTGCTGGACGCCCTGCGGCGGGAATTCCGGCCGGAGTTCCTCAACCGTGTGGACGAAACGGTCGTCTTCCACAGCCTGGAGCGCGACCATCTGCAACGCATCGTCGATATTCAACTCGACCACCTACGGGCGCGCCTCGCCGAGCGGCGCATCGGCCTCGAACTCACCGCGCGAGCCAAGGACCATTTCGCGCAGGCCGGCTACGACCCGACGTACGGCGCGCGACCGCTCAAGCGGCTGCTGCAGAAGGAGATCGAGACACAACTCGGCCGGAAGATCATCGCCGGCGAGGTCGGCGACAACGACCGGGTCGTCATCGACTACGACGGAAACGGACTGGTGATCCACGCGCAGCCGGGCTGCGTGGAAAAGCCCGGCCCGGATATGAGCCCGCAGCCGTAGCCCTCCGCAACGACGGGAGCGAACGCCGGCGAGCTTCTTCCCGCCTGTTGTGGCCCTTCGTCCGTCTCGTCGTTGCCTGTCATCGCAGCGGCGACCGAAGAACTTCGTCACCGCCAGCAATCCGGAGACGCAAGCTGCCCCCGTGATTTTCGTGGCGCCCCATTTTCTTAATAAAACACTGTTCTTTTATTGACTGTTTTTCAATTGACTTTGAGGCGCATTCTCCCTATACAGTCCCCCCGACTGCGCCGGGGCGGACGGCCTTCCCGGCCGGACCGAACTGCAAACGACTTGGTGGGAAGGTGGACATCACATGCTGAACGACGCCGCTCGAATCATCGAGACCGTAGAACGATCCCCGGTCGCAATAGCGTCCCCGCCCGAGGCCCCCCGCTTCCGCGTCTTCAACGAGCAGCATCTCGACCGGATTCCGCAACTGCAACGTCTGTCCCCCGATCATCGGTTCCAGATGCAGGTCGTCGCCAGCGTCCTGCCCTTTCGCGTCAACCCGTACGTCATCGAAGAATTGATCGACTGGGATCACGTGCCCGACGATCCCATGTTCCAACTGACGTTTCCGCAGCCGGAGATGCTCGACCCCGCGGACTTCGACACGATCGCCGACCTGCTCAAGAAGGGAGCCGCGCGGGCCGAGATCAAAGCCGCGGCCAACGCGGTTCGCCTGCGGTTGAACCCCCATCCGGCCGAACAACAGCAACTCAACGTCCCGGTCGTGGCCGGCCAGGGCGTGCCCGGTATGCAGCATAAGTATCGAGAAACAGTGCTCTTTTTCCCCAGTCAAGGGCAGACTTGCCACGCCTACTGCACCTTCTGTTTCCGCTGGGCGCAGTTCGTGGGCATTCAGGACCTTCGCTTCACCTCGCACGACGCCGCGCAACTCCACGCCTATCTGGCCGCGCAACCGCACGTGAGCGACCTCCTCGTGACGGGGGGCGATCCGATGGTGATGAAGACCCACCACTTGGCCGCGTATCTACGCCCGTTGCTCCGGCCCGAGTTCGACCACGTGCAGACCATCCGCATCGGGACGAAGGCGCTGACCTACTGGCCGTTCCGCTTCACCAGCGACGCCGACGCGGACGACCTGCTGGGGCTGCTCCGGGACCTCGTGGCCGCGGGCAAGCACGTCGCGTTGATGGCCCATTTCAACCATTGGCGCGAGTTGAGGCCGCCCGAAGTCCGCGAGGCCGTGCGGCGCGTGCTGGAGACCGGGGTCGTGATTCGGGGGCAGGGGCCGCTCTTGGCGCACATCAACGACGACGCCACGGTCTGGTCCCGGTTGTGGCGAACCCAGGTCAAGCTCGGCATCATCCCGTATTACATGTTCGTGGAACGGGATACCGGCGCGCGGCGCTATTTCGAGGTGCCGCTGGCCCGGGCGGCGGAGATTTACCGCCGCGCGGTGTCCCGTGTCTCCGGCTTGGCGCGCACCGTGCGCGGGCCGTCCATGAGCGCGGGACCGGGCAAGGTCGAGGTGCAGGGCGTCGCCGAGGTCGGAGGCGAGCAGGTCTTCGTGCTGCGCTTCATCCAGGGCCGGAACCCGGACTGGGTGCAGCGTCCGTTCTTCGCCGCGTTCGACCCGAAGGCCACGTGGCTGGATCAGTTGAAACCCGCCTTCGGCGAGTCCGGTTTCTTCTTCGAGCCGGAATATCAGGCCATGCGCGCCCAGGCCGCGGCCGGCCACTGACGCCGCCGATTTGCCGGACTGCCTATTCGCGCGGCTTGAGCATCCGAATCCGCCGCACCCGCGGATGGCCGGGCGTCTCGTCGATGAAGGTCAGGTGTTCGGCCTCGCACTCCGGGCACACGATCAGCGTGCCGTAGGTTTCGTGCTCGACCATCGGCGGCCACTTGCCGTCCGCGGGCTCGCCGTAATTCTCCATGCGGTACAGTTCGGTCGCACACATTAGACAGTGCTGGACTTTCGCCACGGGAGCCTCCTTCGCGGGGTGCCGTGCCCGGCAGTGTCGCACTCGACCCGAAGAGGGACAAGCCCGGCTTTTCAGATTCCCCCTTCCTTCCCTTCGACGGGCTCAGGGACCAGGAAGAGGGTTCCACGGAGAAAGGGAAGCACGAATCCGTCCGGATTCTTTTGGGAACTGAATACAAGAGGATTCTCATGGTCAAAGGCCGGGGGTGGGGGACGAAGGCCGCAGTGACCTCGGGGTTCGTTTCGATGTTTCGACAAGCTCAACACAGCGCAAGCTCAACGAACTGAGGGTTAGGAAGTCCCCGAGCCTGCCGAAGGATGTCGCAACGAGAAACTTGACGGTCAGAGAGTCGCGGGCTAGGACGAACGAGCCGGAACCCGAGGAACGAACCGAAAGATTATGCCGATCCCGTCCAGCCTCCGGTCGAAAAGCCGGACTCTTTTCCTCGCCGGCGGATTGTTGCTCTGGAGCGCCACGGCACACGCCCAAGTCCAGGTCGGCAGCCCCGCTCCCGACTTCTGTCTGCCGCCGGCCTCGGATGCGGATAGCGCCGAAGAACGGCTCTGCTTGCAGGATTTTCGCGGGAAACGAAACGTCTTGCTGCTGTTCTACATTCTCGACTTCACGCCGGGTTGAACCCTGCAACTCTCAGCCGGACGGGCGTCCGGTTCGGACGAGAAGCTGAACGTTGCGGTGCTGGGCATCAGCACGAACCACACCGCATCCCAACAGGTCTTTCGTGAGCAACTCCAACTCGACTATCCGTTGCTGAGCGCGTTCGACGCGCCCGAAGTGGTCGAAGAGTACGTCGGCTGGCTCGACCGGGACAAGCGGCTCGCCAACCGGGCCTACGTCCTGATCGATACCGAGGGCGTCGTTCGCTACGTGCGCATCATGCAGAACCCGGCGGAAGTCGTCCCGCTCGGCGTGCTCCGAGACGAAGTTGCCAAGCTCGGTGTACTCCCCGAATCCGAACCTCCCGAGGAGTCAGGCGCGGACGCCCTCGACCCCCTACCGTCATCCGAGCAGCCCGAATCCGCAGAGACGCCCGCGGGGCCGACCGCGGTGGCACCCGATACCGACGTTCCCCCCAGCCTCGACTCGGCTCTCCACAAGCTCGCTGCCTTGGCGGCTGCGGGCGGGCGACCGACCTATCTCGGCCTGTTCTATGCCACGTCCGAGCAGGAACTGCCGGGCGTGCAGGTCTTGAACGTGGTCGAGGGGAGTCCGGCTGCCAAGGCAGGAATCGAAGGCATGAACGCCGGGGAACAGGACAACAAGCTGATGAAAGCCGCGCTGGTCGCGCTGACCATGTCGCCGGCCGGCCCGTTCGTCATGCCGCTGGCCATCGCCCACCAACTCTACAAGGCGCGCAACCCGCCCGGGGACGTGATCGTCGCGGTGGACGACACGCGGGTCGTCGACGCCCAGGAATTCACGCAGGCCATGCAGCGGTTCGCCCCAGGCGACCATGTGGATTTCACGGTCGTGCGCAAGAAAGAACCCCGCATCGTAAGCGTCACCCTCGCCGCGGAACCGCTCTAGGCGGAGCGCGGCGTGCGCTGCGGGGGATCGTCCGCAGACTGCTCCATCTGAGCACGGAATGCGCTCACCGTATTGCTCATGAGCATGGAGAGCGTGACCGGCCCCACGCCCCCGGGCACCGGCGTGATGAACGCCGCGCGACCGCTGGCCTCGACGAACTCGACGTCCCCGACCCACCGCGATCCGACCTGATTGATGCCGACGTCGATGACGGTCGCGCCCTCGCGCACCCAGGCGCCCTTGATGACTTCGGGAGCGCCGGCCGCCACGACCAGTATTTCCGCGCGCTGCACGTGCTCGGCCAGCCGCCCGCGTTGTGCCGTGGCGATATGGCAGATGGTGACGGTCGCCAGCCGATCGACCAGCATCAGGCTGAGCGGTTTGCCGACCAGGTCGCTGTGCCCGACGATGACCGCCTCTCTGCCTCGCACGTCGATGCCGGTCGATTCCAGCAGACGCATGACGGCCAGCGCGGTACACGAGCCGATCCGCAAATCGCCGATCACCGCGGCGCCCACGTTTTCGGGGTGCGTGCCGTCCACGTCTTTCTGCGGCGCGATGTGATTGACCAGCGCCGACCGATGGAGATGGGCGGGCAGCGGAAGCTGCAGAATGATGCCGGTCACGTCCGGATCCCGGTTGAGTTGGTCCAGGCGGCGCAGCACCTCGGCTTCCTGCACCGTATCCGGCAGCTGATACCACCGGTACTCGATACCGAGTTCGCGGGCCACCCGATTCTGTGAGCGAACGTAGATTTCAATCGCCGGATCGGAGCCCACGTAGATGCTGACCAGGACCGGGTGGCGCCCGGCCTGTCGGATCAGGCCGGGGATTTCTGCGGCCAGTTCGGCATACACCGCCTCCGCGATCACCTTTCCCCTGACGATCTTGGCTCCCATCCCGCCGACCGTATCATCCGGCTTGGGGCGGAGAAAGCCGGACCTCGAGAGGCCCGGCTTCCCTCGCGGAAATGACGAAGATGCAGAAACGCCGACCAGCGATGGCGTCTTGGCTTGCATTGGGCACTTCCATACGAAGCGACCCTTCGACGGGCTGAGAGACGGATCTCAACAAGCTGGGTCCCCGCGCCTGTCGAGGGGGTTTCACGGGGTACGAGTCAGGGGAATTTCCAGGATCATCCCGCATGGAATTCCCTTTGAAATTTACGTCGTCCTTCTCGGGTGTAGGGGCGACGCATGCGTCGCCCCTACGATCGTCGGCCGAGGAGAAATAAGGATAAGGGACAGGGCGAGGGCTTGCCCCGGATGCGACTTGGAGGGTGCGAGAAACTTTTTGAGCCAAGGCGCGCTAGTCGCTTGACTTTGAGTTCGCCGTGTGGCACAAAGCCGCCTTCCAACGCAGCGAGTGGGAAGCCAGCGGGAACCGGCCATGATGCGCAACGCGACACGAAGTGACACCGGAAAGTCGGTTGTCGACACAGTCCCCGCCCCCCCCCCGCGGAATCTCCCGCGCATTTCGGTTCCATAGCGCGCGCTGCCGCGGCAATATCCGCCTCGGAAGCCTGGAGCGGATTCTCAACCCCGCCCAGGCATGGCTCCGTGGGGCACATCTGCGTCTTGCCCCGCGGTGGCTTCCTAATCAACGTTCGGATTCCCCGGCCCCTGGAACCTCCTGTCGGTTCGGGGGGAGCGAGGGGAACGGAAGCATCAACAACGGCAGAAGTCTGCCGGCATCGAGCCCGCCGGCGAATAGACCTGCGCGCGCCGCTTAAGGAAGCGAACGAACCGGTAACGCCAACGGAAAGGAGGACGGTGCGAAACTAGCTATGTAATGAGGGAAAGTGGGGGCCGCCGGCAAAGGCTGTTACCTGGTCGGCGGTGAAGAGGCTGAACCGTACAGGAGAGGGAACATCCTCTATTACCCGGCCTACGGGCCGGCACAGAACGAAGGAGCGAACGATGCCGACACCGACGCCAACTACTACTCCAGGTCTTACAAGTGACAAGGAAGATCTATGGTATGGGAGTGCAACAGACGACACGGCGTATGGCCAGGAGAAAAACGACTTTATGTGGGGGTTTGGCGGGGGAGATAAGCTCTACGGCGATGCCGGCCGCGATGTGCTGTACGGCGGGGCCGGCAACGACGAATTGCGCGGCGGGGCCGACAATGACTTGCTGTACGGCGAGGCCGGCAACGACGAATTGCGCGGTGATGCTGCCAATGACGTGCTGTACGGCGGGGCCGGCAACGACAAATTGTGGGGCGGGGCCGGCAATGACGTACTGCACGATGGGGCCGGCTGGAACGAATTGAGGGGAGAGGATGGCGATGATGTGCTGGTGGGCACGGGGAAGATGTATGGTGGGGTCGGCAACGACACGTTGATAGCGACAGGCGGTGCTCAAGTCTGGGGTGGTGCGGGGCCAGACATCCTGATCGGTTCAGGGGGAAGGGTCATGTACAACAGCGAAGATAGAAGCGCACAAACGGGGGTGACGGTGGATCTGCATAACGGGTGGGGCAGAGGAGGGGATGCGCAAGGAGACATGATATTCGGCTTTACAGGGATCGTCGGGAGCCGCGGTGACGATACGCTTTTGGGGGATGAGCAGGATAACTTCTTCCGAGGAATGAATGGAAAGGACCACTTCGACGGAAGAGAGGGGAATGATATGGTGTCGTTCGCTAAGAGTAATGGGGGAGATGGGGCGACGGTGGACTTGAGCGACACCACACAAGGTTATGAGGCTGAAGGGGGCTGGGCGGACGGCGACACGTTTTCGAATATAGAAAATCTGTATGGGAGTGATCATAATGATGTATTTACGGGAAACTGGAAGAGGAACTGGCTGTCAGGCCAGGACGGCGATGACACGCTGCACGGCAAGGCCGGAAACGACAGTCTGGGAGGGGGGAAGGGAACCGACACTCTGAACGGCGGACAGGGGTTAGACGATCTGTCAGGGAATGAAGGGGCGGACACGTTCGTCTTCGACAAAGACGGTTTGGCCGAGACGGATAGGGTGTGGGACTTTTCGGGGCTGGGCTCGGATGGCGTGAAGCAGGCGAGCGAGCATAGCGACAGATTGGATCTGAGTGGTCTGAGCGGTCTAAAGACCGCGGAAGGCACAACCATAACAGAGCTAGAGTTCATTCCAGATAAGAAACCCGACGACGGCCAGTACTCGCCGGGCACAACCGGCAAAGGAAAAGTGTGGTACTGGCATCAACCTGTGCAGGATACCCCCCCGGAAGGACAACATGGAAAGTGGACCACGGTAGCCGCGGATCTAGACGGGGATGGGGATGCGGATTTCCAGGTGGAGTTGTATGGGCACCTCGATCTGACCGTGGCGGACTTTGTGGGGGTGGTAGCGGAACCAGCGGTAGCGTAAGCTGTCTCCGGGCGGGGCGCCGCCCCGCCCGGTTCCATTGTCCGTCAAGCTGAGAGCGTCCGCGCCATCCAACGATGCCCTCTACGCGCCTCGGTTCGCCGGCGGCGCCTTTGCACGCAGCCCTGCAGCGGTGTCGGGGCGGGCTGCTGGGCGTGGCCGGATTCAGCGCGGCGGCGAACGTGCTGTTGCTCGCGGCGCCGGTGTACATGTTGCAGATCTACGACCGGGTGTTGCCGAGTGCGAGCCATGCCACTTTGATTGCCCTGACCGGGGTCGCGGTCTTCCTGTTGAGTTGTTTCGGGCTGCTGGATTGGGTGCGCCAGCGGCTGATGACGCGCGTGGCCCTGACCCTGCACGACGGCGCGGTGGATGCGGTGTTGGCGGGGACGTACCACGCCAGTCTGCGGCGGGCGCGGCAGAGCGGCGGGCAGCCGGTGCGCGACCTGACCACGGTGCGGCAATTCCTGAACACCCCCTCGACCTTGGCGTTCTTCGACGCACCGTGGGCGCCGGTGTTTCTGGCGGTGATTTTCCTGATTCATCCCTGGCTGGGCGTCTTGGCCCTCTGCAGCACGGTGACGTTGCTGTTGTTGGGGATGCTGACGGAGACGCGGTCGCGGGGACCGTACCGCACGGCGGGGGAGCAGGCGGCGGACGCGCAGCGGTTCGCGGAGAACGGGTTGCGGCACGCGGACGTATTGGCGGCGATGGGGATGTACGGCGCCTTTCGCCGGCGTTGGCACAATCGGCACGATCAGAGCGTAACCGCCTACGCCGAAGGCGGGGCGCGGTTGAGTGCGTTGTTGGCGACGACGAAGACGGTACGGCAGACGGTGCAGGTGGGGACGTTGGGGTTGGGTGCATGGCTGGTGCTGGCGCAGGAGATCACGCCCGGGATGATGATCGCGGCGTCGATCATCCTGAGCCGGGCGTTGGCGCCGATCGAGCAGGGGATTGCGGCGTGGCGGGGCTGTGTGACGGCGCGCACGGCGTGGGGCCGGCTGAACACGTTGATCCAACGCACGCCGCCATTGGAGGAGCGGGGAACGACGCTACCCCGGCCAACCGGATTGGTGCAGGTCGAAGGCGTGATCGCGGTGCCGCCGGGGGCCAACCGGCCGGTACTGCACGACGTCAGCTTGACGTTACGGCCGGGAACGGTGACGGCGGTAGTGGGGCCGAGCGGGAGCGGCAAGAGCACGCTGGCGCGGGTGTTGGTAGGCGTGTGGCCGGCGCAGGCCGGGCAAGTCCGCTTGGACGGCGCGGCCATCGGCGAATGGCCGGCCGCGCGCCGGCTTCAGCACGTCGGCTACCTGCCGCAGGAAGTGGAACTCTTTGAGGGCAGTCTGGCCGAGAACGTCGCACGGTTGGGAGAGCCGGACGATGCCGCAGTGTTGGCGGCAGCCCGATTGGCGCATTGCCACGACGTGCTGATGCGGCTGCCGGAGCATTACGACACGGCGATCGCCGAGGGCGGAGGAAATCTGTCGGCGGGACAACGGCAGCGCGTTGGATTGGCACGGGCGGTGTACGGCGATCCGGTCTTCGTGGTGTTGGACGAACCGGACGCCAATCTGGACGCGGAAGGGGAAGCGGCGCTGCTCAAGACGCTTCAGGTGTTGGCGCAGCGCAAGGCGACCGTGGTGGTGGTGACGCACACCCCGCGGCTGCTGCGGGGCGTGGAGCAGGTGGTGGTGTTACAAGAGGGGCGGGTCGTGGACGGCGGTCCGCGGGAGTCGGTCTTGCAACGGCTGGTCCGCCCGGCTCATCCCTCGGTTCGCCGGCGGACCGGATGAGCGGGGGGTGTCTCCGTTTGCCAAGGGGATGACATCCTTGACGATCCCGAAGACCGGTCTTCCTCGTCATACCGGCGCAAGCCGGTATCCATCCCCTGGATTCCCGCTTTCGCGGGAATGACGAGGGGGGCGCGGGAATGACGATCGGGTGGGATCGTCAAGCATGGACTCTCCTTTGCCATCGTCTCCGCGGGGTTTTCTCTCCTCTTTGTCCCGGGCGGGAGCCTGCCCCGGATCTGATCCGGTCACCCTGAACCCCTCTCGATGAGCGGATCATCAGAGTCCATCCTGTCGGCGCCCGACCTGCAGCGGCGGCCCTTGCGGGACGTACGGATCGGGGCGGCGGTGCTGGCCGTGGCGCTGGGCGGCTTCGGGGCATGGGCGGCGTTAGTGCCGTTGACTGAGGGCGTGGTCGCCGTCGGGACGGTCGCAGTAGAGACCGAGCACCAGACCATTCAACATTTGGAAGGCGGCATCGTCGAGACGGTGCACGTCCGCGAAGGCAACGAGGTCGCGGCCGGCGACCTCCTGTTGGAGTTGCGCGACACACAGGCACGGGCAGAGCGGGAGCGGTTGGACACACGCGCCGTGGGCTTGCGCGCCGAACTCGCCCGGTTGGAGGCGGAACGGCAGGAACAGGACGAGATCGGGTTTGCCGCGGAGTTGACCGCCCGGCAGGCCGAACCGGAAGTCGCCGCCCTGCTGGCGGCGCAGCGCGACCTGTTCGCCATGCGCCGTCGCCAGTACCGGGGCGGGATCGAACTGTTGCGCCACCGCATCGAGCAATACGAGGAACGCATTCGGGGATTGGAAGCCAGCCGGACGGCTCACCAGCGGGAACACCTCCTCATCGAGCGGGACGTGGACACCTTACGCGCCCTGCACGCGCGGCAGTTGGTGGACGAAGGCACGTTGATTGCCCGGCAGCGGGAGTCCGAGCAGACCGCGGGCCACATCGGGAGTTTGACCGCAGAGATTGCTGCGGCACGGGTCGCCATCGGCGAGGCGCGGCAAGAGATCCTGCAACTGAAGCACACGCGGCATACGGAAGTCGCCGAGCGACTGAGCGCCGCCCGCCAGGAATGGTACGCGACGCGCGAACGGCTAGTGGCGGTACAGGACGTGCTGACGCGGACGCGCATCCTAGCGCCGCAGGCCGGCAAGGTGATCGGGTTGACGGCGCACACCGTGGACGGGGTGATTCTGCCGGGGGAGCCGATCCTGCACTTGGTGCCGAGCGACACGCCGCTGATCGTGGAAGGACGGATTCGACCGACGGACATCGACCGGGTCCATGCGGGGCAGACGGCGCGGCTCCGCTTCTCGGCGTTCAGCGCGCGCACGACGCCGACGGTGCAAGGACGGGTCACGCGGGTGTCGCCCGACGCTTTCCAGGACGAAGTGACGCAGGAGGCGTACTACGCCGCGCGGATTACGGTCGCCGACGAAGAGCTTGCGAAGCTGGGGGCGGTCCAATTGGAGCCGGGGATGCCGGTGGACGTGTTGGTGGAGGGAGAGCAACGGACGGCGTGGGCGTACCTGACGGCACCCTTAGTGGACATCGTGGAGAAGGCGTGGGTGGAAGAATGACGACAATCATACGGTACGTAAGAATCGGTCTGATCTGCTTGTTGACGGTCGGTCTCTGGAGCGCAGCGGCAGAGGCGGTCGCTGAGGCGGATGTTGCGGGCTACCCTCTGCCGCAGGCGTGGCAAGACGCGCTGGAACGGGACGCCCGGCTGCGCGCCGCGGCCAGCCGGATTGCACAAGCGCGGGGCCGGGTAGGGGAGGTCGCCAGCGAACGATGGCCGAGCCTGAGCGCGACGGGACAACTGGGCCACGTGTACAACCGCAACGAGGCCCGTCGAGCGGTAGTGTATGAAGGCCGCTCGCTGCGCGGCACGCTGTATCTGAGTCAACCGCTGTACACCTTCGGGCGGCTCACCGGACGGACGGCCAGGGCGGATGCCGACTTGGCCGAGGCGGAAGCGGCCGCGGTGGAGGTCCGCCAGACAGTGTTGGCGGAGGTGACGCAGCGGTTTGCGGAGACGGTGTGGCAGGGCCGGATGTTCGCGCTCCAAGAAACGTTCGAGGAATTGACCGCGGCCCTGGAAGCCAGCGCACGCGAACGGCTGGCGCTGAACGCCGGCGATCGGACGGAGGTGCACGAGTTGGCGCGGCGGCGGCATCGGGCCACAGCGGCCCGATTGGAGGCCGGGGCACGTTATCGGACGGCGCGCACCCGGTTGGCGCGCTTGACCGGGACCGATCATGCCGCTGTAGCGGGCGAATCGCTGGACGTGTTGCTGGCGGCGCTACCGTCGAGTCTGGATGCCACGCTGGCACGGGCCGTGCGGCAATCGCCGGTCCTGGCACAGGCGCGGGCGCGGCTGACCGCGGCGGAGGCGGAGTTGGCGGTCCGTCGGGCGGAGTTCTGGCCGACGCTGAGTGTGGAGGTGCAGGCGCGCACCGGCCAAGTGAGCGCCATCGACATCTTCAACGTCGGCAGCGGGCTGACGCTGGACATGCCGTTGTACGAGGGCGGATTGCTGCGGGCGCAAGTGCAGACCGCCCGGGCGGCGGTGGCGACGGCGCGCTGGGAGTTGGCCGCGGAGCAGGAGCTGGTCGAGACCGAGGCGCGGGCGCAGTGGGAGCTAATCACCAGCTTGGCGTTGGCGGTGCAGGACTTCGGGCAGGCGGTCGAGGAAGCGCGGACAGCGGCGACGTTGATCCGAGACAAACTGGCTGCGGGCCGGGCGACGGTCGTGGACGAGGTGGATGCCCGCCACGCAGTGTTGCGCACCGAACACGACGTGCTGGACGGACGCCTGCGGTTGGCGGTTGCCCGCATCGACTTGCTTCGCCTCCTCGCCGCCCTTGATCCGGACGGCTGACCTACGGGACCGCGGCTCTCAAGTCGTGATGCTGAGCGTGTGCTCAATAGTGGACTACTCTTGCCATTCCGCTTGTCGGCCCGGTACTATCCTGCCGTTTTTACCGCTGCCCTCTGTGCCGGGATGGCGGAATTGGCAGACGCAGTGGACTCAAAATCCACCGCTGGCGACAGCGTGCGAGTTCGAGTCTCGCTCCCGGCACTGCATCGTTTTCCCTCTTGAGCCTCCCGTTCTTCCGACCAAGAATTTTCCCTGCCTCGTCCACGGGTGTTCGTTGACAAATTTCAGAATGTGTACTATGTTGTACACATGACATTCGGAAATCATGCTCGGACGGCTCGCGAGAGAAGGCGGATCCGGAATCGAGCCTTCTCCGTCCGCCAAGTCGCCCAGCGTATCGGGGTGGAGCCGGCGTATCTGAGCAAGATTGAGCGGGACCAGGTGGCGCCACCTTCGGAGGCGACCATCCGGCGACTGGCGGAAGAACTCGATGAAGACCCGGACGTGTTGCTGGCGATGGCAGGCAAGGTCTCCAGCGACCTGCGAGAGATCATTCTGCGCCGGCCGCGGCTGTTCGCGGACGTGTTGCGGCAGCTCAAGGAGATGCCGGACCATGCAATCCTGCGGGTCGTTCGAGAGGTGCGAGATGGCAGTTGGTAAGCGAATCCTGCCCTCAATGACCTGCACGAGGAGGACGGACCGATGATCGAACTCAGGGAAGATCGGTTGGTGTTCCAGTTCCCGGAAGTGCACGCGGACGCCAAATGCCGGATCGAATTCCAGCGCACCCTGCGCATACCGGATGATCGTCGTCACTATCCGTTGCCGCCGGGCTTCGGACTTTTCCCCCTCAACCATGTGGACGACTACGCCGATACCGTGCCGGCAGCCTGGAACGACCACGGCGGGGTCTTCCTCCCGATGCATCAGTCCGAAGCGTTATGGCTCAATTTCAGCGGAACCTATCCGATGGCGGTGAAGGTCGCCGCGGGAAAGATCAACGCCGTGACCGGGCAGGGCTGGACCAATCAATTGTCCAAGCAGCCCCAGGATTACCTCGTCGTTCCCGATCAACGCTGGCTGGACGGTTTCTGCGTGAAGAAGGGGGTGATTCGGCAGTTCGTCGCCATGCCGCTCGGGGAGGGGTATACCGCGGAGGAGCAACTTACCCATGCCGCAGAGCACGGGGGCCTTCAGATCGTGGTCTCCCCCATGCAGGCGGAGAAATACGAAGAAATCCGGCGGGAGAAGGAAAGAAGGATGGAGGAGGAGACACCAATCGGGGTGAGCGAGAAGATGGGGGTCTATGAGGGGGCTGTCCCGCCATTAGGTATCGCGCCCGGTGGCCTCATGTTCCAGGAAATATACGAAGATCCATATGGCTTCGAGGCGTGGGACACGTTGGCGCGTTCGCGCTGCTTCGTGCATCTCCTCAACAGTCTCCAATTCTTCACGGTGACCGGCGGAGAGCCACCGAACATGCCGCCGACCGCCGAGGAGTACACGAATGCCGGCTTACCGTGGTTCGAATACTACGCCGGGGACCGCGAGGCTCTGCACGGCGCCAAGCAGTTGGCGGGCTTGGACAGCGTCAACATCGCGCTCAGAAAAAAAGGAAAGGGGGACTTGGCGGGGAACCAGTCGGTTCTGCCGAAATTCGTGAAGAAGCTCGGCAACACTCGAGTAAGAGAGGAAGAATTCTAGCCGGAGCAAGGGCGCATCTCTCGATACTCGCTTTGACCGTAGGCCGCCATTCCCCGCCAACGGTACGGGCATAACAAAGGGACGTTCCTGTCCCGAACCCATCAACACGGCCTGCCGCGCAGTCGGACACCCGGCGATAGATTTTTTCCCCCGGTGAGCGTGGTCGGGCTGTGGCTCAGGAGGGAGGTCCCCTGATGTGGGACTGACCCCCTCCGATCCCCTCTCCTTCCGGGAGAAGGCCGGGGAAGGGCCCCCTTCCGAGGGGAGCACCCTTGAAGCCGCTCCCCGGGAACTCCATGCCGCACCTGTCCCTGCATAACAGAGGGCTCGGCCGCGGTAGCGGCGCTCATGCGCGAGGCTCCGAACTGAGACAGTTTCCCGCCCGACTCGAACTAAACGTTCTCCTCGCCTGAACGAGACGTTGCCCCTGCCTTTTGACGAGTAACGCAGAGCACTCGCGAAGTGAGAAAAAGCTATGGAAAATGCATGTTGTGATCGAGGTCATTGCGGCCCGCCTCGCCCTCTTGGAAGGAAACACCCCGACCGCGGCCCAGGATGAACTACCACCCCGCGTGAAGGTCGCGGCCCTGCTCAACCTTCCCCCGTGGCAAAACTGCGTGCACCTGTTCTGTGAGAAGTCCACTATGCCGGCCTGTGCCGTCACGTTTTGGTGTGGGAAACAGACCGGGGAGTTGGTGACGTGGGATACCGATGTGGACCCGGGCCGGGTGTTCTCGTACTGGTTGGGCAAGACCAACACTGACGGGAGGGCGGCTGACCTGGAAGCCGTCCTGGTGGACGCGGGCAAGACAGCGCAATTAACTCCATGGGGAAACAGTTCATGGATCATAGTGATCCAACATTCCCCGTACGGGTTACGATCCCCTAGCGGTCAGACTTTTAACTAGGAAATTTCTGGTTGGCAAAACGGCCAATCTCACGGCTTGCTGGCGAAGAACGATCTCTCCCGCGTGCAACGAAACGTGGACGGGGTCGTGTGAGATGGCAAGTTGATCGCCGGAATTTTTCTGACAGTCGACGATGATATCGCAGCCCCAATATTTACGCACCATTCGATGGAGGAAATTGCAAACATCTTGGCCACAGTCGCGAAAAGCTGCCGGCAGATAGTCAACCGTCAGACCGGACACTAGAGCATGCCAGTGAAAAGGAAGGATGATAAATATGGAAGGGGAATTACATACTTGAAGATCCCACGCGGTCGTCATTCCCGCGGAAGCGGGAATCCAGGGCATGGATACCTGCTTCCGCAGGTATGATGAGGGAAAAACTGCCTGTAGGATCGTCTTGAATATAATTCCCAAATGAAATTGGGAAAGATTGAAGGCGGAGCACTACATGGCCGGAATCCATCTCAATTCCCGATACCGGGCGATCAGCTTGCGGAACATGTCCTCGGTATCCAGGCAGTCGTGAAACCCGGCCTGCCGGATTTTGACGGTGCTGACCAGGATCGGCGGCGGCTCGCTCTCCGCGCCGTAGGCGAACGTGAAGTCGGTCAACTCGAACGAGCCGCCCACGAAGTCCAACATCCGCCGTGGGGAGCGGAGTCCGTATTTGTCCACGATCGCCGCCCATTCGGCGTCGCGCGCGGGCATTTCGCGCGTCAGGCAACACGGCTCCGGCGGACCGACTTCCATCCCTAGCGCGTCGGCGATCACCGGCCAGACGTGCGGCCAGACGAACACGTCACCGTTAGTGAGGTTGAACGTCTGGTTCGCGGCGTCGGGGCTGGTGGCGGCCCAGGCCAAGGCGCGGGCCTGCAGGTCGGCGTCCACCGCCTCGAACACGGGCGCCGGGCCGCCCGGAAACGACAGCGGCAGGCCGGCTTCCTTGCGCAGCGCGGCATACACGCAGATCGCGGGCAACACGTTGAGGTTGCCCTTGAGTGCTTCGCCGAAGACGAGTTGCGGGCGGAAGATGGTCAAACGCCAGTCTTCGCCCTGCTGCCGGTCGCGCAGGGTCGCGCAGATAGTCTTCTTGCAGCCAGTAGAAATTTTCGTGCGGGTGCCGCGTCCAGCGCTCGCGCGCCGGAACCGGGAACGGCTCGATGTGGGCGCCATACGCCTTGGTGCCTTGCAACAGCGAGACGTGTCGGAGCCCGCGGGCTGCCGCGGCGAGCGGCTCGAACAGATTATCGAGCATCCGCAGATTGGTCTCCATCTGGTCGCGCTCGCGCCAGCCCTGCACCACACCGGGCTTTTCGTACAGTGCGGCGTACACCAGATGGGTGACGTCGTGCATCCGGCCGAAGACTTCCGCACAGCGCGTCCGGTCCTGCAGATCAACCGATACGAGGTCCGCGCCAGCGAGTCCGTCCGGGATACGGCGCGAGACGCCCACCACGTCCCAGTCGGGCAGGCCGGCGAAATGCCGGACCGCAGCGAAACCCACCAAGCCGGACGCGCCGGCGACCAGCACTTTGTGCTTCGGCATGATCCCCTCCTCCGCCTTCGATGCGGCGCACGCTACCAAGCCGGCAGGCACGGTCAAGGCTAGATTTCTTGCCGGTCCGGGCGGCCTCGCGTATGCTCGCCGCCATGTCCGCGTTGCGCGCCGATTTTCTGCGCTACGTTGCCCAGACGTCCGCGGAACCGATGGGGATCGAGGTCGCCCGGTCGCACGGCTGCACGATCGTGGACCGCGGCGGCCGGGAGTATCTCGACCTGCTGTCCGGCATCGGCGTGTGCGGAATCGGCCACACCCACCCCGCGGTCGTGGCCGCGGTCACGGCACAGGCCGGGCGCTATCTGCACGCGATGGTGTACGGCGAATACGTCCAGGAGCCGCAGGTCGCGCTGGCGCGCACGCTGGCACAGATCACCCCGGGTGACTTGTCGGTGACGTATTTCACGAACAGCGGGGCGGAGGCGGTCGAGGGTGCCCTCAAGACGGCGCGCAAATACACCGGCCGGAGCGGGCTGGTGGGATTTGCGGGCAGCTTCCACGGCGACACCTTCGGCGCGGTGTCGGTCGGGGGCAACCCCGTGTATCGGCGGCCGTTCGAGCCGCTGCTGCCGGACGTGACCCTGCTGCCGTTCAACGACCCCGACGCGCTGGAACGTATCGACGCGTCGGTCGCCGGGGTGATCGTCGAGCCGATTCAGGCCGAAGCCGGCGTGCGCATCCCGGACGACGACTTTCTGCCTGAGCTCCGGCGGCGCTGTTCCGAAGTCGGCGCGCTGCTCGTGTTCGACGAGGTGGTGACCGGCTTCGGGCGCACCGGCGCGTTGTTCGCAAGCGAACATTGGGACGTGATCCCCGACCTGCTCGTCGTCGCCAAGGGGCTGGGCGGCGGCATGCCGCTGGGCGGGTTCGTCGGCACCCCGCGCGTCATGGCCACGCTGTCGCACGACCCGCCGCTCGCCCACGTGACCACCTTCGGCGGGCATCCGGTGTGTTGCGCCGCGGGGCTGGTTGCGTTGGAGGTGCTCGGCGAACAGGATTTGGTCCGCGCCGCGCGTGACAAAGGGGCAGCCTTACTGGCACGACTCGACGGGCTGGTCGGTGCGGGCGGATGCACCGGGGTACGCGGCCGCGGCCTGCTCATCGGCATGGAATTCGACTCGCCCTGCCGCACCCAGCGATTCGTACAGGACTGTTTCGCCCGAGGGCTGATCGCGGGCTGGACGCTGCACGACGACTGCGTGGTGCGCTTGGCGCCGCCACTGGTCATTTCCGCGGCAGAGATGGACCACGCGGTTTCGATCATGCAGCAGGTACTGACGCAGGACTGAAACGGGCGCCCAGCTTCTCGGCTCGGTGAGACACGCTGGGACTTCCTTTTCCACCCCCACCACACCGCTTCAATTCCGTTCGATGCGGCCCCAGGCGTTCACTTTCGTCGGGGTGATGCGCACCATGTCGTTCGTGGCGAACGTCAGCGTCATGGTGCGATACTGCGGATAGCGTTCGCGCAGCCGCCCGAGGATACGGTCGTACTCAGCCTGGTCGCGTACCAGCGCAGCGTCGCCGCGCAACAGGACGTAGGCGAGCTTGGTCCAGTCGTCGTCGTAGTCGTCGATGACGATCGCGGCATGTGGATTCTCCAGCATGTTCTGAATCCGCTTGAGCGGTTTGCCGGTCCGACGTTTGGGTTTGGCATCGACCACGAAATAGACGTGGCCGCGGTCCAGAGCGTAACAGAACGGAATCACGTGTGGCTGGCCTTCGGCATCCGCGGTCGCCAAACGGGCGACCCGGTGAGCGTCGATGAATCGCCGAACCGGCTCGGACAGAGAGAATGGCATGGCAGCCCGTCACTTTCCCACGGCCGCGGCCGAATCGGGCCGGGCCGGTCACACGTCGTCACCCCGAAACGCTGCCTCGGCTTCGCGGGAGACGTCCTCCGCCCGACCGGCGTAGCGTGGTGAAAAGTGGAATACTTGAAGCTCGCGTGCCGCGGCGGCGCGGCCCAGGAGCCCCGCCTGTCTGGCCGTCAGATGATACCGCTTGGTAGCCTGGTCCTCGTCCTCGTCCATGAACGGCGATTCGCAGAAAAAGACGTCCGCGCCGCGCGCCAACGCGGTGATCCGCTCCACGTTGCGGGGGCTGTACAGCGTGTCCACGACGTAGGCGACCTTGTATCCCGGCGTCTGGCGGATGAGTGTGTCCCGGACCTCGCCCAGACGGAACGCCCGCGTACGTTCCTGTCCATCCCGCTTCCACCGGGCCGTGACCGTCGCGGTGTCCGGTGCCGCTCGATGCAGAGCGTCTTTGAGTTCGGACAGCCACGGGCCGGGAGGTACGTCCAATGCGGCGAGCCGGGCCGGGTCCACGTTCAGACGGGTCTTCTGTTCGAGCGCGTAGGCCATGCTGAAGATGCGGTGGTCGAGATGCGTCGCCCGCACGCAAAAGTCCTTTGTGTTCAGTACTACGCCAGTAAACGGTCGCGTTGCGTGCGGCTCTCGAGTGAAGCCGGTCGTGGCGCGGAACGTGGCGTGCTGTACGGACTCGGTCGACACTTCGGCCACGTCGAGCGAAAAAGCGTAGCCGTCCACCAGATTCCAGGTGTAGCCACGCAGCTTGCCCTCCACGCAGTCCAGAATCCCGGGCGGGCCGTACAGCCGCAGCACCCGGCCGCTGCCGAGAAACACACGCAGCAGCCGGTCGAAGCCGATGAAGTGATCCATGTGGCAATGTGAGACGAATACGTCGCTCACGCGCAATAGGTCCCCGGGCGGCAGCGCGTCGTTCTGCCCGAGGTCGAACAGCAGCGCGCGGCCCTCCCAGCGCAGATGGACATACAGGCCGGGGTCGCCGAACGGCCCGTTGACGAGGCGCGACTCGATCGCGGCGTTCATACGCTGAAATTCCGGAGACCAAGTCCTTTGGAGGAGAGAGGCGACAGGTTCACGGCTGTAATGTCGTGGGATAGAGCAGCGGGGCGAAGGAGACCGCCGAGGTCTTCAGAAACGGCGGTCGTTCACACGGGTTCGTAACGCCGGACGCTGATCTCGCTTGCTCGGGCGCGCATCTCCGAGGCATCGTACCAAGCCTGCATGCGGAGCAGCATCTCCATGCTGACGCCGAAGGCTTTCTCGACACGGAGCGCCATCTCCGGCGATAGCGCAGCATGGCCGTTCAGGAGCGCCGAAAGCGTCGCGCGGCGCACCCCGAGAATCTCGGACGCCCTCGTCACGCTCAGACCGAGATCTTCCATGATCTCCGTGCGGATGAAGTCGCCCGGGTGAGAAGGGGTTATGTTCACTTTGATGCACGGTAACATCATTCTCCCCACAAACCTTTTGTCGGATAGATGTAGGAACATCAAGACCGGACAGGGGAATTGACAGCCGTCAAGCCGGTCGCTACCCGTAGGCCGTTCCGACCGATCCTGCGATCGCACGCGAAAGGGGTTCCCCGAAATGGCGACGATGATTACCGACGACTGTATCAACTGCGGGGCGTGCGAACCCGAATGCCCGAATACCGCCATCTATCAGGGCGGGGTCGAGTGGGAACTGAACGGCGCGACCAGTGCCGCGCTGGACGACGACATCTTCTACATCGTGCCGGACAAATGCACCGAGTGTGTGGGGTTCTTCGACCAGGAAGCCTGCGCCGCGGTCTGCCCGGTTGATTGCTGCATTCCCAACCCGGAGATAGTGGAAACGGAAGATGTCCTGCTCGGGCGCGCCAAGCAACTGCATCCCGAGCAGACCTTTGGTGACGATTTCCCCTCCCGCTTCAAGGGCGAAGCCGGCGCGGCGCCCGCGGCCCCGGCTGCCGAGACCGCACCCGAATCCGCGGCACCCCCACCGACTCCGGCTGCTGTAGCAGCCCCGCCTGCCCCCGCCGCGGCTCCGGCGGACAGTCTGGAACTCGGGCTGCCCGCCCTCGACGAGTGGGAGGTTCCGATTCAGTGCCAACGCTGCGACGGCGAGTTCAGTGCGCCGTTCCGGCATTTTCGGATCGGGGTGGTGTTCTACTGTACGCACTGTGCCGGTTCGCTCGTCGTCAACTCGTCCATGTTCAAGGACGTGGCCGCGGCCCTGGACGGCTTCCACGCCGAATGGACGGTCGACTTTGCCGCCTTTCAGGAGAAACGGCGCGCCGAACTCGAAGCCTTCGAGGAGCGCAAGCGCGCGGACCTCGAAGCGTTCTCCGCCAAGCTGAAACGGATGGTCGGACAGGCCAAGCCGGCCGGTCGGGTCCACCGGCGGCTGTCGATGCTGGGCTTTCAGCGGGTCGGCTAGACCGGGGCGTTACGCCTCGTATTTTTCGCCGATCGCGACCGCTTCCGGCACGCCGAGTAGCGCGGTCAACTCCTCGAACGCCTCCCAGCCGGCGTCCTGCGCGATCCCGCCGGTCGCCTCGAGCTCCTGCATGGCGTCCCGCATGCGGACGTAGAACGCCATCAGCGTGGCTGTGTGGATCGTGATCTTGAACCCGTATTCGCGGAGTTCGGCGACGGGCAGGAGTTGCCCGTTGTACAGCAAAGGCAGGTCGCCCAATTCCTTTACGTAGCGCCGCATGTCGGCGACCGTCTTGATGCCGTCCACGAACAGGACGTCCGCGCCGGCCTCGGCATAGGCGCGTGCGCGTGCGATCACGTCGTCCCAGCCGTTCACCGCCAGCGCGTCCGTGCGCGCGATGACGACGAAGTCCGCGCTCCGGCGGGCGTCGCACGCCGCCTTGACCTTGGGCACCATGTCTTGCAGCGGAATGACCTGCTTACCATTCAAAAATCCGCAGCGCTTCGGCCAGACCTGGTCCTCGATGTGCAGGGCGGCCGCGCCCGCGGCTTCGTATTCACGGATCGTCCGATAGACGTTGACAGGATTGCCGTAGCCGGTGTCCGCATCGCAGATCAACGGAACGTCCACCGCGTTCGCAATGTACCGGACGTTCTCGACCATCTCGGCCATGGTCAGCAGCCCGACGTCCGGGAAGCCGCGCGAGGCCGCGGTCCCGAAGCCGGTCATGTATGCGGCGTGGTGCCCCGCGGCCTGAGCGATACGGGCCTGAAACGCGTCGAAGATGAACGGTGCCAGCACCATTTCGGAACCGGTCAACATGGCGCGCAGACGGGATGCCGGACTCGACATGATTGCCTCCCTGAAATTGCGATGGGGAAACCGCGGCGGAGCGGCGGGCTCAGGACCAATCCGTGCGGCCCGGCGGCAGCGCCCCGGTCGGGCTCGGTGCGTCCACCGTCTCTTCGGTAAACCGCGCGCCGCGGCGGAGATATTGTTTGAGCAGGCGTGCGGCTCGACGCAGCAACTCGCGTTTCCCGGTAAAGACCCGCTCGCTCACCCATTCGTTCCGTATCCAGCAGTCGAACGACGCCTCTTCCATGAAGTTGAACTCCATCAGAATGCCGAGATCCTGCGTGTCGGCTACGACCGCGCGCAGCGACAAACCCGAGTCGACGATCACACCGCGCGCCGCGGGCGGTAACGGCAGGGCCCGTTTGATTCTCTCGATCTCGCGCTGCGGCGACCTTGTGTCGAGCAGGGCGACATAGCCCCAGGCGCCGGGCGCCGGATCGGCCGCGGCCAATAGTTGGGGATTCAGATCGGTCAGATTCTTTTCGGCCCGGGTCTGGTCGTAGTCTTCGACCGTCCGAAAGAACGCCATGCCCGCGGGCGCCCGCTGCTCGGTAGGTTTAGCACGGTCACCGCCCTTGTGCTCCTCGACCCACCACGCTTGTTCGCGGGCCGGCGTCCGCCGGTTTTCTCTGGCCGGTTTGGCTTTGGCCGGTGAAGGTTTCGGCTTGGGCATACGATACTGCCGTCCGGGTTGGTGGAGCCGTCTCTAGCGGGCCGGCAGGAGGTACGAAAAACCGGCCATCAACGTATGCGTGTTCAGCCCGCGGTTTTCGTCGTACAGGCTGGCGTTCGAGGCGTGACGGAAACGATACCCGAGCTCGATGATGAAACGGTCGCTCCAATAATAGCTCAGCCCGCCGCCGGCCATCTCCGCAAAGTTGAATCCGCCGCCCAGGTCGTAGCCCTGGAAGTCGTGGTACATCACGCCGAGGCCGCCCTCGACGTACGGGTAGAGGTACAGGCCGATGTCGAAGTGGTAGGTCAGTACGGGCAGCATCAGCCCGGCCTCGAACGAGGCTTTGCGACGTTGATGCCCGCGGCCCCGGTGCTTTTTGGTGACGAACGCGGCGAACGGCTCGGTCGCCACCGTCAGCGAGCCTTTGGGAAAGAACCACGGGGATCCGGTGAACGCCGTATAGCCGAGCCGCAGGTGGACCGGGACTTTCTCGATTTTTCGGGTCCCCGAGTCGCCGCTGATCGTATAACCGGAGTGCACGCCGACCGACCACGTTCCGGCGTCGGGCAGTTCGCCGGGCAACGGGTCCCCCCAGCCGGCGGAGGCCGTCACCATGCCGAGCAGACTGCCCATGACGGCCAGCCGTCGCACTCTGCGTCCGCCTGCTATCCCTGTCATGCCCGCTCTCCTCTGTCTGGTGACGAATGGCCGCTGGAAGACGCCGGCTCACTGCGCCGGTCCGGCGACCTGGACGCCGGTTTCCACGAAATCGCGTTGGGCCGCATCCCACGCGAACGCCTTGACGGTCTGCACGTCGTCGTCGGAGACCGCAATGACGACGTAGGACGTATCCGGGTAGGACGGCTCGTCCCCGAACATGGCCTGCGCCTTGTCCTCGTCCGAAAAATAGGCGGCGTGGTTGGGGTGCGAATGGTAGAAGGCCGTCAGTTCGGCCCGCCCTTCGTCGGCCGCCTTGATGACCGCCAGCAGTTCGCTTGGTTCCATGAAATAGGCGGTCGTGTCGTCGCGCGGATACGTCACCGGGTCGTGCGCGTGCCGGGCGTTCTGAACGTTCGTAATCCGGCGGACGTGTTGCCGGCCGTCCACGGTCAGCACGGCTCCGCAGCACTCGTCGGGGAAGGCTTCCCTCGCGTGCTGGCCGATAGCCGCCTGCGTGGCACGATCGAGTTGCAACACGGTGGAGATTCCCCTTGTCTTCCTCGTCTTGCGGAGTCGTTCCGGAATCATGTCAGGCCGGTTGTGAAAAGTCAAAACGGCCCGAATCCAGCGAGCCACAGGGTGCGAAGCGCAGCGGCGTTGCTCTTTGGTCTCCCCCCGTTATAGTGACGCCACTACCGACAAGGAGAGGCGTCGCCATGCTGAGCATCGAAGAATTCGCCAAACTCGACCTCCGGGTCGGGACGATCCAATCAGCCGAGCCGCACCCGAACGCCGACCGGCTCCTGGTCCTAGACGTCGATCTGGGAGAAGACCAACCGCGCCAACTCGTGGCCGGTATCCGGGCCGCCTACGACCCGGCGCACCTCGTCGGACGGCAGATCGTCGTGGTCGCCAATCTGCAACCCGCCAAACTGCGCGGCGTGGAGAGTCAGGGGATGTTGCTGGCCGCTTCGGACGGCGACCAAGTCATCGTGTTGCAGCCGGAGAAACGGACTCGCCCCGGCGCCAAGGTGAGTTGAGAAACAGCAGGTCGGAATGCGTCGTGGATACGAAAGCCCAGGCGACGGAGCGTATCAGATTCATGACCGAGATGCTCAGGCTTGCCTGGCTCTCCGCGCTCGCCGCTACGACTGGCACGTTCGGTCTTCTCCTTGGAGAATTCAGCGCCCGACGGCTGGTTTTCATCGTTCTCGGCATTGTGACCATTGCCGGCTTCGTGTTATTCATGGCCCACCTTCGTCGGCGAATAGAAACGGCGATCAACGACTTCCCGGAGGATTAGGCTATGGCTGAAGAGTATATTGCAATCGCTCTCGGCACCGTAGCGTGCGCTATTTTTCTCTACGGCGGTTGGGTCATTTCTCTGGGCGGATCCGACCCGCGTCTGAAGAAGTGAAGGAAAGTGCCGCTTAGTCCTCTGTGACCCCGAACGGGGTTATCAACGACACCGGCCTGGATGAGGTCGGGGTTCCAACGCTTCACTCCTTCCCCGCAAAACGGCTGATGTCGACGACGGCACGTTGATGCGTGCCTTCGCCGATCTTCGTTCCGTCCGCGTTGAACACCTCGACCGTGAAGAGCAGCCGGCGGCCGTTGATCTCGTCGAGAGCGACCTTGCCGGTGACCTGCTGACCGATGCGGGTCGGCGCCACGTGCTTGACGTCCACGTGAAAGCCGACCGTCTGTTCGCCCGCATCCATGTGCGGGGTCAGAAACTCGACGCAGGTACCTTCCATGAGTTGGATCATGGAAGGCGTGGAGTACATCTGCGGCGCATCCGGCCCGAGGTGCACGATACCCATCTCGGGTGTGGTGGTAATGGTCTTTTCGTGGGTCATCCCGACCTTGAGCGAGTCTTTCATCTCTCCTCCGCTTGCTTCCGTATAGCCGCCGGTTCGAGCGACAACCGCGAAGTCGGTCTCAGCCGGGCAACAGCGCGGCGCGGGTCACTTCCTTGCGGTCCGACTTTTCCATGGCCTCGCCCGCGCGGTCGAGCGGAAATTCGGCATCCACCAATTGTTCGTATGGATACGTGTCGATGTGGGCCGACAGAAAGCGTAACGCCTTGTGCAGATACTCGGGGTTGTAGGTCGCCACACCGATCATCTGGAGCGATTTGAACGTAATCAGCGCGGGCGGAACCTCGACGGTCAGCCCTATCGAGATGTTCCCGATCTCGATCACTCGGCCGCCGTGCCGCGCCAGATTGATCGCCTCCAGAAAGGCTTGCGGTACACCGGCGACCTCCAACACAACGTCGGCGCCGAGTCCGCCGGTGAGTTCGCGCACCCGGTCGGTGCGCGCCCGCGTGTCGGGATACTCGCGCATGTCGATCAACTCGTCGGCGCCGAAGGCTTTGGCGCGTTGCAGACGCAGGTCCACCCCGTCGATTGCAATGACACGCGCGCCCCGCGCTTTGGCGACCGCCATGGCGTGCAGGCCCAGCCCGCCGGCCCCCTGCACGACGAGGGTTTCGTCGTAGCGCAGAGCGGCCTGATCGAGTCCGAAGAACACCTGCGAGAGCGCGCAGTTGGCCGCGGACGCGGCATGGTCCGGCACGTTGTCGGGCACCTTGTACACGTGCTGGCCGGGCTGCACGTAGTAATGCGTCGCAAACGGCGTGTGGAAATGGGGCGGATCGTGCGGGCCGACGCGCCGCGCGCGAATGCCCAGCACCACGCACGCGGCCGAGTTGCCCACACAGCAGTTCACGCAGTTGCCGCACGTCTCGTAGTACACCGGCGCGATCCGGTCGCCCTTTTTCAACGGCTGGCCCGCGGTATCCTTGGCCACGCCGTCGCCCAGCTCGGACACGCGGCCGACCATCTCGTGGCCGGGCATGACGCCGCGCTTGCCGAACTCGCCGCGCCACATGTGCACCTCGGACCCGCACACGTTGGTGCGCGTCACCTCGGCCAGGATCGCGCCCGGCGCGACCTCCGGCAGGTCGTATTCGAAGAATTCGATCGTGCGCGCCTTCGGAATAAAGCTGACGGTGCCTTTCATCCTTGCCTCCTGTTCGGATTCCCAGGCCGTGGAGAGGCCCGGCTCGCCGGCGTTAGGTATGAGAGCAAAGCGGGCTAGAACGTCGGCGGCGTGTACTCGCCGAAGACCTCGCGGAGCGCATCTGAGATTTCCCCCAGCGTGGCGTATGCGCGGACCGCGTCCAGCATCGGCGGCATCAGGTTCGTCCCGTCCCGGGCGGCCCGACTCACGCGGTCGAGCGCGGTACGGGCCGCCGCGGCGTTGCGTTCGGCCCGTACCGCGGCCACTTTTTCCTGCTGGCGGCGTTCCAGGGCGAGATCGACTTTGAGCAGGTCGTCGTGCGCGTCCTCCGCCACCTGGAAGTCGTTGACGCCGACGATGATCTGTTCCTTGCTTTCGACCGCGCGCTGGTAGCGAAAGGCCGCCTCGTGAATTTCGCGCTGCTGGAACCCCGTCTCGATGGCCTCGACCGCGCCGCCGAGGGCGTCGATCCGGTCGATGTACTCGACGGCCTTGGCTTCCAATTCGTCCGTCAGGGACTCGACGAAATACGACCCGGCCAACGGGTCGATGGTGTCGGCCACGCCCGACTCGTGCGCGATGACCTGCTGGGTGCGTAGAGCCACGCGCACCGCGTCTTCGGTCGGCAGGGCGAGCGCCTCGTCCTTCGAGTTGGTGTGCAGCGAGTTGGTGCCGCCCAGGGCCGCGGCCAGGGCTTGCAGCGTCACCCGGATGACGTTGTTGTCGGGCTGCTGCGCGGTCAGCGTGGAGCCCGCGGTCTGGGCGTGGGTGCGCAGCATCCAGGAACGCGGGTTCTCCGCCCCGAAACGTTCCTTCATGATCCTGGCCCACAGCCGCCGCGCAGCGCGGAACTTCGCTACTTCTTCGAAGAGATTGTTGTGCACGTTGAAGAAGAACGACAGCCGCGACGCGAAGCGGTCCACGTCCAACCCGACCGACCGCGCGGCATCGACGTAGGCGATCCCGTCGGCCAGCGTGAAGGCGATCTCCTGGGCCGCGGTCGAGCCCGCCTCGCGGATGTGGTAGCCGGAGATCGAAATCGTGTTCCAGTTCGGCACTTGGTCCGCGCAGAACGCGAAAATGTCGGTGATGATGCGCAGCGACGGCCCGGGCGGATAGATGTAGGTGCCGCGCGCGATGTATTCCTTGAGCAGATCGTTCTGGATCGTGCCGTTGACCGTGTCCCAGCCGACGCCCTGCTTTTCGGCGACGGCCAAGTAGAGCGCCAGCAGGATGCCGGCGGTGGCGTTGATCGTCATTGAGGTGCTGACCTTGTCCAGCGGAATCCCGTCCAGCAGGGTTTCCATGTCGGCCAGCGAATCGATCGCCACCCCGGCGCGGCCCACCTCGCCCGCGACCAAGGCGTGGTCGGAGTCGCGGCCCATCTGGGTCGGCAAGTCGAAGGCGACCGACAAGCCGGTCTGGCCCTGGTCCAGCAGATAGCGGTAGCGGCGGTTGGACTCCTCGGCCGTTCCGAACCCGGCGTATTGCCGCATGGTCCAGAACCGCCCGCGGTACATCGTGGGCTGCACGCCGCGCGTGTAGGGATACCGGCCGGGGAAATCGAGCGCCTGCCGATAGTCGCGGCCGGCGGCGTCTTCGTCGGTGTACACCCGTTTGATCTCGATCCCCGACGAGGTCTCGAACCGTGTCTTGCGTTCCGGAGAACGCGCGAGCGCCTTGCTCAGCACCGCGTCTTCCCAGCCCTGGCGGGCCTTGGCGACCGTCTCCACATTACTCATGGAACATCCTCGAATCCGTGAAAAATAGGCTTCCTTCCTACAGTAAATCAGGGTGAGAGACAACGGGCGGACACCATCACAACAATGGCAGCCAGTGGGAACGCTGTGAAGGCATCTCCTTCAGCCCGGCCCGTCACCGACCCCCTACACAACACAGAAACGGACAATCTCTCTCGTAACCGCCCCGTCCCTAGCCCCCTGGTGGTGGCCTCGAATAGGAATTCCGTAAGGAATTATGCATTTAAGACGATCCTATTGGCAGGTTTTCCCTCGTCATCCCCCTGTTCAAGCCGGGGGCAGGCTCTGCGAAAGCAGGTATCGATGCCCTGGATTCCCGCTTCCGCGGGAATGATGGCCGGTTGGGATCTTCAAGTATGTAATTCCCTTTTCCTTCTCTGGGGGAAGGGAGTCAGAGAGAAAGAAACTTAGGAGAGAATGCCCCGTCATCTTGTCGTTCTTTTCATATGCGGGGATCCCCCACCTCAACCTTCCCCCTTCCCTTTAGACAGGCTCAGGGACCGGGGGGAGGGAATGTTTTTCGTTATCGGTTCGGAGCCTGTCCAGCGGACGAAATCGCCGATTCGCGGACGGCCCCCGCGGCGCCAGTTCAACGACGGACGTTGCATCTCTCCCACCGGACATACCCGGCTCACGCCCAAGCCGGCGAGCAGTTCTCCGAGTCGGGCGCTTTCGCTCGGGTCCGCGGCTATGCCCACGGCTTCGAGATACGGGCGCCAGTCCGCCAGCAATTCGGCCAAGTGGGCCGGTCCGTGCAGCGGCTTGACGCGCACGGTTCGATACAGCGGCGACGGCGCAAACGTGGGGTCGGCTTCGTAGATGACGGTCCAGTCGGTTCCGCCCGGGCTGACGTGGAGCACGACGTCCTTGCCGGCCAGGGCCTGCCATTCGGCTCGATCGCGCAGGCGCCGGACGGCACTGCTTGCTTCGGTGGGCACTGCGCCGCGCGGCAGCGTGATTTGCCATGCGGCCAAGCCGTCGGCGAGCGCCGCGGCAAACTCCCGCGGGCTGGCCGGCCCGCCTTCCTCCACGTAGATGAGTTGCGGGGACAAACAGCCGAGTTGGTCGTAAACAGCGACGTCATACGCCGCAGCGCGGGACCAATGCGCCAGCGCCCCGCGGTCGGCCAGCCCGGCTTTGGTGACGAGTCCGAAGCTCAGTTTGTGTCCGTACCCTATGAACCGCGTGTTGGCGCCGATGCGTCCCCGGATCGACACCAAGCTGGCGTCGGAGCCCGAAGCGACTATCAAGTCGGCGCGTCCGAAGGCGGCTTTCTCCAAGTCGGCGCGCCCGCCCGGCCAATGCGCGACGCACAGACACGCGCCGAGTTCCGGGTCGACCGCGGCCACCGAACGGGCGAATAGGGCGGGCAGCACGGGCTCCGCGGACGCGGCTTTGACCAGCACCGCCGACTTGACCAGCAGCGAGAACATGACCCCGTCCAGACCCGCGCCGGGTAGGTTTCCGGCCAGCACGTGCACGCTGAGCCCTGAGCCGATTGCGCGGCGGCTTCCGCCATTCGATGCAACGGCGCGGTCGAGGCTGTCGCGCCCTCCGAGTTCCGCATCCAGCAGCGCGCCCAACCGCTCGCCGCGATATTCCTCGAACACGAGCGGTAGCACGTGCCGCAGCATGGGCGGCGACAGGCCGGTCGTGGCGGGCAGATGCGTCTCGGCCTGCCGTCGTTCGTCCGAGTCCGGCTCCAGCCACCGCCGAATGCAACGGTCTATGGCGGCCAGGATGTCGTGCACGGGCCGCCGGGCGAGATGCCGCCGGCGGCGCGCCAGGAGGGCGTCTATGACGGTGTTCAGTTCTCGCGGAGATGGAGGTGAGGGTGTCTGGACGGGCATGCAATGACCTTGGGTAATGCCCCATCGAATGGTCGCAACGGGACTCCAGGCTGCATTGTCCCGAGAAGCTTTCTCATCAAGCAACTATTGCACGGCCAGGAACTCGTCGAGCGTCAGGGCGCAGCCGCGGGCTTCGGCCCCGGGCGTCCGCCCGACGATCTCGAAGCCGGCGCCGGTCAGATACCCCACGTCGTCGGTCTGAATGGCCATGACCGAGCCGCAGTTCGCCAAGTCGAAGTGGCGCAGAATCCCCCGCTCGCCGTGCGGAACTGCTTCCAGCGTCTCGGGATCGACAGCGAGCGTCCGGGTCCATGCCGGGCCGATCTTGTAGCGGGGCTCGTTGCTGTTCCGGGCGCGGTTGTACAGGACGTGGTCGTAGAACTGCGACGCCATTTCGGTCATGCCGTACTCGTTGACGCACGCATAGCCGGGGACCTTGAGGTACTTCCAGCACGACTGCAGATAGCCGTTGCGCGACAGCGGACGTCCGCGGCCCTTGTTGCCGCCCGTGTCCATGATGCGGCTGCCCGACGGCAGGGCAAACGTTCGGCCCCGCGTCGCGCACCAGTCGAAAAAGGCGCCGAGCGCCGACGTAATCGCCAGTACGCACACGGCCCGGCCGTCCGCCTCGGCCTGCACCACGGCTTCGGCGAACTCGTCGAGGTGCAAGCCGTCCGCGTCGATGAAAGAGTGGCTATCGGGCGTGCCGAGGTCGCGCATGACCCAATCCGCCATCTGGGTCAGCGACGATTCCGGCCGCGTCGCCGGCGAGGGAATCAGGCTCAGCATGCGCAGCGTGGCCGAGTCCGGCAGCAGACACGCCGCAAAATGCGCCAGGGCCGAAGCGTAGTAGAGCTTCAGATCGGGCACCAGATGCCGGCCGCGTGTCTGCGGTCCGCGCGTCGTGCCGCTGGTCAGAAAGACCTTTTCCGCGGGGCCGCACGCCAGATCGAGTTCCTTGAAGGCGAGCGCCGGCACGGCCGGAACGTCCTGCCACGTCGTGACCGTCACGGGCGTGCGGCCGCGTGCTGCGCAGAAGCGTCGGTACGGTGAGTTGTGCTCGAACTGATAGGCGAACACGTCCAGGGCGAGGCCGGGAAACGCCTCGGGATCCGGTGCGGCGATGAAATCCAGCACGCGTGCGGAAATGGGCTGATCGGGCGGCGGCACGGGGAGCGGAGCATAGGAAGCGTCCGAAAGCGTGTCAACGCGCGGGGGCGCGGGCTTGGAGCGGTCGGGCGAATCGGGTAGGTTCGGCGGGCGTTCGCAGCCGTGATTCCGCGAACGCGGCCCCCTTGGAGAACCTATGCCATCCATCGACGAGATGTACGATGAGGCGTACGACTTTCTGTGCGACGGCGAGACAGATCGGGCGATTGCGGTGTACAAGGCGATTCTCGACCTCGACCCGAACCACGTCGAGGCGGTGCACGATTTGGCGCACGCCTATGCCGACGCCGAGCAACTCGACGACGCGATCGCAATGGCGAAGAAGCTGACGGAACTCAGCCCGGACGACGAGATGAGCTTTACGGTGTTGTCCCGCCTCTACCAGCAGAACGGCATGATTCCCGAGGCCGAGGCGGTCGCCGCCAAGGCGCGGATGCTCGACTGGAAGCGCCAGTTGCAGGAACAGAAATCGGCCGCGAAGCCGGATGAGAACGGGTAAGGCCACGCGCCGGGGCGGACGGAGATGCCGGAGCGAAGCGACGAAGAGATGGTGGTCCGGCTGATCCGGCAGATGAAACTCCTGATCGCCACGGACGACGAAATCCCGGTCGAGACCAAATTACAATCCCAAGCCATGCTGAAGGAGTTCGAGACCCTGTTCGACCGGCCCGCGGACGAGCAGGACGAGGACGAAGTCCGCGACCAGTACGATTTCCTCTACACCGAACTGAGCGAATACGCCGACCTGCACGCTTTGCTGACGGCCATGCGCAACTTCAGCCCGTACATCGATTGAGACCCGAAAGAGAAGTCCGGACACCCTTCGACACGGTTCGACCCTTCGACCTTTCGAAAGACTCAAGGCACCGCAAGCTCAGGGGGCCGGCGGTTCACCGACCGGGCTCGGAGATCACGCGTCCCGCCCCGACCTTCCAACCGACCCAGCCGAGGAGACCGTCAACCATGCCGCATCTCGAATCCAACGGCGTCGAGCTCTACTACGAAGAACACGGCCGCGGCGAGCCGCTTTTGCTCATCATGGGATTCACGGTCAGCACGGTGGGCTGGCACTGGAACCTGCCGGGCTTCGCCGAGTCGTTCCGCACCATCGCGTTCGACAACCGCGGCGTGGGCCGGAGCGACAAACCCGACGAGCCGTATTCGATGGCCGTGTTCGCCGACGATACCGCCGGCGTCCTGGACGGGCTGGGCATCGACCGGGCGCACGTATTCGGCATTTCGATGGGCGGCATGATCGCCCAGGAGTTCGCGCTGCGCCATGCCGACCGGGTGAACAGCTTGGTCTTGGGCTGCACGAACTGCGGCGGAGAAAAGGCGGTACTGTCGAGCGACCCGGAAGTCGTCGAGATGCTCGGCAACATCGCTGCCTTCGAGGTGGAACAGGCCGCGCTGGCAATGACCAAGGTCGCGGTGACGCCCTGGTTCATGCAGAAGCACATGGACACACTGCTGGAACTCAACCGCCTGTCCTCGCGGCATCCGACGCCGAAACACGGCATGGTCAACCAAATGGCGGCCATTCAGGGACACGACACGTACGACCGACTGCTGCAGATCCAGCAGCCCACGCTGGTCGTCACCGGCACACAGGACGGCCTCGTGCCACCCGAAAATTCGGTGACCTTGGCCGAGCGGATTCCGAACGCTGACCTGTTGATGCTGTCCAACGCGAGCCACCTGTTCAACATCGAGTTGGCGCAGACGACCGTGGACGTCGTGAGCGAATTCGTGCGGCGCCGTCCGGCGTGGGCGGAATGAAAAATCTTGTACTCGTGTAGGTCGGATTAGCGAAGCGTAATCCGACGATGGGGGCGGGGGATGTCGGATTACGCCTTCGGCTAATCCGACCTACGGGAGGGGTCGGGAGCGAGAATCCCGTGTTGATGGCAACCCGCCGTCGTGACGAAAAAAGCGGCGTCCTGAGTCGGACGCCGCTTTGCTTTTCGACGCAGGTGGTTTCGGAACGAACAGGCTGTTTACATCCCCGCTTTCAGCGTCTTGAGTTCGTCGGTGACGGTCTTCTTCTCCGCCTGACAGATGTCCAGAGCCTCGGCAGTCGCGCGTTCGCGCCCGATCAAACCGTCGAGCCGCTGCTTGGAGTCCTTCAGTTCTCGGACCTGCTCGTTCAATGCGGCATTGTCGGCCCGTAGCGTGTTGACGGCCCCCGGCAGAATACCGGTCAGAAGCCCACTGGTCAGATCCAGCCGCTCCAGGGCCATGCCCGAGATGATGAGCGAAAGCCACAATACGCCGACCCCGATGTATCCCCAGGTCGCCTTCTTGAGTTGTTCGCCCGCCGATAGGGTTTCATCTGCCATGCCGTCCTCCTGAAAGATTTTCAGAACCCTACCAGATGCGCCGGAGCAAGAACAGTGGTTCGTGTCTGGTGGCGAGTGGCTAGTGAGGAATGGGAACGTTCATCATTCGGACGGGAGCTTATTATCGGCCAGATATTCTTCGAGGGCCTGTTTGGTGCTGGGGAACGCCAGTTCAGACCAGGGAAGGTCCGCGGGGGAAAACAGCCGGACTTCCAGGGTTTCGTCGAGCGCCTCGGGCCGGCCTGCGACGACCTTGGCCGGATACACCAACACCACGACGGGATAGTCGGAATAGGAATAGGCGTTCAGCAGATGGCCGACTTCCACCGTCACGCCGGTCTCTTCGCGGGTCTCGCGGACCGCGGCGTCCTCGACGCGCTCTCCCCGGTCGATGAAGCCGCCGGGAAACACCCACTTGCCGTATGCAGGTTCGATCCCGCGTCGTAGCAGCAGAATCTTGCCGTCCATGACGGGAATCGTGCAGGCGGCGACCTTCGGGTCGTCGTACAGAATGAAGGCACACGTCCCGCACACCAGCCGCGGCGGCTCGTGAGGTTTGAGCCGCTTGCGTCCGAGCGGACCGGCACACTTCGGACAGAATCGGAATGCCGGGCGGGCATGATGCGCCTGACCGTGCGCGTGATCCGACGAGGATGAATCTGACATGGAACGATTTCTCTGCGAGTGAGGCAGGCTCGTCTTATGTGGTTTGCCGTGGATTGGCAAGAAAAACGCCTGTTGCCAAATCTTGTTAGCCCTCTAGGAATTTTCTATTTTTCGCCCCGCATTCATACTCTCCGTGAACGTATTTCGGGCAAGGAGTTCTTCCATGCAGCACAGCGTTGACCGGATTTTGACGACGCACGCCGGTAGCTTGCCGCGCAGCGACGCACTGCTGCGGCTACTCCTGCGGAAGGAGGACGGCGAGCCGGTGGACGAGGGGGAGTTCGAGGCGTGTATCGCGCAGGATTTGGATACGGCGTTGCGTGAGCAACGTGGGGCGGGGGTCGACGTCGTCTGCGACGGAGAACTGCCCCGGCTCGGGTTTTCGCTGTACGTCAAGGATCGCATGGCGGGCTTCGGCGGCCGGTCGGCACGCGGCACGGTGACGGATTTCGCCAAGTTTCCCGGCTACGCCGCGCTGAAACGGCAACAGGCCGCCCAGGGAGACGAGATTGCCGAGAGCGCAAGCCTGTACGATATGCCGGCCTGTCAGGCAGCGGTGCACTACGACCCGGCGCAGCGGGCCGCGCGCCAGGAGTTGCGCCTGTTCGAGGAGGCGCTGACGCGCGCCGGCGGGCGCGACGCCGTTACCGAAACGTTCGTGACCGCGGCCGCGCCCGGCATCGTTTCGACCACGCTGCTACGCGACCCCGCGCATCGGGAATACGCCGACGACCGCGCGTACGTCATGGCGTTGGCCGAGGAGTTGCGAGGCGAATACGAACTCATCGTCGCGCACGGCCATACCTTGCAGATCGACGCGCCCGACTTGGCCCTGGAACGTCAGATCATGTTCGTGGACCAACCGCTCGACGCGTTCCTGAAGCGGGTCGAACTGCACGTCGAGGCGCTGAACGCTGCGCTGGTCAACATTCCCAAAGAGCGGGTGCGCCTGCACGTCTGCTGGGGAAACTGGGACGGGCCGCACATCGACGACATGGACTTGGCGCCACTGCTGCCCCTGCTGTACACGGTCAAGGTCGGCGGGCTGAGCCTGCCGTTCGCCAACCCGCGGCACCAACACGAAACCGAATGCCTCATCAGTGATCCGTTGCCGGACGACATGCTGCTGTTTCCCGGCGTGATCGACGTCACCACCAATTACCTCGAACACCCCGAGGTGGTGGCCGAACGCATCGCCCGCGTCATTGACGTGGTGGAAGACCGCGAGCGGGTCATCGCCAGCACCGATTGCGGCTTTTCCACGTTTGCGGGGTACACCATGGTGGCCGCGGACGTGGTGTGGGCGAAGCTGCGTGTGCTGGCGCAAGGGGCGGCCTTGGCCTCCGGGCGGTTGTGGTAGCCTCTCGGTTTGAAATGGGAATTACAAAAGATGCCCCCTCTCGTTGCGACACCCTTCGACCTATCGACAAGCTCAAGGCCCTGGAGCTCGGTTGATGAGCCTGTCGAATGGTCGGGTGGGGTGCGAAGGCCGAGGTGACTTCGGGGTTCGTTTCGACAGGCTCAACGAACTTAAGGACGGAAAGATCTCCTGAGCTTGGTTGGTGAGTCTGTCGAAGGGTTAATAAGGTGGAAGGATTTTTGACCGGGGAAAGCTCTAGGATCATCCTGTCCGTTATTCCCTTTGCTACGGTCGATTGGTCAGTGTCTGGACCGCGTTGTGGATGAGCCGTAATCCCAGGTCTTCTTGCAACGTCAGGATCGACTCGGGGTGAAATTGGACACCCGCCACGGGTAGGGTGTCGTGTTCGACCGCCATGACGACGCCGTCGTCGCTCTCGGCCGTCACGCGGAGGGACGCGGGCAGCGTCTCCCGCACGGCGAACAGGGAGTGATAGCGGCCGGCGCGGAATTCCGCGGGGAGGGTTTCAGCCAGCCGCCCGCCGCACACGCGGACGACCGACGGCTTGCCGTGCATGGGATGAGCCAACGTCGCCAGCCGCCCGCCGAAGTGTTCGACGATCCCCTGCAAACCCAGGCAGACGCCGAATACCGGCAGCTCGCGCTGCAGCAGCGCGGCTATGGTATCCGCCATGCGAAAATCCTGCGGCCGGCCGGGACCGGGCGACAGGACGACCAGGTCGGGCCGCGGCGCGTCGAGCATGTCGTCGGGAAAGCCGGCGCGCAGGGTGACGACCTCGGCGCCGGTCTGGCGCAGGTAGTTGGCGAGAGTGTGGACGAACGAATCCTGATGATCGATCAGCAGAATCCGTTTGCCGCGGCCGACCGGCGTCAGGGCCGTGCCGACCTCGCGGGGTGCGCCGCGCGGGCGGCGAATGGCGTCGAGGAAGGCCGCGGCCTTGAGACGGGTTTCTTCTTCCTCGGCCTGCGGGTCCGAATCGTACAACAGCGTGGCCCCGGCGCGGACCTGGGCGACGCCGTCCTTCAGGCGGATGGTGCGCAGCGTCAGGCCGGTGTTCAGGCTGCCGTTGAACCCGATCAGCCCGACCGCGCCGCCGTACCAGGCGCGTGGCGATTTTTCGTGATCCTCGATGAACTGCATGGCCCGCGCCTTGGGCGCGCCGGTGACGGTGACCGCCCAGGCGTGCGCCAGGAAGGCGTCCAGCGCGTCGAATTCCTCGCGCAGCGTGCCCTCGACGTGATCGACCGTGTGGATCAGCCGCGAGTACATCTCGATCTGCCGCCGCCCGATGACGCGCACGCTGCCCGGCTCGCAGATGCGCGACTTGTCGTTGCGGTCCACGTCCGTGCACATGGTCAGTTCGGACTCGTCCTTTTGCGACGTGAGTAATTCCCGGATGCGGTCCGCGTCGCCAATCGCGTCCTGCCCGCGCGCGATGGTGCCCGAGATCGGACAGGTCTCGACGCGCCGGCCCTCGACGCGCACGTACATTTCGGGCGACGCGCCGACCAGGTACTCATCCTCTCCCAGGTTGATCAGAAAGCCGTACGGCGACGGGTTGCGCTCGCGCAGCCGGCGGAACAGTTCCGCGGGCGACGCGCCGCAGCCCTCGGCAAACGTCTGCCCGGGCACGACCTCGAACAGGTCGCCGCGCACGAACGCCTGCTTGGCGACCGCCACGCCCTCCGCGTATTCGCCGGGCCGATGATCGCACCGTGGCGCGACGTCGGGCCGGCCGGTATAGCCGCGGTACGCGCCGTCACGGGGCATGCCGTGGGTCGAGCGGCCGTCGATCTCGAACTCGTACCGGCGCCGCGTCGCGCGTTCGCGCCGATGATCCACGACGATGAGTTCGTCGGGCAGATACAGGACCAGGTCGCGCTGGTCGGCCGGCCGTTCCAGACGCAGCGCGACCGGCTCGAACTGGAACGCCAAGTCGTAGCCGAATGCCCCGTACAACCCCAGGTGCGGCTCGGCCGTGCTGGAGAACAGTTCGACGACGGCGCGCAGCAGAGAGAATACCGAAGGCTGGCGGCTCCGGTCCTCCTCGGGGAACCGTTCCGTGCTCGGGGCGATCGTCCCGGTCAGGCCCGCGTCGTCCCTTGCGAACGCCGCGACCGCGGGCAGGCGCTCGACCGCGGCGGCGAGAGCGGGAAGCAGCAGGCGGCCCCGCGCGTTGAGCGCCGAGACGTGAAACTCCAGGCCGCGGCACACGACCGCCAGCGGCGGGTTGACGAAGCCCATGTCCCAGCGCGTGTAGCGGCCGGGATATTCGTAACTCGACGCGAACAACGCCCCGCGGCTGCCGTCCAGGGCGTCCAGCACCGGTTCGATCGTGCCGGCGACGGGCAGGTCGTCCACGGCCCGATAGACCGTGACGCCGCCGCGGGTGTGGTAGTGGTCGGTGTGGTGCGACAAGGCGGACAAGCTGGCCACCGTATCCTCCCCTCCGTTCGGGGAGCCGCGCCCGCTCGGGGCAGGCTGGAACCTCGGTCAAGGCGGCGGCCCGGCAAAAGAAAAGCCGCCTCGTGACCAAGGCGGCTCCATGTTGCAGTCGTTGTCCGACGTGCCGGCCGCCCGTTACGGCAGCCACCACCAGTTCCGGCCGTTCGGCGCGCCGGCCCTGTGCGGACGATTCAGCATCGGGCGACTATACGCAAAACGGACGGAATGGGCAAACCCATGCCCTCCGCGGAGGGAGTCGGTTCGCAGTTCCCCATTGGGACCCTCGCCTTGGCCCTCTCCCTCCGGGAGAGGGAATGAGCAGGAAATGCGAGTGGCTGTAGCCCGAACGGAGACGTTTACGAACTAGGACGATACTGAGCGTTCTCGATATTCACTTGTGTACCAAAACCGCTCTCCGTCCATGTCACGCCGTCGCAGATTTGAACGGTGGGCTTGGACCATGGCTTCTTCTTCGGCCTCGAAGTGAGCGCCTCGGCTACGGCCTCAGGCCGATGCGGGGGGGGGGGGGGGGGGGGGGGGGGGGGGGGTATGTGTGTTCTTCATGCTGAGACCTCCTTGGTTTGTTCTCGTCCCCCTACCATCTTAGGAAATCCCATACAAGATGATCCTGGAACTTTCCCTGATAAGCTCGGGAGACCTTCCCGTCCCCAAGTTCGTTGAGCTTGCGGTGTCCTGAGCTTGTCGAAGGATCGAAACGAACCCCGAAGTCACCTCGGCCTTCGCACCCCACCCGGCCCTTCGACCCTTTCGACAGGCGCAGGGACCGATCTCGACGGGCTGGCAGCTCCCGACGGAGCTCAGCCCTTCGGCAGGCCCAGCACGCGCTCGCCCATGATGTTCTTCTGAATTTCGCTGGTGCCGCCGGCGATCGTGTATTGGCGGGCGCTCAGCACGCGGTTGAACCAGCGTGGCGCATCGGGCACCGCGTCGCTGGCGTGGTCAGTGACGGCCGCGGGTCCGAGCAACTCGCTGGCGAACGCGGCGATGTCGATGCCGAGTTCGGAGCCGCACAACTTGAGCATCGAGCCCTCCGGCCCGGGCGGCAAGCCCTTGAGCAGCTTGGTCAGGCCGCGCAGGCGGGTGTATTTGAGCGCCTCGCTCTGGATGCGGAACTGCGCCAGCTTCTGCCGCACCCAGGTTTCCTCCCACGCCGGGCCGGCGCCGCACGCGACGGTTTTCGCAAGCGCGGCCAAGCGGCCGATCTGGTCGTCGTAGTTGGCCACGCCGGCGTAGGCGCGCTCGAACATCAGCGTGGTCATCGCCACCTTCCAGCCCTGGTTGGGCGGGCCGACCAGGTTGGCCTTGGGGACGCGCACATCCTCGAAGAAGACCTCGTTGAAGTGGGCGTGGCCGTTCATCAGCACCAGCGACCGCACGGTCACGCCGGGGGTCCGCATATCGACCAGCAGGTAGCTGATGCCGCGGTGCTTGGGCGCGTCCGGATCGGTTCGCACCAGCATGAAGATCCAGTCCGCGTATTGCGCGCCCGAAGTCCACACCTTCTGGCCGTTGACGATGAAATCGTCGCCGTCCGCAACGGCCTTGGTTTGCAGGCCGGCCAAGTCGGAACCGGCGCCCGGCTCGGAATAGCCTTGGCACCAGACGTCGTCGCCGTTCAGAATGCGTGGCAGAAACCGCCGCTTCTGGTCGTCGGTGCCCCAGTGCATGAGCGTCGGGCCGCACAGCGCGATGCCCGAATAGCCGGGCAGGATGGGCGCGTGGGCTGCGGAGTATTCCTCGTCGAAGATGACCTGTTCCAGTATGCCGGCCCCGCGGCCGCCGTATTCCGCAGGCCACGAGATTCCGACCCAGCCGGCCTCGAACATCGTGCGTTGCCAGGCGCGACGCTGCTCGAACGTCGCACGGTCGGGCGCGACGCGTTCGTCCTTGGGATCGTCCACGCACAGGTCCGGGGACAGGTGCGCGGCCAGCCAGTCGCGGATTTCGGCCCGGAACGCTTCCTGCTGCGCGGTGTACTGAAAATCCATGCCGGCTTCCTCGTCCCACCCCGTGCGTCACGCCCCGAGGGTCTTGAGCGCGGGCAGGACTTCTTCCCCGAGGCGCTGGATGCACTCGATGACCTGCTCGGGCCGCGGCCCCATCGGCACCCGGCAGCGCAACACGAAGTGCTCGACGCCCAACTCGCGTTGCCACAGACTCAGGTGTTCGAGCCAGTCGTCCTTCGTGCCGATGGGCAGGAAGCGCCGGACCTTGGCGGGCGTGAAGTCGGCCTCGGACCGGAATTCGTCGGTCGGCGCGAGCATGCCCATGCGCAGGTAGAACTTGCACTCCTCTACCCACAGCCGGCCGAAGGTCGCTTCGGCTTCCTCCATGCTGGAGGCCAGCCAGCCGTCGCGCAGCAGGGCGACGCTCGGGCGTTTGCCGGCCTGCTGCGCGGCCCGCCGGTAGATGTCGAGTTGGGCCTTGAGCGTGTCGAAGCCGTCGAAGAACGGCGCCATGCCCCACACGTCGCCCGAGCGGCCGGCCCGCGCGATGGACTTGGGCCCGAACGCGCCGATCCAGATGGGCGGGCGCGGCTTCTGGTAGGGTTTGGGCGTGACGTGGATGGCGTCGTAGTCGTAATACTTGCCGTGATGCGCGACCGGCCCTTCGTGCGTCCACGCCGAGTCGAGAATCTCCAGGCTTTCCTCGAAGCGGCCCTCGCGCTGGCGGATCGGCACGCCGAAGTGGTTGAAGTAGTCCACGTGATAGCCCACGCCGACGCCCAGAATCAGCCGCCCGCGCGACAACACGTCGATCATGGCCGCCTGTTCAGCCAGATGGACGGGATCGTACAGCGGCGGCATGAGGACGTACGAGCCGATCTTGACCCGCTCGGTCCGCGCGGCCAGCGCCGCCATGAGCGTCAGCGTGGACGGGAACATGCACTCGGTGCGCGCGTGGCGTTCGGGCACGAACACTGCGTCGAAGCCGGCCCGCTCGGCTTCCGTGGCCTCGTTCAGCAATTGCTGCGCGAAGTCGGCGGACCGGTGCGGGTCGGGTTCGGGCTGTTCGTACGGTCCGCCGTGGGTATCCGGGACGTATCCGACCGTCGGCATGTGTCCTCCGTTCTTGAAAATGATCCGTCCGGCTCGACCGCCGGAATACGGCTTCCCCTTGCTATCCGCGGTATCCGTCGGTTAGCGTGCCCGTGCAAGGAGAAACGTATGGGAATCATGGTGAGCGAAATCTACGACGCGTTCATCGCCGCAGGGGTGCCCGAAGCCAAGGCCCGGTCCGCGGCGGAAGCGATTCCGGCGACCGAGCAGTTGGCAACGAAAACCGACCTCGCCGTCCTCAGAACCGAGATGGCGACCGAGTTCAAGTATCTCTACCGTCATCTCTGGATCGTGGCCGCGGGCATCGTCGGCCTCAACGTAGCCCTCATCAAGCTCCTGCCGTGAAGTCCGCCGCTTCGCTCAGTTCGCCTGCGTTTTCACGAGGGTCACCAGCGTCGCCAGTTTGCCGGCCGGCGGGACGCCCTGAATGAGCCGGCCGTTGGCGACCAGGGTCGGCGTGGCCTGGACCTCGATGCGCTCGGCTTCCTCGATGTCGTCGCGGACCAGGTCCCGGATGCGCGTCTCTTCCAGACAGGCGCGAAACCCATCGAGGTTCAGGCGGAGCGCCTCCGCGTGCGCCTCGAAGTCGGCGCGGGCGAAGCGGACCTGATCCGCAAACAGCAGGTCGGCGTATTCCCAGAATTTCCCCTGCTCCCCGGCGCACTCGGCCGCCACCGCCGCGGCACACGCCCCGGGATGGACTTGGTTCTTCATGCCCGAGTTGCAGCCCCGGTCGAGCGGGTAGTGTCGGAACACGAGGCGCACGTCGTCGGGGTTGGCGCGCTGGAACCTGTGCAGCGTCTCGCTGGCGATGGCGCACTGCGGGCAGCGGAAATCGACGAACTCGTGCAGCGTCAACACCGCGTCGGGCGGGCCTTTGACGTGGCGATCCTCCCCGCGCAACACGACCGCGGGCTGCTGGTAGTAGTAGCGCACGAAGCCGGCGTCCATGTCTTCGGCCGCGGGAGGCAGGAAATCCTGCGGCGGCGTGACGAAGGCCGCGTCGCGCGCTTGGGTTAAACCGAGGCCCGTCAATACGACCGCGAAGCCCAGCGCCGCGAAGCCCAGCCCGGCACCGCTCAGGCTCCCGGTCGCGCGTCCGAGCAGTCCGCCGCTGACGGCGAGCCCGAAGTTCACCGCGTACAGCGCGGTACACAGCGGACACACCGCGCCGATGCCGAAAAAGGACAGCCCCGCCATGTACACCGAAAAGACGAACACCCAGCCGCACAGCAGCAGCGCGGGCCACAGCGTCGCCAGAAACGTCCCGGCCAGCAAGGCCGCGTAGGTCGCCGCGGCGTACAGCGCGACCGGCCAGCCGAACAGCGTGGCGTAGGCGCTCCCCAACACCAAGTTACAGTTGACCGTGGCGCCGGCGCCGCACAGCGGCGACTCGATCTCGCCGGCTTGGTAATGCAAAAGGGTCAGATAGCCAGCCAGCCCCAGGCCGATTCCGGCGAGACCGCGCACGGTCCACAACGCCCGACCGGGGCCGGCCCGGCCGTCGGTCGTCCGTACGGTCCGGCGCTCCGCCGCGGCCCGGCGTTCGGCCTTGATTTTCTTGGCTGACATGCGGCGAAGCTCTACCACACGGGTTTTCGAAGCGCCAACCGCCCGCCCGTATGGGAAGTGTTTCGGTGAGAAGGTCCCCTCACCCTAGCCCTCTCCCGGAGGGAGAGGGGATCGGAGGCAAAGGGAATTCCATAAGTAAGAGAACATTCTCCCGCCACGGTCCGTGGGGTGGGCGTTACCGGCGGGCCAAGGCTTCCTCGATCACTTCGACGAACGTCTCGTACGACTGGGCACCGGAGACGAAACGACCGTTGACGAAAAAGGCCGGCGTGCCGGTGATCCCGAGTTCCGCAGCGAGCGCCACGTCCCGATCGACGGCCGCCGCGTGGATCCGTGTATCCAGGCAGATGGCGAACGTGGCGGAGTCGAGGCCGAGGTCGGCCGCGTACCCTTTGAGTTGATCGGGCTCCAGTGCATCGGTGTGGGCGAACAGGACGTCGTGGTATTCCCAATACTTGTTCTGGTCGCCGGCGCAGCGTGCGGCCTGTGCCGCGGCGTGGGCCTGTGGGTGGATGTGCGTGAGCGGAAAATCCTTGAAGACCATGCGCAGCGTGTCCGGATAGGCTGCGCGAAGGCGGGTGAGTGCAGACTGCACTCGGGCGCAATAGGGTCATTGATAGTCGGAGAACTCGACCAGCGTCACCGGGGCGTCGGACGGCCCTTTTGCCGGCGCCACGCCGACCGGCACCTCGACGATGGGCGGGCCGATGGCGAAGTCGATGGCGACGTCCTTGCGCAGTTCCGCGATAAACGCGGCCCGGCGTTCGGCCTCGGCGCGCGCCTGAAGCGCGGCTTGGAGTCGGTCTCGGATTTCTTCCAACGGCCTGCCGTCGAACTGCGCCGCGTTGGCGTCATAATATTCCGCGACCGTGGCGTCGCCGACGGCCTCGGTTTTCTCGTCCACCTCCTGTTGCAGCAGTTGCGCCCGACTGACGCCGCGGCGGGCGGCCTCCTCGTCCAGAAGCCGGGTGTCGATGATCGCGTCGGCCGCGCGTTTCTTGACCTCGTAGATCTGCGTGTGCAGCCGTAACAGCGAGCCTTTGACGTGCGGGGCGATGTCGGCCTCGGTGACCGGCGTCTCGCCGACCGTGGCGATGACCTCGGCCGCGGCGGGCGACACGAAGCAGAGGCCGCAAACGAGCATCGCCGCGGCCACGCCCCCGCGTTTCGTCCGGTGTCTGCGAATGGTGTCGGGTTTCATGGTGGTCGTATCGTCTCCGTTTCGGTCCGCGGCCGGCCCTAGCCGGTGAACGTCAATGCCAGAAAGAACAGCAGCGTGGGCAGGAGCATCCACAACAGAAAGACGACCCAGCCCGGCCCTTGTCCTTGATTCTCCATAGCGGTTCCTCCCGTCGATTCAGGGGTGCGAGGCGTAGTCCCCGACCATAAGCAAAACCCGCGGGACGCTCAACGCGCCGCCGCTCCTCCCGCGCCGCCGTCCGATCCGGCCAAGGCCCGGCTCCGGATTCGGTAGCGGACGACGCTCCACAGTACTGCCGCGGCCAGCACCGCGATCCACGCCGCGGTGCCGAGGCGGTGGATCGAAGACAGCGCCGCGTCGATCTCCGCGCCGAACGAATACGCCAACGTGAAGATCAGCGGGACATAGACGGCGATGGCGAGCAGCGAGATGCGCACGTAGGTGGCGGTCGGCATGCCGTGTGCGCCGACGATGACGTGGGCGGGCAGCCGCAGCCCGGGCAGAAAGCGGGTCAGGAACAGGGCGCGGTTCCGGTGCTCGTCGAGCCACGTCTTGAACCGCTCCATCCACGCGCCGCGGCGCAACAGGGGAATGGCCGTGTACGGGCGGCGTCCGATCCAGCGTCGGCCCAGCCAGAAACCGGCGAAGTCGCCGAAGAAGACGCCCACGCCGAGCACGATCAGAATGGCGGCCAGTTGGACCTGATCCGAATAGTACAGATAGCCGGCCGCCACGAGCGCGATTTCCTCGGCCAGCGGGATGAGCCAGATGCCGGCGATGAGCAAGACCAGCACGGTCGCGTAGGGCGAATAGGCGAGGTACGCCGCCCAGGGGTCGAGCGTGGAAGCGGAACCGGATTCGAGCACGGCGGTAGCTGCTTTCCAGACGCGAGGCCGGTGTTTCCGAACGGCATGTGCCGCGGGCACGTCGGCGCACCTTGGCGAAAGAGCGGAAGAATGTATGCCATATTCCGAACGGTTCAAGCCCGGTGCCCTCCGGGGGAGGGGTTCGGCTTGCCTGTCGGACCCTGGGGACGCGGGCGTCCCGCCCGGATCCTCCGTTTCCTGCGTAGGGGCAGACCCCTGCGGTCCCTGAGCTTGTCGAAGGGCCAGGGGTAGGGTGCGAAGGCCGAGGTGACCTCGGGGTTCGTTTCGACAAGCTCAACGTACTTAGGAATGGGAAGGTCCCTGAACTTGCGGCGTCTTGAGTGTGTCGAAGGATAGAAAGCGCAACGGACGCGGGACCCTCTTGTCCGGCACTCCCATTCTTTTCTCCCGCGGCGCGGCTTGGTACACTCGCAGTGACCCGAACGATCAGGGGGAGGAGTGTGGCCGATGAGGCGGAGGGATGTTCCCACAGGGGTCCGCCGCGGACGGTTCCGTCCGCTGTTGTTTCTTGCTTGCATTCTGCTCTCATCCCGATCGGCGGGTGCCGCGCCGGACATCGCGCCCGGGCTGCTGGGCATGTACCGCAAGACGATCGAGGTCGACCGCGAGTTGTTCGCCGGGACGGCGCGCTACGGAGTGGACCACCGCATGGCGCGCGCCGTGATGCTGTTCGAGTCGGGCGGTAATCCGGACTGGACGTCGCCGCCCGCCCGCCGCGGATACTTCCAACTCACGCCCGGCCTGACGCGCCTGCTCGGCGCGCCCACCAACGTCGAAGCCGGCGTGAAATATCTGGCTCGGTTGCAGAACCAGTTTTCGCGCGAGGACTACGTCCTGGCCGCTTACAAGCTAGGGCCCGACCGGGTCAGCGAAGACGAGCCGCTCGACCTGCCCACGCTGCGCTTCGTCGTCGGGGTCGGCCACTACAAGGCGGTCCTGCAAGAACACGAACCCGAAATACGGTCCCAAGCCGAACGACTCGATGTGACCCGCGCCGGGCAGGGCGAGACCTGGAAGTCGGTGGCTCGCCGCGTCGGGCTGCCGCCCGCGGTGCTGCGTTTGTACAATCCGCGGCTGGCGCCGCACGCACTGCGGGCCGGGGCCAGCCTCGCCTACCCGGCCGAGGTGTCCCCCGCTTTGGCCGCGGCCGCGGCGGATCACACCAAGTACGTCTCCCGTATCGGGGATACGGCCGAGATGTTGGCCGGCGTGTTCGGCCTCGACATGGAAGCGCTGCGTCGGACGCACTCGCTGTGGGAATTGCACCCGTTGGCGGTCGGCACGAAGCTCGCCGCCTCCAAGCCGGCCGGCACGGCGAAATCGGTGCGAACCGTGACGCGCGCTTCGGCGTCGGCCGGGAAGGGCGCCACGACCGCGTACCGCATCCGGTCGGGCGATACGCTCAGCGGGATCGCCCGGCGGTACGGCACGACCGTCGCGGAGTTGGTGCGCGTCAATCGGCTCCCGAACCGGCGGATACGGGCCGGCGCGACGTTGCGCATCCCGACCCGGTAGGCGCGTTCGCGCGCGGGAACGCAGGCGTCTGGCCCGCTTCGGGTGCTGCGCGGGTCCCGGCCCGATAGGCAAGTGTACGCGGCGCCTCTACTCCCCACCGCGCGAATCGCGTACAAACAGGCCATGTCCACCACAGGCCCTCCACGGCCAAGCCGCGGCGTCGTACTGGTCGTCGGACTGTTGGCAGTCGGGGCGGTCGCGGTCGCATTCGCGTACGTCTATCGCACCCCACCGCACGAAACGCTGCATGGCGTCCTGCAATCGCGCGGCTTCCCCGCGGCCAAGCGGGGCATGGCGCTCGCCCAGGCCGGCCGCAAACTCCTGCCCGCGGATGAACGGACCGAAATGGACGCCCTGTACGCCGAAGCGTTCCAGACCCTGACCGATGGGCAGCGCGAGACGCTCCGTTCCCTGGTCGCCCGCGCGGACCAGGCCGGCGAGGACGACGTCGCCGCGCTGAGCGGGCTCATCCGTACCGCGATCTCCGGGTTGCCGGCAGCGCGGTCCGGGCGGTTATTGGCCCTCGTCGAGAAGTCGGTCGCCCTGCAGATCGACGCCCAACGCAGCGCCCCGCCGGCCGGGCGCGGGTCGATGCCGTGAGCATCACCCGCGGGACGGTCTCCTCCGACACGGCGAATGAGCGGCCCCGCTGCCCGGGTCGTCTGCAACGAACCGTTCTCGGCATCGGCCTCGTCGCGGTGACGTGCGGGATGTGGGCCGCGGCGGGTGCGGCCCGCGCCGATGCGACGACGCTGTTCGGAATCGAGGGGTTTCTGGTCGAGGTGACGGCGTTGTCGCCCGCGGCCCGCGGGGTGGGGTTTTCGGACATCGGGCTGCGCGCGCTGGTGCGGGAACATCTGCGCCGCAACGGCGTGCGGACCGGCGATTTTCCGAGCCGCCTGAGCATCGCGCTGCGCGTGGTGGAACACCCCGCGGCGGTGCTCGCCTATTCTCTGGAACTCCAAGTCCGGCAAGTCGTCCATTTGAAACGCACCGAACAAGTCCATCTGCTGGCCCCGACCTGGACCGAGGGACGGGTGACGATGGTCCCGCGTGCCGGGCTGCGGCGCAGCGTCGAAGGCGCACTGTTCGAGTTGTGCGATGCCTTGAGCCGCGACTACCGGCGCGTCAACGCATGACCGACTCCGCCCCACCGGCGTTCGTCAATCCGACCGACGGCAGCCGCCTCGTCCACGTCCCCGCGGGCGTCTTCCGCATGGGCAACGACGCCGGGCCGCCGCCCGAACGGCCCGCGCATACGGTGACGCTGGACGGCTTCTTCATCGCGCAACACCCGGTCACCAATGCTCAGTACCGCCGCTTCGTCACTGCGACCGGCCACCGCGTCCCCTTCCTCGACGATGCCCGGGCCGCACGCGAAAATGGGGACGGGCAGCGACGCCGGCCGCCGGACGGCCGCGGCGCGCACCCGGTCGTATTGGTGAGTTGGCACGACGCTCGAGCCTACTGCCGGTGGGCGGGCGGACGGCTCCCCACCGAGGCCGAATGGGAGAAAGCGGCGCGCGGGGGCTTGGTAGGAAAAAACTATCCGTGGGGAGACGAAATCCGGCGCGACTCGGCGAACTACGACAACCCGGCCGGCACGACCCCGGTCGGCAAGTATCCGCCGAACGGCTACGGCCTCTCCGACATGGCCGGCAACGTGTGGGAATGGGTGGCCGACTGGTATGCGCCGGAGTATTACGCGACCTCGCCCGACCGGAATCCGCACGGCCCGCAGACGGGTCGCGTAAAAGTGTTGCGTGGGGGCGCGTGGCTGCTGTTCCCGGAATTCTGTCGCGTGTCCTACCGCTTTCGCAACAACCCGGATTTCCGCTTCAACCTGATCGGTTTCCGGCTGGCCCGGTCGGCCTGAGCACGCCGTCCTGACACAGCCGCGCCAGCACCTGCCGGACTTCAGCGGCACGCCGAGTCGGCCGCCTGCCGGGCGTGCGTCGATAGGCCGTCAGCACGTCGGTGACCGCTCCCTGTGTCCGCACGCATTCGAGCAGCCGCGGCACGTCCACGCCGGACAGAAAACGCAGCCCGCGCGGGTAGCGTGGGGCGACGACGACCGGCCGCAATTCGACGTACGCGCCCTCGATGACCGGCTGCTCGCGGACCACGGCTTCGGATGTCACGCTGAGGTGGGACACGGGCCGCGCATCGAATGGGGAAAATTCGACTGAAGCGCCGGACGGGGAGGCCGGGGGCACGTCGGGTTCGGCCAACGGAGCGCCGCGGCGGCGTTGCCAGAACGGGCTTTCCGGCCAGCGGCCCTCTTCGGCGTGATAGCGGACCGACTGCCGGTAGTGGTCGTCGTACGTGTCGCGTTGGGTGGCGTCGTACAGCGCCGCGGCATGGTTCCGCATGGCTGGTCGCCGGAGGATCGTGTTGACGACCGCGGCGCCGGACACCGCGGAAGCCAGCGCCTTACGCACGCCCTCCGAGGACAGCGGGTCGATCGTCACGCCGGCGTCGCCGGCCAGCAGACTGCGTCGGGTCGTGAAGCCGCGGGCGGTGTACAACGACGCGTCGAAGACGTGCGGCCCCGCAACGAGCCGCGCCGCGGACAGCAGCCCCGACACGTAGCCGGCGTGGCGCAGTTCGGCGACGTAGAAATCCCGTAGCCGGCCACGCATCGACGTCGCCCTGCGGTGCCAGTCGATCAACAGGGTGACGTTGCGCAAGCCGGTCTGCAGCGGGACCGACCAGACCATGCCGTGCGGATACGCTTCCAGCAGGGTATTGGCGAAATCGGCGCCGGCCGGCCCCGCGGCGTGGCGCCAATAGCCGGTCAGGGCCAACGTTTGAAAGGCCGTATCCCGCTGGCGCAGGCCGCGTCGGGCGCACACCCCGGCGCGGCCCGTGGCGTCCACGCAGAAAGCCGCGTGGAGGCGCGCCCCCTGTCCATAACGGACGCGAACCCCTCGCGCCCCTTCTGCCACGTCCCGGACCGGCTGACCTTCCAGAACCCGCACCCCGGCCTGCCGCGCGCGGTCGAGCAGAATCCGGTCGAACGTGGCACGGACGCACTGAAATCCCCGGCGCCGCCGGTCCGGGCTGTAGTACGCGGTGCGCGGCGCCGCGGACCCCCAACACACGCTGTGACCCGCCATACGCAAAAATCCGGCCGCTTCCACCTCGGCCCGCACGCCCAGAAAATCGAGCAGCGGCAGAATGGCGGGCGTGAGCGACTCGCCGATCTGGTGTCGTGGGAAGCGGCGTTTTTCGAGCAGCACCACCCGGTAGCCGAACGCGGCCAACCGGGCGGCGATGGTCGAGCCGGCCGGGCCGCCGCCCGCCACGACGATGTCGGTTTCGCCGGTCATGAACGAACCGTGCAGGCGCCGTTGACTTTCATCCACCGCCGGACCGAGGACACGCCTCGGCGTGAGTCCGACTTCCCGATCCTCTCGGCATTCCCGTCTCGAATGCCGGCGGCGTTCCACGGGAACGGCACTCACTCGACGATCTCATCCGCCCAGAGCCGTTCCAGAAATTCTTGCCACGGCAGAATCCAGATGCCGTCGCTCGTGCGTCGGGCGGCGCTCTCGTTGCAGACGACGATCGCGTGGCGGGGACGGTGTTCGTCCACGTAGGCCCGAAGCGCCCTGACGTCTCCCGACCGGACGTTGGCGCCGCCTTTCACCTCGATCGCCACCGCGCCGTCGCGCCCCAGAACGAAGTCGCATTCCAATCCGGACTTGGTGCGCCAGAACCGCACCGGGACGTCCCGCTCGCGATAGGTTCGCCACGCCAGCAGTTCCATCAGCACCAGATGTTCCAGCGCACGGCCGAACTCCGGTCCCGCGGCCCGTGCGACCCGCCGTCCGATCACGTGTCCGGCGATGCCCACGTCGAACAGATAGAACTTCGGCGCGCGGGTGATGACCGCCCGGGAGCGGCGGCGGCTGAACGGTTCCACGAACACGCCGAGCAGGGTATCGACGAGAATCTGAAAGTACTCGCGGACGGTCTTGGAATCCACGCCGCAGTCCCTGGCGATGTTGCTGTAGTTCACCAACTCCCCGTGGCAGAACGCCAGCGCGTCGAAGAACCGCGCGAACGCGGCCACGTTCCGCGTCAGTCCTTCGTCGAACACCTCCTCCTTCAGATAATCCTGGACGTAGCCCGCCAACGCGCGCCGATGCTGTGCCGCATCGTAATGCGCCGGGATCAGCCCCCGGTTCAGCGCCTTCAGCAAATCGAAGGCCGGGATTTCCGGCCACGTCAGCGGATGCAGGCCGAAACGCCACGCCCGCCCGCCGAGCAGGTTCGCCTGCCCGCGCTTCAACTTCCGGGCGCTCGACCCGCACAGCACGAAGCGCAGGCCGGCGTTTTCGATCAGCCGATGCACCTCGTCCAGAATCGCCGGCGCTTTCTGCACCTCATCGATGACGACGGGATGGGCGCGCGTGGCGGAATCCAACGCCTGCACCCGTTCCCGGAAGACCCACGGCGCCCGGGTCCATTCCAACAACAACCGGGTGTCGAGCAGATCGAAATGCGCGGAACGCGGAAACAGCCGGCGCAGCAACGTCGATTTGCCGGTTTTGCGCGGCCCCCACAGAAAGGCCGACTGGCCCGCGGGAAGGTCGAGACGAAGCGTGCGGTCATACTCTTCCATTTCGGAATCCATTCCGAGATAGTCGAACCAGTTCGGAATATACTCCGAATTGGTTCAGTCAACAACCGACAGGGAGGATTTCAGATTAGGCGGCCCGGGACCCTGAGCTTGTCGAAGGGACGAAGGGCCGGGGGTCGGGGATATGAGGGTCGGGGTGACATCGGGGTTCGTTTCGACAAGCTCAACGAACTTAGGGACCCCGCCCGTTGAGATCGGTCCCCGAGCCTGCGGGACCTCAATCTCGGTTGGTGAGTCTGTCGAACTCTATCGAAAGGTCGAGGGGTGTCGAGACGGGCTCGGGAGCCTCTCGTATGGTTCTCGATGCAAGCCACGGAAAGTTCCAGGATCATCCCGGATCTTATTCCCGATTGAAACCTCTGCCATACACTGGTTGTTGGGAGTCGGCTTGCCTGTTTTCCCATGCGCTGCTCTCTGTTGGACGCCATAGGCGGCTGCGCTACAGTCGCCGGCGTGTCCGCTTCCCCCCCATCCGCCGCCCCGAATGCGACGCGGCGGCTGAGTGCGCTGCTTGGCCGCTTCGCCCGATTGTCGCCGTTCGTCAAGCCGTATTTCGGACGCCTGGGGCTCGTCTTTCTGCTGTCTTCGTTCGGCGCGGTGCTCGGGCTGCTGTGGCCGCTGTTTACGAAGATCCTCATCGACGACGTCCTGCTGGCGCGCAACCTGCCGCTGCTGTTCGCGTTGAGCGGGCTGATGGTCGGCGCGACGCTGCTCGGCTATGGCGTGGGCGCAGTCAATCGCTACGTCTATACCCGCGTGACGGCGCGCGTCCTGTTCACCCTGCGCCAACACCTGTTCGCCCACGTCCAGAAATTGTCGTTGCGCTTCCACACGCGGACGCGCGTCGGCGACGTGCTGACGCGCCTGAACGCCGACATCGCCGACATCCAGGCCGTCCTGACCGACGCGGCGTTCACGTTTGCGACCAACCTGTTCGTGCTGTGCGCCAGCGTCGGGTTTCTCGTGTGGCTGGAGTGGCGGCTGTTTCTGGTGAGCCTGGCGCTAGTTCCCCTCCAGATTTACGGCATCCGCAAAGTCCAGCCGCGGCTGGTGGCCGCCACGCGTCGCGTCCGCGAGTTGAACGCCTCGATTTCGTCGTTTCTGGTCGAGTCGCTGTCGGCCATCAAATTCGTCAAGCAGTTCGGGGCCGAGGCCGTCCAACTCGACCGGCTGGCGCGGCTGGGGCGCGAATTCGTCCCCACCGTCACCCGCTACGAAATGGTCGGCTACGTCGGCAGCACGACCACCGGCGCGGCGTCGTTTCTGGGTGGGGCGCTGGTCACCGTGTACGGCGGGTATCTGGTCATCGACGGCCAACTCAGCATCGGCAGCCTGGTCGCGTTCACGGCCTACCAGTCGCGCGCCCTGGGTCCGATACAGGTGCTGATGGACCTGTATCTGCGCATCGAACGGGCGGGGGTGTCGGTCGACCGGGTCTTCGAATTCCTGGACCTGGGCCGCGACTATCGGGAACCGGCCGGCGGCACGCGCCGCCTCGCCGCAGTGCGCGGGGAAGTGGAATTCCGCGACGTGACGTTCGGCTATCGGGCCGACGAGGCGGTTCTGCGCGGGCTGAGTTTTCGGGTGCCGGCCGGCCAGCGGGTGACGGTCCTCGGGCCGAGCGGGGTCGGCAAATCCACGCTGGTCGATCTGCTGATCCGGCTGTACGCCCCCGATGCAGGAAGTATCCTTCTGGACGGCCACGACGTGCGCCACCTCGATACGACTTGGTTGCGGCAACAGGTGGTGGTGCTCGGCCACGAGCCGGTGTTGTTCCACGCGTCGATGTTCGAGAACGTCCGCTACGCCAGCCCGCAGGCGTCCCGTGGCGAGGTCGCCCGCGCGCTCGAAACGGTCGGCTTGCATGACTACGTCACGAGCCTGCCGGACGGCTCCGACACCCTGCTCGGAGAACGCGGGGCACGGCTGTCCGCGGGGCAGCGTCAGCGGGTCGCCCTCGCCCGCGCGCTGCTCAAGAATCCGCGCGTGCTGGTGCTGGACGAAGCCGTCTCCGGCCTCGACGCCGAAAGCGAAGCCGACCTGCGCGCCGCGCTCGCCGCGGTCATGCGCGACCGGACCACGCTGGCCGTGACCCACCGTCTGACCTCGCTCCGGCCCGATGATGCGGTGCTCGTGCTGACGAACGGTCGCGCCGCGTGGCAGGGGTGCTACCGCGACTTGGCGCAACGCCCCGAACTCCTACGCGGAATCCCCGCCGGAGCCATCTGATGCTCGACTCGGCAGGCGAGCCCGCCGGCCGGATTCACAATCCGGAACGACACGTCCCCTTTGTTTCTCGAAGCGAACGTGGACAAAGCGGATCAGTGCTTATCCGGCTTCCCTGGGAACGTGGGCATCTCGCCCGCCAACGTCTGCAGACACTCGTATGCGCCGCGTGGTCCGAGGTCGGGGCAACGCTGGACATGTCGTGCCAGAGCCGCAGCCACGTGCGCCGCGGCGAAGCTGTGGCCGTGAAAATTGCGCTGCTGCGCCGGGCCGGGGAGAGGCCGCGGGTGCGGATGGGCACGAAACGGAACGGGCTGATCCGCCAGCCAGCGGTACTCGTCCCAGCCACACGTCTCGTCCGCGGCCACGCCGATCATCCCCGGCAGGCAGGCCGGCAACACGTCGGATCGGTCGGGCGGCGACGAGGCGACCAGAATGACGTTTGCCGCGTGAGCACGGGCGACCAATGCTTCCAGCGGGCCACGATGCGCCGGATTCACCAGTCCCAGGCTGAGATTGACGACGTGCATCCCTTCGGTGACGGTCCACTTCAGGGCCGCTTCCAGGACCGGAAACGACGTCGCCAGATGGTCGGTGAACACCTTGACCGCGTACAATTCCGCGTCCGGTGCCTTGCTCCGCAGCACGCCGGCCAGCGCGGTTCCGTGACCGAGTTGGTCGGCATAGTCGGGAAGCGGGACCGGCGCGTTGTTTTCGTCCAGCAAGAAATGGATGCCGCCGGCCACACGCCCGACATGGGAATGCTCGGGGTTCACGCCGCTGTCGATCAGCGCAACCCTGACGTGCGATGCCGTCCGTACCTCCGCCCCGGTTCTGTCGTCGCGAAGGTCAGCCATTCCGCCGGCCTTCCTCCAAGGCTGCCACGCTCTTCAGGATATCAGGTTCGTCGGACGTGTCGCTCTTGACGAAAAAAGGGCAGGGCGTCAGTTTGAAAATTCTCCGTTGCGGAGCACTAGCCTCCGATTATGGGGCAGACACAGGGGCCTGCCCCTACGTCCGCGCGGTTGAACTGAGGCATTACTGAAAAAAGGTGTTCCTCGGACTCTCGGTACAATGCTGGTTCGCTACAGGCATCAGATCTCCCCCGAAGCCGGTATAGGCCTGCACGGACAGGTCTCGACAATCCTGGGAAACGCTCGAGACGGAACCCGCCTCGATGAACACTTCGCACGTCGTGCGGACCAGCGCTTCTTTTGCCGTCAGACCCGCGGCAACCAGTGCGGCTTCGAAATCGTCGGCAGCGGCTTGCGAGTCGGTCTTCCCCGGCCAATACGAAAAGATCGTCTTCGGATTGACGACGACCTCCCACGACACCGGGTCCCGGTCGACCGTCTGGCCGCAGAGAAAAAATACGTTGCACGTCGGGCGGGTCTCGGCGTCGTCCGCCGCTTCCGACCGGTCCAGCGCGCAGTAGAGATGCACGTACGCTTGTTGCGGGGAGAGATTCATCAAGGTCGCGACCTTCTCCGCTCTCCGAGGACTCGTCTCGGGCTCGGGGGATTCGTCGGACGGTGCGGGTTCGCCTGGCTCGTTCGACGCCCCAGGCCGAGCAGGCGGCGCAGGTTCGTTCGGTGCCGCGGGTTCGCCCGGAGGATTCGTCCTAGTCTCGTCGGATGTCGTGGGCGGCCCGGGCTCGTTCGGTGTTCCGGGTGCGCTGGGCGTCTCGGGCTCGTCACGCTCGACGACCACGGCGACGGGTTCGATACGATTGACGGCCATAGCGACAGGATACCATCCGTGACTCCCCCAAAACGCCCGATCCTCCAGATCGCGGGTCAGCCGAACCGCAATGTAGTACGTCCCGGGGGTCAAGCGGCGCTTGTAGAAGAACGACGTGCCGCCATGCCGTCTCTCATGGTCGGAAGCAATGGCCGATCCGTTTGCATCGAGAATGGTCGGCTCCACATAGATCCAGGCCACCCCCGCCGGCTTGCCTCTATAGCCCACCCCGGCAGCACTGATGAACACCTCGAAAGAGGATGCGCCCGACAGATCGAATCGGAAGAAGTCGACGTCCGTGGTGCACCCTTCTTCAACGAATCCTGTCGCGGAGTACGGCGCCGAGCCCGACTGCCCGTTGAATCGGGAGAGAAGTCGATCATACGGTCGGCTCTCGGGCTGTAGCGTGGGCGGGATGGTCTGGAACGTCGAGGCAGCGAGAACCGTTGCGTCCGCTTGCGCGTTTCCGTGGTCGTCGTTCGCGCATTGTGCCGCGGCCGGGAACTGCCCGATACGCGCCGCGGCCGGAACCGGTTCGATACCGAGCCACGCGCCCATCACTCCTGCGACGACGAGTGACCGTAATCTTGTATACTGCATTGTGACTGCTCCCCCCTTCGTGGAACCCGGATGCTCGTATCAGTTCTTTCACCTGCCTGCTACCTATCCGAAAGGGTATCCCGACTGCGGTAGCGATTGCCCAACGGCGGGCGGCTGTGGTGGCGGTGAGGCCGCTTCGAGGAGGCGACAGGTATGCGCATTCCTGCGTGCGTTCCATTCATGGCGTTCGTGGCGTTGTGGGCCGGCTCGACGATCTGGCCGAGACCGGCCGGCGCCGAACAACCGGCCGTGGCGGCGTCCGAGGCCGCGCTTTCGGCGGGGGAGATTCTGGTGCAGAGATCATCAGGCTGCCGTGCACCGGAGGAGGCGGTCGAGCGCTGGATGTGACGCACGCTCGGCGTGCACCCTCCCGCCCACCAGCTTAACTTTGAGGCGAGCTACGGCTGGTTAAGTTTGCATAGCAGACGGATGCAGTACACGGAACATAGGATGCCCCTCTCTATTTACGGAAAGGAAGATCCACTTCCCAAAGGCGACCTTCATGGGTGTATTGGCCGGATACAATTCGCCTGATGTCGTACGCTGGAAGTGGGACGACCAATATACACTTGTTGTCAAATGCCATACCGCAGGAAGGGAATTTGAAAACCAAATCGTCAAAGTTGTAGGATCTGTACCGCGACGGTAAGGCTGCGTGGTCAGCTGGATAAACATTTAGAAAGAATCCCGGCTTTTTGTCGGATAGGACACACGGTTCCCTAACGTACACTAACGTTCTATTGTGGAGATAAATATCGAAATGAGAGTGTGCTAAGGGTTTTCTAGAGAGAACTGCCTGGTATATGTTTTGAAAATTGACTGCGTGAAACCGAGCATAGGAATTTGCTAAATGCAACAGACCGATACCGCCTACAACGACGAAAAAGGACACAATAAGCTGAGGCGTCCGAACAAAATTCGTCATCTGATAGGTGTGTAGAAAATTTAATATTCGCTGCCGAACGCCCGTTAATAAGCATCGACGAATTGAACTCACGATTATTTCGCTGCTTATGGCGGACTGCGGCCCGAGTCGGCGACTTATCTTATGTGACGTTGATACTTGAATCCAGAACAGCTCTAGAGAATATAAAAAAAGGAAAAGGGCAAGAAGATATTCGTCCCACTCCTCCAACCTGGCTCCTTTACGAATCAATTGCCCAATGAATGTGGTTGTTACGAAAAAACCACTCGTTACACAGGCAATGAATAGCTTATGCTTTTTAAAAATCAGCGCAAAGAGAAAAAGAAGGAGTATGCCTATTTTGTCCGGGGTGAAAAGGAATCTTACCCAGAGAGAAAGTAGGCCAAGACTATCGATCGGATTGTTCTCGTTGATGGCAACCCCAGAAAAATTCGCTACCAGAAACCCCAATATTAGGAAAATAGATGGGAGAGGAATTCCGAAGAACGTATTTTTTTTGCCAAAGAAAGCGAGGATGGTCATGAGAACCATGATCCGCATTCCATCTACTCTGACGAGGGTATGAATTTTATGTAGTACCCTGATATTGTGTAAATTAGTTTCATTCTGGGTATTTATGTCCGCCCAAAAATCGGGCATCGGGTAGTTGAGAATACGGTGCCCCCAACTGATTTCTTCTCCGGTGGCATAGAAAAGCGCTATGCCCCCTAAGATGTAGAGCCGTCGCTGAAAGGGCCTTTGTTCCATTCGGGCGGTGGCGAATAAGAAGATGCTCCCCAGAAACAGCCAGACCGATGTCAGATTTTCGACCCAAGAATCTTCTTTGGCTGAATACAGGAAGCAACATGGGTCGCTATATATAAGATAGTGAAAGAGGACAGAATTCAAACACAAGCAAAGGTAAGCGAGTGTAGGGATCGTGTTTGCTCGGAGAGTAAAAGCAGAAAATTGGCCATGATCTTTTTCCATCTTTTGACCCTTTGTGGATCTGCTTCGGGTCTTTCAACGTCCGTTTTCTCGGCCTGAAATTGTCGGAGCCGACCGTCGCCACTATCGGGGGCTACCCTCGTTCCCCGAAGCTACATGTATCGTCTGTGTATGGCAACTGGCGCGGAACCCCAGGACGGCTCCCAATGTCTGTTGAACCGGCAACCGTCATGCACTACCGGTGCGATTGCCTCGTTCTGAGCGGCTGTGGTCAGGGTCAAGCCACTTTAAGGAGTCACCGGGCATGCGTATGCTAGTGTGCTTTCCGTTTGTGGTGTCGGAGAAGGGCTAGGCTGATGGTCCGACCGAGACCGTCCCAGAGCCGAAGCAACAGGTTATGGCAGCCCGAGTTCGTCTTCCGGGCATCGGAGATTCTGGAGGGAAGATGTTCAGGCTGGTCAAGGCGGGGCTGGCGCGGGTTCTTCTCTCAAGCGGATGCCGTACGGACCCCGGCTGTGCTATTCTTTTCCTGCTGATAGAGGGAACTCTACTTCTTAGAGACGACCCTCGGAGATGAACTGGTCAGATACGGTCCACTAATATCGTACTTTGGAAGTGACACAACCGCTACTTAAGCGAACCAAGGCAAACTTCTAGTTCCCTTTCAATGTTCATCAGGCGGCGCCTGCGGGATCATTGGAAGAGGTTGCCCAACAGCGGGCGGCTATGGTAGCGGTGAGGCCGCTTTGAGGAGGCGACAGGTATGCGCATTCCAGCGTGCGTTCCATTTATGGCGTTCGTGGTGTTGTGGGTCGGCTTGGTGATCCGGCCGGGATCGGCCGGCGCCGAACAACAGGCCGCGACGGCGTCCGATGTCGCGCTTCCGGCGGGGGAGATTCTGGAGCAGCGCTGTTCGGGCTGCCATGCGTCGGAACAGGAGGGCGGGCCGCTGGACGCGATTGCGGAACAGCGCAAGACGCCCGAAGGCTGGAGCATGACGCTCAGCCGTATGGCGCGGACCCACGGCGTGGAGTTGCAGGCAGGCGAGGCGCGCATCCTGGTCAAGTATCTGAGCGACCGCTACGGGCTGGCGCCCGCGGAGGTCGAGCCCTACCGCTTCATTCTGGAGCAGCGCAACATTCGTACTTCGGAGGAGGTTCCCGCACCGCTGAAAGCCGGCTGCGTACAGTGCCATACGTACGCGCGAACCGCGTTGCAGTACCGCACCGAAGATGCGTGGCTGCGGCTGGCGGATACCAAAGTCGCCATCATGGCGAATATCGGCAGCGAGACGGCTTCGGCCGGGTTGCTGCGCGACTATTGGTACGACGATGCGAAGAACAACGCGTTTCCGTATCTTGCTGAGCATCAACCGTTCGAGACCGAAGCGTGGACGGCGTGGCAGACCAAGAAGAAGCCGGACTATGCCGGTCGCTGGGTGGTAGTCGGCCACGATCCCGGCCGCGGCGGGGAATACACCGGGACGCTGCGTCTCGACGCGCTCGGGAACGACCGCTACCGCGGCGAATTTTCGTATGCCTTCGCGGACGGCTCGCAACTGACGGGCACGACGACCGGCACGGTGTACACCGGCTTTCAGTGGCGTGGGGTGGCGCGGACGGACTCCGATGACGGAGACGACGCCCCACAGCGCGAGATCATGTTCGCGTCGGAAGACGGCGGCACGCTGGTCGGGCGGCGCTTGCTGACCAATTTCGGCGACCTCGGCATGGACGAGACGTGGTACCGCCGTACAGACCGTGCGCGGCTGCTCGCGGTGAATCCCCGGAGCGTTCGGACGGGAAGCACCCAGACCGTCAGGCTTTTCGGGACGGGTTTTTCCGAGACGTTGCTGTCGGACGGAGGGCTGACGTTCGGCGATGGGGTCACGGTGTCGTCCGCGCGGATCGAGGGCGACACCGCGGTCGTCGCCGAGGTGTCGGTCGAGGCCGGCGCGACGGAGGGGCTACGCAAGGTCGGGATCGGCGGCGCGGACGGGCAAGGCCAAGTCGCAGTGTACGACACGGTGGATTACGTCCGGGTTTTCCCGGAGCGCGGGTTCGCGCGCCCGGGCGGGATTCGGACCCCGAAGATTTTTCAGCAGTACGAGGCCGTCGGCTACGCCAACGGGCCGGACGATAAGAAAGGAACGGACGACGACGTGCGGCTGGGCCGGATCTCACCGATCCGCTGGAATCTCGAAGAGTACGTCAAACGCCCGAACGACGACGACGTCCGCTACGTCGGTTCCATCGATCAGCACGGCCTGTTTCTGCCCAACGTGGACGGGCCGAACGCGAACCGGCATCTGATGGAGGGCAACGTCGGCGACGTGTGGGTCGAGGCGTGGTACGCGCCCGACGGCGCGAAACGGCCGATGGGCGCGCGGGCGCATCTGCTTGTCATGCCGGCCAAATTCATCTTTCCCCCGATAGAATAGCGTGGTATGCGGTACTCGGGCAGAGACGCCGATGGAACTCCACTTCCGCGCCGAGAACGCGCATACGGTCCCCCAGACCGGCTTGTCGGGGAACGACGCCGCGCCCGACATTCTGGTCGCCGCGAAAAGCATGTCCATGTTCGTCATGGATTCCGTCTCGGAAGCCGTTCTCGGCTACATGCGGTCGCATCCGCATTCCAGCGAAGCGGCACTGAGCGAAGCGCTGTCGCCCCGATTCTCGACGGACTCGGTCAGCGAGACCGTCCGGGAATTGCTCGCCCTGGAAATCCTGCACTCTCACGACCGGCCTGCGTCGCCGGCCCCGCTTCCCACGCTCGACGTCGAGCGCTTCCCGGTCACGTCACTGGTCGTGAACGTGGCCAATAAATGCAACCTGCACTGCACCTATTGTTACGAGCCGGACGGGGCCAAGTACGGACCGTCGCCGGTGCAGATGGATTGGACGACGGCGCGCGCCAGCGTCGATTTTCTGTTCGGGAAGTCGGGGCGCAGCAAAGAAGTGAACCTGATCTTCTTCGGCGGGGAGGCGCTGTTGAATTTTCCGCTCATGCGCCGCGTGGTGGCGTATGCCGAGGACAAGGCGGCGGCCGAAGGCAAGACCGTCGATTTTTCGCTCACCACCAACGGCACGCTGTTGACCGACGAGGTGATCGATTTCTTCCAGACCCACCGCTTCGGCGTGACGGTCAGCATCGACGGGCCTAAGGACCTGCACGACAAGCGGCGCGTCTTCCTGAACGCGCGCGGTGGGCAGGTCGGGTCGTACGAGATGCTGCGGCCGCGGCTGGAACGATTGTTCGAACGCTACACCGCCCGACCGGTGGTGGCGCGCATCACGGTCGCCAGGGACGCCGTCGACGTGGTCCGCACGTACGAGCATCTGACCGAACTCGGCTTTTTCGAGGTCGGCTTTTCACCGGTCACCGCGCAGCCCGGAGCCGAGTACGGCTTGGAACCCGCGGATTTGCGCGACCTGTTGGATCAGTTCCGCGCATTGGGCGACGTCTACGTCGAACGCGCGCTCGACGGCCGCTATACCGGCTTCTCCAACCTGAGCACGCTGCTGACGGACATCCACGTGGGAACGAACAAGCTGTTCCCGTGCGGCGCCGGTCTGGGCCTGCTGGACGTGGACGGCAACGGCGACGTGTATCTATGCCACCGCTTCCCGGGCACAGACGAGCAGAAATACGGCAGCGTGCAGGACGGTCTGGACTACGACCGCCTCAACACGTTCATCAACGGCGCCCATGTCGGGAACAAGCCCGTGTGTCAGACGTGCTGGATTCGCGGACTGTGCGGCGGCGGCTGTTACCACGAAGCCCAGACCGAGTTCGGCGACGCTACCCTGCCGAACCTGCACTACTGCGACTTCCTGCGCGCCTGGACCGAGTACGGTATCGGCGTGTACATGCAGCTTCAGGCGCGTGTGCCCGGCTTCATCGAGCGATACGTGGTACGCGGGCGGGGCGACGCGCCGAAGGAACTCACGTAGACGAGCGCGGTAAAGGCGCACGGAATCGAGGAGAAGGCCATGAAACACCTCACAGCAGCCAATCGGAAGGCGCGGGCCGTGAGCGCCGCGGTCGACGCCCAGGAGGAGGGGCGCCCCGCGGCCACGCCGAAGGTGGTCGAAGACGTCATCGGCATGGCACAGCCCATCGGCTGTACGACCATCTTCAACCCCGGCTGGGAAGCGAACCCGTGGGGCGGCGCGAGCAGCATGTGCGCACCCATGGAAGCCGACCTGCTGAGTTGCGCCAACCTGTGCTGGTGGCCGGCGCAGGTGCCGGACAGCCTGCAGAACGCCCCGGAGTGGGCCAAGGCGTGCTCCGGTATGAATCAGGAAGACTGGCGCAACCTGGACGTGGTCTTTCCCAAGCTCGACGATTGATCCGGGCGCCGCTCGGAATCTCCGCTGGATCCGGCAATGCTGCAATTCGGACACGCCCGGCGCCGTTCGACGCCATGGGCCGGCGGTTTGCTGCTGGCCTGCGCCCTGTTCGCCGTGCCGCGGACGGCCTGGGCGAAGTGGTATCTGCTCGCCAGCACCCACCCCAACAATCTGGTCGTCGTGGACACCGAGACGGATGCGGTCGTCCAGGACATCGCGTTGGAGGGCCGCGGCCCGGCGTTGTACATCGCGCCCAATCCCGCGCAGCCGCAGTTCGCGTACGTCGTCAACAACCTGGCCCGAAGCGTGGCGATGGTCGATCTCGACGAGGGCAAGCAGGTCAGGAGTTTCGACCTGTCGAGCGACGGCCAACTCGTGCGGACGATGGCCATTGACGTGAACACGCAGGGGACGCGGCTGTTCGTCCATGAAATGCCGATCGCCCAGGACCTCGGTCGTTACGCCGCACAGGAAAACCGCATCCGGGTCATCGACCTGAAGACCAACGAAACGGTCACCACGTTTCCCGCGCCGCGGCAAGTCATGTCGTTGGCTTCATCTCAGGACGGGGAACGCCTGTACGCGTTCAGCGTCGGCCAGGACATCTTCGTGTACGACGCCGAGACCGGCGCCCCGCTCGACACCATCCCGCTCGCCAACCGCAACATCAGCGGCATCGCCCGGACCGACGGCCTGCCGCTCGGCGGCACCTACCAGGAGAGCGGCCATCTGGTCTCGTTCGGCACTTTCACCACGGATTCGATCACCAAACAGATCACGCTGGGAATCGGGTCGCTCGACCTCACGCAGAAAGAGCCGGAGTTGAAGATCGTGGAATTGCAACCCTTCGTCGAAGGCGATTATCTGCTCACCGGCACGCTGTCGCCCCACACGGGCAAGGCGTATTTCGGGTACAACAGTTTGTGGCGGGTGGACCCCGAAACCCGCCACATCGAAAAGAAGGTGCCCCTGTCGAACACGTACTTCGCGCCGCTGGTGCACCCCGAGGGCAAGAAAATCTACTGCGGCAGCAATTGGCACGACGTGGCGGTGTTCGACGCCGAGTCGCTCGAACTGCTCACCAAGGTCGAACTCGGCCATTCGCAGACCGGCGGGGTGAGCGTGTTGCGATTCGTCGACCGCTGATCTGCCGGCCTCCGTCTTCCATCCCGCACCGCAGGAAGGCCGCGGCGGCTTTCCAACGTCACCTCATGTTTCTCTCGCGGCGCACCGTCTTACAGGGGCTCGGCTGTGCCGCCCTGCTGAGCCACGCCCGCGACCTCGCGTTCGCGCTGGAGCAGGGCCGGCCTGCGGATTTCGCGTCGGTCGTCGAACGGCGGCGGATGATCCGCCGCTATACGGATCGTCCCGTTTCGGAGGAAGCCGTCACCACGCTGCTGCGTTACGCGGTGCGCGCACCGAGCGCCGGCAATCTGCAACCGTGGGAGTTCATCGTGGTGCGCGACCCCGCGGTGCGTGCGGACTTGGCGAAGGCCGCCATGAACCAACGTTCGGTCGCGACCGCGCCGGTGATCGTCGCCACGTGCGCCGACGTGCAGCGCATGGGCGAAAAGTACGGTACGCGAGGCGCCTTCTACAGCTTGGTGGATACGGCCTTCGCTTCGTTGCTGATTCTGCTGGGCGCGACCGAGCAGGGCTTGGGTGCGTGTTTCGTCGGCGCCTACGATCCGGCCGCGGTCGCAAAGATTTTCGGCTTACCCGATCACGTGCGCCCGGTCGGGCTCATCACGCTGGGCCATCCCGCGGAGGAGCCGCGCAAGCCGTCGGGCAAGCGAATCCCGCTCGAACGACTCATCCACGAGAACGTCTGGTAGGGGAATTGCATATTTGAGGATCCTTGCCTGTTCTTTCCTTTCCATGACGATGTGGAGGGGCGTGAAATCTTACGCCTCTCCGGCTGACGGGTGACAAAAAGGCGTCTCAGGATCGTCGAGTAGGGAATCCCCTGTGGTAAGGTCCCTGCCGCCTCTTCGTCACGGTGGGCGAAAACCTCATACGCAATCGGACGGTTCGACGGTCGCCGAAGTGGAGACCCTGTCAAGGAAGGAGGCATGGATATGGCCGGAAAGCATTTCGAAGAGTTGCACGTGGGCGACGTGTTTCAGCATCAGCCCGGACGCACGATTACCGAGACCGACAACCTGTTGTTCTCGACCATGACCCTCAACCCGCAACCGCTGCACCTGGACGCCGAGTTCGCCGGCAAAGCCGAGTTCGGACAACGTTTGGTGAACAGCATCTTCACGCTGGGGCTGGCGGTCGGCGTGTCGGTCGGCGATACGACGCTGGGCACCACGGTCGGCAACCTCGGCTTCGAGAACGTCGTATTTCCCAAGCCGGTGTTCATCGGCGACACCCTCTCCGTCGAGTCCGAAGTCGTGGACAAGCGCGAGTCCCGCTCCCGCCCGCAGTGGGGGATCGTCACCTTCGAGCACCGGGCCAAGAACCAACGCGGCGAGCTCGTCATGCGTTGCCGGCGGGGCGCCATGATGCGAAAGAAGGACGCGCAGATTCCGGACGGACCGGGATAGGGCGGCAACGTTTCCGCCGGATGGTTTGGCGGTGTCGTCCCCCGACCGAGGAGATCCCCTCGCTTCGAGGAAAGGAAAGCGCATGGCACACGCGCAATCGATCGTTGACGTCATCTGCGAGCGGGCGCTGGAAATGGCGCCGCAGGTCCCGTGGCTGGTCGAACCGTTGACGCCCGGCCGCGGGCAGGCGTTCATCTTGCAGCACGTTCTGCGCAACCGCTGGTTCAGCGGCGTGATCCGCCCCGCGTGGCTGAGCCGCTGCCCGGATTTGGCCCTGGTCCGCAAGACCATCGGCCAGATGCGCGAGGAACTGGTCTTCGACGACGAGATTTCACAGCCGCATACCACGCTGCTGTGGGAGATGGGCCGCAACGTCGGGCTGACGGACGAGGAGATGGACGCGACGCGCGCCATGCCGCTGGTGGACGTGTCCCTCAACGTGATGGAGAACATCGCACGCACGCGGCACTGGGTGGCCGGCTGGCTGTCCACGTCTGTGGACGAGTTCATTCTGACGGCCATGCCCGGCCGGCACAATTTCCGGCCCGAAGCGTGGCAGCAGGCGTACGGTCTCAGCGACGCACAGGTGTTCTTCTTCAGCTACCACACCCGCGCCGACGACGATCACGCCGGCCGCAAGGTGTGGGAGCCGATTGCGCGCCACGTGACGAGCGAGGCCGACCGCCGCGAAGTTCTTGAGGGGATGGACCTCGCACTCACCGCAAGCAAGCTCTTCTACCAAGGCGTGTGCGAACTCGGCGACCGGATCGACGCGGAGCGCGCCGCGGCCTAGTCCCCACGGTTCGTTGCGGAGGGATGGGTTCCTTGGTTCTCAGCCAAGGCACCGCAAACCCGGGGACCTTCCCACCCCAAGTTCGTTGAGCTTGTCGAAACGAACCCCGATGTTACCTCGGCCCTCGCACCCCATCCCTAACCCTTCGCCCTTTGACACCCTTCGGCACCCTCAAGCCACCTCAAACTTAGGGACCATAGGGATTGCCCCTGCACCCGAATACAGATGTTCTGCGGGAGAAATTCTTCACCCTGATACGCTCCCGAACAATCCGGGACGCCATACGCCGCTGCACCGAGGAGGTCCGCTATCCATGTCCGAACCCGAACGCCGCTTTGCGATCATCACCGACGAGGCTCTGGATTCGCTCCGCAAACTCATCGGCGTACCCATCGAGGACACGCTGGAGCCGTGGTGCTACGAGGCCACGCGAGACAACATCCGCCACTACGCGCACGGCATCGGCGACGACAACCCGCTGTGGTGCGACCCGGACTACGCGGCGCAAGCGCGCTACGGCACCATCGTCGCGCCGCCGTCCTTCGTTTTTCCGCTCAACCGGGTGCTGAGCGGCTACGTGGGCGGGCTGCCGGGGATTCACGCCATGTGGGCGGGCGCGGACATCACCTGGCACGCCCCGGTCTTCCGCAACGACAGCTTCACGACCCGCGCCTATCTGAAGGACCTCGTCGAACACCAGACCCGCTTTGCCGGGCGGGCCATCCAGCAGATCTATCACGTCGATTACTACAACCAGCGTGGCGAACTGGTCATCGAGGGCGAAAGCTGGTGTTTCCGCACCGAGCGGGATACCGCCCGCGAGCGCGGCACCAAATATACCGCGGTGAAGCAGCAGGCGCCCGTGTCGTACACACGTGAACGGATCGCCGAGATCTTCGACCGGTACGCGCAAGAGGAAATCCGCGGCGCCACGCCGCGCTACGTCGAGGACGTGCGCGTCGGAGACAAGCTGCCGGGTATGGTCAAGGGGCCGATGACGGTCACCGGTTTCATCGCCTACGCGCAGGGCTGGGGCGGACTGTACATCCGGGCCAACCGCTTGGCCTGGAAGCAGTTGCAGAAACACCCGGGGCTCGGCATTCCCGACCGCTTCGGGATTCCCGACGTGCCCGAGCGCGTGCACTGGGACACCGACTTGGCCCAGCGCGTGGGGACGCCCGAAGCCTACGACTACGGCCCGGAACGCACTTCGTGGATGACCCATCACCTGACCGACTGGATGGGCGACGCCGGCTTCCTGCGCAACATTTCTGTGAAGATTCGCCGTCACAATCCGGTCGGCGACACGCTGTTCATCACCGGCGAAGTTACGAAGATATTCGAGGCCGACGGCCACCCCTGCGTCGAAGTCGAACAGCGCGCCGAAAATCAGGACGGCGAACTGTCCGTGCTCGGCACGGGTGTGATGCGCCTACCGTCGCGGGGGTAATCTCGACTGAAGGAGCGGAACCCATGCTCGAAAGTGTCCGTATACGGAACTTCCGCAACCTGGTTGACCTTCAGATCGGAGGACTCGATCGTGTGAACCTGTTTACCGAGCAGAACAACTCGGGCAAGACGACGCTGCTCGAGGCATTGTTCTTGTTGGCTGGTGGGGGAAACCCCAGCTTGCTCCTGAGCATAAATTCTTTTCGTGGAATCGACACGACCGGCGGCACAACGACCACAGTTCGAGAAGTTTTATGGAAGCCCTTGTTCTGCACCCTCGATACGAAGCGAGTCATCAGGATTGAAGCTCACCGTCTCTCTCATGAGTCCTTCTCTCTCAGTATCTCGCTCGACCAACCCGACACGATTCGGCTTCCACTCGGCCAGTCAAGTAGATCCCTAGCGGTTGGAGCTTTGAATGAAGATTCTCTTCTGTTTCGCTTCGATAGTAAGGAAGCAGGACATATAGAGGGTCGGATGTATGTGACCGTCGACGGAATCAAGATTGAGCAACCTACGGAAAATCTCTCGTTTCCGGCTGTCTTTCTTTCGTCTCGGATCGGGAATCTTCAGGAAGACGCCGTGCGCTTGGGACAGCTTCGGCAACACAAGCAAGCAAGCTCGGTGATGGAAGCTCTGAGAGTTGTCGAACCAAAACTGCAAAGTGTCGAGGATAATTCCGCAAGTGGAGGTCCCATGATTTGGGAGGATGTCGGTCTTTCCGAACTCGTGCCCTTGCCGGCTATGGGCGAGGGGATGACGCGGGTTGCCAGGCTGATTCTGGCAATCTCGTCAGCGCCGGGTGGTCTTGTTCTTATTGACGAGATCGAAAACGGACTGCACCACTCGATCTTGTCCAAGGTCTGGAAAGCGGTCGATCAGGCGGCAAAGAATTTCGACACGCAGGTGGTTGCGACTACGCACAGTTACGAATGTCTGGAGGCGGCCCACGAAGCGTTCGGGAAAGACGGGGTTCGTCTTTATCGGCTCGAAGCCGAGAATGACGAAAATCGTTGTGTGACGTATGAACCAGAGGCGATCGAGGCGGCCATCTATCACAATTTGGAGGTGCGCTAAGTATGCCTTCGCCTCGACCCATTCAGAAGCTAAAGCAGCTTCTGGTCGAAGGGAAAGATCAACAAAATTTTTTCGAAGCGTTTCTCGATCATATTCATGATAGAAACGTACAAGTCCAAGATTTTGGCGGGGTTCAAGAGTTGCGCAGATTTTTGCTCGCATTCGTCAATATGCCAGAATTTGGTACAGTTGAAAGTGTTGGCATTGTGCGCGACGCAGAAGATGATGCAAATGGGGCGTGGCAAAGCGTTCGATCAGCACTCGAAAACGTGAAGATGCCAGTTCCAGAGCACGCTGGACAACGCAACGTCGGGAAGCCAGGTGTAAGCGTGTTCATTCTGCCCGGTGACAACCAACCGGGCATGCTAGAAACCCTGTTGAACCAATCATTCGCAGGCGAACCGGTGAACGGCTGCATCATACGTTCTTTCAGTGCGTCGAGGATCTGCCGAACCAGCGGACTCAGCGACCCGATAAGGCACGCGCGCACGCCTATCTTGTCACCCGGCCAGAACCCCATGTTTCGGTCGGCGTGGCGGCGATGAAGGGATACTGGGATCTGGCCCATTCGGTGTTCGGCCCTCTCCGCTCTTTTTTGACGGAATTGTAAAACCTCTCGCCAGTCCGATAGGCTAGAACACCAATAAATTACATACAACGCGGTCGTGAAGTCAGGCTTCCCTCATCATATCTGCGCAAGCTGGTATCCATGTCCTGGATTCCCGCTTCCGCGGGAATGACGAGCTGACGGGATCGTCAAGCAGGCCATTCCCAAACATGAGCCGCAGCAGGGTACCGCTACACCATACGATATTCTTCGGTGAGCAGCGTTACGATGCTGTCGGGATCGACGAAGTGCGCCGCGTCGGGTTGGACGGCGTCGCGGTATGCGGGCGACGCCAGAGCATAGTGCAAATCGGCGAGGCTGTCGAACCAGAGTGCGGCTGCGCCATCCCAGGTCGGTGCGCTCCCATCCGCCGCGGGCACGGCATGGCATTGCACGTAGCGGCGCAACCCCGGCAGTTTGACCGCCAGCGGGCCGTGCACGTCTTTCCAGTAGCGGGAGAAGGCTTCGCGGCTCATGCCCGGTTTGCGTTTGAGGAACGAGATGCGCTTGAGGAGCGGAGGGGAACTGTCGGGCAGGTCGCCGTCGAGCAGGACTTCGTCGCGGGCAGTCAGCCGCAACACGTGCATTATGTCCACGAAAGTGAATTCGTCCACGTACGCGCCGTTGCGGTAGGCATGGCTGGCGAAAGCGACTTTGAGGGCGTTTCGGTCGTCCATCCAGACTTCGACGACCCCGTCGTAGGCTTGGCTGCGGCTCAACACGCTCGGGCTGTGGTTCTGCACGTAGCCGCGCAGGCCGGGGATGCGCCGCGCCAGCGGAGCGTGCACCTCGCGCCAGTGGCGGGAGAACTCCTCGCGGGACAGGCCGTCCTTGCGTTTGATGGCCATCAACAGGTGGATCATGACGAAGTTCCTTCGAAGGCGCCGGACTCCACGTCCCGGATGAAGCGCACGAGGTCGCCGAAGTAGGCGTCCTGGTCGTCGTACATGGCGCAGTGGCTGCCGTTTTCGCACATGGACAGCCGCGCGTTCGGGATGTCCGCGGCCATGCGTTCCATTTCCGCGGGCCGCATGGTGTCGTGGCGCGCCCCCGCAACCAGGGTCGGACAGCGGATGCGGCCGAGGTCGGCCCAGCGGTCCCAGTCCTTGAAGGTCCCCGTGATGACGAATTCGTTGGGGCCTTGCATGGTGTGATAGACCGGCTTGGCCAAGTGCTTGAACATGCGCACCAGCGGTTCGGGCCACGGATCGACCCGGCAGATGTGTCGGCTGTAGATGTTCGCCAGCAACGTCCGTTCGTACTCCGGCGCGTCGTAGTCGCCGGCGGCTTCGTATCGTTCGAGAATTCGCAGCACCTCGGCCGGCTGCTTCGCACGCAACTCGTTGACGTGCGCCACGTAGGCCGGAATGCTGGCCGTCATGTTGGAGATGACGAGCCCCTTGATGTGCGCCTGGTATTTCAGCGCGTATTCGATCCCCAGCAACCCGCCCCAGGAATGGCCCAGCAGATAGAAGGCGTCGAGCCCCAAGGCCAAGCGGACCTGTTCGACTTCTTCCCGAAACCGCTCGACCGTCCACAGGCTGGTGTCGTCCGGCTGGTCGGAATACGCGGATCCGAGCTGATCGTAGTAGATGATCTGGATGTCGTGCTGGGGCAGGAAGTCCTCGAAACACTCGAAATACTCATGCGTGCAGCCGGGGCCGCCGTGCAGGGTCAGCAGCGGAATCGAGCCCGTGCCGACCCGCTTGGTCCAGACGGTGTAGCCGCCGTCGATCTGTACGAGTTGCACCCCGCCGGTTTTGACGCTTGGCATGGCTCCACTCCTTACGGTCGTCGGCACGCGGCAAGCAGGGTTCCGTAGAATGCCTGACACACGCGCGCACTTTGCGTGAAGTCGATCAAAAACCCCTCTTCGTTCGGGCGTGTCGCCTTCCAGTCACGAAAGTGTTCTTCGGTACAGAAGAACTGTACGCGCGGTCAAAACCCGTCGAGCACGTGGGGGGCGGCGCGGTCCGCTTCGGTGAATACCGGGTCCCATTCGCGCAGCGTGCGGGCGATCGGCGTCGGGCTGACTGCGCCGTCGTCGGTGATCGTCAAGTCGAACTCGATGTCGGCCTTGCACTGCCCGCATTCGGAAAACACCCTGGCTCGCGTTCCCGGCCCATGCACGATGGGGATGGCAATCGCCCCGCCCGCTCACATGGCGTATAGCCGCGGCTGTCCGTCAAGCTGGACTCGATGGGGGCAGCGGACGTCCGAGAACGGATAGAACGCGATGACCGTGCCGCTCTCGTATTTGACGATGTCGCGCGCGTTGAGCCGTTCGAGCGTTCCTTGCGCTTCGGTCAGGGGCAGGCCGGCTCGTTCGGCGACTTCGGTCGCGGTGGGGCCGCGGCCAAGTATAGAAAAGGAGTCGATGATTGCCAGGCAGACGCGCCGGACCTCCGGCGGCATCGTGTCCTCAAAACGCAGCCGGGCGTCGAGCAGAGGTTGCAGATAGGCGGCGAACCCGGGCGGGTAGGCGTGCGGGGACAAACGCATGACGGCCTCCTTATCGCCGGTAGTGTTGCCACACGCCGGAGCGGGCGACAAGCGCGGCGCTTCCCCCTTGACGGGTCCGCGGCTTCAGGATTAGGGGAGCCGCATGTCTCAACCTCCCGCCACGGCGTCGGGCCAATCGTGGGACCCGGAACGCTACGCCCGCAGCGCGCGGTTCGTAGCCGACTTGGGGGCTCCGCTGATCGAGATGCTCGACCCGCGGCCGGGCGACCGCATTCTCGACCTCGGCTGTGGCGACGGCGTGCTGACCGAGAAACTGGCCGCGGCTTGTCGAGGAACGGGACCCGCCGCTGTGGGCGGCGTCATCGGAATCGACAGCAGCCCGGCCCAAGTCGAGGCGGCGCGGAAACGCGGGCTGGACGTGCACGTCGGCGACGGCCAACGCTTGGCCTACACCGATGCATTCGACGCCGTGTTCAGCAACGCCGCGCTGCATTGGATGCCGGACGGCGACGCGGTCCTGGCCGGGGTCTGGCGGGCGCTCAAGCCGGGCGGTCGTTTCGTGGCCGAGTGTGGTGGCGCCGGCAACGTCACGATCATCGTGTCCGCGGTGTCCCGCGTCCTGCGCGATCTCGGGAGAGACCCGGAACCGCTCAACCCGTGGGTGTTTCCGGCGCCCGACGAGTACGCTCGACAACTTGCTGCGCACGGCTTCGCGGTTGATTCCATCAAACTGATCCCGCGGCCGACCCGCCTGCCGGGCGACATCGGCGAGTGGCTGGAAATGTTCGCCGCCAGCTTTCTGGACACCGTCCCTCCCGCAGAGCGGGGCACGTGCATCGCCCGCATCCGAGACCTCCTGCGCCCCGAATTGTGCGACGCGGACGGCGTGTGGACCGCCGATTACGTGCGCCTGCGCTTTGCTGCCCATAAGCCGCGGCCATGAGAGAAACGGGGCGGAGCAGGCGCCGCGGTCGGGACGACCTGCATCACGAGACCGATCCGATTCCAACGAAAGGGAATGATAGACAAGACGATCCTTCGCCTGTTTCCCCCATCATACCTGTTCTCCCTCGTCATACCTGCGAAAGCAGGTATCCATGCCCTCGATTTCCGTTTCCGCGGAAATGACGGTCGGGTGGAATCGTCTCGTCTGTCATTCCCCAACGAAACGACCCAAGGAGGAAACCGCATGATTACGCTGTACACGGCCTCGACTCCGAACGGCTGGAAGGCGTCCATTACGCTCGAAGAACTAGGGCTCGACTACACGGTTCGGCCCATCGATCTGACCAAGGGCCAACAGAAAGAGGACTGGTTCGTCGCCATCTGTCCCAACGGACGCATCCCGGCCATCGTCGATCACGACAACGGCGACTTCGCGGTGTTCGAGACCGGGGCGATCATGGTCTATCTGGCGGAGAAGACCGGCCGGCTCATGCCCGCGGACGCCAAGGGCCGCTCGCTCGTCATGCAGTGGCTGATGTTCCAGATGGGCGGCATCGGCCCGATGATGGGGCAGGCCAACGTGTTCTACCGCTACGCGCCGGAGAAGATTCCCTTTGCCATCGACCGCTACCAGCGCGAGGGGCGGCGGCTGTTCGAGGTGCTCGACGCGCGGCTCAGGGATCACGAATACCTGGCCGGCGCGTACTCGATTGCCGACATCGCCAACTGGAGTTGGGTGCACACCTATAAATGGTCCGGCATTCGGGCGGACGGCTTGCCCCATCTCAAACGGTGGCGGGATGCGATTCGCGCCCGTCCCGCGGTGGAGCGCGGTCGGGCCGTGCCGGAACCCTTGGAGTTGGAGAACGAGGACAAGAAAGACACGTTCGTCGAGGGTGCCCGGAAGATGCTGTCGTAGGGCGCATGAGAAACGTTTAATCCGCGTCTCATCGTCCTCTCACATGGAGTGTGTATATCCTTCGTCGAAGCCCAAGAACGCTGTGCAAGAAGGAGGTACACGATGCAGACTCGACACGACGCAGGCGCACGGACCGGCATGGACTCCACCCTTTCATCCACGACCGTTGCTCGTCGGACCGGCCGGCGGATCTGGCCCGGGCTGGTGGTCGCCGGCCTGCTGGCGGGCAGCTTCGGCGCCGGCAGGTTCACACAGACCGACGCTGTCCGGGCCGAGCTTGCCGCGGACACCGTCCCCGCAGCCACCCCGGTGCCGACGGACGGATTGCCGTCGTTCGCCGCGCTGGCCAATCAGGTGTCCGACGCGGTGGTGCACGTTCGCGTGGTGGGGACCGAGCGGACTGCGCAGCGCGGGTTCGGCGGACCCAGGGGACCGTTCGGGTTCCCGTTTCCGCCCGAGTTCGGCGTCCCGCAACCGCGGCGTCGGGCGCCGCGGCGCGGTTCCGGCTCGGGGTTCATCATCCGTAACGACGGCCTCATCATCACCAACAACCACGTGGTCGAGGGGGCGGCCGACATTACGGTGAACCTGCCCGACGAACGGGAGTATGCGGCAACGATATTGGGGCGCGACCCCAAGACCGATTTGGCGGTACTCAAGATCGAGGCCGATGCTCCATTGCCCGCGGCGCGGTTGGGCGACTCTGCGGACCTCCGCGTCGGCGACTGGGTGATGGCGATCGGCAATCCGTTCGGGCTGAGCAATACGGTCACCGCGGGCATCGTCAGCGCCAAGGGGCGCACCATCGGCGCGGGGCCGTACGACGATTTCATCCAGACCGACGCGTCGATCAACCCCGGCAACTCCGGCGGTCCGCTTTTCGACGCGCACGGCCGAGTCGTCGGCATCAATACCGCCATCTACGGCAGCGGCGGGGGCAACATCGGCATCGGCTTCGCCATTCCGATCAATCTGGCCAAGCAACTCGTGCCTGACCTGGAGACCAAGGGCCGCGTCACGCGCGGCTGGCTGGGCGTCACGATTCAGGACGTCACCGAGGATCTGGCGGAGTCGCTCGACCTGGACGAAAGCCGCGGCGCGCTCGTCGCCGACGTGCGCAAGGGGAGCCCGGCCTACAACGGCGGCCTGCAACGCGGCGACGTGATCGTCGCCTACGACGGTCGCACGGTCGAGGACAACGCCGACCTGCCCCTGCTGGTCGCCAACACGCCGGTGGGCAAGCAGGTCCCGGTCGAAATCGTGCGTAACGGGCGCTCGCGGACGCTGCGCATCGAAATCGCCCGACTCGAGGAACCCGAACTCGCCCACGGCCCCGCCGGGGCGCAGCAGGGCAAGTGGGGCTTGGCGTTGCGCCCCCTCGGCCCCGGCGACCGATCCCGGCTGGGTCTCGACGAACGCGAGGGCGTGGGCGTGGCGGGCGTGCGGCCGGACAGTCCCGCGGCCCGCGCCGGTGTACGCGAGGGCGACGCGATTCTAGAGGTCAACCGCCACGCGGTGCAGAGCGTCGATGAGGCGAAAACCGCGCTTGCCAAGCTGAAGGACGGCGACCCGCTGTTGCTCCTTCTGCGGCGCGAGGGCGGGATGAATCGCTACGCCTCGCTGCAAGCCGAAGATGCTGCGGAACGTAAGTAAATGTCGGGGCGTGGGGCGGGATAACCTCCCGCCTCGTCAGATATGTATCGGTTTGAAATTTCCCTGGTTGGCACGTCTTTTCCCCGTCACTCCTGTGCAACTCCCGTCATTCTCTGTGCATTTTTCTCGTCATTCCTGTGAAAACAGGAATCCCAGGGGAACGACACTCCCACTTTCGACGAACGCCAACCTGTAGGAGATGTTCGCCTTTCCCCTCTCCCCCGGATCGAGTCCGGGGGAGGCTCCAACCCGCTCCCACCAGGGGATGAAAAATGCCGAGAAGACGCTCTCAGGCTCAGAGATCATATCCCGGCGTTGCCATTCGTTGCGGAAACGTCGTACAGACAAGCGGCGGACAGCACAACGAAGGAAAGAAAAGGAGTACTCGCTATGCAAACGTCATTCCGGCCTCGCATCACCCCGGAAAACCGGACGAAGCCCCATTCCAAGTCTTTGGCCACATTCTGTGCCGCGTTCGTCATCGCCCTCCTGACGTTGAATCCAGGTGCGCACGTCAACGCGGATGAGCATGACCCCGCGGTGGATCCGGTCCTGCAGGCCGCTATCAACGGCGACCACCGCGCTGCCGAGAACAAGGCGCGCGATGAGTACCGGCATCCGGCCGAAACGCTGACGTGGCTGGGAGTCGAGCCCGACATGACCGTCGTCGAGATCTGGCCGTCGCGGGGCTGGTACACGGAAATTCTCGCCCCGTATCTCCGCGACAACGGCAAGCTGTACCTGGCCGGCTTCGACCGGACGTCCGACCGGGACTACGTGAAGAAGACCTTGAAGATTCTGGACGACAAGCTGGCCGCGGCGCCCGAAGTGTACGGCACGCCGGCCATGACGGAACTGTCGCCGCCGGACAAGGTGGAGATCGCGCCCGCGGGATCGGTCGACATGGTGCTCACGTTCCGCAACGTACACAACTGGATGACCGCCGGCACCGCGGACGCCGTGTTTGCGGCCATGTACGCGGCGCTCAAGCCGGGCGGCGTGCTGGGCTTGGTCGAGCACCGCGGGGATCCGGACGTCGAACAGGATCCGCAAGCCGAGTCCGGCTACGTGACCGAGGCGGCCACCATTCGGATGGCGGAAAAGGCGGGCTTCGCCCTCGTGGACAGCACCGAGATCAACGCCAACCCCAAGGACACGCGCGACCATCCGTCGGGCGTGTGGACGCTGCCGCCGGTGCTCCGGCTGGGGGATCAAGACCGCGAGAAATATCTGGCGATCGGCGAGAGCGACCGCATGACGCTCAAGTTCCAGAAGCCGGCGGAGTGATGGAGAGGGGAACTACTCGTTCAGAGCGGCACGCAAGTCTTCGCGGAGCGCGTAGACTTGCGTGCCGCCCAGCGTCAGGGACGGCTGCACGAAATAGTCCCGATGCTCCAAGAGATAGGTATGGACCGTCTCGGCAGGTAAACCGGAATCCCGGGCAATTCCGCCGGATGTGCGCCACGATGAGCCCGGGTCGCGAAAGGCTTGTACGATTTTTGCGCCTACGGGGTCTGCAAACGGTCTGTCCATGATCAGCGGTCCTGTGAAGGGGGGTGGTCGATGAGGCAATCGGCTCTCACTCGCGCCCTTACCACTTCCTCGATCGTGTCCGAGAATGCGGTACTATTGATGATCTCCTTCAGTTCCGCCACGTCGTGGTAGAGATGACTTGGCCGCCATATCGTAATGATGGCGACCAGTACGACGACGATTGCAAATAACGTCGCCATTATCAAGAATGCATAGAATTGGTGGGCCGGGGTCATTTCGGAATTGACGATAACGACACCCAAAACCGCTTCGATGACCAGAAGCGCCAAAGCGAAGAAGATTAGAGGATTCTTGACCTGTGCCAACACCTCGCTCCGGCTTTGCGTTTCTGACATTCGGCTGGCCTCGATGAGCGTGCAGCAAGGTTACTACGAGTGCTCGTCCGCGGTGGCGGCCGCGGCGTCCTGCACCGCGGCGACGATGCTGGCGTAGCCGGTGCAGCGGCACAGGTTGCCGGCGATGCCGTGCCGGATTTCCGCCTCGCTTGGATTGGGGTTCTCCTCCAGCAAGCGCCGTACCGACAGCACCATGCCGGGCGTACAGAAGCCGCATTGCAAGGCGTGGCGCGCGACGAACGCCTCCTGAATGGGATGCAGGCCGTCCGGCCCGCTCAGCCCTTCGATCGTGGTCACGCCCGAATCGGATACGTCCCCGGCCAGGATCGTGCACGATTTGACCGTCAGGCCGTCCAGCACCACGGTACACGCGCCGCAGTTGCCCGTCGTACAGCCGACGTGCGTACCGGTCAGCCCGAGTTCGTCGCGCAGGAAGTCGGCCAACAGGGTGCGCGCGTCCACCTCGGCCGTACGCGGCTCGTCGTTCACGGTCAGTCGGACGGGGATTCGCATGGACGCGGGTCCTTTCGATTAGTGGGATGGGTTTGGGAGTGAGGCCGAGGACACCGCCAAGTCGCTCAGGTTGCTCGCTTCAGTGCCGCGGCGACCGCCCGGCGGGTGAAGACGCGGATCATCTCGCGTTTGTAATCCGCGGCGGCGTGCAATTCGGCCACCGGGTCGCGCGCCGCAGCGTAGGCCGCGGAGGCGACTTCGTCCAACCACGCGTCGTCCGGGGTCCGGCCCTGCATTCGGTCCTCGACCGCGCTGACGCGCAACGGGATCGCGGCGCCGCCGCACAGGCTGATACGCACCGACCGTAGCGTTCCATCCGGGCTCAGTGAGACGGAGGCTGCTACCCCGACGATCGCGAAGCCGCCTTCGACGCGGGTGAACTTCCGGTACGCCATGCCGCTGCCCGACGCGGGGACGGGCACGCGAACCTCCGTCAACACTTCATCCTCGGCCAAGCTGGTCGTCATGTAGTCGACGAAGAAATCTTGCACGGCGACGCTCCTCTCACCGTCCGGGCCGGTCAGACGCATTTCGGCGTCGAGGAGCAACAGCACGGCCGGATAGTCCGCGGCCGGGTCGCAATGGCCTAGCGATCCGCCCAGCGTGCCCCGGTTGCGGACCTGAACGTCGCCGATACCGGCCGCGGCCTCGGCCAGAATGGGACAGCGCGTTTGGACCAGGTCGGACGCGGCCAACTGTGCATGCGTGGTCCGCGCGCCGATGGCCAGCGTCCCTCCATCCGTATCGTGGCGGATGGAGTCGAGGCCGGCGACGTGATTGAGGCTCACGATGTGCGCCGGCATCGCCAGTCCCAGGTTGAGCGCGGGCAGCAGCGATTGCCCGCCGGCCAGCAGCTTTGCGTCCTGCCCGCGGCGCCGGCAGTCGGCCAATACCCGGACGGCTTCGTCAATCGTGCGGGGGGTGTGCAGATCGAACGGCGCCCGGATCATGCGTTCGTCCCCGCGCCGGGCGCGATGCCGGCGTCCCGGGCGGTTCGGGCCGCGCGGATCATCCGCCAGACGCGCTGCGGGGTGAGCGGCGTGTCGGAAACCGTGACGCCGAACGGGGCGAGCGCATCTTCGACTGCGCCGACCAACGCGCCGAATGGGCCGGAGACGCCCGACTCGCCCGCGCCCTTGGTGCCCAGCGGCGTGAACGGACTCGGAACTTCCTGGTGGTGCAATTCGACGCGCGGCACTTCGACCGCGGTCGGCAGCGTGTAGTCCATGAACGTGCCGGTCTGCAACTGGCCGTTTTCATCGTACGCCAGTTGCTCATACAGCACCCCGCCCAGCCCCTGGGCCACGGCGCCCTGAAATTGCCCCTCGACCAGCAGCGGATTGATGATCGTGCCGCAGTCGTGCACCGCCACGTAGCGCAGCGGCGTCACCACGCCGGTCTCGACGTCCACCTCGACCACGGCTACGCACGCCGCGTACGGGTACGATGGATAGGTGTTGATGCGTCCCCGGTCGTCCGGCTCGTGGCGAATGTTGCCCATCCGAAAATAGCGCGTGGCCTCCAGGCCCGGTTCCATGTCCAGGGCGTGTCGGTCGAAGGCGCGTTTGTGGACGTGTTCGGCCACCTCGGCGAAGGCGACCGTGCGCCCGTCGTCACGGTCGCGCACGCGCAACCGGCCCGCTTCGCAGTCGATGTGCTCGGGCGCGGCGTCGAGCATGCTGGCGGCCACGCGCACCATCTTATGGCGCACTTCGCGGGCCGCGTTGAGCGACGCCGAGCCGCCCATGAACAGGCTGCGCGAACTCCAGTTGCCCAACCCGAACGGACAGGTCTCGGTATCGCCCTGCACGACGCGCACCGTGTCGAGCGGTACGCCCAACTGGTCGGCCACGATCTGCGCGATACCCGTTTCGTTGCCGGTGCCGGGCGAGGTAACGCCGGTCAGCACCGTCACCCGCCCGCTCGGACCGACCCGCACCGTGGCGCCCTCGTAGCCGCCGATGAACGAATCCGGGATGCAGCCGCCTTCCGGCGTGAGCTCGAAGCCGATGCCGATCCCGAGGAAACGGCCCTGTTGCCGGGCGCGGGCCCGTTCCTCGGCGAAACCTGCATAGCCGGCGCGGTCCAGCGCGGTGTCCAACGCGCGGGCGTAGTCGCCGCTGTCCGGGGTCGCGCCGGAAATCTGCACGTAGGGGAACTCGTCTTTGGGAATGAAATTCTCGAGGCGCACCGCGGCGCGGTCCATGCCAAGATGCTGCGCCACGCGGTCCATGACGCGCTCCATGAGGAACGAGGCCGCCTCCTTGCCGAAGCCGCGGTAGGCGTTCCACGGCGCCTTGTTGGTGACCACGATCGAGACGTCGACCTCGCAGTGCGGAATCTTGTACGCCCCGGGCACGACGAACGAGCCGACGTAGCTCATGCCCCAGCCGGCCAGCGCCCCCAGCGCCCCCACATCGCCCAGCACGTGGACCTTCAGGCCCAGCACGCGCCCGTCGGCGTTGAACGCGACCGAGAACGTCATCGTATGTTCGCGGGCGTGGCCGCCGGCCAGGAGATGTTCGCTGCGTTCCTCGACCCACTTGACCGCGCGGCGCGTGCGCAGCGCCAGCAGGCAGGCCAGCGGCTCTTCCTGATACGTCGGAATCTTGACGCCGAACGCGCCGCCGACCTGCGGCTGGACGACATGCACCGCGTGTTCGTCCAGCCCCAGCGTCTGCGCCAGCGTGGTCCGCAGCGGATGCGGCGTCTGCGTCGAAACCCACACCTTCAGGCGCTCGGCCCGGTCGTCGTATTCGGCCAGCACCGCGCGCGGCTCCAGGGGCGCCGCGGTGTGGCGATGGATGTGCAGGCGCCCGTCCACGCTGTGATCGGCGTCGGCGAACGCCCGTTCGACGTCGCCGCCGGCATAGCGGCCGTGCAGCATCTCGTTGGTTTCCCATTCCGGGTAGAGCAGTGGTGTGTCGGCCGCCAACCCTGCTTCGCCGTCCGTCACGACCGGCAGTTCCTCGTACTCGATGTCGATCAGAGTTGCGGCCTCCGCAGCGGCGTGGGGCGTATCGGCGACCAGCGCGGCTACGGGTTCGCCCACGTAGCGGACGCGGTCGGCCGCCAGACAATAGACGTCCGCGGTGTGACCACCCAATGCGGCCGGGTTCAGCGTGTGCGGAATAGGGTCGGTCCATTCGCGCACTTCAGTGCCGGTCACTACGCATCGCACGCCGGGATGCGCCTGCGCCGCATCCGTATCGATTCGCACGATACGCGCGTGCGCATAAGTGCTGCGCACGACCGCCATGAAGCCCATACCCGGCGCGCGCAGGTCCGCGGTATAGCGCCCGTTCCCGGCCACGAGCGTGCGGTCCAGCATGCCACTGACCGAACTGCCGACGTATGCCATGTGCGATCTTCCTCGATGTCGGACTCGCCGAATGTGGCCGGACCCTAGCGCCGCGGCGTTTCGAGTGTCAACGCCGCGCGACGCCCACTCGTGGGAGGGTGCAGTTTCGTTTGCGGGGGCAGGTCTCGCGGCGGGGACCCCCCACCGGCTCGACTACGGGCTGACGCCCTTGTCTCGCCGACTCCCCCTCACCCTTCGACCATCTCAAGACACCGCCGGCTCGGGGACTCGGGAGGCGACGGCCCAGCCCGCGGACAGGACTTCGGCCTGCTCCAGGACGGTGCGCGTGGCCTGCTCCCGCTTGTCGGGCGGATAACCGTGTTTGCGCAGAATGCGCTTGACCAGGACGCGCAACTGCGCGCGCACGTTCTCGCGCAGCGTCCAGTCGATGGTGACGTTGCGGCGCACCGTCTCGACCAGTTCGCGCGCAATGGCGCGTAGGGGTTCGTCGCCGAGCACGCGGACCGCGCTGTCGTTGGTCTCCAGCGCGTCGTAGAAGGCGATCTCGTCCTCCGACAACCCGAGCGCGGCGCCGCGGGCGTTCGCCGTGCGCAGGTCGCGGGCGAGGTGGATCAACTCTTCGATCACCTGCGCGGCTTCGACGGCGCGGTTCCGATAGCGGCGCAAGGTCTGCTCCAACATGGCGCTGAAGGTGCGCGCCTGGACCACGTTCCGGCGCCCGCGGGCGGTGATCTCGCCCTTCAGGAGTTTCTGCAGCAGATCGACGGCCAGGTTGCGCTGCGGCATGCCCCGAACCTCGGCCAGAAAGTCGTCGGAGAGGACCGATACGTCGGGCTTGTCCAGCCCGGCCGCGGCGAAGACGTCGGTCACGCCCGCGGACGCGACCGCGCGCGAGATGATCTGCCGGACGGCGCGGTCCATCTCGTCCGCGGGCCGTGCCGCGCCCGGCGCGCGTTTCGCCAGTACCGCCCGCACCGCCTGGAGGAAGCCCACGTCGTCGCGGATGCGCAGCGCGTCCGCGTGGGGTACCGCCAGCGCGAACGCGTGCGACAAGGCGTGCACCGCCTGCAGGCAGCGCTCCTTGCCGTCGGGCTGCGCCAGCACGTGTTCCTGCGCCGCGGGCAACAGGCCCAGCCGCTGCGCCGGCGTGCCGGCCGCCCACGCCGCCCGGTCGAAGCCGTGGAACAGGCCGCAGCAGACCTCGTATTTTTCCAACAGCACCGCGACCGCGTCGGCCTGGTCCAGCGCGGCGCGCCCGGCGCCACCGCCCTCCGTATAGGTCGCCAGCGCGCGGCGGAGTTCGTGGGCCACGCCCAGATAATCGACCACCAGCCCGCCCGGCTTGTCCCGGAACACGCGGTTGACCCGGGCGATGGCCTGCATCAGCGCGTGGCCGCGCAGCGGTTTGTCCAGATACAGGGTGTGCAGGCTGGGCGCGTCGAAGCCGGTCAGCCACATGTCGCGCACCAGCACCATGCGCAGCGGGTCCGCGGGGTCGCGGAAGCGGGCGGCCAGCGCCTCGCGCCGGGGTTTGGTGCGGATGTGCGGCTGCCAGTCGGGCGGGTCGGCCGCGGCGCCGGTCATGACGATCTTGAGTGCCCCCTGTGCGTCGTCCGGGGCATGCCAGTCCGGGCGCAGGCGCACCAGTTCCCGGTACAGGGCGATGCAGATGCGCCGGCTCATGCACACGACCATCGCCTTGCCGTCGAGCGCTGTGAGTCGCTGCTCGAAGTGCGTGACCAGGTCGCGGGCCACGAGCGCCAGCCGCTGTTCGGCGCCGACCACCGCTTCGAGCTGCGCCCAGCGCGACTTGAGCTTTTCCTTGCGCGCCGTCTCCTCGCCCTCGGTCGCTTCCTCGAAGTCGGAGTCGATGCTCGGGCGTTCGCGTTCGTCCAGGGCGAGCGCGGCCAGCCGGCTTTCGTAGTAGATCGGGACCGTGGCCCGGTCTTCGACCGCGCGCTGGACGTCGTAGATGCTGATGTAGTCGCCGAACACGGCGCGCGTGTTGGCGTCGCGCAATTCGACCGGCGTGCCGGTGAAGCCCACGAAGGCGGCGTGCGGCAGGGCGTCGCGGATGTGGCGTGCGTAGCCGTCGATGAAGTCGTACTGGCTGCGGTGCGCTTCGTCGGCGATCACCACGATGTTGCGGCGCTCGGACAACGCCGGGGTCGGTGCGGGGTGCGACTCCCGTTCCTCGGACGTATCGGACCGGAGGCGGGCGAGACCCCCGCGTGCCCGGGAGGGAGGCGCGGCCGGCGCTTCCGGAAAGAATTTCTGGATGGTGGTGAAGATGACGCCGCCGGACGCCACGGCGAGTTTGGCGTGCAGGTCGGCGCGGCTGTCCGCCTGGACCGGCGGCTGGCGCAACAGGTCCCGGCAGCGCGCGAAGGTGGCGAACAACTGGTCGTCCAGGTCGTTGCGGTCGGTCAGCACCACCACGGTCGGGTTCCGCAGGGCCGGCTCGCGGACGATGCGCCCGGCGTAGAACGCCATCGTCAGGCTCTTGCCCGACCCCTGCGTGTGCCAGACCACGCCGATGCGGCGGTCGCCGGGTTCGCCGCCCGGCTTGCGTCCCGCCTCGTAGCGGCCGCCGGCCCCTTCGCCGACGGTGTCGGCCTCCTGTTGCAATTCGGTCGCGCGCAGGGTTTCGGCGACCGCGATCTCGACCGCGTGGAACTGGTGGTAGCCCGCCATTTTCTTGACGGGCGCGCCGTCGTCCTCGAAGACGATGAAATCGCGCACCAGCGCCAGAAAGCGGGCCGGCGCGCACACGCCCTTCAGCAGCACTTCGAGTTCGGGCCGTGCCGGATCGGCCAGCGCGGCGCCGGCAATCGTGCGCCACGGCTTGAACCACTCGCGCCCCGCGGTCAGCGTGCCGATGCGCGCCTCCACTCCGTCGGACACGATCAGCGCGGCGTTCAGGGCGAACAGGGCGGGCAACTCGGCCTTGTAGGTCTGCAACTGGTGCCACGCGGTCCAGACGGTCGCGTCCTCGTCCGCGGGGTTCTTCAACTCGACGATGCCGAGCGGCAGGCCGTTCACGAACAACATCACGTCGGGCCGCCGCTCGCGTTGCTGCTCCACCACGGTGAACTGATTGACCGCCAGCCAGTCGTTCTCGTCCGGCTCATCGAAGTCGAGCACGCGCGCCTGCGCCCCGCGGACCGCGCCGCCGTCGGGGCGATATTCCACGGTCACACCGTCCACGACCATGCGGTGAAAGGCGCGGTTGCGGGTTTCCAGCGTGACGCCGTCCGGCCGGGTCAGCCGGCGGACCGCGGCGTCAAGCGCGTCTGCCGGCAGGGCGGGGTTGAGGCGGGCCAGCGCGTCGCGCAGCCGCGGCTCCAGCACGACCGCGGCGTAATCGGCGCGCTCCGCCCCGGGCGTTCCCGGTGCGATGTCCGGCCCGGAGGCGACCGACCAGCCCAGGCCGCGCAGCCAGTCGAGCGCCGCGTCCTCGACGGTGGATTCGGTGAAGTCGGTCACGCGGCCAGATCCTCGCGCGCGGTCTCCCGCCTCGACCACGGCACCGGCCGCACGTCGTAGCGCCGTATCGCGTCCGACACGTTCTCCGGGATGGCTCGGTCCGTATCGTTCAGAATGGCGTAGGCGCGGGACTCCGGGGCACGGGTCTCTCTGGTGTCGATCCAGGAGAAGGCGACCGCCTGTGCGGTGTCGCGGTTCGGTCGGTTGATCGTCCGCAGGACCCGCTCCGGCTGCGCCCGCGACTTCGGAATCACGAAATCGAACCGGTGATCGTATCCGCTCTTCCCGGTGAACTTCACGTTCGGCGTATAGCGAACCTCGGAAAGGTCGAGCCACGCCACGACGTCCTCGTAGAACAGGCTCTGGACCGTGGGCGACGCCAAGGAGAAGAGATCGCCTACGGCGAGCATCGCCTGCACGAGGTTGTGCTTCCGCAGGGGAAAGTTGTCCGACGTCGCTCGAACTTCGAGTGCCTCCCGGCTGATCTGCACGCCGAACCCGTTGACCGTCGTTTTGAGGAGCGCCTGCCGTTTGGGGCTCCCGAGGGGGCAGCCGGACTGCTCCAGGTCGCCCAGCACGTACCCGTCGTCCGTCAATACGAATCCGCCATTGGCCCGTTTGACGTAGATTTGGAGGCAGTCGTTGTGCCGGTCCAGGTACGGCGTGGTGATTTCGATCCAGTCCTCGGTCCGGCGCAGACTCGTCCTGTCCCGTACCCAGGTCGCGTAGCGGTCCACGAGCGCCTGCACGTCTTCGATCATGTGAACAACCCTCGCCGGATGATGGGCGGGTCCACAACGTGACAGAACCGCAGGAAATCTTCGAGAGTTCGCCACGGATCGTTCACGTTCACGAAACGGTCGCCCGGAACCGGAGCCGCCCACTTGTCGCCGTATCCCTCGCGGTAGAGATGGATGTGCGGCGATCCGATCTCCTCTCCATCCGGGTTGCGGTGCGGTGCCCCGCCGAAATCGAGCCGGACGAGGACCACGACCTGTCGTCCGCGCTGTTGATAGGTGCCTTTCGCAAGATCGATTCGCGCCCGGGGGATGTCGAGCAGAAACGCCTCGCGCCGGTCGGTCGAAGCCAACGGAACCGTCACTCGTCCTCCGAAGTCCGGGTAGTCGTACTCGGTCTCGTCGACTCGGCGCTTCTCCATTCTCAGGAGGGCGTCGGCCTCAGCCTGCGTAAGGTCATGATTCGCCATCGAAGTTGCTCTTTATTACGTGTGCAGGTCCGGGGGGTCCTCACTCGGAATGACGTCGGCAATGCGGGCATGCAGCAAGTGCCAGCGCTGGCCGGTGCGCTCCAGGTCGCCTTTTATGACGACCGGCGCCTTGGCGGCGTGGGCGTGAATCGCGCGGTCGTAGTCGGATTGCGGCAGAACGGCGCTGACGGACTGGATTCGTCCGTCGATGTACGTGCGCAGCGTGATGGCCCCGCCGGTCTCCCGTCCGTCGCGTTGCAGGCGTTGCACGAGGCCGACCAGTTGCGCGTCCGGTTGCGGTTCGCGCTCGCGGAACGACCGGGCCGCCTCGCGCAGGATCGGCGCGTCGGCCTCGGCGAAACGGACGACCGTGCGCACCGTGTCCAGCGGACGGGTGCGCGCCCAGGTCAGGCTGACGTCCAAGGTCGGGAACGGTCCGATCAGGTCGGCGAGCGATTCGCACAAGTTGGCGCTCGTCCCGTGGACGACCGCGTTGGAGAAGGCCGCGGCGTCGCCGCCCACCGTTCTTTCCGTTGCCTCGCGGGTAGCGCTCAACGCTTCGGTCAGACGCCGCGTCATGCGCCGTTCGATCGGGTCGTCGTCGGGGGCCACGTCCAGGGCGAGCAGGGGTTGCGTGGGGGGCGGCACGACCGGAGGCAACAAGGTCACGACGTAACTCCCCTGTTCGCTTTGCCCCAAGCGCACGCAGCCGACATAGGCGCTGGCCTCTCGGTTCGCGCCGGCGCGATAGAGCGGTCGCGGCTCGCGCAACGAGCAGGCCGCGGCCAGCAGCATGTCGTAGGCGCCGCGGAGGAGGCTGACCCCGTCGTTGACGGCTACGGAACCGGTGTCGTCGGGGGCCACCCGCACCCGGATGACGTCGCGGTCGGCGGTCACCAAGTCGCGGTAGAGCGCGAGTTCGTCCATGTCGGCAACCCGCGCGAAAATGTCGATGAGTTGCGCAACGACGGCGGCGTAGTCGCCGAGGCGCTGGGTGCGCGGCACGACGATCTCCGGCAGCCCGTCCGCGGCATACACGTCGGAATGATCGCCGTAGGGTTCGCGCCTGACCCATCCCGCAGCGCGGGCATAGGCCGAGAGGGCCGCAGGGGAAACCGCGGTCAAGGCTTCCGTGTCCCGGATGCTGGCTTTCATCGGACGGTCCCTCCTCTCGATTGGTCCATCAATGCGCGCAGACCTTCGACAGTGAACAGATTCCCCGTCGGGATTCGGACGGTGACGGACGATCGATTGTCCGATTCCTCGGCCCCTTGCAAGTTCAGCCAATAGGCGCTCCGCCGCAGTATGAGCTCGTCCGCGGTGATCGTCATCCAGCGGTGCTCGTCCCTCGGCAGGTCGAGTACGACGAGCAGGCGCGGCGTCTGGGTCGGCTGACGTAACAGATCGTAGTTTCGACGTTTGAGGGGGAAGTGAAAACGTCCTTCATGCGGTTCGCTCAGATTGATCGTTGCCTTCAATTGCAAATCGAGCGCCGGGCGCATCGCCCCGCCGGCTTGAATTCGCAGGTCCACGCCGTCCCGGTCCGGGTCGGGGATGGACGTGACGTAGCCGGTCCGTGCCGCTACGGCGTACGCATAGGCGCGGGAGAGGGCTTCTTGCCGGTCGGGGGCGGTCAGGAGGGTGTCGGTCATAGGATGCTTTCACCTGTTTTTCAGGATTGCGGCTCTTGAGAGATTCGATCCGCGGGACGGCGGGTGAGGCAGCCGATTGGGACATTGGGGAGAGTCTCGGGGGCTTGTCGGCCCGCAGTTGACCGGAAAAGGGGGGCCAGGGCAAGAAGACAGGCTGGCGGTCGTGCATCCGTTTCGGTGGCGCTGCCCGGGAACGTGGGCGTTCCGCCCGCCTGTGGTGCGGACTGGAAGCCCGCGTTCCCAGGAAGAATAAGGCCAATCGATGCACGCCCGAAGGCTCAAGGCAGCCGGGTTCTTTCCTCCGATCACCTCCCCCTAGTCCCTGAGATGGTCGAAGGATGAGGGGGAGTGATAGGAAGGGCGCCCTACGGGCACGCTAAAGAATGGATATAACGTAGCCGGTCCACGCAGCTACGATGCTGGAACTGTCACATGGACCACAGCCCGTTCGGCAGGAAGTATCGACTCAGCAAAGGAGCCATCCTGCACGGGGAGCCTGTCAGCATATCGAGCCGACGCGGTGTGGTAGAAATTCCTGAGAATGAAGTCGATAAACCAGAAAGGCGTCATTGGGGCCGTTACCGGGATCCGGCAGTTTTGGTATTGGCCGAGCGTCAAATGAGACTTAGGATGTGTTAGCTCTCGGTGACGGCCGTCCCGAGCGTCATAGTCAAAACGCACCGGAAACGGAACGATGTTCCTGGAGAGCACATCAGCGTAGATTTCGTCGTCTTGGTAGATATCCGGATTGTTCTGGAATTCTTCAAGGTGGGGTGCAGAGAAAAACGCAAGTCGGTGACGTTGCAGCGTTCCATTGACGAAGGCGTATGTCATCTGAATCAATGCGCCGTCAAGCATCTTTGCGTTGTAGGCACGCTCTTGGACAAGACTTTGGTAAATTTCCTCGTATGGACGATCCTTTAACGCTTCTGACACATGTTCAGCTTTGTCAAAAGTGACTTGCACAAGATTATTAGCACCAGACTTTTGGAACGCAAAGCGTTGATCGTCGACGAGACTCCTCTCAACTAAATACTTGATGATTTCGTTGACTTGCTTTTCAACCTGATTGGAAGTTGGCACGATCCTTATCCTTTCTCCATCAAGAGGGTTCGCAGTTTGGCCCGTTTGTTCCCGTCTAGGTCCTCAATATGAACATCACCCGATTCGATGTCTGCAATTAAATTGGCTAGGCTTCTTTCGTGGCTTTTCAATCGCTTGCGACCCTGCATTGTCATATCTCGATGAATGATCCACAACTTGTTACGTTGTTCTTTCGTAGGGTAGACGAATTGCAACTCGAAATCTTGTCGTCTTAGCTTCTGGTATTCTTCTTCAAGTTTCTTCATGTTATTACCGACACCGAGAACACGGACCCATGCTTTGCTTCGGGTTACGGCTGTAAAGAGACGGTTCCGAATACTCGCTAAGTTCCACGCCGTTGAGTGACAGTCTTGTGCGTTGATGATATAAACCATTCCGGCTTCATTACCTTTAGCGCGATATATTCCGGTGAATGTCACAGAGGTCGAATCTGGCTGGAAAAAAACGTCTGCGGGGGTGTCGACTCCAGCGAGGTGGGAATCGATGCCCATTTCCAATAAGCGTCTACGTATTGGCCCAACATTTTGCCGGGTCGTAAGGGGATCAGGGTTGATGACAATTATGTCGTCATGTTTGAGTTCGTCGTTCTGAAGGTTGTTCCTGATTTCGTTAGCCAACCATTCAGCCTGGGACTCATCATCGTCGAATTTTTTGAATAGGACAAGGTCGTCAACAGGGGAATGGTTTTCGAGGAATGCTGGGCTTGAATCTGTCGTCCTGTGAAGAATAATGTGCGACCCTTCCCTTAACTCTCCCGCTTTGTTGTAGTAGCCGACATCTTCCCATAGCTGCGGATGTTCAAACATCTGGATGAGACCTGTCTCACTTAAATCTGATGGTTCCCGATATATGCCAAATCCGAGCGCATGTGCTGTTACAAGAACAGGACGTGAGTTACGGTAACACTTTTTCAGAATGATATCGCATTGTGGCTCATCGCTTCCCGCATCATTGAATCTCACTTTGGGGGACCCGTCAGCCTTTTTCCCAAAGATTTCTTCCGGTGAGGATAAGGACTCTCCAGAGAGGCTCTGCAACTCATCGTAAGCATAAACCAGTCTTTTGGGGTATTTTAGCAATTCGTAACAGAGTCGCAGAAACATGGGGGAAAAGTCCTGTGCCTCGTCTAGGAGAACTGCGTCGTAGAGATGCTTGCTTTGATGGACTTGATTAAGCGCGTGTTCGCATGCCCCGGAAAATTCCTTTTCCCTACCGAACTTATCTCTCGCCGCTCCGAAATCGAAGTAGTCAATGTCATGTTGGCGACAAAATTCGTAATAAATTCCGTCACGTTCGCTGCTACCAGGAGCTCCCCACGCGGTGACGATTCGTAGAATATTCCAGTCAGGCTCCTCGCCCGTTTGTTCTATGGAAAATTTATTTATCAGACGACGAAAATGTCCCTTCAGCGAACGAGTATTGAATGTGACAGCTATACGCCATTCAGGATGTTGTGCGTGGAGATAGGCTGCTTTCAGTGCTAAGATGATAGTCTTACCCGAACCTGCTAAGCCGCGGATGCGCTGTACTCCTTCGACTGTTTCGATAACCGCCCGGATTTGTCTATTATCGAGCGTAGAGATCGAATTTTCAAGTTCTTTGAGTCTGTAGCCTCGAGAGTTGTTTTTTGTAGTGGTCCGGCCGAGCTTATTTTTTCTAATCGTAGAAACACTTTCGATTACGGACAGCGATTTCTCGTATATTTCTTTGCTTGAATTCTCCCATCTCAAATTCTCTAGCTCGTGGATAAGGGAACGAGAATTGGCGAGGGGGTAGCTGCATTCCGAGGATAGATTCAATTTACTAATTCCCGGCGCAAACGAAATCGTATGGACCGGGATAAGGAGCTTTCTTTGTAGCATTAATTCTCGATGAGTTTTAAGTCGCCCTTCAAGCTTGTTGGCAGAGTCATCTTGTCGAAATTGGTAATCTCCGGCCTCAGACCCCTCTATCAGGTCAAATAGAACGATTCCTTTGTCTGCAGACACAAAGATCGCGTCAATTAGATGGCGTCCTTCGGACGTGTTGATGATTGGATATCCGATGAACAACTGGCCCGCTAAAGCAGTCTGAGAGGAAAACATTTCAACCAGAAACTGACTAGAAGCAGGCTTCTGATTGGTTCCTTGAACTATGTTTATGCTCATAGGCGGCTCCTTTTATTGTCCTAGCTTTTATCGCCTGATGGTTCATGGACATCCCTCTCGAGATTTGAAACTGGATATTCTAACTCATCTGAAATAAGTCTCAGTAGCAACGTATCTCGTACTGAAGTTAATGTGCAAATTTCCTTCTCGTGTAACAAAATCGTTTTATGGATTGGATGGCTCATCTTCTCAAACCATCTTATTAGATTTGATCCCGGATTCAAAATGGACAAATTACTAAAGGTGGACTTGTTCATATTCCCAAATACAGACCCTCCACTTCCTCCCGCTAGGACCTCGGCCGATAAGCCTCTACATGCCCAATACAAATATTTGATCATCCGCCTGTCATTAGGAACTATACTGTTGATTTGCTGGTTAGTGTGAGTCTCTCTATGGTTGATGACTACAAGCCCGGGTGTAGCTATGCAACTCATCGACATACTACCTGGGGGCAAGGCTTTCGTAGGCTGAGATGAAGCGCCTGCGTATGAAAGCATAGTGTGGGTGTGCATTACATATATCCTTTTATGCATATCAGGGATTTTCAAGAATGGGACGTCCGCTCCGTAGAAGGCCGGATTGTGTGTATCTGGGGTTTTTCCAGTAACTATTGTTCCAAACTCTTTCAATTTCTTCAAGGCCCATCTTCTTGGGATCGGACCGACAGCAGATTTCTCGAACCCATCCGGGAACAGGGCCACAACCTCCGGGTCCATCCCGTCGAGATAGGCACGGGCGCGTTCGACCGTCCACGCCGTGGTTCCCTTCCTATCATTCCCCCCTTGAGGGGGAGTCGCAGTCGCCAAGCCTTCAGGCGCCGGCGACTGCGGTGGGGGGTCCCCCGCTACCGCCTCGTACACCCGCTCCAACACCCCGAAACAGTTCTCGAAGACCTCCGTATTCCAGAAGCGGAGCACGCGGTAGCCCCGCGCCCGGAGAAAGGCGTCGCGCTTCTCGTCCCGGCTCGTCTGTTCCGCATGCTGGCCGCCGTCGAGTTCGATGAGCACCTTGCGGGACAGACAGGCGAAATCGACGATGTACGGACCGATGGGTTGTTGGCGGCGGAACCGGTAGCTGCCGAGTTGTTTGTTGCGGAGGTAGTGCCAGAGGAGTCCTTCGGCGTCGGTGCGGTTGCGGCGGAGGGCGCGGGCGGCGGTCAAGGCGCGACGGGAGTAGCCGCGGCGGACGACCCCCCACCGGCTCGACTGCGGGCTGCGCCCTTGTCTCGCCGACTCCCCCTCAAGGGGGGAGTGATGAGACGGGGAAACCGGCGGGGAGGAGAGTCTCCCATGGGCCGTGGCCGTTTCGTCTCCTGCTTGCAACGGGGAGTGATGGGATGAGGCACGGCGCTTGAGGGCGGCTTTGGCGTGGACGGGGTCGAAATCGACGAACCAGGACTTGAACAGCGCCCGCGCCATATCCTCCAGCGTGGCGTTCAGGCGGCGGTTCAGGGCGATCTTGTCGTCCAGCGTGCCGAGGACGTGGGCGATGCGGTGTTGCTCCGGGAGCGGCGGCAGCCGGAGTTCCAGCCGCGCGATGTCGTCGGGCCGGATGGACGGATAGGCGGAGACGCTGTGCTCGGCGATGGTGTGCAGCCGCTCGACGACATGGCCTTGCGCCAGAAACCAGTAGAGGAAGTCCGTATGTGCCACGCCGGCCTTGCCCCGGATGACGGCGAAGGCGGTCGAGACCAGCAGATTGTCCGGCGGGTCTTTCAGCAGGCCGAAGTGGCGCTGGTCCGGGCGCACGGTCGAATACACGATGTCGCCCGGCTGCACCTTGCGGCGCGCCCGACTCGGAATCTTGTCGGTCCCCGGCACCAGGCGGCGGATGGTACCAACGCGATTGTCGGTGACGTTGCCGGTATCGAGATAGTGGATGAACGGCCACGCCTCTTTCGGCGAATACGTGGCGTCGTTGATGACCGCGCAGTCGCCCAGGGTCACGGTGCGCCACTGAACCGTATTCGATACGGAAGCCATGTTGCGAACAATATCAGGGTCGCGGAGCTTTTCCTGGTATCCTTGCTAATGAGAATTACGGAGGGGCGCCAAGGCGTCCACGCTCTCCCTTTCTTTTCCCTTGGTCCCGAAATGCTCCAGGTGTCGGCCTTGCTAAGCGCGGATTCCTCCACGATTCAGACGCATTTTCACGACGCGGAGGCTGGCGACCGTCACGTCGTCGGAGTCCTCTTCGTAGCCAGTGACGACGACGCGCCGGGCGTCCGGATGAGTCTCCAAAGCCCGGAGCAATTCCCTGACGGTCGTGGCGTTCTCTCCAACGTCCCTAACGCGGCTCCGTTCCGCGAAATCATCGGAAGCCCGCGTATCGGTCATCTGTGGCCGGCAAAAGAATTTGTCGGCCATTTTTGGCGAAAAGTGGCCGGCAACGCGCGTTGTCGGTCATGGGTGGCCGATAGCGCCGTTCGTCTCGAAAGGGCGCCATCAATCCAGACCGCCGGCGGCCGTGGCGTCGCAATCATACCCGTCTTCGCCATCCACGGCTCCGGCTCGATAGAGTTCCTTCCGTATCGGTCATCCATGACCATCAAAGGAATTTGCCGGCCATTTTTTGCGGAAAGTGGCCGGCAACGCGCGTTGTCGGTCATGGGTGGCCGATAGCGCCGTTCCCGCCCTCCACGGTCTCGATGAGGTCGGAGAACGCGAGCACGGTCGTCCGGCGGCCTCTGCCGCGGCCGATGACGCTCAGAATGCCGCCCTCGCACAACGCGTCCACGAGGCGCCGCGCCGTTCTTGCCGGAATGCCGGCATCGGCAACGAAATGGGAACTGCGGAAGATCGGTCGCTCGAAAATCCAGTCCAATGCGCGGATGGCGTATCGGGAGCGCGTCAGATTCGGCACGCGCCGCTTCATGTCGTCGTAGAGGGCGAGAATCCCCTTGGTCTTGACCAAGTTGTCTTCCGCCTGTGCCTGCACCGCTTCGAGGAAGAACCGACACCAGCCGGTCCAGTCATCATCGCGTGAGACGCCCAGCAGTTGCTCATAGTAGATGTCCCGGTGCGCCTCGAAATAGGCGCTAATGTAGAACATGGGCCGTCCGATAATGCCGTGCTGCCACAAGAACAGGGGAATCAGCATCCGCCCGAGGCGGCCGTTACCGTCCAGAAATGGGTGCAGCGCCTCGAACTCGGCGTGGAGAATGGCGAGTTGCGTCAGCCGGTCGGGGGCGTCCCGGTGAACGTATCGCTCCCATCCGCTCATGGCACGGGTGAGCGTCTCGGCACCGGGAGGGACGAATTTGGCTTGGTCGATGTCGCAGCCGGGCGGGCCGATCCAGTTGGGGACGCGCCGGTATCTCCCCGGGGACTTTCCTTTCCCGCGGACGCCGGACAGTAACACTTTGTGCACGCTGCGGAGGACGCGCTGGGAGAGCGGCAGCTTCTTCAGCATCTGCTCCGCTTGCCGCATGGCGGCCCGGTAATTGAGCACTTCATGGATGTCGTCGCGGCGTTCGGGCGATTCCGCTTCCTGTCCGGCTTCGAACTCCATCACCTCGCCCATGGTGGCCTGCGTGCCCTCGATCCGTGAAGAAAGGACGGCCTCCCTGGTCGTCAGGGGCGCGAGCAGCACGTCGGGGTTCGGGACCGCGGAGAGCATCCCGTCGTACCGCGCGACCGCGCCGGCCGCCGGACCGATCAGCGGGATCAGCGTCTGCCAGTCGAGACGCTCGGGCGGGAACTGCCCGGCGTGATAGTGGATGGGCGCCATCAGTCCCCTCCGAATCCGAGGCGGCGCAGATTCTCCGCAATGGCGGCGTCCAGCTTCTTCGCCTCGGCCTGCTGGGCGCGGAGTTGCGCGGTGAGGCGGCGCATCTTGGCCTCGAACGACTCGCCGTCGTCCCGCGGGGCCGCCGCGCCGACGTAGCGGCCGGGGGTGAGCACGTGACCGTGGGCGCGGATGTCGTCCAGCGTAGTGCTTTTGCAGAAGCCGGGCGCGTCGACGTCCGTCCCCGTGCGCCACGCATGATAGGTATCGGCGATGCGGCCCACGTCGTCGGCTGCGAGTTCGCGGTGGGTGCGGTCCACCATGCGGCCCAGCTTGCGGGCGTCGATGAACAGCACGTGGCCGCGCCGCGGGCTGCGCGGGCGGTCGCGGGCGAGGAACCACAGGCAGGCCGGAATCTGGGTCGAGTAGAAGAGTTGGCCCGGCAGGGCGACGAGGCAGTCCACCACGTCGGCCTCGACCAGGCCGCGGCGGATGCTGCCCTCGCCGGCCTGGGTGGACGACATGGAGCCGTTGGCCAGCACGAACCCGGCCACGCCGGCGGGCGCCAGATGGTGCACGATGTGCTGTACCCAGGCGAAGTTGGCGTTGCCCTTGGGCGGCACGCCGTAGCGCCAGCGCGTGTCGTCGGCGAGCCGCTCGCCGCCCCAGTCGGAGACGTTGAAGGGCGGGTTGGCGAGGATGAAGTCGGCCTTGAGGTCGGGGTGGCGGTCGTCGTGGAAGCTGTCGCCCTGCGCGATCTGGCCGGCGATGCCGCGGATCGCGAGGTTCATCTGTGCGAGCCGCCACGTCGTATAGTTCGACTCCTGGCCGTAGATGGAGATGTCCGGCTTGGCGCCGCCGGGCATGCGCTCGCCATTGCCGTTGCCGGTCGCGTGCGCGTCGATGAAGGCGACCGACTGGACGAACATGCCGGCCGAGCCGCAGCACGGGTCGTACACCCGGCCGCGGTAGGGCCGCAGCATCTCCACCAGGAGGGTGACCACGCAGCGTGGGGTGTAGAACTGGCCGCCCTTCTTGCCTTCGGCGCTGGCGAACTGCGACAGGAAGTATTCGTACACGCGGCCGAGCACGTCCTTGGACCGGGCGTCGGCGTCGCCCACGCGGACGTTGCCGACGAGGTCGATCAGCCGGCCGAGCTGCTGTTTGTCGAGGCCGGGGCGCGCGTAGTCCTTGGGCAGCACGTCCGCGAGCGCGGGGTTGTCGCGTTCGATGGCGGCCATAGCGTCATCCACGCGCCGGCCGACGTCGGGCTGCCGCGCCTGAGCCGCGAGATGCGGCCAGCGCGCCTCGGGCGGCACCCAGAAGACGTTCTGGGCGCGGTATTCGTCCGGGTCTTCCGGGTCGGCGCCCTCGGCCCGTTCGCCTTCGAGGCGGGCGTGCGTCTCGGCGAACGCGTCGGAGATGTACTTCAGGAAGATCAGGCCGAGGACGACGTGCTTGTATTCCGCGGCGTCCATACTGCCGCGCAACGCGTCGGCCATGCGCCACAGCTCGGCTTCGTAGCCGGTCGTGGCGCCGGACGGTGCGGCGTCGGTCTGCGGCGGGGTCTTCTTCGTGCGGGTACGGGCCATGCCGTGCTGCTTCCGTGCCGGTTACGCTGCTGCAGGTCCGCGGCCGTCCGCACACGACGGGAGCGCGGAGGCGGGATGGGCGGTCATGTTTTCAGCCATTCCCCGACGGGTTTCAACAGGAAGGTTCCGACATCGATCCCGTCGCTACCGACGAGCAGTTTGCGCGTCGGCCGGAACGCCGCGGAAAAGGCCGCCATGCCGGCCCGCGTGTCCGCCGGGCGCCCGCTCTTGACCTCGATGGCGATCAGTCGGTTGCCTGCGCGCACCACGAAATCGACCTCGCGGCTGCGTTCGCGCCAGTAATGGACCGTACAATCGCCGGCGACCGCGGCGTTGGCCAGATGGGCGCCGACCGCGGACTCGACCAGCCGCCCCCAGAACACGCGATCGGCGCGAGCCTCGGCCAGGGTCACCCCCGCCTGCGCGGTGATCAGCGCGGTGTTGAAGACCTGGAGCTTGGGGCTCGAAGCCCGCCGCCGGACCGCGGCGCCGGCGTATTTTTGCAAGCCGGTCAGCAGCCCGGCCCCGGCCAACAGGTCGAGATAATGCGCCAAGGTCGTGGTGTTGCCCGCCTCCTGAAGCTGCCCCTGCATCTTGGTGTAGGAGAGAATCTGTCCGGAGTAGGCGCACCCCAACTCCAGCAGCCGGCGCAGCAAGGCGGGCTTGTCCACGCGCGAGAGCAGTAGCACGTCGCGGGAAACGACGGGTTCGATGAGCGCGTCCCGGACGTAGCGCGCCCAGCGGGGCGGCTGCCGGATCAGTGGCGCCGCCCCGGGATAGGCCCCGTAGAAGAGATATTGATCCAGTGACCAGTCGAAGGCTTCCCGCATTTCGGCGAAACTCCAATGGGGCAGCCGCAACACCTCGAACCGCCCGGCCAAGCTCTCGCCCAAGCCGCGCTCGACGAGCAGCGGCGCCGAGCCGAGCAGGACGACTTTGAGCGGTACGCCGGTGCGCGTGTCCGCGTCCCACAGCCGTTTGACGGTCTCGGACCAGCCCGTCACCTTCTGCACTTCGTCCAGCACCAGCAGCGCGCCGTTCGCGTCCGCCTCGTGGGTGAGGTTGCGCCCGGCTTCCCACTGTTGTTCGACCCACTCGGTGCCGCGCAAGGTCGGCTCGTCCGCGCTGGCCGTATGCGTCGGCAGGTCGGACCGCCGTACGGCATCTGCCACCAGGGTGGTCTTGCCGACCTGTCGCGCGCCGGCCACGACGTGAATGAAGCGTCGCGGCTCGGCCAGCCGATGGACGAGTTCCCGAACTTGAGGACGAGAATAGGACGACGATTTACTCAACATAATGAGTAATTTTACTCAATACATTGAGTAAAACAACCCAATCGGAGAGGGGACTTTGCTCCTTCTCTTTCTCCCCTCGTTCCCTCCGATCACCTTTCTCCCTTCCACCTTTCGACACCCTTCGACAGGCTCAGGGACCGAGCTCAAGGAACCGCAAGATCAGGGACTACCGAGGGCGGGTTAGAGCCTGCCCCGGACGTGGACCGGGGGAGGGCACCGAGGGATCAAAAGGAAATCCCATATTACAGGGGTCCCCGTGCCCGTTACGACATCCTTCCCCAGACATGTCCGCGGGGAACGGACATGCCCGCCGAGACAGTGGCGGGCTATTCGGCGAGCGGGGTGAAGGAGTCGGTCGTGATGCGGCGGGATTTGAACTTCCACTCATCGCCTACTTTGGCGTATTCGTCGTCGTACCAGCCCGACAGGCGCCACGGTTTGCCGTCACGCCGCAGGCGGACTTCGACGTAGCAGGTGCCCGTCGCCCGGTCGGGGCCGTCGAGTTCGACCACGTGATTGTGGATGAACGGCCGCGGCTGCATCGCGTCCAGGCTGTCGGCGATCATGGCGCGCAAGCCGGCGTGGCCCTGTGCCCCGGGCAGGGAGGGATCGGTGGTCGAGAACGTGCCGTCCTCGGTGAACAGGTTCACGTAGCCGTCCAGGTCTTTCTGCCAGACGCAGTGGCAGTAGCGGACGGGCAGGGCGCGGATGGCTTCACGGTCGAGAAGTGCTTGGAGTGCGGGGTCGGGCATGGGAGCCTCCGGGGATTGGGGAATTGTGGATTTTTGATTGCGGTGTGCTGAGCCTGTCGAAGCATGGATCGTGGATTTTCGATTGCGATGCGCTGAGCCTGCGGTGCCTTGAGCGTGTCGAAAGGCCGAAGCGTGGATTGCCGGGGAGCGGAGGAAGGCGGCTTACTCGGGGAGGAAGGAGGGGCTGCCGGTCTTGGCCGTCTGGCCGCCGTCGGCCACGAACGCGGCGCCGGTCACGAAGGACGCCAAGTCGGAGGCGAGGAACAGGATGACGTTCGCCATTTCTTCAGGCTTGCCCAGCCGGCCCATCGGAATGCCTTGGGCGATCCGGTCGGCGAAACCGGGCAGTTGCAGCGCGGGCGCGATCAGCGGGGTGTCGATCGCCCCGGGACAGATGCAGTTGGCGCGGATGCCGTGGCGCGCGTACTCGATGGCGACGACGCGCGTCAGGTTGATGACGCCGGCCTTGGCCGCGTTGTACGCCGCAATGCCGTAGTCGGCGCGCAGGCCGGAAATCGACGCGGTGTTGACGATGGCGCCGCCGCCGGTTTTGCGCATGACCGGGATGGCCGCCTTCATGGCCTTGAAGACCGAGGACAGGCCGAGGTCGATCATGTTGTCCCAGATGCCGTCGTCCAGGTCCGCGGTGCGCGCGGCCACGGCGTTGGTACCTTGCGGAGAGGGCAGGCCGAACGCGTTGTTGTGCAGAAAGTCGAGCCGGCCGAACGTGTCGGCCGTGTGGGCGATCATCCGCTCGACGTCGGCCTGCTTGGTGACGTCGGCGACGATCGGCTCGGCTTTGCCGCCCGCGGCCGTGATTTCGGAGACGACCGCCGCGGTGTTCCGTTCGTTGATGTCGGCCACGCCGACCGCGCCCCCGCGGTGCGCGAACCCCATGGCGGTCGCCCGCCCGATGCCCGACGCCGCGCCCGTGACCAGTCCGACCTTGCCGTTGAAATCCATACCGTGCCCTCCTGTGTGCCGTTAGGCTTCGTCCAACTGGAACAGCCGTGCGGCGTTGTCCCAGAACAGTTTGCGTTTGGACTCCTCCGGGATGGGCTGGTCCAGCATGGCCTTGACCCCCCACGGATAGGTGCCGTCCGGGTGCGGATAGTCGGAGTCCCAGGTGAAGTTGTCGTCGCCGACCAGTTCGACCGCGGCGCGCATGGTCGGCTCGTCGCCGCGGAAGCCCACGCACACGTTGCGTTTGAAGTATGCGGTGGGCGGGCGGGTGAGGTATTCGTGCTCGGCGTTGCCGCTGAAGTTCCAGTGCTGTTCCATGCGTTGCAGCCAGTACGGGGTCCAGCCGCCGTCGCCCTCGACGTGGATGACCTTGAGGGCGGGGAAGCGTTCGAAGATGCCGAACCAGATCAGGCCGGCCATGGCGGCCATGGCCTCGAACGGATGCGACAGGATGTGCCCCGCGGTGTGCGTGTCCATGCGGTCGCCGAACGACGGGACCGACGCCGAGGCCGAGTCGTGGGTCGAGATGGGCTTGCCCAGCCGTTCGATGGTGGCCCACAGCGGATGGTAATCCTCATGCCACAAGGTGCGGCCGCCGACCGGGTTGGGCCGCATGTAGAAGCTGACGCAGCCCGCGGCCGCGGCGCGTTCGGCCTCGGCCACGGCTTCGTTCGGCTCCTGCATAGGGAGCGCCGCGGCCCAGCGCAGGCGCTTGGGATCTTCGGCCGTATAGTCCGCGGCCCAGTTGTTGTAGGCGCGGCAGCACGCGGCGAGCAGCTTGGTGTCGCGGAACTCGCGGCCCAGCATCTGGCCGGCGTAGGTCGGGTACATGATCTGCACGTCGACGCCCTGTTCGTCCATGTCCATGAGCCGGCTCTCGGCGCTGAAGCCCGTGTCCTTGGCCCGCTGAAAGCGATCCATGGCGGTCATGGCGGCCTTGAGGAACGCCTTGGCCGCCATGGGGTACTTCCCCTTTTCGCGGGTGAACGACTCGCCCTCGACGAGGAACGCGCGCCGCCCGGAACCGGGCGCTTCGCCCATGCGCGGCGCCTGCGCCTTGTAGGCGTCTTCCATGTGACGCTCCCACAGCCAGTCCGGCTCCATCATGTGGGAGTCGGTATCGGCGATCTTGAATCCGTCCCGCATCGGTCTTCCCTCCGTAGGCTCGTTCAGAAACGAGGGCCGACTATAGAAGCCGGGGCGTGTGGCTGTAAAGGAAGCCGCAGGCTCGCGAAGGCCGGGTGGGTCAGCGTGTCTCGAAAGGATTGATGACGGAGAGAGGAAACGCGGTGACGTGTCTGACGTTTCGGGTCACGAGCGTCATGCCGTGTACCTTGGCCGTGGCGGCCAGCAGGCGGTCGGTGGGATGGTGGGCATTCAGGACCGCTAAACGCCCCCACTCGTCGGCAACGAGGTGGTCAATGGGAAGGAGGCGAGCAGCGTATTCCGTTTGCAGCCGAGTCAATATGCGGTCGAGCGCCGTGGCCCGGTTCCGGTCGGACTGGCGTTTGAGTTCGACGCCCTTCCGGATTTCACCGAGTGTGACGACGCTCAGGTACAGGTCGTCTTCGTTGCGCTGCGCGTACCAGGCAGCAACGGCGGGGTGCGGTGTGGTTTTGGCAATCTCGGAAATGACGTTGGTGTCGAGCAGATACGACATCATTCCGTGCCGAGCGAAACGTCTCGGTCCGACGCCTCGTCCCGCTCCAGGTTCAGACCTTCCAGCGGCAACGACCGAAGAAATTCCTTGAACGGTACGCTCGGTTTACTCGTGCGCTGGTACTCGTCGGCGGCCATGACGACGACGGCTCTGCGATCGTGCCGAGTGACGTATTGCGGCCCTTCCGTCAGGGCTTCATCGACTAGGAGGCCGAACTTGTTCTTCGCTTCCTGCAACGACCATTCCCGCATACCACCTCCCAATCTGACTGCTGGGAGAACCCTACGAGGGTTCTCCCAGGTTCGTAAAGCGCACGGGCTGAAACTTTTCCTCGTTCTCGCCAGCTTCTCGTTTCAGGCGGAGGCCGGGGCGGACGGCTCGATGGTGAACGGCACGTCGAGGGTGGTGACGCGGCGCAGCTCACGGCGGTGCTGCGTGTCCGGGTAGGGCCGGGCACGGTGCATGGTGGCGCGGTTGTCGTAGAGGACCAGGTCGCCGACGTGCCACGCGTGGCGGTACACGTACTCCGGTTTGGTGGCGTGCTCGATCAGGTCGAGCAGCAGCAGGCGCCCCTCCGGCAGCGGCCAGTCCAGAATTTTCGAGACGTGTGCGGCGATGTACAGCGCCTTACGGCCGGTGCGCGGCAAGGTGCGGATCAGCGGTTGGACGGCGCCTTTGAGGATGTCCTGTTCTCGTTCCGAGAAGGTGAACCCGAGGATTTCGCGCGAGTGGGCGATCGAGTGATGCGCGCGCAGCCCTTCGAGTTGCGCCTTCATCTCGTCCGACAGGCTGTCATAGGCAGCGCGCATGTCGGCGTATTCCGTATCCGCACTGACGGGCGGCACCACGCGCGCGAACAGCATGGAGTAGCGACCGGGCGGGTCCTGGAACGAAGCATCAGTGTGCCACAGCCGGTTGCCGAGGCCGTACATCCGCCGCCGGTCGTCGGCCGGCTGAATGTCGCCCGTCTCGGTCAGGTTGGACACGTCGGCCAGGGCTTCGTTGCCGAAGCGGCTCTTCTTGAAGGCGCTGATGCCGGTCTTGGTGTGCAGTTCGCCGTCAAGGCGCCGGGCGAAGGCCAGATGTTCCTCGTCCGTGAAGTGCTGGTCGCGAAAGACGAGCAGGGCGTGTTCGTCCATGCCGGCGCGGATCTCCAACAAGGTCTCCGTGTCGTGCACGCGGCGCAGGTCCACGGGGCTCGCCTCCGCGGCGAAGTGGGGATTCAGGCGGCGAAACGAGAGTGCCATGCGTGGAAGTCCTCCTGTCGGCGGTGTCCCGCGGCGCGGGATCGGACTGCGTTTCCGACGCCTGCCATACCACATCCGCCCGCGCAAGGACGAGAGAGCCCCGCCTACGAGCCCAACGTTGACAGCCCGACGACGCCCGGCATAAGGTGCCGCTCGTTTCACAATCCCCGACCGTCGCAGACGAGGAGGACGTCATGGAAATCGGAAAGCTGGGCGTGTGGTTCTTTCTGGACGGCATGACCGCACCGCAGACCGCGGAATTCGCTCGAACCGTCGAAAAGGCCGGCTACGAAACCCTGTGGATCCCCGAGGCGGTCGGCCGCGAGCCGTTCGCCCACGCGGCCTATCTGCTCAACAACACCGAAGGCCTGAACATTGCGACCGGCATCGCCAACATCTGGGCGCGCGACGCGTACACCATGGCGGCGGCCACGAACACGGTGGCCGAACTGTCCGGCGGCCGGTTCGTGCTGGGCATCGGCGTGAGCCACAAACCGATCGTCGCCAATCTGCGCGGCCACGACTACGACAAGCCGTACAGCTACATGAAGGAATACCTGCCCAAGCTGAAGGACGTCTTCTACCAAGCCCCGAAGCCCGCGGAGCCGGCGCCGATCGTCATCGCCGCGCTGCATCCCAAGATGCTGGCGCTGTCCGCGGAACAGAGCCGGGGCACGCACACCTACTTCGTCCCGCCCGAACACACGGCCAAGGTCCGCGAGCAAATCGGCCCCGATCCGTGGATCTGCGCGGCGCAGGCCGTCATCCTGGAAAAGGATGAGACCAAGGCGCGCACGATGGCCCGCCAGTACATGAAAACGTACGTCCCGCGGCTCCCCAACTACACCAGGAACCTCAAGAACCTGGGCTGGGGCGACGCGCACTTCGAGAACGGGTGCAGCGACGAACTGGTGGACGCCATCGTGGCCTGGGGCAGCGAGGAGCGGATTCGGGACCGCTTCGACGCGCACCTCAAAGCCGGGGCCACGCACGTCTGCTTCCTGCCGATCCGATCGGACGACGAATCCCTGCCCGACCTGCGGGCAGTCGAGGCGTTCGGCCCCGGCGCGTAGCGCGCAGGGGCGATCTGCCGCAATGTTCGAGAGCAGCCGGCTTTCGCCGGCCGCTCTTTTACGTTCGGGGCCGGGAGCAGTGTCTGCCCCCTCTCCCTTTGGGAGAGGGTCGGGGTGAGGGTTCGTCCGCGGGAGTGACCTGCAACATGATCCCACAGGATCTTCCCCAGCTAGTCTATCTCACCCTTCTGGGTTGAAGGCCCTTCGACCTTTCGATCCTTTACTCGTCCCCTTTTCTAGCGGAGCAGGGAGAGAAAGAAGTGATCTCTCGAACCAACGCTTGGGCGAGTCTATTCGCCCGGTTCGTTTACGACCCAGATCCGTTTCAAGGGGAGTTGCGTTTTGATCTCTTCATCGAGCTTTTCATAGTTTGTAAGCACTTGGTCTATAATGTCCCCTTGATCCCAAAGACGGACACGGAAAAACTGCGTTGCTTCTTCTCTGTCAACGCTGGATTTGAACCCACCCCAAGAGACGAGCAGTCCGTGACCCGCCTGAACATTCTGCATCACCCCGATGAGTTGATCGAGCGTCGGTCTGTCCAGGGGAGAATCTCCAGACTTGACCTGTACACAAACACGCGGTTGTCCAAAACCCATCGGTTCCGGGGCCGCTAACAGGTCGATGCCTTTGTCGGGTCCCTCCGGGCTTAAATACGTCGTATATCCCTGTGCACGGAGGACGGCGTCCACGAGCCGCGCCATTCCATGCCCTTTGAAACGAGCGATGATGCGTTTCGTAAGCTGGTCCCTGGCTGCCTCCTCCAAGTCATTCAATCTTTCGTCGCTCTCCGTGTCTTCGTCCTCTTCTCTTGTGGTCAGAGTAGATATGACACCAGACGGCTTCCAATTCTTCTCCTCCATTTCGCGGACACGCCGCTCAGCGTCATTCCGGTGTATTCGACAGATAGTCATGATCGCGCCGAAAGAATACAGTAAATCCTGATCGAAATTGCTCCGCGGGACATCCTGTATGATCCATTCAACGTCTCGATAGTGGTAATAAGGATCCTCTCCGTCTCGATTGAAGACATATTCACCCTTCACCTTGGCAACATGAATGGCCGATCTCTGCTTGCTTGGAACGATAATCCAATCTCCGAGATGTATTTCTTTACAGAATCTCCATATTTGTCCGACGTTGTTAGCAATTTTGTGTTTCGATTTATCGGGATAGGTTTTCTCGAACAGGGTGCGAAGCTCCTTCTGGTCTCCCAGCGAGGTCAAATCGTGGGCCAATCCCCTCCACGTCAGGTAGATTCTTTTCTCATCCAAGAATTTCTTCTCATGTTCGCCATATCTACCTGTGCGGACTAACCAGAGAGACATTGGGCATCCTCCTTGCCGCTTCTCTTTATCTCAATGCCAACTGAGAAACGGGATTCTTTATGCTACTGTTGCCCCGACCGCCCGAATATGGTTCACGTCGGGCTTGAATGCAATAGGCGTCTCGGGCCGGTATCCTGGGTGGATGTTCCGATGAACGGACGCAATCCCTCCGAGGAGACACATACGATGACCGCACACGGCTACCCCACTTCGGTGGACGACATCAACTTATCGGACTGGGAGTTTTGGCGCCGGCCGCTGGCGGAACGCGAGGCCGCGTTCGCGCTGCTGCGCACGCACAAGCCCGTGGCCTTCTACGAGGAGGGCGAGACGAGCTTCAATATCCCCGGTCCGGGCTATTGGGCGGTCACGCGACATGCCGACGTGGTGTACGCGAGCCTCCACCCGGAGATTTTTTCGTCCGGGAGCGGGATCACGACCAATGACTTACCGCCGGGCAGTGGCGACGTGTTCGGCTCGATGATCGTGCTGGACGACCCGCGCCACAAACGGCTGCGCGGGCTGGTCTCGCAGGCGTTCAGTCCCCATCAGTTGCGCAAGGTGAACGAACACGTGGAATCCACTGCGCGGCGAGTCGTGAACGACGTTATCGAACGGGGGGCATGCGACTTCGTGACGGACGTGGCCGCACCATTCCCCATCCGGATCATCTGTACCATGATGGGCATTCCCGAAAGCGAGCACCAGTTCGTGTTCGACAAGACGAACGTCATTTTGGGAGGCGTGGATCCGGAGTACGGCCCACAGGAACTCGCCGAACGGTTCTTCACCGGGGTGACCGCAGCGCGCGAACTGTTCCAGTTGATGGACGACATGCGCAGGCAGCGGCTCGCGCAGCCGACCGACGATCTGACGTCCGCGCTCGTCCACGCCGAGGTGGAGGGCGACCGGCTGACGGTGGATGAACTCGGCTCGTTCTTCGTGCTGCTCACCGCGGCGGGCAACGAGACCACGCGTAACGCCATCTCGCACGGCGTGCGCCTGCTGTGCGAACACCCGGACCAGCGTGCGCTGTGGATGTCGGACTTCGACACATATGCCAAGACCGCGATCGAGGAGATCGTCCGTTACGCCAGCCCGGTCGTGTACATGCGCCGGACCACGACTCGTGCGACCGAACTGGGCGGGCAGCCACTCGACGAAAGCGCAAAGGTCCTGCTCTACTACGCCTCGGCCAACCGCGACCCGGATGTATTCGACGACCCGGACACGTTCGACATCACGCGGCAGAAGAACGAACACGTGGGCTTCGGCGTCGGCCCGCACTTCTGCCTGGGCGCCAATCTGGCACGGCGCGAAATGACGGTCATGTTCCGGGAATTATTCCAGCGGATTCCCGACCTGCAGATCGCGGGCGAGCCTGAACGTCTGCTGACCAACTTTCTGAACGCGGTCAAACACATGCCGTGCGAGTTCACCCCCGGTCCGGCGGTGAACTGACGTCCGGCGGCTTCCGCTGTTCGGCGATGCCCGAACCGCGCACCGCGTCCGCTACAACTCGGGCGGGGCCAGGATCGTGAAGCCGAAGAACGACTCGTCGCCCGTGCGCAGCGAGTGTGGGGCGCCTGCGGGAATCATCAACAGATCGCCTCCGGTGAGTTCCTGTTCCCGACCCGACACGCGCGCGGTGGCGCTGCCCTCGATGACGTAGATGATCTGGTCGCCCTTGTGGGTGTTCTCCTTGTCGCCGGCGTAGCCCGCGGGCAGTGTGAACGCGACCGTTTGGGTCAGCGGCGTCTGCTGGAGCTTGGCGAAATCCTTGCCCTTGTGACCGAGCACGTTGTGTACGTCCAAGCCGTGGCCGGCGCCGTTCGTGCCGAGCGTCCGCATTTCTTCCTCGAACAGCGCGTCCGAAATGAGTCCCTTGCGGTACGCCTTGAGCAACTGCTTCACCTCGAAGTCCTTGTTCGCCATGTGTCCCCGCCCTCCTTTGAGAATGAACCGGTGGATCGTCTGCCTTCGGCCTTACCGACGCGCCATGCGAAAAGCAAGGCTCGAATCTCCCGATTCCTGAAGCGGTCGAGTGGCGTTCGTGTTGCGGATACAGGGGCGATCAACGTAGGCTCGCCGGGAGCGAGAGCATTTACCGCCGCACGAGGGGAACACGTCATGCCGCACGCCATGCAATACACGACGCTGGGCCGTACCGGGCTGAAGGTCAGCGTGGCCGGTCTGGGCTGCGGCGGCCATAGCCGACTCGGACAGGAGACCGGCAAGACGGAACGCGAGTCCATCGCGTTGGTGCGGCACGCGATCGATCTGGGTATCAACGTCATCGACACGGCCGAAGTGTACCGAACCGAGCACATCGTCGGCGAAGCCATCCGCGATGTGGTTCGTGACCGGCTCGTGATTTCCACCAAGAAACTCTGCCCCAAGCCGGACGGCGACGACCCCGTGGGCGAACTCCGCCACGGCGTGGAACGCAGCCTCCAGCGGCTCCAGACCGACTACGTCGACGTGTTCTATCTGCACGGCGTGCGCGCCAAACAGTACGCCTACGCCCGCGACACGCTTTATCCCGAGCTGGCCCGCTTGCGGGAGCAGGGGAAGCTGCGTTTCATCGGCGTGACCGAGGCGTTCATCCCCGACCCGCAGCACGCCATGGCCCGATTGGCGCTGCAGGACAACTGTTGGGACGTAATGATGATCGGTTTCAACGTGTTGAACCAGTCGGCGCGCGACCGGGTCTTTCCGCTCACGCAGGCCAAGCAGGTTGGCACGATGGGGATGTTCGCCGTCCGTAACGCGTTCAGCCGGCCGGACGACCTGATCCGGATTCTTGCCGAACTCCGCGACCGGAATCAGATCGACGTGACGCTGTGCGAGACCGGAAACCCACTCGGCTTTCTGACCGAGAATGGCAAAGCCGCCACGCTGCCCGAAGCGGCCTATCGCTACTGCCGACACGAGCCGGGCCTGGACCTCGTGCTGACCGGCACCGGCAGTATCGAACATCTCGAAGCCAACGTCGCCGCGCTGCTCAAGGGGCCGCTGCAGCGAGAGGACCGGACGCATTTGGCCGAGATGTTCGGGCGCGTCGATTCCGCGTCCGGAGACTACGGCGAGTTCTGGGCAACGCGCAGTACCGTTACCGGCAAACGGTAGCCCGGCCCCGTTTCTTCTCGAAAGAACCGGGTGTTGCCGAACGCCTCAATCGGCTCCGATGGAACGCGCCAGCAGTTCCCGATGGAGTGTAGATGCTCGGTCGAGCAGCTTTCCGTCAAGGTTCAGGTCATCGGCGTCGTAGGCGGTCGGTGTCCGGAATCGGCCCGCGGCGGAGGCCAACTTTCTTGATTCTTCAACACCGAGAGCCTCGCCGATTCGCTGCAGGGTAGGGGCCGGGCCGGCGCAGAGCGCATCGTAGCTGACGAGCGCGACGTTACCGTCGAGGCCGGCAAGTACGTGCGCGTAGGCCGCGCACCAGTACTTGAGCCAGAAGTCGGCGGTCTCTGTCAGCTTCAAGTCTTCCCGGCTCAGCCAACGTCCGAAATCGATCGGACGAAGGTTCGCCCCGAAGTCGTAATGGCCGATGTCCTCCATATAGCGCCGGGCGAACGGTTCCACTGCATGGATGTTCAGGAAGTTCCGGTGCTGGCGCAGCATGGAAGCGGTGTGGTCGAGCGGGTTACGGAACAGGACGAGCACCGCGGCATGAGGAAATAACCGCGTGATTTTCGGAATACGGGACAGATTGGCGTTGTTTTTCGAGAGGTAACGAACCGTCGCCGGTTCCCGCGCCCCACGCAGGGTAATCAGTTTTGCGATGTGGGTTTTGAGGAAAGGGGCGAACTCTCCGTGAGTGTCCTCGTCCGACACCGTCCAAGGAACGATACGGTCTCCACGGTATTTGTCGGGCCAGAACGCGCGCCAGAGGACTTCCTCGAAGGCTTCCGGACTGTCGTAGCCGACGGTCATGCCGTCGCCGTGCGCTCGGTCGAGCGTGACGTTCGGGACACGAAAGAGGGACGAGACGGCGTTCCACAGCAAAGGAGTCAGCAGGAACGGCATGTTCCGGTAGGTATGCGAGGCGAACGTATCCAACGAACCGAGGGTCTCCAGCAACAACGTAGTGCCGGCGCGCGGCAGCGCAGTGATGAAGACCGGCCGGTCGGTCCTCACGCCGCGAAGGCGACCCGTGTAGAGGCGATCTTCGATGTCGGCCAGCGCCTTCTGAAATTCGACGGTGGAAAAGGCCAGACGGTGTAGGCTCCGGTCCAGCCTGGAATATCGATCCTGGAATCTCACGAGTTCCTGAGCAGACAACAGGAGAGGACTTCTTCGTGCAAGAAGGCTTCTTACACTCCGGGGCCCGCAGCTTTTCCTTGCCCATCAGGATCGTTTTCAGGCGCTGCATGCTCTTTCATGCGCCGAGCCCGTACCTTACGGAGCACCTGCCTGACAGGATACCAGACGAGGCCGACCACCATCAGGACCGCGGCACCGAGCACGGTCAACAGGGAACCGAAAGCCGCCAGTCCGGCTCCCGGCCCAACGTAGGCCAGGAATATCCACAGAGGCAGGGCTTCGGAGAAAACGGGTTTCACCAGCAGTTCGACATTCATGGATCATCCTCCTCTTGGTTTTTGTTGCTATAGGAAACTGCCGGAAACAGCTTGCTTTGTACCGCCTCGGTCTTTGGTCCCTCGGGGAACGAGTCTCGCTGCAACAATACAGGCATTAGGGGTGCAGCCGCCGGCCACGGGCGGAAAGATGCTGACCTGATCGGCGTCGGCCAGGGTGTGGCCGAACTCGCGGGTTTGCTCACCATTCACCAAGACCATCTGGGCGAGGTCGGGCGGGATGTCGAGATAGCGGATCAGGTCGGCCAGCGTTGCGGTGTCGGGCAACTCTATCGTGCCCTTGCCGGCGGGACGGCCCGAGCTTGGCGGAAGTTTTTTGCGCAGGCTGGCGAATAGTTTGATGGCGACACGCATGGGGCTAGGCGCCCTTTTCCAGACCGGGGGTTGGGGGGCGCGGCAATTCGTCGAGTGCGCTCGGACGGGAGCCGACCAGCGGGGCGTGTGCGGCTTTCTGCCATGCGGCAGGAGTCTTGCCGCCGACCCGATACGCACGGTCCCTGGCAGGTGCGCCGAGGAGCGTTCGGCCTATCAGGCGTTGGGCGGTGCCGGTTGCGACGTAGGCCCGGCGCAGGTCGGTCGGGGTTTCCCGCACGTAGGCGGCCCAGTTGCCGAGCGGCTGTTTGGTCTGGATGAGCCCTTTCGCCATGCCGACGTCGTTCAGCATGGTCACGTCGTCGATCGGCCCGACGAACAGCGCGCCGACCATGCGGTCGGCTTCCCAGACGTATTTGCGGTAGAGCGGCCGGGTGGGATTCCAGACGGTCGTGACCGTGGATCCGTCCGCGGCGTCCGTGTGCCAGTGGCCGAAACTGGCGCAGTGCAGGCCGATCACGTCGAGCACGTTGAGCAACAGGCTGCCGGGATAGTGAGTTTCCTGCCCGGCCATGTTCGCGCCGGCGATCCGACCGTGGTCCACCGCGGTGGGCTGAATGGCATGGACCGCGGGCACGCCGTCCAACAGGTTCGGCCCCGCGGCCACGTCGCCCGCGGCGTAGATGCCCGGGACGTTCGTCTGCATTCGGTCGTCCACGACGACCCCGCCGTCGATTTGAACGCCGGAGCCGTCCAGAAACGCGAGGTTGGGCCGTATGCCGGTGGCGAGGATGACCAGGTCCGCGGCGATGTCGGCGCCGTTGCTCAACGTCAGGTCGAGCCCCGTGCCGTTGCGCGTAATCCGTTGAACTTGCGCGCCGGTGTGCACGGCCACATCTCGTTCGGTCAGCCAGCCTTCGACCGCGGTTGCGCCCTGCGCGTCGAGCATACGCGGCAGCACCTGGGCATCGGCCTCCGCCACCGTCAGGTCCCACCCGAGTTTGGCCATCGCGTTCAGCACGATGAAACCGATGAAGCCGGCCCCGACCAGGACGGCGCGGGGAGTTCCCTGCGCCCTGGCCATGACCTGCTTGGCGTCGTCGAGCGTCCAGAACGTGTACACCCCGTCCCGGTCTCCTCCTTCAATCGGCGGACGCTGGGCCGACGAGCCCGTGGCGATCAGCAAGGTGTCGAACGGCTGGGCCGTGCCGTCGGCAAGGACGAGGGTTCGCGCGTCGGGGTCGATGCGCTCGACCCGCCCGGAGACCGACTGTACGCCAAGACCCGCGAAATAGTCGGCGTCGCCGGTCAGCACATGGGGCTTGGGGATTTCGCCGGCCAGATAATAAGGCAGAACCATCCGGGCGTAGGCCGGCTCGTCGGAGACGAGGACGATCTGTGCGGCGTCGCCCGCGATATCGCGGATCGTCTCGGCCGCGGCCACCCCCGCGGGGCCTGCCCCGATGATGACGTGTCGTGCCATGACGCGGATTCCTTCGGTGGTGCGAGCTTCTCGGTCGAGTCGAGCGGCGTTCAGGCCAAGCCCAATGCCTTCTTCTTGGCCTCGGAGATTTTGCCGTCCGGTTCCCAGCCGCGCAATTCGTAGTACTCGGGCAGCATTTCCCCGAGTCGGTTGACTTCTCCCTTGGCCGGGCCGGACGGGATCGGCTCTTCGAGAATGCGCTTGGGCAGGGTGTCGTCCTTGCCGGTGAAACCGGCCCGCTCGTTCCACAGCCGTTCCAGGTTCCAGATGCGCTCGCCGATGGTCATCAGCCCTTCCAGCGTGAACTCCACGCCGGTCGCCGCGGCCAATTGCGGCAACATTTCTTCCAGTCCCACGCCGAAGGTGAGGAATTGGCACAACCCGGTGGCGTCCACGGTCGACGTCGCGTCCTGGAACAGTTTGGTGATCTCGGCCTTCTCTTCGGTCGCGCGCGGGTCCATCTGCCGCGGCATGCCCAGAATCTCGGCCGCGACCGTGTACGCCTTCAGGTGGCACGCCCCGCGGTTCGAGGTCGCGTAGCCCAGGCCCATGCCCTGAATCGCGCGCGCTTCGTACGCGGCGAACTCCTGGCCGCGCACGCCCATGAAGAACTCGGGCCGTCCGAGCTGTTCGGTCAGGCGTTTCGAGCCCTCGGCCAGCGCGTCGCCGAAGCCCTGCCGATAGGCCGTTTTTTCGGCCATGGCGAGCAGAGCCTCGCTGCTGCCGAATTCGAGCGCGACTTCCGTCTCGCTCCGGGTGACCACGCCTTTTTCGTACAGTTCCATGGCCGCGGCCACACTGGCCCCGAAACTGATGGAGTCCATGCCCAGGTCGTTGCACAGCCAGTTGGCCTTGATGAGCGCGTCCAGATCGCCGACGCCGCACTCCGCGCCCATCGCCCAGGCGGCTTCGTACTCCGGCCCCTCGCCCGCGATCTTCCAGTTGCGCGGATTGGTGGACACCGCGTATTTGGCCGCGGCGTCGCCCGGCAGCGTACTGACCCGGCCACAGGCGATGGTGCACGAGAAACAGGCTTTGTTGGCGACCAGCCGGGTGTCGGTCAGCGTTTCGCCGCTGATGTTCTCGGCCTGGTCGAAGACGGTTTTCTGATGGTTGTTGGTCGGCAGGGCGCCGTGTTCGTTCATCACGTTGACGAGCACCTCGGTGCCGTACGTGGGCAGCCCTTCCGCGGTGACGGGCGACTCGCGCAGCTTCCGCTTCATTGCCCACTGGCCCTCCAGAAACGCCTGCGGGTCGGCCAGCGCCACGCCGCCCGTGCCGCGCAGGGCGATCGCCTTCAGATTCTTGGAGCCCATGACCGCGCCCACCCCGGAGCGGCCCGCGGCGCGGTGCAGGTCGTTCATGATGCAGGCGAACCGGACGCGGTTCTCCCCGGCCGGGCCGATGCTGGCGATGACCGCGTCCGGCACGCCGAGTTCCGCGCGCAACACGTCCTCCGTCTGCCAGACCGTCTTGCCCCACAGGTGGGCGGCATCCCGGATTTCGACCTGGTCGTCGTAGATCCAGACGTACGACGGGGTTTCCGCCTTGCCCTCCAGAATGAGCAGGTCGTAGCCGGCGAATTTCATCTCCGGCCCCCAGAAGCCGCCCGAGTTGGAGGTGGTGATGGCGTTGGTGAGCGCGCCCTTGGTGACGACCATGTAGCGCGAGCCGCACGACGCGTTCGTGCCGGTCAGCGGGCCGGTCGCGAAGATCATCTTGTTGTCCGGGCCGAGCGGGTCGACCGTCGGGTCCAGTTCTTCGGACAGATATTTGACGCCCAGCCCGCGGCCACCGACGTAGTCCCTGGCCCAGTCCGCGTCGAGCGGCTCCTTGGTGACCGTTCCCGCGGTCAGGTCGATGCGGAGGACGGTGCCGGTCCAGCCGGTCCAGTGCGTTGCGCCACTCATGCTTCGCCTCCCTGCGTGTCGTGCGTTCGCTGAAAGCCGCGGTCCACTTTCTCCGCCCACCCGGCCAGCCAGTCCGGTTGGTCCATGTCCACGTATTCGAGCGCGCCGGTCGGACACGACTTCACGCATGCCGGGTCGCCGCCGCACAGGTCGCATTTGAACGCCTTGTGGCTGTCCGGGTTGTAGAACATGGTGCCGTACGGGCAGGCGACCGTGCACACCGCGCAACCGACGCACACGTCATCCATGACGACCTTGGCTTCGGTCTTCGGGTCAATGGCAATCGCGTTGACCGGACAGGCGGTCAGGCACCAGGCTTCGTCGCACTGAAAGCAGGTGTACGGCGCATAGACGGCCTGCTCGTCGAAAATGTGAACACGAATGACGGACCGGGACGGCTGGAACGTCCCGGTCTGGACGAAGGCGCACGCCAACTCGCATTGCACGCAGCTCGTACACTTCTCGGTGATGACGCGGAGTTGTTTCATGGTGCGGCGGCCCTCCTTCCGCGCCTTCGTTCCTAACAGATTCGTTCCGGGAATGCCAGAAAACCTACTTCGTTCGGCGGTGAGGCACTCCCGCTTCGTCCGCCTGCTCGAATCCAATCGCCCGCGCCTTGCCCGCTGCGCGTCGAAAGGGCTACGCTCCCAGGCAACACCACATCCAAGGGAGGGCGACGTATGAAGGTCACCTGGGAAGAAGACGTCTGTACGCATTCGGCCAACTGCGTCAAGAAACTGCCACAAGTCTTCAAAGTCGAGGGCGGGAACTTCGTCATCGATCCGAGCGCCGCGTCGGAAGACGACGTCCGCGCCGTCGTTGCGCAGTGTCCATCCGGTGCGCTCAGCGTGCAGGACGAGTAGCGCAATCGGGGCGTCGCGGACCCATTCCTCCGCGACGCCCCGACTTGGTTCGACTGCCAGCCGGGTCCGAGTCGGACCCGGCACAATTTTTCTTGGAGAAGCCATGCGCATCGCCCCCCGAACACGTGTGGACAAGCCGGGTCACGGCTGATTAGGTGCCCCGGTTGTCCCCCCATCCGAACACCGATCGAACCTTCGTCATATAAAGGAGGAGCTCCTTGGCACACTGGACTGCACAGAAGGCGCAGGTCGCCGATTCTGAACTGACGCTCATCAAGGGCGGAGCGGGGAAACCCCTGCTCATGCTGCACGACGAGCTGGGGTTCCCCGGCTGGATGCCGTGGAACGACGCTCTGGCCGAAACCCGTGAATTCGTCATTCCGCTGCAACCCGGCTTCGGCAAAACCCCGCGGCTGGACTGGATTCGCAGCTTCCGCGACCTGGGCGGCTATTACGGCATGGTCGTCAGAGAGATGGGGCTGGCGCCGGTGGACGTGATCGCGTTTTCGGCCGGCGGGTACGTTGCCGCGGAAATGGTCGCGTCCGACCCCGCCGTCTTCAGTCGTATGATCCTGGTCGGGCCGATGGGCCTCAAACCCGTAGTCGGCGAGATCATGGACATCTTCCCGATCACGATCCGCACGCATCTGCGCCGGACCGTCGCCGACCAGGAGTCGCCCGGGTTCGGCATGATCTACGGCGGCGAAATGTCGCCCGAGCAGTTCGAGGCGTTCGAGGACGCACGGGCCGAAAGTGCGCGGCTGGGCTGGGAGCCGTACATGCACAATCCGAGCCTGCCGTTTCTGCTGCGCGGCGTGACGAACGTGCCGACGTTGCTGATTCGCGGCGCCGAAGACCAGGTCGTGCCGGCCGGCTGCATCGACGCCTACACGACGGCCATTCGCGGCGCGCGGTCCGTGGAGATGGCCGGCGTCGGCCACCGTCCCGAGGTCGAGAACCCGGATGAGTTCCTGGCCCTCGTCAAGGACTTTCTGGCGGCCTAGGGCGATCTCGAAAAAGGAGAACCGCACATGCAATTTTCGTATTTCACCGAACGGCCGTACCGGGGAATCGACGAGGACGAGATTCTGAAGAACAAGGCGTACTTCGCGGTCCCTAACTCGTTGTTCGACCGCGAGCAGGCGGCCAACGACTACAATTACTATCTCGACGAATACTGCTACGCCGAAGAACTCGGCTACGACGCGGTCGCCCTGAACGAGCATCACGGGAACCCGTTCTGCATGGGCAGCGTGATGAACGTCGAGGCCGCGATCCTGGCGCGGATCACCAAGCAGGCGAAGATCGTCCTGATCGGCAATCCCCTGCCCGTGCTGAAGCATCCGCTGCGCATGGCCGAGGAGTTGGCGGAGATCGATCTGATCTCGCGCGGGCGACTGGTGACGGGCTGGGTGCGCGGGGCGGGGAGCGAGCAATTCTTCAACAACGCGAACCCGGCGTACAATCGGGAGATGTTCAACGAGGCGCACGATTTCATCGTACAGGCGTGGACGAAGCCGGGGCCGTGGCGGTACGAGGGGAAGCATTTTCACTATCGGCACGTGAACCCGTGGGCGCTGCCGTACCAGAAGCCGCACCCGCAGATGTGGATACCGGGGGTGCTCAGCCCGGAGACGGTGCGCTGGTGCGCGGAACACCGCTATCCCTATCTGGGGCTCGGCACCGCGTTGGGGCCGACCTGCGACCTGTGGGATTTCTATGCAGACGAGGCCGCCAAGCAGGGCTATCAGGCCGGGTCGGAGAATTTCGGCTATCTGATCCCGACCTTCGTGGCCGAGACCGAAGAACGTGCGCAGGAGGTCGGCAAGAACTTCGTGTTCGGCGGCGGCCAGAACGCCTTCTCCCGGCCTGAGCACACCCTGCCGCCGGGCTACAATTCCAAGGGCGCCATTCGGCTGCTCGCCAAACATCCGGGCGGAAGCTGGCTGGGCGTGAGCCCCGAGAAGCTGCGCGCCCATGCGGACGGCGGTCGGCCGGACACCACCGACTTCGACACGGTCCGGGCCAAACTGCTCAAGGGCTACGCCAAGGCGCAGAAGAACTTGCAGTTGCTGATCGGCACGCCGCAGTCCGTGCTGCCCAAAGCCAAGACGCTGCTGCGCGTGCTGCGCCCCAGCATCTTCGTGTTCTTCAACATCCAGGGGCCGGTCGGGGACGACGACCGCAAGACGAGTATGCGGCTCATTGCCGACGAACTCGTGCCGCAGTTACGCGACTACGCCAAGGAGATCGACCTGGTCGATCCGTTCGAGCGCCCCCCGGGCTCGGTCGCCTACCGCAACGGCGTGGCACGCGACCCGGTCGTGGACCGCGGACCGCTCAAGGAACTCGGCATGGCCGCGTAGCCGCCGACGTTGTCTGCCAGCGCGGGCGGACTCGCTGTCAGGTCGTTGCGATGTATGTGGAACCAAGGCGCCAGGGCAGGGAGTGCCGCTTAACGAGATTAGCGTAGCCGCCCGCAGGACGAATCCGCGGGAAAGCAGGCTGCGGATCGCCCAAACGCGACTCCAGGCGGACGGCACAGGTTTTTCAGCCAAGCCGCTTCCGCCGCTCGCGCAGTAAGAGAAACAGCGGCAGGCCAGCGGCAAAGGCTACCAGCCACGAGACCAGCACGCACAGCCAGAAGCCCCGCGCACCCAACGTTCGACCTTCCGCAAACAGCCAGACGTTGTACGCCGCAAAGGCGATCAACAGGTCGAACAGCAGCGAGGCCGTGACCGCGCTCTGCATCGGCGCGGTGAAAAAATCGACTAGGAGATTGCCGCCTGCGCCCAGATACTGGACGTTGTAATACATGGGGAGGAGAATCCCCATTACAACCAGAACCGCATAGACCATCTCACGTGCGGTCATGTCCCGGACCTCCGCTTTGGACTCGGTCGCCACCAACGTCGCTACATTTACCAGGGGGTAGGATTACAAGCTGGAGCGGGTTCTTTAGATCGCCTTGTATGGAATTCTCGATCCAGACCGGCAGGGCGGAGCGCTGCGTCCGCCCTGCCGGTCATAGTCAACCTAGTAATCCAACCGATAGCCTTTGCCGTCACGGACCAGCTTGCCGGCCGTCGGCCCGGCGAAGTGGGTGCCGATGATCAGCGTCGGAGTGCCCGCATATTCGTTGAAGATGCGATGGCGGGTCGCCTTGGCCGCCTCGCCGTCAATGTCGAACGGCGTGCCCAGGTCCGGGTCGTGGAACTGGATCGGATGGTGGATGAAGTCGCCGGTAATCATCGCGCTCTCGCCCTTGGATTCCACGATGACCGAGCAGTGGCCCGGAGTGTGGCCGGGCGTGGGAATGAGCCGAATGCCGTCGCAGACCGGGGCCGATCCTTCGGAGACCGCCTTGACCGGCTGCGTCAGGCCGGCGTCGACGACGGGCTGCATGGAATCCTCGAACACGCGCCGCTGAATTCGGAAGAAGTCCTTGGCGTCGTCCGGCAGACCATCAATCATCTTGTCGTCGATCTTGCCGAACAGGTCGAGTTCGTTCTGGTCCATCAGGTACTTCGCGTTCGGAAATGTGGGCACCCATTTCCCGTTCACCTCGTGCGTGTTCCAGCCCACGTGGTCGAGATGCAAATGGGTGCACAGCACGTAGTCGACGCCGTCCGGGTCGTAGCCCACGGCCTGCATGTTGCCCATATAGTCGGTCGCGAGCCGGCTCATGACGTCGAACGGGTCGCGGTCGCGGCCGTTGCCGATGCAGGTATCGACCACGACGGTCGCCCCGGGCGTGTCCACGATGAGGGTGTGGATGCTCAGCGTGAGCACGTTGCCCGCGGTCACGAATGGGGAGATCCAGCCTACTTTGCCGACGACCTCTGGGGTTGCCGCGGGGATGACGTCCGGAAACTCGTCATAGACGATCTCCTGGATCTTGGTGATTTTCGTATCGCCGATCTGCCAGTGCATGGGTTCCTCCTGTTTCTGCGCGGTTCTCCGCGCACCCTGCAAAGTATGGCTACTGCGTTGCTGCCAACCTCCCGTGGTGGAGCGGGAGGACTTACAGCGGTCCGGGCCGCACCGGGTCGGACCCGTCCCAGCCCGCGGCCGCATTTTCGATCTGCATGAACAAATCCTTGAACACGGCGTGGTTGTCCCACAGTTCCGTAAAGTGGCCGATGGTCTCTACCGTGTCGAAATACACGAGATCGGCACCGCCGACCGTGCACTCGAACGCGGCCTCGTGGCCGAGCGCCGCGTACTGCGCGCACGCCGCCTTGTAATCTTCGGGCATCAAGCCGAAATGGTGGACACCCACGCGGCCGGCGTCCAGAAACTCCTTATAGACCGACCCCGCGTCGTTGCGCTGCTGAATCAGTTCGATCTGGAGGGCACCGCTGTTGCCCAGCGCGATGTCCACGTCGACGCTGCCCGGCTTGCCGCGATAGACCTGATCCTTGAGCGGACAGTGTTCGAACAGAAAGAACGGGCCGACCTTGAGCGTTTCCGTCCAATATTTGAGTGCCGCGTCCATATCGGTCACGACGTAGGCGAGTTGGCGAACGGTGTACAGCGGTTGGGTCATGCACGGGTCCCCCTTGTATCCTCGACTGATCCCGCCCACGATGGGCGTGCTGGAACGTCAGGGTCTTAGCTCACATCGGAATGAGGGACAAGCATAAACGCCCGGTGCCGCCCCGCGCGAAAGGAAAGCCGTCGTGGACAAGCCGCTGATCGCCTACCCGTGCGAGTGGTCGTACAAGGTCATCGGGGCGGATCGGGATTTGATCGCCGACGCTATCGCCGATCTCCTGGAGCCCTTCGACGCTCGGTTCGACGAATCCCGCCAGAGCCGCACTGGCAGATTCACGTCCTTCGAGGTCATCGTGCATGTCGAGACGGAGGCCGAGCGCAACGCCATCTTCGACGGTCTGCGCAGCATTCCGAGCGTCAAGCTGGTGCTGTAAACTAAGAATGCCCGTTCAGGGCGGTAGCCAGGGCATGGGCCGTTTCCCGCCCCTGCCGGATCGCATAGTTCGTCCCTCGATCTTCCGGATAAATCTGCGCCATGGTCGCCAAGAACAGATTTCCTATCGGCGTCCGCATATCAGGGATGAGTCTTCGATACCCGCACTCCACCACGGGCTGCGCGTAGCGGGCGCGCCAGACGTGAGCGTCTAGTACTCGGTCGTCCGTTACATCGGGGAACATCCGCCGTAGGTGTTCGAGCGTAAACGCCACCACCTCTTGCTCCGGCATCAGGTACAGCGCGTCGTTATCGGGCAGATACTTGGACAGATACACGACGTGCCGACCGGCATAGGTCGACGCCGGCTCGAAATTCGTATGTTCGATGACGCCCACGAAAGGAAAGCTTGGGTCGTTGACGTTCAGCCAGTAGATGTCGGACAGACTTCGGTCCAACTCCAACACGACGCAGACGTTGGCGAGATAACGAATACGCCGCAATCGCTCGACGTATCCGCTTGGCACGTGGGGGTTCACTAGGTCGGCAATGATCGGGAGCGCCGGTGTGGCGATCACGCCATCCGCGGGGACGATCCCTTCCGGGGTGGCGACTCCCGCCACCCGCCCCCCTTCCACTCGTAGCCCTTTGGCCGATGTGTCGGTTCTGATTGCCCCGCCTTGGGAGCGGACGGCGGCGGCCAGCGTCTCGACCAACGCCACGAACCCGCCCCGATAGTAAGCAAGCTGTTCCGCTCCACCCTTGCCGCGGCTGCCGCCCCGGAGCTTCAGCTTGTTCCAGAACCAGACGGCAGCGACCTCTTCCGCCACGGCGCCGAATTTCCCTCGCAAGAGGGGCTCCCACACGACCCGGTACACGCGCTCGCCGCCCAATTCCCGCAGCCAGTCCGCGGCCGTCCGGTCTTCGAGGCTGCGCCAGTCCTGCACGCACCGCGCGCGCAGCGCCAACAGCCCGAGCCGGACGCGGTCGCGCAGCGGTAACGGTGAGAAGCGGAGTAGGTCGCCCGGTGTCGAGAGTTTGAAGAAGTCGTGGGCGTAGTACATGCCGGTACGTGAAGGGCGGAGCAGCACCCGGTCCGCTTGCCCCAACTCCTTGATGAGCCGCATGACGTGGACGTCGTTGGTGAACCAGTGATGGTAGAATTTTTCGAGCCGCGTCCCGCCTACGAGAAAACTGCCGGCAAGCCCCCCCACGCTGTCGTCGCATTCCAGCACCGTGGTGCGAATCCCGCGTTTGCCGAGTTCATATGCCGCGGCCAAGCCGCAGAAGCCGGCGCCGATCACCGCGACATGAGGCCGGGAGGCCGTGGACGTAGCCCGACTACTCATCGAAGCTCACCTCGGCTTCCCAGAGGCGACCTTCGTCGGTGGATTCGCCGGTGCGGATCCGGGCGATGTCGAATGGGGGAAGCGGAAACCGGACGGCCATGCATCGCTCATCCAGGAGCACATCGAACTCGCGATCGGGAATGAATTCAAAGCGGGAAAAGTCTTCCCCATTCCGAGCGAAGGGAGGGAAACTGACTCCATCGATCGGGAAGATGTCCAGAAAGAAGAAGGAGCTCGTCCGGGGCCGCTCGGGAGGCGGTGCGGTATCCCATGCCACGGGGCTGGAGGGTTCGGTCACTACCCTGACCTGATTGCCGTCGTTATCGGTGTATTCGACGGATGCCCGCAGAGAATATCCGGCATCCGCAGCCGTCGGCGTGTACTCGTAGGTCGGCTTTCCAACGGTCCGGAAGGGAATTTTGACCCAACCTTCCGTATCGTTCCCGCGTTCCCACTGCCAGCGTTTTCGGTTGCTCATGCCTTTTGCCCTGACCCACCTTGCAAGGAATACACCGAAAGGTCGGCCCACTACCGGAATGCCCCCATCCCTCAAGCGGGCGGCTCGGGGAGAACAGTCGTCCCGGACATACACGAGACTGTTTTGCTTGCGGTCGAGATATACGTCGAGAGTAGAACGAATCAGAGGTTCGAATCCGGCACTCGTTATCCTTTGAGTCTTCCCCCCCGATCCCTTTTCGCTCGAGTCGAACCGTGCTGCCCACAGCCTTCGTAGCACACCCATTCCATCAGATTTATAGACAGGATAATAAAATGCATCCTCAATAAGCCTCCCTCTAATGAGCTGCCCTCTACTCGACCTCGATAGGAAGATGACGAACCGCGGTGCATTGTTGATGCGCAATTTCCCCGAAGCGTTCCTGACCCCAACGTACTCCACCCGGGGCATCGTGCCCGGCCTGTCCTGGAGCAGGGCCCAGATCGGATAGGCATACTCCCTGCCTGATATATAGATTCCGACTTCTTTCGGATGTTGCGTCGTAAGGAAGTCTATACCCCGAGTGTAATCCGGCCACCTGGTAGTATGGCTGTTGAAATACATGTGTGTCCGACTTCGAGAAAAAATGGAGGGAGTGGACGAAGGGTAAGACTGCCAGATGCCTAGAGGATACAGGGGTCTGATGTCGTTGGAGATGATCCACGGGACGCTCATGACCAAAAAAGTCCCGGCGATCATGCTTCGTCGCCTGTCGACGATGCAATCCAAGGGGAGGGAGGTGGACGACAAAGTGGGGGCACTCGGGCGGGCCTTTCTTAGGGCGCCTACTCTTGAAAGCATCCGGGCCACAAAGATTGCCCCAAGCGGAGCACCAAGCATGAACAAGGGCGTATGGTAGCGACTGTTCCATCGTTCCCATTGCAAGATTCCGGAAAAAGCCAGTGCCCCCGAAACGACACTCAGCGTCAAGCCGACCGTCCACGGGTTGAATTGACATCGCCATCTGAACAGCAGCACTCCCGGCAGGGAGGCTGCCAAAACCCAGAAGTGCAAAAAGTTGCCCGCATAATATTCGGCGAAGCTGAAGGGAATGCCCGTATCGGACAGCGACCGTCCAAGAGTAGCTCCTCGGATGTTATCTATTGTATCTCCGAAGATACGCTGGATGGTCTCAAGTGTGAGGACATTGATCGTTTCGCTGGGGACCCCCCAGTGTAAGGCTGCATTTCTGACCAGATTCGCAATCAGAACGAAAACGTTCACTTGTTCATTGATATGGGAAGGATAGCTGTGTTCCATTGGGTCGAGTGGGTGTCCGAAGAGGTCCCAATTACGGGCGTAATGTCCATAATTCACTAGTAACGCTACCAAGACGACAGCCGCCACCGTACCCACCAGCTCGGCTCGACGCCGATGGCCTTTCGTGTGGACGATTCCGCAGAGCCACAGCGTAGCTGCCACCGGGGGGACGATTGCATACGCGGTCGCCTTGGACAGCAACGCAAAACCGAAAGTCAGTCCACCGCACATCATATTCGTACCGGAAGGTTTCTGGAAGTACTGAAGAGTGAAAACGGCAAAGGCCAACAGCCAGAACGCAACGACAAGATTGTCTTGCGTGCTGGAGCCCTGGAGTATTCCCATGGGCAGCGTCACGGCGATGACCGCTGCCAAGACTTGGACCGCAAATAGCTGTTTCAACTCCTTGGCAATCAAACTGGCGCACACGCCACAGCCGGCCAGCACATACCAATGGACCGTGTTGGCGAACCGGTCGCCGCCGGACAGGATTTGAAAGTGGAGAATGTTCCATGCAGACAACGGTGGATGATAAAGTTGAGACAAGTCCGCGGTGGGGAAGTGGGTAACGCTCCCTTGCTGTATCCACATCACGACCCGTGTCATGCGATACACCATCGATTCCCAATTGTTGGGCGGTGCCACGACGGCAATCAACAGGATGATCGCCAGGATCACCACGACCGCACCGAGCTCGAATCTTGATGTCCGGCACGCGGCCCAGGCCGCGTGCAACGTCCGTCTCGTCACGCTCCGGTCGCCGTAACCCCAAAGGCAGCAGGCCGAAAGGACGGCGCAGCCGGTCCAGAAGGCCAGCGCTGTCTCAAGCCGTAAGAGGTTCCAGATCGACAATACTTCGGTGGAGAAGACGAGGCACAGCGTGTACACGGTCGCCGAGTACAGGAAGCTTTGCCGAAGACCATTCCGGCCGCTTCCTACAAACGCGAAGAACAGCGTACCGAAAAACATCACCGGAACGAGAATAAGCACTATCCCTCCTAGGTGGGCGTCAACCTGTTTCTACGGATTGGCCGGCTCTCGTTTCTGCGAATCCGACTAGCGCTGCCCCGGTGGATTCACATCCTTTCAAGGCCATTCCCTGTACGCGTGAGATCAAGATATTACAACACCGTTTTCAACGACCTGCGCAACATCCGGGTGTCAAGCTGGCGCTGTCAGTTGACGACGCCCGTTCTGAGTCGTGGCCGGGGAACAGGCTGTTTCCCGCCTCTGTCGGATCGCATAGTTGCTGACTCGGTCTTCGGGAGACGCCGTATGGGACTGGGGCGGACTACTTCGGCCACTCATCGAAGCTGACATCAGCTTCCCAACGACGGCCCTCATCTGTGTATTGGCCGGTGCTCATGCGGCGAATGTCATAGTTCGGGAGCGGTACGGTCACGAGACATTTCCCCTCGAAGCGTACTCCGGAAGATTCATAAAAATCGAAGTCTCGATTGTCGAAATTCCACTTTTGGCGATGAATGGGAAGGTCGTCAAGATCGCGGGGAGTGATGTGCAAAAAAAAGTATGCCACCAAATCCGCTGGACCACACGGATATTTGACATAAGTCAAATGGTTTTGACCGAGATACACATCGAAGAAGGCGTGAATGACCGGAGTAGAACTGACAGTTGACTGATACTCCGACCGATAAACATCCATGACGTTGTTGACCTCGTCTTCGCCCAGCCGTAATACGATGCCGTCGGAGAATTTTGCTATTGCTTTCAATCCTGGCGATGTGAGGAAGTCCTGTAAGTTTGGATCGTATTCGCGACCTTTGGCAGAGGCATGCAACCAGACGATGATATCTTCATTGGACCGACGTCTCCTTCGGGCCTTGTCCAACCGGCGGCGAGTAGTAGGTAGACTAAGGATCCGCGTCTTTGCGTCAATCGCAGTAAGCCAGATATATAACGCCCTCCTGTCGTTGGTATATATTCGAATATTTCGAGAAACGAAATGACGTTTCAGGTAGCGGATCGTTTCAGATTCACTCCACTCACGCGATCTATAGTCGCCTCCGAAATCCGTAAAACGTTGGATCTCCCCGATATTGATCCTCGCTTGCCAGATCAGCCAGGAGCAGAGACAGACTACCAGAGCCCCCCCCCCCCCCCCGAACAATTGTTGCCGGGGGATGACAAGTTTCGGACGACTCTGTCTGGGTACTTTGAAGAATCGATCTAACACGAACACCACGATCAACAATATTGGTATGTATAGCGGTGCGAGGTATCTGTTGTTCAAGGGCTCGACGCCCTGAATCGAGAGACCTGCTGTTATCAAGCACAAGTATGAGAGCATGAAAACAACGAAAATAGAAACTGAATCCGGATACGGCGGCCGCTTCTTTCCGTCCGACTGTATGAAACTCGGCCCGAATCCAGTCACGAGAAGGCCGAGGGCCAGAATAATCACCAAGAAAGCACCGAGATTACTGTCCGAAAATTCTCTTCCGAACGTGATGGCAAGCCAATCGATAAGTTTTTGATAAGGAACCCGACCGACTATCCACTCGCCGAATGTAACGAGTCCGGATTCAACGTTCTCCTGAAACGAAAACAAGCGGGGGGGACGGGTTCCCGTCGGCTTTCCGATCAGCAAAAAATTTCTCAATAACCAGAAGCACAAAGGAGAGAGTGCGATGATTGCGTAGATGAGGGCTGCTCGTATTTTTTTGCGAACCGCCATCTCCCGCCGTTGCCACAGCAACAATACTATACTCCATGCAAGCGAAACGCCGATATATCGATCAAGGCAGGCCAGCGCAGTGAAGATCGCCGCCCAAATCAGGGGAGGATGCTTGCCGGTATCAAGAAATCTGTCGAAGGAGAAGAGCGACAGGACGGTGAAGAATATGAATGAAGCTTCTGTTTGGGCCCAGAATGAGACCGCAGCAAGCGGCCATGACAAAACGAGAGAGCCACATGTCCATATCAGCAGAAAACGGGACCGGACACGACGCCGCAGATAGAGTGCCGATACGAAGACGGTCAACCCAAACACGACGGCATTCAGCCACCCGGCACTCTCAGCAGGGGCGGCGCCGAAGATGCCGATCAAAGCCAGAAGCAAGGGAAACAAGGGAGGAAAGTCAGCGTAGATTTGCCCGTTCCAAGTAGTGAACCTGTTTTCCTCCAACAGGTTCTGCGCCGTCGAGATATACGCTATCGAATCCCCGGTGATTCCCGCTCCATAGGGGACCTGACGGAAGAGGACCAAGATCGTTCCGAGTGCCGCCAGAGATGCTGCGAATAGAGTGAAATAATCGAGCCGAGGACGGGTCCAGGATGCCGTGGCAAAGCGGAGCGCTCGGGTGCTCGATTGCTTCCAACTCTGCATTGGGAATACTCCTCGATTGAATTGAAGGACGAATTGCCAATAGGGAAGTGGAGTCTTCAGCAAGGCAATCCATCAGACCCTATACCGTCGCTACACCGCTCAGCAGCTTGAGCTACTACTCCTATTCTACTCATTCCGTGGAGCTTTCCGACTCGTTGAACACGGCTGCAGAGGTTTGCGTATCAAGGGACGGAAAGCCCTGTCGTTCCTCGCCCCTCTTGCCGCGGCTGCCTCCCGGGAGCTTCAGCTTGTGCCAGAACCAGACAGCAGCGGCCTCTTCCGCCACGCCACTGAACTTCCCGCGCAGGAGTGGCTCCCATACGACTCGGTATCCTCGTTCGTCGTCCAATTCCCGCAGCCGTCCGATCTTCGAGGCTGCGCCAGTCCTGCACGCGATGCGCGCGCAGCGCCAACAGCCCGAGCCAGACACGGTCGCGCAGCGGCAACGGCGAGAAGCGTAGCAGGTTGACCGGTGTCGGAGTTTGAAGAAGTTGTGGGCATAGTACATGCCGATCCGTGAGGGGCGGCGCAGCACTCGGTCCGCCTGTCCTAATTTCCTCGATGAGCCGCATGACGTGGACGTTGTTGGTGAACCAGTGATAATAGGATTTTTCGATCCGCGTTCTGCCTACGAGAAAACCGCCGGCAAGCCCCCCAACGCTGTCGTCTCATTCCAGCACCGGGGTGCGAACCCTGTGTCTGCCGAGCTCGGATGCCGCGGTAAGCCTGCAGAACCCGCCCCCGATCACTACCACATGGGCCCAGGCCGGACTACCTCTGCTACTCATCGAAGCTGACACCAGCTTTCCAGAGACGTCCCTCGTCCGTATACTGGCCAGTGCTAATGTGACGAATGTCGGAGTACGGAAGCGGTACGGTCACGATACATTTGTCGTCGAAGTGTACTCCCGAAGATTCGTAGAAATCGAAGTCTCGGTTGTCGAAATTCCACCGCTGGCGTTGAACGGGAAGATCGTCAAAATCGCGGAGGAAAATGTGCAGATAAAAGTGCGCTGCTACATCCAGTGGAACACATGGATGTTTGACATAAGTCAAATGGTTCTGGTCGAGATATACATCGAAAGAGGAGCGGATGATCGGAGTAGAATCGATAGTTGATTGATATATCGATAGCCAAACATCCATGCTGTTATCAGTCTTGTTTTCCCCTATCCGCAATACGACGCCGTCGGCGAGCCTCGCTACCAGATCCATCCCCGGAAATGCTAGGAGATCCGCTAGATGGTAACCGTATCTACGAACTGTGGCGGAGGCACGCAACCAGACGATGTAAATATCCTCATTGGACCCCTGTCTCCTTTGGGTCACGCCCAACAGATCGCGAGTTTTCTCTAGAGAAATGGGAAGAGCATAAAGCTGCGCCTTGGCGTCGGTTGTATGAGTGTGGATGTATAACCCTCGATCGTCATTGTTGAATATCTGAATGTTTTGAGGAAGGAGGTGAAGTTTCAAATAGCGGATTGTTTCGGATTCAGTCCACTCGCGCGACCCATAGCCGATCCCGAGATTCGTTAAGCGCCGTATCTGCCCGATATTTACGTCAGCTTGCCATATGAGCCAGGAGCAGAGGAGGCCAATCAAGCTTACACGCAGGACTCTTGAACAGTTGTTATCCTGGGAGTAGATAGATCTTGGACGATTTTTCTTGCTGCCTTGAAAGATTGGATCTAATGCGAATCCCACGATAAAAATCATTGGTACGTATACCGGGGAAAGATATCTATTGTGTAAGGGCTCGGCGCCCTGGACCGAAACAGCTATTACTGTTGAAAGCAGATAAAAAAGCAGAAATACAACAAAAACAGGAACTGAATTTAAATATAACGGCCGCCTCCTTCTGTATGAGTATATGAAACTCGCCCGAGATCCAGCCATGAAAAGGCTGAGGGCCAGTGGAATCACCAAGACGGCACCGAGAATACTATCCGGAACATCTCTTCCGAACAGAATGCTATCCGGAACATATCTTCCGAACATGGTGGTGAGCCAACCGATAAATTTATTGAAAGGAGCTGGACCGACTATCCACTCGCCGAACGTAGCGAGTCCGGATTCGACGTTCTCCTGCAACGAAAACAAGCGGGGAGGACGGGGTCCCACCGGCTTTCCGATCAGCAAAAAATTTCTCAATAACCAGAGAAAAATAGGAAATAGAGCGATGGTTGCATAGACAAGGGACGTTTTTATTCTTTCGTGCACTGCACCTCGATGCCACCACAGCAATAGTACTATGCTACATGCAAGCGAAACGCCGATATATCGATCAAGGCAGGCCAGCGCAGTGAAGATCGCCGCCCAAATCAGGGGAGGATGCTCGCCGGTATCAAGAAATCTGTTGAGGGAGAAAAGCGACAGAATGGTGAAAAATATGAATGAAGCTTCTGTATCTGCCCAGAATGAGACCGTAGCGAGCGGCCATGACGAAACGAGAGCGACACATGTCCATACCAGCAGAAAACGGGACTGGACACGACGCCGCAGATAGAGTGCTGATACGAAGACGGTCAACCCAAACATGACGGCGTTTAACGGCCCGGCGCCTTCAATCGGGTCGTAGCCGAAGATGCCGATCAAGGCTAGGAGCAGAGGAAACAGGGGAGGATGCAGGGTGTATGGTGCCCCGTCCCATATCGTGAACTTGTTTCCCTCCAGCAGGTTTCTCGCCGTTGATACATAAGCTACCGTATCCCCGGTGATTCCCGCTCCATAGGGGACCTGACGGAAGAGGACCAAGATCGTTCCGAGGACCATCAGAGATGCTGCGAACAAGGTATAGCCATCCAGCCGAGGACGGGCCAAGGAACCAAGGGCGAAACGGAGCGCCCGGGTGCCTGATTGCTTCCAACTCTGCATTGGGAATACTCCTCGATTGAATTAAAGGGTGAATTGCCAATTAGGAAAGATGAGTCTGCAGCAAGGCGATCCCATCAAATCCTATATCGTCACTACACCGCTCAGCAGCTTGAACTACCACTCCTATTCTACTCATTCCGTGGAGCTTTCCGACTCGTTGACACGGGTTGCAGACGTTTGCTCATCAAAGGACGTGAACCCCAGCCGCTCCTTGACTAAATAGAGCGGGCGGCGTTTCACTTCCCCGTAGATGCGCCCCAGGTATTCACCCAGGATGCCGATGAACACGAACTGCACCCCGCCGAGAAACAGGACGGCGATGCACATCGCTATCCAGCCAGTAATCCAAGCGCCGGTGAAGACTCTCAGGACAACGGCGTACATGATGCCCACCAGGGCGAGACCCGCAGCGACGAAGCCTGCCCATGTCGCCAAGCGCAATGGCACGAACGAGAACGACAGAATGCCGTCAGAGGCGAAGATCAACATTTTCCTGAGCGGCCACTTGGTCTCGCCCGCCGCCCTGGGTTTCCGGTCGAAGTAAACGGGCTCCTGCCGAAAGCCGATCCAGGCTACTATGCCGCGGGTGAGACGGTCTCGTTCCGGCATGGCTACCACTTTGTCCACTACCAAGCGATCCATCAGGCGGAACTCTCCGGCGTCGAGCGGAATGTCGATGTCGGCGAGGCGGTTGAGGAGACGATAGAAGATACTGGCCGTGTTACGTTTGAAGAGCGTCTCGCCCTCGCGTTTGGTACGGACGCCGTAGGCGACGTCCACGCCCTGCCGCCAATGGTCCAACATTTCGGTGATGACTTCGGGCGGGTCTTGGAGGTCTGCATCAAGGACGACGACAGCCTCGCCCGAGGTGCTCTCCAAGCCTGCGGTCAGGGCTATCTGCTGGCCGAAATTGCGGGAGAGGACGACGACTCGCACGCGAGAGTCGGCCTGCTGAAATCCGCGCAGGATATCCAGCGTTGCGTCGCGGCTGCCGTCGTCGACGTAGATGAGTTCGAAAGCGTGGGCGGGAATCCCTTCCAGCACGTTGACCAGCCGACGATGCGTATCGGGCAGAACCTCTTCCTCGTTGAAGCAGGGAACGACCACGGATAGCAGCGTGCAGGTTCTGCCACCGGTCTCGGAGTCGGGACGGAGTTCGGTCCGAGGGTTTTCCTTCATGGGCGGCATCCTATCTGACTCGAAACAGATGGTGAATACCGGCCCATCTCAGACGCGGTCCGCCGTGAAGAACCGGCCCAGAATGCGGCTGAGTTGGGAGGCGTCGGCGGTGCCGGCGACTTCGCGGATGGAGTGCATGGCCCACTGCGGGACACCGACGTCCAGGGTACGTACGCCGATCTGTGCCGCGGTGAGCGGGCCGATGGTGCTGCCGCAGGCCATGTCGCTACGCATGACGAAGGTTTGCACCGGCGCCTCGACCTCCGCGGCCAGTTTGCGGAAGATCGCGCTGGTTTCGCCGGTGCTGGCGTAGCGCTGGTTGGCGTTGATCTTGAGCACTGCGCCGCGGTTGAGCAGCGGCCCGTGGGCAGCGTCGTGCCGGTCCGCGAAGTTGGGGTGCAGGCCGTGCGCGTTGTCGGTCGAGACGAGCAGCGAGCGGGCGAGAGCCCGGCCGCGGACGTTGGGGTCGGGGAGGAGACGCTCCAGCAGTTGCACCAGCATGGGGCCGCTGGCGCCCGCGGCCGACATGCTGCCAACCTCTTCGTGGTCGTTGCAGACCAGGAGCGTGCCAAAGTCGGTCGTCGTGTCCAATAAGGTGGTCAGGCCGACGAAACAACTCAACAGATTGTCGAGTCGGGCCGAGGCGATCCATTCCTGGTGCAGGCCGATCAGCCGCGGGGGCTGCGTGTCGTACAGTAGCAGGTCATGATCCAGCACGCGGCGGACGTCCGAGACGCCGTCCGCTTCGAGCTTGGCTTCGAGCAACGCGGCGAAATCCGACCGGTCGCGGCTCTGCCCTACGAGCGGGGGCAAATAGGTCTGGGCGTTGATCGATCTGTTGGAATTGGCCTCGCGGTCGAGATGAATGGCCAAGCTGGGGATGACGGCAACAGGCTCGCGGAAATCGATCAGCGCGTGAGAGATTGCGCCCGCAGACGTTTCGTAGCTGACCCGGCCGGCGATGGACAAATCGCGGTCGAACCAGGGGTTGAGCAACGCGCCACCGTACACTTCGACTCCAAGTTGCAGGTAGCCGTTGCGATGCAGCACCGGCCGCGGTTTGAGTTTCAGACACGGCGAATCGGTATGCGCCCCGACCATGCGAAAGCCGTGTGCGGCCAGATCGTCCGTTCCGCCACCCGGCATCCGCCACGCGATGATGGACGAGCCGTTGCGCGTCGTGAAATACCGTCCACCGGCTTCGACCTGCCAAGCGTCCGCCTCGCACAGGGGGACGAACCCGGCGTCGGCAAGCCGGACGCTCATCTGCTCCACAGCGTGAAAGGGAGTCGGCGACGCGGCCAGAAATTCCAGGAGGCGCTGGTTGAATTGCGACTGATCCATACTTTTCGCCCGTTTCCAGAACGGGGCATCTCGCTCGCACGGTCGCCGCTCCCATACCATGAAAGCCCCGCAAGCCCAACGCGGGGGCTCCGCGGCTAGGTGTTGGTAAGCCTGACGCGGACATAGTATAGTCGCCCTCGGTGGCTTCCCGAGAAAACCGTGTCATGCGACGAATAGGCAGATTGTCGGCCGCGGCAGCGACCATCGGACTGTCATTCTTCCCCTCTCAGGTTTTGGCGCATCGGGGGTTCGGACCTGCAGAGTTGGGTCTGCCGATCGGAATGACGATCGGGCTCGCGGTCTTCTGCTACTGGCTGGTCATGTGGTGGCCGGATTCCAAGAAAAAGAGGCTCGGCCGCGTCGATGCGAAGTCCAAGGACACGGGCTGAACGTCCTTCGGCCCTTGATTCTCTCTCTTCCTTCAACCCTTTCTCGTGCCGGCCGGCATGAGCGGATTATTCGAAGTCGCACGATTTCTTCCCCTGAAACGTGGAGGCGTATGAGCGGACTGGCGACGGCGCTGCAAGCCGGACACTTTGTGATTACGACGGAGTTGAACCCGCCCAAGGGGACCGACCTGACGGCCCTGTTCGACAAGGCCGACCGACTCAAGGGGCTGGTCGCGGCCTGTAATCTGACCGATTCGCACACTGCGCGGATGACCATGGCGCCGTTGGCAGTTGCACGTCTGCTGCACGAACGCGGCGTCGAAACCATCGTGCAGGTGACCGGTCGTGATCGGAACCGCTTGGCCCTGCAAGCCGACCTGCTGGGCGCCGCGGCGCTGGGAGTCGAAAACGTACTGTGCATGTCGGGCGACGACCCGCGCGGCGGCGACCATCCCGACGCCAAGCCCGTGTTCGACCTCGACGCGATCGGCCTGCTGCGGGCGCTGTCGTCGCTTCAGGCCGGCCACGACCTCGGGGGCGCGGCCCTGGATGGGAGCCCGCGGTTCCATGCCGGCGCGGTCGTGAATCCGGGCGCGCCTGATCGGGAGAAGGAACTCGGCCGCATGGCGAACAAAGTGGAAGCGGGCGCCCGATTCTTCCAGACTCAAGCCGTGTATGAGCCGGACGCATTCGCCGCATTCATGGAGTCGGCCCGGGTCCACGACGTTCCGGTGATCGCGGGCATACTGCTGCTCAAGTCCGCTTCGATGGCAAAGTATCTGAACGAGAAGGTGCCGGGCGTCACGGTTCCGGCGGCTCTCATCCGCGAAATGGACGCCGCGGATGACCGTGTCGCCACGAGCCTCGACATTGCCGGCCGCCTGATCCGGCGACTCGAACCCCTGTGTCAGGGCGTGCACCTCATGACGCTGGGCTGGGAAGCCCACATTCCCCGGCTCCTGCAGACCGCGGGGACCACGTCGTAGGCGAGGGGTGGAAAGGCGGGTGCCCCATGAACAGATACGAAAAACCCTTGACGCCCGAACAGATCGCCTCGGTCGAAGACCGGGAGATCGACTTCAGCGACACTCCCGAACTGGACGACGCCTTTTGGGAACGGGCGAAACTCTTTCACCCCGACTCTCCCGAGCCGACCGTTAATTGAACGTGCCGCCCCCCTCGGCCAGCTTCTGCAGCAGTGGGGCGGGCTGCCACGAGGCCGGGTCCTGGCCGCTGAACGCGCACACCCGGTCGTACACTTGCTTGAGCCCCACGCTGTCGGCATAGAACATCGGACCGCCGAGATAGGCGGGAAAACCGTAACCGTACACGTAGATGGTGTCGATGTCGCTGGCGCGCTGCGCAACCCCCTCGTCCAGAATCCGGGCGCCCTCGTTGACCAGGGCGTACAGCAGCCGCTCGACGATTTCTTCGCGGGCAATGGCGCGCCGCTGCATACCTTTTTCCTCGGCGTAATCGAGGATCAGCCGTTCGATGGCCGGGTCGGGATGCGGCGTACGGTCGCCCGGTTCGTAGCGGTAGTAGCCGGCGCCGGTCTTCTGGCCGAAGCGGCCCATCTCGCAGATCCGGTCGGCAATCGCGCTGTAGCGCGCGCCTTCGGGCAGGCGTTCCGGCAACCCCTTGCCCTGACGGATTCGCCAGCCCACGTCGAGGCCGGCGAGGTCGGCCATGGCGAACGGCCCCATCGCCAAGCCCAGATCGTACACCGCGGCGTCCACGTCCTGGGGCAGGCTGCCTTCCTCGAGCAGATACTCCGCCTGGGCGCTGTACGGATGCAGCATCCGGTTGCCCACGAAGCCGTCGCAGACGCCCACCACGACCCCGATCTTCTGGATGCGGCGGGCGACCGCCTGGGCCGTTGCCAGCGCGGCGAAACTCGTCTTTTCGCCACGCACGATCTCCACCAGACGCATGACGTTGGCGGGGCTGAAGAAGTGCATGCCCAGCACCTTGCCGGGCCGTGCCGTCGCCGCGGCGATGGCGTTCACGTCCAGGGTGGACGTGTTCGTGGCGAGAATGCAGTCGGGCTTGGTCGCCGCGTCGAGCTTCGAGAACACGTCCTTCTTGACGTCCATGTTCTCGAACACGGCTTCGACGATCAGGTCGGCGTCGGCCACGTCGGCGTAGTCCAGGCTGGGCGTGATGAGGTCCATGCGCTGCGCGACCTGTTCCGCGGAGAAGCGGCCCTTTTTGGCGCTGCGCTCGTAGTTGCCGCGTACTACGGCCAATCCCTTGTCCAGCAGCTCCTGCCCGGTCTCCAGCAGCGTGACGGGGATGCCGGCGTTGGCGAAGTTCATGGCGATTCCGCCGCCCATCGTGCCGGCGCCGATGACGCCGACCTTGCCGACCGGGAGGGGCGTGGTGTCCTTGGGCATGTCGGCGACCTTGGCCGCGGCCCGTTCGGCAAAGAAGATGTGCCGTTGCGCGGCCGATTGCTGACTGGTCAACACTTGGCGGAACAATTCCTGCTCCTTGGCGAGCCCCTCGTCGAACGGCAAGGTGCAGGCCGCTTCGACGCAGTCGATGCAGCGTTGCGGCGCCTCGAAGCCGCGCCGCTCGACCGCGGCGCGTTTGCGCGCCGCGGCGAAAATGGTCGGGTCCACGCCGGTCACCTTGTCTGTCAGGTCACGTATTTTTTTGAGTGGTGCCCCTTCGGCTACGAGTGCGCGCGCGAAGGCGAGCGCCCGTTCGCGCAAACTGTCCTCGTCGACGAGTTCGTCGATCACCCCGACCGCGTGCGCCTCGCCCGCCGGCAGCGGTGCGCCGCTGGTGATGATCTGCAGCGCGGTTTCGGGCCCGACCAGCCGCGGCAGCCGTTGCGTGCCGCCGCCGCCCGGCAGCAGACCCAACGCTACCTCCGGCAGTCCGACACGCGCCGACGGTATCGCCACGCGGTAATGGCAGCACAGCGCGGTTTCCAGCCCACCGCCGAGCGCGGTACCGTGGATCGCGGCCACGACCGGTTTCCGCAGGTTTTCGATGATCTCCATCGTGCCGAGAAAGCTCGGCGGCTGGAGCGGCTTACCGAACTCGGTGATGTCCGCGCCGGCAATGAAGGTGCGGCCTTCGCAGATGAGGACGGTGGCACTCGTGTCGTCGCGTCCGGCCTCGGTAAAACCGTCGAGTAGCCCCTGCCGGACGTGTTGGCTCAGGGCATTCACGGGCGGGTTGTCGATGGCGACGATCCCGACGTCGCCGTCTCGGGTGTAGCTGACGGACCGGCTCATCTGCATCGTGTCGTCCTTTCGTTGGCGGGCGTTTCGTCGGAGTACGGAGCTACAGCGCACGGCCGCATTCTTCCCCATCGAAGATTGCCGCGGTGACGTCGCGGGGCGCCGCGGCGTCGCCGATTCTCACCACCTCGGGGAAGGTGCCCTTCGCCGCGACGTACAGCGCGTCGTTGGGCACGCGCAGGATGGACATGACGACGGTGTCCAGGCCCCGCCGGGCTTCGGCTGCTTCGGGCCCGGCCCAGACGTCGTACACGGTAGCGTCCACGCGCGTTGCGTCGGCCGGACTCGGCCGGATGGCATCGACGAAGCACTGGCTGGTGATCCGCACGCCCGACTTCTTGAGCCGCGGGAACACGTAGTTGATGTCCAGATTGCGGAACAACCGTTCGCCGGCGAACATGCGCGGACTCACGATCTCCACCTCGGTCCCGGCTTTGGCGAGGAGTTCCGCGAGGCCGAAGGCCAGATGCGCCCCGGTCTCTTCCAGGATCAGTACGCGCGAACCCAGCGCGTGGGGATCGTCCAACGCCCGCTTGGCCGCGGTGCCCACGTCGACGACTCGGGCCGAGTCCACACCCGGAATGCGCTCGCGTTCGGGACGGTACATGCTGAGCCCGGTCCGTTCGTAGGACGCGCCGGTCGCTATCACGACGCCGCTCGCCTCGGCGTGGCGCAGGGATTCGACGGTCACGTCCACGCCGCAGCGCACGTCCACCCCGGCGTTCGCCACCTCGCGTTCCAGGTTGTCGATGGCGGTCGCCCAATCGGCCAGCCCGGGCAGCCGTTCGAGTATGCGCAGGTGCCCGCCCAGGCGGTCGCTGCGTTCGAGCAGGCTGACCGCGTGGCCGCGTTTGGCCGCCACGGCCGCGGCTTTCATGCCCGCCGGCCCGCCGCCGACCACCACGATCCGTTTCCGCTCCGCGTCCGGCACGGGCGCCAACGAGCCGTCGCCCCAATAGGCTTCGCGGCCACTGACCGGATTCAGCGTGCAGATCAACTCGCGGTGCTCGAACAGGCGGGCGCCGCACTCGTTACAGCGGTTGCAGCGGATGATTTCGTGCTCGCGGCCCTCGCGGGTTTTCTTCACGGTGAACGGATCGGTCAGCAGTTGCCGCGCCAGGGCGACCATGTCGGCCGCGCCCTCGTTCAGCATCCTCTCGACCGTATGCAGATCGCGCACCTTGCCCACGACGAAGACCTTGCCGCGGTCGCCCACGATCGCCTTGGCGCGTTGGCCGAACGGCGCCAGCCAGCCTTCGCCCTCGTCGCCTTCCATACCCGGCAGCGCCAAATGCAACGTGTGGTAGCCGCCCGCGGAAATGTTGAAGAAGTCGAACAGGCCGGTCGCCGCCAAGACCTCCAACTGCTCCTCGGCCTGCTCGGGCGTGATGCCGCCCTGCGGCCCGAGAAATTCGTCCCAGGACAGCCGGACGCCGACCACGTAGTCCGGCCCGACCCGCGCGCGGACCTGCTCGGCGCACTCGATGACGAGGCGGCAGCGTTTGGCCGGCGTGCCGCCGTACGCGTCGTCGCGCGTGTTGTAGGTCGGGCTCATGAACTGGCCCAGCCCGTAGCTGTGCGCGCCGTGCAGTTCCACCCCGTCGATGCCGGCACGCTCGGCATTGGCCGCGGACTGGCCGAAGTCGCGCGTCAGCTCGGCGATCTCGTCCGGCCCCATCACCAGCGGAATCTCGTTGTGGACGATGGACGGAATGCGCGACGCGCCCCAGATGGGTTTGTTGCGGTCGATGAACATCCGCCCGCGGTCATGGACGCCCATCGAAGCCAGTTGAACGAAGATGGCGGTGTCGTATTCGTGCACCGCGTCCGCCAGCCGGCGCATGGATGGAATGCAGTCCTCGCTCCAGACGTCCACGACGTGGAAGAACGAGCCCAACGCGCTGCGCGCCGCGGCCACGGTCTCGGTGATCGCCAGGGCCACGCCGCCTTTGGCGCGCTCGCGGAAATAGGCGGTCTGCCGCTCGGAGAACACGTGGTCGCGCGGGTCGCCGTGCTGCGAACTGTGCGCGGGCTGCAAAATCCGATTGCGCAACGTGAGGCTGCCGAGCGCGAGCGGCTCCCAGACGCGGGTCAAGGCTGGCCGGGCGGTTGCACGTTCCGAGGTGACTGCCGAAGCCGATGGGTTTGCGGCGGTCATCGCCTCCTCCTTTCTATCTACGCACCGGAGTTCAGGGCTCGATGGGAGGACGCGTCTGCCGGTGCCTCATTCCGTCCGCGGGGCGGGCGGCGCGAACGGGGTCGGGTCGGCGAAGCGACGTACGACGTTGGCGGTGATGCGTGCCACGTCGTTGTCGTAGCCGTTGCGGGCCAACGCGCCGAACCAGGCGATCGAGCCGACCGAAAACACGGCGCCGCCGGCCGGCGTCTCGAAGAACACGACGTCCGCGCGCACCACCGGGTCGGGCGAGGGGACGCTGGTCCACGCTTGCAATTCTTCTTTGACGCGGGTCATGTCCGGCCCGAAGCCGGTAGCCGAGGCCAGCACCACGGCGTGGGCGGGCGAACCCAACGCCGGATTGTAACTGTCGATCTCCTGTCCCGCGGCCCCGCCGCCCAAGCCGGAAGTGCCGATGCGGTCGCCGTCCACGCCGGCGAAAATCCAGGCCGCGCGCGAGGTGCGGCTGGCCGGGCTGCGCACGTAGCCGATGGCGCGTTGGAAGCCCTGGGCCACGAACCCGATGCCGACCAGGCTGTTCGGCGTGCGGCCCAAACGCCGCCACAGGCCGCCGTATTCGCCGGTGAAGGCGTGGTAGGACTCGCCCGGCGCGCTCTGCCAGTTGCGCACCCCATCCTCGGCGCGGCGCAGTTCCACGGCCCCGGGCCATGCGTCGCTCAGCGCCACGCGCCAGTAGAACCCGTTGCCGCCCAGATAGATCAGCCGGCCGCCGCGACGCAGCCAGGCTTCCAGCGCGTCGAGCATGGGCGTGGACCAGTACTCGGGATGACTGCCGGTGACGATCACCCGATACGGGGCGAGCGCGTCCACCCCCTCGGCATGCACGTCTTCGTCCGCGATGACGTCGTGGCCGGCGATGTCGCCCGTGTCCCGGCAATGTTCCAGAAAGGCGTTGACGTCCGTGTCGGGCGTGAAGTTCCAGCCGTCCGCGCCCGGGCGCAATTGCAAGACCGGCCGACGCCGCGAACTGAACATCACCCCGCTGCCGTCGGCGTGCTTTTCGTACGTGGACGGCCCGACCTCGGGATGCGCGCGCAGGTATGCGTGCTCGGGCCGCAGGCGCGACCGCGCGGCTACGAATTCCGCGCCCTCGAACAACATCCGGTGGTTCGCGTACGCCATGTAGGTACACGACGGCAGCAGCAGAGCCACGTCCGCGGTGGGTGCCCCGCGGGCCGGCCGTACGAAGAACGGCACCCGATCCTCGGCGTCGCCGGCGCGCAGACGAAAGGCGTAGATGCCGCTCCGCAACTCCGCAGGAAGGGTGAGTTCCGCAGTGGTCGGCCACCCTGCGTCGTACAGGTCGTCGGTGTGAAAATGGATCGCGTCGTAATGCGACGGCCGGGTCGTCCAGGCGTGGGCGCGCCCGTCCCAATCCGGGCCGGTGACCGCTCTGGCCGGCAGTTGGTGCAGCACGCCGTGGCGGGCGTGGCCGCTCACGTCCACGATGCGCCGGCTGCCCATGTCCTGAGCAAAGTCCCAAGTTAAGCGGGTGTCGTCGAGCGTCAATTCGAGCCGCGCCAACCGACCATCGAAGTGGTCTCCGTCGGGCGACGCTGCCAGGAGACAGGTGTGCAGCGTCCGGCACAGCGCGTAATCGAGCAGCGGCGCGTCGGTCGTGACCGGTTCCAGCCGCTCGAATGCGTCGACCCCGGGCGAACGGCTGGTAAGGGGGGTCACCCGGCCGTGCAGTCGTCCACGGGCGCCGGATTCGGAACCGAGCGTGACGTCCAGGGCGACGCGGTACCAGCGTTCGGCTTGGAGCGGCTGCTGCCTGAGCACCACGTCGATTGCGCCGACGCGGGCCGTCAGCCGCCCGCTTACGGTCACGAGTTTCAGCAGCGGCGCGCCATCCTGTTCCGGCACCAGGCAGACCAGACATTGGTCATGGTTCGGCCTCGTCGCGAACACGCAGATCGAAAGTTCCAGGTGCCGGGTCACGGTCAGGCCCGACAGGTCGATGGCGCCGTACGAGCCGGGCCGGAGCGGCTGTTCTTCGAGTCCGACCTCGGCCGGCAAGGCGCTCGGCACCGCTTCTTCGGAAAAGCCGGGGCCGCTGCGCGTCGGGTCGCCGCAGCGGATGCGCACCAAGTCGAGCCGCGCCGGCCCGGGCCGGTGGCTGGAGGCCATCAGCCGCAGCGACTCTCCGGCCCGCAGCGACAGCGGCTCGCAATAGCCGATGATCGTCTTCGCGTTGTTCGGAATGCTCATGCTGCGCCACGCTTATGGAACGGACGGCCGAGCCGGTTCGTGCGAACCGACCCGTTCCGCGGCTCCGGTCCCGGCGCCCCTCGGGAGACTCAGAGCCCGCGCAGGAATTGCAGGATGAGATCGGTCGTCTCCTGCGGCTTTTCCGCCTGCACCCAATGGCCGGCGCCGTCAATCAACTCCAACATCCGCAGGTCGTGGAAGGCATGCGGAAACGTGTCTCGCCAGTCCGGGTCGTAGAGCAGCACGTCGTCCTCCGCGCCGGCGACGAACGCCGCGGGCTGGGTGAATTTCTTGCCTTCGAGTTCCGGGGTCAGGGCGTTGTTCGTCGGAATGTTCCGATACCAGTTCACCGGCCCGCGGAATCCGCTGGTGCGGTACTGCGCAATGTAGTAGTCGAGGTCGGCTTGGCTGAGCCAAGCGGGCAGCCGGTTCGGTTCCGGCAGAGTGTCGAGCAGCCCGCTCGACTTCGGGTGTTCGAGCTGTTGCATCCAACTGCCGGGCGGCGAGTCGGCCGACAACCCGAAATACAGAATGCGCAGGCTGCGTTCGATGTCCGCTTCGAGTTCGGCTTCGATCCGGCCTTCTTCCTGAAAATGGCGGATGTACCAGAAACGGTCGTCCATGCCGGGCGGATGCAGCGCCGCGTCGGTCATGCGCCAGAAGGGGACGGACAGACCCATCACCGCGGTGCACACGTCTTCGTGCAGCAGCGCGGTGTTCCAGGCCACCACGCAGCCCCAGTCGTGTCCGATGAGCCTGAACTCCTTGGAGCCCAACGCCGCGGCCAAGCCCGCGACGTCCGCGGCCAGGGTGCGGATGTCGTAGTCGGCGACCTCGGGCGGGCACTCGCTGCCGCCGTAGCCGCGCTGGTCGGGCACGGCGACGCGGTAGCCGGCGGCGACCAGCGGGTCGATCTGGTGCCGCCACAGATACCAGCACTGCGGCCAGCCGTGCAGCAGGATCACGAGCGGCCCGCTGCCCTCCACGACCGTCCGCAGGCGGACCCCGTTCGTCTGAATCATCTCGAAGTGGCGCGGTTGCATTGGCGTCTCCTTAGTGGGGGTTCATAACGTTCATGGAAGCCTGTTCGACAAGAGCCGAGCGGACTCGTTACAAGCTGACGACCTCGACTTCGATCCGTTCTTTGATCCGGTGTTCGGCTGAAAGGTGACGGTCGATTTCATCGAGAGTCGCGGCGTGGAAATATCGTTCTCCGCAGCCCGCACAGACCTCGGCGGGAACGTTTTCGACAATGTACAGTTTTCCTCGGAGCCAATGCTGACGCTTGACGCTTTTCTTTCTGGTCTCGCCGTTGCAGAACTCACAGGTCATTTTCCGACTCGTCGTCCTACGCTCCATCTCCGGCTAATCCGTTAGCTTGGGCACGTGCGGGGACGGGCGGCGGTGCGGCGCAGCTTGCTCGAAAGCGTAGGCCAGCGACAGCAAGTCGGCTTCGCGGTACGGCAGGCCGACGATCTCCAGGCCGACGGGCAGACCGCCCGACGTGAAGCCGGCCGGCACGCTGACCGCCGGCATCCAGGTCTGGGCTGCGAGGAGCGTGTTGGTCGGAAACGTCAACACGGGGCGCCACCTGCCGGCCTCCAACTCGGCACGGGAAGGGGCCGGCACCTGAGTGGTCGGAAAGACCAGCGCACCCGCGCCCGCGGCGGCCATGCAGTTGACGACCAGCCGCTGGAATTTTTCGCGCGCGGCGTAGCGTTCGTAGTAATCGGGCTCGGAATAGGGGTCTTCGGGGCCAGTGACCAGCGCGTCGATCAGATCGCACTGCGGGTGATATTGGCCCGCCGCGACGATGCGCTCGAGCGTCTTCCTCGCGAATTGCGGGCGCGCGGCCAGAAAGCCGTCGATGTCGTGCCGCGAATGGGTAACGTACAGTGAGGTCCGCTCCAACCAATCCGCCAAGTCCGGGATGGTGACGTCGACGAGCGTCGCGCCGGCCGCGGCGAGAGACGCCAGCGCTTCTTCGATGACGGCGTTCACTTCCGCGGCCTGCGGGTCGGCCGGGTCGCCGAAGCCCTCGCGTAGGACGCCCAGCCGCGCGCTTTGCAGCGATTGAGCGTCCAGCCGTTCGGCGTAGGGGACGCGGCCGGCGATGGCCGCGGCCGCCGTGTACGGATCCGCGGGATCGAAGCCGGCGATGACCTCCAGAAGTTCGGCGGCATCCGTGACGGTGCGGCACATCGGCCCGGCCGAATCTTGAAAGACGACGAGCGGCGACATGCCCGCGCGGCTGACCAAGCCGGGCGTGACCTTCAGGCCGACCAGGTTGTCGAACGAAGCGGGGAGGCGGATGGAACCGCCGGTGTCTTCACCCAGGCCGATGGCGCCGAGGTTGGCGGCTACCGCGGCGCCGGTTCCGCTGCTCGATCCGCCCGGGTCGTGCGCGGGGTCGTAGGGGTTCTTCGTCACGCCAGACTTCGATGAGTAACCGAACCAGGACGTGGCGAAGTCCGGCATGGCGGTCTTGGCGAGAATGATCGCGCCGGCTTTGCGCAGCTTGGCAATCACCGTGGCGTCGGCGGCGGGGACGTAGCCGTCCAGTGCGATGGAACCGAACGCGGTCGGAATGCCCGCGGTCTCCGCCTGATCCTTCACGACGATCGGCACGCCGTGCAGCGCGCCTTCGAATTGTCCGGAGGCAGAGAACGCGGCGTCCAGCCGGGCGGCCTCGTCCCGCGCAGTGGGATTCACTGTCACGATCGAGTTGAGCGTCGGCCCGTTGCGGTCGTAGGCGTCGATGCGGGCCAGGTAGGCATCGACCAGTCCGACGCAGGTAATCTCCCCCGCCCGCAGCGCCGCGTGAATGTCGGCGATGGTCGTTTCTTCGAGGGCAAAGCTCATGGCGTCACTCCGGTTTTCGTCTGTGAGGGGGCCACTCCCTCGCACTCTCCCGGTGCTTGTGATGGGGCGCTTCCCGCGGCACACACGCGGACGTGTCGTCAGGCGGAATCACTTCTTGTTCCGCTTGTCCTGGACCGTTGCTTCCGCGGTCAGCACCACCACGTCACCCGGGCCGGCGCTGACCTCGCCCCCGTCCACCACGTAGGTCATGCCGGTCGCGAACGTTCCGGCCGGGCTGGCGAGGAACACGGCCAGCCCCGCGATCTCGTGCGCCTCGCCCACGCGCTTCTGCGGGTTGATGGGCGAGCCGCTCTTCTCCACCGCTTCGACCAACTCCTTGGCCAGTTCGGTCCGGATCAGGCCCGGGGCGATGCACGTCACCCGAATCCTGTCCGCGGCCCACTCCTTGCCCAGCAGTTGGGCCATGTTGATGAGCGCGGCCTTGGACAGCGCGTAGCTGCCGATGCCCATCGACGGGCGCACGCCTTCGTTCGACGTGACGTTGATGACCGCGCCCCCGCCGCGCTCGCGCATGGACGCCCGGCACAGGCGCGCCAGATGGAGCGGAGACCAGACGTTGGTCGTCATCAGCTTCAGGAAGGCGGCTTCGTTTTCTTCGGCGAGCGTCACCAGCGAGACGCCGGCCGCGTTGTTGACCAGCACGTCCACGCCGCCGAAGGCGTCGAGTGTGGCCCGATACAGCTTGTCGCAGTCCGCGCTGTTCGACATGTCCGCCTGCACGGCCAGGGCCCGCCGGCCGGTCGCTTCGACTTCGGCTTTGGCCCGTTCCAATGCGTCTGGCCCGCGGGCGGCCAACACCACGTCGGCGCCGTGCTCGGCGAACGCCAGTGCGATCGCCCGCCCGATCCCCTTGGAACCGCCGGTGACGATGGCGACCTTGTCGGTCAGAGAAAAATCGACGATCGGCATAGTTGCCTCCTGTGTCGGAACGTCCGCAGCGGTCTCGGACTCGGTGGTTCGTACCATGACCGCGGGCATGGGCGGAAGTTCTTTTTTCGATGGGAATTCCATACTTGAAGATCTCAACCCGGTCGTCATTCTCGCGAACCCCGGATCGGGTCCGGGACAGGCTGGGGCAGGCGCCGGGAGTCCTGGGGATGGATACCTCCTTCCGCAGAGCCTACCCCGGCTTGAACGGGGGGATGACGAGGACAACCTTCTTCGGGATCGTCTTGTATGGACTTCCCATTCAATGTGGCGGTCCGAACCCTCTCCCCGTCGTTTCGATTGACAATTTTCGCGGGCGGGGAGGATAATGCGCGCCGACGTACACCGGTTCGCACCGTGCACCCCCGCCGGATAATAAGGAGGCCCCCCATGCAGGCAATCGATGGCGACAGTCATTTCATGGAGCCGCTCGACCTGTTCGAGAAGTTCACCGACGCCGAATACCGCGACCGCGCCATGCGCGTGGAGAAGGACGCCGCGGGCGGCCACCAACTCGTGTGCGACGGCAAGGTCATGCAGATTCTCGACGTGGACGAGCTGCTCAGCGCGGTCGTGGCCTACGGGCAGAAGGAGACCGGCCGGGACATCGACCATTTCGACCAGTACCTGGTCCACAGCGCGGACTGGCAGGACATGGACAAGCGCATCGGCTTTCTGAACGCCGAGGGCATCGACGCGCAGGTCATCTATCCCACGCTGGGCCTGCTGTGGGAAGGCGACGTGGACGACCCGTTCCTGGCCGACGCGCTGTGCCGCGCCTACAACACCTGGGCGTTCGAATTGTGCGCCGCGCACGCCGACCGCCTGTTCCCTGCGGCGCACATTTCGTTGCGCGATACCCGGCTTGCCGTGGCCGAAATGCAGCGCGTCGCCAAGCTGGGCTGCCGCACCATCTTTCTGGCCGCCATGCCGATCAACGGCCGGAGCTGGGGCCACCCGGACTTCGACCCGGTGTGGGCCGCGGCCCAGGACCTCGACCTGAGCGTCGGCATCCACTTGGCCGCCAACAAGGAATACACCGGCAGCCAGTTCTACCGCGACCGCGATCCCGGCTTCATGTACGTGACCATGAACATCATCCAGGACCCGCGCCAATGTTTGACGACCATGATGTACGACGGGGTGTTCGAGCGTTTCCCCAAGCTGCGCGTGGCGACCATCGAGGCCATGGCCGGCTGGGTCGGCGAATGGCTGGAACGGTTCGAGTACCGCTACAAATACATGAAGGTGACGTCGGGCATGCAGCGGTCGCCGCGCGAGTATTTCGCCCGCAACGTGTGGATCAACGGGGACCCGGAAGAGCAGATGTTTCCGCTCATCGTCCCGCTGGCCGGGGACGACAAGTTCTTCGTGGGATCGGACTATCCGCACGCCGAAGGGTTCGTCGAGCCCATGAAGAAGGCGCGCGACCTGCTGTCGGCCTTACCGGAAACATCGGTCAGGAAGATTCTGGTCGAGAATGCGCGCACCTTCTTCGGTATCTGACTGCGGCATGCGACCCGCGATCCGACGTGGAAGCCGACTGGAATGCAAGCATGGAACTCCGAGACAAGATCGTCGTGGTGACGGGCGGTGCGAGCGGGATCGGCAAAGCGCTGTGCCGGCGCTTTGCGGACGAGGGGGCCGAGACCGTCGTCGTGGTCGATAGGAACGCCGCCGGCGCGGCCGAGGTCGCCGCGGCCATGGGCGGCGTGGCGATGACCGCGGACGTGACCAGAGAACGCGACGTGCGGCACGTCGTGGAGTGGACCGAAAGCGGCCACGGCCCGATCGACCTGTTCTGCTCCAATGCGGGAATCGCCGTTGCCGGCGGCGTGGACACCGCGGACGCGGACTGGCAGCGGAGTTGGGACGTCAACGTCATGTCGCACGTCTATGCGGCCCGCGCGCTGCTGCCGCGCATGATCGCGCGCGGGCACGGCTATTTCCTGAACACGGCGTCGGCCGCGGGTCTGCTCAACCAGATCGGCTCGGCCTCCTACGGGGTCACGAAACACGCCGCGGTCGGCTTTGCGGAATGGCTGGCGCTCACGCATGCGCACCAGGGCATCAAGGTGTCGCTGCTGTGTCCGCAGGCCGTCCGCACGCCGATGCTGGACGACAGCCGCGGCGCGCAGGCCGCCAGCGTGGACGGGGCGATCGAGCCCGAGGAACTCGCCGCGACGGTCGTGGACGGTCTGCGTGCCGAACGCTTTCTGATCCTTCCGCATCCGCAGGTGCTGGACTACCTGCAGCGCAAGACGGGCGACTACGACCGGTGGCTGCGCGGCATGAACCGCCTGCAGGAACGGCTCGCCGCGGAGGCGGCCGATGCCGAATCGTAACGCGGGCCGCGGGGCGCACTCCTCCCGGACGTCCGCGCCGCGTATGGAGAACCGTCCCTTCATCCCCGGCATGGTCCTGACCTGCCCGGAGCCGCGGTGCGGCTATGCGTTGTACGAGGTCACGCGCTGGGCGCTGACCGAGAACCTGCTCGACGACAACCAGCACTATCTGCGCCCGCTGTACGCCGCGATCCGGCCGCGCTCGGTCTGGTCGTCGCTGCGCTGCGGCTTCTGCGGCACGTCGCTGTACGACTATCGGCGGCGCGCACTGCATACCTTCGAGTTGGGCTGGTGGTAGGCCCGATGCAGATCCATCTGGCCGGCTTCGTGCTGTTCACGCCCGCGCCGCACATGCCGCTGTCGTGGATCTATCCGCGGCACAAGATCCACCACCGCTGGTACGAGGGCGACTACTGGGCCGCGGTCGCGCGCACGCTGGAACGCGGCAAGTTCGACATGCTGTTCTTCGCGGACGGACTGGCCGGCGGCACGCAGCCGGCCCAGATCCGCTACGCGATCCAGTTTCCCAGCCACGACCCGGTCGCGCTGGTGACGTGGCTGTCCGCGGTGGCGAGCAAGCTCGGCTTCGCGGTGACCATGTCCACGACGTTCTATCCGCCGTTCCTGCTGGCGCGGACGCTGGCGACGCTCGACCACCTGACGCGCGGGCGGATCGGCTGGAACATCGTGTCGTCCACGTCCACCGCAGAGGCGCGGAATTTCGGCCTGGACGATCTGCCGGCGCACGACGAACGCTACGAGCGCGCGGACGAATACATGCAGGTGTGCTCCCGCCTGTGGGAGAGTTGGGACGCGGACGCGGTCGAAATGGACATGGAGGCGCGCGTGTTCGCCGACCCGGCAAAGGTCCACCGCGTGGACTTCAAGGGGAAATGGTATCGGACGCAAGGGCCGTTCACGGTCATGCCGTCGGTGCGGCGCCGGCCGTTCCTGTTCCAGGCCGGACAATCGGACCGCGGCCGGGCCTTCGCCGCCCGACACGCCGAGGGCATTTTCAGCGCCGCGCGCGGCGTCAAGCAGATGCGCGCGTTCTGCGACGACATCGCGGCGCGCGCCGAGCGGCTGGGGCGCGACCCGGCGACCATTCCGATCATGTGGGCGGGGCAGCCGCTCGTGGCGCACAGCGAGTCCGAAGCCCGTGCCCGCTATGCCGAAATCCGCGGCCGGATTCCGCTCGAAGCCTCGCTGGCGCAGATGTCCATGCACTTCGACCTCGATCTGTTCCGCTTCGATCTGGACGCGCCGGTGCAGGACCTGCAAGTGCCCGGCACGCGCGGGCTGTTCGAGATGTACCAGAAGTCCGACCCGCACATCACGCTGCGCGACATCGCGAAAACGTATCTGGCCGGCAGCGACACCAACCCGCTGGTCGGCACGCCGGCGCAGGTCGCCGACGCCATGCAGCATTTCATCGAGGCGGGCGGCGGCAGCGGGTTCCAGATCACGCCGCCGTACTACGCACCCGACTACTTCGAGGACATCGTGAATCTGCTCGTGCCCGAACTGCAGCGCCGCGGGGTGTATCGGACCGAATATGCGGGCACGACGCTGCGCGCCCATCTCGGCGCCTGACCCCGGAGGATCGGGGCTGCCTGGCTCGAACCCAAACGCGGATACCCAGATGAGAGAGGAGAGCACCCGATAGGTCGGTGGGGTCCTGCCGGTCGTGACGAGAGGCGATTTCTCGATCCAGAGAAAAGCCCGGAAACTTCCGACGTCTTCCGGTCACGGTCCGATCATAGAAAAAGGTCGGCATGTGTTTCTGTCCGCCGGAGGATCAGGGGCCGTCCACGGATTTCGTACATGAGAATCCAGTCCGGGCCGACGTGCGCGTCCCACGTATCCGCAAATTTCCCGACAGTCTATGAGGACGCGCGTTTCCCGGCAACGGTTGAGCGGTGGCCAACGCCTTGATCCATATAAGATTCGACCTCCCAAAGCGACACATAGTTGCCTTGGGCATCAGTGGAGAACTGACCGGTACGGATCTGACGAATCGGATAGGCGGGCAGTTGTCGGCTGGCAAAACACCCTCGGTCGCTGATTATCCCTCTGTTAGCTAATGAGAAATCCCTGTTCTCGAAGCCGTCCGGTCGCCTGTCTTCGGGGAGGACTCTGCCATCAACCGGTATCACATGCAGGAAGAACCTTGCCCGTGCGTGGGTTGGAGTACAATCCTCCTTGAAATAGATGAGACGATTCCCGTCAAGGTACAGGTCGAAGACGGAAGCGATGATCGGCTTGTCCAGCCCGGACATCACTTTCCTGCTCTCGTCCTTCAATGGCTCGCGCAAATCAAGTGCCAGGTATTTCTCCCGAATCCCGACGGCCGTCTTGCCCTCCCCCTTCCCCCGGAAGGCCGCGTAATACTGGAATATGGCTTCCTGCAGCCGACCCTCGGACAGACGGGGTTGCCCTATTTTCTCTCTAAGCACCCGATACAAGCAGACCGCCACCAACCGATTCCCTGCCTCATTCCAGTGCAAATCCTTCTTGAAGTAATAGGGGGATCGGTGCCTTGGCCTGGGATAAGCTGGATCCGCGGCCCCGAAGCAGGCGGGCAAGTCGATCACATCAACGTCTTCTGCGGTGAGCAGATCGACGACGGCAGGCTGAAAGTGAGGGAGGAGCGCGACGGAGAAGGTGTTTCCGTTGCGTTCGACTTGGCCCTTCCATCGGCGGATCAACAACCGAAAAATTTTCAGCGTGGTCTTCTGATCGTCATTGTCCAGTTCCCACCAATTCTTGAAGCCGTACCTCATGGCCCGGTCTTTCTCTTCCCGGTTTCTATTTTGCCCCTCCCCGGTTCGGATCTTCGATGTTGGTCGTTGTTTTCGTAAGATTAAGGAAGGCAATCGTTCGCCCGCGTCGAGGATCAGATAGGACATATGCAGCCTCCCGATAAGGGGTACCCACCAGGGCTCCTCAATCCCTTTATTCCATACTAGTTGGCCTGCCTCGTCCAGATGGAACTTCCCCCTTGCATGGATGTTCGAGAGATCGTTTGGACAGTACACGTAAAGGACATGGTCCAGGTCTTCGGAATAACGAAAATGCTCGTAATACTGAAACAATTTGTCCGTCCCGTAGTTTCCCCTCCCGAAGTTCAGAACGTTGACTCTCTGTCCTCTCAGATTCAACAAATAGTCCAGAGGTTCGGTGAAGGAGTACTGTGCTGCCATGTCGGCATTCTCAGTAAAGGAATCGCCGAAGACGCCGATGTTGGTAGCGGAAGTAAGATCGGTTGCACTGAAATTCCTGTGTTGCCGGAGGGCGAGGTTGTTATAATAGACGGAGTGAGGCGCGAGGGTATCGGGGTGAAGTTTTCGAGATCGAGAGTTCGGCCTTCTGTTAAAGATCTGCCTTCCATCCCGCTGGAATTGCGCCTCGGCCAAGTATTGATATTTTGGATGGAATAGCCTCAGGGAAGTTTCGCACAAGGACAACCCGACTATGCAAGATGCCAGCAGCAGACCCAGCTTGGCAAACAGGTTCCTCATGCAACGCGCCCTTTCCTCGTAGGGTTCCTGCAATTCAATCTCCGTCTCCCTCTACGCTAGAACTTCGATACATGCTTCGAGCTTTTGCAGATCCCAGCCCCGTTTTTTGATCTGCCTGTAATCTTTGAGAAAGCGGTTGGTATAGGAAATCTCCCGCATAGCTATTTGTCGGAACTTCGTGTCTCGATGTCGGCGAACATCTCCTTCACGAAACCGAACCGCCGGAGATTCTCGGGAGATTCCTCAAGGGCGGCGACGGTCTGAGCGTTGGGCACGGTGCGCATCGAAGGGCAGCCCTTTGCACACGACTAGCTGGTGGAGGGCCATACGGATGAATTCCGTGGGCTTCAGCCCGAGTCGAGCGAGAACCGCTTCGGCTTTGAGTCCCGGCTCCAGCCTGATTTGGATCTGTTCGGTTTTGGGCATGACGACACCTCACGACGTTCGTTGCCGAAGACGGTTCGATAGTCGTCTTTTTATTGTCTGGTAATCTGGAGTGACAGGAGCGTCTCAGGGTGAAATTTCTCGGTTGATTCAATGCTGCGGTCCGAACCCTTTCCCCCGGGGTCACGTCCGGGGCAGGCTCTAGCCTTCTCCCAAGGGGGGAGGGGAGAGGAAGCGAAACCGTTGTTGAGCGACGTCAGGCCGGCGCAGCTTCCTCGGAAAGCCGCATGTACGACGCGCGCCACTCGCCGGCAGTGTCCCAGCGGAACGGGGCCTGGACCGTGGTGCGCGGAAATCGGGCGGTCTCCAACACGTCGAGCGCGGTGCCGACGATGGCGCGCTGCATGTCCGCGTCGTAGGGCCGGCCGCATGGGTTGCCGAGCGGGAAGTCCGTGAACACGAACCGCGGGACGCCGCACTGCTCGACAATGTCGCGCGCCGACCCGATCACGACGGTCGGAATGCCGTGCGCCTCGAGGTGCCGGGCGACCAGACTCACGGTCTGGTGACACACCGGTCACAGGGCGACGAGGAGGGCCGCGTCCACCCCATCCTCACGACACCAGTCGAGGACCGCCGGGGCATATTCCTGTTCGGTTCGGCGCGCGCTGTAATCCGTCTTGACGCCGTAGAAGCGCGGGGACACGTCTCCGATCCGCCCGCTCGCCGCAGCTTCCCCCAGCCGTGCCAGCGGCAGAAACGTCTCCACGTCGTCGGTATGCGTGGCCTGTTTGTGCCAGGACAGGTGGCGAGTGTACAGCGCCGCGGGGGCCGGGTCGGCCGGCGCGGCGTAGGCGGTGTACGTTCGGGCGTCCTCGGCCGACCGCGCCGCGGTCGTGACGGTCGCCAGCCGGCACTCGCGCAACGGTTTCGGCAAGGGACGGAACGGTACGTCCGCAAAGGACGCCCAGCGGTACGGATTGCCGTAGCCGCGTGCCAGATAGAACTCGCGCGACTTGTCGATGTAGCTCACGAACCCACGGTGGGTCGGATCGAAATCGTTCATGATTCGCTCCCCCTGTCCGTCTCGCACGACGGCGTGCGAGACGGCGGACACTCAGGCGGCCATCACCTCGGCCAGGGCCGCGGCGTCGCTCACCGGCTCGGGGCGACCGTTCGCCAGCGGACGCCCGCCCGGTGCGACGTGGTAGGGGCCGGCCAAGCCGAGCGTTTTGCCGTGTTCCCGCATCGCCGGAATCACCTCGCTGTCGATCAGTTGCAGGCAGCGCATGCGATCCTTGGCCGGGACCGGACCGTCGAGCCAGAAGGAGAAGATGCCCGGACGCAGAATGTCCTGGATCTTCTTGAGCTTCGGGATGACGTCGTCGGGCGTGCCGGCGACCATCACCATTTCCTTGAGCACGTTGGGATAGGTCTCGTAGATCGTCTGCTTGACGCCCTCGACCTCTTCGGGGGTGGTCTCGCCGCCCACCCCGTACAACGGCTTGCCCGTGGCGTGGATGCCGAAGTTGGTCTGTGCCAAGCGTCGGGTGGCGGCTTTGGAGTTGTAGCCCGAGGGGAACATCCACTCCGGGCGTGCGAAGTGGGCGAAGGCGCCGCCGTACAGGATGCGTTTGCCCATCTCCTCGGCGCGTTCCTGGTTGTCCAGGACCATCACCGGCTGCATGTAGCCGAAGTTCTCGGGGCCGGCTTGATAGCCCTCGCGTGCGGCCGCCTGATTGTAGAAGTCCCACAACTCCAGTGTGGGCTCCAGGCGGGTCGCCAACGCCACGTACGGATAGCGGTGCTTGGCGCACCACGCCACGGTCTCGGGGCTGATCAGGCCGGGAATCCAGAAGGGCGGGTGCGGCTCCTGCATGGGCAGGACCCAGGGGTTCACGTGGCGGAAATGGAAATGCTTGCCCTCGTAGCGGAACGGGCCGGGCTGCGTCCACGCCTTGATGATGAAATCGATCCCCTCCTCGAAATACTCGCGGTTGTAGGCCGGGTTGGCGTTGTTGGCGAGCTGTTCCGAGCCGGCCCCGCGTACCCAGCCGGTAACCAGCCGGCCGTTGGAGATCAGATCAATCATGGCGAGTTCCTCGGCCAGCCGCAGCGCGTTGGAGACGGTCGGCACCGGGTTGCCGAGCAGTGCCATCTTCACGCGGCTGGTCGCCTTGGCCAGAATCGCGGCCTCGACGTCCATCACCGCGCCCAGACAGAACGGATTGGCGTGGTGCTCGTTGAGCATGATGCCGTCGAAGTTCAGCAACTCCTGGTCGGTGTAGATTTTCTCGTCCAGATACTGGTTGAGCAGGCGCGCCCCGTGCTGGCGGTCGAAGAAGGTGTTCGGCGTGCCGAAGAAGCTGCGTTCGCGGACGATTTCGTTTTCCAGCGCCTGGGCGCGTTCGGGATACTCTTCCGGGTCGTAGTGATATGCACGTTCCGTGAACCACATGAAATGCATGGGCGGACCTCCTTGCGTGGGGGGACGATTTTCAGGCCGGGAATCTACAAGACCCGTTCGCCGGCGACAAGAGTCGCCACAGACAAAGCCCCCCGGGTCGTGTATCGTGCGGCGCCGGTCGAACGCAGCGCCTCATGTCGGATCCCCAGGCTCCCCGCCCCCCATACGGCTTCCCCTTCTTCTACGGCTGGGCCGTGGTCGGCGTCGCGTTCGTGACGCTCGCGGTCGCGGTCAACACGCGGACGACGTTTTCGTTGCTGTTCCCGCCGATTCTGGCCGAGTTCGGCTGGGAGCGCGGGACCACCGCGGCAGCGTTCTCGTGCGGCTTTCTGGCCGCCATCGTGTATGCGCCGTTCGTCGGCACGTCCATGCACAGCTTCGGGCCGCGGGTCGTGATTCCGGTCAGCGCCGTCCTCGTCAGCATCGGGATGGTCGCGATGACTTTCGTGACGCAGCCGTGGCATCTGTATCTCGCGTTCGGCGTGCTGGTCGGCGGCGCCAGCTCGGCCGCCAGCTATCTGGGCCACTCCGTCTTTTTGCCCTTCTGGTTCGTGCGGCACCGCGGGCGGGCGCTCGGAATTGCGTTCTCGGGCGTGGGGGTCGGGTCCATCGTCCTGTTTCCGTGGTTCCAGCGGGTCATCGATCAGGCGGGCTGGCGGCCGGCGTGCTGGCTGGTGGCCGGCGTCCTGCTCGTCGTCGTGCTTCCGCTGAACATCCTCTTCCAACGCCGGCGGCCCGAAGACCTCGGCCTGGAGCCCGACGGCGGGGCGGCCGCGGGCACCGCACACACGGCGCCGCGGCCGGACGACTACGTAGTCGATCGGGCCTGGGCGGCGACCGACTGGACGTTGGTCCGGGCGATCCGCACCATGCGGTTCTGGTGGCTGGGGGTTTCGTTCTTCAGTTCGCTGTACGCTTGGTACGCGATTCAGGTGCACCAGACCAAATACCTGACCGACAAGGGTTTCTCGCCCGAGACCGCGGCCTACGCGCTGGCGTTGGTCGGGCTCACCGCCTGCGGCGGGCAGATCGCGCTGGGCGTCTTGTCCGACCGCATCGGTCGCGAGTGGGTCTGGACCATCAGCATGGCGGGCTTCGTGCTGTGCTACGTCATCCTGCTCGCCATGCCCGAGCGGCCCGATGCCGTGCTGCTGTACGCCATGGTCGCGGCGCAGGGCGTGCTCGGATACGGCACCGTGTCCGTGTTCGGCGCGATCCCCGCAGAAATCTTCCAGGGCCGACACTACGGCCGCATCTATGGCAGCCTGACCATCTTCGGCAGCCTGGGCGGGGCGAGCGGACCGCTGGTGACCGGCTTCGTTTTCGACGTCACGAACAGTTACGCCGTGGCGTTCTGGCTCGGGCTGGCGTTCGCCTGCGTTTCCATCGCCGCCATGTGGCGGGCCGGGCCGCGCCACGTGCGCGTCGTGGCCGGGCAGGTCGATCGGCTGGCACGGCAGCGGGCGGTTGCCCGGCCGAGCTGACTTGGGGACTTCGGGTACGGAATACGGTCGTGTTGTACATTGACGACATCCGCGCCGCGCTGGCGAGACAGCCGCCCGCGGCGGACAACGAGTTCGACCCCGGCCAGACCGACCGAAGCGACGCCGCGGTCGCGCTGATCCTGACTGGGCAGGGCCGAGACCTCTCGCTGTGTCTGATCCGGCGGGCGGAAAAATCGGGCGACCCGTGGTCCGGGGACGTGGCGTTTCCGGGAGGGCGCCGGGGAGCCGAGGATAGCGACCCCGGTGCCACGGCCGAACGCGAGACCGAGGAGGAAATCGGACTGCGTCTCTACGCCACGCAACGGCTGGGCCGGCTGGCACCGTTGGCGATTCGGTTGAGCGGGCGGAAGACCCAGTTACGGCTGTTCGCCTCGGTCTATTCCATAGGCCTGCCTGCGCCGGCGTTCCGGCGCAACTGCGAGGTCGCCGCGGCGTGGTGGATTCCGCTGACCCACCTGTGGGAGGCCAACCAAGCGACTCATCTGCGACTCTCGACCAAGTCCGCAGTGCTTTCTTATCCCGCCATCCGTCTGCCGACCGGCGCCCTGTTGTGGGGGATCAGCCTGCGCGTATTGACCCTGTTCGCCGATGTAATCGGCCGGCCGCTGCCCCATTTGGAGGAGATTCCGGGTATGGGGCGCTGACTCGACCAGCTTCTCTATATAATCTCTCGGGCTGCCGGCTGAGCCCGAACGTCGGAGGGCACGCGACAACGGGCTTCTCAACCGGCGTGGCCGCCCCGCTGTGGTGCAGCCGATAGCGGAACACCAAACGTCGCGATCCGTAGCAGCAGGCCGACGCTGGCCCACCAGACTAGGGCGACCTCGGCGTCGCCCAGATTGTACTGCGTGAGCCCGCCGAGGAGGAAGCCGACCAGCCCCAGCCAGACGCCCCAACTCAGGCTGTGCAGCGGCTCATCGCGCTGGGCCGCCACGGCCCGCCAGCCTCGCCGCAAGACGGTCCACACCAGCCACCCGAACGCGGCCAGTCCCAACAGCCCGGTGTCCACCCAGACCTGCAGGAAGTTGTTGTGGGCGTGGGAGTACCGGTCGGCTTGCGGATACTGCGGATAGCGTTCGTAGAACGGCCCGCGGAACTGCTTATAGTTCCCATATCCCCAGCCGGTCAGCGGGCGCTCCTGCACCATGTCCCAATTGGCGCGCCAGATCTGTTGGCGCCCGACGTTCCCGAACGCCTGCAAGTCGAAGAAGGTCCGCACCCGCTCCTGGAACCCGCCCACGGCAGTAACGAAGAGCAGCCCGCAGACCACCATCCCGACCAAGGTGCCCAGCCGGGCACCGCGCCCGCCGAACAAGCCGGTCAGCAGGAGGACTCCGGTGTAGGCGACCCAAACTCCGCGCGTCAGCGAGAGGGCTAACGCAGCGATCAACAGCAACAAGCCGAGCCCGTGCAGCAAGCGACGGGTCCGCGTGCCGTGGCCGGCCGCGGCCGTGGCGAGGGCCAACGGAAACAGCAGGTTGTGGGCGTAGGTGATGGAAGACGGATGCAGCCCCTTCACCCGATAGCCTTGGTAGGCGTCGAAGTCGTAGTGGGCCAGCGGATGGAGATTCGATGCCTTGCCCACCAAGGTTTTGGCGAGGTCCAGCCCGGTAAAATGCTGGACGATGCTGTAGGCCGCGACTGCGATGGCGACCCCCGAGGTGAGGGACAGGAGCCACTCGGCCTCGGCCCGGTCGCGCACCAGCGTGAAGACCGCCACGCCGCCGCCGATGAGCCACAACTTGCGATACCCGGCGAACGACTGAAGCGGGTCCGGGCTCAGCAACGTCGAGACGAACAGCGCCCCACCGAACAGCGCCAGCGGGAGGTCCAGCGGCGTACGGGGCAGCCGCCGCGTCCGCCACACTTCGGAGGCCAGACAGGCCAACAGGCAGCCCAGCGCGGTCTGTTGCAGCGCGATCGGCAGGCTCCACGCCGCAAAGAAGAGCGCCAGCGTACCGCGGCGGGCCGTGTCCGCCCAATCGGGATGTGGCGCCAACCCCATCCCCTACACGCCCTGCCGGGTCAGGACGACCTTGACCGTCTCGGCCAGCACCCGCAGATCCAACCACAGCGAGTAGTTGTAGATGTAGGACAGATCGTATTTGAGCTTTATCTCCGGCGAGGTGTGGTAGCCGCCGTTGATCTGGGCCAGCCCCGTCAGCCCGGGGCGGACCTGAAACCGCTCGACATAGCCTGGAATGGTGCGGCGGTACTCGGCCACGAACGCGGGCCGCTCCGGCCGCGGGCCGACCAGACTCATGGTGCCGGTGAGCACGTTGACGAGTTGCGGCAGTTCGTCCAGCCGCGTGGCTCGCAAGAACCGGCCCACTCGGGTAATCCGCTCGTCCGCAGGGCCGGCGAGGACCGGGCCGGTCGCGGCTTCGGCATCGGCGATCATGGTGCGGAACTTGTACAGCGTGAATTCTTCTTCCTGGCGCCCGACGCGCTGCTGCCGGTACAGGACAGGGCCCGGGGACGACAGTTTCACCAGCCCGGCGGCCAGCCCCAAGAGCGGCAGACCGAGCAACAGCAGCGCGCCCGCGACGAGCCGGTCGACGCTACCTTTTACCAAAAAGGCTGGATCGTCGGTCGGCTGCCGCAACACCTCGACCAGCGGGACGTCGTGCAGCCGCAGGGACGCCACCCGCCCCACCAGCACGTCGTACACCGACGGTACGACGAGTACGCGGCCTGTTTCCGTTGGCATGTGGGCCAACCGGGCGACCAGATCGTCCTTCCAACTCGTGGACGAGAGAATGATGGTCTCGTCCACCTCGACCCGCCGCAGGATGTCGGGCAAGGCGTCCACGCACCCCAGCCACGGCACCGCGGAGTCGACCGTCGCGTTCCCGGTCTGGATGCCGACCAACCCTACGATTTCTACTCGGACCGAGGGGTGCAGGTGCACCAGATTGGCGGTAAAGGCCGGAACGTCCGCTGCCGTTCCGACGAGCAGAACCCGCACCGTGTCGGCACGTTGCAGGCGCCGGTAGAGCCCTGCCCGGACCCCGGCCACCCCGAGGGTGTTGAACAGCCAGAACACCACCAACACCGAGCGCGGGAACATCGCATCGCCACGAAAGAAGATCCATGCGCCGAGCACCAGGAGTTGCACGCCGAGCGCGACGGCGACCCGACTCGCCGCGCCCCACCGGCGCGCCGCCCAGCGCAGATCGTACAAGCCGAACGCATACAGCACGCCGAGTTGCGTCACGGTCAGCAAGACGACCGGGTTCGTCACCTCCAGGATCCGGGCCGACGGGATGAGATGCTCGGTCCCGGGCAGCGCGACGTACGTGCGCGTCACGAACGCCCCGGCGTAGGCCAGTCCCGCCACTGCCAAGTCGGCCGCGGCGACGAGCCATACGAAGCCGGGGGCGGGGTGGCCCCACGCGACGCGGTTCGAGGCCGCAGGCTGGGCGATCGGTTTGGAATGAGCTGGCGGAGTCAATGCGAACCGCTCGCCGGCGAGGAAGTGAGCAGACGCGCGGACAATTGCTTCCGCGACAGCCCGTAGCGATGCTTCCAGAAGTAATACGCCAAGCCGATCGCGTGTTTCCGGCCGATCGCCGACCACACCGAGCGGGCGATGCGCTGCTCGGAATGGATCACCCGGGCCGCCGGTTTACAGACCACCTGCCAGCCGGCTTGGTGCAGACGCAAACAGAAATCGATGTCCTCGGGGCCGTAAAAAATGTGTTCGTCGTACAGGCCGACCTCGTCCAACGCCGTGCGCCGAATGAGCTGACAGGCGCCGATCACGGAGTTCACCTCCTGCAGCCCACCTGACATGCCGTTGCCAAACGAGAACTCATTCGGCGGGCTTGTCTCTCCCCATCGTTTGACCTTCTGCAAGAGTGTCGGAAACGACCGGTCCAGACTCACTGGTTGGCAGGCGCTATTCACCAGTTGCGGCCCGCATACCGCTACGGTCGGATTGGTGTCCAAGACGGAAACGAGCCGAGCGAGCGCGTCCGGCCAGACGACCGTATCGTCGTCCAGCACGAGCAGGTACGCTCCCCGGGCAACCGCCAGCCCTTGATTCCGTGCCCGTGCCACGCCCCGGTTGTGCATATTCGCGATCACCCGGACGGAGGGAAACTGCTCGGCAAGCACCGTCCGAGTCTGATCCGTCGAGCCGTTGTCCACGACGATAATCTCATCGGGGACCTGTGTTCCCCGCCCCAACGACTCCAGGCAGGGCTCAATCTTACCCACCGAATTCCAAGTCAGAATGACGACGGAAACCTCTCGCCCGGCTTCGGCGACGCTGGCCACGCCGTTCGCCACAGCCGACCGCTGCCCTCTGGCAGGCGTCTGTCCAATCATTGGACCCGCGGGTTCCTCTCCCTCATGCTGGGATGACGGGGGCTCCAAGGTACGCGCCGTACTCTCTTCCGAGGACGGATGGGGCGTGGGGGAGCTTCTTTTTTTCCAAATCGCCTGAGAAGGGCAGAGAAAGCCGATTCCCCAGGACAGGTGCATGACTGCCAGTACTAATGGGAGAAGGACCGTGGCGGGATCACGATAGCGAATACCTGTCCGGAGGGCCTCACCTAACAGCGTGAGGAGGTAGGTGAGCGGGAACACCGACGCCAAAAGAGTCGCGCCGCCCCACATCCCCACGGCGGAGGCTATCAGCCCGAGGGTCGCCAGAGGTGCGGCGAGGTGCCTGGCGCGTGTCGACTTCGGATAGCGCCATATCACCACGCACTTCCAACGGCCGTAATCGAAATACTGTCGCGCTAACGCCCGAAGGCTCTGGCGTGGCCTGTAGACTACTTTGATCTTGGGATCAAACCATATCACCTCTCCTTTTTGCCTCAGATGCCAGTTGATGACATAATCCTGGTTCCGCAAAAATTCCGGATCGAATCCTCCAACCGCTTCCAGCATTTGCCGTCGATAAACGCCCAGATACACCGTGTCCGTCGGTCCCTCAATACCACCGAGACGATGGCGAGAATCCCCCACTCCTAGAGGAATATGCTGTCCGACCGAGATTGCTCGTTCGAGGAATGACACCCCGACAGCGTATTGTAGCCCGCCAACGGCGCCTGCCCCAGTCCTCTTGAGCGTTTCGACGCAGTCCTGTATGTAACCAGGTGGAAGCGTTGATCGGACATCGCACCGCGCCACTATATCGCCGGTTGACACAGCAACCGCCTGGTTCATCCCTGTGGAAGTCGTCAGATCCGGGTTTGAAACGAAACGGACTGTAGGGTAACGTCGCCGAACTAATTGGACTGTGTAGCAGTTGGCGGTGCCGTCCGCGACGATAGTCTCAACGCTCCCCGGGTACTCTTGCGCCAGGATTGCGGTAAGCGTTGCGCCCAGTCCATCGGCTACGCCGTGCACCGGAAGAATTACAGAAACCGAGGGATAAGAGGAACGATTCTCCATGAGCAGGCTGCCTAGCCTAATGCGAAAGATCCGTACAGCAAGGAGGGACAGCTTCAAACTAGTGGGAAAGACAGAAACCAAGACTACAACAAACCTGCGCCCGGCACAAGCGCATGTCTGCTGATGCCCCCATGCGTTTCCGCAGTCATAGAGCGAGATGCAGGGTTGAGGCGGAAAATATCCAGCTGTAGGGCTAGCCAGGTCGGGGGTAGATACTCCCCCTAAGTAGGGATATACGGGATGAATCCCCCCCTGTACGCCCCGAGCAGGGAATGACGACACTAAGCTGGAGGACAGATACCTGCGAGAGGGATTTCGTCGTAAATTTCGACAATTGATCCAAGGAGGCCTTTCAGTGCCGGATGGAAAAACATAGTTCACCAACCTGCGGCAACATATTTTCTGGGGGCACCCTTCCTATCAAGCATTAATAGATCCGGTATCCTCCAGCAACACCGTAGGATCTAGCACATGAACAACCACCCCCCGCGGACCACGCACGACCAAAATTCCGAAAGTATCATTTCCCCGATGAGTTACGTTCTCGTCCTAGGTGCCTGGTGGCGGGAGATAGCCCTGGGCACCCTTCTGGTCGCAATCGGGTGTGTGGTATCAATGCAGACTATACGAATTCTCCTTCCGCAATATGAGACATGGGCCGACGTGGCGCTCCTCCCTGTGGTGAGCAGCATCGCAATTGACACAACATTCACAACAGGGGCCACGGAGGATGCCCAAAGAGGTCGGCGGAGGCCGATGCGGGATAAGAATGCTAGGCGCGCTGCGTTCGTGGCGCTCGTCAGGAGTGGATCCGTGGCCCAGGCCACGACCGACCGACTGCGCGGAAAACTGTATGAAAAAGATATCTCTGCGGCTACGCTCCTCGAAAGAGTCGACGCCAAACTGGCCACAGTGGGGCCTCTTTCACTGCGGAACACCAGCGATCTAATCCGCATTACGGCCAGGGACGATTCACCAGAGAAGGCCGCGGCCCTTGCTAGCGCTTGGGCAGAGGTATTCGTGGCCCAAATCAATCGTCTGTACAAAGGTGCGCCGGAGAACCAGCTCGCCACGATTCTCGCTGAAGAGAAACAGACGCAGAAAGCATACAACGTGGCCCAGGAAAGATTGGAAAAGTTCCTCGTCAGCAGTAAAGCCGAAAATTTGGAGAGCTCCCTCAGAACAGTACAAGAGGCTCTTTCCTCTCTATACGCCCTGAAGCAGGAGAGATTCAAAAATGTTCTCCTGGCCAAGGAACAAAATCTGCAACGTCAATCCCAGGCGGTCAATCTGTTGGTCGAGACGCAGTACAATAGGCTGGCGGAGACTTACGCCCTACAGCGAAAACTAGAACAGGTGTTGATGAATGCAGTAGATCTCCGTGTCCAGATTGAGAAAGAAGAAGAAAGTACCTCATCGAACTTCATTCCCCTCTTGCTGCTCAAGACCGAGGCGTACGCCTCGTCGGCCAGACTTCCAGAGTCCCTGGATTTCAGCATCGACGATCTCACCCGAGTTGCGGCCCTCCAGACCGACCTCTCCGCCGACGTGGAAAAGCTCATTTCTACGATACAAAATCGGCTCGAACAGATCGATAAATCTATTGAATCGCAAACGGACAATTTATCCTCGAATGACGGTCTCAACCTTTCTATGGAAGGCGATGGTGATCCCGGATCGCTTTCTAGAGACGATGATTTTTATGACATCGACGCCCGGAGTGCAGCAATCATCCTGAACGACGGAGGAGACGGCTTTGTGCTGAATACGATAATCGGAGATATGGAAAAACAGGTTCAGAGGATGAAGGGACAGATCGAAACGGAGAAGTCCAGGCAGAATAGTCTCACTCAGAACCGGGATGTGCAGCAAGCGGCACTGAGAAGCCTTCAGAGCGAGGCTGTCGAACTGAAATTAGCGATGGCGGCCTTTACGTCAGAAGTGCGCCTCGCATCACATGCTTTGGTACCAACACGTTCCATTTACCCATCCGTGCTGTTGACCGCCAGCCTAGGCGGGATCGCTGGACTGCTCGCAATGCTGCCCCTTGTATTCTCATTGAATTTTCGAGGGATACCCCCTTTTCTCGAACGATGGAGAGCGACACGGCCTAAACAGAACAAAGATGGCGGGTGAAGGCTACGAGAGCCGATGCAGAATCCAACGTCGGCAAATACGCTGGCTGGCTCGCCCGCCCGGCGGGCTTCAACTTCTCGTTTGGTACGGTTCGGATTCTGGACGTTGGGTGTGGGAAGTCTTATCAATTTCAACCATTTTTCCAATATGACGGTGGGTACAGGCTGGCCGATCACCTTGGGTATCGTCTTTTGCTGCGCGCTCCTGTGTCTGACAGTTCGTACCCCGTTACGACGGAACTTGGGGAGCCCGGGTTTTCTGCTCGTCGCCACTCTGACTTCATATCTCTTCATCGGTCTGAGCGGTGCCCTCATCTCCAATCCCGAGGGGTACTTAGAGGATATTACGCTCCCATTTCGCGTCGGCCTAGCTGCCTTCATCGGCGTAGCAACGATACTCGGGGCATCCGTGGAGTTGCGCCGACTCGGAGTCGAATACATGCTGAAAAAGATTCTTATTATCCTGACCGTGACATGCGTCTTTATATTAATGACCCCCTTTTTGTTCAAATATGTCTATACGATGCCGTCGCATTTGTCTGATGTCCGGACCATTTCCAATGTTCGGTTCATCGGGACCTATGCGAATCCTAATTTAGCAGGGGGGATGGCCTGTTATGCGGTCGGTCTGGCATTGGTCTTCTTGGATGGCAACCGATATCGAAAGTTCGCCACTTTGGCCTTGATCCTTGGCAGTATGGCAACGATCGTGACGTTCTCGAGGATGGCGATCCTCACGCTGGGAGGGCTCCTTCTTTTGTTCGGCATCTCTTCAGTATCAAGTCTTCGTTCTAGGCAGGGGACGGTTATCAAGGTATTTACGATCGCCCTTGTAGGAGGCGCCTGCGTCCTCTTCATCCTCACCGCGGAATTCTTCTTTCTCAAGGAGGAGGCCGACGCGTTCTCTCGGTTGGTGTGGATTCGAACCTTCGGCGGGGACTTCGAAGCTCTCGAAGGTGCAAGTGCAAGAGGTTCAATCAATAACCGCCGCACACTTTGGTCCTTGGGTTGGTCGAAGGTCATGGAATCTCCACTTTTTGGTCACGGTCTCTGGCAGATCCACCACCTTGAAGACGGTCCCAAATGTCGAATGAATATCACGTGTGGAGCCCACAATTCATTTTTGATACTTTGGGGAGAAGCCGGTATCATTCCCTTCCTGTTGATTGTCTTTTTGATCGGCTCGTTACTGTGGAAGGCGCTGATGCTGCCGCGGTCTATTGCCACAAACGCCGTTGCCGTCCTGACCTCCATCTTCATTGTGGCGTTCCTGGGAGCCGACGGCGTAATGTATTTCCCCTGGCAGATCTTTATCTTGGGACTGATTTGCGCGTTAGTAGCGTATGCAACACGGGAATCACGCGGGCGGCAGTCAAGACACGACCAGCACAGTGCTCATGGCAGAGGACCTTCCGCGACAGGATAATCTCACCTTTCATGTCCTCTCTCATCCCCGAAGCCACACAGCTTGAAGCGAGTGGAGGCCGACCTCGCGCCACGAGCCTGGGTGTCCGAGCGTTGGGCGGGTTCGGATGGTCCTCCCTCACGGTCCTCATCAAAGCCCTACTCACGTTCCTCGTCCTGGCGATCCTCTCTCGGTTGCTCACGCCGAACGATTTCGGTCTGGCCGGCATCGCCTGGATTCTGATCGAATTGGCTACGAAATTCGGCCAGACCGGTATCGGGCACGCGTTGATCCAACGCCGCGAACTGACCGATCGGCACCTTGAAATCGGTTTCACGCTCTCCACGGTGCTCGGTTGCACCGTGGCAGGAACGATTTGGCTGGTTGCCCCACGTTTCGGCCACCTCTTCGACGAACCAACTGTAGCGTCGCTTCTGCGAATTTTCTCCGTGACGTTCGTCATTGGCGGTGTGGGGGTGGTGCCGGAGCATCTGCTGCGTCGGAATCTCCGATTCAAGCAGTTGATGGTGGCCGACCTCCTTTCGTATGCAACCGGCTACGGGCTCACGGCAACGGTTCTGGCTTTCCAAGGTTTCGGTGTGTGGTCACTCGTCTGGGGCGAGATCACGCGGGTGTTGATTCGCACGGTGACGACCTCTCTCTATTCTCCCCCACCTCTACGTTTCCGCTTGGCGGCTCGCGAAGTGACCGACTTCATCTCCCACGGCGCCGGGTACTCGCTCACACAGGTGTTCGACTTCATCGTGCGTACGGGCGGGTACTTCGTCGTCGGACGCTTGCTGGGGGCCACAGCGCTGGGGTACTACACGCGGGCCGACCGCATAGCCTCGTTACCGTTTCAATACCTCGGCGGGAATCTGTTCGAAGTGGTATTCCCCGCCATGGCGCAACGTCAGCAGCGGGTGGATCTCGCACGCACCGTCCATCTCCACGGTGTCGAGATGTTGGCGCTGGCGGTCTTGCCGGTGAGCGCTCTGGTTCTGTTGTGCGCCCCTGGGATCGTCGCCGTGGTCCTGGGAGGACAGTGGAACGAGGCGGCTCCCGTTCTTCGGATTCTTGCGATCGGGATTCCCTTCCAAACGATCGGCATCCTGAACGTTGCCGCCATTCGCGCGTCGGGTGCCGTCTCCAAGGAGACATGGAGGCAGGCTGCCCATGCTTTTTTCGTTCTTTTCGGTGCTTGGCTCGGCAGTCACTGGGGCTTGACGGGTGTGGCTGTCGCTCTCGTCGGCACGCAGATCCTTGCGTGTCTGCTCATGACCCAGGCCGCGGTGTCTATCCTCGGATTGGACCCGCGCCGTCTCCTACGTTGCTGCTTGCCTGCCCTCTGGTCAAGCGGTTGGACTGCTCTTGTGCTGTGGCTGGCGACGGGCCAATTCCAGGCATGGGAGCTATCTGCCGGTGCGGCAATTTCTTTCGAGATTCTGCTCTGGGCTATAGGGATCGTTGCCACGACGTATTGTGCCCCCTCCTGGGCTCGTCTCTGGTCCGTTCCCTGGGCGCTGGCGCACGTACCTTTCGACGTCATGGGAACACCCGGGCGTTACGTGCGCAACGGGTTGGGACGGTTGCCGGTACCCATGAACGCGGGTCAATAAAGGAGAGCGGTGGGTCTGACTCTCGAAAAGTCCACCGAAGATCCCAAATGTGCGGCATCGCCGGTTTTCTCGACGGAAGATATGCCGCTTCGGAAGAAGCGTGCTCGATCGCCCGCGCCATGGCGGACGCCGTAACCCATCGCGGTCCGGATAATGCCGGCGTCTGGCTCGACCGCGGGGCCGGCGTCGCATTGGCCCACCGTCGCTTGGCCGTCATCGACCCCTCGCCTGCAGGTCGGCAGCCGATGGAGTCCGTCTCCGGGCGCCACGTCATCGTCTTCAACGGTGAGATCTACAATCATACGGACATCAGACGGCAACTCGAAATCCGGTTTCCAACCGCCTGCTCGTGGAGGGGGCGTTCCGATACCGAAACGCTTCTGGTCGCTATCGAATGCTGGGGCCTGGAGAAGACGCTGCAGGCAGCCGTCGGCATGTTCGCCTTCGCACTCTGGAACCAAGAGACCAGAACGCTCTATCTCGCGCGTGACCGGATGGGTGAAAAGCCGCTCTATTACGGCATGCAGAACGGAGTCTTTCTGTTCGGGTCCGAACTGAAGGCGTTGGCGACGCATCCAGCATTCGGAGGAGACATTGACCGGGATATGCTCACCTTGCTCCTTCGGCACAATTATATTCCCTCCCCCCGGTCGATTTATCGCGGAGTGCGAAAGCTGCCCGCAGGTACGTATATCTGGGTCGCTCTATGCGGGGCACGGAAATTTGCCGGCGAGATACCCGAACCGCAACATTACTGGTCGCTCCACAAGGTCGTCGCGGACGGCTGTACGCACCTGTTCGAGGGGAACGCTAATGAGGCGGTAGCCGCTCTCCATGACGTATTGTTCCAGGCAGTTGGGCAGCAGATGGTCGCGGACGTTCCGCTCGGGGCTTTTCTCTCCGGCGGAATCGATTCCTCGACCATCGTCGCGCTCATGCAGGCGCAGTCGGAGCGTCCGGTGCGAACCTTCACGATCGGGTTCGGTGACCCGGACTATAACGAGGCAGAGTATGCCGCTGCGGTGGCCAAGCATCTTGGAACCGACCATACCGACTTGTACGTGTCGGCAAAGGACGCGCTGGAGGTCATCCCCCGTCTTCCCGCGCTATTCGACGAGCCTTTTGCCGATCACTCGCAGATTCCGACTTTCCTCGTCGCCAAGATGGCACGCCAAGACGTCACCGTCGCTCTATCCGGAGACGGTGGCGACGAGATATTCGGCGGCTATCGACACTATTCCCGAACCCCGCGGCTTTGGCAGGCGATCTCACATACACCGACCCAGTTTTGCCGACTTGCGGCGTACGCGATTGGGGTGCTCTTGCCTCACGGTTCGGGTCATTGGTTGCCGGAAGGTTCCCTTCACCAGACGCGGCTGGGTCAGAGATGGGCACAGGCGAAAGTCAAGGCACGGAAGCTGGCGTCGTTGATGGAGTGTCAATCGCCGGAGCAACTCTATTGTCGCCAAATTTCACACTGGTTGAATCCGGAGACCGTCGTGCGCGGATCATCCGAACCCTCGACGGTTCTCGCCGACCCGGCAAGCTGGCCGGATGCGCCCGATTTCGCGAGTCGATTGATGGCGGTCGACGCCCTGAGCTATCTTCCCGAGGATATTCTGGTCAAGGTCGACCGGGCGGCGATGGGCGTCAGCCTGGAGACGCGCACACCGTTCCTCGACCATCGCGTCGTGGAATTTGCTTGGCGGCTCCCGCTGTCGGTGAAAATTCGGAACGGCCGGCAAAAATGGGGGTTGCGGCAGATACTCTACAAATACGTCCCGAAGAAACTCGTCGAGCGGCCGAAGACGGGATTCGAGATGCCGCTTGCCGCGTGGCTCCGAGGGCCGCTCAGGGATTGGGCCGAAGCCCTGCTCGACGAGCGGCGCTTACAGGGAGAGGGGTTTTTCGACTCGCAACCGATCCGGCAAAAATGGCATACGCATCTGAGTGGGCGGGAGCAACAGGCCGGGCCTCTCTGGAGCGTCCTGATGTTCCAGGCGTGGTTGGAGCACAATCGATGAAAGGATGAGGGAAGGCTCCATGTGCGCTGAAACGGTACGAATCGCCGGAATCCGGTAAGAACGGTGTCCTATGGCAAAGAAACGGCATCTCTTGTTGATCGGTCCCCCACCCTACAAGGGGAGCGGGAGCCGCGTCAGATTCGAATTCCTGTTCGGATACTTGAGCCGTTTCCCCAATCTTGTTGTCACCTGCTTTGACCTGCCCGTCTTCTCTCCTTTGTACAACGCGAATGGAACGTTTGGTCCCCTGAGTCATCTCCGCACTTGCATGCGTTTGTTGCACGCAGTCATGTGGGTCCCCCGTGTCGACCTCGTCGTCATCTATGGCACGAGCGACTTCTGCTTCTCTTACGGATTGGCCTTCGCGTTCACTTCCAAGCTGTTTCGCAAGCGCTGCATTGCAATGCCGACGGGCGGACGAGGAATATTCGGGACGACTCGTTTACCGTTGCCGGCGCGGAAGATGTGTCTCGCCATGATCCGGGCCTTCGACACTTTCATCGTGCAGACGAAGATAGCCCGAAATGATCTCCCCCCCCGGTTATGGATGAGGACTCTCGTCATCAAGAACTTTCGTCCACGATTACCGGACATGCTCTCGACTCGGCATGGTGAAGAGAGAACGATAAGTTTCGCTTTCGTGTCGAGCGCTGACGGGCAGGCAGGAGAAAAAAAGCCTACAAAAGGTCTGGACGTCTTGCTCGACGCTTTCGATTCTTCGTGTGTCGCTTTGGGATCAGGCAAGCGCATCGAATTACACCTCTACGGCCCGCTTCCACCAAGTCTGACCGAACGCGTCATACAGACGCCGAGTATCATGGTCCACGGCTTATTGTCCGAGGAACAATTGCGCACGAGTTTGAAGCAACACGACGTCCTGGCCTTCCCGAGCCGCTACCCATTCGAAGGGCATCCCGGTGCGATCATTGAAGCGTTCATGGCCGGTTTACCCGTCATCGCGAGCGCCTTGCCTGGGCCGATGGAAATCGTCGCCCATGAAGTCAACGGGTTCATCGTCGAGACCGGTAATTCGAAAGCCTTCGCCACAGCGATGCGTCGGCTTGCCACCGACCACGAGTTTCGTCACCGACTGAGCGCGGGGGCGCGAGCCTCAGCGACGGATTTCGACCAGGAGAAAATCCTTCCTGAACTCGTCGCGGCGCTCGGACTGCTTCCTGTCGCTCCGCGAGGCCGGGCCGCCGGTCCATGCGCACCGGCTGAATGAGAGCAATCCGCTGAGGGTCGGGAGGTTCCTCAGCCTCCGTGGATAGAAGAGTCGCACGCGCTGCGTCCGACCGTTTCCGGGTGCCTCCCTGCGCAACTGAAAATGGAGTGTGGAGCCCAGAGAATCAGCCTCCGCATCGAAATTGCATATGATCGCAAAGGCTAACTGAATGAGGGAGTCCCAAACAATTCCTATCTTTTCTGGACGGTTTCGCGTAGAAGCCTCTATGTTTTCTGTGGTGGCAACGTTCTAAATCAGGAGGGCGACGAACATGGGAGTCTTGTCGGGGTATAAAGTCGTGGAGTTCGCGGGGATCGGGCCGGCGCCGATGTGCGCGATGCTCCTGTCGGACATGGGCGCGGAAGTGCTACGCATTGACCGGACGGAGGACGTGGATCTGGGCGTAGCGACCGACGCGAAGTTCAACCTGCTGGGCCGCGGGCGGCGGTCCGTCGCGATCGATCTCAAGCAGTCCGCGGGGACGGAAGCCGCGCTCACCCTGATCGGGCAGGCCGATGCGCTCATCGAAGGGTTCCGGCCCGGAGTGATGGAGCGGCTGGGCGTCGGCCCGGACGTGTGTCTGGCCCGCAATCCGCGCCTCGTGTTCGGGCGGATGACCGGCTGGGGTCAGGAGGGGCCGCTGGCCAACGCGGTCGGCCACGACATCAACTACATCGCGCTCGTCGGGGCGCTGCATTCCATCGGACGCAAGGGCGAAGCGCCGGTGCCGCCGCTCAATCTGGTCGGCGACTTCGGCGGCGGGGGCGTGTTTCTCGCGTTGGGCGTGGTCGGGGCGTTGCTGGAAGCGCAGAAGTCGGGCAAAGGGCAGGTCATCGACGTGGCGATGATCGACGGCGCCGCGTCCCTGATGACCGCCATCTATGGGCTGCGCGCGGCCGGCAAGTGGACCGACAATCGCGGGGAGAATATCCTGGACACGGGCGCGCACTACTACAACGTGTACGAGACCAGCGACGGCCAATACGTGTCGGTCGGGTCGATCGAGCCGAAGTTCTACGCCGAACTGCTGCGCCTGACCGGGTTGGAGCGCGAAGAGCTCCCCCGGCAGAACGACCGCGCCGCGTGGCCCGCGCTGACCGAAAAGTTGGCGGCGATCTTCAGGACCAAGACGCGCGCCGAATGGGACGCCCTGCTGGAAGGTAGCGACATCTGCTACGCGCCGGTGTTGAACATGCAGGATGCGGCGGAACATCCGCACAACCAAGCGCGAGGGACGTTCGTCGAGGTCGAAGGCGTGCCGCAACCGGCCCCGGCCCCGCGTTTCAGCCGCACGCCGAGCGCGATTCAGCGTCCGCCCGCCAGTCCGGGTGAGCATACCGACGAGGCGCTGCGCGACTGGGGGTTCGACGCCGCGGAACTGGACCGGTTGCGCGGCCGCGGGGTGATCGGCACGCGCGCCGCGGCGAAGTAACCGCCGTGCGTCCTCCGCGTCCGGCCGATGTCCGATGGACCCCGAAGCCATCCTCGAGTTCTGGTTCGCCGACGCCGCGACCGGTCCCGACAAGGCCGCGGCTCGCAACCCGTTCTGGTACGAAGGCACGCCGGAGACCGACGCGACGATCCGCGCTCGGTTCTCCGGCGTCGTGGAGCAGGCGCGCGCCGGCGGGCTTGCGGACTGGGAGGCGCAGCCGCGCTCCTGGCTGGCGCTGATCGTGACGTTGGACCAGTTTCCGCGCAACGTCTCTCGCGGCACCGCGGCGGCCTTCGCCTGCGATGCGCTCGCGCAGGGCGTGGCCCGGCGGGGTTGGGACGCGGGGCGGCACGAGTCACTCCATGTGATCGAGGCGGTATTCTGCCTCCTGCCGTTCCAGCACGCCGAGGATCTCGGCCTGCAACACGAGGCGCTGCGGCGGGGTGAGGCGCTGCTGGCCGCGGCGCCCGCGGAGTGGAAGGCCGTGGTCGAGCAGTTTCAGGGATATGCCCGCAAGCACGTGTATCTCATCGAGCGCTTCGGCCGCTTTCCGCATCGGAACGCGCTGCTCGGCCGGGTCTCAACCCCGGAGGAGCAGGCGTATCTGGACGCGGGCACCGGGTTCTTCGGACAGGCGCCCAAACACGCGCCGTCCGGCACGTGAGGCGGGCCGACGCGCACCGGGAACCGCAAAGACATCCTCAAAGGAAACGTACGCTCCATCGGGCCGTTCCGGTGAACGAACCGTGCCGGTGGCACGACCGCGCCTCGACGTGCATGAGGGACGGCCGCGGGCTCGGTCATCTCCGGCTCCATCTCCATTCCACGTCCGCGCCGTCGAGCACTTCGAAGATGAAGTGAATGCGGTCCTGTTCGCCGCCGTTGCAGGCGCCGTGCGCGGCGAGGTTGTTCACCTCCCAGGCGTAGCCGGCCTCTAGATGGAAGGCGGCGTCGGCGACCGTCAGCGTCGCTTGGGGGTTGGTTTCCAGCGGCACGTGGATCTTGTGCGTGAAGGGATTCAAGCCGTCGCCGTCCGTGTGCAGGGCGATGTCGCGTCCCGCAGCGAGCCGCGCGAGCATGGCCTTGGGATAGACGGGTGCGGCGTAGCCGTAGGGCGCAGCGGCCTGCGCCATGATCGGGAGCAGCCAGCGACGCCAGAGGTCCCAGCCGGGATTGACGTAGTAGCGGGGGTGCGTCGCGTCCAGGGGGACGAACCGGAAGACGACGTGCCGGGTGTGGGCGAAGCAGAAGAAGGCGTTCTCCTTGACGCCATCCTCCCGGTTCCACACCGTGTCGGAAAGCCGGGCGACCTGCGCCCGCAGCGCCCGGAAGTGGCCGGCGTCCACCGGACCGAGCCGGCGCACGGTGTCCGGTTTTTCGACGGGGTGCAATGCGTCGGTGTGCATGGCCTCGCACGCGGGTTCCGGGCGCGGAAGCAGCGTCTTTCAGAAATCCAGGAATTGCAGCGCCGCGCGGAGCGGGGCGAAGCGCGGCGCCGCGCGGAACCGGTCCGCATCCAGGCACTCCAGCACGCCCGGCATATCTACGTAGGCCGCGCGTGACGGCGTGTGGCCGGCGAGCCGCCGCCGCACGGCCGGCAACGCTGCGGCGATCGCGTCGATCACCGGTTCGACCCGCGCCGGATCGTCCTTGCGGCGGTTCCAGCAGACCGCCGGCGGCAGCACGCGGCGCAGGCCGTGGCGCATCAGCCAGCGGTTGTATCCCGGGCGGCGGAACTGATCCGGCGGAAGGCTCAGGGCGAACTCCAGCAGCCGCCGGTCCAGCAGGGGGAAGCGGTACTCGATCCCCCGCCGGACGCCCCGCGCCCGCCACTGCTCCTGAAACTCGCTCAGATGCCCGTCCCGAAGAAAGCGCACCTGCATGCGCCGCAGGCCAATCAGCCGCTCCGCGCGCTTGACCAGCGGCTTCGTCCGCCGGGCGAATGCCGGATCGATGAACCAGCGCCGGCGCGCGCCCATGCCACCGCGCCAGCGGTTGAGCGTCGCCGGAAGGGCGGGGTGGAGCAGCGACAGCACGACCGGCACGAGCAGGCGCCACGCGCCATCCTCGGCGCGACAGTCCGCGGCCAGCGCGCGCCAGCGTCCGCTCAGCAGCAAGTGCTGCCAGTGCCCGCGGCCGTTGAACGACACGCACTCGTCCCCGCCACAGCCCGACAGCAACACCCGCACCCCCATCGCCGCGGCGCGGCGCAGTACGACTTCCTCGTTGAATTGCACGCCCGCGCCGGGCAGCGTTCCGTCGCGCCGCAGCACGTCCACGACCTCCCCGGGGCCCGGAGCGTCGTGGTACACCCGCAACCCTTCCTGCGCACACACCGCGTCCACCAGGGCATATTCCCGGGCGTGCGCCGGCTCGGGCGGGGCGCCGTCGAGCGCCGGCAGCCAACTGAAGGCGGGCGGCGCCGGACGCCCCTGACGCCGCAGCGCCCGGGCGGCGAGCACCGCGACGCTCGACGAATCCAAGCCGCCGCTCACATGCACGCCCACGGGCCCGCCGTGCAGCCGGTCGCGCACCGCCTTCCCGTACAGGTCGAGGAACTCCTCCGCATAGGCGTCGTCCGCGGCAGGCCGCGCCGCCGGGATTTCTTCCGGACGCCAATACCGCTTCAGACGCACCCGCAGGCGCCCGGCCCTGCCGGCGTTCGGGCCGGCCTCCGGCTCGACGACGAGCGTGTGGCCGGCCGGCAGCTTGCGCACCGCCCGGTAGAACGTGCGCGTGGCGGTGTCCGGCCACACGCTGGACAGCGAGGCGGCGACCACCTCCTCGTCCAGCGCCGCGGAGACGCCCGGCGCGGCGAGCACCGCCTCCACTGTGCTGGCGAAGACGAACCGCTCGTCTTCCAGCGCTTCGTCTTCCAGTGAATAGTAGAAGGGCCGCGCGCCGACGTGGTCGCGGGCGCAGAACAGCGTGCCGCGGCGCCCGTCCCAAACCGCGAAAGCGTAGTCGCCGACGAGATGCGCTGGACACGCCGCGCGCCAGCGCACGAATGCCCGCAGCACCAGATCGGCATCGGCGAGGCCGGCGCGCTGCGGGTGCGGAATGCCGAGGGTATCGCACAGCGCCCCGCGGTCGTCGATGCGGGCGTCCGCCACCAGCACCAAGTCCGCGTCGCGGTCGACGACGAGCGCCGCAGCGTCGGAGCTGCCGGCCGGCACGTGCCGGCAGCCGAACCGCACGGCGCCGGCCGTCCGCGCCGTGCGTGCCGGTCCGGAGTCGGCCAGCGCGCCCAGCATGGCGTCCACCGTCTGCGCGGCGTCCGGGCCGCCGCCGAGGATTCCGCAGATCGCGGTCGGCATCGCCGTCAACCCATCCAGGTCACGGAAGAGCGGCTGGCGCCCCGGGCCGCGAACCGCCGCGCCGTGCCTTCCGTCGTCCTCACGCGCATAGAAACGCCTCGGCTTCGCGCAGATAGCCCAGCCGGGCCATGACCGGCCCGTGCGCGTCCACCACCGCCCGCACCTGCGCCCGCGTCAGCGCCGTTCGCCACGACCCGGCCACCCCGGCGCGGAAGAAGGAAGGCGCGGTCTGCTGCCGTTCGTCGTATCCCGCGGCGACCTCCTGCGCGCGCAGGCGGGGAAACGCGGCGTGCTCGACCGCCCGGTCCAGCCGCTTCGCGTCCCACGCCAGACCGGCGAAACGGACGATCGCGCCGAACCCGGCGCGCGGGTCCGCCAGCAGGTCCTCGTAGCGCGCGGCGTGCGTGCGCAGATCCGTCTGGTCCAGCCAGCTCGACACGTGGCCGCTCCAGGTCGTCAGTGGGTTCGGCAGCAGTTCCCAGATGCGCCGTGCGGACGACGCTTCGCCGGCGGTCGGCGCGTTCATCCACCGCACGGCTTCATCGATCCCGCACTGCAGGTGGTGCGCGTAGGACACCGCCACGTCGAGCGGATTGCGGACCAGATAGACCACGCCCGCGGTGCCGATGCGCGAGAACCGGGCGCCGCCGTCCGGGCCCCGATACGCTTCATGCGTCTTGGCGAAGTGCGGCGCGTGCCGGCGGATCTCGTCCCTGTCGCCGTCTTCCGGCCGGGGCGCGGACACCGCCCGGGCCAGCAACTCGCGGAAGCGCGGCAGGTAGCGCACCAGTTCGTCCGGCCGCAGGTCCGACGAATCGAGCCCGATCAGTTCGTCGAACTTGTCGCGGACGCTCGTATCCCACTGGCCGACCAGGCCGTTGATGGAGGCCGGCTCGTCACCGTCCTGCAGGTAGTTGGTGAGCACCGCCCGCGTCCAGGTGCTGCCGGACTTGGGATAGGCGGCGATCCAGACGATCCCCGGCCGGGACGGTGCCCGATGCTCCGGGACCTTCCGGCTGGTATGGGCGGACGGTGCGGGCCTGCGACGCGGCCAGGCTTGCGCACCGTCCGCGAAGGTGCCGGAACCGGCGACCGCCGCAGAGCCCTCGGCGGGAGAGCGCGATGGGCTTGTCCCTGGCAGGAGAACGCCGCGGACGTGCGCCTCGATCCGGTCCGCCAATTCCGCCAGCCGGAACGGATGGTCCGGCCGCCGCACGCGGACGAAGGGGACGCGCCGCGCCAGTACCATTCCGGTGCGGTAGTGCGTCGGGCGCTGGCCCAGGGCGTCCAGCAACCGCTTGCGGTACGTGTGCCCCCACACGGTCCAGAAGGCGCGGCTGGCCGGGACCGGCTCGACGTCGAAGTCCGGCCGGTTGTGGGACTCCAGCACGAAGGCGGCGCACACGGGCCGCGGGGCCGCGCCGAACCGCGCCGCCGGCACCCAGTACTTCTCCAGGTTCCGCCGCACGCGCTGCCGCCGGTCCGCCGCCGGCAGCGCGTCCGCCCACAGCCGCAGGCGCGGAAATGCCGGCAGCACCCGGACACCGCCCGCGGCCGGCACCAGTCCCGCCACGTCGTCGGCCAGCAGGGCATGCCCGCGCGCGACCAGCGCCGCGGCCAGCGTCGATTTGCCGACGCCACTGCTGCCGAGCAGCAGAACCGCTCCCGCGCCCATCTCGACCGCCGCGGCGTGCAGCGTGACCACGCCGCGCATTTGCAACAGCGCCGCCACCACCGACCTGGCAAGGAAGGCCGCGACGTCCTCGTCGCTGCCGCCACACGGTTCGATCACGATCTCCCGGGGCGTGACCAGGTACCGGGCGACGTCGGCCACGCGGAGCAGCGCGGCGCCCGGCAAGGCATCCCAAACATGAGGAACGTGCCCGGCCGCGCCGGGAAGACGCGCCGGCGTTGCGCCCAGGCGCACCGTCACGTCGGGCTCTTCAGCGGCGCCGGGCGCGGCGGCGAACGGCAGGGCGACGGACGAGCGCCAGCGCAACCCGAAGGCGACGTATTCGCCTACGAGAAGCGAGTTTTCCGGAGGCATACGACCTGCGGAGGAGACGGTCGGGCGCATCGGCTCGGTGCGGCGGGCGGTCGTCTGCGCCGTCACATAGAGGGCGGATTGTAGTTCGACGTTGGGTTAGTACCGTCATGCTGCGGGTAAGTATTAGCCCCACTTTCCACGTCCGTCACGCCATCGTGCAGCCGGATGGTCGGTTTCGACCACGGGCGTTTCCGCGACGCCTTCGGTCCGTCAGCGGAGGCTACGGATTCCGCGGGGGGGGGGGGGGAGCAGGTTTCATTGTTGCCCTCCTACAGGGATGTTGCTTCGTTGCCGCTTTCAGAAGAACTCCTAGAGCACACCGCGCACATTTGCAAGACGCCGCGGAAGGCCGTAGTGCCTCGATTCGAATCTCGGGCTATGGTCGGCTGTGGAGGGGAACCGGATGATCGTCTCGCTTCGTCACCGCTTCATCTTCCTCGCCGTGCCGCGCACCGCCAGCCACGCCATCCGTGCCGCGCACCGCCAGCCACGCCATCCGTGCTGCGCTGCGGCCCTTGCTCGCCCCCGGAGATTGGGAACAGGAAGGATTGCTGCGCAGCGTCCGCAGTCCGCTGCCGGCCATCGCGCGCATGTCGCACGGCCACGTGACGCTGAGACAGGTGCGGCGGCACCTGCCGGCGGCGGTCTGGCGATCGTCCTTCACGTTCGCGATCGTGCGCAACCCCTACGACCGCTACGTCTCCGCCTGCACCATGCTGAACCGGCACGACCCGGAGTACGCCGGCAACGAGACCGCGGCGATGAAGCGGATGCTCGCCGCATTGCACGGGGGCGTGGACACGACCGTCTTTCGCCGGCTGACGCTGCTTCGGCCGCAGACGGATCTGCTGATGGACGAGGCCGGGCGGGTCGGGGTCGATTTCGTCGGCCGGTACGAAGACCTGCCGGGAGCGTTCGCAGAGATCTGCCGGCGCATCGGCATCCCCGAACCCCGGCTCCCCCGCGTCAACGCCACCGCGCACCGGCCCGCCGACACGTACTACGACGACGAGCTGCGCCGCTTGGTGACGCGCTTCTATCGCCGCGACTTCACGCTGCTGGACTACCCGCCGCGGGGCAAGGATGGGGCATGACGGGGGCGACGGTCCGGCGCCCGTTTCGGAGGCGGGCTGGAAGCCCGCGTTCCCGGGCCGCACTCCTCGAACGGTCGAACGGGGGCGGATACGTCAACCGTGGCAGGTTCCGGGATCATCTTGTATGAAGTCCCCCATCGAAACGATCTCGCCCGCGTATCCCCTGCCGAGTCGGGCGGGGAAACAACCCGACGGCATCGCGCCGTCGGCAAGAGGAGGAAGCGTATGGCCGCCTATTTCGTGCTGACCCAGACGATCACCGACATGGAGAAATACCAAAAGGAGTACGTCCCCGGCGTGCTGCCGTTTCTGGCGAAACACAAAGGGGAAGTGGTGGTGGCCGACGTTGCGGCTACGCCGGTCCAGGGTGAGCCGGCCGCGGGCGTGGTGGTGGTGAAATTTCCGTCCGTCCAGGCCGCGCAGGACTTCGTGAACGATCCCGACTATCAGCCGGTGTTGGGATTGCGCCTGTCGATCACGACGAACGCGGCCGCGGTCATCGCGCCCGCATTCACCCCGCCGAGTTGAGCGGTGGGGCCGCGGCGGTGCATTCCAGGTCGTCAGCGGGTGCGGCAGGCGCAACACGGACGCCGTTGGGCTGGTCCACAATCCCGTGGTGGTAAGTCAGACGATAACGGCCCCCCGACTTCAGCATGAGCGGGTCGGGGAGCACCCATACGTGAGGTGCCCAGTGACAAGTCTCGTCCACCCGGTCCGGATGCGTGGAGAGCCGGACGCCCGGGGCCAGATCCAGATCGAAATAGATCATCACGCCGTTGAGCCGTCCGGAGGCAGTGGCCGCGAAGGGGCGGTCCGCGGTGATGGCGCTGCTCTTCATCGGTCCGCAGATCGGCGGCGGCAACGAGGACGGGATCGGCGAGGGCGCAGCCGCGGAGCTTCCACGGCCTGACGGAAAACGAAAAGGACGAAGGCGTACTCCCCGCCAGTGCGCCGAAGTCCAGGCCGTACCCGGAGCGCCACGTTTCGAGGCGTTCCGGGGTGAACAGGTAGCGGCGGATTATCGAGTCCGGGACGGCGACCGGGAGCGCGAAGACATTGACGCGGTGCGGGACCATGCGCGCGTTCGGCTTCAGCAGACGTGTTCTCGCGTCGTCGGTGATCTCTATGACTCGTTCGTTAAAGGGATGGTCCCCGATGATCTCGCTCACCAGGACGTCGGCGCGCTCCGGCAACTCCACGTTCATCGACCATCCGGTAACGAGCGTGATCCGATCCTCGAAACCGTTCGCTCGAAAATTCGCCTCGACCAGCTTGCCGATGTCGGTCGCTTCCACGGCATACACGCGGGCCGCGCCGACTTGCGCCGCGGCAATCGCCAGCACGCCGGTACCGGTGCCGATATCCACTACCACGTCGCCCGGCCTGACGACCTGCCGGATCGCGGCGAGCAAGCTCGTGACGCGCTGCCGGTCGTTGAGCATGGCGATGTGTATGGGCCCTCCATTCCATACGCCGGACCCGCTCCAGGATCCCCCGCCCCCGTCCGCATCGACGAGCAGTCCGGCGCGGCGCAGCGTCATGATGGCGGCCGTGGCGTCGATCCACGCCCGCCTGCCGGCCCCGCGCCGATTCAACACCTCCGCGGCTTCGACAATCGTGGCCGGTTCCTGGAATATCCCCAAAAGGGCTAGGCCCGACGGTTCGACCGACGCAGTACGATTGCCTGCCGAAAATTTCAGCTTGTTGAAAGAAGCGAGATGGATGTGCAGATCGTCGATCCATCGGAGACGGGTATTTTTGTTCAATCCCGGCATCGCCGGCCTTCTCCCTGTTCTGTCCTGTCAGTGCCGCTTGGCGTCGTCCGTTAAGCCTGCCTGGCTCCCGTAAAGAGCCGCGCCGGCGCGTCGCCGCTCGGTCAAGGCTTTATCGGGGAATTTCATACGTGATGATCCTCTCCCCGTTTCGACACCCTTCGACCGTTCGACAGGCTCGGGGACCGATCTTGTCGACCCGGGTGCGGATATGTCAACGGTGGCAGGTTTCGGGATCATCTTGTATGGAATTCCCTATCGAAACGAGCCCGCCCGCGTATTCCCCGCCGGGTCGAGCGGTGGGGCCGCGGCTGTCCTTTTGCCCGTTCGGGACACCACCCGGACGGAACCGCCGGGCCGATCCCCTGTTGCCGCGGCGGTGGACCGGTCAGACGCCGAGAATCTCGCGCGACACCGCGGCGCGCACGTGACAAGGCGAGCCCGCCATCTCCGAAATGCGCAGGTCCGCGGCCACGCTCGCCAGCATGGCCGCCTCGGTCGCGGAGACGCCGGCCCGCGTGACCAACAGCCGCGACAGATCTGCCAGCGCGTCGCGGGCCGCGACCTCCATCGTGTCGCCGTTCCCCAGCGTCTGCACCTCGGTTGTGGTGAGCACGACCGGGCGTTCGACCGCGAAGTCGGGCGACAGGCGGCAGCGCAAGGTCACGTCCGCGGCGATCTCCACGGCCGATGCCGCGGCCTCCCCGTCTCCCATGCGGGCGTGGACGTCCTCGATGCTCAACAGGCCGCCCGCCACGCCGACCGGCAGCAGGATGGTCGCGCCCACGCCCAGTTGGCCGTTGCTGAGTTGGCCGCCGAACGTGCCCACCGCGTTGCTCGGTTCGGCTCCGGCCGCGGGCGCCACGCCGATGCGGCTGACGTTCGGCACGAACGGCAGGCTGATCGCGTCGCTGTAGCGAATGCGGTTTTCGGCAATCGGCACGACCTTCTTGCAGAACTCGACCTGCTCTTTCAGCAGGCCGTAGCCGGGAATGGCGACCACGTAGCCGAACCCCAGCCTGGCTTGGATGTCCAACACGTCCACCGCCAGCGTGGCGCCGGGTTCGGTGCCCTCGACGAACACCGGGCCGGTCATCATCGACAACTGCTCGACTGGCCACGTCTCCCCGTCGGTCCAGTCCCGGAAGCGGTCGTTGGTCTGCATGACGAAGACCTCGCCGGGCCGGACCCGCGCCGCGGGCGGATGGCTGGCGTCGAAGCTGCGCACGACGTGATCGTTGGTCACGGTCTGCATGGCGTCCTCCTCTGGCCGGCTACCCGCCGAGCGTGACGACGCCCGCCTCGGCCAGAGCGCGGATTTCCCCGGACTCGTAGCCGAGTTGTTCGAGCACCTGCCCGGTGTGTGCGCCCAGCGCGGGCGGCGCGGCCGGCCGCCGTTTTTCGCTGGCCGACGAAAAGATGGGGCTGTCGATGGTGGTGAGCCGGTCCGGGCCGTCCATATCGACGAAGGCGCCGGCCGCGCGCATCTGCGGGTCGTCCACAACCTCGTCCAGCGTGGGCAGCGGCGCCCACTTGATGTCCGCTCCGCGGAACAGGTCGCGCCACTCGTCCAGCGTGCGCGATTCGAATTGCCCCTGCAGGATCGCAAACAGGGCTTCGGCGTTGTCCGCGCGCGCCGCATTGGTCGCGAACAGCGGGTTGTCCGCCAACTCGGGCTGGTCCAGGACGGCGCACAGCCGCGGGAATTCGGTATCGGGGTCGAGCAGCACGACCAGAAACGCCTTGCCGTCGCTGCTGCGGTAGCCGGCCGCGAGCGGGTTGGCCGGCGTCCCATCCGCGCCGCGTTGCGGAAACTCCGCGCGGCAGAATTTGGCTTGCAGGTCGCAGGCGTTGGCCCAGGCGCCGCTGGCCATCAGCGACGTACCGACCTTGGAGCCGCGGCCGGTGCGCTCGCGCTGGTACAGCCCCAGCATGATGGCCCCGAACAGCGACATGGCGGTCGGATGGTCGCCCATGCCGGGCCGCGGGCCGCCCGGGGTGCCGTCCAGGCCGACCACGCTCATCATCAGCCCGGACCGCGCCCAATAGGCCAGCGCGTCGAACGTCGGCGCGTCCGCGTCGGCGCCCGTGTCGCCGTAGCCCGTCAGATGGGCGTAGATCAGGCGCGCGTTCTCGGGCTCCAGGTCCTCCCAGGTCAGGCGGAACTTTTCGAGCAGCGGACGCTGGTAATTGGTCACGAACACGTCCGCGGTGCGGACCAGTTTGATCAGTACCGCGCGGCCCTGCGGGGTGCGCAGGTCGAGTCCGACGCTCTTCTTGTTGCGGCTGGTCAGCACCCAGCCCCAGTTGACGTCCGCCTTGGCGAAGCCGGGCAGGTCGGCCAGCGAGCGGTACAGGTCGCCGCCCTGCGTGCGTTCGATCTTGAACACCTCGGCCCCGAAGTCCGACATGACGGTCGCGGACGCCGGGCCGGCGATATACGTGCCGCAGTCCACGACCCGCAGTCCCGACAGCACTCCGTTCTGCATACGCTTCCCTCCCGTTGCCGGGGATAGTCGCCCATTCGCGGGCGTTTCGCAATTCGCCGGGTCGGGACCGTACGGCGCGCGGCCGTCATTCGAGGAGTGCCATCGGGCTGCGCACGTTCACCACCCCGATCGCCACGTGCGACTCGTAGCCCAGCAAACGCCTCATTCTTGGTTTCTCTCTCCTACAGAATGATGCGGAGAACCCTCAAACTCAAGGTAGAACGTTATAGTTTCATCAGGTCGAAGGCTACGATACCGTTGTGGACAGGGAACGCACAGGACGCGGTATGGGCAGGTCCAGTAGAGGAAAGAAGTCGAGAAAAGCGGTCCTTGCTTCTCCACCACCGAAAAGATCGTCCCAATCCGTAACGCAGAAACCGTCATCTCCCGCGGACGCATTTCGGGGATGCTGGCGCTCGGGGATGCTGGCGCTCGGGGTGCTGGTCGCCGTCAGCTATACGCCGGCCGTGCTGTGGGGCGGGTTCGTCTGGGACGATCGGGTCATTACCGAGGCGCCGTCCATCCGAAACTGGGACGGTTTGTGGAGCATCTGGTTCTCGCCGAGCGACCTGGAATTTTGGGAAGGGCACTACTGGCCGCTCGTATATACGACCTTCTGGCTGGAACACAAATTGTGGGGCTTCGCTCCGGCCGGGTATCATGCCGTCAACGTCTTGCTGCACGCCGCCAACGCCTTGCTGCTGTGGTGTCTATTGCTGCGGCTGGCCGTTCCCGGCGCGTGGGTCGTGGCCGCGGTGTTCGCCGTCCATCCTCTGCGCGTGGAGTCCGTGGCGTGGGTCCTCGAACGCAAGGACGTGCTTTCGGCCCTGTTCTATCTGGCGGCGTTCTCGACTTGGGATCGTTTCGTGGACGAGCCGTACGCGAAGGGTCGGACGCGGCGGTACGTCCTGACCTTGGCGCTGTTCGTGCTGGGGATGCTGAGCAAATCCATCGTGGTGACGCTGCCCGCGGCATTGTTGATCCGGCAGTGGTGGAAACAGGGCCGCGTCGTGACCGCGGACCTGATCCGACTCGTACCGTTCTTCGCCGTGGGGTTGGCGATCGCAGCCACGGATACGTCGTTTTATCGATCCAAGGAGACCATCTCCTTCGATTATTCGCTGATCGAGCGCGTGCTCATCGCGGCGCATGCCTTGTGGTTCTACGTAGGGAAGCTGCTCTGGCCGACGGGTTTGGCCGTCATCTATCCGCATTGGGAGGTGCGCGTCGTGGACCCCCTGGCGTGGGGGTACGTCGCCGCTGTTATGGCTGCGGGCGTGGCGCTCTGGTTCCTACGACATCGGATCGGTCGAGGGCCGTTGGCCGGTGCGCTGTTCTTCGCGGTCACACTGGCGCCGGTGCTCGGCCTCGTGGATTTCGGCTACATGCAGTTCTCCTTCGTGGCCGACCGCTATCAATATCTCGCCGGCATCGGGGTGATCGCGGTGATCGTCGGCTCGGCCGCGGCGTGTTTCTTGCGTTTGGTTGCCCCCTCGCGCTCCCTGGTTGAGGGCTTTCACTCCGACCGGCTGCCGGCCGCGGCGAAATGGGGGGCGGTCGGAACGGTGGTGGTCCTCCTGATCGTGCTGGGGGTGCGGACATGGCGGCAGGCGGGCATCTACCGGGACAACGTGACGTTCTACACGCATATCCTCGCGCACAACCCGACGGCGCGGAGCGCGCAATACAATCTCGGCAATGCGCTGATTATCGCGCAGCGCCCGGAGGAAGCGCTTGCGGCCTTCCGCCTCGCCACGGCACAGCAACCGGACAGCGTCGACGCGCATTCCAATACGGGCCGCGCACTCATGGACCTGGGCCGACTCGACGAGGCCGCGGACCGCCTGCGGCACGCTCTGGAAATGGATCCCCGCCACAAGGTTTCCCTCCAGAATCTCGCCCTGGTGCGGGTGAGACAGCAACGCCCCGAAGAGGCGTTGGACGTCTACCGGCGGCTGCTCGAGATCGATCCCCGTCATGTGGGGGGGCACTCCGGCATGGGGATTGCCCTGCATTATCTGGGCAGGACGGACGAGGCGTTGCAGAGCGTCGACCGGGCGCTCGCCCTGGACCCGACCTATGAGGAGGCGCTCGTCAACCGCGAACTGATGCCGCAGGTCAGGAGCCATGCCGATGCCGGACATGCACTCATGGAACAGGGGCGGCTCGACGAGGCGGAACGGCATTTACACTACGTCCTGCAGATCGACCCGGCCTATACGACCGCCCTCCAGAACTTGGCCCTGTTACAGCTTCGGCGGCAGCGGTACGACGAGGCGCGCGCCCTCTACCGGCGTCTCGTCGAGATGAACCCCGCTCACGCCGAAGCCTACTCCGGCCTGGGCGTCGCCCTGTACTCTCTGGGCAGAGTCGAAGAAGCGTTGGAGAGCCTCGACCGGGCATTGTCTCTCGACCCGACCTTGGAGGAGGCGCGCACCAACCGCGAAGCCATGCGGCAGAGCGCGCAGGCGGGCGAGCCTTGACCGGGAAGTTCGCGTCCCTCGAAGATCGGGAGAGATGTCGGACCCCTTCAACAGGTTCAGGAACCATGCGGAAGGGCAGGGGTGCATCGGCCCGGGAATCGTAAGCTGGTGTTCCACCGAGCCCCGTTTCCCTTCCCCGCCTGCCGCGGGGCGCGTATAGTGCACGCCTGTTTCACGGTCGGACGAGCAGGAGCGAAAAAGGAGGAGCGCACCATGAAAGTCGGCACCATCATGCAGTTGACCAGCTTCGACGGGAAGCCGGACCTGCAAACGTATCGGGAGGAACTGTCGGTTGCGGACAAGGCGGAAGATTACGGGTTCGATTCGTTGTGGAGCCTGGATCACCACTTCACCGGCTACGTCATGTCGCCCGACCCCTGCCAATTGCTGTCGTACATGGCCGGGCGCACCAAGAAAATTCAACTCGGCACCGCGGTCATCGTCCTGCCCTGGCACGACCCGGTCGAGGTCGCGGAGAAGATCGCGCTGCTCGACCTGGTGTCCGGCGGGCGGACGATCTTCGGCTTCGGCCGCGGCGCGGCCACGGTCGAGTATGCCGGCTTTCGGATTCCGATGGATGAGTCGCGCGAGCGGTTCGTCGAGTGTGCGGACATCATCCGCCGCGGGCTGACGCAGGAGAGTTTCTCCTACGAGGGCAAGTATTACCGGATTCCCGACATCCAGATCCGCCCGCGGCCCGTCTCCCACCCGGAGACGCGGTTCTACGCCTCGTCGGTCAGCCCGGAATCGGCCGAGATCATGGCCAAGATGGGCTTCGGGGTGCTCATCATCGCGCAGCGGAGTTGGGAGGACACCGCGGCCGACTACCAGCGTTACGTCGCGACCGCGCAGGCGAGCGGCATCGCGCCGCGTCCGCCGATCGGGCTGTTCAACGTGCTGGTGTCCGACGACGCCCAGGAAGCCGAAGACTTGGCCCAACGGTACATGGCGTCGCTGTTCGACTCGATCGAGAACCACTACGGGTTTTCGACGGGCCGGCTGAAGAACGTCAAGGGATACGAATTCTACGGCAAGATGGCCAAGACGTTCTCGAAGCTGAACGCGGACGCCGAGGCCAAGAGCAAGGCGGTCGAATTCTTCCGTAGCCTGCACGCCTCGGGCACGCCCGACCAGGTGCTGGAAAAGATCCGCGCCATTCACGAGACCGTGCCGCTCGAACACATGGTGGGCACGTTCGCCTTCGGCGGCCTGCCGGCGCCGAAGCTGAACCGGAGTTTCGACCTGTTCGCGGAGAAGGTGCTGCCGGTGCTGCAGAAGGATCCGGCGTTCGCTTTGCCGAAGGAGCAGGTCGCGGTGACCGCCGGGGCGGAGCAAGCGCAGATTTCGGCGTAGCGGGGTGGGCGTAGCGTTCGGGTCGTGATTGGGAATTCCATACAAGATGATCCGTCGCCCGTTTCGACACCCTTCGACAGGCTCGGGGACCGATCTCGACGGGCTGGTCCCCGAGCTTGCGGTGTCCTGAGCTTGTCGAAGGATCGAAGGATCAAAGGGGCGAAAGGGAGGGGGATGAAGAATGAGAAGGCGGGCGCACGTAGGTGCGCCCGCCTTTTTTGATGGCAGTTCCGACGAAGCGGGCCGGTTACAGGCTGGCCGAAGGAACCACGATCTTCTCGGTCATGGTCTCGATGTCGCGCTTCACCTCGTCCACGCTGGCCGCGAAGCCGCCCACGATGATCTGGTGCACGCCCAGGTCGCGGAACTGCTTGACCTCGTCCATGTCGATCGGCTTGCCGATGCCGGTGGAGACCGAATAGTGCAGCGCGGCCGGGTCACGGCCCGCAGCCTGCGCGTAGCCGGCCATGCGCGCGATGTGCGCCTTGCACGACTCCGGCGTCACGTTCACGCCAAACCAGCCGTCGCCCACCTCGCCGACCCGCCGCAGCGCGGGCGCGCTCTCGCCGCCGAAGATGATCGGCGGGTGCGGGCGTTGGACGGGCTTGGGATACGACCGGACTTTCGGGAAGCTGCAGAACTCGCCGCTGAACTCGGACTCTTCCTCGGTCCACAGCATCTGCATGACTTTCAGGTATTCGCGCGTGCGCTGGGCGCGGCGTTCCCAGGGCACGCCGAGCGCGGTGAATTCCTCGGCCAGCCAGCCGACGCCCACCCCGAAGTCGAAGCGGCCGCCCGACAGCTTGTCCAGGCTGGCGACTTCCTTGGCGGTTACGAGCGGGTTGCGTTCGGGGACCAGGCAGATGCCGGTGCCGAGCCGCAGGGTTTTGGTCTGCGCCGCGGCGTACGTCAGCGCGGCGAACGGATCGAGAAAGTCGATCTGCATCGTCGGCATGGGCATTTTGCCGTCCAGGGAATACGGGTACTTCGAGCTGTACCGGTCGAGCAGCACCACGTGCTCCGGCGCCCACAGCGAATGAAAGCCTGCCTGCTCGACCGTCCGGGCGGTCAGGCTGACGACTTCGGGATCGGCCGTGAGTCCCACCCCGATGGCGAAATATCCGATCTGCATGTGCGTTCTCCTTCCTTCCTTATGCGAGATTGGCGCGTACCGTATCGGAGGCTGCTCATCGGGTGCAAGGTGCACGGGGCCATTGCTTTTGAGGTTTTGTAGCGTATCATTTTGAGACTTTCAGAATCATTCGATGCCATGTCGGACCCTCTCCCTAGCCCTCCCCCAGAGGGGGAGGGGATTTACTTTTTATTGGGAAGACAGAGGCAGGCTGGGGAAATTCTAGGACCGTTTGTATGTCCCGCCTTCTCCTTCTGTCTCCTCTCCCTCCCCTTCGACCCTTCGGCAAGCTCGGGGACCGGGGGGAGGACTAGAGCCTGCCCCGGACGTGATCCGGGGGAGAAGGTCCCCGGGCCGTAACATGCCAATCGAATGAGAAGGAGAAGACGATGTCCCCCATCCACAGAACTTTCTCGCTCCGCCGCACCGCCCGCCGCCTGTTCGCGTTGGGCGCAATGCTGGCGCTGGCGACCATGCCGGCCGCGGCGCAGGAGGCTCCGTCCCCGGTCGATGTGGAGTCCCCGGCCGCAGACGACGCCGCGCTGCTGGACGCCGTCGTCGTGACCGCGCAAAAACGCGAGCAACGTATTCAGGACGTGCCGCTGTCCATCTCCGCCTTCGACACCGAGCAACTCGCCGCGACGAAGCTGCGCGACCTGCGCGATCTCACCGTCGGCATTCCCAACGTGGGCTTCGACGAGATCGGCACGTCGCGCGGCACCGCGAATTTCTCCATCCGCGGCATGGGCGTGAACAGTTCCGTACCCTCCGTCGACCCGACGGTCGGCGTGTTCGTCGATGGGATCTACATGGGCACGAGCACGGTCATGCTGTACGACGCCTTCGACCTGGACGGCATCGAAGTGCTGCGCGGGCCGCAGGGCGTGCTGTTCGGCCGCAACGTGGTTGGCGGCGCCGTCCTGCTCAACACCAAGACTCCGACCGACCGGTACGAGGCGACCGTGCGCAGCGCGGTGGAGGGCGGCGGCAAGGCGCCCAACTTCTTCACGTCCGCCACGCTCAACGCGCCGTTGGCCGAGCGGGTGGCGGCGCGCTTCTCGGTGTATTCCAATCAGGACCAGGGCTGGTTCAAGAACCGGCGCGACGGGAGGGCGTTCGGCGCGCAGGACACGCTGATGCTGCGCCCGGTCGTGAACTGGGGCGTGACCGAGACCGTGGACCTGACGCTGCGCTACGAATACCAAAGCATCGACGCCGACGGGCCGGCCAGCCAGAACACGCGCTATTACGACCGCCGGGATCACGCATTCTTCGTGGACGAGGACGGCTTTCTCGACGCGGAGGTGCATTTCTTCAACGCGCGGCTGGAATGGGACGTGGCGTTCGGGAACGGCACGCTGACGGACATCTTCGGCTGGCGCACCACGCGCAGCCACGCGCTGAGCGACCTCGACGGCACGCCGATGGATCAGTTCGCCTACAACCTGGGGACGCGGCAGGAGTCCGAGCAGTTCAGCAACGAATTGCGCTACACGGGCGTGTTCTTCGACCGGCTGCGCCTGTCCACCGGCGTCTATTATTTCACCAACGCCCTCGACTACCACCAATGGCAGGAGTTCGCGCCGTACCGCCAGTTCGGCGGCGGCTACTACGACGTGGACACGCTGGGGCTGTTCGTGAGCGGGGACTACGACCTGACCGACCGGCTGACCCTGACCGCCGGCCTGCGCTACACCAACGAGGAGAAGGAAGCGGACGTGGCCTACGTGCAACGCAACCGGCGGACGGACCCGACCGGCCCCGGCTGCGACATGGTGCGCGGCCCGCGCTGCCCGAGCGATTTCACGGACGACGAAAGCTGGAACAGTTTTTCGCCCAAGGTCGGCCTGACGTGGCGGCCCGCGGAACACACGCTGGTGTACTGGCATTGGACGCGGGGATTCCGGTCGGGCAACTACAACGTGCGCATCACGGCCGAGGGCACCGATCCGGGGCCGACCGATGAGGAGAAGGTGGACAACTTCGAGCTGGGCTTCAAGCACACGTTCGGTGCGCGGGCGCGGCTCAACGGCGCGGTGTTCTTCAACATGGTCGAGGATCTGCAGCGCGTGGTGCTGACGAGCAGCGCGACCGGCTCCGCGGTGCAGAACACGCTCAACACCGCGGACCTGAATCTGTTCGGCGTCGAACTCGACGGGTCCGTGGCGTTGGCGGACGGGCTCCTGCTGCACGGTTCGCTGGGCTATCTGGATACGGACTACACCGACGTCTGGCGCGACCTGAACGGCGACGGCACGGTGGACGGGAAGGACGAAGCCCTCGACCCGATCCGCGCGCCGACCTGGACGTACAGCCTGGGGTTGCGCCACCGCCTGCCCCTCGGCCACGCCCACCGGCTCGACACGCGGGTGCAGTACTCCTATCGGGACAAGGAGTACCACCAGGACAACAACCGGGGCTTCAACCGCCAACTCGAGAAGCTGGAGGCCGGGCTGGACCTGCATCTCGCCGACAGTCGGTGGGTGGTCGGCCTGTATGGCAAGAACCTGTTGGACGAGGTCAGCCACGGGATCAACTTCGCCGCGTCGTTCGGCGATTTCTCGCCGTTGGCGAAGGGGCGCACCTTCGGCCTGGAGTTGACCTATAATTTCCGGGGCGTCTGAGCGGAGGGTTCGGATGGGTCTCGGTTCGGAACGCCGGGGTGACTCCGGAGAACCCTCTCCCCCGGATCACGTCCGGGGCAGGCTCTAGCCCTCTCCCAGAGGGGGAGGGGATTTGCTTTTTATGGGGAAGGGAAGTGTAGGCGAGCTGTGGTGAGTCCGGGGAGTATCTCGCTCTTCATTCCTCTCCTCATTTTTTCTGTCCCCTCCCCCTCTGGGGGAGGGCTGGGGAGAGGGTCCCCGACCGCAACATCCAAGCCGAACCGCCCCGAAAATGTCCTCCCGCGCGACGCCCGGAAACCGGAAAAAGGCCGGAGGCAGCACTTTACCCGCCGCCGGATTCTGCATAGGGTTGCGGCTTCGGAGGGCATCTCCCTGGGGGGTTGTCGGTCGATGCGCCTCCGAAAGCGTTGCGCCGGGCGCAACGCACCCGTTTCCCACTCCGGCTTTTCGGATACGGCATTTTCCAACCACACCTGCCGCGGCGCCGCCCGCGGCTGAAACGGAGCAACACGCATGGAGAGGACACCACATCGTATCGACGCAATGCCCGCCGCCTTCCGCCTGTTCGTCCTGAGCCTCGTGCTGGCGGTCGGCGCGCTGCCGGCCACGGCGCAGGAAACGGGGGGGGGCGCTGCCGCCGCCGGAGAGACGCCCCTGCTGCTGGAAGACGTGGTGGTCACCGCCCAGAAGCGGGAACAGTTGCTCCAGGACGTGCCCGTGTCGGTCACCGCCTTCGACGCCGAGCGGCTCGACGCTCTGAAGGTGCGCGACCTGACCAGCCTGTCGATCAACATGCCCAACGTCACGCTGGACGACATCGGCACGACGCGCGGCGTCGCGAACTTCTCGATCCGCGGCCTGGGCATCAACAGTTCCATTCCGTCCATCGACCCGACCGTCGGCGTGTTCGTGGACGGGGTGTACATGGGCACCAACGCCGGGGTGCTGTACGACACCTTCGACCTGGAGGCCATCGAGGTCCTGCGCGGCCCGCAAGGCGTGCTGTTCGGCCGCAACGTGGTCGGCGGCGCGGTTCTGCTCAACTCCAAGAAGCCGACCGACCGCTACGAAGCCACGGTGCGCAGTGCGGTGGAAGGCGGCGGCAAGGCGCCCAACGTGTATGTGGCGGGCACGCTGAACGCCCCGCTGACGGAGACCCTGGGCGCCCGCTTCACCGTGTACTCCAACCAGGATCAGGGCTGGTTCAAGAACCGGCTCGACGGCAAGGCGTTCGGCGCGCAGGACACGCTGATGCTGCGCCCGGTGGTCTCGTGGCAGCCCATGAAGAACCTCGACCTAACGCTGCGCTACGAATATCAGGACGTCGACGGCGACGGCCCCCCGGCCCAGAACCACACCGACGGCTTGGGCCGGTCCAACCCGTTCGCCAACTACGACCGCGACAGCCATAAATTCGCGATCGACGAAGAGGGCTACAACCGCGCCGAAGTGCACTTCTTCAACTTCCGCGCGGACTGGAACGTGGCGTTCGGCAACGGCACGGTCACCAACATCTTCGGCTGGCGCGACAGCGAGGGCAACGCGCTGAGCGACATCGACGCGACCCCGCGCTTCCTGTTCCACGGCGGCGCGGACTTGGCCGCGGAACAGTTCAGCAACGAGTTGCGCTACGCCGGGCTGTTCTTCGACCGGCTGTTCCTGACGACCGGCTTCTACTATTTCACCAACGAGATCGCCTACCACGAGTCGCGCGACCTGGCCTTCGGGACGGTGCGGCAGCACGGCGGCGGCGACTACGACGTCGAAACGTTCGGGCTGTTCATGAACGGCGACTACGACCTGACCGACAAGCTGACGCTGAACGCGGGCTTGCGCTGGACCCACGAAGAGAAGGAAGCCGCCATTACCAACCTGACCCGGAACACCAACGCCGCGCCGTGCCACATCGTGGACGGCCCCGACTGCCCCACCCATTTCGAAGACGACGAAAGCTGGAGCAATCTGTCGCCCAAGATCGGGCTGACCTACCGCTTCGACGACGACACCCTGGTGTACGCCCACTGGACGCGCGGTTTCCGGTCCGGCGGCTACAATCTGCGCGACACGTACTACAATCTGCGCCGGGAGCTGCCGCCCGCAAATATCGCGGGACTTCAGGCGCTCGGCCTGCAGGTGGTCGACGACCTGGACGCCCGGGCGTTCGACGAGGAGCGGATCGACAACTTCGAGATCGGCCTCAAGAAGACGTTCGGCACGCGCGCCCGCATCAACGCGGCGTTCTTCTACAATTTCATCGACGACATGCAGCGCGAATTGGTATTCCCACAGGAGCTTCCCGTCCTCAATCCGGCGACCGGCGCCCCGGTGATCGACGTCGTCGGCGGGCGGCCCAGTCTGCGGACGCAAGGGAACGTCGTGCAGGTGATCCGCAACACGGCCGACGCCGAACTGTGGGGCTTCGAGGTCGAGAGCAGTTTCGCCCTGACGCCCAGCCTGGTGCTGCTCGGGTCCGCGGGCTACGTGGACACCGAGTACGACAAGGTCAAATTCGACCTGAACCGCGACGGCGAGGTGAACGGTCGGGACGAAGACCTCGACCCGCCGCGCGCCCCGCGCTGGACGTACAGCTTCGGCCTGCTGCATACGCTGCGGCTCGGCCATCGCCACCGGCTCGCCTCGCGGATCAACTATGCGTACCGCGACAAGTGGTACGACAGCGACGACAACCTCGGCTTCAACCGCCAGCAGAAGATCCTCGACGCCGGCCTGGACCTGTACGTCAACGACGGGCAGTGGATCATCGGCCTGTACGGCAAGAACCTGCTGGACGTCGCCCGCTTCGGCGGCGATACGCAGTTGCCGGCCTCGCTCGGGGCCGGCACCTTCTCCCCGCTGGCGAAGGGCCGCACCTTCGGCCTGGAGTTGACCTATAACTTCCGGGGCGTCTGAGCGGAGGGGTCGGGCGGGCCGCGGTTCGAAACGCCGAGATGACTTCGGGGGAGAGGATTCGCTTCAAGGAGGATGGGTATGAACACGCATTCCCACGACACCATCCCCACGGGGACCCGCGGCGGACGAGACGCCCGCGCTCTCGGGATGAACCTCACGCGCCGGTGCACCGTCGTGCCCATCGCCCTGCGGATCTTCGCCCTCGCGGCGTTCCTCGGCGCGGCGCCCGCCCAGGCCCAGGACGCCGGCACGCCCGCCGCAGAGACCGATCCCGCCCCAGCCGCGGAACCCGAACGCCTGGAAGCCGTGGAAGTCACCAGGGAACGGCACCGCGCATTGCCTCCGCAAGACAGGCCCCTGGCCATCACCGCGTTCGAGTCGGCGCAGATCGACGTGCTGAAGGTGCGGAATCTGACCAACCTGTCCATCGGCCTGCCCAACGTGCAGTTGGACGACCGGGGCGTCGCGCGCGGCGTCGCCCACTTCTCGATCCGCGGGTTGGGCGCCAACAGTTCGCTGCCAGCCCTCGATCCCGGCATCGATCCGAGCGTCGGCGTGTTCATCGACGACGTGTACGTCGGCACCACCATCACGGCCCTGCACGACGTGTACGACCTGGAAGCCATCGAGGTCCTGCGCGGCCCGCAGAGCACGGCGTTCGGGCGCAACGTGGTCGGCGGCGCGGTCCGGCTCCGAACGAAGACGCCTACCGACCGCTACGAAGCCCGGGTGCGCAGTGCGGTGGAAGGCGGGGGCAAGGCGCCCAACGTGTACGTGTCGGGGATGCTGAACGCCCCGCTGGCCGAGACGCTGGGCGTGCGCCTGTCCGTGTACTCCAACCAGGATCAGGGCTGGTTCGAGAACGAGCACGACGGGCGGGCCTTCGGGTCGCACGACTACGTCTCGCTGCGGCCGGTGGTCTCGTGGCGTCCCACGAAGCACCTGGGCCTGACGTTACGCTACGAATGGCAGGAGGGCGACGGGGACGGCCCCGCGATCCAGAGCCGGGCCCTCTTCGACCGCGGCAGCCACGACTTCGCGATCGACGAAGCGGGCTATACCCGGGTCGAATCGCACTTCTTCACGCTGCGGGCGGACTGGGACGTGGCGCTGGGCCACGGGACGGTGACCAACGTCTTCGGCTGGCGCGACAGCCGGCTCGACACGCTGGGCGACCTCGACGGGACGCCGGCCCCCATCTTCAACGTCGGCGCGACCCAGACCGCGGAACAGGTCAGCAACGAGGTGCGGTACACCGGCGTGTTCTTCGACCGCCTGGTCCTGACGACCGGCTTCTACTACTTCACCAACGAGGTCCTCCACCACGACCGGTATGCGTTCGAGACATTCGGCTTTGAACAGGACGGCGGCGGCACCCTCGACCTCGAATCGTTCGCCTTGTTCCTGACCGGCGACTACGACCTGACCGACCGCCTGACGCTGACCGCGGGGCTGCGCTGGACCCGCGACGAGAAGGACGCGGACGTGACGAGTCAGCTTCTGCACACCACGCGCTGCCACGGCGTGGACGGCCCCGCGTGCCCCCGCCACTTCAGCGCCGGCGCGCACTGGAATTCCTGGTCGCCCAAGATCGGCCTGACTTGGCGCTTCGACGAGGAGACGGAGATCTACGGCCACTGGCGCCGCGGCTCCCGGCCCGGCGGCTACAATCTGCGCGACCTGTCCATCCATCTCGACAGCTGGATCTCGCCGGGATGGCGCGCCTGGTTCGCAGAACGCGGGCTGGTCGCGACCGACCGGTTCGAAGACCTGCCGTTCGACGAGGAGCGGGTCGACACGTTCGAGCTCGGCGTCAAGCAGACGTTCGGCCCGCAGACCTACGTCAACGCGGCGTTCTTCTACAACTTCATCGACGATGCCCAGCTCCACATGCTGGTCATCGAAGATGTGCCGCCGCCCCTTTCGCCGAGTGGCCTTCCCCCGACGACGATCGTCGATGGGCGCGAGCGCGTCGTGCCGGATCAGAGGTTCCTGCCGCTGACCCGGAACGCCGGCGACGCCGAAACCTGGGGGTTCGAGGTCGAGGGCCGCGTTGCCGTCACCCCTGCGCTGACCCTGCTCGGCTCCGCGGGCTATCTGGAGGCGGACTACACCAAGGTGCGGCACGACCTCTCCCACGACGGGCGGGTGGACGGGCGGGACGAGGACCTCGAACTCCTGCGCGCCCCCACCTGGACGTACAGCCTGGGTGCCCAGCATACGCTGCGGGTCGGCCACCGCCACCGGCTCGTTTCGCGGGTCAACTACGCATACCGGGACAAGGCGTACAACACGACCGACAATCGGGGGTTCAACCGGCAGCAGAAGATCGTGGACGCGGGCATGGACCTGCTCCTCGACGACGGCCGGTGGGTGGTCGGGCTGTACGGCCGCAATCTGTTGGACTTCGCCCGGGCCGGCACGGACACCTCGATCACGCCGTTCGTCGAGGGCGGCCTTTCGCCGTTGGAGCGGGGCCGCACCTTCGGCCTGGAGTTGACCTATCATTTCCGGGGCGTCTGAGCGGAGGGGGCGGGCGGGCCGCGGCTCGAAACACCGCGGTGGTGCCAAGAAGACCCTCTCCCTCGAACCGAGCGGCCCCATCCGCACCTTGCGCACTCCGCATTCTCCCCAGCGTTATCCTTCTGCCTGATGTCGTCCGAAGGAACGACGGAATAGGCCATTCCACACCCGAAACGGAGGACCCATATGAACACGTCTTGCAGTCATACCATCCCCATGGGGACCCGCGGCGGGCGAGACGCCCGCGCTCCCGGGATGAACCGCACGCGCCGGCGCAGCGTCGTGCCCATCGCCCTGCGGATCTTCGCCCTCGCGGCGTTCCTCGGCGCGGCGCCCGCCCAGGCCCAGAACACCGGTACGCCCGCCGCGGCACCCAAACGCCTGGAAGCCGTGGAAGTCGCCGCGGAACGGCAACTCGAATGGCCCCCGCAGGAGAGGCCCCTGGCCGTCACCGCGTTCGAGTCGGCGCAGATCGACGTCCTGAAGGTGCGGAACCTGACCAACCTGTCCATCGGTCTGCCCAACGTGCAGTTGGACGACCGGGGCGTCGCGCGCGGCGTCGCCCACTTCTCGATCCGCGGGTTGGGCGCCAACAGTTCGCTGCCGGCCCTCGATCCCGGCATCGACCCGAGCGTCGGCGTGTTCATCGACGACGTGTACGTCGGCACCACCATCACGGCCCTGCACGACGTGTACGACCTGGAAGCCATCGAGGTCCTGCGCGGCCCGCAGAGCACGGCGTTCGGCCGCAACGTGGTCGGCGGCGCGGTCCGGCTCTGGACGAAGAAACCCACCGACCGCTACGAAGCCCGGGTACGTAGTGCGGTGGAAGGCGGCGGCAAGGCGCCCAACGTGTACGTGTCGGGGATGCTGAACGCGCCGCTGGCCGAGACGCTGGGTGTGCGCCTGTCCGTGTACTCCAACCAGGACCAGGGCTGGTTCGAGAACGAGCACGACGGGCGGGCCTTCGGGTCGCACGACTACGTCTCGCTGCGGCCGGTCGTTTCCTGGCAGCCCGCGGACACCCTGAGCCTGACGTTGCGCTACGAATGGCAGGAGGGCGACGGGGACGGCCCCGCGGCCCAGAACCTGACCCTCTTCGACCGCGGCAGCCACGACTTCGCGATCGACGAAGCGGGCTATACCCGGGTCGAATCGCACTTCTTCACGCTGCGGGCGGACTGGGACGTGGCACTGGGGAACGGGACGGTGACCAACGTCTTCGGCTGGCGCGACAGCCGGCTCAACACGCTGGGCGACCTCGACGGGACGCCGGCCTCCATCTTCAACGCCGGCGCGACCCAGACTGCGGAACAGGTCAGCAACGAGGTGCGGTACGCCGGCATGTTCTTCGACCGCCTGTTCTTGACGACCGGCTTCTACTACTTCACCAACGAGGTCCTCCACCACGACCGGTATGCGATCGAGAGAGTCGGCCAGCTCCGGGATGGCGGCGGCGCCCTCGACCTCGAATCGTTCGCCTTGTTCCTGACCGGCGACTACGACCTGACCGACCGCCTGGCGCTGACCGCGGGGCTGCGCTGGACCCGCGACGAGAAGGACGCGGACGTGACGAGTCAGTTCCTGCACACCACGCGCTGCCACGGCGTGGACGGCCCCGTGTGCCCCCGCCACTTCAGCGCCGGCGCGCACTGGAATTCCTGGTCGCCCAAGGTCGGACTGACCTGGCGCTTCGACGAGGAGACGGTGCTCTACGGCCACTGGCGCCGCGGCTCCCGGCCCGGCGGCTACAATCTGCGCGACCTGTCCCTCCATCTCAGCAGCCGGCTCTCGCCGGGGCTCCTCGCCTGGTTGGCACAACGCGGGCTGGTCGTGACCGGCGAGCTCGAAGACCTGTCGTTCGACGAGGAGCGGGTCGACACGTTCGAGCTCGGCGTCAAGAAGACGTTCGGCCCGCAGACCTACGTCAACGCGGCGTTCTTCTACAACTTCATCGACGATGCCCAGCTCCACATGCTGCTCCGCGAAGAGACGTTCCTCCCTTCGCCGCGCGGCCCCCGGACGACGATCGTCGATGGGCGCGAGCGCGTCGTGCCGGTTCTGAATCCCGTGCTGTTGACCCGGAACGCCGGCGACGTCGAGACGTGGGGGTTCGAGGTCGAGGGCCGCGTTGCCGTCACCCCTGCGCTGACCCTGCTCGGCTCCGCGGGCTATCTGGAGGCGGACTATACCAAGATGCGGTACGACCTCACCTACGACGGGCAGGTGGACGGGCGGGACGAGGCCCTCGAACCCCTCGCGGCCCCGACCTGGACGTACAGCCTGGGCGCCCAGCATACGCTGCAGGTCGGCCATCGCCACCGGCTCGTTTCGCGGGTCAATTACGCGTACCGGGACAAGGCGTACAATGCGACCGACAATCTGGGGTTCAACCGGCAGCAGAAGATCGTGGACGCGGGCATGGACCTGCTCCTGGACGACGGCCGGTGGGTGGTCGGGCTGTACGGCCGCAATCTATTGGACTTCGCCCGGGCCGGCACGGACAGCCTGATAGGCGCCCAGGGCAGCGTTTCGCCGTTGGAGCGGGGCCGCACCTTCGGCCTGGAGTTGACCTATAATTTCCGGGGCGTCTGAGCGGAGGGGTCGGGCGGGCCGCGCTCGAAACTGGAAACGTCGCCGTGACTTCGGGGGACCCTCTCCCCCGGGTCACGTTCGGGGGAGAGGATTTGCTTTCCCCTCCTCTTCTGTCCCCTCCCCCTCTGGGGGGCTAGGGAGAGGGTCCCCCCGAACCGAGCGGCCCCATCCGCCCCTTGCACACTCCGTATTCTTCCTAGATTCTTCCCAGCATTACCCTTCTCCCGATGTCGTTCGGATGAGCGACGGAGCCGGCAGATCCGCACCCGAAAGGAAACCCCGTATGCACACGTATTCCCACGACGCCATCCCCGCGGGGGAGGGCCGCGATCTCAGGATGAACCGCACGCGCCGGAGCAGCGTCGTACCCATCGCCCTCGCGGCGTTCCTCGGCGCGGCGCCCGCCCAGGCCCAGAACGGCGGTACGCCCGCCGCAGAGACCGATCCCGCCCCGGCCGCGGCACCCGCACGCCTGGAAGCCGTCGAAGTCGCCGCGGAACGGCAACTCGACTTGCCCCCGCAGGACGTACCCGTGGCCGTCACCGCGTTCGAGTCGGCGCAGATCGACGTGCTGAAGGTGCGGAATCTGACCAACCTGTCCATCGGCCTGCCCAACGTGCAGTTGGACGACCGCAACGTCGCCCGCGGCGTCGCCCATTTCTCGATCCGCGGGTTGGGCGCCAACAATTCCCTGCCGGCCGTGGACCACAGCGTCGGGCTGTTCGTCGATGGCGTGTACGTGGGGACCAGCTTCACGGCGTTGCACGACGTGTACGACCTGGAAACCATCGAAATCCTGCGCGGCCCGCAGAGCGCGTCGGTCGGCCGCAGTATGGTCGGCGGCGCCGTCCTGCTCGAAACCAAACGGCCCACGGACCGCTACGAAGCCACGGTGCGCAGTTCGGTGGAAGGCGGGGGCAAGGCGCCCAACGTGTACGTGTCGGGGATGCTGAACGCGCCGCTGACCGAGACGCTGGGCGCCCGGCTGAACGTGTACTCCAACCAGGATCAGGGCTGGTTCAAGAACCGGGCCAACGGCCGGGCGTTCGGCGCCTGGGACTACGTCTCGTTGCGGCCGGTGGTCTCGTGGCGCCCCACGCAGAACCTCGACCTGACGCTGCGTTACGAATGGCAGGAGGGCGACGGCGACGGGCGCACGACCCAGAACCGCGCGACCCACATCAGCCGTGCGGGTGTCTTCGACCGCGACAGCCACGACTTCGCCATCGACGAAGAGGGCTACAACCGGGCCGAAGTACACTTCTTCCGCCTGCAGGCGGACTGGGACGTGGCGCTGGGCAACGGCACGGTCACCAACATCTTCGGCTGGCGCGACAGCCGGCTCGACCAGTTGACCGACCTCGACGCGACGCCGCAACCCGTCCTCGATACCGAGGTCGCCCACACCGCGGAACAGGTCAGCAACGAACTGCGTTACACCGGCGTGTTCTTCGAACAGTTGTTCCTGACCGCCGGCTTCTCCTATTTCACCAACGAGACGATCGCCCACGACCGGTATCTGATCGGCTTTCCGGGCGGCTACTTCCAGGAGAACAACGGGGGCGGCCATCACGACCTCGAATCGTTCGCCCTGTTCCTGCACGGCGACTACGACCTGACCGACCGCCTGACGCTGACCGCGGGGCTGCGCTGGACCCGCGACGAGAAGGAGGCGGCCGTCGCGGGGTCGGTGCTGAACTTCGTCTCGTGCCACGTCGTGGACGGCCCTACGTGTCCCCCCGATTACGAAGACCGCGCAAGCTGGACCTACTGGTCGCCCAAGGTCGGCCTGACCTACCGCTTCGACGAACGGGCGCTGATCTACGGGCATTGGCGGCGGAGCTCCCGGCCCGGCGGCTACAATCTGCGCGACCGATCCGCCAAGCTCGCCCGCGTCCTGTCCCCGGAGCAACTCGCCGGATTGCCCGTGACCGACGAGTTCGACGATCTGTCATACGACGACGAGCGGGTCGACACGTTCGAGCTCGGGGTCAAGCACACGTTCGGCCCGGGGACCTACGTCAACGCGGCGTTCTTCTACAACTTCATCGACGACGTACGCCGCCGGGTGTTTCTCCGCCAGTACGAACCGTTCTTGCAGGCGACCTTCTTCCCGCCGTTCATCCGGGCCATCGGCGACGCGGAAACGTGGGGGTTCGAGGTCGAGGGCAGTGTCGCCGTCACCTCCGACCTGACCCTGCTCGGCTCCGCCGGGTACCTGGAGGCCGACTACACCAAGGTGGAGTACGACCTCACCTACGACGGGCTGGTGGACGGGCGGGACGAAGACGTCGAGTTGCCGCGCGCCCCGACCTGGACGTACAGCGTGGGCGTGCAGCATACGCTGCGGATGGGCGCCCGCCACCGGCTCGTCTCGCGGGCCAACTACGCCTACCGGGACAAGTCGTACGACACGGCCGACAATCTGGGCTTCAATTGGCACCAGAAGATCGTGGACGCGGGCGTGGACCTGTACCTCGACGACGGGCAGTGGGTGGTGGGGCTCTACGGCAGGAATCTGCTGAACTTCGCCCGGGCCGGTGAGGACCTGACCGTCTCGCCGACGCTCGGCAGCATTTCGGCATTGGAGCGGGCCGCACCTTCGGCCTGGAGTTGACCTATAATTTCCGGGGCGTCTGAGCGCGTCTCGGCCATGCCGCTTGCGGGCCGGCGGTGGGGAACGTCCGCGTTCGGCGGAGTCGGCGGGGGTTCTCGGGGGAATCGTTTCGGAATGCCGGGGTGACTTCGGAAGACCCTCACCCCCGGATCACGTCCGGGGCAGGCTCTAACCCTCCCCCAGAGGGGGAGGGGACAGAAGGAGAAGGGAATGACTGACAGGATGATCCCCGGACTCACCACAGCTTGCTTACATTTCCCTTCCCCATAAAAAGCAAATCCCCTCCCCCTTTGGGGGAGGGCTAGGGAGAGGGTTCCCCCTCGAACCGAGAGGTCCGGTCCGTACCCTGCGTGCTCCACGTTCTTCGTCCTCCCTGTCCTCTTGCGGGAAGTCGTTCGGAGGAACGGCGGAGCAGGCCGTTCCACACCCGACACGAAGAATCCGTATGCACACGCCTCGCAGCACCCCCATCCCCACGGGGACCCGCTGCGGGCGAGACGCCCGCGTTCCCAGCAGGATAGGAACGCCACGGATCGGAGCCACGTGATGCCCACGGCTCTGCGTATCTTCGCCCTCGTGTTGTTTCTCGGCGCATCGCCCGCCCAGGCCCAGCACGCCGACACGCACGCCGCGGAGACGGAACCCGAACGCCTGGAAGCCGTGGAAGTGGCCGCGGAACGACAACGCACATTGCCCCCGCAGGACAGGCCCGCGGCGGTCTCCGCGCTGGAAGCGGCGCAGATCGACGTCCTGAAGGTGCGGAACCTGACCAACCTGTCCATCGGCCTGCCCAACGTGCAGTTGGACGACCGGCACATCGCGCGCGGGGTCGCCCACTTCTCGATCCGCGGGTTGGGGACCAACAGTTCGCTGCCGGCGGTCGATCCGAGCGTCGGCCTGTTCGTCGACGGGGTGTACGTGGGCACCAGCGTCACGGCGTTGCACGACGTGTACGACCTGGAGGCCATCGAGGTCCTGCGCGGCCCGCAGAGCACCCGGTTCGGGCGCAGCACGGTCGGCGGCGCGGTTCGGCTCGAAACCCGGAAGCCGACGGATTTCTACGAAGCCACGGTCCGCAGTGCGGTGGAAGGCGGCGGCAAGGCGCCCAACGTGTATGTGTCGGGCACGCTGAACGCCCCGCTGACGGAGACGCTGGGCGCCCGGCTGACCGTGTACGCCAACCAGGACCAGGGCTGGTTCGAGAACGAGCACGACGGCCGGGCGCACGGCGCGCAGGACTACGTGTCGCTGCGGCCGGTGCTCTCCTGGCAGCCCGCGCGGCACCTCGATCTGACCCTGCGCTACGAATATCAGGACGGCGACGGGGACGGCCCCGCGGTCCAGAACCGGTCCCTCTTCGACCGCGACAGCCACGACTTCGCCATCGACCAGGTGGGCTACAACCGGGCCGAAGTGCACTTCTTCACGCTGCGTGCGGACTGGGACGTGGCGTTGGGGCACGGCACGGTCACCAACGTCTTCGGCTGGCGCGACAGCCGGCTCGACCAGTTGACCGACCTCGACTCGCTCCCGCTCCCCATCTTCGACATCGACGCCGTCCACGCCGCAGAACAGGTGAGCAACGAGTTGCGCTACGCCGGCGTCTTCTTCGACCGGCTGTTCCTGACGACCGGCTTCTCCTACTTCACCAACGAAACCCTCCACCACGACCGGTATTTCATCCGCCCGCTGACGGGCCGCGCCCTCGAATTGAACGGCGGCGGCAACCACGACATCGACACCTTCGCCCTGTTCCTGCACGGCGACTACGACTTGACCGACCGCCTGACGCTGACCGCGGGGCTGCGCTGGACCCGCGACGAGAAAGAGGCGGCCGTCACGGGGGTGGTGCAGCACGCCACGCGGTGCCACAGCGTGGACGGTCCCGCGTGTCCCACCCATTTCCAGGACGTTTCGAGCTGGCACTACTGGTCGCCCAAGGTCGGCCTGACCTACCGCTTCGACGAGCAGACGCTGGTCTATGGACACTGGCGCCGCGGCTCCCGGCCCGGCGGGTACAATCTGCGCGACACGTCCGCCAATCTCTACGGCCGGCTGTCGCCGGCGGGCCGCGCCCAATTGGAGCGGCTCGGGTTGGTGCTGACGGACGAATTCGACGATCTGTCGTTCGACGACGAACGGGTGGACACGTTCGAGTTGGGCGTCAAACACACGGTCGGCGCGCGGGGCGCCGTCAACGCGGCGTTCTTCTACAACTGCATCGACGACGTCCAGCGCCACGTGCTGCTGCCCGAGGTCCTGCCCATCGTCGCGGCCGACGGTCGGCTCCTGGCGAGGCTCGTGGACGGGCGGCCCCGGCTGCTGACGACCACGGTGGGCGTGCCGTTGACCCGCAACGTCGGCGACGCCGAAACGTGGGGGTTCGAGGCCGCGGGCCGGTTCGCCGTCACCCCGAGCGTAACCGTCCTCGGCTCCGCGGGGTATCTGGAGGCCGACTACACCAAGATGCTCTACGACCTCACCTACGACGGGCGGGTGGACGGGCGGGACGAAGCGCGCGCATTGCCGCGCGCCCCGACCTGGACGTACAGCCTGGGCGTACAGCACACGCTGGCGCTCGGCGCCCGCCATCGGCTGATCTCGCGGGCCAACTACGCGTACCGGGACAAGTCGTACGACACGGCCGACAATCGGGGCTTCAACCGACAACAGAAGATCGTGGACGCCGGGATGGACCTGTTCCTCGACGACGGGCGGTGGGTGGTCGGGCTGTACGGCCGGAACCTGCTGAACTTCGCCCGGGCCGGCGCGGACACCCCGGTCTCGCCGGCGTATGGCGGCGGGACCCTGGCGCCGCTGGCGCGCGGCCGCACCTTCGGCCTGGAGTTGACCTATAATTTCCGGGGCGTCTGAGCGCCGTCTCGATCATTCCACTTTCGGGCCGCTGGCGCGGAGGGTCTGCGTTTCGCAGAGTCTGTGGAGGTTCGGGCGCGCCTCGGGTTGAAACGCCGGGGGAGAAGGTCCCCTTGGAACCGAAACCAGCCTTTACAAAGAGCATGACATACAAGAGGATCCCGCACCCCTTGTGACACCCTTCGACCTTTCGGCAGGCTCAAGGCACTGCAAGCTCACCACCCGAGCTCAGGACACTGCAAGCTCAAAGCACCGCAAGTTCAGGGACCTTCCCATCCCCAAGTTCGTTGAGCCTGCGCTGTGTTGAGCTTGTCGAAACATCGAAACGGAGGAAGGATCATCTCGTAGGTAATTCCCCTGTAAAAGAAATGATGAAGAGGCCCGCCCAGTGCGAAACCTGAGGCGAAATCGCTCGCGTGTGATTTTGACCCTGGTGCAAATTGGTCGTATTTTCGACGGATGGCGATCACGGCCCGCTACTTGGAGGCGCAAGTTACCCGCGATCTCGAACGCAAAATGGTGTTCGTGGCCGGGCCGCGCCAAGTCGGCAAGACGACGTTGGCGCGACGTCTGCCGGACGCCGCGAGCGGCTACCTGAGCTGGGACGTCCCGGCGGACCGGGAACGCATCCTGCGGCGGGAGTTGCCGGCTGCTCCGCTATGGGTGTTCGACGAGATCCACAAGTACCGCCGCTGGCGGGATTTCCTGAAGGGGCTCTCCGACGCCCGCGGAGAGCAGCAGCGCATCCTCGTCACCGGCAGCGGCCGGCTGGAACTGTTCGGTTTCGGCGGCGACTCCTTGCAGGGCCGCTATCACCTGTTGCGGCTGCATCCGTTCTCGGTCGCCGAGGTCGGCATCGAAGACGCGGAAGGACTCGCGACGCTGTCGCGTCTCGGCGGATTCCCGGAGCCGTTTCTCCGCGGCAGTGAGACCGAGGCGCGGCGCTGGTCGCGCGAGTACCGTGCGCGCCTAGTGGAGGAAGAGGTCGCCTCGTTGGCACGCATCCAGGACTTGGGCAGGTTGGAGGAGATGATGTTGCGTCTGCCGGACTTGGTGGGGTCGCCGCTGTCGATCAACGCCCTGCGCGAGGATCTGCAAGTGGCGCACAAGACGGCCGCGGCCTGGCTCGATGCGTTGGAGCGCCTGTTCGCCATTTTCCGGGTGGCCCCATTCGGCGCGCCCCGCATCCGCGCCGTGAAGCAGGAACGCAAGCACTACCACTTCGATTGGTCGGTGGTCCGCAACGAGGGCGCGCGCTTCGAGAATCTCGTCGCGTGCCACCTGTTGAAATGGGTGCATTTCGAGCAGGACGCGCGCAGCCGCGAACTCGAATTGCGGTTCTTCCGGGACGTGGACCGACGGGAAGTCGATTTCGTGGTCACCGAAGACCGACAGCCGATCCTGTTCGTGGAGTGCAAACCGGCCGACCACGACGTCGACCGGGGGCTTCGGTATCTGAAGACGCGCTTCCCAGCCGCGGCCGCCGTTCAGATCGCCTTGTCCGGTCGCCGCGACTATCGAACGCCGGAGGGTATCCGGGCAATGCCCGCGGTCGAGTTTCTCCGCACGCTGGCGTAAGCAGCCGCGGCGTCCCGTTCCGAGCCGCATCTCACGTCGAAAATTTCCACCCTGATTCGATACGGTGGTCGGGACCCGATCTCCGCGGAGCGGAAGCAGTGGGACCGCGGCGACGCCTACTCCCCCTTGTCCGCCAACTCGCGGCCCTTGTCGGGCGTCGGGTCGGGGACGAGGCCGTAGATCCGACGGCCTTCGTGATCGTCGGGAAGATGCTCGGTAATCGGCCGGCCGTCGGGTGCCACGAACAACAGGCAGTGGCAATACTTCCACTTCTTCATTTCGTCGCAGGCGCACACCCATTCGCGGCTGCGGGCGAGTTCGGCCTTCTTGTCGGGATAGAAATTGCACGGGCACAGCGGACGTCCGGTCTCGTCGATGTTGTTGGCCAAGCCGAGAACGACCGCCTCCGTGACATCTGCGTCCGGGTGTCGAGAGGTGCCGGTCTTCTGCAGATATTTGTCCACGTAGGTGCGCATGCGCTTGATGCTTTTCTCCGAGGGGGTGTCCATCGCGTGCCTCCCGCCGTTCCGTTTCGGCCATACGCCGGCCGGTGTCAATCTAGTCTTTCGGCCGCACGTGTGCCACCCTGTCCCGCCGCTCATGTCCGCCCCTCTTCCCAAAATCTACGTCACGCGCCGGCTGACGCCCGCCGGCCTGACGCCGATTACCGCCGAGCCCGGACTGCGGATGTGGGATTCCGAGGACGCGGTCCCGCGCGACGTATTGCTGCGCGAAATCCACGACACCACGGCGTTGCTGAGCATGGTCAGCGAGCGGGTGGACGCCGCACTGCTTGACCGCGCCCCGCGGCTCGAGCTGGTCGCCAACATGGCCGCCGGCTACGACAACGTGGACGTGCCGGCGCTCACCCGCCGCGGTATCCTGCTCACCAACACACCGGACGTATTGACCGAAACGACGGCCGATCTGACGTTCGCGCTGATGCTGGGGATCGCGCGGCGCATCGGGGAGGGCGAACGGCTCGTGCGGTCGGGCCGCTGGCCGGTCTGGAGCCCGTTCCGTTTTCTGGGGGCCGACGTGCATCACGCGACCTTGGGCATCGTCGGTTTGGGCCGCATCGGTGCCGAAGTCGCCAAGCGCGCCCGCGGCTTCGACATGCGCGTGTACTACCACAACCGCGGCCGGAACGCCGCCGCGGAAGCGCGCCTGGGTTGCACGTGGGTCCCGCTCGACACGCTGCTGGCAACCGCGGACTTCGTCGTCATTCTCACGCCGCTGACTCCCGAGACGCGCGGCCTCATCTCCACGGCGCAGTTGGCCGCCATGAAACCGACGGCCTATCTGATCAACGCCGCGCGCGGGCCGGTGGTGGATTCCGACGCACTGTACCGGGCGCTACGCGACCGGCGGATTGCCGGCGCTGCGTTGGACGTGACCGACCCGGAGCCGCTGCCCGCGGACCATCCGTTGCTCACCCTCGACAACTGTCTGGTCGTGCCGCACGTAGGCAGCGCCAGCGTGGCGACCCGCACGCGCATGGCAAGGCTGGCAGCGGAAAACGTCGCCGCCTTCCTCCGCGGCGAGCGAGTCCCGACGCCGGTGAACCCGGAGGTCCTGCCATCGGCCGCGGCGGACGGGGAGCGTGGCATGTCGGCTTGAAACCGGGATCACAGATACGATGATCCTGAATCCGGTTCCCCTCGTCATCCCTGCGCAAGCATGGATCCATGTCCTGGATTCCCGCTTGCGTGTTGGGATTCGGATAATTGGATGTACGCGGCGGTGGGATGAAAAAGGGGGCTCCAATCTCTTCGGGTGGCGGCCTAGTGTAGGTAGATCAGGCTCTATAAGTCGGCGCGCTCTACCCTGGCCATCTGGGCCAAGGCCCCGCGAAGGGTCTCCCTGACGAGCGGCTTGGCACGACGCTCTGAGGGCTGCTGGCCCCGGCGCGCACACGGTGCCCGCGCCCGGAGAGTGCTGCTCGGTCCCCTCATCTGCGGCCGCGCTCCTCCTTGTCCCGGTGGTGGAGCGGGCGGGGTGAGAGTTCCGCCAAGTGGGTATGCCGGTCGCGACGCTTACCGGGGGACTCACCCACCCCGCCAAGCAACCCATCTCGCGCCGTGCGGGCGCTCGGGGTTTGGGGCGGGATGGGAGTCGCCCGTCCCCATCCCCCCGCCGGCGACACCCGTGTTCTCAGGCATAGCCACCGAAACCGATGCACTACCCGAATCTCCAACAGCAGCAGCTCCTTCGGATGGGGATGCCTTACCCCAGCATGCCTGATACACAGAACACCCAACGGACGAGACAGGAGGGGTGAAATGACGAAATACGTGTGGGCGGGCATCCTCGCCAGCCTGTTGGTATGCTGGAGGCCGGCCGCGGCCGACCAGGCCGAAATCGATGAGGACGCGATCCGACAAGCGTTCTATCCGTATGCTGTCGAAAAGCCGGCGCTGGGCGACCTCCAACCCGGCACTCCCGTCTCCGCGGACTCGTGGCAGGCCGCGCAGAACTACTTGCCTCCGGAGATTCTGGACAAGGTCAAGGCCGGCGAGTTCGCCTTCGACATCCAGGAGACGACCGATCTGCCGGTCAGCGAGGCATACATCGGCGCGACCCGGCGGCACGCGGGGCAGGTTCGTATCGGAGACGACGGCGAGCTGCACGGCTACGTCGCCGGCCAGCCCTTTCCCGTGCTTGACCCCGCGGACCCGCAGGCCGGGGTGAAGGCGGCCTGGAACGTGCGTCACCGCGACCTCGGCGACACCATCCAGGTGTGGAACACTTTCCGCCTGATCGAAGAATCCGGCGCAGCGGACCGTGAGTTCGAGAATTACTACGTGCTGGCCCAAGGTATGTACCGTCCCCGCCCCGAGGCCAACCGCTGGGAGCAGGACGGGGTCATGCAGAAAGAATTCTTCCACATCCTGACCCCGTTCGACCTGAAGAACACCATGAGCCTCAAGCACCGCCACGCCAGGGACGGCGCCAAGGATGCCGACTGGACGTACACCCCGGCCAGCCGCAAGATCCGCAAGCTGATCGTGCGGCACGAGGACGCCGCATTCGACTCGGGCTTTCTGAACGAGGACTTCTTCGGCTACGCGGGCTACGTCGGTGCCAGCACGTGGACGCTGCTGGGCGCGCGGCTGATGCTCGCTCCGGTCGGCGCCAAGGTCGCCAGTGCGACCTTCGGCGGCCGCGGCACCTGGTATCCGGTCGATCCGTGGGAACTGCGCATGATGTGGGTGCTCGAATGCGTTCCCAAGGCGGACGACCATCCGTACGGCAAACGCGTCCTGTACATCGACCAACAAATGTTCGTGCCGGTCTATATGCTGGCGTACGACCGGGACGGGGCGCACCACAAGACGCTGTTCGAGCTGTACGGCGACCCGCAGGCCAACCCCGGCAACGAACACGTCCGCGTCCCCGTCTGGATCGGCGAGTCCATGATCGACTACGAAAACGCCTTCGCCTCGCTGACCGAGGTTTCCAAGATCGTGTACGACCAGCCCTTACCCGACGACTTCTTCCAGTTGAACCGGATCGTGGCCCGCGGCCGGTAGGGGAAGCGTAGCCGCTTGAAGAATTCCCTCCTGGCAAAGGTGAGCCCCTCCGTGTAGGGGCAACCCTCTGTGGTTGCCTTGGCGGGGGGAAGGGCAGGCACGGGGGCCTGCCCCTACGAAGCGAACCGTAGCGTCGACATCCAAAGTCATAGTCCTCCCTAGCCCTATGGAGATGGCGATGGGGAAGAAACGTCCCGACCGGAGAAATTTCCAATCGATACCTTCCCGACCGGAGAGACGGGGGACCGAATGAAGCGCGTTCCAGGAAACCGTAATCAGATGCAGCGACGTTCCCCCCTCGGCATGTACGCCCGCGGCTTGCCAGCCGTACTGGCCTTCCTCGCCTGTCTGCCGTGCGCCCATGCGCAGTACACCGCCAAGTCGTGGTCCTTCTCCGGCAACGTCCAGACCCAGCAGATCTTTCGGCATCCCGCACCGGACAAATGGTCCATCGTCCAGCAGCGCAACACCGTCCGGCTGCGGCTGGAATACGACTGGATTCGGGATGGGCGTCTCTTCGGCCGGCTGCTTGCGGGCTGGGCGAAATCCGCGCATTTCGTCGGCCTGTACCGCGGTTCGTACGACAGCGTGTACGACTTCCGTCCCGGCCCGCGGCTGGAAGTGTTTCCCTATAAGGGCCGCGCCGGTCGGGACGCCAGCCTGTCCGCCCTGAACGGTCGCGCCGCGCGCGCCCTGCGTTTCGACAGCACCTTCCGCGAGGTCTATACCGACATCGAGTTGGCCAAGCTTCCCCTCACCCTGCGACTGGGGCGCCAGATGGTGGTGTGGGGCGAGTCGGACAATCTGCGCATGCTCGACCGCACCAACGCCCTGGACGCCACGTGGCACGGCAGCGGCGTGGGGTTGGAAACCTGGGACGACCTGCGGATTCCCTACTGGATGATCCGCGCGACCTATAACCTCGGCCGGATCGGTCGCGTGAGCGATGCGTTTCTCGAAGCCTACTGGGTGCCGGGCCTGTGGTTCCCGCTCAAGCTCGGCTACACCCCGGGCCGGCCGTGGAGCTTCCCGTTCGCTAATCCGTTTGCCGGCAGCCCGACCGGCGGGAACTTCCGCCTGCTGAACGGCAGCGTGCTAGGCCGGCAGGGCGACTACGACAAGAACGTCGGCGAAAACAGCCAAGTCGGCCTTCGCCTGGGCGGCACCACCCCGTCCGGCCTGACACTCACCCTGAACTACCTCTACCAGCGCACCGCGCACGACGACGGGGTCAACACCGCCAGCCTGCGCGGTCGCAACCAATGCCGACTCGGCTCGGCTCGTTGCCCCACGGCTCGCGACGTGGCAGCGGCCAACGCGGCGCTCATGGCGCGTGGCGTCCTGCCGGCCGAGGCATATTATCCCTACACCCACGCGGTCGGCTTCTCCGCCAGCTACGCCGACGACACCTACACCGAGGGCGTATTTCGGATGGAGACGATCTACGAGTTCGGCAAGCCGTTCGCCGACAAACGTCGTCCGATCCCGACCCTGGACGCGACCGGCGCCGCGGTGCCGAGCGGCTTCCTGGGCGTGGAGAAAAGCGACGTGTGGCAAGCCTTCGTCGGCTTCGACCGGGCGACCTGGATCCGCAGTCTGAACCGGCGTTCGACCTTCTTTCTGACCGGCCAGGTGTTCTGGCAGTACATCCCCGCGGGCACGTCCCGCTTCCAGGGCCAAGTGTCGGCCCAGGACAAGGTGCGCAACTGGGAGATGGTGGGCACGATTGCGGCGAGCACGCTGTACCTGCGCGGCAAGCTGCTGCCGACCGCGTTCTACGTCCTCGACCCGATCAACCGCTACAGTTCCCAATTCGGCTGGCTAGTGGATTACTACGTCACCCCGCGCCTGATCGTGCGCCTCGCGCAGAGCTACTTCTTCGTCCCCGGCTACGGCGGCCAAGTGGACGAGAGTTGGGGGTTGGGCGGCCTGTATCGGCGCTGGGACGAAACTGTTCTCCGCCTCACCTACCAGTTCTGATCGAAATGCACTTTCCGGCTTTTTTCTCCCCCTGCGCCTGAGTTTGGGGCAAGGTGTTCGGTGCGCACCACCTCAACGCGGATGACAGTTTTAGTGTGAGAACCGGCCAACCTAGTATATGTGCTCTCGTACCCGTTGGGCGATGTCCATTCTTCCCTTGACTGAGCCCGGGAGGAATCTCCATGATGAAATGTGATTACGGTCGCTTCCGGCATACTCAAAGCCGTCAGGGATCTTCGGGGCGCCAGATTTGAATGTCCTTTTCCGGGATGGTCACCAAGGCGCGCATCGCCCGGGTGTCCCGATAGCTATTCACTTCGTCGACCAGGACGATGATGCCGAAGATGGCTAGTCCCCCCCTGGGAGCGTCTCACAGCCGGCCCGGCGAACAGCCCCTTCTCCATGCTGTTTCCACCTGCCGCATACAGTGGGCCATGCACCACACCGTCTTTTGGGTCACGCCCATGTCGCGATGCAGCTTCAATGCGCGAAACGCCTTTGAGGCTGGTCACGGAGAGGTAGAGAGCGAATGCCCACTTTTGCAGCATCCCCTTTGACTGCTCCAACGCCGTCCCCGTCTGTATGACGAAGACCTTACTTGCAGGGACAGCACAGTAGCGTATGGACTTCGCGGGGGAATCGGGTCGTGTCCTGGCTTCCGCACCGCGGGCAGACTGGCTTCCCGTTCGGCAGCGTTGCTGTCATCCTGCGTGTCCATGCGCACATCCTATCGCTTTCACGATTCGGCAGCATTAGTAGAATATACAATTCTCCATCCGTGGGACTGATCGTTTCGACCGTCAGGCGGCCGGCCTCGGCGACCTTTATGCGAAAGTAATCTACGTTCCCGGACCGATCCAAACCCCCGGCCTCCTCCGTGACCGGTCGGAGGGGGCCTCCTTGCGCGCGTTCCCATGATCGGAGGGATCCGAAGCCGGGGCCAGCCAGCGGCCCACCTGCGGATAGAATGAAGGCGAAGCGGCCATAGAGGGTCCTTCTGCTGAGACCACATGCCGTTTGATTGACCGGCGTTCTTGAGACGAGGCAATGCCTGCGCAAGAAGCAAGTCCGAACTCCCAATACGTATCGAGCGTGCGAGCCACGGTCTGCGTACTGATGCAATGATTGGCGGTGAGGAAATACGGGATGAAAGAGGAATCGTCCGTATCGTTCGTCAAAACCCCGGTGCACAGGAAGGAACTCCCGGTAGGCCGGGTATAAATTATTTTTGCGGCCGCCGCGGCGAGCGTCCGCGGAGTCGTCGTCCGACACGCCACGTCGATGTGGCACGAGGCGGCGCGACCAATATGGCGGATGGCCTGCCGAACGGACTCGGTAAGATGCGACACCCGGTCTATGAAAATCGCACCGTTCGAGAGCGCCGATGCCGACGGCAAGCTGATTTCTACCCCCACGGCGTCGCCTTTGACGACGGGCGACCACAACGGGGCTGCTTCTTCCACGGAGGGGTTGGCCTATGTTTCGGCTGAGAAGTCGGCGGAGATGTCCTACGGTTGGACGGGAGGAAAACGCTGGTCCGGGTTAGCGGGACTGAAGAATCGGATTTCCGCGCCGGGCGGCAAGGCTGCACGCAGGGCAATCCGCAACGCGCGGGCACCGGGCGACGACACACTCAAGGCGCTTATGGCCGTTCCGTGGCTCTGAGTCTCCCACGCCAGTCGGCGGCACCAAGTCGCCCTGGAAGGGTTCGGCCGAAGCCGATCCGCAGCGGGCCGGGCCGCTCCGGCTCTGCATCGGTCGATGCAGCCTGCCGAGCACGACTGACGATTGGGAGCGTGATCCTGAGTGCGAGGGGCGTGTCCGCGTAGTCCCGCTTGGGTCGATGGGTCTGGAGAATCCGGGCGGCGTGCGCCGCAATAGGGCCGGGCGCGCCGTCAACCCCGGAGTCTTGAACGTCCTGTTGCGCCCAAGCGGCGGGAGCGAGGCTCAGCCACCATGTCAAGGCCAAGGTGAGAAACGACAGGTTTCGGCGGGGCATGAAGCCCACAACCCTTGAACAACCCCGGCTCGTTGTCAAGCCGCCACCGCCTGCACTGACGTTGCGATACTCGGCCGACGCTTTTACGGTTGGACGCAGGTGGGCGGTCGCCTTTAATCAAAGGAGTTGCGTATGTGGCCGAACGATCAACGCTGCGCCGTGGGGCTGAGTTTCGACTTCGATGCGGAAACGCTGTGGTTCCGCACCATGCGCCAGCCGTTTCCCGGACAGATGTCGCGCGGCGAATACGGCGCCCGGGTCGGAGTGCCGCGCATCCTCGGCCTGCTGAAGAGATACGATCTCAAAGCGACGTTCTTCGTGCCCGGCTGGTCGGCCGACAAGTATCCCAAACTCGTGGAACAGATGGTCGCCGGCGGTCACGAGATCGGCCACCACGGCTACGAACACGAGTTCGTCGGCAACAAGGGCCGCGAGGCCGAACTTGACGTGTTGCTGAAGGGCTCGGAGAGTCTCCAACGTCTCACCGGTCACGCCCCGGTCGGCTACCGCTCGCCCGCGGGCAACACCGGCCCGCATACCCTCGACCTGCTGCTCGACCACGGCTTTCGGTACGACAGCAGCCTGGTCGGCGACGATAGCCCGTACTGGCTGACCACGCCGCAGAGCGGGCGGCGGCTTTTGGAGGTGCCGTACAGTTGGGAGATGGACGACGCGGCGCACTTCTTCTTCAGCTTCTCGCCGTACTACGCCGGCATGTCGAGCCAACACAAAGTGTACGAAATCTGGGAGGCGGAGTTCGACGGCGCGTACGCCGATCGCGGCTTCCTCGGCATCGTGATGCACCCGCAGATCATCGGTCGCCGCTCGCGCATGGCGATGCTGGATCGTCTTCTCCAGCATATGCGGCGGCACGCCGGCGTCTGGTTTGCGACCCACGCCGAGGTCGCCGAAGCGTGGCGCCGCACCTCCGACCCACCGGCATGAATTTCCGTCCACGATCTCCTCTCCAGCCTACTGAGGATGAAGTCAAAATCAGAATGAAAACGAAGGGAATGACATACAAGATGATCCTTCGCCCGTTTCGACGAACTCAACGGGCTGGACTCTGAGCTTGTCGAAGAGTCAAAGGGCTAGGGATGGGATGCGAAGGCCGAGGTGGTATCGGGGTTCGTTTCGATGGTTCGACATGGTTCGACAAGCTCACCGACCGAGCTCAAGACACCGCAAGCTCAACGAACTGGGGGCAGGGGGAAGGACCTTGAGCCTGTCGAAAGGTCGAAGGGGCGGGGGCGAAGGCTACGATGGTATCGGGGTTCGTTTCGACAGGCTCAACGAACTTGGGGATGGGAAGGTCTCCGAGCCTGTCGGAGGGCCGAAAGTATCGCAACAGGCTTAGGATTCTCTTGTATGTAATTCCCAAGCGAAGGTTCCCTCCCCCCTTGAGGGGGAGGGCTAGGGAGGGGGGTCGGGCGAGCCGCTGCCAGAGATTCCGACGAGTACAAGACTCGCCCGGATTTGTTTGACCCCGAACCGCCACGGGTGGTAGATTCGCGCCCAATGTTGACGCCAAAGGAGTACGCACCATGAACGGGGTGCACGACATGGGTGGCATGACCTGTTTCGGACCCGTCGCGCCCGAAGAGAACGAGCCCGTCTTCCATGCCGCGTGGGAACGCCGGGTGTTCGCCATGACCATGCTCGGCATGGGCCGGTTGGACACGCTCGACGCCTTCCGCCACGCCATCGAACGCATGGACCCGGCCCACTATCTCTCCTCGACGTATTACGAACACTGGTTGGCGGCGCTCGAAACCCTGGCGCTGGAAAAAGGCGTGCTCACGCCCGAAGAACTGGCGTCCGGGAACCCGGCCGGCGGCGCACCGGCGGACCAAGCCGCTCCGCTCCCGCCCGAAGCGGTGCCGACCGTCGTCCGAGGCGGTGCGCCGTGCGACCGTCGGGAAGGCCGCACCGAGGCACGCTACGCGGTCGGCCAGCAGGTGCGCGCCCGCAACCTCAACCCCACCGGCCACACCCGGCTGCCCCGCTACGTGCGCGGCAAATGCGGCACGATTGCCGCCCTGCACGGCACGTTCGTGTATCCCGATGCCAACGCCCACGGCCGCGGCGAGCAGCCCCAGCCGCTGTACCAAGTGCGCTTTACCGCCCGGGAACTGTGGGGCGCGGATGCCGCGGCGCGCGACAGTCTGTGCATCGACCTGTGGGAAGAGTATCTGGAGCCGGCGGAAGCCGCGTAACCCGAGGGAGCCGAACCATGAGCAGCGAGCATACCCACGCCGGCCGCGCCCACGATGCGCCGCCCAACCCCTATTTGGAGAAACACGCGACGCCCGCGCAGACCGAAGCACTGGAACAGCGGGTCGAGGCGCTCGAATCGTTGCTGGTCGCCAAAGGGCTGGTATCGTCCGACACGCTTGACGCCCTGGTCGAAACCTACGAGCACGACATCGGGCCGGTGAACGGGGCCAAGGTCGTAGCCCGCGCCTGGACCGATCCCGCCTACAAACGCCGCCTGCTCGACGACGCGACCGCGGCGATCGCCGAACTGGGTTTCGGCGGGCTGCAAGGCGAACACATGGTCGTGGTCGAGAATACGCCCGACACCCACAACCTGGTCGTGTGTACGCTGTGCTCCTGCTATCCGTGGCCGGTGCTGGGCCTGCCGCCGACGTGGTTCAAGGACGCCGCCTACCGCTCCCGCGCCGTCGTGGACCCGCGTGGCGTGCTGCGCGATTTCGGCCTGGAATTGGACGCCGAAGCCGCCGTCAAGGTCTGGGACAGCAGCGCCGAAATCCGCTACATGGTGCTGCCCGAACGTCCGGCCGGGACCGAGGGCATGAGCGAAGACGAACTCGCCGCCGTCGTCACCCGCGACGCGATGATCGGCGTCGCCAAGGTCGCCGTCCCCGCATGACCCGCACGCCCGACCGCAGTATCTCCAACATGGAGGGCGTCTCTGCGCTGCCACGCAAGAGCGGCGAACTGGTCTTCCACGACGCGTGGGAGCGCCGCGCGTTCGCGCTCGCCGTCGCCCTGTGCGAACAGGGGCATTACCAATGGGACGAATTCCGCGCCCACCTGATTGCGGAGGTCGGGGCCGCGGACGCCGCCCGGTCAGCGGACCCGGACGCGGACTTTCCGGGCTATTACGAACACTGGCTGGCCTCGCTCGAAAAGGTCCTGGTCGAAAAGGGCATCTGCCGGCCGGAGCAACTTCCGGCGCCCCACGAAAAATAGCCCCCGTCCGAAACACCCCGCCGCGCTCAACCTGACAACCGACCGCAAACCGCCAGCGTGACGAGAAGTCTAGCCGCCCAGCGCGTCCAACCCCGCCTGGGCGCAGGCCACGTCCTCGTCCACCGTCCCGCCGCCCACGCCGATTCCGCCGACGATCTCGCCGCCGGACACGATCGGCAGCCCGCCGCCCACCATCGTCGCGCGCCCGAAATGGGACAAGCCGACGACCAGGGACTGGTCGCCTTTGATCGCGTTGTACAGGTCCTTGGTGCCGACGCCGAACAGCGCGGTGAACGCCTTGCGTTGGCAGCCTTCCACGCCGAGCAGCGGCGCGCCGTCCATCCGACCGAACGCTTTCAGATTGCCCCCGTCGTCCACCACGGCGACGTTCTGCTTGCAGCCCGACTCCTCCGCCTTGGCGATTGCCGCGGCGACCATCTTGGCCGCAGATTCGTACGAGATCGTGTTCTTGGCGTACGTGTTTGCCATGTTCGGCCCTCCTTTTATCTGCCAACCCGTAGGGCAGGTCGTGCGGTCAAGTCAAGCTGCGCCACGCCCATGTCTCGGTTCGAACGTCACGCTGAAGTTCCCTGCGTAGGGGCAGGCCCCCGTGCCTGCCCTCCCCCACAAGACCACCACCCTTCGACACGCTCAGGGACCCCCGGGTATCGCCCTTTCACATCGCCCCGTTTGCCTTGCCTGCGAACCGCCGGACGGGCTAGGCTCTTGCTGCCCACCCGGCAGAAACCGCGTGTCAGCGAATCGACGAAAGGACCCCGCCATGCCGCTCCATCCGCAGGTCGCCCATGCCCTGGAAGCCATGACCGCGGCCGGCCCGCCCATGCACACGCTTTCCCCTACGGAGGCGCGCGCGGCGATGGAAGCCATGCGCGGCAACACGGACGAGCCCGAGCCGGTCGGCCACGTCGAAGACCGGCTGATTCCCGGGCTGGCCGGCAAACAGCCGATCCGCATCTATACGCCGAAAGGGGACGGCCCGTTTCCGCTGCTGGTGTATTTCCACGGTGGCGGCTGGGTGGTGGGCAGCCTGAATACGGTTGACGTATCGTGCCGCGCCTTGACCAACCTGGCCGAGTGCGTGGTCGTGTCCGCGGACTATCGGCTCGCCCCGGAGCACAAATTTCCCGCGGCGGTGGACGACTGCTACGCGGCCGCACGCTGGGCCGCGCTGCACGCCGCGTCGCTGAACGGCTCCGCCGACCGGATCGCCGTGGGCGGCGAAAGCGCGGGCGGCAACTTGGCCGCCGCGGTCGCGCTGAAGGCCGCGCAGAGCGGGCTGCCGGCGCTGGCGTACCAACTGCTGCTGTATCCCGTCGTCGATTACCACTTCGATACGCCGTCGTACCGGGAGAACGCCGAGGGCTATTTTCTCACCAAAGACATGATGGAGTGGTTCTGGGCGCACTATCTGGCGCGGCCCGAGGACGGCGCCGACCCGCTGGCGTCTCCGCTGCGGGCCTCCGACGCGCACCTCCGCGGCGTGCCGCCCGCGTTCGTGGCGACTGCGGAGTACGACCCGCTCCGTGACGAAGCCGCGGCGTATGCCGCCCGGCTGCGCGACGCGGGCGTTGCGGTGGAACAGCAATGTTTCACGGGCCTGATCCACGGCTTCATGGGCATGGTCAAGGCCGTCGAGCCCGCCCGCTCGGCGTTGCAGACCGCGGCCGCGGCGCTGAAAACCGCGCTGCACGCCTGACGTTCCGTACATGACGAACGGCGGCGACACCGAAGGCGGCGGACCAACGCCTCTGCTCCGAATCCTTCGAGGCCCGTAGGCATCGGAATCGGGCGGCCCGCGGGGAGGTTCTCTTTAGGTGGGAATGCCGTATAAGGCGATCCGCGGCCCGCTACTTTCCAAGCCGTTACCGCCCATCTCGCCCGCCGACCAGCCGCGAAACCGATCCGCTCCGCGCAACGAACCCGACAAAGGTACGGACCTCTTTCACCCCGCCCAGCCAGCCCAACGCCAGATACGCCCCCACGCCGGCGAGCATGATCCCCGCCAACGCGGCCAGCCGTCCGGGCGTCATCAAGGAGCCGGGCGCCTCCGAAAGCCAGCGGCCGGGCCAGTACAGACCGCCGCCCACGACCGCGGCCAGCAGCGCGTGGGCGCCGAACGTGCGGCCCAGACCCGCTTCGTCGAGCGGCCCGTGTCGTTGCCGGAAAATCGCGTACAGCGCGAGCGTATTCACGTACGACACCAGCGACGTGGCCAGCGCAATGCCCCAGTGACCCCACCATTGCATCAGCAGCCAGCACAGCGCCGCGTTCAGGCCCATGCAGCCCACGCCGACCAGGGCAGGGGTCCGGGTATCCTTCGTGGCGTTGAACAGCCGCACCATGACCTGACTCGTGCCGTAGGCCAGCAGGCCGGCGGCGTAGGCAGTCAGCGCCGAACCGGTCATGGCTGCGTCTTCGGGCGCGAACTGCCCGCGCTCGTACAACACCCGCGTGATGGGGACGGCCAGCGCCGCCAACATCGCGGTCGCGGGCAGGGCCACCGCAGCGAGCAACGACAAGCCGGCCTCGGCCTGTCGTTTGAACGTCTCGAGCCGCCCCGATCCGTGCGCTGCGGAAAGTTCGGTCAGCAGCACCGTGTACACCGGCACCGCGGTCAGGCTGACCGGCAGCAGAAAGACCCGGAACGCGTACGCCAACGCGGAGATGCTGCCTTCCTCGAGCGTCGAGGCCAGCGCCCGTGCCACGAATGCGTTGATCGGCACGACTGCGGTGGCGACCAGAGCCCCGACCGCCAAGCCGCCCATCTCGCGCAGCGCCGGATGCGTGACCGCGCCCCAAACCGCGGACGGCCGGAACCGGATACCGAGCCGGGCCAAAGCGGGCACCTGCGCCAGCACCTGCACCACGCTGCCGGCCACGACGCCGATCGCCAGGCTCGTAATCCCATACGTCGGCGCCAAGCTGAGCGCGCAGGCGATCATCACCAGATTGAACAGCACGCCGGCGTACTCCGGCATGGCGTAATGGTCGAGGCTGTTCAGGGTCCCCTTCATGACCGCCAGCAGGCAATGCAGCGCCAGCATGGGCAGCATGAAGCGGAACAGAAAGGTCGCCAATGCATGGTCCGGCCCGACCAGGCCGGGCGCGGCCACGGCCATCAAGCCGGACGCGGCGAGATAACATAGGCCGGCCAACAGCCCGGCGATCAGCAGGGCGCCGGTCAGCGCCATGCTGAAAATCGCGCTCAACTCCGCCGTGTTCTCGCGGTAGCGCGTCAGCACCGGCACGAAGAAATGACTCAACACCCCGCTGAAGAACAGGGTCTGGATCATCTCCGGCAGGTTGTAGGCGACCAGGAACGCGTCGGTCAGCCGCGAGGCGCCGAACAGCGCGGCCTGCACCGCCTCGCGGACGAATCCGAGCGGCCGGCTGAGCAACGTCGCCAGCACGATCGGGGAGCCCTTGCGGGCAAGGCGCGCTTGGGAAGCGCCCGCGGACGGGCCGGTCACAGGCACCCGCGCAGCCTCCCGGTCTCCGCGCACGGTGCCCTGTGCGGGCGTGTGGAACTTCGTTCGTCGCGATACTCGACGTGTGGCGTCCGCGGTCCGGCCCGACCATGCTGTTTCATCAGACCCCGTTCTTCTCCAGCAGAAATAAGAATTCCAGGTTCGGACGTTCCACTTCCCGTACCCAGGTATGCGTCCACTTCATACCGGCCATGACGTTCTTCCTGTAATCCATCTCGACCACCTCCAGCAGCTTGCCATTCCGGCACAACACGTCATGCAGGTCCGCCGCCGTGGCCCGTCCACCCGAGCTGTACGACAAGACGATCCAGCGCGCCCGGGTTTTCTTGACGAGGCTATTTATGGCATCGACCGCAACGAAACGACCGTCCGGACCGCGGCGGAAATCCTCGAAAACGGACGCGGCCACCGGATCCGACGTATCCCTGCGCCGGTTGGCCTTTCCGAAGAGATCGGGTTTGTCGAAAAGGACGATGCTCGTCCAGAGATGATAATACGAGGCGTAACGTACTCGGGACGGCGGCATCTTTTCGTTGTTCGATCCGTAGGGCGGATCGAAGTAGGCCAAATCCACGGAAACGTTCGGAACAAGATCGAAAATATCCCCACGGTGCACTCGATGTTCGCGTGACGAGGGCCAGACGTTCGGAACGGTGAGGACGAGATCATTATAGGACCGGGGGGACCATTCTCTAAGATAAGAGGAGAAATGCCCGAGGCTACTGTCCACCCGGTCGAGCGCCAGGATCAGGCCGGTCAAGGCCACGGCTTTCTCGATCGGGCCAAGGGCAAGCGCCTCGATCTCCTGCCGAATGGCGTCCAATTTTCGCGTATTATGCGCTTGCCAGGGTGCCTTGCGTCCGTCCGGACGTATTGCGCAGCCGTTGTTAGGTCGTCCGCCGTAATGTTCCGTGAACCAGCCGTCCACGGGTCGGACAGAGTTGAGGTGGTCGATGAGAGGCTGGTACGTTTCCCGTTTCTTCGTGTTGCGCAGATAGCAGGTGCCGAATATCTCGGACCACACGGCACGGTCGTTACACACGACGGTATAGCCGGATTTCGCGAATGCTTGTGAGACTCGGGTCGTGCCCGAAAAGCCGTCCAGAATCGTCCGCGCGTCAACCTTTCCGATCAATTGCAATATCTGCGGAATCAGTTTCAGCTTCGATCCCACATATTTGATGCCTTCCGTGGGAGGCGTTTCACGCACGAGGTCCCCGAAGAGCGGAAGCGTAGACGTCATTCCAGGATTCCTGCTCCCCGTTTCAGTCTGGCAATGTCTCGTCGAACTTCCGCAAGTGCGGATTCATGGCCGGCTTCCGAGGAGACGAGGGCGTGGGAAAACAGTTGCACGAGAACCGTGTTGTGCGTGTATTCGATCCAGCCTCCGGTCAGGCTGTCGAAATACTTCACCCCGTTCTTCGTATGCGTCCAGAGACCGCGTTGCAGCGCGTTTGCCGCCGTCCCACCGTAGCGGACTTCACAGACGTACTCTCCACTCGTATCGTAAAATCGATACACAGGATGTTTCCTTCCTTTCTTCCGGTCCTCTTTGACAATGCGGACAGTTTCCTTCAACGCACGATCGTAGTCGAACACGAGGATATTGCAGCGTTGCTTCTTTTCATCATAGACCAGCGGTAACACATTGACGCTGCGAAATTCGGTGAAAGCAGGGTCTCGCAGAATGTTCCGAACCCTCGGCCGCCCCTTCACTTCCGAGCCCTCTTGTTCCAGCCGCGGAAACATACGGAAATTCTTGTCGGTGGACAGTTGAAGCGGCCCATCGCCGTAGGCTTTGAGGCTGACGGGAAATTCGACGTTCGTCATTTCGTTCATGACTTTGATGTCATCTTCTCTCGACTTTGCACGGTAGAGGTCTTTCCCGACGTGAGTCGAGCGAAAATCGTACATGTACTGATTGATGAATTCCGCAATGGCGATCTCCGCCAAGTCGCCGTGCGTCTTGTTTCCGACGAGGCGCATGGTGAAGATGTTACCGAGGGTCGTCGTGATGAGACTCGGGTTTTTGCCGATCAGTAATTTCAGACGATCCGTAAAGTCCTTGTAAGGATTCCGAGACTTCATCGTTTTACACGACGTCCGGCGGCGCGTGGTAGCAGGCTCGGTCGGGTTGGCACCACGCGGCGTGGGCCGCGATGCCGTCCGGGCCGCACACGTCCAGGCAACGCACGCACCAGAAGCGCGTGGTCTCGTCGTAGGCGGCCGGTCCGAGATGGAAGGCGCCCTGTGAGCGCAGGTAGCGGCACGGCGGGCCGGATGCCTGCATCGGCGCAAATGGGGAAGCAACAGGGTCCGGTGTTTCACCTTTCATCGCGTGCTCCACGGGGTCGGGGGTGGATCAGCCCAACTCGTCTTCGGCGGGCAGTCGGCCCGCGGCCTTGAGCACGGCCCGGCGGACGAGTTCCGCCAGCAGCGGCACCTTCTCCGCATTGTGCGCCAGCGGCTGCGCGCCCCGCACCGCGGCCTGCCCGGCGCGTTCGGCCAGGTGAGGGTCGACGGCCTGCCCGACCAACACGGCTTCGGCCGCGGCGGAACGCAGCGGCGTCGGCGCGACCGAGCCGAGGACGACCCGCGCTCTGCGAACCACGCCCGCCCCCTGCGTCAGGACCACCGCGGCTTCGACCAGCGGCCAGTCGAACGACTGTTTGTGTTTCAGATTGAGATAGGCGTCCGCGGTCCCGGCGGGCGGCGGCGGGAGCGTCACAGCGGTGATGACGTCCCCCGCGGCCAAGACGGTTTCGCGCCGCACGTCCTGCTCCGGGGTGACGAAGAACTCGGCCAGCGGCAGCGTCCGCGTACGGCCGGTGACGTCGAGCACGTCGAGCGTCGCGTCGTAGGCCGATAGCGGCACCGCGGCGCCGGACGGATGCGTCATGGCGCAGGTCCGGTTATCGAACACGGCGTGGTAGCGGTTGTCGCCCGCCTGTGCGTAACACGTCGGGCCGCCCTTTTTGCGGCAGACGTATTCGACTTGCCGGAAATACCAGCAGCGCGGGCGCTGGCACAGATTGCCGCCCAGCGTCGCCTGATTGCGGATCTGCGGCGTGGCCGCGGCGCCGGCCATGTCCGCCAGCGCCGGCCAGCCGGCGCGGACCGCGTCCGCCGCGGCGACGTCGGCCAGCGTGGTCAGGCTGCCGATGCGCAGCGCGCCGGTGGCGTCGCGCCGGACCCCGCGGCATTCGTCGATGCGACCGAGATCGACGATCACCTCGGGCGTCGCCAGCCGCTCCTGCAGCAGGTCGAGCAAATCCACCCCGCCGGCCTTGATCGTGGCGTTCGGGTGCGCACGCAGCGCCGCGCTAACCTCGGACAAGGTGCGTGGCCGGGTGTAGGCGAACCGCTGCATACGCCGTCTCCGCTCAGGCGACCGGCCGGGCCGCGGCGCGGTCGCGTTCGGCCAGCGCCGCCAGCACGCGGTCGGGCGTGATGGGCAGGTCGGTGATCCACGCGCCGGTCGCGTTGTGGATCGCGTTGACCACCGCGGCGATCGTGGCGACCTTGGCCGGCTCGCCCAGATTCCGTGCGTCGGTACTCGTCCGGCCGTGATAGACGTTCAGAAAGACGGTGTCCAATTCGGGCATCTCGCGCGGCCCGGCCAGCTTGTAGAACAGGAAGTCCGGGTTCAACATGCGGCCCTCGGCCTCGTCCATCACGCGCTCCTCGAACAGCCCGAAGCTCAGCGCGTTGATGATCCCGCCCTGCAACTGGCTTTCGGCCAGCAGCGGGTTGACCACCCGGCCGCAGTCCTGCACCGCGACGATCTTCTCCACCGTCACCCGGCCCAGCCGCTCGTCCACGCCGACCTCGGCGAACTGCACGCCGGCCATCAGGTCGTGCCCCAGGGAGACGCGCGGAAACACGGCCGCGGGACCGCCGTAATCGTCCGCCCGTTCGCCGAGCGCCGCGGTCTTGCCCCCGGGCAGCAGGGCGCACGCCTGCCGCCAGCCCAGACGTTTCCCCTCCGGCCCGACGACGCGCCCGCCCGCCTCCAACGTCAGGGCGTCCGGGTCGGCGTGCAAGACCCGCGCGGCATGGCGCAGCAGCGTGCGTTTGACCCGCGCCGCGGCCTGGCGGGCGGGTGGGGTGACGCTCGACGTGACTTTGCTGCCGCCCGGCGCGGGGGAGAACGGATAATCGGCGTCGGCCAGCCGCACGTCGACGTGCGCGGTGTCGAGCCCGAACTCCTCGGCCACGGTCTGGGCGATCACGGTGCGCGCGCCCGCACCCGGCTCGGTCGTGCTGGTCAGCGCGACCACGCTGCCGTCCCTATTGAGTTGGACTTCCACCTGCGTGCCGGGGGTGTACACGCTGTACCACACGCTGTTGGCCACGCCGATGCCGCGCTTGAGCGGTCCGTCCGCGGCGCCCGGCATGGGGTCGCGGCGTTGCTGCCAGCCGATCCGTTCGGCGCCGATACGCAATTCGTCCGCGCGCCACGGCGTGCGCGCGCAACTGTTCCGCAGCCGGAATTCCACCGGGTCCTGCCCGAGCCGCAAACACAGCATGTCGATGGCGACTTCCAGGGCGAACGCGCCCTGCGGATGGCCGGGCGCCCGGAACGCGCACGCCGGGCCGGTGTTCATCAGCACGTCGTAGTCGGCCGCGCGCACGTGGGCGCAATCGTAGATGCTGTAGAACGGCCCGGCGGCGCCCCCGCCGAAGCCCGCGCCCGCGGACCCGTGGTTGGTCAACTCCACCCCGGCCAGCGTACCGTCGCGCATCCCGGCCACGCGCACCCGCATTCTGTTCTGGGGCCGGTTGCCGCCGGTCAGGTGCTCGTCCTTGCGCGATAGCGCGATCTTGACCGGCCGGCCGGCCTTTTTCGCCAGATGGGCGGCGAGGGCCGCGTACGGCAGGCTGGACCCCTTGGTTCCGAAATGGCCGCCCACGAAACCGTTGACCACGCGCACTCGGGTATAGGGCAGGTCGAAGTAATCGGCCAGTTCGGCGCGCGCCTTGGTGACCGACTTCGTCCCGCAGTACACGACCAGCCGGCCCGCGGCGTCCCAGTCGGCCACCGCGGCGTGCGTCTCCAGACAACTGTGGGTCTGGACCGGCGTGGAAAACTCCTGCTCGACGACCGCGTCGGCGATCTGGACCGCGTGCGGCACGTCGCCCCGATTCGCGCCGAACAGCGAGCGCGTGGCCGGGCCGAACACGTTGCCGTTCTGCCGCGGCCCCTGGGCGGGCTTCTTCCCCTTCCCTCCGCCGGGCATGACGACCGGCGCATCCGGGCGCAGTGCGGCCTCGAAACTCACTACGAACGGCCCGGGCCGGTAGCCGACGCGGACCGCGGTCGCGGCGTCTTCGGCCTGTTGCTGTGTATCCGCGGCCACCGCTGCCACCTCGTGCCCCTGATAGCGGACCCGCCCGCGGTCGAGCACGTGCACGGCCCGCACCCCGGGCAGACGTGCGGCCGCCGCGGTATCGACCGATTCGATCGACGCCGCGGGATACGGCGAGCGCACGATGACGCCATACAGCATATCCGGCAGCCGCACGTCGCGGGTGTACACGGCTTGACCGGTGACCTTGGCGCGGGCGTCCACGCGCGGCACCGGTTTGCCGACGACGCGCAACCCCGCCGCGGCGTCCCACGGCCGCGGCTCGTCGTCCGGAATGCTGCGCGTTTGTGCGGACAACGCGCTGCCGTAGCCGACCTGAAGTTCAACCTCGCGTGGCATACTCCCTCACGCCCGCCCGGACCGAATCCGCTCCCATCCCCGCAGCTACCCTTGTTCCCCACCGCGGTCCACGGCTTGGCCGGACGCGGCCAGGACCGCGTCGAACACGTGCGGGTAGCTACCGCAGCGACACACGTTACCGCTGAGCGCGGCCTTCACTTCGGAGAGCGAAGGCTTCGCGTTCCGATCCAGCAGCGCCCGGCAGCTCATCAACATGCCGGGCGTACAATAGCCGCACTGGAGCGCGTCGTGCGCAATGAACGCCTCTTGCAGCGGGTCGAGCCGATCCGCATCGGGCGCGAGTCCTTCCACCGTGCGGATCGCCTGCCCCTGCACGGCCACGGCCAGCACCATGCACGATACGACCGGCGCGCCGTCCAGCAACACGGTACACCCGCCGCACGCCCCACGCTCGCAGACGACCTTGGTGCCGGTCAGCCCCAGGTGGTCGCGCAACGCCTCGGCCAGACTCACGCGCGGCTCGACCGTGACGGTCCGCTCCCGGCCGTTGACGTGCAGTGTGACCGGCGTCGGCCCCGGCCCGACGAGCGGTGGCGCCCCTTCCTCGTCCGCTGCCCGCGCCTCGACCAGCGGTACCTGCAGCGCGGCCACCCCGGCCGCTCCCACGCCCGCGCCTTTCAGAAACGACCGGCGACTGATCTCCGCAGCCGGCGCCCCATCCGCCCGTTCAGCAGATTTCCGCGACGTCCCGCTCATCCGACGTACTCCCGCTCTCGGTTCTTCCTCAATCCACAATCAGCAATCCACGATCCACAATCAACTTCCCCCGCTCCACCTTCCCCATCGCATTACGCGGAATCTCGTCCAGAAACCGGTACAGCCGCGGCCGTTTATACGGCGCCAAGTCGCGTTCGACCCGCTGCCGCAGCCGCGCTTCCAACGTCGCGGGGTCCGCGCCGTCTTGCGGCACGACGAACGCGGCGACCTTTTCGCCCAAATCGGCATCCGGCACGCCGGCGACCGCCACCTCGCGCACGCCGGTCTCGGGTTCCAGTGCGGCCTCGACCTCGCCCGGAGTCACGTTCGTCCCGCCGACGATGATGAGTTCCTTCATCCGCCCGTCGATCGTCAGGTAGCCGTCCGCGTCCAGCACGCCCAGGTCGCCGGTCCGGAACCAGCCGTCGTGAAACCCCGCGGCCGTGGCCGCGGGGTTGCGCCAGTAGCCGCGGAACACGTTCGGCCCGCGCACCCGGATTTCGCCGCTCTCGCCGTGCGGCAGCGGACGATGGTCGGTCGCGTCGAACACGCCGACCTCGACGCCCGGCAGCGCCGTGCCGACCGTCCCGGCGCGGCACTCGCCATCGACCGGGTTGGACGTGTTGATGGCGGTTTCGGTGAGCCCGTAGCGCTCGACGATGCGGTGTCCGAAGCGCGCCTCGAACCGCCGGAACGTCTCGACCGACAGCGGAGCCGAGCCGGAGATGCAGAGCCGCACCGAGTCGAGCGCGAAGTCGCCCGCGGTCTCGACCATCCGGTGGTACATGGTCGGCACGCCCATGAAGACGCTGATCCGTTGTGTACTCAAGCCGGCCAGCACCACGGCCGGATCGAACCGCTCCACCAGCACCGCGGCCCCGCCCGTGAATAGCGTGCCGTACAAGCCCAGGGCCAAACCGTGCAGATGGTGGGGCGGCAGCGCGTGCAGCAGGCGGTCGTCCTCGGTCATCCGCCACGTCTCGACCAGCAGGGCGTGCAGATTGGCGGCGATGTTGGCGTGCGTCAGGCCGACGCCCTTGGGCCGGCCGGTCGTGCCGCTGGTGAACAGCAGCAAGGCGTCCTCGTCCGCGCTGCCGGCACGGGGTTCCGTCCCGCTGCGAAAACCGGCCAGCACGTCCGACAGCGGTTCGGTATCGGGCGGGACTCCGTCCCCGTCGGCGACCCACCACGGTCCGCGCATCGCGTGTCTCGTCTCCGGCGCGCGGGTCAGCACCGCGACGTTGGTAATCGCCAACGCAACGTCGGCTTGACGCAGGACGGCCTCGATCTCGGCCGCGGACAGGGCCGGATTGAGCGGCACGACGCAGGCGCCGACGCCCAGCACCGCCAGATGCGCGGTCACCAGTCCCGCGGATTTCCCGAGCGACAGCGCCACCCGGTCGCCCGGTCCGACGTCCGCGGCGCGCAACGCGGCCATCCAACGCGCGGCGTCGTCCGACACTTCCCCGCGGGTTTGCCGCCACGCGATGTCACCGGACGGATCGAGACGCTCGAACAGGAGACGGTTGGGGTCGCGGGCCAGACGTTGCCAGAACGCGGCGGCAAGGTGCATGCGCGCTGACGTACCACACCGGCGAAGACGGGAACAAGCAGCGCCATGTCGCTTGACGGTAGTGCCTCGGTTTGAAACGCTTCTCGTCGTTGCTAGTGCTGATAGACACTGGCAAATGTGACACTATGTATGCACAAGAAAGAAATTCTTCATGCCACGTGGACCACAAGACCGACACCGGTCGTCCGATGTCGCGGGGACGGTGACGAGATCACGGACAAGACAGAGGCCTTTCGCACGACCGCTTGGGCAATGGGCCGCAAGGGCGGCCGCCCACGGGCGCGGAAGTTGTCTGCGGCGCAGCGGACGGCCATTGCCGAACAGCCGACGGCCCTCCGGGCGCTGTAGCGCCCGTCCTTATCGATGACGAAGGCGGACACCGTTACCGACTCATACTGCCCCTTGGAATACCGGACCAGCGTATTCCGCTACGTCCTGCTGGCCGACCGACTCCTGGTCACCCAACCGCTGAATGGGCCAGCATAGTGTCTATTGTTGGTGAAGCTCCCGCTCAAGGGATCGTCGGCGGCCCCAGCAATGATCGCCTGATTGGAGACGAGCATGATAACTGGTTCCGGGGCAAGAGAGGGGCGGACACGTCCATCTTCGACAGAGACAGTTTGCCGGGAGCAACGGGGACCCTCGCGGGAGAGACGGACGTGGTGAAGGACTTTTCGGGGCTGGGCGCGGACGGCGTGAAACAGGAGAGCGAGGATGGCGACAAACTGAATTTGTCGGAGTTGACGGAGGACCTGGCGGTGAAGCCGACGTTGGCCTTCTTACCGACGGCGGGTGCAGCCTTCACCGGTGTCAAGGGCCGAGTGCGGTACGTGCAGGATGACAAGGCGGGGAGTGACGACGCCCTCACGCATGTGCAGGTGGACCTGGACGGGAGCGCGGACGAGAACGGAGGATACGACGCGGAATTCCAAGTGACGTTGGAGAGGTTGCACAGCCTGACCGGCGCGGACCTGATACTGGCGTAAGCCGGGGGCGGCAGCGACCGATGACGTGCGTGGTGTTGCCCTTGCATTGACGGCGCGGTGGCGACCCTTGGCGTCCAGATCGATGCGCGGGACGCGGTCCTGCATGGCGTCCGGTCCCCGGCTGGTCCACACGTCGGGCATTTCGGTCACGGGCGTATCGACGTCGCTGATGGTGTAGCCGCTCATAAACGTTCCTCCCTGTGCTGGGAGTCGGCTCGCGCGCAAGGGAGCGGGGGGCGGTGCGTTTGCCAAGGCGACGATACGGCGGCCGCGGTACTCCGCCTCGCCGGATAAACATAATCCCTATTGACCGTCCTTGAGGTGCCTGATGGGCGCGCCCGTCATCGAACCCGTGGCTATATGAACCGAGGTGGAACTTGCCGAGTCGGTCAGCCGGTTCCGTCCAGGTTCATGCACGAGCGGTAGGCCGCGGAGCAGGACACACGTAACAACTTCGGCCTGTAGGTCGAACGAGAAAGGACGGAGCGAACGATGGCACGTCTGATAGGAGATTCCGGAAACAATCATTTGAGAGGAACATCTTCAGCCGACACGTTAGAAGGCAGGGGCGGGAACGACACGTTAGAAGGCGGGGGCGGGAACGACCGGTTGGAAGGAGGGACGGGGGCGGACAAGCTCCACGGGGGTCGTGGGACGGATACGGTAGTGTACGAAGATTCCACGGCGGGGGTAACGGTCGACTTGACACGCAGCAACAGCCGGGGGCGGGGTGGGGAGGCGGCGGGCGACACGTACCGTGACATCGAGAACATCGTCGGCAGTGCGCATGCCGACACGCTGACCGGCGGCGAGGGAACGACCCTGAAGGGCGGGGATGGCAACGACACGCTGACCGCCGCCGGTTGGAACAACAACGCCACCCTGGAGGGCGGGGACGGTCACGACACGCTGACCGCCAACGGCAGCAACGCCACCCTGAAGGGCGGGGACGGCAACGACACGCTGACCGGTGGCTACGACTCCACCCTGGAAGGCGGGGACGGCAATGACACGCTCACCGCCATCGGGCGCAACACCCTGAAGGGCGGGGATGGCAACGACACGCTCACCGTCCGCTACGGCTACAACAACACCCTGGAGGGCGGGGCGGGGGCCGACCGGCTAGACGCTAGTAGGAGTGTGGGGACAATCGCGGTTTACACGAATTCGGGGGCGGGGGTGAACGTCAACTTGGCGACGGGGGTAGGGAGCGATGCGGCCAGCGGGGCGCGGAGCGAGGCGCACGGGGATACGTTGACGAACATTCAGAAAGTGCGGGGCAGCGCCCATGCCGACACCCTGACGGGAAATGGGAACAGCAACATGCTGTATGGCGGCAAAGGCTCCGACACGCTGGAAGGGGGCGCGGGGGCAGACAAATTGTATGGCGGCGAAGGAGACGACCGGGCCTCGTATGCCAATGCGACGGCCGGAGTGACGGTGAACTTGGGGCGGCCGGCGGACAATACCGGCGACGCCGCTGGAGACACGTACGACAGCATCGAGGAGCTGGAGGGGAGCAACTTCGGCGACCGGCTGACGGGAGACGGAGAGGCCAACACGCTGTGGGGCGGCGGCGGCAGAGATACGTTGGAGGGCGGCGAAGGGAACGACGTGCTGGACGGCGGGGCCGGAGGAGACACGTTGCGCGGCGGCAGGGGAGACGATCGTGCCTCGTATGCCAGTGCGACGGCCGGCGTGACGGTGAACTTGGGGCGGCCGGCGGACAATACCGGCGACGCGGTGGGCGACACGTACGACAGCATCGAGGATTTGGAGGGGAGCGGCTACGACGATCATTTGACGGGGAACGCACAGGCCAACAAACTGTTGGGCGGCGCCGGCAACGACACGTTGTATGGCGGGGCGGGCGTGGACACGTTGAACGGCGGCAAAGGGGACGACGTGCTGGTCGGCGGGGCCGGGGCCGACGTATTGGACGGAGGGGTCGAGCCCGCCGACGCGGGGTCCGCCGGGGTGACCGTCAACTTGGGGGCCGGGCCGCGGAGCAGCGACACGGCGTCGTACGCGGGGTCGGCAGCCGGGGTGAACGTCAACTTGGCGACAGGGAGAGGAAGCGATGCCGACAGCACGCAGCGGAGCGATGCGCACGGAGACACGCTGACGAACATCGAGAATCTGACGGGCAGCGCCCATGCCGACACGCTGACGGGCAACGCCGTGGCCAACGTGCTGAAAGGCGGAGACGGGGCGGACACGCTGCGTGGCGGCGGCGGGGTGGATACGCTGGTCGGCGGGGAGGGCAACGACTTCCTCTACGGCGGCGGCGATGGCGACGCATTGGAAGGGGGCGCGGGAGCGGACACCCTGTATGGCGGGGGAAGCGGATGGGCGGTGTACACGAATTCCGGGGAGGGGGTGACGGTCGACCTGACGAACAGCCGAACAGGGAGCCGGGCGCTGGATTCTTACGGGACCGGGTCGGGAGGCGAGGCGGCCGGGGACCGGCTGTATAACGTCCAGCACGTCAAGGGGAGTGCGCATGCCGACACCCTGACCGGAAACGACAATCACAACACCCTGTACGGCGGCGGCGGGGCGGACACGCTGTACGGCCACGGGTCGAACGACGGGCTGTATGGCGGAGGCGGGGCCGATACGCTGGACGGGGGGCAGGGGAGCGACACGCTGAGGGGCGGAGCCGACAATGACACGCTGGATGGAGGACAGGGGAACGACATCCTGATCGGCGAGGCGGGGGCGGACACCCTGGAAGGCGGCAGCGGGGGAGACACCTTCGAGTTTCTCGAGGTGAGCGACTCGACGGTGGGCGCCCGGGACGTCATTCTGGACTTCGGGTATCTAGGAAACGATCCGTTTCCGTTAGCCGAGAAGCTGAATCTGGCGCGGTTGGGGACGGACTTGCAGGTGCGGTATCAGAAGTTCGATGAAACCGGCACCGAGAACGACAAGACGATCATCCAGATCGACGTGAACAAGGACGGGGACGTCGAGGCGGGAGAGGACTTCGAGCTGGAATTGAAGGGGTTGCACGATCTGGGCGCGGACGACTTCGCTCTCGCGGGAGACGACGCATCGGTCGTGGAAGTCACGGACATCGTGATAGCCTGACGAATGCCGGGGGCGGTCGTGCTGCCCGGTTCGGGGATACGCGCCGCGCACCATGCCGCCCTCTCTTTTTCTTCACACCAAACAAACGAAGGCAGCCCCGCTCCACACGGCCCTGCGCCGCTGTCGGAGCGGGTTCCTCGGCGTGGCGGGATTCAGCGCGGCGGCGAACGTGCTGTTGCTCGTGGCGCCGGTGTACATGTTGCAGATCTACGACCGGGTGCTGCCGAGTGCGAGCCATGCCACGCTGCTCGCCCTGACGGGCGTAGCAGTCTTCCTGTTGAGTTGTTTCGGGCTGCTGGATTGGGTGCGCCAGCGGCTGATGACGCGCGTGGCGCTGACCCTGCACGACGGCGCCGTGGATGCGGTGCTGGCGGGGACGTACCACGCCAGCCTGCGGCGGGCGCGGCAGAGCGGCGGCCAGCCGGTGCGCGACCTGACCACGGTCCGCCAATTCCTGAACACGCCCTCGACCTTGGCCTTCTTCGACGCGCCGTGGGCGCCGGTGTTTCTGACGGTGATTTTCCTGATCCATCCTTGGTTGGGCGTCTTGGCCCTCTGTAGCACCATAACGTTGCTGTTGTTGGGGATGTTGACGGAAACCCGGTCGCGGGGGCCGTACCGGACGGCGGGGGAGCAGGCGGCGGACGCGCAACGGTTCGCGGAGAACGGGTTGCGGCACGCCGACGTATTGGCGGCGATGGGGATGTACGCCGCCTTCCGCCGACGCTGGCACCGCCGACATGATCGGAGCGTGGCCGCCTATGCCGAGGGCGGGGCGCGGTTGAGCGCGTTGTTGGCGACGACGAAGACGGTGCGGCAGACGGTCCAGGTGGGGACGTTGGGGTTGGGCGCATGGCTGGTGTTGGCGCAGGAGATCACGCCGGGGATGATGATCGCGGCGTCGATCATTCTGAGCCGGGCATTGGCGCCGATCGAGCAGGGAATTGCGGCGTGGCGAGGCTGCGTGACGGCCCGTACGGCGTGGGATCGGCTGAACACGTTGATCCAGCGTACCCCATCACATGAGGAACGGGGAACGACGCTGCCCCGACCGACCGGCTTGGTACAGGTCGAAGGCGTGATTGCGGTGCCGCCGGGGGCCAACCGGCCGGTACTGCACGACGTCAGCTTGACGTTACGGCCGGGGACGGTGACGGCGATAGTGGGGCCGAGCGGGAGCGGCAAGAGCACGCTGGCGCGGGTGTTGGTGGGCGTGTGGGAGGCGCAGGCCGGGCAGGTTCGCTTGGACGGCGCGGCCATCGGCGAATGGCCGGCGGAGCGCCGGCTTCAGCACGTCGGCTACCTGCCGCAGGAAGTCGAATTGTTCGAGGGCAGCTTGGCCGAGAACGTCGCGCGGTTGGGAGAGCCAGACGACGCCGTGGTGTTGGCGGCGGCGCGGTTGGCGCATTGCCACGACGTGCTGATGCGGCTGCCGGAGCATTACGACACGGCGATTGCCGAGGGCGGGGCGAACCTGTCGGCGGGGCAACGGCAGCGCGTCGGATTGGCGCGGGCGGTGTACGGCGATCCGGTCTTCGTCGTGCTGGACGAACCGGACGCGAACTTGGACGCGGAAGGGGAAGCGGCCCTGCTCAAGACGCTCCAAGCATTGGCGCAACGCAAGGCGACCGTGGTGGTGGTGACGCACACCCCGCGGCTGCTGCGAGGGGTGGAGCAAGTGGTGGTGCTACAAGAGGGACGGGTCGTGGACGGCGGCCCGCGGGAGTCGGTCTTGCAACGGCTGGTGCGCTCGGCCCACCCCTCGGTCCGCCGGCGGACCGGATGAGCGGGGGGCCCTCCGTTTGTCAAGAGGATTACATCCTTGACGCTCCCGAAGACCGTTTGTCCTCGTCATACCGGCGCAAGCCGGTATCCATCCCCTGGATTCCCGCTTGCGCGGGAATGACGAGGGGGGCGCGGGAATGACGACCGGGTGGGATCGTCAAGCATGGACGCTCCTTGGCCTTCGTCTCCGCGTGACTTTTCTCTCCTCTATTCCCGGGCGGGAGCTTGCCCCGGATCTGAGCCGGTCAACCTGAAACCCTCTTGATGAGCGGATCATCAGAATCCATCCTGTCGGCGCCCGACCTGCAGCGGCGGCCCTTGCGGGACGTGCGGATCGGGGCAGCGGTGCTGGCCGTAGCGCTGGGCGGCTTCGGGGCGTGGGCGGCGCTGGTGCCGTTGACCGAGGGTGTGGTCGCCGTCGGGACGGTCGCAGTAGAGACCGAGCATCAGACCATTCAGCACCTGGAAGGCGGCATCGTCGCGACGGTGCACGTCCGCGAAGGCAGCGAGGTCCAAGCCGGAGAGATATTGTTGGAGTTGCGCGACACGCAGGCACGGGCGGAGCGGGAGCGGTTGGACACGCGCACCGTGGGCTTACGGGCCGAACTCGCCCGGTTGGAGGCGGAGCGGCAGGAACGAGACGAGATCGCGTTTGCGGCGGAGTTGACCGATCGGCGGGCCGAACCGGAAGTCGCCGCCCTGCTGGCGGCGCAGCGCGATCTGTTCGCCATGCGCCGCCGCCAGTACCGGGGCGGGATCGAACTCTTGCGCCACCGCATCGAGCAATACGAGGAACGCATTCGGGGATTGGAAGCCAGTCGGATGGCCCATCAGCGGGAGCACGCTCTCATCGAGCGTGACGTGGACACGCTGCGCGCCCTACATGCCCGGCAGTTGGTGGACGAAGGCACGTTGATTGCTCGGCAGCGGGAGTCTGAGCAGACCGCGGGCCACATCGGAAGTCTGGCCGCAGAGATTGCTGCGGCACGGGTTGCCATCGGCGAGGCGCGGCAGGAGATTCTGCAACTGGAGCACACGCGGCATACGGAAGTCGCCGAGCGGCTGAGCGAAGCCCGCCAGGAATGGTACGCGACGCGCGAACGCCTGGTCGCCGTGCAGGACGTATTGACGCGGACGCGGATCGTGGCGCCGCAGGCGGGCAAAGTGATCGGCTTGACGGCACACACCGTGGACGGGGTGATTCTGCCGGGGGACCCGATCCTGCACTTGGTGCCGAGCGCCACGCCGCTGATCGTGGAAGGGCGGATTCGGCCGACGGACATCGACCGGGTCCATGCGGGGCAGACGGCGCGGCTCCGCTTCTCGGCGTTCAGCGCGCGCACGACGCCGACGGTGCAAGGACGGGTCACGCGGGTCTCGCCGGACGCCTTCCAGGACGAAGTGACGCAGGAGGCATACTACGCCGCGCGGATTACGGTCGCCGACGCGGAGCTTGCGAAGCTGGGGGACGTCCAATTGGAGCCGGGGATGCCGGTGGACGTGTTGGTGGAGGGAGAACAACGGACGGCGTGGGCGTACCTGACGGCGCCGTTGGTGGACATCGTAGAGAAGGCGTGGGTGGAAGAATGACGACAATCATACGGTACGTAAGAATCGGTCTGGTCTGCCTGTTGGCGGTCAATCTCTGGAGCGCGGCGGCGGTCGCTGAGGCGGATGTTGCAGGCTATCCCTTGCCGCAGGCGTGGCAAGACGCGCTGGAACGGGACGCCCGGTTGCGCGCTGCGGCCAGTCGGATTGCACAAGCGCGGGGCCGGGTAGGGGAGGTCGCCAGCGAGCGGTGGCCGAGCCTGAGCGCGACGGGGCAACTGGGCCACGTGTACAACCGCAACGAGGCGCGCCGGGCGGTGGTGTACGAAGGCCGCTCGCTGCGCGGCACGCTGTATCTGAGTCAACCGCTGTACACCTTCGGACGGCTCACGGGACGGACGGCCCGGGCGGACGCCGACTTGGCCGAGGCGGAAGCGGCGGCAGTGGAGGTGCGGCACACGGTGTTGGCGGAGGTCACGCAGCGGTTTGCGGAGACGGTGTGGCAGGGCCGGATGTTCGCGCTCCAAGAAACCTTCGAGGAATTGACCGCTACTTTGGAAGCCAGCACGCGCGAACGGCTGGCCCTGAACGCCGGCGATCGGACGGAAGTGCACGAGTTGGCGCGGCGCCGGCACCGGGCCACGGCGGCCCGATTGGAGGCCGGGGCGCGTTATCGGACGGCGCGGACCCGGTTGGCACGCTTGACCGGCACCGATCATGCCGATGTAGCGGGCGAATCGCTGGAATTCCTGCTGGCCGCCCTGCCGCCGAGTCTGGCCGCCACGTTGGCAAAGGCCGTGCGGCAATCGCCGGTCCTCGCGCAGGCGCGGGCGCAGTGGGAGATGATCGCCAGCTTGGCGCTGGCGGTACAGGACTTCGGGCAGGCGGTCGAGGAAGCGCGGACAGCGGCAACCTTGATCCGAGACAAACTGGCTGCGGGCCGGGCGACGGTCGTGGACGAGGTGGACGCCTGCCAAGCCGTGTTACGCGCCGAACACGACGTGCTGGACGGACGCCTCCGGTTGGCCGGCGCCCGCATCGACTTGCTTCGCCTCCTCGCCGCCCTCGAGCCGGACGGCTGATCCCGCCAGGGGGGAGGGATAGGGGAAACGGCAGTGACCGAGATTGGGAACTGAAACACTAGACGGATGTGGAACGATGTGTCCGGTGTTCCCCGGTGGAAATTTTCGACACGATGGCATAGGGTCTGGCGAACGAGGCGACAGGGAAATATGGTATGTGCCTCATCGGTCCCGGCAACACGACGATGCCGAGTCAGATTGGCAGGAAACCGTAACCCCGAGAAGGAGAACGGATGGATATCAAGACCGAACGGGAAGGTGGCGTACTGATTGCGCAGCCGGAAGGCCGCATCGACAGTATGAACGCGCGCGCGTTCCAGGACGCGCTCAACGCCGCAATCGGCGCGGACGACAAGGCCGTGGTCATGGATCTGCAGGCGCTGTCCTACATCAGCAGCGCCGGGCTTCGGGCGGTGTTGCTGATCGCCAAGACGTTAGGGCAACGCCAAGCGAAGCTCTCGGTCTGCTCGCTGTCGGCCTCGATTCGAGAGGTCTTCGAGATCAGCGGCTTCGACAAGATCATCACCGTGCACGGCTCGCGGGAAGACGCGCTGGCCGACATGCGCGGCTGAACGGAGCGGACCCGCCCTACGCCCGTTCCGCGGCTTCGTCGCCGGGCGCGCCGTCCGGGACCGAATCGCCGAGGTCCTCCTGCGCCGGCGTCGCCGCGGGCCGGACGGGCAACTCGATAATCATCTCCGTGAACTGTCCGGGATCGGTCTCGACCCGGATGGCCCCGCCATGCTCGCGGACGATGTCGTTGGACAGCGCCAAGCCGAGCCCCGTTCCCTGGTCGGTCGGCTTGGTCGTGAAGAACGGGTTGAATATCTTGTCCACCACGTCGGGCGGAATCCCGCCGCCGTTGTCCCGGATGCGGATCTCGACGGTGTCCGGCGTCCGCCGTGTCGCCAGCGATAACGTGGGTTCGTACCCCGCGCCGTCGTCCTGGGCGGTCCGTTTCTGGTCCGTGGCGTAGCACGCGTTGCTGACCATGTTCAGGAACACGCGGCCCATGTCCTGGGGTACGACGCTCAGTTCCCCCATCTGATCGTCGAAATCTTCCTTGATGTTCAACTGGAAGTTCGAGTCGGTGGCGCGCGCGCTGTGATAGGCGAGCCGGGCGTGCTCGTCGAGCAGCGCGTTGATGTCCGTGGCCTGCCGTTCGCCCGACCCGCGGCCCATGCTGAGCATGTCGTGGACGATCCGGTTCGCGCGTTCGCCGTGCTGGTGGATGCTGGTCAGGTTTTCGTCCAACTCCTTGCCGATGTCCACGATCAATTGGCGTTGCTCTTCCTTCAACTCCTCGCCGGCCGGCGGGATCTCTCCTTGCAGTTCTTCGAGAATTTCCTTGCAGCCCTCGGAAAAATTCTTGACGAAATTCAGCGGGTTCTTGATTTCGTGGGCGACGCCGGCCGTCAGTTGGCCGAGCGCGGCCAGTTTTTCGCGCATGACGATCTGGTCCTGGGCCTTGCGCAGGTCGCCCAGCACTTTTTCGAGTTCGTCGTTCTTGCCGCGCAGCTCTTCGGCCAGCTTTTCGACCAGATTCAGACGTTGGGCCTCCAGCGAACGGCGGCGGAAGACCTCCAGGGCCGCGGCCATTTCGGCCACTTCGTCGTGCCCGTCCATCTCGACTTCCGCTTCGAGGTCGCCGGCGGCCATCCCGCGCATGCGTTCCGACAATTGGGCGAGGCGGCGCAGCAACGCCCCGACGAACACCCAGGCGATGACGACGGCCCCGCCGATGGAGACGACGTTCAGTCCGAGCAGCAGGTTCTGGCCGGTCGCAATCGCGCCGTCCGCGGCCTGCGTGGCATCCAGCGCACTGGTCCGGGCGGTGCGCACCATGCCTTCGACCTCGGTGACCAGTCCCGCGGCAAGGTCACGGTTGCGGTCCAGCAATTTCTGCTGCCGTTCGGCCAGCGCGAGTTCGCGCGCGCGCAGGTCGAAGCCGGCTTTGGTGCCGATGCCGAGGTCGAAGAGCTGGGCCAGGCCGGACTCCAGCTCGGGCACCACTGCGGCCCCGCCCAACCCCGCCAAGTTCCGTTCGGCGCCCGCGGCGCTGGCCTCGAACCGCTCGCGCAAGGGTTCCAGCAGGCGGGCGTCCGACAGGGCGAACGCGCTGGCCATCAGCCGCATGCCGAGCGTCGCGGTGGCCTGCAACTCGACCAGGTGGCGGTAGTGGTGGAACTCCTCCTCCGAGAAGTGGGTTGCGCGGGGGACGGCCGGCTCGCCGAGGGTGCGATACCCGGTAATGGCGTAGAAGAACTGGTCGTCGATCGCCCGCATGAGCGTGCGTTCCAGGCGGCTCTGCAACTCCTCCAGTTCGGCGCGCAGGGCGTCGCTCTGCTCGGTCAACGCGAAGCGTTCCGCGACCGACGCCTCGATCGCCTTGATGTTCGCGATCAGCGTGCCGCCGCGGCTGCGGATGCGCCGCAGCCGGCCGTCGCTCTCCCCGCGGTGGGTGAGGGTCTCCAACCGTTCCCGAAAGGCCGCGCGTTCTTCGGCGATTTCGTCGCGCACGCGGACGAAGTCCTCCTGCGTCGCCGAAGCGGTCAGCCGCGGGGCCGCGGCCACCAGCGCGCTGCTTTGGCGGGCGACGCGAAAGGCCGCGGCCATCTCCGGCACGCTGCGTTCGTTCACGACGCTCTGGGCGTCGCCGACCCGGTCGAACGAGTACCACGCGACCAGGCTGGCGGCCATGGTCAGGCAGACTGCCCCGCCGATGCCAAGATAGAGCCGCCCCGAGATGCGGGAACCGGCTCGGAGTATGCGCTGGAGCCGCTCGTTCACGGGTGCGCCGCTTCTCCGAGGTGGCTGATCGGCCGATACCGGCCGTCACGCCCGATGGCGGTCACGAAGACCAGATCCGAACCCTGGTTGTCGTCGTCGTAGCGGAGTTCGAACCCGTCGATGTCGATGGGTTCGGCGCGCCGCAGGCTGTCGAGGAATCCGGTCCGATCCACGTTCGGGCCGGCGCGCTCCAATGCGGCTATGGCCAGCCGCCCGGCCAGGTAGCCTTCGAGCGAGACGAAGCCGGGCTCGGCGTCCGGGGCGTGGGCGGACAGCGCATGCCGGTAGCGGTCGACGATGCGTGGCTCGGTCCCGAGCGGGAAGGGGACCACCTGGGTGACGAACACCCCCGCCCCTTCGGAGCCCAACTTCTGGGCCAGCGCGTTGCTCCCGACGAAGGAGATCGTGATGAACACCGGGTCGAACCCGATGTGCCGCGACCAGGCGATCATGGCCGCCACCGGCTGATACGACCCGACCACGATCACCGCCTCGGGCGTGCGTCGGCGCAGTTCCAGCAGCGCCGTTTTGACCGCGGTGGTATTCCGCGGATAGACGGCGAGCGCCGCGGCGTCCATGTTCCGCCGGTCCAGCGCGCGGCGCACCCCGCGATACCCGGCCCGCCCGAAGGAATCGTCCTGGTACAGCACCGCGATACGCTGGATGTCGAGGTCGCCGGTCAGCCGCGCGACCATTTCCTCGGTTTCCTGATAGTAGGACGCCCGCAGATTGATGATGTTGGTCCATTGGGGGTCGCGCAGGAACGCGGCGCCGGTGAACGGCGCGATGTACGGCACGTCGGCGTCCGCGGCGATCGGCGTGGCCGAGCGCGACGTCGGCGTCCCCACCGCGCCGATCAGCGCGAAGACCTGCTCCTCTTCGATCAGGCGGCGGGTGTTGGCGATCGCGGCCTCGGGCTCGTACGCGTCGTCGAGAGAGATCAGTTCGAGCCGGCGCCCGTGCACGCCGCCCCCGTCGTTGGCTTCCCGAAAGGCCGCCCGGATGCCCCGCCGCATGTTCTTGCCGAGTTCCTGGGCCGGGCCGCTGAAGGCCGCGGACTGTCCGAACACCACGCGGTCCTCGGACACGCCGACCTCCGCGGCGGACGCGACCGTCCACGCACACAACAGCAACCCCGCGGCGAGCAGCCCGGCGGGGAAGCGGACCGGGGGGCGGTTCATGCGGACCTGCGCTTGATCATGGTGAGATGGTTGCGGTCCTGCTCGCGCCGGTAGCGGACCTCGTCCATCAGCGTGCGCACGAAGTGGATGCCGAGCCCGCCGATTCTGCGGTCTTCGAGCGACGCTTCCAGGTCGGGCTGCGGGGCGTCGTGCAGCGGGTCGAAGGCCGGGCCGTTGTCCATCATCTCGATGGTGATCAGATCCGGATCCGAGGCCAACGTGATGTGCATCTCCCGCGTCCCGTCGTCGGCGTGGGCATAGTTGACGACGTTGGTGGCCAGCTCGTCCAGGCAGAGGTTGACCTGGAAGGCCAGATCGGCCGGCCAGTCTTCGGCCGCGGCCAATTCTTCGATGGCCGCGGCCAGCCGCGTCAGCTCGTCGGACTGATCGCTCAGGTCGAGCGAGACCGTGGCGCTCACGCTCCCCACTCCTTACGCGCTGCCGTTTCCACCGCCCCGGCCCTTGCAATACAGCGTCAAGCCGGTGATGTCGTCGAACTGGGGCGTGTCGCCCGTGAAGTCGCTGACCGCCTGAAACACGGCGCGGTTGGCGTCCTGCGCGTTGGTGTACGGCGTCGCGCCGAAGACGCCCTGCAAGCGGTCCATACCGAACTCTTCGGCTTCCCCGTTTACGGCCTCGGTCACGCCGTCGGTGTACATCACGACCGCCTCGCCGGGTTCCAGGGTGACGGTCTGCTCGGCGTAGTCGTTGTCCGGCAGCAGTCCGAGCGCGATGCCGCCGGTCTGCGCCAGGATGTCCGAGCTTCCGTTGCCGTGGACCAGCAGCGGCGGGTTGTGGCCGCCGTTGGCATAGACCAGCGTGCCGCTGCCGGGGTCGAAGATCGCGTAGAACACGGTCACGAACATCGCGGTGTCGTTGTCCTCGTGCAGCAGGCGGTTGACCTCTTTCAGCACCCCGCCCGGGCCGGCGCCGCCGATGGCCGCGCCCTTGAGCAGCGTGCGGGTCAGCATCATGAACAGCGCGGCCGGCACGCCCTTGTCCGAGACGTCGGCCACGGCCAAGCCGACCCGGCCCCGGTCGAGCCGCATGACGTCGAAGAAGTCGCCGCCCACGCCGCGCGCCGGGATCATGTGGCCGTCGATCTGATAGTCGGGGTCGTCGGGAAACTGGGTGGGCAGGATGGACTGCTGGATGGTGTTGGCGACGCCGAGTTCGTTCTGCAGTGCCACCAGCTTGTCGCGCGAGGCCAGCGCGTCGCGCAGCATGGCCATGTGACTCAAGGTTCGCGCGATCGTGACGCGGAAGTCTTCGAAGTCGATCGGTTTGATGATGAAGTCGAACGCGCCCCGGTTCATCGCGACGCGGATGTTCTTCATGTCCCCGTACGCCGAGATGATGACCGCGCGCAGGTCGGGGTCCACCTTGGGGATCTGCTCCAGCAGCGTCAGGCCGTCCATCTGGGGCATGTTGATGTCCGACAGTACCATGTCGACGTCCCCGTCCCGTTCGAGAACGTCCAGTGCCTCCACCCCGTTGTGCGCGAAGAGGAACTCGTACATGCCGGAACGGACTTCGCGACGCATCCGCAGCAACACGAGCCGTTCGAGGTCGGGCTCGTCGTCGACGACCAGGATTTTGTACTTCTTCTTCTTCTCTTCCATGCCCTCGTTCCACCGTTCGCTTCGGAATAGCCACCCTAGACTGCCGCATAGCGCCTCGGGGAGTCAACCGCATGCCGGTCCCCGGGGGCCGGTACGGTAGCACGTCGCGGGCCGGGTCGGGAGGGTGTCGTCCGCTTGCCGAACGTTGAACCCTGCATGGCCCGATGCTAGGTTCCGCCCTGCTTCCACGGCCGCGGGGTGAAACCGGTATCGATTGGGGGAGATGACGCATGGACTTCGCCGCGTACGAGCACGACGCTTCCATCTACGACGAGATGTTCCTGCCCGACGGCACCGCGCGTCCGCACTGCCGGCCCCTCCACGACGCGTTGCAGGCGCTGACGGGCGAGGAGATCGGCAGCATTCAGGAACGGGTGACGCGCTCCTTCTCGAACGAAGGGATCACCTTCACGGTGTACAAGGACGACGAGGCGTCGGAACGCATCATTCCCATCGACTGCCTGCCGCGGCTCCTCTCCGCCGCGGAGTGGAGTCATCTCCAAACCGGCCTGACCCAACGGCTGGCCGCGCTCAACCGCTTCCTCGACGACATCTATCACGACGGCCGGATCATCGCCGACGGCGTGATCCCCGCGGACATGGTGTACGAGTGCCCGCAGTACCGCACCGAAATGCGCGGGGCCAGCGTGCCGCACGGCACGTGGGTCTCCATTTGCGGCACCGACATCGTGCGCACCAACGACGGCTTCCGCGTGCTCGAAGACAACCTGCGCGTCCCGTCGGGCGTGTCGTACATGATCGCCAACCGCAAGGTCGTCAAGGCGAGCCTGCGCCGCCTGTACCGCAGTTGCCGGGTGCAGGAGGTCGAGCACTACGGGCAACTGCTGCTCCGCACGCTGCGCGAACTCGACCCCGGCGGCCGGCCGGATCCCTCCATCGCGCTGCTGACGCCCGGGGTGTTCAATTCGGCCTTCTACGAGCACATGTTCCTGGCCCACGAACTCGGCGCCGAACTGGTCGAAGGCCGCGACCTGTGCGTCAAGGACGGCTGCGTCTATATGCGCACCACGACCGGCCTGCGGCGGATCGACGTGATCTACCGCCGCATCGACGACGACTTCCTCGACCCGCAGGTCTTCCGCTCGGACTCCATGCTCGGCGTGCCCGGGCTGCTGGACGCCTGGAAGCGCGGCAACGTGGCGCTCGCCAACGCCCCGGGCACCGGCGTTGCCGACGACAAGAGCGTGTACGTCTTCGTGCCCGACATGATCCGCTACTACCTGAGCGAGGAGCCGATTCTGGTCAACGTGGAGACGTACCTCTGCCGCCGCCCGCAGGATCTGGAATACACGCTCGACAATCTCGACAAGCTGGTGGTGAAGCGCGTGGGCGAGTCGGGCGGCTACGGCATGCTGGTCGGCCCGCACGCCACGCCCGCGGAGCGCAGCGAATACGCGGAACAGGTGCGCGCCGACCCCGCGGACTTCATTTCGCAACCCACGCTGGCGCTCTCCCGTGCGCCGTGTCTGATCGAGGGCGGGTTCGAGCCGCGCCACGTGGACCTGCGGCCCTTCGTACTCCACGGCCGCGAAACCCGAATGGTCCCCGGCGCCTTCTGCCGCGTCGCCCTGCGCCGGGGCAGCCTGGTGGTGAATTCGAGTCAGGGCGGCGGCGGCAAAGACTTGTGGGTGTTGGAGGACTGAATGCTGTCACGGAGCGCGCAGGGCTTGTACTGGATGGGCCGGTATCTCGAACGGGCGGAGCATCTGTGCCGCCTGCTCCGCCTGCAGGTGGAGACGCTGGTGGACCGCCCGGTCCGCGAGATCACCTTCGGCTGGAACCGGATTTACGCCAGCCTGAACCGCGAGCCGCCCGGCGGGGACCTGGACCTTGCGGGCAGCGACGACTTCACCCTGGCCGACTCCTACACGCTGGCGGACGACCTGACGTTCGAGCCGGCGAATCCCGATTCGGTGTGGAATTGCATTGCGTTCGGGCGCGAGAACGCGCGCCAGATGCGCCACTGCATCAGCGCCGAGATGTGGACTTGCCTGAACCTGACCTATTTGCAGCTCCGGCCGATGGGCATTCAGGACATCTGGAAGACCTCGCCGGAGAATTTCTACGCGGAGACCGCGCGCGCGGTGGACACGTTCGCCGGCGTGGCGGAAACGACCATGTACCGGGATCAGGGCTGGCACTTCATGCGGGTCGGCCGCTTCGTCGAGCGCGCGCAGCTTTCGGTTGCGCTGCTGGGCGCACAACTCGCCGCGGGCACGCCGCAAGACGAGTCGCTCGATGCCGACTGGGGCAGCCTGTTGCGCTTCTATCAGGCGTTCGACGCCTACGGCCGCCGCTACAGCGTCGAAGTGCAGCCGAACCGCGTCCTCGACCTGCTGGCCACGGACGTGTCGCTGCCCGGTTCGCTGTGCCGCTCGCTCGACGGCGTAGCCGAAGAGTTGGCCGCGATCGCGCCGAGCCCGGGTTCGCCCGCCGCGGACGCGGCCCAGCGGCTCGCCGGGAGGGTGTGCGCCCTGGTGCGCTACGAGTGGCCCGACCGGCAGGACCGGGACGCCGTGCTGCACCAAGTCGGGGATCACTGCCGGCGGCTGCACGACTTGGTGACCGCGGCCTACATCGACTACAGCATCGACGACGCCCCGATTCACTGACGGAATCGGAGGCGTGCCCCACATCGAAAATTCCCTCTCCCCCGGACGTGATCCGGGGGAGAGGGGCTCCGGCCGGCACCGCCTGGAAAATTCAACCCGAGACGTTGCCGAAGTCGGAGCGTCCGTTCCGGCCACCGAATCACGACCCGTTATCCAACCACCCACCGGGCCAGGGCGAAGCCGCCCCAGACCCCGAGCAGTCCCAACGCCACGCTGCCCACCACGTTCAGCACCCCCAGCAGCACCGGCCCGTGCTGAAACAAGTGCAAGGACTCGTAGCTGAAGGTCGAAAACGTGGTGTATGCCCCCAGAAAGCCGGCGACCAGAAAGTGGCGCTGAGGGGCATGCAACAACGCCTTGTCTTCCAGCACGGCGAGGGCGACGCCCAACAGGAAACTCCCGCTGACGTTGGCGATGAACGTGCCAAGCGGGAATGGGCCGCCGCACAGGCGCGCTGCCCAGTTTGCCACCGCGAAGCGGCATACCGCGCCCAGAAACCCCCCGACCCCGACCAGCAGATACGTCATTTCAACAGCCTCCGTCCGTGGGGCCGCATCGTACACGGGTCCGTTGCTTAGGGCATCGCTTCGAAGCGGGAGAAGTCGGCGAATGAGGGTTCCGGTTCGAATCGGGAATTCCATCCAAGAGGATCCCGCTCCTATTGCGACACCCTTCGACCTGTCGAAGGGTCGGGGGGTGGGGGCGAAGGCCGAGGTGACATCGGGGTTCGTTTCGACAAGCTCAACGAACTTAGGGGTGGGAAGCTCTCTGAGGTTGGCGGCATCCTGAGCGTGCGGTGCCTTGAGCTTGTCGAAAGGTCGAAGGGGAGGGTCGTCATTGACTCGGACCGGGCCGCGGCGTTTAAGTAGCCGCACGTCGGCGGAGAGAAGGGGGAAGCCACATGGACGACATCGTACAAGCCCTGTTCCGGTGGGTGCATCTGTTGGCCGGGATTACCTGGATCGGCCTGCTGTATTACTTCAACCTCATCAACGCCCACTTTCAGGGGGCGCTCGAAGCGGACGTCCGCAAGCAGGTCGTCCCCCAACTGATGCCCCGCACGCTGTGGTGGTTCCGTTGGGGAGCGATGTTCACCTTCCTGTCCGGCTTGCTGATGATCCTGTGGAAATACTTCCTTTTGGGGAGTGGCTTTACCGGGGACGCCGGCCTGTTCGGATCGAGTGCCGGGCTGTGGATCACGATGGGCGCGCTGTTCGGCACGGTCATGTGGTTCAACGTGTGGTTCATCATCTGGCCGGCCCAGCAGCAGATCATCACGGCGACGGTCAAGGGCGAGGCACCGGACCCGGCGTTGCCCAAGAAGGCGCTGCTCGCCTCGCGCACCAACACGTTCCTGTCCGTGCCGATGCTGTTCGCGATGTTCGCCGGCTCCGGACATTATCCGTCTCTGACCTTCGGACCCTTGTGGATCACGGTCGTGCTGGTGATCGGCTTCGGCTTGGCCTACCACCTGATCTTTCAGGTCGGCGGCAAGGTCGCCAAGGAATGGCCGGTGGAGTAGGGGACGGTCGGGGATGTTGGGCGCTTGGTACGATTGGGCGTATCCCCGCTAGGAGTAGGCGGAGTCTGAATTTGTCGTCACTTTTGGATCGCGTCCCGGGCAGGCTCTAACCTTCTCCCGGAGGGAGTTTTCCTTCGTCATACCTGCGAAAGCAGGTATCCATGCCCTGGATTCCCGCTTCCGCGGGAATGACGACTGGCCAGGAAATTCAAGTATGTAATTCCCCTTCCTAATCCCCTCTCCCTCTAGGAGAGGGCTAGGGTGAGGGTTCCCCCGCACCGGCGCATCAGCCCTGAACGACAAACCGCTCTCCGACCCTCAGCCGCCCACCACCGCCGAAAACCGGAACGTCACGTCCGCTTCCTCGCGCTCCCCGAGGACGACCGCTTGGGATCGCGTGCCGAAACGTTCGTGCCACGCCGCAACGGTGTACTGCCCCGGCGGCACGTCGGCGAGCGTGAACGTGCCGTCCGCGGCGCTCAGCGCGAAATACGGATGGTCGAACACGCTGAGATAGCTCCGCATCCAACCGTGGATGTCGCACTTGATCTCGATGCCGACTTCCTCGGCGCCCACGCGGAGCGTGCGCGAGGTCCCCTTGAGGCCGAGGCTGAAGTTCCATTGCCGCGAATTTTCGGGCAGGCCGTAGACGTTGTGCGCCAGCGGGTCGCTGTTCAGAAAACGGATGGGCTGATCCACCTGCGCCGCCAGAATGCGCGGCAGAAAACGGCACCCCTGCTGGTCGCTCACGACCGGTTGTTCGGGGACGGCGAACACCCGCTCGCCCAAGCCGTCCCCGATGTACACGAGCGCGTTCCGTAACCGTCCGTCCGCAACTAGCACATCCGCGGCCGCAACTGGCCTGTCGTGCTGGGCGGCACACTCGGACCAGCCGCCGAGTCGGAGTTCGGACGGCTCGGGTGCTGGCCCGTCGAAGAAGACGGTCCCGGACAGCGTGCCTACGCGGGTCAGGTCCAGCGGAGTAGGATGGCGTGGCCGTGGCGACTCCGACGTGCCGTCGCACGCGGCGCATACGAGCAGCAGGCAGACCGGCAACGCCAAGCGAAACGCAGCCTCGAGACCGGTGAGGCGACCCGTTCCCAAGGGTTCGCCTGCTCGGCGGACCGGATACCGCATGTCAGCGCCCGTCCTGCCGCTGCACCTCGGCCAGATTGACGCAGTTGATGGGCGGCACGCCCTTGCGCAGCCGGTTGACGTTGGCCGCCAAGCCGCGCGCGATGTCGTCGTACGAAATGTCCGTGACGCCCGCGGTGTGGGGCGTGGCGATGACGTTGTGGCGGAACAGCGGGTCGTCCGGGTCCACGGGCTCGTCCCAGAATACGTCCAACCCGGCCCCCGCAATTTCCCCGTGTTCCAGCGCGCCGACCAGCGCATCGTGCTCGATCACCGGCCCGCGTCCGACGTTCAGAAGATAGGCCGTCTTTTTCATGCCGGCGAAGGCCGCGGCGTCGATCATGCCCCGCGTCCGCGGCGTGACCGGGACGGCGAGCACGACGAAATCCGCTTCGCCCAGCACGGCGCTCAGGTCGTCCGGCCCGCCCAACTTCTCGAAGCCGAACGCGGCGCGCACGTCTTCGGACGGGTGCTGTTTGACGCCGAGCAGCCGTACCCCGAAGGGGCGCAGGCGCCGCGCGAGTTGCGTGCCGATGCTGCCGACGCCGACGATCGCCACGGTCGTGCCGAGCAGCCCGCGGCCCATCGGCGACCCGAAGACGCCCTTGCGCACGTTCTCCGCCGCCTGCGGAAACCTGCGTGCCAGGCACAGCATCAGCCAGATCGCGTGCTCGGCCACCGACGTGGCGTTCCCCGCCCCCTCCTGCCCCGGCACGTTGGCGACGTAGATGCCCTGCGCAGTCGCCGCCGGGATGTCCACGCCTTCCAGCCCGACTCCGAACTGGTGGATCATGGCGGCCCCGGTGTCGCGGATGACCGCGGCGTCCACGCGGTGCATGGTCGGCACGATCACGTCGGCGTCGCGCGTGGCAACGGCCACGTCGTCCGCCGCACACGCGAGAACGACGTCGTCCGGCAAGTGGCGGCGCAACGTTTCCGCACAGTGCGGAAAGTGCGTGGAGCACAGCACGATCTTCATGGCGTGTCGCTTTCGACATCCCTCGTCCGGCGCACTGCCGCTTCCGTCCGCGCAGCCTGCCGCGCGGCGTGCATCACCTTGTCGATCTCCAGCACGCGCGGCCCGTTCCAGGACAGTTCCACTTCCCAGCGGTCCTCCGCGTTCACGACCAACTCGCGTTCGCCGTCCAGGGCGATGATGGACGGCGCGAACCCGACCGGCAGGCGGTCGCCAAGCTGCATCGGCGTATGCCGCCGGACCGGCACGGAGACCACCATGCCCGGGGCGATCGGCGCGGTCAGCCGCGGCCCGCCGTCTCCGAATGCGACGAACAGGCCGCCCTCGTCCGCGGGAGACACCGGATGCAGCATCCCGCCGATGGACGCCAAGCCGATGTTCGTCGGCTGGCCTTGGGTGAGAAAGAGTTCCTTCAGTCGGTCCACCTCCCACACCGCGCGGGCGCCGATGAACTGGTAATCGCACACCGCGGCGTCCACCAACGCGACGTCGTGCAGCGTGCCGTTGCAGTAGATGTCGAGCCGCTTGCTCGCCCGGGTGCACGTATCCGCGGGGAAGCCGTGCGCCGCGTAATAGCCCGCGGCCAGCCCGGCCAGCGTGGATTCCAGGAATTGCGGAAACGCGTTGTTCGTGCCCGTGGACAGCGGCACGAGCGGCATGGCGCCGCTGCCCTTGGTGACCACCCGGTTGGTGCCGTCCCCGCCGATCACGATCACGCACGCCACGCCCTGCTCGCGCAGCAGCCGCGCCGCGCGGGTCGAGTCGCCCGCCTCGTCGAAGACCGACATGTCCAGAAAGCGCGTGGTCATCGTCAACTCGTTCTCTATGCCGGACAGGGCTTTGGCCGCGATGTTGGCCGGGTCCGGGAACAGGACGACCTCGCGCGCGCCCGCGCCCTGGATGCCGAGGACCGCGCGGCGCACGATGTACACCTTTTCCTGGGTGTCGAGAATCGAACCGTGAGCGACCAGGCGGCGGATGTCCTTGCCCGCGCGCGGGTTGGCGATGATGCCGACGGCGGCCATACGGTGGAAGGGAAGTGGTGGGGCGGGCGGTGTCCCCGCCCCGGGCCGCGCTCAGAACAGGCCGAGCGCGGCGTCGCAGATTTTCTGCGGGTTGGGCAGATAGTGGTCTTCCAGAGGCGGGCTGAACGGTACCGGCGTATGCGGCGCGGCCACGGTCTTGATGGGCGCGTTCAGAGAATCGAAGCCCTTGTCCGCGACCAGCGCCGCGATGTCCGTGGCGACGTTGCAGCGCGGGTGCGACTCGTCCACGATGACCAGCCGGCCGGTCTTCTCGACCGAGGCGAGCACCGCGTCTTCGTCGAACGGCGACAGGGTGCGCGGGTCGATGACCTCCGCGCTCTTGCCCTGTTTGTCGAGTTCCTCCGCGGCGGTCAGGGCGTGGTGGACCATTTTGCCGATGGCGATCACGGTCACGTCCGTCCCCGGCCGTTTGACCGCGGCCTTGCCGAGCGGGATGGTGTAATCGTCCTCGGGCACCGGCCCTTTCATGGCGCCGAGGGTGATGTCCTCGAAGAAGATCACGAGGTCGTCGTCGCGGATGGCGGAAATCAGCAGCCCCTTGGCGTCGTACGGCGTGCTGGGCACGATGGTCTTGAGGCCCGGCACGTGGGTGAACAGCGAGTAGAGCACCTGCGAGTGCTGGGCCGCGGCCCGGTAGCCGCCGCCGCACAGCGTGCGGATGACCAGCGGCACCTTCGCCTTGCCGCCGAACATGTAGCGCAGCTTGGCGCCCTGATTCAGAATCTGGTCGAAACAGACGCCCATGAAGCCGACGAACATCATTTCGGCGATCGGCCGCAGGCCGGTCACCGCGGCCCCGACCGAGGCGCCGATGAAGCCCGACTCGCTGATCGGGGTATCGATCACGCGCTCGCGGCCGAACTCCTTGACCATCCCTTTGGTGACGCCCAGCACCCCGCCCCAGGCTTCGTCGCCCTCCAGGTGTTCGACGCCGGCGCCGCCGGCCACGTCCTCGCCCATCAGCACGACGTTCGGGTCGCGGCGCATCTCCATGCTCATGGCCTCGTTCAGGGCCTGTCCGAAGTTGAGTTCGCGTTCCGGCATGACGGGTCCTCCGATCGGGAATGACGGGACGTTGATGCTGGAACGCGCCCGGGCTCGGGGATCGGGCTTACCGACCAGGTCGGGCCTCAGCCCGTCGAGCCTGTCGAAACGGTTCCCGGATCGTCTCGTTTGTCATTCCTTTTTGTTTGGTTGATGGCGGAGATGGTGAGGTTTTTCGGTGGTGGGGTGTCAATCCCAACCCCCCTCCCTAGCCCTCCCCCTCAAGGGGGGAGGGAACAGGGCGAGGAGGAGGGGGGTCAGTAGTTGACGTAGACGTCGGTGAAGGTTTCTTGGGCTTGGGGGAAGGGGCTGTCTTCGGCGAAGGCGACCGCGGCGTCGATGGTGGATCGCACCCGTTCGTCGATGCCCTGCAACTCGTCTTCGGCCACGGCCTTGCGGGCCAGCACGTTTTCCCGAAACAGTTTTATCGGGTCGAGCGTGGTTTGATACTTCTCGTTCTCCTCGGGCACTTTGTAGGTCTGCGCGTCGCCCTCGAAATGCCCGTTGAAGCGGTACGTCTTGCATTCGAGCAGCGTCGGCCCTTGGCCGGCCCGGGCGCGCGCAATGGCTTCGCCGGCGGCCTCGTGCACCGCGAAGATGTCGTTCCCGTCCACGGTCACGCCCGGCATGTTGTAGGCCGCGGCGCGGTCCGCGATGTTCTCCACGCTGCAATGATACGTGGACGGCGTGGACTCGGCGTAGCCGTTGTTCTCGGCGATGAACACCACGGGAAGGTCCCAGATCGCGGCCAGATTCAGGCTTTCGTGCAGGGTGCCCTGTTCGGACGCGCCGTCGCCGAAGAAACAGATCGTGACCTGATCGGTCTTCCTGGTCTTGGCCGTCAGCCCGGACCCGCACGCCAGGGGCGGGCCGCCGCCCACGATGCCGTTCGCCCCGAGCATCCCCTTGTCCATGTCGGCGATGTGCATGGAGCCGCCCTTGCCCTTACAGATGCCGGTCGCCTTGCCGTACAGCTCGGCCATCATGCCCTTCACGTCCACGCCCTTGGCGATGCAGTGGCCGTGGCCGCGGTGCGTGGAGGTCATGAAGTCCGCGTCGGTCAGATTCGCACAGATGCCGACCGCCACGGCCTCTTCCCCGGCGTACAGGTGGACGAAGCCGGGAATCTTCCCCTTCCCGAACTCGACCTTGACGCGGTCCTCGAACTGCCGGATGGTCTGCATCCGCTCGTACATCCACAGCAGGCTGTCCTTGGTCAATTCCATGCCGCCCTCCTTTTCCTGATTGCCGTCCTGTTGCGATGGATTGGGCTGCGGCTGGTGCGCAGCCTGCCCGCCACATAGCACGAACGCCGCACAGGGCAAACCGAAATGGGGGTGACTCAGGTGGAAACTTCCGGGTCAATGCACCGCTGCGGGGACCCTCTCCCCCGGATGAAGTCAGGGGCAGGCTCCAATCCTTCCCATCAAGGGGGAAAGGGATGAGAAAGTAGATGAGCCAGAGGGGCAGCGGTGGTGTAAGCGTCCGGCCCCGCTCCTCCTACCCCCTCTCCCCTCGTGGGAGAGGGTCGGGGAGAGGGGGCCGTCCGTAGCCGGAGCGTTCGCCGGAATGACGGCCAACTGGTCGCGCGGACGGTTTCAGATTGACGAACCGGATCGGCTCGACCGTGTTCTAGTCCACGTAGTCGGTCGAGTCGTGCCATTCCCAGAAGGCGCGTTCCTCGGCCTCGTTCCTGAAGACGGGCATGGGTTTACGCTTTCGGCTCATAACAGTTACGTTCCTTCCGGCCCATGCCTCGGTCAGAGATCATGTGGACCGACATGGTTTCTTTCCGCAATATACGCCTCGATGCAAGCAGATTCTCGTTTTTCTTCCCCTTTTCCCCGGATCAAGTCCGGGCAACCTCTAACTCCCCCCCACGAGAGGGGAGGAGACAAGGGGGCAGAAGGCGGAGGAATCGGAAGGGAAGGCGCGGTGTAGGTGTCCGGCGTTGTTCGTTCTACTCCCTCCCCCTTTGAGGGGGAGGGCCGGGGTGGGGGGTCCCGGGCGCCTGATTTGTATCTCGGACGTTGCCCAAGTATCATGCGGCGTGATCGATTCGGTTATGCAGCGCGTCGGGGAATACATGGCGAAAGCGTGGCACTGGCTCGTCGACAAGGCGGTCGGCATTCTCGTCGGTTTGCTTGGTATCTTGTTCGTACTGTTCCTGGCCGTCATGCTGTTCCAACAGGCTGAAACCTGGACGTTTGATCTTACAGGGTTGAAAGAAAAGCACGAGGTTTTGAAATTTCTCGGCATCGGGATGGGCGGCATTCTGCTCGCCTTGCAAGCCCTCGCTTCTCACAAGCGCGCCAAGGCGATGGAAGATACCGCCAACGCGCAGGTCGAAGCTAACCGGACCACTGAGCAAGGGCTGCGGCAGGAACGGCTGAAAAATGCCATTGAGCACCTCGGAAGCTCGTCTGCCTCTGTGCGTCTCGGTGGCACCTACGAACTTTTCCATCTGGCGAAAGATACCGAGAAGTGGCGTCAGACCGTTCTTGACATCCTCTGCGCCCATATACGTGGGACCCCGAGCGGAAAAGAATACAGAGAACAATATGAAGCGAGACCTTCAGAAGAAGTTCAAAGTCTGCTTACCTTGCTGTTTGTGGACGAGCCTGACGTTTTCGAAGGTCTCCACATAAACTTGTGGGGAAGCTGGCTGCATGGGGCTAGGCTGTTGGGTACGCAGTTACAGCGCGCCGACTTTGCCAAAGCACGACTGCGGGGAGCAACTCTTTCCGAGGCACAGTTACAAGGGGCCGATCTTACCCAGGCGAAGCTACATGGGGTTAGGTGTGAAAGAGAGGGTTCCGAGGGATTTGCGGAGAGGATGGACAAGCTTATCGGCCAGAATAGTGATCTCTCCCGGGTGACTTTTACCGGTGGATTACAACGAGATAATGTGGATTCATTCGTCAAATGTTTGCCCGGTGAAGAAGAGAAGTTGTGGGAGCGATTGAGACTACACATCAACAAACCCGCAAGCAATGAATTGCCCAAAGACAGCGACGCCATCACCGGATTCTACACCGCCGAAGAAGCAGAACAATGGATCGCCGAGTACAACGAAGCAATGTCGGAAGTCCCGCAGGCAGACACTGACTGATGCCCACCCTCCACTGGCTGACCCGCGAAGAGGACATCCGCGCCGCCTCCCGTGCGCCGTATCGGCTGCTGGAGGAGGTGCCCGACCTGTCCGCGGGGGACGCGGACGCCGGCAACATGCTCGTGCAGGGCGACAATCTGGAGGCGCTCAAGGCGTTGCTGCCGTTCTATGCCGGGCGCGTGAAGTGCATCTACATTGACCCGCCGTACAATACCCGGTCGGCCTTCGAACATTACGACGACAATCTCGAACATACGCAGTGGTTGGCGATGATGTGGCCGCGACTCGAACTCCTGCGCGAACTGCTGGCGGAGGACGGCTCGGTCTGGGTCAATATCGACGATAATGAGACGCATTATCTCAAGGTCGTCATAGATGAGATTTTCGGTCGTAAGAATTTTGTAGCAAATGTCGTTTGGCAAAAGAGAACTTCGCCTGATTTTCGAGCTGTTCTCGGCGACGGACACGACAATGTTCTCGTCTGTTCAAGAAATGCAGAATTGTTCCGTGAAAATGCGAACCTCCTTTCACTCAGCGAGCGTCAGAAACAGGAATACAAAAACTCCGACCGTGATCCCCGCGGCCCTTGGGTCTCTCGAGACTTCAGCGCACAGGGTTATAGACCGAACCAAATGTATAAAATCGTCACGCCGGGCGGCGCCGAATACTGTCCACCGGAAGGGTCGTGTTGGAAAAATGTAGAAAGTGTTTTCTTGAAGCAGGTCGAAGAAGGAAGATTCTGGTTCGGGAAGGACGGCAAAGGCGTGCCGCGCAGGAAGAATTACTTGTCCGAAGCGAAGGGCAGACAATCCTGGACGTGGTGGTCGAACGAAGAAGTGGGCAACACTCAAGAGGCGAAGCGAGAAATCATTGAATTGTTCGGGAAGTCCGAAGTCTTCGAGACTCCCAAACCCGAACGCCTCATCCAACGCATCCTCCACATTGCCACGAACTCCGGCGACCTCGTCCTCGACTCCTTTCTCGGCTCCGGCACCACGGCCGCGGTCGCGCACAAGATGGGCCGGCGCTGGATCGGCATCGAGATGGGCGGGCACGCGGTCACCCACTGCGCGCCGCGGCTCGCCAAGATGATCGCGGGCGAACAGGGCGGCATCTCGAAAAGCGTGGACTGGCAGGGCGGCGGCGGATTCCGGTTCTATCGGCTGGGGCCGCCCGTGTTCGACGAAGACGGGCGGATTCGGCGGGACGTGCGCTTTCCGGTGCTGGCCGCGCACGTGTGGTTCGGCGAGACCGGCCACCCGTGGAGGAAGACGCGCCACGCCACGGGAGGGTCGCCGCTGCTCGGTGTGTACGACGGCTGCGCGTATGCCCTGCTGTACAACGGCATTCTGGGTGACAAACGGCCGGGCGGGGGCAACGTGCTGACGCGCGCCACGCTGAACGTCATCCGTGCGCAGATCGCCGCGCGATACGCCGGCTTCGACGGGCCGCTGGCCGTGTACGGCGAACGCTCGCTGCTGCGGAAGTCCACGCTCGACCGCGACGCATCGTGTTCAAGCAGACGCAGTACGAGGTGAAGGCGAGGGAATGAATAGTGGTGAGTGGCTAGTGGTCAGTGAGGAGTTAGGGATCGGGCGCGGAATTCAAGCCGTACCGAGCCGAAACGCCCCTGCCGCGTCATTCCGGCGAAAGCCGGAATCCAGAGGGAGAGCCTGATGCAGGTGGGGACGACCGGATGATCCAGTATCCCCGTCTTCCCCCTCACCCCGACCCTCTCCCTCCAGGGGAGAGGGAGTAGGAATCGAATCATGGAACTCAAACAATACCAGCGAGAGACGCTGGACGTGCTGCGCCGCTTCTTCGAGGAGGCGCGCGTCGCCGGGCCGAAGCACGCGTACGAGACCATCACCGGCGCGCCCGAATGCGCGGAGCGGCTGGGGCGTTACCGCGGGCCTTATACCGCGGCGCTGACCGATCTGCCGGAGGTGCCCTACGTCTGTCTGCGGCTGCCGACCGGCGGGGGCAAGACGATCCTGGGCGCGCACGCGGTCCGTGTGGTGCGCGACGCGTGGATCGAGAAGGACTGGCCGCTGGTGCTGTGGCTCGCGCCCACGACCACCATCCGCCGGCAGACCGCGGAGGCGTTCAAGAAGGCCGGACATCCGTATCGGGAGGCGCTGGACGAGGCGTTCGGCGGGCGGGTGCGCGTGTTCGACATCACGGACTTCCCCCACATCCGCTCGCAGGACCTGCGCGACCACTGCTGCCTCGTGGTCGGCACCATCCAGACCTTGCGCGTGACCAACACCGAGGGCCGCAAGGTGTACGCCCACCACGAGGACCTGGAGCCGCACTTTGCCGCGGTGCCGGCGACGCGGCCCGGGCTGGAGCAATTGGCCGGCGGAGGCGTCAAATTCTCGTTCGCCAACCTGCTGCATCTGCACCGGCCGCTGATGATCGTGGACGAGGCGCACAACGCGGTGACCGGCCTGACGCGCGCCATGCAGACGCGCGTGAATCCGTGCGCCATCGTGGAGTTCACGGCCACGCCGCGGGCCAAGTCCAACATTCTGTACAGCGTGAGCGCGCAGGAATTGAAGTGCGAGGAGATGATCAAGCTGCCGGCCATCCTGTCCGAGAACGACACGTGGCAGAACGCGGTGAACGGCGCGGTCGCCAAGCGCGCCGCACTGGCCGCGGTGGCGCAAGAGGAGCCCGGCGGCATCCGCCCCATCGTCCTGTTCCAGGCGCAGAAGAAGAACCAGGAGGTAACGGTCGAGGCGCTGAAACGGCATCTGATCGACGTGGAGCAGGTGTCCGAAGACTGCATCGCGGTGGCCACCGGCGACCAACGCGAACTGGACGGCATCGACCTGTTCGACCCGCATTGCCCGATCGAGCACGTCATCACGGTCAAGGCGCTCAAGGAGGGCTGGGACTGTTCGTTCGCGTACGTGTTCTGTTCGGTCGCGCGCCTGCACAGCGCGCAGCACGTGGAGCAGTTGTTCGGCCGCGTGCTGCGCATGCCCTTTGCCCGGCGCCGGCAAGCCGCGGAATTGAACCGAGCGTACGCCTACGCATCCGAGCCGAGCGTGGGGGAGGCCGCGAAGGCGCTGGTCGATAAGCTGGTGAACATGGGCTTTGAGGAGGACGAGGCGCAGGACAACGTGCAACTCGCCCTGCCCGCCGATGACGCGGATGGCGGGCTGTTCGATCCGCCCGACCCGCCGACGTTCAGCCACACCGTGCCCGCGGCGCCGGCGACCGTAGCGGCGCTCGAAAGAATCGCGCACGAACGGCTGACGGTCCGCCCGACCGCGGACGGAACCGTGGAGGTCTCCGTGACCGGCCCGGTGGACGACCGCTTGGAGGCCGCGATTTACGATGCAACCGGGGAAGCGGACCGCCAAGGAATTGCCGAGGCGATCGAACGCTATCGCGCTACGACCAGACCCTATTTATCTCCTGCGCAGCGGGGGGAATCGTTCACGGTCCCGCGTCTGGTCTGCGAGATTCAAGGCAACTTGGAGTGCGCCGATACGGACGTGTTCATGGAGTTCATCGACTGGTCGCCGCTGGCGTATCCGGCGCGGCTGGGCGAGCACGAATTCACGGTGCGCCAAACCGCGCGCAGCTTCGAGATCGACCTCGACGGCCGGCAGATCAGACATCAGTTCCTCGACGCGCAGGAGCAACTGGCGTTGAACGTCGCGGTGGAGGGCTGGACGCCGGAGCGCCTCGTGGTGTGGCTCGAACGGCAGGTCCGCGAGATCGACTTGGACCCAGCCGCCCTGCGGAAATGGCTGAGCGATCTCGTCCTCTCCCTCACCGACCTGCGCGGGATGTCGATTGCCGCGCTCATGCGCTGCAAATTCATCCTGGCACGCAAGGTCCGCGACAAGATCGCCGCCATGCGCCGGGAGGAGGAAGCCCGGGCGTATCAGCGGTACCTGTTCGCGCCGGAGGCCAAAGTCGAAACGACCTTCGACGCGGCGTTCGTCTTCCGGGACGGCATGTACGCGGACCAGCGGCGCTCCCGCGGACGCTGGAAGCCGAGCAAACATTTTGTCGGCCCCGACGCGGTGCCGGCCTTCGACGGCGCGGACGACGGCGAGGAAATGCAGTGCGCACAGGCGCTCGACCGCCTGCCGGAGGTGACGTACTGGATTCGCAACGTGGCGCGGCACCCGGCGTCGTTCTGGCTGCCGACCGCGGCGGGCAAGTTCTACCCGGACTTCGTAGCGCTGCTGAACGACGGGCGGCGGTTCGTCGTGGAGTACAAGGGCGCGCACATCGCCGACGGGCCGGACACCGCGGAGAAGCGGGCGGTCGGCGCGTTGTGGGAGCAGCGCAGCGAAGAAAAGGGGCTGTTCCTCATGGCCGAGAAGGAGCGCGCCGGCCTGGGCGTCCGGGATCAGTTGCGGTCGAAAGTCGCGCGGTAGTCGGCCGGTTCCTCCGCGACCATCTGCGCCTGGGCGTCGATCGGCCCCGCGGCCGGCACCTCGTCTTCGATCAGTCCGCCTTTCCGACGTTCGACGACCGATAATTCGTAGGCGCTTTGCAGGTTCATCCAGAAAGCGGCGCCGGTGCCGAGATAGCGGCCGAGGCGGAGCGCGGTCTCGGCGGTGACGGCACGTCCGCCGCGCAGGATCGCGTTGATGCGGTTGGCCGGCACGCGAATGGCGAGCGCGAGCCGGTTGGCGCTCATGCGTCTGGCCTCCAACTCCGCGGCCAGTATCCGACCGGGATGCGTTTTTACTCGGGGCATGGTGTGTTTCCTCCTGAACGGTTTGGGGACCGTAGTGTCTCGGCTTGAAACTCTCGGGCTCATGCATTGGTGTGAGGAGCCCTCCCCCAAAGGGGGAGGGGATTCGCTTTCTATCGGGAGGAACAAGGCTTTGTTCACCCTCTATGATAATCCTCGATCACGACTGTGTGGGCGTCCCCATCCGCGAAGCCGAACGTCACCCGCCAGCGCCCGTTGACCGTCATGGCCCATCGTCTGCGCATCGCGCCGGTCAGAGGATGAAGCCGGGCTGCTTGGAGTGCCCGTAGGGGCTCGAGCGAGGGCGCCGCGTCAAGCGCGTCGAGCAGCAGCATCGCCCGATCGTAATCCAGACCGCGAAACCCGCGCCGCCTCCCATCCTCGAACAGCCGACTGGTGTTACTGTCTCCGAATGAGCGAATCACGACGTCAGGTATATTACGTATGACGTCCTATGTCAAGCGTAAAATCCGTCATTCCCGAGCGGGTTGCTATCTGGAATTTCAGACTGTCCCCGATTGCGTAGGGGCAACCCCCTGTGGTTGCCCTGGGGGGAGGGGGCAGGCACCCTTCGCCCTTTCGACAAGCTCAAGGCACCGCAGGCTCAGGGACCACAGGGACCTCCCCCTACACGAGAGGCTCCCGCTCTTTCCTTACTCTCTGGATTCCCGCTTTCGCGGGAATGACGAAGGAGGGGTGCAAAAATGACAGAGAAAATGGGAACCGAGGCGCTGACGTATGCCGTGAGCGGCTACGTCTCCTGGTCGGGGAGGCGGTAGGCCGTGCCCTGGACGAGCCGCCGAGCGTCGTAGTTCCAGTGGCTCATCCATTCTTCGATGACGGCGTAGGCCGGACACTGGCCGGCCCCGATCGCCTCGCTCAGCCGTTCCAGGTAGAGGGTTTCGTTGCGGCCGTCGGCGTTGCAGTCGTCGATCCGTTCCAGCCCCTGCCACGCGATCGCAACCAACTCCTTCGCCAAGTCGAGCAGCCGGATGCCCTGAACGCGCGCGCCCAACGCTTGGCGGTGGGCTTGGTGGTAGGCGTCGAGGCGCTCGTCCCAACTCCATTTCTTCACCAGGTCCCAGGCGGCCAGCAGGGGGTCGTCGTCGAAGAAGATGCCCTTGGTCAGCGCGGGCACGGCCAGCATGAAGTCGAGCGGCTGGCTGTCGAAGCAGCGGATCTCCAGATATTTCTTGATGCGCACCTCGGGGAACAGCGTGGTCAGGTGGATGCCCCAGTCCTCCAGGGTGGCGCGTTCGCCGTCGTGGCCCTCGGCCAGAAACGTGCGGAAGGTCAGGTGCGTCATGTCGATCCAGCGCCCGTTGCGCACGATGAAGTACATGGGCACGCCGAGGGCGTATTCCGCATAGTCCTCGAAGGTCGGGGCGTCGGCGAAGGCGAACGGCAGCAGGCCGCAGCGGTGCGGGTCGGTGTCGGTCCAGACGTGGCCGCGCATGGTCATGAAGCCGTTCAGGCCGCCGTCCGACACGGGCGAGTTGGCGAACATGGCGGTCAGGACCGGCACGAGGCCCATGCCGGTCTTGAACTTCAGCATGGCGTCGGTCTCGTCGCTGAAGTCGAAGTTGACCTGGATGGACGCGGTCTGCTTCATCATGCGGTGCCCCAGGCCGCCGACGCGCGCCATGTACGGGGCCATGATCCGGTAGCGGGTCTTGGGGATCCACTGGACGTCGTCGAGCGAGCTGACCGGCTGGATGCCGAGGTTGACGAAGTCGATGTCCAGCGCGTCCCCGGCCGCCAGTAGATGTTGCAGGAAGTGGCGCAACTCCTCGTCGGCGCAGTGGACGGTGTCGCACGGCTCGCCCGACAGTTCGACCTGGGCACCGGGTTCCAGCGCGAGGTTGGCGCGCTCGCCCTGCAGCGCGATGACGTGGCCGGCCTCCTCCTGGGGCGTCCATTCGAGGCTGTCGGCCAGATCGTGCAGGATGCGCTCGATGCCGCGGCGGCCCGCATAGCGCGCGGCCCGACCGCTCTTGCGCGAGACGCCGAGCAGTTCGTACTCGGTGCCGATCCGCCAATCCTGTCGGGGTGTCGCGGCCTGGAAGAAGTATGCGACGAGTTGGGCGCGGTCCTCGATCACGAGGCCGGCGTCCGGGCTCTCGACGTACTGCGACATTGCGGCAGGGTAGCCAGACGCCTGGGGGATGGCAAGGGTGAAGGGGGCGGGGGGAATTGTGGATTTTTGATTTTTGATTGTGGATTGCGATGCACTGAGCTTGTCGAAGTGTGGATTTTTGATTGCGGATTGGGACATGCCGAACGTGTCGAAGTGCGGATTGGGGGTGGTAAATCGTGACGGCTCAGGAGAACAGTTGCCGGACGATGAAGAGGCTGACGGCGAACAAGAGGGCGGCGAAGGCGCGGTGCAGGATGTGCTGCGGGAGCCGGGCGCCGACCAGCCCGCCGGCGAGGCTGCCGGCTATGCCGAGGGTGGAAAAGAGGCCGATGACGTGCCAGTCGAGTTGGATCTGCAGCGCGGCGAGCACGTCGAGGTATTTGTAGAAACCGCTGTAGGATTTCAGCGCGATGATGACGAGGCTCGTCCCGACCGCGAGGGACATGGGCAGCCCGCCGAGCAGCACGAGCGCCGGCACGATCAGAAAGCCGCCGCCGACTCCGACGAAGCCGGTCAACATCCCGACTCCGAGCCCCTCCAGCCCGATCTTCCAACGGGCTTGGGGGGCGCGCGGGGCGTCGGGCGGGCGGACGGGCCGCAGCATCAGGACCCCGGCGGCGCCGGTCAGCAGCGCGAACACGGCGAGTTGCAGCCGGCCGCTGGCGAACTGCGCGAGATACGCCCCGGCGTACGTCCCGCCCATGCTCGGCAGGCCGAACAGGAGCACGCTCGTCCAGGCGACGTGGCGCCGCCTGACGTACGGGAGCGCGCCGAAGACGCTGATGGTGCCGACGATGCCCAGCGAGCCGGCAATCGCGATCTTCTCGGGCTGGCCGACGAGATAGATCAGCACCGGCACGGTGAGCAGCGACCCGCCGGCGCCCAACAGTCCGAGGCTCAGCCCGATCGCCAACGCCCCCAGCCAGATCAGCACCCGGGTCTCCTTTCAGGAATGCGTCCGCGGGCGTCGGGGTCCACGGGCCGGCCGGCGGCTACCGCTCGACCGCCAAGCCGTGTTCGTTCCAGTCCAACATGCCGCCCTTCAGGTTGGACACCCGCCCGAATCCGAGGCCGGTCAGGATGGCCGCCGCGGTCGTACTCCGCACGCCGGCGCGACACACGACGACGACATCCGCGGCTTGGTCCGGCCCGATTTCCCCGGCCCGCGCCGGCAGCTCCTTGAGCGGGATGAGCACGCTCCCCGCGATGTGGCCGAGGTCGTCGCCGTATTCGTCGGGCTCCCGCACGTCGAGCACGAACGGCGGGGTAGAGCCGTCGAGCAACGTGCACACCTCGGTCGATGAAAGCTGGCGGACCGCGGAGAGTTCCGCCAAGGTGGGAAACTGGAGGGAGCGGTCGTCGATCGCGGATTGGTTGGGTTGCAGGACCTCCTGAATCTTGTCCGGCAGCGACAGGTCGAGGCGGCGCATCGATTCGATGTAGGCGTGGCGGCTGCGCCCGGCCAGGCGCGGGTTGGACCGCTTCTCCTCGCCGATCGTGGATCGGGTGTGGCCCCGGTAGTCGTGGCCGGGAAACACCACGGTGGAATCGGGCAGGGTGAACAGTTTCTGCCGGATGCTGTCGTACAGCGCGCCGGGGTCGCCGCCGGGAAAGTCGGTTCGCCCGGTGCCGTGGATGAACAGCGTGTCTCCGGTGAACACGCGGCCGCGGACGTGCAGGCAGATGCCGTCGGGCGTATGGCCGGGCGTCGCCAGCACGCGGAGCGCGAGCCCGCCGACCCGGACGTCGTGCCCGTCGTCCACGTGCACGTCGACGTGCGGCGCGGGCGCCCAGCGGTGCATGACGACCGGCGCGCCGGTGCGGGCGTGCAACTCCCAACTGCCGGTCAGGTGGTCGGCGTGGGTGTGCGTGTCGATGACGGCGTCGAGCGTGTAGCCGGAGGAGGCGAGCACCGCGAGGTAGCGGTCGGTTTGCTCCAGGACCGGATCGATGAGCGCGGCTTTCCGCGTCTCCGCGCACCCGACCAGATAGGTTTTGGTCGGACCGCCGTTGAGTTCACGACACAGCATGACGTGCGGCTTTCTGCGGGCGCAGCGTACCCCGCGGCCTTCCGTCCGACAAGCCGCGGCGGGAGTGCATTAGTTTGAAATCGTCTCCGCATGGAGTTTCGATCCCTCTCCCCCGATAGGAGGGGGTTAGAGCCGGCCCCTGACACGACCCAGGGGAGAGGGGGAAGGTCAAAGCCCTACGCTGACTGGGGATTTCGTCGTGAGGAGGGTTTCCGCTGGATTCCGGCTTGCGCCGGAATGAGGAGGGGAGACGTGCCGCCCAAGGAAATCTCGAATCAATGCGCTACCGCCGCGGAACCGCTCCGGGTCACGCGGCCGCGGCGCCCAACGCTTCGGCCAGCGCCGCGATGTCCGCCGCGGTGTTATAGACGTGGGGCGAGACGCGGATGGAGTCGCCGCGCTGTGAGACGTACACCTCGCGCCGGCGGAGTTGGGCGAGAAGGGCCGGAATGCACTCCGGGTCGGCGATGCGCACCCCGAACAGGTGGCCCGTCCGTTCCTCTGCCGGCGCCAAGCGGTACGGCGTGTCGGCCAGGGCGCGGGCGAGTTCGTCGGCCAGCCGGGCGCAGTACCGTTGGACGTGCGGGACACCCCAGGCGTGGAGCCGGTCCAGCCCGGCTTGCAGCATCGGCATCAGAATCAGGTTCGCGTGTTCGCCCACGTCGAACCGCCGGGCACCGCCGCGGTAGGCGGCTTGGTAGTGGGTCAGGGCGCTGAAATCCCGACTGTTCTTGCGGTTGATCCAGTTGTGCTCGAACGGCCGGCCGTCGAGGAACCGGTCTCCGACCGCGGCAAAGCCGGACTGGTAGGGGCCGAGCAGCCATTTGTAGCCGGCGCACACCAGCAGGTCGGGCTGCAGGCGGTCGAAGTCGAAGGGGAGGGCGCCGACGGACTGGGTCCCGTCCACGATGAAGGCGGCGCCCACGTCAAGCGCCCGGTCGCCGATTGCGTCGAGTGCGAACGGCGTGCCGTCCGTCCAGTGCACGCTGCTCAGCACGACGGCCGCGGTGTGGGCGTCGATGGCGTCGAGGATGCGGGCGTTCCAGACGTCAACGGTCGAGCGCTGCGCGGCGGCGGTCGGATGGGGCCGCTCGATCAGGCGGAGCGTCGCCCCGGTGTGTTTGTATTGCTCCAACCACGGATAGACGAGGCTGGGAAATTCCTCCGCAGGGACCACGACGTTGCAGGAGGCGTCGAGGGGCAGATTGTGGGCCGCAATCGCCACGCCGTAGCTCACCGCGGGGATCAGGGCGATCCGTTCGGGGGACGTCTGGATGAGCCGGGCGAAGGCGTGGCGCAGGTTTTCCGCGGGCTCGAAGAAGTCTTCCACGGTGATGTCCGCGGGAACGGCCTTGCGTTGCAGTCCCGCGATGCCGGCGGCCTCCGCGGTCTTCAGCAACGGCGACATGTAGGCGCAGTTGAGGTAGTGCTGGCCGTCGGGCAGGGAGAACAGGGCGCGTTGGCAGTCGAGCATTTTCGTGATCCTAGCGGCCTGCTTCCCCCGCGGGTCGTCCAAGGGTCTGGTAGTGCAGCGGTTCGAGATTTCCTCGGGCGGCACGTCATTCCGGCGCAAGCCGGAATCCGGCGGACACCCTCCTCACCGCACACGGAGACGATTCCAAACCGATGAACTCCGAAGGGTTCCCACGTTTGCGTCCGGTTGGCGGCGTTGACACCCCGCAACGCCGAGCTTCTCTCAGGGGACCGCTCAGTCAGCGGGACAGATGAATCAGCCCGTCCTCGATCTTCGTGCGATAGACGGTTGCCCGGGCCGGCCGCGGACTCTCTCCGGTGCGCAGGTCGAACCGCCAGCCGTGCATGGGGCATTTGATGCCGCCCTCCGCGTCGGGATAGCCGCGAATCAGCGGGCCGCCGCGGTGCGGACAGCGGTTGTCGATGGCGAACACGGTCCCGCCGACGTTGAACAACGCGACCTCTGCTTCGGGCAACTTCACGAGTTTCCGTGCGCCCGGCGGCACCTGCTCCGCGGGGCAGGCCGCCACCCAACCGTTTGCCGAAGGTGCATCCGTTGCCGACATTGGCCGAGCGGAGAAGCACCTAGACGACGTAGCCCCACAGCTCGACGACGGCGTCGCGCTCGGCTTGCGCGTACGCCTGGTATTTGAGCAGCGTGTCGATGCCGTCGCAGGTACGCTCCAGGTTGGTTTCCATGCCGGGAAAATCTCCCCAGCCGTGCGCGTTCTTGTTGGCGAGCATCCATTCCAGTCCGCGCAGGATGGTCGCGGCGTTCTTCGGGTCGTCGAGAATGCGGGTCACCAGCATGAGCGAGCGGGTGCAGTCCATGGTGTGATCGACGTTGTCGTCGTCCCACGAGCCGGCCGGCGATTGCCATGCGCACAACCGGGCGACACCGCGGGCGCAGGACTCCCGCACGCCGCGCACGCAATCTTCCATCACGAGGTCCGCCACCAGCGCGTCCTGGATCAGGTGCGCGGTGATCTCGACTCCGGACGGGTGGAACTCGGCGTCGTACCAGCCGCCGTCCGCGTCCTGGCGGTCGATGATGAAGCGCAGGCCGCGTTCCCAGGCGCGGCGGACTTCGGCGCGCCGGTGGGGTTCGCCGAGCGCCATGACCACGTTGAAGAAACTCACCGGGTGGCTGGTCGTGTCCAGGTCGGCCCAAGCCGGGTCCACCCAGCGACCGTCGGCGTGTTGGGCGTCGAGAAAATAGTCGATGGATTTGCGTACCGCGGCCGCCAAGGGCTCGTGCTGCAAGAACCGGTTACCGCGAATCAGCATCAGGCCGCAGAAGGCGGACACCCATACCGTGCTGTCCGTGTCCGAGGAGAGCGGACTCCAGCCACCGTCCGGGTGCTGGCAGGCGGCCAAGCCGGTGTAGTCGTCGAGAAAGTCCGGCGTGGTCCGCGCATGCAGCAGAACGCGCAGGGCGTGGGCGACGAGTTCCAGATCCTGCGGCCCCGCGGTCAGGCTCCATTGGCGGCGTTCGCGGAGAAAGAAGGCGTATTCGTCGCGGATGAGGGCGTCGATAGCGTGGGGGTCCATGTCCGACTCCGTGCCTCGGTGAGATTCGACGGGTGCGACAGCGGCTACCGAATTTTCGCCCAGGCGCGCCGATAGTCTTCGAAGGTGTCGATTTCGAGCCAGCCCTTGTAGATGTCGACGCAGGCGACTTCCCGGCCGCGGTCGATCAATTCTTGCAGCAGGTCGGTGAAGGCCGCGGTCTCGATATTCTCGGCCTCGTGAAACGGGCGCGCCGCGGCGGCGCGAAGTTCCCGGTAGGCCGCGGACAAACACTGCGCCCCCTTGGGCGAGAGCATGGCCAAGCCGATGAATTCGCCGTCGGCCTCCGCGGGGGGAACCTGCCGACCGATCCGGGAGACGGCGCTGACGCGGCCGGTCGGCAGATAGCGGTAGCCGGTTTCGGGCGGCTGTCGGGTGACGACCAGATCCGGCTGCTTGGTGCGGACTTCTGCCCGGCCGGGGTCCCGATCGTTCCAGGCACGGTCCACCACGACGCTCACGTCGGCTTGGGATTTGAGGAGTTTTTCGAGCACCGACGGGTCGAAGAGAATGTCGGAGTAGAGGAAGAGAAACCGGCCGGTCATTTCGGCTTCGGCCGCGAACAAGGACGCCAACTCCCCGGTTTCGGCGAACCGGTCGTTGTCGTAGTAGCGGACGTTGGGCAGGGCGATCCGTTCCTTGCGGTAGCCGCGGACGACGGCGATGTCTTTGACGCCGCACTCGTTGAGCGCCTGAATCTGGCGTTCCAGCAGCGTCTTGCCCCGAACGTCGAGCATGGCCTTGGGACGGTCGGCGATCAGCGGCAGCAGGTCTTCTTCGAAGCCGGCCGCGATGATGATGGCCGTCACGTCGGTGCCCCCGGGGACCAGGAATTTCTTCTCGTTGGCTTGCAGGGCGGGGACGCCGACCAGGTCGTAGATCTCCGGCAGGGTCGCAATCCGGTCGTCGACCGCGGCGGGGCGCTCGGCTCGGCGGAGCGTGGCGAGCGCGCTGCGCATGGCCGTCACCGCGGCCCGCAGGGTCTGATTCGCGAAGATCACGAGTTGGAAGCCGGCCGCGGCGAGGTCGGCGGCGCTGATCTCGGCGTACGTCGTCGGCACCGACACGAGCGGGCAGGGGACGTCCCAACTCGCGGCGAAGTCGCGGAGTTCGTGATCGAACGACGCGGCTTTGGAATGGATGAGGATCGCATCGGCGCCGGCTTCCGCGTATGCGGCCGCCCGGCGCAACGCCTCGCGTTTTCCCCAGCCGGCGATGAACGCTTCGGTGCGGGCGATGATGACGAAGTCGGGGTCCGGCCGTGCCGCCCGAGCGGCCTGGATTTTGCGCGCGTGTTCGTCGATCGGCACGAGTTCGCGCTGGACGCCGGCATAGAAGCTGCACCGTTTGGGAAAGATGTTGTCTTCGATGCAGAGCCCCGCGGCGCCGGCGCGGGCGTATTCGGCGACCGTCCGCATGACGTTGATCGCGTTCCCGAAGCCGTTGTCGCAGTCGGCGATGACCGGGATGTCCACCGCGTCGCTCATGCGGCGCACCGCGTCCAGAGTCTCACTCATGGTGAGAATGTTGGCGTCGGGCAGCGCATTGACCGCGGAAATGCCGAACCCGCTGGCCCAGATGGCGTCGAAGCCGGCTTCCTCGGCGAGCTTGGCCGACAGGGCGTCGTGGGCGCCCAGAACCAGACCGGGGCCGGGCTGTGTGAGCAGGTCGCGCAGTCGGCGGGTCGGTGCGGTCGCCGTCATGGCCGGCAAACTATCGGGCGCGCCCACGGGCGGGCAAGTCCCGCTTGGCGAAGCGTGGTTCCTTGTCCGCGCCTGCTCCCGCGGGTGAAGCGTATGTATGGCTCGGTCGGGTCTGAGCGGGTGCACGCTCAGGTGCCGGCAATAGTCATGCGCGCGATTTTCAAGGTCGGCGCCGAAATCGCGCCGCGGCGTTCCAGGTCGTTGCCCACGGCCTCGATACTCTTGAACATGTCCAACAGATTGCCGGCAATCGTGATCTCTTCGACCGGGTAGGCGAGTTCGCCGTTTTCGATCCACTGTCCCACGGCGCCGCGCGAATAGTCGCCCGTGACGGGGTTGACGCCGAACCCGGACAACTCGGTGACGTACAGACCGGAGCGGACCGAGCGGATGATGGCGTCGGGCGCAGTCGTCCCCGGTTGCAGGAAGAAGTTCGTCGGGCCCGCGGAAGGGGCGTCGGACACCGAACGGCCGGCGTTGCCCGTGGAATGCAGGCCGAGCTTGCGTGCGGCATAGCTGTCGAGCAGGTAGCCGGTCAGCATCCCGTCCTCGACGACGACGTTCCGGCGTGTCGTCAGCCCCTCGCCGTCGAACGGTTTGGAGCCCAGGCCGGCGGGAATCCGCGCGTCGTCTTCGATATGCACGCCGCTGGCTGCGACCCGTTCCCCGATCTTGTCGAGCAGGAACGACATCTTGCGATACAGCGCCCCGCCGCACACCGCCGCGGCCAGATGGCGCAGCAGGCTGGCGGCCGTCTCCGGCTCGAAGACGACGGGCGCCTGTTGCGTCTTCACCTGTTTGGCACCCAGCCGCCGGAGGGTTCGCTGCGCCGCGGTTCGGCCGACCGACGCAGCCGATTCGAGGTCGCGCAGTTTGCGCCGGGACGAATACCAGTAGTCGCGCTGCATGGCGCCGTCCTGCGCGGCGACCGGCACGACGCTCAAAGAAAAGCTGGTGGTCCGATACCGGCCGCTGAATCCGAGCGAGTTCGCATACACGATCTCGCGGGACGCATCGGAAAACTCCCCGCCTTCGGAGTTGGTAATCCGTGCATCCGCGGCCAAGGCGGTTTCCTCCGCCTCGCGGGCCAACGCCAGTTTGTCCTCCGGTTGCAGCGCCGCGGTCTGGTCCGCCAAGTCGAGGTCGGCGACGTGCCGGGCCAAGTCCGAGGGGTCGGGCAGTCCGGAGGCATCATCCGCTGCGGTCACCTTGGCGAGACTGAGCGTTTCCTCGACGAAAGTTTGCAAGCCGGCAGGCGTGAGGTTCGAAGTCGAGGCAATGGCGCTCCGCTGTCCATCGAAGAGGCGGAGGCCGAGCCGCCGTTCCTGCGCGTTGTGGATCGTTTCTACGTTCCCGAGTCGGACGCCGGCCGAAAACGCTTCGCCGCTGACGATGACGACGTCGCCCGCGGTCGCGCCTAGACGCTCGGCTCGGGCGAGCAGGTCGGCGGCGAGTTCCTGAAAGTCCGGCATGGTTTTGAGGGGGACAGAGAGTCGGGCCCGGATCGTCCGATGCGGCCCGATTACGCTTGGGTTCCCCCGACGGTCAGCCCGTCGATGCGCACCGTCGGCAGTCCGACGCCGACCGGAACCGATTGGCCTTCCTTGCCGCAGGTGCCGATGCCTTCGTCGAGTCGTAGGTCGTTGCCCACCATCGAGATGCGCGTCAAGACGTCGGGACCGTTCCCGATCAGGGTGGCGTCCTTCACCGGCCGCGTCACCCGCCCATTTTCGATCAGATATGCCTCACTCGCAGTGAATACGAATTTCCCGCTGGTGATATCGACCTGTCCGCCGCCGAACGAGACGGCGTACAAGCCGTTCGGGACCGACCGGATGACGTCTTCCGGCGTGGATGCGCCCGGCAGCATGAAGGTGTTGGTCATGCGCGGCAGCGGCATGTGGGCGAAACTTTCCCGCCGGCCGTTGCCCGTCGGCTGCATGTGCATCAGCTTGGCGTTGAGCCGGTCTTGTAGATAGCCGGTCAGGATCCCGTTCTCGATGAGCATGGTCCGGCCGGTCGGCGTTCCCTCGTCGTCGTAGTTGAGCGACCCGCGGCGGTTGGGCAGCGTGCCGTCGTCGACGACGGTACACAACGGGCTGGCGACCCGCTTGCCCAGCCGCCCGCTGAAGGCGGAAACGTTCTTGCGGTTGAAGTCGCCTTCCAGCCCGTGGCCGATCGCTTCGTGGAGGAGAATGCCGGGCCAGCCCGAGCCCAGCACGACGGTCAGCGAACCGGCCGGCGCGGCGACGGCATCGAGTCCGAGCACGGCCTGTCGGGCGGCTTCTCTCGTAAACGTCCGCCACCGGGCGGCCTGGAAGAGAAAATCGAACCCGACTCGACCGCCCCCGCCATAACTGCCCTGTTGCCGGTTGGTGCCATCCTCGGCAATGCAGGTCACCTGGAGGCGGATGAGCGGCCGGGCGTCCGCGGCGATCGTCCCGTCCGAGGTCAGGATGAGCACGTCCTTCTGTTCGACCGCCACCGACGCGAGGACGTTGGTGATTCGCGGGTCGTAGGCTCGGGCCTCTTCGTCGATGCGTTGCAGCAAGGCGACCTCGTCGCTCACCGGAACCGAGATGGGTGGGGCGTCCAGGGCGTAGAAATCGTCCGGGCGTGCCGCCTCGCGTAAGCGCGCAATGCGCGTGCTGGTCGAATCGTGCGCAATGGTCTTGGCGGTCTGGGCCGCGGCCTGCAAGGCTTTCAGCGTGATCTCTTCGGAGTGGGCGTAGCCGGTCTTGTCGCCGGCCAGGACGCGGACGCCCGCGCCCTGCGTGGTTGAGCGGGACGCTTTCTTGACGATGCCTTCTTCCAAGGAAACGGCCTGCGCCTGTCGAGACTCGAAATAGACGTCGGCGTAATCGGCGTGTCGGGCGGCCGCGGTTTTCAGGACGCCCTCCATCTGCCGGGGCGTCAAGTCGTAGCGGCGCAGAGAATTTTGCGGCGTGTCCGGCGACGGGTCAGGAGCGGAGTGTTGCATGGGCGGGTCCTTTGTTCGGGTTGTAGAAGAGTCACT